>NZ_GL985617.1 GCF_000220835.1 Actinomyces sp. oral taxon 448 str. F0400 | reverse complement strand
TCGGTGCCGACCTGGTTGCCCTCGCCGTCCTCGTCGGCGCGCTCTACATCCGACGCCACAGCCGCAAAGACCTCATGTCCGCCTACGTCGGCGTCAACGTCGGCGTCCTGGCCGTCACCCTCCTCCTGGCCACCGCCAGCGTCGGAGCCGGCCTGGGCCTGGGCCTGTTCGGCGTCCTGTCCATCATCCGCCTGCGCTCAACCCAACTGACCCAGCACGAAGTCGCCTACTTCTTCGCCGCACTCGCCCTCGGCCTGCTCGGCGGCATCGGAGCACCCCTGACGACAACAGCCGCACTCATGGCCCTCGTCGTCGCCTCCCTGTGGATCAGCGACCACCCGGCCCTCCTGCGCCGCAACCGCCACCAGGTCATCATGATCGACCACGCCATCACCGACGAGACCGCCCTGACCGCCCACCTCACCAACCTCCTCGGCGCCCGAATCCGCTCCATCGACACCCAGCGCCTCGACCTCGTCAACGACACCACACTCGTCGACGTCCGCTACCAA
>NZ_GL985616.1 GCF_000220835.1 Actinomyces sp. oral taxon 448 str. F0400 | reverse complement strand
GCTGGTTGTGCGTGCGTTGCGGGTGGGTGGGGTTGGGGTTATTCGAAGGTGCCCAGTTGGGGGAGGGTGGAGGTGAGCCAGGTGGTGTAGGTGGTTGCCTGGTGGTTGAGGTCTTCGTCGGTGATGGTGTGGGTGCCGGTGGTGGTGAAGGGTGTGGTGAAGCGGGTTCCGATGAGGCTGCTGGTGGCTTGGAAGGGGCGTAGTAGTTCGGTGAGGGTGTAGTGGTAGGTGCCGTCGTGGGTGTAGTTGGGGGCGGGTGAGCCTGTGGAGACGGAGAGGGCGAGTTCTTTGCCGTGTAGGGCGGTGCCGGTTGAGCCGTAGGCCCAGCCGTGGGTGAGGACGTCGTCTTCCCATTTCTTGAGCAGGGGCGGGCAGGAGTACCAGTAGACGGGGAATTGGAGGACGATGCGGTCGGTGGTGGTTAGTGTGGTCTGTTCTGTGGGGACGTTGATGTGGAAGTCGGGGTAGAGGGCGTACATGTCGCGTACGTGGATGGGGTTGTCGGGCGTGGTGGCGGCTCGGGCTGTTCGGGCTAGCCGGGCGTTGATGCGCGAGTCCTCCAGGTGCGGATGGAACAAGAACACAGT
>NZ_GL985615.1 GCF_000220835.1 Actinomyces sp. oral taxon 448 str. F0400 | reverse complement strand
CGGGCCCCCGGACGCCGGCGCCCGCAGCAGCGTCATCCGCATCCTCGCGGCCCGCGGCGGGAGCCTGCACCTGCCCGACGACGCCGCGCAGGGCCGCGACGACGCGCGCCGCTCGCGCCAGGAGTCCGGCCTGCTCGGCCAGCGGCCCCTCATCCAGCTCCTCGGTCAGGGCATCGGCCTCCTGCGGGGAGGCGAGAACGGACAGGAGAATCTCATCCGGGACGCGCTCGGCGGGGCGATCGGCGCGCAGACGCCTGCGCAGCCTGCGCAGGTCGAGGGCCGACAGGCCGATAAGCGGACTGGTGAGCAGGGCCATCGCGCTCGGACGCTCGGGAAGCCGATCGGCCTCCCCCAGACGGCCCTCGAGGGCGGCCCGCGCGGTGGTCAGCAGAGCCCCGGAGGCGGGTTCGGCGCGCAGAAGGACGGCGGGGCTCGTGCCGGCGAGCGGCACGCCGCGCCGGCGCAGCTCCCGGCAGGCCGCCTGCATCCGGCCCGCCGATCTCAGGATGACGGCCATGCGGTCCCACGCCGTGCCGTGCAGGACGTGCTCGCCCCGCAGCATCCGGGCGACGTGCGCCGCCTCCTGCGCGGGCGAGGAGGCCACTCGCACGGCGACC
>NZ_GL985614.1 GCF_000220835.1 Actinomyces sp. oral taxon 448 str. F0400 | reverse complement strand
GCCGAGATCGCGCATCATGCCTCACGGCCGGCCGCTGATGCCCCCCCGGCGGCGCGCCCCGCAGCGCCCCCGGCGCAGCCCGCTGCGGCCGTCTCCCCAGCAGTTCCGGCTGCGGGAACGGGACGGGGCGCATCCTCCGAGCCGGATGCGCATGCGCCGTCGGCGCCGGCCCCGTCGGCGTCTTCGGCGCCGACGGCGGAGTCTCCCGTTCCACGGAGAGCGGCCGAGGCGGACCGGGAGGCCCCCGCACAGGCCGGTGCTCCGCGGCGTCCCGCGCGGGCCGGTACCGGATCGGCGGCGGATGCGGAGATGATCCGCGACCGCTGGGAGGAGGTTCTTGAGGCGGCCAAGCGCTCCCGGCGCGCCACCTGGGCGCTCGTCGGCCCGAACTCCCAGCCCGGTGGTATCAACGGAGGCGTCTTCGAGGTCATCTTCACCGGGCAGGGCCTGGTCAACGCCTTCGAGAACGGCGGCCACGGCCCGGTCCTCTCCCGGGCCCTGCATCAGGCGCTCGGGCTGAGACTCGAGGCGCACGCCGTTCTGGGCGGTCCGAGCGGCGGCGGCCGGGACGGTGGTCCGGGCGGTCCTCACGGCGGACGGGGTCCCGCCGGGTGGCCCGACGACGCCGGATCGGACAGCCATCGCAGCAGTCCGGACGGTGTTGCGGGCGGGGGAGGACGGCCGGAGTCCTCCGGCGGTCGGTTCGGTGAGTCCGTTCGCGGCGGCGCTCCTGCGGGAACCGCGTCTGAGGCGTCCGCGAACGGGGGGACCCCCCCGTCGGCGGACGAGATCGTGCCGCCGGAGTCCGAGGACGACGGGTGGGGCGTGATCGCCGTTCCGGGCGCGGCCCGCGCCGCCCGCGAGAGCGCGGCGGACTCCGCAGCG
>NZ_GL985613.1 GCF_000220835.1 Actinomyces sp. oral taxon 448 str. F0400 | reverse complement strand
GGGCGGCCCGGAGGCGATCGCCCCTCCGCCGGCGCCGGCTCCTCCGCGAAGACCGGGCCGAGCGGCGCCGGGAAGGCCGAACCGGCCGGGAGGACGGTCGGGAGGACCGGCGGAACGCCCACGGCGCCTCGAACCGCCGGCGACTCCCGCCCCGCCCCCGGGCATTCCCGTGCACGGACCGGGGCCGGGTCCCGCGGCGCTTCGGGTCCCCGACAGGCCGCGCGCGGTACGGCCCGCCGTACGCGCACCGTGACGACGCAGGACGGCCGCCCCTCCCGCTCGGGCGCACGCCGCCCCTCCGCATTCCCGAGCGCCGCCCGGTCGGGCGGCCGAGGCCGCCCGACCGGCTCCAGGCTGCGTCGTGCGGCGCTCGCTTCCTCCCGCCGTCCGCGCTACTGGCTGCGTTGGCTCCTGATCATCGGGATCGTGCTGGCCCTCGTCGCCGGCATGTCCTACGCCATGGTCGCCGGAGGGGTCTGGGTGCGCGAGACCATCCGCGATCAGGACGACGCCGAGGCCGCCAGCCAGGTGCGGACCGTCTATCCCGCTCCGGCCGCCTGCGACGCCGCCCATCTCGATGTCTCCGTGGACGCGCCGGCGCGGGTCGGGGCGGGTACCGGCATGACCATCGGCGTCACGCTGACGAACACGGGTGATGACGCCTGCCTGCTCGATGTCGGCGGTGCGGCTCTGGGGGCGGTCATCGTCTCGGGCGACCGAACTGTGTGGTCCTCCACGGACTGCCCCGCCGACCCCGTCGAGCGCACGCTGCTCATCGACGCGGGCGGGTCCGCCAGCGCCTCGCTGACGTGGAACGGCGCCTCGGCGGCCGCGAGCTGCTCCGGGGCGGCGCCGAGCCCGCCCCCCTCGTCCGCGCCGCCGCCCGACGGCCACCA
>NZ_GL985612.1 GCF_000220835.1 Actinomyces sp. oral taxon 448 str. F0400 | reverse complement strand
TGCTGGCGTGCGCGGCGCTGCGACTGGTACTAGCAGCCGCGCGAGCGCTCCCAGCGCTCCGCGGGGAACGACCAAGACGACGGTTGATCCTCTGCCCGACACGATGCCCCGCCCGTACAGCGAACCGATTAGGCGCCTCACGAGCCGAAGCGAGATGACCCAGAAAAGCCTTCAACCGCCGCGTCACAGGCTCGATCTTGCGCAACAGCTTGGACAAAGCCTCAAAAGAAGAAATCAAATCATCAACATGCCGCCCCACAACCTCCATCTTCTCGGCCACCCAGGTACTGATCTGAGCCACCACCGCAGGAGTCCCCAGCCCGAGACTGAACACCTCTTCCAGCACCGACTGGCAGAACATGCCGATCGCCTCGGAGATCGTATCACGCACCATGTCATGAACGAACTGGACAATAAACCCAGCGATCCCCAAACCAGTGGAGACACTATGAGCCAGATCCCCCAACGACTCCAGAGCAGCCGCCAGGTCCGCCCCCTCAGACCGCCACGCGTCAGCCGCCCGACCGACCTGGCCCTCCATATCCCGCTTGATCGCGTTCCGCAGACCCTGCGCCTGCTCCTTAAGATGATCAGAAATATTCACCCACGTTTGAGAACCCGCCCGCACCGCGTCCGCATCCCCGGCCAGCTTGTCAAGAATCTCCGGAAACGGGTGAACATGCTCCAAAATCCACCCAGTCACCGCCCCAATAGCCGTGGCCAGCGGATTGAACGCCAAAGACACAACATCGCCCGCCAGACCCGCGCCCGCCAACGCCCCCTGAGTCCACGACCCATCGCTAATCGCCCCCGACAGATCGGAAATATCCTCACCCAGACCCGTCCCCGACCAAAACGACGACGAATCCTCACGCTCCGCGACCAGCGACTCCTCACTCACAACCCCGCACCCCCGCACCCAGCACCAGC
>NZ_GL985611.1 GCF_000220835.1 Actinomyces sp. oral taxon 448 str. F0400 | reverse complement strand
TGTCTCATGGGAAGAGCCGGCTGAGGATCGACCTCACAGAGCCAGCCGCATCTGGTGCCATACGGCGCCGCCGTGATCGGAGGGGCACACGCCCTCGTCGACGAAGCCGTATCGGGCGTAGAAGCCGAGGAGTCCGGCCTTGGCGGTCAGGACGAGCCCCCGGCACTCGTCCGCGCGGGAAACGGCGATCACATGCTCCAGCAGTCGGCCGGCCAGGCCTTCCCCTCGACGCTCGGGCGAGGTCATGACGGAGAAGATCATCTGCCAGGACCCGTCGGGCTCGTGCAACTCGGCATGGGAGAACATCTCATCGGTCAGGTCGGGGACGGAGGTGCGCATGCCGTTGATGCAGGCCAGAAGGCTCGGCCCGCCGTGGCCGTCCTCCTCGTCCAGGCCGAGCCAGATGCGGTCGGGGTAGGCGGTCAGCCGCGCGGCGACGGCATCACGACCGGCGGCTTCGGCGGGCGAAAAGCAGACGGTCTCCAAGTCGGCGACGGCATCGAGATCTGCGGGCGTGGCGGTACGGATCCTCATGGCGTCATCCTGGCGTCCGATCGTCCCGTCGTCATCTCTCCCCGGCCGGGGAGAGCCAGCATCGGCCAGGCGCCGATCCTCGCGCTCACCATTTCTCCCCGGCCGGGGGGCGTCCGTTCCGTGGGGTGGGGCGCGTCGACTCAACCACTGGTTGATACCCGCGTCCCGATGCGCACCGGGGCGCACGTGTCCGGTGATCAACGGATACGTGCTACCTCCGGGCCGAGATCATCGACACCATGGTGGTGACCGGCAGATCCGACGCAGGCGGGTTCGGCGCACGAGAGGGCGCAACGGACGGATGCGGCGCCGGACCGACAATGGAACGAATGGAATGAACAGGAGAACACGGATGAAGCACTCGGTCGGACGCAACATCTCACGGCTGCGGCTGTCGCAGGGGATGACGCAGGAGCAGCTCGCCCAGCGGATGGACGTCACTCCGCAGGCGGTCAGCAAGTGGGAGAACGACCTCAACTACCCCGACGTCGCCGCCCTCCCCCGCCTGGCGGCGCTGCTCGGCACGAGCGTCGACGCGCTGCTGTCGGTTCCCGACAGGACGCTCGACGGTGCGCAGGCGCCGGACGCCGCCGAAGCGCAGGCGACTCCCGAACCGCTCACCGCGACG
>NZ_GL985610.1 GCF_000220835.1 Actinomyces sp. oral taxon 448 str. F0400 | reverse complement strand
CATTCTTGGGTGATGGGGATGTTGGTGAGGCGGAAGGCGTAGGCGTCTTCGAAGAGTTTGGCGCCCTGGTGGTCGAGGGTGGCGGTGTCCTGTCCGGTGTCGGGCCAGACGACGCAGATGGTGGTGGTGGCGCCTTCGTTGAGAGGGCCATCGACGGAGAGCTTGCTCTCGGTCAAAGGGGTGTGGGTCGTGGCGCTGGGGGGGACATAGTCGGCGGGGAAGAGACGCTGGTCGCCGGTCAGGAGGGTCAGACCGTCGGAGGAGGCGTATGACGCGTCAGCGGTCCCCTCCTCCTGACGCGAGTTGGACATGACCACAGCGTAGTCGCGCAGCCAGGCGCGCAGGGTTGAGGTGTTGCCGGTGCCGCCGGGGCCGGTGGTCACGCTCAGGCAGCCGAGGAGGAGACCGCCGGTGCGGGTGAGGCGCTCAAGAGTCACGCTCACTTGTCCGCCGTGTTCGTCGGGGTCGGTGACGGTCACGCCGTCGGGACCGTCACCGACCGGTCCGAGCGGGTCGGGCCACCGCGCCGATGATCCCGCACTGCTACCAGCGGCGGGGCCGGCGGCGGGGCCGGCACTGCTGGTGCCGGCGGTGGGGGTCATCGTGACTACGACGCGTCTGTTAGCGGCTCTGGCTTCCTCACTGGTGCCCTCGACGGCTGGTTCGCTCTCTCCTCTGCCGGACGCGGTCACCGTCCAGGCCGACAGATCAGCCACCTGCCCCAACCGGGTCTGGATAGCCCGAGCACGACGCTCGGACAAGTCCTGGTTATACGCCTCATCAGCAATATCATCGGTATGACCGACGATATCGAGCCCCCCGCCACCGGGATACTCGGCCAACCGGTCCGCGATTGCGGACAGCTGACCATCAGCCTGATCAGTCAAAGCATCAGAATCCGGATCGAAGGTGACATCCGAGGCCAGGGTCACAGTCACGTCCTTGTTCCCGGTCAGGGTGCTGGTCGACTCGTCCACAGCCCGAGTGAACGACTCAACGGGCACCGGATCCGCTCTACCAGCATCGAGGCTAAGACGACCGATAGCCTCATCCATCGCCGCCAGATCAACCCCGGCCTCAGACGCACCCTCCCGATCGATCACCGCCACCGGAACGAACCCGGTCATGGGCACGAACACCGTCACCCGATCCGTATCATCAACCGGACCGAACGGCACATACACCGTATCAGACTCACCCGCGTCCAGGCTGATCGCACCGCCCTGAACGATTTCCTCCTTCTGCGCTGTTTCCCGCACTGTGCCCGCAG
>NZ_GL985609.1 GCF_000220835.1 Actinomyces sp. oral taxon 448 str. F0400 | reverse complement strand
CGCCACCTGCTGGCGCATGCGAGCGGTATCGCCTTCGACTCCGACGCCGTCCTGGCGCCGTGCGGAACCAGACGGATCTATTCCAACCGCGGCATCGAGATCCTCGGCGAGCGGCTTCAGGAGGCCACGGCGACCCCCGTGGAGAGGTGGGTCGAGGCGACGGTGCTGGAGCCCCTGGGCATGTCCAGCGTGCTGGTGCCCGCCTCGCCCGCGCACTCGGGGGAGGGCAGCGCCCGCGACCTGGCGATCTTCGCCGGCGAGCTCGCCGCGCCGAGCCTGGTCAGCCCGGGTCTGGCGGCTCAGGCGACGTCGGTGGCCTTCCCGGGCCTGGACGGCGTCCTGCCCGGCTACGGCCGGCAGACGCCCAACGACTTCGGGCTGGGCGTCGAGGTGCGCGGGACCAAGCACCCGCATTGGACGGGGTCGGGCAACAGCCCGGCGACCTTCGGGCACTTCGGCCAGTCGGGCTCCTTCATCTGGGTCGACCCGGCGGCGCGGCGCCAGGCGGTCTTCCTGGGGGCGCGCCCCTTCGGGGAGATTCACAGGGCGCGCTGGCCCGACCTCAACGACCAGATCCTCGCCCTGAACGGCTCCGGTCCCCGGCCCACCTGATGGGGCCCGGGCCCGGAGCCGGCGTCGGGTCCCGGGCCCGGAGCCCACTCACCCGGCCCGGCGGTGCCGTGGGCCGTCAGGCGACGTCGACGATGACCGGCACGTGGTCGGAGGCCCCCTTGCCCTTGCGCTCGTCACGGTCGATCGCGGCGCCCCTCACGCGCGTTTCGAAGGCGGGCGACCCGTAGACGAAGTCGATGCGCATGCCCTCGTTGCGGGGGAAGCGCAGCTGCGTGTAGTCCCAGTAGGTGTAATTGGTGACGCGCTCGCGGGTCGCTTCGACCAGTCCGGCGCGTGCGAAGACGTCGAAGGCCTCGCGCTCGGGGGCCGAGACATGCGTGGCGCCCTCGAAGACGCTCATGTCCCATACGTCCTCGTCCTTCGGGGCGATGTTCCAGTCGCCTGCGAGTGCCAGCGCCTGGTCCGGGTCCCGGGCCAGCCAGTCGGCGACGTCGTCGCGCAGCACCCGCAGCCAGTCGAGCTTGTAGGCGTAGTGCGGGTGGGTCAGGTCGCGGCCGTTGGGCACGTACAGGCTCCACAGCCGCACTGGGTCGGCGTGCCCCGGGCCTCCTCCGACCGTGGCGCCGAGCGCCCGGGCCTCGACGACGGCCGGCGCTCCCTCCTTCCTGGACCAGGCCGGCTGGTCGGGGAAGGCGGTGGCGACGTCGGCCAGTCCGATGCGCGAGGCGATGGCGACGCCGTTCCACTGGTCCAGGCCGTGCACGGCCAGCTCGTAGCCCGCCGTCTCGAAGGGCCCTCGGGGGAACTGGCCCGGCCGGCACTTGGTCTCCTGCAGGGCCAGGACGTCGATGCCCTCCCGCTCCAGGAAGGTGATGACGCGGTCGATTCGGGTGCGGATGGAGTTGACGTTCCATGTTGCCAGGCGCATACGGGCAGGGTACCGGGTGCCCGACGCGCGCCGGGGTCCGGGCGCGCTGGACGCCGCTCCAGCCGGAGCGGTCGGGGGCGCCCGACGCGCGCCGGGGTCCGGGGCCGGGCCCGTGCACTGCGCGTCCGGCTCCCGTTCTTGTCGCGTGGCCGGCGTCGACGTCGAGGTGCTACCCGCGGATCTGGCGGTGCCTGAGGGGCTGAGTCGGGTCGCCGAGCGTCTGCGGCGGGGTGTTGTGTGGGGGGTTGTGTCGTGTAGGGTGGGTGGTGTGTTCCCCGTGCCCTGTGATTGTTTTGTGATGTGTGGTTCGGTTCTGTCCGGTGGTGGCCGGTGGGGCCGGTTGTCTTGTTCCGCGGC
>NZ_GL985608.1 GCF_000220835.1 Actinomyces sp. oral taxon 448 str. F0400 | reverse complement strand
GAGGAGCGTGCGCGCGGCACGGATCACCTGTTCGGCCTCCTGGGCCCGCTGAGCCGTCTCGGCGATGGTGGTCGGCAGGTTCGCCTCCAGCCCGCGACGTTTGTTGAACTCTTCTTCCTGGGCCGTGATCGCGGTGACGGCGTCGGTGCAGCGTTGGAGGATCTCGGTGTACATCTGGCGTTGCTGCGGCTCGGTCTCGGGGATGTCGTCGTCCAGGAGCCTGCGCAGTTCGAAGGAGCGGGCGAGGTGGTCGCGCGCGGCGTTCAGCGCCTGGGTGAAGGCGTCTGTGGCCGACAGCCCGAACTGGGCCTGGGCGTAGGACAGCTCCTCGTCGGCGGCGCGCACCGCATCGTCCGCCTTCACCAGGGCTTCGCCGGCCCTGGTGCGCAGGGTCTCCAACGGCACCTGCGGCCGGTCGGGTCCGACCTGCTCGGCTCCGGCGCTGGAGGGGGCAGCGGCATTCCGCTTCCTGTTTCTGCGTCGGCTCATCGCGTAGGCGGCCAGCCCGCCGCCGACCGCGGCCGCTGTTCCGCCGCCCGCGAGCATAGCGGCCGAGGGGCCCGATCCCCCCGATGCGGAGGACGCCCCGTCCTCGACGGCGCTCACGGCGCCGTCGTAGTCGTCCTTGCTGAGGGCGTCGTGGATCTTGTCGCGTACGGAGGAGATCGTCGAGTCGGACCATACCGGCCTGTTCCGCATACCGCCGAAGGCGAAGCTGCTGCTCCCCGACGGCGGGGTGTTGATGACCAGAAGCAGGTCGGACGCACCCAGGTGCGAGGCGTCCCACGCCTTAGCGGCGTAGTCCTGGGCGCTCGTCGAGTCATCGCTCATCGTCACCACCCACAGCCCGACGCCGTCGCCCTGCAGTGAGTCGATGACCCGCGTCGCGGCGGCGTCATCGAGGAGGTTTGCGTCGTCGGTCAGGTGGGAGGACAGGGCCGTCGGGGTCTGGGAGAACGGGCCCGTGCCGGCCGTGATGGCGGCCGGTCTCGCCGGGCCCGCGCCGGCGGCCGGGGCCGTTACGGCGGAGGCCGGCGCGAGAACGGCTCCCGTCAGGAGCAGACCGCAGGAGCCGAGGGAGAGGAGGACGTGGAGCGGGGGGAGGTGTGAGTGCATCACCTCCTAACTCTGGCGACCTCGACCCAGCCGCGGCAAGCCGGCCCGACGCCGCTCGCGGGGGAGCGGTCCCCGCCTGAGTGCACGGGTCGGCCCGGCGAGTCAGTCGAAGAGATCGAAGTCGAGGTCGGAGCCGCCCCAGCCGCCGTAGTCGTGATGGCCACCGGTCAGGCCTCCCAGGAGCAGGCCGCCCAGGACGAGGGAGCCGACGTCGAGACCGCCGCCGCGGCCGCTCCGCCCGTCCGAGCCCCACGGCCCCGCACCGCGCACATCCGCCTCGGCCAGCGCCTGAGCCTGGGCCACGAGCGGCTCGCCCTGGGTCACCTCCGCCAGCGCCGCCGACGGGTCCTTCTCCTGCACCGCCGACGCCGCCGAGGCGTGTCGGGAGGCTTCGCTCAGCGCTGTTCTGGCCGAGGGGCCCACGGCTCCGCGGTGGGTGGTGATGTAGGAGGTGACCGCTGCGATCTGGGAGTTGAGGCGAGCCAGACGCGAACCGACCGAGGCGCGCGCCCGCGAGTCGTTCTCCTCCCGGGCGCGCGCCGGCGCCAGGGCGTCGTCGATTGCGGCCTCGGCCCGGGTCAGATGGTCGAGCGCGGCCAGCGGGTCTCCGCCCGTCTCGGACGTGCAGGCGGCGCGCCCTTCGGTGATGGCGGCCTCGGCGTCGGCGACCAGCGGGGCCAGCGAGGCCTCGGGCACCTGGTCGGACAGCCGTTCGGCGTCGGTCAGGTCGGAGGAGATGGAGGCGATCGCCTTGGACAGGTCGGCTGCGGCGCGCTCCAAACGCTCGCGGGCGCTGG
>NZ_GL985607.1 GCF_000220835.1 Actinomyces sp. oral taxon 448 str. F0400 | reverse complement strand
GTGGGTGTGTTGTTTGAGGTCTCGATAGTGTGTCATGTTTTTTATGCCATGGATGCGTTGTGGCTGGGTCTGTTTGTGGGTCTGGTTGTGGCGTGTTTGTTTTGTTTTGGTTTGCCTGCTGTGTCTGCTGTTGTGCGTGCGTGTGTTGCGTGTGTGTGGTGGTGGGTGTGGTGGGTGGGCTGGGTGATGGTTTTCTTTCATTGCTGTTTGTGGTTTTGTTTGGAGAGTTTGATCCTGGCTCAGGACGAACGCTGGCGGCGTGCTTAACACATGCAAGTCGAACGGGCCTGCCTGGCTTTGGTTGGGTGGGTGAGTGGCGAACGGGTGAGTAACACGTGAGTAACCTGCCCTCTTCTCTTGGATAACTGCTTGAAAGGGCGGCTAATACGGGATGTTCTGGCTGCCTCGCATGGGGTGGTTTGGAAAGATTCGGCCTGGTTTTGGTTGTTTTGGTGGGGGATGGGCTCGCGGCTTATCAGCTTGTTGGTGGGGTGATGGCCTACCAAGGCGGTGACGGGTAGCCGGCCTGAGAGGGTGGACGGTCACACTGGGACTGAGACACGGCCCAGACTCCTGCGGGAGGCAGCAGTGGGGGATTTTGCACAATGGGCGCAAGCCTGATGCAGCGACGCCGCGTGAGGGATGGAGGCCTTCGGGTTGTGAACCTCTGTCGCCGGTGATGTAGGCTCTGCTTTGTGGGTGGGGTTGACGGTAGCCGGGGTATGAAGTGCCGGCTAACTACGTGCCAGCAGCCGCGGTAATACGTAGGGCGCGAGCGTTGTCCGGAATTATTGGGCGTAAAGAGCTCGTAGGCGGCTGGTCGCGTCTGTCGTGAAATCCTCTGGCTTAACTGGGGGCGTGCGGTGGGTACGGGCCGGCTTGAGTGCGGTAGGGGAGGCTGGAATTCCTGGTGTAGCGGTGGAATGCGCAGATATCAGGAGGAACACCGGTGGCGAAGGCGGGTCTCTGGGCCGTGTACTGACGCTGAGGAGCGAAAGCGTGGGGAGCGAACAGGATTAGATACCCTGGTAGTCCATGCTGTAAACGTTGGGCACTAGGTGTGGGGGGTCTTTCCGGGTCTTCCGCGCCGTAGCTAACGCATTAAGTGCCCCGCCTGGGGAGTACGGCCGCAAGGCTAAAACTCAAAGGAATTGACGGGGGCCCGCACAAGCGGCGGAGCATGCGGATTAATTCGATGCAACGCGAAGAACCTTACCAAGGCTTGACATGGGCCGGTGGTTCCCGGAGACGGGAGCGTCCCCTTTTTGTGGGCTGGTTCACAGGTGGTGCATGGTTGTCGTCAGCTCGTGTCGTGAGATGTTGGGTTAAGTCCCGCAACGAGCGCAACCCTTGTCTCGTGTTGCCAGCACGTTGTGGTGGGGACTCGCGGGAGACTGCCGGGGTCAACTCGGAGGAGGGTGGGGATGACGTCAAATCATCATGCCCCTTATGTCTTGGGCTTCACGCATGCTACAATGGCCGGTACAGTGGGTTGCGATGTCGTGAGGCGGAGCGAATCCCTGAAAGCCGGTCTCAGTTCGGATCGGTGTCTGCAACTCGACACCGTGAAGTTGGAGTCGCTAGTAATCGCAGATCAGCAACGCTGCGGTGAATACGTTCTCGGGCCTTGTACACACCGCCCGTCACGTCATGAAAGTCGGCAACACCCGAAGCCCGTGGCCTTATGGGGAGCGGTCGAAGGTGGGGCTGGTGATTGGGACGAAGTCGTAACAAGGTAGCCGTACCGGAAGGTGCGGCTGGATCACCTCCTTTCTAGGGAGTGTTGTGTGGTGTAGGGAACCGGTTCGTGTGCGTGCGTGTGTGCGTGTGCGGGGTGCCTGTCTCGTGCGTGTGGCGGGGATGGGGTGGCATGCTGTCGGGGTCTGGGGCTGTGCGCCCGTGTGGTCTGGCTTTCTGTGTGGTCGTGCTTTGGTTGGGTGCGGGTGCGCGGGGGGTGTGGGCGGGTTGGTTGTGAACTGTATAGTGGACGCGAGTATTGTTTGTTCGTTGTGTTGTGTGGTGTGTTCTGTCGTGTGCGCGTGGTGTGCGTGTGCGCGTGGTGTGTTGTGTGTGTTGATTTGAGCGTTCGGTGGATGCCTTGGCATCAGGGGCCGATGAAGGACGTGGTGGCCTGCGATAAGCCTCGGGGAGCCGGCTGACGGGCTGTGATCCGAGGGTGTCCGAATGGGGAGACCTGGCACTCGTTGTGGGGTGTCACTCGTGTCTGAGGTTGTGTAGGGCGCGAGGGGTGACGCGGGGAAGTGAAACATCTCAGTACCCGTAGGAGAGGATATTCCGTGTGTAGTGGCGAGCGATAGCGGATGATGGTGAAACCGTGTGCGTGTGAGACTCGGCAGGGGTTGCGTGTGCGGGGTTGTGGGGCGCGTGTGTTCTCGTTTCTGCCGGGGCGGGGCGTGAGTGGCGTTGGGTAGCTGAACCGTCTGGGATGGCGGGCCGGAGGAGGTGAGAGCCCTGTAGGTGAAACCTGGCGTGGATATTGCGTGCGTGTGTTCCCAGTGTAGCATGGGGCTCGTGGAATCCTGTGTGAGTTTGCCGAGACCACTCGGCTGCCTGAATACCTCCTGATGACCGATAGCGGATGAGTACCGTGAGGGAATGGTGAAAAGTACCCCGGGAGGGGAGTGAAAGAGTACCTGAAACCGGGCGCTTACAAGCCGTCAGAGCCTGTGTCCAGTGCGTGATTTTTGCGTGGTGGGGTGGGTGATGGCGTGCCTATTGAAGAATGAGCCTGCGAGTCAGTGCCGTGTCGCGAGGTTAACCCGTGTGGGGGAGTCGTAGCGACAGCGAGTCCGAGAAGGGCGTGATGGAGTGGCGCGGTATGGACCCGAAGCGGGGTGATCTACCCATGGCCAGGTTGAAGCATGTGTAAGAGCGTGTGGAGGGCCGTACCCGCCTCAGTTGAAAATGGGGGGGATGAGTTGTGGGTAGGGGTGAAAGGCCAATCAGACTCCGTGATAGCTGGTTCTCCCCGAAATGCATTTTGGTGCAGCGTTGCGTGTGTCGCCCGGCGGAGGTAGAGCGACTGGTTGGCTGCGGGGCCTGACAGGGTTACTTAGGTCAGCCAAACTCCGAATGCCGTGCGGGTGTGGCGTGGCAGTGAGACCGCGGGGGATAAGCTTCGTGGTCGAGAGGGAAACAGCCCGGATCGCCGGCTAAGGCCCCTAAGCGTGCGCTAAGTGGGAAAGGATGTGCGGTCGCGTAGACAGCCAGGAGGTTGGCTCAGAAGCAGCCATCCTTGAAAGAGTGCGTAATAGCTCACTGGTCGAGTGGTCGTGCGCCGACAATGTAGCGGGGCTTAAGCGTGCCGCCGAAGCCGCGGACTCCTTCGTGAGGAGGGGTGGTAGGGGAGCGTCCTGCGTTGGGTGAAGCTCGGGAGTGATCCTAGGGTGGACGGCGTGGGAGTGAGAATGCAGGCATGAGTAGCGATGACTAGGGTGAGAGTCCCTAGCGCCGAATGACTAAGGGTTCCAGGGCCAGGTGGATCCGCCCTGGGTGAGTCGGGACCTAAGACGAGGCCGACAGGCGTAGTCGATGGATGACGGGTTGATATTCCCGTACCGGCGTAGGACCGCCCATGCTGACGCGCGGGTGCTAACTCACGCCCGTGGTCGTTGATTCGCTGGTGGCCGGTACCTTCGGGTCCGGGTGCTGGTGTCGGCCAGGGTCTGGGGATCCTCCGTGCAGGTAGGCAAGCGTAGTAACAGGGGTGACGCACAGTGGTAGCCTCGCGGGCCTAATGGCTTGGCCCGTTCAAGCGCGCAGCCTCTCGCTCAGGTAAATCCGGGCGATCGCGTTAATGACATGGTTGTTGACGCGGGGGTGAGGCGTGATGGTGACCCCGTTGTGAGCGGGGGAGAGCAGGGTGATCCTGGGGTGCCGAGAAAAGCCTCGACGCGATGGTGCTGGGCCGCCCGTACCCGAAACCGACACAGGTGGTCGGGCAGAGCATGCCTAGGCGAACGAGTGAATCATGGTTAAGGAACTCGGCAAAATGCCCCCGTAACTTCGGGAGAAGGGGGGCCTGAGCTTTGAAGCCCCTTCGCGGGCTAGGAGCAAGGGTCGCAGAGAACAGGGGGGAGCGACTGTTTACTAAAAACACAGGTCCGTGCGAAGCCGTAAGGCGATGTATACGGACTGACGCCTGCCCGGTGCTGGAAGGTTAAGAGGATCCGTGAGCCCCTTGGATACATGGGGTGAGGCGGTGAGTTCAAGCCCCAGTAAACGGCGGTGGTAACTATAACCATCCTAAGGTAGCGAAATTCCTTGTCGGGTAAGTTCCGACCTGCACGAATGGCGTAACGACTTCCCTACTGTCTCAACCATGAGCTCGGCGAAATTGCACTACGAGTAAAGATGCTCGTTTCGCGCAGAAGGACGGAAAGACCCCGGGACCTTTACTACAACTTGGTATTGGTGTTCGCTGTGGCTTGTGCAGGATAGGTGGGAGACTGTGAAGCTGTCACGCTAGTGATGGTGGAGTCGTTGTTGAAATACCACTCTGGCCTGGGCGTGCGCCTGAACCTCGGCTCGTGATCCGGGCCAGGGACAGTGCCTGGCGGGTAGTTTAACTGGGGCGGTTGCCTCCTAAAGAGTAACGGAGGCGCTCAAAGGTTCCCTCAGCCTGGTCGGTCATCAGGTAGTGAGTGCAAGTGCACAAGGGAGCTTGACTGTGAGACTGACGGGTCGAGCAGGTACGAAAGTAGGAACTAGTGATCCGGCGATCCCGTGTGGGTGGGTCGTCGCTCAACGGATAAAAGGTACCCCGGGGATAACAGGCTGATCCTGCCCAAGAGTCCATATCGACGGCATGGTTTGGCACCTCGATGTCGGCTCGTCGCATCCTGGGGCTGGAGCAGGTCCCAAGGGTTGGGCTGTTCGCCCATTAAAGCGGTACGCGAGCTGGGTTTAGAACGTCGTGAGACAGTTCGGTCCCTATCCTCTGCGCGCGCAGGAGACTTGAGAAGACCTGTCCCTAGTACGAGAGGACCGGGACGGACGAACCTCTGGTATGCCAGTTGTTCCGCCAGGAGCACGGCTGGTTAGCTACGTCCGGACATGGATAACCGCTGAAAGCATCTAAGCGGGAAACCATCTTCAAGACCAGGTCTCCACCACCCCCTCCTTTCTTTTTCGCTATAGTGAATAGAGGGGAGGGGTGGGAAGGCCCCCAGATGATGACTGGGTTGATAGGCCGGAGGTGGACACCCAGTAACGGGCACCAAGCCGACCGGTACTAACACGGCCGATCACACACAAGATTATCCGCACACTCTCTTGCGCAAGACAAACTAACGCGTCCACTATACGGTCCACGACCAACCCACCCAACACACGCCACACGCCGCGCAGGCAGGCCCCGGACCACGTCTCGGTGGTCATAGCGGAGGAGTCACGCCCGGACCCATCCCGAACCCGGAAGCTAAGCCCTCCAGCGCCCATGGTACTGCTCCCACCAGGGAACGGAAGAGTAGGACACCACCGAGCCCCCACACACCACCAAAAC
>NZ_GL985606.1:2760022-2812018 GCF_000220835.1 Actinomyces sp. oral taxon 448 str. F0400 | reverse complement strand
ACGAACCACACGTGTTATCCGTCCAAATGCGCGTGTTCTTTGCGTCGTGAAGCGATGAAGCGTCCGCTCAGATCCAGGACGGCAGAATCATATGCCAGCGCCAGAAATCATAGGGCACCGGCTCGCCGGTCCAGATCGGCCACCATAGGATCGCGAACACCACCGAGGCGAGTACGACGCAGGCCGTCAAGACGACGCCCTCGACGTGCAGACGCCACGCGGGCACGCCCGTCCACTCCTGTGACAGCCGCAGTCGTGTGGGCTGTGTGCCGAAACCGAGGTAGGCCGCCAACGCGCCCCGGGGATGCGGCCGGTCCTCGCCCAGGTACCCCAGCCGCAGCATCCGGTCCTCGTACTCCGCCTCGCGCGATCCGGGAACGGGAGCGAGCGCGCCCATCGCCGAGCCGAGAGACAGGACCAGTACCAGCACGACGAACGGCACGAAGGCCACAGTGTAGAACGTGAAAATCGTGCGTTTTCCGTACAGGAACCACGGCAGGTAGAGGCCCGCATAGCCGACGAGCGCCACCCACACCCGCCAATCGCGGTTCTTGACCGCCAGGACGGCGACCGCGAAGACGAGGGCGACGAGCGCCGACCACCAGATAGGGATATTACCGATGGAGGTGATGGCCGCAACGCAGCGGTCGGAGCCGCAATCCCGTCCGCCGAGCTCTTCGGCACTGGGCCAGTAGAACGACGTCGGCCGCCACTGCACGAGCCAGCCGATCGGCTTGGACATGTACTGGTGGGGCGAATTCAGCTTCACGTGGAAGCCGTAGGCGACCTGGTGGTATTCCAGCAAATCGTTGAGAGAATCGGGCAACCACGAGCGCGTCACAGTGCCGTTGGTCAACCGCTCACTGGCGGCCCACCCGTGCTTGTACGCGTCCGCGTGAAGGAACCACGACCACCAGCCGGCCACGTACACGACCAGGGCGGTCGGGACCAGGCGCAGAAAATCGCCGAAGCTGCGCGCGATAAGGCCCTCAAGGAGCCATGCCCTGGCCTCCACGCGCTGCAGTGCCAGCGTATCCCAGACGACCACGAGGACCCCGACCGCCGCCAGCAGGTAGAGGCCGGACCACTTGATCGAACAGGTCAGGCCCGCGGCGATCCCTGCGGCCAGCAGCCACGGGCGCAGATGCGCGCGCGGCGCCAGATGTCCGATGGCGGTGCCCGACAAGTCGCGGGCGAGCCGGGCGCGCGACCACTCCCGATCCCGCACGACGAAGTAGACGGTCAGGGTTGCGAAGAAACCGATGAAGATGTCGAGGAGTCCGATGCGGGACTCGGTGATGGCCGTACCGTCGATAGCGAGCAGGAGCCCGGCGAGCCCGGCCAGGAGGGGCGAGCGGGTCAGACGCATGGTCAGCCTGGTCAGCAGCACGACGGTGGCCACGCCCGCCAGGGCGGGCATGAATCTCCAACCGAATGAGGAGTCCGCCCCGAACAGTTCCATGCCCGCCCCGATGATCCACTTGCCGAGCTGAGGGTGCACCACGAAGGACGGCTCCGACGTGAGCCCCGAGAAGTCGCCGTGCGCGAATAGGGGATCGGAGTCCTTGGACCATGTCGACTCGTAGCCGTTGTGCCACAAGGCGTAGGCGTCCTTGACGTAGTAGATCTCGTCGAACATGAGCGAATGCGGGTGGCCCAGCCCGATGAAACGGGTCAGCACGGCGATGACCCCGGTCACCGCTGTGACGATCCACCCGTTGAGGCGGACCGAGACGGGCAGGACCCACCCCACCGGGTCCAGGCCGAGTATTGAGCGCAGCTGGTCCTCCGACCGGGTGGACCGCGCGCTCCGGACGTCGTCCTCCTGCTGCACGGCCGTACGGAGCGGACCGTAGGGGCTCGCCTCGTAGGGGCCCGACGTGTCGAAGGGGCCCGTCCCTCGCGGGTCGGCCCATTGGGTGGAGGACTGCGTCTCCTGAGCCGGGGCAGCGGGATCTCCCTCGACGGGATCGTCGGCGGGTCGCGGGTCGCTGGCAGAGGCGCCCGAGGCGTCATCAGGCGAAGGAACGCTGCGTGAGATCACGGCCGCGAGTCTAAACGGGCCACCATACTGGAACCATGAGTGACACCACCCCGGCGTTGCCGGACGCGCAGCCGGCCCCGCCCGACACCGACGTGCCGAGCCGCGGCGCCATCACCCTGGCGGCCACTCCCATCGGAAACGCCGGGGACGCCTCCGCACGACTGCGGGCGGGGCTCGCGCACGCCGACGTCGTCGCCGCGGAGGACACTCGGCGGGCCCTCGCGCTCGCTCAGCGGCTGGGCGTACGCGTGGGCGGGCGCCTGCTCGCCCTCCACGAGCACAACGAGCGGGACAGGGCGGTCGAGCTCATCCGAGAGGCGCGCTCGGGACGCAGCGTCCTCGTCATCTCCGACGCCGGTATGCCCTCGGTGTCCGATCCCGGCTACAGGCTCGTCGTCGCCGCCGCCGATGAGGGCGTGCCCGTGACCGTCGCGCCCGGTCCCTCCGCGGTGCTCGCCGCGCTCGCCGTCTCGGGGCTGGCCAGTGATCGCTTCACCTTCGAGGGCTTCCCGCCCCGCAGGCGCGGTGAACGGCACCGCGCCCTGACCGCCCTGGCCGCCGAGCGGCGCACCATGATCTTCTTCGAATCCCCGCGCCGCACTCGCGACACCCTGGACGCCATGGTGCGGGCCTTCGGGGCCCGACGTCGGGCGGCGCTGTGCCGAGAGCTGACCAAGACTCACGAGCAGGTGCGGCGGGCGACCCTGGGCGAACTCGTCGAGGCGACCGCCGAGGCGGTCCTGGGAGAAGTCGTTATCGTCGTCGCCGGGGCCCCGGCCCTCGCCGCCGACTCGCATTCGGCCGCCCGGGAGGCTCTGGAACTGGCCGACGGCGGAATGAGGCTGAAGTCGGCCGCCGGATGGACGGCTCAACGGGCTGGACTGCGCCCCAACGAGGTGTACCGGGCCGCCCTCGCCCTGCGGGAGACGGATCCGACCGCGGGAGGTGAGCACGCCGTCCCGGAAGATTCTGCGGAAAGCCCTGCGGGCGATCTTGGACATGACCGCCACCTCCGCTAAGGTGGTGTCATGACAGAGAGCAGTGCCATAGATCCTGCACCGACCGTCCGCGCTCTGATCGTCGTCGATGTTCAACCGACCTTCTGCGAGGGCGGTGCGCTCGCCGTCGCCGGCGGCGACGCCGTCGCCGCGCGCGTCGCGGACTACGTGGCCGCCCACCGCGGCGATTACCGGATGGTGGTCACCACGCAGGACTGGCACATCGACCCCGGCTCGCACTTCTCGTCCGCACCGGACTTCATCGATACCTGGCCGCCTCACGGCGTCGCCGGAACCTCCGAAGCCGAGCTCCACCCCGCGCTGGCGGAGCTGAAACCGGATGCGCGCGTCAAGAAGGGGCAGTACGCCGCCGCTTATTCGGGGTTCGAGGGCGTTAGCGAGGACGGGACCGACCTCGATCATCTCCTGGCCGGCGCCGGTGTCACGGCTTTGGACGTGGTCGGGCTCGCCGAGTCGCACTGCGTCAAGGACACCGCCCTGGACGGCCTGCGTCGAGGCTACGCCGTGCGCGTGCTCACCGACCTGACCGAACCCGTGAGCCCCGAGCAGGGCGAGGCGGCCCGCGCCGCGTTGAGCGCCGCCGGTGCCGAGCTCATCACCTCGCGGGCGGCGAGCGCCTCCGGCGCCTGAACGCCGGTCAGTCGGGAGTGGTCGAGTGCGGCCGTCGGCCGCCGGAGCCGCGTGGCGGTGCCGGCCGGTAGATGACCCGCTGCGGCGGCAGGCCGTAGCCGTACGGGCTGGTCGGGGCCGGCGGCGGTGCCGCCCGCGAGGCGGAGAGGACGGGCGGAACCTGCCGCGACGGGCCGCCTGCGGCGTCGGGTCCGGCAGTCGGCGTGTGCCCGGGCGGGAGCGCACCGGTGCTTGGAGGGGGCGCCGAGCCCGCTGGACCGGCGGGGCCCGCGAGGGCGGATCGGGTGCGCTGCCGGAGCACCAGGAGCCAGCCGGCGCCCGCCAGGACGAGCAGGCCTCCGAGCGCCCCCGTCGTCAGTGCGCACGTGTACAAGAGGGTGGCGCGAGAGAATTCGGGGGAGATGTCGGCGATATCGACGGTGATCTCACCGGTTCCCGTGCAGGAGACGGTGTAAGTTCCGGCTCGTGCGGAGCGGAAGCCGAGCACCTGGCGGGAGGTGCGGGCGGAGTATCCGGTCGTGTCCGACAGTGTCAGCGCCTCGCCCGAGGGCGCCGTCACCTCGCAGCTCAGATTGTGGTCGTCGGAGAAGAGGCCGTACTGCGTGTTCTCCCGCAGGGTGACGCTCCGCCGGGTTCCGTCGCCGGTCACAGGTACGGCCGCGTTGGCTCTGGACGGGTTGGTGCGCAGGGCGAGGACGAGGACGGCCAGGGCGATCAGCAGCAGCGAGGCGCCTAGACGGATGGTGATCCGTGGACGCCTCGAGCGGCGGCGCAGACCGGCCCAGGTGGTGACGATCGCGGAGCCCTGGGCGGGCGGCCGGTTCCACGCCGTCATGGGCGCCCGGCCCCCATGACCGTCCTCACGCTCCGGGCCACTGCCCGGCCCCCGTGTAGCCGGACGAGATCTGCCCCTGGAGAGCCTTCTTGTTGCCCGAGCTGCGCACGCCCAGCCACACGCCGCCGGCGATGAGCAGAGCCACGCCGACGACGCCGAGGGCGATGCCGATCAGGACGCCGGCGACGGTGCCCACCACGCCGCCCATCGAGATGGCGTTGCCGACGTAGACGTCCTGGACGCCGGAGGTGGTGCAGGAGATCGTGTGGTCGCCCGACGCGGTCGTCGTGAAGTGGCCGAACATGGTCTTGTTGTTCAGGGTGGTGGACGTGTCCGACGACGGGGGGCTGACCTGGACGTTGCTGCCGTCGGGCCCGGTCACGTTGCACGTCGAGGAGCCGTTGCCGTACAGCCCGTAGTCGGAGTCGGCCTTCAGCGACGCGGTCGAGGTGCCGGTCGGGGCGATCTGAGCCATGGAGTTGGTGGCATTGACCATGGGGACCGCCGAGACCGCGAGGACGATGGCCGCCACGACGGCCACGACGGCGCCGGCGGCGAGCAGGATGGCCGGGGGCTTGCGGCTCTTGACCGTGGGGCCGGCGGCGGGCTGGGGGGCGCCGTAGCCGTAGGGATCCGGCTGCGGCGGCATCGAAAAAGCGCCGGCGGGCGCGTACGGGTCGGGCTGGGGCATCGTCGGACCCGCTGCGGGAGCGCCGTAGCCGTCGGCCTGCGGGGCCGAGCCCGCGCCCGCGGGCTGCTGCGGATCGGCGGGGTAGGGTGATCCGGAGGGCGGGGGATAGGACATTGGAGAACTCCTCGACGCGGAAGGGGCGGCCCGGCAGTGGCGACCCGGATCCCTCTACCATACGGGTCGTGGACCCGCTGGTACCATACGGGTCGTGGACCCGCTGGTCACGGGGGACCGGATAGGCTTACGGTCATGAGCCACATCCTGTCCTCGGTCGCCTGGCCTTACGCCAACGGCCCGCGCCACATCGGTCACGTCGCCGGCTTCGGTGTCCCCTCCGACGTCTTCTCGCGCTACATGCGCATGGCGGGCCACGACGTCCTCATGGTCTCGGGCACCGACGAGCACGGCACCCCCATCCTCGTGGCCGCCGACGAGGAGGGCGTGAGCGCCCGCGAGCTCGCCGACCGCAACAACAGGGCCATTGTCGAGGACCTCGTCGCGCTCGGTCTGTCCTACGATCTGTTCACCCGGACCACGGCCGGCAACCACTACCGCGTCGTGCAGGACATGTTCCGCACCGTGCGTGACAACGGCTACATGGTCCAGGAGATCACCCGCTCCGCGATCAGCCCGTCGACCGGCCGCACCCTGCCCGACCGCTACATCGAGGGCATCTGCCCGATCTGCGGGACGCCGGGGGCGCGCGGCGACCAGTGCGACACCTGCGGCAACCAGCTCGACCCCACCGACCTCGTCAATCCCCGTTCACGCATCAACGGCGAGATCCCTGAGTTCGTGGAGTCCACCCACTGGTTCCTCGATCTGCCCGCGCTCGCCACCGCGCTGGGGGCCTGGCTCGATGAGCGCGAGGCCTCCGGCACTTGGCGGCCCAACGTCATCAGGTTCTCCCAGAACATTCTCAGAGAGATCAGACCGCGCGCCATGACGCGCGACATCGACTGGGGCATCCCCGTCCCCGGCTGGGAGGACCAGCCCACCAAGCGCCTGTACGTGTGGTTCGATGCCGTCATCGGGTACCTGTCGGCCTCCATCGAATGGGCGCGGCGCACCGGAGACCCGCAGGCCTGGCGGGCCTGGTGGAACGAGCCCGACGCCCTGTCCTACTACTTCATGGGCAAGGACAACATCGTCTTCCACTCCCAGATCTGGCCCGCCGAGCTCCTGGGCTACAACGGGCAGGGGGACAGGGGCGGGGCACCCGGGGATCTGGGTGCTCTCAACCTGCCCACCGAGGTGGTCTCCAGCGAGTTCCTCACGATGGAGGGCAAGAAGTTCTCCTCCTCGCACGGCATCGTCATCTACGTGCGCGACTTCCTCACCCGCTACCAGGCTGACGCCCTGCGCTACTTCATCTGCGCCGCCGGCCCCGAGACCGCCGACGCCGACTTCACATGGGCGGAGTTCGTTCGCCGCACCAATGGCGAGCTCGTCGCCGGCTGGGGGAACCTGGTCAACCGCACCGCCACCATGATTCACAAGCGCTTCGGCGAGATCCCGCGGCCCGCCGAGCTTCACGACGTCGACCGTGCGCTTCTGGACGCCGTCGAGGCCGGTTTCGTCGACGTGGGCGGCCTCATCGCCCGCCACCGGCAGAAGGCCGCCCTCGCGGAGGTCATGCGGCTGGTGGGCGAGGCCAACAAGTACATCGCCGACACCGAGCCCTTCAAGCTCAAGAGCGAGGAGGACGACCCGGCCCGGCGGCGCCTGTCGACGATCCTGCACACCCTGGCCCAGGTGGTGGTCGATCTCAACCTCATGCTCTCGCCCTTCCTGCCGCATGCGGCCAACGACGTCGACCGCGTCATGGGCGGGGCCGGCGACGTCGCCCCGATGCCCGAGATCCGTGAGGTCGATGAGCTCGACCCCGAGGTCCTGCCCGAGGCCTTCGCCGGGCGCACCGGCTACCCGATCATCACCGGCGACTACACCGCCGCCCCCGCCTGGGGGCGCCGCGAGGTCGTCGTCGGGACGCCGGTGGCCAAGCCGTCCCCCGTCTTCGTCAAGCTCGACGAATCGATCGTGGACGAGGAGCTCTCGCGCTACGCCGACCAGCTGCCCTGCCGGTGAGATCGGCGCGGCGCGTTCGCTGAGGAGTGAGGCATGAGCCGCAGGAGGCGCGACCGCTCGTGGCCGCCCGCCGGCGCTGTCGCCCCGCTGGCGACACCGGTCACCGACAATCACACGCATCTGCCCGTGCCCGGTCTGCCGGTCGAGGGGCCCGGGGCCGAGGCGCCGCTGAGCGCGGCCGAGCTCGTCTCGCGCGCCGCCGATGCCGGCGTGAGAAGCATCATCACTTCGGCCTGCCAGACTCCCGCCTGGGAGGGCAGCATCGGCCTCGCCCGCACGCTGCCGGGCGTGCGCGTGGCGCTGGCCGTCCACCCCAATGAGGCCGTCGCGCACGCCGGGGTGCGCGAGGTCGGGCCCGACGGCCTGACCCCCGTCCGCGAGCCGTACCACGACGAGCCCCTCGATCTGGCTCTGGCCCGCCTCGAGCGCCTTGTGCGCGACAGTCGCGACGTCGTCGTGGCCGTGGGCGAGACCGGCCTCGACCTGTTCCGCACGGGCGCGTGCGGGGCCGCCGTCCAGCGTGCGGCCTTCCGCGACCACGTCGCCCTGGCCAAGGAGACGGGCCTGCCGCTCCAGATCCATGACCGGGACGCCCATGCCGAGTGCGTCGAGGTGCTGGAGGCCGACGGCGCCCCCGAGCGCACCGTCTTCCACTGCTTCAGCGGCGGGGAGGGCCTCGCCCGCGCCTGCGCCGACCACGGCTGGTACGCCTCGGTGGCCGGGCCCGTGACCTACCCGGCCAACGATGCTCTGCGCGCGGCCCTGGCGCACGTCCCCGACGAGCTGCTACTCGTGGAGACCGACGCCCCCTACCTCCCGCCCGCTCCGTGGCGGGGGCGGCCCAACGCCTCCTACCTCATGGGGGAGACGGTGCGCTTCCTCGCCGAGCAGCGGGGCCTGACGGAGGATGAGACGTGCGTCCTCTTAGCACGGAACACCGAGATGGTCTATGGGGCGGAATCCCCGCAGGTGTGACATTTGGCATTGCCCAGTCGACGGATTGTCCGCTAGCGTGCTGGGCAGATCGCCAACCGTTAGGAAGTTACCGTGGGTCGACACTCCCAGACCAGCTCATGGAGCACGACGCTCGTCGAGCTCGGGGCTCTGGCCTCCAAGAGCCTGCCCGGCGCCAACACAGGTACTCACGGCCGTCGCCGTGCTGATGGCGCGGCCAAGACGTCCGTGGCTCCCATGATGTACCGGGCCGGCGGGGTCGCCGCTGCCCTGTCGCTGGCAGTCTCCGGCGGCGCCTACGCCGCCACGCAGATGGGCGACAGCAACGTCAAGCCCCTGAGTGAGAGCCAGGCACGCATGGCCGCCATCGGCGCTCAGGGCGCCGATGTGACCACCACCGAGTCCGCGGGGATGGTCGTCGAGGGCCAGTCCGACTCCGTCTACACCGTCACCGAGGAGACCACCGAGGCCCACGGGAGCGTCGAGAAGGAGACCGACTCCCTGCCCGAGGGCGAGACCAGGGTCGAGACCGAGGGTGTCGACGGCGTCACTCGTACCACGTACGAGGTCACCGCCCAGGACGGTGCCGAGGTCTCGCGTGTGGCGCTGTCCAGCGTCGTGGTCACCGAGAAGGTCGACGAGGTCGTTCTGGTCGGTACCGGCTCCGCCTCGCAGCCCGCCTCAGCGAGCACCGGCGGCGGTGGCGGCGACACGGCGGCCGCCCCGGCGGATACCGGGGGCGGCTCATCGGAGGCCGCCGCTCCTGCGGCCAGCGCTTCCGGTGACGGCACCACCCCGGAGGGCGCCCAGTCCATCGCCCGCTCGCTCCTGGGCTCCCACGGCTGGGCGGACAGCGAGTTCTCCTGCCTGCAGAGCCTGTGGAACAAGGAGTCCGGCTGGAACTACCAGGCGCAGAACGCCTCCTCCGGTGCCTTCGGCATCCCCCAGGCCCTGCCCGGCTCCAAGATGAGTTCGGTGTCCGCCGACTGGGCCACCAACCCCACCGCGCAGATCACATGGGGCATGCAGTACATCGAGGGGCGTTACGGCACCCCGTGCAGTGCCTGGGCCCACTCCCAGTCCGTCGGCTGGTACTGATCCGTCACACGCCCGTCTTGCGGGACCGGAGGTATGCGCCGTCGCATCGGTGGTGCCCGTTACGCTGGACCCATGGCCCAGACCCCCGACGCGATCGACGTCGCCTCCGCCTCCGGCGCGCGGACACGCGATCGGTCCGCCCCGCGTCCGGTCGAGCAGGCGGACGCCGGCGCTCGCCTGCTCGGGCCCGGTGATGTTCGGGGTCTGGCCACAGCGCTCGGCATCCGTCCCACCAGGCTCCTCGGGCAGAACTTCGTCCAGGATCCCGGCACTGTGCGCCGCATCGTGCACTCGGCGGGCGTGCTCTTCGGGGAGAGCGTGCTGGAGGTCGGCCCGGGGCTCGGGTCTCTGACTCTGGCGCTCCTGGAGGCCGGGGCCCGCGTCACCGCCGTCGAGGTCGATCCGGTCCTAGCCCGTGCCCTGCCCGTCACCGTCGCCGATCGCGCGCCGGGGGCCGTCGGCCGACTCCGCGTCGTCCTCGCCGACGCCCTGACCATCGATGCGCCGGCCGCGCTGGGTATGCCGGAGAATGCCCCCGCCCCGACCCGGCTGGTGGCGAACCTGCCCTACAACATCGCCGTACCGGTGCTCCTGACCCTGTTCGCCGCCCTGCCGGATCTGGGGAGCGCCACCGTCATGGTCCAGGCGGAGGTCGCCGACCGCCTCACCGCCGCGCCCGGCTCGCGGACCTACGGCGTCCCCAGCGTCAAGACCGCCTGGTACGCGGCCGCCCGCCGTACGATCACCATCGGCCGCACGGTCTTCTGGCCCGCGCCCAACGTCGATTCCGCCCTGGTCGAACTCTCCCGCCGTCGACCGCCCGCCACCAGCGCCAGTCGCAGCCAGGTCTTCGCCGTTGTCGATGCCGCCTTCGCCCAGCGCCGCAAGACCCTGCGCAAGGCGCTCGCCCCCCTGGCCGGCGGCCCGCGAGCCGCCGAGGACGCCGCCCGCGCCGCCGGCATCGACCCGTCGCTGCGCGGCGAGAAGCTCGACGTCGCCGCTTTCGCGGCCCTGGCCGAGACCCTCGCGGCCACCGGCTCCCTGCCCGCCCCCACTGCACAGGAGAACCGATGAACCACCTGAGAGCCGTTCCCGGCGCCGATCCGCGCGCACCGCTACCGCCCCGGCCCGGCTCCGCCACGACCGTGAGGGTCGAGGCGCCCGGGAAGATCAACCTGTTCCTGTCCGTCGGCGCCCCCGGCCCCGATGGCTACCACCCGCTGACCACCGTTTTCCAGGCGGTGCGGCTCATCGAGACGGTCACCGCCCGCAGCCAGTCCCGCCTCGAGCGGGGCCGTATCACGCTGCGCCTTGAGGAGGCCGATGCCCGTGTGCCCGCCGACGGCGCCAACCTCGCCGTGCGCGCGGCGCGCCTGCTGGCGGAGGCGACCGGCGTGGATGAGGGCGTCGACCTGATCGTGCGCAAGCGCGTGCCCGTGGCCGGTGGCATGGCCGGCGGATCCGCCGACGCCGCGGCGACGCTGACGGCGTGCAACGCCCTGTGGGGCACCGGCCTCGGACCCGAGGACCTGCAGGCACTGGCGGCCCGCCTCGGCGCCGACGTCCCCTTCCCGCTCCTGGGCGCCACCGCCGTCGGGCACGGACGCGGGGATCGCCTCACCCCGCTGATGACCCGGGGCCGGTACCTGTGGGTCCTCGCCCTCGCCTCGCGGGGCCTGCCCACGCCGGCGGTCTTCCGGCGCTTCGACGAACTCACCCCGCAGCCACCGGCCGCGCTCGCCGAGGCCTGCGAGGAGATGACCGCGGCCCTGCGCTGCGGGGACGCTCGGGCTCTGGCCGCCGGACTGCACAATGACCTCCAGGAGGCGGCGCTCTCGCTGCGCCCGGAGCTGGCCGACGTCATCGCGACCGCCGAACGCGCCGGGGCGCTGCGCGCCATCGTCTCCGGCTCGGGCCCGACGGTGGCCGCCCTCGTGCCCGACTCGGGCAGCGCCGCGTGCGTCGCCCGCGCGCTGGAGACCTCCGGTCCGGTGCGCGGCACCGTGAGAGTCGACGCCCCCGTGGCCGGGGCCCGGATGGTGGGCTGATGGCGCACCTACTGGGAGCCGAGTCCATTCGCATCGTGGTGGGCTCGCGTATCCTCCTGGACGACGTGACCCTCGGTATCGGCGACGGCAGCCGCGTGGGCGTCCTGGGGCCCAACGGCGCCGGCAAGTCGACTCTCCTGGCGGCGCTCGCGGGCGTCCGCGACGTCGATGGCGGTCGGGTCACCCGCTCCGGGGCCACCGGCGTTGTCATGCTCCCCCAGTCCGACGGATTCGATCCCGGCGCCACCGTGCGCACGGCCGTGCACGGCGATGCGCCCGAGTACGAGTGGGCCTCGCGGGCCCCGGTGCGGGACGTCCACGCCGGCCTGCTGGCGGACATCGACCTCGATGCCCGGGTCGGCACCCTCTCGGGCGGTCAGCGCCGGCGGGTCGCCCTGGCGGCGGTGCTGACCGCGGACGCCGACGTCGTCATCCTCGACGAACCCACCAACCACCTCGACATCGAGGGCGTGGACTGGCTCGCCCGCCACCTGAACACTCGTTTCGCGGCCCGACGACGCGCTGGCGCGCTGGTCACCGTCACCCACGACCGCTGGTTCCTCGACGCCGTGTGCGCCAACGTGTGGGAGGTCGTCCCCGGGGTCGACTCGGACGGCGGCCGCCCCCAGACGCCCGGGAGGGTCGAGGTCTACGACGGCGGTTACGCCGCCTACGTGTTGGCCCGAGCCGAGAGGGCCAGGCGGGCCGCTGCTGCCGCCGCCAAGCGCGAGAACCTTCTGCGCAAGGAACTCGCCTGGTTGCGCCGCGGGGCGCCGGCGCGCACCTCCAAGCCGCGTTTCCGCATCGACGCCGCCGAGGCCCTCATCGCCGATGAGCCGCCGCCGCGCGACGGCGTCGAGCTTCAGGCCATGGCCACCGCCCGCCTGGGCAAGAGGGTCATCGAACTGGAGGACGTCACCGTGCGCTACTCCGCTCCTCGCGCCCGGCGCAGTGCCGGACCCGCTGAGGACGCTGTGCCCGCGGCTCACGAGGCGGATGCGGCGGGTGTTGAGGGTACGGAGGTGCTGCGTCACGTGACCTGGCGTCTGGCGCCGGGCGAGCGCGTCGGCGTCGTCGGCGTCAACGGCGCCGGCAAGACCACCCTGCTGCGGCTGCTCGAGGGCGCCCTCGAGCCGACCCGGGGGCGCGTCGTGCGCGGGAAGACGGTCAGAGTCGCGACCCTGTCCCAGTCCACCCACGAGCTGGACGCCCTGGCCCACGTGCGGGTCGTCGAGGCGGTCGCCATGGTCGGCGAGCGGGTGAGCGCGGGCGGCAGGGAGCTGACCGCGGCCCAGCTCGTCGAACGCCTCGGCTTCACCCGCCAGCGCGCCTGGACTCGGGTGGGCGAGGTCTCCGGCGGTGAGCGCCGCCGCCTCCAGCTGCTGCGTCTGCTCATGACGGAGCCCAATGTGCTGCTCCTCGACGAGCCCACCAACGACCTGGACACCGACACGCTCGCCGCCGTCGAGGACATCCTCGACTCCTTCCCCGGCACCCTCGTCGTCGTCTCCCACGACCGCTACCTGCTCGAACGGGTCACCGACCACCAGGTCGCCCTTCTGGGCGACGGCGGCGTGCGCGACCTGCCCGGGGGAGTGGGGCAGTACCTCCGGCTGCGGCGCGATGCCGTGAAGGTCGACGACGCGGTCCGCGTGCGCGGCGGCGAGCCGGCCGGGCGCGGACCCGGCGGACCCGCGAGATCAGCCGGGTCAGCCGGGTCCGCGGACCCCGACGGCGACGCCCGGCCGGGTCTGAGCGGGGCCGATCGACGCCGAGCCCAGAAGAACCTGGCTCGCATCGAGCGCCGTCTCGACAGGGCCGGGCAGGCCGTCGACGCGCTGCACGGCCGTTTGGAGGCCGTCTCGGCCGATCCGACTCGTGCGGACGAGCTCGCCGGGCTCGGCAGGCAGCTCGCCGCCGCCCAGACCTCCCGCGCCGAGCTGGAGACGCAATGGCTGGAGGCGGCCGAGGTGTTGGAGCCATGAGTCGCCCATCCGCGCCCTCCGCCATCGTCCCCGGGATCGACCTGGTCAAGCCCGTCCTGGCGCTGCTGGTCATCTGGATCCACACCGCCCCCCTCGCCGGACCCGCCCCCACCGTCAACACCTACGTCACAGCCGGTGCGGCCCGCCTGGCGGTCCCCCTCTACCTGGCGATCTCCGGATACCTCCTCTTCCGCAGGATGAATCCTCCGGTGCGCCGCCAGATCCGGCGCCTCCTCGAGCTCTACCTCATCTGGGTGGTGCTCTATCTGCCCGTCATCGTCCACGACCAGCTGTCCGAGGGCCTCGAAGGGCCCGTCCACCTGGTTCGGCTCGTCCTCACCGGCGGGATGACGCATCTGTGGTATCTGCCGACCGCGGCCATCGGCATCGGCATCGTTGCCATCGGCCTGCGGGTGATGTCTCCGGGACGACTGCTCGTCGTCCTGGCCTGCCTCAGTGCCGTCGGAACGCTCGCCTACGGCGCTCAGGGGAGGGGGATGCTCTCCGGGGGCGGAGTCCAGGGACTCGTCGGCGGTCTTCTGACGGGACTCAACGATCTGTCCCTCGCACCGCGCGACGGTGTTTTCACCGGTGCGTGCTATGTGGCGGCCGGGGCGTGGGTCGCGCGCACCGGCGGGTGGCGGCCCCGGACGGCCGTCGTCGTTACCGCGGTGGCGTGGATCGGCATGCTCGGCGAGGTCTTCGTAAGACGTCGGGCCGCATTCGGAGCGGACCTGGCGGAGCCCGTGGCCACCTGCTCGCTGTGCGCGGTCGTTCTCGTCCCGGCCCTGCTGCGCCTGTTGGTGGCCCGCACCGCCCGGGCGCCGTTGCCCGGGCAGGTGACCGCCCGCCGCACGGGGAGCCTGGTGTACTTCGTCCACTACGGCGTGCTGACGGCCTTCGGCGCCGATATCGCGCACAGCGCCGGCCCGATCCGCTCACTGCTCATCGCGCTGGTCTCCTTCGCTCTGAGCGTCTGCCTGGTAGGCGCGTCCCGGGTGCGCGGGCTGGGTCTTCTCAAACGGCTCTACTGAGCGGGGACGCGCAGCGTCGGTCTGGGCTCCATGGCCCGCAGGCCGTTCCAGGCGAGGTTGACCATATGGGCGGCGACCTCCTCCTTGCTCATGGTCCGGTTTTCCAGCCACCACTGCGAGGGCATGGCCACGATTCCCACGAGCATCTGGGCGTACAGCGGCGCCGTGCGCGGGTCGATGCCGTGGTCGGAGAACTGCGAGGCCAGCAGTCCTGAGACCTGGATGGCGACGTCGGCCAGCAGCGTGGAGTACGTGCCCGAGGCCCGGTCGTTGCCGCTGGAGAGGATGCGGAAGCCGTCGGGGGAGTCCTCGATGTAGCTCAACAGGGCCAGGGCTGCGCGTTCGACGGTGACCGAGGCGGAGGACGACGAGCCGAGCGCCCGGGTGATCGTTGTCGAGATGGTGTTGAGTTCGCGGTCCACAATGACGGCGTACAGGCCCTCCTTGCCTCCGAAGTGCTCGTAGACCACGGGTTTGGAGACTTTCGCCCGGGCGGCGATCTCCTCGATACTCGTCCCGTCGAAACCTTTGGTGGCGAACAGGCCGCGCGCCACTTCGATGAGCTGTTCGCGACGCTCGCCCGCGCTCATGCGGGTGCGCTTGCTCTTGCTGACCATGGGCCAATCATGCCGTGCCGCGTGCGGGCAGTCGTCGGCCGGCCCGCCGTGATGCCGGCCGCCGATGCGCCGTGGCGCGCCCGACAACATCGGTCCTGCGGGGACGATGCGGCCGTGAGACACTGGCGCAGCCGCGGGGCCGGTGCATCCGGGTCGCGGTGATCCGCCCTGGTGTAGTGGCAGCACGCAGGCCTTTGGAGCCTTGAGGTCCGGGTTCGAACCCTGGGGGCGGAACCGGACGCGGCGGGGTCCGGCGGAGCGGCGCGTACCGGTCCGACGGCGACGGCGGCGCGCGACACGCCCCGTCTCCTGCCGCCATGGGCGACGTAGGATGACGGCGTGCGCTCGTTGCACCGGGCGCGATCCGCGACCACCTGCGAGAACCTGCGAGAAGAGGACCCGTGGCTCCCACTCCGACCGCCGTCATCATCATGGCCGCAGGCAAGGGCACCCGCATGCGCTCGGCCACCCCCAAGGTGCTCCACACCATTGGCGGACGCAGTCTCCTCGATCATGCCGTCCGCGCCGCACGCGGCCTGGAGCCCGAGCACCTGGTGGTCGTCGTCCGTCACGAGCGCGACGCCGTCGTCGCCCACCTGGCCGAGGTCGCACCGGACGCCGTGCCCGCCGATCAGGACGACGTCCCGGGTACCGGCCGAGCCGTCGCCTGCGGTCTGGCCCGGCTGCCCGACGATCTGACAGGGCCCGTCGTCGTCACCAGCGGCGATGTCCCGCTCCTGGACACCGCGACCCTCCGGGCCCTGCTCGCCCAGCACGTCGAGCGCGGCGACGCCGTCACCCTGCTGTCCACCGTCCTGGAGGACCCGACTGGCTACGGCCGTGTCGTGCGCGAGCCGGACGGCGCCGTCTCGGCGATCGTCGAGCAGCGCGACGCGAACCCGACCCAGCGCGCCATCACGGAGATCAATGCCGGCGTCTACGTCTTCGACGCCGCCCACCTGCGCTCGGCCCTGGCCGCCCTGGGCACCGACAACGATCAGGGGGAGGTCTACCTCACCGATGTCGTCGCCCGCGCCCGCGCCGCGGGCCGGCCCACCTCCGCCCTGGTGGTCGCTGATCACTGGCTGGTCGAGGGCTGCAACGACCGCGCCCAGCTGGCCGCGCTCGGCGCCGAGCTCAACCGGCGCACGCTGGCCCGCTGGATGGAGGCGGGCGTCGGCGTTGTCGACCCGGTCGGCACCCGGGTGGACGTCGACGTTGAGCTCGCCCGGGATGTGACCCTCGAGCCCGGCGCGCTCCTGCGCGGCACGACCCGCATCGGCGAGGGCTCTCGTGTGGGTGCCTACGCCATCCTGACCGACGTCGAGATCCCCGCCGGCGCGGTCGTCGCGCCCTTCAGCCAGCTCGACGGCGACGCCGCCCCCGGCTGATGGCCGCCGGGCGCACCCCGGCGCTGAAAGCCGCGTGCATGCACGAGAGCGCGGGGACGCCCCGGCGCCGGCGCGCTCACCAGAGGGTCCCACCGACCGCGAGAGAGGAACCACGCCATGACGGGCATCATCACCAGCGGCGAGAAGCGACTGGTCGTCGTCTCGGGCAGGGCGCACCCCCGGCTCGCCCGGGACGTGGCCGCCGAGCTCGGCACCGAGGTGCTCTCCTCGACCTCCTATGACTTCTCCAACGGGGAGACCTACGTCCGTTTCAACGAGTCGGTGCGAGGCTGCGACGTCTTCGCCGTCCAATCCCACGGGGACCGGGTCAATGACTGGCTCATGGAGCAGCTCATCATGGTCGACGCGCTCAAGCGCGCCTCCGCCAAGCGCATCACCGTTGTCGCCCCCTTCTTCCCCTACGCCCGCCAGGACAAGAAGCACCTGGGTCGTGAGCCCATCTCCGCGCGCCTCGTGGCGGACCTGTACAAGACGGCGGGCGCGGACCGCATTATGAGCGTCGACCTGCACTCCTCCCAGGAGCAGGGCTTCTTCGACGGCCCCTGGGATCACCTGTGGGCCCAACCGGTTCTCGTGGACTACATCCGCGGACGCATCGACACCGCCAATGCCGCCGTCGTCTCCCCCGATGCCGGTCGCATCCGCGTGGCGGAACGCTGGGCCAACGCCCTGGGCGGCACGCCGCTGGCCTTCATCCACAAGACCCGCGACATCACCCGTCCCAACGAGATGGTGGCCAATCGCGTCGTCGGCGACGTCGAAGGACGCTCATGCGTGCTGGTCGACGACATGATCGATACCGGTGGCACCATCGCCAAGGCCGTCCAGGTGCTGCTGGGCGCCGGCGTGAAGGATGTCATCGTCGCCGCGACTCACGGCATCCTCTCCGGCCCGGCCGTCGACCGCCTGTCGACCTGCGGCGCCCGGGAGGTCGTCGTCACCGATACCCTGCCGATCCCGGAGCCCAAACGCTTCGAGCGGCTGACCGTCCTGCCGATCGCACCGCTGCTGGCGCGGGCCGTCAAGGCCGTCTTCGATGACGGTTCGGTGGCCGGCCTGTTCGAGTTCTGAGGTTTTCTGAAGAACCGTGCGAAGACCCGGCCGTGCCCGCCCGCGGATGGTATGAGGCTTCCGGAACGGGCCCGTACCCGTAGGAGCGGGACCCGCGCATGTCCTCTCCTTCTGCCGATAATTCCTCTCGATGCGCGCGGATTTTATTGAAGTTGGTCGCGACATTGGACTATCGTGGCAGCCGCCCTGATCTCTCGTCCCTCCTGGAGAGCTAGTCCCGATGTTCACGGTTATCCCCTGTCAGAACCGAGCGGCCGATCGTCGGCCCCTTCTCGTCCTGTCCCTCGGCCTGGTCGTCGTCCTCACTCCGGTCGTGCCCGCGGCGACGGCCCGGGCGGACGCGGGCGATGGGCCCGGCGCCGCCGCAACCGCCGTCTGCTCCGGATCCTCGGAGCCGGCACCGGCCCTCTCGGCCGGGACGCCGGCCGGGGCGGACGGACCCTCCGCCCCTCCGAGCGCCGAACCCACCCCCGTCCGATCCCCCGCCGACTCCACCGCCGCGTCACCCGGCTCCGCACCGCCCTCGTCCGGGCCGACCGGAGGCGTGCGGCCCAGCTACCCCCAGCCCTCGGTCGCCCAGCCGTCGATCGGGCAGCCCGACCTCGACCCGTCCCCCGATCCCGGCGCCGCCATCCCGGCCGGGGCGGGCGCCGGATACGACGGGACCGCGCCCGCGCCCGCCGTCAGACCGGTGCAGGACCAGCGGGGCATGGGGTTCCTGGAGGACCCGACCGCCGAGCCGCCCGCCGAGCCCGTGCCGCTCGTGCAGACGCCGGCGTCGTTGTCGGCCGTACCGGTGCCCGCGTCGCAGCCCATGCGCGCCCTGGGACCCTTCGCTTCGCTGGCGCAGACCGGGGGGTCCGCATTCGCGCCGCTCGCCGCCTCGGCGGCGATGATGGTGACAGGGGCCGGCCTTGTGGTCCGGCGTCGTCGGAGCGCCTGAGCCCCGTCCGCGCCCGCCGCTCGACTCGCCGCAACGACGGGAACCGCGATGAATCGCGACGAACCGATCCCGGTGGGCGGGCCGAGGACCCGACCTTTTAGACTGCTCGTCGTGCGCTTGACTGCTCTTCTGCCTCTGCTGCTCGCAGACCCGACCGTCGACGGCCTCGTCGCCGCGGCCGCTGGCCGTTCGCGCACCGACCGCAGCGTCGTCGTCCCCCCCGGCGCGCGGCCCGCCGTGCTGGCGGCCATGACGCTGGGGGAGGCCGGCATCGCCCGCGCCACCGGCGCACCGGATCGGGCGCCCGGCACCGCCGCGTCGGCAGACCCCGCTCCGGTCCCGGCCGCCGACGGTCCCCCGCTGCTCGTCATCACCGCCACCGGCCGCGAGGCCGAGGAGACCGCCGCGGCCCTGGCCTGCTACCTGCCCGCCGACGACGTCGCCGTGTTCCCCGCCTGGGAGACCCTCCCTCACGAGCGGCTCTCCCCGCGCGCCGACACCGTCGCCACTCGTCTGGCCGTCCTGCGCCGTCTGGCCCACCCCGAGGACGGGCGGACCGGCGCCGCGCGCACCGCTGGCCCTGGGCCTTCCGGAGCGCCGGACCCTGGGCCTTCCGGAGCGCCGGACCCTGAACGCGGCCCGATCCGCGTGCTCGTCGTGCCCGTGCGCGCTCTGCTCGCCCCGATCGTCGAGGGACTCGGCGACCTCGAGCCCGTCCACCTCGCCAAGGGCCTGGACGTCGGCCTTCAGCCCACCGCCGAGCGTCTGGCCGCAGCCGCCTACACGAGGGTCGACATGGTCGAGAATCGCGGCGAATTCGCCGTGCGCGGCGGCATCCTCGACGTCTTCCCGCCCACGCGAGCCCGCCCCGTGCGCGTCGACTTCTTCGGCGACGAGATCGAATCCGTCTCCACCTTCGCCGTGGCCGACCAGCGCACCATCGAGGAGGTCGGGGGCGTCACCGCCACCGCCTGCCGTGAGATCATTCTGACCGATGCCGTGCGCGAGCGCGCCCGCAGGCTCACCGGCGTCATCCCCGGTGCCGCGGACATGCTGGACAGGATCGCCGAAGGTGTCCCGGTGGAGGGCATGGAGTCCCTCGCTCCGGTCCTGGTGGACCGCATGGTCCCGCTGCTCGACGTGGTGGGCGATCGCCTCGTCGTCGTCCTGGAGCCCGAGCGGGTGCGCAAGCGCGCCGAGGACCTCGTGTCCACCACCGCCGAGTTCCTCGCCGCAGCCTGGACCTCCGCAGCCTCCGGCGGCACCGTCCCCATCGATCTGTCCGCCGCCGCCTTCGCCCCGCTCGCCGAGGCCCGCGCTCTGGCTCTATCGACGAACCGCGGCTGGTGGTCCCTGACCTCCTTCGCCGCCTCGCCCGACGTCGCCGAGCCGGCCCTGCGCGACCCCGAGCGCTACCGGGGTCGCCTGGAGGAGGCCACGGCCGACCTGGGCGACCTGGCGCGCGAGGGCTGGAGCGTCATCGTGACCACCGACGGTCCCGGACCCGGCCGGCGCATGGCCCAGCTGCTCGCCGACAGCGGCGTGCCCGCCCGCATCGTCACCCAACTCGACGAACCGGCCGACCTGGGCGACGTCGCCGCTGACGGCACCGTAAGAGGCGACGGCGTCATCCGCGTCACCCAAGCCGGCGCCGGTCACGGCTTCGTCGCCCGGACACTGCGCCTGGCCCTCATCGCCGAGTCCGACCTGACCGGCCGGGCCAAGGCGGGTCCGCGCGAGCGCAGGACCGTCCCCGCCCGCCGCTCCCGCAAGAGCGTCGACCCGCTCTCGCTGCGCCCCGGCGACTTCGTCGTCCACGCCCAGCACGGCGTCGGCCGGTTCGTCGAGCTCATGCGCCGCAGAATCGGCAGTGGAAGGACCGGGGCGAAGGACCCCGCGGGCCCGGCGACCCGCGAGTACCTCGTCATCGAGTACGCCGCCTCCAAACGCGGCCAGCCCGGCGACCGGCTGCTCGTTCCCACCGACTCCCTGGACCAGGTCACCAAGTACATCGGCGGCGAGACCCCCGTCCTGAACAAGATGGGCGGCGCGGACTGGGCCAGGACCAAGTCCCGGGCCCGCAAGGCCGTGCGCGAGATCGCCGGCGAGCTCGTGCGCCTCTACGCCGCCCGCTCGGCGACGACCGGCCACGCCTTCGGCCCCGACACCCCCTGGCAGGCCGAGCTCGAGGAGGCCTTCCCCTACACCGAGACCCCCGACCAGCTCGCCACCATCGACGACGTTAAGCGCGACATGGAGGCCGCCCAGCCCATGGACCGCCTCATCTGCGGCGACGTCGGCTACGGCAAAACCGAGATCGCCGTGCGCGCCGCCTTCAAGGCCGTCCAGGAGGGCAAGCAGGTCGTCGTGCTCGTACCCACGACTCTGCTCGTAACCCAGCACGCCGAAACCTTCTCCGAGCGCTACGCCGGCTTCCCCGTGCGGGTGGCCCAACTCTCCCGCTTCCAGACGCCGGCCGAATCCGCCAAGGTCCTGGCCGGCCTGGCCGACGGCACGATCGACGTCGTCGTCGGCACGCACCGGCTCATCACCGGGCGAGTGCACGTCAAGAACCTGGGCCTGGTCATCATCGACGAGGAGCAGCGCTTCGGCGTCGAGCACAAGGAGACCCTCAAGGCGCTGCGCACCGACGTCGACGTCCTGTCCATGTCCGCCACCCCCATCCCCCGCACCCTGGAGATGGCCGTGACCGGCCTGCGCGAGATGTCGACGCTCGCCACCCCGCCCGAGGACCGCCACCCCATCCTGACCTACGTCGGCGCCTACGAGACCAAGCAGGTCGGCGCCGCCATCCGTCGCGAGCTGCTGCGCGACGGGCAGGTCTTCTACGTCCACAACCGGGTCGAGGACATCGACGCCGTCGCCGCGAAGCTGGCCGACCTCGTGCCCGAGGCGAGAGTCGCCACCGCCCACGGGCAGATGAGCGAGGCGCGCCTGGAGAAGGTCATCGACGACTTCTGGCACAAGGAGATCGACGTCCTGGTGTGCACCACCATCGTCGAGACCGGGCTGGACGTGTCCAACGCCAACACTCTCATCGTCGATCGCGCTGACCGCATGGGGCTCAGTCAACTCCACCAGCTGCGCGGACGCGTGGGCCGCGGCCGGGAGCGCGCCTACGCCTACTTCCTCCACCCGGCCGACAAGCCCCTGACCGAGACCTCCCTGGAGCGGCTGCGCACCATCGCCTCCAACACCGACCTGGGGGCCGGCATGCAGGTGGCCATGAAGGACCTGGAGATCCGCGGCGCCGGCAACCTGCTCGGCGGCGAGCAGTCCGGTCACATCGCCGGGGTCGGCTTCGACCTGTACGTGCGCATGGTCTCCGAGGCCGTAGCCGCCTACAAGAAGGCCCTTCAGGTCGGAGGAGCCGAAGCGCCGCAGGTCGGGGAGGCGGAGATCGACGAGGACCTGCGCGTCGACCTTCCGGTGGACGCCACCATCCCCGAGGACTACGTGCCCCACGAACGGCTGCGTCTGGAGGCCTACACCAAGTTCGCCGCCGCACGGACGGACGCCGACGTCAACGACATCCTCGATGAGCTCACCGACCGATACGGTCCCGTCCCCGAGGCGACGGCGCGCCTGGCGGCCCTGGCCCGCCTGCGCGCGCTCGCGGCCCGCCTGGGGGTGCGGGAGATCGTCGCGCAGGGCAAGTCGATCCGCTTCGCACCCGTGTCTCTGGCCGAGTCGGCGCGTATGAGACTGACCCGTCTCTACCCCGGCACCGTGCTCAAGCCCGCGACCCGGACGATCGTCGTCCCGGCGCCGAGCGCCGCCCGCATGGGCGGGGGAGCGGTCGAGGGCGAGGCGCTGCTGCGCTGGGCGGAGGTGCTCCTTCACGCCGTCGTCGCCGGCGAGGCCGACTACGAGACCGAGGCCACCAGATATCGACGCCGGCGCTGAGGGCGGGCGCGGGCGGGCCGTCACGAACGCGGGATACCATGAGCACCGACCGTCGGTTCCACCTGGAACCCGTCATAAGGAGCTCACCGTGACCCGTACCGTCCCGCGCACCGCACGTCTCCTCGCCGCAGCCGCCGCCCTGGCACTGGCCGGAGGGGCGCTCACCGGGTGCTCCGCGCACCCCGGGCAGGCCTACGTGGGCTCGTACACGGGTCTGGACGGGGCGACCCGCTCCGTGCGCGTCTCGGAGGAGGACGTCCAGACCGCGTCGTCCCAGCTGTCCGCGATCGATGGCGTGACTAGCGACACGGTCTTCAGCGCTCTCGTCGTGCTGCAGCCCTATGACGAGCTCGCCGGGCGGTACGGCATCACCGTGACCGATGACGATGCCCGGAGCACTCTGGAGACCCAGCTCGGCCCCGGCGACTACTCCCGGCCCACGATCAACGCCGTCCGCTCCATACTCATCCAGCAGAGCTTCAGCGCGCTGGACCAGGACACGCTGGCCCAGCTCGGGTCGGACGCCAGCGCCATCAAGGACTCGACGACCGGTGATGCCTCGCCTCGCTACACCCTGACCAGGGAGAGATGGCTCGTCCATGGCGGCTCCAGCAGCTCTCCGACGATGGCTCCGGGCTGACCGGCCCAGACCGGGGCGACCCGTCCAAAAAGCGGAATGATTAGGTGAGGCTAACTTTGTTCGCATAGGGTGTGCGGCATCGCCGTTCACGAGGTGCCCAGGTATGAAGTCAGCCCGTCCGGGACGCGCCCCGACTCGAGCCGCCCAGCCCGCCCCCCGCTCAAGGGCGGCGACGCGCGGACCCGCCCTCCTGTTGTGCTCCCTGCTGCTCCTGGCCGCAGTCGTCTGGCTGTCGCTGGCCGTGGGGTCCTCGGATCTGCCGTTGGACGTGCTGCGCGCCGAGCTGGCCCACCGCACCGCCAGCTACGAGGGGTTCGTCGTCGGCCAGCGCGTGACCCGCACGGTTCTCGGCCTCCTCACCGGCTGCGCTCTGGCGGTGTCCGGGGCGATCATGCAGGCCGTCACCCGCAATCCGATGGCCGAGCCCGGCCTGCTCGGCGTCAGCTCCGGGGCCTCGCTCGCCGTCGTCCTGGGCTCGCTCGCCGGTCTGACCGCCGTGCATGACCAGCTCCTGCTCGCCTCCGCGGGCGCCCTGGGCGCCTCCCTGATCGTCCTCGGCCTCGGCTCGGCGGGTGCGGCCGGCGCCTCGCCGGTGCGACTCGTTCTGGTCGGCGTCGCCTTCTCCGCGGCCTCCGGCGCCGTCATCCAGGCGGTCGTCTTGCGACGCCCCGAGGTCTTCGACGCCTTCCGCTACTGGGATGCGGGCTCCCTGACCCGCACGGACCTGCCTCTGGTGCTCGTGTCCGTCCTCGTCTGCCTCGGCGTCCTGGGAGCTCTGGGAATCGCGCGGAGCCTGACCGCCATGTCCCTGGGCGACGACGTCGCCGCCTCCCTGGGCACCAGGGTCCCCGTCGTCCGGGCGGCGGCGCTGGGCTGTCTCACCCTCCTGTGCGGCACCGCCACCGCCATCGCCGGCCCTATCGGCTTCGTCGGCCTCATGGTGCCTCTCGTGGTGGGGCGGCTCGCGGGGCCCGACAGGGGCTGGACCATCGTGCTCAGTGCGGTCCTCGGGCCGGTCCTCATGCTGGCGGCCGACGTGCTCGGACGTCTCATCGCCCGGCCCGCGGAGCTTCAAGTCGGGCTGCTCACGGCCTTCGTCGGATCTCCGGTGCTCCTGTTCGTGCTGCGTCGGTCCAAGGAGCGCGGGTGAGGGGCGCGTCCTGCCGGCCGCCCCGCACCGGGCCCGGCCCCGCAGCCGGGCGCTGGTGGCTGCGACGCCGGAGCGCGTCGGTCCTCATCGAGCCGCGCGTCGTCCTCGTCGGCGTTCTTCTCCTGATCGGCATCGTCTGCCTGGGAATCCTCGCCCTGCGGGTGGGGTCCTTCGCGCTCGAGTGGGGCGAGATCCTCCAGGCGCTGCGCGGGCGGGGCGGGCGCGCCACGACGCTGGTCGTCACCCGATGGCGGGCTCCGCGGATCCTTCTGGCCATCGGGGCGGGAGCGGCCCTGGCCGCGGCCGGCCAGGCCTTCCAGGTGGTGACCCGCAATCCGTTGGGATCCCCCGACCTCATCGGCTTCTCCACGGGCGCGCAGACCGGCATCCTGCTGGCTGTCCTCGTCCTGCCTGTGAACATGGTCGCCGTCTCGCTGGCGTCCCTCCTCGGCGGTGGCCTCGCGGGGGCGGCCGTCCTGGTTCTCTCGCGGCGCGGAGGCTTCGGGGGCCTGCGACTGGTGCTGGGCGGTATCGCCATCTCCTCGATGCTCGAATCCCTCAATCGGTGGCTCATTGTGCGGGTCGACTCCGACACCGCCTTCGGAGCCCTGCGCGCCGTCACCGGCACCCTGGCCGCGGCCAGGTGGTCCGTGACCCTGCCCGCCCTGGTGGGGATCGCCGCCGTGCTCGTGCCCATGACGCGGCTGGACCGGTCCTGTCGCGTGCTGCTCCTCGGGCAGGACGTGGCCGTCGGACTGGGGGTGAATGCGACCGGAGTCCGTCTCGCCCTCGTCATGGGCGGAACCCTCCTCGTCGCGCTCGTCACCATGGCGGCCGGCCCCATCGGCTTCGTCGCTCTCATCGCCCCGCACCTGGCCCGGGGTCTGGCGGGGCGGGCCGTGCCGCCGCTGATCCTGACCGCCGCCACCGGAGCCCTGCTCCTGCTTATGTCCGACATCGCCACCCAGGCCGTCCTGGAGTCCCTCCCGGTGGGTGTGGCGACCAGCGCCGTCGGCGGCGCCTACCTCATGGTCGTGCTCACCGTCGCGGCCCGCTCACGGAAGGTCCTGCGATGACGTCATCCGCATCCCGTCCGTCCGCTTCCGACGCCGATGAGGGCCGGGGCGCGTCGTCGATCCGCCTGCGCGCCGACGCCCTGACCCTGGCCTACGACGTCCACGTGGTCTCCCGGAACCTCGATCTGGACCTGGCCGCCGGGGAGCTCACCGCCATCGTGGGCCCCAACGCCTGCGGCAAGTCGACCCTGCTGCGCGCCCTGGCGCGCCTGCACCGGCCGACCGAGGGCGTCGTCCTCCTGGACGGCGCCGACATCGCCGGTATGGCCACCAAGCGGGTGGCGCGTCGAGTGGGGCTCCTCTCCCAGTCGGCCCGGGTCCCCGACGGCATGACGGTGCGCGACCTGGTCTCCCGCGGACGCTTCCCCCATCAGGGTCTGCTCTCCCAGTGGAGCGGGGCCGATGAGGCGGCGACGGTGCGCGCCATGGAGCTCACCGGCGTCGCCGAATTGGCCCACCGCGACGTCGACGCCCTCTCGGGCGGGCAGCGTCAACGGGTCTGGCTCGCCATGGTCCTCGCCCAGGAGACCCCGACGATCCTCCTGGACGAGCCCACCACGTATCTCGACCTCGCTCACCAGGTCGAGATGCTCCAGCTGTGCCGACGTCTCAACGAGGAGCAGGACCGGACGATCGTCGCGGTCCTTCACGACCTCAACCAGGCGGCGCGCTGCGCCACCCGCCTCGTGGTCATGCACGAGGGCCGGGTGCGGGCGGTCGGTGCGCCCCAGGACGTGCTCACCGCCGACCTCGTCGGCGAGGTCTTCGGCCTCGACGTCGTCGTCGTCCCCGATCCGGTGGCGGGCACGCCCATGGTCGTCCCCCTTCACCTGGGGCCCGTCCCCTGATCACCGCCCACTGACCATCACCGCCCACCATTGCGCTCCGTCGCCATGACGGGGCTCGCACGAAAAGGAAATCCGCATGTCTCTTCTCCTCTCGCGCCGCCGCGCGCTCGCCGGCGCCGGCCTGGGCGCCGTCCTCGCCGCCGAGCTGAGCGCCTGCTCCGCCTCGTCGTCCGACTCCGAGACTCCGGCCGCCCAGTCCTCGGGCGACTGGCCGCGAACCGTGTCCTGCGACGACGGCGAGGTGACCATCGACGCTCAGCCCCGGCGGATCGTGTCGACCTCGGTGACGCTGACCGGCTCCCTGTTGGCCGTCGGCGCGCCCGTGGTGGCCTCGGGGGCCACGGCCCCCGACAACGCCGGGCTGACCGACTCCCAGGGATTCTTCGTCCAGTGGTCGGAGCGGGCCCGGGACGCCGGAGTCGAGAAGCTGTTCGAGAACTCCTCCCCGGACATGGACAGGGTCCTCGCCTACGAGCCCGACCTCATCCTCGTGGCCAAGACCGGCGCAGACTCCTTCACGGACAGCGTCGAGCAGCTGCGCGACATCGCCCCGGTGCTCGTCATCGACTACGGCGGGCGTTCCTGGCAGGACGTGACGGCCCTTGTCGGCGAGGCCACCGGTTGCGAGGCCGAGGCCCGGGAGGCCATCGCCGACGTCGAGACGCGGCTGACCGAGGTCAAGGATGCGATCACCGTTCCCGAGGGAACGACTTCCGCGTTCGTCGTCTTCGAGTCCGGGGGAGGTGAGGGGGCGGCGGCCATTCTCACGGGCGTCTCCCCGCAGGTTCAGATCCTCGCCGAACTGGGCTTCACCATGGCGGAGATCCCCGACGAGGTGAAGGGGGACACCTCCATGGGGCAACGGCAGGATATCGTCAAGGTCTCACTGGAGAACGTCCAGAAGGGTGTGACCGGCGACAACTGGGTCGTCGTCGCCTCCGGGGGTGAGACCGAGCGGATCGTGAGCTCCAATGCGGCGTTCAGCACCGCCGCGGCGTATCGGGCGGGTCGGGTCGCCTACCTGCCGAGTTCGACCTTCCGGCTGGACTACTACTCCGCCCTCATCATGATCGATTCCCTCGAGGAGTCCTACGCAGCCTGACAGCCGCCCGCCCACCTGGAGGTCGGCGGCCCCACCCGGCCCCGTCGTACTCGCCCACCCGGCCCCGTCGTACTCGGAGGCCGCCCGACCCGCTCGCCCGGCGTGAACAGGCCGGTTTCTGGGGACCTACGCCCTCGATGCGGCGGGCGGCGCCCGGTAGGCTGACCCTGCATACGGATCATCTCGATCGATCGACAGAACTTTTAGGAGCACCAAGTGGCCCTCATCGAGAACGTTCACGCCCGCGAGATCCTCGATTCCCGCGGCAACCCGACCCTCGAGGTCGAGATCCTGCTCGAGGACGGCGCCTCCGCTCGCGCCGCCGTCCCCTCCGGAGCCTCCACCGGCGCTTTCGAGGCCGTGGAACTGCGCGACGGCGACAAGTCCCGTTACGGCGGGAAGGGAGTCGAGAAGGCCGTCGCCAATGTCAACGATGTCATCGCCCCCGAGGTCATCGGTTTCGACGCCGCCGACCAGCGCGGGCTGGACCGCCGCATGATCGAACTCGACGGCACCCCGAACAAGGGCAAGCTCGGCGCCAACGCGATCCTGGGCGTCTCGCTCGCCGCCGCCCAGGCCTCCGCCGAGTCCGCCGGGCTGGACCTCTTCCAGTACGTCGGCGGCCCGAACGCCCACGTCCTGCCCGTGCCGATGATGAACATCATGAATGGCGGCTCCCACGCGGACTCCAACGTCGACATCCAGGAGTTCATGATCGCCCCGATCGGTGCCAAGACCTTCCGCGAGGCGCTGCGCATGGGCGCCGAGGTCTACCACTCGCTCAAGACGGTTGTGAAGGAGCGCGGCCTGTCCACCGGCCTGGGCGACGAGGGCGGCTTCGCGCCCAATCTCGACTCCAACCGCGAGGCCCTCGAGCTCATCGTCGAGGCCATCGAGAAGGCCGGTTACACGCCCGGCGTCGACGTCGCCCTGGCCATGGACGTCGCCTCCTCCGAGTTCTTCGACGACAAGACCAAGACCTACGCATTCGAGGGGGAGGCTCAGGACACGGCCTCGATGGTCGACTACTACAAGAAGCTCGTCAAGGACTTCCCGATCGTCTCCATCGAGGACCCGCTGAGCGAGGACGAGTGGGATGACTGGAAGCACCTGACTGAGGAGATCGGGGACAAGGTCCAGATCGTCGGTGACGACTTCTTCGTCACCAACCCCGACCGTCTGGCCAAGGGCATCTCCCTGGGCGCCGCCAATGCGCTGCTGGTCAAGGTCAACCAGATCGGTTCGCTGACCGAGACCCTCGAGGCCGTCGAGATGGCCCACCGCGCCGGCTACAAGACGATGACCTCCCACCGTTCCGGCGAGACTGAGGACGTCACCATCGCCGACCTGTCCGTGGCCACCAACGCCGGCCAGATCAAGACCGGTGCACCGGCTCGCGGTGAGCGCATCAACAAGTACAACCAGCTTCTGCGCATCGAGGAGACCCTGGGCGAGGACGCCGTCTACGCCGGCGCCAGCGCCTTCCCCCGTTTCAAGGCGTGAGCTGCTCGGGTCGGGCCGGTCGGTTCAGTGCGATGCGTTCGCTGGCCGACCGCTGAGCCGGCCGGCGCCGGCCCGGTCCAACGGCGGCGGAGAGTTCGTCGCGGGTCATGCTCCTGCTGGCCGCCGTCGGGGCGTGGCGGTTCTCCCTGCGGCATCCCGACGGCGGCGGGGTGCGGCGGCGCGCCGTGAACGGCGGCCGGGACGCTGGTACGCCCAGGGCGAGCGACCCGCCGACGTCGGCGTTAGCCCCCGTCTGACGCCTGCGGCAGGATCAGCATCATGACACCGCGCCGACCCGCACCCGCCCGCCCGGGAGTGCGCCCGGGCACTCGCCGCGGTGCGCGCACCGCCTCCAGGTCGGGCCCCGAGCAGCAGACCCCGCCTCCGGACGCCGCCGCGCCGCCCACGGGCCCGGACTCCTCCACCGACCGCACCGACCGCGGCGGTCAGCCCCCGGAGCGGACCGTCCTCCGCCTGGGCGGCATTGACGGCATGGCCGTTCCCGCTCACGCGATCAGTCTGGCTCTCGTCCTTCTGCTGGCCTTCGTCGTCGTCTTCCCTTCGCTGCGCGGGTACCTGTCCCAGCGTGCCCGCTACGACGCCGTCGTCAACGAGATCGCCGACGCGCGGGCCACGTCGTCCGCCCTGGAGGAGGAGGCCGCCCGCTGGCAGGACGAGGACTACGTCAGGTCCCAGGCCCGTGAGCGGCTGTCCTACGTCATGCCGGGTGAGACGACCTACGTCGTCGTCGGCGCCGACCAGGTTGGGAGCGGTGGAACGGGGGACGCCTCCGAGATGACCGACGAGACAGAGCGGAGCCCCTGGTACGAGGTCCTGCGGGACTCGGCCAGGACGGCGGGCGGGGACGAGGAGGGGATGAGCGCCGTCGACCCCGCCCGGCAGGGCTGGCCGACCCTCTCGCCAGCCGCGTCGGATGCGCCGGCCGCCCCTGGCGCATCCGATCCCGCCCCGACCGGACGGTGAGGCGACGCCCCGTGAATCGGACTCCCCGCCTCGTCGCCGGCAGCGCGCCGGCCCCCGCTCCGGCCGACATGGGGCCCCGGACGGTGACCGATACGGACCTGGAGGCCCTGCGCGAGCAGCTCGGCCGGGTCCCCCGGGGCGTGGTCGCCATCGCCGCCCGCTGCGTGTGCGGTCGACCGGCGGTCGTACGCACGGCGCCGCGTCTGTCCGACGGGTCGCCTTTCCCCACCACCTACTACCTCACGCACCCGGCGGCCGTGAAAGGGTGCTCCACCCTGGAGGCCGAGCACCTCATGGAGGACTTCAATGCGCGTCTGGCTGACGATGAGGCGCTCGCCGCCGCCTACACGGCCGCCCACGAGGACTACCTGGCCCGTCGCGCCGAGCTCGGCCGGCCCGAGGAGATCGAGGGCGTCTCCGCCGGCGGTATGCCCGCCCGGGTCAAGTGCCTCCACGCCCTGGTGGGGCATGCGCTGGCGGCCGGTCGCGGAGTCAACCCCGTGGGGGACCTGACTCTGGACGTTCTGGCCGAGCGGAATCTGTGGGATCCTGGCCGCTGCTCGTGCTCGGGCCCCTCCCGCAGCATCCGGACCGACCCAGGAGAATCCGCCCATGACGCGCGTCGCCGCCATTGACTGCGGCACCAATACGATCCGTCTGCTCATCGCCGATCTCGTCCGGGACGGGGCGGGCGGCGTCCGCCTGACGGCGGTGCGCCGGACCAATGAGATCGTGCGGCTCGGCCAGGGGGTGGATCGCACCGGCCGGCTCGACGACGCGGCACTGGCTCGCACACTCGACGTCGTGCGCGACTACGCCGCCGCCTGCGCCGAGCTGGGTGTGGACCTGGCCGGCGGTCGCGGCCGCTTCGTGGCCACCTCCGCCACGCGCGACGCCTCCAATCGTGAGGACTTCGTCGAAGGGGTGCGCGCCGTTCTGGGGATCGAGCCCGAAGTGATCTCCGGCCGGGAGGAGGCGCGCCTGTCCTTCGCCGGTTCGCTGCTCGGGGCGGGCGCCGCGGCCTCCTCCGGTTCACGGCTCGTCGTGGATCTGGGCGGCGGCTCCACCGAGCTGGTCCTGGGCGCGCGCGCTCCGGTCGCCGCCGTCTCCATGGACACCGGCAGCGTGAGGATCACCGAGCGCCACCTGACGGGCGGCCTCACCCCCGAGGCCGAGCAGGCCGCGCGTCGGGATGTGCGCGGCCTGCTGGAGGGGGCGGCCGGCGCCGTCGACCTGGGCGCCGCCACCGAGCTCGTGGGTCTGGCCGGCACGATCACCACTGTCACCGCCCACGCCCTGGGACTGGAGGAGTTCGACCCCATGGCCATCGACGGCGCCCGGCTGAGCGTCGAGACGGTCCTCGCCTCCTGCGAGGCGATCGTGCACTCCACCGCCGCCGAGCGCGAGTCCTGGGGCTACCTGCGGCCGGGCCGTCGTGATGTCATCGCCGGCGGTGCGCTCGTGTGGAGCGAGGTCATCACCCGGGTCGTGGCCGCCACGAGGGCCGCCGGACGGCCGCTGGCCACGACCGTGACCAGCCTCCACGACATCCTCGACGGCATCGCCCTGTCCCTGGCGGAGCCCGCCCGGTGAGCCGCCTGCTGCCCGATGACGGGCGAGTGGCGATTGCGGTCGCCACCACTGGGACGACGCCCGACGCCTGCTGCGCTCAGGCCCGGGCCGCCGTCGGGGCGGGCGCGGACGTCATCGAGCTGCGCGCGGATCTGCTGGCGGCCGGCCCCGGGTCGCCGTGCGCGGCCGGCCCGACCGGCCTCGCCGACCTGGCCGGTGAGCTGTCAGCGCAGTCGGGCGGCGCACGGGTGCTGGTGACCGTGCGCACCGCCGCGGAGGGCGGGGGGGCACGGCTGGACGACGACGCCTACCGGACGCTGGTGCGCTCCCTCGCCGGGAGCCTGGGCGCGCTGGACGACGACGCACGGCCCGCGGCCCTCGATGTCGAGTCGGCCCGCGGCTGGACGGCCGGGCTCGTCGCGGCGGCGCACGAGGCGGGGCTCGAGGCCGTCGTCTCCCGCCACGACACGGCCGCCACCCCCGGGGACTCCGTCATGCTGGAGGGCCTGCGCGCCATGGCGGGGGCCGGCGCGGACGTGGCCAAGCTCGCGGTCATGCCGCGCAGCGCCCGCGACGTCGCTCGCCTCCTGGCGGTGACCGCGCAGGCGAGCGAGGAGCTGGGCCTGCCGGTGGTGACCATGTCCATGGGCGCTCTCGGAGCGGTCAGCCGTGTGAGCGGGGCGGTGTTCGGCTCGGCCCTGACCTTCGCGAGCGTCGACGGCGACCCCTCCGCCCCGGGCCAGCTGCCCATCGAGCAGGTGCGGGCGGGACTGCGCCTGCTGTCCGCCCGGCTCGAGTGATCCGGGCGGCCCGGCCGCTGTCCGCTCGGCTCGACCGGACCGGTGGACGCCCCGTCGGCCCCGCCCGCTCCTGCGGGCGCAAGCCTCGCCCGCCGGCCCCGTATCCGGTGGCACGGCGCACTCGCCCGGGAGGGAGAGGACGCCTCATTCGGGCCTCGCCGGCCGGGCACTGGCCGACCGGCGGCCGGACGCATACACTGCGTCCATCGCCCCGGCGAGGGACGCGCGAGCGCGTCCGTGATCGACGTGGTGGCCCTCCAGGGCGCCGCGCCTCGTCGCGGCGCCGGACCACCACACCCGCGGGGCGCGGCCCCGCCATGACAGGAGCACTCATGGCCGACAACGCCATCACCCTCAAGGCCACCGTTCGCAGCGACCTCGGCAAGGGGGCGTCCCGTCGGGCCCGCCGCGCCGGCCAGGCCCCCGCCGTCGTCTACGGTCACGGCACCGATCCGCGCCACATCCTCCTCGACGAGCACGACGCCCGCCTCGCACTGCGCGGCAACGACAACGCGCTCGTCGAGCTCGACATCGACGGCGAGACCGTCCTCGCTCTGACCAAGGAGGTCCAGCGCCACCCCATCCGCCCCGGGGTGCAGCACGTCGACTTCCTCCTGGTCAGCCGCAACGAGCGCGTCGAGGTCGAGATCCCCGTGACCGTCGTCGGTGAGCCGGCGCCCGGCACTATCCACATGATCGAGCTGCCCCACGTCCTCGTCTCTGCCCCGGCCGTCTCGATCCCCGAATCCATCGAGGTCGACATCACGGGCATTGAGGCGGGCACCGCCGTACGCATGGCCGACGTCGCCCTGCCCGAGGGCATCGAGGCCGTTACCGAGGCCGCCACCGACATCGTCAACGTGGCCGCTGAGGCCGCCGTCGCCGATGACGTCCCCGCGGATGAGACGGCCGAGAGCGGGACGGCCGACGAGGCTCCCGCCGCTGAGTGATCCCGCGACTGCGGATCGCGACCGTGCACCCGCGTGCACCCGGAGGAGAGCCGTGAACGACCCCTGGCTCATCGTCGGGCTGGGGAACCCCGGGGCCCGGTACGCCCGCAACCGCCACAACGTCGGCCGTATGGTCATCGACGTCCTGGCCGGGCGCACAGGGGTCGGGCTCTGCGGGCACAGGTCCCGCGCGCGAGCGGCCGAGGCGCGCGTGGGCACGCTGCCCGGCGGGGCGCCCGGCCCCCGCGTCGTCCTCGCCGAGCCCGCCGGCTACATGAACGTGTCGGGCGGCACGGTCACGGCGCTCGTCCGGTTCTACGACGTCGACCCGGCGGACCGGTTGCTCATCATTCATGACGAGCTCGACCTGCCCGCTCATGAGCTGCGTCTCAAGCGTGGTGGCGGTGAGGGCGGGCACAACGGCCTGCGTTCGATCAGCCGGGCCCTGGGCATGCGGGATTACATGCGCGTGCGCGTGGGGATCGGGCGGCCTCCGGGGCGGCAGGACCCGGCCGACTTCGTCCTGTCGGACTTTCCCGCGCGGGAACGCGACTCGCTCGCCGTCACGCTCGAGCGGGCGGCCGACACCGTCGAGGACGTCGTCACCCGCGGCTTCGAGGACGCCCGGCAGCGCCTGCGCTCCTGCTGCTGACGCGCGGCGCCGGACTCGGTCAGGCCATGAGGCCGGTCTCGTAGGCGACGACAACGGCTTGGACGCGGTCGCGCACGTCCAGCTTGGCCAGGATGTTGCCCACGTGGGTCTTGACGGTCGTGGCCGAGACCACCAGGTGGGCGGCGATCTCCGAGTTGCTCATTCCCTGCGCCATGAGCACGAGGATCTCCCGCTCGCGCGGCGTGAGCGAGGCGATCCGGGGGTCCTCATCGATCGCCTGGCTTCCGTCGTCCGGCAGGTGGGAGGCGAACATCTCCAGCATGCGTCTCGTGATGCGCGGGGAGACCACGGCCTCGCCGTCGGCCACGGTGCGGATCGCCTCGGCGAGCTCGGCCGGCCGGGTGTCCTTGAGCAGGAAGCCGCTGGCGCCGGCCCGCAATCCGGCGAAGGCGTACTCGTCGAGGTCGAAGGTCGTCAGGATGAGGATCTTCGTGCTGGGGCAGTGGGCGGTGATGGCCGTCGTCGCGTCAATGCCGTTCATACCGGGCATGCGCACGTCCATGAGGATGACGTCGGGGTGCAGGGCGCGGGCCTGGGCGAGGGCGGAGGCCCCGTCGGAGGCCTCGCCGATGACCTCGATGCTGTCCTCCGCGTCGAGCACCATGCGGAACCCCATGCGCATGAGCGCCTGATCGTCGGCCAGCACCACGGTGACCGGCGCCCCTTCGGCCCGGCCGGTGGAGGAGCTCATAGCGGAAGCTTCCACGGAGAGGTCCCTTCGTCGTTTTCATCCCAGCGCAGGACGGCGCGCACACGCCATCCCGTGGCGGTCGGCCCCGCCTGAACAGTGCCACCATAGACGGCCGCGCGCTCCCGCATGCCGATCAGGCCCTTGCCCGATCCGTGCATCGGCTTGGAGCCCGGCGCGGCCTCGTTGTCGATCGTGAGCACTGCTGTGCCGGCGTGGCGTTCCACGGTGACCGCCACCGCGTGCGTCGTGGGCGCGTAGCGCAGGACGTTGGTCAGAGCCTCCTGGGCGACGCGGAACAGGGTCAGCTGCAGGCCCTTGTCCTCGGGCAGGCGGGTGCCGTTCCACGTGTAGGTCACGGGCACGCCCGCCGCCTCGAAGCGGGAGACGAGTACTGTCAGGTCCGCCTGCTCCGGCGCGGGCGCCAGGGGGATGTCGCCCCGCGAGGCGTCCGCGCTCCTGCCGGTGGCCTGCCGGCGCAGGTCGGCGATCTTCTCGCTGGGTTCGATGGGGGCGACGGTGCCCGGCGGCGCGAACTCGGGGACGGGCAGGTCGCGGACTTCGGGCGTCCGAGTCGGGGCCGCGGTGCCGGGGCCGGCCGGCGCATCGTCGGGACCGTCGGGTCGACTGGCTCCGCGGGAGTCGTCCGCGGGGTCCTGGGGCTGGGTCTGCGACGGAGCGGAGGAGGCGCCGGGGTCATCGCGCAGGACGCCGACGAGGCGACGGGTGTCGGCCAGGGCGGAGCGTCCGGTCTCGGCGAGCATGCCGAGGGCCTCCTTGGCCATGGCGGGGTTGCGTTCGACGGCCGCCGCGGCGCCGTCGGCCATGGTGATCATGACGGCCAGGGAGTGGGCGACGACGTCGTGCATCTCCCGGGCGATACGGCCGCGCTCGTTGGCCGCCGCGAGGAGGGCCTCCTGTTCCCGAGCCAGCACCAGGCGCGCCGAGCGCGCCTCCACCTCGCGCAGCTGAATGTCTTGAATCCGCATGATCGTTCCGATCAGGGCGGCAATGACGTTGATGAGGATGAAGATGAGAAGCTCGGACCATGACGCTCTGGTGACCAGCCCGCCCGGCCAGGTCAGAACCAGCCAGAACGGAAGCGCGGAGGCGACGGCCGCCGTCCACGCCCAAACGGGACGGTAGCGCATGGCGAGCGCGATCAGGCACAGGGGGGTGCCGATAATGAAGTAGGCGGCTATGGTTCCCGTCACGACCATGATGTTCTCCGGATCGAGTCCGGAGGTGCAGCGGATCGTGAGGTGGTGCAGCACCGGGACGATGACGACGGCGGCCCACGCGGTGGCCGGACGTGTGCGTCGCAGGCACAGGGCCGCGGTGCACAGGGCCGTGGCGGCGATGGTGGCGGGCAGCCAGGACTCGAAGGAGGGGAGCTCCCCGGATATCAGCAGTGGTGCCAGGGACAGCAGCACGTCGAGTCCGAGCACCAGGAGCGACAGCACGGAATCGGTCAGGATCCGATGCCGACTCTGCCACCGCATGAGGCGTATGGCACTGGGGGATATGCTCATCGTCTCTGCTCCGTTCCCGTCCCCGGAGTGGGTCTGCGGGGGCTTCGGGATTTCTGCGCGGTCCACGGGACCATTGTGTCCTGCGTATCTCGCATCGTCGGTATTCGTTCGGGCGTCGCCCGAGAGTGGGGCCGACGGCGTCCGGGCGGTTGCGGCCGCGGACGCCGTCGGCGGTGATCGGGAGAGGCGGGGCGAACGGGTCAGCGGATTCCGCCGAGCCGGTTCAGGCGTCGCGTTTGGAGAAGACGAACCAGCCGGCGATCAGCGGGACGAGGACCCACGCCCCGAAGATCAGGACGGCCTGGGTGTGCGTGAGGAAGAGGGAGGGGTTGGTGTCCGCCCATGTCGTCTGCCCGGAGACGGTGAAGGGGTCGGTGACGCTCTGGACCACGCTGGAGGGCATGACCGAGCTGACGTTGGCGGCCCAATGCCATTTCATCGCCATGAGGCTCAGCGGGATGGAGATGATGAACAGCAGAATGACCACGACCGTGATGGCGCCCGCGGTCGAGCGCACGAGGTAGCCCATGCCCAAAGAGAGGAGCGCGATCCCGGCGAAGGCCAGACCGGTGCCCCAGATGAACCCCACGATGTGGGTATCGGAGAAGGACGGGGCCTCATCGCCCATGAAAGGTGCGGCCACCAGCCAGCTCAGCAGCAGGGAGATGACGCCCAGAAGAAAGGACCAGATGGCGATGACGAGGGATTTGGCTGCGAAGACGCGGGTACGGCGGGGAACGGCGGCCAGGGTGGAGCGGATCTGCCCGGAGGAGTATTCGCCGGTGATGACCAGCGCCCCCAAGACGGCGACGACGATCTCCCCGAAGGTGGTCCCTGTGATGAGTCCGCCGGCGGCGGAGTCGCTCATGCCCTCGGTCTTGGCGTAAGCAATTGCGCTTCCCGCGCCGAACAGAACGGTCAGGAAAACGGCGATCATGGAGGTGATCCACGTCGAGCGCAGGGTGCGGATCTTGATCCATTCCGAGCGGGTGGCGCGGAAGAAGTTCTGCTTGGGGATTCGGGCGGCGGGTGCGCGGGTCTGCGGAGCGGGTTGTGCGGCTGCTGCGGTCATGGTCGGTGTCTTCCTCGAGTGGGGCGGGGCGGGATGGTTGGACGAAGGTCAGGCGCGGCGGGCGCCGTGTCCGGCCGGTACGGGCTGCACCGGCTGCGGGCGACGCGGGCCGGTCGGCTGCGGACGCGCGGGCTGACCGGTTGTGTACTCCACGGAGTTGCCGGTCAGTTCGAGATAGGCATCCTCCAAAGAGGCGCGCTGAGTGGCGAGCTCGTGCAGGACGATGCCGTTGGCGGCGGCGATCTCGCCGATGCGGGCCGCGGGAGCGGTGGTGGCGGTCAGGATGTTCGGCTCGGGGGCGGCGGTCTCGATGCCCTGGGCGGCCAGAGCCCGGGCCAGGTCGCCCGCCTGGGGGGAGGCGACGCGGACGGTGTCGCTGGTGGCCGAGGCGATGACGTCCTGGACCAGGCCGGAGGTGAGGATTCTGCCGCGCCCGATGACCAGGAGGTGATCGGCTGTCTGAGCCATCTCGCTCATGAGGTGAGAGGAGATGAAGACGGTACGGCCCTCGGCGGCCAGGCGGCGGCAGGTCTCCCGGACCCAGATGACTCCTTCGGGGTCCAGGCCGTTGACGGGCTCGTCGAAGAGGAGGACCTGGGGGTCGCCCAGGAGAGCGGCGGCCATGCCGAGGCGCTGGCCCATGCCCAGGGAGAATCCTTTGACGCGCTTCTTGGCCACGGCGGTCAGGCCGGTCAATTCCAGAACCTCATCGACCCGTCTGGTGGGGATGGCGTTGGAGACGGCCAGCTGGGTCAGATGGGCGCGTGCCGTTCGCGACCCGTGCAGGCCCTTGGCATCCAGCAGGGCGCCGACCTCCCGCAGCGGGGCGGGCAGGAAGCGGTAGGGACGGCCGTTGACTTTGATCGAGCCGGTGGTGGGCTTGTCCAGGCCCATGATCATACGCATGGTGGTGGATTTGCCCGCTCCGTTGGGGCCGAGGAAGCCGGTGACGGTGCCGGGCGCGACGGTGAATGAGATGTGGTCGACGGCGACTTTGTCACCGTAGCGCTTGGTCAGGTTGACGGCCTCGATCATGGGGAATCACTACTTCTCGAAGAAGGCGGGCTGGGTGTGCGGAGAGCGTCGGATCACGATTGGACTCCGATGTGGAATCAAGGTTAGGAGCGGACCGCTGCGCGCCCCATCAGCCCGTGTAACGAACCGCATACCCGGCGGGTTCCTCCTGGAGGACGAGAGCGGTCGGTCCGGGCGATGAACTCGGACTGGGGCGCGGGGAATCGCCGGGCGTGCCCGCTCGGAGGCGCACTCGCCGGCGGCGAGCCGGACTCGGGGCGGGGAGCTCTCCCCGCCCCGAGCGGAGCCGACGGGACTAGGCGTCGGGACGGAATCTCGGGCAGGATAGGGGTGTTACGAGTACGGGGTCGGTGCCGGAGGATCCGGCTCCGAGCACCACACGCATTTGGCCCTATTCGAGAGGATGCCACTGTGAGCAATCCGTTCTTCTCCCGCAGTGCGGCCTTCAACGGCCGTGGTCCCGTCGCTGCGCCGTCGCAGCCGGTGACGCCCAACGGCTACCCGGCCATGCCCGGCTACCGGCCGGGCCAGTACGGCCCGACGCCGGCCGCCTACGGTCAGCCTCAGGTCTCCCCTGAGCGGCTCGCCGGTCTGGAGAGCCAGTACGCGGCTCCGAGCGCCACGAACGTCGATCGCGGTCGCATGACCTACGACGACGTCATCGTTCGCACCGCCGGCATCTTCGCCGTCATCGTCGGCGTGGGCGCCGTGGCCTGGTTCCTGGCCACTCACCGGGCCACGGCGGGGCTCGGCTACGGTGCCATGATCGTCGGCTGCATCGGCGCCCTCGTTCTGGGCCTGGTCAACTCCTTCAAGCGTGAGCCCAGCCCGGTGCTCATCCTCGTCTACGCGGTGTTCGAGGGCGCCATGCTCGGCGCTCTCTCCGGCGTCATGGAGTACGCCTTCCCCGGCATCGTCCTGCAGGCGGTCCTCGCCACGTTCGCGACTTTCGCCGTCATGCTGTGCGTCTACAAATTCGCCGGCTTCCGCGTCTCCGGCAGGGCCGCGCGCATCCTCCTGGTGGCCATGGGCGGCTACCTGCTGTTCAGCATCGTCAACGTCGTCCTCATGCTCACCGGCGTCGTCTCCGACCCGTGGGGCATGCGCAGCATGGAGGTCATGGGCATTCCGCTGGGACTGGTCGTCGGCGTCCTCGCCGTCGTCATGGCGTCCTTCAGCCTCGCCATGGATTTCGAGGCCATCCAGCGCGGCGTCGAGTCCGGACTGCCCACCCGCTACGCGTGGGCGGGGGCCTTCGGACTCGTCGTGACCATCGTGTGGCTCTACGTCGAGTTCCTGCGCATCCTCGCCATCCTCCGCGATAACTGACGCACCGACCGGGTCGCCCGCCGCACGCCCCTCACGGTGGACCGCGGCGGGCCGGCTCACCGAGATTGACATGTCGGACCGAGATCGACGGCGCCGCCGTCAGCCTCGTACGAGAATGCCGATCTCGCGCCCGCCATCGCCACCGGCGGCCCTGAGCGCAGGAGCAGAAGCCTCGTGTGCGCTAATTCGCTCGCCCGGGCCGGGGGTTCGCACCCGGCTCGGGCGATGGGTCGCACCGGCGCATCGGCGCGACCGCGGGAAGGACTCCCCATCACTGACCGAGGCCTCGCGTTGAGGCGACGCGGTGACGGCTACTGTTGGGGCTTGTCGAAATTGCTCGTCCCAAGGAGACGCTCATGCCTCGCTATCGCAGTGCAACCTCCACCTCCGGCCGCAATATGGCCGGCGCCCGCGCCCTGTGGCGCGCCACGGGTATTAAGGACTCCGATTTCGGCAAGCCGATCATCGCGATCGCCAACTCCTTCACCCAGTTCGTGCCCGGTCATGTGGGGTTGCGCGATGTCGGCCGGCTCGTGGCCGAGCAGATCGAGGCCGCGGGCGGGCTGGCCAAGGAGTTCAGCACCATCGCCGTCGACGACGGCATCGCCATGGGTCATGACGGCATGCTCTACTCTCTACCCAGCCGCGACCTGATCGCCGATTCGGTGGAGTACATGGTCAACGCGCACTGCGCCGACGCTCTGGTGTGCATCTCCAACTGCGACAAGATCACCCCTGGCATGCTCATGGCCGCCCTGCGTCTGAACATTCCCACCATCTTCATCTCCGGCGGGCCGATGGAGTCGGGCACGATGGTGGCCGCCGACGGCACCACCCGCAAGCTCGACCTCATCGACGCCATGATGGACGCCGCCGACCCCACCGTCGCCGACTCCACCATTTCCTCCATCGAGCGCCTGGCCTGCCCGACCTGCGGCTCGTGCTCGGGCATGTTCACCGCCAACTCCATGAACTGCCTGACCGAGGCCCTCGGCCTGGCCCTGCCGATGAACGGCTCCCTGCTGGCCACCCACGTCGACCGCGGCGAGTTGTTCAAGGAGGCGGGCCGTCGGATCGTCGGTATCACCCGCGCCTACTACGAGGAGGACGACGCCTCCGTCCTGCCACGCTCCATCGCGACCAAGCCCGCCTTCGAGAACGCCATGAGTCTGGACATCGCCATGGGGGGGTCCACCAATACGGTTCTGCATCTGCTGGCCGCCGCTCAGGAGGCCGAGGTGGACTTCACCATGGCCGACATCGACCGGCTCTCCCGCAGGGTGCCGCACCTGTCCAAACTCGCCCCCTCCACGAACCTCTACCATGTCGAGGACGTCCATCGGGCGGGCGGGATCATGGGGATCCTCGGCGAACTCGACCGCGGCGGCCTGCTGGACACCTCCGTCTCGACGGTGCTGCACGGCACGCTGGCCGATTCCCTGGCCGCCTACGACATCGCCCGCCCCGGAGCTGATGGGGTCCCGGGGTCCGGCGTTTCGGAGAGGATCCGCACTCGCTACCTCGCCGCCCCTGCGGGCGTGCGCACCACGGAGATGTTCTCCCAGGCGTCGCGATGGGAGGCCCTCGACACCGATCGCGCGGGCGGTTGCATCCGCGACGTCGCCCACGCCTACTCGGCCGACGGCGGGCTGGCGGTCCTGTTCGGCAACATCGCGGAGAAGGGCTGCATTGTCAAGACCGCGGGGGTGGACGCCTCCATCCTCACGTTCTCGGGACCGGCCATCGTCTTCGAATCCCAGGAGGACGCCGTCGAGGGCATTCTCGGCAAGAAGGTCGAGGCCGGGGACGTCGTCGTCATCAATCACGAGGGCCCGCGCGGCGGCCCGGGCATGCAGGAAATGCTGTACCCGACGACCTACATCAAGTCGATGCATTTGGGGAAGGAGTGCGCCCTGTTGACCGACGGCCGTTTCTCCGGCGGTACGTCGGGCCTGTCCATCGGGCATGTCTCCCCGGAGGCGGCTGCCGGCGGTCTCATCGGCCTGGTGCGCGACGGCGACCGTATCGAGATCGACATTCCCAACCGCCGCATCGAGCTCGTGGTCGATGAGGCCGAGCTGACCGAGCGGCGCGCCGTTGAGGAGGCACGCGGGGCCGATGCGTGGTCGCCGCATGTGGAGCGGCCTCGGAGGGTCAGCGCCGCATTGCGCGCCTACGCCATGCTCGCCACGAGCGCCGATGTCGGCGCGGTGCGCGACCTGGGCAGGCTGCCGCGCTATTGAGCCTCGCTGCTGGGCCGCGGGACCGATCCGGCGATGGCCGCGGTTCAGTCTGCTTCCGGTCGGTTTGAGCGAGGGCGAGCGGAGTTCTCCTGGCCGCTCCCTCTTCTGGTTCCGTTGTTTTAGCGGCCGCCGCCTATGATGATGAGCCAGCCGCGTCCCAGGGGTCGTTCGAAGAGGAGAATGGTGTCGCCGAAGCTCGTGCTCCAGGGGTTGTTGATGGTGGTCAGGTCGACGGCATTCATGCCGGAGAACTTCGCTGATGCTGTTGGGCCGGTGTCGAGGTCGTTTCCGTTAAAGATGGTGTGTTCGGTGACGTAGTTGCGGATGGCTGGGTCGGTGGCGGTGAAGGCGATGACGTACCCCCAGGTGCCGGGGCTGAAGCCTGAGAGGTTGGTGGTGAGGTCGACTGAGACTACCTGGGCTTGTTCGGGGAGTTCGTGTCCGGTGCCGATGGCGAGGATGTCGTCCAGGTGGTTCATGTCGGCCGGGTAGGGGGCGCCGGTCTGCTGGGCCGTGCCTGCAGTGGCGGCCGAGCTCGCGTCCGCACGGCTCGGTCGCGGCGAACCGCACCCGACTGCACCAGCAAGGGTCAGCACGATCACCACCGCAGCCGCCGCACCGCGAACGGCACGGCCTTTGCAGGCGAGCATTGTTTTACTTACTCCCACGACCGCTCCTGACCGAGGACTCGCCAGTCAGGTCGTACTCCTGGGCGATGCCGGCACGGTGCAGCTCCTGGAGCTCCGCGTCCGTGATGTTCATGCCCAGGATATTGGTGGACTTGTTCCCGTCCCAGTTGTAGCGGTCGGCCATGTGGACGCGATAGTCGTACGTGTAGGTCCACTCCGAGTTGTCGTCCGTCGGTGGGTAGACGGTGACGGTGCCGTCCGTGGCGTACTGGTAGTTCCCCGTGGCGTAGAACCAGTTCTCGCTGTCATCGGGGCCTTCCGGTGTCCATGGGGTGTTGAAGGGGTAAGTCACCGGTCCGGTCGCTCCCGAGGCCTGCGCGTCCTCCACTGCTTTCCCCGCCATAACCTCGGCGTCCGCCTGCGATCCATCGTGTAGGCTGGGAATATCATGTAGCATGCCATCGACGTCGACCCCCTGGGGGGTGCCGGTGTTCTCGAGATAGTGACGCAGGTTTGCCGACGCGTCCGGCCACGCCGGAGCGCATGCCTCCGCGGCGGTGGCGGCGAGCTCGTGAACGGCGTAATCATGCATAGTTGGATTTCTCTGACCATGCTGTCCCGATCCCTCGCCGGGGGAGTCGCCCGGGTACTGCCAGGGGTCCACGCCGGGCATGTCCGCGTGCTCGCCGGGAACCGGCTGTCCGAGTCCCGTGCTGCTGTCGTTGTCGCCGTCCCCTTCGCTGTCATCCGGCCCGCCATCACGGAGACGACCGGACCGGGAGGTGTCCGGGCTGCCGCGTGACGGCCTGGTCGGACTGGAGCTGTGGTCGGGCGGCACGGGCGGCGCGGGCGATGGCCCGGGCTGCGGGTTCGGGGTTGCCGAGGCTGTCAGGTTGTTTGCGAAGGATCCGTCGACCTCGTTGGCGTAGAGAAGGGTTGCTGAGACCATCATCTCGAGCTCGTTGGCCTGCTCCTGCAGCTGCCCGGCCGTGAGCCCCGAGGCCGTGCCGCCGCTGCCGCCAGCGGCCTCCGCGTTCGTGGAGACCGTGCCGTCGGGGTGGAGCGTGAGCAGGGGGTGGTCGGCGGCGTAGTCCTGACAGGCCACCACCTTCTTCTCCACCACCGCCACACCGTCGCACGCCTCAGACGTCGCCCTTCCCAAGGAGCTGACCTGTTTCAGGAGCTCGCCATGGGAAGTGCTGCAACATCCCAGGGCGTCACGAGCCGCATCGACGCTTGGAGCCTCGGAGACGAGCCGTGCAAGCGCCAGCTGCGCCTCGTCCTCCAGGTCGGCCAACGAGGTGCTGATCGTCCGCAGTGCCTCCGCGGTTTCTCCCAGCGGTCCATGACGCCAGCCGCATATGTCCGCCCACGTCGCCACTGTTCAGCTCAGCCCCTTCGCGCGTGCCCACCGCTGAGCCGATTTCGATCCGGTCGTCCCCGCCTCAAGGGCGGGCGTGCCGGCGGCGACAGCGCTGTCGTTCCTTCGGTGGATGGCTGCAACATCGAGGACTCCGTCGCTCACCATCTCGTACTGGCCGCCCAGGGTGGCGCGCAGGCCATCCGCCTCGGCGGCGGCTGCCTTCACCATTCCCGCGCTCGCAGCGCCCGGCATTGACGAGGCGACTCCTTCCGCCGTGCCGGCGATATCAAGATCGCGCACTTTGTCGCGCACCGCGCTCACCGAGGCGGACAGCGCCTCGAGATCGCCTCGCACAATATGAATATCAGCCATTATCGGGCCTCCAGCGCAGAGAAATTCAGGAAACGTACCGGACAGGAACTCGGAGAAAATGGGATGCGGGCCGAACCGCCGATCGATGACGGTGCGAAACTGCGCCTCATGCTAGTGTCGCAATTCTCTCCTGTCCAGCGCGCGGCACCCAGTCGGAGCCCGGCCGGTCCCGGAGCCGCTCATCTAGGGTGGGGCCGTGAAGGACCGCTCCACTGACCCCGCTGACACAGCTGACACCACTGACGCCGCCGGCGCTCCCTGGGACTGGGCCCGCTACCTGCGCGCCATTCTGCGCGCCCCCGTCTACGAGGCCGCCGAGCACACGCCCCTGCAGGTCTTGCCCGCCCTGTCCGCGCGTCTGGGCAACGTCGTTGCGGCCAAACGCGAGGACCTTCAGGCCGTCCATTCCTTCAAGATCCGCGGCGCCTACAACGCTATGCACGCCCTGGCCGACGCCGAGCGCGCCCGCGGCGTCGTGACCGCATCGGCCGGCAACCACGCCCAGGGCGTGGCCCGCTCCGCCTCGATCCTGGGCATCCGCGCCACCATCGTCATGCCCACCGTCACTCCGCGCATCAAGGTCGACGCTGTGCGCGCGCTCGGCGGCGAGGTCCTCCTGCTCGGAGAGAACTTCGACGCCGCCAAGGCCGAGGCCCAGCGCCTGGCCGCCGATGGCCCGACCTTCATCGCCCCCTTCGACGACCCGCGCGTCATCGCCGGGCAGGGAACCATCGGTCTGGAGATGATCCAGCAGGACGCCGGGCTCGACCGCGTCTTCGTGCCCGTGGGCGGCGGCGGCCTGGCCGCCGGCATCGCGGTCCTGATCAAGCAGCTCATGCCCGACGTCGCCGTTATCGGCGTCGAGCACGAGGAGTCCGCCTGCCTGGCCGCCGCCCTCGCCGCCGCCGAGCCTGTCACCCTCGAACGCGTCGGCCTGTTCGCCGAGGGGGTCGCCGTGCGACGCGTCGGCGAAGAGACCTTCCGCCTGTGCTCGGCCCTGCTCGACGATGTCGTCACCGTTTCCTCCGACGAGACCTCCGCCGCCGTGCGCGACCTGTTCGAGGACCTGCGCGCCGTGCCCGAGCCGTCCGGCGCCATCGCCCTGGCCGGCCTGAAGAAGTACGTCGCCGCCCGCCGTACGACCGGCGAGCGGCTGGCATGCGTGCTCTCAGGCGCCAACCTCAATTTCCACCAGCTGCGCTACATCAGTGAGCGCAGCGAGATCGGCGAGCAGCGCGAAGCGATCCTGGGCGTGACCATCCCCGAGGTTCAGGGCGAGTTCCTCAGCTTCGCCTCGGTGCTCGGCGGGCGGGCCGTCACCGAGTTCAACTACCGGGTCTCAGCCTCCGCCGCCCCCGGGTCGCCGGCGCGGATCTTCGTCGGCGTGCGCCTGACCGGCGGGCGCGAGGAGCGCTCCGGCATCGTGCGCGACCTGGAGGCCGTGGGCTACGACGTCGTCGACCTGACCGACGACGAGCTGGCCAAGGTCCACGTGCGCTCCATGATCGGCGGGCGCGCCCCCGAAGGACTGACCGAGAGGCTCTTCAGCGTCGCCTTCCCCGAGGCCCCCGGGGCGCTCATGCGCTTCCTGGAGGTGCTCGGCACCCGGTGGAACATCACCCTGTTCCACTACCGCACCGACGGCGCCGACTACGGGCGCGTCTTGACGGCCTTCGAGGCGGGCCCCGACGACATCGAGCTGACCGAGCACATGGATCGTCTCGGATATGCCTACCACGAGGAGACCAACGCCCCCTCGGCTCGTTTCTTTCTGGCCCGCTGATCTCAGGCCCGACGCCGGGGCAGCATCGGAGCGGACCGATGTGGTGTGGCAACCCTCATGCCAGCGGTGCTGGTGGACCGGGGATGTGAACCCTATGGTGATTCATGACTCAACTGCCTCTACTTCTTCTCAAGGAGATCTCATGACCCGCATCGCCGTCATCCTCGGATCCGTCCGCCCTCACCGCGCCGGAGCCCAGGTCGCCGACTGGGTCGTGGCCCGGGCGAACACCGTCGAGGGGGTTCGTGCCGAGCTCGTCGATCTCGCCGCCTTCCACCTGCCGGCTTTCGCCGAGGAGCTTCCGCCGATGATGGCCCCGGCCGAGGATCCCGCCGCCGTCGCCTGGAACGAGGCCCTCGCCGGCTTCGACGCCTACATCATCGTCACCCCCGAGTACAACCACTCCATCCCCGGCGCGTTGAAGAACGCCATCGATTTCATCACGCCCTCGGTGCTGGCGGGCAAGGCCGTCGGCCTCGTCGGCTACTCCTACTCCGCCGGCCACCGCCCGATCGAGCACCTGCGTTCCATCCTGGCCAACTTCACCACCGGCGTCGTCGGCGCCCAGGTCAACCTCCACCTCGCCACCGACTTCTCCGGAGGCGATTTCGCCCCCGCCCCCTTCCATGACGGCGAGGTTCCCGCCATGGTCGAGGCCCTTGTCGCCCAGGACAGGGCCCTGGCCACTCTGCGCTGATATCCGCTGACGTGCGAGGGGCTGGCGAGCGCCGCCGGACGCGTACTCGCCGACCGCTGACACGCACGCGAGGGGCCGCCGATCCGGTGGATCCTCTCGCGACGCGCAGCCCTCAGGCCAACTCGAGACTCCGGTAGCGGTTGACGGCCCCGGCGACGTCGACCGCCCGGGGTCGCACGAGGAAGGCCGGGTGCTCGCGGGCCGAGCCCAGCGCGTCCAGACCCTCGTCATCCAGCAGCGCGTCCAGATCCTCCAGGCATTGCGCCAGCGACGACTCCCCGTCGAAGCGCTGCTCCAGAAGGGCCCGCAGGGCGTGGGCGATCGCCTCGGTCTGGCCCGGGTCGACGATCCCCGACACGTCCGCGACATCGATGTCCTCACGGTCGAGCGTGACCTGGGTCAGCCCGCGCGAACGCGTGCGGACCGGGCCGCGCCGGTCACGCGGGGGAGAGGGCAGCGGTACGCGCGCCCCCGCCGTCGGCCACTGAGACAGGGCCGTCGAGACGCGCGGCTGGGCGGCTGCGACGGCGGCTGCCTCGGTGGTGGCGTCGCGCAATGCGTAGGAGTCCATGAGCACGACCCGATCGGCGACGTCCAGGTAGTCGCCCGACCCGCCCATGACCATGACCGTCGAGACCCCCGAGGCCGACAGCGCCCCCACCCGATCGACGAAGGGCGTGATCGGCTCGCGCTCATCGGCCACGAGCGCGCGCATGCGGGCGTCGCGGATGAGCAGATTGGTCGCCGAGGTGTCCTCGTCGAGCAGAAGGGCGCTCGCCCCCGCCTCGATGGCCTCGATGATCGAGGCCGCCTGCGAGGTCGAACCCGAGGCGTTCTTGGTGGTGAAGGCGGTGGTGTCCCGACCGCCCGGCAGGTGGGAGATGAAGGGGGACAGGTCGACGCCGGTGACGGCCCGCCCATCCGCGGCGCGCACCTTGACGGCATCGGGGACCGTGGCCACCAGCTCGCGACCGTCGCCCGGCACATGCGGGTAGACGCCCCGCTCGATGGCGGCCAGCAGCGTCGACTTGCCGTGGTAGCCGCCGCCGACGATGACGGTCACCCCCGACCCGATGGCCGTGCCCCGCACCCGGCCGGCGTGCGGAAGCTCCACGACGGCGGCCAGCGGTTCCGGCGCCCGCAGCGGCACGGCGCCAGTGCGCATGGGCGCATCACTGACCCCGGAGCGGCGGGGAAGCTCGGCGCCGTCGGCGAGGAAGGAGACCCACCCGTTCTCGCGCACGGCCCGCGCCAGCGCGCGGTGGTCCTCGAGCGCGGCAACGTGGGCGGTCAGCCGTTCGGCCCTCCGGCCGGTCAGATCCAGGGCGGTTCCCACCTCCCGGGTCAGGTCACGGGAGACGATGCGGGCGGCCTCGTGCCCCTGGATGGAGCGCCCGCGCGCCGGCAGGGCCATACGGGCGCGGATCTCCAACGTCCAGGCGGCGGCACTGGCCGCCTGCTCGCCGTCCTCCCCGTCCTCCTGCGGGTCGGCGTCGGGCAGAAGGACGACGGCGGAGCGCTCCAGGATCTCCTGGCCCGGTGAGGCGATCGACAGCGCAGTACCCTTGAAGCCCGCGTGCAACTCGCGAGTGAGGAAGTCCCGCACCGCCAGGCGGCGGTCGACCGTGCCGACGAGCCCGCGGTCGGCCAGGATCTCCAGGCCGGGCAGGTCGGCGGGGATTTCGAGACGAATACGGGTCGGAGGGGCGTAGGGGTCAGGCTGGACCCGGTCGATGCGCAGCACCCAGCCTTCGGGGGCCTCGTAGCGGCCGACGGTCGCCTTGTAGGCGGCGTAGGAGCGACCGTCCAGGGCGTGGAGGTGACCGACGAGGTCGGCGAGGATGCCGTCGCGCGGCTCGTCGTCGTAGTCGCGGCGCGAGCGATCGTCCCGGCGAGCAGAGCCGCCTCCGTGGTAGCCGCCTCCGCGGTAGCCGCGGCCGCCCCGGTACTCGCGCCCGCCCCGGCGGCTCCGCCCGTATTCGTTCTCGCTCATGCGCCGATCCTGACACACCGCCCGTTCGTATCCCGGGATCTCGAGACCGACATGTCGAGTCGAGATTGACGACCCCACCGGCAGCGCGGGCCCTGCTGGGGCCGGATTCGTATCCCGGAGCAAGGCTCTCCTCGACGAGGGGGCGGGAGCCGGTTCTCAGAGCGGTGACATCCTCTCTCGGAGAGCTCGTCCGGCTTCCGATGTCCAAATCTGCCACAAAGGTCCTGATTCTGACGGACTGAGAAAAGACGATCATTGGAATTCCAGTCTTTTCTTCGAGCTCGTTGCCGCCGCGCAGCCCCTTTGTGGCAGATTTGGACACTTCTCTGTTCGAGTCAGTCCCAGGAGCCCCATGCGCCCCACGGCACCCGTGCCCCGCGCGGTCGCGGAAGCGGCGGCGGCGCTGGGGCGGCGTCCGCACCGTGTTCCGGCGGAACGCGCTCTCCGCCCAGCCGACCGCGGTGGAATCCCGGCCTCAGACCTCGGGAGCCGTCTCCGGGGGCAGGACGTCGGTCTGGGCGGGCAGGTCCGCCACGCCCACCGGACAGGTCACCCCATTAGGACCGTGGTTGCAGTAGCCGCCCGGGTTCTTGTGCAGGTAGCCCTGGTGGTAGTCCTCAGCCGGGTAGAACGGCCCGCCGAAGTCGGCGTACAGCTCGTCGGCCGGTCCGATCGTCGTCACGCAGGTCCCCAGGCCCAGACGGGTCAGCTCGCCCTGGAACAGGTTGCGGATCCGGCGGGCGGCGGCGGCCTGCTCGGGTGTCGTCGTCCACACCGCTGAACGGTATTGAGGGCCGATGTCGTTGCCGTGGCGGTTGAGGCGGGTGGAGTCGTGGTTCTCCCAGAAGACGCGCAGCAGCGCCTCGCCGCCGGCTCCGACGACGGCGGGATCATAGGCCACCCGTACGGTTTCGGCATGACCGGTGGCGCCGGTGCACACCTCCCGGTAGGTGGGGTTGGGCGTCGTGCCGCCCATGTAGCCGACGGCGGTGGCGACCACGCCCTCCTGCCGCCACAGGATGCGCTCCACTCCCCAGAAGCAGCCGCCCGCCAGGTAGAGCACCTGTGTGCCCTGCGGCCAGGGGCCGTCGAGCGGGGCACCCAGGACGACGTGCTCGCCGGGATGCGGCAGCACGCTGGTCCGACGGCCGGGGATTTCGGTGTTGCGCGCGGGCGGAGGCGTTGTGGAGCTGCAAACCGTCATGCGCGCACGCTATCGCGGGGTCGCCGTCCGCGTTTCCGCGCTCTGTCATCGTCGACGGCGAGTGCCCCGCGCGGTCCCGGGATGGGGCCTCGCGGAGCGCTCGCGATCTGCGACGGCGCGCCGTCGGCGGTCGTCGGGACCGACGCGGACGCCAGCCGGTTCACAGCGTGGTGACGTCGACGATCTCGGCCTTGATCTCCCTGCCGTTGGGGGCGGTGTAGGTCACGGCCTCACCGGCCTTGTGCCCCTTGAGGGCTTTTCCCAGCGGCGCGTCGGGGGAGAAGACCTTGACGCCCTCGGGGACGTCGGCGGTGATCTCCTGCCCGCCGAGCGCGAAGCGCTGTTCCTTGCCGGCGACCTTGGCGGTCACGATCGTCCCGGCGGACACCGACCCGTCCGAGGCCGCCTCGCCGATCTGGGCGTGCTCGAGCAGCTCGGTGAGCTGGATAATGCGCGCCTCGTTGAGCGAGGCCTCCTCGCGGGCGGCGTGATAACCAGCGTTCTCGCGCAGGTCTCCCTCCTGACGGGCGGCCTCGACGCGCGTCGCGATCTCCTTGCGGTCGTTCTCCTTACGGCGGCGCAGCTCCTCGGTGAGGCGGTCGAAAGCATCCTGCGTGAGCCAGGTGCCCTGCTGCTCGGTGGTCTCCTCGGCCATGGGTCCTCCTAGACTGAACGAACTGAACGATGGATATGGGTAATGGTGGGTTACGGGGCGCGAGTCTAGCCCCCGGAGGACGGCGTCTCCGCTCGCGCGCGGGCGGGAAGTCCGCGCGCTGACTCTCCGCCGTGGCGCGGGCCTCTGCTCTTCGAAGGCTCTCCGAAGCGGGGTTCGGATCGGTGGTCCGCCGTCAGGACTCGGCGGTCGTCGTCCTGGTCTTGGCCATACGCGCCTCCTGGGGTCGGTGGCGGCAGGCTACCGCCGTTGCGGTCCGACGACGGCGCTTTCCGCGGCCAGCGTGAGGGCGCAGGGGGTCGGCGTCCCGGGCGGTCGCCCGCTGTCCGTGAGGCGGGGCGCTCGCGCGCTCAGCCGAGGACGGCGAGGTAGCAGGCGACGCACTGGCAGGCCCAGGCGGCGACCGTGCACACGTGGAAGATCTCGTGGAACCCGAACCACCGCGGTGCGGGGTCGGGGCGTTGACGCACGAAGATGACGCCGCCGATGGTGTAGAGCACGCCGCCGGCCACGAGCAGGCACACGATGGCGACTCCGCCGGTGACCCAGAACTGGGGCAGGAACCAGATCGCCACCCAGCCCAGCGCCACGTACAGGACGGTGGAGAACCAGCGCGGGGCACTGGGCCACACCAGGCATTTAATGATGCCCATGGCGGCCCCGCCCCATACGATGCCGAGGACGAGAGCGGTGGTCCTGGTGCTGAGCAGGGCCACCGACAGGGGCGTGTAGGTGCCGGCGATGAGCAGGAAGATGTTGGAGTGGTCGAGGGACTGGAGGGTGGTCGACACCTTGCGCGGGAGATGGCCGTTGGAGATGTGGTAGACGCCCGAGTTGGCGAACAGCAGCAGGGAGCAGGTCAGGTAGGTGGCGCACGCCCACATCAGCCCGGCGCCCGGGGCGAGGACGGTCAGGACGATGCACGCGGCCAGCGCCAGCGGGGCGGTGCCCGCGTGGATCCAGCCGCGCAGACGCGGTTTGATGATGCCTTCGAAGGTGCGGGAGAGCTTCGCGTTCAGGATATCCGCCGAGGTGGCGCTGCGCGCGCCCTCATCGGTCGGGGCGGTCTCGTGCACGGGGGTCTGAGTAGTCATCGACTGACCTCCTGAACGGGGTTGAGGATCGCCGGAACCGGCAACTTACGGTCCCGTAGGTTACGTTACCGTAGGTTCTGATGGAAGGTGGGGTGCGCCTCACCTGCGCGCTACCGTTGGGTCGGGGGCCCGCTCGGGCGCCCGGGGCAACGAGCCGACCGCACCCGGAGGAGAGCCATGGCAGGGAGGAACCTCGTCTACGAGCTCTATGAGCGCCGTCTGGCTGCGCAGATCGAACCCGGACGGGTGCCCGGACACGTCGGCGTCATTCTCGACGGTAACCGCCGTTGGGCCCGTACTAGAGGATTCGGCACCGCTCAGGGTCATAAGCGCGGAGCGGACAAGATCGAGGAGTTCCTCGGATGGGCGGAGGCCGCCGGCGTGCGCGTCGTCACCCTGTGGCTCCTGAGCACCGACAACCTCGCACGCGACCCGGCCGAACTCTCGTCCCTGCTCGACATCATCGCCCACGCCGTCGGCGAGCTCGCCTCCACGGGACGCTGGCATCTGCGGCTGGTCGGTGCGGTCGATCTGCTGCCCGCTCCTGTCGCCGAAAGGCTGCGCGCCGCCGTCGCGCCCGGTGAGGACGCCCCCC
>NZ_GL985606.1:2734584-2759972 GCF_000220835.1 Actinomyces sp. oral taxon 448 str. F0400 | reverse complement strand
CGCCGCCGGCCCGGGAGCCGGCGGGGCGGCCGAGCGCGCCGATGCGCGCATGCAGGTCAATGTCGCCATCGGCTACGGCGGCCGCCAGGAGATCGCCGATGCCGTACGGGACCTGCTGCGGGAGAGGGCGGACGCCGGCGACAGCCTCGAGGACGTCGCGGCGACGCTGTCCGAGGAGGACATCACCGATCACCTCTACACCAAGGGGCAACCCGACCCGGATCTGGTCATCCGCACCTCCGGCGAGCAGCGGCTCTCCGGCTTCCTGCTGTGGCAGACGGTCCACTCCGAGTTCTACTTCTGCGAAGTCAACTGGCCCGCCTTCCGACGCGTCGATTTCCTGCGCGCACTGCGCGACTATGCGGGACGCCAGCGTCGTCTGGGGCGGTGAGCGGGTCCGAGGTCCAACCCGCCGAGCGGCTCCGACCCGCTCGCACTCTTGTGCGCGACGACCCTCACCCTACGGTGGAGCCACCGGGCGGTCCGACGTCGGGCTCGCCCCTGTGGAAAGGGAGGGCGCCCGTGAGCGCCCGTGCCGAGATCGACATTCCCGTACGAGGTCGACGGCGCCGCTGGCGACCTCAGCCCATCATGTCGATCTCGGCACGGGTGGGCGGGTTCGCGCCGGCGCGTGAGACGGTGATGTCGGCGATCGTCGCCGCGTGGCGCACTACGCGCTCCAGTGTGGTGGTGTCGATGGCGTGCAGGGCCTCGCGCCGATCGGCTCCCACGAGCCCCTCCGACCACAGACCGTCCTCGAGGCCGCCCATGAAGGAATCGCCCGCCCCGACTGTGTCGGCCACGACGACGCTCGGATCCGCGGGCACCTCCAGGCGCAGGCCGGAGGCGGTCAGCGCCAGCGCCCCCTTCTTGCCGCGGGTGACGACGACGACGGCCGGGCCCAGAGCGAGCCAGCCGCGCAGCACGTCCTCGAGCACCGAGTCCCGGGAGGCGTCGACGTCGTAGAACCAGGCGATGTCCTCGTCTGAGCACTTGACCAGGTCCGCCAGGGCCACGAGCCGCTCCACAATGGCGCGGGCCGCGGCAGGTTCGCCCATGAGCTGGGGGCGAGCGTTGGGGTCGTAGCACACGGTCGAGGTGGCGCGGAAATCGGCCAGGACCTTCTCCACCATGGCGGCCCCGGGCGACAGGATTGCCGCGATCGAACCGGTGTGAACGAGCACCGGGGGCTCGGCCCCCTCCGCGCGCGTGGGGTAGGGCGGCTCCCAGCTCAGGTTGAAGAAGTAGGAGGCGCCTCCGTCCGGCCCGATGGTCGCCTCGGCCGTCGATGTGCGTGCGGCGCCGTCCGACCCCGGCGTCAGGCGCACGCCGTCGGCCTCGAGGTGGGCGCGGACGGCCCGGCCCCGTGCGTCGGTGCCGATCCAGCAGTCGAGTTCGGCGTCTCGGCCCAGCCGGGCCAGACCGAGAGCGACGTTGGCGGGCGAGCCCCCCGGAATGTCAGTGGGGGTCTCATTGGGGCGGATGACGACATCGACGAGGGCCTCGCCTATGACGAGGGCTGTTCCTGGGCGGCCGGGGGCGGTCATGATGGCTCCTTGCGGTGGAGGTGGCGGGGGTCAGGAGGGCGCGTTCTCATGCTCGGCGACGGCGGCCAGGCGAGTGCGTGCGTCGTCGAGCCAGGCCTGGCAGCGGGCGGCGAGGGCCTCGCCGCGCTCCCACAGCGTGAGCGCCTCCTCCAGGGGAACCTGACCAGCCTCCAGACGCTGGACGACGGAGACGAGTTCCTCGCGGGCGCGCTCGTAGGGCAGCGTCGCGACATCGGCGTTGGCGTCGGACGGGTCGGGGGCACTGGCGGAGGCGGACGGACTCATGATTCGGATTGTCGCACGTGACCCGCTCCGCGGGTGCCGGTCCGGGCTCCCGAGTCCGAAACGGCGCGGCCCGCCCCGCTCCGCCGGGCCCGGCGGCGTTGATCGCGCCCGCGGTACGGGTCGGTCGCGCCCCGCGCCGAGTCCGGCCCGATCCCGCCGGTTAGTCGTCCGGGGCGTCGGGCGCCGGCCTGGTGGCGCCCACGACCTGCGCCACCATGCGACCCGAGGCGAGCAGCCCTTCGATGAGGTCGCCCTTCGTCACGTCCTCGGCGCTGGTGATGATCTCGCCGCCGGGCTTGCGCACGATGGCGTAGCCGCGGTCGAGCACTCCCTGAGGGGACAGGGCGGTCAGACGCGCGCGGTCGGCGCGCAGGTCGGCCCGGGCCAGCGACAGGGCCGCGCCCACGGCGCGGCGCACGCGTTCGCGGATCTGGTCGAGATCGGCGGCCTTGTCCCGCACGATGATGGCGGGGTCGGCCATGACGGGGCGTTCGCGGACCTGGTCCAGACCTCGCTGCTCGGCTTCCACCCGCGCCGTCAGGACGGCCCGCAGCCGTTCACGCGCGGAGTCCAGTCCGACGGTCTCCTCCGCCAGGTCGGGCACGATGCGTCGGGCGGCGTCGGTCGGAGTCGAGGCCCGGTAGTCGGCCACGAGATCCAGCAGCGGGCAGTCCGTCTCATGCCCGATGGCGGAGACGATCGGGGTGCGGGCCGCGGCGGCGGTTCGCACGAGCCCTTCGTCGCTGAACGGCAGCAGGTCCTCGACGGCGCCTCCGCCGCGAGCGACGACGATGACGTCGACGCGCTCGTCGGCGTCGAGGTCCTGGAGCGCCGCGGACACCTCGTGCACGGCCTGAGCGCCCTGGACCGCGACCTCGCGAATCACGAAGGGGAGGCCCGGCCATCGCGTCCGAGCGTTGACCAGGACGTCGTCCTCGGCTTTGGCGTTCCTGCCGCATACGAGGCCCACCGCGCACGGCAGGAACGGCAGCGGCTGCTTGCGCTCGGGGGCGAACAGGCCCTCGGCCGCCAGCACCCGGCGCAGCTGCTCGATCCTGGCCAGCAGGTCGCCGACGCCGACGGGACGGATGTCATCGGCGCGCAGCTCCAGGGAGCCCCGCTTGGTCCAGAAACGCGGCTTGGCGTGCACGACGACGCGCGCGCCCTCCGTCACCTGCGCGCCCGCGGCCTTCTCCAGGGCCGTCAGGTCGCGGGTGAAGATCGACATCGACATCGACATGTCCGCGTCGACATCGCGCAGCGAGAGGTACTGCATGCCCGAGCCGGGGCGTCGATTGAACTGGACGACCTGGCCCTCGACCCATACATGGGTCATCTTGGCCACGTACTCCTCGATCTTGGACGACAGCAGGCGCAGCGGCCAGGGGTTGTCCGGCGTGGTGTCCCGGGCCAAGCGGGCGAGCGGGGCGCGGGCGGGGTCTGTCGGCTCTGTCGGCACTGTCACGTGCACCACTGTGCCACGTTCTGCTCCGGGGGCGGCCCCCGGCTGTGGCACAGTGGGCGCGTGATCGACCAGCCCACTGCCCCGTCCCCGCAGGTCCCTGCGACCCGCGGGGACGCCGTCAAGAAGATTCTTCTGGCGGCCCCCCGCGGATATTGTGCCGGAGTGGACCGCGCCGTCGATGCCGTTGAGCAGGCGCTGGCGCACTACGGGGCCCCGATTTACGTGCGCAAGGAGATCGTCCACAACAAGTACGTCGTTGAGGCGCTCTCGCGGCGCGGGGCGATCTTCGTTTCGAAGACCGACGAGGTTCCCGAGGGCGCGCGCGTGGTCTTCTCGGCTCACGGCGTCTCCCCGGCGGTGCACGCCCGGGCCGAGGCCCGCCATCTGCGGACGATCGACGCGACGTGTCCGCTGGTGACCAAGGTGCATAAGCAGGCGATCCGCTTCGCCAAGGACGACTACGACATCATTCTGGTCGGTCACACCGGCCATGAGGAGGTTGAGGGCACCCAGGGGGAGGCGCCCGAGCGCATCCAGGTGGTCAACGGCCCCCATGAGGTCGATGCCGTCACGGTGCGCGACCCGGAGAAGGTCGTGTGGATCAGCCAGACGACGTTGAGCGTGGACGAGACCATGGAGACCGTCCGCCTCCTGCGCGAGCGCTTTCCGCATCTGGCCGACCCGCCCGCCGACGACATCTGCTACGCCACTCAGAACCGGCAGGGGGCGGTGAAGACGATCGCTCCGCGCGTGGACGTCATGGTTGTCGTCGGCTCGGGCAACTCATCGAACTCCGTACGCCTCAAGGAGGTCGCCCTCGAGGCGGGCGCACCGGTCGCCTACCGAGTGGACTACGCCCGCGAGCTGGAGGAGTCCTGGTTCGCCGGGGCGAACACGGTGGGGTTGACCTCGGGCGCCTCGGTCCCCGAGATCCTCGTGCGGGAGGTCGTCGAACGCCTCGGCGAGATGGGGTTCGATGAGGTCGAGATGGTGCGCACGGCCACGGAGAAGATCTCCTTCTCGCTGCCGAAGAATCTGCGCGCCGACCTCAGGGCCGCTGCGGGTGGCCGCATGCCGGGGCATCGGCGCGAACCCGTAGCCGGCCACACCTGCTGAACGCGTTCCCGGAGCGCGCCGGTAGCAGATGTCTGCGAGTCGGTTCGGGGGCGAGACCCTCCGCCGTCTTCGCCAGCGCCGGGGACATCCGCGCGGGCGGCTCGGTCGGGTGTCTCAGCCGGCGATGATCCGGGCCAGGCGGGCCCGATCGGTGCAGACCCTGTCGAAGGGGACGATCCAGGCGAGCTCCTCCTCGGGGGTCGTCACCGGGGCGACGAGGCCCTCGGCTCGCAGGCACTCCAAACGCGTGGCGGTGTCCTCGCCCTGGGTCTGCCAGGCGGGCTCCTCGTCGGGGATGACATAGCCTCCCAGCGTCGGGACGGCCCAACGCAGCAGCAGCACGCGGGCACCGGCGCGGCCCGAGACATCGGGGTTGGACGCCAGGGAGGAGGCCACGCCCTTGGCGGAGCCGATGCCAACGACTTCGGCCAGGGCTCCGTAGGTCGTACACATGGCGGGGGTGTACTCGACGAGCCGGGCGACGGCTCTGGCGACGCGCTCGCGGGCCGAGGACGAGGCGGCGGCATCGGCGATGGCGCGGACACGGGCTCCGGTCAGGCGCGCCCTGGCAGCCAGTTCGGAGGAGCTCACCCCGTGAGCCAGGCCGCGCAGGATGAGGCTGTCGCGTTCGTCGCGAAGGGCGGTGAGCTTGGACTGGAGACGCTCCTGCTCGGAGGCGAGCTTCTCCAGGCGGTTGACGATGAGTTCGACCTCGGCGGAGGTGCGGGCTTCCTCCAGCTCGGCGACGGAGATGGGGTGGAACGGAGGGGAGTTCAGGAGGCTCGTAGACATGGCAGGAGACCTTTTCGTAACGGATCAGGGAACGTGGGAAACCCTATATCGTGCGCGGCTCATCTGCCTACATGTGCTTGGAAGGTCGTGGCAACGGGCCGCGTCGAGGGGGCGGAATCGGGCGGGGCGTGCGAGTGTGGGACGAGCATGCACGTAACTTGCTAGTTCATCCCACGCCCGAGCGAGTCGTGGTCGAGACGCAGTGTTTGCCCCGCACGACCGGTCAAATCTCCGTTATCATTCCGTGACCTGCGGGTTCGGCGCGCCCCTCTGCCCGGCGAGCGTCGCCGGCTCGACGGAGCTCGTCCGCATTGAGCCCTCGCATTGTGAGTTACCTCATAGTGCGTGCCTCGGGAGAGGAGCTCGAGCGGAGCCTGGGCGTGATGGGGCTCGTGCGAGCCGTGCTCGACCGGTGGGCGCTCGCGCACGGGTCGGGACGTGCGGCATCGGGCTCAGCGCACTCGCGCTCGCGAGCGAGCGCGCGGGTCGGGGACCGGCGGCGTCTGACGCGAGCGGGCGGTTAGACTCGCGCCGTGGCACTCACCATTGGAATCGTCGGACTGCCCAACGTCGGCAAATCGACCCTGTTCAACGCCCTCACTCGCGCGACGGTGCTCGCAGCGAACTACCCCTTCGCCACGATCGAGCCGAACATCGGCGTCGTCCCGCTGCCCGACACGCGCCTGGAGAGGCTGGCGGAGATTTTCCACAGCGCCAAGGTGGTGCCCGCGACCGTCTCCTTCGTCGATATCGCCGGGATCGTGCGCGGGGCGAGCGAGGGGGAGGGACTGGGCAACCAGTTCCTGGCGAATATTCGCGAGGCCGACGCCGTTTGCGTGGTGACCCGCGCCTTCGACGATCCCGACGTGGCGCACGTGGATGGGAGGGTTGAGCCGGCGTCCGACATCGAGACCATAGCCGCCGAGCTCATCCTCGCCGACATCCAGACGCTGGAGAAGGCCGTCCCGCGTCTGGAGAAGGAGGTGCGCGGCAAGAGGACCGACGCCGCGGTGCTGGAGACCGCACGGGGTGCGCTCGAGGTTCTCGGGGACGGTGTGCTGCTGTCGGCCGGTGCGGCCGCGGCCGGACTGGACGACGACGTGCTGCGCGCCTTCCAGCTCATGACGACCAAGCCCGTCATCCACGTGTTCAATATGGACGACGACGGGATGAATGACGAAGCGAGGCAGAAGCGGCTGCGCGAGCTCGTCGCGCCGGCCGAGGCGATCTTCCTCGACGCCCAGTTCGAGGCTGAGCTGGTGGAGTTGGAGCCTGATGAGGCGGCGGAGATGCTGCATGAGAACGGACAGGCCGAGTCGGGTCTGGACAAGCTGGCGCGCGTCGGGTTCGACGCGCTTGGCCTTCAGACGTTCCTGACCGCGGGGGAGAAGGAATCACGGGCCTGGACGATCCACAAGGGCTGGACGGCTCCGCAGGCGGCGGGTGTCATCCACACGGACTTCGAGCGCGGCTTCATCAAGGCGGAGATCATCTCCTACGAGGACCTTGTGAACTTCGGCTCCGTGGCCGAGGCTCGGGCCCACGGCCGTGTGCGCATGGAGGGCAAGGACTACGTGATGGCCGACGGCGATGTGGTCGAGTTCCGGTTCAATGTGTGATGCGGCTGATCGCGACGCGTGTCGGTGCGATCATCTGCTCATGCCATGACGAGTACGGATTCGGATGCGAGATGCGCAAGGCGCCCGCATCGGCGCCTCCGCTCTCAGCGCCCTGCTGAATGAGTGGCCCGAGAGCGATGCTCTGCTCGGGCGCTCGAGCGCGAATCGGCGGAGCCCGCGACCGCACGGTCGCGGGACTGATGAGAAGACGCCTATGTACACCGAAGGATGATAAGGGTAGCCTCATGTGTGCTGTCGGACGGTAGGCGGCGGATTCTCGGGGAAGGAGACGCCCGTGAAGGGCTACGCGATGCTCAGGATCGGCCGGGCCGGATGGATCGAGAAGAAGGACCCCGTCCCGGGCCCGCATGACGCGATCTGCGCACCGATCGCCCTGGCTCCCTGCTCCTCCGACATCCACACGGTCTACGAGGGGGGTGTCGGCGAGCGCCACAACATGATCCTGGGCCATGAGGCCGTCGGAGAGGTCGTCGAGGTGGGATCGGCGGTCAGGGATATCAGGGTCGGGGACCGGGTGATCATTCCCGCCATCACCCCCGACTGGTCGTCGACGGCCGCGCAAGACGGTTTCCCCATGCACTCCGGCGTCGCGCTGGGCGGATGGAAGTTCTCCAATACCAAGGACGGGGTTTTCGCCGAATACATCCACGTCAACGACGCCGACGCGAACCTGGCGGTGCTGCCGGGGGAGATCAGCCCGGAGACGGCCGTCATGCTCTCGGACATGGCGACCACCGGCCTGCACGGTGCGGAACTGGCTCAGATCACCCCGGGGGATTCTGTTGTGGTTATCGGTATCGGGCCGGTCGGTCTGATGTCCGTCGCGGGTGCGGTGATCCTCGGTGCGGGCCGGCTCTTCGCCGTCGGGTCCCGGCCCAGGTGTATCGAGGTCGCCGAGGAGTTCGGGGCGACCGACATCGTCAACTACCGCGAAGGCGACATCGTCGACCAGGTTCTGGAGGCGACCCGCGGGGAGAGGGTCGATCGTGTAGTTGTGGCGGGTGGCGACCTGGGAACCTTCCAGCAGGCTTTCGATATCCTCAAGCCCGGAGGCAAGGTGGGGAATGTCAACTACCTGGGTGAGGGGGACTACATCACCATCAGCCGGGAGTCGAGTCTGGTCGGCATGGGGCACAAGCAGCTCATCGGAGGGCTGACTCCCGGCGGTCGACGCCGCATGGAGCGGATGGCCAACCTGGTGCTCGCCGGGCGCATCCACCCCGAGAGGATGATCACTCACCGCTTCGAGGGCCTGGAGGCCGTGGAACGGGGAGTGGAGCTCATGCGCACTAAGCCGCGTGACCTGATCAAGCCCGTTATCGTGGTCTGAGCCGAACGCGCCGTTGAGGGTGCTGAGGGACCGGGCTCGGCCGCCCGTCGTCATCAGGACGGCACGCACGTGCCCCTCTGGACAACCCGCCTGCTGGACGACCCGCGATCCCGCCCGACCCCGGCTGCGCAGAGGTTGCGCGTGCCGGTGGCCGAGCTGGTCGGGTGCTTGGGCGGACACCGCCCTGACGGCCATGGTCGCCGAGCGCCGGTCCCAGCACCGCAACCGCATGATTGCGCGGGAGCGCCCGGCGGGCGTTCCGGAGCAGCGCCGAGATCAGGGGCAGGTGAAGGTGAGGCTGAAGGGCTTGGTTGCCGAGGAATCACTGGCGGAGGCCCCGATGTTGCCGGTGACCGTGTACGTCGACCCCTCGACGACGGCCTCGGCATCACCGGCCCCCCATTCCTTCGTGTAGTTGAGCGTCTCGCCGTCGACGGAGGTGATCGTGACCAGTGAGACGCTGCCCGTGCCGTCGATGACCGCACTGGCAGTGGTGGAGGCGGTACTCAGAGCCTGGGAGGTGGACGCGGCTGCGACGCTCGTCCCGCCGTCCGCCGACGGGCCGCAGGAGACCCCTACCTGATCGATCGTGAGGGTCTGATCGTCCACCGTGCCGGAGAACGAGCCCCCGACCTGCGCATTGGCCGGTGAGGTGGACTGGCCGTCGGCTCCGCCATTGCTCGTTGCCGCACCGCCCGTCGTCTGCTCCTGAGACGGCTTGGATGCGTTCTCACTGCTGCCGCCACCGCTGCTCCCGCCGCTTCCACAGGCGGCGAGGCTGAATGCCAGGGCGGCGCCCGTCGCGACGACGGCGGTCTTCCTGCTGAGGGACTTCATATGATGGAGAATCCTTGTCTACGTGTCCTGGTGATGGAGCGCGATCGAGGCTAGTCGAGGTGCCGGCGCTCGTCCGGCTACCCGTGCCGCCAAGGATAATAGCGGCGGGCGCGGCACCTGTCATCGACAGGTCGGAGAGGGGCGGCCATTCGCGTTGTCGGCGTCGGGTGGTCCCCGCCCGTCCCGTTTTGATCGAATTCATGCCGATGTGAGAGCCTCGGAGGCTGTTGCCGACCGGAGGGGGCCGCCTGTGACCGGACCATCAGCTCGGGTCCGTTCCCCGCAACCGGAATCCTCGGCGGAGGGGGCCTCCAGCCTGACCATCCGCATCGGGCCGCAGGAGCTGGTCATCCGACGCCGCTACGAGGCGGCCAGCATCGTCAATGACGTCCTCATCGGATTGTGGTTCCTGATCGGCAGTGTTTTCTTCTTCTTCGACTCGCTCACGAGGGCGGGCACGGTGCTGTTCGTCATCGGCTCGGTGGAGATGCTCATCCGCCCCGTCGTCCGTCTCGCACGGCACCTCCACCTCCAGAGACTCCACCGCGGCTCCGCGGGGGTGGGCGCCGCGGACTTCTGATGCGCGGTTTCCGGTTCTGCTGCAATGGCGGTCGGCTGGCGGTCGGCCGCGGGGCTTTCCGCTGCAGCCGACCGCCGCCCACCGTGGGTCTGGGCGCTCAGCCGGTCATTCGGCGGCCAGGGCCGCCGACGGCGCCACTTTAACGGCCCGCGCCGCCGGAGCCAGCGAGGCCAGCCAGCCGGCCAGCATCGCCACGCCCGCGATGAGCACGATCCGCGCCCAGGGAATGGCCACCACCAGCGTCACGTTGGAGGCGATCATGCCCTTGCAGCCGATGATTCCGTACACGGCGCCCAGCGCCAGGCCGATGACGGTCGCCACCGCGGCCAGAGTCACCGATTCCCAGGCGACCATTGAGCGCACCTGCCCCCTCGTCATGCCCAGCGCCCGCAGCAGCCCGAGCTCCCGGGCGCGTTCAAGCACCGAGAGACTGAGCGTGTTGCCCACGCCGATCACCGCGATGATGACGGCGACGGCGAGCAGGGCGGTGGCGACGATCAGAACGACGTCGATGATCTGCTGGTATTTCTCGCGGGCGACCGCGCCGCTGGTGATCTCCGCCCCCTGAAGCCCATCGATCCTGCCGATATCCCGGGTGACCCTGCTCGCATCGGCGTTGTCGGCGTAACGGGCCCAGACTCCGTTCGAGGCGTCGGGGGCGAGGGCGGCCAGAACGTCCGGGGCGACGACAGCCGTGTCCTGGAGGGAGTCGTCGATTCGCGCGGTCAGCTCCATGCTCGCATCCCCGTCGTGCAGGACGACCCGCTGACCGTCGTGGAAGTCCTTGCCGCCGATGAGGATCTGATCGTCCGACTCGACCCGGGGCGTGTGCGAGGCACGGGAGACCCGGGCCGCCTCCCCGCTCACGCCGATCGTGGTGATCTCGGCGTTCGCGCCGTCGGCGGTGGCCCGCATCTGAGCGCTCGGCACGAGCGCGGCTCCGGTGACACCGTCCACAGAACGGATTCTCTCCAGCACAGTCTGGTCGACTCCCTGCTCGGTGCGGATGGAGGCGTCCAGCGGGTACTGGTCGCTGAGCGCCCGGTCGATGGTCGACTGCGAGGTGGCCGCACCGATGGTGAGGGAGCTGATGAGCGTCACGCCGACGAGCAGGGCGTTAGCGGTCGCCGCGGCGCGTCCGGGATCGCGCCGCGAGTTCGACACGGCGAGCTCTCCCGAGACGCCGGATCGCCTCAGAGGCGCTCCGATGACCCTGGCCAGGGCGGGGATGATGCCGCGACCCAGGACGAGGACGCCCAGGAAACTCGTGGCGGCGCCGGCCATGACCGTCAGCAGAGTCCTGAGCGCCCCTCCCGTGTCGCTGCCGCCGGACGTGCGCCAGCCGTAGACCAGCAGTGCGCCGCCGGCCGCGGCCAGCAGCATGCCGACGACGGCGCGCACGGGCCCCAGGCTCTTGACCTCTCGGGCGGCCAGTTCGGGATGCAGGGCGGCGAGCGGGGCCACGGCGGTGGCCCGTCGGGCGGCGCCGATCGAGGACAGGAGGGTGACGATAACGCCCGCGATGAACGGCGCGATGAGAGCCGCCGCGCTCGCGGCGAAGACCACCGGAGTTGTCAGGGGGTTCTGGCCGAGGCTCAGCAGGAGCCGGCTGAGGCCGTAGCCGACGAGCACGCCGACCGCCGAGCCGACCGCGCCGAGGGCGAGGGCCTCGCCGATGACGGTGGCGAACACCTGCCCCCTGGTCGCGCCGACGCAGCGCATCAGGGCCAGCTGCCGGGAGCGCTGGGAGACGAGGATCGAGAAGGTGTTGGCGATGACCATCAGCGAGACGAACAGGGAGATGACGCCGAAAGCGAGCACGGCGTTCTTGATAGAAGATGCTCCGGCGCCCAGTTGGTCCACCTGGTGGCGGATCTCCTCGGCGCCGGTGCGGACCTCGGCGCCGATCGACTCGACCGAGTCCAGCTGGCTGACGGAGGACTTGAGGGCCTGCGGGTCGCCGCCGTAGGCCATGACGGTGTCATAGCCCTCGTACCCGGCCACGGCCATGACCGCGGCGTCGGTGCCGAAGGCGAAGGGCTCTTTCGTGGACGAGACGGCGTCGGGCCCCGCATCGATGATCCCGACGACACGGAAACTGCGCTCCCCGCCCCAGGCGCCGTGCAGGACGACGTCGTCGCCCGGTTCGAGACCGAGGGCGGAGCTCATGACGGTGTTGATGGTCAGCTCGTCGTCGGCCGCGGCCGGGCGACCCTGGGTGAGTTTCGTCCGCTCGGTCATAGGCGGCTGGTTCTGGATGAGGAGCTGGGCCTGCGCGCCCTCGTCCAGCGTCCAGGCGTAGCCGGTGATGATGGCCCGCGTTCCGGTGACGCCGGGCTGAGCGGCCAGATCCTCGACGACCTGATCGGAGACCCGCTGCGCATCTGCGGGGTCCTGCTGCTCGCCTTCGTCCTGCGCGGAGTCGACGGCGACGGAGGCGTCCCCGACCTTCCCAGCGGCCATGTCGCGTACGGACTGGTCGAGTGAACTGCCGAGCAGAAGGGCGACGGTGATGAAGGTCACTCCCAGGATGATGGCGATGCCGGCGCTCAGGAGCCGGCGCGGCTGACGCAGCATCAGAGCGCACCTCCCTCGGGGAGGGCCTGCGCCCGGGAGCGCGCAGCGTCTCGGTGGATCTGCTCGTCGGCGACGATCCGCCCGTCGGCCAGTCGCAGTAGGCGGTCGGCGTAACCGGCGGCGTGGGGGTCGTGGGTGACCATGACGAGCGTCTGACCGAGTTCATGGACGCAGCGTGTGAGGAACTCGAGCAGCTCGTCGGAGGAGACCGAGTCGAGGGCGCCGGTGGGCTCGTCGGCGAAGATGACGTCGGGCCGGGTGATGAGTGCGCGGGCGGCGGCGACGCGCTGGGCCTGACCGCCGGACAGCTCGCCGGGGCGGTGGCCCAGGCGGTCGGCCAGTCCGAGCACCCCCACGACCATGTCGAACCAGTCCTGGTCGGCCTTGGCGCGAGCCAGCTTGAGCGGCAGCAGGATGTTCTCGTAGGCGGTCATCGTCGGCAGAAGGTTGAACGACTGGAAGATGAAGCCGATGCGCCGTCGACGCAGCAGGGTGAGCGCCTTGTCGTTGAGGGTCGTGGTGTCCACCCGGCCGATGACCACTCGGCCCTCACTCGGAGTGTCAAGACCGGCGGCGCAGTGCATGAGCGTCGACTTGCCCGAGCCGGACGGTCCCATGATCGCGGTGAACTGGCCGCTTCGGAAATCGACTGTGACACGGTCGAGGGCCACGACGCGGGCGTCCGCCCGGCCGTAGACCTTGGTCAGATCCTCGGTGTGTACGGCGGCCGTTGGAGGGTGAGGCTGCGAGGTTGTCGTCATCATGGTGGTCCTTGTCGTCGAGACTGTCAGTGGGCGGCGGGAGGATCTCTGCGCCGCCAGTGACTCGATCGTCCCGGCGGGCCTCCTCATCGCGCATCAGATGCGGATCTGACCCGAGGTTCGTCCCACGGGTGGAAGCGGAGCGGGTGAGGATCGGCCGATCGGCGGGGGACCGGCCTGACAGCGATGTGCTCCGAGGCCGCGCGCAGCCTGCCGTCCCATTCCCTCGTCGGGAGCGGGACGCAGTGAGTACGGGTCTGCCCGGCTTCAGCCTCGGGGCCTGACCAGGCCGGCGTCGTAGGCGAAGACGACCATGTGCACGCGGTCGCGCAGCCCCAGCTTGGTCAGGACATGACCCACATGCGTCTTGATGGTGGCCTCGCTGAGGAAGAGTTTGCCGGCTATCTCCGAGTTGTTGAGCCCCTGGCCGACTAGGCCCAGCACCTCGCGCTCCCGCTCGGTGAGCGCCGCCAGGCGCTGGGCGGCGGTGCCGCTCCGGTCCGGCGGGGGCAGCGTGGGGATGAAGCGCTCTAGCAGACGGCGGGTCGCGCTGGGGGCGACAACCGCTTCACCGGAGGCGACGGCGCGGATCGCCGCCAGGAGCTCAGCCGGGCCGGCGTCCTTGAGCAGGAAGCCCGAGGCGCCGGCCTGCAACGCGGAATAGACGTACTCATCCAGGTCGAAGGTGGTCAGCACGAGTACCTTCGTGCTGGTGGCCGCTGTGATCGCCTCGGTGGCGACCACGCCGTTCAGACGCGGCATGCGGATGTCCATGAGGACGAGATCGGGCCGTTGATCGGCCTCGGCGCCGAGGACGGCGTCCACGGCGTCCCGACCGTCGCCCACCTCGCCGACGACGGTCATCTCCTGCTGAGCGTCGAGCACCATGCGGAAGCCCGCACGGACCATTTCCTGATCGTCGGCCAGCAGGAGTCTGATGGTCTCGTTCATACGTTCATCCTCATCAGATCAGTGATATGGAGCGGCTGGGGCGGAGCGTCGGAGCGCCCGGACCGTGCAGCGCGGCCGTCTTCACCGTGCTTTCATCGTGCTCCGCGCCTCGCCGACCGGAATGGTCGCGAGCACCTCGAAGCCGTCGCCCGACCGCGGCCGCGCCGTGAGCGTACCGTTGAAAGGCGCCACACGTTCACGCATTCCGATCAGACCGTGTCCGTGGCCGTCATCGGCAGCGGCGGCACGGCCGTCGTCGCGGACGCTGATCGCCAGGCCGGCGTCCGTATGGCTGACGCGGACCCGAACGCGCACGTGCGGCCCGCCGTGCTTGATTGCATTGGTCAGCGACTCCTGGACGATGCGGTAGGCGGCCGTTTCGCGGGCGGCGTCGAGCGGGGCGTGCGCGTCCGGGGAGCCGACGACGACGTAGTCGACGTCCAGCCCGGAGGCCCGCGCGGATTCGACGAGCCCGCCGACTTCGTTCAGTCGCGGCTGCGGGGCCGTTTCAGGCGTTTCGCCTTCGCGCAGGACGCCGACCAGAGCGCGGGTCTGCGACAGGGCCTCGTGCGAGGCGGTGCCGATGCGTCTGAGGGCCTCGCGGGCCAGCGCCAGCTTGGCGGCGTCGGCACCCGGCTGGTCCAATGCGTAGATCGCGCCGTCGGTCTGGACGACGATGACGCTCAGCGAGTGGGCGACCACGTCGTGCATCTCGCGAGCGATACGGGAGCGCTCCTGCTCGGCGGCCAGCTGCGCGAACCGGTCGCGCTCGGCGGCGAGGGCCTTGGCGCGGTCCCTGAGAGTTCTCACGGTCAGCAGGCGCTCGCGGGCGAGGGCGCCCAGCAGCCAGCTGGCGATGATTGAAACGACCAGGGCGATGAGGAGGACGAGGAGAACGTAGAGCTGAGCGTTGTCGTTGGTCGCGTAGTTGACCCGGTACTCCTCGGTCCAGCTGAAGGAGGCCGCCAGCGAGGCGGCGAGGCCCAGGATCAGCCACAGCCTGCGCGCACGCCTGCTGCCGTAGGCGGCGATCGCGAACTCCATGACCAGGACCGAGATGTTCTGGGGCAGGATGAAGGGGAAGGCGGCCAGCTGCACCAGGTGCGGGATGGCCAGCAGGGTGCAGGCCAGTGCGGGCCGGGTGCGGCGCCAGAGGAGGGGCACGGCGTACGCGAAGGTCCAGGCCACCACGAACAGCGCCCCGACCGCGTTGTGGGGCAGCAGCCGCGGACCTACGACGCCGCGCTCGCCGAGAAGGGCGGGCAGGGGGAGCGTCGAGAGCAGTGCCATGAGGACGGCCCCGATGGCGTCGCCCGCCATGGGGCGCGGGCCGAACCGGCCGGTCAGGCGTTCGAGCGTCATACGGCAAGGCTACGGGCGGGACGCCTCGGCGCGGAGCATCCATCTGCGCGGGATCGGCCGCGGCTGCGCGCGGATGGGGACTGCGCGGGCCCGCGACGTCGAAGTCGGCGCCGGGGGACAATCCTCCCATGCGGATCACGGGCATCGACCACCTCGTTCTCACCGTCTCCTCCATTACGTGCGCGATCCCGACCAGAACCTCATCGAGCTCGCTTTCTACGACACGGCCCGAGGGCGCGGAGCCGACTGACTGAATGGTCGGTCCCGATCATCACCGTCGTGAGGCCCAGGTTCTGCGGGCATGGCCGCGGGGCCCGTCGAGGACGGGACGGCCCCGCCGGCCGTGCGCCAGCGCAGTGCACAGGGCTCCACAGACCGGCTCCCGTGCCTGATGGAGCCGATTGTCCACAGGTCGGACACCCGACCGGGCGCTCGACCGGCGGGTGCGCGATCCTGACGCCATGGGAATTCGCTACTACGCATACGCTTTCGATGCCGACCGGACTGCGGAGGCCCTCGCCTCCCCTCGTCTCTTCTTGTCCTCCGACCCGCTCGCCGACGCCTGGGGCCTCGAGCGCGGAGCCAGGTGCGGTGCGGCGACCTTCCGACAGGCCGTGCCCGACAGGGACATGCTCTACCTCGACAAGGCCTGGGGCGCTCTTCAGAACCTGACTCGCTCCCGACCGGACGGCGACGGGCCCCGGCCGTCCTACCGCATGTTCGAGGGCGGGGTCGATATGAACGCCGGTTTTAGCGGATGGAAGCCGTGGATGAGGCCTCTGACCCTCGGCGAGGTGAAGGTGATCGCCCGGGATCTGGAGGAGCTGTGCCGCGAGCTCGGCCCGGAGCCGCCGCCCGACGAGGGCGGGGGTTCGGACGGCGGTGAACCCGTCTCCCCGTACGTCCTCCATTACCTCCATCGGGCCCGACGTTTCGCCTCCGGTTTGGTCGAAGACGGCCGTGGCATGGTCTACATGATCGGCTGACTCCGGTCCTCCGCCCGCTCCCGAGCGGCGCGGGTGCACGGCGGGATGCTCCGCTCAGCCGGTGAGGACGGGGCGTCGGTCGGCCCGTCCCCGGGGGGGCGAGCGCGCCCGCGAGAGGGCGTGAGCGGTGGAGGCCCGCCTAGCGCTCGTCGTCGAGCACCTCGACCTCCACCACCCCGTCCACCATGGACAGGGCGGACACGAGGTCCGAGATGCCCTTCCTGCCATCCACTCGCATGTCGATGACGGCTCCCCTCCACTCCATCCGCGTAATCTGACGGCTCGCCGTCACCATGGACTCGAAGTCCATTTCGGACGCCTTGAGCAGGAGGGCCCGGAGAACGCCCTTCCCGTCGACGTACGTGATCCGCAGCCTGCCCTCGGTCCCTCGGCGGATCAGGCGGCGGGCGATGGGTGCCACGGCGAGGATGGCGAGGAAGTACAGAAGCACGATGAGGGCGGCGACGGCGATCATTCCCGCCCCGCATGACATTCCGACGGCGGCGGCCACCCAGATCGCGCTCGCCGTTGTCAGGCCTCGTACGCTGTCGTGCTCGAAGAAGATCACACCCGCGCCGATGAAGCCGATTCCTGAGACCACCTGCGCCGCGATCCGCGACGCGTCCCACCGCATATTGCCCGTGAGCGTCGCCGGAGCACCGTACAGCGACACCAGGGTGAACAAGCAGCTCCCCAGTCCTACGAGGATGTGGGTTCTCATGCCCGCGTCCTTGTGGTGCACCTCGCGCTCCAGTCCGATGAGGCCGCAGAAGAGCACGACGAAAAGAGCGGGCACGACTTCCTGAGCGGACGGTGCATGGAACAGGGTCATCTCGGGCTCACCTCCGCGGTCCATGACAGCGCTCGACGTGCTCGAGCCTACGCGCGCGGGACCCGCCCCGCCGTGTTCCCCGGGTTGTGACCGGCTCTTTCCGGCTTCCGGTGGGCGCGGCCGGCGAGGCGGAACATGGGCGGGCGAGCCCGGGTCGGCACGGCGTGACCAACGTCGCGCGTTTCTGCATGGAGTGCAACTCTGCACTGAGTGCATGATGTGGTCGTGTCTTCGATCGATCTACGCAGCGTCCACACGCGCCGCACCCGCGCCGCCATCCGGGCGGCCGCGCTCACCCTGACCCGCGACCGCGGCTACGCCGCCATGACGATTGACGACGTCGCCGCACTCGCCGGGGTCTCCCGCCGGACCGTCTTCAACCACTTCTCCTCCAAGGCCGATCTCCTCGTCGTCGGTATGGAGCCCCCCGAACCCGCGTCGATCGAGGCTTTCGTATCCGGCGACGGTACCCTGCTGGAGGATCTTGGAGACCTCCTGGTCGCCGGCGCCGAGTCGGTCGAGTCGGAACGCGGATGGCTCCTGTCCTTCCCCGAGGTCGTCCGCGACAATCCCGAGGTGGGGCGCGCCATTCACGAGCGCTTGAGAGCGATCGCCGCCTCCCTGGCCGAGGCCGCCGGCCGACGCCTCGGAACGACGTCCGACGACCCCCGCTCCCGGGCCGTGGTCGCTCTCGCCATGGCGATTCAGCGCTCGGCCATGGACCTGTGGACCGATGACGGCCCCCGCGGCGAGGAGTCCGAGACGCCCCCGGAGCGTCGGAGCGCTCCGGGCGGGCCGCAGGGGGCCCGACTGGTCGCCGCCATCCGCACCATGACCGCGGCCGTGGATGACGTCCTGTCCGCTCGCCGAGGACTCGATGAGCCCGTATCGCGTCCCCCTGATTGATCGCCCCGCCTGCGGCGCTCGCGCGTCTCATCGGATTCGTGCGCTGCGTCGACTCTCACACGCATCTGACAAGCAATCCCCGACAAGCAAAGGCAATGCTCGTGACTCAGTCCGCCCCGACGTCGGCCCGTGCCGACACGCCCTCCGCCGAGGCGGGGGGCGACTTCCGCCCGGATCGCCGCTTCTGGGCGGTCTACGCCTCGCTCCTGGTCGTCATGTTCCTGTCCGCCATGGACCAGACGATCGTGGGCACCGCGCTGCCCACCATTGTGGGCGATCTCGGCGGCGCCAGCCACATGGCCTGGATCCTCACCGCCTACACCCTGGCCATCACTGTCGCCATGCCCGTGTACGGCAAGCTCGGCGACCTCGTGGGCCGCAAGAATCTCTTCCTTGTGGCCATCGGTCTGTTCCTCGCCGGTTCGGCCCTGTGCGGCACCGCCTCGGGTATGGCCCAGCTCATCGTCTACCGCGCCCTTCAGGGCCTGGGTGGCGGCGGCCTCATGATCTCCTCCCAGGCGATCACCGGCGACCTCATTCCGCCACGCGTGCGCGGAACCTACATGGCCCCCATGGGCGCCATGTTCGGCATCGCCTCCATTCTGGGCCCGATCGCGGGCGGCTGGCTGACCGACTCTGTCTCCTGGCGCTGGGCCTTCTGGATCAACCTGCCGCTGGGCGTTCTGGCCTTCATCGCCATCGCCTTCGTGCTCCGTCTGCCGACCAGCCGCCTGACCAGTCCCATCGACTGGTGGGGCCTGACTCTGATGGATGCCGGCGCCGCGGCCCTCGTCCTCATGGCCACCTGGGGCGGCAACCAGTACGGGTGGACCAGCCCCGTCATCATCTGCCTGGGCGTGGCGGGCCTGGTCTGCTGGGGACTTTTCATGTTCGCGCAGACTCGCGCCGTCGACCCGATCCTTCCCTGGGCGATCTTGACCAATCGCACATTCATCGTGGCCACCGTCGTGGGCATGCTCGCCATGGGCGGGATGATCGGCGTCATGAGCTATCTGCCCACCTACCTGCAGATGGTCTACGGCTATTCGGCCACCGCGTCGGGACTGCTCCTGGTTCCCATGACCGTCGGCATACTTCTCGCCTCGCTTCTCTCCGGTGTCCTGGTGGCCCGCACCAACCGGTACAGGATCTACCCGATCGCCGGCACGCTCATCGCCGCGGCGGCCTCCTTCTGGCTCTTCCGCCTGACGACGTCGTCGCCCGTCTGGGAGATCTCGGCGGCCACCTTCGTCATGGGCGCGGGGATCGGCTTGTTCTTCCAGCTCCTGGTCACGGTCGTCCAGAACGCCATTCCGGCCCGGCATCTGGGAACGGCCACCAGCGGCAACAACTTCTTCCGCGAGGTCGCTGTGTCGCTCGGAGCCTCACTCATCGGCGCGGCCTTCTCCTCGGGTCTGACCTCCAACCTCGCCGACCGGATCGGGGCACTGGCTCGCAGCTCCGACCCGGCGGTGACCGCCGCGCTGGCGCAGTTCCAGGGGCAGGACACGTCCTCGCTCACCCCGGCCCTCGTCAACCAGTTGCCGGCCGCGCTGCACGACGCCGTTGCCAACTCCTACGCCGATGCTCTTCTGCCGATCTTCGGCTGGATGATCCCGCTGTTCGTGGCCACGGCCGGCGTCGCACTGCTCCTGCCGGAGGTTCCTCTCTCCCGCAAGACGGGTATGGAGCAGGTCGCCGAGGCGGAGGCCGCGGACGAAGGCGGGCCGTGGCCTGCGGCGGCGGACTCCCCTGAGCGGCCCGGAGCGGACGCCGAGCAGGCCGGCGCCGAGACGGGGACCGAGTCCGGCTGAGAGCGGGTCGGCCGGTCACGCGTTAGAGCGGCGGGATGAATCCGGCCCAAAGTCGCGTCGGCCCTCGAGGAGGGGGCCCTCGGCCCAGGCCACCTCGCCGTCGGCCAGCCCTGGAAGCGCTTCGCCCGAGACGATGAGGCGGGCCCGCTCCCAGGGTCTGTCCGCCGCGAGGAAAGGACGTTCATGGCTCATCCACCGGTGCCAGAACTGAACGGACTCATTGGCGTCACCGTTCGTGCCCTCCCGGATGTCCCGCGCGATGCCGCGCTTCTGGGCGACATCGTCATCGGTCTGCACCCAGATGTGCAGGTCGACGAGGTCGGCGACGGCCCGCATCCCCGAGCCGGTGCCCTCCACGATGACGAGTGGCGCGCCCGTCGTGATGGTCAGCGACCCATCGCGTCCGTGAGACCGCCATGCCGGGGGAATCAGGGCGAGGGCGCCGTCGCGGCGCAGGTCGGTGAGCGCGGCGACGAGCAGGTGATCCCATTCGAACAGAGGCTCGTTCCAATCGAGATCGTCGATGCGCAGCACCTGTGCGCCGGGGATGGCGGCGACAAGTCGGGAGGTGATCGTGGTCTTGCCGGCACCGCTGCGCCCGTCCACTGCGATGATCCCCGGTCGGCCGGGATGCGGTCCGACGAGTGCGAGGACGTGCTCGGTCAGGGCGCGCATCCCGCCGGTGCACCAGGCCGCTATCGCCGGCTCCTCGGGCTGGAGCGCCACGTGATCACGAGCCGGCAGGATGCGTCGCGGCCCGGTCTCCGGCGCGGAGCCGGAGGAGCCGGATGGTGCTGCGTCGGGTGGGGGAGGAGAGGACATGGATTCATGCTAGTGGTCGAGCGCGCCGCACCCGGCCGTGCGGGACGGGGCGATTGAGTCCTCCCCGGGCAGGGCTCCGGTGCACGGGGCCATCCGGCGCGCCGCCGGTGGGCTACCGGTCGAGTCGGGGCAGGTGGCGGGCCAGGCGCAGCCAGGCGGCCATCGCCGACGCCCACCGCTCCCCGTCGGCGCCCGGCGGCGCCTGAAGGGGCGCAAGATGCTGGACGGCGACGGTCTGGCTCTGAGTGTACTTGACGATCCCCTCGACGCCGTGGCGGCGGCCGAGTCCCGAGGCCCCCATCCCGCCCATAGGGGCCGCCGTCGAGCCCCATGCCGCCGCGTATCCCTCGTTGACATTGACGGTTCCAGCGCGGATCCGCCCGGCCAGCTCGGCGCCGGCATGCCGATCGGCCGTCCACACCGAGGCGTTGAGCCCGTAGGGCGAGGCGTTCGCCAGTCGGACGGCCTCCTCATCCCCGGACACGCGGTACAGGCAGGCCACCGGCCCGAAGGTCTCGGCGGCGTGGAGGTCCATGTCCTCGGTGACGCCGGTCAGCAGCGTCGGGGCGTAGGCCGTGGGGGAGAGCTCCGGCAGAGCGCGCCCCCCGGTCAGTACGGTGGCGCCCTTGGCGACGGCGTCCGACACGTGAGCGGCGACCTTGGCGAGATGCTCGGGGCTGATGAGCGGGCCCATATCAGCCCCCCACCCCATTGCGGCGCCCACGCGCAGGGCCCGCGTCGCCCGCACGAAAGCGGGGACGAACCGGTCCCATACGGCCTCGTGGACGTAGACGCGCTCGATGGAGACGCACAGCTGGCCGGCGTTGGAGAAGCAGGCGCCGACGGCGCCCCGCACCGTGCGGGCCACGGGGGCGTCGGCCCGTACGATGAGAGGGTTCTTCCCGCCGAGCTCGGCCGAGACGGGGATGAGACGGGCTCCCGCCCGGGAGGCCACCGCCGAGCCGGTGGCTGAGGAGCCCGTGAACATGAGGGCGTCGACGGCGTCGATGAGCGACTCCCCGAGCGCGGCGCCCGGCCCGGTGACGACCTGAAGCAGGTCGGGGTCCGCGCCAGCGCGCCTCAGGAGCGAATGAACGGCCAGGGCTGTGAAGGGGGTGGCCGAATCGGGTTTGAGGACGACCGCGTTGCCCGCCATGAGCGCCGCCACGGCGTCGGAGGCGGCCAGCGTCAGCGGATAGTTCCACGGCGAGATGATGCCGACGACGCCGAGCGGTCTGTGATGGACTGTGGTCCTCGTCAGCCCCGGCACGGCCCCGCGGCGCCGTTCGGCGGCGAGGTGCCGGGCTCCCGTGCGGGCGTAGTAGCGGGCGGTGATGGCGGTGTCGGCCAGCTCCTCGAAGGCGTGGGTTCGGGCCTTGCCCGATTCCCACTGGACGAGGTCGAGGAGAGGGGCGCGCAGCCTCCAGATGAGGTCGTGGAGAGCGAGTAGCACTCGGGCGCGCCTGCGCATCGGCGCACGTCGCCAACGGCTCTGCGCGGTGCGCGAGCGCCGGACCGCCCGGGCGACGTCGTCCGCTTCCAGACGAGGGACCCGGCCGATGAGCGAACCGGTCAACGGCGAAACGACGTCAATGGCACCGCCGCTCCCCTCGCTGAGGGTTGTCCCGTCGTCCACGCCGAGAGCCCGCAGCGCGGCGCGGCCGCGGACGTCGTCGTCCGGTCCGCCGTCTGCGGCCGCACGTCCCCGGTGCTTCGCGGATCCGCCGGGGAGCGTCGCCTCGGTCGGGCGGGAGCGCGCGCTTGCCGGGGTCGGCGGCTGGACGGGCGGCGTGGTCATTGAGAGGCCTCCTCGGCGGTCGGGGCGAGCGCCGCCCGATCCCGGCGCCGCGCTCGCCCGCACGAGATGGGGCGGCCGCGGCTCGGATGCCGGCGGCGACCGGACGCCATTATAGTGAGCGACGGCTCACACTCCCGTGCTGGCGGAGGCGCGGGGCCGCCGCGGGCCCGGCGGTGTCAGAGCCCCGCGGCGAGAGCGGTGCCGGCCGACAGCCAGGCGCGGCGCGTGGACAGCATCAGGGAGTCGAGGATGAGGGGTCGCCCGGCCATGGCCGAGTCGTAGGGGATACCGACGGCGGCGCGGGCGATCTCAGTGAACGTGGAGACGAGTCGAGTCGGGGGCGGTTCGGCCTTGGAGTCCTGGGAGACGACGACCAGGGCGTTCTCCGCCAGACGCGCCGCGTGGGCGTCCGCGCCCGCCAGTTCGGCCAGGAGGAGGCGGGCGGACTCGGCGTGGTCGGGCCGGGTGATGGTGGGGACCACGATGGCGTCGGCGCATGCGATCATGGCGCGCCACTGCGGGCTGGACTCGTCGTTGCCGGAGTCGACGACCACGAGTCGGTAGTACTTGGTCAACACGGAGTGAACGGCGTCGAAGCTGTCCGCGCCGGCGTCGGCCTGCGCGTCGGCGAGGACTTCGGGCCGGCTGCGCAGCACGTCGTAGCGGTCCTCGCGTTGATGGTGGACGAACCCGGAGATCTCGGCGGCCTGGGCCTGCGGGGACAGGAGGTGGTCGATGTGCGGCAGCAGGTCGATGACCGTGGCGTCGTGCGGCCCCTGCTGCGTGCGCCAGCCCAGTGTGCCGCGTGTGGAGTTGTTGTCGTAGGCGACTACGCCGGCGCCGCCGTAGCGCGCGAAGACAGCCGCCAGCAGGATCGCGGTCGGCGTCTTGCCCGCGCCTCCCTTGCCGTTGACCACGGCGATGGTGCGCGGCCCCGCCCAGTGCTGGGCGACGGCGGCGACGTCGGCCCGCTCGGCCCGCTCGCGCGCAGCGGGCGCCAGGTGGAGCCCGAGCTGGTTCAGGACTCCGCGCAGGCCGGTGGTGGCGGGGGCCTCGTTGGTGATCTCGGTGAGCAGCGACGTCGAGCGCGCCTGCTCGCGCGGGTCGTATTCGGGCGGGTCGTACTCGGGCGGGGTCGATGACGGCACCGGCTCCGCGGGTGGCGCGGGCGCGGGCATCGTCATCGGCGCGGAGGCCGGCGACGCCGTCGGAGGGGACGCCGGCGCCGGCGGGGAAGACGGCGCCGGCGGGGAAGACGACGCCGGCGGGGAGGCGGAGAGCGCCGTCGGCGGGGAGGTCGGTGACGGCGCGGGCCTGGTCCGCTCAGGCCGCGGATCCGCGCGGGGCACGGCGCGGAATGAGGCCGTGTCGGTCGCCCGGGGCGGGACCTGAGGGGGCAGGCCGTGACCGGCGGTCTCGGGGGTGAACGAGCCTGGGACGGGTGCCTCGCGTCGCAGCCGCCGGCGGGTCGGGGGCTGCGACGCCGAGTCGTGCACGGCCGGCAGCCTGCTCGTCGACCGGGATGCCGAGGGCCGTTGGGGCTCGGGCGCCGAGCGGGTCCGGGCCTGTCGGGTCGCCGAATGCCGTTGAGGCGCGGGTGAGGTCGGTGCCCCCTCGGTGATGACGGTGCCGTCGGGGTGGACCGCCACGCGCCAGCTCCCGACGGGGTCGGTGATGACGGTCGAGATCGGATGCCCGAGAGCCTTGGCGTTACGGGACAGGTGGGCGACGACGGCGGCCCGCGCCTCCTGCGGGGACGGCTGGCTCAGGTCCATCTCGACGCCTCCGAGATTGACACGCGCATGGCCCTCGGAGCTCAGCGAGACCTCGGCTCGGGGCCACTCGGTTGCGGTGCTCATGTACCTGTCCTTCGTGTCGTCGGTCGTCGGTCAGCGGGTCGTCGCCCCGGGGGCTGACGGCTCCGCGAGCGCTGCGCGGTGAGCGCATGATGTTGCGTGGGCTCAGGGACGCCGAGATCTTGTGTTGCGGCGATGCGGCGGTGGAGGTCAATGAGGGGTCGACGAAGGCTCGGATAGCCGACGAACCGATCGGGGTCGGGCGTCGCCGAGCCCTTATTGGCATCTTCACGTTGCGATCGTCACGAGTGGAGCGTACCGCGAGAGTTCCGGACGCAACCATTCGACTCTCGAGCAGCTACGCGTACGGGTCGTTGGCAAACCCCGTATATTGACGACGAATGTTAGTTATCACACGCAGCGCGGAGTCGTGCGGCGTGCGTGAGTAGACAGCGGCGCGGAATCATTCGCCGTCTGCGGCGGACGGGATGCGCGAGAGCGGTGAGGAAGGCGGTGGCGGCCGTGATCACTCCCATCAGGGGCCTGCCCGGAGGGGCGGGGGCGTGAGAGAACACGAGAACAAGGCGCATGGCGGCGGAGTGTCGGGCCCGCCGCATGCGGACGGCGGCGCGGTTCCCGGGCGGGTGCGGACCGATCGGCTCGGCCGCGCCCACGTGGAGCGGGCTCGCAGTTTCTCCCCGGAGGACTGCCCCGTGCCGGCCCGGCGTCGCCACGGTCCGGTCGAGACCGGTTGGGAGGATGCGGACGACGAGTCGTCGCGGCGTCGGGTGCTCGACGACGCGATGGCCGGCCCCAGCCCGGTCACCGCGCCGGACCCCGAGGACCGGGACCGCGTCCTCATGACGTGGACGGTGCGGGAGCCGGGGGCCGTCTCGGTCCTCCTGGACGCCAACGGCCTCTTCGCCGCGGGCGGCGTCGAAGCTCTCACCATGACGCGACTGGCGGGCACTGACGTGTGGACCTGCACCTGGTCGGTGCCGGCGGACTGGTGCGCGAGCTACGGCATCGCGGCGTGGAGGGGCCGAGGCGCTCCACCATGGTGCGGTCTGGACGGGCGCCCCGCCCGCCTCGCCATCATGCGTGCGGCCGGGCCGGACCCGCGCGCCTCGCGCACGGTCGCCGGATCCTTCGGGCCGGCCCGCTCGGTGGCGGCGGGGCCGGATGCCCCGG
>NZ_GL985606.1:2601645-2734534 GCF_000220835.1 Actinomyces sp. oral taxon 448 str. F0400 | reverse complement strand
GGATGCCCCGGCGCCCCCCTGGGAGGGGCCGGCGGGGGAGCGCCGCCCCCGTGCGAGACCCGCGGGGCGCCGTGGACGGGTGCATGAGCTATCGGTGCCGATGCGCGCGGACGCCGGCCGCGGCGGTCCCGTGAACCGCGACGGGAGGGGTGAGGAGGGTGCTGAACGCGTCTGGGTCTACGAACCCGGGGGAGCGCCCGCGTCCGGCACGCCCGTCCTGCTCCTGTTCGACGGGCAGATCTGGCTGCGTCGGATGGGACTCGTGCGGGCCCTCGACGCGCTCATCGCCTCGGGGGAACTCCCACCGCTGCACGTGGCCATGGTCGACTCGCGCGACCAGGGGGACTACCGCGCCGAGCATCTCGGTGTGCCCGGCGGGCAGGTCGACCTCGTCATCGACGGGCTCCTGCCCGTGCTCCGCAGCCGCTTCGCCGTCAGCCCGCTCGGCGCCGACACGATCGTCTCAGGGCAGAGCTACGGCGCTCTCGCGTCCTTGTGGGCGCTCGCGCTTGCCGACGGCGAGATCGGCCATGCCATCGCGCTCTCCCCGTCGCTGTGGCGCTTCGACGTGGGCCGAGCCCTGGCGGCCTGCCCGCGCTGGCTCACGGCACGGCTCCTGGCCGGGACCTTCGAGGGCCGGATGCTGGTCGACGCGCGCGCCCTCGCCCACGCTCTGAGGGGGCGCGACGTCGCGGTCACGCCTGTCAGCGGCGGTCACGACTGGGCGTGGTGGTCGGTCCGCATGATTCTGGAGTTGGTCGACCTGCTCAGTGCCGGGTCGGACGAGACGTCCTGACCGGCTGGGGTCTGAGCGCGGGTGAGGCCCGGGCTCGGGCCTCGCAGGCGGGCGGGCCGCGCAGCGCCGTCCGCGAGCGCGGGATTCAGCCGCCGCGAGGGACGTCTGACACCCTGCGACCGCCCTGTCCAGTGAGCCACGCAACAGAAATCATGCTCTCGGTGAACACGAGGGCTGTTACCTGGCCGTGACCTCACGCAACGTGATGGAGTGGGCCGCGTTTCCACGCCCCTGACTGACAGGACAGTTCATGAAGTCCACACGCCCACTCGCTATCGCACTGCTCTCCATCGTCCCTTTCACCGCCGTCTCGACGGCGCAGGCCGCCCCGGCGACCGGACCCTCCGTGCAGCAGGCCGCATCTGTGGCGCGTCCGGCGGACGCCTCCTCCGAGGGCGCCGGTTACGCGGACACGATTCTCCAGGACGTCAATGACCTGCGCACGCAGCTGGGCCTTCAGCCCGTGACCCGCTACACCCAGCTCGACTCCGTGGCTCAAACCTGGTCAGAGCAGATGGCGTCGCAGGACACGATGAGTCATAACCCGAGCTTCGCCGATCAGTTCCCCGGAGGCTGGAGCGCTGCCTCTGAAAACGTCGCCATGCGGACCGGGTCGGGCAGCACCGACATCGGCTCCCAGCTGTTCGACCAGTGGAAGGAGTCTCCCGGCCACTACGCCAATATGACCGCGACCGATGTCAACTCCATCGGCATCGGCATCGCCTACAACTCGTCGACGGACTCCTGGTACGCCACCCAGAACTTCGCCGACTATTCCGACCCGGCTTCGACGGGTCTGGCTCCGACCGGCCAGTCCTCGAGCTCGAATAACGATGCCGAGCAGCCCACTCCCGAGGCGTCCCCCCAGACGCCGGCCGGCTCGAACGACGCCGGTTCGTCAACGCCCGTCACCACCGGTGCGCCGGAGGGGGCCGCCGACGCGCCCTCCACCACCGACGCACCGGCCACCGCGACCGAGGCGGCGCCGAGCAAGAGCGCCGACGACCCGGCGTCATCCCCGGTGGCTTCCGCCGCTTCGTCCGACGATCCGACGGGCACCGCGGTCGTCGCCCGCGCCACCGCCAGTTCCGCCGACCCGACGGTGGTCGCGGCCAAGGCTCCCGCCAAGCCGACCCTGCCCGTCACCGGCGCCAGCTTGGCCGCCGGCCTGGTCGCCATTGTCGCCGTGGGAGCCGGAGTGGTGCTGCTTCGTCTGCGCCGCCGCGCCCGCTGACGAGCCCCATCCGTCGACCGCCGGGAGGAGCGGGCCCCTCGGGGCCCGCTCCTCCCGCGTGCGGATGGGCTCGGGGGGCTCTCCCTCCGTCTTACTCACCGGTGCAGTCCTGCGAAAAGGGGTGCTGGTACGGCCATGAGCCCGTACCGTGGGTCGCATGAGTACTCCCTTCTCCTCAGGCGACCCTGTTCCGAGCCCGAGCCCGATGACCCCGGGGCCTGCGCCTCAGCCTCCGCAGGGGCCGCCCGCGCAGCAGACGCAACCCCAGTACGCACCCGCGCAGGCGATGCCCGCCCCTGCGGCCGGTGCGCCGTCCTTCGGCGCGCCGGGCTCGTACATCCCGCCCAGGAAACGACTCGTACTCGCCTGCCTGGGCGGTGCCAATATCCTGGCGATGCTCCTGGCGTTCTCCCTGCCCGTGTACACGCTCAGCTCTTTCTTCGGGATCTCGAAGACCGTGACCCTGTTCACTTCCGGTTTCTGCGTTGTGTTCTTCCTCGTCTCGCTGGTTCTCATCGTGTGCGCGGTGGGCCTCATGTTCCTGGGGACGAAGGTGCGCCGCGGGGCGCTCTTCATCTACCCGGTGGTCGGTACGCTGTTCGGAGGTCTGCTCCTGGTCCTGTCCGTTCACTGGTCCGCCGTGGATGCCGACCCGGGTCTGGGCGTGGCGGTGGAGCGCGGTCCCGGTTTCCTCTTCCTGTGGGTGACTGTCATCACCTACATCGCGATGGCGGTCCTCGGCTTCCTGTTCATTCGGCGGCCGGCCGCTTTGAGGACGGCTCCCCCGCCCATGGGGGGATCCGCCGCTCCCGCCGCCGGCTTCCCGCAGCCCGCTGCGCCCTTCCAGCCGGGCGCGCAGCCTCAGGGGTCGACGGGCGCCGCCCCCTACATCCCGCCGCCGCAGGTTCCAGGCGCCGAGCAGGCGGATGGTTCCGGCCGACTGCGCTGAACTGACCGTTCGCGAACGTAGACGCGCGTGCGCAAGACGCAGGACATTGGACAGTGAACGATGTGAGGACTGACTCGGTGAACAACGATCCCGTCCCCTTCGCCCCTGCGTCGCCCGGCACGTCCGCCGCCGGCGTCGTCGTTCGGCCGGCTCGGTCCGATGACGCCGCGCGTGTCGCCCGCCTCCTGGCGCAGCGGGGCGTTTGCGTGGAGGAGGCGCTCGAGCAGGCCCCTCGCATGATCGATGCCCTCCCGGTTCTTCTCCTGGCGCTCCTGCCTGCGGCGGTCTCCGGCGCCGCCGCCTCCGGCGCCGCCGTCCCGGGAGACGACGACCTGGGCTCGAGCACGGCAGTGCCCCGAGCAACGGACCGGGCCGGGTCCGGCGACGCGCTGCTCGCGCCCGCCGCGCTCTCGGGAGCCTTCCCGCTGCCCGAGGACATGCGCACCTGGCTGCCCGAGCGGTCTCTCACTGCCCCTGCCTCCGCGGCCCGGAGGACCTGGATGGTCTCGGGCCTCGTCGTCGACCCCGACGCGCGCCGCCGCGGCGTCGGACGCGCGCTCCTGACCGCCATCGACGACGCCGTGCGCGTCTTCGAGCCCGATGTGGAGCTGTACAGCATCGTGAGCACCGCCGACCACGCCTGCGTCGGCCTGCACCTGGCGGTCGGTTTCGAGAAGGTCGCGCGAGTGAAGAGCTTCGGCGCCGTCACCTTCGAGGAACAAGGGGTCGTGCTGCGTCGAGGGGGCTGATGCCGCCCCTGTCCCGGTGCGCCGCTACCCGGCGGCCCCGCCGCGGTCGGAGGAGTCGAGCGGAACGGGGACCGGATCGGCCAGACGCAGCGCGTTGGGGCCCACGGCGTAGGTCACGCCCGGGTAGCGGCCGAACTGCTCCTCAGCACCCGGCACCCGCACCCTGGTCGATCTCAGGACCGACAGCACCTGAGCGGGAGACGGCCAGCTCGCGCTGGAAGCCCGACCCACCGGGCTGACCGGCGGATACCATGCCGCCTTGGGCCGCGCCATGAGGCGTCCCGGACTCCGTCGGTCGCGCAATGCATAAGCCCTCCAGGTCAGTATCGGGTGCGTGGCCACCCATTGCACGAGGTGCACCCAGACGCCGTGCTCGTAGACGGCGCGGTCCGCCAGCGCGTGCAGATTGACCTGCGCCCCCAGATACTTGCCGGCGCCCAGAAGCCCCATGACGCCCGGGACGCCGGCGGGGGCGATATCGTAACCGTGATTGTCCGCCGTGTACTCCTGAGCGCGTGAGAGCGCCCTGCCCAGCAGCGGCACGAATTCGACGACCTGCAGGATGAGGGTGCGCCAATAGGACACGTGTCCGGCGGCGAGGTGCCCGACCTCATGGGAGATGACGAAACGCAGAGCCTCGGGGTCTCGCGCCGACCCGCCGATCTCGAACAGGTCGGACTGCACGACGACGAAGCGGCGGAAGCCGTGCCCCGCCGCAAAGGCGTTAACCACACCATTGCCCAGGACCACATAGGCGTCCGGCACACGACGCATTCCGAAGCGCGCAGCGGCCTCCACCACCATCCGGTAGCCCTCGGGGAACTGAGTCGGGCTCATCTGCACCGAGCGGGCCCGCTGCCTGGCGTACAGGAAGGCGCGAAGAATCCATACGCTCAACGGCAGCAGCGGAATGGCCAGAAGATTCTTCGTCGTGCCCGTGCTGACGAGGTAATTGCGCACGTTCCCGGCCAGCCCCGTCGAGTCCGGCACGGTGATGAGCCACACCGCCAGGGCCAGCCCGGCGAGAATCCCCGTGGCGGTCACCGCCGTGCTCACCCATAGCAGCGGTATCTCCGCGGGGTGGCGCAGGGGGCGGATTCCTCGCGGGCCATGGGTGGTGGAGCCGTTGAAGACGCGAGGGCGCTCCGGAACACTCGACGGAGCGGGTGGGGACACAGTCATGATCGGGACCGTATCGGTTCGCGATGACGGCTCCAACCCCGGTGGGAGGATGTTGACGACGGGCCTTTCCTCCTGAGGGACGAGACTGCCCGACTCGTGGATCCGGTCGGCTGCAGCGGAGCGCGCGACCGGTCGTAGAGTCGGGGCGTGAGCGACCACGAGATTCCCTGGGGCATGCAGATCGCCGTCCGCTACGACAAGGTCCACCCCCCGCGGCGCATCGACGTCGTCGAGGCCGCGGCCCGCGCCGTCGTCGCCCTGCTCGCCTCGCCGCGGGCCGCGCCCGGCGGGGACTGGCACGACGCCGTCGAGCGCTGGAGGAACGGCCGCATCCGCAAACTCGTGCGCCGCGCCCGCGGACGACGCTGGGAGGAGGTCCAGGAGCTGCCCGGCGCCACCGTGACGCAGGCCGGGCCCGCCGGCTGGGGGAGGGCCGCGGCTCGGGCCTTCGTGCCCGGCCCGGTCCGGCCGCTGCCCCCGGCGCTGGCCAAGACGCAGGTCGAGGGCACCCACTTCCCCCACGGCGACGAGCTGCCGCCCCCGCCGGCCGCCATCACCGACGCCGTCGTACGCGAGGCCGGGGCCATTGAGGGCATCGAACTGACGAGCGCCTCGACGTCGTCGCACGCCCTCGTCACCATCGAGGTCACTCCCCTGGAGGAGATGACCAGCGGCAAGCTGTGCGCGCAGGCCGCCCACGCCGCCCAGCTCGCCTGGCAGAGCCCGGCCATGCCCAGTACGACCCGCGCCGCATGGGCGGCCCAGGACTACCGGGTCCGCGTCGTCTTCCCGACGCCGGACGCGTGGGCCGCCGCAGCCCGGCCGGTCTCGGTGATGGACGCCGGCTTCACCGAGCTCGACGGCCCCGCGGAGACCGCGCGGGCGGTGTGGTGAGCACCGGCCGGCGCGGTCAGAGGCGAGCCGACGACGGGTCGGACTCGTCGTCGTCGCTCACCGGCTCCGGCGTACCCCGGAAGACCCAGAAGCGCATCAGGGCGTAGAGGTAGAGGCCCTCGCAGCATGCCGATATGAGACGGGCCAGTTCGGCGTGCACGCCGATCCAATGCAGATAGGAGGACAGCCCCACGATAAAGATGACGTACTGGCTGGCGAGCCCAAGGGCATAGCGGGAGCCCTGCGCCACGAGATGACCGCGGGACTGGAAGTTCAGCCACCGGTTGAGCACCAGGGAGTACACCCCGGCGATCGCGTACCCCAGAGTAACGGCCAACGGGTAGAACCAATGGAGTCTGTCGTAGAACAACCACAGGAAACTGACGTCGATCAGGAATGCCGACCCGTTGATGAGGGCATAGCCGATGAAAGTCGCGGGAATGCGCTTGCGTAGCAGCCGGGGGATGAGCCGGTGGAGATGACTGATGAACCGGGAGAAGATTCGTGGCGCACGGCGGGAGGGGTCGTTGAAACGCTCGTCCAGTCTGTCGGAGATGCGCTCGCGGGCGGACGACGCGGCCGAACGCGCGGACGTGGACGTTCTGCGCGGCCTGGCGCTGAACTGGGCCGCGGCCCTGGCGGCATCCTGCGTCGTCATGTCATCCTCTCGCGAATCTCCCATGTCGTGCTCGTCTATGACGTTGAGTGTGTCGCGACGGGAGTATGTCGGACAAGACCTGAAGGATGAGAGAAACGCCGCCCGGGCCTCCTCCTTCAGAAGGAGGGGCGGACGATCTCCCCCGGCCGGTGTCGGAGGCATGTCTGCGACAGCCTGTCAGATCCGCGCCGTCGCAGTGTTCCGAGGCCCCGAGGATGACGGGGGCAGACGCCGGGTCCGGGCCGTGGGTTCGCGGGGCGACTCGCCGGGTGCCTCTCGGGCGTCTCAGATGCTGAGCGCCTCGATCAGCTCGCGCCGCAGTACTCGGCCCCCGGCGTCGGTCGGATGGTGGATCGTGCGGATGCCCACAGCGGCGGCTGCATTGATGTTCTCGGAGTTGTCGTCCACGAAGAGGGCCTCATGGGCGCCCATATCCGTCGCATCGAGAACGGCCTGGAAATAGCCCGGCTCGGGCTTGGCCACCCCCAGCACGCAGGAGTAGGCGTCCACGTCGCACAGGCCGTCGTAGCCCAGCACGGTGCGCATCCACTCGCGACGCTCCTTCTGCTGATTGGTCGCCAGCACGGTGAGATAGCCGGCGGCCCTCAGATCCCGAACCGCCTCCCAAGCGACCGGGTCGGGGGTGGCCCGCCGCCACAGGGTCATGAGCTCTTCGGCGCCGGTCGTCAGGTTCAGCTCGACGACGAGACGCTCCAGCAGGTCCCGCAGGGACTCCCGGCCCGAGAGTGCCGGACCCTCCTGGGACAGAAGTGCGCGTGCGAAGGTCTCGCCGCCGCCTTCGGACAGCGCCTGGAACCAGGGTGTGCCGATGAGCTGGAGGACGCCGTCGGCGTCCAGCAGGACGGCGCGCACCGGCGTGGTGCCCGCGGACGGCAGGGGCGGGTCGAAGGAGAGGTCGGGGTCGGCGGACCGGGCGGAGGAGGTGCTCATCGGGCTCATCCTGCCCTATCTGGGCCCGCGGGCGCCGCAGGACGGCGGCTGCGGGCCCATGTCCGTGCGATGGGGGTCGACCGGGGGCGGGGCGTGAGAGGCGACGCGGAACGGGGCGCCGTCGCCCGTCGCGAGCGGACCGGGTGTCACACTGGGGGCATGCCGACCGACCAGTCCACTCTTCCCGTTGCGCACAGCGATGACGTCTACGCCTCCCGTCTCATCGATTTCGTCACCGCCTCCCCGACCAGCTACCACGCGGCCGCCGAGACCGGAGCGCGCCTGGGCGCGGTCGGCTTCGTCCCCGCGGACGAGACGCGCCCCTGGGACGAGGGCCTGCCGCGGCGCGGCTACATCGTGCGGGACGGGGCGGTCGTCGCCTGGATCTTGCCCGAGCGGCTCCGGGACGAGGCGGGCTGGCGCATCGTCGGCGCCCACACCGACTCCCCGGCCCTCAAGCTCAAACCGTCGGCCGCGATCGTGCGCGACGGCCTCCAGGTCCTCGACGTTGAGATCTACGGCGGGCCCCTGCTCAACTCCTTTCTCGACCGCGAGCTGGGTCTCGCCGGGCGCCTGGTCACCCGTGACGGCCGCACGCGCCTCGTGCGCACCGGACCGCTGGCGCGGGTCGTCCAGGTCGCCCCGCACCTGGACCGCGGCGTCAACGACTCCCTCCACCTCGACGAGCAGGCTCACCTGCTGCCCGTGTGGGCCCCCGCCTCCGCGGACGCCCGCCCGGACGACCCCGAGCGATACTTGTGCGAGCTGGCCGGTATCGACCCGGCCGACCTCGCCTTCCACGACATCCTGACCTTCCCCACCGAGCGGCCCGCGCGCTTCGGAAGGCGCGATGAGTTCCTCGCCTCCTCCCGCCTCGACAACCTCTCGTCGGTGCACGCCGCCCTCGTGGCTCTGGAGACCCTCGTCCGTGATGGGGGCAGGGGAGCTGGAGGTGTTGAGCGGGCCGCGGAGGCCGGGCCGGTCGTCTTCATCGCCAACGACCATGAGGAGGTCGGCTCCGCCACCCGTTCGGGGGCGGCCGGCCCCCTCCTCGAGACGATCCTGGAACGACTGGCCGGGACGCTCGGCGTCGACGGCGACGCGCGGGCCGCCATGCTCGCCCGCTCGGTGTGCGTGTCTGCCGACGCCGGGCACGCCGTCCATCCGAACTACCCGCATCTGCACGACCCGGCGGTCAGACCCGTCCTCAACGGGGGCCCGCTGGTCAAGATCAATGCCCAGCAGCGCTACGCCACCGACGCCGTCGGCGCCGCCGTGTGGCTTCGGGCCTGCGCCGCCGCGGACGTGCCCGTGCAGAACTTCGTGTCCAGCAACGCCGTCCCCTGCGGGACGACTATCGGTCCCATCACCGCCTCCCGGCTGGGGATCACCACCGTCGACGTCGGGCAGCCCCTGCTGTCCATGCACTCCCAGCGGGAGATGTGCGGCGTCGCCGACGGCCCTCGCTTGTCCCGGGCCATGCGGGCCTTCTGGCTGGGGGCGTGAACGGCGGGCTTCCGGAACGCCGGTCCTTGATGTCGCAGCCACTCAATTTTAGCGTTTAAACATGCCCTTGAATAAGGGGGTGCGGGTCGCGGATGAGGACGTCGACCTCGCCGCCGAGACCTTCGCCCCCCTGGCCGGCCCCATGCACATCCGCATCATCCTGCTTCTGCGCGGCGCCGAGCACTCCTCGGGCGAGCTCGCCGAGCTCACCGGACGCAGCCCCGCCGCCGTCTCCTAGCACCTGGCCAGGCTCCGCTGGGGCCGCGCCGTCACCTCTCGCCACGAGGGCAGCCGCGTCTTCCACCGCCTCGCCGACGAGCACGCCCTGGCCCTGGTCGAGCAGGCCCTCCATCAGGCCGCGCGCGCCGCCGAGGCCGAACCTCCCCATCACCGCACTCCCGGGAGCCGACCCGCATGACCGCGACCGCCTCCACGACCGCGCCCACCGCCCCGAGCGCGTCGGCGCGCGCCTACCTGTCCCGCATCGAGCGTGCCGACCTCGCCCGCATCGCCCTGGTCGGCGCCGGCGTGCTCGGGGTCCAGCGGAGGGCGGCGCCCGCTGGCTCAGCCCCAGGCGCCGCGCCAGTACTGGATCGGCAGCCCCGCCTGCCGCCAGTCGTCAACCCCCAGGTCGTGGGCCCAGCGCACCGGCAGGTACGGCTCGCGCAGCGCGGGCCTGCCCACGGCCACCGCGTCCGCCTGCTCGGTGCCCACGATCTGCTCGGCCTGGGCCGCCTCGGTGATGACGCCGACCGTTACAACCACCGGACGGCCGCCGCCCGGCGTCGTTGAGCCCGCCACGGCCCGCCGGACCTGTGCGGCGAAGGGCACCTGGTAGCCGGGCCCCACCGGCACTTGTGCGGGCACGTTCCCCCCGGTCGAGATGTGCAGGACGTCGACCCCGGCCGCCACGAGTTGCGGTGCGAGCTCGGCGGTGTCCTCGCCGGTCAGCCCGCCCTCGGCCCAGTCGGTCGCCGACAGCCGGATGCCCAGGACCGTCTCGCCCCCGACCGCCTCGCGCACGGCCGCAGCCGTCTGAAGGGTGAAGCGGCGCCGACCCTCCGGCGAGCCGCCGAACTCGTCGGTGCGGGTGTTGGACAGCGGGGAGAGGAACTCGTGGATGAGGTAGCCATGAGCCCCGTGCAGCTCGACGACGTCGTAGCCGGCCTCCGCGGCCCGCCGCGCGGCCGCGGCGAAGTCGGCCGTCACCGCGCGGACTTCGTCGGCTCTCAGCGCGCGCGGCTCGGCGTGCTGCGGATAGGCGACGGCGCTGGGCCCCACTAGGTCCCAGCCGTCGAGCGTGGCGGTGCGCGCGCCGGCGGCGGCGTCGGGCCGCCACGGGGGCGTGCCCGCCTTGCGCCCGCCGTGACCCAGCTGGACGCCGGCGAGCGATCCGGCCGCGTGGACCGCCTCGACGATGCGGCGATGCCCGGCCACCTGGGAGTCGTCCCACAGGCCCAGATCGAAGGGGGACAGGCGGCCGTTGGGGGCGATCGCGGTCGCCTCCACGATGACGGTGCCGAAGGCGCCCTGGGCGCGCGAGGCGTAGTGAAGAACATGCCAGTCGGTGACGACGCCATCGCGGGCGTCGACGCTGTAAGTGCACATGGGCGGCAGCCACAGGCGGTTGCGCGCGGTCAGGCCGCGCATGGTCAGAGGCCTCAGGATGGTCGGCGTGCTCATGACGGGCACGCTACGCGTCGTGGCCCGCGAGCGGAACCCTCTCCGGTCGACCCGGCGGCGCCCGGGTCGCCATCACAGGAGAATCGCAGGAGAGCGGGGAGGGGCGGGGACACCTGCGGGTCGATCATCTAGCCTGAGATCACCATGAGCACCGCGCCCTCCGCATCCACCGCCTCGATCGTCCCGCCCGCGTCGGCCACGGCCGCCGGACCGTCCGACCCGACTCGTCCCCCGCGTCCGCGTCCCCTCCCCTACGGGCGCCCCGGCCACGCCCCGGCGCCGATCACCCGGCGGGTCGACGACGTCGCCCTCGTCTTCGAGGGCGGCGGCATGCGCGGCACCTACACCGCCGCCCTCGTCCAGGTCCTGCTGGAGGCCGGCCTCTTCTTCCCCTGGGTGGGCGGCATCTCGGCGGGTGCCACCAACACCGTCAATATGGTCTCGCGGGACCTGTGGCGCACGCGCGAGGCTTTCATCGGGCTGACCACGGATCCGCAGGCCGGCGGCTGGGGCAGCTTCATGCGCCGTCAGGGCTATTTCAACTCCGACCACATCTACCAGCACACCGCCGCCCCCGACGAGCCCATCCCCTTCGACTGGCCCGCCTTCAAGGGTTCGCAGGTCACCGTGCGCATCGGTTCCTTCCGCTGCGACACCGGCGAGGAGGTCTACTGGGGTCTGGAGGACGTCGATGAGATGGCCGACCTCCTGCCTCGCTGCCAGGCGTCGTCGTCCATGCCCCTGCTCATGCCGATCGTCCGTATCGACGGCGCCCCCTATCTCGACGGCGCTCTGGGACCCACGGGCGGGTTCGCCACCGATGCCGCCGCGGCGGACGGCTACGAGCGCATGCTCGTCGTCTCGACCCGCCCGCCGGGGTACCGCAAGCCCGACGAGAAGCGGCCGGGCCTCTACCGGCGCATGTTCCGTCGCCACCCGGCCGTGGCCGAGGGCATCATCAGCCGCCCGTCGAACTACAACCGGACCATGGAGGAGCTGGAGATCGCCCGGAGCGAGGGGCGGGTCTACCTCTTCCAGCCCGACCGCATGCCCATCGTCAACGGCGAACTGCGCTACGACCGGGTCGTGGGCGCCTACGAGGCCGGGCTGGTCCAGGCCCGCCGGGAGCTGCCCCGCATTCTGGAGTTCCTCGGGCTATGAGACGCCTCGCCCGGTCGGGCGCTCGGGCTCGGACAGGCTACCCCCGCCCCGCTCGTCGAGCGCGTCCTGCCCGGTGCTGGCCTCAGCGGGGTCGCGCCGCCCCGTAGGCGGCGATCGTCTCCCCTGGGGCGAAACCGAAAGTCGTCACCGCCGGGACGCGCTCCCCGCCGGCCAGGTGCGCGGCGAGCAGATGCAGCACGACCCTCTCATGCGGCGGCATCGGATCGGGTGGAGCGTCCAGTGCGAACCAGCGCAGTCCGGCGTTCTTTCCCGGCTCACCCACGACCGGCTCACCGGTCCATCGCCGCGCCGTGAAGAAGAAGTCGACCCGCTGCTCCAGGAGCGGTCCGCCCACGTCGTTGGACCGGTGCACCGTCGTCAGTGCTCGCACGTCCTCGGGGTCGAGGACGATGCCGGCCTCCTCGGCCGCCTCGCGCACCACCGTGCGCGTCACCGGCTCACCGACCTCGACGTGCCCGGCGACCGCGCAGGCCCAACACCCGTCCATGTAGCCGGTGTTCCGCCGCAACTGGAGGAGGACCTCGGTACGGCCCCCGCCCGGCCGTCTCGGCGGCGTCTGGCGGAGCATGAGCAGGTAGGCGGCGGGGACGAGGGCGAAGAGAGGAGCGGGCATACGACCACGGTAGCGAGTCGGCCGCCGAGGTCGGCCCGGCCTCAACGGTCGCGCGCCGCTCCCAGCGCCTCGCGCAGCAGCTCCACCAGCTCGTTGGTGCGCTTTGGCGCATCGGTCGGCACAGTGACCACTCGTGGCCAGGGACGCCCGCCGCCGACACCCGGGTCCGGCCAGCTCACCGGCCCCCACAGCCCCGCATGCGCCAGGGCCTCCTCGAGCCCGTCCAGCACGCGCACCGCCCGCCGGCCGGGCCCGCCCTCGAGACCGCGGGCGTCCCGGAGCGCCACGCAGCCGGCCGACCCCGGATTGGCGACCCTCAGCCCGCAGGCCCGCGCGCCCTCCTCCAGACTCTCCCGCAGCCGATGGGCCGTCAGCGCTCGCCGCTTGATCTCCTCGGGGTCCAGCGCCTCCAGCATCCCGGCCGCGGTCGCGCTCGCGGGCACGGGCGCAGTCGCAGCCTCGATGGCGTCCTCGTGGTGGGCGGCGATCTCGCACACCCGCAGGCGCAGCCTCTCGCGGCGGGTCCCGCGCGCGGCGCTCATGGCCCTCAGCGCGGTGTGGAGCTCGACCCCCAGGGCCGTGGCCGTCTCATCGATCGGTCCGCGCTCGTGCAGGTCGCCGACGACCCGCTCCAGGCCCGTCGCGAGCGCCGAGTCCTCCGACCAGCACAGCCGGGCCCCGTCCGGCACCGGCAGCAGCTTGCGCATGCTCGCCACGACCGCGTCCCAGGGGCCGTCCCGGCCGGTGCCCGGCCTCCTGTCCGGACCGGACGCCGTCGGGGCCGGGGAGCCGGCGGCCCCGACGGTGCGGATCAGCCGGTCGATGAGCGAGTGCGTGGCGTCCAGGACGAGTGCCGACCCGTTCCGCCGCGCGGCGGCGAGCACTGCGGCCAGGTTCCTTCCGCCCCGGTTGCCGTAGGTTTCGCAGTGCAGCACCGCCGCGCCCGGCTCGCGCGCCAGAGCCCGGACCAGTGAGGCGGGGTCGATCAGCAGATCAGCGCCGACGTCGACCGGGTGCACCCGCACGCCCTCCAGCGCGAAGGGCAGCACCATGGTCCCGCAGTGGTACCGCGGCACGAGGACGGCCCTGGTCCCGCCGTCCCGCAGTGCACGGGCGACGAGCGTCAGGGCCTGCTTCCCGTTGCCCACGAGAGTGCGCATTCCGGCAGGCTACCTCCTTCGCCCGGGCCGTCGTTCTGTTCCGTCGTTCCGCTTCGAAGGATTTGAGGAAGACGACAAAGGAGGCGGAGTGGAACCGGTGTTCGTCGGGGATGTGACGGCGAGGGCGTTCACATACGGTTGTGGCATGACGACGAACACTCCCTCATCATCCGCCACCGGACCGGGTACTGCTCGGGCCGGCGCCGCCACCCGCTCGCTGCCTGGGACGCTCGTTCGCGAGATCGGGCTCGTCGCGGCCGGCGCCGTGGCCCTGACCCTCATCGGGCAGGTCGCGCTGCCGCTGCCCTTCACCCCCGTGCCGGTCACGCTCGGCACCCTGGCCGCGCTCGGAATCGGCGGCCTGCTCGGCGCCCGCCGCGCACTCGGCTCAGTGTCCCTCTACGGCGCCGCGGCCGCTCTCGGCGCACCGGTTCTGGCGGGGTGGAGCAGCGGCGTCGGGGCCTCCTTCGGCTATGTGCTGGGCTACGCCCTGGCCGGCGTCGTCGCTGCTCGTGCGCTGGCCCGCGGCGCCGACGGCTCCCGGCGCCCGCTCGTGGTGCGCGTCGGCCTCATGCTTCTCGCCTCGGCGCTCGTCTACATCCCGGGTCTCGCCTGGCTCAAGGTCGCCACCGGCGCCGCCTGGGGCACGGTCTTCGCCGTGGGGCTAGCACCCTTCGTCATCGGCGACGCCCTGAAGTCGGCCGTCGCCGCCCTGCTGCCCTCGCGGCCCTCGCCCCTGTGAGCGACGAGGAGGATCCGACGATGCGGGCGGGTCGCCCGAGCGGCGGATTCGGGGCCACGACGTCCTGAACCCGCCAGTCGAGACGACCCGTCCCCGCCGGCTGCGCGCGGAGTAGGACGGTGCCATGACCACTCCCGCATCCCGGACCGGTGCGAGTGCCGAGGGCCGCTCCGCCCGCACCGCAGTCACCGTCTTCCCCCTCCTCATCCTGGCGGCCTTCGGCGTCGCGGTGCTGGCGCCGGCGCAGCTCTCCCCGCTGTCGGCGGGAACCGATTGCGCCCTGGGCATCATCATGTTCGGCATGGGTCTGACCCTGACGCCCCCGGACTTCGCCCTCGTGGCGAGGCGGCCGCTGCCGGTCCTGGTCGGCGTCATCGCCCAGTTCGCCATCATGCCGACGTTGGCCTGGCTGCTCGTCGAGGGCTTCCGGCTCGCCCCGGCACTCGCCGCGGGGGTCATTCTCGTCGGGTGCGCGCCGGGCGGCACCTCCTCCAATGTCATCTCCTACCTCGCCAGGGGCGACGTCGCCCTCAGCGTCACGATGACCTCTATATCGACCCTGCTCGCCCCGGTCATGACCCCGCTGCTCACCCGGTGGCTCGCCGGTCAGTACATGCCCGTCGATGCCGGCTCCATGGCCAGGAGCATCGTCGCGATGGTGCTCGTCCCCGTCGTCGGCGGCCTGCTCGTGCGCCTTCTGTTCGGGCGAGCCGTCGAGAGGATCCTGCCGGCTATGCCGTGGATCTCGGTTCTCGGCATCTGCTACGTGGTCCTCGCCGTCGTGTCCGCGTCCGCCTCGACGATCCTGTCCGCAGGCCCGCTGGTTCTCCTCGTCGTCGCCTGTCACAACATCCTGGGCTATCTGCTCGGCTACGGGGCCGGTCGGCTTCTGGGCCGGGACGCCCCGGTGGCCCGAACCATCTCCATCGAAGTCGGCATGCAGAACTCGGGTCTGGCCGCCACCCTGGCGGCGGCCTACTTCCCGCCCGAAGCCGCCCTGCCCGGCGCCGTCTTCTCCATCTGGCACAACCTGTCGGGCGCCGTGCTCGCCATGCTCTACCGTCGCCGCGACACGGCGGCGACGCTCATGGACGGGCCGGCGCGCGCGGACGCGGCGAGCGAGCCGGACGCGACCGCTTGAGGCCCCAGGGAGGCCCCGGGGAATCGGAGGCGCCACGCGGGACGGTTCGCTGAGGGACTCCAGGTGGAGGCGCAGGCGAAGGACGCACCGCGCGGCGCGAAACGGTTCGCGGCGCCGTAGGGTGCGGGCATGAGTCCTGCGCGCCCCGTGCTGTCCGTCCTCGACCTCGTTCCGGTCTCGGCCGGGCGCACCCGCGCCGACGCCCTGGCCGAGATGGTCGCCCTGGCCCGCACCGCCGATGACGCCGGCTACGCCCGCTACTGGCTCTCCGAGCACCACGGCTCGACCACCTACCTCGCCTCGGCCACGACCATTCTCATGGGCCAGGTCCTGGCGGCCACTGAGCGCATCGGGGTCGCCAGCGGCGGCATCATGCTGCCCAACCATGCGCCCCTGGTCATCGCCGAGCAGATCGGCACGCTCGCCACCCTTCATCCGGGGCGGGTGGGTCTGGGACTGGGGCGCGCGCCGGGCACCGACCCGTTGACCGCCTCGGCCCTGCGCCGCCGCGATGCCGATCCCGCTCACTTCGCCAACGAGGTCCTGGAGACTCTGGCCTATCTCGGCGCGATCCCCGACGACGCCCTGAGTGCCGTCCCCGGCTCGCTCCTGCCCCCCTCGGCCGTGGTCGGCTGCGAGTCCGACTCCCCGGCCGCGCGCCCCGCCGCATCGGAGCGCCGCGTACGGGCGATTCCGGGGGAGGGCACCGACCCGGACACCTGGATCCTCGGCTCGTCGGTCAACGGGGCGCGCGTGGCCGGCAGGCTCGGCCTGCCCTTCACCTTCGCCTCGCACTTCGCACCCGCTCAGGCGGAGGCCGTCATCACCACCTACCGCAGCTACTTCGGCGGACCCGATGACGCCGGCCCGCTCTCGCGCGACGGCCGCCCGCACGTGGCCGCGGGGGTCAATGTCGTCGTCGCCCCCCGGCGCGAGGAGGCCGAGTTCCTGTTCTCCACGGCCATGGCAGGTGCTGCGCGCGTGCTCGGCGGCAGGCCCGGCCCGCTGGACCGGCCCACCGCCGACCCGCGGGCCTGGCGGGACCTCGCCGGAGGACGGGACGCGGACGTCGAGGCCTCCATGGGACTGTCCTTCGTCGGTGCACCCGACGCCGTCGCCGACGGCCTGCGCGGACTCGCCGCGCGCTGGGGCCTGGAAGAGGTCCTGGTGGTCACCAGCATTCACGACGCCGCCGCGCGCCGTCGGTCTTACACGCTGCTGGCCGACGCCTGGCGGGCGCGGTGAGGCCGACGGACTCGACGACCGACATGCCGGCCCGCGGGCGGCGGTCCGGGATCCGGAGTCGGTGGAACCGGATTGGACGAGCGGACGCGATATGAACAGGTTAAACGATTCGACAAGCCCGACGTCGCAGGTGGTTCGGACGATTCGAACGAGTTTCTGTGTCCAGAATGTTACCGATTGAGTTTAGAATTGCTTCAACCCTGTCGGCACGTCCCTGCTCGGGGCACAGACAGCTGTTGCCGACGATGCCATGTCGTACGGAGGTACTTCCCTTGAGTAATCCCATGATCTCCCGTCGCAGTTTCGGCCTGGGGGCCGCCACGGCCGCTGTGCTGCTCGCCAGCGGCTGCGGTTCCGACACGTCCGCGGGCGATGACGCCTCGAGCGACTCGGCCGGTGAGGGCGCTGCCAGCGGCGGCAGACTTACTCTCGCCTACAACTCGGACGGACCGCACAAGGCCTGGGTCGAGGCCGTGTGCAACTCCGTCAGCAACACCCTGGGCATGTCCATGGAGCCGCTGCCCTACGCGCAGTTCTCCGAGCTGCGCCAGCAGGTCACCGATGGGACGATCGTCGGCGCCTTCCGTTCTGGGTGGCAGGCCGACGTCCCCTCCATGGGGGACTTCCTCAGCAATTCTTTCAAGACGGGGGCGGGCGCGAACGACGTCCAGTACTCCAGTGCCGCCGTCGACGACCTTCTGGATCGGGCGACCCAGACGATGGACGACGATGAGGCGTTCGACCTCTACACCCAGGTCCAGGAGCAGCTCTTCGCGGATCTGCCGGTCATCCCGCTGTGGTACCAGAACGGCTTCGGCGGCTACTCCACCAACGTCAGTAACGTGACCTTCGGCTGGAACGCCATGCCTCGCTACGAGGCGGTCACCACCACCGCCGCCGGCGGCGTCGTGCGCGTCAACGACGCCGAGCCCCAGAATCCTTTGGTGCCCACCAATACCAATGAGACGGGCGGCGGCCGCATCGTCGATCTGCTCTTCGCCGGTCTGGTCTCCTACGAGGCGGACGGCTCCGTGAAGAATGAGGTCGCCAAGTCCATCGAGACCGACGACAACCAGAACTTCACGGTCGAGCTCGAGGACGGTTGGACCTTCTCCGACGGCAGTCCCGTCACCGCCGATTCGTTCATCAATGCGTGGAACTACGGCGCCAGGCTGGGCAATAAACAGCTGAACAGCAGCTATTACGAGATCATCGAGGGGTTCTCCGATGAGGAGGACCGTGAGACGCTCACCGGCCTGGAGAAGATCGACGACCTGACGTTCACGATCCGGCTCAAGGCCCCGTCCTCCGACCTCAGGCTGCGACTGGGCATGGCGGCCTTCTACCCGCTGCCCGAGTCCGCCTATGACGACATGGAGGCCTTCGGCGCGGCTCCGATCGGCAACGGCCCGTACAGCATGACCACGTGGGACCACAACTCCCAGGTCGTGCTCACCAAGAGTGCGACCTATCAGGGCAATCGTCAGGCCCAGAACGAGGGCATCACCTTCGTCATCTACACCGATTACGACGCCGCTTACAACGACCTGCGCTCCAACTCCCTCGACGTGCTCGACGCCATTCCGAATTCGGCGCTGTCGAGCTTCACGGATGACCTCGGCGACCGCGCGATCAACCAGCCCGGCGCCGTCATCCAGTGCTTCGCCATCAGAACCGACGTCGAGCACTGGAAGATGGATGATGAGGGCCGTGCCCGCCGCGCCGCCCTGTCCCGTGCCATCAACCGCAAGCAGATCTGCGACACCCTGTACTACAGCACCCGCACCCCCGCCTCGGACTTCACCAGCCCCGCCATCCACGGGTGGACGGATCGGGTTCCCGGTAATGAGGTTCTCCAGTACGACGAGACCGAGGCCAAGAACCAGTGGGCCAATGCGGAGGCCATCGCCCAGTACTGATCCGATACTGATTCGACTTCCGTCGGCGGCATCGGCTCGGCGCGCCCCGCTCGTCCGGCCGCCTCGTCGGGCCACCGGGCGCCGCGCCCCGCTCGCGCTGCACCGTTCGCACCCGTCCGCCCCGCACCCTCCCACCCGCTGACAAGGAGATGCCGATGCTCCGCTACGCCGGACGCAGGCTCCTGCAGATGATCCCCGTCTTCTTCGGGGCCACGCTGCTCATCTACGCCATGGTCTTCGCACTGCCGGGGGACCCGGTCTCCGCCCTGGGCGGGGACCGCGCCCTCAGCCCCGCCCTCCAGGAGCAGATCCGCGCCCAGTACAACCTGGACAAGCCCTTCCTCGTCCAGTACCTCCTGTTTCTCAAGGGGATAGCGACCTTCGACCTGGGAACAACCATCCGCGGGTCCAGACCGATCGTCGATGTCCTCGCGGAGGCCTACCCGGTGACCATCAGGCTCTCGGTCATGGCCCTCGCTGTCGAAACGGTGGCCGGGATCGTCATCGGCATGGTCGCCGGCATGCGCAAGGGGCGGCTCTTCGACGCCACGGTCCTGGTCCTGTCCCTCGTCGTCATCGCCGTGCCGACTTTCGTCATCGGCTTCCTCCTGCAGTTCTTCGTCGGCGTCAAGCTCGGTTGGCTGCCGGTGACCGCCGGGAACGCCCCGGGGCTCAAGGAGCTGCTCATGCCCGCACTCGTGCTCGGGGCGGTCTCCTTCGCCTACGTTCTGCGGTTGACGCGCACCCAGGTGGGGGAGAACCTCTCAGCTGATCACGTCCGTACGGCGCGCGCCAAGGGCCTGTCCGGCGGCCGAGTGATGATCGTCCATGTCCTGCGTAACTCATTGGTGCCCGTGGTCACCTTCCTCGGTGCCGACTTGGGCTCGCTCATGGGCGGGGCCATCGTCACCGAGGGCATCTTCAACATCAACGGTGTGGGCGGGACGCTTTACCGGGCTATCCTCAACGGGGAGGGGCCCACGGTCGTCGCCTTCACGACGGTGCTCATCCTCGTGTTCATCATCTCGAACCTTCTCGTCGACCTCCTGTACGCCGCCCTCGACCCGAGGATCCGCTATGTCTGAGACCTCTGAGAGCATCGTGAATGAGCCTGGGAGGCGGCGCGTCCGACCGGGCCAGGAGCACGTTGTCGCCGCGACCGATGAGCAGGGACTGGGCGCCGTCGACGCCGTCGCCGACGACTCCGCCCCCTCCTCGATGTGGGGAGAGGCGTGGAAGCAGCTGCGTCGTCGTCCCATCTTCTGGGTCTCCGCCCTGCTCATCGCGGGCGCCCTCCTGCTCGCCGTGGCGCCCGGCCTGATCGCCCGTGCCACTCCCACCTACTGCCGGCTGGACAATTCCTACGGCCCCTCGAGCGCTCAGCACCCCTTCGGCTTCGACCAGCAGGGCTGCGACGTCTTCTCCCGGACCGTGTACGGCGCCCGTGCGTCGGTGGCCGTCGGCGTGCTCACCACGCTCATCGTCACCGTGAGCGGCGGGCTCATCGGTGCTCTGGCGGGGTTCTTCGGCGGCTTCTTCGACGCGCTGCTCTCGCGCATCACCGACGTATTTTTCGCCGTTCCCTTCGTGCTGGCCGCCATTGTCGTCATGCAGATGTTCAAGGACAGGACCTCCATCCTCACCGTCGTCACCGTGCTGGCGCTGTTCGGGTGGCCGCAAATTGCCCGCATTACCCGGGGTGCGGTCATGAGTGTGAAGAATGAGGACTTCATCACCGCCTCGACTTCGCTCGGCAGCGGCCGTCTGGCCCTCCTGACCCGCCATGTCCTGCCCAATGCCGCCGCGCCGATTATTGTCACCGCCACCGTCCAGCTCGGCGTCTTCATCGTCTCCGAGGCCACCTTGTCCTTCCTGGGGATCGGTCTGCCTCCGTCGGTGATCTCCTGGGGCTCCGACATCGCCACCGCTCAGGGTGCTCTGCGCGACCACATCTCCGTTCTGTTCTACCCCGCGGGCGCCCTGGCGCTCACCGTGCTCGGCTTCGTCATGATGGGCGATGCGGTGCGCGACGCTCTCGACCCGAAGGCTCGCACGTGACTACTGATGACACCACGACCACCGACGACGTCGTTGACGGCACTGGCACCCGGATCGAGGTCGATGACGGGGCGCTATTGCGCATCGAGGACCTCGATGTGGCCTTTCGCTCCTCCACCGGGCTGGTTCCGGCCGTCCGCCGGGCGAATCTGACGATCTACCCGGGCCAGAGCCTGGCCGTCGTCGGGGAATCGGGTTCGGGTAAGTCCACCCTGGCCAACGCCATCATCGGTCTGCTGCCGGGAACCGGGCGCGTGACCGGGGGCCGCATCCTGCTCGGGGACGAGGACATCACCCGTGTTCCCGAGCGCCGCATGCGGCGGCTGCGCGGCAGTGAGATCGGGATGGTCCCGCAGGATCCCATGACCAATCTCAACCCGGTGTGGTCCATCGGCTTCCAGGTGCGTGAGACGCTGCGCGCCAACGGGCTGGCCGGCGTCGCCGATGATCGTCTCGCTATCATCGCCGCAGCCGATGAGGACACCCGGGATGGGGGTGAGCGGGACGAGGTCGCGGGCGATCGGACGGATGGTCACGGCAGGCGGAAGGCCGGCGGGATCGCCTCCGTCCCCTCCGGCAGGATCTCCGTCGCCGAGCAGGTGGCCCTCCTGCTGGAGGACGTCGGCCTGCCGGACGCCGCCCGCCGCGCTAAGCAGTACCCGCACGAGTTCTCCGGCGGCATGCGTCAGCGCGCCCTCATCGCCATCGGTCTGGCTGCGCGTCCCCGCCTGCTCATTGCCGACGAGCCGACCAGCGCCCTGGATGTGACTGTCCAGCGCCGCATCCTGGATCACCTCGGGCGGCTGACCCATGAGCTGGGCACGGCGATGCTCCTGGTGACCCACGACCTCGGCCTGGCCGCGGAGCGTGCCGAGCAGGTCGTTGTCATGCATCGCGGACGCGTCGTCGAGTCGGGGCCGAGCCTGGAGGTGCTCCAGAACCCGCGCCACCCCTACACCCGGCGACTCGTCGAGGCCGCCCCCTCGTTGGCGTCCCACCGCATCGAGGCCGCGCGCGCCGAGGGCATCCGTGTCGCCTCCGATGAGCTGGGTGTCCGCGAGATCGCGGAGGACGCCCCCGAGATCCTGCGGGTGGAGCATCTGACCAAGGTTTTCGACGTGCGCGGGGCCAGGGGCGCCGACGCCCGCATTCGCGCCGTCGACGACGTCACCTTCGGGGTGCGCCGCGCCACGACGACGGCGCTGGTCGGCGAGTCCGGATCGGGCAAGTCCACCGTGGCCAACATGATCCTCAACCTCATCGACCCCACCGAGGGCAGGGTCTTCCACAACGGCGTCGATCTGTCGACTCTGGGGCGCAAGCAGCTGTTCGATCTGCGGCGCATCATGCAGCCGGTCTTCCAGAACCCTTACGGATCGCTCGATCCGATGTACTCCATCTACCGGGTCATCGAGGAGCCGCTGCGGGTGCATCGCGTGGGAAACCGCACCGAGCGCACCAAGCGCATCTGCGAGCTGCTCGACATGGTCGCCCTGCCGCGCTCGGTCATGCGGCGCTACCCCAATGAGCTTTCCGGCGGTCAGCGCCAGCGGGTGGCCATCGCCCGCGCGCTGGCCCTGCGGCCGGAGATCGTCGTGCTCGACGAGGCCGTCTCCGCCCTCGACGTGCTCGTCCAGGCTCAGATCCTGCGGCTGCTGGCCGGGTTGCAGGCCGAGCTGAACCTGACCTACCTCTTCATCACCCACGATCTGGCCGTCGTACGGCAGATCGCCGACGATATCGTGGTCATGGAGAAGGGGAGAGTGGTCGAAACCGGTCACGCGGACGCCCTGTTCGCCGACCCGCACGAGGACTACACGCGCGAGCTCATCGACGCCGTTCCGGGCGCGAGAATCGCCCTTTACGGGGGAGCGGGCTAAGACGCGTCGGCACGTCGGCGGTGGCCGCGCCGACGCGCCGGCCCTGACGCCGGGACCGGCATCGGCCCGTTTCCGTGTGATGCGTATCGCGCGGAGTGTGTACGTTTGATGTCGGGGCGCGGGTATCGTTGCCCGGTACCGTCGACATGCGGCACTCGGCCCTCTGGGGGCTGAGCGCGGTGCCGGCGGGGATGTCCGCACACCGGCCGAGCGGGTTCTCGTCGCCCGCCCGAACCCCACCGGTATTCCGGAGAGAAGACCGAATGCTCCCATATCTAGCGAGAAGGATCGCGAACTACGCGATTCTGCTGTTCATCGCGACGTCGATGGCCTATCTGATGGCCTCGGCCACGCTGGACCCGGCAACCCTGTGGGATCGCGGTGATCCGCGCCTCAACTGGGATGCGGTCAACGCCTCGCTCGCCGAGTACAACATCAGTCACGACCTGCCGGTCTGGGGCCGCTACGTCACCTGGCTCAAGGGCGTCGTCCTCCATTGGGACTGGGGCATGACCCCCAAGGGGGCGAGCATCAACGGCATGATGGGCGCCAAGATCCTGGTGTCGGTGCGCCTGGTCTTCCTCGGCGCGTTCATCGGCATGATCGGCGGAGTCGCGCTCGGGGCGTGGACCGCCACCCGCCAGTACTCGGTCGCCGACCGCATCGCCACCCTTCTGTCCATGCTCGTGATCTCCACACCCGTCATGGTTCTCGCGATCCTGCTGCAGGTGGCCGCCGTGCAGATCAACCGGGCGACGGGCTACCAGCTATTCGAATTCACGGGTATGGGCGACGGCGTCGTCGGACAGCTTCAGCACCTCCTGCTGCCGACCCTGTCCATGTCCCTGGGGGGCATCGCCACCTACTCGCGCTACCAGCGCAACCTCATGCTCGACACCCTGGGGGCCGACTACGTGCGCACTGCCCGGGCGAAGGGTCTGGTTAAGCGCAAGGCCGTCACCCGTCATGCGCTGCGCACCGCCCTCATCCCCATGGCCACCTACTTCGCCTTCGCCCTGGCCACTCTGTTCACCGGCGCGGCCGTCACCGAACGCGTCTACACCTGGCACGGCATCGGGGAGTACTCGGTCAATTCGATCTCCCAGATGGATATCAACGGCGCCACCGCCGTCGTCGCCTTCTCCGGGCTGTGCACCCTGACCGGGGCGCTCCTGTCCGACGTGTTCGTCGCGATCGTCGACCCCAGGGTGAGGGTGGGCTGAGCCGTGTCGGACATCCACCAGGTCGCGCAGGCGGCCACTACCGGGGCCGTCGAGGACGCGCCCGGCCGGGACGGCAGCCAGGGCAGGAGGCGTCTGTCGCGGCGGCAGCTGATCGCCCGGCGCTTCGTGCGCAACCCCTCCGCCGTGATCGGCATTGTCGGCTTCCTCCTCGTGGTGCTCTTCGCCCTCGTCGGCAACCGCCTGGGACGCTGGGAGTTCACGCAGGTCGACTCCGGCGGCTTCCTCCAGCCGCCTTCCGCCGAGCACTGGTTCGGCACGACCCAGGGCGGACGCGACGTGTTCGCCATGACGGTCGAGGGCACGCGCAAGTCCCTGGTCATCGGTGTGTGCGTCGCTCTTCTTCAAACCGCTATCGCCGCGGTCATCGGCTCCACAGCGGCCTATTTCGGCGGCTGGTGGGAGCGCGTCGCGCTGTGGTTGACGGACCTCCTCCTGGTGGTGCCGTCCTTCCTCATCATCGCGATCCTGTCCCAGCGCGCCGGCGCGAATCGCGGCTCCATCGCTCTGTTCATCGTGCTGCTGGCCGGCTTCGGCTGGATGCTCACCGCGCGCGTGGTGCGCTCGCTCACGCTCAGCGTCAAGACTCTGGACTACGTCGCGGCCGCCCGTTTCATGAATGTCAGGAGCATTGTCATCATCGTTCGCCACATTCTGCCGAACATAGCTTCTCTGCTCATTGTCGATGCCACTGTGGGCCTGGCCCTGGCTGTCATGAGCGAGACGACGCTGTCCTACTTCGGCTTCGGCGTGCAGCCCCCCAATACTTCGCTCGGGACTCTTATCGCCGAGGGCCAGACGGCGGCCACCACCTCGCCCTGGATCTTCCTAGCCCCCTCCGGCGTGCTCGTCATCATGCTGGTGTGCGTCAACTTCATGGGCGATGGCCTGCGCGACGCCCTCGATCCCTCATCCAAGTCCGGAGGCAAGGCATGAGCCGCAGGAAGAACGCCGGGTCGCACTCGGACTCGCGGGCGCTGCCGGATCCGCAGGCGGATGCGCCGCTGCTCGAGGTAGAGGGACTGCGCGTCTCCTTCCCCTCCGAGGACGGCACCGTCCGCGCCGTGCGCGGGGTCGACCTGGCCGTCGGGCGCGGCGAGGTCCTCGCCCTGGTCGGCGAGTCGGGCTCCGGCAAATCCGTCACCTCGACCGCGGTCATGGGACTGCTCGACGAGTCCGCTCAGGTCAGCGGGTCCGTTCGACTGCACGGCACCGAGCTGCTGGGGCGCGATGACGACTACATGTCGCGTATCCGCGGCTCCCAGGTCGCCATGGTCTTCCAGGATCCGCTCAGCGCGCTCACTCCCGTCTACACGGTCGGCTCCCAGATCGTCGAGGCGCTCAAGATTCACGACGCGGACGTGAGCAATGACGCCGCCTGGGAGCGGGCGGTCGAGCTGCTCGACGTCGTCGGCATCCCCAACCCCGACGTGCGGGCCAGGGCCTACCCGCACGAATTCTCCGGGGGCATGCGCCAGCGCGCGGTGATCGCCATCGCCATCGCCAACAATCCCGACCTCATCATCGCTGACGAGCCGACCACTGCCCTGGATGTGACAATCCAGGCTCAGATACTCGACGTGCTGCGCACCGCTCAGAAGGAGACCGGTGCCGGCGTCATCATGATCACGCACGACCTGGGGGTCGTGGCGGGCATGGCCGACCGCGTCAGCGTGATGTACGCCGGACGCATCGTGGAGACGGGCGACGTCGACGACCTGTTCCACCGCTCCCGCATGCCCTACACGATCGGCCTGCTCGCCTCCCTGCCGCGGCTCGACGCGAGGAAGGACTCAGCGCTGGCGGCTCTGGAGGGCAATCCGCCCTCGCTGCTGGCCGAACCCACCGGATGCCCCTTCGCGCCCCGCTGCCCGATAGCGCAGGACGAGTGCCTCGACGGGGAGCCGGCTCTCACCGCGGTGCGCGACGCGGACGACGCCCTCTCTGACGCCTGCGGTCCGCCCTCGGCGGGAGTCCAGCTCAGCGCCTGCCGCCGCTCCGGCGAGATCGAGGAGGGCGACCTCGATGGCACCGCCATCTACCCCGTGCCGTCCCTCAAAACCCCCGACACCATGAGCCTGCCGCGTGAGGACCGTCCCGAGGTGCTGCGCGCGACGAACCTGGTCAAGGAGTTCCCGCTGATGAAGGGGGCCGTCTTCAAGCGGCGCGTGGGCACCGTCCACGCCGTCGACGGCATCTCCTTCGACGTGCGCCAGGGGGAGACCTTCGCCCTGGTCGGCGAGTCCGGCTGCGGCAAGTCGACGAGCCTCCTGGAGGTTCTCAGCCTTCAGGCGCCCCAGGAGGGAAGGATCGTCATTCTGGGCAGGGATTCCTCGCGGATCACCCGCTCCGAGCGACGCGCTATTCGTCGCGACCTGCAGATCGTCTTCCAGGACCCGATGGCCTCCCTCGACCCGCGCCTTCCCGTCTTCGACCTCATCGCCGAGCCGCTGCGCGCCAACGGGTGGCCGAGGAGCGGGGTCAGTGGTCGCGTCGAGGAGCTCATGGAGCTCGTCGGACTCGAGCCGAGTCACGCCAACCGCTACCCGCGCAACTTCTCCGGCGGACAGCGTCAGCGCATCGGCATCGCCCGGGCGCTGGCCCTGGAGCCCAAGCTGCTCGTGCTCGATGAGCCCGTCTCCGCTCTCGACGTGTCCATCCAGGCCGGGGTCATCAACCTGCTCGACGAGTTGCGCGGGAGCCTCGGGCTCAGCTATCTCTTCGTCGCCCACGACCTGTCGGTCGTCCGTCACATCGCGGACCGCGTCGCGGTGATGTATTTGGGCAAGATCGTGGAGGTCGGCGACGTCGACTCGATCTTCGAGGCTCCGGCGCACCCCTACACGCAGGCCCTGCTCTCCGCGATCCCGATCCCCGATCCCGCCAAGGAGCGCGGCCGGGACCGCATCGTGCTGCAGGGCGACCTGCCCTCACCGGCCAACCCGCCCTCGGGGTGCCGCTTCCGCACCCGCTGCCCGACGTTCGCGAACATCCTCACCGACGACCAGCGCGCCGCCTGCCTCGGCGCCATGCCGGATTTCGACAGCCAGGGCGACGACCACGACGTCGCCTGCTACTACCCGGAGCGCGCCTCGGTGTTCTGAGGAGCCCGGAGCCGACCACCTGAAAATGTGGGCTTGTGCACTGGACTTGTATCATAGTTTCTTGGACTCGCCTCTGCGCGTGTTCCGCACCCCCATAATCCTCCTGATCGGAGACCACCCATGATGATGAACCGTCGTTTGTTCCTGGCCGGCTCCACGTCGGCCGCAGCGCTCACCGCACTGGCCGCGTGCGCCAAGAACGAGGAGTCCGGCGGCCAGGACGACTCCACGGCCAACAGGGCGATGAACATTCAGGACCCCGCCTCCCTCGAAGACGGCGGCGATCTCAAGATCGCTATTCAGGGGCCGATCGACAACTGGAATCTCGCCACCGCGGTCGGCAACACGGGCGACCTGCGCAGCATTATCAACTGGGTATCGCCCTACTTCGTCGACTGGGCCGCTGACGGCACCTGCACCGCCAACCCGAACTTCTACTCCACCTTCGAGGCCGAGGAGAAGGACGGCAAGACCGTCGTCACACTCGAGCTCAACTCGAGCGCGGTGTGGGGGAGCGGGCGGCCCATCGATTCCGAGGACATCAAGGAGTCCCTCATTCACGGCAAGGATGAGAGCTACAACTGGGCGGCGCGCGACGGGCTCGAGAACGTCGAGTCCGTCGACACGCCGTCGGCCACCAGGGCCGTCGTCACCTTCGACTCCGTCATGCCGGACTGGACGAATTACGTCGCCGGCGTGAGCCCCAAGGAGCTCATGAGGGACGCGGAGACCTTCAACAATTCTCTGGCGGGTCACGGGGCCTTCAACAATGATTACCTCGCGGGCCCGTACAAGATCGACTCCTGGGACGAGTCGGGCCAGATCGTCACCATTGTCAAGAATGACAAATGGTGGGGAGACGCCCCCAAGATCGATACACTCACCTTCCAGGTTCTCGACCCGTCCGCCGAGGCGACCTCCTTCGCGAACAAGTCCCTCGACTATATCGAATACATTATCTCGAATGACGTCTACACGCAGTGCCAGGGCCGCGAGGACGCCGAGATCCGTCAGAACTTCGGCCTGCAATGGCGCCACTTCACGTTCAACACGACCAAGGGGATCCTGGCGGACCAGAAGGTCCGTCAGGCCATCGTGCGCGCCTGCGACCGCGTCGCCATCGCGTCCTCCGACCTGGCCGGCCTGCCCATCGAGACGGGGGACGTCCTCCTCGGCAATCGCTTTTTCATGCCGAATCAGACGGGCTACCAGGATAATTCCGGTGACTGGGGCTACGACGTCGAGGCGGCCAAGCAGCTGCTCGAGGACGCCGGCTGGACGGAGGGCGCTGACGGCATACGGGAGAAGGATGGGGAGAAGGCCTCACTGACCTTCACCTATCCCGCCGGCACCACCACGTCCCAGAATGAGGGGGCGCTGCTGCAGACCCAGCTCGAAGAGGTCGGCATCGATATGCAGATCGCCACGGTTCCCAATGACCAGTGGCAGACGGGCGTTCTCGATGCCAGGGCCTTCGACCTTGTCGCCTTCACCTGGGTCGGCACCCAGTACCCGATGGCCAATATCGGCGAGGTCTACGGCACGAATTCGAAGAGCAACTACTCTGACATGTCGGACCCGCAGATCGACGACCTCATCACTCGGATCGCGACCGAGCCCGACAACGGCAAGCGCATCGAGCTCACCAACCAGGTCGACGTCAAGCTGTGGGAGGACGTCATGAACTTCCCGATCTACGAGCGCCCCCAGTTCACCGCGGTGCCCAAGAAGCTTGCGAACTTCGGCGCCAATGGCCTGTCCTCCTTCCGTCCCGAGCACGTCGGCTACATGAAGTGACCGGGGGATGACCGGCGGATGTCCGGCGCCGTCTCCGCCGGGTCGGCGGGGCTTTTGATGCCGCTCCGTCGGCTCGCTGAGCCGTGCCCGGGCCCGGCCGTGGTGGCCGGGCCCGGGGCGGTGCGGTGGCCTGCGAGCGGTGCGGCACAATGGAGGCGTGCCCACCGTCGTCGTCCGCTCTCTTCCTGCCCGTGCGGGCACCGTGATCGTCGCGGTGTCCGCCGTGATCGTCGTCGGGGCCGTCACTTTCAGTGACGGCCCCGCCTACGGCTTGCGTGCCGCCGCCTGGAGCGCGCTGGTGACCGGCGTCGTCTGGCTGCTGTGGTGGGTTCCGGAGCTGGTGCTCGATGCGGACGGCCTCACCGTCCGCAACGCCTGGCGCAGTCACGTCATCCGATGGGGGGCCGTCGCCTCGCTCCGAACCCGGTGGGGGCTGGAGGTCGTCATCGGCGCGGGGACGATCGTCAGGGCTTCAGCGGCCCCGCGCCCGGGCGGTGTGAGAACCTCCCTGCGTGAGCGGCGGCGGATTCGGGGCGGTCGCGCGGGCCCGGGTTCGCGGGCGTCGCATGCGGATGCGGGCCTGCACCCGGTGCGAGAGGAGTATGTGACGCCGGGGAACGGTCATTACCGGGCGTCGCTGGACTGCGGCTCGGCTGCGGATCTCATCGAGGGCTATGCGCGTGCGGTACTCGAGCGACGCGAGCCGCTCGAGACCGGGACGCCGGAGGTGTCCAGTCGTCTCAATACCGGTGCCGTGGTCGTTGCCGGCGGCCTGCTCGCCGCCGTCGGGGCAGTGAGCCTGCTGTGAGCTTGCGCCGAGGTTGACTTTTTCGTACGAGGTTGACGGCGGCGGCGCCAACCTCGTACGAAAAAGTCAACCTCGGCGGCGTTACGGGTGCGGTGGAGGACGAGGCTCTCAGGACGTGCTTGCTTATGGGGAATGGAGGTCTCGGCGTTCTGCGGTTCGTGGTACGTGGCGACGAGTTCATCGGCTCCACCACCAGACCTTCAACACCACAATAACGACGAAAACCAGCTCTACTCCACCCAAAGCTACTAAGATGTGATGAGTCAGGCCTACCGGTGGTTTGCTGGGTGTTCGTGGGGTGAGGGGGTTTGGTGGTTGTGGTTTTCTGTGTTGGCTGGTTGGGGGTCATGGTGTTGGTGTTGGTGTGGATGAGGGCGGGTAGCCTGTGGTGGAGAAAAGCTGTGGGGCGCGGCGGGTGACGAGGTCGGCCAGGGTGTCGGTGTAGGCGGTCGCCGTCTGACCGGCAGGAGTGTCCCAGAGGGCAATGGTGGCCGCGGACTGGCCGTCGAACCAGCCGGCGTGAGCATCATCGGTCGACGGTGGTTTGTCCGGGAACCCAGGTCCCGTCCTCGCCTACGTTTCCGTCCTCCTCCGGTGCCAGGTACTCCAGGGCGGCTTGGGGATCGTCTCCTATGGCGGCGAGCGCCTCGTCCACGGAATCAGAGGCGGAACCGCTCACTCGGCTGATCAGACCGAACCCTAGTCCCACCACGAGGGCCGCGCATGCCACTGCTACTATCAGGCCTTTCGCCGTCGGCCGGGACCTTCGGTGCATCACAGTGCCCTCTCCCTTCGTCTGTGTCGGCTGCGCGGGGTCATGTTCTGCGGGGCCCGTTGTTGGTCTCCGCGCTGTCCTCCCCGATACTCTTCCCTGCTGTGATGCTGGTATCGAGGTCGTTGAGCACGCCGAGGTCATCCTCGTTGCGGACCTCGTCTTCCCTCCAGGTCACCGCGTCCGAGGCTTGGTCGCCGGTCAGGGCGGCGGTGTCGATGGCGGGGTTGCCGTCTTCGTCTTCGTGGTACCAGCTGTGGCTCCTGGCCGTGTCGATGGCCCTCTGTCCGCCCTTGTCGCTGTCCGTGCTGAACAGACCGTAGATGAGACCGGCCACGTAGGACTGGGCTTTCAGGCCCGTGTAAGGATCGCCGGTGGAGGTGCCCAGGGCGTCGGTGACCTGGCTGGAGATCAGGGGCTTGGCAATGGTCGAGCCCGTGGTGAAAGCCGCGGCCTCGTCCGTCAGGGCCGTGAGACCGGCCGCACTAACCGCGTTGAGGACGGACAGGGTCGTGTCGACCGTCGTTGTCTGCTCCTCGGAGTCTTTCTTCTTGTCATCGGCGAAGCGGAACTCCGACAGAGTCTGAAGATAGGACGAGGACGCCGCCGCTCGTTGGTACGTGTTCCTCAAACTGCCCTTGCTCGCGTCGGGCTTGCTCATGGCCTCCTTCAGCTTGTTGTGGTGGTACTGGCCCAGGCCCGTGGCGAGCGTGGTCATAGCATCCTGGTTATCCCCGAAACGATAAATAAGACTGGCGATATCTGTTGCTTCAAGCCCAGCCGAGGTAGCACCCGTTCCCAGCGACCTTCTCGCGGCTGCGGCAGCGACCTCCTCAGGGGAGTTGGCCACCACCACCGCCAGGTTGCGTTTCATGGTGTCGGTGAAGTCTTTCTTGGTGAACTCCTCGCCGCCGAAGTAGCTCATCGCTCGGCCGCAGGCGTAGGTGGCCCGCGCGTCCGCGGTCACTGGCACATCAGGGTCGCTCTCGCTAGGAGCCCGATTGCGGAACGAGGAGGCCGCACCCGTCACTGCAGTCAGGGCATCCAGGCCGGGGGCGTGCTTGCCCCAGTCGCGGGAGGTCAGCATGGTCCATCGATCGGTGGTGGCCTGACCGGGAACCCAGGTCCCGTCCTCGTCGGTGTTTCCGTCCTCCTCCGGCACCAGGTACTCCAGAGCGGCCTGGGGATCGTCTCCTATGGCGGCCAGCGCATCATCCACGGAATCGGAGGCGGAACCGGTCATTCGGCTGATCAGACCGCACCCTAGGCCCACTAGTCCCACCACCAGGGCCGCGCATGCCACTGCTGCTATCAGGCCTTTCGTCGTCGGTCGGGTCTTTCGGCGCATCACAATGCCCTCTTCCCTTGTCTGTGTCGGCTGCGCGGGGTTATTTCCTGCGGGGCCCGTTTCTGGTCTTCGCGCTATCCTCCCCGACGATCTTCCCCGTTGCGATGCTGGTATCGTCGAAGATGGCATTATTATCCCCTACGCCGGGGGAGTGCCAGTAGGTGTACTTGGTGGGGCGGAAGCCGGGTTCCTCATTGAGCAGGCGCGTGGGAATCACCTCGCATATCGGATCGTTATCCAGGAACGTCGGCGAGGCGCTGGTGGACGCCGATGCTCGATCGGCCCCGTGATCGCGGCAGGTCCCCGATCCCAGCCCCAGTGCCGGCGCGACACCCGCCGTGCACACCCCGTGTCTGCTCATGCTCGCGCACGAGCGCGTCCGGGTCGCGGTCCTCGAGCTTATCGGCCAAATTGGTGAGGAAGTCGGTGATGTCAATCGGGCGGCGCATCGATTCCCGCACACTCACTGCGCCGTGGAATCTCGATCGGTCTCGGTTGGTGTCCGTGATCGCTGTTCTCGACGCCAGGGCAGATCCATGAGGTGGTGTCCGTGGGCACTGCCGACGGCATGGGCTCGGGCTGCGAACGGCAGGCGGACGGGCTGACGGCAGCGCACACCCTCCCACTAGGGCGATGAGTGGGGCGTGGAGGCGGGTCGGGTTCGTCATCAGTCGGTGGGGGTCGGGGTCGGTGAGGTTGTGGCGCCGGGCACGGGCTGGTCCCCGCAGGCCCACGGCAGCACGGACGTCAGCAGATTACGTGCGTCAGCGTTCATATCACGTCTTTCACGTTGTTTTTTCTTCTCGAAAACCCGGACCTCGACGTAGTGATCCCCGCACACCCACTGCGCCGTGGAATCCAGACTAGTGGTGGCCCATGCACCGCTGCCCTCGATGCCGGGCAGGGTCCAGATGTTCTCCGGGAACCTCACCCTGCTGCTCTCCTCGCCCGTGTACTTATAAGAATTCCCCTCAGTGAGCAGCCCCCAGTGGATACTGACGCTAGAGCCCACTCCCTTGTCGAGCGTTGTGGTCTGAACGCGGCAGATCCATATTCTGCCGTAGGGGTCGCCTGCGGTGCTGATCTCGGGGGTGTCCCCGGTGATGATAGTGACCGAGTCGGTCGGCACGCCGGGGCAGATCCATGAGGTGGTGTCCGTGGGCACCGCCGACGGCATGGGCTCGGGCTGCGAACGGCAGCCGGATGGGACCACAAGAGCACAGGCCACTTCTAGTGCCGTGACCAGACGAATGAGGCGACTGCGCCGTGCCGGTGAAGTGCTCACTCGCCATGCCCTCGATCGTACCCGGTCTTGTAGGCATCGCCTGCGTCGGTCAGTTGGTCGTGGAGGTCGGGATTGACGGTGTCGTCGCCATTGGTGACGAACCGGTCGTAGAGCGTGTCGAGGGCGGTGCCGTCGAGCTTGGAGGAGTCCAAGATTCCGTCACCTCCCACAAGCCCGGGCACCGCCGCATTCGCCTGACCCGCCGAGATAATGCCCAACCCGATCATCTGGGTGATGGTCGTCAGTGTCGTCGCCCTGCTGGCATCGTTCTTCGCGATCTTGCTTTCGTCGATCGCATTAGTCAAATGCTCAGTAAAATCCTGCGTCGCCGCGTTCTGCGCAATGCGCTTGGTCGTGTCCTTGCCGAAGGACCACGTGTCCTTCCAGATCCGGGAAACTTCCCCACCGGGGCCGGGAATGAAGCTGGACAGGCCGAACAGCGTGTCGACAATCGTCTTATTGCGATTGTCGACTTCCTCGGCATCGTCCTCGACAACAGCCCGGCTGGCCCCCTGGAAGAAAGCAGCCGTTGCCGAGTTCGCCTCGATCGCATTGTTCAGCCCTGTCGGCATCGTCGCATCAGTGCTGAGTCCTTGACCATCCGTCGCCGCACTAATAACACCGGCCTCGAAAGTCATGCGGCGCTGCTCCAAAGTAGCGACCGAATCAACGACGGTTTGAAAATCATCCGCATCACGGGAGATGGCCTGCATCACCCCCGACAGGCCCTTACTGGTGAACTGCGGCTGGTAGGACATGCCGTAGGACCACGTCGCGTCCCCATTCCCGTCAACACTTGCGGGCATGATCACAGGCTCGTTGGACGAGCCATCCGTGCGAGCCGTCTGATCAACCGACCACGGATAAGCCGCAACAGTACTCGTCAGGTCCTCCCGGGCCGCCTCGGACACCTCGTTCGTCGCCTCTCCGATCGTGTTGACAACAGTCGCCGACAAAGCCGCGGCGCAACTGGCGTTCCAGCTTCCCTTTGCCCCGCCCTCCACGCACTCGCCCGCATATGCAGAGGACGTGCACTCGGCAATCTTGGCCCATATGTCCGTCCACTTGTTATCACCCAGATCATCATGACTCATGAGCTCCTCAACCCGGGCCGCGTCATCCGCGCTCCCACCATGGGGCGTCAAATACTCCACCGCCGCCTGCGGGTTGCCCCCCCCCCATGGCGGTGAGCACACCGTCCATGGGATCGGAGCTGGAACCGCTCATTCGGCTGATCAGACCGCACCCTGCCAGTCCCACTAGTCCCACCACCAGGGCCGCGCATGCCACTGCTACTATCAGGCCTTTCGCTGTCGGCCGGGTCTTTCGGCGCATCACGACGCTCTCTTCCTTCGTCTGTGTCAGCTGTGCGGGGTTATTTCCTGCGGGGCCCGTTGTTGCTCTTCGCGCTCTTCTCCCCGTCGGTTTTCCCCGTTGTGATGCTTTCCTCGAGGTCGTTGAGCACGCCTTTGTCATCCGAATTGGTCACCTGATTCTTCCTCCAGGTCATCGCGTCCGAGGCTTGGTCGCCGGTCAGGGCGGTGGTGTCGATGGCGGGGTTGCCGTTTTCGTCTTCGTGGTACCAGTCATGGTCCTTCGCCGTGTCAATGGCTCTCTGCCTGCCCTTGTCGCTGTCCGTGCTGAACAGGCCGTAGTTGAGACCGGCCGCGTAGGACTGGGCTTTTAGGTCCGTGTAAGGATCGCCGGTGGAGGTGCCCAGGGCGTCGGTGACCTGGCTGGAGATCAGGGGCTTGGCAATGGTCGAGCCCGTGGTGAAAGCGAGCGCGGGGGCCGCGGCCTCGTCCGTCAGGGCCGTGAGACCGGCCGCACTAACCGCGTTGAGGACGGACAGGCTCGTGTCGACTGTCGTTTTCTGCTCCTCGGAGTCTTTCTTCTTATCATCGGCGAAGCGGAACTCCGACAGGGTCTGGAGATAGGACGAAGACGCCGCCACCTGCTGATACCCGTCCCCCAGATCATTCTCGTTCGCGCCGGGATAGTTCATGGTCTCCTTCAGCTTGTTGTGGTGGTACTGGCCCAGGCCTGTGGCGAGCGTGGTCATAGCATCCTGATTATCCCCGAAACGGTAAATAAGAGTGGAAATGTCTGTTGCTGCAAGTCCAGCCGAGGTAGCGCCCCTCCCCGGCGCCCCATTCCCGGCTACGGTGGCGACGTCCTGGGAGCTGTTGGCCGCCACTACTGCTAGGTTGCGTTTCATGGTGTCGGTGAAGTCTTTCTTGGTGAATCCCTCGCCGCCGAAGTAGCTCATCGCTCGGCCGCAGGCGTAGGTGGCCCGTGCGTCCGCGGTCGTCGGCACATCAGGGTCGGTCTCGCTGGGAGCCCGGTTGCGGAATGAGGAGGCCGCGCCCGTCACTGCGGTCAGGGCATCCAGGCCGGGGGTGTGCTTGTGCCAGTTGCGGGAGGTGAGCATGGTCCACCGATCGGTGGTGGTCTGTCCGGGAACCCAGGTCCCGTCCTCGTCCACGTTTCCGTCCTCCTCCGGTGCCAGGTATTCCAGGGCGGCTTGGGGATCGTCTCCTATGGCGGTCAGTGCCTCGTCCACGGAATCAGAGGCAGAACCGTTCATTCGGCTGATCAGACCGAACCCTAGGCCCACTAGTCCCACCACCAGGGCTAGGCATGCCGCTGCTAGTGTCAGTGGCTTTGCAGCCGGCCGGGCCCTTCGGCGCATCACGACGCTCTCTTCCTTCGTCTGTGTCAGCTGTGCGGGGTTATTTCCTGCGGGGCCCGTTGTTGCTCTTCGCGCTCTTCTCCCCGTCGGTATCCCCCGATGTGATGCTCTCCTCGAGGTCGTTGAGCACGCCTTTGTCATCCGAATTGGTCACCTGATTCTTCCTCCAGGCCACTGCGTCCAAGGCTTGGTCGCCGGTCAGGGCGGTGGTGTCGATGGCGGGGTTGCCGTTTTCGTCTTCGTGGTACCAGTCATGGTCCTTCGCCGTGTCAATGGCTCTCTGCCTGCCCTTGTCGCTGTCCGTGCTGAACAGGCCGTAGTTGAGGCCATCGGCGTAGGACTGGGCTTTTAGGTCCGTGTAAGGATCGCTGTCGGCGGGGCGATCGGTGGGCGTGCCCAGGGCGTCGGTGACCTGGCTGGAGATCAGGGGCTTGGCAATGGTCGAGCCCGTAGTGAAGGCGAGCGCGGGGGCCGCGGCCCCGTCCGTCAGGGCCGTGAGACCGGCCGCACCAACCGCGTTGAGGACGGACAGGCTCGTGTCGACTGTCGTTTTCTGCTCCTCGGAGTCCTGCTTCTTATCATCGGCGAAGCGGAGCTCCGACAGATTCTGGAGATAGGACGAAGACGCCGACGCCTGGTGATACTCGTCCCTCAGATCATCCTCGTTCGCGCCGGGATAGTTCATGGTCTCCTCCATCTTGTTGTGGTGGTACTGGCCCAGGCCCGTGGCGAGCGTGGTCATAGCATCCTGATTATCCCCGAAACGATAAATAAGACTGGAAATGTCTGTTGCTGCAAGCCCAGACGAGGTAGCGCCCGTTCCCAGCGCCCCGTTTATAGCTGCGGTGGAGACGTCTTCGGAGCTGTTGGCTACTACTACTGCTAGGTTGCGTTTCATGGTGTCGGTGAAGTCTTTCTTGGTGAACCCCTCGCCGCCGAAGTAGCTCATCGCTCGGCCGCAGGCGTAGGTGGCCCGTGCGTCCGCGGTCGCTGGCACATCAGGGTCGGTCTCGCTGGGAGCCCGGTTGCGGAATGAGGAGGCCGCACCCGTCACCGCAGTCAGGGCATCCAGGCCGGAGGCGTCCTCGCCCCAGTCGCGGGAGGTCAGCATGGTCCACCGATCGACGGTGGTCTGACCGGGAACCCAGACCCCGTTCTCGTCGATGCTCCCGCCCCCCTCCGGCGTCAAGTACTCCAGGGCGGCCTCAGGGTTGTTGCCCATGGCGGTGAGCACACCGTCCATGGGATCGGACGTGCTGGTCTTGTTGTTGGCGAACACCTGGTAGGCAGGCACGAGCGCGTCCGGGTCGCGGTCCTCGAGCTTATCGGCCAAATTGGTGAGGAAATCAGTGCCGTAGTGAGCCGCCGGCGCGGACAGCAGCATGTTGATCGCGGCCATGTTCCCCGGAGCCCCGTTCTGGCTGTCGATCGTCTCGTAGAGGTCATCGACGAGGGTCTCGCCCTCCCATTGAGAGGCCGCGGCCAGCACATACCCCAATACCTGACTGGCGACCTGAAAATGATCCTCAGGGCATTTACCCTTGTAATCGTTCTCATAGTAATCGTTGACACTGTAGAGCAGGTCGAGATAGGCTTGGGCACCGCCGGCCTCGGTGACGACGGCGGCCCCGTAGACGGGGTTGTCCTGATTGATGGTCAGGCTATCAAGGATCTCGTCAACGGTGCGGCCGTCGTTGGCCGTGCCGTTTCTGGAGGCGGCCGCCTGGGTCAGGGCGTCGGCGTCGGCTCGGGCGGTGGCGACGGCCTCGGTGTTGTAGGACTTGACGTTCTCGACGGTGTCGGCGGTGCCGTCGGGCAGGTAGTAGCCCGGCACGCCGTCGGAGCTGGTGGTGCTGATCCCGTCGGTGTTGAGATCGATGATCACCTGGAGGCGTTCCTGCAGGCCGTCGATGACCTCTCCCAGGGCGTTGATGGTCGCCCCCATCGTGGTGTTGTAGCTGCTGCCGGTATTGGAGTTGATGCTCATGCTGTTAAGCGTGTCCATCATCCTGCTCGTGGGAGCGTCCGCTGACGTCACCGTGAAAATGGCCGGGAGGTAGGTGGCGTCATCGACCTCGGGCACCGGATGGGAGTTGTTCACACTGGAGGATTGGATATCACTGCGAGCCCTCTCGGCTTCATCGGCGTAGCTCTCCAGATTCTTGATCAGCCCCTGCATGAGGTTGGGATCGAGCTTAATGAACGTCATGACCGATTCCTCCCGAACATCTCATCGTATCTGTTATGAACCGATAACGCCACAGGAATCACCATTGACTCTCATCCTTCCAATCGTATTCAGGGGTATCGGGTTCCGCGTCTATTCCGGGGTCTTCCTTCTGGGAATCCTCGGCGGTTGTCAGATCGTCGATCGAACTGAGATCTGAGGAGATCTGATTCTCCTTGATATTCAGGGTCTCCTGAAGCTTACGCCTCTCCAGCCGCTCCTCACTGGCGTAGCCGTACGTGATTGCACCAGCCGTCATCGGGAGTCTCCTCAGGGGGATGAGCGTCAATGGTTAACTAGGTAGTCGCTATTGGTGAAGCGCCTCGCCAGGACTCCTGTATGATAGTGATCATGCTATCGGTTGTGGCGCTCGTCATCAACCCCTGCGATGTGCGGCCGCCGACGTCGTCGCCGGCTGCACGTGAGCGGGCGCACAGCCTTCGTGTCATCCCCGTCATGGTGAGTGCCGAGTCGGGACAGCTACCCTGCCCACTTGCGTGCCGGTGGTGGGGCTCATGCCTCACCGTGATCCGGCGCTCCTCAGACGGAAGAAGAGCCTCATATGACCGTGCGCCAGGACCTGCGCAACGTCGCTATTGTCGCCCACGTCGACCACGGCAAGACCACCCTCGTCGATGCGATGCTCTGGGAGGCGGGCGCTTTCGGCGCCCGCGCGACGCAGGAGAACACGGCCGAACGCGTCATGGACACCGGTGAGCTCGAGCGGGAGAAGGGCATCACCATTCTCGCCAAGAACACGGCCGTCCACTACGCCGGGCCGGCCGCCGTCGACGCCGGGCTCCCCGAGGGCATCACCATCAACGTCATCGATACCCCCGGCCACGCGGATTTCGGCGGCGAGGTCGAGCGGGGGCTGTCCATGGTCGACGGCGTCGTCCTGCTCGTGGACGCCTCTGAAGGGCCGCTCCCGCAGACCCGTTTCGTCCTGCGCAAGGCGCTGGCCGCGAACCTGCCGGTCATCCTCGTGGTCAACAAGGTGGACCGCCCCGACTCCCGGCTCGATGAGGTCGTCTCGGAGTCCACCGACCTGCTGCTGTCGCTCGCCTCCGACCTGGCCGACGAGCACCCCGACATCGACCTGGATGCCGTCCTGGACCTGCCGATCATCTACGCCTCGGCCAAGGCCCGCCGCGCCGATACCGTCAGGCCCGCCGACGGCGAGCTGCCGGCCAATGAGGATCTCGAGCCGCTGTTCCGCACCATTATCGAGCGCATACCCGGACCGTCCTATGACGGGAGTGCGCCCTTGCAGGCGCACGTGACCAATCTGGACGCCTCGCCCTTCCTCGGTCGCCTGGCGCTGCTGCGCATCCACAACGGCACTCTGCGCAAGGGGCAGATGGTGGCCCGGGCCCGTCACGACGGGACCCTCGCTCAGGCGCGGGTCTCCGAGCTGCTCGTCACCGAGGGGCTGGACCGCAGGCCCGCCGAGGAGGCCCGTGCGGGCGACATCGTCGCCGTCGCCGGCATCGATGACATCACCATTGGCGAATCGCTCGTCGACCCCGACGACCCGCGCCCGCTGCCGCTCATCACGGTGGACGACCCGGCCATCTCCATGACCATCGGCATCAACACCTCTCCGATGGCCGGACGCGCCAAGGGCGCCAAGGTCACCGCCCGTCAGGTCAAGGACCGTCTTGATCGCGAACTGGTCGGCAACGTCTCCCTGCGCGTGCTGCCCACGGGCCGCCCCGACGCCTGGGAGGTTCAGGGACGCGGCGAGCTCGCGCTGGCGATCCTGGTCGAGCAGATGCGCCGTGAGGGCTTCGAGCTGACCGTCGGCAAGCCGCAGGTCGTCACTAGGATGATCGACGGCGAGCGGCACGAGCCGGTCGAGCGCATGACCATCGATGTCCCCGAGGAGCACCTGGGCGCCGTCACCCAGCTCATGGCCGCCCGCAAGGGGCGCATGGAGACCATGACCAACCACGGCACCGGGTGGATCCGCATGGAGTTCCTCGTGCCGGCGCGCGGCCTCATCGGCTTCCGCACCCAGTTCCTCACCGAGACCCGCGGAACCGGTATCGCCTCGTCCATCGCCGAGGGCTATGAGCCGTGGGCCGGGCGCATCGCCTCCCGCACCACCGGATCACTCGTGTCCGATCGCCCCGGCGCGGTCACCGCCTACGCGCTGATCCGCCTTCAGGACCGCGGTACGTTCTTCGTCGAGCCCGGCCAGGAGACTTATGAGGGCCAGGTCGTGGGGGAGAATCCCCGTCATGAGGACATGGACGTCAATGTGGTGCGCGAGAAGCAGCAGACCAATATGCGGTCCTCCACGGCGGACTCCTTCGAAGGCCTTGTGCCGCCGCGCAGGCTGACCCTGGAGGAGGCCCTGGAGTTCGCCTCCGACGATGAGTGCGTCGAGGTCACTCCGGACGCCGTGCGCATCCGCAAGGTCATCCTCGACTCCCAGGAGCGTTTCAAGGATGCGGCCCGGCGTCGTCGCGCTGACGCCTGAGTAAGAATGGCAACTATGACTGACGACCTCCCCGCCTCCGACGGCGCCCGCCACGACGAGGAAGCCGTGAACACCCCTCGGATGACCGGTACTCGCGTCCTTCCACCCCAGGACATCACCCGATTCAGCGCTGAGACGCCGGATATCGCGGCGGAGTCGTATCCCGCTGATGACGACGACGCGGGACCCTCGCACTCTCAGGTCGACGAGGTGGAAGAGGACGAGGGATCCGCTCCCGCGACCGTCGGTGACGTCGGGGGGCCGGAGGCGCCCGAGGAGAAGAGCCCGACGGGGGAGGGGTCGGCCGACGTCGATGAGCGCGCCGCGAGCTCGGCTGAGGGCTCGGAGGAGGCCGAGCCTGGGTCGGCCGAGCCTGAAGCTGAGGAGTCGGAGGAGACCGAGCCTGAAGCTGAGGAGTCGGAGGAGGTCGAGCCTGAGAAGGCCGAGGTCGAGCCCGGGGCGGAGTCCGGGTCGGTCGAGGCCGTCGACGAGGACCGCGACTCCGAGCCCGAGGCTGTCGAGGGCGGGGAGGAGGCCGGATCATGCGAGCCCGAGGAGCCTGGGTCCGAGGCTGAGGACTCGGAGGAGACCGAGTCCGGGTCGGCCGAGCCTGAGCCTGGGGACTCGGAGGAGGCCGAGTCCGAGGCTGAGGAGTCGGAGGAGGCCGAGCCCGAGGAGACCGAGTCCGGGTCGGCCGAGCCTGAGCCTGGGGACTCGGAGGAGGCCGAGTCCGAGGCTGAGGAGTCGGAGGAGGTCGAGCTTGAGAAGGCCGAGGTCGAGCCCGGGGCGGAGTCCGGGTCGGTCGAGCCTGAGCCTGGGGACTCGGAGGAGGCCGAGCCCGAGGAGACCGAGTCCGGGTCGGTCGAGGCCGTCGACGAGGACCGCGACTCCCAGACCGCCGAGGACGACGAGGCGGCGGAGGTCCCCGGGGAGGGAGAGGAAGAAGCAGGGGCCTCTGAGGACCGGGACGAGGCGATCGCCCCTCCCGTCGATGAGACTCTCGCGGCCATGTCCGCCGCGACGCCGGCCGAGCCGGCCGCCGCGCTGTCGGCCGCCGACGCCATGTCGGCCCAGACGCCGGCCGAGCCGGCCGCCGCGCTGTCGGCCGCCGACGCCATGTCCGCTGCGACGCCCGCCGATGCCGTGAGCCCGACGGATGACGCCCCGGGCGATTCCGAGGACGGTGAGCCCACCGCCCCTGCGCTCGCCGGTGTTCTCTCGAAGATCAAGGAGGCGCTGACGGCGCTCGTGCACGGGCATCCGAGCCGCGGCATGCTCGCCTGCGTCATCGGGGCGGGGCTGCTCGTGCTGATTTGGGGCGGCGCCGCCGTCGCCACTACTCAGCATGTCTTTTCCGGGACGGTTGTCTCCGGCGTCGACGTCGGCGGTATGAGCCCCGACGAGGCCCGTCAGACCGTGGACGACCGGGTCGCCACCATGCTCGCTCAACCCGTGACCCTCACCGTCGGCGACCTCACCGACACCCTCGTGCCCGCCGATTCGGGTGTGAGCGTCGACGCCGACGCCACCGTCGACCAGCTGGTCGGCCCCACCATCAACCCGGTGACGATCATCCAGCGCCTGCGCGGCATCGACGTCAACGCCGTCACCTCCGTCGATGCCGACGAGCTCACAATCGCGCTCAATTCCCGGCTCGACACCCTCGCCGTCGGCACGGCCGACGCCGTCGTCACCCTCGATGGCACGACCCCCGTTGTAACACCCGGCTCCACCGGAACCGGCCTCAATGTCGCCGCATCCGTGATGACCTTGAGCACCAGGTGGCCCCTGGGCCTGCAGACCATCGCCCTGACCGACGGCGTCGCCGAGCCAGCCATCACCGACGCCGATGCCCGGTCTTTCGTCGACTCCGTGCTCACGCCCCTGCTCTGCGGCGACCTCACCATCACCGCCGCCGGGACGGATGCCGAGCGGACCGCTACCGGCACGCAGCTCGTCCTTACGCCCGCCCAGATCGCCGCTCTGACCACCATCGACACCACTGATGGCAAGCTCTCCGCCGTCCTCGACTCCCAAGGTCTTCACGACGCCATCATCGCCTCCATGGGCCGGATCGAGACTCAGGCGGTCAACGCCGGCTGGACCATCGACGGCTCTGCGACCGGTGCCGCGAGCGCCAGACCCCAGTTCGTCCAGCCCGTCTCCGGCGAGGGGATCGATATGGACGCCCTGACCCGCGGGCTCCTCGACGCGAGCGCCAGCGGATCCACGCCCGCCGACCGCACGGTCGCCCTGCCGATGACCGTCCTCGAGCCGGAGATCGACATGCCCGAGTCGGACTGGGGCATCACCGAGGTCGTCGGAGAATACTCCACGCCCTTCACCTCGCAGTACGGCCGCGATCAGAACCTCATCCGCGGCGCCGAGCAGATGAACAACCAGGTCGTCATGCCCGGGCAGACCTTCTCCGTTGAGGAGGCCCTCGGCCCGGTCGACTACGATCACGGCTTCACCGACGCCGGCGTCGTCTCCAACGGCGAGCATGTGGACGCGCTGGGCGGCGGTCTGTCCCAGATCGGCACCACCATGTTCAACGTCGGCTTCGAGGCCGGCATGGACGACGTCGAGCACCACCCGCACTCCTACTACTTCGACCGGTACCCGGCTGGACGCGAGGCGACCATCTGGACGGGTCAGAAGGACGTCAAGTTCGCGAACTCGACGCCGTACGCGGCCCTCATCCAGTCCTGGGTCTCCGATGGCGAGGTCCACGCCCGCATCTGGTCGACGCACTACTACGACGTGTCGATCACCGACTCGGGGCGCTACAACAACCGCCCCATCCAGACCGTCACGCGCTCGGGCGCCGGCTGCGAGGCGTACAGCGGCGGAAACCCGGGCTTCGACATCGAAGTCACCCGCACCCGCAAGGCCCCGGATAAGACCGTCCCTGACGACGTTCTGACCACGACCTACGACGCGGACAACAACATCCAGTGCTCGTCCGGGGAGACGGGCGCGACGGGAGGGGGAACGTCGGGAGCGGGGACGGGAAACCGCCCGACCGGTTCGGACCAGTCCTCGCCCTCGACGCCGGGTCGGAGCTCGGGCGCCGACGGGCAGGCGCCCGCGACGACCAACAGGCAGCCGGCGACCTCGGGCCAGCAGGGGCGGGGAACCGGCCAGTCCACCGGGCAGGCGCCCGCGACGACGGATAGGCAGCAGCCGGCGACTACCGAGGAGCAGCAGCCGGCGGCGCCGTCGGGGGACCAGGGCGCCAACTCGGGCGCGAACTCCGGGGCCAACAACTCGGGCGCGAACTCCGGAACCGACTCGGACGCCAACGCGGGTGAGGGGCAAGGCGGCCGTAGAGCGAACTGAGCGCTGCGGACATGAGAAGAGAAAGCATGTTTGCAACCCCCGATCGTGGTCTGCTGTAGCGTCCACGTTTCCTGAAGGCAAACGGCGTGCTAGAAACTGAGGTTCGTAATAGAACGGTGATGGCGGTACGATGGCCTCCTGGCCTCGCAGTCGTTTCGACCGGGTGGAGTCTCGGACTCCGCCGCGTGCGTCTCGACGCGGAGGCACCGTTTCCCCCTCACCGCCGCGAGGAGAGCGCACATGACCGTGACGACGCCGGACCGCCCGTCCGCTCTAAACGCCTCGGGACAGACAAGACCTGCTCGAGGACGTGCAGCAGCTGAGCCCGACCCCCGAGGGCGTCACCGTGCCGCCGCCCCCCAGGAGATCAGCCCGGAGATGAGCGGGGCTGAGCACCGCGATGCGCCGTCGGTCGTTCCCGCCGGAGCGGGGTTCCAGTCCTACTCCATGTTCTCGGGCGGCCGTCCGGCGAACGCGGTCCCGGTCTACCGCAGCGCCGCCGGGCATGGTTCTCGGACCCGGTCCGATGCGGCGGGCGCCGGCGGGTCGTCGGCCTCGGGCGGTGAGGCTGCTCGAGTTCCCGGACGGTCCCCCTCTCCGGGGAGGGCCGCGCGGTCCGGCTCGGGCAGGGGTCCCGGGGCCCAGCGCCCGTCCGCTCCCGACAGATCCGCCGCGATGCCGCGTCCGCGAGCGGCCGAGCCTAAGGCGGGAGACGCGGATTCCTCGGCCTTCCCCTCACGGCGGCGGGCCTCCGCTTCATCGTCGGGCACTGCGACGACACGAGCGTCGGCCTCTCCGAGGACGGGTGCGCGCCGGACGCGCTCCGACGCGGTGTCCGGCGGATCGGCCCGGTCGACGACTGAGGCCGAGCTCAGTGCCCTGCTGCTCGGTGGTGCACCCACCCGACCCATCGGCGTGACGCCGTCGCCGTCGACGCGGGCGGGGCGGCGGGAGGGCACGTCGGGCAGTGCGTTCACGACTTCCACGACCCACTCCGCGCCCACGGCCCCGGCGCCCGTGACGGGCTCGAAGGGACGCTCCCATGCCGCCGCTCCGAGCACGGTCTCCGCGCGGCCCTCCGCTTCTGCACGGTCAGCGGTTTCCTCTATCGGTGCGCCCTCCGCGAGCGCTCCCGCGCATCCGCGTCCGGCCGCTCAGCCTCCTTCCCGACCGGCGGTCGCGACGCAACAGTACGGGACCGTTTCGACCCCGGCGCCTGACAGCGGGTCGCCGTCACCGATCGCGACGGGTTCGCACGGGAGCCGGCGGCGCCCCGTGCTCGCTCCGTCGGCACCGTCCGCCGCGGCCTCCGGCCCGGTCGGCGTCCTCTCCTCGTCGGTCGCGTCGGAAGCCGCGGACGGCGGCGGTCCGACTCTGTATCGGGTGGTCGTGGCCGACCAGCGGGTCGCCGTCACCGCCGCCCACGAGGCTCCGACCGCATCCCGAGCGCCGAGCCGGGCGTCGGCGGCCTCCGTGCCGGTGACGGTCCCGCCCGCCACGGTCTCGCCCGCCCGCCCAGCGTCGCCCGCATCGGCCGCACCGGCCCGGCCCGTCGCATCCGCCAGGTCATCGTCCTCATCCCGACGCTCCTCCACCCGTTCGGCGCCGGACGCGTCGGCCCGCCCCGCCGCATCCGACGGGGCGGGGGAACCCCCGGCGCGGGCCCGCTCCGCCTCTCCAGCCCGCGGCGCGAGCCCCCGGGCCCGAGGCGCGAGCCCCCGGGCCCGTGGCGCGAGTCAGGCGCGAGGAGCCGCGGACAGGCCCATCGCCGAACCGGCCTCCGGCTCAGCCCCGACAGCACCCGCCCGGGCCCCTTCGGGCTCCGGGGGCGGCGAGGTGTGGTCGGCCGGGGAGCACCTGACGTGGGTCGCGCTGTCCGAGCGCGACACCAAGGATTCGCGGGCCTCGCTGCGCTCCGGGCGGAGCCGGACCTCCGAGGCCGGAAGGGGGCGCGGGATCCCGACGGGGCTGAAGGTCGCCGTGCTCATCGCCGTCGTCCTGCTCGTCCTGCTGGTCGGCCTGGTGTGGCTGGCGCCGATGCTGCTCGGCCCCGACTTCTCACTGTCGCATATCGTCGGCTCGCTCCTCGGGCAGGGCCCGACGACGAGCGCGATCCCCGTGGGAGGAGCCCCCGTCTGACCGAGGCGGCCCCGCGGGCGTAGACATAACCGAGCGGGATCGAGGGCCCCGACTGACCGGGGGCGCCGATGGACGGGGCCGGCTGAGCCCGTGGTCCGGCTGCGCGCGGTCTCGTGCTCAGCGCCACGTTCGAGGCATCTTGGGCGGGGCGGACCCGTGGGACAATACTGGCCCTGTTCACGCCTCGCTGTCCGCGCGGCGCGTTCGAGAAGAAGAAGGGGATCCGCCCATGACTTACGTCATCGCCCAGCCGTGTGTCGACGTCAAGGATCGCGCATGCGTGGATGAGTGTCCGGTCGACTGCATCTACGAGGGGGAGCGGACCTTGTACATCAACGCCGACGAATGCGTTGACTGCGGCGCCTGCGAGCCCGTCTGCCCCACGGAGGCGATCTTCTACGAGGATGACGTCCCCGAGGAGTGGGATGACTACACCCGGGCCAACATCGACTTCTTCGAGCTCAAGGGCCTGGGCTCCCCGGGCGGCGCCCAGAAGACGGGGCCACAGTCCTACGACGACCCGATGGTGGCCGCGCTGCCTCCGCAGAACGATGAGTGGAAGGCCGAGAACGGCTACGAGTGACCGGGCCGGGGCCCGACGGGACGTGCTCGCCCGGGCCGAGGCACCGTGTTCGTGCTCGCCCCGCCCTCGAGGGCGGGGCGAGCACGGCTCGAGCGTTCTGAGACGCCGGTGTACGACAATGGGGGAGTGACTCCGATACTGCCCCGCGCTCTCGCTCTGCCCGATTTCCCCTGGGATTCTTTGCGCCCCTACCGGGTCCGCGCCGCTCGGCACCCGGGTGGCGTTGTCGACCTCGCCGTCGGCACGCCTGTGGACGAGAGCCCCGACGTCGCCCGCGCCGCCCTGGCGGCCGCGTCCGACGCGCCCGGGTACCCGGCCACCGTCGGCACCCCGGCCCTGCGAGAGGCCGTCATCGGCTGGATGGAACGGCGCCGCGGGGTGGCCGGCCTGGGCGATGACGCGGTCATCCCCACTATCGGCTCCAAGGAGTCGGTGGCCCTCCTGCCGCTCCAGCTCGGGGCCGGCCCCGGCGACATCATCGTCCATCCGCGCGCCGCCTACCCCACCTACGACGTCGGCGCTCGTCTGGCCGGCGCCACCCCCGTGCCCGTCGACACCGACGCCGACCCCGACACGTGGAATCTGCCCGCCGGTCGGGACGACGGCCCCGCCGCCCCGGTCATCGTATGGCTCAACAGTCCCGGCAACCCCGACGGCCACGTCCTGGGGATCGATCAGCTCGCCCGTGTCGTCGTCTGGGCGCGCCGACGCGGCGCCGTCGTCGTCTCCGACGAGTGCTACGCCGAGCTGGCCTGGGCCGAGCCGTGGGCCACCGAAGGCGTGCCGAGCCTGCTGGACCCTCGCGTCGCGGGCGCCCGCGACGACGGATCGAGTGACCTGAGCGGACTCGTCTGCCTGTACTCCCTATCCAAGCAATCGAACCTGGCCGGCTACCGAGCCGCGTTCCTGGCTGGGGATCCCGCGATCGTCGGTGCCCTCACCCAGGTGCGCAAGCACTCCGGCATGCTCATGCCCGCCCCCGTCCAGGCGGCCATGGTCGCGGCCCTGGGCGACGACGCCCACGTGGCCGCCCAGCGGGAGATCTACCGGCGCCGCCGCCGGGTCCTGGTGGAGGCGACGGCGGCGGCCGGCCTGGTGAACGACCCCGCCTCGGCGGCCGGCCTCTACCTGTGGCTGAGCGGGCCGAGGAACATGAGCGCCTTCGACCTGGTGGGGGCCTTCGCCGAGCTGGGCATCGTCGTCGCCCCCGGGGACTTCTACGGCGAGGCGGGCGCCGGGCGGGTGCGCATGAGCCTGACCGACACCGACGAGCGCGTCGACGCCGCCGCGCGTCGCCTACACGCCACCGACCTGTTCCGGCCCTGATCGCGTTTGATCGCCGCCCGTCGGCACCACTGTGCTCGCGTAGCCCGTAGAGTGACCCGGGAACCGGACCAGGGCCCCGGCCGCGGCCCGAAAGGGAGCGGCGGCACCGACGTCGTCAGCCCCGAGGAGGCACCATGACCGATACGATCACCGACCCCAACGACCTGGACGTGCCGGGCACTCTCACCGTCGGCCAGACGAGCCTGGAGCTGCCGCGCGTCCACTCCACCGAGGGCTCCGACGGCCTGGGCGTGGCCAGGCTGCTCGGGTCGACCGGCATGGTCACCCTCGATCCGGGTTTCACCAACACGGCCTCGTGCACCTCCGACATCACCTACATCAACGGCGGTGCGGGGGTCCTGCGCTACCGCGGCTACCCGATCGCCGAGCTGGCCAAGTCCTCGACCTTCCTGGAGGTCGCCTACCTGCTCATCAACGGCGAGCTGCCCGACGCCAGGACCTTCGAGCGGTTCGAGCGCCGCATCGCCCGCCACCGGCTCCTCCACGAGGACTTCCGCAGCTTCTTCACCTCCTTCCCCTCCTCCGGCCACCCCATGGCGATCCTTCAGGCGGGCATCGCCGGCCTGGCCACCTACTACGAGGACACCCTCAACCCGCACGACCCCTACGAGCGCGAGCTCGCCACCGTGCTGCTCCTGAGCAAGATGCCGACGATGATCTCCTACATCGCCCGCCGGGCCATCGGCCTGCCGCTGCTCTACCCGGACTCCAAGCACGGTTACGTCGAGGACTTCCTCAATATGACCTTCGGCATGCCCGACCAGTCCTATGAGATCGACCCGGCGGTCATCGGGGCGCTGGACATGCTTCTCATCCTCCACGCCGACCATGAGCAGAACTGCTCCACCTCCACAGTGCGTCTCGTCGGCTCCTCGGACGCCAATATGTACGCCTCCGTGGCGGCCGGGGTGGGGGCCCTGTCCGGGCCGCTGCACGGCGGTGCCAACGAGGCCGTCCTGCGCATGCTCGACACCATCCAGGCGGAGGGGATGAGCACGGCCGAGTTCGTCCGCAAGGTCAAGAACAAGGAGGACGGGGTGCGCCTGATGGGCTTCGGGCACCGCGTCTACAAGAATTACGACCCGCGCGCCGCCCTGGTCAAGGAAACCGCTCATGACGTTCTGACCAGGCTCGGCTCCGACGACGGCGACCGCAAGCTCGAGATCGCCATGGAGCTGGAGGAGGCGGCGTTGAGCGACGACTACTTCGTGGCCCGCAGGCTCTACCCGAACGTCGATTTCTACACGGGTCTGATCTATCAGGCCATGGGGTTCCCGACGAAGATGTTCACCCCCCTGTTCGCGCTGGGGCGACTGCCCGGCTGGATCGCCCAGTACCGGGAGATGATCTCCGACCCGGCCAAGCGCATCGGACGTCCGCGTCAGGTCTACACCGGTGAGATCGAGCGGCATTACGTGGCCATGCATCGCCGCAAGCGCGCCGCCGAGTACCCCGGCACTCGCGTGGGTGAGACGAGCCTGGACCACATCACCAAGGTCTGAGGCTCGCGCTCTCGTGGCTGTGGAGGTGGTGTTCAGTCGGCGTCCGTTCAAGCGGTAGGTGCTGTCGATCGTCATCCTTCACGTGCCGCGGGTGCCGTTGACCGTTGCCTCAACCTCGGCGGACTGGCGGGCGTGGAAGCCATCGATGATCGCCTGCCGGTCCGTCTCGGAGCTGCGGCTCTCCGACGGGATGGGGGGCGGGAGGTGTTGGCCGGGCGGTGCTGCTGCCGGAATCCATGAGCACAACGTCGGCGTCGAACCGGGCGACCTCGCTTTGGTGCCGTCGCGCTGGAGCGAGGATGGTGAGCTGATCCATCCGGCCACCGGACCGCGGATGATGGCCACTGCGCCGGGACGCTGACATGGTGCGGCGCCAGTCTTAGCGGCGCGCTCGCCAGTCAGGGGCTGTGCATCATACCGATGATATGTTCGAAATAATCGGCGATAGATGTCGTCATGAATCCGCCCCCGCGTTCAGTGACGGGCATGCGCCTGCGTGCTCCGTGCGCGACGACACTTGGCTAGTGTGGCGCGAGTATTTTCGGTGCACCAGTAGGTGGTGGACGTCGTCGGCCGTAAGAGCCATTATGATGGACCCTTTCAGAATGATCATGGCATGCCCCTTCGGTGAGGTGCCTTGTGGGCGCCGCTACTGCCGGACGAGACCTCGAGGTCCTCTCGTCGGCGAGTATCCCGGCCTATGCGTATATCTGATATCTCATCGCTGATGACGAGCATGGAATACGGATGTATCGAGTATCAGAATTTAAGGAGATCGTCGTTATGGATGAGGCGATCGATCCTTCAGCGGGTTTTGACGCTGTAACCTGCTGGGGTGCTTGAGCGGAATTCATTGAGAGGAAGCGATTCGATGCCGCAATACTGCGGGTGAGCTCGTCGCTTGCTTCCGTGCCCCGTTATCAGGTTGGAAGGTATTATTGAAGCGGTAGGTCCGGTGTCCGGCGTCGACAAGATGATTTTGGAACTTCGGCGTCCGCGTGCCCTCGATTTGCCTGCGGCTCCATGTGGAGGCGGGGGCTCGCGGTCCTACCGACGTCAGTTTCGATATGGTTAGGCTGACCTCATGAGTGAGAAGCCAGCCTCCGCCGTCCCTCTCCCGTACGCCGACCGTCCGATTGCCACCGCACCCGGCCACTGGGTCCTCGCCCGCGCGGGCAAGCGCGTCCTGCGCCCCGGCGGCGCCGCCCTGACCGTCGACATGCTCGACCACGCCCGGCTCGCCGGCGCCGATGTCGTTGAGCTCGCTCCCGGCCTGGGGCGCACCGCGGCGGAGATCGTCGCCGCCGGCCCAGCCTCCTACACCGCCATTGACCGCGACCCTCGGGCCGCGGCGCGGGTCGCCGCCGTCGTCGGCACCGGCGGCGTCGTCCGCCAGGGCGAGGCCGCTGACACCGGGCTGGGCGACGAGTGCGCCGACGTCGTCGTCGGAGAGGCCATGCTCACCATGCAGGGAGACAAGTCGAAGGCGGCGATCGTCGCCGAGGCCGCCCGCGTGCTGCGACCCGGCGGGCGCTACGCGATCCACGAGCTCGGGGTGGCCTTCGACGACATCGCCGAGGAGGACGACACCCGGCTGCGCCGCGACCTCGCCCGTGCTATTCACGTCAATGCCCGTCCCATGACCGCCGCCGCCTGGCGGGCCCTCATGGAGGACGCCGGGCTGGAGGTGGACTGGGTCAAAACCGCCCCCATGGCCCTGCTCAAGATGAGCCGCAACCTCAAGGACGAGGGCCTGGGAGGCTCGCTGAGAATCCTCTGGAATGTTCTGAGGGACAAGGGTCTGCGCGCCCGGGTGATGGAGATGCGCTCCGTGTTCACCCGCTACGAGAAGGACATGGTGGGCATCGCCGTCGTCGCCCGCAAACCCGAAGCCTGACGCGATCGACGCCGCCGGCTCCGGTGAGGAGCGGGCGGACCGGCGGAATCGAGCAGTGGATTCGGACGGCGGGGTCGGGCTCAGTCGTCGCGGCCCCGGCCGAGCCAACCGGCGCGCAGCACCTCCCGGTTAAGCCGCGCGATCACCTCGATCGGGATGCCCGCCGGACACGCCGGCACGCACTCGCCGTACACCGAGCACGGCCCGAAGAACTCGTCCAGCGTCCGAGCCATGCCGCGCGCCCGCCGCGCCCGCTCGTGGCGGCCGGTCGGCATGAGTGACAGGTGCGCCAGCTTCGCGCCGGCGAACAGCATTGCCGCCCCGTTGGGACACGCCGCCACGCAGGCTCCGCACCCGATGCAGGCGGCGAAGTCCAGCGCCCGCTCCGCCTGCTGGCGAGGCTGGGCGACGTCATCGGCGTCCGGCGCCGTGCCCGCGGCCACGTCCACCGTTCCGCCCGCGCGGATGAGCTCGTCCAGGGCGGTGCGGTCCACCACCAGGTCGCGGATGACGGGGAATGCCGCCGCCCGCCACGGCTCCAGGCGCAGACGGGTCGCCTTCGGGAAGGCGCGCAGATGCTGACGGCAGGCCGGCGTGTTGTCCACCGGCCCGTGCGGGACGCCATTGACCAGGAAGCCGCAGGCCCCGCACACCCCCTCCCGGCAGTCCGACTCGAAGACCACCGGCTCGCCGCCGGCGTCGATGATCTGATCGTTGAGGCGGTCCAGTAACTCGAGCAGGCTCATCTCCGGCTCCGCATCCCCAACGACATGCTCCTCGAAGGCCCCCTGCGCCCGCGGCCCGTTCTGCCGCCAGATCTCCAGCTCGACCCTCATCGGTAATCCCTCACCCGCATCGGCACCAGTGAGAAGCTCAACGGTTCGCACCGGCGCTCGTGCGAGCCGTCGGTCGCCGTCTGCCACGCCGAGACCGAGCACCAGGCGTCGTCATCGCGTTTGGCCTCGCCGGCCGGCGTGGCGTACTCCTCGCGGAAGTGGGCTCCGGCGGACTCGCGTCGGTCCAGGGCGTCGAGAACCATGACTTCCGCCAGTTCCAGGAAGTCCGCCACCCGCAGCGCCCTCTCCAGCTCCTGGTTGAGGCGCGCCTGATCTCCGACGACGCGCACGTCCGCCCAGAACTCCTCACGCAGCGACCGGACCCTGCCCACAGCGCTGCGCAGACCCGCCTCGCTGCGACTGACCCCGCAGCCGGCGTAGAGGATCTCTCCGAGTCTGCGGTGGAACCACACCGGCCGGTGAGTCCCGCCCACCGCGAGCAGCGCCTCGATGCGCCTGCGCGTGTCCGCCACGGCCTCGCGCGCCTGCGGGCAGTCGGCGTCCAGAGGCGTCGTGCCCACAAGGCCCGCCAGGTAGTTCGGCACGGCCAGCGGCAGGACGAACCAGCCGTCGACACTGGCGCTCAGCAGCGAGTTGGCCCCCAGCCGGTTGGCGCCATGGTAATTGTTCGACGCCTCTCCGCCCGCGAACAGGCCCGGCACGGTCGTCATCTGGTCGAAGTCCACCCACAGGCCGCCCATGGTGAAGTGGGCGCCCGGGGCGATGCGCATGGGTACCTCGTAAGGGTCCTCCCCGGTGGCGTCGAGGTACATCGAGAACAGGTTGCCGTAGCGCGAGGCGATGGTGGGCCTGCCGAGTCGCTCCAGCGCGTCGCGGAAGTCGAGGTAGACGGAGTTGCGCAGTGGACCGACGCCGCGGCCCGAGACGATCTGCTCGCGGGCGTTGCGCGAGGCGACGTCGCGGGGCGTGAGGTTGCCGAAAGCCGGATACTTGCGCTCCAGGTAGTAGTCGCGTTCGGCCTCGGGGATGTCATTCGCGGGCCGATCGTCACCCGGGCGCACCGGCACCCAGATACGGCCGTCGTTGCGCAGGGACTCGCTCATGAGCGTGGTCTTAGACTGCCAGCGGGAGCTCACCGGCAGAGCCGTGGGGTGGAACTGGATCATGCAGGCGGATGCGAAGGCGGCGCCGCGGCGGTGGGAGCGCCACGTGGCGGTGGCGTTGGAGGCCATGGCCAGGGTCGAGTAGTGGTAGATGCTGCCGTAGCCGCCGGTGGCGAGTACGACGGCGTGGGCCGTGTGGGCGCTCACCTCCCCGGTGAGCAGGTCCCGGGCGACGATGCCCTGGGCGCGGGAGTCTGCCACGATGAGGTCGAGCATCTCGGTGCGGGGATGCATGCGAACACTGCCGGCGGCGATCTGCTCCTGGAGGGCCTGGGCGCAGGCGATCTCCAGCTGCTGGCCGGTCTGTCCGCGCGTGTAGTAGGTGCGCGAGACCTGGACTCCGCCGAAGGAACGGGTGGCGAGCTGGCCGCCGTACTCGCGCGCGAAGGGCGCCCCGATGGCCTCCATGTGGTCGATGACCCGCCCCGATTCCATGCCCAGCCGCACGACGTCGGCCTCGCGGCCCCTGTAGTCGCCGCCCTTGATCGTGTCCGTCACGAAGCGGGTCAGGCAGTCGCCGTCGACGACGCGGGCCCGGGCGGCGTTGATACCGCCCTGCGCGGCCACCGAGTGGGCGCGGCGCGGGGCGTCGTGCAGGCTGAAGCACTCCACCCGGTAGCCCAGGCGGCCGAGGGTCGCGGCGGCTCCTGAACCCGCCAGACCCGTGCCGACGACGATGACCGTCAGGGCGCGCCGGTTGGCGGGGCTGACCAGGCGGTACTCGCTGCGCCGCCGGTCCCATGCCTCGATGGGCGGGCCTTCGGGCAGGCGGGGGTCCAGATCATCGCCGACCGTGTAGAGGTCGTCGACGGGGGCGAGAGGTCGCCCCCCGAGCGGGCCGGTCGGGCTCATGAGATCACCCCTGCTAAGACGAGCAGCGGCAGGGCGCCGTTGCCCAGCACGATGGCGAGGGCGACGGCGAGCGAGAGGACGAGCCAGATGCGGCGCAACCGGGCGCCCGTGCCGCCCAGATCGATGACGACGTTCCACAGGCCCTGCGCCAGGTGCAGGCCGATGGCGAGCATGACGAGGCTGTAGAAGATCGCCATGCTCGGGCGCGACAGGCTCGCCACGAGGTTCTCGTAGGCGCTCACGTGCGGGGCGCCCGCCTCATGGGAGGGGGCGGTGTAGCTCGCGGAGGCGACCGCGCGGCCGATGGTCAGGTCGAGGACGTGGATGATGATGAAAACGCCGATGAGCCCGCCCGTGAGGATCATCGACCGCGCGGCCGAGGTGCGCGGCGGCAGGCCGCGGCGTCGGAAGTCGCCGCGCGCGACCCGGCCGCGGCGCCACAGGTCGACACCGGCGGCGATGTGCAGCACGAGGCACGCCGCCAGGACGGCCCGCATGATCCATAGCAGGCCTTCATGAGGCAGAAGGGGGTAGAGCACGCTCCGCAGCCAGGCGGCGTAGGAGTTGTAGGCCTCCGGGCCCATGAAGGCCTTGAGATTGCCGACCATGTGGACGGCGACGAAAGCCGCCATGACGGTGCCGGTGACCGCCATGGTCGTCTTGAGCGCGGTGAAGGAGAGGCGACGGCCTCGAACGGGGCGGGGCGGCGGTGCGTCGCCCCGGGCGGGCGGAACACCGACGACGGCAGGGGCGGGGGCCTGAGCGGTTGCGACCATCGGATCCCTCCCGGCGCCTCGACGCTGCACATGCACAGTACTAAGGTAATGAGCATCACAGCGACGGCATGGGGGAACGGCTGGCGGTCCCACACTGCGGGCCGGTCCGTCTCACACGGGCGGTCGGGGCGCGCCCACGTCAGCCGTCGAGTGCCCAGCGGTTCACTGGTTGGCGTGCAGGGCGCTGTTGAGCTCGATGCCCTTGCCGCCGCGCGAGAGCGCCTCCACGGCGCCCGACTGCGAGTTGCGGCGGAACAGCACGTTCGAAGCGCCCGCCAGCTCGCGGGCCGAAACCACGCGAGGCTCCTTGAACAGACCGTGGCTGCCCGGCACGACACCGCCCGAGGGCAGCATCGCCAGCTTGGTGCCGGCCGTCAGGTACAGGCCCGCCTCGACGACGCAGTCGTCGCCCAGCGGGATGCCCAGACCCGAGTTGGCCCCCAGCAGGCAGCGCTCGCCCAGCGCCACGCGCTGACGGCCGCCCCCCGAGAGCATCCCCATCGTCGAGGCGCCGCCGCCGACGTCGGAGCCGTCGCCGATGACCACGCCCTGGGAGATGCGGCCCTCGACCATCGAGCGCCCCAGCGTGCCCGCGTTGTAGTTGACGAAGCCCGAGTGCATGATCGTCGTCCCCTCGGACAGGTACGCGCCCAGACGGACGTGCGCGGCGTTGCCGATGCGCACGCCCGGGGGAAGTACGTAGTCGGTCATGCGGGGGAACTTGTCGACCGAGTGGACCTGGACCGGGCGGCCGAGCGCGGCGCGCAGCCGGGTGTGGGCGGCCTCGAAGTCCTCGGCGGCGCAGGGGCCGGCGGAGGTCCACACGACATTGGGCAGGCGGGAGAAAATGCCGTCCAGATTGATCGTGTTGGGCCGGGCCAGGCGGTGGGACAGGACGTGCAGACGCAGGTAGGCGCCGGCCACGGTCTGCGGGGCGTCGTCCAGATCGGCCCAGGTGCGCACCACGGTGGTGTGAACGCCGCGCGCGGCGTCCTTGCGCTCCATGGCCGACAGGGTGGCGAGCAGGGCGGCATCGCCGTCGGCGGGCTCATCACCCAGAATCGGCTTCGGATACCAGACATCGAGGGTGTTGCCGTCGTCGGTCACGGTCGCCAGGCCGAGACCCCATGCGCTGCGAGTCGTCATGGACGACACGATACGGGACCGGGGTCCTGCATGCGCACTATCGCCCGCCATCCGGTCGTCCCGGCTCGCCGTGACGCGGCCGGGCCCGGTCGCGGCACGGCGGACCCGATCCATTCCATCCGGCCCGCTCCGGTCGTGCGAGAATCACGACCATGGCGCGTACGACGATCCACCTCATGAGGCACGGCGAGGTCCACAACCCCGAGGGCGTTCTGTACGGGCGTCTACCCGGATACCACCTGTCGAGCCTGGGGCGGCAGATGGCGGAGCAGGTCGCCGATGTGCTCTCCGCCTCCGGCCACGACATCGCCGCCGTCATCACCTCCCCGCTGGAACGCGCCCGCGAATCCGGCGCGCCGACCGCCACCGCCTTCGGTCTGACGCCGAGGACCGATGCGCGCCTGATCGAGGCCGGCAACCACTTCGAGGGCATCCCCGTCAACCGCAACCGGTGGGTTCTGGCCCATCCCGAGCACTGGCGCTACTACCTCAACCCTTTGCGGCCGAGCTGGGGCGAGCCCTACACCGAGCTCGTCGAGCGCGTGAGCGGTGCCGTGCGCGACGCGATTGAGCCGGTCGAGGGGCGCGAGGCGCTGCTCGTCTCCCACCAGCTGCCCGTGTGGGCCACGCGCCTGTGGCTGGAGGGCCGTCCCCTGGTCCACGACCCCCGCCACCGACAGTGCTCGCTGGCGTCGCTGACCTCGCTGACTTTCGACGACCGCACGCTCGTCGGACTGTCGTACTGGGAGCCCGCCGGCGATCTTCTGCGCCGTGCCGAGGACATGGTTCCCGGAACCTCCGCGGCGGCCGAGGCCACGGGGCGGGTCACCGGGCTCGCACCGGTCGACGGGGCGTCGGCCCCGGCCGGCTCGACCGGTGCCGTCGACCCGGCCGGGACGGGTGATGGCCCGGCCGATCCGAGCGGGACGGCGGCGTGACTCTTCGGCCCGTGCCGGAGGCGAGGGGGGCCCACGGCGAGCCGGCCGGCCGCGCCCACGGCGAACTCGTCCCCGTGACCTCAGCGGCGTCCGCCGGCCTGACGGCCGCCGGCGGGGCACGGCCCGCGCCGCGGCGGGCGTGGACGGGACAGGATTTCGTGTGGTGGAACACCGCCGCGGTCCTCACGGCGTTGCGTACCGGGCGGCGCCCCAATCCGGTGTCGCCCGTCGTCGATCCGGTGCGCCGTGCCCTGGCCGCCGACGAGGTCATGCTCGCCACCTGCGATGCCGAGCTGCTCGTCTGGCGCCGCGGGGACGCCGTCTACAACCCGTCGCGCGGGTTCTTCCTGGCCGGCGGCGCAGCCGGTCTGGCGCTGACTGTCGCCTTCTTCGGCGGGCGGGCCTACCTCGACTCGCGGCGCAGGAGGGCGGCCGAGGCCGACTCCGTCGAGCGGTGGCGTCACCTGGCCGACGCTCGGCTGACCGTGTCCACCGACGGGATCTACCTGGGAACGGGGGAGGGCGTCATGCCGATCGCCTTCCGCGACGTCCAGGAGGCCCGGCTCACCGGCACCGGCGAGATCGTCATGGCCGCCTCCAACGCCAACGGGTCCGCGCGGTGGAAGCTGCGCGCCCAGTGGTCCGAGCTCGTCCTCGTGCTGTGGGCGGGTCGGTACATGCCCGAGCATCCCCAGATCGTCGGGCGCACGTGGCTGCCCGGCGATTGGCTCATCCATGCCGCCGCCCACGGCTACGACGTCGACACCTCCGCCTGGCCGCGCCTCACCCCGCGCGCGCTGAGGTGAGACGGGCCGACGCGCGGAACCACCCCGCACGCGTACTAGCCTGCACATATGAGGCGAACGGCTGAGGACGCGGCCAGGACCCGCGTCGCGCTGCTGGAGGCGGCGCTGGAGTCCTTCGAGGAGAAGGGGTGGCGGGGGGCGACGTTCGAGCACGTCGCGCGGCGCGCGGGCGTGACGCGAGGCGCGGTGCACCATCATTTCCGCGACAAGCGGGCGCTGCTCCTCGAGGCGCTCGAGTGGGGCTGGGCCGACTATGGACAGCGCCTCTTCGCCGGGACCGATAGTACCGGCGGTGACGGGGACGCCGGCTGTGAGCCCGAGACCCGTTCGGGCGATGCGGTTGCGACGCTGGTATCCCGATTCGTACGGCTGCTGACCGGCGATGCACGGTTCCGCGCCTTGGCCTCGACGACAGTGCTGGTCGCCCCGCAGGCGTTCGAAGGAAGCGGGAAGGGAGCCGCGCTCGACGATTGGCACGAGCGGATCGAGGGGATCGTCGCAGCTTCCGGCTGGAGCGCGTCCCGTCTGACCCCGGGGGAGACCGCCGGACTCGTCCTCGTGCTACTGCAGGGGTTCACCGTGACAGCGGCGCTCCGCCCCCATGATCTTCCGCAGTCCGACAAGCTCGACTCCACGATCACGGTGCTGGTGAGGGGACTGCTCGGCTCTTGAGAGGGCGGGCCGCGGCTACCTGTCCGCAGTCCCCGGCGGCTGCTCCCATCGCGTCGGATCGGGATGATGACGACCCGTCCGGCGGGCCGGTCGCGTCGTCCGTTCCGCGATCACGCCTCCTCCTCGGGGAAATCGGAAGCGCCGTTGGCAGTGCCGTCCGCGCTCCCGGTGCGGCCCGGACTCCCCCCGTCCTCCTTGTCCCCGTTGCCCCCGTGGTGGCGCCTGCGCCGGATGTCCTGCTCCAGACCGCGCAGGAATTCCGGGTCGTCGTCGGGGGCGGCGGGCCGCGAGCGTTCGGGCCGGTGGAGGCTTATGCCGTCCTTGGAGGACCACACGGTCGGCTCGACCGCGCCGCCGCGCTCCTCGGCGGCCTTGACCCGGCTGACGATGATCCACGCGATCGAGCCGATCGGCGCGATGAGGACGATGAGTGTGATCCACAAGAACTTCGGCATGCGAGCGGGCATCGACTCTTCCGACGTACGGGCGCAGTCGAGCAGGGAGTAGATCGTCAGGGCCAGGACGAGGACCATGAGAACGGCGCGCATGACGCCACCCTAGATGATTGCTTCCAGAGGGAGGGTGTGGTGTGGCGGATGGGACGGACGAGGATTTCTGGGGGTCGATGTGCGACCCTGCCGTCGTGAACGCGCCCGTACCTCCCGTGCCCGCTCCGCGCCTTGTCGTCGGCGGGACCCGTGCCCGTGATGTCGGCCTCCTGCGCCGTGCGCTCGCCGAGGTCCTGGGCGCCTCGCTCGCCGCCCGTCCCGATGGGGGCGCTGGCTCCTCGCGGCGAGCGGCGGGACCGAAGGATCGGGAGGCGGCGGGATCGGCGGAGGCCGCGATCGTCGAGCGCTCGACGACGTCCGCGCCGGCGGACGCGCCGCTCGAGCGGTCGCTGCTCGTGCCGATCGGCCCGGATGAGGACCCCGCCGTTGTGCGCGCCGACCTGGTGGGGCGCCTCGACGACGTCTCCGAGCGGACCGACCTCATCCTGCGCACGTCGGGCTCGACCACCGGCACCGGCAGTCTGGTCGCCATGAGCGCCTCCGCCCTGGCCGCGTCGGCGCGTGCCGCGCACTCCCGGCTGGGCGGCCCTGGAACCTGGGTGCTGACGTTGCCGGCCCACCACGTCGCCGGCCTCCAGGTACTCGTGCGCTCCCTCCTCGCCGGCACGCGGCCCGTGGTCGTCGACACCGCCGGCGGTTTCAAACCCGGGGCGCTGACCTCCGGCCTCGAACGGGCTCTGGCGAGTGCCGCCGGTGGGCCCGTCTACGTCCCGCTCGTGCCGACTCAGCTGCTGCGCGTGCTGGATGAGCCTCCCGCTGCGGCGGTCCTGGCGCGGGCGAGCGCCGTCCTCGTCGGCGGGGCCGCCACCGACCCGCGGATGCTGGCCCGCGCCAGGACCGCGGGCATACGGGTCGTCACGACCTACGGCATGAGTGAGACCGCAGGCGGGTGCGTCTACGACGGCGTCCCTCTGAAGGGGGTGAGTGTGCGCATCGAGGGGGCGGATGACGACGGGGCCGGGCGGATCGTGCTGGCCGGCCCCGTCCTCGCCGAGGGCTACGCCGGGGTGTCCGCTGCGGGGGCGCCGACCGGGACCGCAGCGCCGACCGCGGGCTTCCGCGCCCGCCCCCGCGAGCTGGCCACCGCCGACCGCGGACGGCTGGAGACGCTGCCCGACGGTTCGAGCAGACTCGTCGTGCTCGGGCGCCTCGACGACGTCATCGTCACCGGCGGGCTCAAGGTCGACCCCCATGAGGTCGAGCGGGTGCTGGCTGCCCTGCCGGGAGTGGCCGCAGTGTGCGTCGTCGGCGTCCCGGACGAGACGTGGGGGAACGCCGTCGTCGCGGCGGTCGTGCCTCGGGCGGGCGACCGCCTTGATGCGGAGGGGGTCAGGGCGCTGGCCAGGGCGCGTCTGGACGGCGTTCGCGCGCCCAAGCGGGTCCTGGTCGTGGACGCCCTGCCGCTGCGCGGACCGGGTAAGGTCGACCGGCGTTCAGTGGCCGCTCTGCTCGCGCGCGCCTGAAGGGCCGGACTGCGCCGTCTCCGGGCCGCGCGAGGCCGAACGCCCGTCGGGCCTCGATGTCGCAGCACGCGATAGGGTCGGTCCCGCTCCGACCGAGGAACCCCGACTGAGGAGGACCCCCGTGATCCCCGATCCCGCCGCGACCGTCCGGCCCCGCGCCACCAGCTGGGCGGAGGTCGTGCGCTTGCGCACCCTGCCGGCGGCCGTGGCCCCGGTGATCCTCGGCGGTGGGGCGGCCGCGGCCCTCGGCGCCCTCTCCGTCCCGCGCACCCTGCTGGCCGCCGGGGTGGCGCTCGCCCTTCAGATCGGCTGCAACCTCGCCAACGACTACTCCGACGGCGTGCGCGGTACCGACGACGACCGCACCGGCCCACCGCGCCTGACCGCCTCGGGGCGGGTCGCGCCGCGCACCGTCAAACTGTCCGCCTTCGGCTGCTTCGGGGTCGGCGGGCTCCTCGGACTCGTTCTCCTGTCTCTCAGCGGCCAGTGGTGGATGCTGGTGCCGGGCGTCGCGGCGGTGGCGGCCGCCTGGTTCTACACCGGCGGCTCCCACCCCTACGGTTACGCGGGGCTCGGCGAGATCTTCGTCTTCATCTTCTTCGGCCTCATGGCCACGGTCGGCACCCTCTACGTCCAGGGCGGGCTCGTGCCCGGGTGGGTGTGGGTGTCTGCCTGCGGGATCGGCCTCATCGCCTGCTCCCTACTCATGGTCAACAACCTGCGGGACATCGGCACCGACCCCGCGGCGGGCAAGCGCACGCTCGCGGTGCGGCTGGGAGCCGGGCGGGCGCGCACCGCCTTCACCGCGCTGGTCGAACTGCCGGTGCTCCTGGCCGGGGTGACGCTCGGCTGGGCGCACTGCGCCGACGGACCGGCGGGCCGTGGCGCGCCGGCGGCAGCCGTCCTGCTCGGGACGCTCATCATCCTGTCGGCGATGGCATGGCGCGCGACCCGCACCGTCGTGGCCGGTGCCGTCGGGCGCGGCCTCATTCCGGCGCTGCGCGATGCCGGTCTGTACGAGCTCGTCTACGGCGTTGTCGTGGCGGCGGCGCTCGTGCTCGTCGTGCGGCAGCGGTGACAGGGCCTCGTCACTGAGGTCGACATTCTTCTCCGAGGTTGACGGTGGCGCCGTCAACCTCAGCTCGACATGTCGATCTCGGCGGAGGGTTCGTGCGTGATACGGCCCCGCAGGTCGTGGCGCACGATCTCGATGGACCACATCCACACGATATGGCCGAAGAATTCGGAGAAATGCTCCGACCACGTCTGCGCGCCGGCCAGCCATGGGAACGGGCTGGGCGCCCAGCCGAGTATCGGCATGACGATCACATGCGCTCCGATGTACACCAGCGTTCCGAAGACGGCGCCCTGCCACATCGTGATGCGCGGGACGTACTCCGCCGCGATGCAGTAGACGAGGCCGAAGACGATCGCGAAGCTGAAATGCACGGCGAAGGACATGATCGGCAGCTGGTTGTTGTTGAAGCTCACCATCGCGTGCGACGTCTCGTGGGACATGCCGAACCATTCCAGCATCGCCTGGGGCGGGTTCGTCTCCGAACGGATTCCCGGTGTGCGGGGCGGGAAGGGGACCTCCCAGCCGAATTTCACGATCGCGGAGAACGCCCCGCCGATGAGCCCCACGAGTGCGGCGATTCCGGGACGACGACGGGCGGGGTCGGTGCTGGCGAGCAGCGAGGCGATCCAGGCGGGCACGGGAACCTCCGGAGCAGTGTCGGTGAGGGGGCCGGCGGCGGGCCGACCGACGAGCGGCCGGTCGGCGCTGACGGGCGGCGAGAGCGTCCGTGAGAATGAGCTCGCGGACGCGCCACGATGGCATGGCGTCGTCGTGGTGTCCAGACGCTCACCGGCGACTCGCCGATGAGGAGTCCGGATCGATATGCGAGCGGGGAGGAGGCGGCGGCCGTCAGAAGTATCAGAAGTAGTAGGGGAAGGACGACCAGTCGGGATCGCGACGTTGAAGGAAGGCGTCGCGGCCCTCGACGGCCTCGTCGGTCATGTAGGCCAGGCGGGTGGCCTCCCCGGCGAAGACCTGCTGGCCGGCCAGGCCGTCGTCGGCGAGGTTGAAGGCGAGCTTGAGCATGCGGATCGCCTGCGGGGACTTGCTCGCCACGGTGGCGGCGTACTCCAGGGCCCGCTCCTCCAGCTCGGCGTGGGGGACGGCCTCGTTGACCACGCCCCAGCGCTCGGCGGTGAGCGCGTCGTAGGTGCGGGCGAGGAAGAAGATCTCGCGGGCGCGCTTGTCACCGACCTGGCGGGCCAGCAGGGTCGAGCCGTAGCCTGCGTCGAAGGAGCCGACGTTCGCGTCGGTCTGCTTGAAACGGGCGTGCTCGATGCTGGCCAGGGACAGGTCGGCGACGACGTTGAGAGAGTGCCCGCCGCCGGCCGCCCAGCCGCATACGGCGGCGATGACGACCTTGGGCATGGTGCGGATGAGGCGCTGGACCTCCAGGATGTGCAGGCGTCCGGCGCGGGCGGCGTCGATGCGCGAGCGGCGCGCGGCGACTTCGGCGTCGTGGGGGTCTGAGCCGGGTGCGGTCTCGGCTTCCTGCGAGGATGCGGAGGAGGGGGTCTCCTCGCGCTCGTAGCGGTAGCCGTCGCGGCCGCGGATGCGCTGGTCGCCGCCCGAGGAGAAGGCCCAGCCGCCGTCCTCGGGGGAGGGGCCGTTGCCGGTGAGGATGACGGCGCCGACGTCGCCGCTCATGCGGGCGTGGTCGAGAGCGCGGTAGAGCTCGTCGACGGTGCGGGGGCGGAAGGCGTTGCGCAGCTCGGGGCGGTCGATGCCGATGCGCACGACCGGCAGATCGTGCAGCCAGGCGCCGTCGTCGCCGCGGACGCAGCCGCGATGGTAGGTGACATCGGTCAGGACGAGTCCGTCGGGTCCGCCGCCCGCTTCGGGGGCACGGTGCCGGGCATGGCCGAAACCCTCGACCTCGCGCCAGCGGGAGGGGTCGAAGATCTCGGAGACGCGAGCGGGCAGAGGGCGGTCGGCGGGGGAGGACGGGCTCATGGGGCCAGGGTAGGAGGAGGGGGGGGAGGCGAGTGCGAGCGGGAGGCTCGACGAGCAGGACGTTCTCAGCGCGGGCGTTCCCCGCCGAGGGCGGCGGGCCGCCGGGTCGATCGAGATACTAGACTAGAGGGTGTTGTTGAGGGCGGGGGCTGCGGCTATGAGGAGCATGAGGGGCATCAACCGGGTCGTCAATGGGACGAGGTACGGGCGGCACGCCTACTGCGTCCTGCTGTCCGGCCTCGCGGTGGGGATCGATGCGCTGTTCCGTCCCGGGATTCCGTGGCCCGCGTGGGCGGGTGCGTTTGTTCTCTTCCTGCTGGAGGCGGAGGGGCTGCTCGTGCTGGTCGGCGGTCGTCGCCGCAGCGGGCGGGAGGCGACCGACGCCGCTGGGTGCGCCGAGTCGTTTCGGATGCTCGCCGTGGTCGGCGCTACGGCGGCCGTCCTGATTCTTGCGTGGGGTGCGCTCGCTGTCGCCCGATGAGCGGTCCTATCGGCCGCAGATCGGTATCGAGCGTCTCGGGGCGGGACCGCGTCGGGCCCTGAGTACCGGCCGACTACCCTGACCCCATGACGCCGACGACGCAGACAACCGAGACCGGGACGGCGGGCGCCGGCCCGGCCGTCGATCGCCCCTTCGTCCCCGCCGAGGACGGCGGGGGCCGCGTCGACTCCGAGACCGGGCGGCTGCACGAGGTCATTGTTCACCGTCCGGGGCGCGAGATCGCCCGCATCACCCCCATCAACGCGGACTCCCTGCTGTTCGACGACGCCCTCAATATCTCCCGAGCCCAGGCCGAGCACGACGCCTTCACCGAGATCCTGCGCGACGAGGGCGTCATCGTCCACGACTTCCGCGAGCTGCTCGCCGAGACCCTCGCCGTCCCCCGGGCCCGCGCCCTCGTCCTGACCGAGACCGTCGGGCCCGAGGCGGTGGGCGTATCCACCTCCGAGGTCCTCACCGACTACCTTCAGGGCCTTCCCGACACCGACCTCGCCGAGGTCATGCTCGCCGGCATCACCCGCTCCGAGTTGCGTGAGCGCCTCGACCCGGCCGACGCCGCCACCCTGTTCGACACCACGTTCCTGTCCACCCTGGAGGGGCAATTCGTCATCACCCCGCTGCCCAACCACGTGTTCACCCGGGACACCTCCGCCTGGCTCTACGGCGGCGTGAGCGTCAACACGATGGCCCTGGCGCCGCGACGGCGCGAAGCCGTTAACTACGAGGCCGTCTACCGCTTCCACCCCGCTTTCGCCGGCCGCGGCAGGCTGTGGACCGAGGCCCACGGCGCCTCACCGGCCACCGTCGAGGGCGGCGACTTCCAGATCTTGGGCAACCGTGCTCTGGTGATGGGGCTGTCGCATCGGTCAACGGCCGCCGGCGTCGAGCGGCTGGCCACCCGTTTGTTCGACGACGGCGCCGCCGACCGCGTCATCGGCGTCCACATGCCCGACCGCGCCTTTTACACCGAGCTCGATGCCGTCATGCACCTGGACACTCTCATGACGATGGTGACCCCCGACACCTACCTGCGCTTCAGCGGGTTCAACGACGTGACGACCGTTGAGATCGAGCCGGGCGCTAGCGGCAAGGCGCTGCACGTGACCGTCCACGACGGCTCCGAGATGGATTCCGTGCTCGCCCGCGCCGCCGGCATCGACTCCTTCCGGGTCATCAGCCCGGACATGTCCGACGAGGCCGAGGCGCTGCGCGAGCTGTCTCGCGACTCGTGCAACGTGGTGGCCCTGTCCCCGGGACGCGTCATCGGCTACGCCCACAATCAGGCCGCCAACGACGTCCTGCGCCGCGCCGGCGTCGAGGTCATCGAGACCCCCGGGGTCGAGCTGGTGCGCGGCCGCGGCGGCTCCCACTGCATGACCTGCCCCGTCACTCGCGGTTCCGTATAGCCCCGGCAGCAGTACAACCGGGATCGAGAGACAGTAGAATGTGATGATTTATACATTCTGATGCCTCTCGGGGTCGCGGTTGCAGATGTTGCGAGATTTCGTTATGGGACGTCGTGAACGACTCCGCGTCCCGCGGAGGAGGGACGTGCAGTATCCTGTGTCATAGCAACGATTGCGCAGCCCCTCATGGGCGACCCCGAGGGCTCGGCCGAACCCGGTGCCGGCACTCGGACGACATCTGTGATCGTCGTCACTTGAAATCTGCTGTCAAGAGCGCGTCGACAGTAATGCACGCCGATGTGACGCGCTTGCAGTTGACCGTCTACGTGCACTGCATACATAATCGGACTCGTCTCGCGGTCGTGCTGAACGTCATCCACGTCAACCCAACTCGATAAAACAACTCGATACAGGCAGCAGAAGCAGCAGATTCAACACGTCAACGAGCACTCCGCCGCCCTGGTAGTCCTGTCCATGCAAGTGTAGGAAGAAGCCACCGATCCCGACACCTGGCCGTCCAGAGGGCGCCCGGAGCAAATATTGATTTTCTTGCCTCCGGCCCCATGGCTCGAGCCCCGGATGTCGGGTCTCGAGGAGAGTTGTGAAAGTAATCGAGGCGAACAACGTTTACAAGATATTCGGTCGGCGTCCGGTTCCCGGAGTAAGGAGACTCCAGGCGGGGCAGTCGCGTGACGACCTCAGGAGGGATGGGCTGACCGCTGCCGTCATCGACGCATCCTTCGATGTCGACGAGGGCGAGATCTTCGTGGTCATGGGGCTGTCCGGCTCCGGCAAGTCAACGCTGATCCGGATGGTGAACGGGCTCCTCCCGATCACGTCCGGGGACATGACCATCTACAATGAGACCCTGGCCAGCACCTCCAAGAAGAAACTGCGCGATATTCGCCGCAAACGAGTATCCATGGTCTTCCAGAACTTCGCTCTTCTTCCTCACCGGACGGTGGGGGAGAACGCCGCTTACGGCCTGGAGATTCAGGGCATCAATCGCTCCGAACGCCAGCGCCGGGCTGAGGAGGCTCTGGCGATGGTCGGGCTCGAGGGCTGGGGGGACTACAAGCCCGGCGAGCTCTCCGGCGGGATGCGTCAACGAGTGGGTCTGGCGCGGGCCCTGGCCGCCCAGACCGACGTCCTGCTCATGGACGAGGCCTTCTCCGCGCTCGATCCGCTCATCCGCCGCGAGATGCAGGACCAGCTCATTGACCTGCAGGGCAAGCTCGGAAAGACGATCCTGTTCATCACGCACGACCTCAACGAGGCCATGCGCCTGGGGGACAGGATCGCGATGATGCGCGACGGGCGGATCGAGCAGATCGGCACGGCCGAGGAGATCCTCCGCGATCCCGCCTCGAACTACGTCGCACGATTCGTCGCGGACGTCGACCGCACCCGCGTGCTGACCGCCGGGTCGATCGCCGAACCGCCCTACGCGGTTCTCGGCTCGGACCGCAGCCCCCACGCGGCCCACAAGCTCCTGCGGGAGAACCAGCCCTCGTGGCTCCTCGTGCAGAATCGCGACCGCACTCCCGCCGGATTCGTCTGGGAGGACGACGTCGCCCGCGCCGTGACCGAGGGCGCCCGCAGCCTCCCGCTGTCCACCGTCCACGGCATGCCCGTCGTCCAGGAGTCGACCCCGATCAGCGAACTGTTCGACGACTCCGCCCATCACGCCGCCCCCATCGTCGTCGTCGACGACGACGGCCGGATCTCCGGCGTCATCCCGCGCGTCACCCTGCTCGCCGCGATCAGTGATCACAGCGGGAGCGGGGACGAGGACGGCGGCCAGGGCGAGGAGTCCTCGGCCGCCGAGGGCGAGAGCGGGCGGATCGACGGGATCGAGCAGACCGAGCAGCAGACCACCGAGGTCGAAGGAGTCGACGCCCGATGATGTCAGCACAGACCCCCATTCCCAGGATCCCCGTGGGCTCGTGGGCCGAGTTCATTATCAGATGGATTCAGAACAATCTGGCCGGCTTCCTCGACGCCATCGCCGATGCCGGGAATCAGATCAACGAGGCCCTCACGAACATTCTCCTGGTCGCCTCGCCGTTGGTCATGGTGGTAATCTTCGTGCTCATCGCCTGGGTGGTGAAGTCATGGAAGCTGGCTGTCGGCACCGCCATCACCTTCCTCCTCATCATCTCGATGGAGCAGTGGGAGAACGCGATGGAGACGCTGGCCCTTGTCATCGTCGCCACCTTGACCGCCCTCATCATCGCCATTCCTCTGGGGATCTGGGCGGCCCGGAACAAATACGTCAGCGCGCTCGTCCGCCCGATTCTCGATCTCATGCAGACCATGCCGGCCTTCGTCTACCTCATCCCGGCGGTGCTGTTCTTCTCGATCGGCGCCGTCCCCGGTCTGTTCGCCACGCTCATCTTCTCCATGCCCCCCGGGGTGCGGATGACCGAGCTGGGAATCAAGCAGGTCGACAAGGAGACCGTTGAGGCGGGTCGCTCCTTCGGAGCCACCGACTGGGAGATTCTCAAGGGGATCCAGCTCCCCCTGGCCATTCCCACGATCATGGCCGGAGTCAACCAGGTCATCATGCTGGCCCTGTCCATGGCCGTCATCGCGGGAATGGTCGGCGCCGAGGGACTGGGTCAGGAGGTCGTCTCGGCGCTCGCGAAGATCAATATCTCCAAGGGTTCGGAGGCCGGCCTGTCGATCGTCTTCCTCGCGATCTTCCTCGACCGCGTCACATCGGCACTCGGCGCGCCGAGGGAGAAGGGGTCCCTGCCCTCCCTCATCGACGAGATCAGGCGGAGATATCGTAAGTGGCGCCACTCCCGCGCCCTCCTCAAGAAGAAGCGCGCCCTCCTCAAGAAGGGCGGCGCGAGGCCGGCTCATGGGAATCAGTGACCGAGACACACGTACACACGAAAGGACTATCATGCAGACCTCCCGGCGCGCATTCAATGCGGCTCTCGCCTCCCTCGCAGTAGGAGGAGCCCTCGCCGCCTGCAAGGGCTCGAAGGGGAAGAAGATCACCCTCGGGTTCATCTCCTCCTGGACCGACGGCGTGTGCATGACTCACTTCACTAAAGTTCAGCTCGAGAAGAACGGGTACTCAACCGAGCTCAAGGACATCAGCGAACCCAGCGTCCTCTACACGGGGCTGCAACAGAGCAATATCGATCTCTACGCGTCCGCGTGGCCCGAGGTCACCCACAAGCAGTACATGGACCAGTACGGCGACTCCATCGAGGACTTGGGGTCCTACTACGGGGGGGCGCACTTGACCTGGTCCGTCCCCTCCTACTCCACCATGCACTCGATCTCCGACCTCCCGGATCACGCCGACGAGCTCGATCACACGATCACCGGGATCGAGGAGGGCGCCGGTATCACCCAGATCTCCAATGAGACTGTCCGGCCCGCTTACGGGCTGGACGACTGGAAGGTCCAGACTTCCTCGACTGAGGCCATGATCACTGAGCTCGAGAAGGCGATCAATGCGCAGAAGGAGATCGTCGTCACTCTCTGGCACCCGTTCTGGGCCTACAACAAGTACGACGTGCGCGACCTGGAGGACCCGTTGAACGCGTTCGGCAGTGGCGAGGGGCTCCACTTCCTGGCGCGCAAGGGCTTCAAGGACGACTACCCCGAGATCGCGGACTGGCTCGGGTCCCTCAAGCTGGACGAGACCCAGTACGGCGACCTCGAGAGCCTCGTCACCAACTACGGCGAGGGCAAGGAGGACGACGCCGCCACTGAATGGTCCGACAACCACCCCGAGTTCGACTTCAAGAAGTCCTGACCTGACCGCCTCCGCCCTTCCGCAGTCGAGTCATGGTCGAGGGCGGCGTCGGCTCGGCCGTGCTGCGGCCCCGTCGACTCGAGCAGCATTCGAGCCAACGGGGCCGCAGCATGTGGCGGTACAGCAGTGCATTCGCCATACCACACGATCCCCCGTTCCCCTCCCCGTATCCCACCCATCGCGCCGAGAAAGGACCCGCATGACCACCTTCACCCTTCCCGCCCCCGACGCCGCCGTCCTGGCGGAACTCAAGGGCCGTAGTCTCCTGCGCGAGCTCGACTTCAGCCCCGATCAGTGGATGGCCCTCATCGAGTTGGCCGCCCAGCTCAAGGCGGACAAGAGGGCCGGTCGTGAAACCCAGCGTCTGACGGGCAGGAACATCGCCCTCATCTTCGAGAAGACCTCCACCCGCACCCGCTGCTCCTTCGAGGTCGGCGCGCACGACCAGGGCGCTCACGTCACCTACCTCGACCCGACCGGATCCCAGATCGGCCACAAGGAGTCCATCGCCGACACCGCTCGCGTGCTCGGCCGCATGTTCGACGGTCTGGAGTACCGCGGCGACTCCCAGGCCAAGGTCACCACCCTCGCCGAGCTGGCCGGCATCCCGGTGTGGAACGGCCTGACCGACGACTGGCACCCCACCCAGATGCTGTGCGACTGCCTGACCATGATCGAGTACGCCGGCCGGCCCGCCGACGAGATCTCCTACGCCTACGTCGGCGACGCCCGTTTCAACACCGGCCGCTCCCTGCTCGTCAACGGCGCTCTCATCGGCGCCGACACGCGCATCGTGGCGCCCCGGGCCCTGTGGCCCGACGATCAGTGCGTCGCGGAGGCCCGCCGGGTGGCCGCGACCACCGGCGCCCGCATCACTCTCACCGATTCCCTCGACGAGGGCGTGGCCGGCGTCGACTTCGTCCACACCGACATCTGGGTCTCCATGGGCGAGCCCAAGGACGTCTGGGGCGAGCGCATCGCTCTTCTGCGCGACTACCGGGTGGATGCCGACCTCATGGCCAGGGCCGCGCCCGATGCGAAGTTCATGCACTGCCTTCCCGCCTTCCACGACCGCAACACGGCCGTCGGCGAGGAGATCTACCGGGCCACCGGCATGGACGGCCTGGAGGTCACCGACGACGTCTTCGAGAGCCCCGCCTCCATCGTCTTCGACCAGGCGGAGAACCGCGTGCACACCATCAAGGCCGTTATGGTCGCCACCCTGGGGGAGTAGGAGGGCCTCGGGAGCGGGCCGGCACGTCCCGACCCCGTCCGCTGCCCGCCGCGCCCGACGCGGCGGTTCAACCCCGGTTCCCTGTCCGCTGGCGCCCCGCTCGCGCCACTCGGCGCCCGCTCGCGGCGCGTGGCGGACGCATCGCGACGCCCGCTGGCTATCCTGGCGATGTGCCCGCAGATGATTCGCTCGCCGATGCGCCGACCGACGTCCCGCGCCGCGCGCGCGGCGAGATCGACCTGCGCGCCCTGCGGGCCCAGGACCCCGGCGGACTGCTCGACGCCGTTGACCGCGCCGTCGTGTGGAGCATTACGATGGCGACTCGCTTCCGCGGCATCGGGCACCGCGACGGCGTCCTGCTCCACGGGCCCGCGGGATGGGGCGAAGTCGCCCCCTTCTGGGACCACGGCTCCGAGGCCTGCGCCACCTGGCTCGCCTCCGCCCTCGAGTCGGCACTCACCGGCATCGCCGACCTGCCCCGGAGGCGGACCAGCATTCCCGTCAACGTCACGATCCCCGAAGTCGACCCGGTGACGGCCCGCGACCTCGTCGCGCGCTCCGGGGCCGGCACCGCCAAGGTGAAGATCGCGGGTGCGGGCCGTCGCGGGGACGGCGCCGACGCCACCAGCGGTCTGGCCGCCGACCTCCAGCGGCTCGAGGCCGTCCGCGAGGCCATCGGGCCCCGCGGACGGATCCGCGTCGACGTCAACGGGGCCTGGGACCTGACCACCGCCACCACCATCCTGCCCCTTATCGACAAGGCCGCCGGCGGCCTGGAGTACGCCGAGCAGCCCTGCCCCGGCGTCGACGACCTCGCTGCCCTGCGCCGCGCCGTCGACGTGCCCATCGCCGCCGATGAGTCCATTCGCCTGTCGGCCGACCCCCTGGCCGTCGCCCGCAGCGACGCGGCCGACGTCGCCGTCCTCAAGGTCGCCCCGCTCGGCGGAGCGCGCCGCGCCTTCGCCCTGGCCGAGCGCCTGGCCATGCCCGTCGTCGTCTCCTCGGCCCTCGACACCTCGGTGGGCATGAGCGCCGGAGTCGCGCTCGCGGCTGCGCTGCCAGGACCGGCAGGCGCCTGCGGACTCGGGACGGTCAGTCTGCTGGAGCGCGACGTCGCCGCCCCCTCCCTCGTCCCCGGCGGCGGCACGCTCGCCGTCAGGCCCGTCCACGTCTCCCGCAGGCTCCTGGCCGCCGTCGTCGCCGACGACGAGCTGACTGCCCGCTGGCAGGTGCGGCTGGGGCATATTCTGAACGCCCTGCGCACTCGGCGCGAGCGCGAGCGTGATGACCCCTCCTCCGCGGTCGCGGGGCTCCCCCTGTGAGCGGGGCGGTCGCCGGGCCGGGGGTCGAACCCGACTCGGGCAGGCTCGGCGCGTGCGGATCAATGGGCCCGGGCGGCCCGCCCGTGGAGCAGCCGCCCGCGATCCGGATGGCCCGCGCCGTCATCGACGCCCTCCACCGTGTCGGTGTCCACGGCTATGTCCTCGCCCCCGGCTCCCGCTCGGCCCCCTTCATCCCCGTCATCGCGGCCGCTGAGGAGCGCCGGCAGCTCCTGACGCGCGTCGCCGTGGACGAGCGCAGCGCCGGTTTCATGGCGCTGGGCGCCAACCGTGCCCTGGACCACTGGGGACGCGGAGGCCTGACCGCTGTTCTCACCACGTCCGGGACGGCCGTTGCCAACCTGCACCCGGCCGTTCTGGAGGCCGATGCCGCCGGCATCCCTCTCATCGTCGTCACCGCCGACCGGCCCCATGAGCTCGTCGGCACCGGGGCCAACCAGACCGCTGAGCAGACGCGTCTGTTCGACGGCGTCCTGCGCGCCGTCGTCGACCTGCCGGCCGACCTCACCGGCGATCTCGGTCTCGCGGCCGCCGAATCGGCCATCGCCGGCCAGGTGCGCCGCGCCCTCCTCGCCGCCTGCGGCGAGATGACGAGGGACCCCGGGCCGGTGCAGCTCAATGTACGCTTCCGTCCGCCGTTGGCACCTGCGATCGGGCCCGACGGGGCCGTTCCCGACGAAGCCCTCGCCCTGAGCCCGCCTCCCGGCCCGCGCCGGCCGGTCCGCGCGATCCGCATCCATGAGCCGGGTGGGATCGTCCACGGCTCCGACCGGCCCGTCGACCCCGTCCGCGGCGTTGTCGTCGCCGGCGATCAGCATGACCGCACCATCGCCCTGCGCCTGCGCCGGCTCGCCGAGCAGCTCGACTGGCCCCTGCTGGCCGAGCCCACCTCCATGATGCGCGGCGGCACCCAGGCGCTCACCCGCTACGCCGAGTTGCTGGCCACCCCCGCGGGCCGGGCGCTCGCCGACCGGGTCGAGCGTGTCATCGTCGCCGGGCACCCCACCCTCTCGCGCTCCATCGCCGCCCTGCTCGCGCGCCGCGACATCCCCATCGACGTCGTCGCCTCCACCGCCCGCATCACCGACGTCGCCGGGACGGTCCGCGCCATCGTCTCCGACCCGCCCGGAGGCGGACCGCTGCGCGCGAGCGGTCTTGGAGACCTGGCCGCCGCCCTCGACGCCGGCCCCGCCCCGAGCGGCTGGATGCGCTGCTGGCGCGACGCCGTCGCGGCGCTGCCCGAGCTAGAGCCTCTTGGCGAGGAGCTGACCGCCGACGCCGTCGCCCTGTCCGTCTACGACTCCTGCGTGCCCGATCCACCCGAGGACCCTGCGTGCGGCGGCCGGCGCCGGTTCGCTCCCATGGACCCCCGGCCGCGCCTGGTGGCGGCGCCCGACCCGTGTCCTCGCCTCGTGCTCGGCTCGTCCCTGACGATCCGCCGCCTCGATCGGCTCGCCCGACCGACCGTCGCCGAGGCGCCGAGAGTTTTCGCCAACCGCGGTCTGGCCGGCATCGACGGCACGCTCGCCACCGCCGTCGGCATGGCCACCGGCCGACCCGCGCCCGGCCGGCCGGACACCGGCCCCGCCACGCAGTGCTCGGGGCGGGCGGTGCGAGCACTCATCGGCGACCTCACGTTCCTGCACGACGCCATGAGCCTGAATCGGGGCCGGTGCGAGAGTGAGCCGGACCTGCAGGTGATCGTTGTTGACGACGCCGGCGGGGCGATCTTCTCGACTCTGGAATACTCCGCCGTCACCCCTGCAAGAATCTTCGACAGGTTCTTCACCGCTCCGCAACGCGCCGATGTGCCCGCTCTCGCCCGAGCGCTGGGAGCACGCGTCCATCAGCCGACGACCCTGAGTGAATTGCGTCATGTGCTGACTCGGCCGGTGCGCGGGCTCAGCGTCGTGCACACGCGCGTGGCCGGCCGGGGCGGGGGATGATGACGCTCGTGATGTCCCCGCGGATTCGTGCGCGGAATCGGTCCGGCGGGACCGAAGACCTGTGGGCGGCCGGGAAGCCGGAGCCGGGGTCCGGCGGCCGAATGGTGAGGATGACCGCTGGCATCGTCGCCGGGGGCCGCGCACAATGGGCCCGGAGTTCACAGGCAAATCCCAGAGGAGGGTCGGTCGTGGCCCAGACCAGCCATGTTGGGTGAGAGCCGTTTGACTGAAGGGGCCACGGCCCGAGGAGGAACCAATGAGCATCTACGACGAGCAGTCCGGTACCACGCCCCCGCGGTCCGATGACGGCCCGCAGGCGCGGCGCGATGCGGAGGGTACCGCACGCTTCGCGGCCTCCTCGGGCGGATCGACGCAGCAGGGTCCGGCCGGCTCGACTGATTCGCCGTACGGTGGGGGCACGGGCGGGACGCCCTACACGTCGCCGACGGCGGGGTCGGCTCCCGGGGCGCCCTACACCTCTGCGCCGCAGACACCGCTCGGCTACAACTTCGCGCGATCCTCGTCCGCGCCCGGCTCGGGGTACTCCGACGACCCCGTGAGCGGCTTCGGAGCCGGTGACCGACCGCCCTACGCCGCGGCGTCGGCCTCCGCGGAGGGCGACGGACACGGCGGGCGTCATCGCGGGCCGGGGTGGGGCGGGGTCATCGTCACCTCCGTGGTGGTGACGCTGCTGGCCTGCGCAGGCACGGCCGCCGGCATGCACTACCTCGACCACGGCACCGCCACCACGGCCTCGTCGGGGGCTCCGACGTCCATCGCCACGGGCGCGACCACGCAAACCGTGTCCTCCAACGGAACCACTCCTGATTGGGAGGCCGTCACGACGGCCGTCTCCAACGCCGTCGTGGCCATCACCGTGGAGCAGAACCAGACCACGTCGCTCGGATCGGGAGTCATCTACGATTCCTCCGGCCATATCGTCACCAATAACCACGTCGTGAGCGGGGCGAGCCGCATTCAGGTCACTTTGGCCGACGGCCGCATCTACGAGGCGAACCTGACCGGTACTGACGAGGCCACGGATCTGGCCGTCATCGCGATCGACAATCCGCCGGCGGACCTGACGGTGGCTCAGCTCGGAGACTCCGGCACGCTCGCCACGGGCCAGGACGTCATGGCCATTGGGAACCCGCTGGGGCTGTCGTCGACCGTGACCACCGGCATCGTCTCGGCCCTCGACCGACCCGTCGTCACCACGCAGGAGGAGAACGATGACTCCTCGGGCTCCGGAGGCTCCGGGATTCCCGGCGGCGGACTGGGCGGCCTGTTCGGGCAGCAGAACGGGCAGAACGGCAGTCAGGCCTCGCGGATCGTCACCAACGCCATTCAGATCGACGCCGCGATCAACCCCGGGAACTCCGGCGGCCCGCTGTTCGATGAGACCGGCAAGGTCATCGGCATCACCAGCTCGATCGCTTCGACGAGTCGCTCGTCCTCATCGTCGGAGAATTCCGGCTCGATCGGCATCGGTTTCGCGATCCCGTCGAACCTGGCTCAGAAGGTGGCCGACCAGCTCATTTCGACGGGGACGGCGACACACGCCTACCTGGGAGTCAGCATCGAGGACGGTGGCGGCACCGCTGGGGGCGTCACCCGTGCCGGCGCTCAGATCAATTCGGTCGAAACGGACTCACCCGCGCAGAAGGCCGGACTGAAGGAGGGCGACGTCATCACCGCCATCGATGGCAAGATGACGAGCCAGGCCGCCGCGCTCACCGGTTTCGTGCGACAGTACTCGGCCAACGATCAGGTGACTTTGACGGTCATTCGCGACGACCAGGAGCTTGAGGTGCCGGTGACCCTCTCCGAGCGCAAGGACTCCTGAGGACTCTGACGGCCCCGCTGGCCGACCCGGCCGGGCGATCGGGCCTGGTCGGGTCGGCCGGCCTGCCGACCAGGGCCGACGTTGCGAGAGCGGGGGCCAGGTGGTGGGGTAGCGGATCACCTATCGTTGTGCACCCGCGTGATTCCAACGGCTCGCCGAAGATTTTCACGGGGCAGACCGGTGTTCACCAGGGATTTGGACACATCCGGGTCTCACCGCCGTGGCGGCAGCCGGTTATCCACAGATATCGTCGTTTTCTACCGATCTCGATGCAGAATCAGGCGGGTTGAGCGGGATGTCCTCCGGATCTGACCGGATCTGACCGGTGCGGACCGACAGCCCCCCTCGGCGTCGGCGGCCCCGCCCGCGCTCAATCGGTCTCGCCCAGCACTCCCAGCGCTCCCAGGACGGGCCGCATCTTGGCCATTGTCTCGGCCAGCTCGTCGACGGGGTCGGAGTCCGGCATGATCCCGCCGCCGCCGAAGACCCGCACCGGCGCGCCCGGGCGGGCACCGCCGGCGGGGACCGCGGCGCTGCGCAGGGCGATGCACCACTCGCCCTCCCCGTGCCAGTCGACCCACCCGACCGGACCGGCGTAGCGGCCCCGGTCCATGCCTTCGACCTCCCCGATGATCCGGGCGGCGGCCGGCGTCGGCGTCCCGCAGACAGCCGCCGTCGGATGCAGGGCGCCGACCAGCGACAGGGCCCCGGTGTCCCCGGCGACGACGCCGGTGATGTCGCTGGCCAGGTGCAGCACGTTGGGCAGGGTGATCACGAAGCGCTCGGGCGCCTCGACCACCGAGCACAGGGGCTCCAGCGCCGTCAGCGCCGAGGCCCGGGCCAGTTCGTGCTCGCGGTTGTTCTTCGCCGAACCCTCCAGCCACCGGGCCAGCTCAGACAGGCCGGCCTGTTCGGCCGACGTCCGAGTGCGGGCGGTCCCCGCATTCGGTCGGCGCCGGGCCGTGCCCGCCAGGACGCGACTGGTCAGGCGCCCGCCCTCCAGACGCACGAGCAGCTCGGGGGTGGCGCCGATCATCCCGTCGACGGCGAAGGTCCAGCACGAGGGGTAGTCGCGGCCCAGGCGCGTGAGGAGGCGGACGGTCGGCAGCGGGGCCGCGGGGGTGACCAGGACGTCGCGGGCGAGTACGACCTTGCGGGCCTCGCCGGCCGCCATGCGGCGCTGCGCGCGGGCGACCGCGGCCACGTACTCGGCATCGCTCAGAGCGCCGGGGAGCACGGAGGCGGGTTGCGGCACCGGCTCCGGGGCCTGCGCCGACGGGCCTCGTGGGGGGATGCGACCGAGCAGGGCACGGGCGCCGCCCCGCCCCGACGGGGCCGACGAGGACGCTTGGAAGGAGCCGGAGGAGAGGGAGGCGGTCGTGACCCAGGCACCGCGAGCGTCGGCGCCGATGAGGACCTCCGGCACGATGAGCACCGACTTCTGCCGGGAGGCCGATGAGAAGGCGATGGTCCCGAGGGCCACCGGACCGGTGCCCGGCCGCACCAGCGGGTCGGTCCACCGGGAGGCGTGGACGAGCGCGCGCCAGGCGGAGCGCAGCTCCTCGACGCGGTCAGGACCCTGCGCCTTCACCGCGAGGATCCGGCCCCAGCCGACCATGCCGCGGCCGCGGCGCGACCACGCCACGATGTCTTCGCGCTGCTCGCATCCGCCCAGCAGGGCGAGCAGGTCGACCTCCTCGGGCAGTGCCTCGGTCGTGAACGACAGTCGGACGGGGGCGGCGGCGACGTCGCGGGCGCGTGAGCGCTGCACGCGGCCGCCTCAGGCCGGGTCGGGGAAGGCCGGGTCCCCGGTCTCCTGCGTCGGCCGCTCCGCCTCCCACCCCGGTTGCGCCGGACTCCCGGCCGCCCGCCCCGTCACCGGTCCCGTCGGCCGAGTGGCGCGGTGGATGGCCACGATCCCGCCCGACAGGTTCTTGTACCCCACGCCCCGCCAGCCGGCCTTCTGCATGAGCGCGGCCAGCCCCTCCTGGTCGGGCCAGGCCAGGATCGATTCGCCCAGGTAGTCGTAGGCCTCGGTGCTGGAGGACACGAGTCGTGCGGCCACGGGCAGCGCCGTGCCCAGGTAGAAGCGGTACAGACTGCGGAAGGGGCGCCAAGCGGGCGTGGAGAACTCAGCGACGACCGCCCGCCCCCCCGGCCGCGTCACACGTGCCATCTCCCGCAGGGCGCCGACGGCGTCCTGCACGTTGCGCAGCCCGTAGGAGATGGTGACGACGTCGAAGGTCTCATCGGCGAAGGGCAGGGCGGTGGCATCCCCGGCGACGAAGGTGATCCCCGGGTGCCGGCGCCTGCCCTCGGCGACCATGCCGGTGGAGAAGTCGCAGGCGACGACGTCGGCGCCGTCGGCCGCGTAGCCGGCCGACGAGGTCCCGGTGCCGGCCGCCAGGTCGAGCACCCGCATGCCCGGCCCGGCGGCGACGGCGGAGCGGGTGACCGCGCGCCACATGGAGATCTGCCACAGACTCGTAACGTCGTTGGTCAGGTCATAGCGACGTGCGACGGCGTCGAACATGCCCGCGACCTCGCGCGGGTTCTTGGCAAGGGTGGCTCGGCTCATGGGCGGAATCATCGCAGATTCGCCGCTCCGACCGTTCCGGGCCCGACCTCGGTCGCCCCGCCGTCGACGGGGCCGCCGCCTCCCGCTCCGTCCCGTCCCGACGGCCCAGCGAAACCCTCCGGGACCAGGTCCCAGGAGGTATCGAATAAATTCATCACGGCAATTGATTCTAATTAGTGGCGCGGGTGGAGTTCCACGGCGGCGCGGTCCCCGCGGCCCCGCTGCGTCATGGCGCCGAAAACACCGCTCGCAGCCGGTCTCGTCGGGCGGTCTGGACGGCATCGGTAGAGTCGGAGCCAAGCCTCCCTGTCCGGGAGGCCGGAGACAGTCGGCTTGTCGCGACCGGCCGCCACCCGGGTCCCACGCAATTCGAGGAGGCACGCAGCGATGGCGCACGCAGATTCTGCCAGCGGTGCGGCCCCCGTGGGTGGACCCGCATTCGCCGGCGACATGAGCGCCGACGTCGTCGTCGTCGGCGCCGGCCCGGCGGGGGCCTCGGCCGCCTACCATCTGGCCGCCCAGGGGCTGGACGTCATCCTGGCCGAGAAGCAGGAGCTCGGCCGCGACAAGGCCTGCGGGGACGGACTAACCCCCTCCGCCGTGCGCGAGCTCGTCCGCATGGGCGTGGACATCTCCGATTGGCGGCGCAATGAGGGGCTGCGCGTCATCGGGGGAGGGCGCCGCCTTCACATCCCCTGGCCGGAGCAGGTCTCGCTGCCCTCCTACGGGCTGGCGCGCCGGCGCTCCGACCTCGATCGCGACCTGGCCGAGCACGCGGCCAACGCCGGGGCGCGCCTGCTCACCGGCGTCACCGTCACCGGCCCCGTCACCAACACCGCCGGGCGCGTCGTCGGCGTCGCGGCCAGGCCGACCGCCCGATTCACCTACCCCGGGATCTCCTCCCCGACCCGGCTGCGCGCGCCCGTGGTCATCGACGCCGGCGGCGTCTCCGCCCGCCTGGCCACCGCGATGGGACGCGACAAGAATGGGCGCCGTCCCCTGGGTGTGGCCGTGCGCGCCTACTTCCGCTCCCCGCGCGCGGAGGACTCCTGGATGGAGTCCCGCCTGGAGTTGTGGGACGGGCCCGCGAACCGCTCCGCCCTCCTGCCCGGATACGGGTGGGTGTGGAGCGTCGGCGACGGCCTGGTCAACGTCGGACTGGGCTCGGTGTCCTCGCATCCCGCCGCCGCCCGGGTCGACTACCGGGCGGTCTTCGCGCGCTGGCTGGCGAGCGCCCCCGCCTCATGGGGATTCACCCCGGACAACCAGGTCGGCCCTCTGGCCTCCTCGGCGCTGCCCATGGCCTTCAACCGCAAGCCCCATTACGCCGACGGCCTCATGCTGGTGGGCGACGCCGGCGGTATGGTCTCGCCCTTCAACGGTGAGGGCATCGCCCAGGCCCTCATGTCCGGCCGTCTGGCCGCCGAGGCCGCCGCGCAGGCCGCGGCGCGCTCGACCGCCGCGGGCCGCGAGCGCGCGCTGGCCCAGTACCCCGCCGCCCTGGAGGCGGAGATGGGCGGCTACTACACCCTCGGCCGCATCTTCGTGGCCCTCATCGAGCATCCCGAGGTCATGCGTGCGTGCATCCGTTATGGTCTGGGCCGCAAACGTCTCATGAAGCTCGTCTCCAAGCTCCTGTCCGACGGTTGGGAGCGTCGCGGCGGCGACGCCACCGACCACCTCATCCAGCTCCTGACAAGAATGGTGCCGGCAGCATGAACCCCTACGTCTCCTTGCTCATCATGGCGGCGATGGCCCTGGTCGTGGCCATCGGAGGCCTCGTCCTGTCCGCGATCGTGAGCCCGAACCGGCGCAACAGGGTCAAGGTCGCCAATTACGAGTGCGGTATCGACCCCACCCCGACCAACACCGCCAGCGGGCGCTTCCCCGTCGCCTTCTACCTGGTGGGCATGACCTTCATCATCTTCGACGTCGAGGTCGTCTTCCTCTACCCGTGGGCCACGGCCTTCGGGCGCCTGGGCCTGTTCGGCATGGGCGCCGCCCTCCTCTTCACCGCCCTCATCACGGTGCCCTACGTCCTGGAGTGGCGCCGCGGCGGGCTGGACTGGGACTGAGCGGGACGAGCCGAAGAGGACGCAGAGGAAGAGGCACACCATGAACATGCGCGACTACAACGAGAAGATGCTCCGCATTCCCTCCAAGCGGGATGACCTCCAGCTCGCCGCCGAGCAGTCCGTCGACGGCCCCGGCTTCCTCATCACCAGCGTCGAGCAGCTGACCGGCCTGGCCCAGGCCCGCTCGCTGTGGCCGGTGACCATGGGGCTGGCCTGCTGCGCCATCGAGATGATGGGGGCCGGCACCCCCCGCTTCGACATGTCCCGCTTCGGCTGGGAGATCTTCCGCGCCTCCCCGCGCCATGCCGATGTCATGATCGTCTCCGGCCGCGTCTCCCACAAGATGGCGCCGATCGTCCGCAACGTCTACGACTCCATGCCCGAGCCCAAGTGGGTCATCTCCATGGGGGCCTGCGCCTCCTCGGGCGGCCTGTTCAACAACTACGCGATCGTCCAGGGCTGCGATCACATCGTGCCGGTCGACATCTACCTGCCCGGCTGCCCGCCGCGTCCCGAGATGCTCATCAACGCCATGCTGGAGCTGACCCGTCAGATCGAACGCCGCCCGATCCTCGCCCACCGCGAGGAGATCGCACGCGCCGTCGAGGCCGCCGCCCTCAAGGCCACCCCCACCTCCGAGATGAAGGGCCTGCTCGCATGAGTGAGAACACCGCTCCCGCCGACGCCGCGGGCGAGGACGCCGCCCCGGTCGTCGCCCCCGTCCCCGAGGTCGTCCCCGGCACTCCGGTGCGCCCCGAGCTGGTCGCCGAGGTCGTGGCCACCCGCACCGGCCAGTTCGGCGCCGCCGACGCCGGCGACACCACCGGCTACGGCCGGCACCGCACCGTTGTCACGCTCGCTCCGGCCGCGACCCGCCCCTACGGCTCCTGGTTCGATGAGGTCGTCGACGCGCTCATCGAGGACCTGGCCGCCTGCGGAGTCGAGGCCGCCGAGGCGATCGAGAAGGTCGTCGTCGAGCACGGCGAGCTCACTTTGTTCATCGCCCGCGAGCATCTCCTCGATGTCGTGCGCCCGCTGCGCGACGACCAGGATCTGCGCTTCGAGCTGTGTCTGGGTGTGGACGGCGTCCACTACCCCGATGACGTCGGCCGCGAGCTGCACGCCTGCTACGCCCTGATGAGTCTGACCCACGGCGGGCGGGCGCTGCGCCTGGAGGTCGCCTGTCCGCAGGCCGATCCGCACATGCCCTCCATCGTGCCGGTCTACCCGGGCAACGACTGGCACGAGCGCGAGACCTGGGACCTCATGGGCATCGTCTTCGACGGACACCCCAATCTCACGCGCTCGGCCATGCCCGATGACTGGGTGGGTCACCCCCAGCGCAAGGACTACCCGCTCGGCGGGATCCCCGTCGAGTACAAGGGCGCTTCCACCGCCCCCGCCGACACCCGGAGGTCGTACCACTGATGAGCACCGCAGCCGCACCCGACTTCCGCGCCGCCGGCCCCGCCACCGACGACCTCGCCGACGGCGCCCCCCAGTACACGCTCGGCGGCGGGGACTGGGACGACGTCGTCGCCGCCATCGCCGCGCGCGACGAGGCCGACCGTCTCGCCCACGACCGCATCGTGCTCAACATGGGCCCCGTCCACCCCTCCACCCACGGCGTGCTGCGCCTGGTGCTGGAGGTCGACGGCGAGAGGGTCACCGAGGTCCGCGTGGGCACCGGCTACCTGCACACGGGCATCGAGAAGAACATGGAGTACCGCACCTGGGTCCAGGGCGAGACCTTCGTGACCCGCATGGACTACGTCGCCCCCTTCTTCCAGGAGGTCGGCTACGCCCTGGCGGTCGAGAAGCTCCTCGGCATTACCGACGACATCCCCGAGAAGGCCACGGTCATGCGTGTGCTGCTCATGGAGCTGAACCGCATCGCCTCCCACGCCGTCGCCGTCGGATCGGGCGGCAATGAGATGGGCGGCACGACGCTCATGACCATCGCCTTCCGCTGCCGCGAGAACGTTCTGCGGGTCTTCGAGATGGTCTCCGGCCTGCGCATGAACCACGCCTACGTGCGTCCCGGCGGCCTGGCCCAGGACATCCCCGAGGGCTTGACCGACTTCGTCCGCTCGGTCATGCCGAACATCAAGAACGACGTCGGCGAACTCGAGGCCCTCCTCATGGAGAACCCGATCCTGAAATCCCGATTCGTCGGCGTGGGGGAGGTCAGCCTGGCGGCCGCCATGGCCATGGGGTTGACCGGGCCGTGCCTCAGGGCCGCCGGCTATCCACTGGACATGCGCACGGTCTCCCCGTACTGCGGCTACGAGACCTACGACTTCGACATCCCCGTCTACGACCGATCCGACTGCTACAACCGTCTGGCCGTGCGCTTCGACGAGTGCTACCAGTCGCTCAAGATCGTCTCCCAGTGCGTGGATCGCCTCGATCAGATCGCCGGGCGGGGGGACGATCCGTCCAACACGACCATGGTGGCCGACCCGACCATCGCCTGGCCGGCCCGCATGGCCATCGCCACCGATGGTCAGGGCCAGTCCCTGGAGCACGTGCGCGAGATCATGGGAACCTCCATGGAATCCCTCATCCACCACTTCAAGCTGGTGACCCAGGGCTTCCACGTCCCCGCCGGTCAGGTCTTCACCGCCGTCGAGCACGCCAAGGGGGTCATGGGCGTCCACGCCGTCTCCGACGGCGGCACCCGCCCCTACCGGGTTCACTTCCGTGATCCCTCCTACTCCAACCTGCAGTCGCTGGCCATGATGGGGGAGGGCGGTATGATCGCCGACCTCGTCCCCTCACTGGCCTCCATCGACCCCGTCCTGGGAGGCGTGGACCGCTGATGAGCACCACTGAGAACGCCCGCACGATCGCCGCCGGCTACGACCCCGAGACGGGTGCGCACCTGGACGCCGAGATCGACCAGATCATGTCCCGCTACCCCGCGGGTCACGAGCGCAGTGCACTGATCCCGATGCTGCACCTGATCCAGAGCGTCGACGGCTTCGTCTCCCCGCGCGGAATCGCCCTGTGCGCGCAGAAGCTGGGGCTGACCCGCTCCGAGGTGTCCGCCGTCGCCACTTTCTACAGTCAATTCCGCCGCCACCCCGTGGGGGAGTACCACGTGGGGGTGTGCACCAACGCCCTGTGCGCCGTCATGGGCGGCGATGAGGTGTGGCGGGCCGTGAGCGAGCACACGGGCCTGGGCAATGATGAGACCAGCGAGGACGGCCGGGTCAGCCTTGAGCGCATCGAATGCAACGCCGGCTGCGACTACGCCCCGGTCGTCATGGTCAACTGGGAGTTCTTCGACAACCAGACTCCGGCCTCCGCCGTCGACCTGGTGACCCGCCTGGAGCGCGGCGAGCCCGTCGCCCCCACCCGCGGACCCGAGACTCTGCCGACCTTCCGGGATAACGAACGGCTGCTGGCCGGTTTCGAGGACGGCCGCGCCGACGAGGGCATCGGGGCGGGCGAGGCGAGCCTGCTGGGCCTGCGCATCGCCCGCGAGAGGGGCTGGAGCGTCCCGGAGGAGGAGGCCGAGTGAGCGACCAGAACCCCGCCCGCGAGCCGCGGGTCCCCGTCTTCACCGAGCCGGGGACCCTCACGCCCGCCGTCACCGACATGTGGGACAGGAAGCGCTCCTGGACCTTGAAGACCTACCGCGCCAACGGCGGTTACGAGGGCCTGGCCAGGGCCAGGAGGATGGCCCCCGACGAGCTCGTGGATCTGGTCAAGGCCTCCAACCTGCGCGGCCGCGGTGGAGCCGGATTCCCCACGGGCCTGAAATGGTCCTTCCTGCCGGCGCCCGACGGTCTGCCCCGCTACCTCGTGGTCAATGCCGACGAGTCAGAGCCGGGCACGTGCAAGGACATCCCCACCATCATGGCCAACCCGCAGGCCCTGATCGAGGGCGTCGCCATCTGCTCGCGCGCCATCGGCTGCGATCACGCCTTCATCTACCTGCGTGGCGAGGTCGCCCACGCCTACCGCCGACTGCTCCGCGCCGTGGCCGAGGCGAAGGACTCGGGGCTGCTGGAGGACGGCTTCGGCCTCGACGGCGACCGGCCTCTGACCATCACCGCGCACGCGGGCGCCGGCGCCTACATCTGCGGGGAGGAGACGGCACTGCTCGACTCCCTGGAGGGCCGCCGCGGCCATCCTCGCCTCAAGCCCCCCTTCCCGGCGGCCCAGGGCCTGTACGCCCGCCCGACGGTCATCAACAACGTCGAGACCATCTCCTCCCTGCCGGGAATCCTCGCTCGCGGGCCCGAGTGGTACTCCTCCATGGGCACCGAGAAGTCCAAGGGTCACGGCATATTCTCCGTGTCCGGCCACGTGGCTCACCCCGGCCAGTTCGAGGCGCCCTTCGGCATCACCATGCGCGAGCTCATCGCCCTGGCCGGCGGGGTGAGGGAGGGCCACGAGCTGAAATTCTGGGTACCGGGAGGCTCCTCCACGCCGATCTTCGGACCCGAGGAGCTCGACGTGCCCCTGGACTACGAGTCGGTGGCCGGTGCTGGATCGATGCTCGGCACCCGCGCGCTTCAGGTCTTCGACGAGACCGTCTCGGTGGTGCGCGTGGTGACCCGGTGGACGGAGTTCTACCAGCACGAATCCTGCGGCAAATGCACCCCCTGCCGTGAGGGCACCTACTGGATGCGCCAGATCATGCTGCGCCTGGAGGCGGGGCGGGGGCTGCCCGGCGACGTCGAGAAGCTCGAGGACATCGCCTCCAACATCGCCGGCCGCTCCTTCTGCGCCCTGGGCGACGCCTCCGCCACCCCCATCCTGTCGGGTATCAAGCGATTCCGAGCCGAGTTCGAGGCCGGGTACACCACGGCCGCGGCCGAGCTCTTCCCCTACGCGGCCTCCGCTATCGTTGAAAGCGCACGGTGAGACATGACTGATACGGCCACCGACATGGTCCGCATGACGATCGACGGCGTGCCCGTCGAGGTGGAGAAGGGCACGCTCCTCATCCGTGCCGCCGAGAAGATCGGGGTCCGCATCCCCCGCTTCTGCGACCATCCGCTGCTCGCGCCGTCGGCCAACTGCCGCCAGTGCCTGGTCGAGGTCGCCATGCCCGGACGCGACGGCGTCGTGCGCCCCATGCCCAAGCCGCAGCCCTCATGCGCCATGACCGCCATGGAGGGCATGGAGATCAGCACGCAGGCCACCAGCGAAGTCGCCGCCAGGGCGCAGGCCGGCACCATGGAGTTCCTCCTGATCAACCACCCGCTGGACTGCCCGGTGTGCGACAAGGGCGGTGAGTGCCCCCTGCAGAACCAGGCCATCGAGCTCATGGCCTCCGGCGCCCGGTCCGCGACTCGCTTCACCGATGTCAAACGCACCTTTCCCAAGCCGCTGCGCCTGACCGGCAACATTCTGCTCGACCGCGACCGCTGCATCCTGTGCCAGCGCTGCGTGCGCTTCGCCGACCAGATCGCCGGCGATCCCTTCATCGCCCTCCAGGGCCGTGGCGCCGGCCATGTCGGGGGCGAGATCACCGGCGGGCTCTACTCCGAGCAGATCGGCCGCTACGACTCCACCGTTCTGGACTTCTTCGACGCAGAGGCCCCGCCGGCCGGCCTCGAGACGATCCGCGGCGAGGCCCGTCTCGTCCCCGAAGCCGATCTGGCCGGGCCCGACGGCGGTCCCGGCGTCGTCGACGGAGCCGTCTACGGGCCGGGCGACCTGGCCGGCCGCGAGGACCTCGACGTCTCCGGACGTCCCTTCGCCTCCTACTTCTCGGGCAACATCATCCAGATCTGCCCGGTCGGGGCGCTCACGAGCGCTCGCTACCGCTTCCGCTCCCGCCCCATGGATCTGGTGTCCACCGATTCGATCACCGAGCACGACGCCTCCGGCTCCGCCATCCGCGTCGACATGCGTCGCGGCGTCGTGCTGCGCCGTCTGGCCGGCAACGACCCGCAGGTCAACGAGGAGTGGATCACCGACAAGGACCGCTTCGGATTCGCCTGGTCGGCCCAGCCCGACCGCCTGCACGTTCCGCTCGTGCGCAACGAAGCCGGTGAGCTGGAGCCCACGAGCTGGTCCGACGCTCTCGACGTCGCCGCTCGCGGCCTGACCCGGGCCCGCGACGACGGCGGGGTCGGCCTGCTGCCCGGGGCTCGCATCACCCTGGAGGACGGCTGGGCCTGGTCCCGGTTCGCCCGCCAGGTCATGCGCACCAACGACATCGACCAGCGCGTGCGCGACCACTCCAGGGAGGAGGACACCTTCCTGGCCGCCCGCGTCGCCGGCACGGGGCTGGGCGACGTCACCTACTCGTCCCTGGAGAGGGCCGGGCAGGTCCTCCTGGTCGCCCTCGAGCCCGAGGACGAGTGCGGCTCCCTCTTCCTGCGTCTGCGCAAGGGCGTGCGGGCCGGCGGAGTGTCCGTGGCCACCATCGCCCCGACCATCACCAACGGTTCGCGCAAGCTCGGCGCGACCACCGTGCTGACCGCCCCCGGCCAGGAGGCGCGCGCTATCGCCCTGCTGGCCCAGAGCCACCCCGATGTCGTCGAGGCGCTGAAGTCCGCGGGCGCCGCCATTCTCGTGGGCGAGCGCGCGGCGGCCGTGCCAGGGCTGCTCTCCGTCGTCGACACCCTGGCCACCGCCACCGGCGCCCGCCTGGCCTGGGTGCCCCGTCGGGCGGGCGAGCGCGGCGGCATCGAGGCGGGCCTGCTGCCCGGCCTGCTGCCCGGCGGCCGCCCCGTGGCCGATGCCGGCGCTCGTCGCCAGGTCCAGGACGCTTGGGGCGTCGACCCCGCCGGCGTTCGCGCCCAGGAGCCCCTCCCCGACGCTCCCGGGCGCGACACCACCGAGATCCTCACCGCCCTGGTCGACGGGTCCCTCGGCGGTCTGGTGGTCGGCGGCGTCGACCTGCGCGACTTCCCCGATCCGGGGCTGGCCCGGGCCGCGCTGACCGCCTCCGGCTTCACCGTTCAGCTCGAAGTCCGGCGCTGCGAGATCAGCGAGCACGCCGACGTCGTTCTGCCGGTGGCGCCCGCCGAGGAGAAGAACGGCACCTTCGTCAATTGGGAGGGGCGCGTGCGCCCCTTCGGCCAGGCCCACGTCTCCCGCGCCCGCACCGACCGGCAGGTCCTGGGGATGCTCGCGGCGCAGATGGGCATCGACCTGGAGGTCGACGACCTGGCGGCTCTCCACGCCCGGCTGGCGGACCTCGGCCTGTGGGGCGGAGCCCGCGGCGGTGTCGTCTTCACGGAGGGGCCCGCGCAGTCGGCGGACGACGAAGCCGGGGTGCCCGACGTCGCCGGCGTCGTGGGGGTCTCCACCGTGTCCGGCCTGGACGCCGTCCTGGCCACCCACAAGCCCATGCTCGACGCCGGTCGTCTTCAGGACGGCGAGCCCTTCCTCGCCGCCACGGCCATGCGCCCGGTCGCCCGCGTCGCTCCGGACCTCGCCGCCAGGTTGGGCCTGGTCGGCGGTGAGAGCGTCGAGGTGTCCACCGCTGCCGGCACCATCACGCTGCCCGCGGCAGTGGCGGGCGGCGTCGCCGAGGGCACCGTCTGGCTGCCCGAGTGCTCGGCCGGCTCCACGATTCGTCAGACGCTCGGCGCCCGCCACGGCTCGCGCGTCAGCCTGTCGCTCACCCGGGTCGCGACGGGAACCGGTGCGAGAACCAGCGCGCAGCCCAGGACAGCGACCAGTACGGAGGTGGCTCGGTGAGTACCACGGCTCTTCTTCACGTCGGCCCGGCAGCGGCCCTGAGCACCGAAGGGGGCGTGACTGCGGACTTCTCCGCCGAGACGTGGTGGCTCACGCTCATCAAGGCGGTCGTCATCGTCGCCTTCCTCATCGTGTCCGTCCTCCTCGTGCTGTGGGTCGAGCGCCGCGGCCTGGCGCGCATGCAGACGCGCCCGGGCCCCAACGTCAACGGCCCCTTCGGCTTCCTCCAGGCCGTCGCCGACGCCGCCAAGCTCATCATGAAGGAGGACTTCTGGCTCAAGGGGGCCGAGAGGTTCGTCTACATCCTGGCTCCGGTCATCGCGGCGTTCTGCGCCTTCATGGTCTACGCGGTCATCCCCTTCGGACCGCAGGTGAGCGTATTCGGGCACTCCACTCCGCTGCAGTTGACCGACTTCCCAGTGGCGGTCCTGTACATCCTGGCGATCACCGCCTTCGGCGTCTACGGCATTATTCTGGGCGGCTGGTCGACCCACTCCACCTACCCCCTCCTCGGCGCCGTGCGGTCGGCCGCCCAGGTCATCTCCTACGAGCTGAGCATGAGCCTGTCGATCCTGACGGTCTTCCTCGCCTCGGGGACCATGTCGACCTCCGGCATCGTCGACGCGCAGCAGCGGCTGTGGTGGGGGCTGGTCATGATCCCGAGCTTCCTCATCTACGTCGTCTCCATGATCGGCGAGGTCAACCGCCTGCCCTTCGACCTGCCCGAGGCCGAGGGCGAGCTCGTCGCCGGTCACATGGTCGAGTACTCTTCGATGAAGTTCGCCTGGTACTTCCTGGCCGAGTACATCAATATGTTCAATGTCTCGGCCGTATGCGTCACCCTGTTCCTGGGCGGCTGGCACCCCTTCATCCTGACTCTCTTCTGGGACGGCGCCGGCTCCGGCTGGTGGCCCGTGCTGTGGTTTGTGATCAAGGTCTGGGCCGTCATGTTCTTCATGATCTGGACTCGCGGCACTCTGGTGCGCATCCGCTACGACCACTTCATGAAGCTGGGGTGGAAGGTCCTCATCCCCGTCTCGCTGGCCTGGTTCGTGCTCGTCGTCGTCGTCCAGGGCTTCCGCGCCTTCCTGAGCGGCTCGCCCCGAGCCCTGCTGCTGGCCCTGGCCCTCGTCTTCCTGATCGCCATGCTCGTTCTCTTCTTCCTGCCCGAGCCCGAGGGCGAGGACTCCTCCGCGCCGAGCGGCGACGGCGTGACCGCGCCGGGGGAGGAGCTCGACGCCTTCGCCGGCGGCTATCCCGTCCCGCCGATGCCCGGCCAGGAACTGCCGGTCTCCCCGCGCGCCCGCCGCACCCGCAAGGCGGCCGAGCCCGCCCGCGTCGACGCCGCCAGCTCCATCGCCGACGCCGTGACCGGCTCCCTGGCCGAGACCGTCGCCGGCTCCGTGGCGATCTCCCCGCCCCCGTCCGACTCCGGCTCCGGCGACACCGCTCAGGAGGGAACCGATGACTGACCAGACCCCCGACACCCCCCGCGCTGCGGGAAGCGATGAGCCCGGAGGCGGGCGGAGCACGGACCACAACCAGTGGCTGCGCGACCTGCCCGGTCCCGTCGGGCGCATCTTCGCGCCCGTCGCCGGCTACGGCGTGACCATCTCCTCGATGTTCCGCCCCACCGTTACCGAGCTCTACCCGTTCGAGCCGCCGGTGCTCATGCCGCGCTACCACGGACGCCATCAGCTCAACCGTTACGACGACGGCCTGGAGAAATGCATCGGCTGCGAACTGTGCGCCTGGGCCTGCCCGGCCGACGCCATCTACGTCGAGGCCGCCTCCAACGCCCCCGGCGCCCAGTACTCGGCCGGCGAGCGCTACGGACGCGTCTACCAGATCAACTACCTGCGCTGCATCTTCTGCGGCATGTGCATCGAGGCCTGCCCCACGCGCGCTCTGACCATGACCCACGAGATCGACGAGCTCGTCGGGCCCACGCGCACCGGCCTGATCTACGACAAGCGGGACCTGCTCGCCCCCGTGCCCGACGGGGCGCTGGAGACCCCCCACCCCATGGTCGAGGGGACCGAGGACGGCGACTACTATCGAGGCGAGGTCACCGGCATCACCCAGGCGCAGGTCGACTGGGTGCGCGCGCACCGGCCCGACGACCCGACCCTGGCGTCGGCCCGGCCGGCGCCCGCTCCGAGCCCGGTCGGGGAGGCGGTGCACTGATGAGAATCCTGCCCGTTCTCGCTCCCGCGACCCTGACCGACGCCGGCACGGCCTCCACCGGGGAGACGATTCTGTTCGGCGTCGTCGCCCTGATCACCGTGGTGTGCGGTCTCGGCCTGCTGACCGCCAAGCGCGCCGTGTCCGCCGCGGCGAACATGATCGGCATCATGATCGGCCTGGCGGTCCTCTACGTTGCCGGCGAGGCCCCCTTCCTGGGCATGACCCAGATCGTCGTCTACACCGGCGCCGTCATGACGCTCGTCCTGTTCGTCATCATGATGGTGGGCATCGGCGGCGACGAGCCGGTCTCGACCGCCGGCTCGTCGGCCGGCAGATGGGTCATCGCCCTCCTGGGGGTCGGTCTGGTCGCGGTGCTGGCCGCCGTCGTGTGGCGCTCAGCCATCCCGAGCGCCTCCGGCCTCCAGGGAGGGGACGCCGCCGTTCCGTCCGCTCTCGCCGGAGTCCTGTTCGGCGACCACGTCGTCACCATGGAACTGACCGGCGTCCTACTCGTCATCGCCGCCGTCGGCGCTCTGACGCTGACTCACCGTCAGCGCATCCGGCCCCGCATGACCCAGCGCGACCAGGTGGACGCCAGGATGCGCGCCTACGCCGAGGAGGGGGCCCACCCCGGCCAGAAGCCGATGCCCGGCGTCTACGCCGCCACCAACGCCGCCACCGCACCCGCTCTGAGCGCCGACGGCGATGCCCTGGCCGAGTCCGTCCCGCGCGTGCTGCGCGTGCGCGACCAGGGCCTGGACCTGTCCGAGGCGTCCCCGGAAGCGGGCGCCGCCCAACGCGCGGGCACCATCGCGAGCCGCGAGGACGCCACGGTGGGGCGTTCGGGCATGCCCGCCATGCCCGGAGCTCCCGCACCGGACGTCGTCCAGCCGGTGACCGCCCCGAGCCCGCAGGAGGACGCCCCGGGCGAGGACCGCTCCGAGACCGACCCCGCGCCGGCCGAGCGGGGGAACGGGCACAGCAGCAAGGAGGAGCAGAAGTGACCGTCCCCGTCACCGCTTACATCGCGCTCGCCGGGGTGCTGTTCACCCTCGGAGCGCTCACGGTGCTCCTGCGGCGCAACGCCATTATCGAGCTCATGGGCGTCGAGCTCATGCTCAACGCCGTCAACCTCGTCCTGGTGACCTTCTCCCGCATCCACGGCGACCTGAGCGGCCAGGTGTTCGCCTTCTTCGTCATGGTCGTCGCGGCCGCCGAGGTCGTCGTGGGCCTGAGCATCGTCGTGTCCATCTTCCGCACCCGCAGGTCCACGTCGGTCGACGACGAGAACCTGCTCAAGAACTGAGGGGCATCACATGACCGCACCAACTCTCGTGGTCGCCGGGGTCCTGGGGGCCGGACAGCCCCCCGCGCCCTCCGTCGCCCCCGCCACCGGTCCGGCGGCCCTGGCCTGGCTGCTCATCGCCGTGCCCGCCGTCGGCGCCGCCGTCCTCCTGGTGGCCGGACGCGCCAGCGACCGCTGGGGTCACTGGCTGGGCCTGCTGACCAGCCTGGTCAGCGCCTGCCTGGGCCTGGGGATCCTCGCCCAGGTCCTGGGCCTGAGCGCCGACGAGCGCACCATGGACGTGCGCCTGTGGCACTGGTTCGGCGCGGGCCCCCTCAACGTCACCGTCGGGCTGCGCATCGATCCGCTGTCGCTGACCTTCGTGGCCCTGGTGACCTTCGTCGGCTTCCTCATCCACCTGTACTCGGTGGCCTACATGGCCCACGACCGGGACCGCCGGCGCTTCTTCGCCTACCTCAACCTGTTCATCGCCGCCATGCTCACCCTCGTTCTGGGCGACTCCTACATCGTTCTGTTCGTCGGCTGGGAGGGCGTGGGGCTGGCCTCCTACCTGCTCATCGGCTTCTGGAATACCGCCGACGCCGATGCCCCGGCCGCCGAGCGGGACGCGAGCCGGGAGAACGCGACGGCCGCCAAGAAGGCCTTCATCATGAACCGCGTCGGTGACGTCGGCCTGCTGCTGGCCATGATGGCGATGGTCTCCCGGGTCGGCTCGGTGGCCTTCATCTCCGTGCTGCCGGCCGCCTCCGACGGGGCGCTGAGCACGGGATGGCTGACCGCCATCGGCTTCTTCCTGCTGCTGGCCGCCTGCGGCAAATCCGCCCAGTTCCCGCTCCAGGCCTGGCTGGGCGACGCCATGGCCGGCCCGACACCGGTGTCCGCCCTCATCCACGCGGCCACCATGGTCACCGCCGGCGTCTACCTCATGGTCCGCTCCGGCGCGATCTTCCAGGGCGCCCCCGACGCCCAGCTGGCCGTCGCCGTCGTCGGAGCGATCACCCTCGTGCTGGGGGCGATCATCGGGTCCGCCAAGGACGATATGAAGAAGGTGCTGGCCGCTTCCACCATGAGCCAGATCGGCTACATGATGCTCGGTGCGGGCCTGGGGCCCATCGGCTACGCCGTCGCGATCTTCCATCTGCTGACCCACGGGTTCTTCAAGGCCCAGCTCTTCCTCGGCGCGGGGAGCGTCATGCACGCCATGGGCGACCAGGTCGACATGCGCCGCTTCGGCGGCCTGGCCGGGATCATGCGGATCACGTGGGTGACCATGGGCGTCGGCTGGCTCGCCATCCTGGGAATCCCGCCCTTCTCCGGCTTCTGGTCCAAGGACGGGATCATCGAGGCCGCCTTCGTCGGCGACGGCGCGCGCCCCTGGGTCCTGGGCACCGTGGCGCTCCTGGGCGCGGGCCTGACCTCCTTCTACATGTCCCGCCTGTTCTTCATGATCTTCCACGGCTCGCGCCGCTGGACCACCGAGAAGGACCTGGAGGGCGCCGTCCACCCCCACGAGTCCGGCTGGCTCATGACCCTCCCGCTCGTCGTCCTGTCGATCTTCTCGATCGGCCTGGGCGGGGCGCTGTCCGTCGACGACGCCTTCGTCACCTGGCTCGAGCCGGTCACCGGCCGCGTCGAGCACGGCGAGCCCGTGCTGCCGGCCACGACCATCATGGGCGCCACGCTCGTGCTCGTCCTCCTCGGCGTCGGCGTCGCGTGGTTCATGTACGCCCGCCGCGCCGTGCCCACCGTCGTCCAGCCGGCGAACGCTCTGGTCGAGGCCGCTCGCCGCGACATGTACCAGGACGCCGTCAACGAGGCGGCCGCCATGCGCCCCTCCCAGGGGCTCGTCGTCGCCGCCACCGCCTCGGACCGCTACGTCGTCGACGGCGCCGTCGAGGGGCTCGCCAGGAGCGCCGCCGGCGCCGGGCGGCTCGTGCGACTCACCGAGTCCGGCTACGTGCGCTCCTACGCAGGCTACATGCTGGGCGGAACGGTGCTCGCCCTCATCGCCGTCCTGGCCAGCAGGTTCTGAGAGGACACGACCACATGCAGTCCATCACCGCATCCATTCCCGCGACGGCCCCTGTGCTGACCATCATGGTGCTCGTCCCGCTCGTCGGGGCGCTCCTCCTGTGGCTCCTCCCCTTCACCTGGCGCGCGGCCCGCGCCGTCGGCCTCGTCTTCTCCTTGGGCGCGCTCGGCGTTGGCATCTGGGCGCTGGTCGCCTTCGACGCCGGTAAGGCCGGCACCGTCCAGCTCGCCGAGACGCACGCGTGGATCCCCTTCCTGGGCGTCTCCTGGGCCCTGGGCGTCAATGCTCTCGGTCTGGCCATGCTTCTTCTGTCGGCCCTCCTGGTGCCCGTCGTCCTGCTCGCCAGCTGGGGCGAGGTCCCCGCCGACCGGCAGGGCTCGTTCACGGCGCTGGTGCTGGTCCTGGAGGCCTTCATCGTCGTCATCTTCAGTGCGCGCGACGTCTTCCTCTTCTACGTCTGCTTCGAGGCCATGCTCGTGCCGGTGTATTTCCTCGTCGGCCGCTTCGGCGGACCGGACCGTCAGCGCGCCGCCCTGAAGTTCCTCCTGTACTCGCTGGCCGGCGGGCTCGTCATGCTCATCGGCGTCGTCGCCCTGTACGTCTACGGCCCGCACCAGGGCGATGAGTTCCTCGTCGAGTCCCTCGTGGGGAGCCTGGCGGCCCCGCAGACGACGATCCGTTGGATCTTCGTGTCCTTCATGGTCGCCTTCGCGGTCAAGGCCCCGCTGGTGCCGCTGCACACGTGGCTGCCCGACACGGCCGAGCAGGCCACCGCGGGCACCTCCGTGCTGCTCATCGGGGTCCTGGACAAGATCGGCACCTACGGCATGATCACTCTGGTCCTGCCGCTGTTCCCCGAGGCGTCGAGGTGGGCGGCCCCGGTGGTCCTCGTGCTGGCCGTCATCGGGATCATCTACGGAGGTCTGGCCGCCGTCGGCCAGGACAATCTCTACCGCCTGATCTCCTACACCTCGATCAGCCACTTCGGCTTCATGGTGCTGGGGATCTTCATCGGCAGCCCGATCGCCGCCAGCGGCGCCATGGTCTACATGGTCGCTCACGGCCTGTCCATCGCCGGCCTCTACCTCGCCACCGGTTTCCTGGCCCGGCGCACCGGCACGGTCGTCATCAGCGAGCTGGGCGGTATGGGCCGCGTCCTGCCCCTGGTCGCCGGGACCTTCCTGTTCTCCGGCCTGGCCTCCATCGCCCTGCCGGGCCTGAGCGGCTTCGTGCCGGAGTGGATGGTCCTGACCGGAACGTTCTCGCGATCGATGGCGCTCGGAGTCGTCGCCGTCCTCGGAGTCATCATCGCCGCGGTCTACGTGCTCCTGCCCTATCAGCGCGTCTTCACCGGAGCGCCGGCCGCCCGCCGCGCCAGCGACGCGGACCTGGACGGGCGCGAGCGGCTCGTCCTGGCGCCCGTCATCGTGGCGATGCTCGCCCTCGGCCTGGTCCCGGGCGTGTTCACCGACGCCCTCGACGGCGTTGCCGAGCAGATCTCGACCACCATGAGCGACGACGTCGCCCCCGCGGCCGCGTCGCCCGCCGTGCCGGCGCCCGCCACCCCCACCGCCACGGAAGGGATCAGCAAGTGAGCTTCACCGCCCCGACCATCGAATGGGCCGGACTCACCCCGGTTCTCATCATCCTGGGAGCCGGCGTGCTCGGCGTCCTCGTCGAGGCCTTCGCGCCCCGCGCCGCGCGCCCGGGCGTGCAGAGCTGCCTGGCCGTGCTCGCCGTCCTCGGCTCCGGGGTCGCCGTGACCACTCGCTGGACGCAGGTGTGGGCGCAGGCCGCCGGCTCGCAGACCGGCGTCGCCGAGCCGCAGGCTGTGGGCCGCGTGCTCGTCACCGGTTTCAACGAGGACCCCTTCAGCGTGTCCGCCCAGGGCATCATGCTGGTCATCGGCCTGCTGTCCGTACTCGTCATGGCCGACCGGACCACCGCGGGCGACGGCTCCTTCGCCGCCCAGGCCGCTGACCGGCCCGGCAGTGCGGAGGAGAGCGAGTCCTTGCTCCACGGGTGGACCACCACTGAGGTCTTCCCGCTCATGCTGTTCTCCCTGGCCGGCATGATGCTCTTCCCGATGGCCGCCGGCTTCATCTCACTGTTCGTCGTGCTCGAGCTGGTCTCGCTGCCGCTGTACATCATGGCCGCCACCGCCCGCCACCGCCGCCTGCTGAGCCAGGAGGCGGCGCTGAAGTACTTCGTGCTGGGCGCCTTCTCCTCCGCCTTCCTCCTGCTGGGCTCGGCCTTCCTATACGGGGTGTCCGGCTCGGTGTCCTACTCGGAGGTCGCCACCTCCCTGGCCGCGGGCGGAGTGCTCGACATGGATTGGCTCGGCCTGGCCGGCGTGGCCCTGGTGACGGTGGGTCTCCTGTTCAAAACCGCCGCCGCCCCCTTCCACGCCTGGAGCCCGGACGTCTACCAGGGCGCGCCGACCCCGGTCACCGGCTTCATGGCCGCCGGCGTCAAGGCCACCGCCTTCCTGGCCCTTGTGCGCTTCTACTACATCGTCGGCGGCTCCTACGGATGGGATATGGCGCCGTTCCTGTGGACGGTCGCCATCGTGACCATGGTGGTGGGCACCGTCGTCGGCGTCGTCCAGACCGACGTCAAGCGCATGCTCGCCTACTCGGCGATCGCCCATGCCGGCTACATGCTCATCGGCATCATCGCTCTGAGCCGGGTGGGGATCAGCGCCCTGCTCCTGTACGCCCTGGCCTACGGCGCGGCCACCGTGGGCGCGTTCGGCGTCGTCGCCCTCGTGCGCACCGGCCACAACGGCGCCGCCGGCGCCGAGGCCAACGACCTGACGGCCTTCACGGGTCTGGGCAGGCGCAACCCGTGGCTCGCCGGCGCCATGACGGTGTTCCTGCTGTCCTTCGCCGGGGTCCCGCTGACGGCGGGCTTCATTGCCAAGTTCGACCTGTTCGCCGCCGGCATCAACGGCGGGGCCGCCTGGCTGGTCATCGTCGCCGTCGTCTCCTCGGCCATCACGGCCTTCTTCTACATGCGCCTGGTCGTCCTCATGTTCTTCCGGGAACCGCAGGACGACGGAGTCGTCGTGGTGGAGTCGATGGGCCCGTCGGCGGTGGCCATCGGTCTGGCGATCATCGTCACCGCGGCTCTCGGCGTGGTGCCGCAGCCGGTGGCCGAGCTCCTGGGCCGCGCCGCTATGCTCCTGTCGTGATCGGATCGCTGCCTTTGAACGCCCCGCAGCTCGAGGGCCGCCTCTCCCCGGCTCTCGACGCGGTCGAGGCCCGGCTCCTCGAGGTCGTCAGCAACGCCGATGAGACCATCAACCCGCCCACCTCCCACCTGGCCGAGGCCGGAGGCAAACGGCTGCGACCGGTCCTCACGCTCCTGACCGCCCAGCTCGGCGATCCCGTGCTGGCGACCGGGGAGCAGGTGCGCGACGCCGGGGTCGCCGTCGAGCTGACCCACATCGCCACGCTTTACCACGACGACGTCATGGACGAGGCCCCCCTGCGTCGGGGCGCCCCCAGCGCCCAGACCGTGTGGGGCAACTCGGCGGCGATCCTCACCGGCGACGTGCTGGTGGCCCGCGCCTCGCAGCTGGTCGCGGCGCTCGGCCCGCGGGCCGTCCAGGCGCACGCCAAGACCTTCGAGCGGCTGTGCATGGGGCAGCTCCACGAGACCCTGCAGCGGCCGGCGTGCACCGACCCCGTCGACCACTACATTCAGATCCTGGCGGACAAGACCGGCTCCCTCATCGCCGTCTCCGCCCGTTACGGCGCCATGCTGACCCGGGCCGGCGAGCGCACCGAGCGCATCGTGGAGGAGTTCGGTGAGAAGATCGGCGTGGCCTTCCAACTGGCCGACGACGTCCTCGACCTCACGTCCGACTCGGAGACGACCGGCAAGACTCCGGGGACGGATCTGCGCGAGGGCGTGGACACGATGCCGGTGCTGCTGCTGCGCAAGGCTCTGGCGGCCGGCGAACTGGACGCCGCCGGACAGGCGATCCTCTCCCGGCTGTCGACCGAGAACCTGGCCGATGACGCGGCCCTGGCCGACGTCGTGGCCCGGCTGCGCCGGCATCCGGTCCTGGCCCGCACCCGCGAGATGGCCATGACGTGGGCCCGGCAGGCCGTCGGCGTGCTCGCGGGCCTGGAGGACGCCGTCGTCGCCGGGACGCGCGAGCGCCTGGAGGATGCGGGCGCCAGCGCCTCCGAGCGGGAGACGACGCTGGCCGAGGCCCGCGGACGGGTAGGACTCGTGCGCGCCGGCATGGAGGAGTTCGCGAGGCTGCTCGTGGACCGGGCGGCCTGAGCCCCCGCCCCGCCCCCTCCCGCGCCGCGAACGCTGATTCGACTGTGTGTCCGACGCCATGAGAATGAGGGGCGCGCGGCCCATAAACTGGTCTGCGGGCCGTCGTCGGCGTCGTTCGCGTCCCGTCGGCCCCGACCCAACCCGCCGCTTACAGAAACGAAAGACGCAGTGAACGCACGTCCTCTCAGTGTCGCCGTCATCGGAGCCGGTCCCGCAGGCATCTACGCCTCGGACATCCTCTCGAAGTCCGGCCTGGAGGTCTGTATCGACTTGTTCGAGCGGTTGCCCGCGCCCTACGGACTCGTGCGCTACGGGGTCGCCCCCGACCACCCCCGCATCAAGCAGATCATCGTCGCCCTGTACAAGATCCTTCAGCGCGGCGACATCCGTCTGATCGGCAACGTCGAGATCGGCCGCGACATCACCGTCGCCGAGCTGCACGAGCACTACGACGCCCTCATCTTCGCCACCGGCGCCGACACCGACGCCCCCCTGGACATTCCCGGCGTCGACGCCCCCGAGTGCTACGGCGGAGCCGACTTCGTCTCCTGGTACGACGGCCACCCCGATCACCCGCGCACCTGGCGGCTGAACGCCAAGGAGGTCGCGGTCATCGGCGTCGGCAACGTCGGCTTGGACATCTCCCGGGTGCTGGCCAAGCACGCCGAGGATCTCATGGTCACCGAGATCCCCTCCAACGTCGCCGCCATTCTCGGGGAATCCCCGGTCACCGACGTCCACATCTTCGGCCGCCGCGGTCCCGCCCAGGTCAAGTTCACCCCTCTGGAGCTGCGCGAGCTCGGCAAGCAGCCGGACGTCGACGTCACGGTCGATGAGGAGGACTTCGAGTACGACGAGGGCTCGCGGGCGGCCCTGGCCGCCTCCAACCAGCAGCGCCAGGTCGTCAAGGCTCTCGAGGGCTACGCCATGCAGGAGTCCGAGGACCTCACCGCATCCCACACCATTCACATCCATCTCTTCTGGTCGCCGGTCGAGGTGCTCACCGACGACGGCGGGCATGTGCGCGGCTTGCGCACCGAGCGCACCAGGCTCAACGGCGACGGCTCCGTCTCCGGTACAGGCGAGTTCAAGGACTGGCCCGTTCAGGCCGTCTACCGGGCCGTTGGCTACGCCGGCAGCCCCATCGCCGGCCTGCCCTTCGATGAGCGCCGGCACGTCATCCCCAACGAGGGTGGCCGGGTTCTGGGTGAGGACGGCGAGCCGATCACCGGCGTCTACGCCACCGGTTGGATCCGACGCGGCCCGGTCGGGCTCATCGGCTCGACCAAATCCGACGCTCAGGAGACCGTCTCCAACCTCGTGGCCGACGCCGGGGCCGGTCTGCTTCACGCCACCGCCGACGATGACGCCCAGGTCGGTCACGACGCCGCCCTCGCCCTGCTGGATTCACGCCGGGTCCCCTACACGACCTGGGAGGGCTGGGAGCTGCTCGACGCCTACGAGCGCGAGCTCGGCGCGGACTTCGGCGAGGTCGAGGGGGATCGCGGTCCGCGTGAGCGCGTCAAAGTCGTCGCCCGCGACGCCATGACGGCGATCTCGCGCGGCACCGACATCCCCGAAGATCTCATCGGGCAGCCCGAGGCCGACCGCGTCCCGCAGCGTCTCGTCGGCCGGTCCGAGGGCTGAGCGGTCGCGAGCCGAGCCGGTGCCCCGCCGACCGACCGCTGGCGAGCGGCATCGGCGGGGCGCGCCGGCGCCCGGCGGCGCTTCGAAGGCCCTATGGTGGGCGGGGTATGAGCCCGCGGACGTCGGCGCGCCGCCCGCGGGGAAGAAGCGAAAGGGAGAATCATGAGAGTCGGCGTTCCCGCAGAGATCAAGGACAATGAGTTCCGCGTCGCCATCACTCCGGCCGGCGCTCACGCGCTCACCCGCCGCGGGCACGCCGTGACCGTCCAGGCGGGGGCCGGTGAGGGGGCGGCGATCCCCGACGAGGAGTACGTGGCCGCCGGCGCCGCCATCACCGATGATGTCCCCGCGCTATGGGCCGATTCCGAGATGATCCTCAAGGTCAAGGAGCCGGTCGAGGGCGAGTACCCCCTCCTGCGCCCGGACCTCATCCTGTTCACCTACCTCCACCTGGCGGCGGACCGGCCTCTGACCGATGAGCTCCTCTCCCGTCGGGTCACCTCCATCGCCTATGAGACGGTGGCGACCGATACCGGCGCCCTGCCCCTGCTGGCGCCCATGTCCGAGATCGCCGGACGTCTGGCCGCCCAGGTCGGTGCGGACGCCCTGCTGCGTCCCCATGGCGGGGCCGGGGTCCTGCTGGGCGGGGCCGCCGGGGTCAGGCGCGGCGACGTCGTCGTCCTGGGCGGCGGCACCGCGGGCATGGGCGCCGCGCGGGTCGCGGCGGGCATGGGCGCGGACGTCACCGTCTTCGACGTCGACCCCGCCCGCATGCGACGAATCGAGGAGACGACCCGGGGCGCGGTCCGCACCCGCTTCTCCACCGAGCTCGACGTCGCCCGCGCCTGCGCCGGCGCGGACCTGGTCATCGGCGCGGCCCTCGTGCCGGGGACCCGCACCCCGCGTCTGGTCACCCGCCGCACGGTCGAATCCATGCGGCCGGGCAGCGTGCTGGTCGACGTCGCCATCGACCAGGGCGGCTGCTTCGAGGACTCCCGGCCCACCACCCATTCCGCGCCGACCTTCGAGGTCGACGGGAGGCTCTTCTACTGCGTGGCCAACATGCCCGGCGCCGTGCCGCACACCTCCACCTACGCCCTGACCAACGCGACGCTGCCCTACGTCTCCGCCCTGGCCGACGCCGGGTGGCACGGCGCCTGCCGGGCGCGCCGCGACCTCGCACGCGGTTTGAGCACCCACGCCGGCTTCCTGTACGCCGCCGGCGTGGGCGAGTCTCTGGGGCTGCCCATCGCCGACATCACCGCGCTGGTGGACTGAACGGCGCTTCGGGCCCGCCGCCGCGCCGGGTGACAAGACGCCACGGCGGCGGCCATCCGCGCCCGTTCGCATGCAGGCGAGCGACGGCCGCCCCGGTCGCCGCACAGCGCCCGCCCATAGACTGAGCGGCATGATCGGCACCAATCACCACAACGGCCTCAAGACCGCTATTCTCATGGGCGGCATGTGGGGTCTGCTCCTCCTGTTCGGATGGCTGCTCGCCCGGGGCACGGGCTCGGCGGTCTGGCTGTTCATCATGCCGCTGATCGGCATCGCCCAGACCGCCTACACCTACTGGAACTCCGACAAGCTGGCCGTGCGCTCCATGGGCGCGATCAACGTCACCGAGGCCCAGCAGCCGCAGATGCACCGCATCGTGCGCGAATTGTCGGCTGCGGCCGGTCAACCCATGCCGCGCCTGTACGTCGCACCGACCATGAGTCCCAACGCCTTCGCCACGGGCCGCGACCCCCACCACGCCGCGGTGTGCGCCACCCAGGGCATCCTCCAGCTCCTCGACGAGCGCGAGCTGCGCGGAGTCCTGGGGCACGAGTTGTCCCACGTGTACAACCGCGACATCCTCACCGGCTCGGTCGCCGCGGGCATCGCCGGGATCATCTCCTCCCTGGCCACGATAATCCTGTGGTTCGGCGGCGGCGGGCGGGACCGGCGCGAGGGCAATGGCATCGCCCTGCTGCTCCTGGCGATCCTGGCACCGCTGGCCGCCAGCCTCACCCAGTTCGCCATCTCACGCACTCGTGAGTACGACGCCGACCACGACGGCGCCGTCCTGGCCAATGACCCGTTGGCTCTGGCCAGTGCGCTGCACAAGCTGGAGACCGGGGTGGCGCGCGCGCCGATGGCCCAGGACCCGCGCGTCGAACCGGTGTCCGCCATGATGATCGCCAACCCCTTCGGGAGGGTGCGCAACCTGTTCGGCACGCATCCGCCCATGGACCAGCGCATCAGGCGCCTGGAGCAGATGGCCGGCTACTGACCGGCGCCGTCGGCACCGGGCCGACGGACGCGCGACGGGCCGGTGCCCGCTCTCGCCCGGTACCGGCCGGGTACCGGGCGAGAGCGGCCCTTACTCGGGGTTCTTGGCGGCCAGGATGAGGGCGACCTCGTCGTCGGTGAGCTGGTAGTCGAGGTAGGTGGAGTAGAAGTCCTTGACCTTGTCCTCGATGGCGAGCTCCGCGAACAGGTCGGGGTGGAGGAGGTTGGCGGCCCATTGGACCTGGAGCAGCTCCTCGACGCCGTAGCGGTCCCAGCCGAAGACCCCCTTGGGATTGACATGGACCTGCCCGTCCTGGACCGCTTTGACGCCGGCCCAGGTCGGGTCGGACAGGATCTTCTCGTCCTCGCCCAGCGTGCCGGTGATGATGACGTCCGGATTCCAGGCGATGATCTGCTCCATGTCGAATGCTGTGTCGGCGCCGTGGGTCTCCTGGGTGACGGCGTTCTTCCCGCCGGCTGCGTTGATCCAGGTGTCGATGATGGTGCCGGTGCCATCGAGCTTGAGCTGGTAGACGCTGGGGCCGTGTATGACGGTGGGCCGCTGGTCGTCGGTGAGCGCGTCCGTCTTCTCCGTGACCGCGGCGACGACCCGGTCGAGTTCGGCATTGTACGTCTCGGCGATCCCCGGGGCGTCCCCGCCGTAGACCCGGGCGGTCAGGGTGATCGACTGCTTCATCTCCTCATAGGTGTGGAAGAGGCAATTGACCAGCGGGATGCCGACCTCCCCGGCCTTGCCGCGCAGGTCGTCGGAGGAGTCGAAGATGACCTGCGGGTTCAAGTTGGAGACGTCCTCGAAGTTGAAGTCGTCGCCGAAGGACACCGTCGCATTGGACATGGCTGGGCACACCCTGTACATCCAGGGGAACCGATCGGGGCCGCAGTGCGTGGCGACGAGACCCTCGGCCTTGGTGAGCATGATCGTCACCTCGTTGTGCGCGTACCAGCCGTCGGCGTACTGGGTGATGCTCGTGGGGACCTCGACCTGCGTGCCGCCCATATCGGTGACGGTCTGGGTGTCCGATCCCGTCGCGTCATCCGACGACGACGTGGAACGGCAGGCCGCCAGCGAGGTCAGGCCGGCGGCGCTGCCGATGCCGAGGCCGGTGAGTCTGAGCAGGTCGCGGCGGGAGGGGGATGGACGACTGGATGCGGACATGGGGCCTCCGATGCGACAGTGCGGATTGAGCGGCTGGTTCTGGTTCGTTGAACGGGTCGCCGTGACTCTAGGGCTGCTTCGGGGCGCGGTCTCGACATGCGATTCAGGTCGCACGAAAAGAGTGCGCGGCGTCACGACCCCGAGGCGTTCAGCGAGACGCTCAGAACGCTTCGATCGAGGGGACGCAGGTGCGCGTCGGGCGGCCGTCGTCATCGAGGGTGTCGATCACTCTCACGCGCGTGCCGTAGGCCTCCTGCAGGTTCGCCTCGGAGAGCACCTCGTTCACCGGCCCGCTCAGGATGCGTCTCTCGCGCGTGATGAGCAGGGCGCGGGAGGCGATCATGAAGGCGTGGTCCGGGTTGTGGGAGGTCATGATCACGCCGTGCGACTCGTCGGCGAGGTCGCGCACCGTGGACAGCACCGTCGCCTGGTTGCGCAGGTCCAGGGCCGCGGCCGGCTCGTCCATGACGAGGATCGTGCCGTCCTGGACCAGGGCGCGCGCGATGAGAGTCATCTGCTGCTCGCCGCCGGAGAGCTCGTTGAAGGAGCGCTCGGCCAGGTGGGCGATGCCCAGCCGCTCCAGCGCCGCGCTCGCGCGTTCGCGCTCCTCGGCCGGGGGCGAGCTGAACAGGCCCAGGCGCGAAGCGCAGCCGGTCAGGGCGACGTCGAGCACCGTGAAGGCGAAGGGAGGTTCGTGCAACTGGGGGACGTAGGCGATGGCGCGGGCCATCTCGCGGCGAGACAGGTTCGGGCCCGGCTCGCCCCCGATCTCGATGGTGCCGCGGACCGCCGCCAGATGGCCGAGCAGGGTGCGGAAGAGTGTCGTCTTGCCCACCCCGTTGGGACCCAGGAGGCAGAGCACCTCGCCGCAGCGCACGTCGAGGCCGATGTCCGTCAGAACCGGATCGCCGTGGTATCCGCATGCCAGGCCGCGCGCTCTGATCGTCGCCGGCGCGGAGTCGTCGGGTCGGGGGCTCATCAGCGGCCTCCTCGCCGGCTGCGCAGCAGGATGATGAAGAACAGCGGCGCGCCGATGACGCTGGTGAGAATGCCCAGCGGGACCTCGGAGGCCATGACCGTGCGGCAGGCTGTGTCGACCAGGATGAGGAAGGCGCCGCCCAGGAGGACCGACATCGGGACGACGATCCGGTTGTCGGGGCCGGCGATGAAGCGCACGAGGTGGGGCATGATGAGACCGACCCAGCCGATGACCCCGCAGATGGCCACGCTGGAGGCGGTGAGCAGGGTGGCGCATGCGATGCAGATCAGGCGCAGCGCGGTGACGTTCACCCCCAGCGACTCGGCCTCCTCCTCCCCGAAGGCGAGGGTGTTGAGCCGCCAGCGCAGCGCCACGATGGGAATGATGCCCACGGTGAAGGGGACGGCGTACAGCGCCAGGTCGGCCCAGGTCACCTTGGCGATCGATCCCATGAGCCAGTAGGTGATCTCCGGGAGCTTCGAGTCGGGGTCGGCGGTGTACTTGACGGCCGAGACGAAGGCCTGGAAGAGGGCGGAGACGATCATGCCGCACAGGACCAGCAGCAGGATCTGGTCGGTCCCGCGACCGATTCGGCGCGCCGAGGCGTAGGTCAGCAGCACCGCGATGATCCCACCGGCGAAGGCCGCGGCCTGCACTCCCGGGCGGCTCGCCGAGACGAGCAGGGCCAGCACCGCCCCGAAGGAAGCCCCCGCGCTCGCCCCGAGGATGTCGGGGGAGACCATCGGGTTGCGGAACAGCCCCTGGTAGGCGGTGCCCGAGACGGCGAGCGCGGCGCCGATCGCGGCGGCCGCGACGACCCGGGGCAGACGCACGTTCATGACGATCGTCTTGCTCGTCAGAGCGATGTGGCCGTTGCCGGTCACGGCGTGGTTCAGCACGCCGATCACCTCGCCGGGCCGGAGCATAGCCCGGCCTATCGCCAGCCCGGCGATCACGGCGGCGGCCAGGACGAGGATACCGAACAGCAGGAGCAGGGCGTGGAACGATCGGCGGCGGACTGGGAGCGAAGGACGATTGGCCATGGCTGGTCCTGATGTCGCGGTGTCGATGAGGAGGTCCGAGAGGATCGATGGTGAAGGCGCTGAGGGAGACGAGGCTACCGCTGCGGGGGTGCCGTCGGCCTCACGGTATTGCGAGTGGGCGAAACTCCGGGTCGGGCGACGAGCGGCGACGGCTTCGGACGGCGTGTGACTAGGGCCCTACGGGCGGGATTGGCGCGGTCCATCGTCTGCTTGCTATTCTTCCACGGCACCGCGTAGCGTCTTCCCGCAGGGCGAACGCGGGGCACGGCGGGTTGCCCGAGCGGCCAATGGGAGCTGACTGTAAATCAGCCGCGGAATGCTACGGGGGTTCGAATCCCTCACCCGCCACCATGGTCGTCCTGCTCCGGCAGGGGCCAGAGCCGTCCTACGGGACGGTCCCGCAGTGAGCGAGGCCACGAGGAGCGGAGGTTGCAGCAGCGATTCCCGCCCGCTTAGGGTTCCGCTCGGTGCCCCGATAGCTCAGTCGGCAGAGCGTCTCCATGGTAAGGAGAAGGTCAAGGGTTCGATTCCCTTTCGGGGCTCTGACGCATGCGGGGCCACGTGGCCCCCGTGTGTTGGTACGGCGAGGTAGCTCAGCTGGTTAGAGCGCACGACTCATAATCGTGAGGTCGAGGGTTCGAGTCCCTCCCCCGCTACGCAAGGTTCGAGCAAGGCGCCCACCGGCTCGAGGATCAATCAGAGGAGAGCCACGTGGCTAGCAAAACCGGCGACGTTCGCCCCAAGATCACTCTGGCCTGCTCGGAGTGCAAGGAGCGCAACTACATCACCAAGAAGAACCGTCGCAACACCCCGGACCGCCTGACGATTCGGAAGTTCTGCTCGCGCTGCGGTCGTCACACCGAGCACCGCGAGACTCGCTGAAGCCCGTTCCCGCCGCAACCGGTACGACCAGCTCGTGAGTACCCTCGGCCTCGTCGATAAGCAGTCGGCGGGGCCGTCTCATGCTCTCGAACAGGTGCTGGAGGCCGTTCTCGCCGCATCCGCCGCCGTCCCGGGCGGCGCGTCGGCAGCCGCCCGCCGGGGGAGTCGGGCGATTCTGCCGGCCGTCGTCTCCCTGCGCGAGCTGCAGCGGACGCCGCAGCTCGGGCACTGGCACGGTCTGCTTCACCGGCGCTGCCGCCTCGCACCCGCACGGGCTGGCTTCGACGAGCCCCGCGCGGAGGCGGACGAACGCGCCGGATGGCGGCTCGTGCGCGCCCGCGTCCGGGTGGGGGCGGATGACGCCGGCTCCGCCTGGCCCCGCGGCGCCGACGTCGTCCACGACCTGACCCGGCGCCTGGGAGAAGCTCACCGGGCCGACGCGCACGCATCGGTCCGGCCGACCGGTCGACGCGTCCGGCCGGCGACGCCGCGCCCACCCGCAGCTGGCTCCCTGACGCGGGGATCGGCGCAGGGGCGCCCGCGGGCGCGGTCGACCCGGACCGGCCGCACGGTGCTCGTGCGCGCCTGTGACATCGCCGCATGGGCCGACGCCGGCGGCGACTCCAACCGCGTGCATCTCGTCCCCGGCGCCGCCCGCGATGCGGGACTGCGGGCCGGACCGGACGATGTCGTCGCGCACGGCCTTCTCCTGGCCGCCGTGAGCCTCGCCCTGGTTCCGCCGACCGGGGACGCCATCGACCTGCGCATGCCCGCCCCCCTGCTCGTACCGGCGCGCATCGGCCCGCCCGGCGAGGGCCCGCCCGCCGGCGACCGGGCGGCGGCGCTGCTCGCAGTCTCAGACGGCGGCGACCTCATCGCGGGGGGCCGCCGAGTGCTGCGACGCGGATGGGCGCCCGCGGGCGCCGAGGAGGACGAGCTCGGCCTGCGTCTCGACGTTCCGGAGATGGGGCCCGGCGGGCTTTCCTCGCGGCGTCGACGTCGGTGACCGCCCGTCTCAACCACCAGCTCGAGACGGGCGCCGTCTGACCGGACCGGTCCGCCCGCGCTCCTCCCGGTCCGCGGCCCCTCGCGGCGCACGAGCGGCCGATTCTCGGGCCGGGGCGGGCAGCAGAGACGCCAGCTCGTCCCATGCGGCATCGAGCGGAGCGAGCAGGGGCGCCCCGGCCCCGGCGTCGGACGCGCCCACCCCGCCCGGCTCGGGGCGGGCCCAGCGGCCGTCCGCCGTCGGCGAGAGCCGCACCCACCGCAGGGCCGTGGACTCGCCGTCCGTCGGGGCCAGCGCGTCCCATCTCCCGTCGGACGGGGCCTGCGCCGTGAAGGTCGTGTACGACCAGTCGGGGTGGGTCCGAGTGCACCCGGGTCCCAGGGACAGCATCCGGGCGGGCAGGCCGGTCTCCTCCTCGCACTCGCGCAGCGCCCCTTGGGCCGGACTCTCCCCATCGCTCACCGCCCCGCCGGGCAGGCCCCAGGTCCCGCCCTGATGAGTCCACTCGGCGCGCAGTTGCAGCAGCACCTCGAGGCCCGGCCCGCCCCGCCGCGCGCGCCGCCACACGAGCAGACCGGCCGCGCCGTTGAGACCCCAGTGCCGCTGACCGCATCCGCACTCGACCCATCCGTCTCCGGGGCGCCTGATGCTGCGCGCCCGACCGCGTTCGTGATCGGAGGCCCTCCGGTCCCGGGCCGTCACGGGCGACCCGCCGCGGCCGCCCACAGGTCGGTCCACCGCACCCCCAGCTCGGCCAGCAGGCGCCGCAGCAGCGGCAGCGAGATGCCGACCACCCCATGGGGATCGCCGTCGATCCCGTCGATGAAGGCGCCCCCGAGCCCGTCGATGGTGAACGCCCCCGCGCACTCCAGAGGCTCACCGGTCGCCACGTAGGCGTCGATCTCCGCGTCTGTGGGGGAGCCGAAGCGCACGACCGTCGAGGACACGCCTCGAGCCGTCCTCCCGTCGCGCACGCGCACCAGCGCGTGGCCCGAATGCAGCAACCCCGTGCGCCCGCGCATTACCCGCCAGCGCTCGCGGGCGGCCCGCGGCGTCCCTGGCTTGCCGACGAGGCGGCCATCGATCTCCAGCATGGAGTCGCAGCCGACGACCACCGCGGCCGGGTCCTCCTCGCACCCGGTTCCCGCCGGTGCGCGTCCGCTTCCTGCGAGGGTGGCCGGGCCTGCCGTGACAGCGGCCGCAACATCGGTCGCCTTGGCGGTCGCGAGCGCCTGCACCTGCTCGGCGGGGGTGGGTGCAGGACGGCGATCGGCGGCGAGCGCGCGCAGGACGGCGGGCTCGTCGACGTCGGAGACCCGTACGAGCGGCTCGACGCCCGCGGCGCGCAGGGTGGCCAGACGGCCGGAGGACTGCGAGGCCAGGATGATCACGGTCGCCACCCTAGATGATCGCCCCGCGCGCAGGACGCGGCTGCGCGGCGCGGCCGGTAGGCTGTCGCAGTGTCCTCCTCGTCCTCCTCCGCCTTCTCCCGCCTCGTAACGGTTCCGACGACCGGTTCGACCAACGACGACCTGCGCGTCGCGCTGAGCGCTCCCGACGGGCGCGCGGACCCGCTCGCCGCTCGCGACTGGCCGCACCTGTCGGCCCTGCGCGCTCGGTCCCAGACGGCGGGACGCGGCCGTGCCGGGCACGTATGGACGACGCCGCCCGACGGCGCTCTGACGGTCTCGGTGGTCCTGCGGCCGCTGGTGCCCGTCGAGCGCCTGGAATGGCTGCCGCTGCTGGCGGGCCTAGCGGTGCAGCGCACGCTTGAGCCCCGACTGGAGAGCGCGGGCTGGCGGGTGTGGACGAAGTGGCCTAACGACGTCGTGGCCCTGCCCGAGGATCCAGGGGCGGTGGCGGACCTGCCCGGGTGGGGGCGGAACCGCAAGGTGGCCGGCGTGCTGTGCGAGCTGGTGCCCGCCCCCGCCCGGGACGGGGCCGGCGGGCGGGACCCGCGGGCCGGTGCGGCCGCGGTCGTCGTCGGCATCGGCGTGAACCTGACGCAGAGCGCCGCGGACCTGCCCGTGCCCTGGGCGGCGTCGCTGACCGGACTGGGCGCGGAGCCCGCTGGCGCGGACGCCGAGGAGGTCCTGGAGGATCTCGGGCGGCACCTCGCCGATCTGGTCTCCCGCTGGGAGAGCCGGGACGGCGATCCCGACGGCGGCGACGGTGAGCTGGGCCGGCGCCTGAGGGGCGCCTGCTCGACGTTGGGACGCGATCTCGTCGTGACGACGCCGGCGGGTCGCGTGCGCGGCAGGGCCGTGGACCTGCGGCCGGGTCTCGTGCTGCGCGGGGCCGCCGGCGGACCCGCGGGGGAGGGGGCCGAGGAGTTCGTCGTCTCAACGGGGGAGGCCCTCCTGGCGAGGCTGGACTCTCCTGCGTGAACCCCCTTGCGTAGGCTCCTCTGGCGCGCGCCGAATGAGCGTTGACGTGTGACGTGCGCTACTGTTGCCGATGTGACTGACCAGACGCCCCCCGCACAGGTGCAGGATCGCACGCCGATGCCCGACGTGAGCGGCTTCGCACAGGATGGCACCGCTGCGCTCTGCGACACCCGCTGGGCCACACTCGCCGGTCATGAGCGCCTGCTCCTCGGAGGCCCGCCCGCGCTGAGCATGCGCGAGATGGCCGAGCGCGCGGGTACCAGCCTCGAGCTCGCCCGCCGCTTCTGGCGCTCGATGGGCTTCGCCGACGTCGACCCCGAGGAGACGCGCTTCACCGAGAACGATGTCGATGCGCTGCGCAACGTCGCGGACCTCATCGACGATACTGACGATGGCCTCCCCTCTCCGGCTGCGCCCGGCGGCGGGCTGGCCGCCAGCAGCGTCCTGGAGATGATGCGCGCCCAGTCCTTCACGATGGATCGCCTCGTGCTGTGGCAGCTCGAGACCCTCGTGACCGACATCGGGCAGCGCCTCCACCTGGACGACACCTCCGCCAGGCTCGTGGCCCTGGACCACGTCGACGAGATGGTCGAGTCCCTGTCCGCCCAGCTCGGATACGTCTGGCGGCGTCACCTGGCCGCGCTCATCAGCCGCACCGACGCCGAGATCGCGCGCCGCGGACGCGAGGACGCCGGGCCGGACCTGTACCCGCTGACCCGTTCGCTGGGCTTCGTCGACATCGTCTCCTTCACCCAGCGCGCCCAGACCATGGGCCGCAAGGAGCTGTCCGCCATGCTGGAGGACTTCGAGTCCACCGCTCGGGATGTCGTGACCTCCCGCGGGGCCCGCGTGGTCAAGACCATCGGGGACGCCGTCATGTACATCGCCGACGACCTCCTGGTGGCCGCCGAGGTCGTCACCGCTCTGGTCGATGAGCTCCAGGCCGGTCCGGATATGATCCTGGTGCGCGCCAGCCTGGTCCAGGGCCGGGTCGTTTCCCGTTCCGGCGACGTCTTCGGCCCGCCGGTCAACCTCGCCTCCCGGCTGGTGGGCACCGCCGAACCCGGCGGGATCCGGATGGACGAGGCGACCGCCATGGCGATCGCCTCGGGGCCCGGCGCCGATCGCTACCGGGTGCAGTCGTGCCATGAGGTGGTCGCCAAGGGGCTGGGCAACATCACCCCCTGGTCGCTATCGCACGTGTGAGCGGGCGTCCGGCCATCGCTTCTCCTGCTTCTCCACCTCGCGGACGATGGCGGCGAGGCCGCCGGTCGCCTACGATCCGACCATGACGACAGTGCTTCTCGTTGAGGACGACCCCGCCATCTCCGAGCCTCTCGCCCGCGCCTTCGGTCGTGAGGGCTACGAGGTGCGCGCCCATGGCACCGGCAAGGGTGCTCTCGAGGAGGTCTCCGGCGCCGATATCATCGTGCTGGACCTCGGCCTGCCCGACATCGACGGCCTTGATGTCGCCCGCCAGGTGCGCGCCCAGGGACTGACCACCCCCATCCTCATGCTCACCGCCCGCAGTGAGGATACCGACCTCGTCGTTGGCCTGGATGCGGGCGCCGACGATTACGTCACCAAGCCCTTCCGCTTGGCCGAGCTGCTGGCGCGCGTGCGCGCCCAGGTGCGCCGCGCCTCCGGCGAGGCCATTGAGGACGAGCTCGCCGCCGGCGAGATTCGCGTGGACGTCGCCGCCCATCGCGCCTTCGTCGCTTCGCGCGAGCTGCAGCTGACCACCCGCGAGTTCGAGCTGCTGCGGGTGCTCGTGCGCGGCGGGGGCCAGGTCGTCTCGATCGACGACGTCCTCAAGGAGGTCTGGGGGGAGGACCCGACGGGCACCGAGCAGACTCTGGAGATGCACGTCACCTGGCTGCGTCGCAAGCTGGGCGATGATACCGATGCCCCTAGGCTTCTCCTGCGCGACGGCGTCGGCTACCGACTGGTCGTGTGAGCGGTCCTGCGCCCGCAGGTGCCGATCGAGCACGAGCACGCCCTGCCCCGCTCCGCGCGGGCTGGGCGCCTTAACGTGGCGCCGGGTACACGAAGGGAGCTGGCATGCGCCGTCGGGCGATGACGATGACGATGACGGCGGTCTCCGTCGCCGTTGTTCTGCTGGGGATTCCGCTGGGCGGCGCCTGGATCGCGCTGGCCTTCCGCACTACGCCGGACCCGAATGACCGCGCTCGGGTGGTGATCACCGTGGCGGTGACCGCGCTGGTTCTGGCGGCGGTCGCGCTGCTGGCCGCCTACGTGGTGGCCGCCAAGGCCTCGCGACGGATCAGCGCCCCGATGATCTTCCTGGCCGCCGAGGCCGAGCAGCTCGGTGCGGGGCAGGTGCGTCCGCGATTGCGCAGCTCCGGCATCGAGGAGATTGACCTGGTCCAGGCCGAGCTGGTGCGTTCGGCCGAGCGCGTGGCGGGTCGGCTGGCCGCGGAGCGGCAGTTCGCCTCCGACGCCTCCCACCAGCTGCGCACCCCTTTGACGAGTCTGAGTCTGCGGTTGGAGGAGATCGAGCTCCTCTCCGGCGAGGAGGAGGTGCGCGCCGAGGCGCGCGCCTGCATCGAGCAGGTCGACCGGCTCACCGGCGTGGTGGACGACCTGCTCAAGGTCTCCCGGCGCACTGGTGGCGGCACCACCGAAGCCCTGCACCTGGCTGACGTCTTCGCCCAGCAGCGCGAGGAATGGGAACCGTCCTTCCGCGAGGCGGGCCGAGAGATTACCTTCACCGACGACGTCAAGCTGCCGGTCCTGGCGAGTCCGGGCTCCCTGGCCCAGGTTCTGGCGACGATCATCGAGAACTCGCTGCGCTACGGGGCGGGGGCGACGAGCGTCAAGGTGCGCAGCGCCAACGGCGGTCACGGCGTGTTCATCGACGTCGCCGACGAGGGCGAGGGAGTCGAGGAGGACATCGCCCCCCACGTGTTCGACAGGCATGTCTCCGGGCACGGTTCGACGGGCGTGGGGCTGGCCCTGGCCAAGGATCTGGTGGAGGCCGATGGCGGGAAGATCGAACTCTCGCAGCGCAGTCCGGCGGTGTTCTCCGTGCTGCTCAACGCCGTACCGAGATCGTTGGACCCGAACAATGTGCTACCGCAGGGAGCGCTGGTGAGCGTGGGGCGCAGACGCCGCTTCTGAAGACGGCGCGAGCCTCGCCGGTGTCAGGTCCGCTTGCGGTGGGACGACCACTTGCGCACCGCCGAGATGAGCATCGGCAGGGCGGAGACGAAGACGATCGCCAGGATCATGACGTCGATGTTCTTCTGAATCCAGGTGATGTTTCCCAGGAAGTAGCCGAGCCAGGTGATGGCGAAGGCCCACAGCGTTGCCCCGATCGCATTGAAGACGAAGAAGTGTCGGTAGTGCATTGTGCCGACACCGGCCATGACGGGGGTGAAGGTGCGCACGATCGGGACGAACTGCGCCAGAGTGACGGCCTTGCCGCCGTGACGCTCGAAGAACGATGCCGTACGGTCGACGTACTCCTTCTTGAACAACCGCGAATCCGGTTTTTTGAAGATCGTCGGACCTGCCTTGCGTCCAATGAAATAACCGGTCTGGTTACCGATGATGGCCGCCAGCCACATGAGTGGAGCGGCGATCCAGATGTGCACGTCGATGCTGCCCGCCCCCACGAACATGCCGAGTGTGAAGAGCAGGGAGTCGCCGGGCAGGAAGAAACCCACGAGCAGACCCGTTTCGGCGAAGACGACGAGCATGACGCCCACGATGGCCCAGGGGCCGAACCACTTGACGATCTGGGTGATGATGCTGGCGGCGTCCAGCCACTCGGGTCCGAGTGCGGGCGCCGGCACGGCCGGCTGGACTTGGGCGGAGGGCGGGGCTGCGGTGAGTCCGGCCGTCACGGCCGTAGTCAGTGTCGTCACGGGCTCAGATATTATGGAGGTCGCGGTGCCGGTTGCCACGCGCGCACTCACAGCGGGGGTGTGGAATCAGGCACGCCAGTCCGGGCCGCGTCCTCGGCCGTCCTCCGATCGGCGTCCCGGGTCGTGGGCACGCCGCCGATGACGGCGCCCATCGCGGCGCGTTCGGAGGCGGGTTCGTCCACGGTTCCGGTGAAGACGATGTAGTGGTAGAAGATGAATCGGAAGGCGGTTCCCAGGCCGAAGCCGACGATGTAGGCGGCGATGTTGTCCGCCAGGGCGCTGCGCAGGCCGAGCACCTCATGGGTGAACAGCAGGCAGAACTGGGTGATGAGGAGGCCGCCGATGTTGCCGACGGCGAAGAGCAGCGCCTCCCGGGCGGCGTTGTCCTGAGTGCGGCCCCGGTAGGTCCACAGGCGGTTCATCACCCATGAGAAGATGGTCGCCACCGTCGCCGAGATGACGTTGGCGGCGTTCGAGTGCCCGTGAAGCACTCCCAGGGGGCCGTGCTGGAGCAGATTGAAGGTTCCGAAGTCGACGATGAAGGCCAGAGCGCCGACCAGGCCGAACTGAATGAATTCCGTCACCCAGGCGATAATGCGGCCCTTGAGGGTCGTGGTGGCGGGCCCGGGGCCGGTGAGCGAGACGAGGGGCGGTTCGGATGTGTCAGGGATATGCGAACGGGACTGAGTCACACTATTGATAATAGGCTACGAGGACCTGCGGTCCGGTGACCCGGGATAGCGGGCGCGCCACGCGACCGAGTGGGCCGACCGGTCGCGCTCCCCGAGATCGGCGACCGGTCGGGGCCCGGTTACGGCACCCACCGTACGGCGATGGAGGCGTCCCACACCCAGCTGATCCAGAACAGCTGCCCGATGACGCCGGCGGCCAGCAGCACGAGTCGACGTCGGGGCGAGGAGGAGAGGGCCAGCGCCCAGGCCGCCGGCGCGAGCGGCAGCAGAATGCGGAAGATCGACGCCGTCGGGTCGAAGAACATCAGCAGGTAGACCACGTACCCCGCGCACCAGAACCAGGCCGCCGGCCCCAGGCGCCGCAGCGACGGCGCACTCAGCCCCGCGATCGCCGCCACCAGGATTCCCGCCAGCAGCAACCAGCCCAGGTGCACTCCCACCCACCACTCGCTGCGGTCCCACCAGGGGGCGAAGGGCATGAGCGAGCCGTCGCGCCACGCCGTTTCGGTGGCCGTGTAGGCGTCGGGTCTCCCGGTCACCAGCCAGGCGAGCATCGGCCAGGCCAGAGTGCATGCCGCCGAGAAGACGGTCAACCCCAGCAGCCCCTCCCGCTCGCGACGGTCGAGCGGGTGGGAGCCGGGCAGTAGGCGTCCGTTCCGTGCGGCGGGCAGCCGATCGCGGGCGACCTCCGACAGCCACCAGGCGCCCAGCGCCATGGTCAGCGGGAGTCCGATCGGACGCGAGAAGGCGGCCAGGGCGATGGCCGGCACCGCCAGCGCGAAGCGGCCGCGTCCGGCCAGGGCCAGTGCCGCCGCGGTCAGCAGCAGGCTCAGGGACTCGGCGTAGGGCATCTGGAGCACGGCGGCGCACGGCGAACTCCATGCCAGGGCGACAGCCCACAGCGAGGCCCGCTCGCCCACCGTCGGGGCCAGCCACCGGTCCATGACGACGGCTGCCCCCGCGGAGGCCGCCGTCGCCACCAGGGCCGCGCAGACGTAGAAGGACCATCCGGTCCATCCCAGCACTCGGGCGAGGGCGGGCAGCAGCGGCATGAACGCCCAGGAGTTCTGGGCCACCCGACCGTTCGCGTCCACGGGCAGATCGGTGGGGTAGCCCTCGGAACTGATGCGGTTGTACCAGCCGGAGTCCCAGAAGGAGATGTGGTCGGTCCAGGTGGGGGAGGCCGGTGCCCACACGGTCTCCGGCGTGTCCCGGGCGCCCAGCCGCAGAATGAGGAGGGACACCGCTGCGGCGCCCGCCCACACCCCCAGGACGCGCAACCAGTGGGGAGGAGCGCCGCGGCCGTCGGGCCGCGGGTCGCGGCGGTCCTGTCCGCTGTCGGGGCGCGACTGCGCGCCGTTGCAGGGCGACGCGGTCGGCTGGGGGGTCTTCGAAGAGCTCGGCACGACGCCCAGGGTACGGCGGACGGCCCGTCGCCGGGCGGCACCCCCTCCGACCGCCGGTCCGCCGGTAGCCTGGGGGCGTGAGCGCACCGATCCTTGCCGTTGTCGGAGGCGGGCAGCTGGCCCGCATGATGCAGGAGGAGGCCTCTGCCCTGGGGGTTCACCTGCGAGCCCTGGTGGAGGCCCCCGACGGCTCGACGGCGCAGGTCGTCGTGGACGGCCCCGTCGGGGCGGCCGACGACGCCGCGGCCGTGCGCGCTCTGGTGGAGGGGCGCTCGGCTCCCGCGGGTGGCGGCGCCGATCCTGGTGCGGCCGGTCTCCAGGGAGTCGGACGGGCCGACGTCTTGACCTTCGAGCATGAGCACCAGGACTCCGCCCTCCTGGAGCGTCTGGCGGCGGAGGGCGTATCCGTCCAGCCCGGCCCGCGGGCGCTGACGCTGGCGCGAGACAAGCTCGCCATGCGTCGCGCCATGGACTCGGTCGGGCTGCCTCAGCCGGCGTGGGTCGAGGTCGGCGGCGATGAGCGCGCCATCGCGGGGGGGATCGAGGACTTCGCGGCCGGGCACGGCTGGCCGGTGGTGCTCAAGACGCCGCGCGGCGGCTACGACGGGCACGGCGTTCTGATGCTGGAGGGTCCCCGGGATCTGGTCGACGGCGAGGCCGCTGCCTGGGTCGCCGACGTCGCCGCGGCCCGGGCCGGCCGGGCCTCCTCCGCCGCCGGGGGCGGGGGGAGCCTGGGCGGCGGCGTGGTGGGAAGCCTGCTGGTCGAGCAGGCGGTGCCCTTCACCCGTGAGCTCGCCGTCCTGCTCGCCCGCAGCCCCAGCGGGCGAGTGCGCGCCTGGCCGGTGGCGCAGACCGTGCAGGAGGCCGGCATCTGCTCGGAGGTCCTCGCCCCGGCTCCGGGGCTCGAGGAGGCGGACGCGGCACGGGCCGAACTGATCGGGCGCACGGTGGCCGAGCGCTTCGACGTCACCGGCGTTCTTGCCGTCGAGCTGTTCGCCGTGGAGGAAGCGGGCCGCCCCACCGTCCTGTATGTCAACGAGCTGGCGATGCGTCCGCACAACTCGGGCCACTGGACCCAGGACGGCGCTGTCACCAGCCAGTTCGCCCAGCACGTGCGCGCGGTCCTCGACCTGCCGCTCGGCTCGCCCGAGCCCACCGCCCCGGCCACGGTCATGGTCAACGTCCTGGGCGGCGCCGCCGAACCCGACGACGGCGCTCTGGCGCGCGCCCTGGCCCTGGATCCGCGGGCGTGCGTCCACATGTACGGCAAGACCTGGAGGCCCGGCCGCAAGCTCGGCCACGTCAACCTCACCGTTCCCGGAGACCCCGCTGCGGCGGGATTCGGGGAAGCGGTCGCCGCGGCGCTGGCGCGCGCCCGCGCCGTCGCCGCCGTTCTGCGCGGCGGCGCGTAGGGGACTCCTTCGCCGGACCGGGCGCGGGGCGGATTCGCACCTTCGCACCGCACCCGCAGGAGTGCCGGGGTCGAGCACCGGCGCGCCAGGGGCGCGCCGGGCGATAATCGCATCGAGGGCGGGCGCGCCCGCTCCCGCCACCCGCCGAGGAAAGGCCCGTTCATGAGCAGCAGCCAGCAGCCGATGGTCGGCATCGTCATGGGATCCGACTCCGACTGGCCCACCATGAAGGCGGCGGCCGCCGCCCTGGAGGAGTTCTCCGTCCCCTACGAGGCGGACGTCGTCTCCGCCCACCGCATGCCCGCCGAGATGATCGACTACGGGCGCGCCGCCGCCGGGCGCGGCCTGCGGGTCATCATCGCGGGCGCCGGGGGAGCCGCCCATCTGCCGGGCATGCTGGCCGCCGTCACCGAACTGCCGGTCATCGGCGTGCCCGTGCCGCTCAAGCACCTCGATGGCATGGACTCGCTGCTGTCGATCGTCCAGATGCCCGCGGGGGTACCGGTGGCGACCGTGTCGATCGGCGGGGCGCGTAACGCCGGGCTGCTCGCCGTGCGCGTCCTGGGGGCCGGCGACGGCGCGCAGGCCGCCCGGCTGAGGCGAGCCATGCACGCCTTCCAGGGCGAGCTGGCCGAGGTCGCCCGTGCCAAGGGCGCGGCTCTGCGCGAGCGCCGCGAGCGAGCCTGAGGAGCGCGAGCTTTGCGGGGCGGCCTCCGCACCGGAGAGTTCGGCCCGCGGGCTGCGAAGCCCTGAGACGGGAATGTCTTTATCTGTAGCATGCTCCCCATGAGCATTCTCGTTGCCGGTGGCGCCGGCTACATTGGCGCCCACGTCGTCCGTCTACTCCTTGAGCGCGGGGATCGGGTGATCGTCGTCGACGACCTGTCCTACGGCACCCCCGACCGCGTGGAGGGCGCCGAATTGGTTCAGCTGGATGTGGCCTCGGGCGAGGCGGTGGATGTGCTCACCGACGTCATGGAGCAGCGCGGCGTCACGGCAGTCATCCACTTCGCGGCCCGCAAGCAGGTGGGGGAGTCGGTGGCGCGGCCCGGCTGGTACTACCAGCAGAACGTCGGCGGGCTGGCGAACATGCTACTGGCCATGGAGCGGGCCCGGGTCGAGCAGATGATCTTCTCCTCCTCCGCCTCCGTCTACGGCATGCCGCCGGTGGAGGTTGTACCCGAGGACATCGACTGCCGGCCCATCAACCCCTACGGCGAGACCAAGCTCATCGGCGAGTGGATGATGGCCGACTGCGAGCGGGCCTGGGGACTGCGCTGGGCCGGCCTGCGCTACTTCAACGTGGCAGGCTCCGGCTGGGACGACCTGGGCGACATGGCCACCCTCAACCTCATCCCCATGGTGCTCGACCGCCTCTCCCGCGGGCAGGCCCCCAAGATCTTCGGCACCGATTACCCGACGCCGGACGGCACCTGCATCCGTGACTACATCCATGTGCGCGATCTGGCGGTGGCGCACATCGCCGCCCTGGACTACTTGGCCGGGGGCGGGGTGATGGCCGAGCACGTCTTCAACGTGGGCACGGGGAGGGGCTCCTCGGTGCGGGAGGTCGTCTCGAAGGTCATCGACTCCACCGGCCTGCACATCGAGCCCGAGGAGCTGGACCGCCGCGCCGGCGACCCGCCCCAGCTCATCGGCGACGCCGAGCGCATCGGGAGGGTTCTGGGGTGGAAGGCGGACCACGACCTGGACGACATCGTCGCCTCCGCCTTCACCTCCTGGCAAGCCGACCCCAACCGCAAGAGCTTCGGCTGACAGCGCTGACAGCGCTGTCAGCGCTGTCAGCGGGGGCCGTCGTTCAGGGCGGCTTGATGCTCTGACCGGGAACGAGCGCTCTGCCGGCCCGTCGCGCACCGTTGACCGTTATCAGACGCGGTGCGCGACGGGCCGTTTAATTACTGTGTTGTTAAGCGCTCTTTCGCATGGTTCGGCTTAGGTGGCGGTATTGCGCTCGCGTCGGGGCGGGTTGTAGGGTAACGTACGTCGATCGGCTGGACGAGGACATCCCTGTGGTTCGACTTCTGCGTTGTCTGCGGGGCGACGTCGACAGCTGTGCGGTGACGTGCTATGCGTCGCTTTCGATTCTTCCCACGGTAGTATTGAGGTTTTTTAATGAAGGTTGACTTATGCGACCATGGATCTGGCGCGTCAGTTAATGGAGCGTCAGGCCGACGGGCATCTGCCTGCGATGAGGGGGACGATCTCCTCGTGGGGGACATTATCAGATTCTGATCTCGGCTTGATTCTTCAGAGGCTGAAGCCGATTAATGACGCTATAGTTCTTGAGGGTGACAAAATTCTCGGAAAGATCGAAGAGGTTTATTCCCTCGGCTCCAGCAACATGAAGGCGACGCTTGAGGCGTACCTCAGAGCCGATGAGGCTGCTTACTGCGAGGTCCAGAAGGTCGCCTCTGAGATGGGGGTTCAGCTTCCGACGTACAAGGATCCGAGGGATTCCTTCTCCTCCCTGGGAGCGGCTGAGCAGACGGCGCCGCCGTTCTACGGCGGAGGGGATCCGGATCTTCCTGTTCAGGCTTTTCAGGATGGTTATCGATCTGGAACATTCGTGCAAGAGCAGCCCGCCCAGATTCTCGACCGCATTGGCGAGACGTTTTCAGCGGACCGCGGGCTGCGGGAGACTGTTGATCCCCAGTCCTTCCTTGTTACGCCGACGGGATCATTGTCGGAGATTGAGGACCTTCGTTGGAGTGCCGGTATAGTTCTGGGATCGGTGGACTGGGTGTTCGAGCAGATCTTCGGATTCTCCCTGCTCGATGAGGTGGTGTACAAGCCGTTTGCCGGGGACTGGAACCGGGTTCAGCAGGCCTCTGAGGCGTGGACCCATGTTGGCGGTGCCCTGGGAGCGGTGTCGCAGAATACAACCGGTATGCTGCCGGCCATGGCCGAGTGGACGGGCAGAGGGTCTGAGGCGTTCTTGGGCGCTGCTACGGTCATCGCCGGTGCTGACAGCCTGGCCTCCAGCGCTGCGGGTGCCGTGTCTGTCCTCATCTCCGGCCTGGCGATTCTCGTCAAAGAGATTTCGAAGGCGATAGGAAAATGTCTCGAAAAAATTGCGAATTTTCTTATCACGAAGGCGGCTGAGGCTGCCACTCCTGTCGCCGGCTGGGCGGTCGCATGATGCTGACATAAAGGACGATGCGCAGTGGCGGGATGAGCATGCTCGTGCGGCCCGCGCTGGCGAGCTCGGTTCCGACTGGCAAGCCGTCCAGCGCCGCATAGATTCCGGGCGGTCATCACTCGCCGACGTTTTCGCCGGTCGTGATGAGTCGCCCGAGGCACGCCGCCTGCGTGATCTCTCTCGACGCAACCTGGCCGAGCTCGGTCGTGTCCTGCGGCAACGTGGTGCGGTGGACGACGTAGAAGACGTGTGAGCGGCTGACGATAACGAAAGGCGGTGTCTCCATGCTCGATAGAAATGGGCGCTTCGACCTGTGGGGGCCCTTCTCGTCGATGTGCGCCCGCATGATCGTCGCCGGGATACCACTCGACACCATCCTCGCTGTTGCGCAGGAGTCTCTCAGGAAACGCCGGTACACCTACTCCAAGCGCCAGATCGACCCCGCCCTGCGACAACGATCCTCCGCCTGGAGCGCCCTCGTCATGGAACGAGGGGCCAAGGGTGGGTTCCTTGCCGACGTCCTGTTCCGTGACACGTTGTCCGAAATACCTTTCAGCTCGGCGATCCCCGGTCTAAGGGATCTGGCGACCCATCACTCCATTATTCTCGCCTCGCGAGACCTGGCCACAGGATCCAATGAGGTGCTGTTCCGTCTTGAAGACAGTGCTGCATATACAGTGAACCCTCGGTATTTTGCGAGCAAGGCCCTCGAGGCCATCGTGACCGGCCTGGAGGCCCACGGTGCCGCCGTCGTCAATCTGGAGGCTGTCAGTCACAGGAAGATCCCCAGTGACTACCCCATAAGCCTGCGTTCCCTCTTCGGCCTGCAGGAAGAGGCTCGCGCCATACGCTGGCGTAAGTGGTTTTCACGCTGACGCACCATCGTCGTCGACAACAGTGAAGTAATGAAGTGAAGTAATGAGGAGCATGATCGTGGCTGATCTTGACGTGTCTGAGGACACTCTGCCGTCCCTGTCGTCGGTTCTGCGCTCGGGAGCGTCGGGACTCGACTCCGACGTCTCCGGCCTGTCCGGGTCCCTGGCCGCCACTCGCACCCAGTGGACCGGCCTGGCCTCCGATGCCGCCGCCGTCGCCCACGCCGGCTGGGCGGCCCGCATGCGCACCCAGACCGACTACGCCGAGCAGCTCGCCGCTGCCGTCGACCGGGCCGTCACCCTCTACCAGGAGGCAGAGACCACGGTCTCCCGCCTCTGGAGCCTCTAGAGGACGCCCCGGCCGGCACCACCTTATGAGCAGACGCACCGATCCGTGGAACCCGTGGGCGCGGGGGCACTACACGGCCGCCCCCTGCGCCCGCGTCTGGGTCACCGGCCTGCGTCCCGACGACATCCTGAGCGCCGTCCAGAACCTGCTTCCCGGGCTCGGGTACGCCACAGCCCGTGACCAGATCGACCCCGTCCTGCGGGCGCAGGGATCTCCGTGGCGGGCCCTCAGCGGCGAACGCGGCGGGCACGGGCCCGTCGCTGACATCGCCCGTCAGGCGCTGACCGACGGGCTCCTCTTCCTGGTGGCGGACGCCCCCGGAATCCGCGGACTGCTCACGCACCACAGGTTCGCCCTCGTCGTGCGCGAGAGCGTCCCCGCCACCTGCGAGACGCTACTGCTCCTGAACAGCGTGGCTGTCAGCGGCGTCAACCTGCGGCCCTTCGCGGCCAAGGCCCTCGCCCGGATCCTCGCCGACCTGACGAACCGGGGCGCCGCAGTCGCCGATATCATCGCCGTCAACAACCAGGACCTGCCGGGTGACTGCCCCGTCAGCGCCCGCACGTTCGCCGCACTCCAGGAGGAGGCCCGTCGTCTGCGTCGCAGCACCGCCCCCTGGGCCTCATGGCGCTGGCCCGGGCGGGGCCGCGGTTAGGACGAGGGCTGATCGAAGTCGGACGTCGACAGCTTGCCGGAGCGCACCTTGGAGAAGAAGTCCGGCGCGGTCGTGTCCTCCAGGAGGACCGACGCCCCGATCCCGCCCGGCTCGTAGTCCAGGCTGTCGATGGGCGGCGCCCCGGTGAGCCCGTCGTTCGACGCCGACCGGAAGGCCAGCACCATCTGCGCCAGATCGAGCATGGAGGCGTCCTCATCAACGGTCAGCGCCTTCGTCCCGGAATCCACGAGCTTGTCCTGCCGGAAAGGATTGATGAGCGTGGGAATCGACATGGTCTTGGAGACCACGGCCGAGACCACCGTGCGCTGACGTTGGGCACGGCCGATATCACCGGTCGGGTCCGATTTACGCATGCGCGAATAGGCCAGGGCCTTGTCTCCGTCCACCTTCTGACACGTGCCCTTGGAAGTGTCCCACACCAGAGAGGAATCGGGGTCGTCGACATCATAATCAAGACACACCTCGATCCCGCCGACGGCGTCCACCATGTGCGTCACCCCGCCCATGCCGACCTCGACGTAGTGATCCATGGTCAGTCCCGTGAGCTTCTCCACGGTCTCCACCAGCAGCGGGGCCTGCCCGTAGGAGTAGGCGGAATTGATCTTGTCACCGCCGTAGCCGGGAACCTCGGCGTACGTATCACGCGGCAGCGAGGTCAGTGAGGCCTGACCGTTGGACGCCTTGTGCAGCACCATGATCGAATCCGCGCGGGCGCCCTCGGTGCCGTCCTGGGGCACGCCGCCGTCGGCCCGCGAGTCCGAGCCGACGATGAGCCAGGTCTCCCCGGAGGTGTCCTTGGCCCCGGAGAGCGCGTCGACGCGCTGGAGTTTGGAGTCGACGTCGTGCCACAGCCAGGCCGCGCGCCCCCCCACGAGGACGAGCAGCAGGACCAGGATCGCCGCCACCCATCGCAGCGGGCGGCGCCCGCGGCGCGGTCGGAGTGGTGCGCGTTCGGGCTGCACCTCGGGGTGGGAGGGCCCCTCGGGGATCGGGTGCGTCCCGACCGGGAAGACCCCTCGGGAGGGGGCTCCGGATGATCCGCTGGACCCCGCGGGCATGACCCGGGTGGGTCCCGGGCCCCGGCCGACTCCCCCCCCGAGCGGCATGGCCGAGGAGCCCGGACGCACATGACTCGCTCCTCGCGCCGACGAGCCGGGAGCCTGCGCGCCGCGGGCCGGGCGTCGCCCCTCCCCCTCCGGTGCTGGGCGCGCCGAATCCGCACCGCCGTCCGCGGACGGGCCCGTCCGCAGGGATCGGCGCTGCGGCGCCGGTCCTCGCCGTGCTCCGCCGCTCGGCGGGGAGGACGGCGGAGCATCAGCGCGGGCGGGCCGGCGGCCCGAGGGATCGGAGGGATCGGGCGTGAAGGACGGCGGCAGGTCCGACGGAGGAGTCACAGGGTCGACCTCTTCGTGTCAGTGTGGGTGTCCGTGGTCATCAATGGCTCATTAATGGCTCATTAGTGGCACTGCGTGGCGGGGTCGACCGTCGCCCCGGGGCTGCTCTGCTCGGTGGCGGCGTCCGCGGGGGCGGGGGCGGGGGCGGGGGCGGCGGGCGTGTTCCCGACGGCGGTCGGGTTCCCCGTCCCGCCGGCTCCGTCGGTGGGCGTCGCCCCCTGACTGGGGGAGGTGCCGTCGGCGGCCAGGGACACGGACTCTTCGGGGATGGGCTTGTCCTCCCGCAGTGCATTCCAGACGTCGTCGGCCTGGTCGCTGGGAGCCAGGCGGTTGGGGTCGTAGAGGTCCTGCTCGACCGGCATGGTGACGAAGTTGATGTTGTCCATCCCGATGTTGGCGGCGCTGTGGGCGATCTGCCCGAGCCTGCTGAGATCGCCCAGGTCGGAGCTGACGGTGAGCGTGCTCAGCGCCGAATTGGCGAAGTCGTAGAGCGAGTTCGTGTCGGTCAGGAGGTTCTTCGACTGGGCGGTGCGCATGATCGCCGCGACCAGCTGCTGCTGACGCCCGATGCGCGAGACGTCCGAGCCGTCGCCCAGGGAGTAGCGGGCGCGCGCGTAGCCCAGAGCCTGACCGCCGTTGAGCGTGGTGCAGCCCTTGGTCAGGTGCAGGTCAGCCTTGTCGTCGTCGACGTCCTCGTCGATGTACATCGGCACACCGCCCAGCGAGTTGACCATGTTTTCGAAGCCGGTGAAGTCGACCACCATGAACTCGTCCATGCGGACGTTCGTAAGCTTCTCGACCGTCTTGATCGTGCAGCCGGCGGCGTACTTGACGTCCTTGGAGTCGGTCGAGCCATCGGCCCCGGTGGAGAACGCCGAATTGAAGATGGCGTAGGAGGAGGCATCGCTCTGCGAGCCGTCGGGAAGCGGGCACGCGGGGACCTCGACCATCGTGTCGCGGGGGATCGAGACGACGTCCATGCGGGTGCGGTCCGCCGACAGGTGGACGATCATGGCCGTGTCCGAGCGCATGCCCTCCGTGCCGTCGTCGACGACCTCGCCGCTGCGCGAGTCCGATCCCATGACGAGGATGTTCAGAGCCCGTCCGTCGAAGTCGCTTCCCTCGGGAGCCGAGGGCCGGTCGGCGCCCAGGATGTCGTCAACGCTCACCGTCGTCAGCCGCGACTGGAGGTCGTGGTAGACGGCGAAGGCCGCCGTGCTCACGAAAAGCGCGATCGTCAGCAGGCTCAGCGTGACATTGCGTAGCAGACGGTGGCGCATCTCGCGCGCGGCATGGCGTACGGGTGACGTAGACACAATAGGCACGATACGTGGTTGATCCTTGTCATCATATGACCCTAGTCTCGGGTGCGGCGTGACGAGGGCCCTCATCGAGGTTCATCCTCGCCCTGCTCGTGCGCCGCATCCGGGATGACGCCGGCGTGCCGGGCGCGTGATCCGCCCCTCATGTCCCGCATGCCCGACTCGCACTCGCCATGCCCCGCCCGGCGCCGCGGCGGGGATGAGGACGGGAGCCGGACCCCGGTGACGGGCGGTCCCGGGCCGGACGCCGGTGACGGAGCGTCACTGCGACACTCCGCCCGCAGGACCTCCGCAGGATGCGCCGGGCTTAGACTTCTTCTCTCGTTTCGGACGAGCTCGATCCGAGAGCCCCGCGGGCCGCGATGAGCCGCCCTTCGCCGTCGCGGACGAGCGCCGCACGAGGAGAACAGGACAACACGATTCAAGAGGTGGATGCCTGATGCCGCACGAGTTCATCCCCGTGGCCAAGCCGATGATCGGACCGCGGGAGCGGTCCGCCGTTGATGCCGTCCTCGCCTCGGGGATGGTGGTTCAGGGTCCGCAGGTCGCGGCGTTCGAGGAGGAGTTCTCCGAGCAGGTCGTCGGCGGAGTTCACACCGTCGCGGTCAACTCCGGGACCTCGGCCCAGCACCTGGCGACCCTGGCGTGCGGCTTCCCGCCGGGCGCCGAGGTGATCATGCCGTCCTTCACCTTCTCGGCCACGGGCAACTCCGTGGTCATCTCGGGGGCCCGCCCCGTATTCGTCGACATCGACCCGGTGACCTTCACCCTGGACCCCGCCGGCGTCGAGGCCGCGATCACGGCGCGCACCGTGGCGATCGAGGTGGTGCACCTGTACGGTCTGCCGGCCAATATCCCCGAGATCCTGAGGATAGCCCGAGCTCATGGCCTGGCCGTGCTCGAGGACTGCGCCCAGGCGCATGCCGCCGCCGTCGACGGCCGGCCGGTGGGCACTTTCGGGACGTGGGGATCCTTCTCCTTCTACGCGACCAAGAACATGACCTCCTTGGAGGGGGGCATGGTCACCACTCGCGACGCCGGACTGGCGCGCCGGGTGCGACTGCTTCGCAATCACGGCATGGAGCGGCAGTACGCCAACGAACTGGTGGGTCTGAACAACCGCATGACCGACTCGTCCGCGGCCGTCGGCCGGGTCCAGCTGAGCAGACTGGCCGAGTGGACGGCCCGGCGCCGGGGCAACGCGGCCTTCCTGGACGAGGGTCTGGCCGGCGCGGCCGGCGTCGTCACCCCCACCGCGCCCCCGGGCTACACCCACGTCTACCACCAGTACACCGTCCGCTTCGAAGGGGCCACGGGCGCCGAGCGCACCCGCATCCAGACCGCCCTGAAGGACGAGTGGCAGATCGGCACCGGCGTGTACTACCCGATCCCCTGCCACCGGCTGGAATCCCTGGCCCCCTACGCGCCGGGTCTGGAGCTGCCCGGCACCGAGAAGGCGGCCCGCGAATGCCTGTCCCTGCCCGTCCACCCCTCCCTGTCCAGGGCGGACCTGGCGCGCATCGTCGAGGCCGTCACCGCGGTCGTGGGCGCGGGAGCCTGATCGTCGACGGGCCTCGGTCCGCCCGCCGAACTGGGCGCTCGGGATCGGCCGCGGCACCTCGGGCGGCCCGCTCGCCGAACTGGGCGCTCGGGAGCGCGGGCGAGCGCCGGCGTCTGCCGGTGAGTGTGACGAATCGGTCTCGCCGAGTATGGTGAGGCCCGGCGGGCGCCATGCGCTCGCGTTCCTCCTGGTCCGTGCCCCTCACGGCCCCTCACGGCGGGAGCGGACGCTGGTGCGTCCGGGCCGCGTCATGGTGCGTCATGCCGCATCATGTCGTCGACCCTGTCGTTCGTCGTGGTCGCACGCATGATCGGGTGATCACGCCCCGCCTGCACGATCGGTGCCCGCCCTGTCGCGTCCGGGCCCGACCGCACAGTCCCCTGCGACGCGCATGACACCGTCCGTAAAGCCCCAGATACCCCGACACGAGGACGAATGATGAGCGCTGCCACCGTCTGGCCCCGCGCTGAGGTCTCCCTAAGCCAGGAGGGGCGCGTGCGCATCAACATCGGTGGCGTCACCAGCACGCCCGAGACCGAGAATCTGGAGGGCGCCCGCGCCGTCGTCGTCGACTTCATCGCCCGGCGCGCCGCCGCTCTCGGCAGGGCGATCCCCACCTCCATCCAGGAGCCCACCGGAACCTGGCAGGTCGACATTCATCCGGACGGCACCGTCAGCAGCGACGATGCGGATCCGGACGAGGAATCGGAGTCGGATGCGGGCGTCGACGCCGGACCTCGAGCGGGCAGGGGAGCGGCGACCGCGTCGGGGGTTTCGGGGCTCGAACGGATCTTCGCCGACTCCGATCCTCCCTCCCGGCTTCCTCCTCCGCCTCCCCCGCCGGCCGTGCCGTCATCCGCATCGTCGCCGGTTCCAGTCGCTGCGGGACCGGCGGCTCCGGCGTCGCCTCCGGCCGTCTCGACCCCGATCGGGCCGGCTGAGCCGGCGGGACTGGCTGAGCCGACCGGGCCGATCATGTACGTGCCGGACCCGGTCCCCGCCGCGACCGCTCGGACCGCATCCGCCTCCGCGGAGATCGAGCCGAGCAGCCGCGGACGGCGACGCAGGGAGCGCCGCGACCGGGGTGGACGGGAGGCCTCCGCTCCGACCGCGTTCGGCGGCCCCGCGCGCCCGCTCGCGGATGGCGCAGGGCCGCCGGAGGAGCGGAGAATTGCGAGGGGGATGCGACCGCCCGCCGCATCGGCCGATGCTCCAGCCCCGCCGCCCGAAACCGCCAGGCAGTCGCCGGCGTCCACGGGCTGGCGCGGGGCGGTCAACCACGTGGGGCTGCACCTGTCGCCCTCGTCGACTGAACTGCTGCACCGGGCGGAGGCGGCCGCCGTGTCCGCCCACTGGCGGGGGCCGCGCACCGTCGCAGTGGTCAACGGCAAGGGCGGTGCCGGCAAAACGCCCACGACGATCCTGCTGAGCGCGGTATTCGCCCGCTACGGTGGGGCGGGGGTCGTCGCCTTCGACAACAGCCCCACGCGCGGCACCCTGAGCTGGCGCACCGAGCCGGGCCCCCACGCTTCCACCGTGATCGACCTCCTGGCCTGCGCCGACCGTCTGCTGGCCCTGCGGGCCCGGCCGGCCCACATCGCCGGTCTCGTCCACCACCAGCAGCAGGACTGCTATGACGTGCTGCGCTCGCGCTCCGAGGTCCTGACCGATGCCACCGTCCTGGACGCCTCGACCTTCCAGCGGGCGCACGATGTGCTGTCCAGGTACTACCGGCTGATCGTCATCGATTCCAGCAACGATGAGAGTTCGCCCCTGTGGCGCGCCGCGATCGCCCGCGCCGACGCCCTCGTGGTGCCCACCATCACCCGGCCCGAGCACGCCGAGTCGGCGCGCCTCCTGCTCGACGAGCTCTCCCGCGCCGATGCTCGTGCGGCCCGGTTGGCCCGCCGGGCGCTGGTGATCGTCTCCCGCAGTTCCAGAACCGAGCCCGAGCCCCGGGAGTTCGTCGAGGCGTTCTCCCGGATCTCCCGCAGCGCTGTCGCCATTCCCTACGACGCGGCCATGTCCGATCGGCCCCTGCGCCTGGACTCCCTGGCGCCGGCCACGCGCCAGGCCTGGATCTCGGCGTCGGCGGCCCTGGCCACCACGTTGAGCACGACGGCGGGAGAAACCCTATGAACCGGACCACCGGCATACTCATCGCCGCGGGACTCGCCCTGATGTCGATCCTCCTGCTCCCGGTCTCCGTGCTCCTGCTCGTGGATACGGGGGATTCCGGCGGCGAGGGCGGAGGCGGCAACAAGTCGGTCGCGAATGTGCCGAGTGAGTATGTTGATGTCATTACTCGGGCGGGGTCGGTGTGCGAAGCGATCACTCCCGCCCTGCTGGCTGCGCAGATCGAGCAGGAGTCGGGGTGGCAGCCGCAGGTCGGGTCGAGTGCGGGGGCGCAGGGGATCGCTCAGTTCATGCCGGCGACCTGGGCGTCGTCGGGCATGGACGGTGATGGTGACGGCGTGGCGGACATCAACAATCCCATTGACGCGATCTGGTCGCAGGGGAACTACATGTGCGGCCTAGCCGGGCAGGTGCAGGGGTACATCGACCAGGGCGCGGCCAGCGGTGACGTGGTGAGCCTGACCCTGGCGGCCTACAACGCGGGCGCCGGGGCGGTCGAGCAGTACGGGGGAGTGCCTCCGTACGGGGAGACCACGCACTACGTCGAGGTCATCACGGCCAACGCCAGCAAGTACGAGGGATCGACCGGTGGCGGTGGGGGTGACCGCGGGCAGCAGGTCCTTGCCTCGGCGCGTGCCAGGATCGGCATGCCCTACGTGTGGGGAGCCGCATCGGATTCGGTGGGCTACGACTGCTCGGGCCTGGTCATGGTCGCCTACTCGGAGGCCGGGGTCGAGCTGCAGCACTCCTCGGGCAGTCAGTGCTCGTCGGGCACGCAGGTCAGCAAGGAGGAGGCCCAGCCCGGAGATCTGGTGTGCTGGAGCGGTCACGTCGCCATCTGGGCCGGCAACGACACGATCGTCGAAGCGCCCACCGAGGGCGTGCCCGTCAGGGAGACCGCCGTCTACACGATGGATGGCGGCCCGTACTTCGTTCATCTCGACTAACCGGTCCGACAGCTGCTGAGCGGCCCTTCAGGGCGGGCTCCCGAGCAGTCTTCGACCGGCTTCCGACTTCGCGGGGGACACATATCATGCGTTCGACTGCCATTCTCGCCGCCGTCCTGGTGCTGACGGCCGGTTTGACCGCCTGCGCGGGGCACGGCCGCCCCCAGTCCGCGTCCACGGCGTCCGCCGACGGCTCGCCCGCCGCGGACGCGCAGAGCTCGAGCCCGTCGGTCAGCCCGTGGCCGGCCGCTCTCGATCTCGACCCCGACGCCGTCGACCTGACGGATCCGGACGCCGTGGCCGACGCCGTCGCCCTGACCCGCACGGTCCAGGACGCCCGCACGGACCTGACCTCCGTGGCCGTCGACGTCCGCGGCGGGCGCTGGGACGATCCTCATCTGCCTCGCGCGACCGCCGAGTCCGAGGTCGCCCGACCCGGCTCCCACTGGCAGGACCTGGTGGCCCACAACGCCTACGACGCCGTCCTGGATCTCAATCGGGACATCGACGACCCTCCGCCGGACACCAGCACCCGTGTGGCCCGGGCGCGCGCCGTCACCTGCCAGGCGATGAATGACGCGGGCTGGACGGGGCAGATCCGGACGAGCCGCTACTGGATCACGCTGACCAAGGATGACGCCGGGCAATGGCGGGTCTCCGAGTTGAGGTCCGACTCGCAGTAAGGACACTCCTGCGACATACGAGCTCTCGATCACCTTATAGGACGTTCCCATATTTGTCGGGGTCGTGTTGAGAACGCATCGATCCGTCTGCTCGAGCAGAAGCCTTTACCTCTCGTCCCGATGGCTGATAACGTCGGTATTACGACGCCCCCCTAGATGTCGAGACGGAGCCCCTCCCTAGTGTCCACCACCAATCCTTGGGTGACGCGGTCGACCCGTGCCCCTCGTGACGAGCCGCAGGAACAGACCCCCGATCCATTGCCTGCGCTGACGGGACCGGCCACCCCGCAGCACGGGGTGGCCACCCCCGATGAGACCGCCATGCTGCCGATTGCGGCGCGGCCCGTCCCCGGCGTCCCGTTGTGGGTGCTCGGAGCGCACGGCGGATCCGGTGAGTCGACTCTGGCCGACCTCGACGATCGGTGGCGGGCGGCCGGGCACTGGTGGCCCGCCCCCTGTCCGCAGGCGTCGCCCACCGTACTCGTGACGCGCACGAGTTCGCAGGGGCTCATGCGTGCTCGTGCGGTCCTCACGCAATGGGCGAGTCGGACGGTTCCGCATATCGAGTTGCTGGGGCTTGTTCTGATGGCGGATGCGCCCGGACGGCTTCCGCGTCCCTTGCGGGATCTGTCCAAGCTGGTCGCCGGAGGCGCTCCGCGCACATGGTCGCTGCCGTGGGTGGAGGCGTGGCGCCTGGGCCAGGCGCCCGCACTCGATGACCTTCCGCGTCAGGTCCGGCGCCTGGTGAAAGACCTTGTTTCATTAACAGCACCCCGGTGACGACCGTCGCCGACACGAAAGGAGTATGTCAATGAGTGCTGCAGCGTCCCTGATCAATGGGGCATCCCATTTGTCCGCGTTCGCCGCGGATCTGCCGGACCCCGATCCGGTCCAGCCACCCGGCACCTCGAATGTCACGACCGTGCTCGGCTGGGCCAAATGGGTCTGCCTAGCCGTGTGCATTCTAGCGATCTTCGCCGCCGGAGCGATGATGGCCGTGCAGTCGCGTCGCGGTGAAGGCGGTGAGAACGTCGCCAGGCTCGGCTGGATCATGGGCGGCGTGATCATTATCTCAGGCGGCGCCTCGCTGATCAGCTTCCTGGCCACGTGAGACGGGCGGCCGTGGCCGCCTCCCGCGGCATCGGAGCGGCGCTGAAGCAGGACTGGCGGGCTGCGGGGCGGCGCCGCGTCGGTCGGCGGCCCCGCCGCGGCCGCCGACCGACGCGTCGGCGTTCGTCGCCTTCCGGCGGCGGCCCCCCTCGGCGCCTTTCCGACGGCCGACGACGTTCACCCGATGCCGGTCGACGTTCATTGATGATGCTGCCCGCAACGACGGGTCCCGCAGGGAAGAAGGTTCTCGATGAGTGAGGAAGAAGAGGGGGCGGCCTCGCCGTTCACACGGCCGGGATTCATCGCGTCGGCGCTGGTGGTGGCGCTCGTGGTGATCCTCGGAATCGTCGTGGTCGTGACGCACAAAGGGGGAGGGAGGACGCCTGCGACCAGCGCCACAGCGTCCTCCGGCGGCTCCGACGCCGCTTCGGCGGACTCCTCAGGGAGCGCGCCGCCCCAGGAGGCCGAGTCGGACAGTGTGTGCGGCCTGACGGGGGTGGTCATGAACGGGACCGTGTCGCAGGCTCCTCAGGCGCAGTGGGATTACATCGGGGTCTTCCCGTACCCGACTTCCGACCAGTACGGCCCGGCCGCCACGGCCGATGAGGGATACAGGTACTGCTTCCAGCACTCCCCGCAGGGGGCTGTCTTCGCCGCTGCGACCGCTGCGGCGCAGGCGAACAATCCGGTATCCATCAAGGAATGGTTCGCGTACGTCACTGCCGACGGTACGTATCACGATCAGATTCTAGAGGAGAACACCGATGCTGATACGACCACCGGCGCCAGAGTCAACTCGATCGGTTTCAAGGTGCTCAGCTACAGCGGGGACTCGGCGACGATAGACATCGGGTTCTCCGGTCTTATAAACGGGAATCCGTATGTCGCGTCGGCGGTGGAGTACCTGGTGTGGCAGAACGGCGATTGGAAGCTGAGTTCCGAGACTCAGAGCCCGCTCAACCTCGCTATGATTCCCACTTTGGACAACTACATCGTCTGGAGGTCCTGACCGATGGCGGATGAGTGCACCGGTAATTTTGCCAGCATCAGTCTGTGCTATGTCGAGAAAGGTATGGACAAGGTGGGGGATGCTGTCTCCAACGCATGGGGCAAGGCGGCTGAAGCCACCGGCGAAGTCGTGGGGGCCGGCGTGGGGAAGGTAGCCGATAGCGCCATCGAGAAGCTGTCCTCCTCCATCTCCGAGGCCCTGGGCAAGGCGGTCTCGAGCCTGGGCACGTTCTGGGTCAATATCAAGACCCCCTCGCTGACCGACGGAGAGGCCCAGGACGCGGCGGGAGGCGCGGGAACGGATTCCTCCGGCATCGACACGGTCCTGGGATACGTGACATGGATAGCCCTGGCCGTCGCGCTTCTGGCGCTGTTCATGCTCGGGGCCAGGATCGCCCTGGGGCTTCGACGGGGCGAGGGAATCGTCTCGGCGGGCAGGATCGGAATAGTCCTGGGCGCCGTCGTCATGATATCCGGAGCCACCTCCATCGTGGCCGCCATGGTTCCCGACGCGCAGGGCGGGGGAACCGTCTTCTTCCTGCAGTCGAGCCTGTGGTGGTACACAGGGGCCGCCGCGATCGTGTCCGTCATTATCGGCGGGGTGCGCATGGCATGGGAGCAGCGCGCGGAACCGGGGTTGGAGACGGTCAAGAGCATGCTCACCCTCATCGTCGTCGGAGGCGCGGGCGTCACTATTGTCAGTCTGCTGGTCACCGCGGCGGACGGCTTCTCCTCATGGGTCATCGATCGATCTCTGGACGGAGGCGGATTCGCCGAGAACATCAGTGCACTGCTGTCTCTGTCCTCCTCCTCGCCGACGCCGCTGCCCGCCATGACGATCATCGTCCTGGGGCTGATCGCCCTCATCGCCTCGTGCATTCAGATCGCGCTCATGATCGTCCGCAGTGGAATGCTCGTGATCCTGTGCGGCGTCCTGCCGCTGACCGCCTCGTTCACCAACACCCAGACCGGCAAGTCCTGGTTCACCAAGTGCATCGGCTGGCTGACCGCCTTCATCATGTACAAGCCGGCGGCTGCGATCGTCTACGCCGCCGCCTTCAGGCTCGCTGGAGCGGACGCCTTCAGCGATGACGGAACCGGGCTCATCAGCGCCATCACCGGCATCATCCTCATGGTCCTGGCCCTGTTCGCCATGCCCGCCCTCATGCGGTTCGTGACGCCCATGGTCGCCGCGACGGCCGGCGGGGCCGCCGGGATGTCCATGTCGGGCGGCCAGCTCGGCCAGATCCCCACCGGGTCCATCAGGGGCAGCCAGCTCAGCGGTCCCGGCGGGGGCGCTTCGGGCGGGGGCGGTTCCGGAGCGGGCGCCTCGGCCGCCTCCAAGGGCG
>NZ_GL985606.1:2543303-2601595 GCF_000220835.1 Actinomyces sp. oral taxon 448 str. F0400 | reverse complement strand
GGGCCGGCGGTGCCGGAGCGGGAGCGGGTGCCGCGGGGGCCGGTGCGGCCGCGGGTCCGATCGGTCTCGCCGCGGTAGCGGGCATTAAAGCGGGCAAGGCCGTCGCCTCCGGCGCACGTCACGTGGCCGAGGCCGCCACCGGAGAGTCCGCGCAGGGCGCCGGCGGCTCGCAGTCGGGATCGAGCCCCTCCCTGCCCTCCGGCTCCGGTCCCTCCGGCGGGGCCGCCGCAGGAGGATCTGGGTCCGGCGCCGCCGGAGGGGGAGGCGGTTCGCCCTCGCACAGGCAGGAGCCGAGGGTCCCCAGCGGGGCCCATCCCGGCGGCGCCAGGGCTCCCATGACCCAGGGGGGTGGTCCCAGTGGCGGCAACTGAGATCCAGGAGCCCCGGACCTATGGGAACTGGCGCAAGCCGACCTCGGCGGGCATCCTCGGACTGGGCACCATCGGCACCGCCCTGCTCCTCGTGGGGCTGGTCGTGGTGGTTCTCACCGCTCTCATCGGCGGCCTGCTCAAGGCGGTCGTCCTCGCCGCTGTGCTCGCCGTGCTCATGGTCGCGGTCCTCTCCAAGGATCGGCACGGCAGGAATGTGGTCAGCCGGGCCAGTGCCCGAGGCGCATGGTGGTGGGCGCGCTCGCAGCGCACCAACGTCTACCGCTCCGGGCCGCTCGGCCGCTCGCTGTGGGGCACCTTCCAACTCCCCGGACTGGCGGCGTCCACCCGGTTGAGCGAGCACGAGGACTCCTACGGGCGCCTATTCGGCATGCTGTACACCCCGGCGACCAGCTCCTACTCGGTGGTCATCGGGACGGAGCCCGACGGCGCCGCACTGGTGGATGAGGAACAGATCGACGCCTGGGTGGCCGACTGGGGGCACTGGTTGGCCAACCTCGGGGACGAGCCCGGTATCGAATCCGCCTCGGTCACCATCGAGACGGCGCCCGACACCGGTACCCGACTGCACCGCGAGGTGATGCACAACCTGGATCCGGACGCGCCCGCGTTCGCCCAGGCCATGCTCGAACAGGTCGTCGACGCCTACCCGTCCGGCTCCTCGACGGTCAAGGCCTATGTGGCCATCACCTTCGGTGCGGCCAACCGCAAGGGCTCCAAGAAGCGTCAGGCCGAGGAGATGGGGCACGAGCTGGCCACTCGCCTGCCCGGTCTGACGGCCGCGCTCCAGGCCACCGGCGCCGGGGCCGCCCACCCGCTGACCGCCCAGGACCTGTGCGAGGTCGTGCGCGTGGCCTACGACCCCGCCTCCGCCGTGCTCATCGACGAGGCCCACTCGCTCGGGCAGCACGTGGAGCTGACGTGGCCCGATGTGGGCCCCGTGTCCGCGGAGGCCGCCTGGGACAGCTACCGGCACGACTCGGGCTACTCGGTCACCTGGGAGATGACCGAGGCCCCGCGCGGCACCGTCCAGTCCGGGATCCTGGCCCGCCTGCTGACCCCGCACCAGGAGATCGCCCGTAAGCGCGTCTCCCTGCTGTACCGGCCCATCGACGCCGCCCGTGCCGCGGCCATCGTCGAGGCGGACTTGCGCGCCGCCGAATTCCGCATGACCTCCTCCAACAAGCCCGCCGCTCGCGACACCCTGGCCGTGCGCGCCGCCTCGGCGACCGCCAACGAGGAGGCCACCGGAGCGGGCCTGGTGCAGTTCGGGATGCTGGTGACGGCCACGGTCATGGATCCGGCTCAGGCCGCGGACGCGCGCGCCGCCGTCGACAACCTGGCGGCCACGGCCCGCTTGCGGCTGCGCACCGTTTACGGCTCCCAGGACAGCGCCTTCGCCGCGGCGCTGCCCCTGGGCCTCAACATGTCCAAGCACCTGCGCGTGCCCTCCGAATTCAGGGAGAAGTTCTGATGCTGCTGCGCAACAAGCGCGTACCGGGCGGACGGGACGGGACGCGGGAGGATACGAGCCACTCCCCGTCGTCGGCCCCCCGCCCCTCCCTCCCCGACTCGCCCTCGACGCGCGGAGGCGCGAAGAAGAACGCGAAGAAGAAGGGGAGAGCCCGGCGCTCACGCGCCCGGGGGAGCGGCGGGCGCGAGGAACGGGACGAGTCCCAGCCCATCCGTCCCAGGCGGCCGCCCGCACGGGGCTGGCTGGGGCCCGGGCGGGGCTCGTCCACCTACATCCAGGCCCCGGGGGAATGGCGCGGCACGACCGTCCAGGTGTGCGGGCTGTGGCCTTTCGCGGTCGGCACCGGCACCCCCATGGTCGGGGTGCCGCTGGGCCGGCACATTCAGACCAGCGCCACCCTGTGCTGCGACCCGATCAGCTGGTTCCAGCGGGCCAAGCTGATCTCCAACCCCTCCTGCTTCGTCCTGGGCAAACCGGGCCTGGGCAAGTCCACCTGCGTGCGGCGCATGGCCCTGGGCCTGACCGGCTACGGAGTGATGCCGCTGGTGCTCGGCGACCTCAAGCCGGACTACGTCGATCTCATCGAAGCGCTCGGGGGACAGGTCATCACTCTGGGGCGCGGTCGCGGCTACCTCAACATCCTCGACCCGGGCGAGGCCGTCATGGCGGCCGAGAAGCTGCGCCGGGCGGGCGATGACCGCAGGGCCGTGGAGGTCCTCGCCGACGCCCACGGGCGCAGACTCACCATGGTCTCGGCCCTCCTGACGATCCTGCGCTCGTCGCCGCCCACCGACCGCGAGGAGACCATCCTCGACCGCGCCCTGAAGGTGCTCGACGAGCGCTTCACCCCTCAGGGGAAGGTACCCGTCCTGGGAGACCTGCTGGCCATCATCCACGAGGGTCCGGCGCAGGTGCGCGCCGTCGCCCTGGACCGCGGGAACGCAGAGCGCTACCGGGTCATCACCGAGGAGCTGGAGGCCTCGCTCATCGGACTGACTCAAGGCGGTCGGCTCGGGGAGACCTTCTCCCGGCCGACGACCAACCCGATGCGCCGCGACGCCCCCGTGGTCTACGACGTCTCCTCCATCGATGACTCCGAGATGGACCTTCAGGCGGCGGTTCTGCTGGCCTGCTGGTCCAATGGATTCGGGACCATCAACGTCGCCAACGCGCTGGCCGACGCCGGCCTGGAGGCGCGCCGGCACTACTTCGTCGTCCTCGACGAGCTCTGGCGCGCTCTGCGCGCGGGCCACGGCATGGTGGACAGGATCGACGCGCTCACCCGCCTCAACCGTCAGCGCGGCACCGGCATGGCGATGATCTCGCACACCATGAGCGACCTGCTCGCCCTGGCCGGCGAGGAGGACCGGATGAAGGCCCGCGGCTTCGTGGAGCGCTCGGGCATGGTGATCTGCGGAGGCCTGCCCAGCGCCGAGATGCCCCAGCTGACCTCCGCCGTCCCCCTCTCCCGCGCCGAGCAGCAGCTCCTCATCGGGTGGCAGGACCCGCCGGCCTGGGACCCGGCGACCGGGCGCGAGGCGGAGCCGCCCGGACGCGGCAAGTTCCTGGTCAAGGTCGGGGGGCGGCCGGGCATCCCCGTCTCCGTCCAGCTGACCGAGGCCGAGCTCGCCGTCAACGACACCAACCGCCTGTGGCATCAGAGGTCCCGCATCGGCGGGGCGTCGGAGGAGGAGAGCAGATGAGCACGTCGGCCAGCAACCGTCGTCGCGATCCGGGGGGCGTCAGCGAGGAGCTGATCCTCCTGTGGCTGGTCATCGGGCTGGTGATCGTCGTGGGCGCGCCCGTCTACGTCGCCATGCACGTGGGCCACGCGATCGCCGACGACGGCGTGAGCGTTCCGGCCAACCCCTTCGCGGTGCTGTTCGGTCTCATAAGTGGGAGCCTGCCCTGGCCGGGCGCTCCCGGCTGGGTGGGGCTGGGTCTCGCCGTGGCGCTCATGGCGGCATTGATCGGGCTGGTCGTCATGGCCGTGCGATGGCGCCGGGCGCGGCGCTCGCGCGTCGACGTCAGGGCCTCCTACCTGGGCCGCGGCGGCGAGGTCGTCGACCTCGGCCGCACAGCGGCCTCCGCCAAGGCCCAGCGGATGGGCGTGGACTCGCCCGGCGTGCCGATCGGGCGCACCGTCGCCGGCGACCAGCCGCTGTACGGGTCGTGGGAGGACATGCACACCGACATCTGGGGGCCGCGGACCGGGAAGACCACGAGCCGGGCGATTCCCGCCGTCCTGGACGCCCCCGGATCGGTTCTGGTCACCTCCAACAAGCGCGACATCGTCGACGCCACCCGCGACCCGCGCGCTCGAGCCGGTCAGGTATGGGTCTTCGACCCTCAGGGCATCGCCATGGAGAGGGCGAGCTGGTGGTGGAACCCGCTGTCCTACGTCACCGACGAGGTCAGGGCCGCCAAGCTCGCCGAGCACTTCGCCTCCGGCTCGCGCGATCCGGGCGCTCGTACCGACGCCTACTTCGACCCCGCCGGCCAGGACCTGCTGGCCGGGTTACTGCTGGCCGCCGCCGTGGACCGCCGGCCGATCACGGACGTCTACACCTGGCTGACCCGACCCACCGACGAGACCGCGGTCGATATTCTGCGCGACGGCGGCTTCCCCCTGATCGCCGACCAGGTGGCCGGCGTCGTCTCCGCCCCCGATAAGCAGCGCGGCGGCGTGTTCGGCACGGCCCAGCAGATGGCCTCGTGCCTGATCAACCGTCAGATCGTCGACTGGGTGACGCCCCAGGGCGCCGCGGACCCCCGCCCCCAGCTGCGTCCGGAGGCCTTCGTCCAGGTGCCCGGGGGCACCCTCTACAGTCTGTCCAAGGAGGGGCGGGGCACTGCCGGCCCGCTGGTGACCGCCCTGACGGTCGCCGTCGTCGAAGCCGCCGAGGATCTCGCCGCGCGCTCCCCCGGAGGCCGCCTGCCGACGCCTCTGCTCGGGGTGCTCGACGAGGCGGCCAATGTGTGCCGGTGGCGCGAGCTGCCCAACCTCTACAGCCACTACGGCTCGCGGGGGATCGTGCTGATGACCATTCTCCAGTCCTGGTCTCAGGGCGTCGAGGTGTGGGGGGAATCCGGCATGAAGAAGCTGTGGAGCGCCTCCAATGTGCGCGTCTACGGCGGGGGCGTCTCCGAGGCGGCGTTCCTGGAGGACATATCCCGCATGATCGGCGACTACGACCGGCTGTCCTCGTCCACCTCCCGTGACGGGCGCGGTCACCGGTCCGTCTCCAGGCAGCTTCAGCGCGAGCGCATCCTCGATGTCGCCGACCTGGCGGCTCTACCCCGGGGCCGCGCCGTGGTCATGGGATCCGGGTCGCGGCCCACTCTGATCCGAACCGTTCCGTGGATGAGTGGGCCGCACGCCACCGAGGTGGAGGCCTCCATCAAGGCGCACGACCCGGGCGCCGCGGAGACGATCCGCGGTGCGCACGACGATCTGGTCGTCGCGCAGGCGGCTCTGAGTGAGAGGAAGAGATGAGCAACGGACTCATGGATGACAAGGGCATGGGCGAGAGGGCCGCGGATGACAGCAGCGGCTCCGTCCACGATGCGGATGGGATCGTAGGAGGCTCGAGCGGTTCGGCCGGATTCGGCGGCCCGGAGGACTTCAGCAGCACCGAGGTCGCCGGCGGCGGGCTCGACGAGGCCGAGGCACGGGAGGGCGCTGGCGGTGTCAGGCTCGTCGGACCGCATTTCGCCAATGTCAATGAGTTCCTGCGCGACTACCTGCGTTTCGCCTACCGGCGTCGTATTGATGGGCGGAACCGGGTGTGGGCGGGGCGGTGGTGGCTGTATGACGAGGCCGTGCTGCGTCTGGACAGCATATGGCGGGCGTGGGAGAGCCTGCGGCTCGACCCGGATACCGGTATGAGTGTGTGGTTCCGTGATCATGCCGACCCGCACATGGCCGTTCTCATGGACCCGGACGGCCCCTTCGCCGGTGCCACGAGCGAGGAGGACGTCAATCGGCGGGGGGATCCGCTTCCGTACATGGAACCGCCGGAGGATATGTTCTTCGACTGGTCCGCCGGATGACCGGGTAGCCGGATAGGACGTCGGCGGGCCGGCCGGGGCGCCGACGTCCCGTGCGGCGCCCGCTCCGAGTGCGACAATATCCACGAACGGGGTGACGCGCCCCGTCCTGCACTAGTGACGACGTCGGGAGCCACCCATGCACATCCTCTTCCTCTCGTCCGGCTGGCCCGAACCCTCCATCGGCGGCTCCGGCCGTCCCCTTCCCGAGCTCGCCGCCATGCTGCGGCACGCCGGTCACGAGGTCGGTGCCATCATCCTGCGGCCGGTGCCCTTCACCACGCGCCGTGACAGGCTCTCCACCCGTCAGGAGGACGGCGTTACGGTCGTGGAGGGCAACGCCCCGACCTTCCGCGTGGGCGGCATGCCCGGCTCGCGCGCCCTCATCCGCCGTCGCACTCAGGCGGCCCTGCGCGCCTATCTGCGCGCTACGGGCAGACGGCCCGACGTCGTCCACGTCCACGGGGCCTTCCCCGGCCTGCATATGGGCGGGTACGCGACCGGATTCTTCGACTGCGGCTTCGTCTACACCGTCCACGACACCTCCGCCCTTCTCGGGGAGGTCGCCGGGTTCCGCAACTCCGAGCTGCGCGCGGACATGTACAAAGTCTCCGTGCGCAGCGCCATCGATGAGCCGTTGCGCGACCGCCTGTCCCGTTACTGGCGCGTGGGCGTGTGGTACCTGCTGCCGCTCGATGACGAGGAGATGTTCGTCAAGACGGCCGTGCGCTACTACGACCTCGCCAACGGGGCCGTGCAGACCAAGAAGATCCAGACCGACCTCATCGACTGCTGAGGCCCGGCGTGCGGCCCGCCCGACGCACCGGTGACATACGATGACCTCCTGAGTCGGCCGTGGCGGAAGGAGCCTGCATGCGCATGGAGGCCGTCGCCGTGCGAGCCGACCCCGATCCTCATGCGCCGGCCCCGACGGACCGGTCCGGCACCGGGGCGCCCCCCGACGGACGCCGAGCCGCCGGCCGGGTCCCACGAGCCGGGGCGCCGCACCATGTCGTCCGCGAGGTCCGGTGATTCACATCGTCGCCGACCTCCTCCTCGCCGCCGCCCTCCTGTTCGCCCCCGGGCTGCTTCTGGCCCGAGTGGGGGGCGTGCGCGGCTGGGGCGCGGTGAGCGCCGCGGTGCCGCTGAGCTGCGCCGTCATCGGCACCGCGGAGCTCATTGCCGCGGCCGTCGGGCGGGCCTGGGTCCCCTGGGGATGGGCCGTTGCCGCGACCTCGACCGCCGCGGCCGCCTGCGTGCTCGCCGTCGCCCGCAGTCTGCGCCGCGGGGATCGGCCCGGCGTCAGGCAGCGGCCCGGCACCAGGCGCATCGACCTGCGCGTGCTCGCCGGGGCGGCGACGGCCTGCCTCCTCCTGGCCGCCGGGATGCTGGCCGGCACGGGCTCGATGTCCGCCCCGGCCCAGGCCTTCGACATCGTCTTCCACCTCAACGCCGTCCAGGCCATTCGCCAGGGGGGGAACGCCTCCAGCCTCGGGGGCGTGGCGGCGCTCTATCAGGGGACGCCGGTCTACTACCCGACCGTGTGGCACGGGACGGTTGCGCTGCTGCCCGCCGGAGCGGCCCTCGCCTCGAACGCGATGGTGCTGGTCGTCGGCGCTCTGGCCTGGCCGCTCGGCGTCGCCGGCCTGCTCGTCGAGACCCTCGACGGCGGTGAGCCCTCCCGCCCCGACCCCCGCCGCCGTACCGCGGCCGCCCTGGGAACGGTTCTCAGCGCCGCCACGGTCGGCGTTCCGACAGTGCTGCTGGGCACGCTGGCCGTGTGGCCCTACGCCCTGAGTGTGACCTGCCTCCCCGGCGTCCTCGTCCTGGCCCTGCGTCTGCTTCGGGCCCTGCCCGCCGGCGCCACTGACGCCACTGACACCGCCGACGACGGCGAACGGGAACGGACGGCCTCGGCCCCCGGCCCGCTCGCCGGAACCCTGCTGCTCGTCGGCGCCGCGGGCGGGGCTGTTCTGGCCCACGGGGCGGAGGCCTTCAACCTCATGGTGCTCCTCGTGCCGCTGGCCGCCGTCCTTATCGCGCGTGCGGTGCGCGCGGGGGGGCGACGTCGGAGGACTGCGCTCGCCTCTCTGACAGCGGTCGCCGTCGTCGTCCTGGCCGGGGCGTGGATCATGCGCGAGGCCCTGGCCGGGGTTCTCGGCTACGACCGTCCCGGTGGGAGCCTTCCGGGAACCTTGGGGCAGGCGCTGCTCGACCTGCCGCAGTACGGGCCGCTCGCCTCTCACGGGCTGCCCGTCGGCGTCGTGGTGTGCGCGCTGGCCGTGGTGGCGGCGGCGCGCGTTCCGCGGGCCCGCCCGTGGCTGGCGGCGGCGGCGCTGGCCCTGTGCCTCGTCGTGGTCGTCGGCGGGCCGCAGTGGTGGGGGCGTCAGCTCGGCGGCCCGTGGTACCTGCAGAAGGCGCGCGTGCAGCCGCTCCTGATCGTCCCCGCCCTCGTGCTGGCCGCCACGGGGCTCGATCATCTGCTGCGTGTGCGGCCCGGGCGCAGGACGCTCGCCGTTCTCACCGCGCTCGTGTGCGCTGCCGCCGTCGGGCGCCTGCCGTTGCAAGCGGATCTGGTGAGATCGGTCCACGACGCCGACCGGATCGCCTACGGCACGCTCGTCACCCCCGAGGAGGCTGATTTCTACGCGAGCCTGGGCGATCGGCTCCCCGAGGACGCGGTGGTCGTGGGAGCCCCCTCCCGGGGCGCGAGCTACCTGCTCTCGCTCGGGGGCGTCGACGTCGTCTACCCGCTGCGATCGGACCCGACGACCGGGTCGGCCGCCGACCTGCTCGCCGAGCGGGCACCCGATCTGCGTCCGGGCTCAACGACCTGCGAACTGCTGGACGAGGTCGGAGCCGAGTACTACCTGCGGGTCGACCGCGCTGGAACCGTGTGGGAGGAGCGGCAGGCGCCCGTGCGTTGGGATCGGCTCGTGGCCGACTGGCCCACTGACGGCATGGAGCCGGTGGCCTCCACGGGCACGGCCTCCCTGTGGCGGATCACCGCGTGCGGGAGCTGACGCGGCTCGGCCACCGGCGGTCCGCGCCCCGGATGGGGCACACTTGAGCTCAGTCCACGGAAGGATCCCAGTGAGCCGTACGAACGTCGTCGCCGTCGTCGTCGCCTACAACCGCCAGGAACTGCTGCGCCGATGCCTGGACGGCCTGGCCGGGCAGACCGCCCCGCCGGCCGGCACGGTGGTGGTCGACAACGCGTCCACCGACGCCTCCGCCCGAGTCGCCGCGGGTCATCCGCTGGGGGCCCACGTCGTCTCCCTGCCGGTCAACACCGGTGGCGCCGGCGGATTCGCCGCCGGCATCGCCCGCGCCCTGACCCGCTTCCCTCAGGCGGAGTGGATCTGGCTCATGGACGACGACACCATCCCCACCGCCACCGCCCTGGAAGCGCTCGTCGGGGCCGCAGTGGCCTACCCGGGCAGCCCGGCGCTGCTCGCCTCCCGGGCCGTGTGGGCCGATGGCACCGAGCATCCCATGAACCGTCCGCGCACCCGGCCCGGACTGCCGGCGCTGCTGCACCGGCATGCGGCGCTGGCTGGTGCCCGTCAGATCCGCACCGCCTCCTTCGTGTCGATCCTGATCGACGCGCGCGCCGTACGCGAGGTCGGTCTGCCGCGCGCCTCCTACTTCCTGTGGAACGACGACTTCGAGTACACCTCCCGGATCCTGCGGGGCCGCATCGGCCTGTACGTACCGGACTCGGTGGTCCGCCACCTCACCAGGGCGCTGGGCTCCTCGGACGCCGACCCGGGGGAGCGGTTCCGCTTCGAGGTGCGCAACAAGATCTGGACCTTCCGCGACTGCGAGGGGCTCGGGCCCATCGAGCGGGCCGCCTACGAGGCGGCCACGGCCCGCCGATGGCTGCGCGCGGCCGCGAGCTCGGCGGACCGCGCCACCCTGTGGCGGGCGGGCCGGGAGGGCCTGCGCGAGGGTCTGGCGCGTCCGGCCGACAATATGACGATCTTCCTGGGCACGCCCGTCCAGGACGACGTCGCCGCCGTCGAGGCGGCTGCGAGAGCCTCGGCGGGACCGACGTCGCCGTCGCCGGGTCCGCCCTCGCCGGCGACAGCGGATCCGGCGGGGACGCCAGCGCCGCCGTTCAGCGTGCTGCTGCCCGTCTACCGGGGTGATCGCGCCGACTTCCTGCGCCGCTCCCTGGCCTCGGTCACCGTCGAGCAGACCCTGCCCCCCGACGAGGTCCTCATCGTGCGGGACGGGCCCGTGCCCGGTGAACTGGATGATGTCCTCGCCGCGGCCCGCCGGGGCGAGCTGAGCGGGGGAGTGCCCGTGCGGGTGCTCGAGCTGGCCGAGAACGCCGGGCTGGCCCTCGCCCTGGATGCCGGGTTGGAGCACGTGGCCCACGAGGTGGTCGCCCGCCAGGACGCGGACGACATCTCCGTGCCCGAGCGCTTCGCCACCCAGCTGCCGCTCCTCGCGGCCGGGTACGATCTGATCGGTTCGGCCATCCGGGAATTCTCCGAGGAGACCGACACCGGCGGCGTCGTGCGCCGTCAGCCGGCCGACCCCGAGCGGATCCGCCGTGCCATGACCCTGCGCGACCCGTTCAACCACCCGTCGGTCGTCTACCGGGCGTCGGCCGTTCGAGCGGCCGGCGGGTACGAGCCCCTCGACCTCATGGAGGACTACTGGCTGTTCGCCCGTATGATTCGCGACGGCGTGCGCGCCACCAATGTGCCGGACGTCCTTGTGCGCTACCGGGTGGGCGCCGGGGCGTACGCCAGACGCGGGGGCGGACGCCTGCTGCACAGTGAACTGGAGCTGCAGGCCAGGATGCACCGCGCCGGCATCACCACGACCGCCCAGTACGTGCGCAACATCGCGGTGCGGGCCGGCTACCGCCTGGTGCCGACCGGCGTCCGGCGGACCGCCTACCGCACCGCCCAGAGAGCCCTGCTTAAGCGCACGCGCTGAGGCCGACGTCCGATAGGCCGGTGCCCGCTCGGCCTCGGGCCGCGGGACCTACCCGCAGGCGGTGATGCGGTAGAGGGCCGCCCGCCCCTGGTTGGCGACGAGCTCGAAGCCGGGGGCGGTATTCAGGGAGGCGAATCCGGGGTAGGGCCTCACATCGGAGATCGATTTGCCCGGGAAGTAGAGCGCGTAGTCGGCGCCGAGGTCGGCCAGCGCCGGGCAGACCGCCGGGTCCGTCTCCGCCCGGTTGAGCTTGGCCTGGACGATGTCGAGGTCGGTGTCGTCGCGGTGGAAGAGGTGCTTGATGGTCGTGTCGGTGCCGGAGAGCGCGTAGGCGAGCGCCGCACCGGATGCGGGGTCGACGGCCACTACCGCGTCGTCGCCGATCAGGGACGGCAGCTCGTCGATCAGGGCGCGCTCGTCGGGCGTGAGCGACGGGGAGTCGGCGGCGATCAGATAGGCCCGCTCCATGGGTTTGACGCAGGCCGACATCGCTCCTGACAGCGGTCCGGTCAGGGCCAGGATGAGGACGATGACGGGGTAGGCGGCCCACCGCGCCCACGGCTGCTGCGAGGAGGCGCGGAGACGATCGATCGAAGTGAGGCGCTCGCGCCCCCATCGGGCGATCGCCTCCGCGCCGAGCACGGCCAGCGGCACCCCCGTCAGCGGGAGCAGGGCGGCCAGGCGGCTGGCGTCGGTGTACCAGATACCGGTCAGGAAGTGACGCAGGTCGCCCGTCGGGGTGGACCGGGCCACGACGTAGAGGGCGCACGTGCTCAGATGAAGCACCGCCAACCATCTGTACCGGGCGACGCGCAGGGCGACGACGAAGCCGAGGAGGGCCAGGAGGGCCGGCACCCAGATGACGGAGAATTGCACGGGCGTGCTGGTCACGGCCTCGCCGACGGCGCCGCTGGTCGCATAGCTCGGGCCCCAGGTGGCGGCTCCGCGGGGCGGCCGCATGGCGAACCACGTGATGACGAAGACGAGGAGCATCCCGCCCGTGGTGAGACCGCATCGGCGGACGGCGTTTACGGGGCGCTCGTCGGGCGGAGTGCGCACGGTTGCGATGAGTCTTCCCGCGCTCAGGATGACGAGGGCGATCAGCAGGGTGACGACGGCGTTCGGCTGGGCCAGCCCGGCACCTCCCGCGGCGATGATTCCGGCGGGCAGGAGCAGACCGGTCCGCCGGCCGCCGGCGCCGGACGGCACCAGTTCGCGGGCTGCGGCCAGCAGTGAGGGGAGCAGGCAGATGGCGAGGTAGTTGGAGTAGAGGACGCCCCAGGACAGGAGGTTGAAGGGGAAGGCGACGAAGCCGCCGGCCAGGGCGGCGGCCGTCAGCAGGGCGAGGGGGCGGGCACGGAACAGGACATGGGCCAGCGTCAGGCAGCCGGAGGTCCATACGAGACCGCCTGCGGCGAACACCGTCGCATTGACGGCCGCGGGCACGTCGCTCGCCCCGCACACCCTCATGACCAGGGCGACCAGTGTGTGCCACCCGACCGGGTAGACGCTTCCGCTCGGGGCCTCCAAGAGGAAGTGCAGGGAGGAGGCGTTGCCCGTCCGCAGGATCCATTCGACGGCGTTGAGGTGGAAGACCGCGTCGAAGGTCTGCGAGATCGCGTCGGGCGTGTTCAGGATGCGTCCAATGGTCAGCGCGGTCAGGACGGCGGACAGGGGCCATGAGATGCACCAGGCGGCGATGGCGGCGGGCTGGAGCCGGGGCCGTGCCCACGGTCCGCCGTCCTCGGGGTGCCGTCTGGCGGCCAGGAGTCTGGCCGCCAGGGCCGCGCCGGCCAGGAGCACGACCGCCGCCGCGATCGGGACGGGGCCCCAGGAGATTCCGAGCATGGGCGCGACGACCCCGGTCCCGGCGATGACGGCCACGGAGAGCGCTGGCGCCAGCCCGACGATGAGGGGCACCCGCAGCCCTGCGGCGGCGGCGAGGAGAGCGCCCGGGATGAACAGCAGCGCTGTCGCCGCGAGGAGGACCGGGATGAGAGAGGACCACACGGGGGCAGAGCCTACCCGCGCGTGCGGTGCGGACGGCCCAGCCTCGCGGCGGGGCGCCGCTCGAGCGCTCCGCCGCTCGCATCACCCGCAGGCAGTGACGCGGTAGAGGGCCGCCCGCCCGTACTGGGCGACGAGTTCGAAGCCCCCGGCGGTGGGCAGGTTCACGAACCCGCTGAACGGACGCCTGTTGTGCAGGGTCCGCCCCGGGAAGTAAAGGACGTAGCGGATGCCGAGATTGTTGACGGCCTCGCACACCTGCGGGTCCTTCCCGGCCAGACGGAGCTTCTTGTCGACGACCTCCAGGTCCGGCGTGTCGTGGTAGAAGATGTGCTTGATCGTGGTGCTGGTTCCCGCCAGGGAGTAGGCCAGGGCGGCGCCGGTGGACGGGTCGATGGCGACGGTGTCGTCCTCGCCCACCAGCCCCGGGAGCATCCTGATCAGTCCCAGCTCGTCGGGCGTGAGCAGCTCAGAGCCGGCGTTCATCGTGTACGGGGCCTCGAGCTTGTGCAGGGCCTGGGAGGTCGCCGTACTCGCGGGACCCAGGAGGACGAGGTTCGCCACGAGGACGGCGTAGGCGATCCGTCTGCGCGCGCCGGGCTCGTGCAGCCGCAGGGTCGTCAGGCGCTGCGCGGCCCGATCCGCGATGACGCAGGTGCCCAGCGCCGCCAGCGGTATCGCTCCCAGGGGGATGAGGGCCGCGAGCCGGTTGGTGTCGGAGTACCAGGTGCCCACCACGTAGTAGCGCAGATCCCCCATGGGCATCGTCTTGGACGCGAGGTAGAGGAGGCAGCCGACGGCGTGGAAGATGACGAGCCACCGCAGCCGTCGCCGCCTCCAGGCGGCGACGGCGCCGACGATCGCGGGGACGGCCACCACCCAGGCGATGGGCAGCCCTTGGGGAGTGGAGGTGAGGATCTCGCCGATAACCGCGCTCATGACGTTGTTGGGCCCCCACGTGGCCGAACGCTGCGGGGGTCGCACCCCGATCCACACCCCGACCGTCGCGAGCGTCGTGATGGCGCAGACGATGATGCGCGTGCGGATCTGACGGGCGGGTCCGCCGCGTTTGGCGCCGTTGACGGCGCGCATGATCCACGCGCCCATGAGGATGATCAGGGTGATGAGGAAGGTGACGATGGCGTTGGGCTGGGCCAGTCCCAGACCCGCGACGGCCAGGACCAGCGCCGGGATGAGCAGCGGCGGCGCGGACGGCTCGTCGTGGGCGGGGAAGAGGTCCAGCAGGCTCGCGATCATCCCCGGCAGCAGGGCCAGGGCCAGGAAGTTGGGGTAGAGCACGCCGAAGCTGATCACCAGCAGGGGGAAGGACGCCGTCGCCGTGCACAGGAGGGCCGTGGCGATCATGGCGAGCCGGCGCCCGTTGAAGAGCCGACTGGCCAGGGCCAGGCATCCGCCCGGCCACACGAGAGCCGATACGGCGATCGTGGTGGCGTTGGTCGCCAGCGGGATGCTGGTCGAGTGCGCGACCTTCATAGTCAGCGCCACTAGCGTGTGCCAGCCCATGGGGTAGACGCCCCCCTCGGGGGACTCCAGGTGGCACTTGATGGAGGATGCGTTGCCGGTCCGCAGGATCCACTCGACGGCGTTGAGATGGAACACGGCGTCGAAGGTCTGGGAGATGGCGTCGGGGGTGTTGAGCTCGCGCGCCACCAGCCATGTCATGATTAGGGCCGAGAATCCCAGCAGCACCAGGCCGGTCAGGACGTCGGCGCGCGATGGGCGAGAGGTCGGCGCCCGCGTCGCGGCACCGTCCGCCGACCCCGCGCGACGGGCGCGGACGCGGGAGACGATCAGACGCGCGAGAGCGGCGGCGAGCGTGAGGATCGCGGTGAGGGCCGCCACGAGGGGGACGCCCCAGGGCACGCGGACCAGTGGCGCCACCACGCCCGCGCCGGCGATGATCGCGACGGACGCGGCGGGCGCTAGCGGCGCGGCCGTGCGCAGCGGCAGGCCCGACGCCGCGGTGGTCAGCAGACCCGGCAGGATGAGGAGCCCGCAGACCGTCACGATCAGGGGAACGAGTGATATCCACACGAATCGCCACATTATCAGGTGATGAGGCGGGCGCCGCGGGGACGCGGGAGTATGGTGCGCCCGCCCGTCGCCGATCCGCGGTCGCGCCGTCCGGCCGGCCCTGGAGCGGGAGGCGAGCAGGATGGGACGGACCGGCCGCGCAGGGCCGGCGCGCGATCGGTTACGATCGAGCTACTGCCTACGGAGGGACAATACGGTGAACCACGACCTCGTCATCGTCGGCTCGGGCTTCTTCGGCCTGACGATCGCGGAGCGCTGTGCGAACGAGCTCGGACTCGAGGTGCTCGTCATCGACAAGCGCGACCACATCGGCGGAAACGCCTACTCCGAGCCGGACCCGCGCACCGGCATCGAGATCCACAAGTACGGCGCTCACCTGTTCCACACCTCGAACGAACGGGTGTGGAGGTATGTTAACCGCTTCACGTCCTTCACACCCTACGTGCACCACGTCTACACCACCCATGACGGTGTGGTGTATCCCATGCCGATCAACCTGGGTACGATCAACCAGTTCTTCTCCGCGGCCTACAGCCCCGACGAGGCCCGTGCCCTCATCGCCGAGCAGGCCGGCGAGCTCGCCGGCAAGGACCCGGCCAACCTCAACGACAAGGGCATCAGCCTCATCGGGCGCCCGCTGTACGAGGCCTTCATCAAGGACTACACCGGCAAGCAATGGCAGACCGACCCCAAGGACCTGCCCGCCTCGATCATCTCGCGCCTGCCCGTGCGCTACACCTACGACAATCGCTACTTCAACGACACGTACGAGGGTCTGCCGACGGACGGCTACACCGCCTGGTTGGAGAGGATGGTCGAGAGCCCCGCCATCGAGGTCGTCCTCGGCACCGACTTCTTCGACCAGTCCCAGCCGTACAACAAGGCGGCGCTGCGGGGCCGGGTTCCGATCGTCTACACCGGCCCGCTGGACCGTTACTTCGATTACTCGGCCGGGGCGCTGAGCTGGCGCACCCTCGATTTCACCACCGAGTACCCCGCCACCGGCGACTTCCAGGGCACGAGCGTCATGAACTACCCCGACGTCGATCGCGACTACACTCGCATCATCGAGCCGCGCCACTTCCACCCCGAGCGCGACTATCCCGAGGACAAGACCGTCATCATGAAGGAGTACTCGCGCTTCGCCGATGAGGGCGATGAGCCGTACTACCCGGTCAACACCCCGGAGGACCGGTCCAGACTGCTCGCCTACCGCGAGCTCGCCGCCAGCGAGGGCGGCGTCGTCTTCGGCGGCCGCCTGGGCACCTACAAGTACTTGGACATGCACATGGCCATCGGCTCGGCCCTGTCCGTGTTCGACAACACGATCGCCCCCCACTTCCGCGACGGGGCGGCCCTGAACGGAGAGGGGATCGAGGCATGAGCACTTCCACGCGGGTCCTGCAGCGCTTCGTCATGCCGGCGGACGGCGATGCCGACATCCTGCAGCTGTACGCCGAGGGGGAGATCATCTCCGTGTCCTCCGCACCCGTCAACGCGCGGGACGACGTCCCTGAAACCGGCATCGCGGAGACCGCCCGGCAGAGCGGCGGTCAGATCGTCTCGCGCTACAGCTATCGCATCCCGGCCCAGTCCCGTTCCTCCTTCGGCACCTACTTCAACGCCTTTCCGGCCGCCTACTGGCGGCGCTGGACGATCGTGGAGGAGGTGACCCTGCGGGTCACGGTGTCGGGCTCGGGGTCGGTCATCGTCTACAAGTCCAACGCCCGCGGCGCCTCGCACAGGGTCGACTCGGCGCGCATCGCCCCGCAGGCCGCCGAAATGGTCTTCAAGCTCCCGCTGAACACCTTCGGCGACGGCGGCTGGTACTGGTTCGACATCGCCGCCGACTCCCAGGACGCGACCGTCGAGGCCGCCCGATGGGAGGCCGAGGTCCCCGCCGAGACCCGCGAGGGCCGGGTGACGATCGGTGTCACCACCTTCAACCGTCCCACCGACTGCGCCACCATGCTCGGCCAGCTGGGGGCCTCCGACACGCTGCCCGGCGTACTCAACGAGGTTGTCGTCGCCGACCAGGGCGACAAGAAGGTCGTCGACGACGACCGCTTCCCCGCCGCCCGGGAGTCGTTGGGCGAGCGGTTGCGCGTGATCGACCAGCCCAATCTGGGTGGGTCCGGCGGTTTCTCGCGCGGCATGTACGAGGCCCTGCAGGACGGCGTCGATTACGTCCTCCTGCTCGATGACGACGTGCGCGTCGACCCCGAGGGCATCGTGCGGGCCGTCACCTTCGCGGACTTGACCCGCGTGCCCACGATCGTGGGCGGGCACATGTTCTCCATGTACGAGCGCACCATGCTGCACGCCTACGCCGAGCACATCCAGCCCTGGCGCTTTTGGTGGGAGGCCTCCAAGGGCACCGAGCACGACCACGACCTGGCCAAGGCGCCGCTGCGCACCACCCCCTGGCTGCACCAGCGCGCCGATGCCGACTACAACGGCTGGTGGATGTGCCTCATCCCGACCTCGGTGGTCCGTCGGATCGGTCTGAGCCTGCCCTTCTTCATCAAGTGGGACGACTCGGAGTACGGTCTGCGCGCCCAGGGCGCCGGCGTGCCGACCGTCTCCTTCCCCGGAGCCGCCGTGTGGCACGTGCCGTGGACGGACAAGGACGACTCGCTGGACTGGCAGGCCTACTTCCACGAGCGCAATCGCCTGGTGGCGGCTCTCATCCACTCCCAGTACAAGCGCGGAGGGCACTTCGTCGCCGAGTCCATGCAGGGGCAGGTCAAGCATCTGCTGTCCTCCCAGTACTCGGTGGTCGAGCTGCGGCTGAAGGCCCTCGAGGACGTCTTCACCGGTCCCGGCCACCTCCAGGCCGGCATCGCCTCCATCGTGCCGCGGGTGAGGGCACTGCGCACGGGCTTCGACGACGCCGTCGTGGAGACAGACCCCGACGCCTTCCCGATGGTCTACCGCGAGAAGCTGCCCCGTAAGGGCGAGGACCTCGGCTACCCCAAGACCATCGTGGGACGCATCGCCATGGCCGCCAAGGGATCGATCAAGCAGGTCCTGCCGGTCAAGGCGGCCTCCCGAGCGAATCCCGAGGCGCGCGTGCCGTGGACCGAGGCCCGCTGGTGGATGCTCTCCCAGTTCGATTCCGCCATCGTGTCCAACTCCGACGGCTCGGGCGCATCCTGGTACCACCGCGACCCCGCCCGTTTCCGCGATCTGCTGGCCCGCTCGATCGTTCTCCACAAGCGCCTGTACCAGGAGTGGGACGCTCTCCAGGCTGATTACCGGGCGCACGTGTCCGAGGTCGTCGGCCCCGAGGCGTGGGCCCGGACCTTCGGCATCGCCGACGCCGCCCGGTCCCAGGAGCGGCCCGATGCGGCGTCCGCCACGAAGGAGCCCCGGTGACTCAGGCCGTCACGGCCGGGAGCGACGAGCTGATCGTCCCCGGCCACTCCAAGGGGCTGTTCGACGTCTTCCGGCAGCGCTTCCTGCTGTCGCTGATCGTCAAGAAGGAGCTCCGGGTCCGCTATCACGGGTCCGTGCTGGGCATGGCCTGGTCCTACATCAAGCCGGCCGTCCAATTCATCGTCTACTTCCTGGCGATGGGCGTCTTCCTCAGACTCAATAAGACGCTGCCGGCCTATCCGATCTACCTCTTCTCCGGGATGGTCGTCATCACCTACTTCTCGGAGGTGATGGGCAATGCGACGCGCACTCTCATCTGGAACGCGGCCCTGATCAAGAAGATCTTCCTGCCGCGCGAGATGTTCCCCGTGGCCAGCGTTTACGTGGCCATCGTGCATTTCTTCCCCCAGCTGCTCGTGCTCCTCGTGGGCTCCCTCTACTACGGTTGGAGGCCGACTCCGGAGGGTCTGGCGGCCATCGCGGCAGGGTTCATCATCGTGACCGTGGCGGCCCTGGGACTGGGGCTCATCTTCGGGTGCCTCAACGTCTTCTTCCGGGACGCGGAGAACCTGGTCGACCTCATCCTCATGGTGGCCACATGGGTCTCGCCCGTGCTCTACCCGGCGGCCGCCGTCGAGGAGGTCGTCCCGCGCTGGGCGTGGCACCTTTACCAGACCAATCCGGTGACCGTGGCCGTCGAGCTGTTCCACTACGGCTTCTGGTCCACCGCCTCCGGTCAGTACGTCCAGGTCCTGGGCTCCCTGCCCGTGCTCACCCTCATCGGCCTGGTCGGGGCGCTGGTCGTCCTGGCCCTGGGACAGATCGCCTTCAAACGCACCGAGGGCAAGTTCGCGCAGGAGCTGTGATGGACCCACGCATCGAGATCGCCGGGGTGACCAAGCAGTTCACTCTGCGCCACCGCCGCTCGCTCAAGGAGCTCGCCGTCGCCGCCGTGCGCCGGCAGGACCTGGGCATCAACACCTTCAAGGCCCTGGACGACGTCACTTTCGACGTTCACCAGGGCGAGACCATCGCCCTGCTGGGCTTCAATGGCTCGGGTAAGTCCACCCTGCTCAAGCTCATCTCCGGGGTGCTGCGCCCTGACGGCGGCCGGGTCCGCACCCGCGGTCGGGTCGCGGGTCTCATCGAGGTCGGGGCCGGCTTCCATCCGGACCTGACCGGCCGGGAGAATGTCTTCCTCAACGGCGCCATCCTGGGAATGACCGAGAAGCAGATCGAGGACGCCTACGATTCGATCGTCGACTTCGCGGAAATCCCGGACTTCATGGAGACTGAGGTCAAGTTCTACTCCTCGGGTATGTTCCTGCGTCTGGCCTTCGCCGTGGCCGTGCACTCCGACCCGGAGGTCTTCCTCATCGACGAGATCCTCGCCGTGGGGGACGAGCCCTTCCAGCGCAAGTGCCTGGGGGAGATCCGGGGCCTGTCGGACCAGGGCAAGACCCTGGTCATCGTCAGCCACGACCTCGACATGGTCTCAGACCTGTGCGAGCGCGGCGTGCTCCTGGAGAAGGGCGTCAAGGTCGCTGACGGCCCCTCGAAGGACGTCGTGCACCGTATGCGCGGGGAGTGAGCGACTCGTGCTCACCGTCGATCCCGCGGGGCGTCCGTCCGTGATCCCGACCGAGCTGCGCAGGAACCGTGCGATCCGGATGCTTCCGCCCCGTCTTTCGCCCCTGGCGGCCGAGGCCGCCCGGTCGCAGGGCTCGCCGTCCGTCGCTGCGCGTGAGGATCATCATGTCCGTCACGACTGAGCGTCCGCAGGTCGGCGAGAAGCAGGTCTCTCCTCGCCCGCGGGGGATCTCGCATCCGCGGAGGGCCGCCGCGGGCGAGGGACGCGCGGCGGGTCCGCGCGGACTGACCAGGACCTGGCGGGAGGCCGCCCGTCGGCCGCGCCCTTCGGGGCGTCGTCGGCGCCTGGACATTCAGGGTCTGCGCGCCGTCTGCATGATCCAGGTGCTGGGCTTCCATGCCTGGAAGATCGGTTCGCCGATCGGCGTGGACGCGTTCATCATGATCTCGGCCTATCTCATGACGGGGGCCTTCGTGCGCCGGGCCGAGGCCGGGCGCACGCCCTGGTTCGTCGAGCGCTGGCTGCACACCTTCAAGCGCCTCATGCCGCCGCTGGTGGTCACCGTCGTGATCACGGTGACCGCCTCGCTGCTCATTCTGCCCCGCAACCAGTGGATCGAGGTGCTCGTCCAGGGCGCCGCCTCGGTGACTTACTGGCAGAACTGGCGTCTGGCGGCGGTCAGCGCCGACTACTTCGCGGACAACCACGCGGCCTCCTCACCGCTGCAGCACCTGTGGTCCATGTCGATGCAGGGGCAGGTCTTCCTGCTGTGGCCGGTCCTCATGGCGGTGTGCGCGGTGATCGCCTCGCGTACCCGCCGGTCGGTGCGTCGCGTGGTGACGATGGCCTTCGCGGTTCTGGCGGTGGCCTCGCTGACCTGGTTGGTCACTTCGGCGCCGACCGATGGCTCGGTCTACTTCGACACCCGCGCCCGGATCTGGGAGTTCGCTCTCGGATCGGCGATCGCCGCGGCCGCACCGCGTCTGCGGCCGCGCAACGTCTACGTGCGATGGTTGGGGTCGTGCCTGGGCCTGGGCGTCCTCGTGCTCTTCTGCCTGGTGAGCATCGGCGCCTACCCGGGTCCCGTGGCTGCGGTGCCCATGCTGGCGGTGGCGGCGATCCTCCTGTGCGACACCCCGCCGCGACTCGGCACCGTCTCGCGTCTGCTGTCCCGACGCCCCCTGGTCGCGCTCGGCGATCGCTCCTACGCCGTCTACCTGGTGCACTGGCCGCTACTCGTCCTGTACCTGGCCGCGACGCACCGGGACCGGCTCGACCTGGAGTCCGGGGTCGCCGCCATCGCCGTCGCCCTGGCGGTGGCTGCGGTGATGACGCGGTGCGTGGACCGGCCGGCCCAGGTGCTCCCGCGCTCGGGCCGCGGTCTGCGCGCGCAGGCGGTGATGGTGATCGTGAGCCTCGTGGCCGGGGCTCTCCCGTTGGGCGTGGCCGGAGCCGCCATCGCCTACCAGCGTCGTGCGGAGATCTCGCAGGCGGTCCAAGTGGGTGTCGATCCCGAGCATCCGGGCGCGCTCGCCCTGACCAACGGGCAGGCCTCCGACTGGACGTCGCCCCCGGTGCCGGGGCCGTTGACGGTGGACACCGAGTGGGCGGACCTGTCGGATACCAGGTGCGATGCCGCGGTGGCCGCGCTCGTCGAGTCGGAGAATTCCACATGCCGACGTCTTCCGTCCGCCTCCGGCCAGGGAGTGCGGGCCGTCGTCGTGGGGGACTCCCACATCGCTCAGAACGCTGTCCCGACGCTGCGCCTGCTCAACGAGGAGGACTGGGATGTCACGGCCTACCTCAAAGGGGCCTGCCCCTTCGCCCCGGACGGCTACTACAAGAACGACTGCCAGAAGCGCAACCGCGCTGCTCTGGCGCAGATCGAGGCGAACCCGCCGGACGTCGTCCTGCTCCAGACGACGGTCACGGCGGAGGACTCCCCGGCCGAGGTGCTGCGTCCCGGAATCACCGAGCTCGTGGAGCGGCTCACCAATGAGGGCATCACGGTTATCGGCCTGCGCGACAATCCGCGTTCGAACCAGAGCCTGTATGAGTGCGCCAGCGCCGTCGGTCCCCAGACCCTGGTCGGCGGGTGTCTGTTCCCCAAGAACGGGGCCATGGCCGACAATGATCCCGCGGAGTCCCTGGGGGCGATCCCCAACTTCCATGAGATCGACGTCAGCGACATGCTGTGCCCCGACGGCACATGCGGAACGATCATCGGCGACGTATTCGTCTACATCGACGACAACCACGTCTCGGCCACCTATTCGCGCACGATGGGGCCTGAGATCGCCTCCCGCATCAAGAGGGCCATGAGCATCGGGCAGTGAGATCGCCGATATCCACGGGTGAGGGATGAGACGGGGTGTGGGCGTGGGAGCGCACCGGGTAATCTCATCCATGGGATTCTGCTCGTCTACGCCTACCGGTACCAGATGCCCCGGTGCGTCGCCACACGCTGAAAGGACCGCATGCCGCCCCTCCGTTACGCAGGCCTCGGCGCCGTGACGGCGCTCGCCGCCGCGGCTCTCACCCCCGCCACCGTCGCCGCAGCCGGGCCGGATCCCGCCCAGGCGGCGTCGCCCGTTCAGATCCTCCAGCTCACGGACTCCGCCGGTCGGGCCACTGAGGCGGCCGAGGCCGGTGTGGACGGCGCCGAGCCGATGCAGTCGGCTTCGCCGGCCGCGTCGCCGGCGTCCTCCTCGGCCTCGCAGGACGCGGCGAACGGGGCGGGTACGTCCAACGGTCCTACGATCCTGCGGCCCGACGTCGTGCACGCCGACGGTGTCGCCGCGGAGGGCGATCTCGATCCTCAGACGGACGCCACCGTGCTCACCGACCCGCTCGACGTCGATCCCTTCCTGGTCGCCGGCTTCAGCTGGCAGGGTTCGAGCGAACTGCCCGAGGGCGTGGCGATCTACGTGCGCGTCCGTGAGGACGGCGTCTGGTCCGACTGGTACCGCGATGAGCCCAGTGCCGCCGGTCGTGATGACGGCGCCGGCGTCCCCGGCACCGAGGAGTTCATCACCGGCGGCGCCGATGCGGTCCAGGCCAGCGTCACCGGCAGTGACTCCGCGCTGCCCGCCGACCTCAGGCTCATTCTCGTTCCAGGCGAGCCGACCGGTGAGGAGGTCCTCGACGTCGCCGATCTCGAGACGGCTCCGGCCGGTCCCACCGCCGTGGCCCCCGACGTCGACACCGGTGCGGGACACACCCCGGCTCCCGCCGGCGGCGTGCAGGCGGACGACGCGTCCTACAGTCCGAGGACCGAGGGACCGGCCTTCGTGCCGACGCGGGGACGGGCCGGAACGGTCCCGGCCGCTGCGACTGCGGAGGGCCCGCCGGTGGCGATCACGAGCCGTTCCGAGTGGGGCGCGGATCCTGCGTACATGAGTTGGGATCCCCAGGACGCGGAGGCCCGCCACGTCATCGTGCACCACACCGTGGGGACCAACGACTACGACGCCGACCAGTCCGCTTCGATCGTGCGCGGCATCTACTACTACCACGCCGTCACACTCGGTTGGGGGGACATCGGCTACAACTTCCTGGTGGACAAGTACGGCACTGTCTTCGAGGGCCGTGACGGCACTCTCAGCGCCTCGCCGGGGACAATGACCGTCGGCGCCCACGCCTACGGCGCCAACACAGGAACCATGGGCATCTCCATGATGGGGACGTACACCTCCGTGAGCCCCTCGGACGCCCAGCTGACCAGTGTCGGCGCGGTCGCCGGATGGTTCCTGGACCGCGCCGGCGTGGACAGCGCCGTCGGCTCATCCCCCTTCACCTTCCATTCCACTCAGAAGTACTCGGCGGGGCAGACAGTCGATCTCGCTACGATCTCCGGCCACCGCGACGTCGGCCGTACCCTGTGCCCCGGTGATGTCGGCTACGCGAAGCTGGAGCAGATCCGTTCCATCGCGCAGGCGCAGCTCGGACATGCGAGTCGCTGGGTTCAGGAGGATGGCGTTTGGTACTACCGAGGCGCTGATGGCACGGCGGTCACCGGCTGGCTCTTCGACGGCGGGAGGTGGTACTGGCTCGATCCGGCCGACGGCGCCATGGCTACCGGCTGGGTCAGGGATGGCGGCTCCTGGTACTACCTGGGCACCGACGGCGCCATGGTCACCGGCTGGCTCTTCGACGGCGGGAGGTGGTACTGGCTCGATCCGGCCGACGGCGCCATGGCCACCGGCTGGGTCAGGGATGGTGACTCCTGGTACTACCTGGGCACCGACGGCGCCATGGTCACCGGCGTCGTTCTCATCGACGGGCGCTGGTCCGGGTTCACCGACACCGGCGTGTGGACCGGCTACACGACCGCGCCTCAACAGGGTCTGCGCGAGATCCTCGTGGGCCCCACGGCCGAGCGGGAGAGCCTGATCGAGACGATGACGTCGGTTTATGAGGACTCCGGCCGCACCTACCCGACTCAGGCGCTCGCGGCCGGCGGCGCGCCCACGCCCAGGGACTTCTTCACCATCCTGTACGACGAGGCGGTCGCGGAAGGGGTGAGTCCCGAACTGCTCTACGTCCAGGTGCTCAAGGAGACGGGCTGGCTGCAGTTCACCGGAGACGTGAAGGCGGATCAGTTCAACTTCGGCGGTCTGGGGACCACCGGGGACGCGATCGCGGGTGCGAGCTTCCCCGACGTGCGCACGGGGCTGCGCGCCCAGGTGCAGCACATGCGGGCCTACGCCGATCCGGACGTTTCCGCGGCCTCCCTCGCCAACCCGTTGGTGGATCCCCGGTTCGACTACGTGCGCAAAGGGTCGGCCCGCTACGTCCAGTACCTGGGGGCCCAGGAGAACCCGGACCGCACCGGTTGGGCGACGGCCCCCGGCTACGGGGACGACCTCGTGTCCATGATGGACCGGTACTTCGGCTGAGCTCGGCGACCGTATCCGCCCGATATTCGCGGCGCGAAGCCCGTTGATGATGGGGAGATGACGGCGGGGGGGGCGAGGAGCTCCGGGCCCGGGCCGGCCTTGATCCGCGATGATGCTGGGAGTGCTCGAGCGAGTCGGGATGTGTTCGTCCGAGGACAGCCGATCGCCGCCGGCCGCCTACTGCCCCTGAGCGGCGTACTTCGCCTCGACCTCCGCCTTGAGCGGACGCCACCAGGCCTCGTTGTTCCGGTACCAGTCGATCGTCGCCCGGAGCCCCGAGCGGAAATCGGTGTACTGCGGGGTCCAGCCGAGTTCAGTGACGAGCCTCCTGCTGTCGATGGCGTAACGCATATCGTGACCGGGCCGGTCGGCGACATGGTCGTAGTCGTGCGGGTCGCGGCCCATGAGGGACAGAATGAGTTCGACGACCTCCTTGTTGCTCTTCTCGCCGTCGGCGCCGATGAGGTAGGTTTCGCCGATGCGGCCCCGCTCGATGATGTCCCACACGGCGTTGTTGTGGTCGCGCACGTGGATCCAGTCGCGCACATTGCGCCCGGCGCCGTAGAGCCTGGGGCGCACGCCGTCGATGAGGTTGGTGATCTGGCGGGGGATGAACTTCTCGACGTGCTGGTAGGGACCGTAGTTGTTCGAGCAGTTCGAGATCGTGGCTTCCACGCCGAAGGAACGTACCCAGGCTCGTACGAGCAGGTCGGAGCCGGCCTTGGAGGAGGAGTAGGGCGAGGAAGGGTTGTACGGCGTCGTCGGGGTGAACTTGGCCGGATCGTCCAGGGCGAGATCGCCGTAGACCTCGTCGGTGGAGATGTGGTGGAGGCGGACCCTGTGGCGGCGCACCGCCTCCAGCAGGGTGAAGGTCCCCACGAGGTTGGTGCGGATGAAGGGGGACGGGTCCCGCAGCGAGTTGTCGTTGTGGGACTCGGCGGCGAAGTGGACGACGATGTCGGAGCGCGCCACGAGCGGGTCCACGACGTCGCCGTCGGCCACGTCCCCGACGACGAGCCGGATGCGCTCGTTCAGATCCGCCAGGGAGTCGGGGTTGCCCGCGTAGGTGAGTTTGTCGAGCACGGTCACATTCGCGTCCGGATGACGCAGGAGGCTCTCGTGAACGAAGTTGGCGCCGATGAAGCCGGCGCCGCCGGTGACGAGGATGTTCATGGACATGACGGCTCCGTGGTGCGTGAGGTGAGGGGCGCTGGTTCGCGTCGACCCGCGTGCATCATGCCACGCCCCGAATCCCGGGGAGGGCAGGCCCGCTCTTGATTCAGCCGGTAGAATCCTGACGATTCATCGCCCTTGTGAAGGAGAGTCATGGCGCCGCCAACGCATGACACGCTGGTCATCATCCCCGCCTGGAATGAGGCGGATGTGCTGAGCGGCGTTCTCCAGGAGGTGCTGGAGACGGTCGGCTCCTTCGCCGATGTAGTGGTCGTCTCGGACGGGTCGACCGACGGGACCGCAGACATCGCCCGATCCGTCGGGGTTCCGGTGCTGGACCTGTCGATCAACCTCGGCGTCGGCGGTGCGATGCGGGCGGGCTACTTGTACGCCCAGCGTCAAGGATACACGTACACCGTCCAGCTCGACGCCGACGGCCAGCATGCGCCTGAGGAGATCACGAGTCTTCTCCACGAGGCCGAGGAGGCCGGGGCGGATGTCGTCATCGGCGCGCGCTTCGCCGGCAAGGGGGACTACTCGGTCCGCGGCCCGCGCTGGTGGGCGATGCGGCTGTTGTCCTTCATTCTGTCCAGGGTGTGCGGGACCCGGCTGACCGACACGACTTCCGGTTTCAAACTCTCGGGGCGGCGGGCTATCGAACTTTTCGCCAGAGAGTATCCGGCCGAGTACCTCGGCGACACCATTGAGGCTCTCGTCGTCGCAGCGAGATCCAACCTGGTGGTGAGACAGGTTCCAGTGGCGATGAGACCCCGAGCGGGCGGGACCCCGTCGCAGAATCCGCTCAAGGCCGCGAAGTTCCTGGGACGGGCATTCGTGGCGCTCGGCATCTCCCTGACCCGTCCTACGCAGAGGAAGTGACCTCATGGAACGCACGTACTGGATCGGCCTCCTCTTCGCACTGATCGTCCTGCTCGCGGTGTTCTTCCGGATGCGGAATGCGGGCATGAAGGAGCGCTACGCGACGTGGTGGGTGGTCATCGTGGTGGGCACGACCATCGTGTCGCTGTTCCCCGGGCTGCTCAGTCTTCTGGCGGGCGCGCTGGGTGTCAGGGTCCCGTTGAACCTGGCATTCTTCGTGGCGGGCATCGTGATGATGCTCGTTTCGTTGCAGCTGAGCGTCGACGCCTCGCGGGCGGACGAGGAGCGGCGCAGGCTCGTCGAGGAGATCTCCATCCTCAATCTGCGTATCGAGGAGCTCGAGGCCGAGTCGCGCTCACACCGGCCGTGAGGGCTCCGGAGCCCCCGAGCAGTCGGGGCGCGCTCTCCGAGCGGTGCATCCGGTGCCGGTCGCCGCTGACGGGGCGGCCGCCCCGCTGCGCGCGTCATCCGACGAGGCGATGCCGTAGGCCCGCTCGACATATGCGCGGTAGAGGAACCGGTAGAGCCGGTGGTTCATCTTGAACAGGAGGGCCGCGGCCCCGACGGTCGGCCTGGCCCGCAGTGCTCGTGCGACATCGCTCCAGGAGATCCTCCTCCTGTACGCCTCGAGGTCCGACGTCGTCCCGAAGCCGTTCGACGCCATGACCTGCTGCGCATTGTTGAGGTAGGTCAGAGTCGTCGAGGTCGCCAGCGCGCGGCGCACCCGCGCGCCGTCGCGCATTCTGCGTGACGCCAGCGTCATCGCCGAGACCAGCCGGTCGGACTCGTCAACGGGTGTGATGTGCCCCCAGGTCAGGCCTCCGGCGTCCACCGTGTAGTCGTACAGGGGGTCCGTGATGACGATGAGGGTCCGCGCCCGGGTCAGCGTCTCCAGGACGACCAGCGCATCCTCGGCCCGCTTAATGTCCACGGCGAAGCGGACGTCGTCGAACAGGGACGCCCGGAACAGCTTGTCCCACACGTAGGGGGTCAGCGTGTCGGCGAGCAGCCGCAGCGCCGCCTCGTAGCCCGTCATGCGTCCCGGGCCGACGCGGATGCGCTCGCGCGGGGCGTCCCCGAGAGCGGTGATCCGGTGGGCGCACAGCGCTATGTCGGCATTCGCGTCCGACACCGCCCGGTGCATGGAGGTGAGGAAGTCGGGACGATAGGCGTCGTCGGAGTCGATGAATGAGATCCACTCGCCGCGGGCGGCTGCGAGCCCCTGATTGCGCACGGCCGACACGCCTCTGTTGACGGTGTTGTCGAACACCCGCACGCGGGCGTCGGGGTTGTCGGACAGGAACTGGGCGATGCGTTCGGAGGAGTCGTCGGGGGAGGCGTCGATCAGAATGAGGAGTTCGAAGTCCTCGTCGGTCTGAGCGAGGACGGAGCGGATCGCGTCGACGACCCGGCCGCCGGTGTTGTAGACGGGCATGATGATGGATGTTCGGGGCGTGTGCGTCATGGATCCTCCCGAGTGCGGTGCCGATTCGATGGTGTGACGTCATGGTTTTCCCGTGCTGGCGCGGACGATCGCGCACAGGTGGATGCAGATTCCGATCAGGGGGGCCAGTCCCAGCGCGAGCACTGCGCGGGGGCTGACGCCCAGTGGCGGTAACCGTAGAAGGAGAACGGCCGCGACCGCCGTCAGGATCCACCCGAGCGTGTAGGCCCGGTGGTTGTTGAGCGCGATCGTCGAGGCTCCCGTGAGAACCAGGGACGCCATGCTCACGGCGGCGAGGGTGAGGAGACCGAGCAGCAGCGGCGACGGGTCGTACTGGGGTCCGTAGATCGTCCGGATCAGCCACGGGCCGGCGCCCGCCACGGCGAGAGCGAGGACGAGGCCGACCCCTAGGAGGATGCCGAGGATCCTGGCCACGGTGGCCAGGCGGCGGGACGCCCGGGCGTCGGCGATGGTCGTGATGAGCACGCCCTGGAAGGCCTGGAGGGGGATCATGATCGGCGAGCGCGTGATGCTGACCGCCAGAATGACAATCGCCAGCTCGGCGGCATCCGCCCCGGGGGAGGTGATCTCCAGCAGGGTGGGGAATCCGGTGACGAGCACGGCCCAGGAGGCCGAGCTGACCATGGCCTGGAGGCTGAAGGACGTCAGCCGGGGCGGGCCGACGTCGGCGCGGGATCCGGCGAGCGTTCGGACCGTGGGGATCAGGAGGAGCAGGATCCACACCGCGGCGGGCGCGGCGGCGGCGGCCTCCAGTCCGATGAGGCTGGCGGTCAGGACGGCGATGACGAGCGTGAGCAGGAGTCGGAGCAGCGCCTCGGCCGCCATGAGGGTCGAGTAGAGGTTCCAGTGCCGGGTTCCGGCGAGCACCCCCGACAGCGACGCCTGGCCGGCGTACCCCCACACGCCGGCCGCGATGAGAACGATGGTCGGCGCACCGGTCGACGGGGTCAGCCGCGGTGCCCACGCCGGGGCCGCGGTCAGCGTGAGCAGACCGATGACTAGACCGATGAGCAGGGAGGTGGCGAGGATGCGGGCGCGGCGGGTCGGCTCATCGGCCGGGGCGAGGCGGCGGCCGGCCAGGGCGGCCCGGGTGGACTCGGTCTGAATGCCCGAGATCACGCCGAAGATGCCGAACATGAATCCCCAGAAGACCAGGAACTCCTTGTTCTGCTCGACGGTGAGAGTCCGGGCGGAGATCACGGTGATGAGCAGGCTCGATACCGCGGCGGTGATCGACGCCGCCATGATTCCCGCGGCGCGTCCCGCGGTGACGTCACCGCGGGGGGCGTCGCCCTCAACACCGGCGTCGCCCTCCACGTCATCACTCGCGTCGTCCCCGGCGAGGGTCGACGGTCTGCTTTCTTCCAGCACCCCGCCAGAGTAGGCGGAGGAAGGACGGATTTGACGAACGCGAGCTGTGGCGAAGCTGTGAATGAGGGCGTGATGCCGGTGGGCGTCCCGCTCCGACGGCGGACCGGCACCCGGGTTGCCGGAGTGGGACGGCCGGCGATGCTACCCTGGCCTGCGACGCACTGCTTCGCGGAAGGCCCTTTCATGACTGTTGACATCCTCTTCCCCTTCTACGGCGATGTGGCCATGATGAAGGAGGCTGTCAGGTCCGTCCTGCGTCAGACGAATCCCAACTGGCGGCTGATCGTCGTCGACGACGGCTACCCGGACGAGTCGATCCCCGGCTGGTTCGACTCTCTGAAGGACTCCCGTGTCACCTACATGCGCAACGAGACCAACCTCGGAGCCAACGGCAATTACCGCAAGTGCCTGACCTTCGTGGAGAATCCGCTCGTGCAGGTCATGGGGGCCGACGACGTCATGCTTCCCAACTACGTCGATTGGCTCGTCGGGGCGGGCGCGCGTCACCCGGACGCGACCATCTTCCAACCGGGCGTCTTCGTGATCGACGAGCACGGTGCGCCGTCCCACACTCTGGTCGAGAGGATCAAGGGCTTCTACATGCCCTCCAAGAAGGTCCCTCAGGTTCTGCGCGGCGAGACGCTCGCGATCTCGATCCTGCGCGGCGACTGGCTCTACTTCCCATCGCTGGCCTGGCGGGCGGAGACGATCCTCGGCATCGGCTTCCGGGAGGGCTATGACGTGGTCCAGGACATGGCGCTCGTATGCGACGTCGCCATGAAGGGCGGCGGCCTGCTCTACGATCCGATCGCCGCCTTCCTCTACCGCCGCCATTCGGGCTCCGATTCCTCCTGGCGCGCCCTGGAGGGCACCAGGTTCGATGAGGAGCGCCGGTTCTTCCTCCAGATGGCCGCCGAGATGGACCGACTCGGCTGGAAGCGCGCCGCGCGCGTCGCCCGTCTTCACGTCTCCTCGCGCCTGCATGCGGGGTCCCTCCTCCCCAAGGCCGCCCTGACCGGGAACTGGGCCGGGGTGAAGAACCTGGGGCGCCACGTCGTCGCATGATCGCCGCATCCGCTTCCCCGAGGCCGGGGCCCTTGGCCGTCCGGTCGACGCCGATCCCCGGCTTCCTGCGCCTGGACCTGACCGTTCACGGGGACAACCGCGGGTGGTTCAAGGAGAACTGGCAGCGCGAGAAGATGATGGCCCTCGGCCTGCCGGATTTCGGCCCCGTTCAGAACAACATCTCCTTCAATGATGAGGTCGGCGTGACCCGCGGTATTCACGCCGAGCCGTGGGACAAGTTCATCTCGGTGGCCACCGGCCGCGTCTTCGGCGCCTGGGTCGACCTGCGCGAGGGTTCTTCCTTCGGGACGGTCTACACCACGGTGATCGACCCGTCAGTGGCCGTCTACGTGCCGGCGGGCGTGGGCAACGCCTATCAGACGCTCGAACCGGCTACGGCCTACACCTACCTCGTCAACGATCATTGGTCGCCCGACGGCGACTACACCTTCCTCAACCTCGCCGATGAGACCGCGGCCATCCCGTGGCCGATTCCGCTGGATGACGCGATCGTGTCCGACAAGGACCGGACCCACCCCCGCCTGAGGGATGTGACGCCCGTTTCCGCGACCTCCCGGTTCGGGGGCGGGGGGCAGGGACGACGCGTGCTGGTCACCGGTGCGAACGGCCAGCTGGGCCGGGAGCTCCTGGCCCGCCTGCCGAGGGCGGGATTCACCGCTACCGGCGTCGATCTGCCCGACGTCGACATCTCGGAGGCGGCCGCCGTGGCCGCCATCGACTGGTCGGCTCACGACGTCGTCGTCAACGCCGCCGCGTGGACCGATGTCGACGGCGCCGAAACGCCCGAGGGGCGTCGCCTGGCCTGGCGGGCCAACGCCACGGGGCCCGCCAATCTCGCCCGCGAGGCGGTCCGCCACGATCTGACTCTCGTGCACATTTCCAGCGAGTACACCTTCGACGGCACCATCGAGCCTCATACCGAGGACGAGGCCCCCAGCCCCCTGGGCGTTTACGGCCAGTCCAAGGCCGGCGGCGACGCCGCCGTCGAGGCCGTCCCCGAGCACTACCTTGTGCGCACCAGCTGGGTGGTCGGTGACGGGGGGAACTTCGTGCGCACCATGGCCTCGCTCGCCGGGCGCGGCGCCGCCCCGAGCGTCGTGGCGGATCAGACCGGTCGTCTGACTTTCACGGTCGACCTGGCCGCCGGCATCATCCACCTGCTGTCCGCGGGCGCCGAGTACGGCACCTACAACATTTCCGGTCGGGGCCCGGTCGTCTCCTGGTGCGATGTGGCCGGGCGCGTCTACGAGCTCCTCGGACACCGCCCCGACGAGGTGTCCCCGGTCACCACCGCCGAGTATTTTGCCGGCCGGGAGGGCGTCGCGCCCCGGCCCCTGCACTCCGCTCTGGACTTGTCCAAGATCGAGGCGGCCGGGTTCATCCCCGGCGACTCCATGGAGCGGCTGGAATCCTACGTGCGCGCGCTGTAATACGCCCTTTCCCGCCCCGGGGTGATCCGTATCGCCGGGCAGCGCTCAGGCGTCGGAGGCCTCGGGGAGCTTGGAGCTTCTGGGAGCGCTCGACGACGGCCCGCGGCGCCGCAGCGCCACGTACATCTCCAGCATGAAGACGGCGACGAGACTCGTCATCGCCCCCGTGTACGCGAGGGAGGCCCCCAGCAGGGCGTGGGCGGGGACGAGCAGGAAGCATAGGAGGGTGATCGCGGCAGCCGCGATCATGTACCCGACGAAGACGAGTCTCTGGAGCCGCATGGTCGTCAGCGCGTAGTAGAGAATGACGCTGGCCGCGTTCATCGCCCCTCCGGTGACCAGCACGATGAGTTCGAGCATGGAGCCGGAGACGTCCGTGCCGTAGACGAAGCGGAGGATCGGGGCGCCGACCGTGTAAGTGACCAGTGCGACCGCCGCGAAGGCGGCGATCGTGCCCAGCAGGCCGCGTCTGACGATCGCCGTGAACCCCGACCGATCCGCACCGACCCACCGGTCGGCCATCTGCGTCAGCAGCGGGCGGAAGATGACGAAGGAGAGCAGATTGATGGTGAAGGCCGGCATGAAGATGATCGCGAAGTAGCCCTGTCGCGCATTGTCGAGATAGCGGTCGATGGCGAACCGCGGCGCATTGGCGAGGTACAGCGCGATGAATGAGGCGAGGGCCAGCGGCAGGCACTCCGTCAGGACCTTCCCGACCGAACGTGGGTCCCACAGGGGACGCAGGGAGAATCTGCGTCCGGCGGGCGGGAGGTAGGCGCCCAGCAATGCGATTGTCGAGGCGATCAGGGTGATGACCGCGGCCATGAGCATGCTTCCGCCGAGCGCGAGCACCCCGGAGAAGACGCAGATGGTGACCAGGGTGCGCAGGAAGCAGGCCTTCCCGGCGATGTCCAGCCGGCCCACCCTCTGGAGTTCGCAGTAGAAGACGTCCTCCGAGGCGTCGAATACGCGCAGGCAGGCGATCATGGCGATGAGCACTGCGGCCATGAGATCGTCCGCGGAGAATGCTGCGTACACGATGATGCCGATGATCATTGCGGCCACGGTCACGATCCGGGCGGCCAGGTAGGTGCCGAAGGAGAATCGGTGGCGGGTGTCGGTGACATGGTACGTGCGCACCTCGTACATGCCCAGGGCCTGGAATTGCTGGCCGACGGTGTTGGCGATGGTGAACACTCCGGCGGCTTCGAGCCCGGCCGTGCGCTTGACGACCAGGAGCAGGACCGCCGTCGTCAGGGACAGCATGAGGGAGGCGGTGGTGTTCCAGAAGTAGTCGCGGGCCTGCGACGTCTCCGGTGCGGACATGCTCGTGTCTCCTGAGGGCGGGGGGCCGGGGCGGGGCCTGTGGCGATGGCGCGGGCCGCCGTGACTCGCGGACGCCGCGGGGCGTCGTCGCGGCGAACTCCCTCAGGGGAGGGTACTCGCGTAGGGTCCGAAGTCGATAACGTGCGGCTTGTGGTTCCTGCGCTGGTCCGGCGGTGGCAGCTCCATGTAGTCGCCGTAGCCGCGGCGCAGCAGGACGTCGTACTTGTGCGGCAGCATGACGGTGATGTCCTCGAAGGGCGCCTCGATGAGGGGGAAGAGCTCGTCCTTCGTCAGCGCCCAGTTCTCCGGGTCGCGCATGGAGAAGTCCGCCATGCGGTCGGTGTCCGCGTGCTCGTAGCGGCGGGCCGCCTTCTCCCAGCGGGACTGGAGGAGGCGGGGGGTGATCCCCAGGCCGCGCATGATCCAGTGGATGGTCGAGGTGGCGGCGTAGATCGCCGTTCGTCGCGGTCCCGTGATTCCGATGAGGTAGGGCCGGGGCGTGCCGCGCAGGAACAGCAGGCGCCCCCACAGCCAGGTGCTTCGGCTCATGGCGCGGAAGGCGCGCGGAGAGGCGGGGACGTTGTCGACCGGGAGGATGTCGAGGGAGATCGGCATGCGGTAGGTCGAGTCCTTGGCGAACTCGGGGATCAGCAGCGTGTCCTTGAGGACCAGCTTGGAGAACATGAAGGGGTAGTCGCGGATCGTGCGGGTGTTGTCCACCCGGAATCGCTCGCCGAGCAGGTCGGGCGCCTGGCTGAGGAATCGCTCGTAGTCGCGCCGCGGCATCAGGACGTCGACATCGTCGTCCCAGGGTATGAAGCCCTTGTGCCTGACCGCGCCGATGGCCGTTCCGCCGTATGCGGCGTAGGAGACCTCGAGCCTCCTGCAGACGCGATCGAGCTCTGCGAGCATTCTCGTCAGCAGCACGTGGATCCTGCGCAGCATCTGCGGGTCGGCGCTGTCATCAGGCGTCATCCGTGCGGCTCCCATCGATGTCGATCGGCCCCGACTTCGAGGGGCACCGGCGACTATCCTCTCACAGGATCCTCACAGCGGCCTAACCGGGGCGGCCCACGCCGACTGACGAGGGCCGCCCCGGTCCGGATCCGGTGCGCGGTCAGGACCGCACGGGCGAGGAGGATGCCGCGCTGGGGTCGGTCTGTTGCGATCCGGTCTCGTCCGGCGGACGGCGGGTGATCAGCTCCTTCCAGTCGGGGGTGGCGGCGAGCACAGTACCGACGAGGATGACGATGCAGCAGACTATCTGGAGGATGGAGGGCACCGACCCCTGGAGCACGAGCTCGAAGACGACGGCCCATGCGGAATAGGAGATGTTCAGAGCCATCCCGCGTGAGGCGCCGATGACATCGATGGCCTTGTAGTAGAAAAGGTAGGACACCGCTCCGCACAGCGCCGCGAGGACGACGACGGCGGTGGCCGGTGTGGGGATGGCTCCCACGGCGAACCGGAACGCGCCTGCCAGGGGGAGCACGACGAACAGGTAGGTCAGGCCCGAGGTGGTCTGGCGGATGTGGAGCGCTGTCTCATTGTCGACGGTCTCGTCCCTCATCCCCCAGGCCAGGAGGACCGCCTCCGAGCCCCAGCCGATCACGCACGCCAGTGCCGCGAGCACGCCGATGATCGGCGACCCCGGGGTCTCGGCGCTGGAGGACGACCAGCCGATGAGGATCACAGCGGCCAGCGCTGTCATGAGCGCGACGATCTGACGCGACCGCATGCGCTCCCCCAGCAGGAGGAAGGCGAACAGCGTACCGACCGCCGGGTAGAACGAGGAGATGATCGCCGTGTAGCCCGGTCCGATGTTGTTGATGGCGATGAGGTATCCGGTCATGCCGACCGGCCCGCCCAGCAGGGCCGCCAGCATGACGGCCTTGCCGCTGCGCGTTCTGACCGCCGCCGCCGTGTCCCGCAGCCGGCCGCGCACCCCCATGTAGGTCAGGAGGATGAGCGCGCTGGAGGCGTCGTGGAGGCATGCGCTCGCCAGTGAGGCCTGATCCGAGCCGAGGAACGGCGCGAGCAGGATGGCCATGCTGAGGACGACCGTGTCCAGGCCCCACAGCATGCCGCTGAAGACTCCGTACTTCATGATGCGCTCCTCACTCCGACGGCGCAGCGGGCTCGGCGGCCTGCGCGTAGGCGGACAGGAGGCGATCGATATGATCGACGGCGTGGCGGTAGTAGATCAGAAGCCACTCGCCGACGTCGTCGCCTTCGGCCTCCTTGGCCAGAGCCCACACGTACCAGCACCAGCCGGCGAAGACCACGTAGGACCAGAAGTGGCGGTTCTCGAGCTCGGTGGGCGTACGGCCGAAGTAGAACCCGAGCGCCTGGTCGGCCTTTTCACGGGGGAGCTGGGCGCACACCACCATGGTGCCGAAGTCGGCGGCGACGTCGGACATGCCGGCGTATTCCCAGTCGATGAGATCGAGATGGCCGGTGGAGTCGACGAGGAAGTTCAAGGGGAAGAAGTCGTTGTGACTCGGCGCCTTGGCGAACCCATCGGCGTCGGCGAGCTCCTTCAAGCGCAGGACCTTCTCGCGCAGTTCGTCGTAGCCGGGCACGTCGATGGGGCCGTACTGTTTGAGGATCCGCTCGTACTTGATGCCTTCGGTGATGAAGTCGAAGTTCCGGGACAGCGCGGTGCCGGATTCGTGCAGGCTCCTGTCCATGCGCATGGCCTGCTCGAGCTCGTCGGGACGGGATGCGTCCAGGTTCCGCGAGTCGGAGATGAAACGGGAGATCTTCCAGCCCTTGTCGGGGTCCCCGGTGACGAAGGTGCGGTCGATGCCGAGGTCCCGGGCCAGGCTCAGAGCTTCGAGCTCGGCGCGGCGGTCGACGATCTTGTCTGTTCCGATGCCCGGGTGCCGGTAGACGTACTCGGCCGCGTCCTCGGCGTCGCCCACGGTGAAGTGGCATGAGAGGTTCGTGATGCCCTGCTTGAGCGGGTAGAAGTCGTGCACGTCGCTCTTGCGGCAGCCCAGGACCGCGGAGATGTTCTCGAAGATCTCCGAGTCGAGGTTCTCCATGAACATGGGGTCGAAGCCACGGACTTCATCGAGGGAGTCGAACTCGTTGATTACCCCCGACGGGTAGCGGCGGATGACCATGTCGAGCTCCTTGATGTGGTCGATGTAGATCGATTCCCACAGCTTCGGCTCGGTCTCGGGCAGCGCATAGACGTCCTCGAGGATGCGTCGGAAGGAGGTTGAGAACGCCCGGTCGAAGTAGACGTGGCCCAGCATCGTCCAGGCGTCGGCGCCGCCGACCGTCACCCCGGTGATCCGTCCGCCGGGGCCGGTGGTCAGGCACCACTCCTGGGTGGGACCCTCGACGTACTGGGCCGAGTAGTAGGCCTGGTAGACGTGGGAGTCGAAGGGATTGGTTGTGAAGTAGTCGTCGGAGGAGCACACGTAGGTGTTGCCCAGCTTCTCGCGCACCGCCCACAGCGAGCCGTTGTTGTTGCGGTTCACGTAGTCGTCGTTGACGGCGATGGCGACCCCGAATCGGTCGGCTAGATGGAAGAAGTACTCCTTCTTGTAGCCGACGATGACGGTGATGTCCGTGATCCCGGCGGCGTGCAGCTGCTCGATCTGCCGCTCGACGAGGACCTCCCCGCGCACGCGCAGCATGCCCTTGGGACGCTCGTAGGAGATGGGGGCGAAGCGCTGGGACAGGCCGGCGGCCATGATGACCGCGTTGTTGACCCGATAGGGTTCCAGAGCCTCGATGCCGGCCGGTGTGATGCGCCGATCGGCGATGTACCCGGCCGCCTCGCAGGTGCGCACGGCGGTGTTGACGCCGCCCAGGGACATCCCGGTCGATTCCTGGATCTGTCGCTGCGTCAGCGGGGCGTCCGCCCGGTGGAGGGCGTACAGGACGTCGAACTGCGGCTGTGAGAGCGTGTCGATGGCCGATTCCACCATTGTTCACTTTCTTGTCGAGGATCGATGCGTTCGATCATAACAAGATGATCAAGAATCATGAACTCAGGGGGAGGTGGGCTCCTGAGGCACTGGTCACTGCCGAGCGCGGTCCAGCAGTCCTAGAAGGTAGCGGCCGTAGCCCGACCTGGCCAGCGGTTCGGCTCGGGAGCGCAGGCCGTCGTCGTCGATGAAGCCCATGCGCCAGGCGACCTCCTCGGGGCAGCCGATGTTGAGGCCCTGCCGGTGCTCGACGGTGCGCACGAAGCCGGTCGCATCGGCCAACGAGTCGAAGGTGCCCGTGTCCAGCCAGGCGGTGCCGCGGGGGAGGACCTCGACCGCCAGGCGGCCCGCTCTCAGGTAGGCGCGGTTGACATCGGTGATTTCGTACTCGCCGCGCTCCGACGGCTCGAGGGCCGCAGCGATCCCGACGACGTCGTTGTCGTAGAAGTACAGGCCGGGAATCGCGTAGTCGGAGCGCGGGCGGACCGGCTTCTCCTCGATGGAGACCACCCGGGAATCGGCGTCGAACTCCACGACGCCGTAGGCCGTCGGGTCGGCCACCTGGTAGGCGTACACGATGCCGCCCTCGGGACGGGTGTGGCGGCGCAGCCGGGTCCCCATACCGGGGCCGTAGAAGATGTTGTCGCCCAGGACCAGGGCGACCGGCTCGGAGCCGATGAACTCCGCACCGACCACGAAGGCCCGGGCCAGGCCGTCGGGGACCTTCTGGACGGCGTAGGAGATGGACACCCCCAGGCGCTCCCCATCGCCGAGCAGACGATGGAAGGCGGGAGCATCGTGCGGCGTCGTGATGACCAGGACGTCCCGGATGCCTGCGAGCATGAGCGTGCTCAGCGGGTAGTAGATCATCGGCTTGTCATAGACCGGCAGGAGCTGCTTGGAGGTTCCCAGGGTGATCGGGTTGAGTCGTGAGCCGGAGCCTCCGGCCAGGATGATGCCTCGCATGGACACAGTGTGACTCATACGGGGCGCGCCACGCCGCGTCGAGCCCCTCGCCCCGCGTCGGTCTCGCCGGGCGGGGCTATGGGTTAGCGTGCGCGTTATGGAACGACTCATCGGTGCACGCCAGTCATACGACTGGGGCTCGACGACAGCCATCCCTGAGCTGCTCGGCGAGCGCCCTGACAACCACCCGTGGGCGGAGCAGTGGTACGGCTCCCACCCATGCGGACCGACCCGGCTCGCGGTTGGTCCGCGTACGCTGACCGATCTCATCGATGCGGACCCGCAGCGGCTGCTGGGCGAGGACGTCGTCCGTCGGTTCGGTCCCCAGCTGCCCTTCCTCCTCAAGCTCATCGCCCCCGACCAGGCGCTGTCGCTGCAGGTCCACCCCTCCCTGGAGCAGGCGACCGAGGGCTTCCAGCTCGAGAACGAGGCCGGCCTGGCCCTGGACGATCCCGCCCGTTCCTACAAGGACGCCAATCACAAGCCGGAGATGGTCCTGGCGCTCAGTCGCTACGAGGCCGTCGCCGGCTTCCGCGCCCCGCGCCGCGCCGCCGAGGTCCTGGCGGGACTCGACTCCGCCCTCGCTCACCGCATGCGGCGCACCCTGCGCCTGAATCCCACCCGCTTCGGCATCCGTCAGGTCTTCACCGACCTGGTATCCGAGGACGCCCGTCCCACGACTGTGGAGATCGATGAGCTCGTCGCCGAGATCGCCGCGCGCATCAGCCAGGGGGCGTCCCCGTCGCCGCGCGTGGACGCCAACGCCGTCGTCATGGCCCGTGCCTTCCCGGGAGACCCCGGGGTCGCCGCAGCGCTGCTGCTCAACCCGGTCACGCTGCAGCCGGGGGAGGCCCTCTTCGTGCCCGCGGGCAGCGTGCACGCCTACATCAGCGGGCTCGGAGTCGAGATCATGGCCTCCTCCGACAACGTGCTGCGCGCGGGGCTGACCAGCAAGCACGTCGACGTGCCCGAGATGCTCGCCTGCGTCGACTACGTCGCCGCCCCGCCGGTGCGCCCGGCGCCGGAGTACCTCTCGCACGCCACCCGCGCCTACTACGCGCCCGTGGACGATTTCGAGCTGCTCGTGACCACGGTCGTCCCGGCGGACGGCCGGGTGCAGGTGCCCGGGCGGGGACCCAGGATCCTGTTGGCGACCCAGGGGAGGACGACGGTGACGAGTCCCGCGGGTCGACAGACGCTCGCGTGCGGCCAGGCGCTGTTCGTCGGCGCCGACGAGCGCGTGCTCACCATCGAGGGGGAGGGCGTGGTCGCTCAGGCCGACGTCCCCTGACCTTGGGGCGGTGGTGGCGCCGAGCTCCTCAGGGCTCTCTCAGGCGCCCGCCGCGCCCTCCTGCCGCACCGCCGCGGCGATCAGGGAGGCATCGGCGTCGGGAGATGCGAGCAGGGCCGTCAGCCCCGTCTGCCATGCAGCCAGAACCCCGAGCATCGCCCGCTCAGTGGTCTCCTCCCGGACCAGGAGGGCCCGTGCGCCCGCCGCTCGCGCCGCCTCGGCCGCGGCGCGTGGCGTGCTGGCCGCCAGGGCGTCCCTGCTGACCGTGCGCAGCCCGCCGTCGTGAACGACCAGCAGCGCGGGTTCGTCCCCCTCGGCGGGGAGGGGGTCGAAGCGGTCGGCGTAGGACATGGCCTCGGCGATTCCATCGAGCGCGAGGGGCGGGAGGGCTGTCGGCCAGCACGTCGCGAAGGACTCCTTTGACACAAGAACCTGAACGTCTGCTGGGGGGAACAACCAATGATTCCTGAATGTCACCGACAGGTTGGGAGTCGTCGTTGGTAGCTTTTCTACAAGCGCTCCGTCGGTGGGAGGCAGAAGGATGGCACCCCGCGTCAGCCAGACGCCTGCGCACCACGTCACCGTCCGCCAGTGCGGCGTCATCTCCAGATGCACCGTCGCATCCGGTCCGACCTCCGCGGCGACCAGGCCCGCGCACTTGGCCTGCCACATGCTCACGACGTGCCCGGTCAACTCGATGCGCTCGTCGGGGGAGTACCACGTCAACCACGGGCGATCCGAGTCAGTGGTGGAGGGCAGAGCCTGGGCGAGGGCGTCGATCATGGGGTGATTCAAGCAGAAACGGGTCGTTGTTCAAGCGTCCGTGCGGGCCGCCTCGCTCCGGTGCGAGCGGGGCGAGGCGGCCTCGCCCGAGGGGGCGCAGGAGGCCTGCGGAACGAGTGCGGTGACCCCCGTGCGATCCACGCCGAGCCCTGTGCGAGAGGTTCTCCTCGGGGCGTGTAGAGGAACCCTCAAAATCCTGTCTCGAGAGGCGTCGTTATCGTTCCGTTACATGGGTTTTTCCTTGGAATCACGCCGAAGATCACGATTGGGTGACATATCCCTCCCCGGCTTGACTCTCTTCGCTCACACCCGTGTAATTCATGCGTAGTTACCTGCCCCTGACCTGAAGGGAAACCATCGTGTGGAACATCCTCGGAGAGGGTCCGCTTGCGCAGACGGACGAAGCCGACGACCAGACTCTACTGTTTCTCTTCGGTGGTGATGAAGGAGACAAGGGTCCACTCGCCTGGCAGGAGCGCGCCCTGTGCGCGCAGACCGACCCCGAGGCGTTCTTCCCCGAGAAGGGCGGCTCCACGCGCGAAGCCAAGCGCGTGTGCGCCTCCTGCGAAGTTCGGGAGGAGTGCCTTGAGTACGCGCTCGCCCACGATGAGCGGTTCGGCATCTGGGGCGGCCTGTCCGAGCGGGAGCGTCGCAAGCTCAAGCGTCGCGCTGTATGAGCCCGGCCGACGCCGACCTGCTTCCCTCGAGCCCTCCCGGAGCGGATGCGCTCGCGGTCGTCGTCACCGCCGGGGTCACGCCTTATCTGCGTCGCACTCTGCGGGCGGTCGCCCGGCAGACGCGGGCGCCTGGGGTCGTCCTCCTCATCGACGTCGCTTCGCGTGGCAACGGCCTGGGCGACGGAACCCCCGTCGAAGAAGCCGTCTCCGGTTCGGGACTCGATGCGCGCTCGCGGGCGCGCATCGTGCGCGTTCCGGAGGCTGAGGGGTTCGGGGACGCGGTCGTCCGGGGGCTGGACCGGTACGCCGACCTCGTGGAGACGGGCGTGCGCCGGAACTCGCCTGCGGCCGATCGCTCATCGCAGGACGTCGGCGGCCCGGAGGACTCGCGCGCACCCGAGGACATCGAGGCGCCGGCCGCCGGGGAGACCGGCTCTCGGGGTGCGGTCGACGGCGGGCACCGCTGCGATTGGCTCTGGCTGCTTCACGACGACGCCGCGCCCGCACCGACCTGTCTGGAGGCTCTGCTGACGGCGGTCGCCGAGGCCCGTTCCGCTGCGCTGGTCGGCCCCAAGCAGGTCGACTGGAACCGCCCCGAGCGCCTGCTCGAAGTCGGGCTTCGCACCACTGTCTCGGCGCGCCGGGCCAACGATGTCGTGCCCGGCGAGATCGATCAGGGTCAGCATGACGACCGCTCCGACGTCCTGGCGGTCGGGACCGCCGGAGCCCTCATCGACCGTGCCGTCTGGGAGGAGCTGGGCGGTACCTCGCCAGCCTTCCCCGTCTTCGATGACGGCCTCGAGCTGTCGCGGGCGGTCCGCCTGGCCGGGCATCGCGTCGTTGTCGTCCCCCGGGCCGTGATCCGGCATCGGCGTGCCAGCTACCTGGGTCTGCGCCCCTCCCAGAACGACGGACGCGGGCGCTCCGGCGTGCGCACACGCCTCTCGGCTCCGCGAGTTCGCGCTCCCGACCCGGATCCCGAGCGCTCCTTCCGGGCGCGCCGCACCGCCCAGCTCACCGCCTGGGCGACATTCTCCACTCGCCCCATCGGCCTGCTGCTGATCTGGTTCCTCGTCCTGGGAGTCGTCCGGGCCGGATGGCGTCTGCTGACCAAGTCCCCCGCCCTGGCCCGTGATGAGCTCAGAGCCGCCCTGACGGTCTCTCGTCGCGCCGGTGCCGTCAGACGGGGCCGCAGACGCCTGGCGGCCCACGCCACTGTGCGCCGTTCGGTTCTGACCCGGTTGTATGTCGACCCCGTCGAGATCCGCTCGGTGCGTCGAGACCGCGCACGCCAGGAGCGCGAACGCTCCACCCGCGCCACCGCTCCCAGCGAACTCGAGGTGCGCGAGCTGGCGGCGCTGGCCCGTCGCCGCCGACTCGTACTGGCCGGCACGCTCGCCGTGGCCGTTCTGGCGGCGGGAGTCGGCCTGAGCCGAGTGCTCATGACCCGCACCGTCACCGGCGGCGCCAGCGCCGGTCTCGATTTGACGGCGCGCGCTCTGTGGAACGCGGCCTGGGCGACCTGGGCCGCTTCGGGCGACGGTTACACGGCGGCCGCCGACCCTCTGCTGGCGATGCTCGCAGCACCCGTGGCCGTCGCCGGCCGCCTCGGACTCGACGGTAACGGTCTGGTCCACCTGCTGTTTCTGGCGGCCGTGCCTCTGGCCGCCCTGGGCGCCTGGTTCGCCGCCGGGACCGTTACCCGGCGCACGAGCCTGCGCGCCTGGGCGGCGCTGGCCTGGGCGCTGGCCCCCGCGCTCCTGCTGGCCGTGGGGCAGGGGCGTCTGACGGCCGTGCTGGTCCATCTCGCCCTGCCGTGGGCGCTGACCGCTCTGGCGCGGGCGGTCGGGGCCGACCGGCGCGACGTGGTCCTGTCGGGTCTGGTCGGGGCCCACCACGCCACCGCCCAGGAGAAGGCGGACCTCGACCGCTTCGCCTCCGAACGCATCGAAGACCTCGCCGAACTCGCCGATGACCCGCAGGACGAAATGAGTCCGAGTGCGCGGACCGACGACGATGACGGGGCGCCTGCTGTCGACATCCCCGGCGCCGTCGGGGGCGGGGCCGCCGCATCAGGCGATGCGGCGGCCCCGCGTGGACGCGCTGCCGCCCTCGCCCGGATCGTCGAGGAGAATGATGCCGAGTTCGGCGCGCCCGAGCCGACGACCGGGACCGTGGCGCGGCGCTTCGAGGAGCGGGACGGGTCCGACGAGGCCGGGGATGGCGGGGAGGCTGCCCCGCCGACCATGTTCGAGGAGCTCGAGAGGCTCGCGGAGGGCGGATGGTCGGGGGTCTCCGGGCCCGTCGCGAGCCGCGACGACGAGGGGCCGACCTCGCCGACGACCGGCGTCCCCGACGACGACGCCGCCTCACCGGCGATCGCCCGCGGTGCGGCCATTGAGGAGTACGGGCCCGGTTCGGCGACGGCCGCCGCCGTCGCCGGACTCCTCCTGGCCCTTCTCGTCGCGGCCGCCCCGGTCACCGCCGCCGTGGTGGTCCCCTGCCTGCTGGTCCTCATGGTCGTGGTGCGCCGCTCCGCGGTGCGGCTCGTACTCACCGTACTGCCCGTCGTCGCCACCGCGGCGCCCGCGTGGTGGAGGGCCGCGAGCACCGCCTCGGCCGACAGCGTCACTGCCGGCCTGCGCTACCTGCTCACGGACACCGGCGTCCCCGTGTCCGTCCCCCCTCCCTCCGCCGTCGATACGCTCCTGGGCGTGCCCGTGGACATCGATGCACTGACGGCCAGCCCGACGCTCGCGCTGGCGGTCAGGGCGCTCCTGGCGATTCTGCCCGCGCTCGCGCTGTGCGGCCTGGTGACGACAGGGCGGCGTGGCCACCGCGCCCGAGCGGGCGTGCTCGCCGCCCTCGGCGGCCTGGGCCTCGCCCTCCTGGCCGTGCGTGCGACCACCGCGATGGGCGTTCTGCCCGACGGGACCGGCTCCGTGACGGTCGCCGGGTGGGCGGGCACCGGCATCTCCCTCGCGACGGCGGGACTGCTCACGGCGGCCCTGGCCGGCATCGACGCCGCTGGCGCCGGTCGTACGCGTCGCGGCCTCGGGGCTCGTCGCCTCGTGCTGGTCGCGGTAACGGTTCTCGTCCTGGTCATCCCGCTCGCCGTCGGCACCGCCTGGGCACTGGCCGCCCGGACCTCCACCGCGGTCGGCTCCGACGCCATCGTTATGGCCCTGCGGGCCGGCGGCCAGCGGATTCCCGTGATCGCCGAGGAGACCCAGCGCTCGGCGTCCGCCGGGCGCGTCGTCGTCCTCACCTCGACCCCCGAGGGGCTCGTCGTGCGCACCTGGCGCGGCGCCGGCACCCAGCTGACCGACGTCGTCCCCGACGTCCTGGCCGCCCAGCTGCGCAGCCGCCTGACGGCCGCCGCCGGCAGCGCCGACCTGCCGGCGGCGACCACCCGGCCCGCGGCTGGTGCGACGCTGAGTCTGGAGCCGACCGACCCGGCCGACGCCGAACTGGCCGACATCGTCACCCGCGCCGCTGCGGGGCAGGACGCGAGCGCCGCCGACGGCCTCGCCGCTCACGGCGTGGCCGTCGTTGTGCTGGCCGACGTCCCCGACGACGAAACCACCGCGCTGGCGCGCGCGGGCCTGGACTCCACGCCCGGTCTCGATGAGCTCGCGCAGACCTCCGCAGGCGCCTCCTGGCGCGTCGCCCCGAGCCGAGCCTCCGAGTCCGCCCGCGCCAGTCTCGTGGCCGGCGACGGCACCGCCACGCCCCTGCCCACTCCTCCGGGCGCCGCCACCGAAGTCGTCGCCGACCTTCCCGACGATGGGTCGGAGCGCACTCTCGTCCTGGCTGAGCGGGCGGATGCGGGTTGGTACGCGACCCTCGACGGCGAGCCCCTGGAAGCGGTCGGCCTCCTTCAGAACACTGCCGGTGCATGGCGGCAGGCCTTCACCGTGCCGCCGGGCGGAGGCGAACTGGTCGTGGCTCACGGATCCGTCGCGGACACCGTCGTCACCCGTCTGATATGGGTGGCCTGGGGTGTCACGGCACTGGCCGCGCTACCCCTGAGACGCAGGAGGGCATCCGTATGACCGATGAGGGCGAGGGGACGAACACCGTTTCCCGGCACCCGGGCTGGCCCGGCGTCGTCGGACGCACCGCGTCTCTGACAGCCTCGGCTCTTCTCGCGGCGGGGGCGGTCGGGCTGACCTGGCTGGGCGTCCGCGCCCCCGCCAACCAGAGCGCCGACGTCGCCGCGATGGACGTCCCCATGCCTGCCGACGACGTCGTCTACGCTTGCCACGGCGCTCCGGGAAACACGCTGGGCGCCGTCGACGTCGGCAGGACGACTGCGACCACGACGCTGAGCAGTCTCGACGGGGATTCCACCCTGACCTACGGGGGCAAGACTTTGACTGAGCCCGTCACCACGCTCGCCGAGGCCTCCGACGGGCTGCTGAGCGTCGCCCGGGCCGACCGCGCGCCCACCGGCGCCGTCGGCGTGACCACCACGCTGAGCGCCGACGGCGATCTGCGCGGACTCACCGCAGCGCCCTGCACACCCCCGACCGCCATCTCCTGGATCGTGGGCGGATCGACCCAGCTCGGCTCTTCGGCCGAGCTGCGCTTGACCAATCCCGGCACCACGTCGGTGACGGCCGCCATCCGCCTCTACGGGTCCGTCGGCGAGCTCCTCGCGCCCTCGGGCGGCCGGGTGGTTGTGCCCCCGGGCAAGACCATGGGCTTCCTGCTGGAGGCGGCCGGCACCGACTCGCGTCTGGCTTTGAGCGTTGAGGCCACCGGTGGCACCCTCGTGCCCGCGCTGGTCACCGAGGCCCTCGATGGCGAGACGGCGGCGGGTACCGAGGTCACGACGGCGGGCGCGGCCCCCTCGACGGACCTGACCGTGCCCGGAGTCGTCCTGACCGACGCGGCCGAGCAGGGGGAGAAGGCCTCCGACGCCGCCGAGGGCGCCCCGGTCTCCTCGGACGCGCCGGTGGTACGCGTGGTCAACCCGGGCGACGAGCCCGCCACCGTGGCGGTGTCGATGGTCGGGCCGGACGGGACCCAGCCCCTGCCGGGGGCGGGCTCCCTGGTCGTGGACCCGGGAGCCGTCTTCGATGTCTCGCTCGGCGGCGTGCCCGCGGGGGCCTACGGCGTGCACGTGGGCTCCGACGCGCCGGTGACCGCGGGCGTTCGACTCGTGCGCAGCGCGGGGGAGTACCCCGAGCGCTCGGGTGCGCTGCTGCACGACGTCGCCTGGTCGCAGGCGACCGCATCCGACGCCGGCGAGGCCGGCTCCATCGCCCTGCCCCGCGGCGGAGAGATGTCCTCGGACCTGGTGCTGACCAACTCGGGACGCTCGCCCGCCGCAGTGAGTCTGACTTCGGCGGACGGGACGTGGAGTCGGGATGTGGAGGTGCCGGCCGGCACTACCGTGACGCCGGAGGTTCCCGACGAGATCGCGGCGCTGACGATCGCGGGGTCGGGGTCCCAGGAGGTCGCGGCGGCGGCCGTGGTGACGACACGGGTGACGGGGAGCGCCGCCGGGACCCTCATCGCGGTCGTCCCCGCGGTGGCCGACTCCACGGCTCTGTCCGAGACCCGCCTGCTCCTGCGCTGACGCGCCAGGGGAACGTCCGGCGCTGGACCCCGTTCGGCCGAGCCCGACGAGTCGCGCACCCCGCCCCTCAGGGCGAGACGGACTCGCCCGGCACGCGGCCGACACGATCCGCAGGAACCGGTCGTTTAGAGTGCGCTCGTGCCCGATCCGTCCCGCCGCGCCCCGGCCCCCGCGCCCGCCTCCGCCCACCGGCGGGATCGGCACGGGCGCGGCCTGCGGGGCCCGCTCGTGCCTCCCCACCTGCCGGCGTGGCGCACGCGCGCCGAACGCTTCGACGAGCTCGTCGTGGCGGCCGCCGACGACCTTGCCCGCCACTGCCCCCAGGTCGGCTCTATCCAATTCGCCGTCGAGGAGGTGCCGCCCTCGGATCCGGCCCCGTGGGAGCACGGCGTCGTCCTCGGCCGGGGATTCGCCGCCCAGCCGCGCGCCGGGCTTCCCTCGCGCATCGTCGTCTACCGTCGACCCGTCGCCTCCCGCGCCCGAGAGGACGCCGAACTCGCCGGGCTCGTGCGTCGTGTCGTCGTCGAGCAGGTGGCGCTCGTGCTGGGACGAGGCCCCGACGAGATCGACCCGCAGGCGTAAGACCGCGTCCCTCACGAACGCGCCCGACGCGATCGGATCCGTCGGGCGCCTCGGCCACGGGCCCCGAGCGCGATAGCCTGCGCACGTGAAAAGAGTCCGACGCTGCCGCAGGCCCGGCTGCGAGAACCCTGCCGTCGCCACCCTGACGAGCGTCTACGCCGACTCCACCATCGTGCTGGGTCCGCTGGCCACCGAGGCGCAGCCCGAGGCCTACGATCTGTGCGCCAGGCATGTGGAGTCCTTCACCGCGCCGCGCGGCTGGCAGGTGATCCGCCTGGCCACCGACTTCACACCCGCCCCGCCGTCGGACGACGATCTGACCGCCCTGGCCGACGCAGTACGCGAGGCCTCGCGCGCTCCACGGCCCAAGCCTCAGCCCGCCGAGCGCACCGGACGCCCCGGCGGCATCATGCCCGGTCCGTTCACCCATGACGCCCCCGACACCCTGCCCGACCATCTCACCGGCCTGGGCGACGGCGAGATCGCGCGTCGCGGCCACCTGCGCGTCCTGCGCGGCGAGAAGGAGGACTGAGCTCGTGTCCGAGACCGCCCCCGCCGGCATCGAGTTCTGGTTGCGCCGGGCCCTGCGCTGCCCTGTCACCGGCGGTGAGCTCGTCGACGGCATCGGGCCCGACGGCGCCCAGCGGCTGGAGTCCCCCTCCGCCGGCCTGGCCTATCCGGTGCGTGAGGGCGTGCCCGTCCTCCTGGCCCACGAGGCGACCCGCCTCTGACGCTCCACCACCGCTCCACCGCGCGGGACGATGCGACCCTGGATACGGCTCTACTCCTTCTGATCGGCCCGCCTGCTGCGCAGCTCGAGAATGAACTCGCGGTCCCTGCGCTCGGCGAGGACCGCCGCTAAGAAGCGCTCCGGGTGCGTTCCCGCCGGCGCCGGCGGCGCCACATGGGGTTCGACCGCGGCCGCCAGCTGCACCGCCAGACGCGTTCGCGGCGCGGGCTGCATTGTCGAGGCCCGTTGCAGGAAGGTCCGCGCGACCAGCGCGAGAGACCCCGGTAGCGCGCGTATATCCGCTTGCGACGCCCACGCGGCCAATTCCGGAGGCATGAGCACCGGGGGCGCCCCCCGCGTTACCGAGCGGACGTGCACCACGTAGGTGCCCGCCAGCAGGTCGCCCAGCCGTTTGCCGCGGGGCGTGGCCGCACAGGTCAGGCTGGCCAGGGTGCCGGCCGTCGCCCAGATCTCGATCAATGCCAGCAGGGTGCGCACAAGGCTGTGCCGCAGCCGTATCGCGCCGCCGTCGTCGCGCACCACCCTGGTGCCGGTGATGAGCCTGCCCGCCGACAGCCCGCGAGAGAGGACCTCGATCGTCAAAGGGAGCACCAGGGTCCACAGCAGCAGGATCAGCGAGAGCTCGACCATCGCCATCGGTCCGGACAGGGTGATGTCCGCGGGGGCGATCGCCAGCCACGTGTTGAGGGTCATCACGAGCCCACCCGTGTACAGGGTGTAGTCGACCAGGCCCGACAGGATGCGCATGCCGGCCGACGCCGCTCGCACCTCGAGGGCGACGGCCTCGCCGGTGACCACCACATCCGGTGTCATCATCCGCTCGGACGAGGCGGGCGGCTCGGTCACCATGTCAGACTCCTTGCGTGGACATCGATGCGTATGCGGCCGCGCACCGCGACCAGTGGGACCGGTTGGATCAGCTCACGCGTCGGCGCCGGCTGGACGGTGCGGAGGCCGACGAGCTCGTGAGCCTCTACCGCGCCGCCGCGAGGCACCTCTCGCGCATTCGCGCGGGCGCCCCGGATCCCGAGCTCATCGCCGAGGTCTCGACTCTCGTGGCCGCGGCCCGCGGCCGGATCACCGGAACCAGGGAGGCCCGTCTGAGCGATCTGCGCCGTTTCTGGCTGCGGTCGGCTCCGGCCGCGCTCTACCGGGTGCGCTGGTGGACGGCGGGCGTGATGACCGTGGAGATCGTCATCGCCGTAATCGTGGCCGTGTGGACACTGCGCAGTCCCGAGGCGATGAACGCCGTGGGCACACCTGAAGAGCGCGACGCCTACGCCGGCTCCATGTTCGAGTCCTACTACTCCCAGTACGAGCCCAGCGAGTTCGCCGCTCAGGTGTGGACGAACAATGCGCGCCTCGCCGCCATCTGCGTGGCCAGCGGCATCACGGGGGCCCTGCCCGCATGGGTGTTGTTCGCCAACGCCCTGAACATCGGCAGAGCCGCGGCCGTCATGGCCGACCACGGCGTGCTGAGCCTGTTCTTCGCACTCGTCACGCCCCACGGCCTGCTCGAGCTGACCTGCGTGTTCGTCGCCGGAGGCGCGGGGCTGCGCCTGTTCTGGACGCTGCTCGTACCGGGTCCCAGGTCTCGCGGGGTCGCGCTGGCGGCGGAGGGCCGGGCCCTGATCACGGTGGCGGTCACACTGACGGCGGCCCTGGCCGTCGCCGGCCTCATCGAGGCTTTCGTAACGCCGTCCCAGATGCCGTGGGCGGTCAAATTCGTTGTCGGGGTGCTCGCAGTGACGGCGCTGTGGGCCTACACCCTCGTGCTCGGGCGCCGCGCCGCCGATGCCGGGCAGACGGGGGACCTGGACGAGGAGGAGGCGGGCGTCGCGCTGCCTGAGGCGGGCTGATCCGATCGAATCCGCCGGCCTCACCGGTCCCACGACGCGGGGCGGAGCGCACGCACCGGTCATCACAAGCGCCCCGCGGCCTTGAGCATCAGGTAGGCGTCGGCCAGCGCCGGAGCGATGGCGGCCGGCTCAGCCTCGACCACCTCGATCCCGCGGCGGCGCAGCCTGTTGCGCATCCGGACGAGTTCGACGGTGTCGCGCTCGACGGCCGCCGCCGTGTACACGGCCTCGCTGCTCGCATGATCGGCACGCAGCTCGGCCAGGTCCGGGTCAGTGGGAGAGGCGAGGAGCACCGCGTGGTCGCGCGCCACCGCCCCCAGAGCATGCACCATCGGCGATTCGCCGTCCGCCCCGTCCAGCGCGGTGAGAACGATGACGAGCGCGCGTTGCGAGAGCGTGGAGCGCACCGTGGATGCCAGAAGCGTCCAGTCGGTCTCCACGAGTTCGGCGTCCAGCGGGGTGAGAGTGTCCGCCAGAGCGCTCATGAGCGCAGGACCCGACTGCCCTCGCACCTGTGCGCGCACGGCGACGTCGAGGGCGACGACTTCGACCCTGTCCCCGGCTCGCGAGGCCAGGGCCGCCATGAGCAGGCAGGACTCGATATGGGCGTCCAAACGCGGACCGTCGCCCAGGCGCGCGGCCGACAGGCGCCCGGTATCGATCATGATGAGCACGCGCCGGTCCCGCTCGGGCCGCCAGGTGCGCACGACGATCTCGCCTCGGCGCGCCGTCGACCTCCAGTCGATTGAGCGCACGTCATCGCCGACCACGTACTCGCGCAGAGAGTCGAATTCGGTTCCCGACCCGCGGACCATGACGGCGCTGCGGCCGTCCATCTCCCGCAGGCGCGCCAGGCGCGAGGGCAGGTGGCGGCGCGAGGTGAACGCCGGAAGGACCCGTAGCCGCGCCGGCGCGATCAGCGACGCCTGACGTCCCGCGAGTCCGAGAGGGCCCGATATCCGCACGGTGACGAAGTCGGCCGGGCGGATGCCGCGACGCGTCGGCATCAGGACCATACGGGTCCGACGGCGCTCACCCGGAGGGATCGTCAGTCGGGCTCGCTCGTGGCTCGCCCCGGCCGACGGCGGCCATGCGTCGCGCACCTGCACCGTTACTCTCCGGCGGCCGGTGCAGGTGACCGTGAGCGTTGAGGTGGTGGTCTCCCCCAGGCGGACGGCGCGTGCGGTGGAGCGCTGAATGCGCAGGCTGCGCGGCGAGGGCGCGGCGATCACGTCGAAGCAGACGAGGACCGCCACGACAGCCGTCCATCCGATCGCCGTCGCGGGCCGGGGCGCGGCGATCGCGAGCAGGCAGCCGACGCTCAGCAGCCAGACGGTGCGCATCGTGAGGTACACGCCTCCTCCTCCCCGGGTTGTTCCTCAGCTTGAGCTTGTGTCCTGGTCCGCATCCGGGCGTTCGCACGGGCAGGCGCGCTCGACGGACGACTCGGGGCGGTCAGCGGGGCACGGGCACCGACCGCAGGACGCCGTTGATGACGGACTCGGTCGTCACCCCCTCCATCTCTGCTTCGGCGCGCAGCTGGACGCGGTGGCGCAGCGCGGGCGTGGCGAGCGCCTTGACGTCGTCGGGCGTCACGAAGCTCCGTCCCGACAACCAGGCCCATCCGCGGGCGGCCGCCAGCAGTGCGGTAGCACCACGGGGCGAGACACCTAGGGTCACCGACGGCGAGACGCGCGTGGCCCGCACCAGGTCCACGATGTAGCCCAGTACCTCGGGGGAGGCCCCGATGGTGCGCACCTGGTCCCGAGCGGCGGCCAAGTCATTCGGAGCGGCCACAGCCCGCACCCCCGCACTCCTCAGATCACGAGGGTCGAAGCCCGAGGCGTGCCGTGAGAGCACCTCCACCTCCTGGGCCCGCTCGGGCAGGGGCAGGATCAGCTTGAGCAGGAAACGGTCGAGCTGGGCCTCCGGCAGCGGATAGGTGCCCTCGTACTCGACGGGGTTCTGGGTGGCGATGACCATGAAGGGGTCGGGCAGCGCGCGCGGCTGTCCGTCGGCCGAGACCTGGCGCTCCTCCATGGCCTCCAGCAACGCCGCCTGGGTCTTGGGGGGCGTTCGGTTGATCTCGTCCGCTAGAAGCAGGTTGGTGAACACCGGCCCCTGTCGGAAGGAGAAAGCGGCGCTGCGCGCGTCGTAGACGAGAGAGCCCGTCACGTCGCCCGGCATGAGGTCGGGGGTGAACTGCACGCGTTTGGTGTCCACGTCCAGTGCCTGGGCCAGTGAGCGCACGAGCAGCGTCTTGGCGACGCCCGGCACTCCCTCGAGCAGGACGTGGCCTCCGGTGAGCATGGCGATGACGAGCCCCGTCACCGCGGGGTCCTGGCCGACGATGGCCTTGGCGACCTCGGAGCGCACGGCCGTCAGCAGTGTGCGCGGGTCGCCGGTTCCGACCGGTGCCGGTTCGCGGGCGGCCTCGGGTCCGGTGGACGTGGTGGGAGTGCTCATCTCGCAAGGACCTCGCTCTCGAGTCGGTCGAGCTGGACGGCCAGGTCAGCGAGGACCCGGTCGCTGGATGGGACGGGACCGCACAAGAGCTCGTGGACGAGCCGGGGCGGGTACCCGGTGGCCTGGGCGGCGGCGTCGGCGACATCGGCGGGGCGGGCCTGCGAGGGCAGGCCGAGCCTGGGGGCCAGACGCAGCGCGGTGGCGGTGCGCAGGGCCCGAGCCGCGCGGTCGCGGGCTCCCGCGCGACGATACAGGCGGCCCCGTCCGCGTGTCGTCTCGGTCGCCCGGACGACAACGGGCAGGTTCTCGACAACGATCGGTCCGAAGCGCCGTCCTCGGACCGCGGCCAGCGCGCAGACGATGATGGCGCCCTGGAGAATCAGAACCGGCATCCAGCGCGGCACCGAGTCGGTATCCCACACCGCCCGGGGCTGCTGCTGGGAGGCGTCGAACCACACCACGTGATCGTGGTGCCCGAGCGCGCGCACCGCCAGGGACGCATGGCCCGCGTCGGTCAGCCGCGAATTGGTCGCCATGCCGGCGTCGGCGATGACGCGCAGCGCGCCGCCGCCTCCGGTGGCGGCGGTCGCGTAGGCGTAGCCGCCCTCGTCGACGGGGAAGCAGCCGATGGCGCCGGAGGAGCCCGGCCGCACTGAGCCGTGCGGGCCGAGCACGGAGACGGCCGCCGTGGCGTCGGCGTCTGCGCACTGGGCCGTCAAAAGGACGTCGGTGGGAGCCGACTGCTCAGAGGCGGTCAGCCCGGCCGGTTCGCTCAGCCCCGTCAGGTCCTGGTGGAGCGCACCGAGGACGACGATGTCGGCGCCGGCGTCCGACAGCTCCTCCCGCTCGTGGTTGTCCAGGTCCCCGGCGTTGAGCAGGACTACCGTCGTATTCGGCCCGGCCGAGCGCACGGCCGCATCGGTGGAGCGGACGGTTTCGACCGACACCCCCTCATCGCGCAGAAGCCGGGCGAGAGCCTGCGCCCCGTTCCGCCCCGGGTTGTCGATCGCGAGCGGGCGATCGGAGTGCTGGGGTTTCAGCAGGTTCACGACGACGGTGACGATCAGGAGCAGTCCCACGGCCAGGATGAAGGGGCGCCACCGACGCACTCTGGCGGCCGGGGGCTCGCCGGCCACCTGGTCGCCGGCTCCCGGGGGGTCCGTTGGGCGCCTCGTGCGGGGCTCGGTCGGCTCGGGGCGCGAGGACACGGAGGTCGTCATGGCAGGCCCCCGTCCCCCCAGGCGGGGATGCCCATGGGCGCGGTCTGGGGCGCCAGGTGTGCATGCGCGACGGCGTCGGCCAGGGTGCGCATCCAGGAGTCCTGCGCCGGGGTGGAGACGACCTCCCCGTAGCGCACGGCGTCGAAGAGCGTTCCCGCGTGCAGGAGGTCATCGGCGTGATCGACGACGGCGGCGGACGCGGCCGCCGCCGCCTCGTGAGCGGTCATCCCGGGATAATCGTCGATGGCGCCGCGTTCGTCGAGGGAGCGGATGATCGCCCGGAAGCGTTCGACAATGGCGGTGGTCCAGTCCCCGCGGACGGCGGCGCCGTCGGCGGCCACGTTCAGAGCGGCGGAATCGCGGTCGTCGTCCTCGAACAGGTCGTGGCCGGTGCGGATGCGCTGCACTCGGGTGATGCGCGTGAGCAGGAGGATCAGGACCGTGACAAGGGCGAGTGCGATGACGACGACGATGAGGATGGATAGCCAATCGGGGCCTGCGGGGACGACGCCGCGCAGGTTGAGATGCTCCGACAGCCATCGCCAGAGCCTCCCCAGCAGGCTCTCGTCCCGGTATTCCGGGCGGGCGAGTTCTCGCTCGGCGGCCCGGCGGGCCTCGTCGGCGTCCGGAGTGGCGGGCGCGTCGACTCCCCGGGCGCCCGCGTGCGCGGGCGACGCGGATGCCCGGGCCGCGCTCATGATGCTCGCGGTGCTCATGATGCTCACCGCGCTCACAGCGCGCGCATGGGGAAGGGCCGGAAGGGTTGCGGACATGACGGAGCTCGATCAGGTCGGCGTCACACCTTGGCGGCTTGACGCAACTCCACGTCCAGGCCCTCGGTGCGCATACGCAGGTCGATGTAGGTCAGCGCGTTGACCGCCGAGGAGAACGGCAGGATCGCTGCTTGAAGGAGCGAGGTGGCGAAGGCCGTCACAGCTGAGACCGTGGCGTACATGCCCGCCCCGGCCGACATGGCCAACTGGCTGGCGATGCTCATGGCCGACATGATGGCCCCGAGGAGGACGAGAGTGATGAGCGTGGTCAGTACCAGGATGCCGAGCACCCTCCAGAAGCTGCCCTTAGTCAGGTGCCACGAGCGGCGTATGCCCTCCCACACGCTCACGTTCTCCAGGATGAGGGCGGCGGCCGCCAGGTAGAGGCGAACCGCGAAGAAGCAGCTGGCGATCATGATGATCGCGACCAGGATGAGGACGGCGAGGAGACCGAAGATGATGGTCGCGAGGCTTGGATTGTTGCTGCTCGAGCTGAACAAGGCGAAGAGGATGACGAACCCGATGGCCAGTGAGGCCAGGCTCATCACGGCGGTGATCAGTTCGATGAGCAGAGACTGGCCGATGAGCGGCCAGATGCGCGAGCGCACTCTCTGCCAGACTGCGCCCGGAGTGGCGATGCGTCCGAGCACGGAGCGGGAAACCGCCACGATGAGCAGACCGGTCAGGATTGTGGTGGCCAGGGCCAGAAGCAGAAAGTCGATGAGCTGAGCCGCGCCGGCGGAGCCGGTGAGCTGGAGGGCGGAGAAGATCTCATCCGGTGACGGATCCTGCGAGGCCGACAGAGCCTGCATGGTGTCGTACTGAGTGTGTGAGCTCATGTACGTCAGGGCCCCCGAGATGAGGCCGATGACGCTCATGATCACGAGGGAGGGCAGGAACATGGCGCGCGGGTTGGCGCGCAGCGCCTCAAAGGCGCCGCCGATGATCTCGGTGATGCTCAGCGGGCGCAGGGGCACGATGCCCGGCTTGGGGGCGAGGAAGAACGCCCCCCGCTGGCCGGGACCGGTCGCCCCGAAGGCGCCGTAGGCCGCCGCCCGGCCAGCGTACTGGCCCGCGGCGCCCGGGTCCGGCTCCTGCGGCGCGGAGCCGGACCCAGGCGGCTGCGCGCGAGCTTCGCCGTAGGCGCCGTAGCGCGGAGGCTGCTGGGGCTCCTGGGATTCCTCGGAGGGCGGCTGCCACGGCTGGTTCGGGGTCCCACTGGTCTGGCTGGTCATGGGCACACTGTGACATGCCGGTCCGGAGGCGCTCCTCCGCCCCGAGGAGGAGATGAGACGGCATGAGACGGCTCGGGTCCTCTTGCGCGAAGATCGGTTCGGGGTGGTAAGGTCACGGATCAGACACGGTGCCGGCGCGTGCTGCACAATGCCACGCCGCGGGCTTCTTCGTGCCAAGATACGTTCCATGAGCACCCGCATCCTGGTCGTTGACGACGACACGGCCCTGTCAGAGATGATCGGCATCATGCTCACGGCCGAGGGTTATGAGCCCTCGTACTGTGCTGACGGGGCCTCCGCTGTCAACGTCTTCCACGATTCCGACCCCGACCTCGTCCTTCTGGACCTCATGCTTCCCGGTGTCGACGGGGTCGAGATATGCCGGCATATTCGAGAGGAGTCGGACGTTCCCGTCATCATGCTCACCGCTCGTACGGATACCCAGGATGTCGTCTCCGGTCTGGAGGCGGGGGCCGACGATTACGTCACCAAGCCCTTCAAGTCCAAGGAGCTGCTGGCCCGTGTGCGCACCCGCCTGCGCCGCACCTCCGACGGCGGCAACGCGGAGCACGTGCGTGCCGGCGACCTCGACATCGACGTCGCCGGCCATCAGGTTCGCCGCGGGGAGACCAAGATCAGCCTGACGCCCCTCGAGTTCGATCTGCTGGTCACACTGGCGCGCACTCCCTGGAAGGTGTTCACTCGCGAGGAGCTCCTCGAACAGGTGTGGGGCTACCAGCACGCCGCCGATACCCGGCTGGTCAACGTGCACGTCCAGCGGCTGCGCGCCAAGATCGAGCACGACCCCGAGCATCCGGCGATCGTCGTGACCGTCCGCGGCGTCGGTTACCGCGCCGGCGACGCGGCCTGATCCGCGGGCGGCACCCGGCTCGTGGCCTTCTCCCACCGATCCGCTCGCGCGAGCTCACCCGCAGCCTCGCGCAGGACGCCCGAGGACGAGCCGGCGCCCGTGAGCAGTCCCGGACTGCGCCGGCGCGATGGCGTCATGCCGTCCCTGTCGGCCATCCGGCGGAGCCTGGCCACGCGGATGGCGCTGTTCGCCATGGCCGCCGGCATCGTCCTGATCGTTATCCTGCTGGTCGTCGTTACGGCCCGCATCCGCGACGACGTCTTCGAGGACCGTCGTGAGGTCATCCTGGCGGACGCCCGCCTGAGGGCGGCCACCGCTCAGGCGGCTTTTGACACCTCCGGCGCGACGACGGCGGACCAGGTGGCCGCGGCCGCCCAGGCGCAGGTCTCGTCCATCGGGGAGTCCTGCGCCGGGGCGGGCTGCGTCGGCGTCATCCTGAAACGGAGCGGCACCGAGACGACGACCAATGTCATCAACGATCTGACCACCGATGCCAGGCTCACGGATCTGGTCTCCGACAGGCTCACCGAGTCCATCGCCCAGGGCGCCAACGAGCACCGGCCGTACTTCCAGTCCGTCTCCGTGGACTCCGACAACGGGACCAGTCCGGGCATCATCGTCGGGCAGAGGGTGTCACTGCCGCTGGCCGGCGACTACGACCTCTTCCTGGTCTACACCCTGGCCCCCGAGCAGAACGTCATCGACCTGGCCTCCCGGGCCGTCGTCATTGCCGGCTCGGGATTCCTCCTCATGCTCATCCTGGGCATCTGGGCCATGACCTGGCGCGTGCTCATCCCCATTCGGCGAACCTCGCTGGCCTCCCAGCGCCTGGCCGGCGGACGCCTGAGCGAGCGTCTGCCCGTTCACGGGGAGGATGAGATCGCCACCCTGTCGCGCTCCTTCAACGAGATGGCGGCCTCCCTGGAGGCGCAGATCGAGGCCTGGGAGAAGCTGTCGAAGATCGAGAGGCTGTTCGTCTCCGACGTCTCCCACGAGCTGCGCACGCCGTTGGCCTCGATCCGCCTGGCCAGCGAGCAGATCTGGGAGGCGCGCGAGGAGATCGAGGATCCTTTCGCCGCACGCAGTCTCGAGATCCTCATGCGGGAGATCGACCGTTTCGAGTCCATGCTCACCGACCTGCTGGAGATTTCGCGCATCGACTCCGGGCGCGTCCAGCTGCGCGCCGAGGAGGCCGACATCGTCGCGCTGACCCTGGGTGTGCTCGACCTGGTCGCCGTGCACATCGAGGCCAAGGGCTCGCAGGTGGTCCTCGACGCGCCTGCGACTCCGGTCGTCGCCGAGGTCGATTCCACGCGCGTCGAGCGCATTCTGCGCAACCTCATCGTTAACGCCCTCGAGCACGCCGAGGGCTCCCGCATCGACATCGCCATCGCCGAATCCGACGACGCCGTGGCCGTCCGGGTGCGCGACCACGGCGTCGGCATGAGCCCCGACGTCGTCAAGCAGGTCTTCGACCGGTTCTACCGGGCGGACCCCTCCCGCAAGCGGACCCTGGGCGGGACGGGGCTGGGTCTGTCCATCTCGCTGGAGGACGCCACCTTGCACGGGGGCACCCTCGTCGCCTGGGGATGGCCGCAGGAAGGGGCTTCCTTCCTGCTGACTCTGCCGCGCCGCCTGGGCCCGGACGCCACCCCGGGGACCTTCACCCGTCCCGGTCCCCTCGGTGTTGTCCCCGAGGACGCCCCCGCCGTCGCCCGCGTGGCCGTGCGCCGCGGGCCGGAGCCGAAGGCGACGACGGCGC
>NZ_GL985606.1:2500609-2543253 GCF_000220835.1 Actinomyces sp. oral taxon 448 str. F0400 | reverse complement strand
CCGACCGGGCGCGGGGGGACGCCCCGCCGCCGGCGCAGATCGTGCCGCCCCGCCCCACCGCTAGTACCCCGACCGGGGCCCGCACGCCCGAGGAGGATGCCGGGCGTGCCGATGCGGACGGGCAGCGATGAGTCGCGGTCGAGTCGGCCGGACGGCGACCCGTGACATCGTGCCCCGGCGCACCGTGCTGGCGGCCCTGGCGTCGGGAGGAGGGCTGGTGGCGCTCGCCGGCTGCGCCGATCTTCCGACCGACGGCCAGGTCACCTCCTCCGACGTGGTCTCGGCCCATGGCAGTCAGCTCGTGCAGACCGCCGCCCGCCCGCGCGACGGCGCCGGCCCCGAGGAGATCGTCGCCGGGTTCCTGCGGGCGTGCGTCGCCGGATTCTCCGACGATTTCGCCACTGCTCGCACTTTCCTGCACCGTGCGGCCTCCGACGCCTGGGAGCCGACCTCCGTCGTGCGCGCCTACACGGGCTCCACGGCCCCGGTGGTGGAGCGCGATGAGTCGGGGGCCGTCAAGGTCACGGTCGAGCTCGTCCGCTCGATCGACTCCTCCGGGGTCCTGACCTCCGACGGGGCCGCCCAGTCGGGGAGCACCGACGGCTACACGGCGTTCTACTCCCTGGCCACCGATTCCCTGGGCCAGTGGCGGATCGTCGATCTGCCCCCGGGGGTGCTCCTGCCGACGGGGAGCCTGCAGACCAACTTCATGGCGACGAGCCTGTACTTCCTGACCCCCGACCGGGCGCGCCTCGTGCCGGAGCTGCGGTGGCTGCCCCGGGGGGATCTGCCGACCTCGACCCTTGTGGCGCTGCTGGGCGGGCCTGCGGACTGGCTCGCCCCGGGAGTCGCCTCGGCGCTTCCGCGCGAGGCCGGCCTGGCGGCCGACGGCGTCGTGCTCGAGGACGGGACCGCGACGGTGGCCCTCGACGGGGCCGTAGCCGAGCTCGACTCGCAGGAACGGGCCCTGGCGGTGGCCCAACTGGCCGCCACGCTGGGTCGTCTGGAGGGCGTGTCCTCCGTCGTCGTCACCGCCGACGGGGAGTCGATGGGCGATCCAGTGCCGCTACCGCAGCCGGACGCTCCCGTCGATACGGTCATCGGTATGAGTGCCGGTTCCGTCGTCCGAGGCACCAGCTCGACTCGCAGGACCCTGGCGACCGTCCAGGCGCTGGGCACCGCTCAGGCTCGTCACCCGGTGCTGGGCCCGGATGAGGCCGTCTACGCACTCAGCGCCTCCAGCCTGCTGCGCCTGCGGCCGGGGGAGGACGTCGCCAGCGTCATCGCCTCGGTCGGGGCCGCCGACGCGGGCGAGGGCGGACTACTGGCGCCGGTAGTGGACCGTTACGGTTGGGCGTGGACCGCCGCCGACGGCGTCCTGACCGCCGTCGGGGATCTGGGGCAGCGCGCACCGCTGAGCGCGCAGTGGCTCGAGGGCCGCGAGGTCACGGCGCTGGACCTGTCGGCCGAATCCGCCCGGCTCGTGCTGCGCCATCGTGACGGGGAGGGCGGGGACGAGCACGTGAGCGCGGCCGTGGTCGTGCGCGCGCAGGACGGGACGCCGACCGGGCTCGGTCGGCCGCTGGCGTTGCCGCAGGCCGCGGGCGAGGGCGTCACGGGACTCGCCTGGTACGACCCGGTCAACGTGGTGGTGCTCGCCCCCGGACGAGCGGAGCAGGAGCCTCCCGGCGTGCGGTACGTGCAGGTCGGCGGCGCCTCGACGGACGTCGCCGGAACGCCGGGGGCCACGGCGCTGACGGCCGACCGGGCCAGCGGCACCGCGCTGCTGACGGATGACCGCGGACAAGCCTGGCAGCGCAAGGGGGCCACATGGCGGGTGCTCACAACGGAGGTGTTCGACCTGTCCTATCCCCTGCCCTAGTCCGCTGCCCGTCCGCCTCGCCGATCCCGGCCGCGCCGCGCCGTCGCGGACCCGACGGCTGAGCGCCGGCGGTGGTCGGGGCCGGGATCGGCCAGGCCCGGTGGGGTGGGGCCGGCCCCACCGGGGGTGCAGCGGGGCCGGGGTGCGATCACGCCATCTGCGCCGTCTCGCTCGTGACCCGGGTGTTCAGACGGATGACGCCGTAGGTCCAGCCGTGGCGGTGGTAGACCGCGCAGGGCTGCCCGGTCGACTTCTCGATGAAGAGGTAGAAGGGGTGGCCGACCAGCTCCATCTGGTAGAGGGCCTCGTCGACCGCCATCGGCACGGCATCGTGCAGCTTCTGGCGGACGATGACGGGGGAGTCGCCCAGCTGAGACTCAACGGCGACGCCCGGTTCCGTCGGGGCCGTGGGCGAGTCCTCGATCGGCGCGTCCCCCGTGTCGGGGACGACGATCGCCTCCTCGGCGGCGGGCGACCGGCGGTCCTTGGCGACCTCGACGATGTAGCGGCGGTGGTCCTTCTTGCGGTCACGTGCGCGACGCAGCCGCTCGGTCAATTTGCCCATGGCGATGTCGAAGGCGGCGAAGCGGTCGGAGGAACTGGCCTCGGCCCGGATGATCGGGCCCTTCGAGACCACGGTGATCTCGGCACGCTCGGCCGTGTCGGCCTGACGCGGGTTGCGCTCGTGGGTGACCTCGACCTCGACGCGTTGGACGCGCGGGTCGAGCTGCTCGACCTTGGCGGCCTTCTCCTCGACGTAGTCTCGCAGACGAGAGCTGATCTCAGCGTTGCGGCCGACGACAGTGATATCCATGGTGAACCTCTTTCTGGGTCCTGGTAATCCTGGGAGGGGGTGGGGGGAGCGCTCGTCGCACCGTGCGGCGGGCGCTGGACGGTCGTTCACCACCTCCTCGTGCCGGCCCGCCGTGCGAGCGGGGCGCTCGGCGGTCGCACGTCACCGCGGTAAGCGCACTCATGTGTTGTAAAACACAACTTACACCATGTGATGCTTCTCCGCCGGTACCGACGCGGGCTGATCGCCCGGCGCTGAAACGGGCCCGCCCGGTACGACCGTTCTCGTCCGGCGGGCGGGTGGCGGCGCGGCCGCGACGGCGAGCGCTCCGATGACGCTCGCGCCCTCCTGGCGCAGGGCGCGAGCGCACGCCCCCAGCGTCGCGCCGGTGGTGACGACGTCGTCGACCAGCAGGACGCTCAGCCCGGCGACCGGGGCCAGGACTCGTGGCGCTCGCGCGCGGTTGGTCCGCCGCTGCCGCGCCGAGCGGCCGGTCTGGTGCGCTCCTGCCAGCCCGGGGCGGCGCAGCAGGTCCACGCTGAGCACCTCCAGTTCCCGATCCCGGCGCCCTCGGGTTCGCTCGGCCCCCTCAGCGCCGGCGCCTCCCGCGGCTCCTCGGGTTCGCGGCCATCCTACGGCCGCGCCGCGGGCGACGGCGTCGGCCAGAGAGGCGGTGACGAGACGCCCCCGGGCCCGGCGCACCCATCCGGACGGCGCCGGGACGACGAGCAGCGGGCCGGCGTCGACGGCCTCGCGCGCCTCCTCGTCTAGGCGGCGCGCCCATCGGCGCCCGGCGCGCGCCCCCACGTCGGCCATGAAAGCGGCCAGGTCCTCCCGGGCCCCGTTCTTCCAACCCAGCACCATGGGGCGCACCGGTCCGGCGTAGACGGCCAGGGCGCTCACATCCAGATCGCCGGCGGCGTCGGCGTGCTCGACGGCGATGGGCTCGCCGGTCAGCAGGCTCCGGCAGTCGGGGCAGAGCGCCACGTCCCAACGTCCGCAGCCCGCGCAGGAGACCGGCAGCACGAGTCGTGCCGCTTCGCGCAGGTGGCGCCGCCATGGCGGAAGGGGCGATGGCCGGGGCGCGGCGTAGGACGATGGGAGGGGAGGGGAGACAGGCTGCATGGTCCGACGGTCTCATGGCGGCCCCGCGGACGGACCGGTTGTCCACAGGCGACCGGGCGCAGGACGCGGAACGGGGCCTGTGCGCATCCCGGCCCGAGCGCGGTGCTCGCAATGAGCGAGATCATGCGGTAGCACGATGGCCCCCCGCGAGGCGTCCACTACGATAGGCACGTCTGCGCCCGGTGGGACCGGGCGATGGGAGTGCGGGGAGCACGGCCGTGGGCCGCGCTCCCCTCCGCCAACAAGGGAGAAACCAGCGTGTCGATCGTTGACCGGATCCTTCGCATCGGTGAGGGGCGCACCCTCAAGAGGCTCGATGCCATCGCCACCCGGGTCGAGGCGCTCGCCGACTCGTACGCGGACTTCACTGACGCCGAGCTCAAGGAGGTCACCGTCGAGCTCAAGGAGCGCTACGCCGACGGGGAGAGTCTCGATGACCTCCTGCCCGAGGCCTTCGCCGCCGTGTGCGAGGCCGCCGACCGGGTGCTGGGCATGCGTCCCTTCCACGTCCAGATCATGGGCGGCGCCGCCCTCCATCTGGGCAATATCGCCGAGATGAAGACCGGCGAGGGCAAGACGCTGGTGGCCACCATGCCCTCCTACCTGCGGGCGCTGACGGACAAGGGCGTGCACGTCGTGACCGTCAACGATTATCTCGCCGAGTACCAGTCCGATCTCATGGGACGCGTTCACCGCTTCCTGGGGCTGACCACGGGCTGCATCCTGACCGGTCAGACCCCCGCTGAGCGCCGCAGGCAGTATGCGATGGATATCACCTACGGCACGAACAACGAATTTGGCTTCGACTACCTGCGCGACAACATGGCCCAGCGGCCCGAGGATCTCGTCCAGCGGGGTCATGCCTTTGTCATCGTCGATGAGGTCGACTCCATCCTCATCGACGAGGCCCGTACACCGCTGATCATCTCCGGTCCGGCCAGTGGTGATGTCAACAAGTGGTATCAGGAGTTCGCTAAGATAGCCGCGCGCCTGAGGGCGGATAAGGATTATGAGGTCGATGAGAAGAAGCGCACCGTCGGCGTGCTGGCGCCCGGCATCGAGCGTGTCGAGGACTATCTGGGCATCGACAACCTCTACGAGTCGGAGAACACGCCCCTGATCGGCTTCCTCAACAATGCCATCAAAGCCAAGGAGCTCTTCCACCTCGACAAGGACTACATCGTGCGCGACGGCGAGGTCCTCATCGTCGATGAGCACACCGGTCGAGTTCTGCCGGGGCGCCGCTACAACGAGGGCATGCACCAGGCCATCGAGGCCAAGGAGCGAGTGGAGATCAAGGCCGAGAATCAGACGCTGGCCACCATCACGTTGCAGAACTACTTCCGCCTCTACCCGGAGGGGTCCCGCTCGGGCATGACCGGTACCGCCGAGACCGAGGCCGCCGAATTCGCCGGCACCTACAAGATCGGCGTCGTCCCGATCCCCACGAATAAGCCGATGATTCGCGTCGACCAGTCCGATCTGGTCTACACCAACGTCGCGGCCAAGCTGACCGCCGTCGTCGACGACATCGTCGAGCGCCACGAGGCCGGTCAGCCGGTCCTCGTGGGCACCACCAGCGTGGAGAAGTCCGAGGAGCTGTCCGCCATGCTGCGCGAGCGAGGCGTCTCGCACGAGGTCCTCAACGCCAAGCAGCACGCGCGCGAGGCCGCCGTCGTCGCCATGGCGGGCCGTAAGGGCGCCGTCACCGTGGCCACCAATATGGCCGGCCGCGGCACCGACATCATGCTCGGCGGCAATGCCGAGCACATCGCGGTCACCGACCTGAAGAGGGCGGGTCTGGATCCCGAGGAGAACGCCGAGGAGTACGAGCGGGCCTGGCCCGGGGCCCTCAAGGCCGCGCAGGAGGCCTGCCGGGCCGAGCACGACGAGGTCGTCTCTCTGGGCGGCCTGTACGTCTTGGGCACCGAGCGCCATGAGTCGCGTCGCATCGACAACCAGCTGCGCGGACGGTCCGGAAGGCAGGGCGACCCGGGGGAGTCCCGTTTCTACCTGTCCATGGAGGACGACCTCATGCGCATGTTCGCCTCCAACGCCGCCCAGCGGATCATGTCCTCGGGCGCCTACCCCGACGACGTGCCCCTGGAGTCGAAGGTCGTCACCCGCGCCATCGCCTCGGCGCAGCGTCAGGTTGAGTCGCGCAACTACGAGATCCGCAAGAACGTTCTGAAGTACGACGACGTCATGACCGAGCAGCGCGAGAAGGTCTACGACGAGAGGCGCCGCGTTCTGGACGGGGAGGACCTCGAGCCGCAGGTGGAGGCCTTCCGCTCCCAGGCGGTCGAGACCATCGTCGCCGCCCGCACCTGTGAGGGCCGCGCCGACGAGTGGGACCTCGACTCGCTGTGGAACGATCTCGGCCATCTCTACCCGGTGGGGCTGACCGAGGACGAGATCGTCGACGCCGCGGGCGGACGTGACCGGCTGACCCCCGAGCGGCTGTCGACCGAGCTGATCGAAGACGTCGCCGTCGCCTATGAGGACGCCGAGAAGCGCATGGATGACAATCCGCTGGCCCTCGCTCAGCTCGGGGACGAGCCCATGCGCGTCCTCGAGCGCCGTGTCCTGCTGGCCGTAGTTGACAAGCGGTGGCGCGAGCACCTTTACGAGATGGACTACCTCAAGGAGGGCATCGGTCTGCGCGCCATGGCCCAGCGTGACCCGCTCGTGGAGTACGCCAATGAGGGCGCGCACATGTTCAAGGCGATGATGGAGGGCATTCGTGAGGAGACCGTCGAGCAGATCTTCGCCAACGTCGGCCGCTTCGACGACGCCGCCGCGCGGGCCGCTGAGAACGGCACGGTTGAGGCCGCGTCCGCCGTGGCCGCGGCCGGTGGCGGTGCGTCCTCGCATCTGAGGGTCGGGGCCGGCTCCAAGGGGGGAGGCAGCGTCCTCGGATCCACCGGTCAGCAGGCCATGGACCGCCGGATCACCTATTCAGCCCCTTCGGAGGACGGCACGGCTGCCTCGACCTCGATGGCTCCTCCGGCCGCACGATCGAGTGCTGCGGCCGGCCGAGAAGCCGCGCGCGGCGATGCGTCCGCGCCCGCCGCCGGGGGCGCACCGCGACCCGCCAACAGGGCGCAGCGGCGCGCTGCCCGCAAGCGGAGGCGCTGACCCTTGGACGCCCGGCGCCCCGCCGGTGGCGCGACTGCCGAGCTCCGATACGCCAGTCCGACACCGGGCGCCGAGGGCCTCTCCGACCGCCTCCCGGTCCTGCGAGCGGGCGGCGGTCGGCCTGCGGCCGCGAGTTTGCCGGGTGCGCCTCAGCCGATCTCGAGAACCGACATCACCCATCTGCCGCGGCGGGGCACCAGGAGGGCGGCCGCGGCCCTGACCCGAGGGCCGTCATCGAGAAGGACGGCGACTTCGCAGTTGCCCGACAGTGTGAACTGGGTGTGGATGTGACGCGCCCTGGGCCTGGTGCGGCTGGCCGAAGAGCCCGGCAGGCGCTGAGACAGACCGGAACGCCGAGCCAGGGCCTCGAACATCTCCGGGGTGGTCCATCGCGCCAGATGGTCGACCGGCCTGTGCCCGCTGAGGACCTCCGCGGCCGCGGTCACAACGCGGGCCGCGTGACGGCGCGGGTCCGGCATGTCGCTGCGGAGTTGGGGGGTCGCCGGCCTGCACCGCCGTGAGCGCGCCCACTGGCGGCTGAGCTCGGTCTGGAAGTGCAGACGGTCCCACCGTCGACGTTCGGCGCTCGTCCGGGGCGCACGGGCGAGGATCTTTCCCGCCGGCATGCGGGTGACGGTGCTAGGGGTGCGGGGAGCCTGCGCGCCGGGTTCCCGGCGATCGGGCGTTGAACCGGACGAACCGTTTGAACCGGCCTTTCCGGCGGATGCCTCGGGGGACGGGGTCATAGTGGTGGTCATGGCGGCCTCCTGTTGCAGGGTGTTGGTGAGTGTGATGTCAGGATTGGGCTGGTCGGGTCGGTTGCTGGGGCGGCGATGATGACCGAGCTGCGGCGGGCAGCCGCAGAGTGGCGCCCGGATGGATGAGGGACGGGTCGGCGCCGATCTGCTCGGGGTTGGCCTCGTAGACCCGGGGCCAGGCGCGTGCGACCTGCTCGTCGGTGGCGCCGGCTCCCAGGGCGTCCTCGGTGATCGACCACAGGGTTTCCCCGGGGGCGACGACGTGCGTCGGTGAGGCGGCATCCGGCGTTTCGCCGGTTCGGGGAGCGGAGTTGGGCGTCTGCGGGTCGGGCACCGCGGAAGTCCCGTCGGCGGTGTCGGTTGGGACCTCGTCGGCCGGGATCTCCGTTCCCTGCGGAGCGGACTCGGCGCTGGGGAGGGAGGGTCCGCTCGAGGTCGTCTGCCAGCCCAGGTCGTCGGGGACGGAGGACTGCGCGGCGGCGGCGGGAGCGATCGTCAGTCCCGCGATCACGGCGCTGGCGGTGACCCGGCGGACAAGCGGAGCTCCCCAGCGCTGGAGCAGGGCATGCGCCCCTCCGGCGGTCGTGCGGTCCGGCCGCCCGCGGTGAGCGTCAGCCGTGGCCGAGCGGTCCTCGAACAGAACGACCAGCGCGATCCCCACTGAGACCAGGTGCCACAGGCAACCCGCCGCTCCGAGGCCGCATGCGAGGACGACCGCGCTCTGAGCGATCTGGGTCGTGCTCCACCAGGCGGCCGGAACGGCCGCGAGAGCGCCCCCCGCCGACCAAGCGCTGGTTGCCAGCGTCACCGTACCGAGCGCGGCAACCAGGGCGATGACGGTAAGGTGGGTCACGACACGCATGGGTTCTCCGTCGTTGATGATGGTGTTTGAAGTGATTTGATATTGCTAGATTATTTGGAGTCTGTCAAGGGGTATGGTGATTTCGTCCCATCGAGTGCTGCGCCGGTCGGGGGACGGTCGAAGGTCGACCGCTTCGGTGCGTCCACCGTCTTGCGGCCGGCCGGGCGAGGTGGTGAGCTGCGGCCATGGACTGGGATGCGCTGCTGGCCGATCTCGAGAGCCGCTTCGAGGCCGAGCGCCGTGCTGAGATCGCTGCGCAGGCGGCGGACCTGGCAGAGGCTGAGATCGCCTCGCTGCGGGTGGCCGACCGGCTGCGCGGGGCGCTCGGGCGCACCGTGCGCCTGCGCACCTGCGGCGGTGTGCCCGTCGACGGGGTGCTGACGCGGGCGGAGGACGGCTTCGTGCTTGTCGAGGAGGGGGACGGCCTCCAGGCGCTCGTCCCGACCGGCTCACTCGCCTTCCTCTCGCCTCTGCCCGGCCCCTCACCTGAGCCGGACAGGCACCGACGGCCGACTTTTCAGGCCGCTGCACGCGAACTGGCGCGCACCGGTGCGCGCGTGCGGGCGGTGACCTCCGCCGGCGACATCATCGGCCGGATCGGACGAGTGGGGGCGGACTACATCGACATCCTCGTCGACGGTCCACACGGGGGCAGCGGCGATCCGCGTCCTGCGGGTGGTGCGCCGCGCACCGGCGTCGTCACCGTCTGCCTGACGGCTCTCGACGTCCTTCGCAGCAGGTGAGCGCGCCGCATCCCCGGAGCGTGCTCACCCCTTTGATCAGTCGTTCTCCATGGGGCGGCCCGCGGCGACCATCTCGCGCGTCGCTTTGAGTTGACGCTCGATATAGGCCTCGAAGGCGCTCTCGGGCACCCGCCACAAGTGCCGGGCGCCGACCTGGATCGCCGGCAGGTCCCCGGACTGAATGAGCGACCGTACGCCTTGGGCGGACAGCTGGAGGTTTTCGGCGACCTCAGCAATGGTCAGAAACTTGTCTTTCATGGCACGATGATGACACCCCCGGCGCGCGACGCGCCATCCCTGAACGCCCCTGTGGATAGCCAAGAACCCTCACCGGCTGCCCAAGGGCGTCACGAATGATCAGGAGGATCCCGTGGCCCCTTTCCGCCGCGACCCCGCACGGGCCGCCGACCCCGCACGTCCCGCCCGCAGACGGCGCCCCACCTGGCGAGATCCGCGCCTGGCCGGGGGGCTGGCCCTCATCGGTGCCGCCGTCGCACTGGGCACGTGGGCGGTGGACGCCGCCGCCGACACCCAGCAGGTCTACATTCTGACCCGCGACGTCGCCCCGGGGCAGGACCTGACCGCCGACGGCATCCTGACCCTGGTCGACGCGCATCCCGGCACGGACGCCTACGTCCTCGCCGGACAGCTGCCCGAGGCCGCCGTGGCGCAGAGGTCGTTGAGCGCCGGGGAGCTTCTGCCCGAGGCCGCCGTGGGGATTCGGACGCCCGACGACCTGCGGCCGATCGTCCTGGAGGTCTCCTCGGGGCTGCCCGCCGGCACTGGCACGGGCGACGTCGTCGACCTGTGGGTTCTGCCCGCCACCCAGGTCACTGCCGAGGAGGCGCGCGAGCGGGCCGAGGTCGTCGCCGAGCATCTGACCGTCTCCACGATCGGGGACAAGGGCACGAGTCTGATCGGCAAGGAGACCACCGAGGTCGAGGTCCTCGTTCCGGCCGACTCCGTGTCCGCGGTGCTCACCGCCATCGGGGGCGATGGCGCCCTCGTCCTGGTACCGACCGGCACCGGGAGCTGAGATGGACCAGCGATTGCACGGCGTCCTGCTCGCACTCTCCGGTGACGACGCCGACCTGCTGCGGGCGATCGACACGCGTGGCTCCGGGCTGCGCGTGGTGCGCCGCTGCGCGGACACGGCCGAGCTGCTCAGCGCCGCTATGGCGGGCCTGGCCACGCTTGTCGTCGCCGACACGGAATTCGACGAACTCGATCGCTCCGTCCTGGACCGCCTCGAGCACGCCGGGGTGACCGGCATCATCCTGGCCCCCGCCGAGCAGGTCGAGCGGTGGGCCACGGTCGGCTGGCCGGTCGAAGATCGCCGGACCCGGCCGGACGCGGTCAGAGCGCGCCTGCAGGCTCTCGCCCACGCCCTGGAGGCGGGTCGGGGCGAGAGGGCCGAACCTCCCGAATCTCTCCGCACCGCGCCCGTCCCCGATACTGGCGCGGACGACCGGCTGTGGACCGAGTTGGAGGATGTCATCCTGCAGACCCCGGCCACACCGGAGCGGGTCGATGAGACCGCGGATCCGGATGCGCCGATCCCGAACACCCCCCTGTGGGCGCGCACGCCCCCGACCCCCGACCCCGACCGCGGGTTCGGGACGTCCAGCACCGGCCCGGGCGGCAGGCTCGCGGTGGTGTGGGGGCCTCGCGGGTCCTCGGGACGGACGACGATCGCGACGGCGCTGGCCCACACTCTGGCGACCGCCGGCGGGGCGATCCTCGTCGACGCCGACGTGGAGGCCCCCTGTCTCACCCAGGTGCTGGGGCTGCCGGAGGACTCCTCCGGCCTGGCCACCGCTGCTCGCCTGGCCGGGCACGGGCGGCTGGACGACGAGGCCCTGGAGTCCCTCCTGGTTCCCTTCGGGGAGCTTGAGCGTCTGCTGTCCGGCCTGGGGCGCCCGGGACGATGGCGCGAGCTCCCGCCGGCGGCCATGGCCGAGGTGTGGGCGCGCTGTCGGCGCCTGGCGGCGTGGACGGTCATCGACGTCGCCGGCGGACCGATCGACGACTCCGTCGACGAGTACACCCTGGAGCCCGGCAGGGGCGCCGTCGCGGCCGACCTCGTGCGCAATGCCGACGTCGTTCTGGTGGTGAGCGGGGCGGATCCCGTCGGGGTGCGCCGGCTCCTGCAGCTGCTGGGCGACTTCGAGGATGAGGCGCGGCCCACCGGGCGCATCGAGGTCGTCGTCACGCGGGTGCGTTCCGGTATCGCGGGCCCCTCCCCTCGCCGAGCCGTCAGAGACGCTCTCGACCGCTACGGCAGTCTCGATGAGGTGACGCTCGTCCCGGACGACCCGGCGACGGCGGACCGGTGCCTGATGGAGGGTCGGGCCGTCACCGAGGCGGCGCCGGGGAGCGCGTTGGGGCGGGCGCTGACCGAGCTCGCCCACCGGATCGACCCGACCGTCGCCCCGAAGGCCTCCGGAGCGAAGCGACGCCGCGGACTCAGGCGCTCGCGGCGCGCGGCGGCGTCCCGCCCCAGGCACCGCCCGGCACGGCCCGGCGGAGCGCAGCGGACCTCGGCGCGCCTTCGGACGACCTCCGTCCCGCTCCCCGCCTTCCCGCCGGAGACGGAGCAGACGCCCGCGCCGGCCCCTGCGCCACCGCCGCCACCGCCCGAACGTCCCGCGTCCTCCCGACCTCAGCCCCCGAGCCGGATGCGCAGCGGGCCCGCGGGCACGGGCGGTCCGGTGACGCGCATGGAGCGACGGCGCCGGGGCCGCGCCGAGTAGCACACTGGGGCCATGCGCATCTACCTGCCCGCGACGGCCGCCGACCTGTCCGCCCCTTGGATCAGCCCCCGGACCGCTCATGCCGCCACACCCTCTTTGGCCGCGGCCCTGCCCGGCGAGGACCGGGAGAGCCTGGAGGCCTCGGCGTGCCTGTGCGCCGCCGACGCCTCCTTGGTCAGACTCGCCGAGCCGGATGCGGAGGGGGCCGCGGACCGGCGCGTCGTCATCGCCGCGGACGTGGATGAGGCGAAGGCGAGCGAACTCCCGGTGAGCGAGGACGTGCTCCCCGGCACGGTCGAGGTGACGGCGCCGGTGGCATGGGAGGCGGTCGCCGCGCTGCTGGTCGATGAGCCGGCGGCGCGGACCGACGTCCGCAGGGCGCGCACGGGCGACGAGGAGGCCTTCGAACGGGCTGCCGAGGCCGACCTGCTGTGGTTCGATGCGACCGAGCGGGCGGTGCTGGCGGACGAGCTGGGCTGATCCGGCGCGCCCCGAACGCAGGTCGGGTCGGGCGCCGGCCCGCGGCGGATAGGCGCGCGGCGGATCCGGCGGGGCCCTCACGGGGCGGTGACCGTGAGCGTCGAGCCCGATGGTGTCCCGGTGACGTCGATGCGGTCGGGGATCTGACGGCGCAGCTCCTCGACGTGGGAGACGATGCCGACGGTGCGCCCGCCCGCCTGAAGCCTGCTGAGCTCGGCGAGAACGATCTGGAGGGTCTCGGGGTCGAGGGCGCCGAAGCCCTCGTCGACGAAGAGGGTCTCCATGGACACGCCTCCGGACTCGGCGGTGACGACGTCGGCCAGGGCGAGGGCCAGCGATAGGGAGACGTAGAAGGTCTCCCCGCCCGAGAGCGTCCGAGGATCGCGCACGCCGCCGGACGAGAAGCGATCGATGACGCCCAGCCCCAGGCCACGGTCGCGGCGAGCGGCCGAGCCGGCCTCGTCGTCGACGCGCACGAGCTCGTAGCGGCCCGACGACATCTGGGCGAGTCGGTCGTTGGCGAAGATGAGGACCTCGGCGAAGCGGTCGAGCAGAACCCACGTGGCCAGGGGCGTGACGGCATCGTTGCGCCCGGCGACGAGGGCCGCCACCCGCGTGAGCGCCCGCGCCTCCTCAAGGGCTCCGGCCAGACGCGCCGCGGCCTCGGCGACGGCGGTCAGAGTCTCCTCCAGCCGTCGGTGCGCCTCCAGGGCGGTGGCATGGGCCGCCAATGCCTCGTCACGGGCGCGTTCGGCGGCCTTACGATGGCGGCGGGCGGCCTCGACGTCGACGGCCTCCTCGCCCGTGAGCGCTGAGATCCGCGGGTCGTGGGTGAGGGCGTGGTGGACGCGTTCGCGCTCGGCGCGGACGTGATCGACGTCCTCGGCCAGGGCGGTGAGCGCGTCCGGCGGCAGGGTCGCCCGCCCGGCCTGAGCCGCGTCGGTGAAACCGGCCTCGGTCAGGGCTTCGGCCAGGTCGTCGGACGCATGAACGACCCGGTCGACGGCGGAGCGGGTTTCGGTCAGGCGGGTGCGCACCAGCTCGGCGTCGTCGGCAGATGCCAGGAGCGTCCGATGGTGCTCGACGACGGTGGCGTCCTCGCCGGCCGCCTTCGCGCAGCGGTCGCGGTCGGCATCCAGGGCGGTCTGCTCGGACTCCAGCCGCGCTCCCCTCTCTGCCAGGACCGTGCGATCGGCCTCCAGGGCGTCGCGCATGGCGGCCGTCTCATCGGCGAAGCCGGCGAGACGCTCCGCCACGTCGGTGGCGGGGCGTGCGGCCTCGGCCAGGGAGTCCAGGCGCTCGGCGGCCTTAGCCAGGGCGGCGTCGAGTTCGGGCAGGAGACGGGCTCCTGAGGCGTCGAGGGCCGCGCGGTACTCCTGGTCGAGCTCGTGGTGCTCGCGCACGCGCCGGGTGAGGAGATCGTCGGCGCGAGCGCGGTCGGCGTCGGCCCGCTCGACCTGAGCGCGGCTGATGGTTCCGGGCTCGAGGTCGGCGGGGGCGGGGTGCTCGGTGGAGCCGCACACGGGGCAGGGCTCGCCGTCGACGAGCTCGGTGACGATGGATCCGGCAGTGGCCTTCAGCCAGGCGCGGTGCTGGGCGGCGGCGCGCTCCTTCGCCTCCTGTACGGCTGCCGCCGCCTCGGCGACGGCGCGCCCGCTCGCCTCCAGACGGGATGCGAGGCCCTGCGCGCGGGCGGCCGCATCGCGTCGCGCCGTGGCCGTTTCATGCTCGACACGGGCCCGGGGGAGTTCGGCCTCCGCCCGCCGGGCGGCGTCGAGGGACGCCTGGAGCTCGGCCTGGCGGGCGGGCCTGGCGTCCAAGGTCCGCATGCGTTCGTCCGCCTCGGCGCGGTGCGCCTCGAGGCTGATCCTGGTGCGGGCCAGCGCCGTCCGTCGGTCGGCCAGCCCGCTTTCGAGGTCGACCAGGGGCTCGAGGGATCCGGCGCGGGTCCGGGCGAGGGTCGCGGCGGCGCCGAGGAGCTCCTCCGCATGCTGGAGGAGGGCCGGGTTCGGCTCCCCGTCCGCCGCTCCCAGGGCCGCCGCGGCGGCATCGCGGTTCTCGGGGGCGATGCGGGCACCGGCATCGAGGGCCCGCATCGCGAGGTCCCGGGCGGTCCGGAGGTTGTGCCGGGCGCGGTCGCGCTGTCGCACGGGCGCGGCGAGGCGGGCGGCGCGTCGGGCGGCGTCCAGTCGTGCGGCCTCGGCGTCGTCGATGGTGCGCCGGGCCTCCAGCCGGGTCTGCTCCGCCAGGAGCTCCTGGCGCTGGTCGAGCCGCTGGCGGAGGTCGGCGGCGGCCTCGGCGGCGGTGCGCGCCGCATCCGCCTCGTCGCGGGTTCGCTCCACGGCCTCGGCCAGCGGAATCAGGGCGGTCCGACTGCGGGCGAGGGCCTCCTCTGTGACGGCGGCGACGGCGGCGTCATCCGGGACGGGGGCGTCGGCCAGAGCGGTCAGCCGCCCGGCCAGGTCGAGCGGGGCGTGCGGGACGGGGGCGTCGGTCTCGATGGCGTCGGATTCGGCGGGGCCCGGCTCGTCGGCGTCGTCTCCCGCCGGGTCGGGGGCCGGCAGGGCGGCCAGGAGCGGGGCGGCGAGCTCGGCGCGGGCCCGCAGCGCCTGACGGGCCGCCTGGGTGCTCCGGTCGGTCGAGCGGTTGCGCTCGGCGACCTGCTCCTGGATGGCGTCGAAGATCCCCGTGCCGAAGACGTCGCGCAGCAGGGCGTGGCGCTCAGCGGACGTGGCCCGCAGGAAGCGGGCGAACCGTCCCTGAGGCAGGACGACCGTCTGGGTGAACTGGTCCCGAGTCAGGCCCACGATGCGGGCGACCTCGGCGCCGACGTCGTCGAGGCGGGTGACGGGCTCGCCGACGGGGCCCGCGCCGGGGGCCGGCAGCCGCCACAGCCTGGCGGTGGCGTTCTGACGGGTGGTACCCGTCCCGCGCTTCTTGGGGCGTCGGTATTCGGGGCTGCGCAGGATCCGGTAGACGCCGGCGGAGGTGGAGAAGGTCAGGTCCGCCTCGGAGCGGGTGGTGGGGTCGACAAGGGTGGAGCGCAGGCGCTGCTTGGACGATCCGTCGGAGTCGGCGACCCGCCCGTAGAGGGCGAAGACGATGGCATCGATGATGGTGGTCTTGCCGGCACCGGTGGGACCGGTGAGCAGGAAGCGGCCGGAATCGGCGAAACGGTCGAAGTCGATGGTCTCGGTGCCCGCGTAGGGACCGATACCGGTCATGGTCAGCGCGTGCAATCGCATGACGGACTTCCTTCGTTCGCGGCGCGTGCGGCGTCGTAGGCCCGAGCGATGACGGCGCGCTCGTCGGGGCGGGCGCTGCGGCCGAGCATCCGCGCCAGGAAACGGTCTGCGACTTCCAGCGGATCGCTGGCGCGCGTGACGGGGGCGCGCTCGCCCTCGGCGCGCGGGGGCGGCGTGCGGGAGAAGGCGAGCAGGTTCGGCAGTTCGACCTTCAGGCGAGCCATGGCGTCCGGCGGTGCGGCGCCGTTCAAACGCACCCGCACCCAGTCCTCACGGTGATCGGGGGCGAGAGCCAGGACCTTCTCCAGGGTGCCGGTGAGCGTGACGGCCCGATAGGGCAGCGGGGTCGGGACGCGCTCGAGGCGGGTGACGCCGTCGGCGCCGATGTCGAGCAGGACGGTGGACTTGGGGAAGTCGGCCTCGGGGAACGAGAAGGGCAGGGGGCTGCCGCTGTAGACGAGCCGGGGGCCGGTGATCACGGCGTCGTCGTCGGGGTGAGGACCGGCGGGCCCGACGGCTGCGCTCCGCTGCCTGATCTCCTGAGGGCGATGGAGGTGGCCGAGGGCGGCGTAGTCCAGGCCCCCGGAGCGTTCGGCCAGGGGCGAGCCGCCGAGGCCGGCGTAGAGGCCCGCGGGGACGGAGTCGACGCCGCCGACCCGGATGTCCCGCTCGGATTCGATGCTGGGGCGCCCGCCGACGACGAAGGCGTGCGACATGACGAGGGCGGGGACGCGGACGGCCGCGTCGGCGCGGCGTCGGGCGAGGTCGGCCGCGACCAGGCGCAGGGCCCCGGAGACGACGGCCTCGTGGGAGCGGGGCAGGCGGTACGAGGCGGCCTGCGGGGGAGGGGAGGAGCCGGCGTCGTCCCCCGAGTCCGCGGAGCCGGGGTCGGGGCCTCCGCCGTCGGAGGTCGGCTCGGGGGCCTCGGGGCTCTCCCCGAGCCTGTCGGCGAGGAGAGGAGGCAGGGACTGCCGGGCGGCGTCGGGGTCGAGGTAGGGAAGGGCGTAGACGTACAGGCCGTCCCCGCCGTCAGGGGTCGGGATGATGACGGGGCGGTCGACCTCCGCGGTGCGGGTGCGGATCGCGAGCCCCCGGCGCATCAGGCCGGCGCCGAAACCGAGCCGCTGAGCGGAGTCGTGATTGCCGGGAGTGAGAACCACGCGAGTGGCGCCGACCAGACGGCGCAGGGTGTCGTCGAGGAGGAGGACTGAGTCGGTAGGCGGGATGGCGCGGTCGTACACGTCCCCGGAGATGACGACGGCGTCGACCGCCTCGGTGCGGGCGAGCTCGACGAGATGGTCGGCGAAGATCGCCTGGGCGTCGTCCAGGACGCGCCCGTGGAACGTACGCCCCAGATGCCAGTCGGAGGTGTGCAGGATCCGCATGGGGCCACTGTCTCATGCGGGTGCGACACGAAATTAGACGTGCATTGTCCTGAGCACTCTCAATCGCCGTCTTCTCGGACGTCGAATGTCAGGCGGTGACGACGCCGGTGGCGACGAGCACGATGATGACCGCTCCCAGGGCCACGCGGTAGAGGAGGAAACCGGTGAACTTGTTGGAGGAGACGAACTTCAACAGCCAGGCGATCGTCGCGTAGGCGACGATGCCGGAGACGATCGTGGCGATGATCGTGGCGGGCCAGCCGATGTCCGGAGAACTGATGTCTCCGGCGGCCGTGACGGCCTCGAACAGGCCGGCGGCGATGAGGGCGGGGATGCCCATGAAGAAGGACAGACGCGTAGCGGTCACGCGGTCGAAGCGCAGGAACAGGGCCGCCGAGATGGTCGCGCCGGACCGAGAGATACCCGGCAGGATGGGGGAGAGAGCCTGGAAGGCGCCGATGATGAGGGCGTCCTTGACGCCGACCTCGCTCATGCCCCTGCCGGCCGAGGCGTGGGCGGCGCCCGCCGGACCGTCGGAGCGCTGGTCGGCGACCCACATGACGGCGCTCCAGATGATGAGCGCCCCGGCGATGATCCACAGGGAACGGGCGGTGACCTCGATGAAGTCCTTGAGGGCCAGTCCGACGACGGCGACCGGGACCGAGCCCAGGATGATGCCCCAGCCCAGCGTGTAGTCGGGGTCGCCGCGCGCGCCCCTGTTCGCCAGCCCCTTGAGCCACGCCGTCACGATGCGGACGATGTCGCTCCAGAAGTAGACGACGGCGGCCAGGATCGCACCGACCTGGATGACGGCGGTGAAGGCTGTCATGCCCGCGTCGTCGATCTTGTAGCCGAGGAGCTTCTCGACGATGTTGAGGTGGCCGGTCGAGGATACGGGCAGGAACTCGGTGATGCCCTCGACGATGCCGAGGAGGACGGCGTGCAGCCAGTTCATGGGTCTCCCGTCAACAGTACGGTCGGGGAAGCGTTCGGCCTCCCGGGGCAGGTTACCGTGTTGAGACCCGGCTCCCGCGGGGCGCCGTCGTCGTTCTTGTCTCATCGGAGGCGTCCATCGCCAGGCCGACCGTCTCCGGGAGGCGGTCGGTGCGCGGGGCGCGGTCGCTCAGTCGGTCTCCTTAGCGAGCAACTCCAGGACATCGTCGTGCAGCAGGCCGTTGGTGGCGACGGCGTCCCCGCCCCACGGGCCCGCCTCGCCGGTGAGTGAGGTGAAACGACCGCCGGCCTCGGTGACGATCGGGACGAGCGCGGCCATGTCGTAGACCTCGAGCTCGGGCTCGGTCGCCAGGTCGACCGAGCCGGAGGCCAGCAGCATGTAGGACCAGAAGTCGCCGTAGGCGCGCGTGCGCCAGCACTCCTGCATAAGCGAGAGCATGCCGCGCAGGCGTTTGCGCTGCGCCCAGCCGGACAGGGAGGAGTAGGACAGCGAGGCGTCCTCCAGAGCGGCTACGCCGGACACGCGCAGCCGGCCCGCCAGGGCCAGAGACCGCCCGCTCCAGGCGCCGCCCCCCTTGACCGCCCACCACCGTTTGCCCAGGGCCGGTGCGGAGGCCACGCCGAGGACGGCCTCGCCGTCCTCGACCAGGCTGATGAGGGTGGCCCACACGGGCACGCCGCGCACGAAGTTCTTCGTGCCGTCGATCGGGTCGATGACCCATTGGCGCGGCGAGTGGCCCGTCGTCCCGAACTCCTCGCCGAGGACCGAGTCGCGGGTGCGTGCCCGCGAGAGGTAGTCGCGGATGAGGCGCTCCGCCTCTTTGTCGGCGACGGTGACCGGGGTCAGATCCGGCTTGGTCTCGACCTCGAAGTCCTGGGCGTCGAAGTGCGTCCGGGTCAGAGGATCGACCTGGTCCGCGATCGTGTGGGCCAGGTGCAGGTCGTCGCGCCAGCGCCGATCGGCCGTCGGCGGTGCGGGAGAGGCCGGGGTACTCATACGTCGAGGGTAACGGTGATGGGGCGCCTTCACCCGCGGCGTGTCCGGCGGATCATCCGGGACGACGACGCCCGGAGCGCCGCCAGACGCTGATCGCGCGCGATGCGGTGGTACGCCGCCGAGCGGATCCGAGCATTTCGAGCATGGAGAGTTCCCCACCGGCGGTGAAGGCGAACTCGATTATCGCGAGCGGTACCCGGCGCGCAGGGCTCTGCGCATCACCGTGAGTCTGTTCGAACCGGTCGGAGATAGTGATCCTGGAGGACGAGCTCTGAGGACCCGGTCGACAGAATTCGACGAGGCCGATCCGGGCGTACGGGCGGTGCGGATGCCGCTCAGACCTCCAGCAGCACCTTGATGGCGCGCCGCTCGTCCATCGCCGCGTAGCCCTCGGCGGCCTCCTCCAGCGGCAGACGCATGGTGAAAACCCTCCCCGGATGGATCTCGCGCTTGAGGATCCGGTCGATGAGGTCGGGCAGGAAGCGGCGCACCGGTGCGGGACCGCCCAGCAGAGTGACCTCGGCGAAGAACAGGCTGGACCCGTCCAGAGTCACGTCGTGGGCCACGCCGACGTATCCGACATGCCCGCCCGGCCTGCACGAGGCGATGGCCTGGTCCATGGAGACCTGGTTACCGACGGCCTCGACCACGCCGTGCGCCCCGTAGCCGTCGGTCAGCTCCTTGACCTCGGCCGCACCCTCCTCGCCGCGTTCGGCGATGACGACGTCGGCCCCGAACTCGCGGGCGAGCGCCGCCCGGTCCTCGTGGCGGGAGAAGGCGATGACCCTCTCGCTGCCGAGGGCCTTGGCCGCGAGCACGGCGGACAGGCCCACCGCGCCGTCGCCGACGACGGCGATCGTCCTGCCGGGTCCGGCCTCGGCTGCCACGGCGCCGAACCATCCGGTGCCGAGCACGTCGGAGGCGGCCAGCAGGTCGGCCATGACCTCGGGGTCGTCGGGCTTGCCGCCGGGCACGACGACGAGCGTGCCGTCGGCCTGGGGCACGCGCGTGTACTGGGACTGCGTGTCGCCCATGAAGCCGCCGTGGATGCAGCGGGACTGGAAGCCGGAGCGGCAGATCTCGCAGGTGTTGTCCGAGACGCAGAAGGAGCCAACGACGAAATCGCCGATCTTGACGTTCGTCACCTCGGAGCCGATCTCGACGACCGTGCCGACGTACTCGTGCCCCATGGGGCGGGCCTTGTCGACGGGCTGGATGCCGCGGTAGGGCCACAGGTCGGAACCGCAGATGCAGGCGGCCTCGATCTTGAGAACGGCATCGGTGGGCTCGACGACGCGCGGGACCTCGCGGTCTTCGACGCTCACCTTTCCGGGGGCGCGCATGATGACGCCGCGCATGGTTGTGGGCAGGGCAGGGATTGTCGTGGTCATGAAGTCCTCCGTAACCGGCCTCCGATGGTGCTCGGAGGCCGCTGGAAGCGTACAGGGCGTCATCGGCGTCTTCCAGGCACTCCCAGGACTCCCCATCGGGCGTGTCGGGGCGCGGCTCGTACCGAGAGCGGTGAGGGCGTAGACGACTCGGGGCGGGATCTCGGCGTGAACGGTGCGGGTGACGATGCCGTGCGCTTCGAAGCGGGGCAGCCGGCCGTCGACGTGTGAGGGCTGATACCGGGCAGGGCCGTGCGCAGCTCGGTGAAGCGGCGCGGACCGTCGAGCGGCTCGCGGACGATGAGGGTGGTCCACGACTCGTCCTTCACTCCGGCTCCTCCCTGCAGGTTTCTTCACTCTCGTCGCAGGAGCCTGCTCACGCATCCTTCGGCAGCGTCGCGGCGCACCTGCGGGCCTGAACGTGAAGGATCGCGATACCGGCAGTCGTCTGCACCAGCATGACGATTATGGGGATCAGGATCGAGATCGTCTCGGGCATGGCCGCCTGGATGGCGAACAGGAGAGCCGAGTCGATGAAGACCGCACCCATTCCCATGGTGGCTGTGGCGCACCGGGCCTGCATCGTGTACCAGTTCTCCTCGGAGCGCAGAGCGATCTGGTAACGCACTCCCGCCCACAAGTTCGGCGGGAGCCTGCGCTGCGACATCCGGCGCCCTAACACCACGAGTATGACTCCGGCCGAGCACAGGAACAGGCTCATGAGTACGGAAAATGCTGTCTCAACCATCATGTCCTTCGTTGTTCGTCCTTGCTTCCGTCTCCGGGAGTGTGTCCCTGTGCTCGCCCCGCCATCATCGGCGATGGAGCCCCTGTGGATCCAGTTCGCCGCGTTGCCGCCCCGACCATCGACGAGGAGCGCAGCACTCAGCGGCTGCTGGGGATTACGCCGCGCTCGCTTGAGGCCTGGCTGAGAGGCGCGGGGTGCGAGATCGCTCAAGGCGAGGGAGCGGCGGCGAACGGGCGCCCGCCCCTCGAGTCGCGTCAGCATCGTCGGAACCGTCAGCACTGCCGATCCGGTTGGTGAGAATGAGCTGGGAGCACTCGCACCTGCACGGCCTTGACCACGGCCTCGAGACGGCGCTCGGCCTTGATGCCGAGCTCGGCGACGGCACCCGCAGTCACCGCCGCCGTCAGGCACTGGTCGGCCTCGGTCCGCAGTGAGACTGTCACGAGCGCCCCGCTGCGCTCCAGGTCGGTGACGGTGACCGTCAGGGTGTTGCGGGGTGAGCCATGCGGGACTGCTCCGCCCTCCGACGCCGGGTACAGGGCGACAGCATCCGGGGGGACGAGGGCCAGGCCGGGCCCGCCCGCAGCGGCTCGCCCCCAGTCCTCGCCGGGCCGACCGGTGACGAGTGCCCCGTTCTCAAGACGCAGAGCGGGGGAGGCGGGGTCACCCTCGAGCGTCCCTGTCAGCACGGAGGTGCCCGTCAGGCGGGCGGCGAAGTCCGAGGTCGGGGCGGTGAGCACCTCGGCAGCTGATCCGTATTCGGCCACGCGGCCCCCCTGAAGGACGATGACGTCGTCGGCCAGCGCCGTCACGTCCAGGATGTCGTGAGTGACCACCAGGACCGTGAGCCCCTGCTCGGCCGTCCGGCGGGCGACCAGGGCGCGCATCTGCGCCCGGGCGGTGACATCGAGAGCCGCCATGGGCTCGTCCAGGACCAGCAGGGCCGGGTCCGTGGCCAGGGCTCGGGCCAGCGCCACGCGCGCCGACTGCCCTCCCGACAGCTGCGAGCCGCGACGGTCGGCGAGGTGATCGGCACCCACGGCGGTCAGCTCGGCGCGGGCCCGGGCGCGGGCGGCGCGCACACCGATGCGTCGGCAGCGCGGGCCGAAGGCGACGTTGTCCAACGCGCTCATGCGGCCGAAGACTCCGGGGGACTGCGACAGCAGCGCGACGCCGCGCCGACCGGCGGGCACGAAGCCGCCGGGACCGTCCAGCAGCCGTTCGCCCAGGCGCACCCGACCGCCGTCGGCGTCGAGCAGGCCCGCCACGACCTCGCACACGGTCGATTTGCCCGAACCGTTGGGTCCGATGAGCGCCGCCGTGCGCCCCGCACCCACCTCCAGATCCACGTCGACATCGCGGACGGCGGAGGCGAAGGACACGTGCAGGTCCCGGCCGCGGGGCGCACGGCGGCCGGCCTCGGCGCCGTCGACGCCACCGGTTCGGGCGGGGCGGACCGGTCGGGCGGTGCGGCCCGCCCGCGCCGGATCGGACGGCGTCGCCCCGCCGCGATGAGGCGGTCGGGGCAGACGGGCCACGGCGGAGGGCCAGGAGACGTTCGTCGCTCCCACGATGATGAAGGACATCGCGATGAGTACGACCGCCAGCGCCAGGGACGTCGCCGTGTCGCTTTCCCGCTCCAGGTAGATCGCCAGCGGCATGGTGCGCGTGACGCCCTCCTTGGAGCCGGCGAAGGCGATGGTCGCCCCGAACTCGCCCAGACTCCGGCCCAGAGCGAGTGCCGTCCCCCGCACGAGGGCCGGCCCCACCAGCGGCAGGGTGATACGGGTGAGCACTGTCCACTCGCGCGCGCCCAGCGTCCGGGCGATCGTCTCAGCGTGGGTGTCGCGCGAGCGCAGCGCCGCCTCGAGGGTCACGACGAGGTAGGGCATGGACACGAAGACCTGGGCGATGACGACGGCGGTGGTCGTGAAGGAGATCTGCACTCCCAGAGCCTCCAGGGTCGACCCGAGCATGCTCCGTTTGCCCAGTGTGGACAGCAGAGCGATGCCGGCCACCACCGGGGGCATGGTCATGGGCAGCACGGTCAGGACGCGTCCGATGCGCACGCCCGGCCATTGGCGCGAGAGAAGAAGAGCCAGAGGCACTCCCAGAACCACGCTGATCGCGGTCGCGATCAGACAGGTCCGCAGCGACAGGCCGAGCGCCCGAGTCGCCGCATCGGACATCAGCAGGGTCGGCAGCTCGGTCCAGGACACGCGCGTGCCCACCCCGACGAAGGGCAGCACGATCGCGCAGGCGCCCAGGAGCGCCAGGGCGAGCACGGGTGCCGGGAGGCGGGTGCGCGCAGCGCGCGAACGACGGCGGGGGCGGGAGCGGCCTGTTCGGGAAGGACCGCCCGCAGCGGTCGAAGGGGAGGAGACGCGGAGTGTCACGGTGCGAAGCCTGGCATGTCACGCGGGCCGGCGCCCGCGAGAGCGCGAGAGGGAGGCCGGCCCGCGCCGAGGAGCCGGTGAGGAGCCGCAGAGCCGCCAATCGCGGGGAAGAGGACGGATGCGCCTGCAACCGGCTCGCGGTCAGCCGCTCTCGGTCCCCGACTCGGCCTGCGCGGACTCGGTCGGTTCGGTTGATTCGGCGTCCGCCGGCGTCTCGGATTCGGCTGACTCGGCTGATTCGGCGTCCGCCGGCGTCTCGGATGCGGCCGGCTCGGCTGATTCGGCGTCCGCCGGGGTTTCGGATGCGGATCCCGCCGGGGCGCCGAAGCCGTAGCCCCGCAGGATCTCCTGGCCCTGATCGGAGAGCACGAAGTCAATGAATGCCTGCGCGCCCTCGGAGTTCGCGGCTGCGGCGGTCATCGCGATCGGGTCGTGGTTGATGATGCCCAGGTCCGGGATCGTGATCTCCTCGGTGCCGGCGGAGCCGGTCGAGGCGACGGCGTCCGTGGTGTAGACGATCCCCGCCTCCGCCTGTCCGGACTCGACCTTGCCGCGCACGTCAGAGACCTTGGACTCCTCCGAGTCCGGATCGAGGGTCACGCCGGTGGCCCTCTCCATCTCCTCGGTGGCGTGGCCGCAGGGGGCCTGGCTGTTGCAGACGGTGAGATCGACGCCCTCGGCGTTCAAGGACTCGTCAAAACCGGTGATGCCGCCGGGGTTGCCCGCAGGGACGAGAATGCTCAGCACGTTGGTGGCGAACTCCCGCTGCTCGCCCACCAGGTTCTGACCGGCGGCGTCGTCCATGGTCTGGGTGTCGGCGGTGGCGAGCACGTCGGCGGCCGAGCCCTCGGACAGATTGGAGACGAGATCCTGGGATCCCTGGAAATCGAAGCTGACCGAGGCGTCGGGGTTGGCCTGTTCGAAGGCCTCGGCGATGTCCTGATAGGCGCCCTTGAGCGATGCCGCGGCGAAAACCGTGATCTCGCCGGTGACAGCCGTGCCGCCCGAGGCGGTGGAAGCGTCCCGGGCCTCGGACGTCGGAGTTGAGGAGCTCGTCGAGTCGGAGGCGCCCCCGCACGCGACGAGCGAGGCGGCGGAGACGAGTGAGAGTGCACTAACGGCCAGGCGGTGCGAGAGGCGCATGGGGATCCTTTCGGTTCAGTGCGATTGCGAGGTTGAAGCCGCGGACTTCAGCCCCGGTGCCAGACCCCGGGCTCCGTCCCCCGTCGTGCTGGTGCGCACGGGGTCGAACGACACTGCGGTCATGGTAACCGGCGAATCCGGGGGAAGGCCGGGTTCTGAAGTGCCGTCGTGTCCGGTCCCGCCGGCCCCGGTCTTCGGCGGACGCGTCGGCGGGACAGCGGTGGAAGATCGACGCTGAAGCAGCCGAGCGGCTCCTCTCCCCGCGGCAGGCGCATCCATGACTCTCGGAGTCGGCGCCAGGGTAACGCGGCTGCGCAGACGCGCAGACGCGTGCGCGGTCTTCACCGCGGCGATCCTCCCAGCGGCCCTCCGGATGATCTGATCACGCCCCCTGCGAGGGCGTGAGGTCGTCGGCCCCCTGATTGCCGGTGCCCTGAGTGCGCACGGGCGTCCACCCCCGGTGCGCGACGGTGGTCGCCGTCGCCCCCGCCCGGGAGCGGTAGACGACGTAGGGCCGGGTCACGTAGCCCACCGGCGCGGAGACGACGTGGACCAGACGGGTGAAGGGCCAGATGGCGAACAGGAGCAGGGCCGCCGCGATGTGCAGCTTGAAGATCAGCGGCACATCGGCCATGAGCTCCGGCTGCGGGTCCAGCAGCAGGATCGAGCGGAGCCAGGGGCTAATGGTCTCGCGGTAGTCGTAGCCGTGCGAACCGCCGAACAGCTGGGTGGAGATCGTCGCCCACGCCCCCAGGCAGATCGGCAGGACCAGAAGGACGTACATGATCTTGTCGTTCGTCGTGGTCGCCAGCCGCACCGACGTGACCACGAAGCGCCGGTAGAGCAGCCCGCCCAGACCCACCAGCGTCATGAGACCGGCCGCAGTGCCGGGAATGACCGCCATGAGGTGGTAGACGTGCTCGGGGATGCCGACCGCCTGCGTCCAATCCTTGGGGACGAGCAGACCCATGACGTGACCGGCGGCCACGAACAGGATGCCGAAGTGGAACAGGGGGGAGGACCATCGCAGGATCCGCGACTCGTTCCACTGCGAGGACCTGCTCGTCCACCCGTACTGGTCGCTGCGGTAGCGCCACACGAGACCTGCGATCAGGAGGAGGAACGACGCGTACGGCAGGGCCGTCCACAAGAAGTACTGTTCGAAGGCGGTCATGATCGACGCTCCCGGGACGCGGACTGGGTGAGTGAGACGAGAAGGTCCGGGCCGGCGGCGGCATGGGCCGCCGCGGCGATCGGCGTGGAGGGGAAGGGCAGCGTGTCCGTGACCCCGACGGTCTCGGTGGGGGGCCCGGCGGCCACCAGCGCCCGCACCCGGTCGGCCGTGGCGGCGTCGATCTCGGGCAAGGTCATGGAGACCGCCTCCACGAGGCGGGCGTAGGGGGATCCGGCGTCGACGAGGGCGCTGCGCAGCACCTCGATGCCCTCGCGGTGGCTGGACAGCAGGGTCTGCGCGACCTCGTCCCCGCTGCGCGCACTCAGCTCCAGGACCACCGGCAGGTAGTCGGGCAGTTCGTCGACCGCCATCTCGTAGCCGGCCGCCGACAGGGCCTGCTTGAAGGCCAGCAGCGCCGCCCCGCGGTGACGGGTGTCTCCCACCGCGTAGTAGGTCAGGTACAGGCAGCAGCGCCGACGTCGGTCGAAGGTCTCGACGTAGTGCTCGGCCAGCGCCCGCGGTCCCCGCGAACGGGCTGCATCCATGAAGGCCTCGATGGGGGCGGCGACCTCGGCGGGCGGGGCGTCAGGCCCGGCCAGAGCGGCTCCGACCGCCCGGAGGCGCCCGTCCAGGACGTCCTCGCCGGGGTAGTCCAGGAGGAGGGAAGCGGCCATGTGCGCTGTCGCCCGCTGAGGGGCCGTGAGCGCAACCGGGTCCGGCGGGGTCAACGGGTGCGGGGCGCGCACGAAGGACGGCACGGGGACCATCATGCGGGCCACGGTCAGCGTCCTCCGCCCGCCGGGCCCGCCCCGGTCAGACCCGGGCCCGCGGAGGGCACGGGGTCGCGGCGCATCGTCGGCAGCGGCAGCGCCACCGGGGCGGAGCCCGACTGCCCGTGGAAGGAGGCGGCGTCGCCGTGGCAGCCGGCTGGGGCCCCCTCGCCCAGGAGCGTGCGCACATCCTCGCCCATGGCCTTCATGCCGCGGGGAACCTCCGGCTTGGTGGTGGGGATGACGTAGCGGTCGTCGTACTTGGCGATGGCCAGCAGACGGTACAAGGCCTCCACCTCCTCCCCGTCCAGGCCCACCGAGGCGGCGATGGCGGGGTCGGCCTCGCGACCCAGTCGAACCTCGCGCATATGCGAGCGCATGGCGGCCAGACGCCGCAGGGAGCGCTCGACCGGGCCCGTATCCCCGGCGGTCAGCAGCCCCGCCAGGTACTCCAGCGGGATGCGCATCTCCGCCACGGCCGTCAGCAGCACCTTGTGGTCCTCCCCGTCCAGGCCCGCGGCCGCGACCTCGTCGACGACGGGGCTCAGCGGCGGGATGTACCGTCCGGTACTCGGGGTGCAGCGGCAGGGCCACCTCGTAGGTCTCGATGAGGTCCCAGATGGGCGAGTCCTGGGCGGCGGTGATCCAGCTGGCGGGGATGCCCTCGTCGCGGGCGGCGCTGATGACCTCCGGGTCGCGGGGGTCCAGAAGAATCTCGCGCTGGGCCGCATACAGATCCTGCGGGTCCGGGGTGGCGGCCGCCTGGGAGACGCGATCGGCGTCGTAGAGCAGGACGCCGAGGTAGCGCAGCCGTCCCACGCAGGTCTCAGAGCACACGGTCGGCTGGCCGATCTCCAGGCGCGGGTAGCACAGGGTGCACTTCTCGGCCTTGCCGGTGACGTGGTTGAAGTAGACCTTCTTGTACGGGCAGGCGGATACGCACATGCGCCAGCCGCGGCAGGCGTCCTGATCGACCAGCACGATGCCGTCCTCGGCGCGCTTGTACATGGCGCCCGACGGGCAGGCGGACACGCAGGTTGGGTTCAGGCAGTGCTCGCAGATGCGCGGCAGGTAGAACATGAAGGTCTGATCGATCTGCGTGGCGACCTTCCGACTCATGCCGGTCAGGACCGGGTCGTCGGCCATCGTCTCGGTCGAGCCGCCCAGATCGTCGTCCCAGTTGGGCCCCCACGCGATCGTGGGCATGTACTCGCCGGTGAGCTGGGACTTGGCCCGGGCTACGGGGAGGGTGGGGGAATCCTTGGGGGCCGACAGCAGCTTGTCGTACTCGTACGTCCACGGCTCGTAGTAGTCCTCGACGCCCGGCATGTCCGGATTGGCGAAGATCTGCGCGAGCCTGCGCAGGCGCCCGCCCGAGCGGGGCACCAGGCGTCCGCCCGAGGTGCGCGTCCAGCCGCCGCGCCACCGCTCCTGGTTCTCCCAGCCCCTGGGGTAGCCGACGCCGGGACGGGTCTCGACATTGTTGAACCACATGTACTCGGTGCCCTCGCGGTTCGTCCACGCCTGCTTGCACGTGACCGAGCACGTGTGGCAGCCGATGCACTTGTCGAGGTTCATGATCATCGCGATCTGGGCCATCACCTTCATCAGAAGGTCACCTCCTGGTCGGTGCGACGACGGATGAGGGTGACCTCGTCGCGATTGTTACCGGTGGGGCCGATGTAATTGAAGGCGTAGGACAGCTGAGCGTATCCGCCCGCGAAATGGCTGGGTTTGAGCACGATGCGGGTCAGCGAGTTGTGCGTGCCCCCCCGGCGCCCGCTGGACTCGGTCACCGGGGTGTTCATGGTGCGTTCCTGGGCGTGGTGCATGAAGACCGTGCCCTCCGGGATGCGATGGGAGACCACGGCGCGCGCCGCCACAATGCCGTTGCGGTTGTAGGCTTCCACCCACTCGTTGTCCCGCACTCCGATTTTATCGGCGTCGGCCGGGCTCATCCAGATGGTCTGGCCGCCCCGGCCCAGGGTGAGCATGTAGAGATTGTCGTAATACTGGGAGTGAATGGCCCACTTGTTGTGGATCGTCAGGTAGCGCACGGCCACCTGCGCGGTGCCGGCCTGCGAGGCGGATACCGACCCGGGGGCGGCCTCCCCGTACAGGCAGGCGAAGTCGAGCGGCGGGCGGAAGGTCGGCAGGGACTCCCCCATGTCGCGCATCCAGTCGTGGTCGAGGTAGTAGTGCATGCGGCCGGTCAGGGTATGCCACGGCTTGGCGTGCTCCACGTTGACGACGAAGGCGCTGTAGCGCCGGCCCCCGTGCTCGGACCCCGACCACTCGGGGGTGGTGATGACCGGCTGGGGTTTGATCTGGGTGTCGGCGAACGTGATCTGCCTGCCGGCCTCCTCCTCGCTCAACTCGACCAGCGGGGTCCCGGTGCGTTTGGACAGCGTCCTCCAGCCTTGGGTGGCCAGGCGGCCGTTGGTCGCCCCCGACATGTGCATGACGGCGTCGCCGGCCTTGATCGGGGTGTCGATGAGGGGACGGCCCGCTCCGGCGCCGCGGCCGGTGCCGTGGGCGCGGCGCAGCTCGTCCATCTCCTCGTCGGCGATGAGCATGATGCCCTTGGCGGGGATGCCCGGCTTCTCCACCAGTGGCCCGACGGTGTCGAACTTGTTGAGGATCTGGGTGTAGTCGCGCTCGACGGCCACGAGTTTGGGCATGGTCACCCCCGGCATCCACTGCTGCGGCAGCGCGGAGACGTCCCCGTGCGCCATGGTCATGGCGTCGGGGGTGTCATGGCTCAGCGGCACGGGGATGATGTCGGTCTGGGTGCCCAGGTACGTCGGCGCCCAGGCGCTAACCATGCCCGCCAGCCGGCGGTAGATGTCGAAATCGGACCGGGCCTGCCACGGCGGATCGATGGCCGCGTTGAAGGAGTGGATGAACGGGTGCATGTCCGTGGTCGCCAGATCGTACTTCTCGTACCAGGTGGCCGCCGGCAGCACGACGTCGGAGTGCAGCGTCGTTGAGGTGTTGCGGAAGTCCGCCGTCCATATGAGGTCGAGCTTGCCCTCGGGGGCCGGCTCGCGCCACGTCATGGATGCCGGACGGCGACCCTCGGGGGTCTCGGTGGCATTGACGTCGCCGCCCGCGCCCACCATGTGACGCAGGAAGTACTCGGTGCCCTTGGCGGACGAGCCCAGCAGATTGGTCCGCCAGGAGGCCAGAATGCGGGGGAAGTTCTCGGGGGCGTCGGGGTCCTCTGCGGCGAAGCGCAGCTCGCCGCGGGTCAGCTGGTCGACGACGTAGGCCGCCGGCTTCATACCGGCCTCCTCGGCCTGCCGGCCCAGCAGCAGCGGGTTGCGGTTGAAGGTCGGGTACGACGGCGTCCAGCCGCGCCTCATGGCCTCGACCATCGTGTCCGCCGTCGTCTTGCCGGCCAGCGTCCCCGCGCCCAGCGGCGAGGCGAGGCGCTCGGCGGGGGTGTCGTCGTAGCGCCACTGGTCGGTCGTCAGGTACCAGAACCCGGTGGAGATCATCTGGCGGGCTGGACGCTGCCAGTCCAGGGCGAAGGCGAATTGCGACCAGCCGGCGATGGTGCGGACCTTCTCCTGGCCCACGTAGTGGGCCCAACCGCCGCCGCCCACGCCCTGGGTGCCGCACATGGAGGTCAGTGCCAGGATCGCGCGGTAGATCTCGTCTGCGTGGTAGTAGTGGTTGATGCCGGCCCCCATGAGGATCTGGGAGCGGCCCCGGGTCTCGACGGCGTTGACGGCGAACTCGCGGGCCACGCGGATCATGGCCGGCCCGGGTACGCCGGTGAGCTCGCTGGCCCATGCGGGGGTCCCCGGTGCAGTGGCGTCGTGGTAGTCCTCGGGCCATCGGCCCGGCAGCCCCTTCCGCTCGACGCCGTAGTTGGCCAGGAGCAGGTCGTAGACGGTGGTCACCAGCCGGCCGTCGGCCAGCCGGGTGGCGGGCACGCCCCGGTGCAGGACGCCGCCGCCCACGGAACCCGCGGTCGTGGTGGAGCCGGGCAGGTCGAAGCGGGGCAGGAGCACCTCGACCCCGCGGACCGAGACGCCCGTCGCGTCCAGCTCGGCGATGCTCATGATGGGACGGACTCCCTCCATGAGGAGGTTCCATTTGCCCTCGCCCTCGGGGGTGAAGCGGTCGGCGAGCGTCCCGCCCGGGTCAGCCGGTCCGCGCTGGCGGTCCCACACCAGGGGTCGGAACTCGTTCTTGGGGGCTCCCTCGGCGACGCCCGGCACCGAGTCCGCCGTCACGAAACGGCCGGGAACGTATCCGGTGCCGTCGGACGTGGTGTCCAGCTCGAGGAGGAAGGGGGCGTCGGTGTGACGGCGCATGTACTCCAGGAAGTACGGCTCGTGCCCTTCGACGTGGAACTCCTTGAGGATGACGTGGCCCATGGCCATGGCCATGGCGCCGTCGGTACCGGGCGCCACGCGCAGCCATTGGTCGGCGAACTTAGTGTTGTCGGCGTAGTCGGGGGAGACCACGATGACCTTCTGACCGTGATAGCGGGCCTCGGTCATGAAGTGCGCGTCGGGGGTGCGGGTCAGCGGAACGTTCGAACCCCACATGATGAGGTACTGGGAGTTGTACCAGTCGCCTGCCTCGGGGACGTCGGTCTGGTCCCCGAAGACCTGCGGGCTGGCGGGGGGCAGATCCGCGTACCAGTCGTAGAAGGACAGCATGGTGGCGCCGATGAGCTCGTGGAAGCGTCCGCCCGCCCCGTAGGAGAGCATGGACATGGCCGGGATGACGGAGAAGCCGGCGCAGCGGTCCGGGCCCCAGGTGCGGATGGTGTGGACGTAGGCGGCGGCGATGATCTCCATCGCCTCGTCCCAGCCCACGCGCACCATGCCGCCTCGCCCGCGGGCGGATTTGTAGGCTCGGGCGGTCGCCGCGTCCCCGGTGACCTGCGCCCAGGCGGCCACGGCGTCACCGTCGTGACGGGCCCGGGCGGCGCGGAAGGCGTCCAGCAGCGCGCTGCGCACGTACGGGTAGCGGATGCGCGTGGGGGAGTAGGTGTACCAGGAGAAGGCCGCGCCGCGCGGGCAGCCGCGGGGCTCGTACTCGGGCATGTCCGGGCCCGTGGTGGGGTAGTCGGTGATCTGCTTCTCCCACGTGATGATTCCGTCGGTGACGTAGACCTCCCAGGCGCATGAGCCGGTGCAGTTGACCCCGTGAGTGGAATGGACCATCTTGTCGTGGCTCCACCGGTGCCGGTAGAAGGTGTCGGCCTCGCGGCCACCGGTGAGGAACAGGCGGCGGGCGTCGGAGCTGGCTTTGCCGTGACGCAGGTAGGAACCCAGGGCGAGCAGGCCGGGGGCGCGCTCGACCTGCGTGTCGGGTCCGGCGACGAGGGGGTCGGTGGAGGCGGTCATTGCGGATCTTTCACGGTGGCGGTCGGTGGGCCCCGGGCGGTGGTCGACGCGGTTGACGACGGACGGGGCGCTGCGGGGCCGGGCGGACTCCGCCGTCGTCGGAGACGGGTCAGCCGGGGAAGGGCGCTCCCGGGCGGGCGTAGCGGATCCAGCAGATGACGGCGCACAGGGCCGAGTAGGCAGCGCAGATCCAGAACCAGACGGCGGCATCCATCGCCGACAGGGCCACGCCCACGAAGAAGGGGCCGAAGCAGGCGACGGCGGCCGTGAAGCCGATGGCGCCGCCCGCCTGTCGCTTGGGCATGATCATCGGCATCTGCTTGAAGGTGCCGGCGTTGCCGATGCCCGCGAAGAAGAACATGACGAGCATGGCCCACAGGAAGGGTCTGAAGGCGGAAGGGCTGTCCGGGTGCAGGTAGAGCGCCGCCCAGCCCAGGGTGATGGCCATGCCCACGGCCGAGACGAAGGTCCAGAAGCCTCCCGACACCCTGTCGCACAGGGGCCCCCACGCTACGCGGACGAGTGAGCCGATGAGAGGGCCGAGGAATGCGTAGGTGGCTCCCAGCGGCAGGTTCTGGTAACCGGCCTGCGCCAGCGAGGAGGAGGCGCCGAAGGTGTTGTTGATGAGCAGGCCGAACTGGGCGGAGAAGCCGGAGAAGAGTCCGAAGGTCAGCACGTAGAGCAGCGTCATGCACCACGTATTGGCGTTGCCGAAGATATCGATCTGCTGGCGGATATTGGCCTTGACGGGCACGTCCTTGAGAAGCGTGAAAGCGAGCACCGCCGCCAGGATCGTCCAGGGCACGAAGAAGATGGCGGCGTTGTGCACGAAGATCGCGTGGTTATCCGCTTCGCGCTGCGGAGCGATGAAGGCGATGCCCAGCAGACCGAAACCCATGAGCCAGGGGCCGACCATCTGGATGATCGACATGCCCAGGTTGCCCAGACCCGCCTGGACGTTGAGGGCCGTGCCCGACAGCCGCTTGGGGAAGAAGTAGCCGGTCGAGGGCATGTAGCCGGAGAAGGTGCCCCCGCCGATGCCGCACAGGAAGGACAGGAGCAGCAGCACGAGGTAGGGGGTGGAGGTGTCCTGCACGGCGAAGAACCAGCCGAGCATGGGGATGAGGTAGAGCAGGGAGGAGATGCCGATGAGCCTGCGGGTGCCCATGATCGGCGGCAGGAACATGTAGATCAGGCGGATGAGTCCGCCGGACAGGCCCGGCATGGCCGTCAGCCAGTAGAGCTGGCCCGCGGTGAGGTCGAAGCCGATGAGCTTGAGCTTCGGGGCGATCGCCGAGACGAGGAAGAAGACGCAGAAGGCGATGACCATGGAGAAGGTCGTGATCGCCAGGGTCCTCCAGGCGATTCCGGCATCCCAGCTCTCGGGCTCCTCCGGATTCCAACCGGAGAGGACGCGACCTGTGGTGTCGAGCTTGCTCATGGGGCTCCTGTGGGCGTGGGGACGGCGCGCGGCCGGGCGTCGGGCCGGGTCGTCCGGGACGGTCATCACCGGGGAGTGTTCCGGTGGCTGAGACCAGCCATTATGGCCGGGGCGGAGCGGCCGACGGGGCGCGGCGGCGCGACCCCGTCGTTCCAGTGTTCGACAGGAGAATATTTTCACGGAGCGCGCCGTTTATTGCAAGCGACGCGTATGCTAATGGACGACGGCACGGTCGCCGCAGCCCCGTTACGGTGGTCCCATGAGTCAGTTCCAGCCCCCGTCCCGCTCCCGCCGCCGGGTCCGCCCCGCGTCGGGCGCTGCGGCGTCCCCGCCCGATTCCGAGTCCGGGCCCCAGCCCGGCCGGGAGGCCGATTCGGACTCCGCCCCCGTTCCCCAGAAGTCTCTCCAGCCACTGCCCGAGCCGGTCAGGGGGGCGGTCATCACCGTCTCCGACCGCTGCGCCGCTGGGACCCGCGAAGACCGCTCGGGGCCGCTGGCCGTGCGGCTCCTGGCCGAGCACGACGTCATTGTACGGGCGGCGCGGATCGTGCCCGACGGGACCGAGCCGGTGCGCGAGGCCATCGAGGAGGCCGTCACCGCAGGCGCCCGGGTGGTGCTGACCACCGGAGGCACCGGGGTTACCCCGCGCGACCTTACCCCCGAGGGCACCGCCCCCCTTCTCCAGGCGCGCCTGGAGGGCATCGAGGCGCAGATCCGCTCCCACGGTCTGAGCAAGACGCCGTTGGCCGGCCTGTCCCGGGGGCTCGTGGGAGTCACGGGGCGCGGGGCCGGAAGCGCACTGGTGGTCAACGCCCCCGGGTCGCGGGGCGGGGTCGCGGACACCGTGGCCGTCGTCGGCCCGCTCGTGCCCCACGTCCTGGAGCAGCTCGGAGGCGGCGACCACTGACCCCGGCCCGCCCGGACCGGCGTCAACCGTCCGCGTCCCAGGCGCGCACCTCCTCCCAGGTGTCGAGGTCGTGGGCCGCGCGGCCTAGGGCGCCTAGGTCGACGTGCGCGACCGCCAGCCGGCCGAGGACTCGGCGCACCGGCGCATTCCGCAGCCCCGCGCCCCCCGGGGCGACGCACTCCGACAGCGCCACGGTGCGGTAGACGCCGAGCAGGTACTGGACGCGGTCCGCTTCCCGGACGCAGGCCCCGTCACGGGCGTCCCCGCCCTGTCGGACCTCGGCGATCAGGGCCGGCAGGGCGCGCCAGGATTCGGGGGCGTCGCAGGTGACGACTCCGGTCAGCGCCGAGGGCCCGGGCGCTCGCGCGAGGCGGGCGAGGCCGGCGGCGAGGCCGGCGACCGGGCCTCCGAGCGGAGGGTCCTCCAGCGCCCGCAGCACGCCGGGGGGCAGAGCGACCTCCTCGGGCGCCACGACGACGACACGGCCCGGCGGCCCCTCGGCGCCGCCCGTTGTCGAGGCCGAGGGGGCCAGTCCCGCCAGCCCCGCCAGCACGTGGTCGAGCAGCCGGGCGCCGCGCGCGACGACGTCGGGCTTGCGGGCGCCGCCGAGGCGCCGTCCGGTCCCGCCGGCGAGCACGACGACGTCCACTGCCGCCGGGCCGGCGGGCCTCTCGCTCATGCGGGCGCCCCGTCGCCGTCCGCGTCCGCGGGACGCGTCCAGGTGCCCGAGCGGCCCCCCGACTTCTCTGTCACCTTGGCTTCGCGCAGCGCTACGGCGCGATCCACCCCCTTGACCATGTCGATGACTGTCAGGGCGGCGACCGTCGCCGCGGTCAGGGCCTCCATCTCCACGCCCGTGCGGTCGGCCGAGCGCACGTTCGTGGAGATGCGCACGCCCGCCTCCTCGACTGTCAGGTCCACCCGGCAGCCGTGCACGCCGATGACGTGCGCCAGCGGCAGCAGCTCGGGGACCCTCTTGGCGGCGGCGATACCCGCCACCCGTGCCACGGCCAGCACATCCCCCTTGGGGATCGTGCCCTCGCGCAGCGCGGCGACGATGTCCGACGAGCAGGAGACGAAGGCGGTCGCGCTCGCGGTGCGCACCGTCGGGGTCTTGGCGGTCACGTCCACCATGAGGGCGGCGCCGGTATCGTCCACATGGGGCAGGCGGATCCGGGGAGGGTCGGTCGGCGGATCGGCGGGGGCGGGGGCGGCGATGCGCGCGGGCGAGGCCGGCGGGCCGAGCGACGGGCGGCCGCCGCCCGGCATCGTCGGGGTGGTCAGGGCGATGAGGCCGACCTCGTCCCCCACGTCGACGGCCGGTGCGTCGGCGTCGACGACGGCGAGCGCCTCGGCCGTCGGCAGAGAGGCCACCAGGTGCGAGCCCGAGCCCAGGCGGTGGGTCGGTTCCACCCACGGCGCCGTCCGCGCCCCGGCGCGTTCGTCGACTCCGGCCGGGGCGTCGACGAAGCGCACGGGGACGTGCTGGCGTCTGCCGGCGGGCGTGCGCCAGGACACGGCGGCGCGCGCCCGTCCCGGTTGTCCGCCGCCACGCCCTCCGGCCGCGGCGGCTGTGCCGGTCGTGATGTTCCTGTCGGTCGGGCCCGTCCCGGGGCGCCCGACGCCGTCATGGCCGGTGCCGGGTCCGGTGCTGTGTCCCGCCAGGAGCGCCAGGGCCGGGGCGACGATCGTCGTGAAGGAGACGAGCACGCTCACCGGGTTCCCCGGCAGGGTGATGACGGGCACCCGACGGTCGCTCGCCCCGCCGTCTTCGATACGTACCGTGCCGTATCCCTGCGGTTTGCCCGGCTGCATGGCGACCTTGGCGACGTGCAGCCGCACTGCGCCGGCGTCGCCTCCGCCGCCCTCGCTCGCCAGCATGGTCAACGGGTCGAAGGCGCCGGCGGACACGCCGCCGGAGGTAACGATGAGATCGGCGTCCCGCGCCGCCCCGATGAGAGCGGCGGCCAGTGAGGCGGCGGTGTCACCGCTGCGGGAGACCGAGGCGAGACTGGCACCGTGCTCGGCGACCAGTCCGGCCAGCAGCAGCGAGTTGGAGTCGGGGATGGCTCCGGCGGGCAGCGCCCGGCCGGGGTCGACGAGCTCGGCGCCGGTGGACACGACGGCGACTCGAGGGCGCGGTACGGCGCGCACCGTTCCCAGGCCGACCGAGGCGAGGGAGGAGATCGCCGCCGCCGACAGGAGCGTGCCGGACGCCAGGACCGGGTCGCCGGCGCCGAGGTCCTCGCCCGCGTACCGCACGTGGGCGCCCGGAGCGACGGCAGTGCGGATCTCGACCTCGGCCGGCAGGGGGCGGGGCCCGGGGGCCTGGTCGGTGTCCTCGACCTTGACGACGGCGTCCGCGCCTTCGGGGAGCATGGCGCCGGTCATGATTCTCTGGGCGGTTCCCGGGGCCAGGGGGGCGGGGGCGGCTCCGGCCGGGACGTCCGCGGCCACGGGCAGGACGACGGGTGCGTGCGGCGCGGCGGAGTCGGTGTCCCGGGCCCGCACCGCGTAGCCGTCCATCCCCGAGTTCGTCCACGGCGGCACGCTCAGCGCCGCCACGACGTCCTGGGCCAGGATCAGGCCGTGCGCCTGCGTCAGGGGGGTGTCGGTTGCGGCCAGGGGCGTCAGCGTGGCGAGGACCTGGGCGAGGTAGTCCTCCGGGCTGAGCAGCTCGGACATGATTCTCCTTTCGGGCGGGTGGGCGGCGGCGCGGCGGGTCGCCCGGGGCCGGTGCTCATCATGCCCGTTCGCCGGGCCGGCGGTGCACGGTGCGGGCGGGTGAGCGGGGGCGGCCGGGCGCTGTTCGTCTCCGGTGCGCGGTCGTGTAGCGTCCGGCGCGGGGCCCGTGCGCCGTGCGCGGGCGAGAGGAGCGCCCATGGTTGAGCCGAGCACTCGGACGAGCGCACGTGTCGTGCGGGCCGAGATCACCTGTGCGCCGGTGTCGGTGGCCGGGCTCGCAGCCGCCGTTGAGGATCAGGCGGCCGGTGCCGTCGTCACCTTCGACGGGATGGTGCGCGATCACGACGGCGGTCGGAGCGTGAGCGGCGTGGCCTACTGCGCGCATCCGAGCGCCGGGGGGATCGTCGCCCGGATCGCCGACGAGGTCGCCGGCCGGCCCGGGCTGCGGGCGCTCGCCGTTGTTCACCGGGTCGGCGACCTGCGGGTCGGGGACACCGCGCTGGGCGTCGCCGTCAGCGCCGATCACCGCGCTCCCGCCTTTGAGGCCGTCCGTGAGGTCGTCGAGGAGGTCAAGAGGCTTCTGCCGGTGTGGAAGCATCAGCTCTTCGCCGACGGCGCGCGCGAGTGGTCCAATATCGCGTGATCTCCCGGTGGGCGGGGCCGGTCGGCGCGGGTCCGCCCGTCCGTGTGCGACGGCGCTGCGCGCTCAGCCCCCCGCGAAGGGCGGCAGGACGTCGATTCGGTCGCCGTCGGCCAGGGGCGTCAGCGAGTCCGCCGGCGTCGACAGGGCGTTGACGAGGTAGCTGGAGACGCTGATGATCCGGGCCATCGCCAGTCCGCGGCCGGCCAGCTGCTCGCGCAGCCCCGCCAGGGTGGTGCCGTCGGGCACCTCGAGACGCTCCTCGGTGCGGGTGGCGGCTTCGGCGGCCGCGGCGAAGTAGTGCACCTCGACGGCGACGGTCTCGTGGTGCGGGGCGGGCATGGCGCTCCTTTTCATTGAGTCGTTTTCATTGAGCCGTTGGCGTATCGGAACTGGCGGGATGGTACGGCCGGGGCGGGCACGGCGCAGGGTACGGCCGGGGCGGGCACGGCGCAGGGTACGGCCGGGGCGGGCACGGCGCACGATACGGCCGGGGGCGGTCAGCCGCCGATGGCCGACATGGTTCGGGCGGGCTGTACGAAGTCGCCGGCCGTCTGCTCCGGTGCGTCGATGCCGTGGGCCAGTGGCTTGCGCCAGGTCGCCTCCGCCCACAGGCGGATGAGGTCGTCGTCGCTCGCGCCGGCGCGCATGGGGCCGCGCAGGTCCGTTTCCCGGGCGGAGAACAGGCAGGTCATGAGTCTCCCGTCGGCGGTGATGCGGGTGCGGTCGCAGTCGGCGCAGAAGGGCGCGGTGACCGAGGCGATGATTCCCACCGTCCCGGCCGGGTGGGCTCGCCCGTCGCGGTCCGTGCCTGCGGCGACGTCCCACACGGCCGCCGGGCGGCGGTCGGGGCGTCCTCGGGCGCGCAGTGTGAAGCCCGCGGCTCTCAGGGTCTCCAGCACGTGGTCGGCTCCGACCACGTCCTCGGCCCGCCAGGATTCGCGGGGCCCCAGCGGCATGTGCTCGATGAAGCGCAGGCTCCACCCGCGACGCAGGCACTCGCCCAGCAGCCGGGGGGCGCGCTCCGCGAGTGCGTCGGGCAGGGCTACGGCGTTGATCTTGATCGGCGACAGGCCCGCCGCTCGGGCTCCGGCCAACCCGCGCAGGACGTCGGCGAGGCGGTCGCGGCGTGTCACGCGGGCGTATTCGGCCGGGTCCAGGGAGTCGATCGAGACGTTGACCCGGTCCAGCCCCGCTTTTCGCAGGCCGGTGGCGCGCCTGTCCAGCCCCAGTCCGTTGGTCGTCAGACCGATGTCGGGTTTGTTCCCGTCGCGTCGCGTGCGCAGTTCCGCCAGCGCGGCGACGATTTCCTCCAGATCCTTGCGCATGAGCGGCTCCCCGCCGGTCAGGCGGATGCGCTCGATCCCGAGGCGCTCGACGGCCAGTCGAGCCAGCCGCGCGATCTCGGCGGCTTCGAGCAGGCTGGGGCCGGGCAGCCATGCGAGGCCGGCGGCGGGCATGCAGTAGGTGCATCGCAGGTTGCAGCGGTCCGTGATCGACAGGCGCAGGTCCCGCACGGTGCGCCCGTAGCGGTCGATCAGGCGGTCGGGGACCGCCCCGTCCGCCGTCAGCGGCGCCTGGGCGGGCGCGGACGGCTTTCGGACCCGCCCGCAGCCCATCGCCCTCTCCGACGCAACGCGCACCGACGGCGCGGGCAGCGCCGCTCGGGTTCGGGTGCGCTCCGCCGATGCGGCGGCGCGACCGTCGTCAGGAGGGGGGGTCATGAACCGAGGATACGGGTCGGGTCGGACGGGTGCGCCTGCGGCCGGACTCCTGTTCGCTCGGCCGACCGCGGGGCGGGTCCTCAGGCGACGCGCAGGATCTCGACGCGGGCGAAGCCGTCCTCGGCCTCCAGAAGCGTGTGCTTGAAGGTGAAGGGCAGCTGGTCGATCTGAGTGAGCAGCGGCGTGGGCACGTGCGGGGCGAGTAGGTCGAAGCCCTCGCCCACGTTCAGCGAGGAGGCGGCGCCGATCACGGCCGCATGGCGCAGGCGGTGGGGGATCGGGCGGGCGTCGAGGGTCAGGCGGTCGGAGTCGTGCTCTCCGCAGCCGCAGCCCCCTCCGGCGTGCTTCTCCTGGATCGGAATGAGGTTGGGGCTCTCGCTCATGGCACTCTCCTTGGTGTCGTTGCCGTTGGTATCAGTGGGTGGTCGCCGTTGCCGGCGCGCCGAGCGTGAGGGTCCTGCGTCCTACGACTGTCCGGCGACGTGAGCCGGAGCGCGCCGTGAGACCATTGCCCGGTCTGCCACCACTTTATTACGGTGAGTGATGTGGAAAAAAGTGAGGCGAGTGTGTCGAAGGACCCACGTTCGACTGCCGTCGTCGGGGCTCCGCGCGCGTCCTCGGCGTCGTCCGCGCCGTCCCGTCCCGCGGACGCGCGCCTGGCTCCCAGGCTCGTGGCTCTCGCCCTGGGCGGGGCGTGCGTCCTGGCGGGTCTGGACGCCGCGCTGCTGCGATTGGGCGTGAGTGCGCCGGTGAAGGGGACCGCGCTCGCGGCCCTCCATGGACCGCTCATGCTCGTCGGCTTCCTGGGCACTGTTATCGCGCTGGAGCGGGCCGTGGCCGCGCGCACCGCGTGGGCGTTCCTCGCTCCGGCCGGCAGTGCCCTGGGCTGCCTGACGCTGCTCGCCGGGGGGCCCGGCCCTCTCGGCCGGGCTCTCGTGCTGGTCGGAGGGCTGGCGCTGTGCGCGGTCTACGTGCGCGTCCATCGGCGGGCCGCCTCCGTCGCCGTCGACATCGAGGCCATGGGAGCCATCGCCTTGGCGCTGGGGGACCTGCTGTGGCTGCGCGGCTCGGCGGTTGAAGCGTGCGTCCCCCTGTGGCTCCTCCTGCCCGTCCTGACCATCGTCGGCGAACGGCTCGAGCTGGCCCGCGTCGCCTTCCTCGACGAGGTGGTCGAGGAGACCGTGCGCGCCCTGTCCGCCGCAGCTCTCCTGGGGGCCGCCCTGCTGAGCGTGACCGGAGCGGCCCGCCTCCTCAGCGGCCCGGCCCTGCTCGCCCTGGCCGTCGTCATGACCTGGTACGACGTCGCCCGCCGCACGATCCGCGCCGCCGGGGCCGTGCGCTTCGCCGCCGCGTCCATGCTCGCCGGCTACCTCTGGCTGGCCGTGGCCGGACTGGTCTGGAGTCTGAGCCCTTTGAGCGCGGGGTCGGGGACCGAGTACGACATTATCATCCACTCGATCACCCTCGGTTACGCCTTCTCCATGATTCTGGCCCACGCTCCCACGATCGTCCCAGCCGTCATCCACCGTCGCCTGCCCTACCACCGTCTCATGTGGCTGCCTTACGCCCTGCTGCATGCCGGGTTGGCGGTGCGGGTGGTCTGCCTGGCCCGCGGCGCGGACGCGGGGTGGCGGGCGGGCGGCGTCATCGGCGTCGTCGCCGTGCTCGCCTTCCTTCTGCTGACCGTCTCCCGTGTCGTCGCCTCGGGGCGGATCGACGCGCCCCCGCCCCGGCCCACGTCGACCGGATCCGGTCGGGCCGCCCGCCCCGCCGGTCCCTCGCGGGAGGCGTGAGAGATGCCCGTCCCGATGGGAGCCCCCGGCGGATCCGGTCGTTCGAGCGACCGGCAGGGCGGGAACCGCGCGTCCACCGCCGCGCCCGGCGCGCGCAGGCCCCCGGCCCGGCGTCACGCCCGGCGCACCACCCAGGTGCGGCGCAACGCCGTCGTTCTGGGATGGATCGTGCTCGCCGCCGTGCTCGCCGTCCTCGTGATCGGCGGCCCGCTCGCCTCCTGGGGAACCTGGCTGCCGCTGCACGCCCTCCTGCTCGGCGGCATCGGTTCGGCCATCACCGTGTGGTCGGCGCACTTCGCCGACACCCTGCTGCACCGCCCCGCGCTCGGCGGGGCCGTTCTGCTCGACATCCGCCTATACGCCCATGGAGCGGGCACGCTCCTCGTCCTGACTGGGATCACGGCGAGTGCGCAGGCGCTCGCCCTGGCCGGGGTGGCGGTCGTCGTGGGCGCCGCCTTGACGGGCGTGCTGGCCATCGCCGTGCAGTACCGGCGCGCCGTCGCTCCGCGCCTGGCGGCCCTGGCCGTCCATTACGCCGTCGCTCTCGTGCTTCTCGCAGCCGGTGCCGCTCTGGGCTATCTCACCAGCTGGGCTCAGGCGCGGGGCTCGGCGCACGCCTCCGACGTCTTCTACGTGGCCCACACGACCACCATGGTCCTCGGCTTCGTCGGCACCACCGTGCTTGGCACTCTCACCGTGCTGTGGCCCACCATGCTGCGCACCAAGATGGAGCCGGAGGCGCCGCGGTGGACCTCCCGCGGTCTGCCGCTGATCGTTCTCGGCGCCGCCCTCATGGCATTGTCCGGGCTGGGGGCGCCGTTGGCGGGGGCGGGCGCGGTGGTCTACCTGGTTGGGGCCTGCGGGGTCCTCGTCCCCGCCTTTCGCACCGCTCGGCGTGTGCCGCCCACGTCCTTCGCCACCGCATCGGCGGCCGCCGCCGTCATCTGGTTCCTCGCCTGCGTGGTGTGGATGGGCGCCGGTATCAGCACCTCGGCGCTGGACGGCGGGGGGATCGCCGGCGACGCATCGGCGGCCCGCGACGTCATTCATGCGGTGCGCGTGCCTCTGGCGGCCGGATTCGCCCTCCAGATCCTCGCCGCGGCCCTGAGCTACCTGACTCCCGTCATGCTCGGCGGAGGGCCGGCGACCACGCGCACCACTAACGCCATCATGGATCGGGCCGCCGCCTACCGCGTCGTGACCGTCAACGCCTGCCTCCTTCTGGCGGTGCTGGCCGTCCTGCCCTGGCAGGTGCGGTTGAGCGGTGCCGTCACCTCCGGCGCCGTCGCCGCCTACGTCCTGGTCGGCATGGGACTGTCCGGCCGTGAGCTCGTGCGCCGCGCCCGCGGGG
>NZ_GL985606.1:2355479-2500398 GCF_000220835.1 Actinomyces sp. oral taxon 448 str. F0400 | reverse complement strand
CGACCGGGCCGGGGCGGCCGCGGACTCCGGCGCGTCGACGCCGGCCCGCCGGGACCCCGTGCTCCACCGACCCCCTTCAGACTCAGGAGAGACCGATGAGTGAGAACACCCCCGCCACGTCCGACGGCGACGATGGTGCCGATGGCGATCGGGACGTCGGCGCCGCCCACCGCGGGGCGGTGACCTCGGGTACGGCTCCCGCTGTCGGACGCGGCCGTGCCGCCGCCTCAGCGCAGGACACCGAGGCGGCGCGCCGGGCCGCACGCGCCACCGACCGCCGCGGGGCGCTCTTCGGGCTGCTGACCGCCGGGGCGGCCGTCGTGGCGGGCACTGCCGTCGGCGGAGGCGGGGAGAGGGACGCGGGAACGGAACCCGTGCCCGCCACGGGTCGCACGGTCGAGGCCTCCGTCGGTGTCGAGGGCATGCGCTTCGTGCCCGACACCGTCGACGTCGCCCCCGGCGACCGGCTCGTGGTGAGCCTGGACAACACCTCCGACCAGGTCCACGACCTGGTCCTCGAGCTCTCCTCCGGCGCTACCGCCACTACCGGACGCGTCGCCGCGGGCGCCGTCGGCACTCTCGACGCGGGCGTCGTGAGCGGACCGCTGGAGGGCTGGTGCTCGATCGCCGGACACCGCGCGCAGGGCATGGTCTTCCACGTCACCGCCGGCGGCCGGAGTGCGGCCTCGGGCGGCCAGGACGCGTCCCCGGCCGGCCAGGGCGCGGCCTCCTCCGATGACGCGGTGCCGGACTACTCGGCGGTCCTACCCGAGGACGTCGCCGCCTTCGACGCCGTCCTCGCCCCGGCCGGGTCCGGCGCGCTCCACGAGCACACCTTCACCGTCATGGAGCAGGTCATGCACGTCGGCGGCGGAGTCACCCAGACGCGCATGACCTTCAACGGGCAGGTCCCCGGGCCGGTGCTGCGGGGCAGGGTGGGCGACACCTTCCGGATCACCCTGGTCAATGAGGGGTCGATGAGCCACTCCATCGACTTCCACGCCGGCGTCGTCCCCCCTGACGACGTCATGCGTTCGATCAACCCGGGCGAGAATCTCGTCTACGAGTTCGTCGCCCAGCGTGCCGGCATCTGGCTCTACCACTGCTCGACGGCGCCCATGAGCGTCCACCTGGCCGGCGGCATGCATGGAGCCGTCGTCATCGACCCGCCCGGGTTGGAGGGGGTCGACCGCGAGTACCTCGTCGTCCAGTCCGAGATCTATCTCGGTCCCGAGGGCGGGGAGACCGATGCGGCCAAGGTCGCCGCCAAGACGCCCGACCTGTTCGCCTTCAACGGCACCGCCTTCCAGTACCGCGACCGGCCGCTGCCCGCCGGACCCGGCGAGCGCGTCCGCTTCTGGGTGCTCAACGCCGGGCCGTCGGAGCCCATGAGCTTCCACTGCGTGGGGCTCCAGTTCGACCAGGTGTTCTTCGAGGGCGCCTGGACCCTCGGCGGCCCCGACAGGATCGGGGCCGCCTGGTCGGGCGGGTCGCAGGCTCTGGGGCTCGAGCCCGCCCAGGGCGGCTTCGTCGAGGCCGTGCCTCCCGGCGCCGGCACCTACACGTTCGTCACCCACGCCTTCGCCGACATGGAGAAGGGGGCCATGGGGCGTCTGGTCGTCGCGTAGAGGCGAACGGGCGGACGAGCGGAGCAGTGGGCCCGAGCGATGCGCGGTTAGCTCTCGACGGTGATGTGGCAGCCGTCCCCGAGCAGTGGCGTCAGCCTCAGACGCGTGCGCGCGCCGACGTCGTTGGCGGGGGAGCGGTGCAGCCCCGCACGCTCGTAGACCTCGTTGAGGTAGCCCTCGTGCATGAGGCACACCAGCGGCCGAGGAACTCTGCTGCCGGTGATCAGGGGGCAGGATTTGAGGACGAGGGTCTCGCCCTGGGCGACGGGTGCGAAGCCCATGAGGGACAGGCCCGGCAGGAGGCTCGTCGCGCGCTCGGCGGGGCTCGCCCCCTCCGCGGGTTCCTCGATCCGCTGCGCCGACGACATCAGCTGCGCCCAGCGCCGGCCGATGTCCAGCGCCAGCTTCTGCGCCTGCGGGCTGGTGCCCAGCGTCTCCGATATCGCGTCGAGCAAAGTGAGGTAGGAGTCCAGAACCTCGGCCGGGTCCGGGGCGGTGGAGGCGTAGTGCAGGGCCGGGCGGCCGCGTCGACCCGTCGGATTGGTCGAGACCTCGACGAAGCCGGCCTCGATGAGGGCGTCGAGGTGTTCGCGCACGGTGTTGTGATGGAGGCCGAGCGCTGAGGCGACTTCGGCGGCGGTCATCGGGTGGTGCGCCGACTCGATCAGTTCGAGGACGCGGCGTTGGGCGACCGTCAGCTCGGCACGCGCTGACAGGCCCACCCATGAGGGACGCGGCAGGCGTGCGGAGGCTGCTGCTGACATACGACGAGCCTAACGGGAGCGGTGAGACTCCCTCAAAGCGTCTCCAGTACGGGCTGGACCCGTCGTCCCGATCGCCATCCCGGGGCGGGGGCGGGGGAGGGGTCAGCGGCTGCCGGGCGCCGGGCGCGTCATGGCCCAGTACGCCGGCAGCGGCGGCGCGTCGAGCACGGCGACCCGCTTGAAGCCGAGTCGCTCGTACAGGCGCCGAGAGCCGGGAGTCGTGGATTCCAGGTGGGCCGCCATGCCGTCGGCGTCGACCCGGTCCAGGCCGCGGCGCAGCAGAGTGCTGCCGGTCCCCGTTCCTCTGGCGAGCGGGACGACGGCGATCATGGACAGGTACCAGTGCGCGGACGCCGGCCTGTGGGCTTTGCACAGGGCGTCGTCGAGCAGGCACAGGTCCCGGGCGCGACCCAGAATGTCCGGGTCCAGTCCCGGCGGAGCCGCCCGGTCCGGTTCGAGCGGTCCGGCGACGCCGCTCGGACCGCTCCCGGTGACCGGGGCGTCCCACAGGGCGGCGCCGAGCAGGCGGTCCGAGGCGTCAACGGCCAGATCAACCCGTGCGCCCGCACGCGCGGTCTCATCCGTGCTCAAGTAGTGGGAGGCCAGTTTGACGTGATGAAGGTGAGTGAGAGCCCTCTGCGGGTCGGGGGCCGCGGCGGTGATGGCGCTCATGATCGGATCGGGCAGGAAGGCCTCGGTGAGCAGGGCGGCGACGGCATCCAGATCGTCGGGACCGGCGACGCGGATCATCGGGATGGCGCTGGTCATGGTGGTGTCTCCCTTTCGCGACCGGACGGGGCGGCCCGGCTGAGCCGCGGATACTGTTCCACGGATCGCTCGTGGGGGGCGAATCGTCCCGGGCGCGGGTCCCGCGGTGGACCTGCGCCCGCCGCGGTCCCGTCTCCGAGCGCGTTCGGCTCCGGTGCGCCGGTCGGTTCTGCGCCGCCCGTCGGTGTCAGTGGTGGCGCCCGTCGGGCCGGAGTGCGGGGTCCTCCGCCTCCAGGGAGGGGACGAGCAGCCGGCGGAATGAGCCCACGCGCGCCCGGCGCCGGACGTTCTCGGCGGTGTCCGGCGCCGCGGCAGGGGGCTGGTCGCCGGTCCTGCCGGCCCGGTCGACGTCGCCCGCCCCGACGTCGGAGCGGCCGGTCGCCCACTCGTCGAGGGCGCACTCGGGGACCCCGGCCTCGTGGGTGCAGCCGCGCGGGCAGGCTTCGGCGACGTCGGCCAGGTCCGGGAAGCCGCGCAGGATGTTCGCCGGGCTCACGTGGGCGACCCCGAAGGATCGTACTCCGGGCGTGTCGATGACCCAGCCGCCGCCCGGAAGCTCCAGGGCCTGGAGACTGGCGGAGGTGTGGCGTCCACGACCGGTGACGTCGTTGACGCGGCCGGTCCGCCGGTGCGCGCCGGGCACGAGCGCGTTGATGAGCGTGGACTTGCCGACCCCCGAGTGTCCCACGAACACGCTCGTGCGTCCGCCGATCACCTCGCGCACGGCGCCGACGCCGCCGGTGCGCGCGCCCGCCGTCCACCGGGCGCCTGCGCGGTCCGGGGGACCCAGCCGGGTTGCCAGCGAGCGCACTCCGAGCGGTTCGTAGAGGGCCAGGAGGGGGCCGGCGTCGGCCAGATCCGACTTGGTCAGCACCAGCAGCGGCTCCATGCCGGCGTCGTAGGCGGCCACGAGGCAGCGGTCGATCATGCGCGGGCGAGGGGCCGGGCGGGCGGCCGCGGTGACGACGACGAGCAGGTCGGCGTTGGCCACGATCGGTCGTTGCGCGCCCGCGGCCTCACCGTCCTCGGCGGTGCGGCGCAGCAGCGTACGCCGTTGCCCGATGCGCACCAGTCGGGCCAGGGCGCCCTCGCGTCCGCTCGTGTCCCCGACGACGGCCACCCGGTCCCCGACGACGACCTTGTCGCGTCCGAGTTCGCGCGCCTTGATGGCTGTGATGTCGCCGCTGCCGTCCTGCGTGAGGGCGGGGTCGACCAGACGGATGCGGTAATGGCCCCGGTCGACGCGCGTGACCGTGCCCGTGACGGCGTCCTCGTGCGCCGGGCGCCGTTTGGTGCGCGGACGCGAGCCGCGGCCGGGCCGCACCCGCACGCGCGGGTCGTCGGTGCCGGTGTCGCGCCGGGGTGTCACCGCTACCGCCCGCCCTGACCGGGCACGTGCTCGGACACGTGACTGAGCATGGCTGTCCACAGAGCCGGGAAGTCGGGGAGGGTCTTGGACGTGCACTCGATGTCGTCGAGTTCGGTGCCTTTGACACCCAGGCCGATGAGGGCGGCGAAGGTTGCCATGCGGTGATCGGCGTGGGAGTGCAGGAGCGCCGGGTGCAGGCGGGCGCCCGCGGGCAGGGCGTCGATGACGATCCCGTCCTCGCTCTCGCGGGCGCGCCCGCCGATCCGGGCGATCTCGGCGACGAGAGCGGTCAGCCGGTTCGTTTCGTGCCCGCGCAGGTGGGCGATGCCGCGCAGACGGCTGGGACGGCCGTGCGCCGAGGCCAGGGCCGCCAGGGCGGCTACGCCCGGTGCGAGCTCCCCGACAGCGGACAGGTCCGCGTCGATGCCGCGCAGGTCGGCCGCCCCGGTGCCGCGGGCGACGAGCGTGCCCGAGCCGTCGGCCTCGGCGCGCAGCTCAACGCTCCCGCCCAGCCGGGGCAGGAGCTCGCGCCAGGCGTCACCGCCCTGGGTCGTGGTCATCGGCCAGTGCGGCACCCGCACCTCGCCTCCGGCGATCAGTGCCGCCGCCAGGAACGGGCCGGCGTTGGACAGGTCCGGCTCGATGGTCACCTCGCCGCCGGCGGGGCGGGCCGGGTGGACGATCCATGTGCGCGCGCCCTCGAGCGCGCCGTCCCCGGGCTCCTCGACCGGGACGCCGCGTTCGCGCAGGCAGGCGGCCGTCATGGCGATGTGCGGCAGGGAGGGGACGCGCCCGGTGGGGGTGACGGCGAGCCCGCCGGGCAGCAGGGCGCCGACGAGCAGCAGTGCGGACAGGAGTTGGGAGGACTCGGAGGCGTCCACGCCCACCCGGTGCGGCGTCCCGGGGGCAGGGTCGCAGGGTCGCAGGAGGGCACCGCCGCCCGGTTCCACGCGCACGGGCAGGTGGCCGGGCTCGGCCAGGCAGAGCGTCCGGGCGCCCAGCGCCGCGAGGGCGTCGAGCAGGGGGCCCAGCGGCCGGCGTCGGGCCGCCTCATCGCCGTCGAAGACGACGGGGGCGTCCGCCAGTGCCGCCAGCGGCGGCACGAAGCGCATGACGGTGCCCGCCAGGCCGCAGTCGACATGCCCGGTGCCGTCGGGGCCGGTGGCCACGTGCAGGGGGAGTGGGGCGGGGAACGCGCGCAGACGCGACCGCCCGCCGGCCTCGTTGAAGCGGGCGCCCAGCGTCTCAAGGGCTGCGAGCATGAGGCCGGTGTCGCGCGAGGGCGGGACGCCGGTGATCGTGGTCGGGCCGTCCGCGACCGCCGCGAGCAGGAGGGCGCGGGAGGTCAGGGACTTCGATCCGGGCAGGGCGACAGTGGCGTCGAGGGGGCCGAGGGGCGTCGGGGCGGTCCAGGGCCTCGGCGGGCCGTCTGCAGGGGTGTCACTCACAGCCGCATTCTCTCAGGTGCGCGGCCGTTGGCCGTCCGAGGCCTACAGCGCGTCGATAATGGCGTTGAGGGTCGGGCTCGGCCTCATGACGGCGTCCGCCTTGGCGTCCTCGGGCCGGTAGTAGCCGCCGAGTTCGACCGGGTGGCCCTGCACGGCGACGAGCTCGGCCTGCACCGTCTCGTTGGCCTCCTCCAGGGATTGGGCCACCGGGGCGAAGCGGGTTGCGAGCTCGGTGTCGGTGTCCTGCGCCGCGAGGTCGTGGGCCCAGTACAGCGCCAGCCAGGCGTGCGAGCCGCGGTTGTCGATCCCGCCCAGGCGACGGGCGGGGGAGCGATTGTCCTCCAGCAGTCTCGTCGTCGCGGCGTCCAGGGCGTCGGCGAGCACTGCGGCCCGCCCGTTCCCAGTGACCTCCGTCACGTGCCGCAGGGCCTCGGCCAGGGCCAGGAATTCGCCGAGGGAGTCCCAGCGCAGGTAGTCCTCGGTCAGCAGCTGGCGCATGTGCCTGGGGGCGGAGCCGCCGGCGCCCGTCTCGTACAGGCCGCCGCCGTTCATCAGCGGCACCACCGACAGCATCTTCGCGCTCGTGCCGACCTCCAGGATCGGGAACAGGTCGGTGTTGTAGTCGCGCAGCACGTTGCCGGTCACCGAGATCGTGTCCTCCCCGTGCCGTGCCCGCTCCAGGGACAGCCGCGTGGCCGCCACCGGGTCGAGGATGCGGATGTCGAGCCCGCGAACATCCTCCTCGGCCAGGTAGCGTTCGACGAGCTCCGCGATGACGCGGTCGTGGCCGCGTTCGGGGTCGAGCCAGAAGATCGCCGGGGCCCCGGTGGCCCGGGCTCGCGTGACCGCCAGGTGCACCCAGTCGCGCACCGGCGCGTCCTGGGTCTGGCAGGCCCGCCAGATGTCACCCGCCTCGACGTCGTCGGACAGCAGGACCGTGCCCGGCGCCGTGCCGGCGCCGTCGACGACGACCACCTCCACGCGCCCGGCCACGGGCACGAGGAAGGTTTTGTCGTGGCTGCCATATTCCTCGGCTCTGCGCGCCATGAGGCCGACGTTGGGGACGGTGCCCATGGTGCGCGGGTCCAGGGCGCCGTGGGTCTTGCAGTCCTCGATGACGGCCTCGTACACGCCGGCGTAGGAGGAGTCGGGGATGACGGCGAGGGTGTCGGCCTTCTTCCCGTCGGCGTCCCATAGCTTGCCGCCGTTCCTGATCATGGCGGGCATGGAGGCGTCGATGATGACGTCGCTGGGCACGTGCAGGTTGGTGACGCCGCGGTCGGAGTCGACCATGCTCAGGCGCGGGCCGGCTGCCAGCTCGGCCTCGATGGAGGCGCGGATCTCCTCTCCCTGCGCCAGGGTGTCCAGCCCGGCCAGGATCGAGGCCAGTCCGTCCTCGGCGCGCAGCCCCGCGGCGGACATGGCCTCGCCGTAGGCGGCGAAGGTGCGCGGCAGGGCCGCGCGCACGGCGTGACCGAAGATGAGCGGGTCGGAGACCTTCATCATGGTGGCCTTCAGATGCACTGACAGCAGCACGTCGTCGTCCTTGGCGGCGGCGACCGCTCCGGCCAGGAAGGCGTCCAGCACGGTGGCGGACATGAAGGTCGCGTCGACGACCTCACCGGCTGTCACCGGCAGCGATTCGCGCAGCACCTGGACGCCGGAGCCGTCGGAGGGCACGAGCTGGATCCGCAGCGTCCCCGCCTCGGGGACGATGACGGAGCGTTCGTTGTGCCGGAAATCGCCGCTGTCCATGGTCATCACCCGGGTGCGGGAGTCCGGGCTCCACTCGCCCATGGAGTGCGGGTGGGTGCGGGCGTAGGCCTTGACCGCTGCGGGGGCGCGCCGGTCGGAGTTGCCCTCGCGCAGGACCGGGTTGACGGCGCTGCCCTTGACGGCGTCGTAGCGGGCGCGCACCCGGCGCTGGAGATCGGTGGTCACCGAGTCGGGGTAGTCGGGCAGGCTCACGCCCTGGTCGCGCAGCTCGCGGATCGCGGCTTTGAGCTGGGGCAGGGAGGCGGAGATGTTAGGGAGTTTGATGATTGTCGCGCTTGGGGATCGGGTCAGCGCGCCGAGAGCGGCCAGGTCGTCGTCGGCCAGTTCGAAGGCGGCCAGGATGCGGCCCGCCAGTGAGATGTCGGCGGTGCCGATGCTCACGCCCGCTGCGCGCGTGAACCCCTCGACGATCGGCAGGAGGGAGCGGGTCGCCAGCATGGGCGCCTCGTCGGTCCAGGTGTAGATGACATCGGGCTGGTCGCTCATGCGCGTGTCCTTCGCTTGGCGTCGTGATGGTCTCACCCTAGCGTGACCTCAGTCCTAAGATGACGGCGCCGGCTGAGGAGGACGGCGGTACGAGGATGGCGTTGGCCACGCCGGGCCGGGAGGCGGTCACTCGCTCATGCACGACGCATGCGCCGATGCATGAGCAGGGCCGGCTGGGCCGTCGCGCGTCGCCGTCTGCCGTCCTCGATCCGCCAGGTCAGGGAGGGGCGGCCCTCCCGGTCGACGGCGGCCAGCAGCAGTCCGGCGCCGACCGCGCCGCCGCGCGCCAGCCCCGACAGGGCCTCGTCGCGCGCCCGGCCGCCTTTGACCGCCCATACCGGATTGTTGACGAGGGTCAGCGGAATGTTGAGTCCCGCCAGGACTGCCGCGCAGATGCGTGGGGCCGTACCCGTCGCCAGCCCCAGGCCGGCCATGACGCTCACCGCCCCGCAGGCCCGGGTGAGCATGCGAGCGTCCGAGGTGAGCATCGGTGGCAGGCCGGCCCTTTCCAGCAGCGGCGTGGCCCTTTCGAATCGCTCCGCGTGACGGGCGGGCCGGGTCATGGCGTCGATGCCGTCCAGAACGAAGGAGGTGGCGAGCATCGGGCGGGCGAAGGTGCGAAGCAGGTCCATGCCTTCATCCTCGCCCTCCATGGCTCCCAGGGCCAGTACTCCCAGGGCTAGTACCCGGTCTTCGTGCGCGGATGCGGCGGCGCGGGGACCGGCGGGAATGAGTCGGCCCCCGCCGTCGTTGCATCCGGCGATGACCTCCAGTGCCATGCTCGATAGCCGCGCCCCGTCCGCACCCGTCCGCACCCGCGGACTAGGCTCGTGGGCGATGACGGATACCAACGACCTGCATCCCGACGGCGCCGCGCGCGCCGACGCCGAGACCTCCACCGACCTCGCCGATACCGCCCCCGGCGGCTCCGGCGGTCTCGACCGGGCTCCGGAGGGCGAGTCCGAGGAGGCGCGCGCCGCACGCTTCGAGGCCGACGCCCTGCCGTATCTCGACCAGCTCTACGGCGCCGCCATGCGGATGACGCGCAATCCGGCAGATGCCGAGGATCTTGTCCAGGACGCCTACGCCAGGGCCTTTTCCTCCTTCCACCAGTACCGCCCCGGCACCAATCTCAAGGCCTGGCTGTATCGGATTCTGACCAACACTTTCATTAACTCCTACCGCAAGAAGCAGCGCGAGCCGCTCCAGTCCGATGCCGACACCGTCGAGGACTGGCAGCTCCACCGCGCGGCCTCCCACGATTCGACCGGGTTGCCCAGCGCCGAGAACATTGCCCTGGACGAGCTGCCCGACGAGGAGATCAAGGAGGCCTTCTCCGAGCTGAGCGAGGACCGGCGTCTGGCCGTCTACCTCGCCGATGTCGAGGGGTTCTCCTACAAGGAGATCGCCGAGATCATGGACACCCCCATCGGCACTGTCATGTCCCGCCTGCACCGCGGGCGCCGTCAGTTGCGCGAGCTCCTGGCCGATCACGCCCGCCAGCTGGGCTACACCACGAGTCGGGAGGACGCCTGATGAGCGGGTCTCAGGAGAAGAGCGAGCGCTGTTCGTGCTCGGAGGCTCGCGCGCACCTGGAGCGTTTCCTCGATCACGAGTGCGATGACGACTTGACCACTCGGCTGGCTGAGCATGTGGCGAACTGCGAGCACTGCTCGCGCATCGCCGACGCCGAGAGGCATCTGCGCGAGATCCTGCGGTCGCGCTGCGCCGAGCAGGCGCCGCCCGATCTGCGCGCCCGGGTGCTGGGCCGGTTGTCGGTCATGCGGTCGGCCACATCGGTGACGTCGACGACGTCGGTGACCGTGACCTCCGTGAGTTCGCAGGATGGCACGACGACGGTGCACCGCAGTCAGACCGTGCACTTCCGGCTCGGTTAGGTTCGGCCGGGCTGGGACTTGCCATCCACGGCGCGTGGTTCTGCGGGGCGGGCACGGCGCGTGATCGGTGCAACTGGTGGGCGACTGGCCCGGGATTGCACGAGTGTGCGAACATTGCTGTGTTGTGTGCCCCCTCGTGGGGCGAATCGAGACACGGGGAGGCTGTTTTCATGGGCAAGCGCGGTCGTAAGCGTCGTGCACGCGCCAAGTCCGGCGCCAACCACGGCAAGCGTCCCAACGCCTGAGTCGGGTTGGGCGGCGCTCGGCGCCGTATCTGTCGTCCTGTTCGTAGGGGCGAGGGGCCGGTCACCTGCAGGGGCGGCCGGCTCTTTCGTCCGTCGGGGCGGTCCATGCCCGGCTGCCCGGTGCGAGGCCGGCCCGATTCGCGGTGGTTCAGGGAGGGGCGGGGATCGGGCCCGTTGGCGAGGGTTCGTAGACTGCTTGCGTGAATGATCGACTCAGTCCCGAGGGCCTGCGCTATGCTCGGGCGGTTTCCCGGACCGGTTCTTTCAGTGCGGCCGCCCGGGAGTACGACGTCACCCAGCCGGCGTTGTCCAACGCCGTTCGTCGGTTGGAGGAGGTCCTCGGCGGCCGGCTCTTCGAGCGCAGGACACGCGGAGCCCGCGTCGTCTCCCCTCCCGGTCGCGGCGCGGGGGACCCAAACGCGTCGTCGGCGCTCCCCGCGGTCGCCGGGGGCGTCCCCGATCCTCCCGTCGTTGATGTCGTCGACGTCGACGAGGTCGCGCACCGCGCCCTTCTTCTCGTTTCCGACATCTGCGGGTTGACGACCGTCACCCGCGGACCGCTCACCGGCCGCGGGTTATCGCTTCGGGACTACTCGAGGGAGGTCGCCGGCTATCGAGTCCTCGAGGACTGGGCGGGTGCGCTGATCCTACGGTGCAGGCGGTGGTGCGCCGGCCAGGCGGGCATCGAGGCGCCGCCCGATATCGAAGGAGCATCATGGGGGAGCAAGGAGCTTCCCGTCCGCGATGAGGACGTTCGGGTCCTCCACGGCTTCGAGGCCGCCGAGCGGGCTGACGTCTACCCGACCAGTGAGCTTCTTCATCACCAGGGTCGTCCCCGGTCTGACCCCGCTGTTCAAGGCCGACCCTGATATCCGCTTCCGCGCTGTCGCCTGGCTGGAGCGGATTCGGCGAGGGGGCGGACTGGCCGCGGATCGAGGCTCGAAGCCGGCCCGTCCTCACGCGTTGGCGCTGGTCGTCTGCGGGGTGCAGCTCCGTTCGAGCCAGGTGATGAGATCCGTGATGTGGTCGCGCCAGTCGGTATCGAGACCGGAGTCGTACCAGTTGCGCAGCGCGGCCACGAATGACCATACGATTCCAGAGGAGATGATCCGGGCCTGCGGGAAGGACCATCTGCCGGTGTCCGCCATGATGCGGGCGAACTGGTCGACCTGATCGGCGATGACGAGGTACCCGGCGGCCTGCACCCGGGGGATTTCGAACCACAGGCGCGTGCGCAGCCGGGTTGAGGCCTCGTCGGTCACGAAGTGGTCCTCCCAGATCGTCGCCAGGGAGGTCCGCGCTGCCGACCAGAAGTCATCGCCCTGGTCGAGGCAGTAGCGCAGGACGTCGAGGAGCCGGTCGTCGTACTCGTCGTGGAGGATGAGTCCTTCTTTGGTCCCGAAGTAGCGGTAGATCGTGGAGGGGGAGACGTCGGCGGCCCGGGCCACCTGCTCGATGCTCACCGTCTCGAAGTCGTGGCTCGCGAACAGGTCGAGGGCGACCTGCTGGACGTGGTGCATGGTCGCCGCCTTCTTGCGGGCTCGCAGACTCGGCTTCGGCGGCGTAGTCGGGGCGGCCGCGGGCGGCGTGCGCCGGGGCTGCATGGGGCGTGTCACGCGTGGTCCTGTTCCGTCGGAGGGGGTTGCGGACTCACCGATCCTATCGAGTACAGTGACTGTCATGAGACAGTCACTGTCAGAATTTGTCGTCAGCGCTGAGGCTCTGTCCAAGTCGTTCGGCCGCACTCATGCGCTCGCCGGCCTCGACCTGGCCGTCCGGCCCGGCGAGGTCCACGGGTTCCTCGGCCCCAACGGGGCCGGCAAGTCGACCACCATCCGCGCCCTGCTCGGTCAGCTGCGTCTGGACGCCGGACGGATCACGGTCTTCGGACTGGACGCGCGTCGCGACGCCGTCGACATCCACGCCCGTCTCGCCTACGTGCCCGGCGACACCGCGCTGTGGCCGGGGCTGAGCGGCGGGGAGTGCATCGACCTGCTCGGCGGCCTGCACGGCGGGCTCGACCGCGCCCGCAGGGAAGAGCTCATCGACCGCTTCGAGCTCGACCCGACTCGCCGCTTCCGCACCTACTCCAAGGGCAACCGTCAGAAGGTCGCCCTCGTCGCCGCCCTGGCCGTCGATGCCGAGCTGCTCGTCCTCGATGAGCCCACCTCCGGCCTGGACCCCCTCATGGAGGAGGTCTTCCAACAGGTCGTCGCCGAACGGGCGGCCGAGGGGACGAGCGTCCTCTTGTCCAGCCACATCCTGTCCGAGGTCGAGGCCCTGTGCCGACGCGTCACCGTCATCCGCTCAGGTCGGGCCGTCTTCTCCGGGGAGCTCACCGAGCTGCGCGCCGGCGCACCGATCGGGGTCGAGGCCCTCACGCAGTGCTCGCCCTCGGGACTGGAGGGACTCGACGGCGTGAGCTCATTGACTCTGACCGGCATCCAGTCCGGAGTCCGCACCCGCCTGCTATCCTCCCGCACGGCGCTGCCTGCCGTCATCGCTGCACTGAGCGAGGCCGGTCCCCGCGATCTCGCCGTCCGGCCGCCCAGCCTGCAGCAGCTCTTCCTCCACCGGTATGAGGACGGCGCATCCGCCCCGAGTGGCGATCCGTCCCGCGTCAAGGGCGGTGAATGAGCGTGCCCCGTCCCCGCGCCCTCACCGTGCCGCGCAGACCCCTGGCTGGACTCGCCCGGACGGTGCGGATCGGCGCCCGCACCCAGTGGGGCGGCCTGCTCGCCCTCGCCGTCCTGCAGAGCGGCCTCGTGACCGCCACCGCCCGCGGCATCGAGGGCCTGTACCCCGCCCAGGCCGACCGGGACCAGTACGCCGCCACGGTCGGCCTATCGAAGGTCAACATCATCTTCAACGGGCGTGGCTACGATCTGACGAGTATCGGCGGGATCGTTGCTTTCGAGGTCGGTTTCATGGGCCTGCTGCTCTTCCCTCTGACCGGCCTGATCCTCGCCATCCGACTCACCCGCCGCCAGGAGGAGGCCGGACGCGTGGAGCTGGTCAGCGCCGGCCGCGTCGGCGTCGCCTCGCCGAGTGCCGCCGCGACCGTCCTTCTTCTGGCGGACGCCGCCGTCGCCGGCGGCCTCATCGCCTGCGGGCTGGCCGCTACCGGTCCGCCCGCCGACGGCGCGGTGTGGTACGCGCTTGGCGTGACCGGCTGCACCGCGTTCTTCGGCGCCCTCGGGCTCCTTCTTGCTCAGCTGTGCCAGGAGACTCGCGTCGCCTACCGGACCGGGGCGGGAGCCGTGGTCCTGTGCTACCTCCTGCGCGCCGTCGTCGACGGGCACGATGCGGCCACCACCTGGGTCGGTGGCCCCCTGGGATGGCTGGCCGAGGTGCGGCCCTTCGGCCAGCCCCGCCCCTGGCCCCTGGCCGCCTACGGCGTCGGTGTGCTCGTGCTCCTGACGGCCGCCACGACCGTCGCGCTCCGGCGAGACCTCGGCTCCGGCGTGCTCGCCCCGAGGCCCGGCCCCGCTCGCGCACGACGCGGTCTGGCCACCGGGCTCGGCCTGGCCTGGCGCCTGTGCCGCGCCGCCGTCGTGGGGTGGGGACTGCTCGCCGTGGTCTGGTCGGGCCTCTTCGGCTGGATGAGCCGTGAGGTCGCCGATCTGGTTGATGCCAATCCCACCCTGCTCACCGCCATGGGGGCGGACAAGGGCAGTGACCTCGTCGTCATGATGGCGGCGATCATGGCAGCGAGTGCCGCCGCAGGTGCCGGCGCCCAGGCTGCGACTCGCCTGGCCGGGGAGGAGACCTCGGGCCGCCTGGGGGCGGTGGTGGCGACCCAGCTAGGACGCACTCGGCTGTGGTGCACCTGGTGGCTGATGGCCGTCGCCTCGGCGCTCGCGGTCCTCGCTGCGGCGTGCCTGGCTCTCGGGGCCGGTACCTGGTGGTCGACCGGCGAGCGCGGCGCCTTGACGACGGCGTGCTCGGTAGGAGCGGGCTACGCGGTTCCCGTCGTCTTCGTCGTCGCCGCGTGCGCCGCCCTGGCGTCCGCGGGCCCCCGATGGGCGGGGGCGGGCTGGGTCCTGTTCGGCTGGTGCCTCACCGTGGGATTCCTCGGCGAGGCTCTGAGGTTGCCGGAGTGGGCGGAGAACCTCTCCCCGTTGCACCTGGTGGGGACGCTGCCCCTGGACGACCCCGACGGCGCCGCTCTCGCAGGGCTCGCCATGGCCGGCGTCGTGCTGCTGGCCGGGTCGGTCCTCGTCTTCCGGGGCCGAGACCTGCGGGCGGGGTAACGACCCGACCCCATCGGGCCATCGGGCCAGTCGGGCCTGCCCGGGTGGTCGCTGCGCGATTCACGAGCCGGCGCTGCGAGCGCCCCTATGCGGTGTGTCAGGCGGCGGGCCAGGGCGATGACGGCCTGGCCACGACGTTCGCCCTGAGTGATCTTTCGGAGTGTCGGTCGTGCAGGATGTTGAGCTGCCTCGCCAGGCGCGATGGGACGACGCCGTCGGTACCGGCGACCATGTCGAAGCCGGTGCGCGTGCCCAGGGCTACGCGTCCTCGTCCGAGCCGGTGACGGCTCGCAGGATGCGTGCGGCATCGGCGCGGCCGCGGTGTTATTCGCGTCCCCATCTTCGCCTTTCCCGGGGCCGGGTCCGCGATCCGCCTCATGAACAGGCCGATGGGTAAGCCCACGTCATGTCGCGCACGACGGCGACCGCGAGGGCTCCGATGATGGGCGGGCTGGTTCACAATCGCCAGCACCCGGCCGCGGCCGATGAGCTTGGCGTATTGGCATAGAGTCGTGCGGCCTCGTCTCGTCGCCTGCCAGGGCCCTGTCGAATGCGCCGCGCGTGTTCTTCGGTGTGCGGAACCTGTTCCGTGGCGCGACCCGGGCGGCTCGGCCGGACTCGGTGGTGCGTCTGCGTCGTGTACCTGATCCGAGCCTCCATGAGGTTCGTCGCCCACCCCTGGCGAGAAAGCCGTCACATGCTTCTGGCCCTTTGAGGCGGTGAAGAATGCAAGTTTTCAACTAGCCCTCCGCCAGGGCGCATCTTAAATATCTGTAATGTTGCTACGGGGATTTCCACCCTGGCTTCGCTTTCCGAGCTCTGACATTCAGGAACCTATGACGGTCAACGACAAAAGTTGATTCCCTCGTTGGTTGAGTTGTATAGCGCGGTCGGGAACATCGTTCGGGAGACGACTGAGGTTACTCGAACAATGATGGCACCGTCCGTATGAATGCCGGACCTATGGACAAGGAGAATACATGACGGAAGACTCCCCGGCCCTGCTGGTCGGCACTCGGTGGTGGGTCGGGCTGCGCGCCTTGGCTGGAGGATACTCATCGCCCTCCTCGACCTGACGATTGTCGGCATCGCAGTACCCTCGCTGACACAGGACTCGGGTGCGACCGGGGCCGGGCGTTCTGGGCGGTCAACAGCTACGGCCTTATTCTCGCGCTGACGATCATCCCGTCGGGCTGCATGGGAGAGCGATTCGGGCACCGACTTTTGTTCATTTTCATTCTGGGCACGATCATCGTGGTAACCGCCGGCCTTGCCCGCAGTGCATCGACACTCAGCCCGGCTGCTCCACGCCCAGCCACTCGTACCAGCCGCGGTGCAGCACCAGCCAGGCGAGCAGCCCGTAGCCCGCCTGACCGGGATGGTTGCCATCGCCGGCGGCGACATCGGTCATCCACTGCTCATGATTGTGCAGCGGCTCGAAGGTCTCCACGTAGGGAACTCCGCGCCGGTGGCACACCTCGGTCACCGCGCGCGACAGCGCGGCCGTCCCATCGGGATTGACCCCGGGCAGCGGCGGGGGGCCGACCACGAAACAGGCCCGCTGCTCACTCGCCGCCTTGTCCAGGATGTTGGCCAGGGCCAGACGGCTGCGCGCGGGCGAGATGCCCGAGCCGACGTCAGCCGTCCCCAGCCCGATGACCAGGCGGTTGAGCCCGGTGTGAGTGGAGCGCAGGGCCACCTCGGAGGGCCACCGGTCGGCGAGCTGGACCGTCGTCTCCCGGGGCACGGCCAGCGTCGCCCAGAAGGCGTCCAGATCGCGGGGCGTGCGCGCCATGACGCGCCCGGCCCACCCCAGGGCTCGGGGATCGCCGTAGCCGGCCACGAGCTCGTCGCCGATGAAGTGGATCCGGGTCTCGTCCACGTCGCCTCCTGAGCCTGGAACGCCTCCGGGAATGACGGTACCGCGTCCTGCGACGGCTCACGACTCGCCGGAGCCGATGGAGCCGAACCTCGGGCCCGCGGCCGCACGCTCCTCACTCCCGCGCGAAAGCCGCGGCCATGAGCGCGGCCTGCTGATCCCGGTAGACGCCGGGGCTGCCGACGGCGGGGGAGGCCGCCTCGGGCGGGGCGATGAGTCGCAGCATCTGACCGCCCGTGATCGAGGCGGGCATATGCAGAGCCAGCCAGGGCCAGACCCCCTGATTGGCGGCCTCGTCCTGGACGAAGACGATCTCGGCCCCCTTGTACGGGGCCAGCGCCTCGGCCAGCTCATCGGCGGGCAACGGGTAGAGCTGCTCGAGGCGAACGATCGCCGTCGAGGCCTCGTCCCGCTCGGCCCGCTCGGCGGCCAGCGTGTAGTACACGCGCCCCGAGCACAGCAGCACCCGCTCGACTCCGCGTCCCGAGGCGATCCGCTCGTCCGTCTCCCCGATGACTGGCTGGAAGGTGCCGGACGTGAGGTCCTCCACCGCTGAGACGGCCGCCTTGAGCCGCAGCAGCTGCTTGGGGGTGAATACGATGAGCGGACGGCGCGGACGGGAGTAGGCGTGCTCGCGCAGCAGGTGGGCGTAGCCGGCCGGGGTCGAGGGCATGGCCACCCGCATGTTCCCCTGAGCACACATCTGCAGGTAGCGCTCGATGCGGGCAGAGGAGTGGTCGGGACCCTGACCCTCCTGACCGTGGGGCAGGAGCATGACCAGGCCGGAGCGCTGCCCCCACTTCTGCCCTGCGGAGGCGACGTACTCGTCGATGATGCTCTGAGCGCCATTGGCGAAGTCACCGAACTGCGCCTCCCACACTGTCAGCCCCTCGGGACGCTCGACCGCGTAGCCGTACTCGAAGCCCAGGGCCGCGTACTCGCTGAGCAGTGAGTCGTAGATGCTCAGCGGAGCCTGGTCCGGGGTGAGGAAGTCCAGGGGCGTCCACTCGGCGCCCGAATCGTTGTCGTGCAGGACGGCGTGGCGCTGGGCGAAGGTGGCGCGCCGGGAGTCCTCGCCGACCACGCGCACCGGCACGCCCTCCATCAGCAGGGAGCCGAAGGCGATGAGTTCGCCCAGCCCCCAGTCGATGCCGCCCTCCCGAGTGGCGCGCTGGCGCTTGGCGAGCATGGCCCCCAGTTTGGGGTGCACCGTGAACCCCTCCGGGTAGGCGACCTGCGCATCCCCGATCCGCTCGATAACGCTGCGCGGCACCGCGCTGGTCCAGCCGATCATCATTCCCTGACCGGCCCGCTGGGAGGAGGGGACCTCCAGGGAGGTGCGCGAGAGTCCGACCTGAGTCGGGTCGGTGGCATCGATCGACTCCGCCTGCGCCTCCTGCGCGGTGGGGCGAGCGTGGGCGGCCCGCGTCTCGGTGAAGATGCGCTCGAGCTCGTCGTGGAATTCGTTCTCGATCCTCCTGGCGTCCTCAGTGGTGATCTCCCCGCGCCCCACCAGGTCGGCCGTGTAGACCGTGCGGGTCGACCGCAGGGAGTCGATGAGCCGGTACATGACCGGCTGGGTCATCGAGGGGTCGTCGCCCTCGTTGTGACCGCGGCGCCGGTAGCAGATCAGGTCGATGATGACGTCCTTGTGGAAGGCCGCCCGGTACTCGTAGGCGCGGCGGGCGGCGCGGGCCACCGTTTCGGGATCATCGGCGTTGACGTGGAAGATCGGGACCTGCAGGCCCTTGGCCAGGTCGGTGGCGTAGGTGGTCGAGCGGGCCGAGGCGGCACTGGTGGTGAAGCCGATCTGGTTGTTGACCACGATGTGCACCGTGCCGCCGGTGCGGTAGGCGGGCAGCTGACTCATGTTGAGGGTCTCGTAGACCACCCCCTGCCCGGCGAAGGCGGCGTCGCCATGGACGAGCACGGGCAGCACCGTGTAGCCCCTCTCACCCAGGCCGATGCGGTCCTGCTTGGCGCGCACGATCCCCTCGACCACCCCGTCGACCGTTTCCAGATGGGAGGGGTTGGCCGCCAGGGATACGCGCGTGCTCACGCCGTCGGTGCCGGTGAATACGCCCTCCGTACCCAAGTGGTACTTCACGTCGCCGGTGCCCGCGCCCTCGATGACGTTGGTGCCGTCGAATTCATCGAAGATCTGGCCGTAGGACTTCCCGGCGATGTTGGACAGGACGTTGAGACGGCCGCGGTGGGCCATGCCGATGACGACCTCGTCCAGGCCGTCGTGGGCGGCGGCGTCCAGCAGCCGGTCCAGCAGGACGATGAGGGATTCCCCTCCCTCCAGACTGAAGCGCTTCTGGCCCACGTACTTGGTCTGCAGGAAGGCCTCGAAGGCCTCGGCCTGCTCCAGCTTGGTCAGGATACGGCGGCGCTCATCGGCATTGATCGCCGACCACTCGCACTCCAGGCGCTCCTGCCACCAGGTGCGTTGGGCGGGATCCTGGATGTGCATGTACTCGATGCCGGCGGTGCGGCAGTACGCGTCGCGCAGGCGGGCCAGGATCTCGCGCAGGGTGGCGCGCTCGATCCCGGCCAGACCCCCGGTGGGGAAGGTGCGGTCCAGGTCCCACAGGCTCAGCCCGTAGGTGGACAAGTCCAGGTCGGGGTGGCGACGCAGGCGGTAGGTCAGCGGGTCGGTGTCCGCCGCCAGGTGGCCGCGCTGGCGGAAGGCGTGGATGAGCTCGGACACGCGCGCCGGTTTGCCGGTTTCCAGCTCGGCGTCGTAGGTGGTGTCGCGGGCCCATGTGACTGGCTCATGCGGGATGCGCAGGGATTCGAAGGTGCGCTCCCAGAATCCGTCCAGGCCCAGGAGCTTGCGCTCGATCAGGCGCAGGAATTCGCCCGACGCCGCCCCCTGGATGACCCGGTGGTCGTAGGTGGAGGTCAGGGTCACGATCTTGCCGATCCCCTGGCGGGCGAGGGTCTCCTCGCTGGTGCCGGCGAAAGCGGCCGGGTAGGCCATGGAACCGACCCCGACAATCAGACCCTGGCCGGGCATGAGGCGCGGCACCGAGTGGAGCGTGCCGATCATGCCGGGATTGGTCAGGGTCACGGTGGTGCCGCGGAAGTCATCGACCTCGAGACTGCCGTCGCGGGCCTTGGCGACCAGGCCCTCGTAGGCGGCGATGAAGCCGGCGACATCCATGAGGTCGGCCTTCTTGATGGAGGGCACCAGGAGACGGCGTTCGCCGCTGGAGGCCGGGACGTCGATGGCCAGGCCGAAGGCGACGTGAGCGGGCTCGCGAAGGGTGGGCCTGCCCGCGTCGTCGGTGACGTACGAAGCGTTCATCGCGGGCATCTCGGCCAGCGCCTCGACGACGGCCCAGCCGATGAGGTGAGTGAAGGACACCTTGCCGCCGTGGGTGTGAGCCAGGTGACCGTTGATGACGACGCGGTTCTCGATGAGGACCTTGGCGGGGATGGCGCGAGCGGAGGTGGCGGTCGGGATCGACAGCGAGGCCTCCATGTTCCGGGCGGTGCGGGCGGCAGCGCCCTTCATGCGCGATTCGGTCTCCGAGTGGGCGTCAGCCTCCCGCGCCCCGGCGTGCTGGCGCGCCATGCGCTGGGCGTAGGGCGACGTCGGCGGGGCGACGTCGGAGGGGGGCGCGGGCGGCAGGTCGGAGCGGGTGACGTCCTGGACGGCCGTGGGACGGCGGCGGGGCGCGGGGCCCGGCGACGACGGGGTGGCGAGGGCCATGCCGGCGGGGTCGGCGGTGTCGATGGGGTCGGCTCCCGTTGCAGCCGGCGACTCCGAGTCTGCGGCGGTTGCGGTGGTCCCGCCGCCATCGTCGGCCGTTCTGGCGGCGCCCGCGAACAGGGCCCGCCACTGCGGGGTCACCGAGGAGGGGTCGGCCAGCCAGGCCTCCCGCATCTCCTCCACCATCCACTCGTTGGCTCCGAAGCCTGCAATGGTGCTGTCCAGCGTCGACACGTGCGTTTCTCCTCGTACTCCTCGCAGCGGGGACCAGCAGCGCCCGTCCGCGATGCCGACGGGCGGGTCCGCGCGTCGGATGGGTGGGCCCTGCTGTGTCGTGCGTCATCGTACGGGGCGAGCCGGGCGTACGAGGATGAAACGCGGGACCAAAGGCACATGTGTTTCGAGCGTATGACAGGCCGGGGGACCCTGACGGGCCGAGCGTCCCGGCCGGGGATCGGATCGCACAGCACACGCCGGTCGGCGCGGCAGGCGGCCGGACGGTCGGACGGATTGCGAGTGCCGTCCATCCACCGAGCACCGAAGTGCCGCGACGCGCCTTATAAGTCCTCCGCTGTTCGACCTCATCAGCGGCCGCGACCTCCTCACAGCGAGGCCGGGTCGAGATCCTCGGGCCCCTGCCGGGGCCCGCCCCGAGTGACGGCGAGCCGGTGGCCCGCATTACGCCGGCTCCGTCCACCAGTTCGGGTGATAGCGTGCGATCCACTATGCGACCGGCATCCCGGCGGGCCCGCGGACGCGCTGCCCGCCACCATACGGAATCTGACCACCCGCGCCTCGGGCGCGCCGACGCTCCCGCGCCCGCCGCGCCCGATGCACCGCTCGCAGGTGATGACGCGTGACCGACTGGCTCATGATCGCCCTGGGCGTTCTGCTGACCGCGGGCACCGCCGTGTTCGTCTCCGGGGAGTTCTCCCTGGTCGCCTTGGACCCCTCCACTGTCGAGACCCGTGCTGCCGCGGGGGACAGGCGCGCCGCAACCGTCCGCAGGGCGCTGGGCCGCCTGTCCACTCTCCTGTCGGGAGCCCAGGTCGGCATCACCCTGACCACGATTCTGCTGGGTTACACCATGCAGGACGCCCTGGCCTCCCTGCTCGGCACGCTGATGAGCGGCTGGATGGCCCAGTCCGCGGCCACCGCCGCCGCCGTCGTCATCGCCCTGATCGTGGTCAACGCCTTCTCCATGGTCATGGGCGAGCTCGTCCCCAAGAACGCCACCCTCGCCGACCCCATGCGCACGGCCGGGCTCGTCGCCCCCTTCCTCATGACCTTCACTCTCGTGCTCAGGCCGGTCATCGTCGTGCTCAACAACACGGCCAACCTCGTCCTGCACCGCATGGGCATCGAACCGGCCGAGGAGATCAGCGGGACCCGTTCGGCGTCCGAGCTCACCGCCCTCGTACGCCACAGCGCCGAGGAGGGGGCCCTCGACCCGTCGACCGCCACCCTGCTCACCCGCTCCATCGGCGTGGGCGAGCTGACCGCCGTCGACGTCATGACCGACCGGGGCCGTCTGCACACGCTCGCCGAGGAGGACACCGCCGACGCCGTCGTCGCCGCGGCCCGAGCCACCGGCCACTCCCGCTTCCCCGTCCTGGGGGACGGCAGCGACGACGTCCTGGGCATCGTCCACCTGCGCCGGGTCATCGCCGTGCCCTATGAGAGGCGGCAGAGCGTGCCCGTGACCTCCTCGTCCCTCATGACGCCGGCGCCGCGCGTGCCCGAAACCATGCCCCTGGCCGATCTGCTCGTCGAACTGCGGGCCGCCGGCTCCCAGATGGCCGTCGTCGTCGATGAGTACGGCGGGACGGCGGGTGTGGTCACTCTCGAGGACGCTATCGAGGAGATCGTCGGTGATGTCGCCGACGAGCACGATCGCCGCCGCGTCGGGGCGCGCCTGGCCGCCTCGGGCGACTGGCTGGTTCCCGGCTGGACCCGCCCCGACGAGCTCGCCTCGCGCACGGGCCTGCACGTGCCCGACGACGGCCCCTACGAGACCCTGGCCGGGCTGGTCATGACCGAGCTCGGGCGCGTCCCCGAGATCGGTGACGCCGTCGCCACACCTCGGGCCACGCTGACAGTGGAGGCCATGGAGGGGCGGCGCATCACGCGCTTGCGCGTGCGACCCTGGGCGGAGGTCGCTGAGACCGATGGAGCCGAGGATGCGGGTGGGGCCGGCGGAGCCGAGGCCGGTCGAGCCGTTCGCGGCGATGCTGCGGGCGGCGGGGACGTCGTCCACGGAGGCGGTTCCGCCCCGAGAGGCCCCATGGATTCGGGAGGCGGCCGGTGAACACGCCCTTCGCCCTGGCTACCACCGTGGTGCTGCTGGCCGGCAACGCCTTCTTCGTCGGCGCAGAATTCGCCGTCACCTCCTCACGCCGCTCCCAGCTCGAGCCTCTCGCCGGAGCCGGCGACGCTCGCGCCGCCACCGCCCTGTGGGCCCTCGAACACATCTCGCGCATGCTCGCCACCGCCCAGCTCGGCGTCACCGTGTGCTCGACGGGCCTGGGCGTGGTCGCCGAACCGGCGATCGCCCGTGCGGTCTCCCCGCTGCTGGAGAATATCGGGCTCGGCCGCGCCGGGGCGCACGCCGTCGCCGTCGTCGCGGCCCTGGTCCTGGTCGTCTACATCCACGTCGTGGCCGGGGAGATGGTGCCCAAGAACATGTCGATCGCCGCACCCGAGCGGGCGGTGCGCCTGCTCGCCCCGCCGCTGGTGCGTCTGTCACGCCTCTTCGGTCCTGTCATCACCGCGCTCAACGGCTTCGCCAACTGGGTGCTGCACTTGGCCGGTTTGGAGACCAGGGAGGAGGTCTCGGCCACCTTCAACGCGGCCGAAGTCGCCTCGATCGTCGAGCGCTCCACCGCCGAGGGCGTCCTGGAGGACGACACGGGCCTGCTCAGCGGCGCCCTGGAGTTCTCCGAGGAAACCGCGGGCGGGGTCATGGTGCCGTTGGACGCGCTGGTCACCCTGACCGAGGGCTGCACGCCCGAGGACGTCGAACGTGCCGTCGCCGCTACCGGTTTCTCCCGCTTCCCGCTCCTGGCCACGGCCCCGGAGGGGGCCGACGCCGACAGCGACCCGGCCGACCCCTCGCGCACCCCCGTCACCGGCTATCTTCATCTCAAGGATGTCCTGTACGCCACCGGAGCCCGGCGAAGCGAAGCGGTACCGGCCTGGCACGCCCGCGCGCTCGTGCCGGTGCGCGCCGACGACGAGGTCGAGGACGTGCTGGCGGCGATGCAGCGCACCGGCGCCCACCTGGGGCGCGTCGAGGATTCCGCGGGCGTCACCCTCGGCGTCGTCTTCCTCGAGGACATCCTCGAGGAGCTGGTCGGGGAGGTCAACGACGCCATGCAGCGCGGGTGAGCCGGCCCGATCGGAGCCAGTGCGCGGTGGTGTGCCAAGCCCCACCGGATGGGGCACATCGCCGGGTGTTAAAGTGCCGAGGTGGATGTGAGCCAGCAGCGGATGACACGGCGTCAGCGCCGTGAGGCTGAGCGCGCCGCACAAGCGCAGCGGGAGGCGGAGGCCCGTGCCGCAACCCGGGTCGAGGCCCGCGGGCCGGCCGCCGAGCGCGAGGCCATCCGCGACGGCGCGGGTGCATCGTCCACGGGACCCGGTTCCCGACAGACCATGGTCGGGGTGCACGCCGCGGGCGAATCGGAGGTCGCCCCCATGACGAGGCGCGCCAGGCGAGCTGCTGCCCGGACCACTTCCTCGCCGCCCGATCCCTCCGCATCCGGCACCCCCCCGCTCCCCTCGTCCCCGCCGTCGCCGGGAGCGGCGGGGACGCCGCACGGGGAGCCGCGCATCGGCGCGGACTCCCGCGCGGGGCAAGCCCCGTCAACCTCCCCCGGCGACCGGCAGGATCCCCGCCCGCAGTCGACCGTCACGGTCCCATCCCCCTCATCCCCCTCACGCACTGCCGCGCCGCCCCTCTACTCTCGGACTACGCCGACCGCACCGCTCGCATCGTCCACGTCGTCAGGGCGCCCGGGACCCGCTGCGCCGTCGGCCGGCGCCGCCGCGTGGGACGACATCATCTCCTCGCCGATTCCTGCGCCCGAGGGGATGCCGATGAGGCCCCGGACCCGGCGTCGCGGGAACGGTTCCGAGTCCGCACCGGCGGCGGAGCCGACGCCCGCGCCCGAGGCGCCCGCCCACGGGGCGAACAGCCGCACCCGGTCCGCCCCGCCCGAGCGGGACCTAACGCCGACCGTTGAGACCATCAAGCCCTCTTGGCATGGGGACGAGCGCTTCAACGCCTCCCGGTCCGTCCGCCGGCGGAGCGGGGCGGGATGGGCCGGCCGCATCAGCGTCATGACCGTGCTGGGTCTCGTGACCGTCGTCGCACCGATCAGTGCCCGCCTGTCGGCCGACCCTCTGGCGACAGCGGCGGGGGCGCAGGCCGCCGCCCCGTCCGCGGCGGCGAGCGCACCGGCCTCCTCGGTGGCGGCCGCCGTACTCGGCTCGGATGCCGACGTCGACTCCTCGTCGGACTCCGAGTTGTCTGACGTGCCCGACGCCGCGACCCTGGCCCGTATTCACGACGCCTATGAGAATGCCGCGGCGACCTGCGCCTCGCAGTCGACCGGAGCCTCGGGAGACACAAGCGCCTTCACCAAGGCCCCGGAGATCTTCTACCCGATGGTCGAGGGCACTTACACCATCTCCTCGCCCTACGGTTACCGCCTGCACCCCACCCTGGGTTACATGAAGCTGCACGCCGGCCAGGACTTCGCCGCTCCCGTCGGCACGCCCATTTACGCCGCCGCCGCCGGGAAGGTCGTGACCGCCGGTATGGATGAGGGCGTCGGCACCGTCACCATCGAGCACAACATCGATGGCCAGATCTGGTACACCAGCTATCTGCACATGTATGAGGATGGCATCTACGTCAAAGTGGGGGACACCGTCGAGGCGGGACAGCTCATCGCCGGTGTGGGCAACACCGGGCGATCCTCCGGCTCTCACCTGCACTTCGAGGTGCGCACCAAGAACGACACGGCCGACGAGTCCACCGTCGACCCCCAGAAGTGGCTTGATGACCACCACGCCGCCGAGCTGTCCACGGACTGCTCCTGAGCGGACGGACCCGGGCACGGACGAGGAGGACGCATGACACGCAGGCGGTACTGCGCCGTTGTCCCGCACCGCGGGGGAGCCCGGGAGGCGCCGGAGAACACCTGGAGCGCCGTCGAGCACGTCGTATCGCTGGGGCTGGCCTGGATGGAGACCGATCTGCGGGTCACCGCCGACGACGTCGTGGTGCTCTCCCACGACGCCGGGCTGGAGCGGGTCGACGGTACGGAGCGTTCGCTGGCTGAGCTGACCTGGGATGAGCTCGCCCGCGTCGACGCGGGCGACGGGCACGGCTTCGTGCGGCTCGACGAGGTTCTGGAAGCCCATCCAGGACTCGCGCTCAATGTGGACCTTAAGGAGTCGGCGGTCGTGCAGCCCGCTCTTCAGGCGGTCCGCGCGGCCGACGCCCTCGACCGGGTGCGCTTCGCGTCCTTCTCCGCACGCCGCCTGGCCGTGCTGCGCCGTCAGGAGCCGCGGGCGACGACCTCGCTGGGCGGCGGCGACGTCGCGGGTCTCATGCTGCTCAGCGAGGCCGCGCTGAGACTGCCGCACACCCGCTGGGGTTGGACGCGGGGGCGGGTGGACGCCGTGCAGGTGCCGACGCAGTACCGAGGGGTGCCGGTGGTGACGCGGCGATTCGTGGCGCAGGCGCACACCGTTGGATTGGAGGTGCACGTGTGGACGGTCGACGATCCCGACGAGATGCGCCGCCTGGTCGGGCTCAATGTCGATGCGCTCATCACCGACGTGCCGAGCCTGGCTCTGGAGACTCTGGGACGCTGAGCCCGTCCGGGCACGGCCGGCTTGATCATGCGTGCCGCCGAGATCGGCATTTCGGGCCGAGGGTGACGACGCCGCCGTCACCCTCGGCCCGAAATGCCGATCTCGGCGAGAAACTCGCCGGCGGGGCGCCGGGCGAGGGCGGATGGTGCTCCGGACAGGATTCGAACCTGCGGTTTTCTGCTCCCGGATTTGTACTCCTCACCCTAGACGAAGATCAGGATTCACTGTCTTCCACGACCTTTAGGTAGGCCTACCTGGCATCTCGCCACGTAGTCCTCTCTGCCGTGCCCCGCCGAGACGCCGACGTCTCACCGCTCCCCTGAGCCAGGCACGACCCTCCTCAGCGACGTCCTCGACCAACCCCAGTCATCAAGGTGATCGACATCTCTCTCTTTATGAACCCGGAGAGAGAACTCATCATGCTTACCTCAATCACTTTCATGTTCCTTCAGACCCGCCTCCTCATGGAGGCGGTAGCCGAGTACGCCGGCGACATCCACTCCCAGGTGGCGAACGGACTCGCAGAGATCCAGGAGATCCTCTTCGAAGTCGAACGAGTCGAGGAACTCCTCAACACCGGGACTATCGCCGTCGATCCGGCAGCCTTTCAGCTCGTTCTCGCGACTGCGATGAGGGTGTCCTCAATCAACGTTCGCCACCGAGTAGAGGCAGGAGAGACCGGCCTCCAGGAAACCCTCGACGAGGTCGAGCAGCTCGAACGGAGCCTTCTTCGCGACAAGGGCATTGACGCCGACCACAGCGAGATCGGAGAATCATCTTGACCGCCCCTCTCGACTTCACTGACATTCGCGCCCGCCTCAATGGCGCATTACAGGAGATCAGCTGGCTTCTGGAGAGGGCCGACTCCGAGGAATTCGTCGGCGAGGTTCTGAACGCCCTCCAAGACACCATCTAAACGAAGGACAACCAATCTCAAGAAAGGAGAACATCAATACTATTTAAGGTCATCCCATTAACCTTCGTTCAGAAGTCCATTCTCGCCACATCCGTAAAGAATGAGTTCAAATGTGTCAAAATGATTCCGATGCCTACGAATGAAAGTTCATCGAAGAGTATGGGGCGTTACTTCAGATACTCTGAAGCACCACGGCGCTGCAAGTTGAGACATTCGCCCTCACTTTCTTCTGAGGAGAATCACCATGGTAGCACCCGCAGCATGACTAAGGCGGAGCTGAGTGGGTGCGTCAGCACACGTGGGCCGCGACCATGCCTAAGATCTATAAATCGGTGCCAGCAGCACTGACCATGTGTTCCTGCGAATACGGGCCGTGCGGTTATTGTTCCTCCGGCAGCCACGAAAACTGTGCATACGACAAACCCAGAAGCGCTCAATGGACAGCCAGCCGCACCAATGTTCCCGCCGGCTGGGTCACCACCGCCGATCAACAGTTTCCCAGCCTCGGCGGTACTGACAGTTGGCAGATCTGGGAAGCCGGCATTCAATACGACAGCCGCTGCCCCTGTGCTCGCGCAGACCATCATGGTGCCCTCATTGAGCCTGCCGACCCCGTCAAAGGACGACAAGCCACTGTCTTCGACATCCTTGACCACGACATCCAGAAGGGGCCGGTTTGGAACACCGTCCGGCTCGCTGGCGACATGCCGACACGGTGACGTCCAAAACAGGGCTGAGATCTCACCTAAGGCCAACTCGCTCGGCCACTCGCGTGGTGCATAGGGGCATGGACACCGTCGGTTATGCCCGCATCTTCACCACCAGCCAGCACCTCGACATGCAGCTCGACGCCCTCAAGGCGGCGGGCTGTACCCACATCCGCACCGACACCACCTCAGGTACCCTCGCCGCACGCCCTGGTCTGGATGGATGTGCCCTAGCCGAGCCCGAAGAGGACGACACGCTCGTCGTGTGGCGCCTCGATCGCCTCGGACGCTCCCTGCCCCACCTCGTGAACCATCGAGAACCTCACCCCGCGAGGCATCAATCTACGCAGTCGAGGGCTTGCTCATCCCGCCAAACGGTACTACCATAATGTGGTGAGGTTCGAGTTCACCGATTCTGCGGACAAGCACGGCATCCCCGCCCCGACGCGGAGCACGCCGTCATGCACCACGTCGAGTACGAGATCCTCCAGCCCCGGCGTACAGGTGAGCAGTCATTCATGTTCGTCGGCCTGCCCCACCCGCAGGCACTGCGCTACCTCGAAGTCGGCGTTGCCGTCGACGGCCGCGGCCGACGCATCATCTTCCACGCCATGGAAGTCACCGACCTCTACCGACACCTCATCCCACCCGCCGACCACTGACCCACCAGAAAGAAACACCATGACCAACGATCCCACGCCCACACCAATCACTGAAGCCGACCAGGCCTACTACAACCAGCTCGACGAGGACGTCACCGCAGGCCGCGTCCCCACCATCGGACACGGAACCAGCCGCGACGGCTCACGCATCAGCGACACCGAGCTCGACGCCATCCTCCGAGGCCGCCCAGGCCTCGGACAGTCCCACGCTACCGGCCGTGGACGCTCCCCACGCCGCCAGGTCCGCCTGCCCGAGCACACCGACGCAGCCCTGACCGCCTACATCGAGAAGCACGGCACCACCGCCAGCGCCGTCATCCGCGACGCCGTCGAGGCATACCTCGCTACCGCCTGAACCACGCCGCTCCAGCCCTCTCCGCCCCCTCCCACCTGTCCCTATGTCTGAAAGGGCTCCCACCGTGGCCACCACCGGGCACAAGAACCGATCCATCAAACGCCTCCACCTCGACCTGCGAAACCCCCGCCTCGGCCGCCCCGCCGTCGACACCGAGGTTGAGGCCATGGGCCGGCTGCCGCGGGTGACAACACCCCCGGATCGTCTACGGGCAGGGGCAAGACATCATGACCACAGCAGCTGGCCAGCCCCCAGCACCTACCACCGAGAACCACCAACAAGATAACGGGGAGGGGGCGCCGTGACGGTCGGCGCCTGTGCGGGGTCGGTCATCTGGGGCTACGGGCGCTGCTGGCGCGTCCTCAGCGCGCCCTTACGGGCGCCGCGGGGCGGGCCCTGGCAGGAGCCCGTGTGGCCTGGGAGGCCGGCTCGTGCAGGGCCAGTCGGCCTGTGACGGCCGCGCGCACCGCGTCGGGCGGGCAGCCGGCCTCAATCTGCTGCTGCGCCCACTCCTCACAGGCAGCCTGCGAGTCCCAGGCCGTCTCGGCTGCTCGGGCCCGAGAGACGTCGGCCTGCTCCGCCCGCGTGGCCGGGGTGGACGCGTCCGCCGAGGCGTGCAGGGCGTCCTGCGCCTCAGCGGCCTCCTTGTCGGTGCACGCGCGAGCGGCCCTGGCCCGCCTGCGGGCAACACGCGAGGACGGCTTCTCGGCCTCGCGGGCATCGCCCTGCGAGGCGGGTGCCGCCGGCTGCTTCCGGGACGGGGCGTCGTGGGCTCGGTCGTGGGCGGATTGGTCGAGGTGCTGCCCCCAGTTCTCCTGCTCCTCACCGGCGATGGCTGGGGCGGTGGCCGCGAGGGCCTGGGGGTCCACGTCCTGGCTCTTCAGCGGCCGGCGGGTCTGGGCCAGGTTGATGTTCCACTTCAGCCGGGCCTGCCGTTCGCACTCGATGACCGCTTGCTCAGCCTGAGGGTCGAGCCGTGAGAAGCGCACGGCCACGCAGTGGGTGTGGGCCGCCTGCTCGGCCGAGGCGGTCTCCCACCAGCCCTTATCGAGAGCCGCCCGGTAGACGGGGGCGGCCAGACGCCGCTCACCCTCTATGACCTGACGCAGGCGACGCTCGTCCTCGGTGCTGTTCCTCTGGGCGCGAGCCAGCTCACGCTGACGCCTGATAGCCATGAACTCGGCAATCTGCATCCCTGCCCGCCACGCCTTGGCGATCTCCTGGCTGGCCTCAGCAAGAACGTCATCGCTCATCGTGCACTTTGCCTTACTCGTTGTCCTCATGGTCTCCTCCCAGAACGGGACGAGCCTGCTCAGCAGCGCGGTCGATCCGGAAGCGAGCACCCACGCCCTCCCCTTGGGCAAGGAGCCGAGCTGGTCGATCGGAGCGATCTTGCGCTCCTGGGCCTCCAGGGACCGTGTTGACGACGAGCCTCCCCGCGAGCTGGTCGTCTGAACCTGGTCGACCCAGTGCGAGCCGATCAGGTCCGAGATCATTGAGAGGAACTCCGGCTCGGCGACCGACCCGCCGTAGACCTTCACGTTCGACGCCGACCACAGCGTCTGCATTCCTTCCCGACCCCACGCCGTGACGCCCTGGGACCAGCTTTGGAGGATCGTGTCCACCAGGATCCCCCGCGACCCGAAATGGGAGTACAGGCTCGGCAGCTGCCCCCACCGGCAGACGTTGGCGGCCTCGTCCAGCATCACCAGGCCCGGGATGCTCAGACGACCTGCGGGCTGCCGCTTGGCGTGCTCCATAGCCGCCTCGGTCAAGGCCATCGTCAAAGCGGTAACCACGGGGGCCGCCGAGACCGGCCCCTCCTGGCTGAGCAGGTAGAGGGTGTCGGCGCCGGACACAAGGTCCTCAGGACGCAGCTCCGAAATCCAGCCGTTCGGCGTCACCCACGACATGGTCCGCTCGTCGGCCGTGAACTCCATGATCTGCTGCGCACCAGCGAAGATACCGGACCTGGTCACCTCGACCATGTTGAGCGTGGCCTGGAGCTCGTCGGCCTTCTCGTGTTCTCCGGCCTGGCGCAGAAGCGCCACGGCCTCGTCGTCACCCGGGTCATTGACCCACTGCTTCACCGCCGCCAGGGACCGCCCCGACCTGGCCGCGGCCAGCAGGAAACGAGCTACCAGGTCACGCGCCCCCGTGTCGAAGAACGGGTTGGACTGCCCGCCGGCCGCCGGCCGGCTGGCGTCCATGAGCGCCTGCGCCATCACAGTGGCGTGCTTGCTATCGGTGACGTAACCCAGCAGGTTCCACCAGAAGGACTGCGGCTCGCCGACGATCTGCTCAGGGTCGAACACCCACACCTGCCCGCGACCACAACGCACCTGGCGCGTGAGCTCGACGATGTCCGGCTTGTTGGACGTGGCGACTACGAAGCCCGGAGCCGCCAGGATCCTCGGTACCACCCAGCAGGTCGTCTTCCCCGTCCGGGGGCCCGCGATAGCGATCGCGACTGCTTCGAAGTCGGAGTACAGGGGCCTGTTGTCTCTCACCGCTCGACCCACCGGCAAGCCGAAGCTGTCGGTGCCCACCTTCAGACGGCGTGCCGTAGCCTCCACCTGGTCGCGGCTCAGCGGCTCCGTATCGCGCCGGTCGCCGACCAGCGCCGCCGCCTCATCGCCCCGGCGTCGGCGGGAGCGCGCACGCCGGAGCGCCAGCCACGGCGCTGACGCCACCAGGAGCAGGAAGGCGGCCACGAGGCCGACACATACCCACATGCCACCAGTCGCCGGTAGCGAGCCCCTCAGCAGCATCGGGACCAGGCTGAAAGGGTTCCAGGGCGGTGACGGACGACTGCTGGTCCACCACGCCCACAGGTGCACGCCCAGGTCCAGGAGCACCGAAACGATCCCGACGGTGGCACAAACCACCCACAGCAGGACCGTGGACGTCTCCCACGTCCTGATCTCGTCACGCAACCTCATCACTACTCATCCCCTTCGGCGGCGGTCATCGTCCACCGCTTGTTCGTGTTGTTGATATCCAGCTCGGAGTCGGCTAGGTGCAGGTGGAACGGCCACCCTGGGGCGTCAAGTGCACAACATCTGCCCCACACCCACCGACCGATTCGTGCGCGTCAGGGCGTCGATCCGGTCCACCAGACCCGACGAGGCGCGCATAATGCGCCACATCTCGTCCATAATCACGTTGTAATGCCGACGCGGTGCCACACCCGCGTCAGCCAGCACCGGCGCCCCGCCACGCTCCTCCAGGATCCGCACCGCGGCATTCAGAATCACCTCCTCCCGGTCGGTGGGCGCCTGAGGACGCACGATGTGAATCAAGGAGACGATCATGTTCTTCTTGCTCTCGTGCGCACTCTGAAGCAACGCCCTGTGGATCCCACGGTTGGCTAGGCCCGGCATGATCCGCCGGATCAGAGTCGACTTGCCCAGCCCGTTGAGCCCCATCACCATGGCCGACGGCGCCGGCACCGCCGACGGCGACGCTGAACCTTCTGCACCGCCGCCGATCAGGCGCTCGCCGACGATCCAGGCGCCCAGAGCGAGCACCACCAGGAACACGACAGCGGCCACGAACCGAGGCAAGAACAACGGACTACCACTATTGCTGCTCCGCCCGCCGGCGGCACCGCACAGGATCGCGCCGGACAGGACGAAAGCGAGGGACTTGGCGCTGTCCTCGCCCTCGCCCCGACGGTTGGCGAAACCAAGACAAGAGGCGACGTAGATGAGCCCGAAGACGCAGATCGCATAACACGCCCACTTCGCCCAGCCCAGCAGCATGTCCGTCTTGGTGTCCACGCCGGGAGGCGCGACAGGACCTGAATCCATCCCGCCCAGGCCGGCCCGCCACGCTCCGCCGTGCAGGGACGCCACCGCACCTAACATGACATCATTCATGAGTTCTTCCTTCCACTGTTGTTGATGGTCTTGGTGATCCGACGTACGCGCAGCGACCGGGGCGCCTCGCCGGGCCGAGTCAGCTTCCAGGTCGGCTGCCACGGCACCCCCAGCACCAGGGGGAAGGCCCCGACACGTCGCGGACGAGCCTTGAAGGGCCTTGGGGCGTCTGCCGGGAGCGTCCGCTCCCAGCAGCAGCCTCACCAGCTCGACCTCCGGGCATGCCCCCTCGACCCACTCCACGGTCGCGGCCCGAGCGGCCTCCAACCCGGCGGCACAAGTGCGCGCCGTCACCACCGCCCGCACCCCGTCCCCGGCCGCGGCCGGCACCGGCCACGACTGGCCCGCGTCCCCCGCATCCAGCAGACCCGCCCACGTCGAGGCGCCCGACCCGCCATGAGTCCCGACGACTCACAGACCCGTCCCCCCGGCGCTTACGCGTCCCAGTCGCCGCGACGCTGTCACCTCGGCCCCAGCGGCCCACCGGCGGTAGTCCACCCTCAGCGCCTCCTCGCCGTCGCCGACCGGCTCGGGCGGCGCGGGCTCCTGTACCCACGGATTACTTCCCATACCCCACACGTAGAATGTGCGCGCACACCACCCGCCCGGAACGAGAAGAGGAGGCTATGACCCTCCGGTACCGCGGTGCTGGCCACACAGGAAAAGACGCGGAAACCAGGGGAAACGAGCATGGCCGTCAGAGCAGAGGTGCACCACCACTGGGCGGTCGCCCGAGGCAACCACCCCGACCGCAAGCCCTCCTACTGCCTCCTGCACGAGTCTCGCTACAACGCCGCCCTGGCGCCCTCTACGACTCCCTCACCCTCAACGAGCTGCACCACCCCGATCCCGTCGACAGAGCAGGGTGACAGGGCGGCACCCTGCTCTGAAATGTAACCAGCACCACTGAACCATCCCGATCCCGCCGGCAGAGCAGGGTGACAGCGTGACACCCTGCCTCAAGACGTGACTAGCGCCGCTGAATCAGGCGTCCCGGTACTCCTGAACCACTCTGCTCGTCAGACCGCCCAGCCCCTCCGACCCCATCTCCAACAACGATGCCCGCGTCCCCCGCCTGGACCCCACCAGCATGGTCATCCACGTCCTCGCGCACGACGCGCAGACCCCCAGATCCTCCAAACGCGCATCCTCAGCCGCCGCGATATGCCGCCGAGACGCCTCCCGCAGCACCGCCAGCTCAGCCACCCGCCTGGTCCCGGCCAAGCAGCCGTCTCATCCATCCCAGCCGCAACCAACGCCGACAACACCCCCTCAAAATCATCCAAAGCCACCGCATCCACAGACACCTCACCAAGAAGCCCAACCCCCTCGGGCATCAAAGACGGATCCACCGCATCCACCCTCACCCCTGCAGGCGGGACATTGCCCGCGATTCCAGCCAGCCGGTGAGCTGCCGATCTCTCACCCCCGCAGGCAGGACATTGTCCCGTCCCGCCCTGGCGGCCCTCTCAGTGATCACCGTCCACATTGCCCACGGGCTACCCGCTCCTACGATCTCCCCGGTACTTTCCCGCAGCGCCTCCCATGTCCACGAGATCGTGTCCATCACCGTCTCGTCCCGGCTCATCCGCGAGCACACCACGCCCTGCCGCACCATCTTCGACAACCTGGTATCCGCCGCCAGCACCAGGCTGCGGGCGATCACCTCCGCCGCCGGCCCGCATCACCCGGCGTCGATCGCCTCCAGGATCAGACACCGAAGCTCCTCACCGTCCTGGGCCGCGAGCACCGGTGTCTCGCCTGCGCGGGTCCGGGCCCGTAGCGTCCTTGCGGTCACGGACGGCAACTTCAGGAAGGCGGTTGCCTCACGCGGTGACATGTACTCCTGAGTGGTAGTGGTACTTGCACCGCCGATGAGGCGATCAGCTTCACCGTGAATGAGGGTCTTTTCGTCCGTCGTGCGATTCGGTGGGGCCTTGCGCACCATCTGGGGATTACCGGCCCAGCGGTAGGTAGGAAGATCTGCGGAACGATCATATGGAGTGCGGAGGACTTGATTCGGACCGGCGAGTTTCTCGGCGTTGATCCAGCATCTCTGCTGCCCCACCGGGCCGGTGGCGCCCACCGCCGCGGGGAGGGGCGGTGGGCCCGGGCGGAGGAGATGCGGTGCCCCGGACAGGATTCGAACCTGCGGCCTTCTGCTCCGGAGGCAGACGCTCTATCCACTGAGCTACCGGGGCCCGAGGCGGAACTGTACCAGCGCTCGGTCTGCGGACCGAATCCTGAGCGGCCCCGGTGCGAGACCTGGCCCGAGAACGGGCAGCCCCCGCTGCTGCTGCGCCGCCTTCAGCCTCGTCCCGTCAGCGTCAGCCAGATGAGGGCCAGATTGAGCGCGATGATGAGTGCGGCGCAGCCGCGGCTGGTCCAGCGCAGTGCGGCGCCGTCGCGCCACCGGCCCATGACCGGGCGCGACCCGGTCAGTCCCACCAGCGGCACGAGTGCGAAGGGGATGCCGAAGGACAGCACGACCTGGCTGACGACGAGGGCCCAGGTGGGTTCGGTGCCCGCCGCCAGGATGAGCAGCGCCGGAATGAGGGTGAGCAGCCGCTGCAGGAGAATTGGAATGCGCACGTGCAGCAGACCGTCCATGATCTCGGCTCCGGCGTAGGCGCCCACCGACGTTGAGGCGAGTCCCGAGGCCAGGAGTCCGACGGCGAAGACGACTCCCACCCCCGCGCCCAGCGAGGCGGTGATCGCCGCATGGGCCCCTTCGATCGTGTCGGTGCCCTCGGCCCCCGACAGGGCGGAGGCGGCCAGGAGCAGCAGTGCGATGTTGACCATTCCGGCCAGTCCGAGCGCCCATACGACGTCGACGCGTGTGGCCCGCACGAGGCGCGCGATCCTGGCTCGCCGTTTTCCGACTCCGTCCCGCGACCCCGCCTGTGCGGCTCCGGCGGCCGGGTCTCGGCTCTGTGGCTCTGCCTGCTCGCCCGTCCCGCCGTGATGGTCGCGCACGAGGGAGGAGTGAAGGTAGATGGCGTGCGGCATGACGGTGGCGCCGAGCATGGAGGCGGCCACGAGCAGAGAGTCGGTGCCTTCCAGGCGAGGAACGAGACCGTACGCCACGTGACCCCAGTCGGGCGGAGCGGCGAGGAGACCGCCGACGAAGCCGATCGTGACGATGACGAGCAGACCGATGATCAGTCCTTCGAAGGTCCGCTGGCTGCGGCGCTGCTGGACGGCCAGGAGGAGCAGTGAGATCGCGCCGATGATGCAGCCTCCCACCAGCAGCGGCGTGCCGACCAGGAGGTTGAGGGCGATGGCACCGCCGATCACTTCCGCCAGGTCCGTGGCCACGGCCACTAGTTCGGCCTGGGCGAAGAAGGCCAGCCGGCTGCGGTGCCCGAGCCGACTCCGCAGCAGCTGCGGCAGCGAGCGGCCGGTGACGATGCCGAGCTTGGCGCTCTGGTACTGGATGAGGACCGCCATGACGTTGGCCAGCACGAGAACCCATACGAGGGCGTAACCGTAGCGGGCGCCGGCCGTGATGTTCGCGGCGACGTTGCCGGGGTCGACGTAGGCGACGGCGGCGACGAAGGCCGGGCCGAGAAGTGCGAGCAGGCGGTGGCGCGCGGGTGCGGGCCGCAGTGCGGGTGCGTGGGCACGTGCGATGCGTGCGACGGCGTCGGGTCCGTCCGCCACGGGTGCGGGCCCGGATGATGGATCGGGCCCGGGGAGGCCGGCGGAGGGGGCGTGGGAGTCGTCGAGCATGATGGCATGGCCTTGTCGGAGCACGCGGGGCGGAAGCCGGCCGCGAGTTTTAGGTTCTCCGAAAATTCTAGCGCGTCCGGCGCTCCAGCGTCCTCTCATCGATCCGTCGACTCGCCCCCGCGGCAGCTACGACGATTGGAGCGCGAGATGCCGATGCGCCGCGGTCTGGGACCGGTTCGCCAACAGCGGGGTCCGAGGACGGAGCAATGTCTCCTGAGAGCCTCTCGCCGCGCGACTTCCGCGGCTCGCTCTCGGAATACGCCCTTGTGCCGCTCCGCTAACCTATGCCCCGTGACTCCCGAAGAGCTCGCTGAAGCGATCCGCACCATCCTGACCAGCGCCGTCGCCGACGGCTCTCTCGCCCTGAGCCCCCAGGAGGTGCCGCTTCCTCGAGTCGAGCGGCCCCGCAGCCGCGACCACGGTGACTGGTCCACCAACGTCGCCATGCAGCTGGCCAGGAAGGCCGGCACCGAGCCGCGGGCACTGGCCGACCTGCTCGCCCCCCGCCTGGCCGAGGTCGACGGTATCGCCTCCGTGCAGGTGGCCGGACCCGGTTTCCTCAACGTCCGCCTGGACGCCGGGGCCGCCGGCGAACTCGCCCGCACCATCGTGGAGGCGGGCGAAGCGTACGGGTGCAACCAGACCCTCGCGGGTCAGAGCATCAACCTCGAATACGTCTCCGCCAACCCCACGGGCCCCGTTCACCTGGGCGGCGCCCGGTGGGCCGCCGTCGGCGACTCCCTGGCTCGCGTGCTCTCCGCCTGCGGGGCCGCCGTGACCCGCGAATACTACTTCAACGATCACGGCACCCAGATCGACCGCTTCGCCCGCTCGCTACTCGCCTCGGCCCGCGGCCGGGACACCCCCGAGGACGGCTACGGTGGCGCCTACATCGTCGAGATCGCGCGTCAGGTCGCCGCCGACGAGGTCGCCGCCGGCCGCCCCGACCCCGCCGGCCTGCCCGACGCGGAGGCGACGGAGGTCTTCCGCGCTCGCGGCGTCGACCTCATGTTCGCCGCCGTCAAGGCTGAACTGCACGCCTTCCGCTCGGACTTCGACGTCTTCTTCCATGAGGACTCCCTGCACTCGTCTGGTGCCGTGCTCGCCGCCATCGACCGCCTGCGGGGGCGGGGCATGATCGTCGAGCGAGACGGCGCCACCTGGCTGCGCACCACCGTCTTCGGCGATGACAAGGATCGGGTCCTCATCAAGTCCGACGGCGAGGCCGCCTACTTCGCCGCGGACGTGGCCTACTACCTGGACAAGCGCTCGCGCGGCGCCGACTGCGCCATCTACCTGCTGGGCGCCGACCACCACGGCTACATCGGCCGCATGATGGCGATGTGCGCGGCCTTCGGCGACGAGCCGGGCGTCAACATGCAGATCCTCATCGGCCAGCTCGTCAACCTGATCAAGGACGGGGCGCCCGTGCGCATGTCCAAGCGCGCCGGCACCATCGTCACCCTGGACGACCTGGTCTCCGCCGTGGGAGTGGACGCTGCCCGCTACGCCCTGGCCCGCTCATCCATGGACTCCGCCATCGACATCGACCTGGATCTGCTGGCCTCCACGTCCAACGAGAACCCCGTCTACTACGTTCAGTACGCCCACGCGCGAACCCGCAACGTGGCCCGCAACGCCGCCGAGCACGGCGTGACCCGCCGATCCGGTTTCTCCCCGGCGGCGCTGGACGACCCGGCGGACTCGGCTCTGCTGGGCGCCCTCGCCCGGTTCCCGGCGGTCGTCGCCCAGGCCGCGAGCCTGCGCGAGCAGCACCGTGTGGCTCGCTATCTCGAGGAGCTCGCGGCCGCTTATCACACGTGGTACGCCGCCACCCGCGTCACCCCCCGCGGGAACGATCCGGTCGCGCCCGGCCATGTCGCCCGCCTGTGGCTCAATGACGCCGTGTCCCAGGTCATCGCCAACGGCTTGTCCCTGCTGGGCGTCAGCGCGCCCGAGCGCATGTGACCGGTAGGCGCACCCGCACCGGTAGTGCCGACGTCTGAAGGAGGAGTTATGACCACCGTGTCCGTGCCGGCGGGGGAGGCCCCGCTCGGCTCCCTTATCGCCCCCGAGCCCGATGAGCGCCCCGACCTGTGGCCCTCGACCGCCCGTCGCGGCGACGACGGCTCTTTGCGTATCGGCGGGCGCTGCTTGACCGAGATCCTGGCCGAGGCCCCCACCCCCGTCTTCGTCCTGGACGAGGCGGACCTGCGCGGTCGCGCCGCCACCTGGAGTGCCGCCATGGCCGAGGAGTTCTGGCCCGACTACGGCATGAACGGCGGCGAGGCCTTCTACGCCGGCAAGGCCTTCCTCTCCACGCGGGTGGCCCGCACCGTCCTGGAGCAGGGCATGGGCATCGATACCGCCAGCCGAATCGAACTCGCCGTCGGCTTGGCCGGGCTGGTCGCCGTCGACGGCGAGCGGGCCGCATCGCGCGCCGCCCGCCTCGGCCTGCACGGCAACGGCAAGACTCTCGACGAGATTCGTACGGCCCTGAGCCACCGGGTCGGCCACCTCGTCCTGGACTCACTCGATGAGGTCGCGCTCGCGACTCGGGCCGTGCGCCAGTTGCGCGAGGCCGGTGTTTACGCCCACGGTGAGACCGGCGTCGTCATGCTGCGCCTGACCACCGGCGTCCATGCCGGCGGGCACGAGTTCATCTCCACCGGTCATGAGGACCAGAAGTTCGGCGTCTCGGTCGTCTCCGGCCAAGCCGCTCGCGCCATTGAGGCCGTCCACGCCGCTCCCGAGTTGCGGCTCGCCGGCCTTCACTCCCACATCGGCTCTCAGATCTTCGATCTGGCCGGCTTCCGGGAGGCGGTCGGCATCGTCCTGCGGATGCGCCACGCCCACCCCGACGCCGCCGGGGCACTGTGCGAGGAGGTCGACCTCGGCGGCGGCTACGGCATTGCCTACACTGGAGCCGATCCCGTAGCGCCGAGCGCCGCACAGGTGGCGCGCGCCCTGGCCGAGGCTGTGCGCGGCATCTGCGCCGACTTGGGCGATGCTGTACCGCGCGTATCGGTCGAGCCGGGTCGCAGCGTCGTCGGTCCCACCACCGTCACCCTGTACACGGTCACCGGCCTCAAGCGCGTCGAGCTGGGCGACGGCGCCGGCCGCCTGTACGTCAGCGTCGACGGCGGTATGAGCGACAATATCCGCCCCGCCCTGTACGGCGCCGCCTATACGGCGCTGATCGCGGGTCGCCGTTCTGATCCCGCCGCGGGGCTGGTGCGCGCCCGTGTGGTCGGCAAGCACTGCGAGAGCGGCGATGTCGTCGTGCGCGACGTCGACCTGCCCGGCGATCTCGCGGTGGGCGATGTGCTGGCCGTTCCGGCGACCGGCGCCTACGGACGGTCCATGGCATCGAGTTACAACCTGTTCACCCGGCCCGGCGTGGCCTGGGTGGCCGACGGCGAGCAGGGCTGGGTGCTGCGCCCCGAGACCACTGAGGACCTGTTCCGCCTGGAGGGGGAGTAGGCCTGCCCGGACCGGTGGGGCGGAGCCCGCCGCGCCGGTGAGTTGGCCCGCGCGAGGGACGTTGAGGCAGGATCTGGGCTACGGCGTTCTGCCGGGAGCCCCTCGGCGGTCATGCCCGTGTGCATCGCCCGCCCGTCAAGCGTCAGCAGATCCAGTAGCCAGCCAAGGAGCCCTGAATGTCCTGTTTTTCTCGCAGATCCCTTCTCCTAGCCGTGGGCGCGTCCGGCGTCGCGATGATGGCCTCCACCGGCGCGGCGGTCGCCGACGAGGAGTCCTACTACACCGATGCGGGGCTGACCGCAGGTCAGTCCGTCGACCATCACCAGGCACCCACCCTGGGCCCCAACCAGACCGCGACCTCCAAGTTCACGGTCAATTTCCGCTCACTCGACGCCCCCCTGTACGCCAACACCTATGTGCGGTGTACCGGGACGGATCGGTACTCGGCGTCTTTGGTCAACAGGGAGGACCGGCTCAGGCTCCGCCTGCACAAGCTGGTCGACAATCAGACGACCGCCCTCGGGGAAGTCGCGTCGATTCCGCTGGCCGACTTGCCCGATTCCGAGGAGGAGTGGACCGTGGTCCTGGGCGTCGAGGGGAACAGACTCACAGCGAGCGCCGAGTCGGGTTCCACCAGCCTGACCGCTTCGGCCGACGACAGCGCCATCAACGACGGCGCGTACATCGTTCAGAACTTCTACCTGTCCCGGACGGGGAGCACGGCGACCGTCAAGCGCGCCTGCCTCGATCAGGCCTCCAGCAGCGAACGGACCGATGTCGTGCGCGACGAGACCTTCTCCACCCTGGTCTTCGAGGACACGTTCGACGCCGGCTCCGACTTCGCTGAGGGCAAGTGGGCGGAGTACGTCGACGGGATCTCGCCGTACCACCACCTGGATGCGACCAGCTGCCTCGATCACGACTGGGGCGTCGTCGACGTCGAGGCTCATGACGTGGCCGACGGCTGTGGCCGTCTGTGGTGGCGCCTGCGCAGGAATGAGGACGGCTCGCTCAACCCCGAGACCGGCTGGCAGAACACGATCGACACAGCGAACGGGGAGACGACCCTGCGCTACTACGACGAGGCCTACGTCACCACCGAGGACACCGACGGCGAGGGCTCACTTCAGAACTTTGTTTACGGCCGTTTGGAGAGCCGGATCAGATTCTCTCAGGAGATCGAGGGCCTGTGGGGCGGGCTCCGGCTGCAGCCGGACGACCGGTCCAACGGCGGGGAGATCGACGTCGCCGAGGCCTATGGCGGCGGGGACGCCACCGGCATCGTCGGGGCGACGGTCCACTTCTCGCAGACCGACGACCCCTCCACGAGGAAGCCGCAGGACATCCTCCCCCGCCCCGACCTGACCGAGTTCCACACCTACGCGGTGGAGAAGACCCCCTCACGAATCACGTTCTACGTCGACGACGCCCGCTTCCACGAGGTGCTGCGCGAGGACGGCGAGGAGCTGTTCGACTCGTGCTTCGGTCCCGACTCTCCCTACCACGTCTGCCTGAGCACCCGGGTTGGTTGCATGTCTTGGGACGACGCACCCGACCCGTCGGTCTTCGAGCAGGCCAGCATGGACGTGGACTACGTTCGCGTCTGGGCGATGGACTGAGGCGGCCGAGCGGCCCGACCCGCTCAGCGCGGTCTGACGATCCGGTCCGAAGGATTCATTCGTGCGATCCGGATCCGGAACCTCCCCTACTCCTCCAGGAGGAGTCGATGGGGAGGAGAATCCGTCCGGCGGCACTACTCCTCGGATGAGACTCTTCTTACAGTCGGGTCATGGATATCGCGCGCTCATCCCTGGAGGTCCCGCCCCCGTCCCGGGGTCGTCGGGCCGCTCCTTCGCAGGTGCGTCACCCCCTGCTGGAGAGCAATACGGCGGCCGCCTGGGCGCTGGCGACCTGCGTTCTGATCGGCGCGGTGCTCGTGATCGGCGTTCATCCTCCGCTCCGGGGGGCGGCCGGGCTGCTGATCGTCCTGCTCGGACTCGCGGGCTGGACGACGTTGACGGTGCGTCTGGTCAGGAGGAGGGGGCGGTGATCGCGCCTTCGCAGCGTCGGCCGGCGGACGGGGATGATTCGGTCCCAGACGGGTGCGCATGATGGGGAGGGGCGCCGCCGCCCGCGGCGCTCGCGAGCGCTGAGGCCGACGCCGCTCTCCACCCGCACGGCGGACATGTGCCGTTGCGGCGCCGGCGCCTATGCTGTGTCGGACAGTTCCCGTGCGTCCCGTCGGACGCCCTCACCGCCGACAACATCCCAAGGTGGTTCCACGTGCCCGCCCGCCCCCAGCAGCCCGCCTCCTCCCGCGCCCTCACGGTTGGCGTCCTCGGTTCCGGCACCGTCGGCACCCAGGTCGTGCGTCTCCTTCTGGAGCAGGCCGATGACTTCGCCGCGCGCTCCGGCGCACGCCTGGAGATCACCGGCATCGCCGTGCGCGACCTCGACGCGCCCCGCGACGCGGTCGTCCCCCGTGAGCTGCTCACGATCGACGCCACCGCGGTGGCCACGGGAAACGACCTCGTCATCGAGCTCATCGGTGGGATCGAACCCGCCCGCACCCTCATTCTGGCGGCCTTCACCGCCGGCGCCAGCGTCATCACCGGTAACAAGGCTCTCATCGCCGCCCATGGCCCCGAGCTCTATGCCGCGGCAGCCGCGGCCGGCGTCGACTTCTACTACGAGGCCGCTGTCGCCGGTGCCATCCCCGTCGTCTACGCCTTGCGGGAGTCCATGGCCGGGGACCGGGTCGTCTCCGTGCTCGGGATCGTCAACGGCACCACCAACTACATCCTGGACGAGATGAGCGTCAAGGGCCTGACCTTCGAGGCCGCCCTGGCCACCGCTCAGACGCTCGGCTACGCGGAGGCTGATCCGACTGCCGATGTTGATGGCCTCGACGCCGCCGCCAAGGCGGCCATCATCGCCTCTCTCGCCTTCCACACCCGTGTGGGTCTGGATGACGTGCAGGTCGAGGGCATCCGGACGGTCACCGCCGACGACATCCGCGAGGCCCGCGCCTCAGGCTGCGAGATCAAGCTTCTGGCCATCGCCCAGCGCCGCGACGACGATCACGCCCGCGGCATCTCGGTGCGGGTGCACCCCGCACTCGTGCCGACCGAGCATCCGCTGGCCTCCGTTCACGGAGCCTTCAACGCCGTCCTCGTCGAGGCCGAGTCCGCCGGGCGTCTCATGTTCTACGGGCAGGGCGCGGGCGGCGCCCCGACCGCCTCCGCGGTGCTCTCCGACGTCGTGGCCGCGGCGTCCCATCGGGTCAACGGCGGTCAGGCCCCCCGGGAGTCCAACTACGCCCGCCTGCCGATCCTCGGCCCGGAGTCCGCCGTCACCCGGTATCAGGTTCAGTTGCGCGTGGACGATCAGCCCGGCTCCCTGGCCATCGTGGCCGGCGTCTTCGCCGATAACGGCGTGTCCATCGACTCGGTGCGTCAGAGTTCCTACGTCGGAGGGCAGCAGGCGATCGTCACCATCGTCACCCACCCGGCCAGCGTCTTCCACCTGGATGCGGCCGTCGGCGCGTTGCGCGACGAGGCCCGCGTGCTGGAGGTCGTCTCCGTCCGGCGCGTCGAAGGGCAGTAACCGTGCGCCTGGGCAATGAGCGGGCCGCCGTGCGAGTACCGGCGACCACGGCCAATATGGGACCCGGCTTCGACTCCTTCGGCATGGCCTTCCGCTATTACGACGAGGTCGAGGCCCGTGCGACCGTCGGCGCCACGCACGTGCGCGTCGAGGGCGTCGGGGAAGGGGCCGTGGCCACCGACGATTCCAACCTCGTCGTACGGGCGCTGCGCGCCGGGCTCGAGTCCGTCGGCGCACCTCAGGCCGGCTTCGAGATGCGTTGTCTCAATCGCATTCCGCACGGCGGGGGCATGGGCTCATCGGCGTCGGCCGTTGTGGCGGGCCTCATACTCGCCCGTGGTCTGCTCTCCGAGCCGCAGGCCCTGGACGACGGCGAGGTCTTCCGCCTCGCCACCGACTTCGAGGGTCATCCCGACAATGTCGCTCCCGCCGTCTTCGGAGGGGCGACCGTCGCCTGGACGGAGGCCGACGGTGAGCCTCGGGCCGCGCCCATTCCGGTGGACGGCTCGCTGCCGGTGAGCCTCCTGATTCCGCCGCCCGTGACGCGATTGAGCACCGCGCAGGCGCGCAGGGTTCTGCCCGAGTCGGTTCCGCGAGCCGATGCCCTGTTCAACACCTCGCGCGCCGCTATCCTCATGCTGGCGCTGACCGGACGCCCCGATCTGCTCATGGTCGGCACCGAGGACCGGCTGCACCAGGATTACCGGCGCAATGTCCTGCCCGCATCGATGGCGGTCATGGACTCCCTGCGCGCTCAGGGCTATCCGGCGGTCATCTCCGGGGCCGGCCCCACCGTGTTCGTCCTGGCGGATGTCGCCCAGCAGACCCGTTTCACGCTCGAGCGCCACGGTTGGACAGTCCTGCGTCCGGGTATTGATCTCAACGGCGCTCAGTCGGTTCGGGCCATCGGGTGACGCGCTGAGGGCTCGGTGGCGCATCCGGCCGCAGAGGGCGGGACGGGCCCGATCTGTCGCGCCGATTGCATTCCGCCCATGGTGGACGCGATGGGCGTTGTGGACAACGTCGTGCTGAATGCTGCTACTGTATCCGGTGACGACATCGCGGATCGCACCGCGCCGTCGTTACGCACCGGCTCTCGGCCCGTGGTCAGCCCCCGGCGCCGCCCGGTGCGCGACTCTTTCCCCGTGATGATTCCGGGGCAGTCCCCACCTGATGCACTCCACCCGATCGGGTAAGCGCATTACCACACCGTAAGGACACTCGTGACAGAGACCTCCAGCGCCCAGCCCTCGCTGTCCACCATGCGTCTTGCAGAGCTTCAGCAGCTCGCGTCCTCGATGGGCCTCAAGGGCACTTCGCGCATGCGCAAGAGTGAGCTCGTCGCTGCTATCCGCAGCGGCGGGGCCTCTGCGCCCGCCACCCCGCTCGCCGGCGACACCGGGCCGACGACGCCTCCGGCCGCGGCCGAGTCGACCGGCGAGAAGCCCGCCGTGGAGGCGGACGAGACCGAGGCGGGGACGGATCGGACGAAGGCCGTCGAGAAGGCGGATAAGTCTGAGGTCGTCGAGACTCCGTCGTCGCCGTCGCTCGCGGTTGAGCGGGCCGACGCGCAGGATGACAGCCAGCCGATCGAGGCGCAGACCCACCCGCGACGCCGTCGTGCGGCTGCAGCGGGCGGCGCGCCGCGCGCCGAGACCCCCGTCCTCGATCCGTCGACTCGCTCGGGGGAACGCACCGACCAGGCCGATCATGGCGCTTCCGGTGAGGGTCGTTCCCGCAGGCAGGCGCGCGGGCGGGATGCTCAGCGCAGCGAGGAGCAGGGTTCTGCGGATTCATCCCGTCGCGGACGCCGGCGAATCCAGGCCGCTGCCGGTTCGCCCGAGCGGGCTGTGCATGATCAGCCCGACTCCTCGCCCGAAGACCACCTCGATGCGAAGGCCGCACTCATGCGCGATCTCGCCGATGCCACCGGCACCGCCGCCATCGAGCCCAACGGACGCAAGCGTCGCGATGGCGGTCAGGGCAACGAGAACAGTTGGGAGGAGGAGGGGCGCAGCGGCGGCGGTGGGCGCCGTCGTCGCGGTCGCAAGCGCCGTGACCGCGATCGTGACCGCGACGGCTCTCAGGGCGATAATGGCCAGGGCCGTAACCAGCAGTCGCGCGAGGATGAGGTCCTCCTACCGGTGGCGGGCATTCTCGATGTCTCCGACCGTCAGCACGCCTACCTGCGCACTTCCGGCTACCTTCAGGGGCCCAAGGACGTCTACGTCTCGAACCAGCAGATCAAGGACAACGGCTTGCGTCCCGGCGACGCCATCACCGGATGGGTCCGTGAGGGCGGCGAGACCTCTCACCCCGGCGGGGGTCATCAGGGGCGCGGGAACCGCCGCCAGAATCGGGCGAACCGTCAGAAGTACAACCCCCTGGTGAGCGTCGAGGCCGTCAACGGAATGGAGCCCGAGCGCGCCAGGCGCCGCCCAGAGTTCACCAAACTCACTCCACTCTACCCGCAGGAGCAGCTGCGCCTGGAGACCACGCCTAAGGCCCTCACCCCGCGCGTCATCGATCTGGTCGCTCCCATTGGCAAGGGGCAGCGAGGCCTCATCGTCTCTCCGCCCAAAGCGGGTAAGACCATTATTCTGCAGCAGATCGCCAACGCGATCGCTGTCAACAACCCTGAGGCCCATCTCATGGTCGTGCTCGTCGACGAGCGGCCCGAGGAGGTCACCGACATGCAGCGCACGGTCAAAGGCGAGGTCATCGCCTCGACCTTCGACCGTCCCGCCTCGGATCACACGACTGTGGCCGAGCTCGCCATCGAGCGCGCCAAGCGGCTGGTCGAGCTGGGTCAGGATGTCGTGGTGCTGTTGGATTCCATCACTCGCCTGGGCCGCGCTTACAACCTGGCCGCCCCGGCCAGCGGCCGCATCCTGTCCGGCGGTGTGGATGCCAGCGCGTTGTACCCCCCCAAGCGCTTCTTCGGCGCCGCTCGCAACATTGAGAATGGCGGATCGCTCACGATTCTCGCCACGGCTCTGGTGGAAACGGGCTCGAAGATGGACGAGGTCATTTTCGAGGAGTTCAAGGGAACCGGCAATATGGAGCTGCGTCTGTCGCGTCAGCTCGCCGAGAAGCGCATCTTCCCGGCCGTGGACGTGGCCGCCTCCTCCACCCGCCGTGAGGAACTGCTCATCGATCCCGCCCAACTCAAGATCATGTGGCGGCTGCGCCGTCTATTCACCGGGCTCGAGCAGCAGCAGGCGCTCGAGCTGGTCATCGGCAAGCTCAAAGACACCAGTTCCAACGCCGAGTTCCTCATGGTCATCTCCAAGACGACGCCGGCCGGCACGTCGCTGGCCGACACGGACGACGAATAGACGCTGCACGCGTCGGAATCGAGCGGTCTGCGTCCAGTACGCGCCCCGGCGGCGGCCGGGCGCGTGCTGCATACTGCGGTCGGTCGCCCAGCGAGGAGGCGACGAAGGGGTAACGATTCGGTGCTACCATGACTCCGGGTCGTCGCTTGCGCGGAGTCGGGCTGAAGGCGGCGGGCTTGATCCTCCCCCCGTTGTGCTTAAGGACATCTGATGAAGCGCTCCCACCTCACGTCCGCTCTGCTCGGTGCTGTGCTGGTCGCCGGTCTTCTCACCGCCCCGGCGAGTGCCTCCGAAGGAGCCCCGCCCGGTGCGGATCCTTCGGTCTCCGGCGCTGATCATGCTTCGCGGACTTCTGACGGGCATCCGGCGCAGGCCGATGCGGCGGTATCCGGTGAGGCGTCGTCGGGTGCTCGGTCGGATGCGGCTGGTGAGGCTGTTTCGAGCGCTTCGAGTGCTCGGGTTCCGCAGGGTTCTGAGCGGTTGTCGCAGGATCCGGATGCGGCCGAGGGGTCCGCCGCTGTGCCGTCGGATGCGGCTGGTGGGGCGTCCGTCGCGGATGGCCCGGTGGCGCCCGAGGCGGATCCGACCGTCTCGTCTTCGACGACGACGCCCGGGGACTCCTCCGCTTCGAGTGCTCGGGTTCCGCAGGGTTCTGAGCGGTTGTCGCAGGATCCGGATGCGGCCGAGGGGTCCGCCGCTATGTCGTCGGATGCGGCTGGTGGGGCATCGTCGGATGCGGCTGGTGGGGCGTCCGTCGCGGATGGCCCGGTGGCGCCCGAGGCGGATCCGACTGTCTCGTCTTCGACGACGACGCCCGGGGACTCCTCCGCTTCGAGTGCTCGGGTTCCGCAGGGTTCTGAGCGGTTGTCGCAGGATCCGGATGCGGCCGAGGGGTCCGCCGCTGTGCCGTCGGATGCGGCTGGTGGGGCGTCCGTCGCGGATGGCTCGGTGGCGCCCGAGGCGGATCCGACCGTCTCGTCTTCGACGACGGCGCCTGGCGACTCCTCCGCCAACGCTGACGTCGCGCAGGATCCCGGATCCGCGCCCACCCGGTCCTCCGGCGTCATCTCCTCGACCGTCACCGGTGACGAGGGGATGACCATGAGCAATGTCCAGTACAGCGACGAGGCCTCGATCGTCTCCATCCACCGCACCGGCTGCATCATCACCTTCGAGGTCCAGATCAGCACCGCCGGCACGTACACGATCGGCGTGTGGGACGACGGCGAGCAGATCGGCTCCCCGACGGTGTCCGGAGAGGCCGATTCGACGGTCACGACCACATACACGATGGGCGCGGACATCGGCACTCGCGCCTGGGGCTACGACTTCGTCCTGGAGACCGCCGATGAGTCGACCGTCCAGGTCATCACCTGGGACTTCGAGGGGTCTGACAGGGTGATGACCCAGTGCGCCGTTGACTCCGTCGCCGTTGGCTCCGCCGGCGGTGACGCCAGCGGCGGCGGGGCACCCGTCACGGCGCCTTCGGGACCGACCCGGGAGCTCGCCAGGACCGGTTCAGCTGCCGGTATCACGGCCTTCGCCGCCATAGTGCTGGTCGGTTCGGGCGTCTCCCTGCGTCTCGCTCGCCGGCGGGTTTGACCCGATTCCTCTCACCAGCCGGGACTGACGCGCAGCGGCGCCGCAGCACTCTCGTCAGGTTGCGGCGCCGCCGCTAATGATTCAGGGATCGCGCAGGTCTTCCGGAGCTTTCGGGGAGATGACGGGACTGGGATATCCTGCCCTCAACGGAGAATGTCACCCATCTCTCGAATCAGAGGTGGCTCCGCATGTTGTGCGTCGGCGGGGTGGACGGCATAATCACCCTTCGGCTTCCGGTTCACCTGCGCGGCACTTGCGTGGGACCCGGGGCTCTCTGATGCTAAGGAGACACCATGAAGCAGGGGATCCACCCCGACTACGTGCCCACACGGGTCACGTGCACCTGCGGCAACACCTTCGAGACCCGGTCCACTGTCACCTCCGGTGAGATCCGCGTCGACGTCTGCTCGGCGTGCCACCCGTTCTACACGGGCAAGCAGAAGATCCTCGACACCGGCGGTCGCGTGGCCCGTTTCGAGGCCCGCTACGGCAAGCGCAAGAAGTAATCGATCCTTTCGACGCCGACGGACGCTTCTTGTGAGCGCCGTCGGCGTTGCCGTATCTTCTCCCGGCCTTGTGCACCCGCGCAGAAGCACGAGGATCGGCAGGAGCCGATCCGTGTGTCCGATGCCACTGTTTCGATCCATCTTGAACCATCCCGACGCTCCGAGGACATCCGGACAGTCATGAGTGAGGACTTCTCCGTCGTCGAGCCGATGCTCGCCGAGTACGCAGGCCTCGAGCGCAATATGGCTGACCCCGCCGTCGCCTGCGATCCGAATGCCATGCGGCGTCTGGGACGTCGCTACGCCGAACTCGGCCGGGTGGTGAGCGCCTACCGCGCCTGGCGGGCCGCTTCGGCGGACCTGGCCGACGCACGCGATCTAGCTGCCGACGACGCCGACTTCGCAGCCGAACTGCCGGAGCTCGCCCGGGTCGAGACAGCGGCCGCCGACCGTCTGCGCGAAGTCCTCGTCCCACGCGATCCGGACGACGCCCGCGACGTCATCATCGAGGTCAAGGCCGGTGAAGGCGGTGAGGAGTCGGCGCTGTTCGCCTCCGACCTGGCCCGCATGTACACCCGCTACGCCGAGCGTCAGGGATGGGCCGTGGAGGTCCTCGACGCCACCGATTCCGACTTGGGTGGGTACAAGGACGTGCGCCTGGCCATCAAGGCTCGCGGCGCCGTCGAGCCCTCCGACGGCGTGTGGGCGCACCTGAAGTACGAGGGCGGCGTCCACCGCGTCCAGCGCGTCCCCGTTACCGAGAGTCAGGGTCGTATCCACACCTCGGCCGCCGGCGTGCTCGTCATGCCCGAGGCCGACGACCCCGGCGAACTCGCGATCGATGCCGCCGATCTGCGCATCGACGTCTTCCGCTCCTCCGGTCCGGGCGGGCAGTCCGTCAACACCACGGACTCGGCCGTGCGCATCACTCACCTGCCCACCGGAATCGTCGTCTCCATGCAGAATGAGAAATCCCAGTTGCAGAACAAGGAGGCGGCCATGCGCGTGCTGCGCGCTCGTCTGCTCGCTGAACGCGCCGCAGCCGCGGCCGAGCAGGAGGCCGATGCCCGCCGCTCACAGGTGCGCACCGTCGACCGTTCCGAGCGCATCCGCACCTACAATTTCCCCGAGAATCGCGTCGCCGACCACCGTACCGGCTTCAAGGCCTACAACCTCGACGCCGTCCTCGACGGCGACCTCGGCCCGGTGATCGCCTCTGCCATCGCCATGGACGAGGCTGAACGGTTATCCCAGGTGAGTGAGGGCAGTGGCTCCTGAGGTGTGCGGCGGCGCGCCTGCGGGCGCGGTGGACCGTTACGGCCTGCGGGCGCTGGTGCGCCAGGCGGCCGGTCGGCTGGCGGCGGCCGGGGTGACCAGCCCCCAGGTCGACGCCCGGATCCTGGCCGAGCACCTTCTAGGGCGGCCTCTGCCGCTGGCCGACGGCGCCGACGGCGACTTCTCGGCCGCCTATGACGCGTTGGTGCTGCGCCGGGAGTGCCGCGAGCCTCTTCAGCACGTCATCGGACGCATGTGGCTGCGGGGTGCCGAGCTCATCAGCCGCCCCGGCGTGTTCATCGTGCGCCCGGAGACCGAGGTGGTGGCCGGTGCCGCCATCGAGGCCGCCCGTGAGGCGATGGCCGGCGGCGGGGGAGTGGTCCTGACCGCTGACCTGTGCACCGGATCGGGTGCGATCGCCGCCTGCGTCGCCGAGGAGGTGCGGGGCGCTCGGGTGGTCGCCGTCGAGATCAGCGAGACGGCCGCGGCCCTGGCCCGTGAGAACTGCGAGCGGCTGGTTCCCGGACGCGTCGAGGTGATCCACGCCGACGCCACCGACCCGCTGGTCCTCCATGACCTCAACGGGCAGGTCGACGTCGTCGTCTCCAACCCGCCCTACGTGCCCGCCGGCGCCGTGGAGGATGCCGAGACGTCCCGGCACGAGCCCGCCGTGGCGCTCTACGGCGGGGGACCCGACGGGCTGGACATTCCCGTCGACGTCCTCGTGCGTTCGGTCGCCCTGCTGCGTACCGGCGGTGTGCTCGTCATGGAGCACGACCACGAGCAGGGGGCCCTGCTGCGGGCGGCCGCGCTCGAGGCCGGGTTCGAGCAGGCCGAGACCGGTCAGGACCTCACCGGCCGCGACCGCTACCTGCGTGCCGTTCGGTAAGCAGCCCCAAGCGGGTTAACGGTGTCTATACGCCCTATGCCGTAGTTGTTATGGCTCCTGGGTGTTGTCTCTGGAAAGCGGGTCCGCCGACTCGTGGATCACCGTGGTGGCGTCCTCCAGGAACTCAATGAGCTGATCGACCTGGCTGCCCGGCCAGTTCTCGACCAGGGCGGTCAGTCTCCGGTTGGCGGGCAGGAATATCTCGGCGAGACGATCAACGCTTGTGGCGTGGATGGTGAAGGAACGCAGATCCGTCTCGCTGGGGCGACGCTCAACCCAGCCATCGCGGACGAGTCGCCGCAGTACACTCGTCATCGTTGTCGTACCCATCCGGGTTCGGCGGGCGAGAGAGGTGGGGGTCTGCGGACCGTCGCGGTGCAGGACGTCGAGCACAGCCAGATCGCTGTCATTGAGTCCTGTTCGCGCCGCAACAGCGCGGTTGCTGGCGGCCAGCTCGCTGTTCAAGGCGCGCAGCGCCCGGATGAGACGTTGATCGTGAATCCGTCTGCTCAAGCGATCCTCCTGATCGGGATGAACGTGGACGAGTGTCAGGATAGGTCGACGACGAGCTTGCCACGGACGTGCCCCGTCATCAGGTCGGTGTAGGCAGCGCGAACCTGCTCAACCGTGAAAGAGTAAGTATGAGCGATCTCGACCGTGATGACATCGTCCGCCACCAGCTGCGCCACCTCCTCGAGGTCGCCGCGTCCACTGCTGTGTCGTGAGCCGGTGAACTGCGCGCCTTTGAGTATCGCCGCGGGCGAGGGAACCAGGGTGCCGATGGAACGCCTGGGCAGACCGAGCTCACGCCCCAGCGTCACATAGTCATGCCCGTAGCAGTCCAGGAGCTTGGTGACAGGCGACGGAGCCGCTTCACGAACTCGGCGTGTCAGGTCCGCGCCGTAGGGGACTGGAATGGTGCCCAAAGAGCGGAGGTAGGCGATATTGCGAGCGCCGGCGATTCCAATGACGGTGGCCCCTCGGCTCAATGCGAGCTGAGCGGCAATCGAGCCCACACCGCCTGCGGCGGCACTGATGACGATGACGTCGCCGCCGTGCAGGTTCAGCTGCCTGAACGCGCCGTACGCGGTTTGCGAGGCAACACCCAGGCAGGCCGCCTGCGTGAACGACATCGAGGTCGGCTTCTTGATGACGTCGTCGGCGGGTGCCACCAGCTCGGTGGTGAGTGCTCCGCGGGTGTCGGCCTGGCCGGGTGCGCTTCGCAAGGTACCCAGCACGGCGTCGCCCACGGCGAGGTCCGTGACGCCCGCGCCGACTGCGTCGATGACTCCCGCGAAGTCTCGGGCCACTCCTCTGGGGAAGTGGGCGGATGATCTCTCGAACCAGCGTCGAGGATGAATGAGGCGCTGGATCCGTTCAACCGGTCGCAGGTCGCCTTTGAAAGTCTTGAAGTCGGCGGGATTGAGTCCGACGGCGTGCACCGCGATGCGTACTTCTCCGTCGCCGAGTGCCTGCGCCGGGCGCTCGACCTCCCCCAGGACCTCTGGTCCGCCGAATCTTGTGTACTCGATCGCTCGACTCACGGAAGCCTCCTCGGACTCGTCCAACGGCGTGACAGCCGCGCGTATGCGGAACTATAACGTGAAACGAATAATACGAAATTCGTAATAGTTTGAGCAAGGGGTCGCCCCGATGAGATCCTGGGAAGTGGCTGGGAGAAACGCCGGAGTGCATGGCCCTGGTAGGGCCTAGCAGACGGGAGCGCCGGCAGGCACGATCGATGATCGACCGAGTGCCGCTTTCTGGTGCGGCTCCGGTTGCCGCCAGGAGAGCGGCGATGAGCTCACTTCACTACCGCAACGGAGGCTGTCCATGTCCACTGTTCTCGTCATCGGATCCACTGGCCAGGTCGGTCGCGTCGTCGTCGAGGAGGCGCTCAGTTGCGGCTTCGCCGTTCGCGCCCAGAGCCGTAACGCGGCGCGCGCCCAACGCTCACTGCCGGGCGGCGTCGAGGTCGTCGAAGCCTCGCCCTCCTCCGCCGACGACCTGCGCTCCGTCGTGGCCGGCGTCGACGCGGTGGTCCTCACCCACGGCGGCGACATGGACGGCGAGGGTGAAAGCAGTTTCTACGCCGCCATCCCCGCGCTCCTGGACGCCCTGGGTGATAACAACGCGCACATCAGCCTCATGACCGCGATGAACGCCAGCCACTCGGCGGGCCCGAGCTCCTACGGCTTCGTCGAGTGGAAGCGCCGCGCCGAGCGCCTGGTGCGCGCCTCGGGTCACCCCTACACCATCGTGCGCCCCGACTACCAGGGCCCCGGCGACCGGCGCTCGACCTGCGTCAGGGCGACCTCATCACCGGCCGGCCCGGCGTCGACCGCCACCACATCGCCCAGGTCCTCCTGGAGGGCATCACCAATCCCTCCGGCGCCCGCCGCACCGTGGAGGTCTTCAGCGCCTCCGGCGCGCCGGTGGCCGACTTCGAGGCGCTCTTCGCCGCCACCCGCGCCGATGAGCCCGGCGCCCTCGACGGCGTCACCGTCCTCAACTGCCACCCGTTGCTCATCGGACGCGGGGTCTGGATCGAGGTGGGAACCTCCACCATGCCCGGCGTCAGTGTTGGGCAGGAGCAGGACGGGAAGGACGTCGTCGTGGACCACTCGATTCGCTACAGTGACACTCCGGTGACACTCCGGTGCTGGTGGACGGCGCCTGGCTCATCAGCCGCTGCGAGCAGCACTTCGTCATCACCGAGACCCGGCCGCTCTGATTCTCCCGCTCTTTCGTTGTGGGGGCTGCGCAAGGACTAGCGTTTTGGTGAGCAGCTTCCTTCACGGAGTCCGTCTGCTGCGGTGGCTGGTACGGGAAACCCAGAACCATCCGGACAATGTCCGAATCTGCCACGAAACCCCTGACCGGGTGTATATCAGCAAAGAGAAACCGCACGATTCTGCGGTTCTCGAGGTCGAGGTAAGAGGTACTGGAGCCCCTTTGCGGCAGATTTGGACACACGTAGCTCCTCGGCGCCCGAGGAGCGCCTGGTGCGGGTAGGGGCAGACTGCTGCCTGCCACCGCTACGACGCCGCTCCGGCGGCCTGCCGGTAGCAGCGCGATGCGTCAGTGAGCCTGCTGATCAGCGTCCCCAGGATCTTCAGGTCCTTCTCCCCGATCTCCTGCCCGACGGTGTTGGCCCAGGCGTGCTGCTCCTTGGCCAGAGCAGCAACCGCCTGACGGCCCTTAGGCGTCAGGACGAGCAAGTTCTGTCCGCGACGCCCGGGATTGGGCTGCCAGTGCGCCCAGTCCTGTGCGACGACGTCGTTGGCGACCCGTTGCACGCTCTGACGGGTCAGCCCCACTCGGCGCGCGATCTCGGCGACTGGCAGCGACTCGTCCAGGACAGCGCCCAGCACTTGCCACCGGGCCGGGGTGAGCTCATGAAGCGCTGTGATGGTCGCTGCCGCCTCAAGAATCTCCCCGTTGAGCGTGAAGATGGGAAGAACCAGGGCCGTCAGGGCATCTCCCTCAGGCGTTCTGCCAGGCACTGGTCGCCTCCATCAGGGCTGCGTAGCTCTTCTCGTCGCCGCTCAGGAACAGCCTTTCCCAGGAGTCGGCCATTGAGTCGGGTACCAGTCCGGTGATTCGCATGACCTCGGCGGTGAAGGGGACGGCGTGGATGCCCGAGGCCGTCGTGATGCCCCGGTCGGTCACCACCGGCTCCTCCACGTAGTGCCCGCCACCGAGGTAGCCGCTGGCCTCAAGGTACGAGGCGGCATTCGAGGTGTGTCGGCGATCGTCCAAGAGGCCGGCGCGGGCCAGCAGGAGAGTGGCGCCGCAGATCCCCGCCACCGGAATCGCCTCGGCCACGAGGCGGCCGACCGTCTCAATGAGTCGTTCGTGCCCGGCGGCGTAGTGGTCGCCACCGGGTATCACCAGGGCGGCGAGCGAGCCATCGCCGGTCAGCGCATCCAGGGCGTCGAGGTCGGCCTCCGGCGTGAGCGGCAGGTTCCCGAGCGTGCGGACGGGTTCCACCCCGTCGCCCACGAGCAGCAGCCGGAAACGTCCAGGCTTGAGCTGCTCCGCACCGGCGATCTGGGTGGTGAGGTAGGCGTACTCCCAGTCCGCCATGGTCTCGGTCGCGTAGAGAGCGATGGTGCGCACTTCCGGCTTCTTCCTGTTCAGTGTCCTCGATCCGTTGACAGTACCCTGTCAATCTTGACAGGGTACTGTCAAGACCGGGATGGAGTTGGTGGGTGCGGACGGCATCGCTGGCCTGGCCTAGGCTTGGCCCCACGATGAACGCGATGAACTCTCTCTTCGGTGCTCTGCCCATGCCCGGCCGGAACGGGGCCGTCTTCCCGCCTCCGCCCGAGGCGGCGCTGCCGGCGCTGGCCCCCGCCGAGGGCTGGGACGAGCCTTGGGACGATGCCGAGCCGCCCGCTGAGGACGAGGACGACGATCCCGACGTCTACGTCCCCACCGCAGTCGAGCAGGCCGAGGCCGACGCCTGGGAGAATCGGCAGCACGAGACCGCCGCACTCGTCGCCCGCGCCCAAGCCGCTGCCGCGGCCGCCCGCGCCCGCGACGGCGGGCCGGACGATGCGACCTCGTCCCGCAGCACAGGTGCGGCCGCCCGGGGCGTCGCCGACCCGGCCGAGCTCCTCACCGGCCTCAACCCCGCCCAGGAGCGGGCCGTCACGCACGCCGGTTCGCCCCTGCTCGTCATCGCCGGCGCCGGGTCCGGCAAGACCCGGGTGCTCACCCACCGCATCGCCCACCTGCTCGCCACCGGCCGAGCCCGCCCCGGTGAGATCCTGGCGATCACCTTCACCAACAAGGCCGCCGCCGAGATGCGCGAGCGCGTCACGGCCCTGGTTGGGCCGGTCGGCCAGCGCATGTGGGTCTCCACCTTCCATTCCGCCTGCGTGCGCATCCTGCGCCGAGAGCATGACGCCGCCGGTCTGCGCTCCACATTCTCCATCTACGACTCCGCCGACTCCACCCGCCTCATCACGCTCATCGTGCGCGAGCTCGGCATCGACTCCAAACGATTCACCCCCAAGACCTTCGCCCACCGCATCTCGGACTTGAAGAACGAGCTCGTCACCCCCGCGCAGTACGCGAAGGAGGCTGTGACTTCCAACCCCCTCGAACGCCACCTCGTCGAGGTCTACCGCGCCTACGCCGCCCGGCTGGATGCCGCCAACGCCCTCGACTTCGACGACCTCATCATGCGCACCGTGTCCCTGCTCCAGAACCGGCCCGCCGTCGCCGAGATGTACCGGCGTCGCTTCCGCCACGTGCTCGTCGACGAGTACCAGGACACCAACCACGCCCAGTACGTCCTCGTGCGCGAGCTCATCGGCGGCCCGGGCACCTCCGGGGCGGGCTCGGCCCCGCCGCCCGGGGAGCTGACCGTCGTCGGCGACTCCGATCAGTCCATCTACGCCTTCCGCGGCGCCACCATACGCAACATCGAGGAGTTCGAGCAGGATTACCCGGCCGCCCGCACCATCCTGCTGGAGCAGAACTACCGTTCCACCCAGAACATCCTGTCGGCCGCCAACGCCGTCATCTCCCGCAACCCCGGGCGACGAGAGAAGAACCTGTGGACCGACTCCGGCGACGGGCCCAAGGTCGTCGGCTACGTCGCCGACTCCGAGCACGACGAGGCCCGCTGGATCTCCTCCGAGATCGACCGGCTCGCCGACACCGAGGGCGTGCGGCCCCGCGACGTCGCCGTCTTCTACCGTACCAATGCACAGTCGCGCGCCTTGGAGGAGGCCTTCGTCCGCTCCGGCCAGCCCTACAAGGTCGTCGGCGGGACCCGCTTCTACGAGCGCAGAGAGATCAAGGACGCCATCGCCTACCTGCGCGCTGTTGACAACCCCGACGACGACGTCAACCTACGCCGCATCCTCAACGTGCCCAAGCGCGGCCTGGGGGAGAAGGCCGAGGCCGTCCTGGCTGAGCACGCCGCCCGCCACGGCGTCTCCTTCGGGACCGCCGTTGCCGACGCAGCCGGGGAGCCGCGGCCGGCCAGCAGCGGCGCCGAAGCCGGCGACCTGGAGGCGCCCGGCGTCGAACCGCCCGCCGTCGAGGGACTGACCGCGCGCGCCCGCACGCAAGTGACCCGTTTCCACGAGCTGCTCACCGGCCTGCGCGGCCAGCTCGCCGCGGACGACGGTGTCGCCGACGTCCTCGACTCCGCCCTGGACACCTCCGGCTATCTCGCCGAGCTGCGCGCCTCCGACGATCCGCAGGACGCCACGCGTGTGGAGAATCTCGCCGAGCTGCACTCGGTCGCCTCCGAGTTCCAGGCCGCCAACCCCGACGGCACCCTGGCCGACTTCCTTGAGCGGGTGAGCCTGGTGGCCGACTCCGACCAGCTGCCCGCCTCCGCCGACCTCGCCGCCATGACCGAGGCCGAGCGGCAGGCGGCGGCCGCCGCCGAGGAGGCCGGGCAGGTCACCCTCATGACCGTCCACACCGCCAAGGGTCTGGAATTCCCGGTCGTCTTCGTCACGGGTCTGGAGGACGGCACCTTCCCGCACGCCCGCGCCCTGGCCGAGGAGACCGAGCTCGCCGAGGAGCGTCGTCTGGCCTACGTGGCCCTCACCCGCGCCCGCAGGCGCCTCTGCCTCACCCGCGCCGCCGTCCGCTCGGCGTGGGGCGCCGCCAACGCCATGCCCGCCTCCCGGTTCCTCGATGACATTCCCGCCGAGATCATGGACTGGAAGCGGATCGCCTCCTCCATGGACGCACTGCGGGGCGGGAGCGCCGGCTGGGGCGACGGAGGCTTCGGCTCGGGACGCGGATCCCGTGGCGGACGCCGGGCCGGGACGGGAACGGCCGGCGGCTCGGACGATGACGACTTCGGCCCCGCCATCGGCTCCGGGCGGCGCGGCGCGCGGACCGGGAGGCTCGGCCGGGTCGAGACACCCAAGGACCGCGCCGAGGCCCGACGCGCCAAACGGCTCGCAGCCCGGGGTAAGCCGGTCAGGCTCGACGGCGGCGAATGTGACGCCGCCCAGGCCCTGCCGGAGGCTGTGGCCGGGCTCAGGGCGGGAGACCGAGTGCGACACACCTCCTACGGCGAGGGCACCGTCGTCGGTTTGGAGGGGTCGGGGCGGTCCACGGTGGCGCGCGTCGAGTTCGTCGTCGACGGCGCCGCCGTCACCAAGCGCCTCGTCCTGCGCCTGGCCCCGCTGACCAAGATCTGAGGGGCGGGGCCGGCGGTTGCGGCGGATCGGGCTGACGGGCCCCGCCAATGCCGCGCGTGCACGCCGGGGTGGTGACACCGTCTCCGACTCCTGGTGATGGCACCGCGGAAGAGAAGGGGCGAGAGTATATGGTGTCATGAGCACCATGACACAGGTCCCTTACGCGCCCGACTCATCGACGATCCCGGACTCGGGCGGGCGCCGCCTCTGGATTCAGGCGATCGCTGGTGTTCTGCTGTTCCTCCTCATCCAGATCATCGTCTACGGCGTCCGGCCCGCTCTGCAGCCGACAGTCGGGCACGCGCTGCCGGGGCCGGCCGCCGCTGTAGCCGTCGTGCTCGCGGAATGCGCGGTCTGCGTCGTCATGACCGTGTGGGGCTACCGGCTCCTCATCCGCTGGACCGCCCGCCGCCGGGCGTTCGAGATGAGCGGGCCCGATGCGCTGCACGAGCTGGCGGTCGGGATGGGGCTGGGCACCGGTCTCATGTGCGCTGTCTTCGGGATTCTCGCCCTGGTGGGCGCCTACCGCATCAGCCGGGTCGGCTGGTCGGAGGGCATTCTCGTCGGCGCCGAAGCCGGCGTCCTAGGTGGTTTCACGGAGGAGATGCTCATGCGCGGAGTCGCGTTGCGGCTCATTGAGACGCGACTGGGCAGTCTGTGGGCGCTGACGCTGACCTCTTTCATCTTCGGCCTCCTGCACCTGTTCAATCCTGAGGCGAGCCTGTACGACTGCCTCGCCATCGTCCTGGAGGCCGGGCTGCTGCTGGGCGCCTGCTACCTGCTCACCCGTCGCCTGTGGTTGAGCATCGGAGTGCACTCGGCGTGGAACTTCGTCCAAGGCGGCATCTTCGGCTCCGACATCTCCGGCACGGGCTCGGGCAGAGGTCTGTTCGAGGCGGCCTTCTCCGGCCCGGACTGGCTCACCGGCGGGGACATGGGCGTGGAGGGGTCGGTCGTGACCGTTGTCGTGTGCACCGTAGCCGGAGTGGTGGTGCTCCTCACGGCTCGACGCCGAGGCATGCTCGTGCCGCCGCGCAGTCGGCGCACCGTCGTAGCCGGCTCATGAGCGAGGCGCCGCCAGGCGCACCGGCCGCCGCTCGGCCCGAAAGTCGTTAACCGGTTCCCCGGAGGCGTATCCCAGAGCGAAACCCGTGATGAGCCGGTAGTCGTCCGGAATCTCGAACTCGGCATCGAGTGGGCCGCGCCAGGCGGCGAGGATCCCGAGCGGGCACGAGTCGACGCCGTGAGCCTTGGCCGACAGGAACAGCGTCTGGAGCATGATTCCGGCGTCGAGAGCGGCGAAGGGCATGAGCCCCTTGTGGATGAGGACGAAGCCCATGACGGGCGCGCCGAAGGCCTCGCAGTTGCGACGGTTAGCCGCGTCCCGGGCCTCGTGGTCCTCGCGCGCGATCCCCAGGTGGTCGTACAGGCCTTTGGCCACCGCGACCTGGTGGGGTTTGAGGTCGGACGGGTAGGGCGCCCACACCTTGTAGTCACCGTCGGGGAGGTTGCCGGTCAGCACCAGCCTGGCCATCGCGCCGCGCTCCCTGTGTTGGACGCTGAGCGTCTTGTCGAACTCGGCGACGTAGGCCCCGCGCAGCCGGTCGGCACGCTCCTCGGTGGCCAGGGCCAGCATGAAGGGGCGGGTGTTGGACCAGCTCGGTGCCTGCCGGGCGTCGTCCAGGATCGCGTCAAGCAGCTCATCGGGCACCGGGTCAGGCAGGAAGTCTCTCACCGAGTGCCGGGAGGCGGCCAGGTCTGAGAAGGATTCGGTAGTCATGGTGATCGTGTCGGCCTCGAGGGGATTCGTGGGGAACTGTGCTGATTCCGGTGCGGATGGTAAGCGAGAGCGCACCGGATGACCACCGCCCCTGCGCTGTGCGTCAGCTGTGTCTCAATGGCGGGGGCCGAATGTCGACTCGTCCAGCGCGCGGATTGCACGCGCCGGGCTTCCCACGGCGAGCGAATCCGCCGGAATGTCCCTGGTGACCACCGATCCCGCTCCGATGACGGACCTATCGCCGATCGTCACACCCGGACACACGATGACGCCTCCGCCCAGCCACACGTTGTCGCCGAGCGTGATCGGGTCGGCGCTCTCCAGACCGACCTCCCGTGGTGTCGGCTCCAAAGGGTGGATGGGGGTGAGCAGCTGGACGTTCGGACCGATCTGGCAGTGCGCTCCGATGATGATGGTGGCAACGTCCAGGGCCGTGAGCCCGTAATTGGCGAACGTGCCCTCGCCGACGATGATGTTGTCCCCGTAGTCCACGCGTACCGGTGGCAGCAGGCAGGCGCTGGGCGCCAGGCGGGGCAGGGCCGAGCGCAAGTGATCCTGCGCGTCGGGCTCGCCCATGGCGAAGGCGCGCTCGTAGAGATGGAGCTCGCGGCGCGCATGCGCGGCGATCCGGGCATTGTCCGGGTCATCGGAGACGTACCAGTCGCCGGCGAGCATGCGCTCGCGGTTGGTGCGCGCGTCCCCGGCGAAGTAGGGCTGGGCGGAGGCGAAGGGGGTGTCCATGGAGGTCTCCCGTCTCACGGGTTCTATCACGGAGCCGAGCCTACCGGCGGGTCTGGGGGCGGATGTGATCGCGGCCAGTTCCTCCACGAGTTGCCCGAGGCCGGCGAAGCATACTGGATGACGATGACGAGGACTCCCCGGTGGAGGAGCATGCCGATACCGCGCTGGAGGACGAACATGCCCACGTCGACCACCATGCCCGAGCTGTCGGGGACGAGCAATAGACCAGGCGGCACCGACAAGGTCGGTCGAAGACGAAGATAACGAATTGATAACGGTCTGGGCGTTCGGGTGCCGTCTCGGGCGAGGCGGGCCTACTGTTGCATTCGCCCCTGTCGTCGACGCGCGTCGATGACGAGTCTCCCGACGGCGTTCCCGCCGTACCTGTTCATGACATTTTCATGATGTTTCAAGGAGGAAACTACAGATGACTACCTCGCTTCCACGGCGTCGGTTCATCCAAGGCTCGGCCCTCGTTGCGGCTCTCGGGGCTGCGGCGTCCTGCTCCAAGAGCGACTCCGGTCAGGGCGGCGGCGCGACTGCCGACTTCTCCGGTACGGGGCCGATCACCTGGGTTCAGGGCAAGGACTTCTCCTCGGGCATGGTGCAGGCGCACATCGATGAATGGAACAGTGAGAACCCGGACGAGCAGGTCACCCTCGTCGAGCTCTCCTCCGAGGCGGACCAGCAGCGTCAGTCTCTGATCAACAACGCCCAGACCCAATCGGATGCCTACGACGTCATTTCCGTGGACGTCGTGTGGGTCGCCGAGTTCGCTGCCAACCAGTGGATCCTCGAGCTGCCCATGGACGAGCTCAAGAACGACGACATCATTCAGCCGGTCTGGGATGCCGGTTGCTACATGGATAAGCTCTACGCCATGCCCTATGCGACCGATGCCCCGCTCATGTACTACCGCAAGGATTTCTTGACGGAGGCGGGAGTAGAGGTCCCCACCACCTGGGACGAGATCAAGTCCGCGGTCGATGCGGTGCGTCAGGTTTCCGGGCACGAGGAGATCGGTGGCTTCGGCGGTCAGTTCGCCAAGTACGAGGGTCTGACTTGCTGCTCCAGCGAGTTCATCCACACCGCTGGCGGTGACTTCTTCGATGATCAGAACCAGGTCGTCGTCAATTCGCCCGAGTCCATCGAGGGCTTGCAGAACATCATGGATGGATTCAAGAACGGTTACATTCCCCAGGCCGCCCTGGAATGGAAGGAGGAGGACGGCCGTAATGCCTTCGAGAAGGGTGATGTGCTCTTCTACCGTCAGTGGCCCTACCAGTACGCCAACAACCTTGAGAACCTCGGCGATGACAAGTTCGGCGTGGCTGCTCTGCCGAGCCTCAACGGTAAGACCTTCATATCCGCTCTGGGTGGTCACTACTGCGGCGTCTCTGCCTTCTCGAAGAACAAGGAAACCGCTTTGAAGTTCATCAAGTGGTGGACCGCTAAGGAGTCCGAGCTGTACATGCTCGACAAGCAGTCGAACGCGCCCATCCTCGGCTCCCTCTATGAAGACGCCGATATGCTTCAGAAGTATCCGTATCTGCCGACTCTGCGTTCCTCTCTCGACGCGGCCCGGGCTCGTCCCAAGGCCGTCGCCTACGGAGACGTGACCGCGGCGATTCAGGACGCCTTCTTCCCTGCGATCCAGCAGCAGACCACGGCCGAGGATGCGATTAGCGGCCTGGAGAACAAGCTGAAGGAGCTGTCCGACTGATCCCCCGGCGAGGCCCCGCTCTCTGAGGATTTTGAGACCTCTGAGTAGTTCGACGGGGTGGGGCCTCGGTTCGCGGCCGTTCCCGTCGACCCGGCCGTGAACTGACTATTTCGTCACTGCAGGCCCGCTCTAAGTGAGGGACATCCATGAGCACAGCAGAAGAATCAGAACCTTCATTGAAGACCGTCTCATCGAAGACCGTCAACCGCAGGTCGAGGTCCAGCCGGGCGCAGTCGCGCCTCGCCTGGATGCTTCTGACGCCTACGATCGTAGTCCTGACGATCGTCATTATTATTCCCGTCCTCCAGTCCCTCCAGCAGTCGCTTTACGGCAAGGCGGGACTGGACAAGACGACCGGGTTCGTCTCCAAGGTTGCCCCCTTCGTCGGCCTGAAGAATTACACCGATATTTTCACTTCCGCGGGCGAGCGCTTCTGGATCGCCGCCTGGAATACGACGCTCTTCAGCGTGGTCACCGTCGTCCTGGAGACGGCCCTGGGCGTCGCCATGGCGATCATCATGCACAAGGCGATGCGCGGGCGCGGCTTCGTGCGCGCCGCCATCCTGGTTCCCTGGGCTATTCCCACCGCTGTCTCAGCCATCTTATGGAGCTGGATCTTCAGCCAGGAGGGTGTCGCCAATGCCATCCTCGGTCACCACATCATGTGGGCCTCGGAGAACGTCCCGGCCAAGGCGGCGGTCATTATTGCCGACGTGTGGAAGACCGCCCCTTACATCGGGCTGCTCACCCTCGCCGGGCTCCAGATCATTCCGGATGAGGTGTACGAAGCCGCGAAGATCGACGGTGCGAACGCCTGGAGGCGCTTCACCAGCATCACCCTGCCTCTGGTCAAGCCCGCGCTCGCTGTGGCGGTTCTCTTCCGCGCTCTCGATGCCCTGCGTATGTTCGACCTGCCCTATATCCTCATCGGCGCGCGTAAGGGCTCGGTCGAGACGATCTCCATGTTGGTCCAGGACGAGGCCTACAACGTGAGATACGGATCCGCGGCCGCATACGCTCTCATCCTCTTCCTGTACGTCTTCATCTTCGCCTTCGCCTTCGTCAAGATCACCGGTGCTGACCTCGGAGCGGGAGCGGAGAGAAAGAAAAAGAAGGAGAGAAACGGCAAACTCCCGGTCTCCGTCTTCCTGCCCAGGCGTCATCGTCCGACGGTCGCCGCCGCATCCACATCGTCCTCCGATATCAGGAGTCAGGCATGAGTACTGAAGACGTCTCCGCATCACTCGCTTCTGCATCGTCCTCGGCTGCCCGGGACGCCGCACAGACCGCTATTCGAGGCAACAGGAAGAAGACCCCCTGGGTCGGTATCTGGTCCACCGTCGGCATCGGTTTCATCGTTATCTACTGCCTGGCTCCCTTCTACTGGATGGTCGTCTCCTCCCTGCGGCCGGATGACGAGATATTCGAGAATACCTGGTGGCCGCGTCATCCCACTTTTGATAACTACGGAGCCGTGTTCTCCTCCGGGAACCACTTCGGCCGAGGGCTGATCAACTCCCTGATCGTGTCGGTCGTCGTGACCGTCGTGGCGCTGGTGGTCGCGACCTTCGCCTCCTATGCTTTGGCTCGTCTCGACTTCCGTGGCAAGAGTGCCCTACTGCTCGTAGTGCTGGCCACATCGATGTTCCCGCTCGTGGCGATCATCGTGCCGTTGCTGAAGAATTTCTCAGACTGGGGGTGGACCAACACTTACCAGGCAATGATCATCCCCGATCTGTCCTTCTCGTTGCCGTTGGCCGTATGGAATCTGACCAGTTTCTTCAGGCAGATGCCCCAGGAGCTCGAGCAGTCAGCCATGGTTGACGGTTGCACGCCCGGTCAGGCCTTTCGCAAGATCATTCTTCCGATTGCGGCGCCCGGTATCTTCACCACTGCCATCATCATTTTCATCGGTGCCTGGAACGAATTCCTCGTCGCCGTCACGATGATCATCAATTCCAATATGCAACCCGCGACCGTGATGCTGTCGAAGTTTACCGGGGACTCGCAGTTCAACACTCCGTTCGGTTCGCAAATGGCGGCCGGCGTCATCATGACCCTGCCGTTGGTCATCATGGTGCTGCTCTTCCAACGCCGTATCGTCGCCGGCCTGGCGGCCGGTGGAATCAAGCAGTAACTGGTGATCGCATCTCTTCACCCGGGCGACGGCCGCCGCGATGCTCTCCGTTCATTCCGCATCGAGGCGGCCGCCGCCCGCTTGATCGCGACGAGGAGGGGGTATGGGGGCTACGCGGGCGGATGTCGCTCGTCTCGCTGGAGTTTCGCCATCGACCGTGACCTACGTCCTCACCGGGACGCGATCCACGAGCGTCGGCACCCGCGAGCGGGTGCACCGCGCTATTGAGGAACTCGGGTACCATCCCAACAGCCATGCTTCGATGCTCGCCGCTCGCTCGGCGCGCACTGTGGGCGTGCTGTTCCGACTTCAGCGTCATTCCATCGATGTCAACGACCTAGATTACGTCGACGGGGTGCGTCAACGCATTGAGCCCGAGGGGATCCACGTCGTGGTTCCGCTTTCCGGAGCGAGCACTGCCGGGGACGACTTAGTCCGGCTCGTGCGCTCCAGAACTTTGGACGCCGCAATCCTCATGGACGTCGCCCACGATGATGAGCGCGAGCGGATCCTGACTGAGGAGCATGTGCCCACCGTGCTCATCGGCACCTCAGGCACGTCCGGGACGCCGAGCATCGACGTTGACTTCCGGCAGATGGCGAAGTGCGCCCTGGGACATCTCATGGCACTGGGACATCGGCGGGTCGTCTTCCTCGCTCGACGGATCACCCGGGAGAGGTCCAATGCCTTCCTCGCCCAGAAAAATGCCGTGGAGCGGGCGGCGCGGGTTCTGGACGTGGAGGTGCTGCGCCGCACGGTGGCGGACAGTGTCGTGGCCGGGGCGAGTCTGCTGACCGATAGACGTCTGCCTCGGGGATGCACGGCTGTCGTCTCCAATAATCCGGAGGCCCTCAAAGGGCTTCTGGCGGCCGCCTGGTCGCACGGCGTGGGTGTGCCTGACGACTTCTCAGTGGTTTCCATGGGACAGGCCGTGCCGTATTCGCCGGACGGACGGCTCGCCACGGAAGTCGGCGTGGGGCGAGTACGCATAGGCCGGCGCGCCGGAGAGCTTCTCCTACAGCGGTTGGCGGAGCCTCAGGCCGCCGTCGAGCATCTGATGGTGAGGGCGTCCCTGGCCGACCGGGGATCGGCGGCCGCAGCCGGCGAGCTCAGCGTCTGAAACCGCCCTCAGCGCTGATGACCTGGCCGGTCACCCAGGAGGCGTCATCGGTGAGCAGCCAGCAGATGAGCCGGGCCGGATCCTGTGGCCGGGCCGTGCGACCCGAGGGGAATATGGCGTCGACCGCGCGCAGTGTCGCGGCGTCCATGTAGCCGGTGTCCACCGGGCCGGGGTTGACGGAGTTGAGGCGGATCCCCCGCTCGGCCAGGCCTGCGGCGAGCGAGGGCGTGATCCCGGCCAGGGCCGCCTTGGCGGTGCAGTAGGCGATCTCCTCGGGCATGGGCCCTAGGCCCTGGCCGGAGGTCATGAGCACGACCGATCCCGGCAGGACTGCGTCTTCGCCGCTCTCACGGCTCTCGCCACTCCCACCGCCGGGCTCCGCCTCGTAGCGGCCGGCGGCATGCTCGGCGTAGGCCTGCACGAGCAGCAGCGAGGCCCGCGCGTCCACGGCCCAGTGGTGGTCGAGGTCGGCCGCGGTGATCCGCTCCAGGGCGCCATCGCGACCGGATGACGCCTGGTTGCACACGAGGGCATCGACAGTGCCGAAGGATCGGACCGCGTATTCGATGACGGCCTGCGGCGCCTCAGGGTCGCGGACGTCGGCCTCGATGTCGATGAGCCGTGCTCCGGCCACCAGATGACCTCGTACGGAGTCGAGCGTCGCCCCGACGGAGTCGGCGCCCCAGGGCTGCTCGGCGTCGTGGGGGGAGAAGTGGTGGCACAGCAGTGATGCGCCGAGATCGGCGGCCCGGCAGGCGACGGCGTGCCCGATACCCGCGCGTCGGCTCACCCCGGTGACCACGACGGTGCGACCGGTCAGAGGAAGCCCGGGGCTCGGGGCGGGAGATGGGGCGGAGCTCACGGGGCCTCCTGTCTGTCGGCGCTGGCTCCGGCCGCCTCGGGGGTCTCGGCGACTTCGGTAATGGCCGCCAGGACGTCGTCGGGGAGACCGGCCGCCCGCAGGCCGCCCAGGAGGGCTCCGCCCCTCGCCCCCGAGGCGACGACCCGCCAGGCCGCGTCCTTGGTCTCATAGGCGATCCGGACGGGTTCGAGGATGGAGAGGATCTCGTCGGCCGTGGACGGCGGCTCGGTGCGCACTCCGGCCAGGGAGAGCTCGACGCCGTCGGCGGGGCGCACGGTTCCCAGGGCGATGTCGGTGCCAGCGCCCAGTGCGAAGCCGTCCGCCTCCCGGCGCGCGATAACCGGCTCCCGCTGCGCCCCGCCGGCTCCGCTTGAGTTCGCGCGCAGCCGAGCGCCGCCCGCGGACAGGAGGCGGACCGTGACCTCGCGCTCGGCGGGGACGACGCCGTCGGGCCCCTCCTGCACGATCCTCAGACGGGCCGTGGCGGCCCGCTCGTCCCAGGACAGTGAGAAGCGGGTGCGCACGACGGCGTCCGCTCCCGGCTCGGGGGAGTCGTCGTCCTCCTCCAGGACGAACTCGCCGTCGGCACCCGGCACCACCAGGACTGACAGGCTGCGGGGGTTGTCCCCGGCGGCCTCGCCGATGTCCCCGGCGGTGACGACGACGCTCCCGGCCCGGGCGAGCACCGGGACGCGATCCAGAGGCCGGGACAGGACGAGCGAGCGCCCGTCGTCGGTCAGCGCCTCGTAGCGTCGTCCGGTGGGCAGGTCGAACCAGATGCCCCGAGGCAGCCACGCCCGCTCCTGGGCCAGGGCGCTGACCGGGTCGGCCCTGTGGACGACGGGCACGACGAGCAGGTCCCCGAAGAGGAACTCGGTGCGGTTGAAGTAGGCGCCCGGCGCTTTGGGCGCATCGTGGTAGACGGGGCGTACGGGCGCGATGCTCTCGGTGCGGGCGCGGCGCGCCCAGGTGTACAGGTAGGGCACGAGGCGGTGGCGCAGCCGCAGGTAGGCGCTCATGGTGGCGCGGGCGTCGCGACTGTAGCGCCACGGCTCTTTGGAGTTGAACACCGAGTCCGTCGAGTGGAGGCGGTTGATGGGGGAGAAGCAGCCCAGCTGGACCCAGCGAGCCGCCATCTCGTCGTCGTGATGGCCGAACATGTGCCCGCCGATGTCGTTGGACCACCAGTAGTAGCCGATGTTCGCGGCGGTGGCCGTGAACTCGGGTTGGAAGCGCAGCGAGTCCCAGGTGGTGATGGTGTCCCCGGAGAAGCCGATGGGCGTACGGTGGCTGGAGGCGTCAGCGAAGCGGGAGAAGGTGACGGGGCGACGGCGGTAGTGCTCCGTCCGCCCGTCCGCCCCGGTGCGGGTGCGCCGGCGCCCGGAGTCCAGGTAATGGACGTGGTTGAGCATCCACAGCGGGTCCAGACCCGGGATGTCGGTGTCGCCGCCCTGCTGCCAGTCGAGCCACCAGAAGTCGACGCCCTCATCCTCCAGAGGGTGGTGGACCTCCTCGAGGTAGGCGGCGGTGAAGTCTTTGTCTCCGATGGTGAAGGCGATGGCCTCGCCCGAGGCCGGGTCCCCGCCGAGCCGGCGCATCATCGGTCCGTAAGCGCTCTCATGGCGCCGGACGCCGGCGGCGGGGTGAAGATTGAGCGTGACCTGCATGCCGCGGTCGTGCAGGGCGTCCAGGAAGCGCCGGGGGTCGGGGAAGAGCTCGGGGTCCCAGGTGTAGCCGGTCCACCCGTTGCCGATCGCCGGGTCGATGTCCACCAGGTGCCAGTCCATGTCGAGCACGGCCACGGAGAAGGGGAGGCCCTCGGCCGCGAAGCGGTCCATGAGAGCGAGGTAGGACTCCTCAGTGTAGCGATGGTAGCGGCTCCACCAGTTGCCCAGGAGCGCTCGCGGGATCAGCGGGACGGGGCCGGTCAGGGCGAAGAAGTCGCGCAGAGCCCCCCGGTAGTCCTGTCCGTAGCCGAACAGGTACAGGTCGCGGTCGCCGGTCGAGCCGTCAATAGGGCTCGTGCCCGGGCGCGGCCGGACCCACTGGTCCTCCTGGAGGAGCAGGGACGCGGAGTCGTCGATGACGGCCAGGCCCGTCAGGGAGAGGATGCCGGGGCCCAGACGCGCCCGGCCGTCAATGTCGTCGAGTGTGCGGCAGGTGCCGCCCAGGTTGGTCGGGAACGTCTCGTCGGGATCCCACTCGTCCCCGAACCGCCAGGTCCCGCCGTGCAGGTTGACGACCGCGGTGCGCATGGTCACGCTCAGCCCCGAGCGTGAGAAGCCCCGTGAGGGCTGGTAGGTCAGATGGAGGTGCTCGGTGAGGATCTCGACGCGGTCCTCGCCGCGGCGCACGTTGAAGGCGGGCACCTCCCCCAGGTCGCGGGAGACGACCAGCTGGGTGGCGGCGTCGGTGAACGCGCCGGATGCGGAGCGCTCCATGCGGATGAGCCGATCGGTCAGAACGGTGAAGCGGACGTCGTCGCCCACGCGGACGACGGCCTCCGGCCGGGCGGGGGCCGGGCGGGGCTCCGCCGGGGCGTCGGAGAGAGGGGAGGACATCGATGGCCTTTCATACGAGACGCCGCAAAAGGTTTCGCGGTAAACTAGGGCGAATGCTACGTTGGAGGCGCCAGGAGGTCAATCCTCGGAGGAGGGGCGAGCATGACGACTCTGCGCGATGTCGCAGCCCTCGCCGGCGTGAGCGCCATGACCGTCTCCAATGTCGTCAACGGGCGCGAGCATAAGGTGTCCCCTGCCACCCGGGAACGCGTACGGGGGGCCATCGAGACCCTCGGCTACGTCCCCAATGCCCAGGCTCGCACCCTGGCCGGCTCCTCCTCGCGCATCATCGCGCTGGTCTACGGCGCCGGTGACGGCCTGCCCGCCCTGACCGCCAGCCATGAGTCCGCCTTCGTCGGCGCATGCGAGTGCGCCGCCCGCCGGGCGGAGTACTCCCTCATGCTCTGCGGGGCGCACTCCGACCGCCCCGATGAGGTGGTCGACCGCCTGCGGGCCTGGAGGGTCTGCGGCGTGATCTGCCTCGGCACGGTTCCGCCGCCGGTACATCCTCTGCTGACCGGGGCGGAGGCGCCCGTCGTCCTCGTCGATTCCTACAGTCCTCAGATGGTCGCGGCGGGCGGGGAGGTTCTCGGCTCGGTCAACATCGACGACGCTGGCGGTGCCCGACGCGTCGGAGAGCGCCTCGCGCGCCTGGGCCACAGGCGCGTCGCCTTCATCGGTCCGGTCGGCCTCGGCTCGCCCGTGGTCGAGGCCCGACTCAACGGCCTGAAAGACGGATTGCTCGCCGGCGCCGCCGGGGGCGGGGCTGTGGACGCCCCGGAGGTGATCGGGGCGGAGGTGAACTTCGCCTCCGGAGTGCGCGCCGGCACTGAACTGGGCGGACGGGTGACGGCTGCCGGTTCGGGGGAGCGGAGCGTGACGGGCGTGCTCGCCTCGGGCGATGTTCTGGCCATGGGAGTAGTCGCCGGCCTGCGCCGGGCCGGTGCCCGAGTGCCCGAGGACGTCTCGGTCGTCGGGTTCGACGGCTTCGAGGTCTCCACCTACTGCGACCCGCCGCTGACCGCCGTGGCTCAGTCCGTCGACGACAAGGCCGCCCAAGCCGTTGCGCTCGTCAGCGCGACGGGGGACGACGCCGGGCGGCCGAACGGGTCGGGCACCGGGAATGCCGACGGGCCCGGGCCGGCGCGCGTCGTCCTGCCGGTCGTCTGGCGCGAGGGCGGCACGCTCGGACCCGCGCCGGGCGCGGACTCCTGAGCTCTCCGTCGTGCTGCCCGCTACAGGCGGCCCTCGGCCCGGGCTCTCAGCGCCAGCGCCGCCGCCGCCCGCGCCCAGCTGACGCGATCGTGCTCGCGCACGACGATGTCGATGGGGGCCGCGTCGGGGCGTCTGAGCGATGCCGTGCCGACCATGACCTGATCCTCGAACAGGGCCGCCACCTCGGCCCTCTCGCCCGCCACCACGACGACGTCGGGCAATGCGAAGGCGGCCGCCATGGCGATCAAGCGGCCGACGCGGCGCGCGTAGGACGAGCAGATCGCCACCGCGGCCGCCTCGCCCCGCTTCGCCAGGTCCACGACCCGGGCCGCGGGCAGCGGAGGGCGCCCCTGCCCGCTCCACGCGCGCTCGATGGCCGGGCTGGTCAGGCAGTCCATCGCCGGGAGCGATGTCGCCGGCCGGCCGTCACCGGCGACCGGGATCCCGCCCACGAGGCCGAGCTCGGCGTCCGGTGTCGTGATGACCTCACCGCCCACGACCAGCCCGAAGCCGATGCCGGCGCCGACCGTGATCAGGACCAGGCGGTCGTGCTCGCGCCCCGCGCCGAACCAGGCCTCCTGGAGGGTCATCGCCGCCAGATCGTTGCCGACCGCCGTCGGCATGCGCAGCCGCGTTTTGACGAGCTCGGCCAGGGGAACCCGGTGCCAGCCCAGGAACACCGCGTCGGTGATCGTGCGCTCATCGGTGGCGGCGGCGCCCAGGCTCACGCTCGCGCAGGACGGGGCGGGGGCGTCCGGCCGGGAACGGGTCAGCTCGATTGCGGCATCGGTCAGTGACGCGACGACGTCGGCGGGGGCGTGACCGGGCAATGTGCGACGCGCCGTGGCCAGAACGTTCAGGTGCAGGTCGGCGATCAGGGACTCGCCCGACAGGTTCACTCCGATGATGCTCTCCGCATCGGCGCGCACCTCCAGGGGGGGACTGGGGGCGTCCCGTGCAGGCCGTCCGCTCGGTGCGGGCCATGAGGATCCCGTTATCCACGAGCGGAGTGGTCAGGCGCGTGATCGAACCAGGAGAGATGCCGACGAGCTTCATGATCTCGGGGCGCGACAGACGTCCGTGGCGCAGCAGCGCCAGGACGATCGCGCGCTGGGTGTCGCTGAGTCCGGCCCACGGGCCGGAACCGCCGAAGTCGCGGGCCTGCGGTCGGGTGTCTGCCATGCCGACATTCTGCCCGAGATGCACCGGTCCTCCTGGCGGCCCTCCGCCGGCCCGGACCGGCTGCGGCTCGACGAGGCCGGTTTCGATTCCGCGGAGGAGTCCTCCCCGGCCCGGGGCCGGTCCTCGGTCGACAACCGTCCGCCGCGCACCACCGCCGTCGTCATCGGACCGCCCGTGCCCGTAAGGTCGGCATCATGAACCACTCGCCCTTCGTCCTCTCGCCCCGTCACGTCGGAGACGATGCCGACTGGTGGCGCCGCGCCGTCGTCTACCAGGTCTACCCGCGCTCCTTCCAGGACTCGGGGGCCGACGGCGTCGGCGACATCCCCGGCATCACCCGGCGTCTGGATCACCTCGATGAGCTCGGCGTCGACGTCGTGTGGCTGAGTCCCGTCTGCCGCTCCCCGCAGGACGACAACGGCTACGACATCTCCGACTACGAGGACATCGACCCGCTCTTCGGCACTCTCGCCGACCTCGACGAGCTCATCTCGGGCCTGCACGCACGCGGCATGCGTCTGATGATGGACCTGGTGGTCAACCACACGAGTGATGAGCACGAGTGGTTCCGCGCCTCCCGCGCCCGCAAGGACGGCCCCGAGCGCGACTGGTACATCTGGCGGCCAGCCCGCGAAGCGCCCGGGCTCGAGCCGGGGGCCTCCGGCACCGAGCCGACGAACTGGGGTTCCTTCTTCTCCGGCTCGGCCTGGACGTGGGACGAGGGCAGCGGCGAGTTCTACCTCCACCTGTTCTCCCCTAAGCAGCCCGACCTGAACTGGGAGAATGAGGACGTCCGTCGAGCCGTTTACGAGATGATGGGGCGGTGGCTGGACCGGGGCGTCGACGGGTTCCGCATGGACGTCATTAACTTCATCTCTAAGACCTATCCGCTGACCGACGGCGCGCAGGGGCCGGGCGACCTGTACGGCGATGGTGCTTCCCTGGTGGTCAACGGGCCGCGCATTCATGAGTTCCTCCATGAGATGAATGAGGCGGTCTTCGCGCCGCGGGCCGGGCACATCATCACCGTCGGTGAGATGCCGGGGGTCACCCTGGCCGAGGCGCCGCGCTACACCGACCCGGCGCGGGCCGAGGTCGACATGGTCTTCCAGTTCGAGCACGTGACCCTGGCGAACGGCCCGGGCGGCAAGTTCGATCCACGGCCGGTGGACCTGGTGACCCTCAAACGCAACCTCGCCGATTGGCAGGCGGCTCTCGCCCCCCTCACCGATGGAGTCGGTCGCATCGTCCGGGAGACGGGGTGGAACTCTACTTACTGGGACAACCACGATCAGCCCCGCGCCGTCTCCCGTTTCGGCGACGACGATCCCGCCTGGCGGCAGATAAGCGCCAAGACCCTCGCCTCGATCCTCCACCTGCACCGTGGCACGCCCTACGTTTACCAGGGCGAGGAGCTCGGGCAGACCAACACCGTCTTCGCCGGCATCGAGGACTACCGGGACCTGGAGTCGATCAATCACTACCGCGAGCGCGTGGCCGCGGGAGACGACCCGGAGGCGGTGCTGGCGAGTCTGTCGGCCAACTCCCGCGACAACGCCCGTACCCCCGTCCAGTGGGATGACGGAGCCCAGGCCGGTTTCACCGCGGGAACGGCGTGGATCGACGTGACCGCGAACTACACCGAGATCAACGCCGCGAGCCAGGTGGGTGCGCCCGGAAGCGTCTTCGAGCACTACCGTTCGCTTATCGCGCTGCGGCATGAGGATGACGCCGTGGCACTGGGCACTTTCCGGTTGCTGGACGCGGGTTCGGCCGACTCCTGGGTGGTGCTGCGCGAGCACGTGGGGGCCGACGGCGGGCGCGAGCTGGTCCTGCTGATCGCCTCATGCACCCGGGAGGGGCTGGAGACGGGGAACGGCTCCGCGCTGCGGGCGCGGCTGGCGGCCGAGGGGCTCGACCTGGGCCGGTGGGCCGACGCCGAGCGGCTGCTTCTCTCCTCGCTGCCGGCCGCTCAGGCCGGCGATTCGGGCGTGGGGGCGCCCGAACTCCTGGAGGGGTGGGACTCGGTCGTTCTGCGGCGCCGTTTGTGAGCCGCTGCGGATTCTCTCGCTCTCGTCCGTCGGACGGAGTCGTCGACCGATGCGCTGGATGGCCGGCGTCGAGGGAGCGGTCCGGCCCGATCCGCCCTCGATCATCTGATTCCGGTTCCGGCTGATCCGAGGGCGGGTCTGATGGTTGTCGGCTTATACGCGGCTGCGGGCGAGCCGACCGATACGGTCCGTTACGAGCGGTCTCGGTGACGGTGCTCGGAGCGCCGGTGACGGGCGGGCAGCGCCGTCGTCGGCCACCAGCAGCCGACGACGATGACCGCCATGACTGCCAGCACCCACAGCGGCGGTCGCACGAGCTCCCATACGAAGAGTGCGCCGAACGCAGGAGCGCGCTGAGTGACGGTCAGAACCGCACCGGCGCCCACGAGCGCGAGCGCCGGGACGCTCGCCTCCCAGCCCGCCATGTGCGCCACTTCCGCGACGGCGGCCCCTGCACTGCCGCCCAGGGCGAAGGACGGCGCCAGCAGTCCTCCCGTGGCGCCCGCGCCCAGCGTCGCCGCAGTCAGCAGCGGTTTGAGCACCATCACACCGCATAGGGCGAGGAGCGCCGTACTCGTTGTCGGGGAGAGCAGCGCCGCCTCCAGCGCGTCCCTTCCGTTGCCCGGCAGGACGGGCAGCCATAGTGAGGCCGTTCCCGTGAGAGTGCCCGCCGTCGCGATGCCCGCCGGCAGCGCCCAGGTATTCGGAACCCGGTGCACCTTGAACCAGTCCCATAGTCGGCGCGCCCCCGCGCCGAGCGCCATAAGCGCCGGAGCCGCCGCCAGGGCCGTCAGGATCGTGGCGGTCGTCGGCCCGCCGATCGCGACCTCGAAGGTCGGGCGACCGTGGGAGTGCAGCCACGAGACGACCGTCGCGATCACACTCACCGGCAGAGCCAGGAGGACCCCGCGCCGGCGGGTTCCCGCGACCATGGTGATCTCGACTGCGAAGGCCGTTCCGCCCAGGGGAACGTTGTACATGGCGGCCAGTCCGGCGCCGGCGGCTGAGGCGACGAGCAACGTCGTCGTGCCCGCCTCCAGGTCCAGCCATCGCGCGAGTCGAGCGGCCACGGCCCCCGCCATGAGACGCGGCGCTCCCTCGCGGCCTACGGAGTTGCCGGCGCCCACGACGAGCACCTGCAGCACGCCGTCGGCGAAGGGACGCACGAGTCCCATCCGCCGGGCGGTGGTCCCCGAGCCGTCCGCTACGGCTGCTTCGACGCCGACGACGCCGCCGGTGCCGCGCTCCCACCACCACGCGGCCCCCGCTAGAGTCCCGCCTGCGGCGGGCGCGAGTACGCGCCGCCACGCCGGAGCGGCCCCGACCCGCTCGGGCAGCGCTCCGTCCGCGACGCCGTAGAAGAGCCACTCGAAGCCCTCGAGTAGCCGGGCCATGGCGATGCCGACGAGACCGGCCGCCGCACCCGCCAGCACGATGGCGACCAGGAGGCGCGCCGTCCGGTTCGCACGGCTGCGCGGCGGGGGAGGAGCGGGGGACGTCATCGGGGAGACGATATGACGACTCCGACGACTTCATGAGGACTCCGGCCCGCGGAGCCCCGACTCGGCCCGCGAGCGCCGTCGCCGGGCCCTCCGCCGCCGGGGCGATCGCGGACGCCGCGGGCACGGCCTCCTTCGGTGCACCGAGGCGGCTCGCGGCTCTCCAGCTGCCCGACGCCGGAACCGGACTGCGCCCCGCCCTGCTCGTGTGCTGCCTCGTCCCGGTCATCTTCGCGGTATCCATATGGACTGTCGGACGTTTGTCGGACACTGCTTGTTCGCCTGTTTCAGACTGATTCTTTTAGGTTGAGTTGACGAGTCCGGCTCTTCGTGCTTCGGGGTGTGGTGGGCGGGGCGTATGCGATTGAGCGAGTCTTTCCCGTCGGGGCGGTCGTCAGAGGACCCGAGCGTCGACTCGTTTCTCATCGGCATGTGCAGCGGCGGGCGCATTGGCCGTAGCCTGCGGGTATGGAGCGTTCGCCTCAGCCGGTGCCGGTCTCGCCGGTCCCGCGAACGGTCGCCGAGCCGTGGCCGCAGCGCTGGTTGGCGCGGCACCGCCCAGCCGTCGATCTGGTGGTTCTCTCCCTCGTCTTGGGGTACAACCAGATTGTTATGCCCGCCATCGTGACGACTGCCGTGGGTTTGTGGATGGCGGAGGGGCTCTGCGCGGGCCTCGGGCTGTGCTGGCTGCTCCGACGCCGCTCCGCTCGGGTCGCTTTCACGGTGATGATCTGCCTCGCCTGGATTCAGCCCCTCGTGGACCCGGGCGCCGGCATCCTCCCTGTCGATATCCTGCTGGCGCTCGAGGTCCATCATTTGGCGAGCACCCAGCGATGGACGTGGTCCCTGCCCGCTGCCGCGCTCGTCGTCGTCTGGGTCCTGGTGGCATTCATCCCCGCCGTCACGATGGGGTACAGCCGGCTGAGCCTGCCTGCGCTGTGCGCTGTCACGGTGGCGTGGGCGTGGACCGCCGGCACACTCCAGCGCATGCGCCGCGCCCATCTGATCGCACTGACGCGCAACACCGAGTATCGGCTGCGCGAGGCCGAGCTGCGCCGCGAGCAGGTGGAGCGGGAGGAGCGCTCCCGGATCGCCCGCGAGATCCACGACATCGTTTCCCACAGCCTGGGAATCATGACCGTCGTCGCCGACGGAGCAGCGGCGACCGCGCCCTCGGACCCCGGCCGGGCGGCCGAGGCCATGCTCCGCGTTCGTGACACCGGGCGGGAGGCACTGGCGCAGATGCGCCGGATGCTGACCGCCCTGCGTGGTGAGGACCGGCCCCGACTCGCCCCTCAGCCCGGCCTGCAGGATCTCAAGGACCTGGTCGCTGAGGCCGGCGAGACCGGGATCCCGGTCCGCCTCGAGGTCTCCGACTCCCTGGACCTGCCGGAGGAGCTCGGCCCGACCGTCTACCGTCTGGTCCAAGAGGGGCTGAGCAACGTACGCCGGCATGCGGGCGCCGTTACTTGCGTGGAGGCCCGTGTGCACCGCGCGGACACGACGCCGGAGAGTCTGGTCATCGAGGTGCTCGACGACGGCGCAAGCTCGCCGGCTCCGTCGTCGGGCGACCCCGCCGGGTACGGCCTGGTGGGGATTCGGGAGCGGGTCGCCTCCCACGGAGGCAGCCTCGAGGCGGGAGCTCGGCCGGATGGAGGCTTCCGTTTGCGCGCCGTCCTGCCGCTGGGCGTCCAGGAGGATGCATGACTCTGCGAATCGCACTCGTCGACGACCAGGAGATGTACCGGCTCGGCTTCCGCATGCTTCTGGAGACCCAGGAGGAGGTGGAGGTCGTCGGCGAGGCCGACGACGGGCGATCGGCCCTCGACCTGCTCGCCCGGGTGAAGGCCGATGTCGTCCTCATGGATGTGCGCATGCCGGGCATGAACGGCATTGAGGCGACTCGCCGAATCGTGGAGAGCGGCACCGACGGGCCCAAGGTGATAGTTCTGACCACCTTCGACCTCGATGAGTACGCCTACGAGGCGATCCGGGCCGGTGCTGGCGGCTTCCTTCTCAAGGACGCCTCCTTGGACGAGCTCATGGCTGCGATTCGCCACGTGCATGCCGGGGACGCGGTGATGGCTCCCTCCACTACCCGGCGACTCATGGAGCACTTCATGGCCCCGCCTCCGACCTCCGACGGTGGTACGCACGCGGCTCGGACATTGGAGAACCTGACCGCGCGCGAGCGCGAGGTCCTCGCCCTGCTCGCTCGCGGGCTGTCCAACGAAGGCATTGGCCGGGAACTGTCGGTGGCTGAGGGGACGGTGCGCGTCCACGTCAGTCGGATCCTGGGCAAGCTGGGGCTGCGGGATCGGGCGCAGGCGGTTGTGCTCGCCTACGAGTCGGGGCTGGTCCTCCCAGGGGGTCGGCAAGGTCGGTTTTAAGCGGGTCGGTCGGTGGGGGATGGTTCGTGCGAGGTTCCTGGCCAGTGCCGGGGTGTATGACGCACCGATTTCGCCGAGACCCTGCTGGTCCTCCTCTTGGAGGAGCGTGGTACCAGGCCGTAAGCACAGCGCATAGACGGCTCTGAGTCCCGAGGTGGAGGCGGACCCGCGGTCGCGCGGGAAGGCTCGACCCATGAGCGATCTTGTACAGACCACTGATCTCATCAAGCGTTACGGACGGCGGACCGTCGTCGATCACCTCAACCTGCGCGTGCCCGAGGGCGCCGTCTACGGCTTCCTCGGGCCCAACGGCTCGGGCAAGTCCACGACCATGAAGATGCTGCTGTCCCTCGTGCAGCCCACCGCGGGCAGGGTCCTCATCGGTGGCGAGCCCATGACCCGTCGTACCCGACGGCGCCACCTGGCCCGCATCGGTTCCCTCATCGAATCCCCGCCGGGTTACGGGCACCTCACCGGTGCCCAGAACATGCGAATCATCCAGCGTCTGCTGGGCATCCCCGACCAGCACGTGGAGCGAGCTGTGAGCACCGTTCGACTGGGCGGGCAGATGAACAAGCGGGTTCGCGACTACTCCCTGGGCATGAAACAACGCCTGGGAATCGCCATGGCGCTTGCTCGCTGGCCCTCGCTGCTCATTCTCGATGAGCCGACCAACGGTCTTGATCCTGCCGGAATCAAGGAGATCCGCCGACTCCTGGGATCATTGGCGTCCAGCGGAATCACGGTCATGGTCTCCTCCCACAGCCTGGGGGAGATCGATCGCATTGCGACTGTTCTGGGTATCGTGTCGCACGGCAGGCTCCTCTTCCAGGGCACGCGTGCGGAGCTCATGAGCGCTTCCGCACCGGATACGCTTCTTGACTGCTCGGACCCGTATGCTGCCGCTCGTCTTCTGACCGTTCAGGGGCGCGCGCCCATTCGTGAGCACACGCTCCTGCGCGTCCCGAATCTCACCCGTGAAGCCACAGCCGACGTCGTGGCCCTTCTGGTTCGTGAGGGCATCGGCGTGCACGGAGTGCGCCAGGAGGAGCAGAGCCTGGAGGACGTCTTCATGGCTCTTACTCGAGGAGGTGGATTGTGACCACCTCCATGACTGTTCGCACTCTGCGCAACGAGTACGCCAAGATGCGTCACCTGCGCATTGGCCTCGTAGCCGCTCTCCTCCTGCTCGGGGTCGCCGCACTCACTGTTCTGACGGCCATGAACTCGGGGCTGATCGACCACCGGGCCGATGCCGATGGCTATGGGTGGAAGCTCCTCATGGTCAGTCTCCACGGCGCTGTCACGCTCGCCGCACCACTCCTTCTCGCCGTTATGGCGAGCCGCCAGGTAGAGATTGAGCACTCGGGACACGGCTGGGTGTCGACCTCGATGGCGGGCGCTACTCCAGGTCGACTCTGCCGGGCAAAGCTCCTCGCCCTCGGGGCCCTCATCTCACCGATGCCGGTGGCCTGGGGCGCACTCGTGCTCATTATTGGACGCAGCATCGGCGTCACGGCGCCGGCGCCCGCGGAGCGACTGTGCTGTCAACTCATCTGCCTCGCAATCGTCAATCTCGCCGTGCTGGGCGCGCAGCTACTTGCCTCGGCCCGGACGGAGAATCAGCTCGGGCCGCTGGCGCTGGGGCTCGCCGGTATCCTTCTGAGCACCTTCTCCCAGGTCATGCCACTGTGGGCGCGGTTCTTGAGCCCGTGGACCGCCTACGGGCTCATTGTTCCCGCTGACTTCGTCGGCCCGACCCTCGTCGACCTTGATTGTCACCTGGTGAACCTGAGTGTTCTTGCTGGTATCGGCGGCGCGCTCTTCCTGGCCATCACTGCGCGCTTCGACCGTCGGGAGATCTGACATGGAACCTGTCATCATCGAGATCTTCAAGCTGCGACGCTCAGCGAGCTGGGGCGTGGTTCTGGTGCTGCCGGTGGCTTCTGTTCTCAGCGCGTGCGTCATCGTCCGGCCCACCGACTGGCAGCTCTTGTGGATACGCTCGGTCGGCTTCTACGGCATGGCTCTTCTTCCGGTCTCCCTCGCCGTTCTCGCATCCCTCGTCTGGCGCGTCGATCACCAGGGCTCCAACTGGAACGCCCTGATGAGTTCCTCCGTGCCCACATGGAGAACGGTCGTGGCCAAGGCCATCGCTGCCTGGCTTCCTGCAGCTGTCATGCAGCTCGTCCTGGTTCTGGCTTCAGCCGCTGTCGGTTCACTCGTCCTCGGCCTCCCGGGCGTGCTGCCGGTACGGTGCCTGGCCGCGGGAGCGCTTATCGCCGTGGCCTGTGCGCCGGCGTGCGCCCTCCAGACGGGCCTGTCAGCCTTCACTCGTTCCTTCGCCTTGCCCGTTGCGGTCGGTCTGGTACTGACGGGAGCTGGTACCACGATGCTGCTCGTGCACGTCCCGGTGGCCTGGTTGCTGCCCCAGGCACTGGTGACCAGGACGACGCAGATCGGGGCGGTCAATGAGGGAGCGGCGACCTCCTTCGCAGTCCAGGACCTCACCTGGGTCAGCGCCATCTCCATAATCGGGACGTGCGCGACTTTGAGCGTCGTCATCGTCATCATCACCTCCATGCTGCTCGATCGCACCGACGCTCGGGGATGAGGAGGAGATGACTCCCCTGTGCGACTTTCTGCGACGCCGTTCGGTGCACGGTTTCGTCGCACGGCTCGAGGCCCGGGAATCGGTTCCCGGGCCTCGAGCCTCGGACCGTGATGGTATCGCCGGGCTGGAGGAGGCGCCGAGGCCGCGCGCCGTCGGCGTCAGTGAGTCGGGTCACAGACGCGTGCACCCTGACGCAGCGTCAAGGGTTAGGATCGCACAGCGTCCCGGCGCAGCCGTCACCGCTCCCCCGTTCTCGTCGGGGCCCGGTCGATGCATTGGTCCGCCCGGGGCGCACTGCTGCCCTACACACACGGAAAACCCATGCTTACCAACCTTCTGCGCGCCTATCTGCGCCCCTACCGGACCCTGCTGGCGGGGGTTCTCGTCCTGCAGGTCGTGCAGGTGATGGCCTCTCTCTACCTGCCCACGCTCAATGCCGACATCATCGATACCGGCGTTGCCCGAGGCGATACCGGCTATATCTGGCGCATTGGCGCCCTCATGCTCGGCCTGTCCGTGCTCCAGGGAGCCTGCGCCGTCGGGGCGACCTGGCTGGCCGCCCGCTCCGCGTTGGGCATGGGGCGCGACCTGCGCGCCCTCATCTTCCGTCGCGTCGGGAACTTCTCCGAGCGCGAGGTGTCGGTCTTCGGGGCCGGCTCCCTGATCACCCGGACCACCAACGACGTTCAGCAGGTCCAGATGCTCGTGCTCATGAGCTGCACCATGCTGGTGACCGCGCCGCTGCTGGCGGTCGGCGGTGTCGTCATGGCGGTGGGCCGCGCCCCCTCGCTGTCCTGGCTCATCGCCGTGGCCGTGCCCGTGCTCCTGCTCGTGGTCGGGGTGACCGTGCGCCGTATGGTGCCGTTGTTCCGCTCCTACCAGGAGCGCCTGGACTCCATCAACCGCGTGCTGCGCGAGCAGTTGACCGGGATCCGCGTCGTGCGCGCCTTCGTGCGCGAGGAGGCCGAGACCGAGCGCTTCGAGACCGCCAACCAGGACATCTCCCGGGTGGGGGAGATCGTCGGTCAGCTCTTCGTCTTCCTGTTCCCCGCCACCATGCTGGTCCTGGACGTCACCATGGTCGGCGTCATCTGGTTCGGTGGCCACCAGGTCGACTCCGGTCGTGTGGAGGTCGGCACGCTCGTGGCCTTCATGACCTATCTCATGCAGATCCTCATGGGGATCGTCATGGCCAGCTTCATGACCATGATGATCCCGCGCGCCGCTGTATGCGCCGAGCGCATCGACGAGGTCCTGGACACCGACCCCTCTTTGACCGTCGCCGCCAACGCGGTCGCCGACTTCCCCCGGCCGGGCGAGGTCGAGCTGCGCGAGGTCGCCTTCACCTACCCTGGTGCGGAGGAGCCCGTCCTGCAGGGGATCTCCTTCACGGCCCGGCCCGGTCAGACGGTCGCCGTCGTCGGCTCGACCGGATCGGGCAAGACGACCCTGGTCAACCTCATTCCCCGGCTCCTGGAGGCTTCCGCCGGTGAGGTGCTCGTCGGCGGCACGCAGGTGCGCCGTGCCGAGCCCGAGGCCCTATGGGCCCAGCTGGGCCTGGTGCCGCAGAAGCCCTTCCTGTTCGCCGGCACCGTCGCCTCCAACCTGCGGCTGGGGCGCGAGGACGCCTCCGACGACGAGCTGTGGGACGCCCTGGAGCTCGCCCAGGCCCGCGACTTCGTGACCGAGATGGACGGCGGGCTCGAGGCGCCCATCGCCCAGGGCGGTACGAACGTCTCCGGCGGGCAGCGCCAGCGTCTGGCCATTGCTCGCGCCATCGTGCGCCGCCCGGCGGTGCTCATCTTCGACGACTCCTTCTCCGCCCTCGATGTGGCCACCGACGCCTCTTTGCGCGAGGCGCTGTGGCCTGCGACCGCCGGAGTCACCAAGATCGTTGTTGCCCAGCGGGTCTCGTCGATCACCGATGCGGACCTCATCCTCGTCCTGGACGAGGGCAGGCTCGTGGCGACCGGTACGCACCAGACGCTGCTGACCGCCAGTGAGACCTACCGTGAGATCGTCACCTCCCAGCTCGGAAGCGAGGCCGCCGCATGAGCGCCACCGACCCCACCACTGCTGCAGCCGGCCGGCGTCCTTCCCGCAGGAAGTCCGGTGAGGGCCGCGCCGATGAGCTCAGTGAGGACGAACTCGCCATGGCCTCCGAGGCTCAGGCGTCCTCGGGCGACTGGAGCGCAGGACCGCCGCCCGGAAAGGCCAACGCCTTCTGGCCCTCCTTCATCCGGATGCTCTCCCTCCTGATGCCCTTCAAGAGGTCGCTCGCGGTGGCCATGGCGGCGGCCATCGGCTCCGTCGTCCTGACCGTGGCCGGCCCCAAGATCCTGGGGCAGGCCACCAACCTCGTCTTCGAGGGGTGGATCAGCGCCCATCTGCCCGCGGGCGTCACCAAGGAGCAGATCGCCCAGAGTCTGACCGCCGATGGACGCGGGGAGATGGCCGACATGGTGCGCGCCATGGACCTGGTGCCCGGCGCGGGCATCGACTACGGCGCCCTGGGCCGAGTCCTCCTTCTCACCCTGGCCGTCTACCTCGGCTCCGCATTCCTGGCCTGGCTCGAGGGATTCGTCCTCAACCGCATCATGATCAAGGCCATGTACCGGATGCGCGCCGACGTCGAGGCCAAGATCCACCGCCTACCCCTGTCCTACTTCGACCACGTCCAGCGCGGCGAGCTGCTCAGCCGCGTCACCAACGACATCGACAACGTCACCAACACGCTTCAGCAGTCTCTGTCCAGTGCGGTGACCTCGATCCTGACCGTCGTCGGCGTGCTCGCCATGATGATCTCGATCTCGTGGAGGCTGACGCTGGTGGCCATGATCGTCCTGCCGCTCATGGGCGTCCTGTTCGGCGTCGTCGGGCCGCGCTCCCAGAGGGCCTTCACCACGCAGTGGGCCAAGACCGGGCGGCTCAACGCGCGCGTCGAGGAGTCCTTCTCCGGGCACGCCCTGGTGCGCACCTACGGGCGCACAGCCGACTCGCGCGAGAAGTTCGATGACGAGAACGACGAGCTCTACCGCGCCGGCCTGCGAGCCCAGTTCCTGTCGGGCATCATGATGCCGGTCATGCGGGTGGTCGGGAACCTGTCCTATGTCGCGATCGCCGTGGCCGGCGGCCTCATGGTGGCCGGGGGCGGCCTGCGTCTGGGCGATGTGCAGGCCTTCATCCAGTACTCCCAGCAGTTCACTCAGCCTTTGGCTCAGCTGGGCGGCATGGCCACCGCCGTGCAATCGGGCACCGCCAGTGCTGAACGCATCTTCGAGCTGCTCGACGCCGCCGAGGAGCGCCCCGACTCGTCGGGGTCGGTCGGTGCTGCCGGCACGACTGACTCCGCCCGTTCGGCCGGTTCGGCGGACGTGGCGGACCCGGGAACGGGGAAGGGTGCGGGCGTCATTGAGATGGACCACGTCCGCTTCTCCTACGATCCCGATACCGAGCTCATCAGCGACCTGTCGCTGCGCGTCGAGCCCGGTCAGACCGTCGCCATCGTCGGCCCTACGGGAGCGGGTAAGACGACTCTGGTCAACCTTCTCATGCGCTTCTACGAGATCGACGGCGGGCGCATCAGCCTCGACGGCGTCGACACGGCCACCATGCACCGGCGCGACGTGCGCGCTCGAACCGGCATGGTGCTGCAGGATCCCTGGTTGTTCCAAGGGACTATCCGCGAGAACATCCGCTACGGGCGTCCCGGCGCTACGGACGAGGACGTTGAGGCGGCCGCCGGAGCCTGCTATGTCGACCACATCGTGCGCGCCCTGCCGGAGGGCTACGACACGGTTCTGGAGGAGGACGCCGCCAACGTCTCCGCCGGTGAGCGCCAACTGCTGACCATCGCTCGCGCGTTCATCGCCGACCCGGCCGTGCTCATCCTGGACGAGGCCACCAGCTCGGTGGACACCCGCACCGAACTGCTGGTTCAGCGGGCCATGGCGGCGCTGCGGCGCGGGCGCACGAGCTTCGTCATCGCCCACCGTCTGTCCACCATTCGCGACGCTGACACGATCCTCGTCATGGAGCACGGCGACATCGTCGAGCAGGGTACCCATGCCGAGCTGCTGGAGCGCGACGGCGCCTACGCGCGTCTGCACGCCGCCCAGTTCGCCCACGCCATGACCGAACGGGATGAGGAAGCGGTGCCCGCCGACCGACCCTGAGGATGCTGACCGCGCGTCGCCCGGTGCGTGAACCGGGCGACGGGGGCGTTGTCCGGTCCTGAGCAGCCCGCGTGCGACCGGCCGGCGGCCGCCGCGGCCGGCCCTCCCCGGGCCTCGAGATGCCGCCCTATCGCTCGCATCAGTCCTGGGGGGATGCCGCGGCGTTGACCGACGCGCTGAAGTCGGGCATGTCCTCCAAGGGAATCACCCCGATGTTCTGGCTGACCAGGCTGATCGCCTCGCGCAGGCCCATCCACCACTGGTGGAGAGGGCGGCGCGAACTCAGATCGAGCTCGTCGTTCATGCGCTCCAGACGGCGGTGCGTGATTCGCCCGCCCGTCAGGCCCACATAGCTTGAGTGGTGAGTGCCCGCCCCCAGCTGATCCGCCAGAAGGTCGAGGGCGTGCGCCACGAGCTTGGTGGCCATGATCCGGTCGAAGGCGGACGGGTCGCCCCCCTGCTGCAGGTGGCCGAGGGCGGCGTGGCGCACGTCGTACAGGCCGCGGCCCTCCTGGGCGAAGATCTTGGCGAGCACGTCCAGGGTGTAGTTCTCGCTTGCCCTCTCATTGCGGATCACCAGGTAGAGGTCGCGTCCCGAGCGGAAGGATTCCACCATGCGCGCCGAGTCCCGGGCGAGCTGAGCCAGCGTGAGGCCGTCCTCGTTGAGGTAGACCCGTTCAGCACCTGTGGCGATACCGCTCATGAGAGCGAGGTAGCCGCATTTGCGGCCCATCGACTCGGCCACGAAGCAGCGCCGGGACGCGGCGGCGGACTGCTTGATCGAGTCCAGGGCGCCGACGGCGTTGTTCAGGGCCGTATCCGCACCGATGCTCAGCTCGCTGCCGGGCAGATTGTTGTCGATCGAGGCGGGCACGCAGATGATCGGGATGTTGAAGGCGGGGTAGCGGTCCCGCTCCGTGACCAGCTCGTGGGCCGCCAGGTAGGCGTTGTAGCCGCCGATGATGAGCAGAGCATTGATCTCGTGGGATTCGATGGCCCGACCCAGTGCGTAGAGCTGCTCGATGGTGGGGACCTCTCTGCGCGTGCCGAGCTCGGCGCCGCCGTCCCCGACCCAGCCCTCGACATCGTCCCAGCTCAGCTCGCGCACCTCGCCGTCGAGGAGACCGGGGAAGCCCCCGTAGATGCCGAGCATGGTGAAGTCGTGGTCGAGCCCCAGTCGCACGGCGGCGCGCGCGGCCGTGTTCATGCCGGGCGCCAGACCGCCCGCGTGGATGATGGCGACGCGCTTGGGTCGGACCCCGTCCTGCTGATGCGAGGCGACGACGTCGGGGTCGAGCTCCGGCGGGGTGGACATGGTCTCGAACAGCTGCAGCATCTCGCCGAAGCTCGCGCCGCGGGCGGCCACCGCGCCGTCGTAATCCCCGTCGGCCACGAGGTCCTTGACGGCGCGCGTGGCATGGATCTGCTCCATCATGGGCAGGCGGCTGATCCGGTTGTGGCGCTCGGCGATGATGACCGGCTCGGACTGCGGGGTGGCGATGAGCAGTTCGTGGGCCGCCGCGCATCCCAGCAGAGTCGACATCCACCGGTCGTAGGCGCTCGGCTTGCCCCCGCGCTGGACGTGGCCGAGGATCGTCACGCGCGCCTCCTCGCCCAGCTTCTCGGCCAGGACGCGCTTGACGTCGTCGGCGCTGATGCGGTTGCCCGCGCGGTCGGTGGCGCCCTCGGCGACGATGACCATGGATTCGCGACGGCCGGCCTCACGGCCCTTGGCGAGTTTGCGGCACATGTCCTCCTCCCAGCCGTCGGCGGGGGGGAGTTCGGGCACCAGTACGTAGTCGCACCCGCCGGCGACGGCCGCCATGAGGGCGAGGTAGCCGCAGTGGCGTCCCATGACCTCCACGACGAAGGTGCGCTGGTGGGAGGCGGCCGTCGAGGAGATGTCGTCGATCGCCTCCAGGATGCGGTGCAGGGCCGAGTCCGCTCCGATGGTCATGTCCGCGCCGACCAGGTCGTTGTCGATGCTCCCGACGATGCCCGTGACCATAAGGGCCGGGTGGGCGGCGGCGGTCTGCGCGCTGATCTCCCCGCGCTCGGCGAGTTCGGCCACGAGCCCCGGCCAGTTCCTGCGGAACTCGTTGGTGCCGGTCAGCGACCCGTCCCCGCCGATGACGACGAGCCTGTCGATGCCGTGCTCGAGCAGGTTGCGGGCGGCGGCCAGCTGTCCGTCGCGCTCGCGGAAGGCCGCGGACCGGGCGGTGCCGATGATGGTGCCGCCGCGGTGGAGGATCGATCCCACCGAGTCCCATTCCAGGGGGCGTATACCCTCTCCGCCGGCGACGGCGCCGGACCAGCCCTCCATCACCGCGAATGGCTGGGCTCCCATGCGCAGACTCGTGCGAACGACGGCGCGCACCGCGGCGTTCATGCCCTGCGCGTCGCCGCCGGAGGTCAGGACCCCGATGCGCACCGGCTCACCGGAGCCCGTTGGTTCGCCGGCCGGTGTGAATGCGGGGGAGGCGGCATCGGTGTTGTCGGCTGACATCTACGGATCCTTCCGGGTCGGGCGGGATGAAGCGTCCCGTAAGACCATTGTGGCTCGTGCACGGCGCTCGCGTCTGCACCGGAGGTCCCGGGACTCGCGCTGGCGCCGAGGGCCGGGGGAGGAGCTGGGCACCGGCTTCCGCATCCCGGAACCGGAGAGCCTCCGATACGGACCTTGGTCCCGACTCGCATGCGGAACCACCCGCGCGCGGAACCCCCGGCACGCTACCCTCATCATCGAGCCCGCCCCGCTGCGCGCGAAGATCGACCGCGGGCCCGCTGCACGCGGACCCGGAAGGATGGACCGTATGGATCTGTATGAGTATCAGGCGCGAGACCTGTTCCGAGCGCACGGGGTGCCGGTGCTCGACGGCGCGACCGCTGCAACCCCCGAGCAGGCGCGTGAGGTCGCCGCCGGCCTGCTCGACGCCGGTTCGTCGCTGGTCGTCGTCAAAGCCCAGGTCAAGACGGGCGGCCGCGGCAAGGCCGGCGGAGTCAAGCTCGCCCGCAGCGCCCTCGAGGCCGAGCGGCGGGCCCGCGAGATCCTCGGAATGAACATCAAAGGTCATACGGTGCGTACGGTCCTGATCTGCGCCGGCGCCGACATCGATTCCGAATTCTACGTCTCCATTCTCCTGGACCGCGCCGAGCGCCGCTATCTGGCCATGTGCTCGCGCGAAGGCGGCATGGACATCGAAACCCTCGCCGAGGAGCGTCCCGAGGCGCTCGCCCGCATCGCCGTCGACCCCCTGACCGGCATAACGGACGAAGTCGCCGCGGGCATCGTCGAGGCGGCCGGCTTCGAGCCCGGGCTCACCGCCGCCCGCATCGCCGACGTCATCACCCGGCTGTGGGAGGTCTTCACCGCCGAGGACGCCACCTTGGTGGAAGTCAACCCGCTGGCCGCCGCCGACGGCGCCATCCTGGCTCTGGACGGCAAGGTCTCTCTGGACGACAACGCCGCCTTCCGCCATCCCGAGCACGCCGCATTCAGAGACATCGCCGATGCGGATCCGCTGGAGGCCCGGGCCAGGGACGCGGGCCTGAACTACGTCCGCCTCGAGGGGCAGGTCGGGGTGCTCGGAAACGGTGCGGGACTGGTCATGTCCACTCTCGACGTCATCGCCGACGCCGGCGAGCACCACGGCGGCATGCGACCGGCCAACTTCCTCGACCTGGGCGGGGGGTCCTCCGCCCAGGTCATGGCCACCGGCCTGGAGGTGGTTGCCTCCGACCCGCAGGTGCACGCCATCCTCGTCAACGTCTTCGGCGGCATCACCTCCTGCGACACCGTCGCCGAGGGCATCGTCACCGCCGTCGACTCCCTGGAGGACGTCGACAAGCCCATCGTCGTGCGCCTGGACGGCAACAATGCCGATCTGGCCCGCCGGATCCTCGCGGAGGCGGCCCTGCCCGGCGTCACCGTCGTGGAGTCCATGGACGGCGCCGCCGACGTCGTCACCGAGATCGCCCACGACATCGTCACGAAGCTGGGAGCCTGAACCATGAGCATCTTCCTGACCGAGAACGACCGCGTCATCGTCCAGGGCATGACCGGTTCCGAAGGCCGCAGGCACACTCGGCGCATGCTCGGCGCCGGCACGAAGATCGTCGGCGGCGTCAACCCGCGCAAGGCCGGCACGAGTGTCGCCTTCGACGTCGAGCCCGCCGGCCCCGGGGCGCAGACCCTCGGCGTCGTCCCGGGCGCGGTCGAGGTCTCCGTCTACGGGACCGTCGCCGAAGCGGAGGAGGCCACCGGCGCTACCGTCTCGGTCCTCTTCGTCCCCCCGGCCTTCGCCAAGGACGCCATCATCGAGGCCGTTGACGCGCGGCTGCGCCTGGTCGTCGTCATCACCGAGGGAATCCCGGTGGCGGACACCGCTCGCGCGTGCGCCTACGCCGCCTCCCGCGGCGTGCGGGTCATCGGCCCCAACTGCCCCGGCATCATCTCCCCAGCCCGTTCCAACGTCGGCATCACCCCGCCTGACATCACCGGCCCCGGCCCCATCGGCCTGGTTTCGAAATCGGGCACGCTGACCTACCAGCTCATGCACGAGTTGCGCGACCTCGGCTTCACCACCTGCGTCGGCATCGGCGGCGATCCGATCGTCGGCACCACCCATATCGACGCCCTCGCCGCCTTCGAGGCGGACCCGGACACCGAGCTGGTCGTCATGATCGGGGAGATCGGGGGAGATGCGGAGGAGCGCGCCGCCGCCTACATCCGTTCCTCCGTGACCAAACCCGTCGTGGCCTACGTGGCCGGTTTCACCGCCCCGGAGGGGAGGACCATGGGGCACGCCGGCGCCATCGTCTCCGGATCTTCCGGCACCGCCCGGGCCAAGAAGGCGGCCCTGGAGGCCGCGGGCGTTCGCGTTGGACGCACACCCGCTGAGACCGCCTCCCTCGCCCGCGGGCTGTACCGGGAGATTGCCGGCGCGGCGGAGCGGGCGTGAGCACAGGCGGTAACCCGGCACGGCTGAGACGAGTGGTCTCGGCCTCGGAGGGCGGTCCCCCCGCCCGTACCGGCAGGCGGTACCGGGCGGTTCCCACCGACTGGCCCTTCGCCGTACGCGCCGGGGTCGAGTCCGTTCTGGCGGGCTGGCTCCTCGTCGTCGTCCCGACTCTCGCCGTCTATGTCTCGACCTCCTCCATGGACGCCGCCGCGGCCCTGTCGGTGGGCGCCGCTGTGCGCGCCGGCACCGCCCTGTGGGCTCTGGGGCTGGGAGGGACCTGGGGGAGCGCGGCGAGCCCCGACGGTGTCCTCGGGTTGCCGCTGCTGGGACTGACCGTCCTCCAGGCACTCATCACCCGGTGGTCGGTGCGTCGTTCGCGGCTCGCCGGCCTGCTGTCGGGCCTATGGACGGTCCTGGCCGCGGTGGTGACCGCCGCTCTCGTTGTCGTGGCCGCCGGGCCGCCGGGCTCCCGCCTGTGGACGGCCGTGCTCGGTCTTGGCGGGCTAACGGCGTTCATCGCCGTCGGCCGCCTTCAGCGCTCGGGACGGGGTCGGCGGGATGTGGACCGGTGGTGGGCGCGCCGCCCGTGCTGGACGGACCCCGCGCTCGCACTCGTGCGCAGCACTTTCCTCGCCCTGGTCGTGCTGGTCGCCGCCGTCACCGTGGTCGCCGTCGTCGAAGGCGCGGGACGCGTCGGACGACTTCACGACGCACTGTCGGCCGGAGGGATTCTGGCGTCTCTCGGGCTCATCGCACTGCAGGCCTGCTGGGCGCCGACCATGCTCGTATGGGCGCTGGCGTGGCTCGCCGGTCCCGGCTTCGCAGTGGGCGCCGGCACCCTGTTCTCGCCCGACTCCGTTGTGACGGGGCCGGTCCCCGCCATGCCGCTGCTGGGTTTGCTGCCCACCGCGCCGCTGGGGACCGTCGGCCTCTACCTGCCCCTGGTCATCACGGCCGGCACCATGGTCGCCTCCTGGCCCCGGCGCCGGCGTCTGGCCGTGCTCGGGCTTGGCGAGGCCGTTATCGCCGCGCTCGTCGCGACCGCAGTGGTGACGCTGGGCTGCTTGGCGCTGGCGCTGGCGGCGTCCGGGCCTGTCGGCCCGGGCCGGATGACGCAGGTCGGTCCTCACTGGGGGCATCTGTGCCTCTTCATCGCTCTGGAGATCGGTGTCGGGCTCGTCGCCGTCGCGGTGATCTCCCACCCGGGCACCCGTCGGTTGGCCGTTCGAGGGACCCGGGCGAGTGCCGGCGTCGCCCGCGGTCTGCATGAGGACGCCGGGGATGCCGGGGCCGGTGCGAAAGCCCGTGGCGACACCGACCGGTGGGAGACGACCGATCGCGAGCGGAACGGACGGGGCGAGCCCACTGAGCGGAACGGACAGCAGAGGGAGAACGTCGGCCATCGGGTGCCGCGGCGCGGGACGGAAGCCGGAACAGCTCCGCTCGCCCGGGACTCCGGCGTCGAACCGGCACCGGTGACCGAGGAGGTGTCCGCGCCCGAGTCGATTCCCGCCGGTTCCGCCGCCGGGCGGGGGCTCTTCGTCGGCTGGCGTGAGCGCGCCTCCCGCGAGCGGGCCGAGGATGAGGCGTCGGATGCGCCCGGCGCCTGCGACGCCCCCGATCGGGAGGATTGACGGGGGAGCGGCCGCCCGGCCGGAGGAGCTGACGGTTCGGATCTGACAGCGCGGCCCGCGCCTCCCGACGACGCAGGCCGCGGCTACACTGGAGGCGGTCGCGACTGGCGAGGGTGGGCAACCACCGGGGAGCGGCCACGGATCATGAACAGGTCATGAATGAGGGACGTCGCCCGCCTGGGCGTCCCCGGACCGATCGCATCAGGAGCGCCAGTGGCCACCCAGACCCAGTTCGCCGTCCCCGCCCAGCACGTTTCCACCGAGGGACTGACCGGCCCCGACCGGGTCGCCGTGCACCGGGCGCTGATCTCCGTCTATGACAAGACCGGGTTGATCGACCTGGCCCGCTCCCTCGTCGACGCCGGTGTCGAGATCATCTCCACCGGTTCAACCGCCGCCGCCATCACGGCCGCGGACCTGCCGGTCACCTCTGTGGAGGAGGTCACCGGTTTCCCCGAGTGCCTCGAGGGGCGTGTCAAGACCCTCCATCCTCGCATCCACGCCGGGATTCTCGCCGATCGTCGCAAGGCCGAGCACATGAGCCGGCTCGCCGAGCTGGACGCGCCCCCGATCGACCTCGTCGTCGTCAACCTCTACCCCTTCGCCGATACGGTCGCTTCCAGTGCCCCCTTCGACGCCTGCATCGAGCAGATCGACATTGGCGGGCCCTCCATGGTCCGGGCGGCCGCTAAGAATCACCCGGCAGTGGCCGTCGTCACCGATCCGGATGCCTACGACGAGGTCGCCGGGGCCGTCGCCGCCGGCGGCTTCACCCTCGCCCAGCGCCGCGCCCTGGCCGCCCGGGCCTTCGCCCGCACCGCCGCCTACGACGCTGCAGTGGCCACCTGGTTCGCCGGCCAGATCGAGGAGGATGATGCGGCCGGCGCCGGGGAGGCCGGGGCCGACCGGGCCGCGCCGCCCGTCTACGTCGGCGTCGGCTACGAACGCCTGGCCGGCCTGCGCTACGGGGAGAACCCCCACCAGGCCGCCGCCGTCTACACGACTTACGGGCGGAGCGGGGGGGTGGCGAACGCCCGGCAGCTGCACGGCAAAGCCATGAGTTACAACAACTACACCGACACCGACGCCGCGCTCCGGGCCGCCTACGACCACGGTGACGCGGTGACGGTCGCCGTCGTCAAGCACGCCAACCCGTGCGGGATCGCCGTGGCCGCCTGCGGGGACGTCGCCGAGGCCCACCGTAAGGCTCATGCCTGCGATCCCGTGTCCGCCTACGGCGGCGTCATCGCCACCAACGCGACGGTGACGGCGGCCATGGCCCGTCAGATCGAGTCGATCTTCACCGAGGTCGTCGCCGCCCCGGCCTTCGATGACGAGGCCGTGGAGATCCTGTCCGCCAAGAAGAATCTGCGCCTGCTCCTCGTTGATCCTCCGAGTGCGGGCGGCTACGAGATCAGGCAGGTGACCGGCGGCGCCGTCATCCAGGAGCGCGACGCCTACCAGGCCGGCGACGCTGACCCCGCCACCTGGCGGCTGGTCTCCGGCCGGGCCGCGGACGCGAGGACCCTGGCGGATCTGCGCTTCGCCTGGCTGTCCGTGCGCGCCGTCCGTTCGAACGCCGTCCTGCTCGCCTCCGACGGTGCGACCGTGGGCGTCGGCATGGGGCAGGTCAACCGCGTCGACTCCTGCCGGCTGGCCGTCGAACGGGCCAACACCCTGGGACTGCGCTCGGCGGGCGACGCCTCCGACGCCGGCGGGCAGCAGGAGGACGAGGGCGCCGACGCCGGCGAGCTCCTCCCCGCCGCACCGCCCGAGCGGGCGCGTGGCGCCGTGGCCGCCTCCGATGCCTTCTTCCCCTTCGCCGATGGTCTGCAGGTCCTCGTCGACGCGGGCGTCAGGGCCGTCGTTCAGCCCGGCGGCTCCATCCGCGACGGCGAGGTCATCGAAGCGGCGAAGTCCGGTGGAATGACCATGTACTTGACCGGCAACCGCCACTTCGCCCATTGATCCGACATTCGGCTGATCCCGCCGTCGGCGGCGCCCTGCGACCGCTCGCGGCCCGCTACGATGACGGTCGTGAGTCAGGATCAGACCGTGCGGGGGACCCGGGGCGAGAGCCAGCACGAGGTGCGAACTCCGCCGCACGGCGCCTGGGTCCAGCCGGGGCTCGTGGGGGCTCGCCCCGCACCCGAGCACAAGGAGCCCTACCGAACGCTCTCAGTCCTGAGCGTGGCAGTCGGGCTGATCGTGGTGCCCGTGATCTCCCTGCTGGGCCACCGGCGTCTGGCGATCATCTGCCTCGGCACCGGTGTGCTGCTGCTCGCACTCCTGCGCCTGCAACGGCCCGACGGCACTTGGATAGCGGCTCGCGGGCGATTCTTCGACGTCGTCTTCGGCACTCTGCTCGCCGTCGCCCTATTCGCCTTGACCTACTACGCGGACCTGCCGCGGGTCGTCTGAGAGCCGGCTCGCGGGTCGGCTCTTGATACGTCAGCCGCTCGTCATCCGTCCTATGGCATGCTGCGGCGCAGTGGGCGGTACCCAGCCGCCCGCCCTCCGGGCCGAAAGGCAGTTCTGTGTCACACCTCCGCAAGGCGCTCTCAGCCAGCGGCATCCTCGTGTGGGTGCTCGCCGCGATCATTCTCGCTCTCGTCCTGGGCAGCACCAGGATCGGTGGAAGTCCTCTCGTCCCGCAGGCCGTCGGCCGCATCTTCGCCACCTTCTCGGGCCTGTTCAGCCAGTTCCTGTCCTTCTCCATCCCGTTGATCATCATCGGTCTGGTGACTCCGGCCATCGCCGACCTCGGCCGGGGCGCGGGAAGGTGGCTCGGAATCACTACCGCCATCGCTTACGCGTCGACGCTCTTCTCCGGCTTCCTCACTTACGGCGTGTGCGCCGCGCTCCTGCCCGATCTTCTCTCGGGCACGGCCCTGTCCGACGTCGAGAAGCCGGGCAGCGCGTTGGAGACGTACTTCAGTATCGAGATGCCGGCGCCGGTGGAGGTCATGACGGCTCTGCTGCTGTCCTTCATCCTCGGTATCGGCCTGTCGATGGTGCCCCGCGGGGTCCTGCGCAAGGGGTTCGTCGAGTTCCGCGCGATCATCACCAGACTCATCGAGCGAATCATCATCCCTCTGCTGCCGCTGCACATCTTCGGCATCTTCCTCAACCTCACGTACACGGGCGAGGCCTGGTCGGTGATGCACGCCCTCCTGCGAGTGGTGGTCGTCGTCCTGGTTCTGGAAGTCGTCATCCTCTCGGTCCAGTACGTCGTGGCCGGTATGGTCGGTGGCAGGAATCCCGTCAGGGCGCTGGTCACCATGGCGCCCGCCTACCTGACCGCGTTGGGCACGTCCTCGTCCGCCGCGACGATTCCCGTGACGCTGGCGCAGACCAGAAGGAACGGCGTGTCGGAGGCGGTCGCCTCCTTCACCGTCCCGCTGTGCGCCACCATCCACCTGGCCGGCTCGACCTCGAAGATCTTCTCCTTTGCCTTCGCGATCGTGCTCACCCAGGAACTGTCCGTCTCGACCGTGCAGTGGGTCGGTTTCATCTTCATGCTCGGCATCACCATGGTCGCTGCCCCGGGCGTTCCCGGCGGGGCCATCATGGCGGCCACGGGCCTGTTGTCGTCCATGCTCGGTTTCGACGACGCTCAGGTCGCCCTCATGATCGCCACCTACATCGCCATGGACTCCTTCGGCACCGCCACCAATGTCACCGGCGATGGAGCCATCGCTATCATCATCGATCGTCTCGCGGGCGGGCGGCTCGGTGCCGACGGCGATCCGGAGAACGCCCGCGAGCTGTCCTTCGACGGCATGGCGTATCTCGACCGGGTCGGTGTCGACGGTCTTGTGAGCCCCGAGGAGCTGACCGCCTCCGCCGAGTCCGCCGGTTCCGAGGCTGCGAGCTGAGCGCGGGGCTCCGGCGAGCGGGGGACGGGCCCCGCCCGACCGCACGATCGCTCTATGATGCGTATTACATCAATGACGAACCCATCGTCCCGGGTCGTCACCGGCCCCTCGCCGTAGGCTCGTCCCATGGGCTGCACCGCTCGCGGTCCCATTGACACGTCGTCCCGAAGGAGACTCCATGGCCAACGCCCCCGTCACCGTCACCGTCACCGGTGCCGCCGGCAATATCGGTTACGCACTGCTCTTCCGCATCGCCTCGGGCTCCCTGCTCGGGCCGGACCAGAGGATCAATCTGCGTCTGCTTGAGATCCCGCAGGCCGTCAAGGCAGCCGAGGGCACCGCCATGGAGCTGTTCGACTCCGCCTTCCCGACCTTGGGCGGCGTCGACATCTTCGACGATCCCGAGCGGGCCTTCGAAGGTGCCAATATCGCCTTCCTCGTCGGCTCGATGCCTCGCAAGGCCGGTATGGAGCGCTCCGACCTGCTGAGCGCTAATGGCGGTATCTTCGGCCCTCAGGGCGAGGCCATCAACGCCGCCGCCGCGGACGACATCAAGGTTCTCGTCGTCGGCAACCCTGCCAATACGAACGCGCTCATCGCCGCGTCGCATGCGGGGGACGTCCCGGCTTCCCGTTTCAGCGCGATGACCCGCCTGGACCACAACCGCGCTCTGGCTCAGCTCGCCGCCAAGGCCGGCTGCCACGTCACCGACATTGACAAGGTCACCGTGTGGGGCAATCACTCCTCCACCCAGTACCCCGACCTCACGCAGGCCACCGTCAACGGGGCTCCCATCCCCGAGATCCTCGCCGACAGGACCTGGGTCGAGGAGGACTTCATCCCCACGGTCGCGGGGCGCGGCGCCGCCGTCATCGCCGCTCGCGGTGCGTCGTCGGCCGCCTCGGCCGCTTCGGCCGCCGTCGACCATGTCCGTGACTGGTGCCTCGGCGTCAAGGGCAGCACGTGGACGTCGGCCTCCATCATGTCTGACGGCTCCTACGGGGTGCCCGAAGGCATCATCTCCTCCTTCCCCTGCACCTGCGAGGGCGGGGAGTGGAGGATTGTCCAGGGCCTGGATATCGACGACTTCTCCCGCGCCAGGATCGACGCCTCCGCGGCCGAGCTCCTGGAGGAGAGGAAGACCGTGGCCGGGATGGGTCTGATCTAGGGCCCTGGGATCCCGTACCGCCCGCGCCCGCAGTCATCGGCCTGCGCCGTCGCGGGGGTGCTGGCCTCCGGTGCTGACGAGCTCGGATGCGTGAGGCTTCCTCCGGGGAGCTCCGGGGAAGCCTGACGTTCCGGCTGCGTCCTGCCGCCGGCCGGCGACGATACAGTCTGCTCATGGCACGACGCAGTTCCAAACGTCCCTACAGCGCTGCGCACCGCCCGCTTGACCTGGGACGGCTGAGCTCGGTGCCGCGAACCCAGACCGGTCCGGGCGGAGCCGACTTCACCGTGCGGCGCCTGCGCGGCGGAGCCAAGACGTACACCTGTCCGGGGTGCAATCGGAGCATTCCGCCGGGTACGCCGCACGTTGTCGCCTGGTCCAACGAGTCGCTCTTCGGGGCGGACCGCGGCCTGGAGGATCGCCGCCACTGGCACACCTCCTGCTGGGAGCGTCGCTTGTGGTGACCGCGAGGACGAGCCCCGTGCGCTGTCGAGTGCGCGCCACCGGGCGAAGCCTCCATCTACACGAGGGGCGCGGGCGAACGCTCCTCCCAGCCCGGCAGCAGCCGGTCCAATGCGGAGCGCAGTGGGAGGACGTCGCCATCCCGCCCGCCCTCACCGATCGTCATGGGGACGGGCTCGCTGGGCGGGGTCGTCCCCCTCAGCCGCTCCTTGAGCCCCAGTGGCTGCGATAGCACGTAGAACCCGCCTTCAACATCGATGGCGACGGTCTTATCGGCACGCAAGTACCACCCGCGCAGCGGTGTGCGCGCGCTGCCGCCGCCATAACCTTGGACGCGCAGAGGCACCGGCGCCAGCCCTTCAGCACGGGCCACCCGGATGAAGAGCCTGACGATGCGCTCTGCGCGCCGATGCTCGGCCTCCTGCTTCTCATGCAGGAGCCGCGCTCGCTCGGCGGCGGCCTCCCGGCGCCGGACGGCCCAGTCGTCGGCGCCGGGGAAGGGCGGCGACGAGCGGGAGACGGCCGGTGGATCGGGCGACTGAGACGACGCGGACATGGACTCAGCCTGCGGTCCGTCTCAAGATGCGGGAATGAGTGATGGGGAGCACACTAGAGACATGTCCGTCCCCATTCGTCCGCGCATCAATCTGGACTCCGATTCGGCCAGACCGGTCTTCGCCCAGATCTGCGCAGCGATCCGTGAGGACGTCACCTCGGGACGATTGGCCGCGGGCGCGCGCCTGCCGACGACACGCGCCCTGGCAGCCGATCTCGACGTCGCCGTCAACACAGTGGCCAAGGCCTATCGCGAGCTGGAGCTCGAAGGAGTGCTCGAAGGACGTGGTCGCCACGGCACTTACGTCATGGATCTCGCTGACACTGCGGCCAAGAGGGAGACTGTGCGCTTCGTGGCGACTATGCGCAACCTGGGCATGACCCGGGGCGAGACACTCGCGCTCGTGCGTCGCGCCTGGTCGTAGCCGACGGAGCCGACGATTCACCGGCGGTTGCGGCCGCCCAGACTGAGCAGATTCTCCTCGGCGGGCTGCTGCTCGGAGTTGTCGCCGGCGTCCTTCACCTCCTCCGGGCTGACGGGGCTGGCGGCCTCCTCCGCACTCTGCGCTCTCGCGGGCGAGTCCGCACTGCCGGCGCTGCCGGCACTGTCCGCGCTGCCGGAGGAGGCGGCCTCGGGCAGGCCGGCGGCCTGCGGCACACCGGTCGCCAGCGCCGCGTTGATGACGTCGGAGAACTCGGGAGCCTGCGGTATGACGTTGCCGAGCACGCCGCGCATCTCCTCCAGGTAGCTGGCCACGGAGTCCCGCTGCCGCTCGAGCTCCTTGATCTGACGGGCGATCGTGGTCTTCTCGACCTCGGCGTCGGCACGAGCGTCCTCGACGAGAGCACTCGCCTCGAGACGAGCCTGGTTCACAGTGTCCTCGGCCAGCCGCGTGGCCTCGTCCTGGCGAGCGCGTGCCGCCTCGTCCGTCTCGGCGCGAACCGTCTCAGCGCGGGCCAGGGCCTCTTCGAGGCGGGCTTCGGCCTGCTCGGCCTGCTCCTGGGCCTGCCGGTTCATCTCCTCGATCCGCTGACGTGCGGCCTCATGGGCGGCCGAATCCTCCTCAGCGGCCGTCTCGTGGGCGGCGGCGATCTCGAGAAGCGCCTGCTGCCGCAGCTCCGTGGCCTCCGCTCGCGCCGCCTCGGCCTCGGCCGTGCTCGAGCGCCGCAGGGACTCCGCCTCGTCGCGAGCCGCCGACAGCAGGGTCTCCGCTTCCGTGCGGGCTTTCTCCACTGCGACGCGAGCCTCTTCGGCGGCCGTCGCCGTCACCGAGTCGGCCTGCTCCCGGGAGGAGCGCCGCAGGGCCTCGGCCTCCTCCGCGGCGGCCTCCTTGGTGGTGTTCGCCTCCCGCTCGGCGGTCACGGTGAGTTCCACGGCGGTTTTCTTGGCGGTGGCCACGGTCAGTTGCGCCTCGCGTTCCGCGGCCGAGCGAGCCTCGGTCATGCTCGCGTTCGCGTCGGAGGTGATCTGCTCCGCCTTGCGCTGGGCGGAGGAGATGAGCTCGTCCGCCCGGGCCTGCGCATTGGCCAGGAGCGTGGAGGCCTCGGACTCCGAGTGGGAGCGCAGCTCGGCGGCCTCCCGTCGAGCGTCGGCGACCATCGTGGCGGCCTCGGAGGAGCTGCGTTCGGACAGGTGGGTGGCGTTGGCCCGCGTGCGGGCCAGGAGCGCGTCGGCCTCCGCGTTGGCCTTGGACAGCACGGAGGTGCTCTGCTCCTCCGCGCTGCGCAGAAGCTGCTCGATGCGCGAGCCGAGCCCGGCGTAGGTGGGTTTGTCGGCCTCGCGCAGACGACGCTGGGCGTCGGCGAGCTCGCCGGCGAGCGTCATCGCCCGCTGGTCGAGGCTGGCGACCTCACGGCGGGCGTCTCCCAGCTGGCGGGTTAGGGCCTTGATGCGCTGATCGACTTGGGTGCGATCGTATCCTCGCATGGTGATGGCGAACTCGTCGGATCCCTCAGCCACGTCTCTCCTCCTTCTGGCGGGCCGCTGCGGCCCGCAGTGGGACAAGAGTATCCGCGACAGCCCCTTTCGCGCCTGGGTCCTGAGGGCCTGATGACGGGGAAGCAGCGGGAGGAGGCGCTGAGCATATGCGGTCGACGACGTCGCAGCGGCGCGCCGCGCCGGGATGTGGTTCTTCCGCTCAGGGCGCAGGACCTGTGATATTCGACGGGGCCGCTCGCACGGATCGGACGGGCGTGCGATTCTGGGCGGTACACGCGTCTGGCCGCCGTGGAGTGCGGCGTCGGTCGCGTCAGCCGGTGACAGCGGCGCCATGTCCACGATCTTGAGGAGAGTCACGTCGTGAACCGACGGATCCTGAGTGCGATTATCGCCGTTCTCGGCCTGATCGTCATCGCTCTGGCAGTCTGCTCCGCCACCGTGTGGCGGCCCAGCTCGACCGCCCAGGCGACCCTCCCCGCGAAGCCCGAGCAGAACTACGTCGTCACGCGACCAGGCGTTCTCGGCCTGGTCGACTCCGATGTCACGATCACCGCGACGGCCGGCGACGCCGATCCCGTGTTCATCGCGGTGGGTCATTCGTCCGATGTCTCGGCGTGGCTGGCCAACGACCCTTACGTGTCCGTCACCGGCCTGACCGATTGGGACACGCTGGAGGCCTCCGATGTTACGACCAGGTGCGGTGACGAGGCTGAGCCGACGACGTCGCCCGCCCCCGGCGGATCGGCCGAGCCCACCGTCGCACCGAGCACGGACGCGAACGGCTGCACCGTTCTGGAGGCGTCCAACGCCGATCCGACCAGTTCCGACTTGTGGCTGACCACGGCGTCGGGCACCGGATCGACGACTCTCGACCTGAACACCGCGGATCCGGACCTGGTTGTCCTGGCCGCCACCGACGGGTCCTCGCCCGCCCCCGACCTCTCGATGTCCTGGCCGCGCACGGTCTCCACCCCGCGGCTCGTCCCCGGGCTGATCGGCGGCGGCGTCCTGCTGCTCATCGGCGTCTTCCTCTTCCTCATTGACATTCAGATGCGCCGGGCGGATCAGCAGAGGCGCGCTCGCTCCGCCGAGCGGGCCGCGCGGCTGGCGCAGGCCGACGGAGTCGTCACCGCCGGATTCCCGCAGATCAGCGATCCGAATCGCGCGCTCTCACGCCGGGAGATGCGGGAGAAGGAACGGGCCGAGGCCGCCGGGGAGGAGTGGGTCGACCCACGCACGGGCCGGGTCTACCTCGACGGCGTCGAGGCCCCCGATGTGCCGCAGGCGCCCGCCTCCGATCAGGCGGGGGAGTACCCCGATATGGGCTATAACGGGTATTCCTCCGGGTATTCCGACGATCCGAACGGCGCATCCGGTGAGACCGAGGCATTCTATGGCGCCGCCGCGCCCGAATCGGCAGCCTACTGGACGACGCAGGGGGCGCAGGACGTGTCCCCCTATGCGCCTGCCGAACAGGAGACGCAAACGTTCTCGAATTTCGCTTATTCGGGCTACGACTACGGTTACGGGGACGGTCAGGTCCAGGCCGGTTACGGGGACGGCCAGGGTGAGGATCGGCAGGATGAGACGCAGGCGTTGTCCGGGCCGGCCTATTCCGAATCGGCCTATTCGGGTTACGGAGACGGAGACGGACAGGCCCAGCAGGAGCAGGCCTTCTCCCTCCCGGCCCGGGCGCAGAATTGGACGGTGGAGCCCCAGCGACAGTCCGACGAGCAAGGGGCCGACGATGTGAGCGACGACGCGTCCACGAGTCCCGATGACGAGGAGCACGCATGATGACCAGCCGCCGAGCCCTTCTCACCTCTGCTGCGGCGACCGCCGTCAGCGCCGCCCTCGCCGCGTGTTCGCGGGACGCCCCCCCGTCGCTCGAGGCCACCGGGACCTCGACGGCTCAGCCGGTCCTGGACAGCGAACGTCTCACGGCCGTCCTCGAGCGGATTCAGAGCGGCATGGACGCGGCCGATGCCCAGAAGAAGACCGAACTGTTGAACGGGTATCTCACCGGGCCGGCCGCTCGCGTGCGGACCGAGGAGTACGCAGTCGCCACAGCGACTAACGACGACACCGAGATCGACCACTTCACGACCGACAGCCAGGCCGGAACCGTGGGCCTGACCACCGATTTCCCGCGCATCGCCCTGACGCTCACCGAGGCCGACGAGACCAACGTGCCCTATCTGCTGGCTCTGACCCAGGGCACTGCGCGCGAGAACTTCGAGCTGTGGGCCTGGGTGCGGCTGTTCCCCGGCGTCGAGGTGCCCTCCACGAATACGGCCTCGGTGGGCAGCGCGCAGGTCGACGCCGATGCCGACGGGCTGGTCGCCACGCCGCAGGAAGTTCTGAATGCTTACATCGACGCCCTGAACAATCCCGACGGGGACAACGGCAAAGCGTTCGCGGATGAGGAGCTGCGCCGATACATCGCCGCACGCCGTAGCCTGGACGTCTCCGCCGCCGGCGAGGTGTCGGTGACCGCTAGCCCCGGCGGTGACGGCTTCCGCGGACTGCGGACGACTGACAACGGGGCCATCGTGTTCACGACGCTCACTTTCGACGTCCTGTACAAGCGCACGGTCGCCCGTTCCAAGTACAATGTGCAGGAGCAGGTCGCCGCCATGCTGGGGGAGAACACCGACGTTGTCGGCACAGTCACAGCCTCCCACGAGGCTGTTGTCGCATTCTCGATTCCGGTCGCCGCCTCCGGCTCCCAGGCAGTCACCCTGGGCACGGTGCACGTGCTGACGTCGGTCACCCGGGACGATTCCCAGTCGCCGGACTGAATTCCGCGGGCCTCACCGGCCGGGCCTCGCCAGCGCCCCCGGTACGCTTCATCTCGCCCCGTATTCGTCACCACTTCGATCCACCATCGGGCTTCTGCCCGGGAAAGGCACCTCATGAGCATGTTCGGCGCCGTGGACCTGTCCACACTCGCACCTCGGAAGGATGCTGCCGCGGGAGGCGCATCGGGTTCTGGAACGGGAGCGGGAGAGACGGCGGCCTCCGGCTCGGCAGCGGGATCCGTCGTTTCGGCGCCGCTGGTCGTTGACGTCGACGCCGCGTCACTGCGCGATGTCGCCGAGCTCTCCACCCGAGTACCGGTCGTGGTCGTTCTTCACACGTCGCGCTCCCAGGCCTCCACGGAGCTCGCCGGGCAGCTTGAGACCCTCGCTCGGGAGTATGCGGGCCGTTTCGAGCTGGCACGTGTGGACGTCGATGCCGCCGCCGAGGTCGCCCAGGCTCTTCAGGCCGCGGCAGTACCGACGGTTATCGCTCTGATCGCGGGGCAGCCGGTGCCGCTGTTCCAGGGGTCGGTTCCCGTCGACCAGCTGCGCCAGCTGCTCGACCAGGTGCTCGAGTTGGCCGCCCGCAACGGCGTTTCCGGGCGCCTCGCGTCGGAGGTCGAGTCGGAGCCGGACGAACCCGAGGAGGAGACCGAGGTGGAGCGCCAGGCCCGTGAGGCCATGGAGCGAGGCGACTACGCCGCCGCCGAGGAGGTCTACGACCACGCCATCGCGCAGAGTCCGGCGGATGCCGACCTCAAGGCGGCTCGCAACCAGATCCGTATGCTCGGACGCATGGATGGTGAGGACCCCCGCGCCCTGCTCGCCGCCGCGGACGCACCGGATGCGAGCGTTGAGGAGCAGGTGGCGGGGGCGGATGCGGCCCTGGCGCTCGGGGACGTCAACGCTGCGCTGGGCCGTGGTCTGGAAGCCGTCCGCTCTCACGCCGGCGAGGAGCGGGAGACCGCGCGCATGCGGCTGCTCGAGCTCTTCGACGTCATCGGCTCCTCCACCCCCGAGGTGGCGAGAGCCCGCCGGCAGCTGGCGGCGTTGCTCTTCTGACCGGCGACGGCGCCGGACGAGCGCTCGCCCGGCGCCGTCGCCGACGGGGCGGTCCGGGCGCGCGATGCGACCGACCCGAATGTGCAACGGCGTCGGCGGGGGGGGGGAAGGGCCAGGTCAGGGGCGCGAGGTGCGCTTCTCGCGTCTGGTTCGCAGGACGGTGACCGGCCTGGTTTCACAAACTGATTGCGGCAGGGCTTCACGCAGGTGCTCGGCTAGAACACCGGGCGCGCGGAGCTCGTCCGGTGCGACGCGGGAAATGGAGAAGCCGACATCGCGGATCGCATCCTCGCGCCCGCCCTGCTGCTGCAGGATCGTTTCGGAATTCATGCGGTACTTCATCGTGTCGTCGACCTCGAGGATGTGCCTGGCGGTCAGCCAGCCCAGATCGGCGTAGAAGCGCACTCCCATCGCGTCGACGGGCAGCTGCGGCGCCATGGCGCCGATTCCGCCGACCAGGCACTGCCTGCGCGCTTCACTCTCCCACGGGGACTGACTCCAGGGCGTCGCCGCCGCCAGGATCGCGCGTGCGCGCCGAAGGCCGCGCTCCCTGCGTCGTCCATCCAGCCGCTCCAGGACGAGCTCGCGCGTGGCGGCGGCCAGACCATCGATCTGCTCGCGTCGGTCCCACGGCCTGGCGCTCGCACTGGCTCCGACGGCGACCGCGATCAGTGAATCCACCACTGCCAGACCACGATCGGGCTCCAGGAACCGTGCGCAGTCCTCCATCGTGCGCTCGAGGCTGGTCACGCGCATGCCGCGGATCTCGACGATGTCGGCCTGCGGCACCGGGTACCTGTGACGTGCGACGGCGCGCTGGGCGAGCCTGCGGCGACGATCGACTCTACCGGGAGCGTCGAACGGCGGCTGGTCGGCCTCACCCAGCTTCATCCCGCCCGCGTTCCACCCCACGACGAGATGAACCGTGCGGTGCGGAGTCAACGGCGTGGCGCCATGCAGGACAGCGGCGGATTCCAGACACACGACGCCGTTGATGGATTCGCTGCGCAGCTGATCGAGAAGCGCGCGGTGGGCCTCGCTGACGAAGGCCCGGGCCTCGATGCCGTCGGGACGCGGCAGGTAGAGGTTGCGGCGCACCCGGACGATGCGCCCGCTGTCCAGTGCGGCGCGCAGCTCGGCGGGGGTGAGGTCGGTGCCTCGGATCCAAGGATGCTGTGGATGTGATGGCGTCGGGTCATCCATGGCGCCAGAGTGCGTCGAGATCAGGAGTTAATGCCAGAGATAGAGACCCTTGTGGATAAAATATCCGCCTCAGTGAGGAGTATACGCCAGTTTCTACCGATCTCGGTGAATTTTTCACCCGATCTCGATGGCGGCGAGAGATGGGGAAAGAAGAACTGAATGTGTGCGGGAGTGCAGACGTCGGCGGCCCGGTCCCGAGCTGGGACCGGGCCGCCGACGCGAGCCGTGAACCGAGTGCGGTCGGGTCAGGCGATCGGTTCGGGTCGGATATTCCAGACCCTCGCGTAGTCGTTGATCGTGCGGTCGGAGGAGAAGCGGCCCGAGCCGGTGATGTTGACCCACACCTTGCGCTGCCAGGCGCGCTGGTCGGCGTAGTCGGCGGCCATCCGGTCCCTGGTCTCGCGGTAGGCGGCGAAGTCGCCCAGCACGTAGTAGACGTCGGCGGGTTCGTGGGTCGTCTCCAGGAGGCTGCGGCGCAGGTCGGCGAACCAGCCGGAGCCGTTGTCGTCCAGGGTGCCGTCGGTGAAGGCGTCCAGGACGCGTCTGAGACCGGGGACGGTCTCGTAGGCGGCACGTGGGTCATAGGTCGCGCGCAGGGCGGGGAGCTCGTCCTCGGTGGCGCCGAAAATGTAGGCGTTCTCGGACCCCACGGCGTCGAGGATCTCGACGTTCGCACCGTCGAGCGTGCCCAGGGTCAGGGCGCCGTTCATCATGAATTTCATGTTGGACGTGCCCGAGGCCTCCTTGCCGGCCATCGAGATCTGCTCGGAGATGTCGGCGGCCGGGATGATGTGCTCGGCGGGGGAGACGTTGTAGTTATGGACGAAGACAACCTTGAGCGTCCTGGAGACCACCGGATCGTTGTTGACCAGCTCGGCCACCGTGTTGATCAGTTTGATGATCGCCTTGGCGCGAATGTACCCGGGGGCGGCTTTAGCACCGAAAATGAAAACGCGCGGCGGGACCTCCAGCGACGGGTCGTCCTTCATCCGGAAGTACAGGTCCAGGATGTAGATCGCGTTGAGCAGTTGGCGCTTGTACTCATGAAGGCGCTTGATCTGGACGTCGAAAATCGCGTCGGGGCTGATCTCGATGCCCTCGCGCTCGGCCGTCCAGGCGGCGAAGTCGACCTTGTTGGCGTGCTTGACCTCTGTCAGGCGGTCCAGGAGAACAGCGCCGTCAGCGCCGTCGACGGCGCCGGTGAAGTCTCCGAGCACGGTCAGGTCGCGCACCCAGGCGTCCGAACCGGTGACGTCGTCGAGCAGGGCGGACAGCCGCGGGTTGCACTGACGCAGCCAGCGGCGCGGGGTCACGCCGTTGGTCTTGTTGTTGAAGCGCTCGGGCCAGATGGCGTACCAGTCCTTGAGGGTGTCGCGCTTGAGGATATCAGTGTGCAGAGCCGCGACTCCGTTGATCGAGTAGGAGGCGTAGCAGGCGATCCAGGCCATACGGACCTTGTCGCCGCTGATGGGGGCGATGTAGTCGATAACGTCCTGCCCGATGCCGCGCTCGGTCAGCTCGAGGCGGAAGCGGCGGTCGATCTCGCGGACGATCTCCAGGATGCGCGGGAAGAGGCGTTCGAAAATCGACACCTCCCAGGTCTCCAGGGCCTCGGCGAGCACCGTGTGATTGGTGTAGGCGAAAGTCTTGGAGACCACCGCCCAGGCGTCCTCCCACCCCAGGCCGTGCTCGTCCATGAGCAGGCGCATGAGTTCGGGGATGGCGAGCACCGGGTGGGTGTCGTTGAGTTGGACGGAGTTGAAGTCGGCGAAGCCGGTGAGATCCTCGCCATGGTGGGCGACATAGTTGTCGATGATCTCTTGCAGAGAGGCCGAGCAGAAGAAGTACTGCTGACGCACCCGCAACACTTTTCCCTCGTAGGTGGTGTCGTTGGGGTAGAGGACGCGGGAGATGTCCGCGGTGCGCTCGCGCTCGACGATGGCGTCGGTGAAGTGCTGGGAGTTGAAGGCGTCGTAGTCGAACTCCTCGACGCTCTCGGCCCTCCACAGGCGCAGCGTGTTGACGTTGCGCGTGCCGTAGCCGGTGATCGGCATGTCGTAGGGGATGGCGCGCACGATCAGGTCGTTGTAGCGGACGAGCCGCTGGGCCTCCTCGCGGCGGATGACGAAGGGGTAGCCCTCCTCCATCCACGGGTCCGGGTGCTCGGTCTGGAAGCCGTTCTCGAACAGCTGCTTGAACAGGCCGTAGCGGTAGAGGATGCCGTAGCCGGCGACCGGCAGCTCAAGGGTGGCGCATGAATCCAGGAAGCAGGCGGCCAGGCGTCCGAGGCCGCCGTTGCCCAGAGCGGCGTCTGGCTCCTGCTCGAGAATGTCGGTGAGATTCTGGCCGAAGGCGTTCACCGCCTGGCGGGCCTGCTCGACCAGGCCGAGGTTGGTGAGGTTGTTCAGAAGTGCGCGTCCCATGAGGAATTCGGCGGAGAAATAGTGCTCCATCCGGCCCGCGCGGTACTTCTGCTCGGTGGCGTGCCAATTATCGGCAACGGCGTCGACGACGGCCGCGGACAGGCCCTGCCACACCTCCATCTCGGTGGAGGCCGCGGCGGAGCGGCCGGAGACCGCCCGCACCTGGGAGGGTACGGTGGAAACCAGGTTCTGCGTCATTCTTCTTCCCCTGTCGGGCTTCGGAGCGGCGTGCAAGATCTTGCACAGGATTTCGGCGGGCATTCGGGAAGACGGGGCGCGAAACTGGGCGTCGAACCCGTCTGCCCCAGTGCGTACACTGCGAGGATACCCAAGCCCGTGGTGCGGCGCCTGGGGAGCGGATGTCGCACACGGCACGATTCGGTGTTCATGCGCTCCGACGGAGGTCGGCGGGGGCGCGGCGGGCGGGCACGGGCATCGATGTCGCCCCTCGTCGCCCGCTGGTTCGGAGGCGGGTCGGCCCGAGTTCGGAGGCGGTGCGGACGAAGTGGACCAGGCGGCGCTGCCGGGCCGCCTCGAAAAGGACGGCCCGGACCCGGCGCAGATGCCGGAGTGGACGACATCGGTGACCGATACCATGCCGGTGAGGTCGCTCGGTGGGAGCACCTTTACTCCGCGCCCGCAGGGGGAGCGCGGATGCGTCCGTCGAGTCCGTGGCCCGGGCGACCCCGGGCCCGTGTTCGAATCTCCCGGCGGCCTCGGCCGGAGCCCGACCGACAGCCGCATCGCCGTGCCAGGGCTCGCCTCGTGGCGTCCGTCGCCATGGAACCGCCTGCTGTCACCGCGGAGTCCCCAGTGATGTAAGTGATGTGACGGCCGCCCGCAGACTGGCCTGCACCGAAGCCTGGAACGACCCGATTCGGGATAATGCGCGCCTTGTACCAGGACGCCGACGATCAGGGCGACTTTGAGGACTTGATTCCGGCCAGTACGGATGACAGTATCTCTGCAACGAGCACGGCTACATTGAATGCAGCTCATCTCAAATACAGCCGGTGAGCGCCTGTACGAACCTGATTCCTTCACTAGAAACCGTGAGAATTGCAGTGGAGGCCGGTCGGGTCCTGGCGATGATCCGGGACTTCCTGAAAATCGATGAGAGGTTCGACTTCTTCGACTTCCTGGCGGTCACCCCGATGGGGATCCAGGGGTGACTCCTACGCGGGCGCGCAGGCCGAGGCGGCGGGCTCCCTGCACAAGGCCGAGTTCATCCGCATCGAGAAACCCCGGCAGGACGCATCGACTGAGCCCGTCGCTTCGCGGCCCGAGTGGCCTCCGGCCCGCCTCAGTCCTGAGAGGGGCGCAGGAAGACGGCGCCGAGCGGGGGCACGCGCAGCCGCACCGAAGCCGGGCGGCCGTTCCACGGCAGCTCCTCGGCTTCGACGTGCCCCAGATTGACCACGCCGGAGCCGCCGTACTCGGGGGCGTCGGTGTTGATGACCTCGTCCCAACCGCCGGCGAACGGCAGGCCGACCCGGTATCCCTCATGCGGAGTGCCGGCGAAGTTAATGACCGCGACCATCAAGTCGGCGCGTCCGTCGGGGCCGGTGCCCTTGCGCAAGTAGGACAGGACGTTGTGATCGCCGTCGCCCGCCTCGATCCATTCGAAGCCCCGATGGGAGAAATCGTCCGCCCACAGTGCCGGGGACTCGGTGTAGAAGCGGTTGAGGTCACTGACCAGCTTGAGCAACTCCTGATGGCCCGGGTCATCCAGGATCCACCAGTCCAGCGAGTTCTCCGCATTCCACTCGGCGCCCTGGCCGAACTCCTGACCCATGAACAGCAGCTGCTTGCCCGGGTGAGACCACTGGTAGGCGTACAGGGCGCGCAGCCCCGCCAGCTCCTGCCAGGGGTCGCCGGGCATCTTCGACAGCAGGGACCCCTTGCCGTGGACGACCTCGTCGTGGCTCATCGGCAGGACGAACTGTTCGGAGAAGGCGTACACCAGGGAGAAGGTCAACTCCCCGTGGTGATAGCGGCGGTTGATGGGCTCTTCCGCCAGGTAGCGCAGGGTGTCATTCATCCACCCCATGTTCCACTTCAATCCGAAACCGAGGCCGCCGTACTCGGTGGGAGCCGTCACGCCCGGCCAGGCGGTGGACTCTTCGGCGATCATGACCGTGCCCGGATTCTTCCGGTAGGCCGTCGCCGTGGCCTCCTGGAGGAAGCTGATCGCCTCGAGATTCTCCCGGCCTCCGAACTGGTTGGGATGCCACTGACCCTCCTCGCGCGAGTAGTCCAGGTAGAGCATGGAGGCGACGGCGTCCACGCGCAGGCCGTCGGCATGGAACTCCCCCATCCAGTACAGGGCGTTGGCCACCAGGAAATTGCGCACCTCGTTGCGGCCGAAGTTGAAGACGTAGGTGCCCCAATCCGGGTGTTCGCCGCGCTGGGGGTCCGGATCCTCGTACAGGGCGGTGCCGTCGAACCGGGCCAGGGCCCAGTCGTCCTTGGGGAAGTGAGCCGGCACCCAGTCCAGGATGACACCGATGCCCGCCTGGTGGAGCTGATCCACCAAGTACCTGAAATCGTCGGGGGTGCCGAAGCGCGCCGTGGGCGCGTAGTAGCCGGTGATCTGATATCCCCAGGACCCGCCGAAGGGGTGCTCGGCCACCGGCAGGAACTCCACGTGAGTGAAGCCGGCCTCTTTGACGTAGGGGACGAGCTCGTCGGCCAGACCGCGGTAGCCCAGGCCCTGCCGCCATGACCCGACGTGCACCTCGTAGATGCTCATGGGGCCCGAATGCGGGTCGGTGATGGCGCGCTTGGCCATCCAGTCGGCGTCGCCCCACTCGTGGAAGCGGTCGGTCACCACGCTCGCCGTGGCCGGGGGCACCTCGGTGGCGCGGGCCAGCGGGTCGGCCTTCTGGTGCCAGGATCCGTCGGAGAAGCACAGCTCGAACTTGTAGCGGGCGCCCACGCCCACGCCCGGCACGAACAGCTCCCACACGCCCGAGGCGCCCAGGGAGCGCATAGCCGACGCGGTACCGTCCCAGTAGTTGAAGTCGCCGACGACGCGCACCGCACGGGCGTTGGGGGCCCAGACGGCGAAGGCGACGCCCTCCACCTCGCCCATGGGGCCGGAATAGTGCTTGAGGTGAGCGCCGAGAACCTCCCACAGACCCTCGTGGCGGCCCTCGGAGATGAGGTAGGTGTCCATCTCGCCCAGGGTCGGCAGGAAACGGTACGGGTCGTCAACCGTCGTGGTCTCCTCCCCGTAAGTCACCTCGATGCGATAGTCGGGCACGGTCTGGCCGGGAACGACCGCCACCCATACACCATCCTGCTCGTGCTCGGCGGGGAAGACGCCCTCGGCGGTGACGACGGCCACGGCGTCGGCCAGGTGCCGCACCGTGCGGATCGTGACACCGTCCTCCCCGACGTGCGCACCGAGGACCTCGTGTGGGTTGTGGTATCGCGCGTAGGCGACGTCGGCGAGAATCCATGGGTCCACATGGACGGGCGTGCGGGCGGGCTCAGGTGTGGCAACGTCGGTCATGGTCACACTCTTCCATGCGGGAGGCGGGTGATGGGGGGACTTTATACCAGGATATCGGATGTATCGGAACGAGATGATGAGTCCGGGCCTCCTCGTTCAGGCGGAGGCCTCCGCGGTGAGGATACGACGCAGCCCTCGCAGGGGGATCTCAATCCAATCGGGGCGATTGCGCGCTTCGTAGACGGCCTCGTAGAGGGCTTTGTCCAGCTCGAGCGCGGTCAGCAGGACGCCGCGGGCCCGCGCGTCGGCCTCCTCCCGCCCGGGGGACGCCTCCCGGCGGGTCCCCCCGCCGGTCCTCTCGCAGTTCTCATAGGCGGTGTAGGCGGTGCGATAGGCGTCGCGCACGGCGTCGAGCCAGCCGGGGTCATCGGCCCCGCCGACGGCCGCGGCGTAATCGAAGGACCGTAGCATCCCGGCGACGTCCCGCAGCGGCTGATCCGGCTTCCTGCGCTCGGCCAGGGGCCGCAGCGGCTCGCCCTCGAAATCGAGGATGAACCAACGGCCCTCACCCGCCTCCGGTTCGACGATTTCGTGGAGGGTCTGCCCGAGGTGGTAGTCGCCGTGGATGCGTGTGGCCGGGGCGAGCCGCTCCAGAGCGGCCAGTCGGGAGAGGACCCGTTCGATCGTGCCGTCCAGACCGGGCAGGCGGTCAGCCACGGTCGGGACCTCCCGGAGGGCCCAGGCGGCGCGATCACGCAGGGCCTGCGCCAGCTCGGCCGCCGCCGGCGGCTCGCTGACGCCCAGCGCGCGGGCCAGATGGTGATGCATCTGGGCGGTCGTGACCCCCAGGTCCGCGGCCAGGGCCAGCGTGCGGGTGCGGATCGGGCCGCGCGGTCCGTCGTCGTCGGCGGCCAGGGAGCAGAACAGCTCGAAGCCGTCGTCGGCGCGCGGGATGAAGGAGCAGGCCACCGCCGCATCGGCCACGGTCTCGACGCCGGTGAGCGGGTCGGCCCAGGTCAACGTCGACCAGGCCACCGGCGTGCGCACCCGGTCCCAGCCGTCGCCGGCCAGCGCCACCGAGACCTCGACGTCGGGGTTGCGGCCGGGCGCCAGCACTCGGAAGAGTTTGACGATCAGATCGCCGGCCGCCGCATCCTCCTCGCCGCCCGCCCGCTGCCCGGGCGTCGGGGCGGGCAGGACCACGCTGGTGTTGGACTGCTCGCCCGTGGTCACTCGCAGTCGCTCGGCGCGCTGGACGATCGCCCGGGCGCCGGGGCCGTCCAGGGTGGTGCCCGCGGCCGCGGCCGCTCGGGCCCAGGCCCGCCAGAAAGCGGGGTGGTGCGGCCCGTCGACCAGGGCGACTGCGACGCCGTCGGAGCCCGTGGCGAGGAGCCCTTCGCCTCCCGGGGTCTCGCCGCGGACCCGGTGGGCCTCCAGGGCGCCGGGGGGCTCGAGCACGAGCGGGACGTGGACCAGCACGCGCGAGCCCTCCGGGCGGGGGACGGCGACGAGCAGGTCGCGCACGCCCGGCGCCAGATCCCACGAGCCGACGAGACTCAGCGATCCGGGGGCCGGAGCGGCGTCCCCCTTGAGCGGGTACCAACGTCGCTCAGCCATCCACGGGGCCAGGGCCGCCAGGAGCGCCCCGTCGTCGGGCCAGGCCGGCTGCCGGCCTCCCACCGCATCCGCGGGGCATGGGCGCATTGTCATTTCAAGCCTCCTATTCCAGTGTCGGTCCGACGGACAACCAGTAGTAGCCTCGGGCGCCCAGCGTAAGCGTCAGGCGCCCGTCGCACCCGATGTCGGGGAAGACAGCCCCGCCCAGGACGTCGGTGGTTCTCCGGCCTGCCAGGTCCGGTAGCTCGACGCTCACGCAGCGGGGCGAATCGGCCAGGTTGGCCACGCACAACAGCGTTTCCCCCGGCTCCCCGCCGGGACCCAGGGCCTCATGACGCGTGTGGGCCAGCACGGCATCGTCCGATGTGTCCCGCAAGAGGAACTGGCCGCGGCCCAGCACGGGGTGGGCCCGGCGCACATGGAGCATGCGGCGGGTCCAGTGCAGCAGGGAATCGGGGCGCCGCAGCTCGGTGGAGACCGTCATGTGCCGGTAGCCGGGCACCTGAATGATGGGCAGGGTCAGCGCACCCGGATCGGGCGCGGTGGAGAATCCCATGTTCGGCGACTCGTCCCACTGCATGGGGGTGCGCACGGCGTCGCGGTCCTCCAGCCAGATGTTCTCACCCATCCCGATCTCGTCGCCGTAGTACAGGCAGGGCGAGCCCGGCAGGGAGAGCAGTAGCGCCATGGCGAGCTCGGTCTCGGTGCGCGAGGCGTCCAGCAGGGGCGCCAGACGCCGCCGGATGCCGATGTTGGCGCGCATGCGATCCTCGGGGGCGTACCACCGATACATCATGGTGCGCTCGTCGTCGGTGACCATCTCCAGGGTCAGTTCGTCGTGGTTGCGCAGGAACGTGCCCCACTGGCCGTGCGCCGGGATCGCCGGAGTGCGCTCGAGCACCCAGCGGATGGCGGTCGCCGACCCCTGACGCAGGGCGTAGTAGATGCGCGGCATGACCGGGAAGTGGAAGCACATCGTGCACTCGGGGGTCTCGGGGGTACCGAAATACTCCACGACGTCGGCCGGCCACTGGTTGGCCTCGGCGATCGTGATCGTGCCCGGGAACTCCTGGTCGAGCATCCTGCGGATACCCGCGATGACGTCGTGCGTGCCCGGCAGGTTCTCGCAGTTGGTGCCCTCCTCCTCGGCCAGGTAGGGGATGGCGTCCAGGCGGAACCCGTCGACGCCGGTACGCGCCCAGAAGCGGATGACGTCGTGGATGGCCTCGACCACGGCCGGATTGTTGTAGTTGAGATCGGGCTGGTGGGAGAAGAACCGGTGCCAGAAGAACTGACCGCGCTCGACATCGTAGGACCAGTTCGACTCCTCAGAATCCACGAAGATGATCCGGGTGCCGGCGTAGCCGGAATCGTCGTCGGCCCACACGTAGAAATCACCGAAGGGTCCGTCGGGGTCCGAGCGCGAGGCCTGGAACCAGGGGTGGACGTCGGAGGTGTGGTTGAGGACCATGTCGATGACGACGCGGATGCCGCGCTCATGGGCCTGGTGGACCAGGTCGCGGAAGTCCTCCATGGTGCCGTAGCGCGGGTCGATGCCCGTGTAGTCGGAGATGTCGTAGCCGCCGTCGCGCATGGGGGAGGGATAGAAGGGCGGAATCCACAGCGCATTCACGCCCAGCCACGCCAGGTAGTCCAGACGGGAGGCCAGCCCCCGGAAGTCACCGACCCCGTCGCCGTCGGAGTCCGCGAAGGAGCGCAGCAGCGCCTCGTAGAACACGGCTGTGCGGAACCACTGCGGATCCGACGACAGGCCCGGCCGCGGCTGGATCGGCAGGTTGGGGACGCCCGGGATGAACATCCTGGACTCGAAGGACCGCCCCGCGATTGCGGACCCGCTCGGCGTGGCCGGCAGGAGCGCCGGATACGCGTCGAGGGCGGGGACGGCGACGGACGCCGGGAGGGCGGGTGCCGACGGGAAGGGAACGGACACGATGACCTTTCGAGGACGAGCGGCGAGGGGATGTGCGGCGGAGGAGGAGGGACCGTGGCACGCGGTCGGGACGATGGGGACCACCCCGCCCCGACCGCGCGCCGGGCCTCACAAAGGTTCGACGCGCAGGACGTGCGCCACCTGGCCGCCGAAGGGATCCAGACGCACGTAATTGGTACCGCTCCACTCGAACTCGTCGCCGGTCAGCTCGTCGGTCACCCGCAGCACCGGGCGCGAGCCGTCGGTGCCCGCGGGCAGGCCCAACTGCTCGAGGTTGAGGTAGACCTCGCCCTCGCGAGCCCCGTGCGGATCCAAGTTGACGACGGTGAGCACGACGTCGTCCTCCCCCGTGGGGCAGTGGGCGGCGTCGATCCGTTTGGAGTAGGCGATCAGGGCGTCGTCGCTCGTGCCGTGGAACCACACGTCGCGCAGCTGGCGCAGAGCCGGGTGGGCGACGCGAGCGGCATTCAGACGCGTGAGCAGTTCCTCGATGCCATTGATACGCGCAGCGGCGAAATCTCGCCGCTTGAACTCGTACTTCTCGTTGTTGAGCTGCTCCTCGAATCCGGGGCGCGGAACCGACTCGGCCAGCTCGTAGCCCGAGTAGATGCCCCATGTCGGCGACATGGTCGCGGCCAGGACGGCACGCAGCTTGAAGGCCGGGACCTTGCCGTTGGTCATGAAGGGAGTGAGGATGTCGTGGGTGGTCGGCCAGAACGCGGGGCGCAGGATATGGGCCGTGTCCTGGGAGAGCTCGACCATGTAGTCGGTCAGCTCCTCCTTGGTGTTGCGCCAGGCGAAGTAGGTGTAGGACTGGTGGAAGCCGATCTCCCCCAAGGTGCGCATCATCGCCGGGCGGGTGAAGGCCTCGGCCAGGAACAGCACCTCGGGGTTGGTCGAGCGGACCTCGCGCAGCAGACGCTGCCAGAAGGTCAGCGGCTTGGTGTGTGGATTGTCCACTCGGAAGATCGTCACACCGTGATCGATCCAGGTGCGCACGACCTGAAGAATCGCGGCGTAAATGCCCTCGGGGTCGTTGTCGAAATTCAGGGGGTAGATATCCTGATACTTCTTGGGCGGATTCTCCGCGTAGGCGATCGAGCCGTCGGCCAGAATCGTGAACCACTCCGGGTGCTCACTCACCCACGGGTGGTCCGGGGAGCACTGGAGGGCCAGGTCCAGGGCCACCTCCATACCGAGGTCGCGTGCGCGCGCGACCAGGGCGTCGAAGTCGACGAAGGTGCCCAGGTCCGGGTGGATCGCATCGTGACCGCCGGCGGGTGAGCCGATGCCGTAGGGCGAGCCCGGGTCGTCCTCGCGCGCGTTGAGGGTGTTGTTGCGGCCCTTGCGGTTGGTGGCGCCGATGGGGGAGATCGGGGTGAGGTAGAGGACGTCGAATCCCATGGCCGCGATGCGATCCAGATGCGTGGTGGCGCTGCGCAGCGTGCCGGTGCGCCAATGGCCGCGGGCGTCGGTGGTCGCACCCAGTGATCGCGGGAAGATCTCGTACCAGGATCCGGCCAGGGCCCGCTCGCGATCCACCTGGAGGGGGTAGGTGGGACTCGGCGAGACGTGGTCGCGCAGGGGCAGGCGGCTCAGGGCGGCGATCACGGCCTCGGACATGCCCGCGGCCAGCCGCTCGTCGTCGGAGCGGGTCTGATCGCGTAGACGCCCTGCGGCTGATTGCAGGGCGTCGACGTCGTCGACCTGCCGGCCGGGGACCTCGGCGGCGCGCTGAAGCACGCGCGCGCCCTCCTCGAGCATGAGGGCGACATCGATGCCGGCGGGCACCTTGATGCCGGCCGCGTGCGCCCACGTGGCGTAGGGGTCCGACCAGCCCTCGACCCGCAACCCCCAGTCACCGGGGGTGTCGGGCGCCAGACGGGCCTCGTAGCGGTCCAGGCCGGCGGCGATCTCGTACATCCGTGCGCTGGGGCCGTCGGTGCCGTCGGGACGCACGAGAACGGCGGTGGCGCCGAAGCGGTCATGGCCCTCTCGGAAGACGGTGGCGCGGATCGGGATGACCTCACCGGGTACGGCCTTGGCCGGCCAGCGCCCGTCCTCGACGACGGGGAAGACCTCGATGACCGGGATGCGGCCGATGGGGGAGTAGGGCGCCGGTACCGGGACGTCGGGGGCCGAGGTCGGTGGGACGGGGGGCTGGGACGCGTCACTGCGCGTGGTGTTCGCGGTCACAGACCAAGCGTACGGGGTCATGCCCATCCGCGTCATCTCCGCACCGCGTGTCCCGCCATCGCCTCCGCCTGTCCGGCGACTCCCGGCGAGGACGCCGCCCGACCAGTGCGGGCGTCCCCCTCCTCCGAGCCCTGCCGTCGGGCCGCGCCGGACGCGGGTCCCGGCCGCCTCGCCCCGACGACGATGAAGATCACGAGGATCGCGAGCACGAGGTGCTTATAGGACGCCGGGCTGCGGGAGTCGCCGACCGCAGCTGACTCCGCAATTCGGGTGAATCGAGCTCCTCGGGTTCCAGATCGCGCAGAACGATGTCGCTCATGGACGGATCCCGGCGGTCTCAGTACAGGTTCAGTAATCCATGCCCATGGCGGTGCGCACGGCCTCCAGCGTCTCATTCGCCACGGCGTTCGCCCGCTCATTGCCCGCATGGAGCACGCCGAGCAGGAACCCTTCGTCAGCCGCGAACTCGGCCCGGCGCGCGCGGATCGGGGCGAAGAACTCGTTGACCGCCTCGGTCGTGATCCTCTTGAGGGTCCCCGCCCCGCCGTCGCCGATCCGCTCCGCCAGCTCCTCGGGCGCGCCCGCCCCGCACAAGGACGCCAGCCTGAGCAGATTGGCGACCTCCGGGCGGGCGGCCGAGTCATAGGTGATGCGCCGGTCGGAGTCCGTCTTCGCCTTCCTGAGGACCTTGGCGGTCTCATCGGCGCTCATGCGCAGCGCGATGGTGTTGCCGCGCGACTTGCTCATCTTCTCCCCGTCCAGGCCCAGGAGCAGCGGCGCCTCGGAGAGGAGAGCCTCCGGGCGGCGGAAGACCGGGTGCTTCTTGACGGCGCGCCCGTAGCGCTTATCGAAGCGTTGGGCGATCAGCCGGGCCTGCTCCAGATGCGGGAGCTGATCCTTGCCGACCGGCACGAGATTGGCCTGGCAGAAGAGGATGTCGGCCGCCTGGTGCACCGGGTAGGTCAGCAGCAGCCCGCTCATGGCGCGCCCGTTGGTGGCTTCCAGCTCCGCCTTGACGGTGGGGTTGCGGTGCAGTTCGGCCTCGGTGACCAGCGACAGGAAGGGCAGCATGAGCTGGTTGGCCGCGGGCACGGCCGAGTGGGTGAAGATCGTCGAGCGGTCCGGGTCCACGCCCACGGCCAGGGTGTCGGCCACCAGCGACAGGACGCGCTCGCGGATGGGGCCCACGCCGTCGCGGTCGGTGATGACCTGGTAGTCGGCGATGAGAATCCAGGTGTCGACGCCGCGGTCCTGGATCGGCTTCCACGCGTGCATGGTGCCGAAGTAGTGACCCAGGTGCATATTGCCCGTGGGGCGCACGCCGGTGAGCATGCGGTAGCGGTCCGGGTTGACGTCCAGGTCGGCCTCGATCTGGGCGGACCGAGTCACCGAGTGCGCCAGCGAGGCGGCGTCGGTGCTGGTGGCCAAGGCCTCCTCGGCGGCCGAGAGGGCGGGGGACACGGGGGACGTGGCGGGGTCGACCGGGGTCTGCGTCATAGCGCCATCCTAGAGGCGGCCGAGCGCCGCGGGGACGGGGCCCCACCATGCGGATCCAGGGCGGGGTGATGGGGGATGTCCCCCATGCGCGGATAGGAGGTGTCCCCGATGGGCACCACGAACCGCCGCTGCCATACTTACGCCCCATGAGTCAGCAGAGCAACGAGCACGATCGAGGCGCCTCGCGTCCTGACGGGACGGATCCGGCGCGGCACGACGAGGACCGGAGCGGAGACGGGCAGCCGCGCCCTCGTGAGGGGTCCGGTCTCCTCACGCACCGTGTGGTCGAGGATCCCGTCGTCACCGCCCGTGCCCTGACCAAGATCTACGGGCGCGGGGAGAACGCGGTGACTGCCCTGGATCAGGTGGACGTGTCCGTTGCGCGTGCTCGGTTCACCGCCGTCATGGGGCCCTCCGGCTCGGGCAAGTCCACGCTCATGCACTGCCTGGCCGGCCTGGAGTCCGCCACCTCCGGGTCGATCGACCTCGATGGCCAGAAGATCACCTCGATGAGCCAAAGACGCCTGACCAAGCTGCGGCGAGAGCGCATCGGCTTCATCTTCCAGTCCTTCAACCTGGTGCCCTCCCTGACCGCGGGGGAGAACATCACCCTGCCCATGGACATCGCCCGCCGGAAGGTCGAGCGCAGCCGCTTCGATCAGGTCGTCGAGGCGGTCGGGCTCGCGGACCGGCTCTCCCACCGACCCGCCGAGCTGTCCGGCGGCCAGGTCCAACGCACCGCCTGCGCCCGCTCCCTCGTGGGGCGGCCCGCGGTCGTCTTCGCCGATGAGCCCACCGGCAACCTCGACTCACGGACCACCGAGCAGGTTCTGGCCGTCCTGCGCTCGGCTGTCGACGACTTCGCCCAGAGCGTCGTCATGGTGACTCACGAGGCGGATGCCGCCGCCTGGGCGGACACCGTCCTCTTCCTGCGCGACGGGCGCCTCGTGGCCCAGATGGATGCCCCGGACCGCGACCGGATTCTCGCGGCCCTGCACGACCTGGGATCCGCCGGAGGCTGGGGCTCCGCTGCACGGAAGGAGGCCCTCTCGTGACCCGTGTCGCCCTGCGTTCGGTGCGCACCCATATCGGGCAGTTCCTCCTGACGGTCCTCGCCGTCGTCCTCGGCGTGACCTTCCTGTCCGGCACCCTCGCCCTGCGCGGGGTCCTGTCGGACACCTTCTCAGCGCTGACGTCCTCGACCATGACGGCCGACCTGTACGTGACGGGCCAGCCGATCCGCGGGCAGTCCAACAATGACGGCAGCATCATGACCGAGCGGATCGACGCCTCCCTCGCGGAGACGATCGCGGGGGTCGACGGCGTTGAGTCCGCCCACCCTTACAGTTCGGCGCCCGCCACTCTCGTCGGGTCCGACGACACGCCGGTGACCTCCACCGGCGCTCCGACCATGGTCCTGCCCTTCTACTCCGGTGAGCCCGGCAGAACGATAGTCGCGGGCACCGCGCCGACCGGCCGCGACCAGATCGTCCTGGAGTCGGACGCGCTCAAGCGCTCGGGTCTGAGCGTCGGCGACACGACCCACCTCGTGCTCAACGGCGTACCGACCGAAGTCAGGGTCGTCGGCGAGTTCACCTACGGCACGTCCATGGCGGGCGCCACGATCGTGGGCATCGACCCGACCTGGTTCATGGAGGGGACCGCGGCGGGCTCCGCGAGTGCCGCGGGTGCGGCCGACGCCGTCGGTTCGGCCGGACCGAAGGTGACTTCCATCGCCGTCTACCTCGCCGACGGGGCCGACACCGCCGCCGTCCGCCACCAGATCTCGACCCTGCTGCCCGATGGGGCGCGCCTTCAGACCCGCGCCGAGCGCCTCGACGAGCAGAACGAATACATCGAGTCGATCCTCGGTTACGTTCAGACCTTCCTGCTGGTCTTCGTGGTCCTGGCGATGTTCGTCGGTTCGTTCATCATCATGAACACTTTCGCCATGAGCGTGCGCCAGCGGCAGAAGGAGTTCGCCCTGCTGCGGGCGGTCGGCGCCTCACCCACCTCCGTGTTCGCCACGGTGCTCCTCCAGGCCGTCGTCGTCGGGCTGGCCGGATCGCTCATCGGCGTCGCGGGCGGGGCCGGCCTGACCCGCCTGCTCGTGATCGGCCTGGAGGCCTACGGAATGCCCCTGCCCGGAGGGGTGCCCGTGACCGCCGGCGTAGTCGCCGTCTCCATGGTCGTCGGTCTGCTCGTGACCATCATCGGCGCCCTCCTGCCGGCGCGCGACGCCGCCCTCACCCCGCCGGTGGAGGCCATGCGGGGAACCTCGGGGGCGCGGGAGAAGCCTCTGCGTCTGCGCGGGACGCTCGGGATGCTCATGGCGGCCGCGGGCCTGGCCGGCGCGATAGCCGCCTGGGTTCGGGCGGACCTGCCTCACCGGAGCGCCGTGCTGGGCATCGGCGCAGGGGCCCTCGTTCTCGGCCTGCTCGTCGCCTCCCCGGTGCTCGCTCGGCGGACCATCGCCGTTCTGGCAATACCGCTGCGCCTCGTGCGGCCCGTCGGCCGGCTGGCGGCGCGCAACCTCGCGGCGGCGCCCCGCAGGACGGCGGCGACGTCGGCGGCCCTGGTCGTCGGCATGGCCCTGGTGTGCGCGGGGGCGATCATCGCCTCCTCCATGCGGGCCTCGATCTCCGATATCGTCAACGATTCCATGCACGCCGACCTCATGGTCCGCACACCCGTGAACTCGACCCAGCTCGTGCCCCTGCCCGCCGATATGACCGAGAGGATCGGCGAGCTCGACGGCGTCGAGGCCACCACCGGCTACACCGCCTACACGGACACCGTGACCAAGCCGGACGGCAGCGAGGACACGGGGTACGTGGTCGCCGTTGACCCGCAGCGCTACCCCGAGTTCTACGATCCGAACGTGACCGCCGGCTCCTTCGACTCGCTCGACGCCACCCATGTCGCGGCCTTCGCGAACTCCGGCCTCCAGCTCGGCGACGAGGTCACCGTCACCGGGCCGACGGGGTCGGTGACGGCCACCGTTTCGGCGATCGCCGATTCCAAGGGGATCGTCGGCACCCTCTACACCACCCCGCAGCTGGCGGCCGCTGTGGGTTCGTGGTCCACTCGAACGACTGGCGACCCGGAGCAGGTCCTGGCCTCTCCGCTGGGCGTGTTCGTCCACGTGCGCGATGGAGCCGACATCGACGCCGTCAAGTCCGAGATCCAGCGGATCATCGCCCCGACGTACGTCTTCGAGGTCGTGGACGCCGGAGAATTGTCCGACCAGGTCGGCCAGAGAGCCGATACCATGCTCGCCGTGCTCTACGCGCTGCTGGGCCTGTCCCTGGTCATCGCCGTGCTCGGCATCGTCAACACCCTCGTCCTGTCGGTGTCGGAGCGGACCCGCGAGATCGGGCTCATGCGCGCCGTCGGCCTGGGACGGGCGCAGGTGTCGGGCGAGATCATATGCGAGTCCGTGCTCACCGCCGTCTACGGCACGGTGCTGGGCGGCGGCGTCGGCGTGCTGCTCGCCGGGGCCCTGCGTTCGGTCCTGGCCGATCAGGGGCTCGCCAGGCTCGTCATCCCCTGGTCCCAGCTGGCGGTCATGCTCGCCAGCGCCATCGTCGTCGGGGTTCTGGCCGCCCTGTGGCCCGCGGCTCGGGCCGTCCGGCTGCCGGTCCTGGAGGCGATCGCCTCCGAGTGAGCGCCGCAGTGCGCGTGCGCGGGGTCCGCAGACCGACGGCTTCAGGACTTCCGGGCTTCCAGCACCTCACCCGACAGGTAGATCCGCATGCTCAGCGCATCCAGGGTCGTCGTGTCGCCGGGCCGGTCATGCCGGCAGTCGGCCGAGCGCCACGGTCTGTCCTGGGAGGGCCGGATGACACGGGTGCGGGCCGCGCCGCGTCTGACCCTGTGAGCCAGCGCGAAGGCGGAGGTGTGCGGGCGCGGCACCGCCCACGTCGAATCCCACATCAGATGCCAGTCCGTGCCGTGCCCGTCGGGCAGCGTGACGTCGACCTGGTCGAGCCAGCCGTTGATGACCACCAGCAGGTCCCTGTCCGCCACAGGTCCGCCATTGCGCAGCATCTGGATCACACGCGTCCACGGTCCGTGCCAGGCCTCCGGGCCCATGGGGACGCCGTCGGCGCGGAACCAGGATAGATCCGGCATCGTATCCCCTTCCGGGGCGGCGCCGGTGGCGAAGACCTCGGGGCGCAGCACGGGGTGGGCCTCTCGCAGACCCACGAGGAACCGGGCGGTGGCCAGCAGGTCGCACTGCCATGGAGCCAGCTTCCAGTCGTACCAGGAGATCGGGGAGTCCTGGCAGTAGGAGTTGTTGTTGCCGTCCTGGGTGCGACCCATTTCGTCGCCGCCCAGCAGCATCGGCGTACCGGCGCTGACGAACAGTGTGGCCAGCACGTTGCGGGACGAGCGGCGCCGCAGCATTTCAATGGGTCCCCCGCCCATGCCCTCGGGCAGCGGCCCCTCGAAGCCGTGGTTCCACGAGCGGTTGTCGTCGGTGCCGTCGCGGTTGTCCTCGCCGTTGGCGAGGTTGTGCTTGTAGTCGTAGGAGACCAGGTCGCGCAGAGTGAACCCGTCGTGGGCGGTCACGAAGTTGACGCTGCCCAGAGGGCCGCGCCCGCCGGGCAGCTCCCCGTAGCTGAAGATGTCGGCGCTGCCCGACAGGCGCGTGGCCAGATCCCGCAGATCGGAGCCCAGACGCCCTTTGGATATTTCAGAGGCGTCGCGCAGCCAGAAGGAGCGCACCGTACCGCGGTACCGATCGTTCCAGTCGTGGAAGGGCAAAGGGAACTGGCCGGTGCGCCAGCCGCCCGGGCCGATGTCCCACGGTTCGGCGATGAGCTTGACGCCGCGCAGGATCGGGTCGGTGGACATGCCGATGAGCAGGGGATGGCGGGGATGGAACTCCGAGGCGTCGCGCCCCAGGGTGACCGCCAGGTCGAATCGGAAGCCGTCAACGCCCACGTCCCCGGCCCAGTAGCGCAGGGAGTCGAGCACCAGCTGGACGGCGCGCGTGGAGCGGAAGTCGACCGTGTTGCCGGTGCCCGTGACATCGATGTACTGGGCCGGCTGATGCGGGGCGTGGAGGTAGTACTCCCGGTTGTCCAGGCCGCGCAGGGACAGGGTCGGCCCGTCCGCCCCCGACTCGCATGTGTGGTTGTAGACCACGTCCATGATCACTTCGAGGCCCGCCTCGTGCAGCAGCGAAACCATGCCGCGCAGTTCGTCGAGGACGGCCTGGGGGCCGGCCGCCTGAGCTGTGGCGGTGGCGTAGGACGGCTCCGGGGCGAAGTAGGACAGGGTCGAGTACCCCCAGTAGTTGGTGCGCCCCCGTTGGAGGAGGAAGGCCTCGGAGAAGGCGGCGTGGATGGGCAGCAGCTCGACGGTGGTCACGCCCAGGGAGCGCAGATGCTCGATGGAGGCGGGGTGGGCCAGACCCGCGTAAGTGCCGCGCAGCTCGGGGGGTACGCCGGGCATGGTGCGGGTGAAGCCCTTGACGTGCGTTTCGTAGACGACGGTGCGCCCGTCGGGCACCTTGGGGCCGGGCACGACCGCGAACTGCTCGCCAGTAACCACGCCCAGAGCGACGTGCCCGGCTGAGTCGAGCTCGGAGGGGACGAAGGGCACGAAGGTGGGGGACAGATCCTCCTCGACGGCATGCGCGTACAGTTCGGGGCCCAACTGCGGCGCGCCGTCGATGGCGCGCGCATAGGGGTCGAGCAGAAGCTTGCGGGGGTTGAACAGCATGCCCTCGGAGGGGTCCCACGGTCCGTGGACCCGGTATCCGTAGCGCTGGCCCGCGCGCACGCCGGGAACGTGGGCGCTCCACACCCCGAGTCTGGGGCCGTGCAGGCCCACCCGGCGTTCGGCGATGACGTCCCCGGCGTCGTCGGTGTCGATCAGGCACAGGTCGACGGCGGCGGCGCGCGGTGCGACGACGACGAAGTCGGCACCGTCCCAGGTCAGGCAGACGCCCAGACGGGTGCGGTCCGCCGCGTCGGAGGCGGCAAGGGCAGCCGGTTGTGGCTCTGGCGAGAGGGACATGAGACTCATTGTCGGTGCACGCGTGCGGGTCAGCCACTCGAGGAGGCGTGGGACACGCCTCGACCGGTTCGGGTCAGGACGGTCGACCGGACCGGGCGGGGGGCCGCCGGATCCCCCCGGCCGGAACGGTCACGTGACTCAGCGCTCATCGGCGCGGGCGCCCGGATATGGCAATCTTGTGAGCATGAAAATCGTGGTCTGCATCAAGCACGTCCCTGACGTGCAGTCCGAACGCCGCCTGGAGGACGCCCGCCTCGTCCGCGGCGAGGACGATGTCCTCAACGAGCTCGACGAGAATGCGGTCGAGGCCGCCGTCGGCCTCGTCGAGGAGCTGGGGGGCGAGGTCGTGGCCCTGACCATGGGTCCCGAGGATTCCGAGGAGGCCGTCCGCCGCGCCCTGCAGATGGGCGCCGACTCCGGCGTCGTGGTGAGCGATGACGACCTGGCCGGCGCCGACGTCGTGGTCACCGCGCATGCGCTCGCGGCCGCCGTCGGACGCATCGGCGGGGTGGAGTCCGGTGCGGGCGTGGGTGATGTCGACCTGGTCGTCACCGGCATGGCCGCCCTGGACGCCATGACCTCCATGCTGCCGGGGGCGCTCGCCGCGGCCCTGCACGTGCCCGCCCTGACCCTGGCGAGCTCCTTCGAGGCGAGTACGGAGGACATCACGGTCACCCGCACCACCGGCACGTTGACCGAGGTCCTGTCCGCCCCGCTGCCCGCACTCGTATCCGTGACCGATCAGGCCAACGAGCCGCGCTATCCCAACTTCGCCGCCATGCGCGCCGCCAAGAAGAAGCCCGTGGACACCTGGGATCTGGCGGTCCTGGGGATCCAGCCGCGCCGGTCCGGCGTCGACGTGGTCGAGGCCAGAGCCAGGCCCGCCCGCCAGGCCGGCATCATCCGCACCGACGCCGGGGAGGCCGGGCGCGAGCTCGCCGCCTGGCTCGTGGACAACAGGCTCGTCTAAGCGCGGGCGAAGACGCGCAGGCAAGACACAGGGAAGACAAGAAGATCATGACTGAGACCCTCGACGCACCCGTCCTCGTGCTCGTCGACGTCGACGGCGCGCGCCCCACCGGCCCCGCCCTCGAGCTCGCCACCGCCGCCCGCACTCTGACCGCCGGCGACGTCGTCGCCCTGGCCACGGGGCCGGTGGACGACGACGCCCGCGCCGCCCTGGCCGCCGCCGGAGCCACTCGTCTGCTGGAGGCCGATCTGGGCGGGGAGCGTACGCAGGCCGGCGTTGCAGCCGACGCCCTCGCCGCCGCCGTCACCCTGGTCGTCCCCGGGGCGGTGCTGGTGACCAGCGATTACCGCGGCAAGGAGGTCGCCGCCCGCACTGCCGTTCTTCTGGACTCGGCCTGCACCGGTGACGTCGCCGACCTGCACGTGGCGGGCGGCCATCTGCGCGCCTCCAAGCTGGTTCTGTCCGGCTCCTGGTCGACCACCGTGAGCGTGGCCGCGGACGTCGAGCATCCGCCGGTCGTGGCCGTGCGGCCCGGGTCCGTTGAGGTCGCCGTCGGAGGCGCCGCACCCCTGCCGGTCGAGACTCTTGAGGTCTCGGTGAGCGAGGAGGCGGCCGCCGTACGGCTGGTCTCTCGGGAGCGCACCGCCGCGGCCGCCGGGCCGGATCTGGCCGAGGCGCGCATCGTCGTAGTGGGCGGGCGCGGTGTGGACGGTGACTTCGAGCTGGTGCATTCGCTGGCCGACCCGCTGGGCGCGGCCGTGGGCGCCACGCGAGTGGCCTGCGACGAGGGGTGGATCGGACGGTCCGCCCAGATCGGGCAGACCGGTGTTTCGATTGCTCCGCGCCTGTACATCGGATTGGGCGTGTCCGGGGCGGTCCACCACACCAGCGGCATCCAGGGCGCCGGTACCGTCGTGGCCGTGTGCGACGACTCCGAGGCTCCGATCTTCGAGATGGCTGATTTCGGGGTCGTCGGTGATGTCGTCGAGGTCGTTCCCCAACTGGTCGATGAGCTGAAGCGGCTGCGCGCTTAACCGAGCGTGACCCGTGCCGGGCCCGCTTATACGCCCCTGCGACGGGACGGCGTCCGGTGGGCGGCCGACTGTTCGCTTGGAGGGGCTGACGAGGCTAGCCTTACCCTCAACAGTCCCAACGACCGGGAATTGAGGAACCGTGACGTCCATCAGCGGGGACCGCACGCCGCAGACCACCATCGCGTCGCGTCGCATGGCGCGACGCCTCCTATCCGGAGCGGGCTGCGCCACTCTGACCGCCTACCGGCTCGACGCCGGTGCGCCCTCTCAGCTCGTCCTCCACGCGCTCGACGTGACCGGCAGCATCATTGTGGCCGCCCATCCGGCAGTCGGGCATCCGATGGTCTCCGTGCCGAATGAGTCCCCGGTGGAGGTGCGCCTCGACGTCACCCTTGAGGCGGCCGAGCCCGGCCTGCGCATCACCACTGCGACCGTCCACCTCCTGGGCATGCTCACCTGGCTCGACGATGTCCAGTGCGACGCCGTCCTGTCCGGATCCGTGGCCGGCTGCCACTGCTCGATCACCGGCGAGGATCCGTTGACGGATCTGGCCGCTCTCGCCAGCGCCCCGGGCGGACGTCTGGGCGTCATCGAGAGCGGTCGGATCATGGTCCATGACGCCATGGGCATCAGCGGTCACACGATCGAGGAGGTGCTCGACCCCGACGCCAAGGGCGTTCGCCCCCTGCTGTGGTCCGCCTTCGAGACCTTCAGTGCCCAGGACGAGGTCAAGGCCCTCGGCGAGGAGGCGCTCGGGGTGTTGTGCGAGGGGGTCGAGCAGGGCACCATCCCCGGTGTCGTCTGCTCCAGGCGGTCGACCGAGGGACTGTGCACCGCTCTGCTGGGGCGGGTGCTGTGCGTGGACGTCTCCCCGCATGCCGTCACTCTCCTGCGGTTGCAACGCGAGGGCGCCGACACCATCCAGATCCTCCTGCCTCCGGGAACGACCTGCGCTCATGAGGCCGGACGGCGGCTGCGCAGCCTGGTTCAAGATGCCCTAGTCGGCGGTCTGCTCCCGTAGCGGAGCCCGGGCGGTGGACACGACGGTGGGCAGACCCGTCACGGGTCTGCCCACCGTCGTCTTATTGCTCCTCGGGTGCCCCGGGGAATCGGATATCCGGTGTCAGCGAGCCTTATAGGACTGGCAGGTGGCGGTGTCGGCGCCAATGGTGATGGCGTCGGCGGTGCACATGAGATCGGTGTTGTGGATGCACTCCAGGCGCTGGCAGGCGCCTACGTGACCCTCGGCCACCGGCAGGCCGCCGCGGGCGTCGAGGCTGACGAAGGTGGAGCAGGCCGGGTCGGTGGAGTCGCCGCCGACCGTAATGGCGAAGGCGGTGCAGCCTCCGTGGTTGTAGGCGCAGGCGGTGGTGGCGCAGGACTTGATGGCGGTGACGGTCGACATAATGGGTCCTCCCCTGAGGCGATCGGTGGTGCTCGGTTGATGACGTAATTCAAGGTAGAGGTGTGTCCGGCGGTCGGCAACGTCATCGTGGGACGTTGCGTGAACGGTTTTTCAGAACGTTGGTATCCCGGGGATTACTAAGGGTGTCGACGAGTGATCGGGTACGGCGCTCGGGCGGGGCCGGGCGCGTTCTTGTGCACGTTCGGAATTCGCATAACAGGTGAGTCTTTCCTGGTTTCGGCCTCCGCGACTCTTCCGCGGACGGGGGAGATGACGTGAGCGTCCGAACACGTCGAACCGATGGTGCAGGGCGTTCCGGGGGTGGGGCGGGGCGACTTCGCAGGCAGGTGCAGGCGGCGGCCGGACGGGTTGACGGCCCTGCTCGTCTGTGTCACTATATTAATGCAGTCATACAGATGGTCTGACGAGGCCGTCCGGCTGTGCTCATGAGCCGTGTCCTATCCATCCGACCCGAGGAGGGCCCGTGCCGATCGACGATTCCCGTCCGATCTGGATTCAGCTGGTCGACGACTTCCGCCTGCGAATCGTCACCGGCGCATGGGTTCCCGGGACCCGGATCCCCAGTGTGCGTGACCTCGCTGCGGATACCGGAGTCAATCCCAACACCGTCCAGCGAGCCCTGGCCGAGCTCGACCGCTCCGGCCTGACGACGGCCGAGCGTACGGCCGGGCGCTTCGTCACCGCGGATACCGGGGTGCTCGATGCCACCCGCCGCGAGCTCGCCGTCGGCGCCGCGGACACCTTCATCACCGCTGTCACCGCCATCGGTATGGATCTCGCTCAGGCGGGCGAGGTGCTGACCGAACGGTGGCCGGATCATCCCATTCAGGAATCAGGAGAGACCTCATGAGTACGTCACCGACGGCCGCGTCGCTGGATGCCGAGCGCCCCGATGCCCCTCCCGGTGTCATCGCCTCCTTGGACGGGGCCCCGCCGCTGGTCACCGTGCGTCGCCTGACCAAGACCTACCGCGGACGGTCCGCCCTGAACGATCTGAGCCTGGCCCTGCCTGCCGGACGCATCGTCGGTCTCATGGGTCCCAACGGCTGCGGCAAGACCACCCTGCTCAAGATCCTCGCCGGGGTTCTGGCCGACTACGAGGGCGAGGTGCTTCTCGGCGGACACGCCCCGGGACCGCAGTCCAAGGACTTCGTGTCCTTCCTGCCTGATGCTGAGTTCTTGTCCACGCGCATGACGCCGCCGCGGGCGATCGCCCAGTTCTCCCGCCTGTTCGCCGACTTCGATGCCGATAAGGCCCATCGTCTTGTCGACTTCTTCGCATTGCCCGTCGATCGTTCCATCAAGGAGATGAGCAAGGGCATGGGGGAGAAGCTGCGCATCGCCCTGGCCATGAGCCGGCGTGCCCGCGTCTACCTGCTCGACGAACCCATCTCCGGTGTGGATCCCACCGCCCGCGAGATCGTCCTCGACGGCGTCCTGCGTGATTTCGACCCGCATGCTCTCATGCTCATCTCCACTCATCTGATCGCCGACGTCGAGCCGATCGTCGACTCGGTCGTCTTCCTCAAGGACGGGCACCTGCTGCTGGCCGGCGACGCCGACGACCTGCGTCAGGCTCACTCCATGAGCCTGGACGCCCTGTTCCGGAAGGAGTACCGCTGATGCTTCGCACGCTCTTCGCCGAGGAGATCCGCACCCAAGTGGGGCGCAATGCGGCCACGCTCGGGGTCTGTATCGTCGTTCTGGTCGGGTTCCTCGGGCTGTGGTGGTTGCTGGCCGATGTCGACAGCCTGGCGGCGCTCATGCAGATTGCCGCCTCCCTGGTGCTCGTGGCGATGCCGGTCGTCGTTCTGGTTCAGATCGCGGTCGAGTACTGGCAGTCCATGTACGGTCAGCGCGGTTATCTCACCCAGGCGGTACCGGTGCGCGGCCGGGTGCACGTGACCGCCAAGCTCCTCTACGCCTGCCTCATGGGGCTGATGTCGGTTGCGTTCGCCCTGGTCGGTCTCGTCGGCTGGTGCGCCGCGCTGGCGCACAGTAAGGGGGTCGGTCTTAGCGAGATCCTGGAGTCGGTGCGCACGGCTGCCGATGCTGCGGGTCCGGGCCTGACGACGTTCCTCATCGTCTCCGTTCTGATCGGTTTCGCGGCGCTCATCGTTGAGGTCGCCGCTGTTATGAGCATCGGTGCCCAGGGGCGTTACAGCCATGCCGGTTTCGGGGCGCCGCTGATCGGTTTCGTCGTGCTGTACGTGGTCAACCAGCTGCTCGGTCTGGTGTCGACCCTTTTCCTGCCCCTCAGCATCGACGTGGGCACCGGAGATCTCACGACCCGCATGATGTGGCCCGAGTTCCTTGAATCGGTCGGCGGGGACACTGATCCCGCGATCGTGGGTGCGGGAAGTGTCATCGTGAGCCCGCTACTCGCCGTGGTGCTGGTCTGGTGGGCGGTGCGTGCGATCGAGCGGCACATGTCCTTGCGCTGACCGCCCTCCGATCTGCTATGTCAGCGAGATTGGGAGACGGTGGCCTGGGCGAGCGCCCGTTCGCCGCCCGAGCCGGCGTCCGCGGGGCCGTAGATGACGATGGACTGCCCCGCCGCCAGTCCCCGCAGTGGCTGGCGCAGATCCGCCCGCAGGGTTCGAGCCACCGGGTCGACGGCGACGTCGGCCGGTACGGACCGTCCGTGAGCGCGCACCTGCACGGTCACGTCCCGCCAGCCGACGGCGCCCTCGCCGAGGGGGTTCGGCTCAGCCAGCAGGACGAGCTCCTGGCCGTCGACGGCGCTGCGGTGCAGGAGTTCTGCAGGACCGACGACCACCTCGTTGGTGGCGGGTCGAGTTTCGATGACGTAGCGGGGGCGTCCGTCCGGGGCCGGGCGGGTCAATCCCAGCCCTCGACGCTGACCGACAGTGAAGCCGAAGTATCCGGAGTGCGTACCCAGAATCTTGCCGTCGGGGGAGACGAGGGCCCCCTTGCTCGTGCCGAGGCTGCGGGTGAGAAATCCGCGAGTGTCGCCATCGGCGATGAAGCAGATGTCGTAGGAGTCGGGTTTGGCGGCCACCGGCAGGCCGCGGCGCTCGGCCTCGGCGCGCACAGCCGCTTTGGAGGGGGCGTCGCCGAGGGGGAAGAGAGCGCGGGATAGTCCTTCGCGTCCGGAGATGGCGAGCACGTAGGACTGGTCCTTAGCGGCGTCGACGGCGCGGCGCAGCTCCAGGCCAGCGGTCCTGCCGGGGTGGCCGGTGGCGGCGCCCCCGGTCAGTCGGGCGTAGTGGCCGGTGGCGACGGCGTCGAAGCCGAGGGCGAGGGCCCGTTCGAGCAGGGCGTCGAACTTGACGCGCTCGTTGCAGCGCACGCAGGGGTTGGGAGTGCGGCCCGCACGGTACTCGGCGAGGAAATCGGCGACGACCCGCTCCTCGAACTGCTCGGACAAGTCCCACACGTAGAAGGGGATGCCGAGGATCTCGGCTGCCCAGCGGGCATCGGAGGCGTCCTCGATGGAGCAGCAGCCACGCGAGCCCGAGCGGGTGGCGGCGCGGTTGCGGGTCAGGGCCATGTGCACTCCGACGACGTCGTGCCCGGCGTCCAGAACGCGGGCAGCGGCCACAGCGGAGTCGACTCCGCCGGACAGTGCCGCGAGTACGCGCATGGGGTCTCCTGTGGTCGGGTGATAGCGGTTGGTGGTGCGTCGAGGGCGGTAGCCAGGCTACTGCGTGCAGTAGGTGGTCGTGAGGTTCGGGATCCGAGGGGGCTGCGCCGTCGTGCTGTGGAAGAGGGGCGGGAAGGCCTCGGGCGGAGCATCGCCTGAAGAGCGATGCTCCGCGGAGGCGCAGGCTGCCGTCTTGCCCGTATTTCTTGCTGCGGATGATGCCCGAGAAGAAATGGAGCACATGGGGCATTGAGCTCGGGAGCCGAGCGGTGACGTGGTTGTCGACGGCGCGCGTCGGTTCGTCGCCGCGGCGTCTATTGGCCGGGCCGACTCTGCTGGTATCCGGGACCCGGCAGGGCCTGCGCACGCACGAGAAGAGATCATGAGGCGAGAGGGGTGCTCGTGTGGTTCGCGTTGATCGGGAAGAATAATCACTGGTGTGATTGTGGGGAGGCTGAGATGGTCGGGCGAGGGCTGAGGGGTGATGAGTAATTGCCCCGCTCGCGCGGGGTTTACCGGCGGCTTCGACCCGCAGCGATGACCTGTTGGGGATCATCCCCGCTCGCGCGGGGTTTACGGCGATCATCTGCGCGCCCCGATCAGGATGTCGGGATCATCCCCGCTCGCGCGGGGTTTACCTTCAGGTTGCGTCCCATGCTGCGCACAGCTCCGGATCATCCCCGCTCGCGCGGGGTTTACCGAAGATGTCCTCCCTGGACGGGAAGGTCACGAGGATCATCCCCGCTCGCGCGGGGTTTACGCGACCGTGTCCGCGAAGGACATGCTCCTCGACGGATCATCCCCGCTCGCGCGGGGTTTACTGTCCTGTGTTGCGTCCCTTGTCGGCCTGTTGGGGATCATCCCCGCTCGCGCGGGGTTTACAGCTGAAAGGAACCGTCGTGACCCTCGAAGACAGGATCATCCCCGCTCGCGCGGGGTTTACTGAATACCTTCGCCGCCTTCGTTGTACAGCACGGGATCATCCCCGCTCGCGCGGGGTTTACTACGTAGAGGGTGCGGGTCATGGGGCGGTCTCCGGATCATCCCCGCTCGCGCGGGGTTTACCGGGTGGGGTGAGGGTGGTGGTGGGGTGAAGCCGGATCATCCCCGCTCGCGCGGGGTTTACCTTCTCGTTGGAAGACTCGAGCTGCTCGCGCAGGGATCATCCCCGCTCGCGCGGGGTTTACGTCGTGCGTTCCAGACCGGTGGATCGTGAGGTGGGATCATCCCCGCTCGCGCGGGGTTTACGCGACGAAGGCGGTCAGGAGCGCGCGCTCGGCCGGATCATCCCCGCTCGCGCGGGGTTTACGCCGTCCCACGGGAGGATGACGAGGATATTGCCGGATCATCCCCGCTCGCGCGGGGTTTACACCATCACGCCGACTCCGATCGTGGTCCCGTCGGGATCATCCCCGCTCGCGCGGGGTTTACACCGGGATGCCCGCGGCAGCGGCGAGGGTGTTGGGATCATCCCCGCTCGCGCGGGGTTTACGCCGAAGCAAAAGCAGTCACAGTCCGCTCCCCGGGATCATCCCCGCTCGCGCGGGGTTTACGCGGCGGCACGTATGGCGGTGTGGCGGCGGGTGGGATCATCCCCGCTCGCGCGGGGTTTACCATCTCGCCCCGCCAATCAGCCAGATGCGCCAAGGATCATCCCCGCTCGCGCGGGGTTTACGACACCTACTCGTTCAGTGATGATATCGGTAAGGGATCATCCCCGCTCGCGCGGGGTTTACGCCGTCCTAATCTGATCCGTCAAACTAAGGTCGGGATCATCCCCGCTCGCGCGGGGTTTACCAAATCAATCTTCTTCTTCGACTCCCTGTGCTCGGATCATCCCCGCTCGCGCGGGGTTTACCCGCCACCACGGGATGTACCGAAAATAGCAACGGGATCATCCCCGCTCGCGCGGGGTTTACCGTGGCCTGCGTGCTACCGTCAAGCTCGCCAAGCGGATCATCCCCGCTCGCGCGGGGTTTACACCTCATCACCCGTAGCGAACGGCATGTCCGGCGGATCATCCCCGCTCGCGCGGGGTTTACCCCGGTTGCGGTGGTGTGACCCGTGTGGTAGGGGGATCATCCCCGCTCGCGCGGGGTTTACGTCGTCGGGGATCGGAATGTAGTCCGGCTCCTGGGATCATCCCCGCTCGCGCGGGGTTTACGGCTTCGGAGACGACTCCGGCGGGGGTCATCAGGGATCATCCCCGCTCGCGCGGGGTTTACCTGGCGAAGCTGCGTGTCCACCTGGTCAAAATGGGGATCATCCCCGCTCGCGCGGGGTTTACCGCGGAGCATTCAACGTAAGCTTTGCCGGCGCTGGATCATCCCCGCTCGCGCGGGGTTTACGATGCGGTCCATTAGAGGGTTCCTTTCATTACTGGGATCATCCCCGCTCGCGCGGGGTTTACGGTGACGGTCTCAACGGCCATTGGAGGGGTCCTGGATCATCCCCGCTCGCGCGGGGTTTACCGACCCCAACGAAGTCTTCACGTCCGCCATCGCGGATCATCCCCGCTCGCGCGGGGTTTACTCTCGCAGGGTCATCGTGCCGGTGACGGTGACCGGATCATCCCCGCTCGCGCGGGGTTTACCTGCGGGAAACCGACGCCGACGACTGGACCCTGGGATCATCCCCGCTCGCGCGGGGTTTACGGGCCAGCGCTAGGCCGGCCCCCACCGCGGCTGGGATCATCCCCGCTCGCGCGGGGTTTACTTCCCGTTCGACAACCACAAGCCGACGTGCACGGGATCATCCCCGCTCGCGCGGGGTTTACCCGTATGCGGATCGGACCTACAACACGCTGAACGGATCATCCCCGCTCGCGCGGGGTTTACTGAGCAGCATCAGCATGCCCGCCTTGTCCACGTGGATCATCCCCGCTCGCGCGGGGTTTACCCGCTGCCGCCGCGTGCAGCCATGCCGCGCGGGGGATCATCCCCGCTCGCGCGGGGTTTACCGAGGTCAGGTTCTTGTCGAGCCTCATGGTCACGGATCATCCCCGCTCGCGCGGGGTTTACCACAGGCCGTACTCAGAGCGCCCCGCACCCCGAGGATCATCCCCGCTCGCGCGGGGTTTACGATCACCCACAGACCCGTCTGCTGCGTCGTGACGGATCATCCCCGCTCGCGCGGGGTTTACTTACCGCCAACCAGATCAGCCACGTGCGAGTCAAGGATCATCCCCGCTCGCGCGGGGTTTACTTAGTCATCCTCGTGCTGTCGATCATCAGCTCGGGATCATCCCCGCTCGCGCGGGGTTTACAGCCCAGACGAGGCGCACCGACTCGGGGTCGAGGGATCATCCCCGCTCGCGCGGGGTTTACCCTGCTCATTGTTCTCGATGCTCCTTGTCAGAGGGATCATCCCCGCTCGCGCGGGGTTTACACACGCGCTGCATGTCGAGAGGCGTTGTCTGGGGGATCATCCCCGCTCGCGCGGGGTTTACTGTCAGAGCAGCGCGCGACGCAGCGCGTGCGCGGGATCATCCCCGCTCGCGCGGGGTTTACTCCTGTCTGTTGCGCCCCGTCGGGTCGGGGCGGGGATCATCCCCGCTCGCGCGGGGTTTACAGGTGTTTCGGTTGGAGGAGTACGCGACGGAGCGGATCATCCCCGCTCGCGCGGGGTTTACCCTGCACCGTCCGTCCGATCCGTGTGGTTGCCGGGATCATCCCCGCTCGCGCGGGGTTTACAGGTTGGTGTCGCGGACCTGTCCTTGTCTGACGGGATCATCCCCGCTCGCGCGGGGTTTACCGACGCTGACACGGCCAAGCCTGCAACCGCCCCGGATCATCCCCGCTCGCGCGGGGTTTACCAAGGACAAAGCAAACGGATCCTACTACTTCGGGGATCATCCCCGCTCGCGCGGGGTTTACTCGTCCAGGCGTTCGTAGTTCCATGACTCCGGGGGATCATCCCCGCTCGCGCGGGGTTTACCTGACACGTCCGCGATCACCGACGCCGCCCCAGGGATCATCCCCGCTCGCGCGGGGTTTACTCGATCTGCCACAGGAGTTCCGCCTTGATAGGCGGATCATCCCCGCTCGCGCGGGGTTTACTCCCTGCGCGGCTTGGAATAAGTGGCAGTCCCGGGATCATCCCCGCTCGCGCGGGGTTTACGTGCCCAGCCGTTCAGATCGCATGCCGTGACCCGGATCATCCCCGCTCGCGCGGGGTTTACGCCACTGCGCCGCTGTCGCCTTCGTCGTATCTGGGATCATCCCCGCTCGCGCGGGGTTTACACTTGGCGATCGGCGTGATTCCAACGGTGGGCCACCCTACCAGGGGGCGTTCGCCTTCACTGGTGACCTAGGGACCGCTCGGCTGAGTTGCGGAAGCGTCGTCGCCGGGCAGCGATCGACCACGACTCCTTCGCCGGTTTAACGGCGCCGGGTAGGGCCTGCGACGACGACCCTTCGATCTGCCGGTAGGGGGTACGCATGACGAGGCAGCCTTCGACGTCCAGTGGCTCCCGGTCGTATCCCAGCGAGGCCACGGTGAAGTGCTGCTCGGAGCGCACCGACCAGATCAGGAGCGCGCGCCCGTCGCCTATGTACGCTCGGACCAGTTCCCACAGTTGCTCGCGGACGCGAGCCGAGAGGTGGCCGACGAAGACTCCGGGGGAGACCTCGAGCAGCCATCGCGTCATGGCCCCGCGCAGTGAGGCCGGGGCTGCTGACAGAATCAGCACTACCATCCTCCCGCGTCCTCTCCGGCGTAGTTCGATCCACCGGTGACGGCACGCCGCTGGTAGTCCCATAGCGAGACGACGTTGATGCTCATATCCTCCTGCTCGTCGACTCCGAGCAGTTGATAGATGTCCCTGACCGTTCGCTCTATGACCTTCAGCTCGAAGATCCTGTCTCGAACGCGCCGTCGAGTCGTGCCGGTGAGGTCGTCCATTCCCTCGGCGACCACGTCGAAGGAGATCGGGATCGTCGTCTCGGCCTTATACAGGTCTGCGACGTCGTACACGAAGGATCGTTCGTGTCCGGTGTGGACAAAACCGAGCCCCGGTGAGCAGCCCAGTGACACGATGACGCCGTGAACGACTCCGTACAGCGCGGCGTGCGCCGCTGAGAGGGCCTGATTGATCGGGTCCGATGCCTCGAAATCGTCGGGCCGATACTCCCTGCGGGTCCATGGCACACCGGTTCGTCGCGAGTTCTCCCGATACACCTCACGGATCCGGGCGCCTTCGCGACCTCGCAGTTGCTGCATGGTGAGACCGTCGACGTCCTCGCCGTGAAAACGCATGCAGTACATTTCACGCGCTACACGCAGACGTTTTTGAGGCGAGGAAACGCGGGTCGCCTGCTCCATCAGAAGCCGGGTGGACGTCGCCAGCGAGCGACCGTGCGCATAATAGCGAACTCCGCGCTCACCGACCCAGACCGCCGTCGTTCCGCATTCACCGAGCAGACTCATCGCCTGATGACTGACCGACGTTCCCGGGCCGAAGAGGACAGCCACCAGGGAGGCGGCGGGGACATGGATGGTGCCCTGGTCGTTACGGGCGGTCAGGGCACCATCCTGCCGGTGCACGACGCAGTGCTCCAGGTAGAGGAAAGACATCCGATCCTGCACACGGGGGAGCGCCGTCACGGGAACCGGCAGCATCCTGGCCATTCCTCAGCCTCGTCTCACTCGTGCGAGAGTCAGGAGCCCGCACCCGTAGGCCTTGGAGCGACCGATCCCTGTTACGAGGACATGACGCAGAGCCTGCGGATCGGTGACGTGCATAATTCCCTCGTAGACGGTCCGGTTGATCGTGACGCGGTCATGCGTCTTTGAGCCCGGCCGTCGTCGTGAGAAAATGGGCCTCTCCCGGCGCACGACCACAAGGTTCGCCGATTCGTCAGCGTCCTCGACCCGCTCAGCGCTCTCCCTCCCGGCGACCGCGGGCACGAGTTCGAAACCGTATCCCGGGGCGCGTGAGAGGAGCCATTGCCTCTGCTGCTCGACGGTGACATGCCCGAACCGCTTCCCGCGCATGCCCGGCCCCCGAGAGGCCGAGTAGGACGGGTTCGCCGCCAGACGGAAGGCCCATAGCTGGTCGGCGTCGAGGCGCTCCAGGAACGGGGAGTAGTCGAGGGTCCGGGCCGGCACGCCTGCCGCCCCTGCTTCGGTCACGATCTGCGAGCAGTCGGGCTCCGAGGGCGAGAGCAGGTACAACGTCGTCATCGCGCCCCGGTCCACCCGCCACAGAACACGGCCGGATCCGTCGTCCGTCTCGCCCCCGCCACTGTCTCCGGCGGCGCCCAGAACGACGGCGTGCATGACCTGCGGCGAGCCCAGGTACTTGCGTGCCAGCCGTCGTGTCGGATCCAGCTCGATCTTCGTCAGGAACACCGTCCCGCCTCCTCCACATCGATCATGGGGTCGTGCAGGTCCACCGCGGGGGCTTCCACAGTCACCAGCAGTCGTTCGACCTGGCGGAGCCCGTAGTCGCGACGCCGCGGATCGAAGGAGATGGGCACATCGCGGCTGCTTCGGACAGTGCCTCGCTCCACGGCGGGCACGGCCTCCTGGTCGACGAGCAGCTCCGCGTCGAAGGGGGTGCGACGCCGGCGGAACCGCTGTTGGAACCACTCGGAGGCCTGCCATCGCTCCTTTCTGAGAGCGTCGAGCAGCGGTGCCTCGCGCAGACCCAACGAGATCGGGGGCGTCGGCGGACATGATCGCCTCCCGAGGTACAGCGGGAACACCGGGTGCCCGAGCGCTTCGTCAATGCCCTCCAGGAGCGCCCCGTCCCCCTCGATGCCCGCCAGGAAGATGGCGTCGGCGAGGTAGTAGCGGTTCGATAGGGGCATGGAGTCCCCGCCGTCGAGGGGTCTCGCCGTGTGGAAGTCGCGGATCACGGTGCCCGGCTGGTCTTTGCGCACGCCGAAACGCAGCGAGAGAAAGTCCTCGATCGGATCCGTTCGGCGCCGTCCGACAGCGGCCGCCAGCATGCCGATGATCCCGCTCTTGGTCGGGGCGAGCTCCGTGGCGCGGATCGTGAAGCGGGATTTCACCCCCCATGCCTGCAACGGGCCCGCGAGTCGTAGGAGGAGAACGGTCATCAGGCCCGCTCCTGACCGGGTACGCGCGGGGCCACGATGTCGCGGACCCGTCCGGGCAGGTCCGCGAAGGACACGCGTTCCCCGACAGACGAGACGGCCTCGGAATCCTGGAGGGCGACGACGAGACTGGCGAGCGGCCGCAGCCCGTAGTTCTCCTCGATCGTCGAGGAGTACCGGACCAGACTCTCCACCGAGCGGTCGACGTAGCCGCGATCGGCGTCCTGCGGAATCGGCTTCTCGAACGCTCCCACGAGGGAGACCGGCTGGTCCTCGCGGACTGAGACGACCACCGTCTCGGGCACGGTCCGGTTGGCGAAGGTGTTCTGCTTGCCGGTCGGCATGGACAGGCAGAATCCCTTGATGAAAACCTCCAGCGCCCGCAGCGCCGCCTCACCGTCCCCGAGATTCTTAACCAGCATGTCGAGGTTGACGGTAGCGTAGCGGTACATCGTGGCCGAGGAGAACTCGACCGTCCCCATCATACCCGCTCCCGCATCCTCCTCCTCTTCCGAACGGCTCTTCTCATCGTCGACGGCGGTGAAGAAGTCGTACTCGTTCTCAGCGGCGTGCGTGGAGATGGCGTGAGCCACCTGGCAGGCGGCGTCGACGTTGAGATCGGTGTCATCGGCGACCATGCGGCCGAAGAGCGCGATATCGACGGCGTGAGCCTCCTTGAAGATCTTCTTGATCGTCCGAGCGTCGAGCGCCTCGCCACCGCGGGCCGAGGTAATAGCGAGCTCAGCGAGGCGTCCGATCTGTCCGGCGGACAGGAACATCAGGTATCCCGATTCCTGAGGCGCATTCTTCTTACCGCGCGGAGGCGAGAGCTTGATCTTGGCCGTCTTGAAAACCCCCTCCGCCAAGGAGAGGGCGCTCTCCGTGAGTTCCGGTGCGTCCTCGGCGATTTTCGCGGCGAGCACCCCGGCGACCCGCTTGGTGCGCACACCGACGTCGGAGGCGTCCAGCAGGTCGTCGAAGTACAGACGCGCCGCCCGCTTCCAGGACTGGCTGGAGACACGCAGCCGCCTCACCCCGCCGTAGATGGCGGACTTCGGCGATCCCGAGTCGTCCCGATTGACGCAGGACGGCGGAAGATTCTGGATGATGTGGATGTCGACGTAGGTGCTCATTGATCAGTTCTCCAAGGTGGATGCGTGGTTGGTGGAGGTGGTGTCGTGGTCGATGCCGGGGGCCGAGACGGCGCCGTCGGCGGGCAGTGAGTAGTACTGGCGGGCCCAGGCCAGGCGGACGCTCTTAGCTCCGCCCGGGCGCTGGAAGCGGACGATATCGTCGGCGAGCATGGCGTGGTCCAACGCAATACCTCGGGATCTCAGCAGCGAGACGAGGTTCCGCAGGTGGTGGCGCAGCTCCGCCACGGTCGTCGAGGTGACCAGGGCGTTGAAGCGGGCCCGGGCGGAGGGATTCTCCTCGTCCGTGCCCACCAGCTCGTGAGCGGCGCGTCCGAGGCCTCTTCCGGGCACGAACATGCACTCGGACCGCGACTGCTGGTGGACGGCGTAGAGCGTCATAGCCGTGTGAACGGCGATCTCCTCCCGGGTCGGAGCGTCGCCGGCGCCGTCGGGGACCTCGACGCGGGTGAGCTCCCAGATCTCGGGCAGCTCACCGGGAGCCCTGTTCGCGCCCTTGCGCAGGGCGGCAACCTCGGCGCGCCCCAGTGACTCGTTGTCGAGGTAGCGTTTCTGCAAGCCGTGCGCGCCGCCGATGCGCTGGTTCACCAGGAGGCCGATCCTCCCGAGGCGGCGGGCTCGTCGGGCATCGGGCGGGGCCCCGCCCGACACCTCTGCGGGTGTGCTGGTATCCGACACTGTCATGCCGGTGTCCTTTCTGCGTTCTTACTGTTCTCACTTGTTCTCACTGGGCGTCCTGCCGGGCGGGTGCGGGCACCGCCGCGTTCAGAGCGCGGCGGAAGAAGAACAGCGCCTTGCCGACGTCCATCCGTCCCTTTCCCTCCCCGCGTCCGGCGAAGGTAGTGCCGGGCACGGCGGAGGCGAGCTCCTCCTGCTGCCTCCAGGCCTCGGTGCGCAAGAGGCCGCGCCACTGGTCGCGGGCGACGTGCGGGTCTGCTCCGTCGAGGGAGGCGAGCCAGCGGGGGAAGCGCTCATCGATGACCTGGTAGAAGTCCGCGCCGGCGCGCGTGCGCGCGGCCGAGGCGGTCTCCGGGCTCCCGCCGTGAGCCCGGTCCAGATTCCCGGCCAGGCTTCTCAGCGCCGCAGCCACCTGCTCGGTCTGCTCCATTGTGTCGTGGACGACGGCGACCAGGCGCTTGCTCTCAGGATCGAGCAGGCCGGCGGGCAGCGTCAGGACGTCGTCGACGAGTTCGGTGACTGTCGCCTCCTGAGACCCGTATTCGAGGCCGACGGCGTGCAGGGGGATGAGGCCGCCCGCGGGCACGATCCTGCGGCGCATGAGTTCCTGGTAGAAGGAGACGACGCCGGGGGAACGGTATCGGGTCACATCCCCGGCGTCCTTGACCGTGATCTTCGGGCTCAACTGAGCCACGAGGGTCGACAGCCCCCGCCAGAACGCCCGGTCCGCCGGCAGCTTGCGCGGCATGTAGACGGGCGACTTCAGCTTCTTGCTCTGAGGCTCGGAGAAGCGCCATGCGGTCATGGGCTCCACCAGATAGCGGTTCTGGGGCGTCGTCTTGTCACCGTTGCCGAGGAACAGTCCGGTGACGCGCTCGTCGTCGCCGTGGAGGAGGATGCGGCGCGTCTGCCACGTGTAGCAGGACACGGGCCCCGTGGGCTCCAGGGCGGGCGAGCCCGCCGGACCGTCGGCCTCACGCTCCCACGGGGCGAGATCGCGTGCAGGATCGACACCGTCGAGGCCGGCTGTCTTCCCGTCGCAGACCACGGTGTTGAGGAGCAGCGTTCGCTCCAGCGTTCCGCCCACCACGCTCACGGTGCCGATCCGCCCCGTCCACCCCGGCCCGATCGGATAGCCTCTTCCTCCCTTGACCTGCGGGTCGCCGACGGCGCCGGTGCGGATACCGGAGGGGTCGAAGGCATGGGCGTGCACCAGCCACCGGGCCGCTTCCGCCCAGCCAATGGAATTCAAGCCCTCGGCGATGCGGGTGGTGAAGAACTGGTTGCCGTTGGGAACGTCCACGATGAGGGATTCCAGGTCCGAGATCTTCCCCGACGCCGCATGAATCCCCGCCACCTGGAAGAAGGGACGCTCCGGGTCGCGCAGATCGAAACGGTCGCGGTGCCTCTCCAGGTAGGCGGCGGCGTCCCGCCCCAGGAGCTCGGGTTCCTGCCAGTACTCCCTCCACCTGTCCAGATCCTCCGGCCCGTCCATGGTCCGGTGGCAGATCGCCAGGAGCAGGCGCAGGACGGCGATGTCCTGGCTGGCGACCTCGCCGTAGATGCTCTTAATATCCGTGGCATCCTGGAAAAGAGTGAGAAGAGAGACCTCGTTGGCCTCGCCGTTGAGCCGGATCACTCGGATCCACGGCTCGTCGAGAAGATTGAAAGTCGAAGTCATTCGGGACGGACCTCCTTCAGTCCGGTGGATGGGGAGTACTCGAGCGTTGCACCGGCCAGCTGTGCCCGGCTTTCCTCCAGGAGGAGGAACAGCTGCCCGCGCAGCTGCGGATCGTCCTGCCAGGGGGGCACGACACGTTTCTCGAGCTCGTCGATGGCGTCGTCGAGCCTGCTGCCCTTCGTCATGCCGGCGGGCAGTCTCACGGCGGACAGGGCCATGGCGCGCACGACCTTCCGGTCCGGAACGCGATCGGTGGGGATCAGGGCTCCCGGGGACTCCGGTGCGTGCGGCAGGGTGCGTATTTCCTCCTGGCCGCCGATCCAGCGCCGGTCCAGGAGAATGACCTCCAGGGAGTCCTCGCCGTCGCGCACCTGGGCGTGCCCCTCATCCTCGTCGTCGGAGGCCGTCGTATGCAGCCAGCCGACCAGGGAGGAGCTCGCCCCGCTCCGCTCGGGCTCGCTCAGCAGGAAGCCCTGAGCGGAGTCGTGCTTCGCGCGGTTCTTCCGCGCATACGCCTCACGGGCGTGCTCCACGGCCTCGTGCCACAGCGGTGGCCCTTGGACGTCGGCCCCGTAGACCGCCTCGATGAGCTCGTGCACGTCGTCGGGGATCGTGATCGTGCCCGAGTCGTCGACGACCCGGTTCAGGGCGGCCGCGCTCAGGAGCATGTCCTGCTCGCCGTAGATCGCCTTGGCGCCCGGCTCCAGCGAAGGGTCGGGGGATGACGTCGACGGCAACCAATCGATGTAGCAGGTGGGGGCGGACACCCAGGGCGGCCGCGGCCGCTCATGGCGGTGCAGACGGCCCATCCGCTGGAGAATCAGGTCGATGGGCGCCAGGTCCGTCACCAGCAGGTCGAAATCGACGTCCAGGGACTGCTCGACCACCTGCGTGGCCACGACAATGGCCCGGTGCGGGCGCGTCGGGCCGCTGCGCGGAGGTCCGAAGCGGCGCAGAAGATCCTCGTCCTTCGCCAACCGGTCGCCGATGGTGAAGCGGGCGTGGGTGAGGCTCACCTCCTGGCCGAATCGCTCCCGCAGCAGCTCATAGGTCTCCTGTGCGCGTCGCACCGTGTTGCGGACGATGAGCGCACAGCCGCCATCGGTCAGCCTCTCCTCCAGCAGCGGGACCAGGGCGTCCTTCATGAGCCGCTTAAGGCGGATCGTGCTACGTCGCCCCGCCGACGTCGGGACGACCTCGATCCGCTCTCCGCCGGCGGTGACCAGGCAGGGGAAGGGGGTGCGCACGGTCTCGAGGTCGGGGCGTGTGGGGACTCGTTCTCCAGCCGACAGACGCAGGCCCCGTCGATAGGCGTCGACCATGGCGGTGCACCGCGCCTCGGACAGCGTCGCCGACAGGAGCACCACCGGCACTCCGTAGGCGGCGAGCCAGGTCAGGATCCGATCCAGGTAGACATTCATATAGGTGGAGTAGGAGTGCACCTCGTCGACGATGACGACTTTGCGGGACAGTCCCAGGTGCCGCATGGCCAGGTGCGGGGAGCGCATCGCCCCGAAGAGCAGGTGGTCCACGGTGGTGACGACGAAGTCCGACAGCATCGACTTCTTGCGTCCGCTGAACCAGGCCAGGATCGCCAGGTCGGCCTGACGGCGGGCCGCATCGCCTAAGGTCGCATGCGCTGATGCTGCACTGCGCGGGTTCCCAGCCGCTCTGACGGCGTCCTCGTCGCGGCCGATGTCTCCCGGGCGCGGAGTGCGCCGGGCCTCCTCGTCCTCGCCGCCGAGAGCGCCGAGGAGCCGGTCTCGGATCTCGTAGCCGCGGCGCCGCAGTCGCTGAGCCTCCTTGTTCAGCCGCGAGCGTCCGTGCAGAAGTTGAGCGGCGAAGTCCGACGGCGCGCCCTCGCCGGCGTACGCCTCCTCGATCCGCTTCAGCCAGTCGAGCTCGCGGGAGAACATGGCGTCCGTTGTCGCCTGGGTGGGCAGGGCGAAGAGCACCCCGGAGCGGCCGGTTCGGGCGGCGAGCACCTCGGCGGCCATGAGGGCCGCTTCGGTTTTACCGCCTCCCGTCGACTCCTCGACGACGAGGAGCCCCGGCAGATCCATGGTGCGGGCCGCTTGAAGCGTGCGCGTTTGAACATCGGTGGCGCGGGCGCCGGCAGGAAGACCGAAGCGCCGGGCGAGCAGGGAGTCGGGATCGGCGCCGTCGTCGCGGGGCCGCCATGGAGAGGGGACTTCCAGACGCCTCAGCCCGGCGTCGGCGCGCTCGGCGTGCGCTTCGGTGACGAGCAGGCTCGTACCGGCCTCGTCGAGGCCGAGCAGGGGGAAGTAGTCTTCGGCCGAGGAGATCCAGTCCGCTACGATGACCAGTCCCGACAGCTCGACGAGGAAGGACTGGGACCACCGCCGTTGCGCCCAGCGGGGGAGCAGAGGCTCAGCGCCGGTGCGCTGCGTGACGAGGTCGAGCAACTCGCGGCGGGCGGTATCCCACGCCTCGTCGCCGAGAAGATGCTCGTGCCCGTAGTAGTCGGTGGTGAGAGCCGCCGTCGTCGGCGGTATACCGTGATGGGCGCCGACGACGGAGGCTAGGGCTTCGGCGGATTCGAAGTCCCACCCATGATCGTTCATGAGCCAGTTCTCCAGGATCAGGTGCCCCGCCAGAGCATGAGGGACCTTGCGCCGCTCGAGGGGGTCGACCGGCTCGTGGGTCAGACCCGCCTCCTTCATCCTGTCGTCGAGCCCATCGGCCTGGACGGAGAAGGCCGGCGTGCACTTGCCGATGTCGTGGACGCCGGCGATCCAGGAGGCGAGGAGCCCGAACTCGTCCGTCGGAGCCAGCCCCGACGTCGAATCCGCGAATTCGCGTTCAATGAGGTCGCGAGTAGTGGGCGCCAGCCAATGCGTGGCGAGGTGCTCGGCCACCGCGGCGGCGTCGAGCAGGTGCAGCCAGAGCGGAAGCCAGCGGCGCCGCTCCGGGTCATAGCCGGACTTGGCCCACGCGGAGCGCGCGCGTGGTGAGAGCTCCATCGACACTCTTTCTTCGGATTCCTCGGGGACCGGGATAGGTTATTGCTCTCGTCACATTGGCGGGCCCGCCGTAACTGAATCGTTAGGCTTACAGGGCGATGGCCGGCTGCGAGGATCATCCCTGCTCAGCCCGCTCGGGCCGCCCGCCGCGCCGTCTCGAGGGCCCCGGGCAGGGCCGCGAGCAGTCGATCGACGTCGTCGGCGGTGGTGCCTCGCCCCATGGAGCACCGCAGCGTCGAGCGCGCCGGACCCTCCTCGTAGCCCATCGCCAGCATGACGTGGCTGGGCCCCGCCACCCCGGCGTGGCAGGCCGACCCGGCCGAGATGTCGATGCCCGCCATGTCGAGGCCCATGAGCAGCGCCTCGATGTCGGTGTCCTCGAACCACAGGTGGGCCGTGCCCGGCACGTGCGCCGCGTCGGCGGGCAGGGTCGCATGGGCGCCCGGCAGATCCCGCGCCCCCTCCAGCACGCGGGACCGTAGCGCCTCGAGACGCTGTCCCTCGGCTGTTTGCTCGGCCGCCGCCAGCTCAGCGGCCAGCGCCAGAGCCCTGGCCGCCACGACGTCCTGGGTGCCCGAACGCACCCCCCGCTCCTGCCGTCCGCCGCCGGTGGCCGGAACGAGCGCCAAGTCCCGCCCGGCCACGAGCGCCCCCACTCCGACGGGCGCCCCGATCTTGTGCCCGGTGACCGTCATGGCGTCCAGCCCCCAGCCGGCCAGGCTCACCGGTACCTTCCCCAGCGCCGCCACGGCGTCGGAGTGCACCGGCACGTACCCCTCACCCTGGGGCCGCCGCGTTCCCGTCGCCTCCCGCACCGCCTCCACCAGGCCGCCGACGTCCTGCACGACACCGGTCTCGTTATTGGCCGCCATGACGCTGACCAGCGCGGCCCCCGGTGCGGCCCGGCGCAGACTCTCCACCTTAACCCGCCCGGCGGCGTCGACCGCGACCTCGACGTGCTCGGCACCCAGGCGCACTGCGGCGGTGCGGGACGAATCGAGCACCGCCGGGTGCTCGAGAGGGGAGGTGACGAGCCGGGGCGTCCGCACGCCGGCGGCCCGCGCCGCCAGGACGCGCCCGCAGACCACCAGCGCGTCGGCCTCCGTGCCCCCGCCGGTGAAGAGCACCTCGTGCGGGTCGGCGTCCACCACGGCGGCCAGGCGCGCGCGGGCCTCGGCGAGCATCG
>NZ_GL985606.1:2306840-2355429 GCF_000220835.1 Actinomyces sp. oral taxon 448 str. F0400 | reverse complement strand
GCGGGCCTCGGCGAGCATCGCCCCCACCCGCCGCCCCGAGGCGTGCTGGGCGGCCGGGTTCGCCCAGCCGCCCAGCCCGGCGCGCAGGTCCGCGGCCACCTGCTCGGCGACCTCCGGACGCACGGGCGAAGTCGCGGCGTGATCGAGATAGGTACGGGTCGCCTGCGGGATGCTCACGGACTCACTGTAGGGCCGCCCCCCTGAAGATCGGATGGTCGGGACCAGTATCGTCACTCTCTCAGACGCCGCCGGGTCGGTGCAGGCCTCTCTTACGAATATCGCCCGCTTCCGCCTGAAGCGTCCTTCAGCTGAAAATTTCCCCGGGGATCGTCTACGCCGCCGTTCCGGTAACCGGGAGGGGCACGCAGTCCTCCTACGCCGCTGCGGAGGAGCTCGCACATATGCTCGAAGACGGACGGCCGGTAACCGACTTCTCCACCTGTCCGGATCCCTCACATACGCGTCCTGCCGTTGGGCGATGGTGGCGGTGAATCCTTCGCGTCGCCGATCGCGCTTACGCTGCCCCCATGACACGCACGGCCGCACGTTCTCTGTCCCGCTCCACCACCGACCGCGACGCGGCCCGCCGCACTGAGCCCGGCCTGCTCGCCGACCTCGCAGCAGATCCCGCTACCCGCCTGGTGCTGATCGACTCGCGTGGACGCGTCGCCCTGGACGCCCCCGCCATCCATCCCGACCTGCCCGAGGACGGCCTGACTCCGCCCGGCCCCGCGGGCCGCGACCGCGACGCGCAGGGAACCGGCGAATCCGCAGACCCTGTCGCCATCGCCTCGCGTCCCCGCCTCGCCCCGTTGCACGTCGCCGACCTCGGCGTCGGCGCCATAGCTCATCTGACAACCGTCTACCTCGGGCGCGAGTCGGGCACCGGCGTCGGGAATGCCGCCGGGGCCTCGTGGTTGGCCGTCGTCGTCCCCGACGCGCCGGCGGCCCCGACCGACGCCGAGGGCGCCGACCGCGCCCACGCCGAGCTCGCCGACCTGCTCGCGCGCTATCCCCTGTCCGCCCTTCGCGCCGTCGGCCAGGACCTCAGCGCCCACGACGCCGGTCTGGCCACGCCCGCCGTCGCCCTGGCCGCCTGGCACGCCCGCGCTCGCTTCTGCACCATGTGCGGCGCCCGTACCACGGCCGACCAGGCGGGGTGGGCTCGCCGCTGCACCGCCTGCGGCACCATCGACTTCCCGCGCACCGACCCGGCCGTCATCATGGCCGTTACCGACGACATCGGCCGCATCGTCCTGGTCCACGGGGCCCGCTGGGACACCGGGCGCTACTCGACTGTCGCCGGCTTCGTGGAGGCGGGGGAGTCCGGGGAGGCCGCCGTCGTGCGCGAGGTCGCCGAGGAGACCGGGCTGCGCGTGGAATCGGTCGAGCTCGTCGCCTCCCAGCCCTGGCCCTTCCCCCGTTCCCTCATGCTCGGCTACCGCGCCCGCCTCGCCCCCGGAGAGCACCTGGCTCGTCCTGACGGCGGTGAGGTCACCGACGCCCTCGTGCTCTCGCGCACCGAGCTGGACGAGGCCCTGGCGGCCGGCACCGTGGTCCTACCGGGTCCCGCCTCCATCGCTCGCATGCTCATCGAGGACTGGTACGGCGGGCCCATCCGGTGAGGCCCGCAGCGCTCGCCCGTGTCCGTGCAATCGCAGTGCGAATCCGGTCGCCGCGACCTCGTCGGTCGGTCTGCGCCCGCGCATCCGCGGCGCCGATACCGTGGCAGGCTGGCCCGTGATGAGTGAGCACGCCCCCCGCCGCCCCGGTATCCTGCCCAGCCCCGCCGCGCTGCTCGACGCCCTGGACCCCGACCAGCGTCAGGTCGCTGAGCACCTCGAGGGCGCCCTGTGCGTCCTGGCCGGCGCCGGCACCGGCAAGACCCGCGCCATCACCTACCGCATTGCCCACGGGGTCGCCGTCGGCGCCTACCAGCCCACCCAGGTTCTGGCCGTCACGTTCACCGCTCGCGCCGCCGGCGAGATGCGCTCGCGCCTGGCCGACCTGGGGATCGTCGGCACCCAGGCCCGCACCTTCCACTCCGCCGCCCTGCGTCAGCTCACCTACTTCTGGCCCATCGCGATCGGAGGCCGGCGCCCCGAGATCGAGAAGTTCAAGGGTCGACTCGTGGGGACCGCCGCCCGTCGCCTGGGCCTCGCCGCCGACCGCGCCCTCATCCGCGATCTCGCTGCCGAGGTCGAGTGGGCCAAGGTCACCACGACCCTGCCCGAGGACTACGCTCAGCGGGCCGCCGCCCTGCGCCGCGAGCCCCCGGGCGGGTTGGAGATCGCCACCGTCGCCCAGGTGCTGGCCGCCTACGAGGAGGCCAAGAACGAGCGCGGCGTCATCGACTTCGAGGACGTCCTGCTCCTCATGATCGGCATCCTCCTGGACCGCGAGGACATCGCCGAACAGGTGCGCGGCCAGTACAAGCACTTCGTGGTCGATGAGTACCAGGACGTCTCCCCCCTCCAGCAGCGCCTGCTGGATCTGTGGCTGGGGAGGCGCCGCCAGCTGTGCGTCGTCGGGGACGTCTCCCAGACCATCTACTCCTTCACCGGTGCCACCCCCGACTTCCTGACCGGCTTCGCCTCCCGCTACAGCGGTGCTCGCACGATCAGGCTGAGTCGCGACTACCGCTCCACCCCACAGATCGTCTCGCTGGCCAACAGGGTCCTCTCGCGCTCGCGGCGCGGGGGAGGGGCCCTGACCCTGCCGGCCGGCGCCGTCGAGCTCGTCGCCCAGCGGCCCGGCGGGCCCGCTGTGCGCTTCGAGACCTACGATGATGACGTCGCGGAGGCCGCCGGCGTCGTCGGGCACGTGGAGCGGCTGCGGGTCCGCGGCGTGCTGTTGAGCGGGATCGCCGTCCTGTACCGCACCAATTCCCAGTCCGAGGTGATCGAGCGCGCTCTGGCCGACGCCGGGATCGGCTACCTGGTGCGCGGCGGAGAGCGCTTTTTCGAGCGCGACGAGGTCAAGCGCGCTGTCGTCATGCTGCGCGCCGCCGCCCGCACCGAGCGGGCCGACCTCACCGGCGATGTCGGCCTGGATGCTCGCATGGTCCTGGGCAGGGAGGGGTGGAGCGAGCGGCCGCCGGCCCCCCGCGGCGCTGTGCGCGAGCGGTGGGACTCCCTGAACGCCATCGTCGAGTTGGCGGATGAGCTGGGCGCCAGGCGCGGTGCGGACCTCGACGCTCTGGTCGCCGAGCTGGGTGAGAGGGCCGCCGCCCAGAACGCCCCGACGGTCGAGGGAGTCACCCTGTCCTCCCTGCACGCGGCCAAGGGTCTGGAGTGGGACGCCGTCCTGCTGGTCGGCGCCAGTGAGGGCCTCCTGCCGATCTCCTTGGCCGAGGGGCACGCCGCCATCGAGGAGGAGCGTCGTCTGCTGTACGTGGGCGTGACCCGCGCCCGCGAGCACCTGGTCATCTCCTGCGCTCGGGCCCGCAACCCCGGCGGGCGCGCCTCGCGCAGACCCTCGCGCTTCCTGGACGGAATCTGGCCCGCTGACGAGGCGGGCCCGGACCGACAGTGCGGGCGGGGCGCATCATCCCGGGCCTCCCAATCCCCCCGGGCGCGCGCCAGGAGAGCCGCCGCCGAGTTCGAGGCCGACAACGACCCGGTGACCGTCGCCCTGTTCGAGGCGTTGCGGGCCTGGCGGGCTCAGGTCGCAAAGGAGCGCTCGCGACCGGCCTACACGGTGTTCCCCGACACCACCCTGCGCTCCGTCGCGGTGGTCAGACCGAGCGTCCTGCCCCAGCTGTCCCTGATCCGCGGTATCGGGGCGGTCAAGCTCCAGGAGTACGGGGCGGACGTACTTCGCGTAGTACGCGAGTTCCAGGAGGCGGACTCGGCGGGGGGCCGTCCTGACGGGGCGGGCGCCGCGGATCGGGAGTAAGGGTCTCGGGCGCCCGCGGACCGTCGGATGCTCGCGGGCGGTCCGCACTCTCGCCCGGCGCCGCCGTCCCGTTCTCGTCCGGCTCGCCGCACAGGCATTCGGGGTGGGGCGCCCACAATCGTTCGAGGCCCACGGCTTCCACGCCCGAGACTTCGACGCTGCGCCCGCGCCATCGTCGGTCGCAGCCGGTCAGAACGTCGGTGGCCGCGCGCGCTGCCAGCGCCGCCGCCTGATGGATCAGCAGCGACTCGGTCTGCGGCGGTGCCATGAGGCGCAGTTGAGTCGCCACCGCCGGCCACTGCGGGTCCACGTCGCGCTCCCACAGGTCCAGGCACGTGGCGCAGGGCGGGGAGTCGGGCCCCAGGAAGGGGCCCACTCGCACGCTGACCTCCCGGACGACCACGGGCAGGTGGCCCACCTCCGCAACGGCCAGGCCGCGCGCCCGCACCGGTTCGATGAGATGGGCCTCGACGGTGAGTACGAGGTGGGGGCGCGTTCCCAACGGCATCCGGGTGCGCACCGGCGGGTCCAGCGTGCGCGCCCAGGCGCTCAACTCCTCGTCCTCGGGCAGGATCGCGCCCACGCCGGCCTCGGCGAGCAGGGCGAGGATCTCGCGGGTGAGCCGGCCGGCTCCGACGATCCCCACGACGGCGCTCCGCAGCGCACGCGTGCGCGCCCGCGGGCTGTCGGCCAGGCGCTCCCAGTAGATCTCGTCGCCGCTGGTGGGCGCCGGAGCGTCTCGGGTCAGGACGCCGGCCTCATCGAGGAGGGAGAGGATCTGACGGACGCGGGAGAGCGGCACTTCGCTCCGTCGTGCCGCCCGGTGGAGGCCGTCGGGCGACAGGTCGGCCGGCAGACGGTCCAGGAGCTGCTGCTCCTGCGGACTCAGGCCGTCGATGACAACGGCGTGGCCCGGCTCGGCTCCGAGCTGCGACTGCCCGACGCGACGCCACAGGATGGGGGACTGGCCTCTGACTCGCATGGGTGCTCCAGACTGCGTCCGGTTCGGGACGGCGGGGCGGGTCGCCGCGGACGCTCAGACGCAGCGTGGCACGGCGTCCTTTGATGACGCCACGGATTCGCACCCTGTGGAAAAGTGGGAAGTTCGGAAGTCCGCTCGCCGGGCGGACGTCGCCCCGCCGTACCGCGGGTCACCGCGAGCGATTGCGGGTCATTGGCTCTGGATCGTTTCGCAGGTGGGCGCCGCCGAGGCGTCCCCGGCGGCGATCGCCTCGACGGTGGTAACCGCCTCATGCAGCGTTGAGACCGCGTAGACGTCCAATCCGTCGGGGATGTTGCCCGTCACCTCCCCGCAGTTTGAGGCAGGGGCCAGGAAGTACCCGGCGCCGTCGTTCCTGGCGCCGGCCATCTTCTGGGCGATGCCGCCGATGGGACCCACGGATCCGTCCAGGGAGATCGTCCCTGTTCCGGCGATGTCCCTGCCGCCGGTGAGATCCCCGGGCGTGAGTTCGTCGACGATCCCCAGGGCGAACATGGAGCCGGCGCTCGGCCCCCCCACGTCGGAGAGCCCGAAGGTCGCCTCGATGTCGGAGTCCGCCCGAGCCGACAGATACAGGCCCAGCAGCGATCCCTCGGAGTCGGGCTGTCCGTCGGAATCCGCGTCGGAAGGTTCGATGGTGGTCAGCGTGACCGTCGTCGGCTCGCCGTCGCGCTCAATGCCCAGCTCGACGCTCGTCCCCGCGGGAATCGTCGTCAGCAGCTGGCGCAGCGCGGCGTAGGTGGTGACAGGCGTCGTCGGCTGTCCGGCCGGGGTGACGGAGGTGAGAATATCGCCCTGCTGGACTCCGATGTCGGCCTGGGAGTCGCTGGCGCCCTCGATGGTGAGGATCATGCGGGTGGCGAGCCCTGTCTCCATGAGTGCGGCGACCACGGCGGTGTCCTGAGAGCTGGTCATCTGCGCCTGGTTCTCCTGCTCGACATCCTCCTGGCTCAGTGACGAGGGGCACACCTGGTCGCGCTCCAGAACCGTCTTGTTGCGTGAGAGCCGGGCTCTCAGGACGTCGAAGAAAGTGACCGGGTAACCGGGGCACCCCGAGACGGACACCGTCGTCATCCGCAACGCCCCGTCGGCGGGGTAGGTCTGTGCGCCGCTGACGGTGATGACGTCCTGGGAGGAGCCGTCGCGCGAAGCGGCGAGCACGTTGTAGGTGGGTCCGGGCGCCTCGATCACCTTGCTGACCGGCACCGTGATACCGGCGACGATCAGGCCCACGGCGAGCAACCCGGCCCCGATACCGGCTGCGAGCCCCGTACCCCGGCGACGGAAATACCGGCTGTCGCTGTAGTCGTCATCGGAGTCCGGCTCATCCGGCTCGTCGACCGGCTTCGGCTCCGATCCGCTCGCGCCGCTCGTTCCGGGCTGCGCGTCCGGTTCGGGGCCCGGGGCCGGTCGGGCGGCGGAATCCTCCCCGGGCTCGGCCGCTCGGGCGGAGGGCTGGGTCTCGTGGTGCTGTTCCTGCGTCACGCCCCCATCATGCGTCCTGTTGGGGGGAGAGCGCCCCGCCGGACCGGGCAGAGGGCCGTTGATGTCGTCATCGCCACGTTCTGCGACGGGCATCTCACGGCTCGCACCCAGGAATTGGTGGCAGGCTGAGAGTGTTGCGCCAGCAGGATCTCATGCCGCTTAGTCCGGCGCCCGCACCACCGAGAGGAACCCCAATGAGCGAGGACCCCTTCGAGGATATCGAGAAGATGCTCTCCACCCTTTTCGGCGCGCAGGTCGCCGGCGACGCCGTCGCGGCGCTGCGCTCTTCCGGCATCGACCCCACTCAGCTCGCCCAGATGAGCGGGGTGGACATGTCCCGGATCACCCCCGTGCAGTTGCTGGCCGTTCAGGAGCAGATGCAGAGGATGATGAAGGACGGCCAGGAGGGCCCGGTCAACTGGACCATGGGGCGCGACCTCGCCCTTCAGGGGGCCCGCCGGGGCGGCGACCCCGCCATCACGGCCTCCGACGCCGAGGCGACGCGCCAGGCGCTGCGCGTGGCCGACCTGTGGCTGGACGCGGCCACCGACTTCATGCCCGCGCCCGGCGAGCGCGAAGCGTGGTCCCGCACCGAATGGGTTGAGCGGACTCTGCCGGTGTGGCAGGACGTGTGCTCCCCTGTCGCCGACGCGGCCACCGCCACCCTGGCCACGGTTCTGGAGAGCCAGATCGGGTCCCTGCCGGCCTCCGATCAGGAGTCGGGGGCCGCCGCTCGGCAGGTCGGCGCCCTGACTCAGGTCATGCGATCGATGGCGGGCACCGCTTTCGGTCTCCAGGTCGGGCACGCCGTCGGCGAACTCGCCGGGCAGGCCGTGGCCGCCACCGACGTCGGGCTGCCGCTGACGCGCGAGCCCGGCACCGCGCTCGTGTCCGCGAACGTGAAGGCCTTCGCCGATGGTCTGGAGATCGACGTCGAGCAGGTGCGCATGTTCCTGGCGGTGCGCGAGGCGGCGGCTGCGCGCCTGTACGCCCACGTCCCGTGGCTGCGCGGCCAGCTGCTGGGCGCCGTCGAGGCCTATGCGCGCGAGATTGGGATCGATGCCGGTGCTATCGAGGACGCCGTCGCGCAGGTGGACCCCTCCGACCCGGAGGCGATTCGTTCCGCGCTGGAGTCCGGCGTGTTCTCCCCTCAGCAGACGCCCGCCCAGGCTGGAGCGCTGGAGAGGCTGGAGACGCTGCTGGCCTTGGTGGAGGGCTGGGTTGAGGTCGTCACCTCCCACGCCGCCGCCCCGCACCTGCCGCACGTGGTGCCGCTGCGGGAGATGGTGCGTCGTCGGCGGATCCAGGGCGGGCCCGCGGAGAAGGTCTTCGCCCGTCTCATTGGACTGGAGTTCCGGCCTCGGCGCGTGCGCGAGGCGGCGCGTCTGTGGGAGCTGCTGGGAGCCGAAGTCGGTGAGGGGGAGCGCGACGCGTTCTGGCGGCACCCCGACGTCATGCCGACGGCATCCGAGCTGGCCGACCCCGAGGACTTCCTGACTATGCGGAGGGCGGCCCAGGACATGGACGCGGAGGTGGATGCCGATCTCGCGTCGCTGCTGGACGGCACGCTCGGCTACGCGGGGAGCGCCCGCGACGCCGACGAGAACCGCCCCGAGGAGCCGGATGATTGATCGACGACCGATCTCCGCACCCGCCCGCCGGGCCGATCGCATCTGCGTCCGTTCGGAACCGGCTCCGTGAGTCCCCGAGAGTTTCTGCCGGCCTCTGCGTCTCCGGTCGCGGCCGGGGTCGGCGGGGGATCAGTCGAGGGTCGCGTTCAGGGCCTCGATCAGCCCCGGTACGAGGACGTCGCCGGTCACGACCCGGTCGGATGAGTCCTGCGTCCGGGAACGGATCGCGCACCAGGCCTCGCCGTTGCGCAGCACTCCGACGACCATTCGCACGTCCTGGCGGTCGGGGTGCGCATTGAGGAAGGCCATACGCTCCTCGGCGTCCCCGATCGCGGCGGCCTCCCGCTCTGCGGCGGGCGGCAGCGCCACCCGCTCGACGGCCAGGGCCGCGCCGTCGACGCTTTCGGGCCAGGCGATCCGGCCCAGCAGGTCCTCCAGGTCCGCGGCGGCGGGCAGATCCTCCTGCTCGATGACAGTCAGAGCCTGCGGGTCGTGCCGGGCATCGGTCAGCGCCATGTCGTCGAGCGCCTCCGCCAGGGCCGGGTCCCGGGCCAGGGCCGCGGCGGTGCGCACTAGCGCGAAGATCCCGACAGGGGCGTCCCAGCCGCGCCGGGCGACGTACTCCTCAAGCTCGACAACGGCGCGGGCGAGGGCCGCCTGACGCGGCGTCGCGGGTGTCGAGATGGGCCGGTGGGCGGGCGTCTGCTCGATCATACGGTGAGCTTATGCGGATCGCTCGTGCCGCCGCCCGCCCCGCACGTGGGAGGCCGGGCCCGAGCGCGCGCAGATGCCTGTCAGTGACGACCCGCCCGCCCCGCACGTGGGAGGCCGGGTTTTGTGAGTCCGGTGGGACCTGTGGGACGATGGTTGCGTCCGGCGTTTCGACGTCGGAGTCCGCATGCGCGCTCGATCGCGCATTCCCCGCAACGACACGGAGCGTGACCGTGAGCACCAGGCCCGACGACGAGTCCGACGACAAGCGCGAGCACTCCGCGCTCGAGGAGTCCTCCCCGTCCAGTCGCGAGGACCGCGTTCGCAGCGGCTTCTTCCAGGGCGATGACGCCGGCGGCTCCTCCAAGCGGCTTCACGAGGCCCCCGACGCTACCGCTGGCGGCTCCCGCGAGGATGGCGGGGACGGGGCCGAGGATGATGGCCCGCTGCACGGCTTCGACCCCGCCTCCTTCCTCTTCGGCGGGGCCGCCCCCTTCGGCGCCCGGCGGTCGGAGGGAAGGAGCGGCCCCCGTAAGGGGGGCTCGTCCGGTTCGGGCGGATCCTCGCGTCCCGTGTCCGGAGGCGAAGGAGGCCGGAGGCGTCCCGGCCCATTGGCCTGGACCCTGGCGATCCTCGCCGCGCTGGCCGCGGTCCTCCTCTTCCTCTCGCGCACCTGGACCGAGGTGCTGTGGTTCAACCAGCTCGGTTTCGCACGCGTGGTGTGGACCCAGTGGATCACCTCCGGCGTCCTGCTCGTCGTCGGCTTCGTCATCATGTTCTCCGCGGTGTTCGCCGCCATGACACTGGCCTACCGCTCGCGCGAGATCACCCTCCCGCACGACGAGGCCACCCGCAACCTCGAGGCCTATCGGACCGCGGTGGAGCCCATGCGGCGTGCACTGACCTGGGGCGTGCCCGTGGTGCTGGCGCTGCTGACATCGGCGTGGGAACTCGCCCCTCACTGGCGGGAGGCGATGCTGGCCATCCACACCCAGTCCTTCGGCACGGCCGACCCACAGTTCGGCCGGGACATATCCTTCTACGTTTTCATCCTGCCGGTGCTTAAGATCGCGGTCTCCTTTCTGACGCGCGTCGTCGTCTTCGCCGGCATTGCCAGTGTCGTCGTCCACTACCTGTACGGCGGGATCTCCGTGGCCCGTCGCCCGCACTTCACCCGGGCGGCGCGTCTGCATCTGACAGTCCTCCTCGCCCTGTTCTCCCTCCTCCAGGGCGCGAACTACTGGTTGGGTCGCTACTCCTCCCTGTACGCTTCGAACACGAAGTTCGATGGCGCCGGCTACACCGACGTCCACGCTTCCATTCCGGCTTCGGCGATCTTGGCCGCGATCAGCGTCGCCGTCGCCGCGCTGTTCGTCGTCTCGGCGCGCACCAGTTCGTGGCGTCTGCCGATCACGGGGGTAGCGGTCATGATCGTCTCCGCTCTGCTCGTGGGCACGGCCTACCCGGCGGTGATTCAGAAGTTCGTCGTCGACCCCAATGCTCAGCGCGAGGAGTCCCAATACATCAGCCGCAATATCAACGCCACACTGGGCGCCTACGGGCTGGACGATGTCGAGACCACCCCCTACGACGCCACCACCACGGCCGAGGCCGGTCAGCTCAAGGAGGACGCCGAGTCGACGACCTCGACTCGTCTGCTCGATCCCAATATCGTCTCCCCGGCCTTCAAACAGCGTCAGCAGAACAAGCAGTACTACTCCTTCGCCTCCCAGCTCAATGTCGACCGCTATCAGGTTTCGGGCGCCTCTCGCGACACGGTCATTGCTGTGCGCGAGCTGAGCCTGGAGGGCCTGGACGCGGGGCAGCGCACGTGGATCAACGACCATACCGTCTACACCCACGGTTACGGCGTCGTTACCGCCTACGGCAACACGGCCAACTCCGACGGGTCGCCCGCGTTCTGGGAGGGTGGCATCCCTTCGACCGGGGATCTGGGCGACTACGAGCCGCGCATCTACTTCGGCCGGTCCTCGCCGTCCTACTCGATCGTGGGCGGGCAGGACGACGGCAACCCGCGCGAGCTCGACTACCCCGATGATTCGGCCGACTCCGGGCAGATCAACACGACCTTCTCCGGCAGCGGCGGCCCGGACGTGTCCAACCCGTTCAACCGTCTGCTGTACGCCGCCAAGTTCTCCGAGATGAACATTCTGTTCTCCCAGGAGGTCCGCTCCGGCTCTCAGATCCTCTACGATCGCGACCCGGCCGATCGCGTCGCCAAGGTCGCCCCGTGGCTGACCCTGGACGGCAACCCCTATCCGGCGGTCGTCGATGACGATGACGACCCGAGCACGCCCAAGCGGGTCGTGTGGATCCTCGACGGCTACACCACGACTAACAACTACCCCTACTCCCAGCACGAGTCGCTGGAGGACTCCATGAGCGACGCGACGACGGGCCAGGCGGACCTGCTCGGCGCCCCGGAGGAGTCCAACTACGTGCGCAACTCCGTCAAGGCCGTTGTCGACGCCTACGACGGGTCCGTCAAGCTCTACCAGTGGGACGAGAACGACCCGATCCTCGATGCGTGGGAGTCGGTCTTCCCGGGCACCGTCACACCGATGAGCGACATGAGTACGGATCTGATGGCTCACATGCGCTACCCGGAGGACCTGTTCAAGGTTCAGCGCACGGTCATGGCCAAGTACCACATCACCGACCCCGAGGATTTCTACTCCGGCGGTGATTTCTGGAAGGTCCCCGATGATCCCACCAAGGAGGGCGACTCCGCGCAGGCCCCCTACTACCTGACTCTCAAGATGCCCGATCAGGATCAGGCGTCCTTCTCCCTGTCCAGTGTGTACATCATCGGGGGCAACACGGATCGCAATGTGCTCACCGGCTTCCTGGGCGTGGACTCGGAGACGGCCGGCGACGAGCCGGGCAAGCGGAACCCCGATTACGGCAAGCTCAGACTCCTGGAGCTGCCGCGCTCCTCCAACGTCTCAGGGCCGGGCCAGGTGCAGAACAATTTCAACTCCGACGGTACGGCCAGCCAGGTTCTCAACCTGCTCAGCCAGCAGGGCTCGCAGGTCATCAAGGGCAATCTGCTGACACTGCCGGTGGGCGGCGGCCTGCTCTACGTCCAACCGGTTTACGTCCAGTCCTCCTCCGGGACGCAGTATCCGCTGCTGCGCAAGGTGCTGGTCTCCTTCGGAGACAAGATCGGTTTCGCCGACACCCTCTCCGAGGCGCTCGACCAGGTCTTCGGCGGTGACTCCGGGGCCACGACGGGTCAGGAGGTCGTCGACGGCGATGCCGCGGCGGCCAATGACACTTCCTCCTCGACCGACCCGGCTGCGCAGCCCGCCGACAACCCCTCGGCCCAGCCGACCGCCGCGCCCTCCGCCACGTCGTCGGCATCGGCGAGCGCGCAGCCCTCGGCCTCCGGTTCGCCCGCCCCGAGCGCGTCGGCGGGCGGCGACCCGCAGGCCGACCTCGACGCGGCCCTCTCGGATGCGAAGACCGCCATGGATGATGCCAACAAGGCGATGCAATCCGGTGATTGGACGGCCTACGGCGATGCGCAGACCAGGCTCAACAACGCGCTCAACCGGGCGGTTTCGGCGCAGGAGAGAATGGGCGGCTGATCGGCCCGACTGGGCCGGGCCGGGCCGATCGGGCTGACCCGAGGCTGAGACGTGCTCGGCATGCGGCGTACCGGTGGATGCGGGTGAGCAAGGGCACGCGGATGCGGTTTGAGTTCGGGGACGGACGACGACTAGGGTGGGTCTTGCCGCCGCGGGGTGGAGCAGTTCGGTAGCTCGCCGGGCTCATAACCCGGAGGTCGCAGGTTCGAATCCTGCCCCCGCTACGAGACGCCGCGATAGGCACGAGGCCTCGGTCCCGCCAGGGACCGAGGCTTTTCAGTGCTCGAGCTAGCGCCACCGCGCGGTGCGGATCTCCGCTGGCACTCTCTTCATGCGTCTCAGACTTTTTGGATGGTTCGGTGTCCTCTCTTTCTGATGTGAGCGTCGTCTCCACGAGCTTCTTCGCCGGGTTCGTAGTCGTCACCCTCATCGCTCTGGCGGCGACGGTCCTCCTGCTGACTCGGCTTGCGAGTCGTCGGCGTCGAACGCATGCGGCCGAGCACGTGGACCAGCGGAGAGGACGCTTTCGACGGCGTCGCCGGTTCTTCGTGGCGGCGTTGCCCGCGGTCCTGGTCTGCCAGCTCTTGGTCACCGGGCTGGCGGCCACGAAGATCAATATGTCGCTGCGTTTCGCCACGACGATCGGGCAGGTCGCCCAGCTGGCTACGGGCCCCGACCACGCCTCCGGCCCCACCCGGCTCGCACCGGTGACCACCCCGAGCGCCGCAGATGGGGGGGAGGGCGACGAGGCTCCGCAGACCGACGCTCCGTCCACGCCTGATCCGGCCTATGTCGCCTCCCTGGAGCAGACGACGGAGGAGGACAATACCTACAAGACGACCTTCCACGGCCCGGCCAGCGACATCACCGACGACGTGTGGTTCTGGACCCCGCGGGGGTACTCGCCCACCGACGGGAAGTCGTACAACGTCCTGGTTTTCCTGCACGGGGTGCCCGGCGCGGCCGACGGCATGGTCTCGAGCCTGGATCTCGGCGCCCAGGTGCAGGCCGCCATCGACGACGGTCGCCTACCGCCGACGATCATCGTCGTCCCCTCGCTCAACGCCGATGCGACGCAGCGTTCCGCACCTGATTGCGCCGATGTCGTCGGACGGGCCAAAGTGGGAACCTGGATCCAGGAGGACGTGCCGAAGATGGTTCAGGCCACGTTCTCCGGGGCCCGTACCGACCGCGAAGGGTGGGCGCTGGGCGGAGTCTCCTCCGGCGGCTACTGCGCGGTGTGGACCACGATCATGCGCTCGGACGTCTACTCCTCAGCGATCTCCATGTCCGGGTACGACGTTCCCGATGTCGGAGGACTGTCCACTCCCGAGCTCCGCAAGCAGAACACTTTGAGCACGCTGGTGGACAACCAGCCGCACGAGCCGATCAACCTGTGGCTTCTGGGGGCTCAGGACGATCCCTTGGACCAGGGATCGATCACCAACCTGCCCCCCGCCGTCGAGGGCGATGACACTGTTGAGGTCGACCGGCCGGTCAGCGGAGGGCACTCGTGGGCCCTGTGGAAGGAGCAGACGCCCGTGTTCCTCACGTGGTGGTCGCAACGCTCGGGAGTCAACCCGAACGGGGCCGCCCCGCCCACGGCCGCGCCCACGCCGACGCCGACCGCTACGCCGACGGCCGACGACTCGTCGGGCGCCGGCCCGGCACCCGACGCCGCAGGGACGAGCGCCGGGGAGTCAGGGAGCAACGGGATGATGCACCGCCTGGCGCGCTCCTTCACCCAGATCAGGGGAACCGGCATCATCATGATGCTCTCCCTGGCGACGATAGCGCTGCTCCTGGCCTGCCTGTCCCAGCCGACCCCGCGGGCTGTTCAAAACGGCGAGAGCGGGACCGTCGCCCGCAGCGGGGAGGGCGACAGCGCGGATGAGGCCGGCGGCGCCGGTGACACTGACGGCCACGATGGCGGCGGGGACGGCCCGGCTCCTTCGGCCCGGTGGACAACCGCGGCCCGCGTGGCGGCCCGGGCGGGGCTCCTGGTGGGGACATGCGTCCTGACCATGTTCCTGGTCGGGCTGATCAGCAACAGGATCGGCGCCTTCTATCTGACGTGGTCGGAGGCCTGGGCGGATATCGGCCCTGCGCTGCGGTGAGCGCGTCGGCGACTCATTGATGCACGCGGCGGTGAGCGGCGCGATTCGGTTCAGGACGTCGCCGACTGCCGCCTCCGGACGGCGTCCGACACCGGCGCGCCAGCGCAGTCCCTACCTTGGGCGATGAGTGCGCGATAGTGATCCGTCTTGTCGGCCAGCGCCCCATCCGCAGCGTCGATCGCGGCGCGGCGTTCGGTCAGACGCCGTCGGTGACGCTCGAGAAGCTCGATGCGGCGTCCATGGCTGGCAGCCCCCTCATCCATGAGGGCGACGAAGCGCTTCATCTCGGAGGTCGGCATCTGCGTATCGCGCAGCATCGCCAGCAGGAGGATCACCGACTGCTGCGCGCGGGAGAACCGTCGACGTCCATTCGGCCCGCGGTCGACCGCCGGGATCAATCCTTCCCGCTCGTACCAGCGGAGCGTATCGACCGAGAGGCCGGAGCGTCGCGCCATCTCAGCGATGCCGATCCAGTCGGTCTCATGGCTGTTCATCCCCCCACTGTAGGCCCCGGAGCGCACTCCAGCTGAGGAACGGATGCGCCAGCCGCATGAGTGCGGGACGGGACGGGCTTGAGATGGAGCGGGCTCCAGCTCATAGCCTGACGATCATGAGCAGATCAGCTGAACAGTCCTCACCGCTCGCACTCGCCGTCGTCGGCTACGACGGCCCCACGGCCATGAAGATCCTCGAACGGCCCCGCCGTGAGCCCTCGTCCGGGCAGGTCCGCATCGGGGTCTCTCATGCCGGGATGGGATTCATCGATGCCCTCTTCTCCACTGGCTTCGGTCGGGTCGAACTTCCCTTCATCCCCGGGCTGGAGGTTGTGGGGACGGTGACCGGTGTCGGTGAGGGGGTCGGTACGGTGAGCCGGGGCGACTCGGTGGCGGCGCTGACCATGCCTGGCGGCGGTTTCTCCCAGGAGGTGATCGTCGACTCGCGCCTGGTCGTCCCGCTGCCGCCGGGCCTGAGCGCGGCGACGGCGGCGGCGACCTGCACGAATACGACGACCGCTGTAAGCGCGCTCGCACGGGTGGACGCACTGTCGGACGCAGCGGTGCTCGTCCACGCCGGCGCTGGCGGGCTCGGTTCGCAATTCGGCCAGGTCGCTCGACTCCTGGGCGCCTCGCGCACTGGGGCGGTCGTGGGATCGCAGGCCAAGGCCCGTTGCGCCGCGGCCCTCGGCTACGACGACGTCTACTTGCGCGATGACCTCGACCGGGTGCCCGAGCACGCGTGGGATGTCGTCGTCGACCCCGTCGGCGGGGAGGCGACACGGATGGCGGCACGGCATCTGGCGCAGTTCGGGACGCTGCTGCGCGTAGGCAACGCCTCCGGCGCACCGGCGGTCGATATCGACTCCCTGGGTTTGTGGCTCACCGCGACCACCGCGTCCGGCTTCAACCTCGGGGCCCTCGCCGCGGCCAATCCCGAGGCGGTCGGCGCCGACCTGCACAGGGCCCTGACCCTGGTAGCCTCTGACCGAGTCCGCGTCGACGTCACCCGCCGGGTTTCGCTGGAGGAGGCGCGCTCGGCGCTCGCGGACCTCCTGGCGGGCGGGACCACGGGCAAGACGGTCATCACGTTCTGAGATGGCTCGCGGGCGCACCGGACCTGCGGAGCGAGTGCCGCCCGCCCGCGTCCCCTCCGCTCCCGCTCGCTCGGCGCGCCGTCAGGGGAGGATCCGCTCATGACCTCCGGTTCTGCGCCGACGGCGGTCGGTGCGCGGCTCGCCGGGGTGCTCGCAGGAGTCGAACGGTGTACTCGACGGCCTGCGCGCTGAAGGCGAGAAGGCCTGCGGAGGCGCCCGAGGCCCGACGCAGATTCAGGGACGTCACGAACTGTCTCAGGGCGGCCCCGGGGTCTCCGGCCTGAAGAAGCACCTTGCCCAGGTGGTCGTGCAGAACGGGCTCCCACCCATCGCCCTCGTGTTCGCGCAGCAGCGTTTCGTAACGGATCCGGGAGGCCTCGTACCAGCCCATCGCCCGGTCGCAATCGGCCAGGAAGACCAGCACTCGCGTCGACTTCTCGCGGCCCCGCAGCTGCGCGCGAGCCGCGACGGGGTCGCCGAGCCACAGTAATTCGATGGCCTCCAGCAGAGGATCCTTGGCGCCGGCCGCCCTGAAGGATGCCAGGTCCGTGATCCGGGGGAGCAGCGTCGCCCCGTCGACGACCCAGCCCGGACCGCCGGGAACGTCGTCGACGGGCCCGGGGCTCCCGCCGGTCTCACTCGCCTCCATGGGAGAAGCCTACCGGCGCACCCCGATTCTCCCGGGCGAACGCCCCGCGCGATGACGAGCGGGGCGCGGGCTCCGGCTTCGGACGGGTCACGGTCGGTGGACCCGCTTGCCGACGTCGAATCCGGACCGCGGCGCCGAGGGCCCCGCTCACGGCGAGGTGCCCGCGTCGACGTGCCGCGCCGATCTTCGCATGCGTTGTGACGCTCTTCGTTAGCCTGGGCCCATGGCATCTGATAAGAGCACCAGTGCACCGACGCGCACCGAGTCCGACTCCATGGGCACCATCGAGGTCGCCTCCGACCGCTACTGGGGCGCCCAGACCGAACGAAGCCTGCATAACTTCGACATCGGCCGCGAAACTTTCGTTCTGTCCCACCCGCTCATCAGGGCCCTGGGCGTGCTCAAGAAGTCGGCCGCCCTGGCCAACGCGGAGCTCGGTGAGCTGCCCCGCGACGTCGCCGACCTCATCGTCAGGGCTGGCGACGAGGTCATCTCCGGCGAACTCGACTCGCACTTCCCACTGGTGGTCTTCCAGACCGGCTCGGGCACCCAGTCCAACATGAACGCCAACGAGGTCATCTCCAACCGCGCCATCGAGCTGGCTGGCGGCCGGATGGGCTCCAAGACGCCCGTCCACCCCAACGACCATGTCAACCGAGGCCAGTCCTCCAACGACACCTTCCCCACGGCCATGCACATCGCCGTCGTCAGCGAGCTGGCCGCGATGTACCCGCGGGTGGAGCAGCTGCGCAACACGCTGGACGCCAAGGCCGGGGAGTACGACGATGTCGTCATGGTCGGCCGCACTCACCTGCAGGACGCCACCCCGATCCGCCTGGGCCAGGTCATCTCCGGGTGGGTCGCCCAGATCGACTTCGCCCTCGACGGCATTCGTCACGCCGACACCTGCGCCCGTGAGCTCGCCATCGGCGGCACGGCCGTGGGCACGGGCCTGAACGCCCATCCGAGGTTCGGCGCGCTGGCCGCGGCGAAGATCAGCGAGGAGACCGGTATCGCCTTCAGACAGGCCGACAACCTCTTCGCCGCGCTCAGCGCCCATGACGCCCTCGTCCAGGTCTCCGGGGCTCTGCGGGTCCTCGGCGATGCCCTGATGAAGATCGCCAACGACGTGCGCTGGTACGCCTCCGGCCCCCGCAACGGCATCGGCGAGCTCCTCATCCCCGAGAACGAACCCGGAAGTTCGATCATGCCGGGCAAGGTCAACCCCACCCAGTGCGAGGCGATGACCATGGTGGCCACCAAGGTCTTCGGCAACGATGCGACCGTCGGTTTCGCCGGAAGCCAGGGCAACTTCCAGCTCAATGTCTTCAAACCGGTGATGGCCTGGTGCGTCCTGGAGTCCATCCAGCTGCTGGGGGACGCGTGCGTGTCTTTCGACACTCATTGCGCCTACGGCATCGAGCCCAACCGCGAGCGCATTGAGCACAATCTCGAGACCAACCTCATGCAGGTCACGGCTCTCAACCGCCACATCGGCTATGACAAGGCCTCCACGATCGCCAAGAACGCCCACCGCAAGGGGCTGTCTCTGCGTGAGTCCGCTCTCGAGCTCGGCTTCGTCACCGCCGAGGAGTTCGACGCCTGGGTGGTCCCCGCCGACATGACCCGCCCCTCCGCCGCCGAGGAGTGATGCGGCGAGGCGGCGCCGTGGGCGGAAGCGCTGGGCGGGCGGTATCGCCGGCCTGAACGATTCTCTCCGCCGGCGGTGCCGGAGGCTGGCTCTCGGCACCGCCTCAGCGGGGGCGATCGGCGAGGTCATCAGTGGGACGGGCGGAGGGCGACGTCGTCGGAGTAGTCCGCGGCGAGGAGCTCGATGCGGTTGCCCTCCGGATCGAGGATGGCGGCCTCGTAGTATCCGTCACCAGTCTCGCGAGGCCCGTCGATGATCCGCACGCCCGCCTCGGCCATGTCCGCCGTGAGCCGGTCGACGTCCTCGCGGCCGGGCAGGCAGAAGGATACGTGCGCCCAGCCCAGGCCGGTGCGCTCGGCGAGTGCGGTGATGTCGGGTCGGCTCATGAGCTCCAGGCGGGTGCGCCGCTCCTCCCACGGTCCGTCGGTGAACTGGAGGATGTGAGTGCGCAGACCGGTTCGGGGGTTCTCGTACAGGCCGTTGGCGTGTCCGTTGAACCAGTGGGAATAGAAGTCGCGGGCGTCGTCGAGGTCGGCGACCCAGATGGCGGCGTGGTCGATGTGCGGCATGTCAGTCTCCTTCGTCCTTCGTTCGCAGCTCTCCGATCATTCGATCGAATGCCGTGAGTGTTGTGTTTGCAACGGTCACCCTGAGAGGTTTCCGTTGACATCAAAGGTATGAGATCATTTGATCACTGTCATTGATCATTCTCGGGAGAAACGATCGCAGTGCCGTCGGGATCGGAGGCAGTGATGTCGGCAATGGCTACCGCGCCCCGGGAGCGCCGTCGGGCGATCCTTCGGTCGCTCAGCCCCACGGAGGTGCTGAGCGTCAACGCGCTCTCCCGCCTCACGGGGGTCTCGGTCATCACGGTGCGCAGAGACCTGGCGGAGCTCGCGCGCGACGGGCGGGTCGTCCGCGTTCACGGCGGTGCGCTGCGGGCGCCCCGGCGCGGCTCTCTGCGACCCGTGGCTCTGCGCCGGGATGAGGACGTCGAGGCCAAGCGCGTTCTGGCCCGGGCGACCGCCGCCATGGTCGAGGACGGCGAGAGCGTCATCGTCGACTCCGGCACCACCTGCGAGCTGGTCGCCGAGGAGCTCGCCGGGCGTGCCATCAGGGCGCTGTGCCTGTCGCTGGGGGCCGCCACCGCGCTCGCGTCCGTTCCGGGCGCGACGGTCACGGTGGCCGGCGGGCTCGTCGACCCCGAGTCGCTCTCCCTGTTCTCCACCGAGGCGGTTGACGCCGTGCGCCGCTTCCGGGCCGATGTGGCGGTGCTATCGACCTGCTCGGTCTCGGTGGCGGACGGACTCACAGTCGTCGAATCCGATGACGCCGCCGTCAAGCGCGCCATCATGACGTCCTCGGCGCGGGCTCTCCTGCCAACGGCACCGCGCAAGATCTCGCGGACGCACGCCTACTGGTTCGGCGAGCTGGCGGACCTCGATCTTCTTCTCACGACGAACGACATCGACCCCTCCGTTCTCGCCGAGCTGCGGGAGGCGGGCCTGGCCGTGGCGGTGCACGAGATCTGATGAGGACGGCGGTGGGCGGGCGGATCCGGCGGGCTCCGGCCGTCGCGCATCGGCGGTTGAGGGTTCGGCTCCCGTGGGCTGCTCCGTCGGTGCTCGTATGCCGGGCTCCGCCCGGAGTCTCGTGACAGCGGGCACGCTCGGCGCGCATTGCCGGTCATACCCCTTCCGACCGTCCGGTCATAAACTCGTTCACCATGAACAGCCTCGACCCGGTTCTCCGTTCCGGCGCCCGCCGTCGGCTGCGCCGTCCCTTGGCGATCGTTGAAGCGGCCATCGCCCGGCGCACTGTCAGGCTCGCCCCCGAGCCCCCCGGTGAGCGCGCGGGGGTCATCGCACCCGACGGGGCGGCGGCTCCCGCCGCCTCCGCCACCGTTCGGGACTGCGGCGCGCCCTTGCGGCTGGTCGCCGTCGGGGACTCCCTGGTGGCGGGCTGCGGCGTCGCCGCGCAGGACCGAGCGCTCGTGCCCCGCATCGCGCGCATTCTGGCCGCCGCCACGGGCCGTGACGTTCAGTGGTCCACCCACGCCCGTCTGGGCGCCACCATGCGCCGAGTGCGCTACCGCTTCCTGCCCGAGGTCGACGGCGCCGATCTGCTGCTGGTGTGCGCCGGATCCAACGACCTCATGGCCCGTCGCGGCCCGGCAGAGTGGACCGAGGATCTTAGCGCGGTCCTCGACGACGCGGCCCGACGCAGCCGGTACGTCGTAGCGTGCAGCGCCGGCCAGCTCTACCGCAGCCCCGCTCTTATGCCGACGCTGCGCTCCGTGCTGCGCGAGTGGACCGATATTCAGACGGACGCCTCCGTCGCCGTCTGCGCCGAGCGGGGCGTCCCCTTCGTCGACGTCGCTCACTGCGACCTGCCCGAGGGGTTCTGGGCCGATGATGGTTTTCACCCCGGCGCGATCGGCTATGAGATGGCCGCCGCCATGCTCGCCCGCCCTATGCTCGCCCAGTTCACTGATGACGAGGACGAGGGCGCCCGCGCGGCGTCGACCGGGCGAGCGGGGGAGCGCCCCGATGCCCTCGTCATGCCCGCCGGCGCGCAATCGCGGGTCGATGAGAGACGGTCATAATGGCGGTTGTCACGGCTGTCGGTCTGGTCGCTGCGGTGGGCGCCGCGGCCGTCCACGTCCTCATCTTCTGGATGGAGTCCATCGCCTGGGAGGGGCCGCTCGCCCGCAGGGCCTTCGGCGGCACGCCCGAAGAGGCGCGTCCGCACGCCTTTTACGCCTATAACCAGGGTTTCTACAACCTGTTCCTCGCCGTCGAGGCGCTCCTGGGCGTAGCACTGGTCGTCCTCGGGGCCGGCAGCGCATTCCGGGCGGGTACGGCTCTCGTGCTCTACGGTACCGGCTCCATGGTGGCGGCCGCCCTCGTCCTGGGCCTGTGTTCGCCCGCCCACCGCGGCGCCGCCCTCAAGCAGGGCGCGCTGCCCGCCCTCGCCATCATCTGCCTGTGCGCGGGACTGCTCCCGGCCTGAGCTCCGCGGGAGGTCCTCGCCGGCCAACCGTCAGGAGTTCCATGTCCGAGTCATTCGAATCGGCAGAATCATCCGGCTCGTCCGCCCGTACACCACTGCTCGAGCACCGACCGGTCGATACGAGCATGCTCTTCTTCGATCTCGTCTTCGTCTTCGCCGTCACCTGCCTGTCCGACGTCGTCAGGGGGGAGCCCGGCTGGCGCGGCCTGCTGCACGCTGGAATCCTGCTGACCATCGTCTACTGGCTGTGGGCGGGCACCACCGTCCAGGCCTCGATGCGAGATGTGTCGACCGGACGCGGTCGCCTGACCGTCTTCGCCGTCGCGCTGGACGCCCTGGTCCTGGCCATCGCCATCCCCGAAGCCTTCGGATCCCGCGGGCTCCTGTTCGCCCTGGCCTACTGGGTCGGGCGCTCCCTCATCCTGGGCTCCTTCGTCGGACTCAGGCCCATCGCCACCCCCTACCACCGCAGTGCGCTGGTGAGCGGGCCGCTGCTCGTGGTCGGCGCTCTCGCGCCGCCGACGCCGTGGCGCGAGATCATCTGGGGCGCCGCCGCCCTCGTCGAGGTCACCGCTCTGTGGCACCTGCGGTCCCGGATGACGGCCATCCGCTACGACGCCGAGCACGTTGTTGAGCGCTTCGGCGCCCTGATCCTCATCGCCCTGGGGGAGACCCTCGTGGCCATCGGGACCCCGCTGACCGGGGCCGAGCACGTCGGCTGGGAGCAGGGCCTGGTCGTGGCGGCCGCCTTCGCCCTCGTCGCGGCGCTGTGGTGGGCCTACTTCCACCATGGCGACCGATTCATCCTCATGCGTTTCAAGCAGGTCGACGCCGGCACCGATGTTGTGCGCTCCATCCTCGCCTACGGCCACCTCGTGCTCGTCGCCGGTATCATCCTCGTCGCAGTGGGGTTCCATGCGGCCGTGGACGACCCGCAGGAGGCGCTCGGGCCGGGGCCGTCCCTCCTGCTCGGCTGCGGGACGGCGCTGTTCCTGGCCGAGTTCGTCCTCATCCGGTGGAACGCCTTCCGAGCCGTCTACCGCTCCAAGTTAGTCGGCGCCCTCGGGGCGGTCGTTCTGGGCGCCGCGGGCGCGGCGCTGGTGACGGTGAGCCTGCTCTCGGCCCTCGTCGTCGCCATTGACGCCTGGGAGATCCTGGCGCCCCGCAGCGCGGGCATGCCGCGCCCCGAGGAGTTCCGCGCTTGAATTTCGGCGCGGCTCCGTGCCTGCGGAGCCGTTCGCCGGTCGTCCCTGAACGCGTGAGGGGGCGGGGCGGAGCCGCGGCCCGCTACGGCATCTACGGCCGATCCGGACGCCCCTCAGCTCCAGGGCAGACCGACGAGCTTGCCGACGTGCGTCCCCGCGGCCATGTCCTGCTGCGCCCTGACGATGTCCTCGAGCGGGTAGGCGTGCACGGGCACCAGATCCAGCGCGCCCGCGGCGATCCGGTCCAGGACCCGCTGGAGTTCGGTCGCGGGCAGATTGTGCGCCTCACCGGCGTACGTGGTCAGCCGCACGCCGGTGGGGATCCAATCCATGGGGTAGAAGTCGGGGATCGTCCACGAGTCCGACAGCATGCCGGCGAAGCACACGGTGCCGTGCACGGCCGTCGCCGCCAGGCAGTCGCGCAGCGTGGGGGCGCCGACGAGCTCCAGAACCGCGTCCACGCCCCCGGGCAGACGCTTGCGCACCCGGCCGGCCACAGCGCCGTCGTCGAGTACGGCCTCCACGCCGCGGGCGGCCAGCAGCTCCAGGCCCGCCCGTCGGCGCGAGGTCGCCAGCACGCGGCAGCCCCGATCGACTGCGAGCGCGGCGGCCGCCAGCCCCAGGGCGGAGGTGCCTCCGCGCACGAGCAGGCTCTGCCCGCTGCGTAGGTCCAGCGCGGTGGTCAGAGCGCCGTAGGCGGTCTGGAGCGTCTCAGGCACCGAGCCGATCACATCCCACTCCAGCGGGGAGGAGAAGGTGATGACCTGTTCGCGGGGCACGACGACGTACTGGGCGTAGCCGCCGTCGAAGGAGCGGCCCATTCCGCCCATCATGGTGGCCGCCTGGGTTCCGGGGGCGAGAACGCCCGCGGGATCGAGGTCGACGACGCCGCTGGCCTCGATGCCGAGCACCCGCGGGTAGGACATGCCCTCGGCCTGGCCGGTCACCGAGTGGTGCTCCGAGCGGTTGAGGCCGAAGCTCATGACTTTGATCCGTACCTGGCCCGCGGCGGGCTCGGGGACGGGCAGGTCGGTGACGTGCAGGTTCTCGATGCCGGGCGCGGTGAGGACCGCGGCACGCATGGTGGATGGCATGAGGCTCCTCCTCGGCGTTCTGGTCGGTCTGCTTATCGCATCGTTCGCGGTGCAGGGCGTCGGGGCCCGGCCCTCGGATCGTGGCGGGAGGGGCGCTCAGTCCTGGCGAGCATTTCGCGCAACCAGTCGATCTCGGCGCGACGGGCGGCTCCCGCCACGCGCACCATACCCTGACGGTAGGGGTCCGGTTCGCGGGAGGCGCGACGGGGCGCGCCGTCGGGGTCGTAGAAGAAGGCCGGCGGCGTCTTGAGGATCGCTAGGCGACGGCGGAGGACCGTCTGGCGATCATCCCTCTCGGGCAGGTGCGACAAGAAGGCGAGCACTGTCAGGAAGCGGGGCATGGATGCCATGGTCGCTTCATCGGGGTGACGCAGCAGTTCGTGGAGGTGCTCGCGGCCGGCGGCGGTGATCTCGATGCGGCGGCGCATGCGGCCGCGCGTGCCGGGCTCGTCGGTGCGGACCAGGTAGCCGGCCTTCTCCAGGCGGGTCAGCGCCGGGTACAGGGCCCCCTCGGACAGGCGGCTGCCGGGGCCGTCGAGCTCGTTGATGCGCCGGCGCAGCTCGTAGCCGTGGAGAGGACCGTCGTCGAGGAACCCGAGGATCTTGAGAGCGAGCACGACACTCAGAATACATCGAATCGACGTAAATGGACGGGACTGCTACGGTGGTGATGCGCGGCCGATCGGTGCGCGTGCATGCGGAAAGGAGACCCCGGGCGTGAGTTCTCATCAGGCCTCCGACGTGGCCGGCACAGCTGGCGCCATCGAGTTCGAGGCCGTCACCAAGCGCTATCCGGTGCCCGCGGGCGGACGTGGGGACGCCCCGAGTGCCGTCGAGTCCTTCTCGGCTCGTCTGCCGGCCGGCTCCACCACGGTTCTTCTCGGATCCTCCGGCTGCGGCAAGACGACCCTGCTGCGCATGGTCAACTGCATGGTCGATCCCACCCGGGGCCGGGTCCTGCTCGACGGGAGGGACGTGCGCGACCGTGACCCGGTCGCGCTGCGGCGCTCCATCGGCTACGTCATGCAGAACGGAGGACTGCTCCCGCACCGTCGCGTTATTGATAACATCACTCTCGTTCCGCGTCTGTGCGAGACCGACCGCGCCACGGCCCGTCGCCGGGCTCATGAGCTCATGGAGATGCTCGGACTGGACGGCGACCTCGCCGGGCGCTATCCCCATCAGCTCTCCGGCGGGCAGGCCCAGCGCGTCGGGGTGGCCCGGGCCCTGGCCGCCGACCCGGGCGTCCTGCTCATGGACGAGCCCTTCGGAGCCGTCGATCCGCTCGTGCGCCGCGAGCTCCAGCGCGAACTCATCGGCATCCAGGCGAACCTGGCCAAGACCATCGTCTTCGTCACCCACGACGTCGACGAGGCGCTGACGCTCGGTGACGAGATCATCCTGCTGCGCGAGGGCGCCCGCATCGCCCAGCGCGGCACCGGCGACGAGCTCGTCGCCGCCCCCGTCGATGATTTCGTCGTCCGCTTCCTCGGCCTGGAGGATGCTCGGCGTGCGTTGCGTCTGGCTGAAGTCGCCGGACGCCGGGTCGTCCAGGACGAGACGGGGCGGACGTTGGGGGTCCTCGACGCCGCCCATGACACGCCCGCGGGAGGACGCACGTGAGGTGGGTGCTCGCCAACACGCCGGTGGTGGGGGCCTGTCTGGGCGCACACCTCCTCCAGACGCTCCCCGCGGTTCTGGCGACCCTCGTGCTGTCCGTACTCCTGGCGCGCCTGGCGCAGCGGGTCGGGCCCCTGCGGGCCGTGATCGCCTCCGGATCGGCGCTGCTGTACGCTATTCCCTCATTGGCCCTGTTCGTCATCCTGCCGATCGTGCTGGGCACCGGGATCCGCGAGATCATCAACGTCGTGGTCGCCCTGACCCTCTACGGGCTGGCGCTGCTCGTGCCGGCCACCGTCGAAGCCCTCGAAGCGGTCGACGACGGGACGCGCGACGCCGCGACCGCCATGGGCATGGGTCAGGTGCGCCGCTTCTGGGCCGTCGAGCTGCCTTTGGCCGGCCCGGCGATCCTGGCCGGTCTACGGGTGGTGGCCGTCTCCACGGTTTCTCTGACGACGGTGGGGGCGGTGCTGGGCGTGCGCAGCCTGGGGCAGTTGTTCACCGACGGATTCGAGCGCGGCGTGAGGGCTGAGATCCTCACCGGCCTGGTGGTCACCGTGCTGCTCGCCCTGGCCCTGGACAGCTTGATCGCCCTGGCCGGCCGGGTGCTCATGCCCTGGGCCGGCGGTGGACCCCGCGGGCGCCGACCCCGGGCGGGCGCGATGCGGACCGACGCAGCCGGATCCGGGTCGTCCCCCGTCGCCGGGGCCGTTGAGACCGCCGAGCGTGAGACGGCCGAGGCGGTGGGGAAGGGAGCGGAGGACGCATGAACTACCTTGCGGCCGCCATCGGCTACATTCTGGACCCCGGCCACTGGAGCGGATACCTGGGTATCGGACACCTGATGGCCCAGCACGTGCTCTACTCCCTGCTGGGAGTGGGGCTGTCCGCGATCATCGGCATGCCGCTGGGCTGGTGGGTGGGCCACACCGGGCGGGGCCGGGGCCTGCTCGTGTCCGCCTCCGGGGCCGTGCGCGCCCTGCCGACACTGGGCCTGATCACCCTGTTCGGCCTGGCCCTGGGCATCGGTCTGCTCGCCCCGCTGCTCGCCCTCATCATCCTGGCTCTGCCCAGCGTCCTGGCCGGCGCCTACACGGGCGTCGAGTCCGCCGACCCGATCGCCGTCGACGCCGCCCGCGCGGCCGGCATGAGCGAGTTCCAGGTGCTCGCGCGCGTCGAGATCCCGCTGGGGGCTCCCCTCCTGGTCGGCGGGCTGCGCTCGGCCGGCCTCCAAGTCATCGCCACGGCGACGCTGGCGGCGTATACGGGCGCGGGCGGCCTCGGGCGCCTCATGTTCCTGGGCCTGAAGACCCAGGACTACGTCATGATGCTCGCCTCGTCCCTGCTCGTCATCGCTCTCGCCCTCGTTTCCGAGGCTTTCTTCACTCTCCTCCAGCGCGTCGTCAGACCCGTCGGCGTGCGCGATCGAAAGGCCCCCTGATGTTTTCGAACCTCACTCGCCGCGGTGCGCTGGGCGCCGTCGGCCTCGCCTCCCTGACCTCCGCTCTGGCTGCCTGCGGCAACCGCTCCGACCCCCTCGCCTCCGACTCCCACTCCCGAGCGAGCGACGGGGCGACCATCGTCGTCGGATCCCAGCAGTACTACTCCAACGAGATCATCGCCGAACTCTACGCCCAGGTCCTGGAAGCGGCGAGTTACACCGTTGAGCGCCAGTATCAGATCGGCCAGCGGGAGGTCTACCTGCCCGAACTCGAGTCCGGCGAGGTCGACGTGATCCCCGAGTACGGGGGCAACCTCCTCCAGTACTACGACAAGAACTCCTCCGCCACCGACGCCGATTCCGTCCACACCGCCCTGCTCACGGCCCTGCCCCAGGGGCTGACGGTTCTGACCGCATCCGCAGCCACCGACCAGGACTCGTACACGGTCACGCGTGCCTTCTCCCAGGAGCACTCCCTGACCTCCATCGCGGATCTCGCCTCACTCGACCGCACGATCACGGTTGCGGCGAACGCCGAATTCGCCACCCGTCCCTACGGTCCCGAGGGGCTGAGGTCTGTCTACGGGGTCGAGGCTCAGATCCCCAACCCCGTGGAGGACACCGGCGGCCCACTGACCGTCAAGACCCTGACCGACGGAGACGTGGACGCAGCCGACATCCCCACATGCAGCCCGGCCATCACGGATGACGACCTCGTCGTGCTGGAGGACCCCGCAGGGCTCATCCTCCCGGAGAACGTCACCCCGCTGGTGCGCAGGGACCTCGCCGTGGGCGCCGCGCAGGCCATCGACGCGGTCTCCGCGCGTCTGAGTCTGGACGAGCTGCGCGCCCTGAACGCGCGCTCCACCGGCGAGCAGCTCGACTCGGCCACGATCGCCTCCGGCTGGCTCGAAGCGCAGGGCCTGATCCACGGCTGACGGGCCACCGGCGCCGGCACCGGGCGGGGCCGGCGCCGCACCGACCGATCGACGACGGGCGTCGGGTCCCCAGACGCGTCATTGGTGCAGGTAGTGGTCCACCCGCCAGGCGGCGTCCCCGCTGACTGGCCGCCAGGTGCCGGGGGCGTCGCTCAGGGCGCCGTCCGGCATCCATTCGTCGTCATCGATGCGGGGAGCGTGGATGAGGAGTTCCCGGGCAATTCCAGCCGAACGCGCCCTCCCGCCCGCGTCCAAGTCGACGGTGGTCACCACGAGCTCGTCGGCCAGACCCTCGAATGCCGTCCGGGCGTAGACACTGCCGCCGCCGATCACCCACAGGCGCGGCAGAGCGCGGTAGGCGCTTTCACGCGGATCGTCCACCGACCCGCCGGCGAGCGCCCGGGCGCCCAGCGCCAGACCGTGGCGGAGGCTCGCAGCTCGCACGGCGCCGTCCGCGGTCGCCTCCCACCCGTCTCGTCGTGTGAGCACGATATTGGCGCGCCCCGTCAGCGCCCCGCCGATCGATTCCCAGGTGGTGCGTCCCATGATGACGGCGCCTCCCAGCGTCGCCGCCTTGAAATGGCGGAAATCCGCGGGAACCCGCCACAACATGGTGCCGCTCGCGCCGAGGACGCCGCAGGGGTCCTGCGCCCAGATCATGCCCAGTCTCATCCGGCCGTCCCTCCTCCCCGTGCCGAGGCCGGTTGCGCTGCGCGCCGAGGCCGGTCCTGGTCGGTCCTGTTCACACGGCCACCGGTGCTTTGATCGCCGGATGGTGCTCATAGCCCTCTGAGGCGTCGATGTCATCCATCTGGTAGGCGTCGATCGACTCCGCCCGTCTCAGCCGCAGCGTGGGGAAGGGATGGGCCTTCGGCACCCGCGAGAGCTGGGTGCGCACCTGGTCGACGTGAGTGTTGTAGATGTGGCAGTCGCCCCCGGTCCACACCATCTCCCCGACCTTCAGATCGGCCTGCTGAGCGAGCATGTGGGTCAGCAGCGCGTAGGAGGCGATGTTGAAGGGCACTCCGAGGAAGAGGTCGGCGCTGCGCTGGTAGACCTGCAGGCTCAGGCGGTCGTCGGCCACATAGCACTGGAAGAAGGCGTGGCAGGGGGCCAGCGCCATGTCGCCGAGGTCGCCCACGTTCCAGGCTGATACGAGCATGCGCCGCGAGTGCGGGTCGTGGCGCAGGGTGTCGATGACCCGGGCGACCTGGTCGATCGCGCCGCCGTCGCGTGTGGGCCAGCTGCGCCATTGCGAACCGTAGACGGGGCCGAGCCCGCCATCGGCGTCGGCCCACTCATCCCAGATAGTGATGCCGTGCTCGTGCAGCCAGTGCACGTTGGTACCCCCGCGTAGGAACCACAGCAGTTCGCCCTTGACGGCCTTCATGGCGACGAACTTGGTGGTGATGCGCGGGAATCCGGCGGTCAAGTCATAGCGCAGGTGACGGGCGAAGACCGAGCGCGTGCCCGTGCCGGTGCGGTCGCCCTTGGGGACGCCGCGGGTGAGGACCTCGGCCAGGAGCTCCTCGTAGGCGACGTCGACGCCGTCGGGCGCGCTCAGGCCCAGCTCCGTCAGGACCGGGTAGGGCCCCGTCGAGCGGCTCACGTCTCGATCACCTCGACGGCGCCGCCCGGCAGTTGCCCGGTCGGGCCGAGGGCCGAGCGGGCGCCCTCGATGACCTGGTCCGCCAGTGCCCTGCCGCCGGCCCAGCCGATGGCCGCGCCGATTCCGAAGGGGATGAGCCGGCCCACCGCCAGGGCCCCGCTTCGGGTCGCCATCCTCCTGGCCATCCGCCGAGCGAGTTTCCTGTTGATGGTCTTGACGGTGGGCAACGGCATCCGCGCCAGGTGCTGGGCGGCCCAGAACAGGGTGGACAGGCCTAGAGAGCCCTGGACCGCTTCCGAGCCCTCTCGCCCGAGCAGGGCGGACATCACCAGGGCGCGGCGCCTATCGGTGTCGATAACACGTAGGCCCTGCAGTTCGGCAACGGTCAGAACGTAGGTGACCGCGGAGGCCAGGAAGACCGCCGTCTGCCCGAGGGTCAGGGCCGTGGCCGTCCCCGTGCCCATCGCCGGCAGCGCGGCGGAGGCGCCGACGGCTCCGGAGGACAGCCCCGCCTCGGTGCGCAGGCGTGAGGCGGCCAGCTCGACGAGCTCGGCGGTGTCTGCGCCGGGGCGCTCGCGGCGCATGCGGGCGATCCGTTCCTCGATCCGGGAGGCCGGGACGGCCAGCGCCTTGTCGAGCGCGCGCTCCAGGGCGGAGCCTCGTGCGGGATCCTCGAAGACGGCCATGGGGTGTCCTCCTGACGGGAGTTCGAATCGGCGCCCCGATGGCCGACGGGCGGTATCGGCAGGCGGTGCCGGCGGGCGGGGCGGAGCCGGCGGACGGATGGCGATGGTGTCAGTCCTGGTCGTCGAGCAGGTGCAGGCGAATGCCGGCGCCCTTGTCGATGGTGTGGCCGACGGTGCAGGCGCGCTCGATGGCGCCCTCGACCCGTGCGGTCAGGGTGGCGCGCTGCTCGGGGGTCAGGGAAGAGAAGTCGGCGACGAGCTGGACGTCGAAGTCGGTGTAGCGCTCCTCCGCCTCGCTTTTCAAAGTCGCTACGACCACATTGGCATCGAAGTCCTCGCCCAGCGCCTTGGCCAGGCGGTGGTCGGCCGACAGGGTGTTGCACGTGCCCAAGGCGATCTTGATGAGCTCGCCCGGGGAGAACTCGCCCGGGCCCGTGCCGATGCGCACCTGGGCGCCGCGGGCGTTGCGTCCCAGGTACTGACGGGTGCCGGTTCTCTCAGCCCACACGGAGTTGGCCTCGGTCGGCGGGATGATCTCGGAGTGCTCGCTGCTCATGGCGTGATCGTGTCACGACAACGGCCTCCGCCAGTAGAGGGCTCGCCGGACAGCGGAATGGCGAGGAGCCGGGCGATGCGCTTCGGAAACGAGTCGATCCCCCGGTGAGATACGAACACTCGTGTTCGATCTCACCGGGGGACCGGGCTGGTGATCCGCAGATCGGCCGATGCCGGTGGCCATGGCGGCGACGCCGGCACACTCGCGACGGGGCTCTCAGCAGGCCCCGAAGCCGAAGCGGCCCGCCCCACCGCCTGTTGTGCTGCTCGTCAGTGCTCGGCCAGCCAAGCCGTGGCCCGCGCCTTCTCATCGGCGATCGCGCGGTCGGTCAGGGACATCGCCTTCTCCTCAATGGTGTGCCCCACCAGCGGGACGTTGACGCTCAGGTCGACTTCCACGGTGAGCTCGGTGACGTCCTCTCCAGCCGGGCGCATCGCGGTGGTCGCCCCGGCGTGCACCGGTGCGCCCTTGAGGGCGACGTCGACACCGCCGGTGCGCGAGCCGTCGTCGGCCGGCTCGCCCCACGACTCCGCCAACGAGAAGGAGACGGCTGAGCGCACGAAGCGCTTGGCGGCCGCCGGCAGGCGGCTGAGCGGGACGGAGCCAGCGATGGTGGACACGAAGCCGCGCCCTCGCGCGGCGACGTCCACGCTGGCGTCCTCGAGTCCGAAGCGGTCGATGCGAGCCTGCTGGTAGGCGGGATCCGAGAGCATGGTGGCAACACGCTGGGGATCGGCTGGGTAGGTCATGGAGATGGTTTTCTTCATGGGGCTGATCCTGCCATGAGGACCCGGCGTCGCGCCGCCGGTACCATCGGGTTGTGCCCAACCTCCTGTCTCCCTCGACCCGCGGCGCCATCGATCTCCCCGGTGCTGACCTCGATTGGCTCCACCAGCTCATCGCCGATTGGCAGGTGATCGCAGACCTATCGGTGTCCGACCTGGTGCTGTGGATCCGCACCAGCACCGGACGTTTCGTCGCCGCCGCCCACTCCCGTCCCGCCACGGGCGCCACCGTCCACCTCGAGGAGGTCATCGGCCGACGTATGCCCGCCGCCCGCGAGGCGATGGCGCTGGAGGCGCTCACCAGCGTGCAGGTCGTCGTCGCCGCCGATCCGGAATGGACCGGCACGACCGCCGTGCGCGAGGAATACGTCCCGGTGGTGCGTGACAGTGAACCCATCGCCATCATCACACGGGAGACCTCGGTGGGCGTCATGCGCGGCGGGCGGATCGTCCACCAGCCCCAGGAGGATCTGGCCGACGCGTTGTGCCTCATGATCTCCCAGGGCGCCTTCCCGATCCGGGGCGCCGCCACCGCGGTGCGACACGGCACTCCGCGCGTGGGCGACGGTGTCGTCAGGCTCGACGACGACGGAGTCGTGGTCTACACCTCCCCCAATGCGCGATCCTGCTTCCACCGGCTGGGGCTGGTCGACGAGATCGACGGACAGGTACTCGCCGAGGCCGTCACTCGGATCATTCCCGAGCGCACGCCCGTGGATGAGACGCTGGCGGTCGTGCTCATGGGGCGCCAGGCCTGGCTGACCGAGATCGAGGTCGGCGGGATCTTCCTGTCGGTGCGCTCCATCCCACTGCGTCGCGACGGGCATCGCGCCGGTGCTCTGCTGCTGGTGCGCGACGTCTCGGAGATCCGACGACGCGAGCAGGTGCTGCTCAACAAGGACGCCACCATCCGCGAGATCCACCACCGGGTCAAGAACAACCTGCAGACGGTCTCGGCCCTCCTGCGACTCCAGGGCCGACGCGCCACCAATGACGAGACCCGCGAGGCGCTGGCCGAGGCCGAGCGCCGCGTCGCCACCATTGCGACGGTGCACGCGGCCCTGAGCCAGAACGTCGACGAGACCGTCGATTTCGACGAGGTCTTCGCGTCCGTGCTACGCGGCGCTGCGGCGGTGGCCTCCGCTGGCGGACGCGTGACCACCCGCCTCGAAGGCGCCTTCGGGGTGGTGGAGGCCGATGCGGCCCAGGCGCTGGCGACGGTCCTGGCCGAGCTGGTCACCAACGCCGTCGAGCACGGGCTTCAGGATCACGACGGCACCGTGGTCGTCACCGCTCAGCGCGATGACGACGAGCTGACCGTCCACGTCATCGACGACGGCGTCGGCCTTGAGCCCGGAGCGGCGATGACGGGACTGGGAACGCGGATCGTATCCACCCTGGTGCACGGGGAGCTGCGCGGCACCATCGATTGGCGACCCGTGAGCGATCCGGTGCGTGAGGCGAGGGGCACCGACGTCGTCGTGCGCGCCCGGCTCGCTCCGTCGGCCTGATCGTCTCGGCATCGCGGGTCGACGCCCGACGCGTTTCGATGACGGAACCGGGAGGCCCGCCGATGGGCGGGATCGCCTCGCACATGGGTTTCGGCTTGAAGCTTGAAGGAGGTGCGCGGCGTCTACAACGAGGTGTGCGGCACAGCCCGTGACCGGGTCGGCGCTGCGACCAGATCTCTCCCCAGTGCGACGGTGCCGACCGGTGCAAGACTCAGCCAGCGACACTGGAACGAGGCGGTGGCGTATCGGGTCGTCTACGACGCCGAGGTCTTCGGATGACGCCTGCGCTGGACACCATGCGGCAGGATAACAAGACGAGCGTTTCCGATCTCATGCCGGCGCGATCGCTCGTGCGCGACAATGAAATAATGAGGAATACCTTGTCTTCCACCGGGGGAGGAGGCATGCGCCGCGCACGGTCGTGCGCCGTGAGTACTCGACCTGCTGAAGCGGAATTTTGAAGCCGTCTGACGGTCCATGCGCTCCGACCGCCCGGGCAATGGACCGTCAGGAGGAGCGGCGGGCGCGAGCCGCTCGCCGTTTGAGGGAACGACGCTCGTCCTCGCTCATCCCCCCCCACACGCCAGCATCCTGACCGTTCTCCAGAGCCCACTTCAAGCAGGTGTCGATGACCTCGCAGCGGGCGCACACCTCTTTCGCCTCGGCGATCTGCGCGATGGCCGGACCGGTGTTGCCGACGGGGAAGAAGAGCTCCGGGTCAACGGTGAGACATGCTGCCTGACTTCGCCAGTCCATGAGGGCTCCCTTCGGGGTACGTCTTGCGGCCCGCCTATACCCGCCATACCGAGCGGTGCTCGGAGATGAGCAACAGGTTGTCGCGTTCTGAGCCAACTTTCACACGCGTGCGCAGGTGTGGCAAGAGTTCAGCGGTGAGAGGTGCGCCGGCGACCTTGTCGTTATGGTCACAGGAACGAATCCTTGATTCTGAGCGATTCGGAGGCATAAGGGAAGCCACGTCAGGTTGCTGCAGCAGTTGCGTCGGCGGCGATCTGTATGGGGACGGTATCCCCCCGGGACACCAGGACCCCGCGGCCCGGATGCGTGGGCGCTCGCGGGTCGGTCACCGCTCGCAGCGAGCGTCCCGCCACCTGCGAGGCCGGTCCCAGGGCGGGCCACAGTACGACTAGATCGCCGCGCTCGCGCAGGGTCGCCAACGGCCCCCGGTACGTGCCCACAACGCGTTCGGTGGTCGCCGAGGCCAGGACGATCCGTCCGCTGTGCAGAGCTCTCTCCACTCGAGAGAGCACCACCGCCTCGGCCAGATCGAGATCGTCGATCGCCAGGACCGGCTCGTCCGGATTTTCATGAAGGCAGCGCTTGAGCGCGGCCAGTGCCGTCGTGCGCCCGGATCCCGGGGGTCCGACCACGAGCACGCAGCCGCGGGGGACCGGCAGGGGCCGGGCGTCATCACCGCCCACGGCCCACGTTCCGGCCAGGGGCGCCACCGTCCGGGGGATCGCGACCAGGCGGTGGGCCGACCTCGCCGTCGCCTCTCGGGGTGCGCACGGGGTGACCACCTGGACGGACAATGCCCGCTCCGCCTCGACGGCTCCGTCGATGACGACGCCGCGGCCCGGAGCCGATCCCGTCACCACGCCGCGCGGGAGGCCCGCCACCGACGCCTGGGCGGGCTGCGGCGCCCCCAGTACGAGCCGCAACCCTATTCTGGAGGCCCATCTGGCCCCCGCCATGGACAGCGGCGCGGTCAGCACCAGTCCCGTGCCCGTCGCCGGGGCCGTGCGCACCAGCAGCTCGAGCAGGTTCTGGCCCTCGCCCGGACCCAGCACCTCGTCGACGGCGGCCGCCATGGCATCCACGTCGTCGACGACCAGCAGTTCCCCGGCCAGCCGCCCGGCGGCGGCCAACGACCACAGGCGCACCAGGCGCCGTGGATCCTCCGCGCCGACAACGGTGCCCAGTCCCCGGTCGAGGGCCGTCAGCCAGCGGGGCGCGGTGCCCGCCAGGCACAGGGACACCGCCCGTTGAGCATCCATGGCCGCGCACGCCGCCGCGAGGGCCGCCGTCGTGCGCCCCGAGCCGGGCGAGCCGATCACCGCCAACGGTCGGTCCACCGGCCACCGCCAGTGCCCCAGGCGCTGCTCATCCGGATGGTCCGTGCCCGCCAGCACCAGACCCTCGGCCGGTCCCGTGGCGGGGCCCAGTTCGGCGGCCTCCCGCGCACTCAGCGATGCGGGCAGCGGCGCGGCCCATGGCCGCCACGGCGATGAGGTCGAGCGGGCGGCCGCCCGCACCTCGGTGATCAGCGCCTCCAGGCGATCCGCCGGCCCGCACCACGGCGCCTGAGCGGCGCCGTGGTCGCCGTCCGTCCCGGCGACCAGGACGCGTCCGGGACGGGGACCGAGAGCGGCCGCGCCCTCATGCCCCAGGACGTCGCGGGAATCCCCGGCGTCGAGTACACGCAGGCACACCCGCAGTGTTGTGTTGGCGCGAATGGCCGGGGAGATGACGCCCGTCGGCCGCTGTGTGGCCAGAATCAGGTGGATGCCCAGGCTGCGGCCCTGCGCCGCGACCCGTACGAGGCATTCCAGGACGTCGGGGTGCTGGGTGGCGAGCGTGGCGAACTCGTCAACCGCGACCACGAGTCGCGGCGGTGCCTGGGTTCGATCCATCGACGCGACATCCTTGGCACCCACGCGCGCCAGGAGCCGCTCGCGGCGTCGGACCTCGGCCTCCAGGGAGGCCAGCGCCCGCCCCGTCGCCGCCGGGTCGAGGTCGGTGAGCACTCCGGCGGTATGGGGCAGGCGGGCCAGGGGCCCGAACGCCGCCCCGCCCTTGTAGTCCACCAGGACCAGGGCGAGACGCGCCGGCGGCAGGTCGAGGGCGAGTTGAAGCAGCCAGGAGGTCAGCATCTCGGATTTTCCCGATCCGGTCGTCCCCGCCATGAGTGCGTGGGGCCCGTCAGCCACGAGGTCGGCGTTGACGGCGTCGGCGTCGCGCACGCCGAGCACCGCCGGCAGGGCATCGGGCCCGCCTTGGGTGAGGCGACGACGCCAGCGCGCACCGACGCCGTCGCGGTCGACCCGGCCGGTGACCTCCTCCAGAAGAACCCGGTCGGGCGCTGCCGACCCGTCCGGGGTCCGTGCCGGGACGATACCGGCCAGTTCTCGAGCCGTCTCCCACCACCGCTCGCTCAGGTCCGGGGCGGGTGACGGCGCCGTGCGCACCGTGCGAGCTCTCCCCGGGGGAGTCCTCGACGCAGCCAGCAGCTCGGCGCTACGCGTGCCCGACTCGCGGCCCCATACGAGGCGGTACCCCCGGTCGACAAGGCTGACATGGGCCCGCCCTCCGGCCGCGATCTGGGCGACCCACCACCTCGCCGCCGCTGCGGAGCCCGCACCGGTCAGCGCCGTGCACTGGCCGGAGGCCAGCTCGAGCAGATCGGCGCGCCTGCGACGCCCGAGCCAGCCGGTCAATGGGCCGTCATCGGTGGAGACCGAGCGGTTCGAGACGGACACGGCCAGGGCCAGCAGCATGGAGGCCGCATCGGGCTCGCCCCCGACCCAGCCCGCCCCCGTGCGTCGGTAGCGGCCGTGCCCGCCGCCGGGGATCGACGAGCCGAGTCGCATGACGGCCATCATCGCCATGGGTGCCGCCGCGAGCATCCCGTAAGTTCCCCGCCCGGTCGTGCGCATGGCGATCACCGCCGCGATGACGAGCAGGAACGTCGACGCCGCCACCGCCGTGCGCACCCAGCGCCGCCGGGAGCGCTCGGGCGGAATCGGCACCGTCAGATCGCGGGGCCGGCGCCGCAGCTCCAGGACCGTGTCCCCCACACGCAGGAGCGCGCCCTCCCGGCAGTGCACCCGACGCCGGCCCAGGCGCCGCCACCGGAACCACCGGCGCACATGGGTGCCATTGGCCGAGCCTACGTCCGCCACGGTCACGGCCTTGGCCGTACTGGTCAGGGACAGATGGCGTCGCGAGACCGCGGGGTCCGTCAGAACATCGGCACGGCCGAGCGCACCTCGCGCGGGGACCGGAAGCACCAGTCCGGCGTCCGACCCGGTGAGCACGGCCAGGTGCCAGGGCCGTGACAGCGCCTGTCGAGCGGCTCGGACACTCGCGGGCGGTGCCGGAGCCCGCGCAGGATTGTGGACGGGCGTGGTGGACGGACCGAGTCGGGACCGGGACGGGACCATGAGGACCATGGCATGACAGTGCCCCGCGCCGAGCGTCTCGCGCACGGACCCTGTGGACGGCACGGATGCGCTCCCGCGCGAACAGCGCTTGTGGAGCCCGCGGGCCGACTCGCACCCCGCCCGCGCGGGCCGAGTGCGGACGAGCCGTGCACCGTCTGGCCACAGCGGTCCCGACGTGTCAGGCTGGCGTCATGTGCGCACGCTACGGAATCTTCAGCGCCACCGCGGCCGTCGCCGAGGCCTTCGCCGCCCGTCTCGCACCGGAGGCCATGCGTCTGAAGCCCTCCGGCACTATCGCCCCCGGTGCGGACGTCGCCGTCGTCGTCCGGCGGCCGGAATCCGCCGACGGGTCCGGCACCGGCGGTCCGGCCCCGTTCGGCCGCCGGGTGCATGCGGCGCGCTGGGGCCTGCTGCCGCCCTGGGCCCGCGACCCGGCTGCCGCTTTCCACGCCTTCAACGCCCGTTGCGAGACGGCCGCAGTCAAACCGACCTTCCGCGACGCCATGCGCTCTTTCCGCGTCGTCGTGCCCGCTTCGTGCTGGTACGAGTGGCGGGCCCAGACCCCCTCCGCCGCTCAGGCCGGGGGGTCCGCCAAGCAGCCCTACGCCGTGCGTCGCGCCGACGGCGGAGGAGACGGTCTGCTCGCGCTCGCGGGCCTGTGCTCGTGGTGGCGCGTCCCCGGGCGGCCGGGGAATGCGCCGGTGCACCACGGGCCGGCTCTGCACGACTCATGGCTGCTGACCTGCACCATTCTCACTCGCGACACCGGTCCCGATCTGGCCTGGCTTCACCCTCGTGAGCCGGTCGTCCTGCCCGATGACGCCGTCGGCGCCTGGCTCGATCCGGACGAGTGCGACGGCGGAGCTGCCGCGGGCCTCCTGCGTCTGCCCCGCCCCGCGCTCGCCTGGATGGCGGTGGACCGCTCGACTCTGACGCGGGTGGCCTGAGTCGTCCGCTGCGAGAACGCCCGGCCCGGGCGGGACGGTGGATGAGCAAAGATATGCCCATGACCGATGCCTCCGCCGGACCGGCGACCGATGACGCTTCCGATCTCGCCTCCGTTCCCGCCGCGGCCCGTGCTCGCTGGGCCGTGCTCGTACGCGACGTCGAGCGCGCGCGCGATGCGTACTACGACGCCGTTGACGCCCAGAGCCCCTGGTCCGACGCCGAGTACGACACCCTCTACCGGGAGCTGGAGGCGCTCGAGGCCACGCATCCCGCCCTGGCTCTGCCCTCGTCGCCCACGCGCAGCGTCGGTGGACGCGTCACCACTGATTTCGCTGAAGCTCCCCACCACGAGCGCATGTACTCCCTGCAGGACGTCTTCAGCCTGGAAGAGGTCGAGGAGTGGGCCGCTCACGCTGCCGCGGAGGTCGGCGTGAGCGACGCCGAGCTGCCCATGACCGCCGAGGTCAAGATCGACGGCCTGGCCGTGGCCCTGACCTATGAGGGCGGTGTACTCACCCGCGCCGCCACTCGCGGGGACGGCGCCGTCGGCGAGGACATCACGGGTAACGTGCGCACCATTGACCCGGTACCGCTGGTGTTGGCGGGGGAGGCCCATCCCGCTGTGCTGGAGGTGCGCGGCGAGGTCTACTTCCCCGTCGAGGCTTTCGCCGCTTTCAATGAGACCCGTCGCAACGAGAACCTCAAACGTGAGGCGGCCGGGCGCTCCCCCCTCCAGATCTTCGCCAACCCCCGCAACGCCGCAGCCGGTTCGCTGCGTCAGAAGAATCCTGCGGTGACGGCCGCTCGGCCCCTGGCGTTCATCGCCCACGGCGTCGGCGCCATCATTCCCGCCCCGGGGGAGGAGCTGCCCGACGAGCAGCACGAATGGTACGACCTGCTCGCCACCTGGGGCCTGCCCGTATCCCCCTACAACGCGGTGGTGCACGGGCGCGCCGAGCGGGAGGCCTACATCGCCCGCTACGCCGAGCACCGACATGATCTGGTCCATGAGATCGACGGGATCGTGTTCAAGATCGACTCCCGCTCCCTGCAGGCCCGGCTCGGGCACACCTCGCGGGTTCCGCGCTGGGCGACCGCTTACAAGTACCCGCCCGAGGAGGTCCGCACCCGCCTGCTCGACATCGACGTCCAGGTTGGGCGCACGGGCCGGGTGACTCCCTTCGGAATCATGGAGCCGGTGCTCGTCGCCGGGTCGACCGTCGCCCGCGCGACCCTTCACAACGCCACCGAGGTGACTCGCAAGGGAGTTCGCATTGGCGACCTCGTGGTGCTGCGCAAGGCCGGTGATGTCATCCCCGAGATCGTTAGCCCAGTGACGCAGGTGCGCGACGGTACCGAACGGGACTTCGTCATGCCCGAGCGCTGCCCCTCGTGCGGCACGGCACTCGCCCCGGCCAAGGAGGGAGACATCGACCTGCGCTGTCCCAACACGCGCTCCTGCCCTGCTCAGCTCACCGAGCGGGTGGCCCATATCGGTTCGCGCGGAGCGCTGGACGTCGAGGGCCTGGGCGACGAGGCCGCCGCTGCGCTGACTCAGCCCGACTCCGGACGCGAGGAGGCCCTGGCGGCCCTGGCGGCAGGGCACGTCCTGGAGACCGAGAGGGGGCGGGTGCGTGTCGCGGCCGCCGAGCTCGAAGCTCTGCCCCCCTCGGAACGGATCGGCGCCGCGCGCCGCGCCCTCGAGAAAGCGGATGTTGTCGAGCAGTCCCCGGTACTCACCAATGAGGCGGACTTGTTCGACCTGACGGCCGAGGACCTGCGCGAGGTTATGGTCTACCGTCCGATCGCCCGTCGTGGTGCGCTCACGGGCGACTGGCGTCTGACTCGCTTCTTCTGGTCCAAGCAGACCTACGGCAAGGACGGAGAGGTCAAGAAGCCCACCTCGGTGGGCAGGAACGCCACCGCTATGCTCTCCCGGCTCGCTGCCGCCAGATCCAGGCCGCTGTGGCGGATCCTGGTGGCCCTGTCGGTGCGACATGTGGGACCGACGGCGGGGCGCGCTCTGGCGATGCACTTCGGATCGCTGGAGGCGCTGCGCGAGGCGGATGTGGACGAGCTGTCCCAGGTCGACGGCGTGGGGCCGGCCATCGCCGCCTCGTGGATCGAGTGGTTGACCGTCGGCTGGCACCGTCAGGTACTGGACCGCTGGGCCGCCGCCGGCGTGCGCACCGCTGACGAGTCGGTCGGGGAGCAGGAGCCCGCACGTACGTTGGAAGGTCTGACCGTGGTCGTCACCGGCTCCCTGGAGCGCTTCACGCGGGACAGCGCCAAGGAGGCGATCGTCTCGCGGGGGGGAAGGGCGGCCGGGAGCGTGTCGAAGCGCACGAGTTTCGTGGTCGTGGGGGAGAACGCGGGTTCGAAGGAGACGAAGGCCCGTGAGCTGGGCGTGACCATCGTGGACGAGGGGGGCTTCGAGCGTCTCCTGGCCGACGGCCCCGACGCGGTGACGGGCTCATGAGGCCTTGTGCCAGCAGGTGCCGCGATCAGGCGATTTGTCACTCACCGCCCATCGGGGACGTCTCTGAGGAGAGTCTGCGCGCGCGTCCGCCGGCCGGCGAGATCACACCGACCGGCGGGCGCAGCCGCACCGTCAGTTGTGACTGTCGACGATGGTGCCGATATCAGCCCAGTCGTAGAACCAGTGAGCCTCGTCCACCGGCATGTTGAGGCACCCGTGCGAGGCGGAGTACCCGAAGCTGGAGCGCCATGGCGCGCCGTGGAGGGCGTAGCCCAGGTGGAAGTAGCTGATCCACGGGACGCCCTCGGTCTCATAGCTCGAGCCGTCAGCATTGTCTCCGCGCATCGTCTGGCTCTCGTACTGCTGGTAGACGTGGTAGATGCCCGTGACGGTCGGGGTCGCACCGGCGCCGTCGACGACGCTGACCGGTCCGTGGACGAGTGTGGCCCCCTCATAGGCGGTGACGGTCTTGTCCGACAGGTTGATATCGATCCACTTCTCACCTTCGGCGGCCTGATAGGGCAGGTTCTCAGCACCGGCGGCGACGGGGCGGTCCTCCCATGTCGCTTTGATCGTCTTGGTCTCGTAGTTGCCCGAGTAGGACTGGTCGCTGGAGAACGCCTGCACGACGGCAGTGGTGATCGAGTCGGTGTTGGTGACCTCCCGCCCGTCGACCGCCTCGACGGGCGTGGCCATCACGTCCCCGTTCGAGTTGACGTTGCGCTTGCCGTTGACAGGGTCCTCGTTGACGTCGTCCGCCTGGGCGCTCACCCACTCCGACACCTTGTCGGTGTCCACGCTGATGGACGGGGCCGAGGTGTCGCTGGGAGTCACGGTGATCCAGGAAGCCTTCGTGGCGCTGCCGGCCGTGTAGGCCTCGCCGTCGGGATCGGTGACTGTGACGTCCTGAGCGATCCACCCGTTGGCCTCGTCGGCCACGGTCTGAGCCTCGGCGTCCGAGACGGAGGGGGATTTCGTCTCGAAGGCGACCGAGACCGAAGCGGGGGACAGTGATGCCGCAGCGGAGGCAGCCGCGCTCTTCAGGGCGTCGGAGTCCACGGCGGTGCCCTCGGCCCCCGACGTGACCTCGAACCCGGTCCCCGTGCCGTTGAGCGCGATGCTCGCGTTGCGGGCGACGGCTCTGTCCGAGGGGATGAGTGAGGCGGCGTAGGAGATGACGGCCGCCTCGTCGGTGGTCGTGATCACCGGGACGTTCCCGTTGGAGACCAGCGCGGTGAAGCGGTCGGCCACGCCTTCGCCGCGGGCCAGGGCGGCATCCGCGGTGGCCTCGGCGTCTACTGTGGTGCCCAGGTCGGCCAGTGTCGCCGTGGCGTTCGCGTCGCCGCTGATGGTGACGGTGGCGTTTCCGATCCTGTCGTTGATGGCGGTGACGATGTCGTCGCGGTTCATGCCGGTGACGTCGATCCCCCCGATCGTCGTCCCGGGCACGGCGATGTCCTGGTAGTGCGCGGCGTAGGCGTACCCCCCCACTCCGACGACGCCGAGCAGTACGAAGGCGGCTGCGGTGACCCATGCGGTCAGCCGGCGCCGGCTCCCGACAGACCTCTGGGCTCGGGGAGCGGAGGCCGCGGTCAGCGGAGTCGGCCCGGTCGTCGAGGCGTTCCGGGCCCAGGACGGTGAGGACGCCTTCACCGGCATCGACGGGTCGGCCTCGACGGCGGCGTTCCGGGGTTGGGGCGATGGCGCGCTCGGCGGGGTCGGCGGGGTCGAGGGGGCCGGTGCGGTCGGTTGGGACGGTTCTGGCGCCGGAGCGTCCTCGGCTCGGGCGGCGGCCGGCGGGAATGCGGCTGGTTCCGCCGGCTCCGCTGGCTGGGACGGCGATTCGGGCCCCTCGTCGCCGGCGGTCTCCCGGGGTTGGGGCGATGGCGCGCTCGGCGGAGTCGAGAGGTCGGGCCCCCCGGCGGAGGCATCCTCGACCTGAGCAGGAGAGGCGACGTCGGGCGCCGACCGAGCGGACTGAGTGGAGTCAGCCGGGGTGGGTGAAGCGGCTGAGGGAGTGTCAGCCCCGCTCGGAGAAGGTGAGGCGGGGGACTGGCTGACCGGTAGCGCCGGAGCGTCCTCGGCGGAATCGGGCGGCTCGGCCGTCGACCGGTCCGCAGGCGGCACGACGGCCGCCGCGGAAGCCGGCGATTCATCGGTCAAGGCCGACTCAGCGGGAGTAGCGGTCGCCGGACTGACGGGCGACTCGTCATCCGTCGAGGCCTGGCGGGCGTCGGCGGATGGGTGGCGCGTACCGGTGGCCGGGCCGTAAGGGGTTTTCGCGACGACCGCGTCACCGCTCTGCGGCGCGGGTGCGCTCTCCGATTCCAATGGCGGCGTTTCCTCGATCTCCGGTCGGGAGTCGGGGGTGAACTCTTCCGTAGGCATGGGGTCCTCGTCCCGAACGGCGCGTGTCGGGCCGTCCTGTTTTTGCTCCCGTACGGACTTACGAGAGCTTCGGAGTCCATAACAGCGGCCGATTGTTGGAATGTCAACGGTGCGTGCTCTTCATGTCATGTGACATCGTGCATGACCGTTGAGACGACCTCGCTTCGTGCCTGCGCGAGACGGGCGGGACGCCGCCCACGGGACCGGCGGAGGATTCGTGAGCGGTCGTGATCCGCACGCGACGGGCGTCGAGGCGGCGGGTCCCCGATCCGGGACGGGCACGTCCGGCCGGGTCCGGCACCCCGATACACTCGGCTTCATGTCTGCCATCTCCTCCGACGAGGTCGCCCGTGTCGCGGCGCTCGCGCGGGTGGCGCTGAGCGAGGAGGAGGTGACGCGCCTGGCCGGCGAGCTGGACGCGGTCGCCTCAGCCTTCGCCCGTGTCACCAGCGTGGTCACGCCCGATCTTCCGGCCACCTCCCATCCGGTGCCCCTGACGAACGTGCTGCGTGAGGACGTGCCCGGCCCAACGCTCGACGCCGGGGAGCTCCTCGCCGGCGCGCCGCGGGCTGAGGGCACCATGTTCCTCGTGCCGCAGATCTTGGGGGAGGACTCCGCCTCATGACCGCCGACGCTCTCACTCGTTTCACAGCGGCTGAGCAGGCCGCGGCGCTGGCGGCCGGTGAGATCTCCTCCCGCGAACTGACCCAGGCGCACCTGGAGCGCATCGCCGCCGTTGACGGCGCCGTGCACGCCTTCCTCGATGTCGATGCCGCCAAGGCCCTGGCCGACGCCGACGAGGCCGACTCCCGGCGGCGCAGTAGTGATGAGTCCGGCGAGCCGCTCGGCGAATTGGCCGGTGTGCCGGTGGCCGTCAAGGACCTCATCGTCACCCATGGCCAGGTCACCACCGCGGCGTCCCGCATTCTTGAGGGCTGGGTGCCTCCCTACGACGCCACGCTGGTCGCCAACCTGCGTGCCGCGCACCTGCCGATCCTGGGGAAGACCAACTTGGACGAGTTCGCCATGGGCGGCTCGACGGAGCACTCCGCCTTCGGCCGCACTGCCAATCCTTGGGATCTCGGCCGTATTCCCGGCGGCTCCTCGGGCGGATCGGCGGCCGCCGTCGGATCCTTCGAGGCGCCGGTGGCCGTGGGTACCGACACCGGCGGCTCCATTCGCCAGCCCGCCGCCGTCACCGGCACCGTCGGCGTCAAGCCGACCTACGGCACCGTCTCGCGCTTCGGCGTCATCGCCATGGCATCCTCGCTGGACACCCCCGGCCCCATGGGCCGCACCGTCCTGGATGCCGCTCTGCTGCACGATGTCATCGCCTCGCACGATCCGCTGGACTCCACGAGTCTGGTCGACGCCCCGCGCGGCATGGCCGATGTCGTGCGCGAGGCCCGGGCGGGCCGGGATCTGACGGACCTGCGGGTCGGGGTCATCGCCGAACTCGACGGCGGCGAGGGCTATCACGCCGGCGTCGTGGACTCCTTCCATTCCGCGCTGGAGCTCCTGGAGCAGGCGGGCGCCCGTGTGGAGACGGTTTCGCTTCCGCACCTGGAGTACGCGCTGGACGCTTACTATCTCATCATGCCGGCCGAGGCCTCCTCGAACCTGGCTCGTTACGACGGCATGCGTTACGGCTTGCGCGTCGAGCCCGAGACCGGGCCCATCACCGCGGAGACCGTCATGGCCGCTACCCGTGGGGCCGGTTTCGGCGACGAGGTCAAGCGCCGTATCATTCTGGGCACCCATGTGCTGAGCGCCGGTTACTACGACGCCTACTACGGATCGGCGCAGAAAGTGCGCACCCTCATCCAGCGCGACTTCACCTCCGCCTGGAGACGGGCCGACGTACTGGTCTCACCGACGGCGCCGGTGACGGCCTACCGTTTCGGTGAGAAGGACGATCCGTTGGCCATGTACAAGGTGGACGTGACGACCATTCCGGCGAATCTCGCCGGTGTGCCGGGTATCAGTCTGCCGTCGGGCCTGAGCGACGGCCTGCCCGTCGGTTTTCAGGTCTTGGCGCCGCAGCGCGCCGACGAGCGCCTCTACCGCCTCGGCGCGGTGCTCGAGGCCGCATTGGAGGAGGGCTGGGGCGGGCACCTGCTCGACCGAGCCCCCGAGCTGGAGGTGAAATGAGATGAGTGAGGCCCCGATGGACGTGATGGACTATGACGAGGCCGTGCACCGCTATGACCCCGTCGTGGGGCTGGAGGTGCACGTCGAGCTCGGCACCGCGACGAAGATGTTCGACGCCGCGCCCAATGTCTTCGGCGCCGTTCCCAACACCATGGTGACTCCCACGAGCGTTGGCCTGCCGGGCGCCCTGCCGGTGGCGAACAGGCGGGGGGTGGAGTACGCGATTCGCATCGGCCTGGCGTTGGGCTGTCAGATCGCCGAATCGTGCCGGTTCGCGCGCAAGAACTACTTCTACCCGGATCTGGCCAAGGACTTCCAGACTTCTCAGAGCGAGGAGCCCATCGCTTTCGACGGCGCGCTGGAGGTCGAGTTGGAGGACGGCGGTTTCTTCACCGTGCCGATCGAGCGCGCTCACATGGAGGAGGACGCCGGTAAGAACACCCATGTCGGCGGGGTGGACGGTCGCATCGAGGGCGCCTCCCACTCGCTGGTGGACTACAACCGCGCCGGGGTACCGCTGGTGGAGATCGTCACCCGCCCCATCGAGGGCGCAGGCGCTCGCGCTCCCGAAGTCGCCGCCGCTTATGTGCGCACCTTGCGCGATATCTTCCGGGCCCTGGGCGTATCGGAGGCCCGCATGGAGCGCGGCAACGTGCGCGCGGACGTCAATGTCTCCCTGCGCGAGTCCCCGCGGGCTCCGCTGGGTACTCGCACCGAGACGAAGAACGTCAACACCTTCCGGGGCATTGAGCAGGTGATCCGCTATGAGATTCAGCGCCAGGCCGCGATTCTCGCCGTCGGCGGCACCATCGAGCAGGAGACCCGGCACAGCCAGGCCGATGGCACGACCCGGGCCGGGCGTGTGAAGTCCGACTCCGATGATTATCGCTATTTCCCTGAACCGGACCTCGTCCCGGTGGCGCCCAGCCGCGAGTGGGTCGAGGAGATTCGCGCCGCCCTGCCCGAGATGCCGGCCGCGAAACGACGTCGGCTCAAGAAGGAGTGGGCGCTCGCCGACGATGAGATGCGCGACGTCGTCAATGCCGGCGCGATGGAGCTCATCGAGGCGACCGTCCTCGCCGGGACGAGCGGTCAGGCCGCCCGCAAGTGGTGGATGGGCGAGCTCTCCCGCGCCGCGAAGGACCGCGAAGTCGACCTGGAGGAGCTGCCGGTGACTCCGGTGCAGGTCGCCGAGCTCCAGGAACTGGTCGATGCCGGACGCCTGACGGACACGCTGGCTCGCCAGGTGCTCGACGCCGTTCTGGCCGGGGAGGGGGATCCGAAGGCGGTTGTGCGGGCGCGTGGTCTGGAGGTCGTCTCGGACGAGACTGCGCTGCTGGCCGCCGTCGACGAGGCCCTGGCCGCCCAGCCCGATGTCGCGGAGAAGATCCGCGGCGGCAAAGTCAAGGCCGCCGGGGCGATCGTGGGGGCTGTCATGAGGGCCACACGCGGCCGGGCCGACGCCAGGCGGGTGCGTGAGTTGATCATGGAGCGCGTGGGTCGGTAGGACCTGGGGCGGATCGGGCTGGCCCGACCCGCTCGAGGCCCGGTGCGCGCCCCATCGAGCGGGCTTCCGGCGAGGGGGCCGACAGCGGTGATGGCCGGCGACGGGGCGCTTCCGCTCGAACGCCCCACCCCGCCGCTACTGTCTCACGGAGCGGTCATGGTGGGACCGCCCGCACCGATGACGACGATGACGACGATACAGTCGCCTTCGTCGAAGACCGACTTCGTGACGATCCGTGTCCGGCCCGCCGGTCCGCTCGTCCGTTCTTCCGAAGGAACGCATACATGGCTCAACCCAGCCCCAGCTACACCGTCGCTCTGCATCTCGAGGTGCCCGCCTCCCAGAAGGCGGTCACCACTCTCGTCGACACCGCATCGGCCGTCGGCGCGATCGTCAACGGCGTCGACGTCGCGGACACCGACGGCGCCACCCTCATCGTCGACCTGACCGCGGACACGCGCGACTCCAAACATCGCGGTGAGCTCGTCGAGGCGCTTCAGGCCATCGACGGAGTCATCGTGCGCAACGTCGGCGATTCCACCTTCCTCACCCATGTCGGCGGCAAGATCGAGATCGCCTCGAAGTATCCCATTCACAACCGGCGCGACCTCGCTCGTGTCTACACCCCGGGCGTCGCCCGCGTGTGCAAGGCGATCTACGACCACCCCGAGCGCGCGCGCCAACTCACCATCAAGAAGAACACGGTCGCCGTCGTTACGGACGGTACGGCGGTTCTGGGCCTGGGCGATGTCGGCCCGTCGGCCGCGATGCCTGTCATGGAGGGCAAGGCCGTCCTATTCAAGCAGTTCGGCAATGTTGACGCCTGGCCGGTGGCGCTCAACACCAAGGATCCCGAGGCGATCATCGCGGTCTGCAAGGCCATTGCGCCCGCCTACGGCGGAATCAACCTGGAGGACATCGCCGCACCCAAGTGCTTCGACATCGAGGCCCGTCTGCGTGAGGAGCTGGATATCCCCGTCTTCCACGACGACCAGCACGGTACGGCCATCGTCACCCTCGCGGCGCTGATCAACGCTCTCAAGGTCGTCGACAAGAGGATCGAGGACGTGCGCATCGTCCTGTCGGGCGTGGGGGCGGCCGGCAGCGCCATCGCCAAGCTGCTCATGGCCCACGGGGCCACCGACATCGTCGGCTACGGCCGCGCCGGGGCGCTCGACGGCGCCCACACCGACGGCATGAACGAGCACCGCAAATGGTTGGCGGAGAATACCAACCCCCGTCACGTTACCGGCTCTCTCAAGGAAGGGCTGGTCGGAGCCGACGTCCTCATTGGCGTCTCCAGCGGCAACCTGCTGAAGCCGGCGGACCTGGCGGTCATGAACGAAGGGGCCATCGTCTTCGCCATGGCCAACCCGACGCCCGAGGTCGATCCGATCGGGGCCGCGGACTACGCCGCCGTCGTGGCCACCGGCCGCAGCGACTTCCCCAACCAGATCAACAATGTGCTGGCCTTCCCGGGGCTGTTCCGCGGTCTGCTCGACACGGGCATCACCGACATCTCCGTGGAGCTGCTGAGGGCGGCGGCCACCGGCATCGCCGGTGTCATCGACGACGAGGTCAGTCCCGTCTACATCATCCCGGGGGCGTTCGATACGCGAGTGGCCTCCGCCGTTGCGAAGGCGGTTCGCGAGTTCGCCGGGAACTGACCGGCTCGCGACCCCACGGTCCGCGGTGCGGCTCGCGGCGGTGGGGGGGGGCGGCGCGCGTGCGGACGTGAATCAACTGAGCGTCGCGTCGTCGCCCGTGCGCTCGGCAGACGTCGAACATTCGTTCCCGGCGGGCGGTCGCGCACGGGGCTCGGCCGGCTTCGTGCGCGACGACGCGCGCTGTGTCTCGGGCGGATCCACGCGACGCTTCCGGTGCGCAACGTCATGGTCATATGTGCGTGTCGAGGGTCACTAAATATGACGTTGACTCGTCTTGGGACGTTTGGTTAACGTACTCCTTGTTGCTGATCGCACCTTCGAGTGCGTGATGGCGACCCCACGGAGGTATCCGGTGTCGAGTACGGCTGACGTCGATTCGGCAGCATGATCGAGGTGCTCACAGCGAGTTCGGGCTTCGAGCTCATGACTTGACTGTGAAGAATCGGTTCGTGTAAGGTTTCCTCTGTT
>NZ_GL985606.1:1952329-2303614 GCF_000220835.1 Actinomyces sp. oral taxon 448 str. F0400 | reverse complement strand
ACGAACAGGTCCCGTCGTCGGAGTGAGCCTCGTGTTGCACGAGCTCCGTAGGCCTTCCGGCCGTGCTCGGCCCCGACGGTATGGGTCAATATTGTCACGTGAATTCCGAAGTTCCATACGACCCCACCCATCCGGAACCAGAGCTCGACGCCGACCGGCTGATGCTCCAGTCAGCAGTCGTTCTTCGCCTTGGCAAGCTCATGCTCGCCGCTGGGGCGGGCTCGTATCGGGTGAAGTCCTCGATGGCCAAGGCGGCCTCGGCAGTCGGGCTGGACCGGCACGAGGCGACGGTGACGATGACCGAGCTGGTCACGTCCTCCTTCATTGGTGAACGCTTTCGGACGGAGGCCTGCGAGGTCCGTCGAGTGGGCGTGAACGTGGACCGTCTCGAGGCTCTTCGGCGAATCGTGCACGACCTGCGGGCTCACGAGACCGTGGAGCAGCTCGACCGTAAGCTGGATGAGGTCGAGGGCATGCACGCTCTGTACGGCGCCGGCGCCAACGCGGCCGCCTCCGGAGTGGCGTGCTCAGGGTTCTGCTTCCTCAACCAGGGCGGTTGGATCGAATGCCTGGCTGTCCTCGTCGCCGCCTTCGTCGGCCAGCTTGTTCGGCGGCAGATGCTCAAGCGCTCCTACCAGCATTTCTTCACCTGGATGGTGTGCGGTGTGGTCGCCTCAGCCGCTTACATGGGCATCGTGAGCCTGCTCCAGACGACGGGGATCGCCGAGGGCAACCACCAGGGCGGTATCATTTCAGCGATCCTCTTCCTCATTCCCGGCTTCCCCATGGTCACGTCCATGCTCGACCTGGTGCGTCAGGACTTCTCGAGCGCCCTCTCCCGCGCTGCCTACGTCGTCGTCGTCATGGCGTCAGCCGGCATGGCCGTGTGGACGGTGACCTTCATCTTCCACTGGGAGGTCGATGCCACCGACGTCGCCGTACCCACGGGGCTCGTCCTTCACGTCCTGCGCTGCTTCTGCTCATTCATCGCCGCCTATGGGTTCGCCATGCTCTTCAACGCCGGCGTCAAAGCGTCGCTGCTGGCCGCCGTCGTCGGCGCGCTGGCGAACACCGGGCGTCTCGTCGTCATCGATGAGTTCCATGTGCCGTGGCAACTGGCCGTGGGCCTGGCCGCTGTGACGATTGGCCTGCTCGCTCAGCTCTTCGTCTCCCGCGCCTCCCTGTCGAGGGTCGCCCTGTCGGTTCCGGCGGTCGTCATCATGATTCCCGGTGTGCCCTTCTACCGGGCCGTCTCCGCCCTCAACAATCAGACCGTGGACGCCAACGTCGCCGTCGGCCAGGCAGCGGGAAACTTGGCGGAGGTCTTCTTCGTCATCACGTCCATCGGAGTCGGCCTTGCCATTGCGCGCATTATGACCGACCACAACTGGCGCCACGACGTCGCCACCTCCGAGCATGTGATCCTGCCTGAATCCCATGGGAGCGCCGCCGAGCCGGGCCAGCGGCCCGACCACCGGTCCCGCCACCGCTGAATCAGCCGTGGCGACGGCCGCTCTGTACGGCTCATAGTCCGCCGAGAAGCTGGGCGATGAAGATCTTCACGATCATGGCCACCGGGTAGACCATGGCGTAGCCCAGGGCCACGCGGGGATCGGCACCGGTGCGCTCATTGGCGAAAGCCAGCACCGCGGGCTGAGTCTGCGCGCCCCCCAGGAGACCGGACAAGCGCGTACCACCCATCTTCATGACCCACCGCATGGAGACGTACAGGCCCAGGCCCATAATGGTGGTAATGATGAAGCCCGTTGCGAGGATCTTCCACCAGTCGCCGCCGGTGAAGGCGTTGGCGATCTGGCCGCCGGCCTTCGTGCCCGCCTGCGCCAGGAAGATGAGCAGCCCGAACTCGGAGAGCACCGCCGTCGCCGTGAACGGCATGGCCGTCACGAAGTTCCGAATACGGCCGATCTTGCCGAAAATCAGTCCGACGATGAGGGTGCCCGCGGCCGACCCGATGGAGAAGGTCGCCCCGGTAGGGGTCAGGATCTTCCACTCGCCGATGATGATTCCCACCGCCATGCCCAGGCCCAGAGCGACCGGATTGATCGACGATAGCCCGCGCGAGGAATCACCGAAGAACTTCGAGATCTCCGTCATACGGCCCGTGGGCGCCACTACGCGCACGCGGTCCCCCTGCTGGAGGACCAGGTCGGGGGTGCCCACCATGTCGGTATCACCACGGCGCACGCGGGAGATAGTGGCACCGAAACGGTGGTCGATGTCGAGCTCGGCGACTGTATGACCGGCGATCCTGGGATCGGAGACAGTGATCCGACGAAAATCCAGGTACTTGCGATCCTCGATCAGCGAATGGGAGGAGCCATGGCCCAGAGCCGTGATGACCTGCGTGACGGCGTCCCGGGTGCCGACGACGGTGACCAGGTCGTCCTTGAAGAGCTTGTCCTCCCGGGCCGGGCGTGTAATGGGCCCCTGCTCGCCGCGCCGCAGGCGTGAGAACTTCAGCTCGCCCGAGATCGTCTCGGCGATGTCACCTATCATGGGGCCGTCGGAGCGCTCGACTCGGATTGTGCGGTTGACCAGGGGCGAGGGCGCGTCCTTGTCGCTGCGACGGTAGCGCAGGGCCAGCAGGCAGAAGAACAGCATGCCGATGACGCCGTAGAGGTAGGCCACCGCGTAACCGACCGTGGCGATCGCCGCACCGTCGGAGTATCCCGCGATCGCAGCCGCGTTGCCAGCGGCCGCCAGAGCGGGGGTGTTGGTCGCCGCGCCCGCGAAGGTGCCCGCGATCATAGGACCGCTCATTCCCAGGGAGCGGCCGATGCCGAGTCCCGCGACGGCGGCGATGATGAATGCTGCGAGCATGAGGGCCAGCGGGCCGAGCGCGGTGCGGATGACGTGGAAGAAGTTGGGGCCGGACTGGACTCCGATGGCGAAGGTGAAGACCGCTAGCCCCAGAGTACCCAGTGGCGGTGGGATCTCGATGATCACACCCTTGGCGACTCCCAGGGCCGCCAGGACGATGCCCGCGAAGAGTACGGCGGCTGCGCCCAGACTCACGCTCTTGACCTTGATGTGCCCGACGAGCATGCCCAGACCGACGAGCAGGAACAGAACGAGAACGGAGTTCTCGGCGAGGTGGTGGAGGAGACCTATGACCACGAGTGCGAAGCCTTCCGGTGCCGCTGCTCGTCGGCGCGCGGCGGGGAGATGTACGAAGAACGAGCACAGTCTGGCACTGGGGCGCCTGGCTCGTGTCGGACCAAAGACCAGGGCGCGTCGGGAACGCGAATTCGGGACGGACGACACAGCATCAGGGTCGTGATTCCAATATGTAAGACATTCTTCCTGTCTGTTCGACTCGTATCTTGAGACGTCCTACGGTTGACCAGCGGCCGGCCGTCAGGCCGCGCCCGATCGCGCAGATCGTACAGAAAGGAGGGCGGAGGATGACGCGCGGCAACGCATCCCTGGCCCAGGAGTCGCAGGACCGCCGGGTGATCACGGGCGCCCAGGCGCTCGTACGGGCTTTGGAGAAGGTCGGCGTCACCGACATCTTCGGCATGCCGGGCGGAGCTATTCTGCCCTTCTACGATCCTCTTCTCGCCAGCGAGCAGATCCGTCACGTGCTCGTGCGTCACGAACAGGGAGCGGGCCACGCCGCAGAGGGCTATGCCATGGTCACCGGCAGGCCCGGCGTGTGCGTGGCGACCTCCGGACCCGGTGCCACCAACCTGGTGACAGCCATTGCCGACGCCCATATGGACTCCGTCCCGTTGGTGGCGATCACCGGCCAGGTCGGCGCCAGGGCGATCGGTACCGACGCTTTTCAGGAGGCGGACATCGTCGGCGCGACGATGCCCTTCGTCAAGCACTCCTTCCTCGTGACGACGGCCCAGGAGATCCCCGTGCGCATCGCGGAGGCCTTCCACATCGCCTCCACCGGCCGCCCGGGCCCCGTCCTGGTTGATTTCTCCAAGAGCGCCCAGGAGGATCTGACCGAGTTCCGCTGGCCGGCCCGGCTCGACCTGCGCGGCTATCCGCTTCCCGGTAGGCCCAACCAGCGTCGTCTCGCCCAGGCCGCGGAGGTCATCGCGGCCGCTGAGCGCCCCGTGCTCTACCTGGGCGGCGGCCTGAGTCGAGCGGACGTGCCGACCGAGGAACTCACCGAGCTGATCGACCTCATCGGCGCCCCCTTCACGACGACGCTCACCGCTATCGACGTCATGCCCACGGACCACCCCCTCAATCTGGGGATGCCGGGCATGCACGGCACCGTGGCCGCCGTCGGGGCTCTTCAGCGCGCCGATGTCGTCGTCGCACTCGGAGCTCGCTTCGACGACCGTGTCACCGGCAGACCCGACACCTTCGCCACCCGCGCCACGATCATCCACGTCGACATCGACCCCGCCGAGATCTCCAAGATCCGTACCGCGGATGTGCCGATCGTCGGCGACCTGATCGACGTCGTCCCGGCACTGATCTCCGCCTGCCGTGCCCAGTTCGCCGAGGAGCCCCGCGCCGAGATCGACCAGTGGCTCACCGAGGTCGCTCATATACGCGTCACCTATCCCACTGACTGGACCGACACCGACGATGGCCTTCTCCAGCCTCAGGAGGTCATCACCCACTTGGATAGAGCCGCGTCCAAGGACACCATCTGGGTCACCGGCGTCGGCCAGCACCAGATGTGGGCCGCCCACTACCTGCATTTCACGCGACCGCACTCCTGGCTCACCAGCGCGGGGGCCGGCACTATGGGCTACGGCGTGCCCGCGGCCATGGGCGCGCAGGTCGGCGCTCCGGATCGCCCCGTGTGGCTCATCGACGGGGATGGAAGCTTCCAGATGACCAATCAGGAGCTGGCGACCTGCACGCTGAACGGCGTTCCTATCAAGGTCGCCGTCATCAACAACTCGTCGCTCGGCATGGTGCGTCAATGGCAGACGCTGTTCTACGGGCAGCGCTACTCCAGCACCGACCTGCACACCGGAGCGGACACTCGGCGCGTCCCCGACTTCGTCAAGCTGGCCGAGGCCTACGGAGCCCTCGCGCTGCGCTGCGAGCGGCTCGAGGACGTCGATGACGTCATCGCCCGGGCCAACGCCGTCAATGATCGGCCGGTCGTTATCGACTTCATCGTCTCCGCCGACGCCCAGGTGTGGCCGATGGTGGCTGCGGGTGTGTCCAACGACGAGATTCAGCACGCCCGGGGCATGAGCCCGGCGTGGGAAGAGGAGTGAGACCGTGAGCGAGAAGCACACGTTGTCCGTCCTGGTGGAGAACAAGCCCGGCGTGCTCACGCGCGTCTCGGCGCTGTTCACCCGCCGCGGCTTCAACATCCACTCCCTGGCCGTGGGTCCCACCGAGCACGAGGCTGTCTCGCGCATTACGGTGATCGCCGACGCCGAGGGACCGGCTATGGAGCAGGTGACCAAGCAGCTCAATAAGCTGGTCAACGTGCTCAAGATCGTTGAGCTCGACCCGGCCACCTCCGTGGGCCGCGAGCTCTACCTCGTCAAGGTCCGCGCCGATGACTCCAACCGCACCGCGGTGCTGCAGATCGTTGATCTCTTCCGGGCTCACGTTGTGGACGTGTCGCCGACATCGGTGGTCATCGAGACCGTCGGCTCGGAGTCGAAGGTCAAGGCGCTGCTGGAGTCTCTGGGACCCTACGGGGTCAAGGAGATCGTCCAGTCCGGTGCTGTCGCCATCACGCGCGGGCCTCGGTCCATCACAGATCAACTCAAGGAGAAGTGAAATCAATCATGGCAGCTGAGAAGTTTTACGACGACGACGCCGACCTGTCCGTCATTCAGGGCAAGAGGGTCGCCGTCCTCGGCTACGGGTCGCAGGGTCACGCCCACGCGCTTAACCTGCGCGACTCGGGTGTCGAGGTCGTTGTCGGCCTGCGCGAGGGCTCACGTTCCATCGCCAGGGCCGAGGAGGTCGGGCTGACTGTCAAGCCGATCGCCGAGGCCGTCGCCTGGGCGGACGTCGTGACGATTCTCGCCCCCGATCAGGTTCAGGCCGAGTTGTACAAGAACGAGATCGAGCCCAATCTCAAGGATGGCGCGGCGCTGCTTTTCGCGCATGGCTTCAACATCCACTTCGGGTACATCAAGCCGGCCGCCGGCCACGACGTCATCATGGTCGCCCCCAAGGGGCCCGGTCACACGGTGCGCCGTGAATTCGAGGCCGGCCGGGGCGTGCCCGTCCTCGTGTGCGTCGAGCAGGACGCCTCCGGCGAGGCCTGGCCCCTCGTCCTGTCCTACGCCAAGGCCATCGGCGGGACCCGCGCCTGCGCCTTCAAGACCACCTTCCGCGAGGAGACGGAGACCGACCTCTTCGGCGAGCAGGACGTCCTGTGCGGCGGACTGTCCAAACTCATCCAGTACGGGTACGAGGTCCTCGTTGAGGCCGGCTACCAGCCCGAGATGGCCTACTTCGAGGTCTGCCACGAGATGAAGCTCATCGTCGACCTCATTAACGAGGGCGGCATCTCCAAGCAGCGCTGGTCCTGCTCCGATACCGCCGAGTACGGCGACTACGTCTCCGGCCCGCGCGTCATCACTCCCGACGTCAAGGAGCACATGAAGGAGGTCCTGTCCGACATCCAGAACGGCTCGTTCGCTAAGCGGTTCATGGACGACCAGGCCGCCGGTGCACCGGAGTTCAAGAGGTTCCGCGCCGAGGGCGAGGCCCACCCGATCGAGAAGACCGGCCACGAGGTCCGTTCCATGTTCGCCTGGCGCTCCGACGTCGACAAGGACTACACCGAGGGCTCCGTCGCCCGCTGAGCCGCAGCATCAGGCAGCGCCGGAAGATCGACGGCGCGAACGGGCGGGTCCGTCTTCTGCTCCGGCGGGGTGCGGATCCGCCCCTCGTGCATCTGCCGGCCCATGCGGATGGAGTGGTCACGGCGCTCGGTCCCCTCCGGCTCGCGCGGAGATGATCGTCTCGTCCATACCCGGCACGCTGACGCCCCGGCCCGGGCGCCCCGCCACTGCGCCACCATCCGAGCTTCACGTCTCGGACGCTGGCAACTGCCGTAGCCTGAGGCCATGACTGAGACCGCGCAGAGCAGCACCATCGAGCTCGCAGTGATCCCCGGTGACGGCATCGGCAGGGAGGTCGTGCCCGAAGGCCTGAAGGTTCTGGACGCCGCCCTGGCCGGCACCGGCGTCCGGGCCGCCATCACCGACTTCGACCTGGGGGCCGAGCGCTGGCACCGCACCGGCGAGACCCTCTCAGACGGCGACTTGGAGGCCATCAAAGCCCATGACGCCATCCTTCTGGGCGCCGTCGGCGACCCCTCGGTCCCTTCCGGCGTCCTCGAGCGCGGCCTGCTGCTGCGATTGCGCTTCGCACTGGACCATTACGTCAACCTGCGCCCCTCCAAGTGCTACCCGGGCGTGCCCACGCCACTGGCCGACCCCGGCGACGTCGACTTCGTCGTCGTGCGCGAGGGGACAGAGGGCCTGTACTGCGGCAACGGCGGAGCCGTGCGCGTGGGCACCCCCCACGAAATCGCCACGGAGGTGAGTGTCAACACCGCTTACGGCGTCGAGCGGGTTGTGCGCTACGCGTTCGAGAAGGCTCGCTCGCGCCCCGCTAAGCACCTGACCCTGGTTCACAAGCACAACGTGCTCGTCAACGCCGGTCACCTGTGGCGCCGCACGGTCGAGACGGTCGGCGCGGAGTATCCCGAGGTGAGCGTCGACTACAGCCACGTCGATGCCGCCACCATCTACCTGGTCACCGATCCCGGTCGTTTCGACGTCATCGTCACCGACAACCTCTTCGGCGACATCCTCACCGATGAGGCCGGTGCCATCACCGGCGGCATCGGTCTGTCCGCCTCCGGGAACATCAACCCCGATCGCACCCTCCCCTCCATGTTCGAACCCGTTCACGGCTCCGCCCCCGACATCGCGGGACGGGGACGGGCCGACCCGACGGCCACCATTAGCGCCGTCGCCATGCTGCTGGAGCACGTCGGCCGGCCCGAGGCGGCCGCGCGCGTGCACGCCGCCGTCGATGCCGATATGACGGCCCGTGCTGAGGCCGACGCCGCCGGCATACCGCTGAAGCGTTCGACCGGCGAGATCGGCGATGCGATCGCCGAGACCGTGCGAGGGTGCGAGGGATCGCCTGAAGCCGACGAGGGCTGATGTGGGACGCTGACGTCGCGTCCGAGAGCGCGGCGCCGGCTCATACGGGGAGTTGCCGGCCGGCCCGTTCTGCGCCGGCCGGCGGCCGGTCAGTATGCGAGAGGAGCGAGTCGGCGCTCCTCCTACGACGGTAATGTGATCCCATGCCTGAGACTTCGGCCGCCGCTTCCACACCCGCCTCTCTCGAAACACCACTGGCTCGTGCCGCCGCCGTCCCTGTTCCGGATGCCGACGCTCTCGCCGGACGTTTCCCCCTGGGCCCCGGCACGGCCGCCGCCAGCGACGCGGAGCGCGCTCGGGCTCTGACGGATCTCCATTTCGGATCCGTCTTCACCGACCATATGGCGCACGCCCGGTGGACCCGCGGTGCGGGCTGGGCTGAGCACGGGGTCGTGGCCTACGGCGATCTGACGCTGTCACCGGCGGCCGCCGTGCTGCACTACGGGCAGGAGGTCTTCGAGGGGATCAAAGCTTACCGGCACGCTGACGGCAGCATCTGGACTTTTCGGCCGCGCTATAACGCCGCCCGGCTCAACGTCTCCGCCCGTCGTCTGGCGCTGCCCGAGTTGCCCGAGGAGGACTTCGTTGCCTCGCTGGTCGACCTCGTCCGTGCTGACGCCCGGTGGGTCCCCTCCGGCGAGGGCGAGTCCCTGTACCTGCGTCCCTTCGTCTTCGCCTCGGAACCCTTTCTGGGGGTGCGGCCCGCCGGCGTCGTGGATTACTACGTTATCGCCTCGCCGTCGGGCGCCTACTTCACCCACGGCCTGGAGCCCATCAGCATCTGGGTCACCCAGAACTACCACCGGGCGGGACGCGGCGGGACAGGCTTCGCCAAGACCGGCGGAAATTACGCCTCTTCGCTGCTACCCCAGGGGGAGGCCGCGGCCAAGGGGTGCGATCAGGTGTGCTTCCTCGACGACGTCACCGAGCGTAACCTCGAAGAGCTCGGCGGCATGAACATCATGGTTGTCGACGACGACGGCACGGTGCGCACCCCCCACCTGACCGGCACGATCCTGGAGGGCAGCACGCGCTCGGCGATCATCCGTCTACTCACCGACGCCGGGCGGAGGGTTGTGGAGGACACCATCAGCCTGGAGGGGCTGCTGGCCGACATCGATTCGGGCAGGGTCCGCGAGGTCTTCGCCTGCGGCACGGCCGCCGTCGTCGTTCCCCTGGGGCGCCTGACGGGTGAGGGGTTCGACGTGACCATCGAGGGATGCGCGGTCACCCACGAGATTCACGACCGCCTCATCGGCATTCAGTACGGCGCCCATGAGGACCCGTACGGCTGGATGTACCGACTCGCATGAGTCCGCACTTCGCACGGCCGAGGCCCTGCAGGGATGCGACGGGCACGTTATCCGATTGATGCGCCACGGTATGCGGAGTGGATGCGAGGCGACGCTCAATAGGTGATTGCATAGGGTCATGAGCGACCCCACCCCGACCCGCCCCTCCCCGTCGGCCGTCACCCCCGTGGAGCCCGGTGACTCCCCGCTCCCGGCATCGGACAGCAGTGCGCCGGCGCGCACGTCGGGCCGCGGATGGAAGGTCGCTCTGCTCTCGGTGGTGGGAGTGATCGTAGTTCTGGTGCTGGGGACGACGGCCGCCGGTCTGTGGATCCGTCATGCACTGGCCGGCAATGTGGAGACTTTCGCCGACCCGTTCGCGAACCTGACCGCGCGTGCGCCCCAGCAGGTGCCCGGGGACGGTCGGGAACCGGCCACGAACATTCTTCTGCTCGGTTCGGACTCGCGCATCAGCGCGGGCGACCCCTCGCAATGGGAGGCCGGAGCGCAGCGCACCGACGCGATGATGGTCGTGCAGATCAGCGGGGACAGGAAGGACGTGTCGATCATGTCGATCCCGCGCGACTCCTGGGTGGACGTCCCCGGGCACGGTCGGGCCAAGATCAACGCCGCTTACTCCTACGGCGGTCCGCCGCTGACCATTCAGACCGTCGAACAGCTCACCGGTATCCATATCGATCATGTCGTTGTCGCCGACTTCGAATCCTTCAAGGCTCTGACCGATGAGATCGGCGGCGTGACCATCAACCTCAAGAACCCGCAGACACTGGCCGGTAGCGACTTCAACTCGGGGGCGCAGTTGCTCGACGGCGAGCAGGCACTGGCCTACGCGCGCGAACGGAAGACGCTTCCCAACGGGGACCTCGACCGCGTCAATCGCCAGCAGGCGTGGATGCGGGCCATCATCGCGCAGGTGTTCGACAACGGCACGCTGTCGGACCCGACGAAGCTCTACTCCTTCCTCCATGCGGTCACCAATACGATGGCGGTCGATGAGGGATTCACCATCGGCCAGATGCAGGACCTGGCGCTGGGCTCACGCTCCATCCGTTCGAAAGATATCCACTTCATGACTGTGCCGACGGCCGGGACAGGCATGTCCGAGGACGGCCAGTCGATCGTCAACCTCGATCCGGATGCGGACGTCCCGCTCTTCGAGGCCTTCGCCACCGACATGGTGGGCGATTATTTGAGGGAGCACCCCGATGCCGTCGAACTGCTTCCCGCCACGGTGAACTGACCCGGCCCGGCCGCCGATTCGACCGAGAGCCCGTCAACAATCGCGGACCGCCCCGGACTGCGCGGTCCGATAAGTGGGACACGCACGTGACATGCGTCAGCTCGCCCGCGGCTGATGATGGCTCTGGTGATCGTCTGAAGAATGTGATGCCGAAGCTCGCCGCGATTCTTCTTGGTCGTATTGAGGCCACGACGGACGGACCTTGCCTTTGTTACCCTTCTGCGACGTCAATAGCGCCGTGTGCGACCGACGCTCGCATCGACGCGCTCGTAGTGTCATCCATGCAGGATTTCAGGTGAGTGAAGTGCACCGCCTCACGAGTACGATGCGCGCAGGGGACGACGGATGGCAGAAGAGGGCCCAGGGTCGGTTACCGGTGCGGGATGGTCGCCCGCCGTCGCTGTGCTGACCCTGCACAATGTCAGGAACTACGGGTCGGTACTTCAGGCTTTCGCGACCCAGGAACTCCTCAAGGAGGTCGGGGCGCGGTGCACGGTGATCGATTTCCGTCGTGAGGGAATAGGGGACGACGCTGCGAGTTACTTCGCGGGAAGCCGGTACTCGAACGTTCCTCTGGCCTCGCAGGCGTACCGCGTCGTGCGAGGGCGCGATGCGCGTCGACGCTCATTGGTTTTCCGCGACTTCCTCGCGAGAAGAATCAATTTGACTGGCCGTCATTACAGCTCCTTCGAGGAGCTGCGTCATTTTCCATTCGACGATTATGATGCCTACTGCGTGGGCTCGGATCAGGTGTGGAATATCGAGTACAACCGTGACAACCGCCCGTTCTACCTCTCGTTCCTGCCGGAGGGGTATCCGCGCTTCTCCTTCTCCTCGTCCATCGGTCTCGCCCGCCTCCCGCGCGGCGAGGAGGAGCGCGCGCGAGAGGCGCTCTCCCTTTTCGATGGCCTGTCCGTGCGGGAGGTCAGAGCCTACGAGTACCTCATGTCGCTCGGCCTGCGGGTCGACCAGCACGTGGACCCCACTCTTGCCCTCTCTCCCGAGTACTGGTGCAGAACCGCATCCCCGCCTGTTGTGGCCGGATCGTACGTTCTGGTCTACCAGCTCAATCGGAATCCTCTGCTTGTGAGCGCGGCGGCCCGTCTGGCCAGAAGGACCGGCCTGCCGGTGGTCAGGATCGACTACTGGCCGACCGCACGCATGCCCAGTGCGAAAAGCTATATCACACCTTCAGTGGAGGATTTTCTGGGTTTGATCAGGAATGCGTCATTCGTGGTGACCGATTCCTTTCACGGTATTGCCTTCTCGCACATATTCGAGACGCAGTTCGCGGCAGTCCCCCCACCCCGGTACAGCGGTCGGATCATGTCGGTCCTTAACCTTCTGGGAACGGACCGGAATCTTGTCCTATCTGTGGAACAGGTCGACGACATCGCCCTCAGCTGGGGTGTGCTCTCCTTCGATCGCGAGCGACTCGCGTACGAACGCCGGCGCGCTCTGGACTATCTTCGCTCGCAGGTCCCGGGCTAGTGAGAGGGGCAAACGAGACCGGTTTCAATCAACCTCAGCCGGTATTATCGATCCGCCTGTGCACGGCCTCGCTCGGGAACCCGACGTGACTGTCTATCTTCTGACCGGCCTCGTCGTGATCGTTCTCCAGATGCTGCGCGCTCATACTGTCACGGCGCAGGAGAGCGCGCCATCAGGACGCCGTGCGAGCCAGTGCGCCATCGACGTCCTGTGCGTGGTGGTTCTCGCTGCCGCGCCGGCGCTGCGCGCCGAGCAGGTCGGCACCGACACGTGGATGTACGTGGAGATGTACGACACGTCGGTGGAGACGGATTCGTGGACGAGCACGATGACGCAGTCGATCGTCGAACCGGGGTATACCGTGTGGGAGTTCGTCCTCAAGTCCGCGGGACTGGACGCCCGTGCGTTCGTGATCGTCACAGCGCTGGTGATCAACGGTCTTCAATACGAGGCGATCCGCGTCTCGCGCGTGAATCCGCTGCCGGCGGTCAGCGCGTACGCGCTGTCGGGCGTCTACCTGTTCCAGTACAACGGGATGAGGCAGGCGCTGGCCATCGCCCTGTTCCTGCTCGGCGCGGTCCATGTCGCGGGCGGGCGCCGGCTCGGCTGGATTCCCGCGCTGATGGCGGCGACGATTCACCAATCAGCTTTGCTGGCCACCATCGCCTTTGCCGCGGCGCTGCGGTTCCCCGGGCGTTCGACCTTCAGAATGCCCGCGGTGCTGACGGCCGGCGGTCTCCTCCTGGCAGTCCTGCTGATCAGCTCGGATGTGACATCGGCGATCGCGGGGCTGCTGGGCGAGAAGTACGGCGACTATCTCGGTCAGGACGCCGGATCCGGGTACGGGCGGATCGTGCACTTGTTCCTGATGCTTCTCGTGGTCTGGTTCCTCAACACGACGGAGGTGCCGGCCGGGCTGCGGAGCGTCTCGCGATTCTATTCGTTGGGCGTCGGCGTCCAGGTGGTCGGGCTCCAGCTAGCCGTCCTGGACCGGGCGACCTTGTACTTCGCGGCGAGCCTGCCCCTGCTCACGTCCTCACTGGTCTCGCAGGGCTCCCGGGCCAGGCATGCGGCCCTGTGGACGGCAATGGCCGTCTACTTCTGCATCTGGCTCGTCCGCTACGGCGATCTCCTCCCGTACTCGTGGTCCTGGAGCTGAGGCGCGTGGGCGGGCGTGCATGAGAGGTAATCGGATGGAGCGGAGTTCATCGTGACACTGAAGTCGTGGGTCAAGACTCATAGTCCGGCATTCGCCGTGCGGGCGTATCGGAGGGCGGCCATCGCACGGGAGTATGCGAGGGACTGCCGGGACTACGTTCGTTCCACCGATTGGGAGGCGGGTAGCGCGGGGCGCAGTGCACAGATCGATCGGACCGAGTGCGCCGCTTCGCGTCTGATCCTCGCCTCTCACGGACTGGAGAAGGGCGCGACCCTGCCCCGTGCGCGTCGCCCTTTCGGACATGCGCGGCGCCGGCAGATCGAACGGATCCTGGCTTCACCCGAGCAACTCGAGCTGCTCCCGGATTGGTTGGTGGACGCCTGCCGGATCGCGCTCGGCCAGCACGCCGCCTTCAACGCCACGGGCGTGATCTGCGACGATCTGACACCGCCGGGCCCCGAGCGCACGATCGCCTACCCGGTGGAGCGGGTCGAGGCGTTCGTCGATGCCCGGCATTCGGTGCGCAGCTTTGATATGTCCCGCCCTCTCGAACGTAATCTGCTGGTCGAGGCCGTGCGCATTGCGGGGCGCACACCGTCGGTGTGCAACCGCCGGTCCTACCGCGCCCACCTCATCGACGACCACGACTCGGTCATGCGCGCGCTGGACATGCAGAATGGGAGTGCTGGATTCCGCGACCGCGTCCCCGCCCTGTTCATCATCACTGAGCGCAGGTCGGCATTCATCGGAGCAGGTGAACGGAATCAGCGCTGGGTCGACGGCGGCCTGTTCGCCATGACCCTGGTCTGGGTGCTTCATGCGCTGGGGCTGGACACATGCTTCCTCAACTGGTCGCAGCCCAACGCAGTAACCGACGGGCTGCGCGCACAGGTGGGGATCAGCGTCAGCGAGGACATCGTCGTCATGATCGCCGTGGGGCATGCTGCGCGCGGGTACCGGGTCGCACGTTCGCTGCCTCGCCCGTTGAACGACATACTCACGATTCACGACTGACCGATGGATGTGAGGCGCATGGGGAGGGGGAATCCTCGTCCCGGACGGGTGCTGGTCCTGGTCGGGACGTTCGTCGCCCCGTTGTCCCAGTGGTTCGTCTTCTGGCTGCTCGCCCGATCGGATGGGCCCGGGGGGCCGGGGGAGTTCGCGACCGTCATGGCTTACGCGACGCCCATTTTCGTGGCATCGGGATGGGGGTTGAGGAACACCTGCATCACCATTCGGCGGGCTTACCCGTTCTCGTCGTTCCTGCGGCTCCGGGCGGCGGGGATCATGGCGGGTCTGATTCTTCTCGCCTGCACCGGCGCCCTGGTCGGCCTTCAGCCCGTCATGGTGGTGGCGGTGGCGATCATGAAGAGCGCCGACGCCGTCGTCGACATTCTGTACGCGCCGCTGCAGAAGAGCGGCAGGCTCGTCGCCTTCGGCTCGCTCATGGTGCTCAACGGGGTCGTCACCTCGCTGGCGGCGGGCGGTATTGCGATATGCCATGCGCCCGCCGGCGTCGTCGTTCTGGGCTCGTCGTCCGGTTCGCTCGTCACGGCCGTCGCCGCGGCCACGGCCACGCGTCGCCCTCGCCCGGACGGCGGGAGGGCGCCCGCCGCCGGGAGTCTACGCCGCCTCACGGCGGCCTCCGCACCCGTCGCCATCGCCCAGGCGGCCGCCGTCCTCGTGGCGAATCTGCCCACCTGGATCGTCTCGGGCACCGGGTCGGCGGTCGACGTGGGACGGTTCGCCGGCGCCGCCTACATCCTCACCGTCGGTTCGCTGCTGGGGTCCTCCCTCAACTCGATGTACATCGGTGAGTACCAGTCGATGGTCGTGACGCGGGGGCCCAGCGGCCTCGTGACCCGGGTAGTGCGCGCGTCGGGGTGGATTCTGCTCTGCGGAGCGGTGTGCGCGGTCGGCGTCTACGCGCTCGGGCCCGCTCTCCTCCACCTGGTGTACGGCGGCGAATTCGTCTACTCGCCGTGGTTCTTGGTGCTGATGACCTCCGCCGCGGTCCTCAACCCGGGCACGCATGTGCTGAACGCGGCGCTGCTCGCCCTGAACCTCTACCGCACCCAGATGCGGGTGGTGCTGTGGGCGTTGGCGCTGGGCGCTGCGGTCGTCGTCCCGTGCGCGGTGTGGAGCGTTCCCGCCGTTTGGTCCGGTGCGGTGAGCGCCGCGGTGACCAGCGCGGCCAAGTTCGTGCTCTCAATGAGGTGCATCGGATCTCTGAAGCGATCGCGGTGCTCGTGATGCGGTACGCGATGCGTTGCCGGTGTTCGGAAAGGAGAGGGGCCCGTGTCTGTCGCGATGCTCATGTCGGGTTTCTTCGCCGGTGAGGACTACTACATCGAGCGGTTGAGGAGCCGGGGAGTCGGTGTTGCCCACTCGCTGGCCGTTCTCAGGTCCAGGGGAATGAGAGGTCTCAGGCGGCTGCACATGCGGTCCGGCCTGCCGGGGTACGCGGCCTGGTTCGAGGACTGGGAGCGAACGGTCGACGGTGCCGACACGATCATCGTGCACGCGAGCGACCTATCGGTCCCTGTGGCCGGGTACATCCATCGCCGGTGGCCGAGGAAAAGACTGATCTCGTGGTACTGGAACCCGGCCGGTCCGGGTTCGGACCCCGGGCTCGTCCCGCCGGGCACCGGCGAGGTGTGGTCGTTCGACAGGGGGGACTGCCGCGCTCTCGGGCTGAGCCTGAACACCACCTATTCCTTCCGCGAGCTGGGGGACTTCCGGGGACGGGGCGAGGTGGATTTCCTGTTCGTCGGTTCTGACAAGGGTCGGGCCGCGGTGCTGGCCGATCTCGCCCGGCGCCTGGAGGCCGACGGCTACACCTATCGGTTCTGCGTCGCTGGGATGAGCCGGCGGACCAGGGACAGGTATCCCCGTCTGGAGCCGATCGGTCCGATCCCCTACGTCGAGATTCTGAGGATGACCGGCACGGCGAGGGCGGTCGTCGAGATTCCCCAGGCGGGGCAGCGGGGCTCCTCTCTGAGGCCGGTGGAGGCGGTGCTCATGGGCAGGAGCGTCCTCAGCCTCACGTCGGATATTCGCGCGGAAAGGCTCTACGACCCCGAGCGCGTGTTCATCGTCGGGCGGGACCGCTGGGACGGGCTCGAACAGTTTGTGGAGCGCGCCTCGGCCGGGCCCGTGCAGGACATCGTCGACTACTACGACTTCAACTCCTGGATCCGTCGTTTCGATGACGGCGGCGTGCCGTTGTGAGCGGGCGGGCGTCTCGCGCTGAGAACAACGGATGCAAGGGGGAAACGGTTTTCATGGGTGAATGTGTGACGACGTCGGGCCTGATTCACGACCAGAGGGGGAGGGCACGCCCCCTCAGGGTCCTGCACGTCACCGAGTGTTTCGGCGCCGGTGTCGGGCGCGCGATTGGTCTGAGAGCCGCGGCCCTGCCCGAGGCCGAGCACCACCTGCTGTGGACGGGGGAGGAGACGCCGACCGCCTCCCGCTGGGCGAGCATGATGAGGCTGCCGCGAACCCTACCCTCCCGCATCAGCGCCGCCAGGAGAAGAACGCGCGAACTGGGGGTGGACGTCGTGCATGCCCACTCCAGCTGGGCGGGCGTTTACACGCGGGTGGTGAGTCTGGACGCGCCCGTGGTCTACGAACCGCACTGCTTCAAGTTCACCGACCCGGCGCTCAGGGGGCCGGTGAGCCGGACCTACCGGTTCATCGAGCGCTGCCTGACGATGAACACCGCCGCAGTGGGCGTCCTGTCCCCCGACGAGCGCGCGATCGTCGCCGGCATGTCGCGCCGCCTCCCGGCCATCGAGATCCCCAACGTGCCGACTCTTTCGCAGCCGGATGTCGTGGACGGGCCGCGGCGACCCTCCCGGCTCGTCATGGTCGGCAGGCTGGCGCCTCAGAAGGACCCAGGGTACTTCGCCGAGGTGGTCGCGCAGCTGCGCCGCGGAGGCTTCACCGGTGATGCCGTGTGGGTCGGCGATGGCGACCTGGGGCTGCGCCGGATGCTGACCGCGGCGGGAGTCCGCGTGACCGGATGGCTGGGGCCGGCCGATCTCGAGGCGATGCTCCGGGAATCGATCTACATCCACTCCGCGCGCTACGAAGGGTTCCCGCTGAGCATCCTCGATGCCGCGGTCTGCGGCGCGCCCATCGTCGCGCGAAGGATTTCCGCACTGGAGCGGACCGGACTGCTGATGGCGAGTGCCGCGCACGACGTCGCCGACCTCGTCGCGAGGCTGCTCCGCTCCCCGGAGGCCGTGGACCGGTGCAGGCTCAGAGGCGAGGCTCTGCTGGCGTCCCACTTACCGGAACAACTCGCCCGGGCGCTCGCGACGCTGTACACGAAGGCGCTGTCTGAGGAGTCCGAGTGAGCGAACGCGAGCGGATCTGCCTCGTGATCCCCTACTACGAGGCCGGCGACGATCTGACGACGACCCTGGGCAGCGTCAGGCTCCGTGCGGACGACCTCATCGTCGTCGTCGATGACGGGTCGCGACGGCTCCCGGCCAGGGACGTGGCACCGCGCGAGGCCGGCCGGACACCCGTCGAACTCGTGGAGCTAGAGCGTCATGGCGGCATCACGGCCGCTCTGCGCGCGGGGGCGTCGAGGGCGCCCGAGGAATTCGGACTGCTCGGCCGCCTCGACTGCGGCGACACCTGCCGGCCGGACCGGTTCGACAAGCAGCGACGCTACCTGGAGGTCCACCCGTCGGTAGTCCTCGTCGGATCCTGGGTGGACTTCGTCGCGCCCGACGGGTCCTTCCTCTACCGTCTCGAGCAGCCCGCGGGCCCCGAGTCCGTTCGCAGGAGGATGCGCATCAACTGCGCCGTCACCCATCCGGCCGCCGTTTTCAGGCGCAGCATCTACCAGCAGGTCGGTGGTTACCCCGCTGGATACCCGGCTGCCGAGGACTTCGCCCTCTTCATGCGGCTCCTCGAGCGGGGGGAGGGGGCGAACATTCCGGAGGCGCTCGTGCGCTGCCGCACGGGAGACGGCGGGATCTCCGAGAGCAGACGACGCCAGCAGCTGGCGTCGCGGTGCCGCATCCTGATCGAGCACTTCGAGGCTCGGCCTGTGGCCGTCTACGGTCTTCTCAGAGCCGTGGTCCAGATGGTCACCCCACGTCGCTGGAGCACTTGCGCCCACCGGGTCCGTACCATGATCGACGGCGGAGGCTGAGCCGTGGAGACTGGGCCCGTCGCTCAAACCGACCCCTCCCGGGCGAGGACGACCCGCAACGTCCTGAACAGGATCCGGATGTCCATGGACAGCGCCCAATTCTCCACGTAGAAGAGATCGAAGCGCAGCGCCTCCTCCCACGTCAGCGACGACCGGCCGTTGACCTGCCACAATCCCGTCATACCCGGCTTGATCAGGAGCCGGCGGGCTGCGGTGTCATCGTAGAGCTCAACCTCCTCGGGCACCTGGGGCCTCGGGCCGACCAGGCTCATCGTCCCCCTGAAGACATTGAACAGCTGCGGGAGCTCGTCCAGGGAGGTCCGCCTCAGGAAACGGCCGAGACGGGTGATGCGGGGGTCGTTGTCGACCTTGAACAGTGGCCGGTCCGAGGTCCCCTGCCGGGCGAGGAGCGCGGTGAGCTCGGCGTCGGCGTTGACGCGCATCGTCCGGAACTTCCAGATGCGGAACTCATGGCCGTCCAGACCCACCCGTGTCTGGCGGAAGAACACCGGGCCGCGATCCTCGCTCCAGATGAGGACCGGGAGCACGATCCACAACGGCGTGAGCACGATGATGAGCGCCGCGGACAAGACGACATCCCACAGGCGTTTGATGAAGAGCCCCGCACCGTCGAGGTGGGGGACCTGGATCTCGATCAGGGAGATACCGTCGACCGGGCGCAGATGGAGGCGCGGGCCGGCGACGTCGAGCATGGAGGGAACCATGATGAGTCGGCTCGTCGCTCCCAGGACCCAGCTGATCCGACGGATGTCGGACGGGTTCAGACCGGATGACCGTGCGATGACGAGGGTGATCCCGTCGGCTCCGTCGACGGCCTTCAACAGGCATGCGGTGCCCCCGATCACCGCAGCGGGCAGCTCCGCGTCCCGGTGATCGTCCGCGCCCGCCTCGGGCGGGAGGTCGGATAGGAAGATGCCGCAGACCGCCAGCCCGAGCTCGGGCCGCCGGCCGATCTCCGCGATCACGGCGGATGCGGACTCGCAGGACCCGACGACGAAGGTCGGGTGCGTGAACACCCCGTTCCTGCGGGCCCTGACGAAACGACGGCGGGCCAGCCACCGCCACAGGTGGAGGGCGACCAGCCCGCCGGGCAGCGCCACCAGGAAGTAGCCGCGCGAGAGCTGGATCCCGGCGAGGTAGGAGACCAGCGCGAGTCCGCCGAACTCGGCGACCGTCGCCTGGAAGACGCGGTGGTACTCGTCCGGTCCGTACCCGAGCAAGTGCTCCCTGTAGGACTTCACGGCCGCCAGGAGCAGCCACCAGGTGATGACGATGCCGACGCCCAGGGGTACATAGCTCGACCACGTGCCGTGTCGAAGCGTGGCGATGGAGGCGTCCCCCGGGCCGAAGCGCACGAGGTGGGCCCCGAGGATGACCAGCGAGATGATCGCGAGGTCGCCGACTTGCAGGGCGCGTTGGAAGGACTCGGTCGTGTGGACCACCGCGTCCGTGCGGACCTGGGGGTGGTGGAGGCGTGTCTGAGTCATGGTCTCATCGGTGGGGGTTCGTTGGCGGGGGAGGGCGTTGAGGGCGAGGGACGGCTGGGACGCGACGTGGCCGTGCGGGTGGTTCGCCAGGAGACTCGAGCGGTGAGAAGGTCGAGATCGGCTATGATCATCCGCGCGATCCGGCGGAAGGCCCGTCGGTCGCGTCCGTAGGGGTCATCGATCCAGTCATCCGGCTGCGGAGTCGGGCGACGTGCGAGAACGGTCTCGGTCAGTGCCCACCATGGGACGACGACCCGCTGGGGCAGGGACGCGAGGACGGCGCCGACCTGGCCGAGCGAGAGCACGCGGTCCGCCACCTCGGGCTGGTTCGTGAAGACCCACTCGTGATGCTCCGCGCTGAAGACCAGGAGGATGTCGGAGTCCTTCAGGAGCCTGCCGGTGAGCTGTTGGGCGCGGTGCCCGCGGGGATCGATTCCCAGGTCCTCAGCGAGACGGGCGAAGGGCTCGTCCATCCCATGCCCGACGACGGCCGCGGTGCCCGCCGAGGCGGTCTCGACTCCCCGGGTCCTCGGGCTCGAGGTGAAGTAGCACGCGGCAAAGGCGGATCGGCAGATGTTTCCCGTGCAGACGAACAGCGCTCGCGGGGGGCGCCAGGCCCTTCTCCGCTGCGTCCGGGCCGCGGAATCGGTCATGAGCCACGACGGCGGTTGAGTCATTGCGACCTCGGCCTCCTGCCGTCGCGGCGAGGAGGGCTCCGCACGATCGGTGCGTGCCCGGCGCTCGCGGTGTCTCACCGTGCCTCGGCCGCGTTCGCGGCGCCGTAACCGGGGCGGGTGCGCCACGTTTGCGCCTGAGCCGGCGTCCACCTGCTGGCAGTGGGACGCTGGCGCTCCAGCATGGCGATGAAGTCCATCGTGGACGGAGCGCTCCCGGCACCGTCATCGCTTCCTGCACCCGGAGTCCGGTTCGCGGAATCCGCCGGTCCGTGCGTATCGGGGACGGCTTCCTGCATGATGCGCGGAACCGATTCGCGAGGGCCTTTCGGGGGCTTCGGGGACGGGGATGACGGGGCGTAGTCGGTGGCCGCGTATCCGTACAGGTCTTCGCCGTAGCGCAGGCGGTCGAAGCCAGTTGAGGGGACCTGGTTGAGGACGACGCCGAGGACCGCGCCGCCACCCTGCTTGATGCCGGCGGCGGCCTGACGAAGCTGGTCCTGCGTGGTGGACCCGGAACGGACGACGAGGAGGACTCCGTCGGCGTGCTCGGCCAGCGCCACTGCGTCCGTGACCGGCAGGATGGGGGGCGCGTCGATGATGACGACGTGGTCGGCGGCGAGGTAGGACAGCAGCTCCGACATGCGTGTGGAGCCCAAGAGTTCCGACGGGTTGGGAGGGGTGTCGCCTGCGGGGATCACCTGCAGGCCCGCGACGGGGGTGCGGACGAGCGCCCGTTCCAGGGAGGTTGCCCCGACAAGGAGCTGGGAGAGTCCCGGATGGTGCGAGCCCATGCGGAAGGTGTCCTTCATGGTCGGCCTGCGCAGGTCTCCCTCCATGAGGATGACGTCCTGCCCGGATAACGCCATGACGCGGGCGAGGTTGGCCGAAACGGTCGATTTTCCGTCTCCCTGCAGGGCGGATGACACGATAAGGGTACGGAGTCCCTTGTCTATATTGGCGTACCGCAGATTGGTACGCAGTTTGCGGAGCGCCTCCTCAGCCCTGTGGTCGTGATCCTCCGAGCGCTCGTCCCGTGCGATTGACGCTGAACGAGGAATGGCGGCCAGAACAGGCTCCTCGACGACTGATGCGACGTCCGACTGAGACCGGACGCGTTTGTCCAGGGCGTTGCGGGTGAAGGCCAGGAGATAGCCGAGGACGACTCCGCCGAGTCCTCCGAGCCCGAGGTGCTTGGGGAGGGAGGGCGATCGGGTCGCACCCGACATGCTCGACGGGGACATGAGGACGAGGCCGACTGGCGACCGCGAGCCCTCGAGGCGCCTGATCTGCGCGTCCGCCTGGCGGACGGTTTCGTCGGCCACCGCCTGCGCCTCGGCAGCGGTCGGGGCGACGGCGGAGACGTTGATCGTCAGGGCGTTCTTCTCGCTCGTGGCGGTGATCGAGCCGGACAGCTCCGCAGGGGTCGTTGCCAGGCCGAGGGTGTTGATGACCCCCTGGGCCACAGGCTCAGAGGTGAAGACGGGGACGAAGGCCTTGACCTTCTGGGAGGCGAGCTGCGAAGCGGCGTAATACGAGTCGGCCCGGCTCTGGTCCTCGGAGTCTGAGGGGACGGAGACCCTGACGTAGGCGACCGCCGACGCTGTATATGTGATGGGGGTGAGCCATAGGCTGACGAGTGACAGCGCGATTCCGATTACAAGGCCGACGGCGATAGCGCCGATTCTCTGCCGCGTGAGTTTGAGAACGTCTTCGAACGTCATATCAGGTCACCGGTCGCGGAGCGGGCTCGGAAAATCTTGCCGCTCCTGCGGGAAGTGGGGGATGAGCGCGGGAATCACATTTGAGGAGCCTACAGCGCTTGTGCCCGGGTGGGCCTCGTACGGCGACATCTGTGGCTGAGTCGTTATGCCGGGTGCTATTCCGATCAGTGCGGGTGCACGATGTCGGACACGTGCGGCGAGCTTTCGACCGAAGCTGAGAGGGATATCGGGTTCGCCTCGACGCGAGCGGCTGGATGTCTCGATCGGGCATAGATTCGAATCGCAACCCTAGCTATCTCAATGCTAGCAACGCACCAGCGTTAAGGTGCGCCTGCGCGGTCGCCCCTGCGCGACGGCGACTGCCGTCGCGCCCCTGCCCCGATGTCCACGATCGGACGGAGGACCGCCCGGAAGAACGATCTGAAGGACTCCGAAGGACAGCATGCCGACCCCAGTTAACGCGTCAGGACCGGTGGACGCCCGCCTGCGGTCGACGTCCGTCTCGCGGCCGGTCGCGCCCCCATGGGCTCCGGGACGCCGAACACCGACCGCGCACCCATGATCCGGCTGACTCTCCCGGGCTCCTCGAGACGCCCTCGTCATCGCCCGCGACACCCTGCGCTCAGCGTCGTCATCCCGCTTGCCCCCGATTTCCCTGTCACCGACGGCGATTGCGATGATTCTGGTGTTTCCGACGTTTCCGGAGCTTCCGGCATCCCGGATCGGCAGGACGTCTGCGCCCTCCCCGCTCCGGGCGCGCCCTGTGCGGATGATGCCGAGCGGGCGATCCGGTCCGTTCTCGACCAGTCGCTGCGCAGCCTCGAGGTGCTCCTCGCCCCTGGCTCGCCCGGGGCGACGGCGCCGTCCGCCGTCGCCGCAACGCGGCGATGGGCCCGGCGTGATGAGCGCGTGCGTCTCCTGCGGGACGCCGGCCTCGCTGCCGCCGTGCGCGCGGCACGGGCGCCCCTGCTCACCGTCCTGGACCCCCGCGACGTCGTCGTGCCCGGAGCCTACGAGACCATGACCGCGTCGTTGAGGGACTCCGGATCCCGGGCCGTCCTGGGAGCGGCGCATGCGCGTTCGACGGTCGACGGGGACCGCGATGCCCGTGCGAGCCGCATCCGCGCCCGGCTGGTCGATGCGCCCGAGGCCGTGGACGAGCCCCTGGCCGGCCGCCTCCTGGCACGCACCAGGCTGTGGGACGCCGCCGCGGTCCGGGCGGACGAGAGCGCCGAGGCGCTGGCGATCCGAACACTGCTGTCGGCTCGCAACGTCGACATCCTCGAATGCGACGTTCTTGCGTACCCCGAGCGCGAGGGGGGAGTCGATGCGCGCCTGGCTCGTAGCCTGATGCGGGCACGGGCTCTCGCCGTCGTCACCGCAGCTCCCGCGGCCATCCGCAGTCGCCTGCTGGGCGCGTGGATGCGCGATGAGTTGGTCGATTTGGCCGCTTGCGCCGCCGAGCTGCCCGCCGGCGGCGTCGAGCGACTGGGCGCCGTCCTCGACGACCTGCTGCCCGGGCCCGCCGACGACGCCTGGGCGCTGCTGCCCCTGCTTGATCGCGCACTGGTGTGGACCCTGGCCCGCGGCACCCGCGGAGACCTGGATGAGCTGATCGCCTCGCGCATCGAGGAGACCACCGTCTGCCCGATTCAGGTGGTCGGAGACCTCTACTCGCCGTTGCGTGCCGCCCCGCCGGTACTGGACCGCATCGCCGACCTGCCCGCCGAGCTGGTCGCCGTCCGCTCTGCGGACCTGCCGCTGACCGCCACCGCGTCCGTGCGTCTTATTGCGCCGGGCCGTCTTGAGGCCAGCGGCCTGGCTTATGTGCGCGGCCTGTCCACCGGCGACACGGGACGCCTGGATATCGAGGCGCTCGATGAAGCCGGTTGCCTCCTCGCCCGGGGGCGGGCCGAGCGCAGACGGGCGCCGGAGGCCGATCTGGAGGCCGACGATCCATGGCGCAGCCACATCGACTCGGGTTTCACCGCCGTTCTCGACCTCGGCGACCGGATGCGCTCGGACGGGCGGGTGCGGCTGCGCGCAGTACTGACCGTCGTGGACCGTGCTACCACCGCCTGGCTGCCCGACCTCTCCAGTGTCTCCGGCGCGCCCGACGCGGCTGCGGCCCCCGGGACGGGAGCCGCAGCCGGGCCCGCCTGCGCCGGGGTCACCCTCGACTCCGCCTGTCTGGAGGACGGGGTTCTCACCCTGGAGGGCCGGGCGCCCGAGGACCTGGAGCGCCTCGTCATCACGGCGCGCTCCCGCCGCGATCATTGCGCGTTAGCCACGGCCCGCCCCGCGTCCGGCGCCTGGCGCGCCACGGCCGACCTGCACGACGCCGCCCTGACCACGGGCGAGCATGCGCTGACCTGGGGCGCCGGGCCGGGGCGGGGCGGACCGTGTCTGGCGGGAGCCTTCCTCAGTGCCGCCCCGGTCGAGCTGAACGGCCAGGTGCGCTCCGTGCGCCTGCACGCCGGGCCCGACCGTGCGATGACCCTGACCGTCATGGCGCCCTTGACGGCTTTCGAACGCTCGCGCTACGGACGCACTCAGTTGGCCACCGGCGAGGCGGGCCCCATCAGATCCGCGATTGCTTTCGAGTCCCTCAGCGGCCGCTCCGACGAAGGCGACCCGGCGGCGATTCTGGCGGATCTACGCGCCCACGATCTGAGAGTGCCGATGTGGTGGACGGTCCTGGACGGTGCGATGAGTGCGCCACCGGGCGCCGTGCCCGTCGTACGCGGGTCGCGGGCCTGGTTCCGGGCTCTGCGCACATCACGAGTCCTCATCACCGATGACATCCTTCCCGATTGGTTCTCCAAGCGACCCGGCCAGCACGTCCTTCAGGCTCTGCACGGCGCGCCGGTCGGAGGCCCCCACCCGATGGACTCCGCGGCGTGCACGACCTCCCCGGCTCGCCGGGGCCTTGGACTGCGCCGCGTTCCCCAGTGGGATCTTCTCCTGGCCCGTGACGATGAGGCCGCTCGTCACCTGCGTGCCGTCACGGGCTACACCGGTCGGGTGCTGGTCGGCCGGCCGCCCCGCACCGCGGGTCTGCTGGCCGGTGAGGAGGGGCGGCGCCGTGCGCGCGCCGAACTCGAGATCGGCGCCGGCAGCCGGGTTGTTCTGTACGTCCCGGCCCGATGCGCGGGAACGTGCGACGAGCAGTGGACCTTCGAGCCGGGTCGTCCACTGGATCCGGCGGAGCTCGCGGCGCGCACGGACTCGGTCGTGCTTGTGCGAGGTCCCCGCGCGAACGGGACACGGGCGCGCGGCGCGGCCGTCGTCGACGTCAGTGCGGGCCCGAACATGGAGGACCTCATGCTGGCATCGGACGTCCTCGTGACCGACTGCCCGGACGCCGTCCTCGACTACGTCTCGACCGGCCGGCCGGCAGTCCTGCACGTACCCGACATGAGTCGCTATCGCGACGTCGAGCGGGGGCTGTACCGGAGCTGGCCGGAAGGTTCAGGTCTGTCGATCGCTTTCACGCGGGCCGACCTCATCGAGTGGGTGCGCGCGGCGTTGCACGACGCGACGTGCGAGGGCTCGACCCGCGGGTGGATCGACCCCGCACCCGTCCGGCGGACGTTGAAGCGGGTACGGGCCTGGATCCGCAACGCCCTGGACGACGAGCGGTGAGAGAAGAGCGGTCTCGACCGAGGTGCGGTCGTGCCGGTTCCCATCCGCCTCAGGCCGCCGACGGCATGGAGCGCGGGGGCCGTACGGGCCTCATCGTCGTGCCGTCCGCTGCGGCGGATTCCATCCAGCGGCGCACCGCGGCGCTGTGAAGGTCCGCCCGCGCATTCTCCTGCAGCTCGTCGATCGCCCCCAGCGTCGACATGGGAACGGGAGGAACGGCGGTCTGCGCGATCAGCGGGTGCCGGGGCCGCTCATCGACTTCACTGGCACCGAACAGGCGCTCGGTCACCTTTTCTCCCGACCCGATTCGGGTGTAGACCACGCGTGCGTTGGGATGACCCAGCAGATTCGCAAAGCGCCGTGCAACCTCCTCGAGATTATGCGGCTCACCCATGTCGAGAACCGCCACCTCACCGCTGCGGGCCAGCGCGCCCGCCTGCAGGATCAGTCGGCAGGCGTGGTCGGCGCTCATGAAGAAGCTGCGCATCCGCGGGTCCGCGATCGTCATGGGCAGGCCCCGCTCCAGCTGGGAGGCGAAGGTCTGCAGCACCGAGCCGTGCGACTCCAGCACGTTGCCCAAGCGCACCGAGACGAAACGGTGATCCTCGTCCAGGCGAAGGCCGAAGGTCGAGGTCAGGCGCTCAGCTACGCGTTTGGAGCAGCCCAGCGCGCCCTGAGGGTCAGCGGCCTTGTCGGTGGAGATGTTGACGAAGCGGCGCACGTCGTACGCCGAGGCGGCCAGCAGTAGATCCCGGGTGGCCACGACATTGGTCAAGAACGCCTCATCGGGGAAGCGCTCGGTGAGCGGGAGGCTGTTCAGCGCCGCCGCGTGGAAGACGATCGTGGGGCGGGTCTCCTCGAACAGGGCGTCGATGAAGCCGGGCGTGCGCAGGTCCCCCAGAACCAGGTCGGGGGAGTCCATGATCGGTTCCCCGTCCAGGGAGAGCTGGACGTGGTGGAGAGCAGACTCGTCGCGGTCGACCATAACGAGGCGCTCGGGCTCGTAGCGGGCGATCTCATGGCACAGCTGGGAGCCGATGGAGCCACCCGCGCCCGTCACCAGTACCCTCTCCCCGGTCAGATAGGCGGCGATCGCCTCGACGTCGGTGCCGATGACGCGTCGCCCCAGCAGGTCCGCGATCTCGAGCGGGCGGAAGAGCCGGGTCCCGCGGATCGCCGACGCCCCCGGGCGTCGCGGGGGCGCCTTGGCCATGACTTCGGCGGGGGAGGGCATCACCCGAACCTCCAGTCCCAGTGCGTCCGCCTGACGCGCCACTCGGTCGATGCTCTCGGGGTCGGCAGGGGCTGTCGTCAGGAGCAGCAGATCGGCCCCGGTGTCGCGGGCGACCCTCCCCAGGGCGCTCCACGGCCCGAGGACCCGTACGTCGCGGATGCTCCGGTGATGCGTCGCGGGGTCGTTGTCGAGCACGGCAACCGGCTGGAAGCCCGAGCCGTCCTCGAGCATGGAGCGGATCGCCTGCGCAGCACCGTAGCCGGCCCCCAGGATGATGGTCCGGCGCGTCCTGCGCGCCTCGGAACGGTGCGGCGGCTCAACCGCCCGCGCGAAGCACCATCGTGCCGCCAGGTGGGTCAGGAGCGCCAGTGCGCTCGCCACCACGGCGGCTTCGACGGATATGAGCCGGTCGGCGAGGACGAGCGAGACAACCGTGATGATGGCGGCAATCGACAGATCGATGGACAGAAGCCGGGGGACCTCATCGATTGTGGCCGAGCGGGGGCGGTTCGATGCGAAGAGCGCGTCGATGACCGTGTGCAGGCCCACTGCCAAACCCATCACCGCCCCCGCGACGAGTCCTCCGCCGCCGCAGGCGCCCTCGCCGGGGGCGAGGCGGGTCGCCACGACGATGCTGACCGCCCACACGACGGAGTCCAGAATCGCCGTGCCGCGCGGGAACCGGATGCGCTGGCCGTCGACGACCGTCGGCGCACGATTCGAACACGGAACGGCGCTCATAGGACGGCCGCCCCGTGCGCCGGGACGGTGCGGGCGCATTCCTCCCGCCGATGATGGATCCCGCGCAGAACGGTGACGTGCTCGGGCATCGGGTCTCCTACGGCTGAGCGAGACAGGCGGCGCTGCGGAACGCACCGCCGATGAGGACCGGAACACGGTAGCGCGCGTCCCCGCATGCGCACCGGCCGGCCCTCGACTTGTTGCCCAGTCGTGACCCGGCGGCCCATGCCGAGCGCCGCCTCATGCTCTTGGCCGTCGCGAGGGCGGATATGACACACTGTCCCGCTGAAGGACGTGAGCCGAGGACGGGGGCATATGGACCACGCATGTATTCCGAGCGTTGTCGGTGTTGCCGCCTACGACACCACTTTGCGCGACGGCGCCCAGCAGCAGTCCATCTCCTTCACCGTGGAGGACAAGCTCGCCGTCGCACGACTCCTCGACGAGCTCGGCGTGGCCTATATCGAGGCCGGCTGGCCCGGCGCCATCCCCAAGGACACCGCTTTCTTCGCGCGGGCCCGCCAGGAGCTTGATCTGGCCGCCGCGCGGCTCGTCGCCTTCGGCTCCACCTGCAGGGCCGGTCGTCCCGCCGCCGAGGACGCTCAGGTGCGCGACCTGCTGGACTCGGGCGCACCAGTGGTCACCGTCGTCGCCAAGTCAGATCCGGTCCATGTCGAGCGGGCCCTGCGCACCAGCCGCGAGGAGAACCTGCGCATGGTGCGTGAAACCGTCGAGGTGCTGGCCGCCGCCGGACGGGAGGTCATGGTCGACCTCGAGCACTACTTCGACGGCCTGAGGCGCGATTCCGACTACGGCGTGCAGGTCGCCACGACCGCGGCGCGCGCCGGAGCGGTCACCGTCATCGCCTGCGACACCAACGGCGGCACCATGCCCGATCGCGTCGCTCGGCGTGTCCGCGAGCTGCGCGACGCTCTGGACGCCGCGGGGCGGGAGAGCTGCGCCGTCGGGATCCACACGCACGACGACGCCGGCGTCGCGGTTGCCGGCGCCCTGGCCGCCGTCGAGGCCGGCGCCCGCCAGGTGCAGGGCTGCGTCAACGGCTTCGGCGAACGCACCGGCAACGCCAATCTTTTGACCCTCATCGCCGACCTCGAACTCAAGAGCGGTTGGACCGTCCTGCCCGGGGACGATGCCGAGCGCGCTCGTCGTCTGAGCGAGCTGTCCGCCGTCTCGCGCACCGTTGACGAGATCGCCAACCGCGCCCCCTCCGGCCGCCTGCCCTACGTGGGGACCAGGGCCTTCGCCCACAAGGCGGGGCTGCACGCCAGCGCCATCAGAGTCGATCCGGACCTGTACCAGCACATCGACCCCGCCCGGGTCGGCAACACCACGACCATGCTCGTCTCGGAGATGGCGGGACGAGCCTCCATCGAGCTCAAGGCCCGTGAGCTGGGCATCGACACCGGCGGCGACGCCGAGCTGCTCGGACGCGTCACCGAGATGGTCAAGGCGCGTGAGGCCGCCGGCTACGCCTACGACGCCGCCGACGGCAGCTTCGAACTGCTGCTGCGCTCCGCTCGCGGGGACCTGCCCGCCTACTTCCGCGTGGAGTCCTGGCGCGCCTCCATCCAGGCGCGCCCGCGCGCTGGCGAGGTGGTTCTGCTCGCGGATGGCCGCACCGACACCGAGGCGGAGGCCACCGTGCGGCTGCGGGTCGGCGGACGGCGTCGCGCCGTCCTGGGGGAGGGCAACGGTCCGGTCAACGCTCTGGATCGCGCTCTGTGCGATGCCTTGGCGGAGACCTACCCCGAGATCAGACGTTTCGAGCTGACCGACTTCAAGGTCCGCATCCTCGACTCCGAGCGTGGCACGCGCTCTATCGTGCGCGTGCTGATCGACATCACCGACGGTGAGCGCACCTGGTCCACGGTCGGAGTGGGCACCGACATCATCGAAGCCTCCTGGGAGGCTCTCACCGACGGGCACACGGTCGGCCTGCTGCGGGCGGGCGTCGTCCCCCGATGAGCCCGACCGTCGCGCTCGCGGTCCGTCGCAGACATCCCCGCGGAGGCGGTTTCGTGGCACGGCCGGGGCCGGAGCCCCGCCCGGTCAGTCGTTGTGCTGGACGACCTCGAAGCCAAGCGGCTCGACGCTCATGCCGCGGCGCTCGTCGTCCGCATGGCGGCCAGTCGGTCGGGCGGCGGCCCACGCCTCGTAATGCTCGCGGGTGTCCCACCGGGTGACGACGAAGTAGCGGTTCTCCCCGATGACGGGGCGCAGGAGTTCGAAGCCTGCGAAGCCTTCGGCCCTGTCGACGGCCCGTTTGCGGGCGGCGAAGCGGCGTTCGATCTCGGCATCCGCGTTCTCGGGGATCGTCAGAGCGGTGATATTGACGAAGGTCATGGGGGCTCCTCACACGATAGATGGATCGGGGTGGACACCACGTCGGTGCTCCGGTCACGGCTCACGACGGCGTGAGAATACTCCCGCACCCTCAACGCTCGGGTTCGTGTGCCCGCGAGGGCCTCGACCTGCGCGGCGATCGGGGACGCGGTGTTCTCACGGATCCGTGCGCCGACGACGACGCCGGGCCACCGCGAGGATCAACGGGACGAGCAGCAGCCAGAATCCGGATGACGGCATGGTGACGATGCCACCGAGAGTGAGCGCCCCCAGGCCTCCCACCAACGCCCACGGCAGGGCGATTCCGCGGCGCTCGAGGGTCGCGATCGCTCCGCCGAGAAGTATCAGGGCGAAACCGGTGACGAGGAACCAGTAGATCGCCCGCCGGTCCGGAGCGGTGTCCCATGCGCCGATCGTTCCTGCGACAATGCCCTCCCTGATCGGGGATCGCCCCGTGACCAGTCCGATGATGCTGTGGAGGATCCCGATACCGATGAGGCACCAGCCGACGAGGGGACGTGCTCGTGAATCCTCCGCGGGTTCTGAGATTCGTGAGATTCCTGAGGTTTTTGCGCACATGTTGGGGGAGACCAAATTCTTCCGACACGGGTCGTCATTGCGTCGCGTGCGGTGCGAGCGCACGACGGTGCAGTCACGTACAGCGGGCACCGACGAGAAACTGCGTCCGCGCACTAGCAACATCATATCGTAATCCGGCGAGATCGGGGAGAGGTCGGCCGCGCATAGAGGGCTGAGCGCGGCAACTGGTTAAAACGCTCATCGCCGCCCGACGATCAGTGAGTGGGGTGGCTGACGGGGTTTGAACCCGCGACCTCCTGGACCACAACCAGGCGCTCTACCTACTGAGCTACAGCCACCATCGCCGCGAGCGGATCGCAACGGGTCAGTACTTTATCGGCTTGCTCGCGTGGGCACCAATTCGTTCTTCGTGCGCTGCATCACGTGCGCGCAGCGATGCTCGACGGTGCGCAACCACTGCCTCGGGCGAGCGCGGAGGACAGATCGGACGTCAGAACGTCGATGATGTCGGGTGCGCCGAGATCTCCTCGGCGACCGACCTGCACTCCTCACTCGTCGGGCCCTCGCCGGCGGGGAAGAGGAGTCTGCGGTAGTAGCGCAGTTCGTCGATCGACTCCAGGATGTCGGCCAGGGCGCGGTGCCCCCCGTGCTTCTCGGGGGAGTGGAAGAAGGTGCGCGGGTACCAGCGCTTGGCGAGCTCCTTGATCGAGGACACGTCCACGACCCGGTAGTGCAGGTACTTGATCAGCTCAGGCATGTCGCGTGCGAGGAAGGCCTTATCGGTGCCCACCGAGTTCCCGGCCAGTTGGGCTGTGCGGGGCTGGGGCACCAACGACCGCACGTGCTCCAGTACCTTCTGCTGCGCCTCGGTCATGGTCAGCCCCTGCCCGAGCTCGTCGAGCAGGCCGGAGGTGGTGTGCATCTCGCGCACGAAGTCGCCCATCTGCTCCAGCGCGGACGCCGGCGGTCTGATGAGTACGTCGATCCCCTCCCCGAGGGGCTTGAGATCGTAGTCGGTGACGACGACGGCCACCTCGATGAGCGCGTCGGCGCTCAGGTCGAGGCCGGTCATTTCGCAGTCGATCCATACCAACGGGTCGGAGGTAGTCATCTGTCGGCTCACGGTGACCGAGTGTAGCCCCGGCCCGGTTCGCTCTCCCGGGATCCCGGGCAGCGCAGCCGGGCCGCTCGTGCACCTCGTGAGCGGCGCATCCGCTCCATGAGCGGCGCCCGTGTCCGCGCGGGGGCATGCGAGACTATGGAAGGGCGTGGGGGCGCGAGGAGGGGCTCTCGCCCCCGCTAGCGGAGGTGAGAGGATCCAGTGCCCCCGACAGGACTCGAACCTGCAACCATCGGATTAGAAGGCCGGTGCTCTATCCATTGAGCTACGGAGGCGGGCGGGCTCAGCGTACGGCATCGGGTGCAGTTGTCCCCATCGGCGGTGCGCAGGCGCGCCGCGTGGGGGCGTCCCGATCTCGGTATCGTACCGGTACCCCGGGCGCTCGCGCCCACGTCGTCGTGAAAGGACCCTCGTGCCCTACACAGCGTTAGCCGTGCGGCTGTCCGCAGCGCCCGCCTACGTCCAACCGCGGCTGTTCGCCGCTCCCTTCGTCGTGGGCCGTCTTCCCGAATGCGACGTCGTCGTGTCCAACTCCTCCATCGTCTCGCGCCGGCATCTGAGCGTCTCACCGACCCCTCAAGGCTGGCTCGTGGAGTGCCTGTCGGACAACGGGATGGTGGTCGCGGGTCAGAAGGTCCCCCGGGTGCTCGTCACCTCCCCGACCCGCATCCATCTCGCCGACGGATCCGGCCCCGGCCTGGATCTCGTCCCGACCCGGACCCCGGCCCGAGGCCCCGCCCCCGCCGCAGCGCCCGGGTCATCCGCCTCCGCTGCCCAGCCCGCCGCGAATGCGAGCGGGCCCGTCTCGCCCGCGGGCGCCGCCGGTCGCCGCACCGCCCCCGGGGATTACGGCGCCGGGCCGATCGCGCCGGGAGCCTCCTCGGGGCCGGGCGCGCCCGCAGGGCCCGGCCCGGGGAGCGGTTACGGTTCGGCGCCGCCGGCCTTCCCCCGGGCGGCCGACACGACCATGGCCATCGGCCGTGCCGTCGGCGGTTCCGCGCCGGGGAACCCACTGCCCGGTCGGCCCCCGCAGCCCGCCCGCGTCACGATCAGCGGCTCGGGCACGATCGGTCGTCATCCCGATAATGTCCTGACCGTCAATGACCCCACCATGTCCGGTCACCACGCACGCGTCGACGTCACCCCGCGCGGCGCCCTCGTGACGGATCTCGGTTCACGCAACGGCGTCCTGCTCGGCCACCAGCGCATTCAGAGCCACCTGGTCACCCGGCCCACCACCTTCGGCATGGGGTCGACCTTCGTCGAGATCGCCCCCGACGGCACCTGCTCCGTCAAAGTCGGTGGCGGGGGCGAACTGGTCGGCAAGGACCTGACGTTCAGCGTCAACGACGGCAAGCTCCGCCTGCTCGACGGAATCTCCTTCAAACTGCCGGGCAACGAGCTCCTGGCGGTGGTGGGCCCCTCGGGCGCGGGCAAGTCGACGCTGCTCAAGGCGTTGACCGGCGAGCAGAAGGCGCAGACCGGTCAGGTGCTGTTCGACGGACTGGACGTGTACGAGCACTACCCGGTCATGCGCAACAAGATCGGCGTGGTCCCGCAGAGCGACGTCATCCACTCGGCGCTCACGGTGCGTCAGACCCTGGCGTACGCGGCCGAGCTGAGGTTCGCCAAGGACGTGTCGAAGGCCGAGCGGCGCCAGCGCATCGACGAGGTCCTGGAGGACCTCGACCTGACCGAGCAGGTCGACAAGCGGGTCAAGAAGCTCTCCGGCGGCCAGCGCAAGCGCGTATCCACCGCCATCGAGCTTCTCACCGGCCCCTCACTGCTGTTCCTCGATGAGCCGACCTCCGGACTGGACCCCCAGCTGGACCGTGACGTCATGGATCTGCTGGCGGCCCTGGCGCACGGTACCCGTCCCGGGGATGCCGGCCGCACGGTGATGGTGGTGACCCACAACGAGAACCACATCGACAGGGCCGACAAGGTCCTCATCCTGGCCTCCGGCGGCAAACCGGTCTACTACGGGTCCCCGCGTCAGGTCATCCCCTACTTCCGCGCGCGTTTGACGGAGCTGCGGGCGCAGGGGCAGGCGGTGACCTTCGCCCCCAGGGGCGGGTTCCCGGACCCCGGTGAGATCGAGGGCTTCGCCGACGTCTACACCCTGATCCGCAATCACACCGATGTGCTGCGCGCCCACCTGGAGGCGGTCGAGCCGTCGACCCGCCGCGGGGACGGGCGACGGATCCCCACCGCGTTGTCCGCGAGTTATCTCAAGGCTCCTCAGCAGTCGGCCGTTCGGCAGATCTCCACCCTCGTGCGGCGCCACATGCGGATCATCGTCGCCGACCCCTCCTACCTGGCCTTCATGCTCGTCCTGCCGATCATCATGGCGCTGCTGACCAAGGCCATTCCCGGCGGCGACGGTTTCGCCGTACCCGTGCCGCCCGATCCCACTCCGGACGTCCCCTGCCCCATCGCCTCCACACAGGCTCTCGAACTTCTTGTGGTTCTCATCACGGGAGCGGCATTCTCTGGGATGGCCGCCACGATCCGTGAACTGGTGGGCGAGCGCGACGTGTTCCTGCGGGAGAAGGCGGTCGGCTTGCGATCCGGCTCCTACCTGGTGGCTAAGGCCATCATGCTGGCCCTCATCGTCACCGTGCAGACGGCCATCATGGTGGGCGTCGCGCTCATGCTCAACGCCCAGCCGTCCGAGGCCATCCTGTTGGGCAGCCCCGGCCTGGAGCTAGCGGCGTGCTGCTGGGCGGTGGCCTTCGTCTCCGGTCTGCTGGGCCTGGCGGTCTCCGCGTTCGTATCCTCTTCCGAGCAGGTCATGCCCGTACTCGTCGTCGTCATCATGGGCCAGCTGGTTTTGGCCGGCGGCGTCGTCCCGATCGCCGGGCGCGCCGTATTCGAGCAGCTCGCCTGGTTCATGCCCGCCCGCTGGGGCTACGCTCTGGCAGCCTCCACCGTGGACATGAACCGGATCGTCCCTCACCGCGCCGATGACCTGTGGGACCACACGGCTTCGCAGTGGCTCGCCAGCTACGGCGTTCTATCGACCATCGGACTGGTCTGCCTGATCGCCTGCTACGTCGGACTGGCCCGTCGCGGACGGCGCTGATCCGTTGACCGCGTCCGGCCCACACGCCCGGGATCAGTATTGCGACAATGGCACGCGCACGCCCCCGACGGCCCTAAAGTTGGCCCATGGCCGCATCCGTGTCCCTGCTTCCCCCCGGGGACGTCCCCGTCTCCGCGCTCAGCCGCGCCCAGCTCATCAACGTCCTGACGGACACCGTGGGGGATCTGGAGCGGCTGGAGCTCATGCTCGACGCCGACGGGGTCGCCGACGCCCGTCGACTGCGCACCAGTCTTGTGGGGCAGGTCCGCGACCACGTGCTGCCCCGTTTGGCCGACGCCGAACTGCCCGCCGTCGTCGTCGTGGGCGGTTCCACCGGCGCGGGCAAGTCGACGCTGGTCAATTCCGTTCTGGGCGCCGAGGTCTCCGACGCCGGGGTCCTGCGCCCGACGACGCGCACGCCCGTGCTGGTCGTCAATCCCGAGGACATCAAGGCCTTCACCGAGCACCCTCTGGCGCAGGTCTGCCTGACCGTCGTCTCCGACGCCGTGCCCTCGGGTCTGGCCCTCGTCGACGCCTCCGACCTCGATTCCGTGCACGAGGCCAACCGCACTCTGGCGGTGCGTCTTCTGGAGGCTGCGGATCTGTGGCTCTTCATCACCACCGCCGCACGTTACGGTGACCACACTCCCTGGTCGACACTGGAGGACGCCGCAGGACGCCGCACTCCCATCGGCGTCGTGCTCAACCGCGTCCCCGCCCGGATCCTCCCGGAGGTGCGTCGCGACCTGGTCGAGCGCCTCGAGGGCCTGGGTCTGGCCGAGTCCCCCTTCTTCGTCGTCCCCGACGTCGGTCCTCATGAGGGTCTGCTGCCAGAGAGCTCCGTCGCCCCGCTGCGCGACTGGCTGCGGCTGCTGGCCGGCCGCCATCGCGCCGCCGGCCTGGTGCGCCGCACCGGGCGCAGCACATGGGCGGGCCTACGCGCCGACCTGGTCCGACTGGCCGATGACGTCGACGCTCAGGACGACGCGGCGAGGCGGCTCGAGTCCGCCACCCAGGCTCTCCTGACGGCTCCGGTGGCGACTATGCGGGCCGAGATCGATGCGGGTTCGTGGGGTCAGGGCGCTCCCGCCACTCGCTGGCTCTCCCTGGCGTCCGCCGGTGGGCCGCTGGCCTCCATGGCGGCGCTGGAGACGGGTCGTCGCCTGCGCGCCGGGCTTTTCGGACGGCGCACCAAGGCCCGTACTCAGGCTCTGGGGGAGTTGGCGGCCGACGCAGTGGAAGTCGTCGCCGACAGACTTCATGCCGCCCTGGTCTCGCTCGCCGGACAGGCCCGTGAGCTGTGGACCGGTGCGGGCGTTCCCGAGTCGGTCGCGACGGGGCGGCTCGGGACTGTTCGCGACGGCGATCTGGCCGCGCGGTGGGCGCATGACCAGGTTCGCGCTCGTCTCGTCCCCGCCGGTCCCCCCAGGGGTATGAGCGCCGACGGCGTCGGTCACCTGCTCGTCGCGGCCGCGGTCGGCGTCGACGGGGCCCTCGAAGCCGCCCGCGGGCTGGGCTTGGCCGAGGCCGTCGCCCAGGCCCGTGACGCCCTGGTCCAGACCCTGGCGGCCGAGCTGGCCGCCATCGTGCCCGCGGGCGCCGCTCGCGGACTCGCTCCCGACCCGGCGCTGGCCGCGGCGCTGCGTCTGCGCGCCGGTGAGCTCAGCCCCTTCGTCCGTCCCGGAGCCTCTGCATGACTTTGGAATCGCCCGTCTCACACGCCGAACCGCTCGATGCCGTCCACCTCGAGGCCCGTCTGGCGCGCCTGCGCGCAGCTCTCGACGTCTGCCCCGCGGAGGTGCCCGCCTCCTTGGCTATTCCCGCTCGGCAGGCACTTGACGAGGTCGGTGAGCGCCTGGCTCTGGGCGTGGATCATACCGTCGTGGCCCTGTTCGGCGGGACCGGGTCGGGAAAGTCCTCCCTGTTCAACGCCTTGACCCAGCTGCAGTTCGCCGATGTCGGCGCGCGCCGCCCCACCACCTCGCAGGCTGCGGCGTGCTCGTGGGGCGACGACGCGAATGCGCTTCTGGATTTCCTGGGTGTGGATCGGGAGCGGCGCATCCGTCGCGAGTCCCTCCTGGACGCCTCCGATCAGGACGAGCTCGCCGGACTGGTACTGCTCGATGTGCCCGACTACGACTCGGTCACCACCGCCCACGCCCTGCAGGTCGACCGGCTGGTGCCGCTGGCGGACATCCTCGTGTGGGTTGTCGACCCTCAGAAGTACGCCGACGCTGCGCTCCACGAGGGCTATCTGCGCGGCCTGGGGGCCCGCCAGGAGGACATGCTGATTCTGGTCAACCAGATCGACACCTTGCCCGCCGGGGGCGCCGCAACCCTGCTGAAGGACGTGCGCGGCCTCCTGACCGCCGACGGGCTTCACGATGTTCAAGTCCTGCCGGTCTCCGCCGTCCGCGGGGACAATCTGGGCAGGGTCCGCCAGATCCTGTGCGACCGCGTGGCCCACGAGTCCAACGCTGCTCGCACCGCCTCGGCCGAGCTCGACGCCATCACCGCCAGGCTGCGCCCGACCGCGGCGTCCGAGGCGATCGTGCCTAATCCCGCCGTCGCCCAGGAAACCGCGGCCTCCCTCATTCGCGCCTCCGGTGCGCAGGCTGTCGAGGACTCCGTGCGCACGGGTCTGGCTCGGACTCTGCCTCGTGCTCTGGCGCGTCCCGAGCCGCCCTCCAGGACGGTGGTCGCGGCGGCTCGCACCACCTGGCTGCGGCAGGTCACCGACGGTCTGCCGCCGGTGTGGCTGCGCAGCGTCGAGAACGCCGTGGCCGCGCCCGAAACTCTGGCCGCCCAAACCGCCGAGGCCGTCGGATCGGTCTCTCTGCCCGGCCACCGCGCGCCGGTCGTCGAACTGACCTGGTGGGGAGGACTCGTCCTCGTGCTCGTCGGGATCATCTGGGGCGCGGCCGCGGCAGTCGGCGGCGGTCGGGTGATCCTGCCCGCAGTGGTGCTCGCGCTCGGCGTGCTCCTCGTCGTCGCGGCGATGACCCTGCGCCGTTCGCGTGCGCGCGAGGAGGCCAGACGCTACGGTGCGCAGGTGCGCACCCGCGTCGGCTCCGTCGTCGCCCGCGGGCTGACCAGTCCGGCCGATGGCGTGCTGGGCCGCCACCGCCAGCTTCAGGAGGCCCTCGGGATCAAGGTTCGTCCCGAGCGCGGACCCGGGCCCTGGTGACGCACCGCCCCGCCATGGGGGCGATGGCCGAGGTCGGCGGGACGGGAGCCTCCCGGTCGCGGGGCTCCACAGGCGCTCTCGCGCGGGGTGCGTCCACCGGGCCGGATAGGGGCGGTGGCGCGCACCAGTACTCGGACGCGACCGTGGGGGAGTGCCAGCACGGTGCTGGCCGCACTCGGCTAGGAGCACCTCATGAGTCGTCAGCTCGATCTTGTCGTTCAGGGCCTTCTGGGCACCAATCCGATCATCTCCCGCACGCCCTCGGGACGCCTCTTCTGCTACTTTCGCGTGGCCACGGCCCCGTCCTTCCGCGTCGAGGGCTCATGGCGGGAGGGACCGACTGTCTGGTTCACCGCCAAGGCGTGGGGCCACCTCGCGGAGAACTTCGCGCGCAGCCTGCACAAGGGCGATCCCGTCGTTCTCGTGGGCCGATTCTCCCAGGACGCCTGGGAGAGCGACCGCGGACAGCATGTGACCAATGTCTTGACCGTCTCCTGCGGCGGGCACGACCTGACCCGGGGCGAGTCCCGCTTCATGCGGGTATCCCGCGCGGCGCAGAGTGCGCGGACGGCACCGAGTGCGCAGTCCATGCAGTCCGCGCCGGCGGACGCCGGGCCCGCGACCGCTTCGGGCGCTGCGGCGCCCACGACCGCCTCAGCGGACGACGCCCGCGGGCCGGACGGGCCCGCCTCCGCCGCTGCGGGTGTTGCAGACGCCTCCGGGATGGCGGCGGACCCCCTGACGGATGCGCACTGGGAGACCGCCCGGGACGAGTCCGTCGCACCGCCCGACCCGGTTCCCTCCGACCCGCTGACGTACACGGTCCGCGACGAGGCCCTCGTGTGAGAGCCGGTGGACGGCTTCCTCTGCGCGAGTTCTCAGCCGTGCGGCATCACTCGCCAGTCGAGATCCGCCGGGTGAGCGACGCCGAGTACCTCGATGAGCACTCGGGTGACCGCTTCGGCCGCCGACCCCCCGTCCGGCAGGACCCTCACGAGCGTCTGCCGGCGCCGCTGCCATCCCATGGCGGTCAGTCGGGTGCGGGCGTCGGCGTCCAGCAGGATTCGCCCGGCGTCGTCGAGTACGGACAGGTCCAGCTCCACGCCGTCTCTCCCCCCGTCAGTGCTACGCCGGGGACCTCAGGGGATAGGGCGCGGCGCGGCCGTCCGCGCCACAGCGAGCGCAGACCGCCGGCGGCCGGCTCCTCCTTCACGGCCACGGGGGCGGGGGCCGTCAGCAGAACGGTCAGCCCGTCGCCGGGACCGCCCGGCAGGCCGCGGGACCGCACCTGTTCGTCGAGGAAGATGGCCAGAGATGGTGAGAACCTCGCCCAGGAGCCGACGTCGACGACATCGCCCAGGGCGGGAAGGGGCTGCGGATCGGGCACGGATCACACGGTAGCGGGCGTCAACACCGTCTCGACCCGCGTGTCACGCCGAGGATTGCGCACCCGCACTGGCTACGGTGGTCTGGGAGCGGGTCTCACCGCACCCTCGCACGCCAGGAAGCAGCCACTGAATGATCCGGTTCGACCACGTCTCCAAAGTTTACAAACGGGGCGCGCGCCCCGCGCTCGATGACGTCTCGATCGATGTTGAGAAGGATGAGTTCGTCTTCCTCGTGGGGGCGTCGGGCTCCGGGAAGTCGACCTTCCTGCGCTTGACCCTGCGCGAGGAGCGGCCCACCGCCGGCGCCATCCACGTGCTGGGGCGCGACCTGGCTCAGATCTCCAGCTGGAAGGTGCCCAAACTGCGCCAGGAGATGGGCTTCGTCTTCCAGGACTTCCGTCTGCTGGAGAACAAGACCGTGTTCGAGAACGTCGCCATCGCCTCCCAGGTGATCGGCAAGCCCCGGCACTACATCCTGTCCGCGGTGCCCGAGGCCCTGGATCTGGTCGGACTGGCCGACAAGGAGGAGCGCCTCCCGCACGAATTGAGCGGGGGCGAGCAGCAGCGCGTCGCCATCGCCCGCGCCATGGTCAACCGACCCAAGCTGCTCATGGCCGACGAGCCCACTGGCAATCTCGACCCCTCCACCTCAGTGGGCATCATGCGTCTGCTCGACCGCATCAATCGGCAGGGCACTACCGTGGTCATGGCCACTCACGACGACGAGATCGTCGACCAGATGCGCAAGCGCGTCATCGAGCTCAAGGCGGGAGAAGTCGTGCGCGACCAGGCCCGCGGCGTCTACGGCTCGGACCGCTGAAAGGGGTACTTGTGCGCTTCCGCTTCATCGTCTCCGAGACCGGCAAGGGTCTGGCCCGCAACTTCGCCATGAGCGTCTCGGTCGTCCTGGTTTCCTTCGTCTCCCTGCTGTTCGTGGGCGCCTCCGCCCTCCTGCAGACTCAGATCTCTACCATGAAGGGCGACTGGTACGACAAGGTCGAGGTCAGCGTCTACATGTGCCCGGCCGCCTCCTCGGCGTCGACCTGTTCAGGAGGCGAAGCCACCCAGGAGCAGATCGACGCCGTCGAGAGCCTTATCAACTCCGACGCGCTCAAGCCCTACGTCAAGAGCTACACCGTCGAGTCCAAGGCCGAGGCCTACGACAACTTCATGAAGGCCTATGGAGGTTCCCGGATCGGACGCAATGCCACCGAGAGCATGATGCCGGTGTCCTTCCGCATCAAGCTGGTCGACGCCGAGAAATACCAGGTCGTCGTCGAGCAGCTCACCGGACGCGACGGGGTGGAGCGCGTCCATGATCAGCGCAAGACCCTCGAGCCGTTCTTCCTGGTCATGAATCGCGCTTCATGGATCACCGCGGGACTGGCGGCGATCATGGGGCTGACCGCTGTGCTCCTGATCACCACTACTATCCGGCTGTCAGCGATGAGTCGGTCCAAGGAGACGGAGATCATGCGGCTGGTCGGCGCCTCCAACTTCTTCATCCAGTTGCCATTCATGCTGGAGGGCGTCATCGCGGCCCTGATCGGGGCGCTGGCCGCCGTCGGAACGCTGTGGGCCGGCGTGCACTTCCTAGTGCAGAGGTGGCTGGCGTCCTCGATCGCCTTCACCACGGCCTTCATCAACGCCGGGGATGTCATGCGCCTGGCTCCGTGGCTCATCCTGACGGCCGTTGTCCTGGCAGCGGTCTCTTCCTCATTCTCCCTGTCGAAATACACGAGGGTCTGACCGCCATGCGCTCCTCCCGCCCGCCCGTCGAGGCCCCTGCCGCCCGGCAGTCGCAGCCGTTCTCGCACGCCTCCGAGACTTCGCGGCGCCGGGTCCGTCTCAGGCGCCCGGCCGGGGTGCTTGCCGTGCTCGCGCTGGCGGTGGCCCCCGTGGGAGTCACGACCGCCTGGGCCGACGACCGCTCCGACGCCGCCGACGAGCAGACCGACGCCGAGCAGAGGCGGGCGGAGCTCACCGCCTCGCTCGAGGGAGTCTCCGCGGAGCTCGGCCAGGCCTACATCGACCTGCAGAACGCCGACACCTCACTGACCACAGCGCAGGACGATCTGACAGCGGCCGACAACGCCCTGGCCGAGAAGGAGCGCGAGCAGCAGCAGGCCTCGGACCGTCTCGATGTCGCCGAGTCCGACCTGGCCGCTATCGGCGCGCAGGCCACGGATTCCCAGGCCGACGCGACGGAGAACACCACGTCCGTGGCCGATCTGGTCGTCGCCACCTACCAGGGGGACGGCGATGTAAGCTCGTGGTCCTACGTCCTGGCCTCCGACGACGTCGATGATCTGACTCAGCGCGCCTCCACCATGGAGATCGCCACTTCAGTTCAGGAGAATGCCCTGGTCTCTGCTGAGGAGGAGCGCGCTCGGGACGCCAACCGCAGAGCTCGTCAGGACGCGGCGACCAATCGTGTCGCCACTTTGAAGGCGGATGCGGATGCCGCTCAGGAGCAGGCGCGGGCGGCCCGCGACAGCGCCGCCGCCAAGCGCGACGAGGTCGCCTCCTTGAAGTCCGAGAAGGAGACGGCGGCCGCGACTCTGGAGGAGCGGAAGAAGGACTTGAAGGAGCAGCAGGCGCAGGCGTCGGCCGACGCCGACGCGGCGGCCGAACGTGTCGCGCAGATCGATGCCGCCAATCGAGCCGCCTACGAGGACGGACGGACTGGGATCTCCTCCGGTTCCATCGGCGCCGACTCTCTGGGGGACGGCTTCATAGGCCACCCCATTACCGGGGCTCTGACAGTCACCTCCCCCTTCGGCTTCCGCGTCCATCCCGTCACCGGGGTCGGAACGGGTCACCAGGGCACCGATTTCGCCGCCTCGGAGGGCACGCCCCAGTACGCCGCGGTTTCGGGCACGGCCACGTACTGGGACTCCGCATCGTGCGGGATCGGAATCGACATCAACGCGGGCTATATCGACGGGCATTCCTACGTGATCACACTGTGCCACCTATCGGGGCGCGTCATATCCGACGGACAGTACGTCAGCCGTGGCGACGTGGTCGGTTACACCGGCTCGACCGGGTACGCCACCGGACCCCACGTTCATTTCCAGGTGGCGCGCGACGGGACGTACATCGATCCGATGACCCTGCCCGGTTTCTGAGGCCGGCGACCGGGCGATCCCCGGCAGGACCGAGATCGGCCCTCGGCGCTCCCCGGCGAGTTGACCGTCATGACCGGCCGCGTAGGCTGAGGCGTCGTGCCCGTCAGTCGCACGGCGCGCCCAGGACCGAACCGGGGAGGAGGCTCTCGTGGCCAGGAGGCCCGCACGGAGAAGACCCACGCCGGCAGAGCGCGCTAAAGCCGCTTCCGACGCCCGCAAGACAGTCGCCCGCAACAGGAGAGCGACCCATGATTACGTCATCGAGGATCGCTACGAGGCGGGGCTCGTGCTCACCGGCACGGAGGTCAAGGCACTGCGGATGGGGCGCGCCTCCCTGACCGAGGCGTGGATCGAGGTCGACCGCCGCGGTGAGGCCTGGCTTCAGGGCGCCCATATCCCCGAGTACCTTCAGGGCACGTGGAACAACCACGCGCCGCGCCGTCGGCGCAAACTGCTGCTCCATCGCTCCCAGCTCGAGCGTCTGGCGCAGCGGGTGAGCGCCAAGGGCTACACGATCGTGCCCCTGGAGCTGTACTTCCTTCGCGGGCGGGCCAAGCTCGAGATCGCTCTGGCGCGGGGCAAGCAGGTGTGGGATAAGCGTCAGGCGCTCCGCGAGGCCCAGGACGAGCGGGAGGCTGCGCGCGCTCTGGCGGCCGCCAACCGGCGCCGCGGCTGATGGTGTCGCGGCTCGTCCTGCCGGTGATCGCGCCTACCAGTGGTTGTGGACGTGCATGCGGATGAGCCGGTCGTAGAGGTCCGTTACAGCGGCGTGCATGTCCCGGCTCAACGGGGGCAGCGCGGCGGCCCGGGCGTTGAACCGCGCCTGGTGGGGACTGCGGGCCTCGGGCAGGATGCATGTGATCCCCTCCTGGTCGAGGACCCACCGCAGTGCGACTTGAACCGGGTGGACGTGCTCGGGCACCAGCTCGCGGCACAATCCGGCGAATTCGCGGGCCGCCTGCGCCCCCACATCCTCGGGGACGACCGTGAAGATCCGGCCGGCGTCGACAGCGGCGGCTGGATCGAATCGGGGCGGCGTGCCGTCGGTGCTTCGGCGGCGATTATGGGAGAGCAGGCCCTCGGGCAGAGGGACCCTGACGAGCACCGCCGTGCCCGTCTCGCGCGCGGCGGGCACGACCTCCTCCAGCGGCTTATGACGGAAGACGTTGATGATAATCTCCACGCTTGCGCAGCCGGGGTGCCCGATCGCTTGGAGCGCCTGCTCGCAGGTCTCCGCGCTCACTCCGTAGGCGCGGATCCTCCCCTCGTCGACCATGTTATCGAGTACCTCCCAGACGCGCGGGGCCTCGATGACCTTGCTCGGCGGGCTGTGCATCTGGGCAAGGTCGATGGTTTCAACGCCGAGGTTCTCCCGGGAGCGATCGTTCCAGGACAGGAGATTGTCGCGGCTGTAGGACTCGGGAGTCGGGGGGAGCCTGCGTCCCGTCTTCGTGACCACCGCGAGTCCGGCTCCGGGGTGCTCGGCGAGGAACCGGCCGACGAAGCGTTCCGAGCGGCCGTCGCCGTAGACGTCCGCGGTCTCGACGAGGTTGACGCCGGTCTGGCACGCGCAGCTCAGCGTCCCGGCCGCCTCGTCGAGACCGACCTCGCCCTGGTCGACGCCCAGCTGCCACGTGCCGGTGCCGACGACGCGGATCTGACGCCCCAGCGTTGTGAACGGACGATCGTCCACACAACCCTCCTCAGGCCTCTTGGAGCCTTCGCACTCCCCGGGGTCCGAGGCTGGCGACCCATGGGACAATCATGCCAGTCTCGCGGATGCGATGCGCGCATCGTGAAGGCACATCCACCCCGAGCCCGCCTCGACGGCGCATGCGCGTCGTGCAATGAGGCGGGTGACGGACGGCGACCATTCTGCTACAGTCACTTCCTGTCCGCATGCGGACAGGTACCGGTGGCCTTCTGGTTCGCCGGTGACAACTGGCAACTCCACAGGGGATGATCGGTTTCGACGACGGTCGTGGGTTCAGGAGAAGCGGGTCGAGGACGCGCAGTCATCTCGTTAACGCTCTGTGCGAACCAATAGGTGCCGATAACACTCGCACCGACTTCGCCCTCGCCGCCTGAGCGAGCTCCGAGGTCCGTCAGCCCGGGGAGCGCTTCCGCCCCGGTTCCTGGCGTCATCCAGGAAGCCACTGCTGAGGTCCTTCGCTGTCGGGGGCCTTGGAACATGCAGGCAGCTGAGCCCGTCGGTGTCCTTGTCCGCGTGAGATGCCGGGGCTGAGAAACTCGTGAGCGGACTGCACCCGGAGAAGTCCTGTTGCACCACCGTCGGACGGGGGTTCGATTCCCCCCATCTCCACGTTCCGGAGCCCTGGGGCCACGAAATCTCGTGGCCCCAGGGCTCCGGCCGTCTTCGCCGGGTGTCGGTCGTCCCCACTCGGGGAGGGTGATCACTCGGGATGGCGCGACCGTACCCGATTACCGTGGCGAATGTGGCTCATGTGACGAACGAGGTCGCTATAGATCACAAACGACCGCGCCACGCCGCGAGAAACGCCGTCATATCTGACAAAACGGCCCGTTTATGCATAGCGTTGCCGCCAACGGCACCGCACCTGGTGTCCACCAACCACCGAGAGGCAGATACATGTCCGTTAACCGCACTGAGCTCATCGCCGCCATCGCCGAGAAGGCCGGACTTACCAAGGTTCAGGCCGATGACTTCCTGGGCGCCTTCCAGGAGGTTCTCGTCGAGAACGTCGCCAAGGGCGAGGCCGTCAAGATCACCGGCCTGATGGGTGTGGAGCGCGTCGAGCGAGCCGCTCGTACGGGTCGCAACCCCCGCACTGGCGAGGAGATCCAGATCCCCGCCGGTTACGGCGTCAAGCTGACCGTTGGCTCCGCCCTGAAGAAGGCCGTCGCCAAGTGACCCCGGCATGAGGACCCGGTGCCGCTGAGCGCGGCAGACCATGGACGTCAAGGCGCGTCACCTCCAGCGGGTGGCGCGCCTTCGTCATCTCGTCGTGAGCGGCACCGACGTCGGCCGAGCGGGCGGCTGGCCTTTCGACTTCCCGGACGGAGGCGCGGCGGTGAGCTCGACGGATGACCGCCTTCCCGAACGGTTCATCCCCGAGCAGGAGGCGCCGGAGGAGACTGTGTTCATAGCCTCGCCGGCATGGATGACATTCGCTTTCCGCCTCGGAGGTCGGAGGATGCCTCTCCGGCACTCGCTCTGCAAGGCCTATGCAAGGCCTTCGGTCAGAAGATCGCCGTCAATATGCTTTCCCTGACCGTTCCCACCGGTTCCATCTACGGCATGGTCGGTCCCAATGGGGCGGGCAAGACCACGACTCTATCCATGGCCACCGGGCTGCTGGTTCCCGACGCCGGCCGCGCCGCGGTCCACGGCACCGACGTGTGGGCCCGGCCGGGCGTCGCCAAAGCGCGGCTCGGCGTCCTTCCCGACGGGCTGCGCACCTTCGACCGCCTCACCGGACTCGAGCTGATCACCTACGCCGGTCTGCTGCGCGGCCTGGAGCGCGATGTCGTCGTCGCCCGCGCCACCCAGCTCCTCCACGTCCTGGATCTCGGCGGTGCCGGCCGTGCGCTCGTCGCCGATTACTCCGCCGGCATGCGTAAGAAGGTTAACCTCGCCTGCGCCCTCATCCACTCGCCGAGCGTGCTCGTCCTGGACGAGCCCTTCGAAGCTGTCGACCCGGTCTCCGCCCGGGTGATCCAGGCGATCCTCACCGACTTCGCCGCCGACGGCGGCACCGTCATCATCTCCAGCCATGTTATGACGACCGTGCAGCGCCTGTGCACTCACGTGGCCATTATCGACGTCGGCCGGGTCGTGGCCGCGGGCACCACCGCCCAGGTCGCCGCGGGCATGGACCTGGAGGAGCGCTTCACTCAGCTGGTCGGGGCGCCGGAGGCGAAGGAGGACCTGTCGTGGTTGCGACCCTCATCCGTCTGAGGTGGAGGCTGACCTTCAACGCCCTGCGTCGTAGTGTCTGGATCATGGTGGCCGCCGTGATCGGCGCCGCCTGGGCCGCCGGCGCGATCATCACGATGGTCGCGGCGGCGGTCGCGTTCGGCCTGCACGAGTCGACGGCCGTGGCGGCGACCGCCATCGGCGGGCTGGGGGCGCTGACGGTGCTCGGATGGGCCCTGGTGCCGCTCCTTCTCACAGGTGTCGACTCGACGCTCGACCCCCGGGCGCTCGCTGTATGGATCGCGCCCTCGCGGTCATTGGCGTGCGGGCTCGCCGTGGCCGGGGCCGCCGGGATCCCCGGCATCGTCACGGCCGTCTGCTTCCTCCTGCCCGCGCTGGTGTGGGCGCTGGGCGGACGCTGGGGCGCCGCCGGGCTCGCTCTCCTCCTGGCTCCGGCCGCTCTGGCGACGTGCGTGCTGCTCTCCCGCGTCGTCGTGATCGGCTCCGGCGCGTCGGCCTCGCGCCGAAGCCGCGATATCGTCGGAGCCGTGGGCGGGGTGGTCGTCATCGGGGCAGGCCTCCTGCCGAGTGCGGTTAACCTTGTCGCCGCGCGCGCCGAGGAGCCCGGCACCGCCGGGTTGATGACGATCGGCCGGGTGCTCTCCCTGAGCCCCTTCGGCTGGGCCTTCGCAGCACCGGGCTGTCTCGCTCGGGGACAGGCAGTCCAGGCACTGGTCCTGACTCTGGGCGCCCTGGCTTCTCCGATTGCGCTGGCCCCTGCGTGGGGCAGGATTGTGGGGCGCGTCATGTCCGGGGGCGGCCGAGTCATCGGCCGAAGCGGTCGCCCGAGGCGTTCAACGGGTGTCCGGGATCGCGGGAGCGGGGAGAGCGCGTCCGTCCCAGAACCGGTGACCCCTCTGCCATGGCATCGGCGACTCTCACGGTCGCTGCCCTCGCCAGCCGCCGCGATCACGGCGCGGTGCTTGCGCTACTGGCGCACCGACCCGCGCTACCTGGTGCTGGCGGTCTCCAGCATATTCGTCGTACTCGTCCTCGGTACTGTGATGGTGCTCAATGCTCGGCACGGCCTCCCGGGGGGCGGTCAGGGCGAGGTCGGCTTCGAGACGGCCCCGGCCAGCATGGCGCTCGGCCGGGCCCCGGCGGGTCTGCTGGGTGTGCCGGTCTTCGTCGCCCTGGTGTCCGGATGGGGAATCCACGACGACCTGGGCTATGACTCCACTGCCCAGTGGATGCACCTGAGTGCCGGAGTGCGCGGCCGTGACGACCGGCTGGGGCGAGTGAGTGCGGCGGCCCTGTGGCAGCTGCCCCTCATCGCGGTCATCACCATCGGCTTCGGCGCGTGGACCGGTCGTTGGGACATCGTGCCGGCCGTCGTCGGGGCGCAGCTGGGGCTCTACGGCGCCGCGCTGGCCTGGTCCAGCGTCATGGGGGCGATCATGCCCTACGAGGTCACCGCACCGGGGGCGAGCCCGCTGAAGTCGCGGACCTCGGGCATGACCCTGGTGGCCTCCTTGGTTCAGATGATCGGGTTCCTGGCCGTCGCCGTGCTCGCGCTGCCGGTTGTCGCCGGGATCTGCGCCCTCATGCTCCTGGGAGCTTGGCAGTGGGGCTGGGCGCTTCTGATCGTCGGTGTCCTGTGGGGCGCCGGGCTCGCCTGGGCGGGTGTGGTCGTCGGCGGCCGTACGCTGGACCGGCGCTGGCTCTCGGTGCTCACCACCGTGCGCTCCTGGCCCGGCCACGCCGAGACCCGCTAGAGACCCGCTGACCGTAGCCCGGGCCGGTCCCGTCCGGATTACGGGGCGCTTTTCGGACGGGGCGGCAGGGCGCTTCCGGGAGCGTTCGGCGCGGCGAGAGCCTTCGCACACGCGCCTCGCGACTCCGGTGAGGCACGGCGTCCTACACTGACCGCATGCGTCAGTACCTCCTCAGGCCGCGCGCCGCCGACGACCCGGCGGGTCCTGTGGCCCCTAGCGACCCCGCCGCCGAGCCCGGCCGGTCCGTGGGCACGGCCGTGCTCGAGCGCGAGGAGCTCCAGTCCACCGACGACGGCGACGCCGACCGCTTCGCGCACTATGTGCGCAAGGACAGGATCGCAGCGGCCGCGACGACGGGGCGCCCCGTCGTCGCCCTGTGCGGCAAGGTGTGGACTCCGGGGCGGGACCCGTCGAAGTATCCCGTGTGCCCGACCTGCAAGCAGATCTACGAGGAGATGCGTTCCAGCGGGGACGATGGTTCCGGCGGGGGCGGTCGCCGCTTCCCGCGCCTGCCCTTCTCGCGGGGCGGTCGGTGAATCCGGCACGAGGTTCCCAGGGCCGGCACAATCCGACTCAACCCTCCATCTTCGCCGCTGAGAGCCTCTCGCCCGCGTACCCGCAGCGCGCCGCCTGGGGAACATCGGGGTCGTTGCGCGCCTGGCAGGCGGCCGCGCTGAAGACGTACATGACCGACATGCCCGAGGACTTCCTCGCCGTGGCCACGCCCGGTGCGGGCAAAACGACGTTCGCCTTGCGCGTGGCCACCGAACTACTCGCCGCCGGTGATGTTCACCAGGTCACCGTCGTATGCCCCACTGAGCACCTGAAGTACCAATGGGCCGAGGCCGCGGCCCGCGTGGGCATCCGTCTGGATCCCTCCTACGTCAACTCCCAGGGGGTGCTGGGCTCCCATTTCGACGGCGTCGCCCTGACCTACGCGCAGGTCGCCGCCAACGCCGCCCTTCACCGCGCTCGCACCGACGCCACCCGCACCCTAGTGGTCCTCGACGAGATCCACCACGGCGGGGACGCGCGCAGCTGGGGTGACGCTATGCGGGAGGCCTTCGCACCGGCGCGCCGCAGGCTCGCGCTAACCGGCACACCTTTCCGCTCCGACGAGTCGCCCATACCCTTCGTGCGCTACGTCGAGGAGGCCGGCGGAGTCAGGCGCTCACGGGCCGACTACTCCTACGACTACGCCGACGCCCTGCGCGACGGGGTCGTGCGCCCGGTGATGTTCATGACCTACTCCGGCCGAATGCGCTGGCGTACCAGAACCGGCGATGAAGTCGCCGCCCGGCTGGGCGAGCCGCTGACCAAGGATCTTCAGACCCAGGCCTGGCGCACCGCTCTCGACCCGGAGGGCGAGTGGATCCCCGCGGTTCTGGCCGCCGCCGACCAGAGGCTGAGCGAGGTGCGCCGCCAGATGCCCGACGCCGGAGGCCTGGTCATCGCCTCCGACCAGGGCTCGGCCCGTGCTTACGCGGGGCGATTGCGGGCCATTACCGGCGAGGCCGCCACCGTCGTCCTGTCCGATGACACCGGCGCTTCCAGCCGCATCGAGACCTTCTCGGCCGGCCGGGACCGCTGGATGGTGGCCGTGCGCATGGTCTCCGAGGGCGTCGACGTGCCCCGCCTCGCTGTCGGCGTCTACGCCACCTCGACTTCCACGCCGCTGTTCTTCGCCCAGGCGGTCGGACGCTTCGTGCGTTCACGCGCCAGGGGTGAGACCGCCAGCGTTTTCCTGCCCTCGGTGACCCCTCTGCTGGAGATGGCCAACGAGGTGGAGCTCGCTCGCGACCATGTTCTGGGCCGGCCCCGCTCTGAGAGGGATCGTCTGTTCGCCGGCCCCGAGGATCGACTCATCGCTGAGGCCAATGAGGAGGAGCGGGCCAGCGACGATCTTCTCGGCGCCTTCGAGGCGATGGATTCCACTGCCGAGTTCGATCGTGTGCTTTTCGATGGCGGTGAGTTCGGCACCGGCGCTGTGGTGGGCAGCATTGAGGAGCAGGAGTACCTGGGTCTGCCCGGCCTGCTCGAGCCCGAGCAGGTCACCGCCCTGCTGCGCCAGCGCCAGGACAAGCAGGTCGAGGCCCGCGAGCGCCGGGCCGCCGCGGCCGCCCAGCGCCGGGACGACTCCGGGATCGATGATGCCCGGCGCCGGGCGTCGGCCCGCAAGGAGCTCTCCCGGCTCGTGGCCGCTTGGGCGCGCCGCTCCGGCCAGCCCCATGGCGTCGTCCACAACGACCTGCGCCGCGTGTGCGGCGGACCCGAGGTGGCGCGAGCCTCCACCGAAGAGATCGAGAGACGGGTCAACACCCTCAGGCGCTGGTTCGTCGGGAAGCGGTGAGGGTTACCGGGGTCGGGCGACGACGTCGTACGGCCGTCGCGGGCCACGACGCGTCGCGGGAGCGGGGCGCGCGATCGTGCGCGGGGCGATGCTGATGGTGAATGCGATTCCGGAGCTCATCACGTGTCGTCTTGCGGGAGAGAAGGATCCCGAATGGCCGGGTACGCCGAGGGGCGGGGAAGATATATGGATCGGTCCCCGCGCTCAGCGTCCGATGCGGGGGCGTCGTGCCTGGCGGGGCGCAGGAGCATCATTCACGCAGTGCGGTGCGGCCGTCGAGCTCGAGGTGACGGGTCGGCACGGCGGGCTCGCCCTCGCTGAGTCTCCAGGCGTCGTAGGGAAGCTCTGCCCGTGCCGCCCGGTGGCGTTCGGCCGCGGCGGTGAGCGCCCGCGGTCCGCGGTGCTCCTCAACGACCTCGCCGTCGCGCACGAGCTCGACCTGGAGGGGGCGCCCTCCCTCCCGCTTCAAGGCGCCCAGCGCCTCCCCCTGCTCGCGGGCTGAGAGGACCAGCTCCTCGGTGGCGGTCCCCGCGGTGTCCAGGACCCGTCCCGCCCACTTGCGCCCGCCGACGGTGGCCTTGCCCCCCTCGGAGAACTTGGCGACCTCCTGCATGACGCCGTCGGTCCCCTCCCGTTCGACGAGCTTGTAGACCAGCTCCGCCGTCGGGCGTCCCGAGCCGGTGACGAGCTTGGTGCCCACCCCGTAGGAGTCCACCGGGGCGGCGCCCAGTCCGGCGATCGCGTATTCGTCCAGGTCGTTGGTCACCGTGATCCTCGTCGTCGTGGCGCCCAGGGCGTCGAGCTGGGCGCGCACCTTGAAGGCCTCGGCGACCAGGTCGCCGGAATCCAGTCGCACGGCCCCGAGTTCGCCGCCGGCGCCCCGGGCTGCCTTGACGGCCCGTTCCACGCCGCGGGCGATGTCATAGGTGTCGACCAGGATCGTGGTGCTCGGGCCGAGGCTGGCGACCTGGGCTGTGAAGGCGTCCTCCTCCGAATCGTGCAGCAGGGTGAAGGAGTGCGCCGAAGTCCCCACCGTGGGGATCCCATAGCGCATGCCCGCTTCAAGATCGCTGGTGGCGACGAAGCCGCCGACGACGGCCGCGCGGGCCGCCGCGACCGCCGCCCGCTCGTGGGCGCGTCGGGCGCCGAAGTCCACACAGGGCCTCCCGTGCGCGGCGATCGTCATGCGCGAAGCCGCCGAGGCGACGGCGCAGTCGTGGTTGTAGATCGACAGGGCTAGAGTCTCCAGGATGCAGGCCTCGGCGAAGGTGCCCTCGACGGTCAGCAGGGGGGAGCCGGAGAAGTAGCACTCGCCCTCGGCGTACCCGCGGATCGTGCCCGAGAATCGGTATTCGCGCAGGTAGTCCAGCGTCGTGTCATCCACGATGCCGGCGGTGCGCAGGAAGTCGATCTGGGCGCCGGTGAAGACGAACTCCTCGATGGCCTCCAGGAGGCGGCCCGTGCCCGCGACGACTCCGAAACGCCGGGAGGAGGGCAGACGCCGCCCGAACAGTTCGAAGACGCTCGCGCGCTCGGCGGCTCCCGAGTGAAGAGCCCCCTGGAGCATGGTGAGCTCGTACATGTCGGTCAGTAGGGAGGTGGAGGGGCTTGTCGGGTCGAGCGCGGCGTGCTGCGTAGGTGTCATGACTCCCAAGCTATCCTGGAAACCGGATCAGCACACGGCGCCTGGACCACAGCATTCATTCCGGCCGCTAGGCTGGGGCACATGAGTGCACATGTCGTCGAGCCCGACGTCGGGGAGCGCGCGCGCACCGTCTCCCAGTCCCTGTGGCGCACGGTCGTCCATGACGATCCGGTCAACACTATGGATTACGTCACCTGGGTCTTCCACTCCTACTTCCACTTCTCCCTGCCCCTGGCGCGAAGCCGCATGATGCAGGTGCACACCACCGGGCGCGCCACCGTGTCCTCCGGCGCGCGCGAGCGCATGGAGGTCGACGTCACCGCCATGCACTCCTACGGCCTGCGCGCTACCCTCGAACCGGTTGCCGATGACTGCGACGAGCACGGGGACAATCCCTGATGCGAAGCTTCGTCGAGGCGGCCGACGGGTGGGAGAGCCGGTTGGAGACCTGGGAGCGCGAGTACCTCGCGGGCCTGCTCGAGCAGGTGGCCGTGCTGCTGGCCGCGGACGAGTCCGCTCTGGGCGGCATTCGCAGCGCCGCTCCGCCGCACTCCGGGCAGCGGAAGGGGGAGAGTCCCCGCGACGGCGACGTTCTGGCCGCCCTGGACTTCGATCCGGGCCCGGTGGCCCGGCCGCCGGCGCGCGAGCCCCGGCCGCCGTCGTCCACCCCGCCGGCGCTCGCTCCCGTCCTCGACATGCTGCTGCCCGACGCATCGGAGGATCCTGACATCGCACTCGAAGTGGCGGATCTGACCCGCTCGCGGTTGCGCGCCCTGAAGTACGAGCGCCTGGAGGCCGCCATCGCCGAGCTGCTCGAGCCCACCGGGGGCGGGGGCGCGGTTCGCGTCGTCCGCGGGCACGAGCAGGAGTGGCTCGGCGCCCTCAATGACGTGCGCCTCGTGCTGGCGCAGCGGTTGGACATCGACGGACCCGAAGCTGCTGATGACGTCCACGCCGTTGCTTGGCAGGAGGCTCCGAGCAGCGAGAACGACGATGCCCGCTGGCGCCGCGGTATCGCTCTGTCCTACGACATGCTGACCTGGTGGCAGGAATCACTGGTAACCGTGCTGCTTTCCGGCTGAGCCGCCGCCTAGTCTCAGGTGCGTGAATGACGCGCCGATCGGGATGTTCGACTCCGGGGTCGGAGGCCTGACGGTGGCACGGGCCGTGCTCGACCAGCTGCCCGGCGAGCAGATCCTCTACATCGGGGACACCGCCCATAGCCCCTACGGCCCCAGGAGCGTCAGCGAGGTTCGTTCTCTGGCGCTCGGTGTCATGGACGAGCTCGTCGATGCGGGCGTCAAGATGCTCGTCATCGCCTGCAACACCGCGTCGGCGGCGGTCCTGCACGACGCTCGGCGCCGCTACACCAAGGATAGGGGCGTCCCCGTCGTCGAGGTCATCCATCCCGCCGCTCGAGCGGCCGCCCGCGTTACCCGCAACGGCCGTATCGGTCTGATCGCCACCCAGGGCACCGTCGACTCGCGCGCCTACGCCGATGCGCTCGAGGCCGTCCCCGGTGTTGAGCTCTTCTCCGAGGCTTGTCCACGCTTCGTCGAACTGGCCGAGCGCGGGGTGACCACCGGTCCGCAGGTGCTCGCCACCGCTGAGGACTACCTGGCTCCCGTCAAGGCAGCCGATGTGGACACCCTCATTCTGGGATGCACCCACTACCCGCTGCTCATCGGACCGATCTCCTACGTGATGGGCCAGGATGTGACTCTGGTGACCTCGAGTGAGGAAACCGCCAAGGACGTCTACCGCGAGCTGGCCCGGCGCGATCTGCTGCGCGATCCCGACGCCGCCCCGCCGCGCCACGAGTTCCGCTCCACCGGCGATCCCGGATCCTTCGCGGTCCTGGCGCGCAGGTTCCTGGGACCCGAAGTCGGACGGGTTTCGCGGGTGGACTCGGTACCCGGGTCGACGCACATGGTCTTCTCCTCCGACGTTCCGGCTCCCGCCCCTATCGTCCCTGTCACCGCCGACGATCGCGTCCCCCGTACGGACCCCGAAGAATTGAGCAAGGATCCCGCATGAAGCTCACGGTCATCGGCTGCGCCGGAAGCATGTCCGGTCCCGATTCCTCGGCCTCCTCCTACCTCGTGCAGGCCGACGGCCCGGGCCCGGACGGGGAGCGGACGTGGTCGATGATCCTGGACCTGGGGCCGGGGTCGATGGGGCAGATGCTGCACTATCTCGACCCGGCCGACTTGGATGCGATCGCGATCTCCCACTGCCACGCCGACCACATGGTCGACCTCGTGGGCATGCACGTCTTCCGACGGTGGAACCCGACCGGAGCGTTGGGGCCCGTGCTCACCCTGGGGCCCAGCGAGCTGCGGACGCGCCTGAACGGTGTCGACGGCACCGCGCCCGAGGAGACCTACGCCTCCGAGTTCTCCTTCCGCACGGCTGTGGCGGGCGAGACGGTGCGGGTGGGACCGATGACGATCACTCCCTACACCGCCCTGCATCCGGTGGAGGCCTACGGCTACCGCATCGAGGGGCCTGGCCGGGATGGGCGACGGATGGTGAGTCTGGCCTTCACCGGGGACACTGACCTGTGCTCCGGTGCGGAGGCCATGTCCGACGGCGTCGATCTGCTGCTGTCCGAGGCCGCCTTCCTGGAGGGGCGCGACACCTATCGCGGGATGCATTTGACCGGCAGGCGCGCCGGCGAGCTCGCCGCGGGCACGAGCGGTGAGGGTGGGCGTACGCCCGCGGGCGGCCTCGTGCTGACCCACATCCAGCCGTGGACGGATCCGGCCGACACGCTCAAGGAGGCCGCCGAGGTCTACTCCGGACCGCTCGAGGCCGCGACCTCGGGGGCCAGCTGGCAGGTCTGAGGTGACGGTACCGGTGCGCTACATGCCCGCCGTCCCCGATGGACCGGATCGCCCCTGGACCCGGGGGCGGCGCACCCGGTGGTGGCTCGTCGTTCCGGCTGATCTGGTGACGGTGTCGCTCGTGGCCCTCTTCACGGCCGCTTCGGCGCACGAGACCTCGCGGACCCTCGGGCTGCTCGTCCGCGGGGTCGGTTCCATCGCCCTCGCATGGCCGGTGGCATGGGGATTGAGACGCGGCCGCGACCACCTCGAAGCCCTATGGCCCGAGGGCGGAATCGTCATCGGCACCACGTGGATCGTGTGGACGGTCGGACACGGATTGGCCGGCGGAGCGTTCGCGTCCTTCGCTCCGGTATTGGCGGCTTTCCTCGTTGTTCTCCAGGCGGGGTGGCGCTGCTTGTACGGCTATGCCAAGGCTCACGACTCGCTGGTGCCCGAGCCGGTCCAGCGCAGGCTCGACGCCGAGGAGAACCGACAGGCCCCGGACCGGCCCGTCGATGATGGGTGAGGGCGGTCCGCTCCCGCTGTCGGGCGCGGAGTGGGGGCGGCGGATGGTCCAGGGCCTCGGGCGGGGTGCCGCGGGACCAGCCGTCACGTGCGGTCCTCTCTTGAGGCCCTTGCTCTTCAGGATGCCAGCAGCTCTGCCAGTACGGGCGCCAGCTCGCGGAACGCCTGACCGCGGTGGGAGATCGCACTCTTCTCGATCGCACTCATCTGCGCCGTCGTCCGCCCGGCGCCGCCGGGTGCGTCCTCCTGAACGGGCACGAAGATCGGGTCGTAGCCGAAGCCGCCCCCGCCGCGGGGCTCGCCCAGCAGCCGTCCCTCCATCGATCGCTCGATGATGGTGACAGCCGGCTCATCGCCCGGATCCGGACCCGGTGCGATCAGCACGGCGGCGCATGTGAAGCGCGCCGTGCGGTGCGGATCCGTCACGTCGGTAAGTTGGTTCAGCAGCAGGTGCAGGTTCGCCGCGTCGTCGCCGTGTCGACCCGACCAGCGGGCCGAGAAGATGCCCGGGGAGCCGCCGAGGACATCTACGCATAGGCCCGAGTCGTCGGCGACGGCAGGAAGGCCGGTGCCGTCCGCCAGGGCGCGGGCCTTGATCTCGGCATTGGCCGTGAAGGTGAGTCCGTCCTCGACGGGCTCGGGGACGCCCGCGGTGGCTGCCGAGATGATCGAGGACGGGTCCAGACCGGGCACGAGTGGCGCCAGGATCGCCCGCAACTCGGCCAGCTTGCCGGGGTTGCGCGTGGCCAGGACGAGGCGCGCGCCTTGCGGGACCGCCGTGATGGGAGGCGTCATGCTCCAGTCCCGTCGTCGGTGGAGCGCACGGTGAAGGGGACGTCCGCCGGGCCGGACAGGGCCTTCGTCTGGAGGGCCGCCAGTTCGGTGTTGCCCTTGGCGGCCAGATCCAGCAGGGCGCACAGCTCATCGCGGTCGAAGGGGACGTGCTCGGCCGTGCCCTGCACCTCGATGAAGTGCCCGTCACCGGTCTGGACGACGTTCATGTCGGTGTGGGCGCGTACGTCCTCCTCGTAAGGCAGGTCCAGGCAGGCAGTGCCGTCGATAATGCCGACGCTGATCGCGCTCAGCGAGTCCGACAGGACCGGCCTGCCGGCTCGCGGCCGGATGTGCCCGCCCGCCGTGCCCCAGGCGATGGCGTCGGCCAGGGCCACGTACGCACCGGTGATGGCGGCGGTACGGGTGCCGCCGTCGGCCTGGAGGACGTCGCAATCCAGAGCGATCGTGTTCTCCCCCAGGGCGGCGACGTCGATGATGCCACGTAGGGACCGGCCGATAAGCCGGGAGATCTCGTGGGTGCGACCGCCGATCCTTCCGCGTACCGATTCCCGGCCGCTGCGCTCGGAGCCCGCGCGGGGGAGCATGGCGTACTCGGCCGTCACCCAGCCCTCGCCTCCGCCCTTGCGCCAGCGCGGCACGCCTTCGGTGAAGGAAGCCACGCACAGGACGCGGGTGCGGCCGAACTCGATGAGCACCGAGCCCTCGCCGTGGTCCAGCCAGTGTCGGGTGATGGTGACGGGGCGCAGTTCATCGGCGGCGCGCCCGTCTTTGCGGGTTCCGGTGTCAGTCACGGCGCCAGGCTACCCGCCTCCGGGGCATCGACCTCATCGCTCGCGGAGACGGTGACCGTGCGGGAACAGTCCGCGAAGCAGGTCACGATCTCCTAAAAACTTAAATTCTAGGATTGATCTAGCAATGTGTATGTTTATATTTAGAGGGTCTTGGTTCTTCACATCTTAAGGAGTGCGTCATGCCGATCGTGCCCAGGCCCCATGGGATTCGTCCGCAGCCTTCGAGGATTCGGGCGCTGCCCGTCAGCGCCCGACTCCTCGCTCTCGTCATCGTTATCGTTCCGGTGCTCGCCGGCTGCAGCGAGCCCGCTGCGCGCGTCACTGCCACCGCATCCGCGAGTTCCAGCCCCACTCCCACCCGACAGGTGACGGTTGCGGTTCCGAACGTCGTCGGTATGAAGGGCGATGCAGCGGCCGATACCCTCAAGGAGGCCGGGTTCACTGAGAAGCCGACGTACGCGGATGTCGACGGCGAGGAGACCGTGCAGGAGGAGAGCGACTGGACGGTGACCGCGCAGGGTCCGCAGGCGGACACGCAGGCCCCCGTGGATCAACCGATCACTCTGATGGTCCGCCACGATCGCGCGGACGCATCCGCCTCCGCATCGGCGGTGGCCACGGAGCCGGAGTCCGCACCCGAGCCGGCTCAGGCCCAGGAACCCGAACCCGCACCCGAGCCGGCTCAGCCCCAGGAACCCGAACCCGCACCCGAGCCGGCTCAGCCCCAGGAACCCGAACCCGCACCCGAACCCGCTCAGCCCCAGGAACCCGAACCGGGGGGTGTGTACTACAGAAGCTGCAAGGAGGCGAAGGCTGCGGGAGCGGCTCCGCTGTACCAGGGCGAACCCGGCTATCGGCCCGGTCTGGATCGCGACCACGACGGGATCGCCTGCGAGAAGTGAGCTGCTCGCGTGAGGTATTCGTCGTCTCCGCGCACCGGATGGGGTGCGCCCGCTGCGGGCGTCCGTCCGCAGCGGGCGGAGGACGATGAGCTCCAGGTCGGCTTGGGCGCGAAATACGGCCGGATCGGTGCGAAATTGGGCCGAGCCCGGCAGCGGGGACGGGAGCGGGGTGCGCAAGAAGGGATTCGAACCCTCACGCCCGAAGGCACCAGAACCTAAATCTGGGGCGTCTACCAATTCCGCCACTCGCGCCGTGGCCCCAGCCTACCTGCTCGCGCTCGTCGTGTCCGATGCTCGCCTCGCAGCCGTCCTTCCCGACGCTTCAGTGCGCTGGTCGTCCCCTTGCCGAGGCGGCGACGGCGGGGGGCATGACGTGGAGGCTCCTCGAAGCGGCGAAGCGCCCGCCGATGCCGCCTCGAACGTTGCCACGGCCCGCCGGACGCGTCGTGGGCGAGCGGGGGCTCAGGCAGCCAGAGCCCGCTGCGCGGCCTGGACGCGCTCGAGAGCGCGCTCGATACGTGAGGGCGATGCGGCCGAGCCCAGGGAGCTCAACTCGGCACGAGCTGCGATCAGCTCCCGCTCCGCGGCCTCGCGGTGGGCGGGCTCGATCGTGCGACTCTGCGTCTTCATCATGTTCTCCTTGTGTCTTCACGGCCCGCATATGGGCCCTTCGAGGCCGGGCGGAATGCAGGTATCTCCTGCGACCCGGCGATGGGTGGCTGATGGGAAGCCGTCATGGCGCGGCTGATGTGACGAGCCGGCACCCGGTGGTCGGGAGGTCCGCGCGAAACCGTTGCGGTCCCTACGACCGACGCAGGGGGGAACGCTCAAGGTGGTGGGAGTATTCCCGACGCACGGACAGACGGCACGATGAATCGACCGGGAGTCATGCGAGCGACGAACCGTTCCGGCCCTGCACGTCGCAAGCGCACCGCACAGCCATGGGCACGACATCCCCGTGCGTAGTACCTCCTCAGGGACTCGAACCCTGGACACCCTGATTAAGAGTCAGGTGCTCTAACCAACTGAGCTAAGGAGGAATGGTTCATGGTCACCGCCTCGCCCCGCAATGGGACCCGACGATGGTACCCCCTCAGGGACTCGAACCCTGGACACCCTGATTAAGAGTCAGGTGCTCTAACCAACTGAGCTAAGGAGGCATGTCCTCACGCGCATGCGCCCGATGACAGAAGTCGACTCTACGTCCTGGAGGCGGACGAGTCCAATCCCTGAGGTGCGGAATCATCCCGATGTGCGGGAAGTCTCAGGAATGGTTCCGAGATTCCGACCGGACGCGGGACGGGTCCGCCTCCCGAAACCGGCCGTCCCGAGTTCGTCGGCGGCGAAGCGGTCGGTGGCATCGAGGAGCGCGGACAGCGTCTGCGGCTCGGCGTAGGAGTGCCCCGCCGTCGGCGAGATGCGCAGCTCGGCCTGCGGCCAGGCGCGGTGAAGGGCCCAGGCCGTCCCGATGGGGCAGCACATGTCGTAGCGGCCCTGGACGATGACGCCGGGAATGCCGTACTCGGTCAGCACGTGCGCGCCATCGATGAGTCGGCCGTCCTCCATCCAGCCGCGGTGGAGGAAGAAGTGGTTCTCGATGCGGGCGAAGGCGATGGCGTAGGCGGGGTCCTGGACTTCGTCGACGTGCGCCTGGTCGCGCACGAGCGTGGAGGTCGCCGCCTCCCAGGTCGTCCAGGCGATTCCCGCCGGGCCGTGCACGGCGGGGTCGGGGTCGGTGAGCAGCTCGTGATAGCGCTCGATGAAGCCGCCGGGCTCCACGTTCGTGCCGGCGGTCGCCACGAAACGCTCCCACTCGTCGGGCCATACCATGTCCGCGCCCCCGGCCTCGTAGTACCAGTCGAGCTCGCGTTTGCGCAGAGTGAATACTCCCCGCAGAACGAGGCCGAGGACGCGCTCCGGATGGGTCTGGGCGTAGGCCAGCGCCAGGGCGGACCCCCAGGAGCCGCCGAAGACGAGCCAGCGCTCCACACCCAGGTGTTCGCGCAGCCTCTCCATGTCCGCCACGAGATGCCAGGTTGTGTTCACCCGCAGGTCGGACTCCGGTTCCGAGGCGTGGGGCCGCGAGCGCCCGCATCCGCGCTGATCGAACAGGATGATGCGGTACCGCTCCGGATCGAAGACCCGGCGATGGTCCGGGCTGCAGGCGCCCCCGGGCCCGCCGTGGACGAAGACCGCCGGGATCCCCTCGGGACGGCCGCAGGTCTCCCAGTGCACGCGCTGTCCTTCCCCGACATCGAGCAGGCCCGAGGCCGTCGGTTCAATCGGCGGGTACGGGACGCGCAGCTGCTGGGCGCGGGCGAGCGGCGCCGCGGAGGGCGCTGGGGATGATGTGAAGGATGCAGTCATGGATGCATGATGGCTGATGGCTTCGTCCCTCGGATGCGGTACCGGTGTCAGCACGTCGATGGCCGCGGGGCATCAGCCCCGTTACGGCGCGGACGCGCACGTCAATGGCTCGTGTCGCGGTACGGTGGACACGTGACCAGCCCGATTGTGACGCTCGCGACCTGCGCCGACTACCCCATGCTCGACGATGATGACCGTGGTCTGCCCGACGCCCTGCGCGAGCGGGGCATCGAGCCGCGGGTGGCCGTATGGAACGACCCGAGCGTCAACTGGGATGATGCCGGCGTCGTCGTCCTGCGCTCGGTGCGCGACTACGCCAAGAAGCGCAACTACGCCGACTTCCTGACTTGGTCCCGGCTGATGCCGCGCTTGACCAACCATCCCGACGTCGTGGAGTGGAACTCCGACAAGCACTACCTTTCGCGTCTGGCCGAGCTCGGAGTCCCCATGATCCCGACCATCTGGCTGGAGCCGAGCGCTGGGTACTCCAAGCACCAGGTGCACACGCGTTTCCCCGCCCACGGCGACTTCGTCGTCAAGCCCGCGGTCTCCTCCGGCGGACGCGGGACCGGCCGCTACACCGCCACGGACGCGCGGTCGCGCTCCGAGGCGATCAATGACACCATGCACCATCTCGGGCGGGGCCGGTCGGTTATGGTCCAGCGCTACCTCGAGGAGGTCGACCGCAAGGGCGAGCTCTCTCTGGTCTACTTCAACGGTGTGCTGTCGCATGCGGTGGAGAAGGCTCCTATGCTCCACCCCTCCTTCCGCTCCACCGACGAAGTGCACGAGGAAATCGTCACCGCCCGCGAGCCCAGCGAGCAGGAGTGGTTGTGGGGTGAGAAGGTCCGCAAGGCCATCCACGGCCTGATCAAGGAGCGCTCCGGACGTGATATCCAGCTCCTGTTCAACCGCGTCGACGTCGTCGAAGACGGACAGGGCGGCTTCTACCTCATGGAGGTCTCGCTCATCGACGCCGGCCTCTACCTCGGCTCCGCGCCGGACGCCCTGAACAATTTCGCGGACGCCATCGCCCAGCGCGTGTTCTGGTGAGGCGTCGGCCGTCCTCCTCTCCCGGGATCGCGTGCACGGCCCCCTCCTGCATGCCGCTCGTGCTCCAGCCTCCTCCTGCCAGAGGATGAGAGCTTCGCGCGGCCGGTGATGTACACATGCCCTATGCGCACACTGCTCAACATTATCTGGGTCGTTTTCGGCGGTTTCTGGCTCTTCTTGGGATACGTGTTCTTCGGCGTCCTCGCCTGCATCGTCATCATCACGATTCCGGCGGGGATCGCCTCCTTCCGCATCGCCGGCTATGCCCTGTGGCCCTTCGGACGCGAGGTTGTCGAGACGCCGGAGGCCGGCGTGATGAGCGGCCTGTCCAACATCATCTGGTTCCTCGTGGCGGGCCTGTGGCTCGCCATCGGCCACATCACCACCGCTGCCGCCCAGGCCATCACCATCATCGGCATCCCACTGGCGATCGCCAACCTCAAGATGATCCCGGTGACCTGCTTCCCCTTCGGCAAGAGAATCGTCTCGGGCCGCGGAATCGTGTGATCACGGGCCACCGGCCGGCGGCCCGCTCGCGCTCTCAGGCGGTCAGTGGTGCGAACGCACCGCCCGAGACCGATGCCAGATCCGCCGGGGCGAGCGCGATGCTCATGCCGCGTCGTCCGCCCGAGACCACGACCCGGTCCAGGGCCTTGACGGAATCGTCGATCATCGTCGGCAGACGCCGCCTGTGGCCCAGCGGGGAGATTCCACCGACGACGTATCCCGTGATCCGCTCGGCGGCGGACGGCTCGATCAGAGAGACCTTCTTGAGTCCCAGCGCATGCGCCGCGGCCTTGAGACTCAGCCGGCGATCAACGGGGATGACGCATACGCCGACGTCGCGGTCCTCACCGTCCTCGCCCACCAGCAGCGTCTTGAGAACCGCAGCGGGATCCTCCCCGAGCGCCCGGGCGGCCTCGGGTCCGAAGCCGAGCTCGCAGCGGTCGTCGTGGGTGTAGGTCAGTATTTCGTGGGGCGCATCGGCGTCGTCGAGCGCTCTGATGGCCGGGGTCGCGCCCGCGTGCGCGCCCCTGCCTCTGCTCTTCCTGCCCATGGCGCCGACTCTACTCGTGACGGGCGGCGGGGCGTGCGGGGGAGGGGGCGGCGCCCGGTCCGGGCGGGATGAGTGGAGGAGACCCGATGGTTCGGACGCAGAAACCGGTGAAGGACGCGGCCAGTCTTCGATTCGGTTAGCGTGTCGTCATGCGATCCCCTCCGGCTCCGGACGGGCGACGCCCCCGGATCCTCCTGTCCGACCTGATGGCGGCTGGTCCCGTCGTCCTCGACGGCGCCATGGGCACCGAGCTCGGCGCCCGGGGAGTCGACACGACGAGCGGGCTGTGGTCGGCCCTCGCTCTGACCGAGGCGCCCGAGGCGATCGCCGCCGTCCATGCGGACTATCTCACCGCCGGTGCTCGGGTCATCTGCACGAACTCCTACCAGGCCGTCGTCCCCGCGCTCCTGCGCGCCGGTCGTACCGAGGACGAGGCCCGCGCCGTCATTGCGGCCTCCGCGCGCCTGGCGCTGGGCGCCCGTGACCGGTACACGGCCGTCCAGCCGCGCGAGGCCGTGCTCGTGGCGGGCAGCATCGGCCCCTACGGCGCCTGGCTGGCGGACGGGTCGGAGTACACCGGGGCCTACGGGATGCGCGCTCCGGACTTCGCCCGAGTCCACCTGCCGCGCCTGGAGGTTCTGGCCGCTGAGGGGCTGCGGCTCTTCGCCATTGAGACCCAGCCGCGCCTGGACGAGGCTCGATGGCTGACCGAGCGGATCGGGGAGCGCCTGCCCGATGCCGAATGCTGGGTCTCCTTCCAGGTGCGCCCCGACGGCGCGCATCTGGCCGACGGCACCCCGTTGGCGCGGGCGGCCGCATGGGCGCAGCGGGCGCGCAACGTTGTCGCCGTCGGCCTCAACTGCGTGGCGCCTCCGGTCGTCGACCGGGCTCTGCCTGTGCTGCGCGCGGCTGCGGACAAGCCGCTGGTGGCCTACCCCAACTCCGGGGACGTCTACGACCCGGTCACCAGGACCTGGCGGGCCACCGTCGGGCGGGGGCGGTTGACGGCGTCAACTTCCGCATGGCTCGACGCCGGCGTGCGGCTCATCGGCGGCTGCTGCCGCACCACCCCGGCGGACACGGCGGAGCTGCGGGACGCTGTTCGGAGCACCGCCCGCCCACGCTGAGCGCGAGGCGCGTCGGCCGGGACGGGGTCCCGGGCGGCCCGACCGGGGCCCGCGCTGAGCGGGTCGGGACCGGGCTGCGCTCGGACCCGCCTGGGGGACCACCGCGGGTACCGCCTTGACCTTCCCACGGAGTCAAGACGGATAACGGGGCCACGCTGAGATGCGAGTCCGACGGGCCGGCGATCATGTCCGGTTCCGCTGTGCCGCGTCCGCCGCGCCCTCGAAGGAGACACGATGAGAATCGATATGAAGAAGGACCGCAAGGACCTCTACCACCCGCCGTCGACCGACTTCACCGAGGTCGACGTACCGGAGACGACCCACCTGGCGGTTGACGGTCATGGCGACCCCAACACCTCGTCCGCCTACACCACCGCGGTCCAGAGCCTGTACATGAGCGCCTATGCGGTCCGCGCGGCCTTCAGGGCCCGCACCGGGGACGACTTCGTCGTCGGCCCCCTCGAAGGACTGTGGACCAGTGCCGACCGCGACGCCTTCACCGTCCGCGACAAGGACGAGTGGGACTGGACCATGCTGATCCCACTCCCCGACGCCGTTGGTGCGGCGGACATCGCGGAGGGCCTCGCGGCCGCCTCCCGGAAGAAGCCCGACCTTCCCGTCTCGTCGCTTCGCCCGCTCTCTCTGGCCGAAGGGCGCTGTCTTCAGATCCTCCACGTGGGGACCTACGACGAGGAAGGCCCCGTGTTGGCGCGCCTGCATGACGAGATCATGCCCGAACGCGGGCTGACCTGGAACGGGCCCCACCACGAGATCTACCTGTCCGACCCCCGACGCACGGCTCCTGAGCGGATGCGGACCGTCCTGCGCCAGCCCGTGCGGCCGGTCTGAGGATCTCCCGGGTCCGGGAGTCCGCGAGGCGGCCGACCGCTGCGGGGAGGAGGAGATCGATCAGCTCTGTGGCCCGACGCTCAGCAGGTGGATGACGGCGTGCTCCGCCCTGTCGCACTCGGCCGGGTCCACCAGGGCGGTCAGCCGCCAGTCATGGTCGGCCTGCGGGTCGTCGATGATCTGGGTGGCCAGCCAGACCCGCCGGCCCGAGGTCTCCAGGGCCTCCCGTAGTCGCTCCGGGACCCCGGCGGCCGCCAGCGCGGCCCCGTCGGGCGTCTCGTCCAGCGGTGCTAGAGCAGCCGCGCGGGCGGCGTTGTCCGTGCCGATCCAGTCGTACTCGTCCCAGTAGCGAGCCAGCGCCGCGTCCCAGCGTTCTCCGTCCCAGCCGGAGGCCGCATCCAGCTCGGCCAGGCCCTCGACGTCGTCGCGCGCCATGAGCTCGACGCGGCGGAACATCTCGCGGCGCACCGCCACCCGGAAGGCGTGCCGGTTGCGGGTGAAGGCGACCCTCCCGTCGGCATCCGCTCCGAAGGCCCGTTCGACGCCGGCGGAGTCGTCCGCCTCCGAGCGCTCGTCCTTCAGCGCGTCCGCAACCTTCTCGGCCTGGCCGGACTGCGCCGCGCCCAAAGCCTCCCACTCGTCCAGCAGAGAGGAATCGACGGCGCGCACCAGGGCGCCGAGCCAGTCGACGAGCTCGTCGACCTCGTCTGTACGGTGCTCCTCGGGCACGACCTGACGCAGGGCTCGGTAGGCATCGGTGAGGTAGCGCAGGACCACGCCCTCGGAACGGCCGAGCTCGTAGCGGGAGATCAGGTCGGAGAAGGTCATGGCGTTCTCGACCATGTCGCGCACCACACTCTTGGGGTGCAGCTCGTATTCGGCGATCCAGGGGTTGGACTGCTTGTACATCTCCAGGGCGGGGCCCAGAAGGTCGGCCAGCGGCTGGGGCCAGGTGATCTCCTCCAGGGCCGCCATGCGTTCGTCGTAGTCGAGCCCTTCGGCCTTCATCGCGGCGATCGCCTCGCCGCGCGCGGCCCGCTGCTGGGCGTGCAGAAGGGGACGCGGGTCGTCGAGAGTGGCCTCCACCGCGGAGACGACGTCGAGCGTGTGCTCGGGGGAGTCCACGTTCAGCAGGTCCATGGCCGCCAGGGCGAAGGGCGCCAGCGGCTGGTTGAGGGCGAAGTCATCGGGCAGGTCGACGGCCAGGCGCAGCCGGGGGCGCCCGTCGGCTGCCGCCTGCGCACTGGAGGCGTGGGAGAGGACCCCGGCGGTGCGCAGTGAGAGGTAGATCTTGATCGCGCGGCGCACGTGCCGGCGCCGCGCGGCTTCGTTGTCGTGGACGCGGGAGAGCAGCTCGGCCATGGCGGCCACCGGGTCGCCGTTCCGCTCCATAAGGTTCAGGACCATGGTGGTGGTGACCTGGAACTGGCCGGTGAGGGTCTCCGGGGCGGCGTCGCGCAGGCGCGAATACGTCTTGTCCGTCCAGTTGACCCGACCCTCGGGCGCCTTCTTGCGCACGATCCTGCGGCGCTTGCGCTCGTCGTCGCCCGCCCTGGCCAGAGCGCGCGCGTTCTCGATGACGTGCTCGGGGGCCTGGACGCAGACGTACCCGCGGGTGTCGAATCCTGCTCGGCCCGCCCGGCCGGCGATCTGGTGGAATTCGCGGGCGGTGAGGTGACGCTCCTTAGTCCCGTCGAACTTGACCAGGCTGGTGAGCACCACGGAGCGGATGGGGACGTTGATGCCCACCCCGAGGGTGTCAGTGCCGCAGATGACGGCGAGCAGGCCCGCGCGAGCCAGGCGTTCGACGAGCCGTCTGTAGCGCGGCAGCATGCCTGCGTGGTGGATGCCGATGCCGCGGCGCAGCAGGCGCGACACAGTGGCACCGAATCCGCCGCCGAAGCGGAAGTCCCCCAGGGCGGCGGCGATCTCGTTCTTGTGCGCCCGAGCGCCCAGGTCCACGCTCAGCAGCGAGGTCGCCCTGTCGATCGCCTCCTTCTGGGAGAAATGGACCACGTAGATCGGGGCCCTGCCCTGTCCCACCAGCCGTTGAAGTAGCTCGCCGATGGGTTCGACGACGTATTCCATCTCCAGGGGCACGGGCCGCTCGGCCTTGTCCAGGACCGCGACCTCGCGGCCCGTGCGCCTGTCCATGTCGGCGGCCAGGAAGGATACGTCGCCCAGAGTGGCCGACATAAGCACCATCTGCGCCCGGGGGAGCTCCAGGAGCGGGACCTGCCAGGCCCAGCCGCGCTGGGGATCGGCGTAGTAGTGGAACTCGTCCATCACCACCGTGTCGACGTCGAGCTCCTCGCCTTCGCGCAGCGACTGGTTGGCCAGGATCTCCGCGGTGCAGCAGATGATGGGGGCGGCGGCGTTGATGGAGGTGTCGCCGGTGACCATGCCGACGTTGTCGGCGCCGAACAGGCGCACCAGCTCGAAGAATTTCTCGCTGACCAGGGCCTTGAGAGGGGCCGTGTAGTAGGAGCGGCCGCCGCGGGCGAGCGAGGCCGTGTGGGCCGCGAGCGCGATCATGGACTTGCCCGATCCCGTGGGGGTGGCGGCGATGACGTGCCTGCCCTCCAGGATCCGGCTCAGAGCCTCGTCCTGGTGCGGGTAGAGGGGGCGGCCGGTGGACTGGGCCCACTCGTTGAAGGCGAGGTAGACCTCCTCGGGCTCGGGCACCCGCTCGGGGTCGTCGGCCGGAATGAGGGAGTCGAGCATCGCATTGAGCGCCGGAGCCGGGGACGACGAGGTGGTTGGAGGCATGCCGCCATGGTCTCACGGGCCCCGGCGGGTTCTGATGGCGTCCTCTGTGGGTGCGGGGCGCGGCCGCCGCGGGTTCCCGGGGTGAACCGGATCCCGGGCATAGGGTGGCGGTACTCACGCCGATCGCTGCCGTGCCGCGTCGGCGCGGGCGGACACCGTATCTATCCGGCTGCTGACAGGAGGAGACCATGACCAGCACCAAGCGCGTCTACCAGCGGACCTTCCCCGTCTCGCCCGATGGGAACCCCTTCGTCCACAACGACCTGGGCCTGTACACCCACAATCATCCGACTCCTCCGTCCGATGTCGCCGAGCGTAGGGCCTATCTCGTGGGCTCGGGCATCGGCGCCCTGCTCGCCGCGGCGTTCCTTGTCCGTGACGGACGCATGCCCGGGCGCAACATCACCATCCTCGAGCAGCTCCCCGTCCCCGGCGGCTCCTTCGACGGCGCCGGCGACACCGGCAGGGGCTTCATCACTCGCGGCGGACGCGAGATGGGCCAGCACTTCGAGTGCTTCTGGGACATCATGCGCGAAATCCCCGCCCTGGAGATGCCTGCGCCCTACACGGTCCTCGACGAATTCCGGACCGTCAACGAGAACGACCCGAACATCGACCCCTGCCGCATCATCCACCACCGCGGGAAGCGACGGGACGCCTACAGGATGGGAGTGGGCAAGAAAGGTCAGCGCGCCGTCGTCAGGCTCCTCATGGCCAGGGAGGAGGACACGTTCGGTAAGACTATCGAGGATTGGTTCGACGCCGACTTCCTCGCCTCGAACTTCTACACGCTGTTCAAGACGATGTTCGCCTTCCAGCAGTACGAGTCGCTGACGGAGATGAAGCGGTATATGCACCGTTTCCTCCAGTATCTCCCCGGTTTCTCGGATCTGTCCTGCCTGCGCTTCTCCCGCTACAACCAGTTCGAGTCGTTCATCGTGCCGCTGGTCGACTGGCTGAAGGGCAAGGGCGTGGTCCTCCAGTACGACACGTGCGTCGACGATCTCGAGATGACGATCACCTCCGGACGCAAGGTCGTCAACGGAATTCTCTTTCATCACGCCGATGGCGGCCGGGACCGCATCGACGTCGCTGAGAAGGACTTCGTTCTCGCCACGATCGGATCGTGCACCGAGTCCACCGGCTACGGGGACATGGACACCGTTCCGCCCTTCCACACCGACCGTCCGGGTGGTGCCTGGACCCTGTGGCGCAATCTCGCTAGGAAATCCGCGGTCTTCGGCCGCCCGGACGTCTTCTGCTCCGACCCGCACAAGACCGTGTGGGAGTCGGCCTCCTTCAGTTTCATGGGAGCCGATCACCCCTTCCTGGGCAGGATCCGCGAGCTGACCGGCAACGACCCCCTGTCCGGGCGCACCGTCACCGGCGGCATCATCACTGCGGAGGACTCCGGCTGGTGCCTGTCGCTGACCATGAACCGTCAGCCCCAATTCCGCTCTCAGCCGGCCGACTGGGGGGTCGCCTGGGCCTACGGGCTCTATCCGCACGCTCTGGGCAACTGCGTGCGCAAGCCGATGATCGAGTGCACGGGCGAGGAGGTCCTCAAGGAGTACTGCTACCACTTCGGTCTGATCAGTCAGTTCGACCAGATCAGGGAGCGCACTTTGGTGCGCCTGGCCACGATGCCCTACATCACCTCCTTCTTCATGCCTCGTCGTGCCGGCGACCGCCCCGGGGTCATCCCGGACGGGTGCGTCAACCTCGCTCTTCTCGGCCAGTTCGTCGAGACGCCCGACGACTGCGTCTTCACGACCGAGGGCTCTGCGCGCACCGCGATGATGGCCGTCTACGGACTGCTCGATCTGGATCGTGACGTTCCGCCGGTCTGGCCCGCGCAGTACGACATCCGGGCTCTCCTGGCCGCTGCCAAGACGCTCAACGACGGCTCCCTGCCCGGTGAGAAGATGCTCACCAGGTTCCTGCGCGGCACCTACTACGAGGACATCCTGCCCTGAAGCGGCATGACCGGGGTCGATGGCGGTGGGAACATCCCGAGGCGGGCCCTTGCCGAGGCTCGGACGCCGAGTATGAGACGATGCCGGGCGTTGCTGTCCCCTATCCCCTTCTTGAGCGCAAAGGTCCCCTCTCATGGACGCCCTCGCCGCCTCTCTCCAAACCGCCGCTGACTGGATCACGGTCCACATCACCATGTGGGTCCTCATCGCCACGGGCCTGTTCCTCACCGTCATCACCCGCGGCGTTCAGGTGCGCCACCTGCCCGACATGGTTCGGCAGGTCGGCGGCTCACGCTCCGGGGCCGAGGGTGGCATCTCCTCCTTCCAGGTCTTCGCCATCTCCCTGGCCGCCCGGGTCGGGGTCGGCAACGTCTTCGGCGTGGCGGCCGCTCTGCTCATGGGCGGGCCCGGCGCCGTCTTCTGGATGTGGGTGGTCGCCGGCGTCGGCATGGCCACCGCCTTCTTCGAGGCCACCCTCGCCCAGGTTTTCAAGGTCCGCGCCTCCGACGGCTCATTCCGCGGCGGTCCCGCCTTCTACATGGCCCGCGGCGTGGGCAACCGGACTCTCGCCGCGGTCTTCGCCGCGATCACCGTGGTCACCTGCGGTTTCGTCATCACCTCCGTGCAGTCCAACGCCATCGCCGGGACCCTGGTGGCGGCTCTCGGGGGCGGGAGTGAGTCGCCGCTGCCGGGTTTCGGCGGGCTGAGCGCCGCCCAGCTGGTCGTCGCGGGGCTCGTTCTCGTGCTCACCGCCGTCGTCGTCTTCGGCGGCATCCGTGCCGTGGCCCGCGTCACCGAGTGGATGGCTCCCGTCATGGCGCTGGTCTACATCGTCCTGATCCTCATCATCTGCCTGGTGAACCTCGACGAGTTCCTTCGCGTCATCGGCCGGATCCTCTCCTCGGCCTTCGCGCCCGAACCGCTCGTCGGCGGGTTGGGCGGCGGCGTTCTGGCCGCCGTCATCAACGGCACCAAGCGGGGCCTGTTCTCCAACGAGGCGGGCCAGGGCACCGCCCCCAACGCGGCTGCCACCGCCACCGTGTCCCATCCCGTTCAGCAGGGCTTCATCCAATCCCTCGGCGTGTTCATCGACACGATCGTCGTGTGCACCGCCACCGCCTTCGTCATCCTCATCGCCGGTCCCCAGACCTGGACCGCCGAGGGGGCCGGCCCCGCCACGCTCACCACGCTCGCCATCTCCCACGAGTTGGGCGGTTGGACGGTTCTGCCCATGGCGGTGCTCATCTTCGTGCTCGCCTACTCCTCGATCATCGCCGCCTACGTCTACTCCGACGTCAACATGAGCTATCTGACCGGCGGCAAACGCTGGGCGTCCTGGGCGGTCCGCGTCGTCTGCGTCGCCTCCGCCACCGCCGGTGCGGTTCTGGCCCTCGACGTCGTGTGGAACGCCGTCGACATCGCCATGGCGGTGATGACGCTGACTAATCTCATCGCCCTGCTGTGGCTGTCCCGGTGGGGCGTCGGCGCTCTGCGAGACTACGAGAACCAGCGAGCCCGCGGCGTCGTCGAGCCGGTCTTCCACGCGCACGGCAACCCGTATCTGCCCGGGGATGTGCCCGGCGACGTCTGGGCCTCCGCCGCTTTCCCGAGCCCCGTTCCCACCACCGAGGACTGATGATCATGACCACCTCCGAGACGACCCCCGGGACGCCCCGGCCCGCCGCTGTGACGGGAGCCGATCGGTGAGCGCCGTTCAAGTCGCGGCGGCTTCGGCGGTCAACGGCGCGCGCGGCATGGTCGCCGCCGCGGGCTGCACCGGCACCCCCGTCGAATGCGCTTTGCAGAAGGTTGACGACGACTTCTACACCTACGTGCTCTCCGCGCTGCTGGTGATTGTCGGCCTGTACTTCACGGTGCGCACCCGCGGAGTCCAGCTGCGCCACTTCGGCACCATGATGCGCACGATCGTCCGTTCCCGTTCCGGGGCCGAGGGCGGCATCTCCTCCTTCCAGGCCTTCGCGGTCGGGCTCGCCGCGCGCGTGGGCATCGGCAACGTCGCCGGGGTGGCCCTGGCCGTCGTCGCCGGGGGGCCGGGCGCCCTGTTCTGGATGTGGGTGGTCGCCGTCATCGGCATGGCCACCGCCTTCGTGGAGTCCACGCTCGCCCAGGTGTTCAAGGAGCGCGGCCGTGACCTGACCTTCCACGGCGGTCCCGCCTACTACATCAAGAACGGACTGGGCTCGAGGGTCTGGAGCGCTGTTTTCGCAGGACTGTGCATCATCAGCGTCGGGGTGACCGTTGTCATGGTGCAGACCAATTCCCTGGCCGGCGTCATCAATGCCACCGTTCCTGAAGTCGCTCCCTGGATGGTCGGCGTCGCTCTGGTCCTGCTGACCGCGCCCATCGTGCTGGGCGGATTGAAATCCGTGGCTCGAGTCACCGAGTGGGTCGCCCCGCTCATGGCACTGGTCTACCTGCTCGTCGCCCTGGTCGTCCTCCTACTCAATCTCGCCGACCTCCCGCGAATCCTGTCCGAGGTCGTTCGCGGGGCTTTCGGGGCCGACCAGGCCCTGTACGGAGTCGCCGGCGGCATGACGGCCGCCGTCATCAACGGTGTGCGCCGCGGGCTGTTCTCCAACGAGGCCGGCCTGGGCACCGTCCCCAACGCCGCCGGCACCGCCACCGTCACCCACCCGGTCAAACAGGGCCTCGTCCAATCCTTCGGTGTGTTCGTCGACACGATTCTCGTATGCACTGCCACGGGCCTGATCATCCTGCTGGCCACCGACGCCTACCGGCCCGGCGACGACAGCCTCATCGGTGCGGTCCTGACCCAGCAGGCCATCGTCGAGCACCTCGGTGGATGGACCACCTGGCCCATGGTCGCGCTCATCTTCGTTCTCGTCTTCTCCACCGTGCTGGGCTGCTATTCCTACTCTCAAGTCAACGTCGACTTCCTGGGAGGCGAGCGCCGCGCCGAGCAGGTTCTGGGCATTGTGCTCACGGCTGCGGCCTTCGCCGGCACCGTCCTGACCCTGCCGGTCGTGTGGGCGCTGACCGACATCGCCCTGGGCCTGCTCGGTGTGCTCAACCTCGTCGTCATCGTGCGGCTGACGCCCTGGGCCCTCGGCGCCCTGAAGGATTTCGAAGCCCAGTGCGCGGCGGGGGAGGACCCGGTCTTCATCGGGCATGCCAATCCGCTCCTGCCCGGCGATGTTCTGGAGGGGGTCTGGCAGGCCTCGCGCAGCGCGAGTCGGGCCCCGCGCAGCGCGAGCCCGGCGGGCGACCGCGGAAAGGCCCCCGGCGGCTCCGAGGCCCCTAGCCGGGGCGACCACGGTGACGACCACCGCCGACTGCCGGACTCCGGGGAGGAGTGAGTGGTGGACGCCGTCGGCTCGATGCTGTCCGCCCTGTCGAACTGGTTGTTCGGGACCGTCCTCATCTGGGTCCTACTCGGCGCCGGCATCTGGTTCACCCTGGGCACGCGCGCCGTCCAGCTGCGACACATGGGTTCCATCGCACGGGCCGTGGCGGGCTCACGGGACGGGGCTGGCGACGGTGTCTCCTCCTTCCAGGCCTTCGCCATGGGGCTGGCCTGCCGCGTGGGCACGGGCAATATCGTCGGCGTCGCCCTCGCCCTGGTCCTGGGCGGGCCGGGCGCCGTCTTCTGGATGTGGGTGGTGGCCCTGGTGGGCACCGCCACCGCCTTCACCGAGGCGACCCTGGGTCAGCTGTTCAAGGTCGATCGCGGCGACGGCACCTACCGCGGGGGCCCGGCCTACTACATCGCCCGCGGTCTGAGTCTGCCGGCGGTCGGCGGGGTCTTCGCGGTCGTCTTCATGATCGCCAACGGCCTGGCCATGCCCATGGTGCAGGCCAACGCCATCACCGCCGCCCTGGGAGGAGCCACCGGGCTGGGCCCGTGGTGGGGCGCAGCGCTCGTCGCGGTACTGGTCGCACCAGTGCTCCTCGGCGGGGTGCGATCCATCGCCCGTGTCACCGAGTGGATGGCGCCCGCCATGGCCGTCGTCTACCTGCTGCTCGTCTGCGTCATCATCGTCCTGCATCCCGTGCGGGCGGCCGAGGCCGTCGGGGGCATTGTCGAGGGCGCGTTCGGGCTGCGAGCCGGCCTGGCCGGTGTCGCCGGAGGAGTCCTCGCCGCTGTCCTCAACGGGGTGCGCCGCGGCTTGTTCTCCAACGAAGCGGGGCTGGGCGGCGCAGCCTGCGCGGCTGGATCAGCCACCGTCGCCCACCCCGTGCAGCAGGGGTTCATCCAGGCCTTCGGCGTCCTGGTCGACACGATCCTGGTGTGCACAGCCACAGCTCTGGCCATCCTCATCGCCGGAGGGGCCGACGCCTCGGTGTACACCCCGGGCGCGACCGGGACCGACGTCTGCGGCACCCTGACCCAGAGCGCCATCGCCTCCACTTTGGGGGGCTGGACCGCCTGGCCCATGACGGTCCTCATCGTGGTGCTGGCCTACTCCACGATCCTGGGCGCCTTCTCCTACGCCGAAGTCTGTCTGGACTACCTTACCCGCCACCCGGCGGCGACCAGAGCACTGCGCGCGGCTGCCGTGGTGTGCGCCTTCATCGGCGGGGGAGCGGCCCTGACCACCGTGTGGACCCTGGCCGACGTCCTTCTCGGCACCGGGGCGCTGATCAACCTGGTCTCCCTAGTGCTGCTCAGCCGGTGGGTCCGCGGGGCCCTGCATGACTGGGAGGAGCAGCGCGCCCGAGCCCGGGCGGGAACGCGCCCAGCCCGGGCGATCCGCTTCGTCGCCTCGGGCAATCCGCATCTTCCCGGCGACCTGCCCGGCGACGTCTGGTCGCGCTGACGCCCGCGGGCGAGCACACCCGCGGGAGGAACCGGTTGGGTGGGGGAGGCGCCCTACCGGGAGCCTGCGGGAGGAGCGACCACCGGATGCCTCTGGCTTGTCGGTCCGATGACATGTCGGCGAAAATGTGTGTCGCCTAAAGTTAGGTGCTCATCTGCTCCGGGCCCCGCCTCCCCGTATGCGGTCCGGCCCCGCGCTCACGGAGGTTCCCCAGTGTTTCCCACGTTCTCGGCGGTCACGAGCTTCTTCGACCGTGCGGCCGACGTCCTCAGCACGGTCTCGGACCACCTGTACGGCGACCTGCTCGCCTGGCTCCTCATCGCCACCGGAGTCTGGTTCACCATTCGCACCCGCGCAGTCCAGCTGCGCCTGTTCCGTCAGATGCTGCGTGCGATCATGGGCTCCCGCGTCGGCGGCGGGGGCATCTCCTCTTTCCAGGCCTTCACCATCGGCCTGGCCTCCCGGGTGGGCACGGGCAATATCGTGGGTGTGGCACTGGCCATCACCCTGGGCGGGCCGGGCGCCGTCTTCTGGATGTGGGTGGTGGCGTTCGTGGGCATGTCCACCGGGTTCGTCGAAGCGGTCCTGGCTCAGCTGTACAAGGTCCGCCACCCCGAGGGCACGTTCCGCGGAGGACCCGCCTATTACATCAGCCGGGGCCTGGGGTCGAGGCTGTGGGCGAGCATCTTCGCCGTCGTCATCACATTCGTCTTCGGCTTCGCCTACGAGGCCACGCAGGCCAACGCCATCTCCGGCGTCATGACGGAGACCTTCGGAGTGGACTCTCGCCTGACCGCGATCGGCCTCGTGCTCGTCACGACGCCCGTCGTCTTCGGGGGCATCACAGCCGTGGCCAGGATCGCCGAGTGGATGGCGCCGCTCATGGCCGGCGTCTACGCCCTGCTGGCGCTCGTCGTCCTCCTGCTCAACGCGCAGGCCATCCCTGGCGCGCTGGCGAGCATCTTCGAGGGGGCCTTCGGCCTCGATCAGGCCTTCGCCGGCGTCGAGGGCGGTATCATTGCGGCGGCCCTCAACGGCATCAAACGGGGTCTGTTCTCCAACGAGGCGGGGGAGGGGTCGGTCCCCAACGCGGCTGCCACCGCCACTGTGTCCCATCCCGTCCAGCAGGGACTCATCCAGTCATTCGGCGTGTTCGTCGACACGATCGTCGTGTGCACGGCCACCGCGCTGATCGTCCTGCTCTCGGGCGTCTACTCCCCGCAGACGGCTCTGGCCGATCCCGCCGTCGCTAAGGCGACCTCCTCCTCCCTCACCTCCGCCTCGGTTGGGGCGACGCTCGGCAGCTGGGCGCAGTACCTTATGGCGGTCGTGATCTTCGTCTTCGCCTACTCCTCGCTGCTGGGAAACTACACCTACGCCCAGGTCAACATGGACTTCCTGCGGGGTATGGGGCACCGGCACTACGGCCTGCGCGTCATGATCGTCGCGGCGACCGCGATCGGCGCCGTCGCCTCGCTGGACTTCGTGTGGAACCTGTCCGACGTCGCCATGGGGCTCATGGCGATCATCAATATCGTGGCGATCCTTCTGCTGGGCGCGTGGGCCTTCGGCGCCCTGGCCGACTGGCAGGCCCAGAAACGGCGTCTGGAGGCCGGCGAGATCGAGGAGATCCGTTTCGTGGCTGAGAGCAACCCCCTTCTGCCGGGGGACCTGCCCGGGGACGTGTGGAGCCGGGCCAACGCCGGCCGTCCGGCCGCCGAAATCGGTTAGCCGGGTCCGTCGGCCCGGGCGCACTACGCTGCGACCATGAAGATCGCACGCTTCTCCACCGGCGACGAGCTCCGCTACGGCATCGTCGAGGGGCTCGACTCCGATGACCCGATGTCGTCGGGCGAGTCCGAGGGCCATCTCGTCGTCCTCAAAGGTGATCCGCTTTACACCGTCCCGGAAGCCACCGGCGAGGTCGTGCCCCTCGGTGAGGCCCGTCTCCTCTCCCCGGTCATACCGCGCTCCAAGGTGGTGGGCGTCAGCGGGAATTACGCCGCGCGCGCCGTCGAGTCGCACGGACGGACCCCTGCTGAGCCCATCGTCTTCCTCAAACCCAATACGGCCGTGATCGGGCCCGACACCCCTATCGTCCTGCCCGCCTGGTCCGACGATGTTCACTACGAGGCCGGGCTGGCCGTCATCATCAGGACGGTGGCCAGGGACCTGTCCCCGACCGGCGCCGCTGGGGCGGTCTTGGGCTACACGGTCGCCAACGACGTCTCCGCCCACGACCGCCAGCGCGAGGACGCCACCTGGGTTCGGGCCAAGGCCTTCGACACCTCCTGTCCCCTCGGCCCGTGGATCGAGGTTTCCGAGCCCGGAGGGGCCGGCGGTTTCGATCCCGGTGCCGCTGCAGTGCGCGCGCGGGTGGACGGCTCCGCCGATCAGGAGGGCGCCACCGCCGACATGATCCGCGGCGTCGCCGAGCTCGTCTCCTTCGTGTCCGGGATCTTCACACTTTTGCCCGGCGACGTCGTGCTGACCGGAACGCCCGACTGCTCCGGGCGGATCCGAGCCGGGCAGCGCGTCGAGGTCGGTATCGAGGGCATCGGCCGCTTCTCCAACCCGGTCGTACGCCGTTGAGTTGAGACGGGCGCCCGGCCCCCGTTCCGGGCCCTGCTGCCTCAGCCCCGCGGCTCTGCCGCGGCGTCGACCAGACGTTGAGCGATCTGGGCGGCGATGGTGCGGCCGGTGGCCAGGTTGAGACGGCAGAAGGATTCGTACCCCCGTCCAAAGGCCGCTCCCGGACTCATTGCCACGCCCGGCTCCCGGCGGAAAAACCGTGCGGGGGACGCGCCCTCCGGCACCGGCAGCCTCGAGCAGTCCAGCCATGCCAGGTAGGAGCCTTCGGGCACGGTCAGCTCCACCGTCTCGATGCCGGCCAGTGCCCCGGCTATGAGGTCGCCGTTGCCGTGGAGGTAGGTCCGGACCGCCCGGTTCCAAGCCAGGCCCTCGGGTGAGAGGGCGGCGGCGACGGCCCGGGCGCCCAGGTACGCCGCCTCGTCGGCCAAATGGGCGCTGAGGGGGTCGGCCTCCCAGGCGGATCGGGCCCCGCCCGAGGCGATGAGTTGGGCGCACATGAGGCCCGGGATATTCCACCCCTTGGACACGGCGGTTACCGTGAAGGTCAGGTCGGGGTCGGCGCCGGGGCGCGACCCGTAGGGCGTGTGGGCCGCCGCCGGGTCGAGCACGAGGGAGGAGTGGATCTCATCGGCGAGAACCGGGATGTGGTAGCGCGATGAGAGTTCCGCCACGGCATCGAGTTCAGCGGGGGAGAGCACCCGTCCCACCGGGTTCCACGGGTTGCACAGGATCAGCAGCCCCGCGCCGGCCGCCATGGCCGCCTCGATGCCGTCCAGGTCGAGCCTCCAGACGGGAGCCCCGGAGGCGTCATGAGTGTGGAGCGCGGGGACCTGCATGCACCGGCGGCCATAGCGGCCGGGTATCGACAGGAACGGCATGTAGGCCGGCGTCGGGACGACGACGGGGGAGCTGGGGGCGGTGTGCTGCGCGATGACGGCTCCCAGCGCGGACAGGACGTTGGGCAGCAGACTCACGTCCCTTCTCGGAACGGCCCAGCCGAAGGAGTGCCGGTGGAAGGCGGCGACCGCTTCGCGCGCCCTCTCGCCCACGCTCATCGGCATGTAGCCCAGCGAGCCGTCATCGACGGCGCGCCTGAGGACCCGCGCGACGGCGGGTGCGGTGCCCAGATCCATCTCCGCCACCCACGCCCCGATGACGTCGCCGTCGTAGGTGCTCCACTTCAACGACCCCCGGGCGCGCATCGTCTCAGGGGTGAGGGCGTCGAAGGAGGCCAGAAGGTCGTGCGCGGACTCATGGGGGCCGGTCGTGTCGTCAACCACGATGCCAGCCTAAGGACTGCGGCGCCGGCTCGGGGAGGGTGTCCGCGCGAGCACCCCGCGACGCGGCGCGCGCCGGCCATGGCGGCGGGCCGGGTCAGCCATCCATGCCGGTCGGGCTGGCGCCGATGATCGAGACGTCTTTGAGCAGGGCGTCCAGCGCGGTGGCGTCATAGACCGGTGCGGGGCAGAAGTACGACAACTGGAGGAGCATGGGCGTGCGCATCCGCGTGAAGGCGCGGAACCAGCGCACGCCGGTGTACTGGTTGCCGTCCGCGCCCGTGTAGCTGAGGTCCATGCGGATTGTTTCGACGATGCTCGAGCCGCCCAGGCCGTGGATCGAGGCGACATCCTCGGAGGAGGAGTAGGACAGATCGGTGACGCCCGCCTGCTCGTAAGCCTGCCGTGAGGCCTCGATACGACTCTCCGACTCCTGCCTGTCCCCGCCGGAGGCCGCGGTGTCGACGGGGTTCTGCTGGGACGTGAGCTGGCACCCGTCGGCGCGTGTGAGCTGGTTGACGCCGTCCTGGTCCCGCACGGCGGCGGTCCACCCGGGGGCGCTTGTCGGGAAGTCCCATGAGGCGACATCGGCCGTCGTCCCCGCCGGCGGCGCCGGGGAGCCGGCGTCGGGCCACGACGGCATCGGCGTCGTCGTCGTTCCCGCCGGCGGCGCCGATGTCCGCTCCGACCCGGGGGAGACATCGGGCGTCGCCGGGGAGATAGTGGCGGGAGTGGGCTGCTGCAGCGGGCCGTCGCAGGCCGCCAGGCCCGGGGCGAGCAGGAGGAGGCTGAGGACGGCCGGGATCGTCGCAGCCGTCGGACGGGGGAGACGTGGGGAACGAGTGGTGCGCAGCATCGTCGATCGCAAGGTGTCGTCGAGGGTCGGGCCGGCGCCGCCGGCCTAAGGGTGGGAACACCGTAGACGCTCGGGCCCTCGGTCGCCACAGTCGGGGTCAGAACGGCCGTCTCGGACGCGAGCCCCTGACGCTAGGCTATGCGCCATCATGACTGACATCGCCCCGCCCCGCCCGGATGGAGGACCCTCCTCGATCCGCGTTCGCTTCTGCCCCTCGCCCACGGGCGCCCCGCACGTCGGGATGGTCCGCACCTGCCTGTTCAACTGGGCCTGGGCCCGTCATACCGGCGGCACCTTCGTCTTCCGCATCGAGGACACCGACGCCGCCCGCGACTCCGAGGAGTCTTTCGACGCGATCGTCGACTCCCTGGACTGGCTCGGCCTGGACTGGGACGAGGGCATCGGCAAGGGCGGACCGCACGGACCCTACCGGCAGTCCCAGCGCATGGACCTGTACGGTCGGGTCACCGCCGAGCTGCTCGAGGCCGGCTACCTCTACGAGTCCTTCTCGAGTCCCGAGGAGGTCGAGGCGCGGCATCGGGCCAGAGGCGAGGACCCCAAACTCGGTTACGACGGGTACGACCGCGATCTGACCGACGATCAGAGGGCCGCCTTCCGCGCCGCCGGCCGTGAACCCGTGCTGCGCATGCGCATGCCCGACGAGGACATCACCTTCACCGATCTGGTCCGCGGCCCCATCACCTTCAAAGCGGGATCCATTCCCGACTACGTCGTCGTGCGCGCCGGCGGTGATCCGCTCTACACTCTGGTCAATCCGGTCGACGACGCGGCCATGGGCATCACCCATGTCCTGCGCGGTGAGGACCTGCTGTCCTCCACGCCCCGCCAGATCGCCCTGTACCGAGCCCTTATCGCCATCGGCCGTGCGCGGGCCGTGCCCGAGTTCGCCCACCTCCCCTACGTCACGGGGGAGGGCAGCAGGAAGCTCTCCAAGCGCGATCCCGAGTCCAACCTCCTCATCCACCGCTACCGCGGCATGATCCCCGAGGGCCTGGTCAACTACCTGGCGCTGCTGGGATGGTCGCTGTCCAAGGACGAGGATGTCTTCAGTCGTGAGGAGATGATCGCCTCCTTCGACGTCCATGACGTCAACCCGAACCCCGCGCGCTTCGATGTGAGGAAGTGCGAGGCCATCAACGCCGAGCACGTGCGTCGGCTGACCCCCGATGACTTCCGCGATCGCCTCGTGCCCTACCTGGCTGATGCCTACCCCGACCCCGCCGACCCCGAACGACCCGCCCGGCCGCTCGTGTCCGCGGGCGCCTTCGATGCCCTGAGCGGACGCGAGCGGGAGATCCTCACGGCCGCCGCCCCGCTCATCCACACGCGCATCCAACTGCTGCGAGAGAGCAGGGACATGCTCGCCTTCCTCTTCGTCTCCGACGAGGGGCTCGCCGTCGACGACGGAGCCGTGACCGCGCTCAAGGATTCCGCCCCCCGGGTACTGGACGCCGCGATCGAGGCGCTGGAGGGGGTCGGCGCCGACCAGTGGTGCGCCGGGGCCCTCCAGGGCGCTCTGCGCACGGCCATCGTCGACGGGCTCGGCATCAAGCCGCGTCTGGCCTTCGGGCCGCTGCGCGTGGCCGTCACGGGCCGCCGAGTCTCACCGCCCCTGTTCGAGTCCATGGAGATCCTGGGCCCCGCCTCCTCGCTGAATCGACTGCGCGCGTTGCGGGCCCGACTGGGCCCGGCCCCGCTGGCGCTGGGCTGAGCCGCCCGCCGGCGCCGCGCATCGGGCGGCCGTCAGCTCATCTTGCCGGCGGTCAGACCCTCGATCCGGATACCGCTGAGGATGGTGCGCCACTGGTCGTAGGAGATGCTCGAGCCCTTCAGGCACATGACCATGACCGAGAAATCGAGCCCGGCATCGTTGACGGTGCGGGCGAACTTATAGCCCTCAACGTCCTCCGGCGCAGCGCCCTGGGCCGTGTAGACCCCCGTCCAGGTGATGGAATAGCCGTCCATGGTGCCGCTGTCGTCGTGGACGAGGTCGAGGGTCTCCCGGCTTGTCTCGTTGACGTCGGTGATGCTCGTATTGGTGACGTTGACTTTGCTCCCGCTCATGATGTCGTCCGATAGTGAAATATTATGGATCAGTTCGGAGATGTCGCGGGTCACGTACCCCAGGCAGCTGCCGTTGTAGGTGCGGTACCCCTCGATGTTGCCCTGGTCGGTGACGGAGTCCGTGTGGACCACTGAATCATCCTGGTACCACACCGAGTCGTCCTCGCTGTAGAACTTCAACGACGGTGCGGTCCACGGCGTCGGACTGGCGGAGGGCGTAGCGGAGGCGGAGGGGGTGCGTGTCGGGCGGGGCGTAGTCGAGGGGGACGCGGACGCCGTCGCGGAGGAGTCGGCCGTCTTGGCCGATGTAATGGGGATGGGGTCGCCGCCGCAGGCGCTCAGTGCGAAGGCCGTCGTCAGGCACAGGCCCGCGCCGAGGGCTCGGGCCGTGCGACGGGAGAGGTGGAATCCATGGAAGCGGGGAGTGGGGGTCATATGCACCTCGTGTACCTGATTGTCTGTACTCGGGCCGTGCCCGGTGCGTCTCGCCGGTGTCGGAGCGAGCGGGGGTTAGGGGCGGGACTGGTAACAGCCCGGTGGCAGTCTACGGTCTTGGAGCGTTCTCGAAACGGTATTGGCGGACGGTGGTGACGGGGGCGGGCGGGGCGTTCGTCGCGTGCGTTGGCGACGTCGAGACCGACGACGAACGGTGTGGTCGCGCTCACGTCGTGCGGATTTGTCGGTGGGGGAGCGTGCGTGTAGATTACTCTTCACTGCGTCGGGGCCCGTCCCTGATGCGCACCGTCATTGGGGTATGGTGTAATTGGCAACACAGCTGATTCTGGTTCAGCCATTCTAGGTTCGAGTCCTGGTACCCCAGCGGAGAGCGGGGGATCTCCGCCGGCCGTCTGTTCGTGCCGGTGACGGATTTCCCTCATCACAAGTGAAATGCACTGCGCCCCGTTCGTCTAGCGGCCCAGGACACCGCCCTCTCACGGCGGCAGCACCGGTTCAAATCCGGTACGGGGTACGAGTCAGGAGGTCATCCGTCCCGCCTGATCAGCGCCCCGTTCGTCTAGCGGCCCAGGACACCGCCCTCTCACGGCGGCAGCACCGGTTCAAATCCGGTACGGGGTACCGCCCGTTTCACAGCGCCCGACCGTTTCCCCGGTCGGGCGCTCGTTATGAGCCGCCTTCAGTGCGCGCCCCGCTCGATGACGCGGTGGCGCGCCGGCACGGAACCGCGGGCGGGCACCGGAACCGGCGCGACCCCAGGCGCATCGTCCTCCGGTTCCACTCATCTAGACTGCCTGCCGTGACGAACTTCCCCACGCTCAAGAATCCAGGCCCGATCCCCGACGGTGCGATGCGCATCGTGCCCTTGGGGGGCCTGGGCGAGGTCGGCCGCAACATGACCGTCTTCGAGGTCGACGGAAAGCTGCTCGTCGTCGACTGCGGCGTTCTGTTCCCCGAGGAGGATCAGCCCGGCGTCGACCTCATCCTGCCCGACTTCAGCTACATCGAGGACCGCCTCGACGACGTTGTCGCTCTGGTCCTGACCCACGGCCACGAGGACCACATCGGCGGCGTCCCCTACCTGCTGCGCCTGCGCGAGGACATCCCCCTGGTCGGCAGCGAACTGACTCTGGCCTTCGTCGAGGCCAAGCTGCGCGAGCACCGCATCCACCCCCTGCTGCGTCAGGTGCGTGAGCATGAGGAGGTATCCTACGGGCCCTTCGGCCTCGAATTCGTTGCCGTCAACCACTCCATTCCCGACGCCATGGCGGCCATGATTCGCACCGATGCCGGCAATGTCCTGATCACCGGCGACTTCAAGATCGACTCCCTGCCCATCGACGGGCGTATCACCGACCTGCGCTCCTTCGCCCGCTTCGGGGACGAGGGTGTGGATCTGTTCTGCGTGGACTCCACCAACGCGGAGGTTCCCGGCATGATCGGTCACGAGAACCAGATCGGTCCGGTGCTCGACAACGTCTTCGCCGAATCCGACCAGCAGATCATCGTCGCCTCCTTCTCCAGCCACGTGCATCGCGTCCAGCAGGTCCTGGACGCGGCCGCGCTCCACGGCCGCCGCGTCGCCCTGGTGGGTCGTTCGATGGTGCGCAATATGGGCATCGCCGCCGAGCGCGCTTACCTCAAGGTCCCCGATGGCGTTCTCATCGACGCCCGAGACGTGACCGCCCTTCCGCCCGACGAGCGTGTCCTCATGGCCACCGGTTCCCAGGGCGAGCCCATGGCGGCCCTGTCGCGCATGGCCCACGGCGAGCACCGGTCCGTCACCCTGGAGCCTGGCGACACCGTCATCTTCGCCTCCTCCCTCATCCCGGGAAACGAGAACTCCGTCAACCGCGTCATCAACCAGCTCATGCGGCTCGGCGCCCGCGTCGTCCACCAGGGCAACGCCAAGGTCCACGTCTCGGGACACGCCTCCTGCGAGGAGCTCCTGCACGTGTACAACATCGTGGGACCGCGCAATGTCATGCCCATCCACGGGGAGATCCGCCACCTCGTGGCCAACGGCGCGCTGGCCGTCAAGACCGGCATCGACCCGGACCGCGTCATGCTGGCCGAGGACGGCGTCGTCGTGGACCTGCGCGCGGGCCGGGCCCGCCTCGCCGGGGCGGTCTCCTGCGGGTACGTCTACGTCGACGGGTCCTCCGTCGGAGAGATCGACGAGACTGAGCTCAAGGACCGCCGTATCCTGGCCGAGGAGGGCTTCGTGTCCGTCTACGCCGTCGTGGAGACCAGAACCGGCACCATCCTGGCGGGTCCGGATATCCAGGCCCGGGGCGTGGCTGAGGACGGCTCCGTCTTCGACGACGTTCTGCCCGACGTCACCACGGCCCTGCAGGAGGCTCTTGACAAGGGCAATGCCGACGCCCACTCCCTTCAGCAGGCGATGCGCCGCACGCTGGGACGGTGGGTCGGGCGCCGTCTACGCCGCCGTCCAATGATCGTGCCTGTCGTCATTGAAGCATGATGAGGGTGTGAGCCCGCCGAACATGCGTCGTCCGTCCTGCTTCATCGCCACCGGGAGCGTCCTAATCGACCTTCCGCTCCACGTCGGCCGTGTGCCCGCGCCCGGCGGTGCTGTCACAGCCACCTCCTCCGGTCCCACCGTCGGCGGCGGCTACACGGTCGTCTCGGCGGTCGCCCGCCAGGGCGTGCCCGCCGCCCTGGCCGCCACCCTGGGCACCGGTCCGAATTCCGCCCAGGTGCGCGAGGCCATGATGCTCGACGGCGTCGAGCTCGTCGTCGAGGAGCTCGTCGGTGACATCGGAACGTGCACCACCCTCATCGAGCCCTCCGGACGACGCACCTTCATCACCACCGAGGGGGTCGAGGCCGAGCCGCAGCGCGACGAGCTCGACCGTCTCGAACTCAGGCCGGGCGACTGGGTTCACACCACCGGTTACGACCTGGCGCACCCCACCTCCCGCGAAGCCCTCGCCGAGTGGCTCCTCGCCCTTCCCCCCGGCGTCGGGCTGGTCGCCGATCTCGGCCCCGTCGAGCCGGAGATCCCGGAGTCCATCGTCGAAACGCTCTTGCGCCGCACCGACCTGCTGACCGGCAATCACCTGGAGATCACGCAGCTCTCGGCGCGTCTGGGCAGTCCGGAGGCCATGCGCCGGGCCGCCCCCGAGGCGCTCATCGTGCGGCGCACCGGCGTGCACGGATGCGTCCTGTGGCCCGCTCACGGCGACCGCATCGAAGTGCCCGGGTTCGTCCGGGACGTTCTGGACACGACCGGAGCCGGCGACACCCACACGGGAGTGCTGGTGGCCGGACTCATGGACGGCCTCGACGTCGTCGCCGCCGCTCGCCGTGCCAACGCCGCCGCGGCCGAGGCCGTCAGCCGTCTGGGCCCGGCGCGCTCACCGCGACGCGACGAGATCGACGCCCTGCTCGGCTGCGGATCCTGTCGGGACCGGCCGGACCCGCAGTGACGCACACATGATGATCTCAGCGGCGTGGCGGGCGGCCGGGCCGCCGTCGGCCCGATAACGTCTCAGGCACCATGGCCACTCGTCCCGCTTCGACCCCCGCACGCTCCGGTTCGCGCGGTTCGCGCGCACGCGCCTCGAAGCAGCCCGCCCAACCGCCCGAGTCCTCACCCTCCGCAGGCTCGGCGGGCCGTTACCGGCGCACCGGATGGGCCTTCGTCGTCCTCGCCCTGGCCGTCGTCACCGGCCTGCGCGAGTGGTTCGGCGTCTCCGGCGCCGCCGGCGGACTGCTGCACCACCTGGCCGCCGGCCCCGTTGGCGCCTTGGGCATCGTCGTCCCCCTTCTGCTGGGGGCGCTGGGCATCGCCATGCTGAGGGTTCGCCGCCTGGGGGCGGTCCACGCCCGTATCAGCGTGGGGGCGCTGGGCGTGCTCACGGGTGTGACGGGCATCGTCCAGGTGGGTTCGGGCAACCCCTCCCTGTCCTACGGCGTGGCTCCGCTGGAGGAGGCGGGAGGGCTGCTCGGCTGGGTTGTCGGCTACCCCCTGGTCGTGCTTTTCTCATCGGTGGGCGCCATCATCTTGTTCATCCTGCTCATCGTCTTCTCGGCCCTGGTGATCTCCGGACGCACCATCGCCGACCTGCGCGAGCAGCTCGCCGAGCGCCGCACCGCCTCCGGACGGTCCGGGGGCTCGCCGGAAGACACGCTCGCCACGCGTGTGCTTGGTCGGATGCGCCGTACCGCGTCGGGTGGCGGAACGCAGGACGACGCCTCCGACGATGCGGGTGGCCCGGACGCCTACGACGGCGACGAGCCGTTCCGCTCCGCCCTGGAGACCGAGAAGAAGCGACCGCGGGGAAGCGGACGCCGTAAGCGCTCGATGCGGTCGAGCATGGCGAATGCCGACACGACGATCCAGCCGTCCATTGATGGCACTGATGATACCGCCGTCGCCGCCGGCTCCTTCAACGCCTCGCGCGATGAGATGACGACCTCCGTGCTGGACGATCCGCTGGCCGACCCGACCACTGATTCCCTCGCGCAGGCCGATCGGTCGGCGGCGCCTCCGTCCGTGCCCCCCGACCGCTCCGCCCGTACCGGTGCGGCGGACGCCCGAGGCACGCGCCCCGTCCCTCCCGCCGAGCCAGACGCCGTCACTAAGGAGACCAGGGCGCAGGCGTCCGGGCCGGACCTGGCCGACGAGCTCGGCATGGTGGAGATGACGGCGATGGCCCTGCCCGACGGCACGACCTACTCTCTGCCCGACGAGAGCCTGCTGGAACCGGGGCCCGGTCATGCCACGCGCACCGAGGCCAACGACGCGATCGTCGAGAAGCTTCAGGACGTCTTCACTGAGTTCAGGGTCGATGCCACGGTCACCGGCTACACCCGGGGCCCGCAGGTCACCCGCTATGAGGTCCACCTGGGACGCGGCGTCAACGTCTCCCGCGTGACGGGCCAGGAGAAGAACATCGCCTACGCGGTGGGCAGCGACGAGATCCGGCTGCTGACCCCCATCCCCGGCAAGAGCGCCATCGGCGTGGAGATCCCCAACTCCGACCGCGAGATGGTCAAGCTCGGCGACGTCCTGCGCTCGGGCGCCGCCAAGAAGCAGACGCACCCACTGGTGGTGGGTCTGGGTAAGAACGTCGAAGGGGACTACGTGGTGACCAACCTCGCCAAGACCCCCCACATGCTCGTCGCCGGACAGACCGGATCCGGCAAATCTTCCTTCGTCAACTCCATGATCACCTCCATCATGATGCGAGCCACCCCCGAGGAGGTCCGCATGGTCCTGGTCGACCCCAAGCGCGTGGAGCTGACGATCTACGAGGGCATTCCCCACCTGATCACCCCCATCATCACCAGCCCCAAGAAGGCGGCGGAGGCCCTGGAGTGGGTCGTGCGCGAGATGGACGCCCGCTACGACGACCTGGCCGCTTTCGGGTTCAAGCACATCGATGATTTCAACCGAGCGGTGCGCGCGGGGCGGATCGAGCCTCCGCCCGGCTCGCAGCGCACCATCTCGCCCTACCCCTACTTGCTGATCGTCGTCGATGAGCTCGCCGATCTCATGATGACCGCGCCCAAGGACGTCGAGGCCTCCATCCAGCGCATCACCCAGCTGGCCCGCGCCGCCGGGATCCACCTGGTCCTGGCCACCCAGCGCCCGGTGGCCTCCGTGGTCACGGGGCTGATCAAGTCCAATGTGCCCTCGCGCCTGGCTTTCGCCACCGCCTCCCAGCTGGACTCGCGCGTCATTCTGGATCAGAACGGCGCCGAGACCCTCACCGGCCAGGGCGATGCCCTCTACCTGGGGCCCGGCACGTCGGCGCCCGTGCGCGTGCAGGGCTCATGGGTCGACGAGTCCGAGATCCGTGCCGTTGTCGAGCACGTCAAACACCAGCTCGAACCCGACTACCGTGAGGACGTTATCGTCCCGGAGGTCAAAAAGCAGATCGATGAGGAGATCGGCGACGATATGGACCTGCTGCTGCAGGCCGCCGAACTCATCATCTCCAGCCAGTTCGGCTCGACCTCCATGCTCCAGCGCAAGCTGCGCGTCGGCTTCGCCAAGGCCGGTCGGCTCATGGACCTCCTGGAGTCCCGCGAGGTCGTCGGCCCCTCCGAGGGCTCCAAGGCCCGCGACGTCCTGGTCGCCCCCGAGCAGCTCGAGGAGACGCTGGCCTGGATCAAGGGCGACGGCGCAGCACCCGGTGGCGAGCCCGCCCACGGGGAGCCGGCCGACGCGACCGACGCGACCGACCATCGGTCGACGCCCGCTGCGTCCGTCTCGGACCGACGCGACCATCAGGGCACCGGCTCCCCGGAGGCCGGCGGCACGCCGATTCGGGAGCCGCGGAAGGACGTCTGCGCCGGGGAGGATTCGTCGGACGCCGGTGAGGACGCCTGGAGCCTGACGGGTCGCGGCGCCTCCTGGTAATTCGCCCGCGCTCGTCGTGGCGCCCTCCCGCACGGCGCCCGACGGGTCGCCGCTTTCGGCCCGGGTTCTCAGCCGCGCGGCAGGACGGCCGGCTCGGGCCCGGTCATGGCGGGCGCATCCTCGGAGTAGGTCTCCATGCCGAGGTTGGTCGTGACCGCCCGCCATCGTTCGGAGATCTCCTCCGCGCTCAGCGTGCAGCCGGCGGGCACGTCGCCCGCCCGGGCCGCGGCCAGATCGATTAGGCGGTGGCCTCCGTCGTTGTCCACGGTGAAGGGGTGCCAGTGCAGGGAGTCCACATGCGCGTCGTCGGCTCCGTCGGCTCCCTGGTCGACGGTGACGTCGACCCACACGAAGGTGCCGACGCCGGCCAGAACGGTGCCCTGGTCGATCGACTGGTTGGAGATGAAGTTGCCGGCCGAGTACGACACCCACATGCCCGCCCCGTCCGGGCCTCCATCGAGCAGGTCACTGGACTGGGGCACATGCGGGTGCGCTCCGAATAGGACGTCGATCTCACCGGTGGCCGCGATGGCGCGGGCGTACTCGGTCTGGGCGGCGACCGGATCGGGCGTGTACTCCTCGCCGATCTGAGAGTGGAGGACGACGATATCGGCCCCCGCCTCGCGCGCGGCGCGCGCCTGCTGGGCGGCCCACTCGACGTCGTTGATGTTGACCGACCAGGACGGATCGGCGGTCGAGCCGTTGAGACCGTAGGTGCTGGAGAGCTGGGCGACCCTGACCGTGCGTCCGGCGCGCGTGAGCTCATAGATCTGATAGGGAGCCTCCGCCTCCGCCTGCGTGCGGTTGGTTCCGCTCCAACCCAGATCGGCTGCCTGGAGGGTGTCGGCCGTGGCGATCACGCCATCGAGTCCCTGGTCCCAGGCGTGGTTGGAGGCGGTCGCGCACCCGTCCCAGCCGGTGTCCGCCAGGGCCGTGACCACGCCCGGCAGCGTGCCGAAGGCCGGATAGCCCGAGGCGACACCGGTGGGGGAGATGGGGACCTCCATACCGCACAGGGCCAGGTCCGCTCCGCCGGTCCAGGGGTCGGCCGCTGAGGTGAGCGGGGCGATGTCACCCTGTCCGTTCTCGGTGTCCCCCATGACGGATGTGTGCATGAGCACGTCGCCGCCGTACCCGATGGTCAGGTGCGCGTCGGGCGGACCGGTGGCATCCGGCGCCGCTTCGGGCGTCTCCGGCGTCGTCCCGATGGCCTTCGGCGTTGGTGACGAGGCGGGGGAGCCACCCCGCCCGCTGACGATGAGGGCCCCGGCGGCGCCCGCCAGGATGAGGACGACGACGCTCGCTATCAGCGCGACGCGTCCTCGCTGCCGGTGGAGGCGGGTGCGTATGACGGGCTCGGCCCTGTGACGTGCGGACATTTCACCAGGCTAGAGGCCCAACGCCGTCGTGAGGAGAGGAGAGCGGAATGTCTCCGGCCGGGGCCGGGGGATCGGCGGGCCGGGCCTGATCGGCACGAGCCTCCGGCGCCGCTAGGCTGGGGCTGATGAATGCCACCCCGACGCACCCGGACCACGGGGACGTCCCCGCCCGGCCCCCGGCCTCGACAGGTCCGTCGGAGCCGGGTCCGGCGCCGCTGCTCAACATCGCCAACATCCTCACTATTGTGCGGCTGGTCCTGGTGCCGGTCTTCGTCCAGCTCATGCTGGGGCAGGGCGGGGACGTGAGACTGATGGCCACCGCCGTTTTCATCGGTGCCGCTCTGACCGACCGGCTCGACGGTCAGCTGGCCCGTTCGCGGGGCCTGGTCACGAGTTTCGGCAAGATCGCCGATCCCATTGCGGACAAGGCCCTGACGCTGTCGGCCTTCGTGCTGCTGTCGGTAGCGGGACATCTGTGGTGGTGGGTCACCATCGTCATCATCGTCCGTGAGCTGGGTATCACCCTGCTGCGCCTGGTCATGCTGCGGCGCGCGGTCATAGCGGCCTCCCGCGGCGGCAAGCTCAAAACGGCATTGCAGATCGTGGGTATCATCGGTCTGCTGACGCCGTGGGATGTCCTCGTGCCGGGCGCGGCGGCCGGCGCGCTCACCGTGCTCGCTCGCCTCGTCATCGCCGGCGCCCTGATCGTCACCGTGGTCACCGGCGTCGACTACGCGGTGAGTGCCTGGCGCATCTGGCGTCAGGGTCCCCCGGAAGAGGACTTCCGGTGAGCCCGGTCGATGGCGCGGGACCCCCCACTGCCTCGACCCTCGTGGAGGCGGCCCGCTACCTCCTGTCCAGCGCCGAGGAGCGCGGCCTGAGCGTAGCGGTGGCCGAGTCCCTCACGGGCGGGGAGGTCTCCTCCGTCCTCGTGAGCGTTCCGGGGGCGTCGACGGTCGTCGTCGGTGGCGTGGTCGCCTACGCCACCCGCATCAAGGCCGAGATTCTCGGGGTCGATGTGCGTCGTCTGGAGCTCACCGGGCCGGTGGACGGCGAGGTGGCCAAGCAGATGGCCAATGGCGTCGCGGCGCTTCTGGGTGCGGACCTGGGGCTAGCGACCACGGGGGTGGCGGGTCCGGGCCCCGCCGACGGCCGGCGTGCAGGGACAGTGCACGTGGCGGTTGCCTCGCCGTGGGGGACAGTCTCACGCGAGCTCCACCTGGACGGGGACCGCACGCAGGTGCGCGACGGGGCGACGACGGCGGTCCTCGCCCTGGCTGTGGCGCTGCTCGACGCCGCCGGGTCCTAAATCTGCTCCAGGCCCTCATGGGCGGGCCGAATCGGATATTCAGGTTCTTCCCAGACTCCTCGGCTTTGATGAGGCCATCGCCGACGAGAGGCTGCCTCTCAGAGGCGGGAATGAAACTCCGCAGTGAATGGTTGTGTCTCACGATGAACAACGCGACTCACCCCCGCACCACCCGATCCGCACGTCCGAACGGGCGCGCGCCAATGCGTTCGGCTGCCACGGCAGGGTACGGCACGGCTGTGGACGGCAACACCGCCGGCAAGCACGAGAACGTCCTTCTGCGCCGGGAGATCGGCGAGGTCCTGCGCTCAGTGCGTCAGCATCAGGGCCGTACTCTGCGCGAGGTCTCCGGCCAGGCCCGGGTCTCACTCGGCTATCTCTCGGAGGTCGAGCGAGGTCAGAAAGAGGCCTCCTCCGAGCTGCTCGCCTCCATCTGCCAGGCTCTTGACGCCCCGCTCTCCGCGGTTCTGCGCGAGGTCTCCGACCGCATCGCCGTGACCGAGGGCGTGACCATTCCAGACACCGTCCCCGACGAGCTGGTGCGCCAGCAGGGTGTGACCCTGCGCTGAAGGCCACCGGGAGGGCTCGGCTCGTTCGATCCTGTCTCCGGTGCCGCTCCTGCGGTACCGGAGACAGTTCTGCGTCGGTGGCCTATGACCCGTGCCGCGTCCGTCGTCGATGAGGAGTCATGATGAAGCACTCCGAGTTCTGGAGGGCCGTGGAGACCGTGTATGGCTCGGCTTACGGGCGGTCCCTCGCTCAGGATCTTGTGCTGCCGGGCTTGCGGTCCACCTGCGTCGAGGCGCTGGACGCCGGGATTCCGCCTCGGGAGGTTTGGCAGGCTCTGTGCGATGAGACGCAGGTCGGCGATGCCGATCGCTGGGTCTTCCGGGAGGATGCGCGCAGGCGCCCGCGGTCGTGAGGCCCTGCCAAAATGTTATGCACCGTCACGTCAGTATGACGGGGCTGACTCATGAGGCGGGCATCTCCTCGTGGTCGAGGAGGCCCGCCACTACCCCACGTTCAAGCAGCCGGGACCGGCTTACACGGCTCCTGCCCGTCACGTCCGCGGCTTGGGCGAGGGGCGCGCATGAGCGAGGGATTCGTTGACCCCGACGGGCCAGTTGGGACGGCCTTTCCGGGCTCTCGCGACAGGGTCGTCCTGCGGGCCGTCGTTCTCGCCGACGAGGTCGACTCGCGGGCCCTGACGATCGTCCGCCAGGATCGGGACTTGCCGCCTCGACGTTTACCGGCATGCGCGCGACGCCGCCGATCTGCGCGCCGCGATCGAGCGTCAAGCCGAGCTCGAGCGCTCCGGGGGGCATGCGCAGGCTTGACCGGCCGACGCTGAGAGCCTTGGCGATGAGTTGCGCACCGGGCCCATGAACGCCTCGGACGGTAGCGGCCCTGCAGGGCGGACACGCCGGCGGGACGACTGGGACTCGAACACGTGTTCGGCTACAGTGCTCCACAGACGACGTTCGCGCTCCTGGCGTCCACAGGGCCCGGTCGTGCGCGGTGAAACATGTCAGTGGTCCGGCATACCGTCGTTCGCGAGCCCCGGAGAGGGGACTTCGCTACAGGGCCAGTCCTGACCGCCGCGGCGTCGAGCCGCCCGAGAACCGAGACCGAGGTAGTCCAATGCCAGCCGTCACCCAGACCCAGGACCGCTCCAAGGCCCTGGCCACCGCGCTCTCCCAGATCGACAAGTCCTTCGGTAAGGGCTCCGTCATGCGATTGGGAGATGACACGCGTCCGCCCGTGGCCGTCATCCCCACCGGTTCGACCGCCCTCGACGTCGCCCTGGGGATCGGGGGCCTGCCCCGCGGGCGCGTCGTCGAGATCTACGGGCCCGAGTCCTCGGGTAAGACGACCGTTGCGCTCCACGCCGTGGCCAGCGCCCAGAAGGCCGGGGGGAATGCCGCCTTCATCGACGCCGAGCACGCGCTCGACCCCGTCTACGCCAAGGCTCTGGGGGTTGATACCGACAACCTCCTCGTCTCCCAGCCGGACACCGGTGAGCAGGCCCTCGAGATCACCGACATGCTCATCCGCTCGGGGGGCCTGGACATCATCGTCGTCGACTCCGTCGCCGCACTCGTTCCCAAGGCGGAGATCGAGGGCGAGATGGGCGATTCCCATGTGGGTCTGCAGGCCCGTCTCATGAGCCAGGCGCTGCGCAAGATCACCGGGGCCCTCTCGGCCACCGGCACCACCGCCATCTTCATCAACCAGTTGCGAGAGAAGATCGGTGTGTTCTTCGGCAATCCGGAGACCACCACCGGGGGCAAGGCCTTGAAGTTCTACGCCTCAGTGCGCATCGATGTCCGCCGCACCCAGACTCTCAAGGACGGGGACCAGCCTGTGGGAAACCGCACCAAGGCCAAGGTCGTCAAGAACAAGATGGCTCCGCCGTTCAAGCAGGCCGAGTTCGACATCCTCTACGGTCAGGGGATCTCCCGGGAGGGCGGTCTGCTGGATCTCGGCGTGGAGGGCGGCGTCGTCCGCAAGTCGGGGGCCTGGTACACCTACGGCAGCGACCAGCTCGGCCAGGGCAAGGAGAACGCCCGGACCTTCCTGAAGGACAATCCCGAGCTCGCTGACGAGATCGAGAACAAGATCCTGGCAGCTCTCGGCATCGGTGAGCCCGGGCGCAGGGCCCGGGAGGGGGCTGCGGATGCTGCGGCGCAGGCGGGGGCCGACTCCAGGGCCGATGCCAAGGCTGATGTCAAGGAGAAGGACGCGGCCGCCAAGGGCGCCGTCAAGAAGGCCAGGAAGCGCACCAAGAAGAACGCCGCCGAGCTGGACATCTCCGCCTTCGGCGAGGACGCCGGCGGTTTCTGATGGCGTGGCTCACCCCGGATGAGCACCAGGAGGAGGTCGAGGCGGCCCGGGACATCGTTCTTCGCCGCCTCGACCGTTCACCCGCCCCGCGCGCGGCTCTGGCCGATCTCCTGCAGCGCAGGCAGATCGATCCCCGCATCGCCCAGGAGATTCTCGACCGCCTCGAGTCGGCCGGTCTCATCGATGACGATGCCTATGCCGCCGCCCTGGCCCGCACCCGTTTCGCCGAGAAGGGCGCCGCGCGCAGGGCCATCGCCGAGGAGCTCCGTCTCAAAGGCCTGGGGGAGGGCTCCATCTCGGCGGCCCTGGGGCAGATCGGGTGCGAGGACGAGTCGACGGCCGCTCTCACTTTGGCGCGCAAGAAGATCGCGGCGACCCGGGGGCTCGAACCCCCGGTCCGCAGGCGCCGGACCCTGGCGCTGCTCGGACGCAAGGGCTACTCCCACGAGGTGGCGATGCAAGCCCTCGAGCGGGCGCTGGCGGGTGAGGACTGACGGGACCCGGCCGGTCGGGACGAGGATCGGTACCCTGGAGGCATGAGCACACCCTCACACGCCTCCGCCGCTTCCGGGCGCCCGGCCGTCGGACAGGAGACGCCGGAGGCCGACCTCACCGGGCATACTGACCTCGACGACCTGGCCGGGCGCGCCGGCATAGGGGCTCGTCATGTCATCCCCTACGGGCGCGACGTCGCCAAGATCGCCCTGAATGTTCTGGCTGACGACGGACCCGCCGCCGCGCCGGGGGAGGAGGCCCACTACATCGTCGTCACCGGCATCACCCCCACGCCCGCCGGAGAGGGCAAGACCACGACCGCGATCGGCCTCGCTCAGGGCCTCGCTCTGCGCAGGCGGCGCCCCGTACTCACTCTGCGCCAGTCCGCCATGGGCCCCACGTTCGGTATCAAGGGCGGCGCCGGCGGTTCCGGCGGGGCCCGCATCGTTCCTGCCGAGCGCATGAATCTGCACTTGACGGGAGATTTCCACGCCATCACCGCCGCCCACAACCTGCTGGCGGCCCTCATCGACAACCACCTCCACCACGGCAATGCTCTGCGCATCGATGAGCGGACGGTCTCCTGGCCGCGCGTCTTGGACGTCAACGACCGCGCCCTGCGCCATATCGTCACGGGCCTAGGGCCCAGAGCCGACGGCGTCACCCGGCAGTCCTCCTTCGACATCACTCCCGCCAGCGAGATCATGGTCATCATGTCTCTGGCCACGTCTTTGACGGACCTGCGTGAGCGTCTGGGACGCATCATCATCGGACGCGACTGCGACGGCCGGTGGGTGACCGCGGAGGATCTGAGGGCGGCCGGCGCCATGGCCGCGATCCTTCGTGATGCTCTAGCTCCCAACCTCCTGCGCACCGGTGAGGGGGTGCCCGCCCTGGTCCACACCGGTCCGTTCGGCAACATCGCCACCGGCTGCTCCTCCGTCCTGGCCGACCTCGTCGCGGCTCGCGGCCTCGCCGGTCGGCCGGCGGCCCGTGACCGGCGGGCCCGCGAACCGGGCTACGTGCTCACCGAGGCGGGTTTCGGCGCCGACATGGGCCTGGAACGGTTCATCGACCTCAAGTGCGCGACGTCGGGCATGCGACCCGAGGCCGCGGTCCTCGTCGTCACCGTGCGCGCTCTCAAGGTCCACTCGGGCCGGCACCATCTCGCCGGCCGCCAGGAGCCGCCCGACCGGATGCTGCGCGAGAGCGTCGACGACGTGCGCGCCGGCGCCCCCAACATGCTCAAGCATCTGGACATCGTGCGCGGTTTCGGCTTGGAGCCGGTCGTGGCCGTCAACGTCTTCCCCACCGACCACGACGCGGAGATCGACGAGGTCCTGCGGCTGGCTCGCGGAGCAGGCGCCAGGGCGGCCGCCGTCAGACCCGCGACCGACGGCGGGGAGGGGTGCCTCGAGCTCGCCGATGCTGTCGTCGAGGCTTGCGACCGCGCGCGGGCGGGAGCCGTCGCGCGGGGAAGACCCGTGTACCGTCCCGACGACGATCTGCGGACCAAGATCGGGGCGGTCGCATCCGTGTACGGCGCCGACGGCGTCGACTACACGCCCGCTGCGGCCCGTTTCCTGGACGACTGCGAGTCCGATGGGTTCGGCTCTCTTCCAGTCGTCGTCGCCAAAACCCCGCTGTCCCTGTCGCACGACCCGGCCCTCAAAGGCGTGCCGACCGGCTGGAGGCTGCCGGTGCGCGAAGTCCGGCTCGCCGCCGGAGCCGGCTACGTCTACGCCTTGTGCGGGACGGTCTCCACCATGCCCGGGCTGCCCACTCACCCCGCGGCCGAGCGCATCGAGGTCGCGCCCACCGGTGAGATCTTGGGCCTGCGCTGAGCCGCCGGTCGACCGCTCGTGGTGGGCGCGGTGCGTCGCCGCGTCGGCGGCGTACCACGCCCACCGGGCGAACCCTGGGGCAGGATGTTGATGTCCTCGTCCTGGCCGAGCGGCTCGCCGCGCCCGGCGGCGTCGACGGCGACAGCCGGTTCTCGCCGGGCTGGAGGGGTTACTGCGTTCGCCGGTAGAAGGGCGCGGTGACGACCTCCATGGGGCGGGTCCGCCCGCCCGCCGCTTCGACGTTGAACGTCGTGCCCGTCGCCCACGCCGGTTCCTCAGGCGAGGCGGGGGCCAGCAGCGCCAGAGCGATCGGACGGCCGAGTGTGGGGGAGAGCAGACCGGAGGTGATCGCTCCCACCCGCCGCCCCCGAAGGTCGAAGACCCCGTCGCCGGCGCGCGCCGCACAGCGCCCTCGGCCGATCAGGGCGACGAGGCGCGTCGTGCCGGCGGCCCCCTCGCGTCCGGCGCGAACGGCCAGCGCCCTCCTGCCGATGAAGTCGGGCTTGTCGAGGTCGACGGCATCGCCGGCAGAGGCGTCCCACGGAGTGATCGACTCGGTCAGCTCGTGTCCGTGCAGGGGCACGCCCGCCTCCAGGCGCAGGGACTCGCGCGCCGCCAGGCCGCAGGGGGTCAGCACCGGTAGCGGGCGCCCGTCGTCGTCCCGACCCCGGGCTGGCAGCGTGGCCGCGTGGCCGGTGATGACCGTCCACAGATCAACGGCATCCTCCGCGCCGCAGAACAGTTCGAAGCCGTCCTCGCCCGTGCAGCCGGCACGGGCCAGCAGGACAGAGTGCCCGGCGGCCGTGGCCCGTACGGCCGCGTGGCGGCGCAGGCGGCGCAGGAGCGTCGACCCGCACAGCACGTCCGGTCCGCAGTCCCCGCCGTCGGTCGGTGATCCGGTCTCTCGGGGGTGCAGGGCTGCGGGTATGCCGGCCCCCGACTCGACGGCGCCAGAGAGCATCTCTGTGGTGCGCGGCCCCTGCACCGTGATGAGAGCGGTGGCGGTCGAGATATCGTCGATAGTGCATGCGTGGCCGTCGCGGCGCCGGGCGAGCTCGGCGACCACGCGCTTCCGGTTGCCTGCTCCGGACACAACCATGTACTCATGCTCGCCCACGTGATGGACCATGAGGACGTCGATGACGCCGCCGGCCCCGGTTACCATCATTGTGCGCAGGGACCGCCCCAGCGCCACCGTCGAAACCCTGCCGACCAGGGCGCGGTCGAGGGCCGCGGCGGCGCCCGGGCCCGTCACTTTGATCTCGCCCATGTGGGACAGGTCGAAGATGCCCGCGCTCGTGCGCACCGCCCGATGCTCCGTCGGGGCGCAGCTGTAGCGCAGCGGCATCCGCCATCCGTCGGCGTCCGTGAAGAAAGCGCCTGCTGCGGCGTGGACGGAGTGCAGCGGGGTCGTGCGCAGGACGGGTGCCGTCATCTGACTCATCGGTTCTCCTCGGAGGTCTCGGGCGCGGGGCCCGCCACCGGCCCTTGGGCGCTCGACTCGACGTGGGAGGAGTCACCTCACGGTAGGGGACCGGAAGGCGACTCCCAGTCGGCCCGGCGGGGGCCGCGCTCTAGACTGCCGTGCGATGACGATGACCCAGATGCCTCTCGCCTCCGGCCACCCGGTGGCCCGACCGCGAACCTACCACGTGCGCACCCTCGGCTGTCAGATGAACGTCCACGACTCCGAGCACATGGCCGGTCTCCTCGAGGGCGCCGGCTATCGGCGCGCCGAGGAGGTGCCCGCCGCCGTCGCGCGCGCCACTGAGGCGGGCGACGGCGGTGCCGACGTCGTCATCATCAACACCTGCTCCGTGCGGGAGAACGCGGCGACCCGTCTGTTCGGCAACCTCGGCCAACTCGCCGCCGTCAAGCGCGAGCGGCCCGGTATGCAGATCGCGGTGGCCGGCTGCCTGGCTCAGCAGATGGGGCGGGGCATCGTCGAACGGGCCCCGTGGGTCGACGTCGTCTTCGGCACCCACAACCTCGACGTCCTGCCCGCTCTGCTCGAGCGGGCCCGGCACAACGCCGAGGCCGCCGTCGAGCTCGAGGAGTCCCTCAAGGTCTTCCCCTCCACCCTGCCGACCCGCCGCGAGTCCGCCTACGCCGCGTGGGTGTCTATCGCCGTGGGCTGCAACAACACGTGCACCTTCTGCATCGTGCCCTCGCTGCGCGGCAGGCAGCGCGACCGCCGACCCGGGGACGTTCTGGCCGAGATCGAGGCGGTCGCCGCCGACGGGGTCATTGAAGTGACCCTGCTGGGGCAGAACGTCAATTCCTACGGCGTCGGCTTCGGCGATCGGGGCGCCTTCGCCAGACTCTTGCGAGCGGCCGGCGGAGTCGAGGGCATTGAGCGGGTGCGCTTCACCAGTCCTCACCCGGCGGCATTCACCGGCGACGTCATCGACGCCATGGCGACCACGCCGCAGGTCATGCCGAGCCTCCACATGCCGTTGCAGTCCGGATCCGACCGCATTCTGAGGGCCATGCGCCGCTCCTACAGATCTGACAGGTTCTTGAGGATCCTCGCCGATGTGCGCGCCCGCATGCCCGAGGCTGCCATCACCACCGATATCATCGTCGGCTTCCCCGGAGAGAGCGAGGAGGATTTCGCCGCCACACTGGAGGTGGTGGAGAAGGCCCGTTTCGCCTCCGCCTTCACTTTTGAGTATTCTCCGCGGCCCGGCACTCCCGCCGCCGACCTGGCCGACCCGGTCCCGCCGGAGATCGTCAAGGACCGGTACCGCCGCCTGAGTGAGCTTGTGCGACGCATCAGTCAGGAGGAGAACGCGAGGCGGGAGGGGAGCCTCGTCGAGGTGCTCGTCGCCGAGGGCGAGGGACGCCGTGATGCGGCGACCGCCCGAGTCTCGGGGCGCGTAGCCGATAATCGGCTCGTCCACGCCGCCCTGCCGGTCGGGCTCGCCGCTGATGACTATGCCGCGGGCGCCCCGCGGCCCGGCGACATGGTGAGGGTGCGCGTGACGCACGGAGCCCCGCACAATCTCATCGCCGATTCGGCCCTGTGCGGCGGGGCGCTGGGAGGACGGGAGCGGGCCGTCAACGACGCGCTGAGCGCCGGGGATCGGGCCTGGTACGACGACGGGCCGGCGCTGTTCGAGGTGCGTCGCACCCGCGCCGGGGATGCATGGCAGCGGCGCCGGGCCGAAGCCTGCGCGTCGCCCGAGCCCGACTCGGCGCCCGTGAGCCTGGGCATACCGCGCGTGCGCGCGGGTGCAGGCGATATGGGCGGGCGCACGGCGCTCGGCCAGCCGCGCACTCTGTGACGGATCTTCTCTTGCCGCCTGTCGGAGCCGATCCGTCCGGTTCGCCGTGCGGGCCGAGTATGCGGACCGCGTTGGGCCCGGATGGCCGCCTCGTGCGAGTGCCCGGTCCACAGCGTCCGCGATCTCGGTGCCGCGAGCCCCGAGGCGCGGACCGGCGAGACCGCGTCCTGCGCCATCTGCGCGAGCAGATCCGTGCGCTCGGCCTCGTCCTCACTCGCCCATGACCAGACCCGACCGCCAAAGGCCCGCGACGCCGCGCTCGGTCAACCGCACCGCCCTGCTCCCCGAACGGGTCTCGACCCATCCCAGGTCCATGAGCGAATGGCACACGGCGGTCCCGAGAGGACCACCGAGGTGGAAGCGGCGCTCAGTCGAATCCAGACAGGATGTCGCCGGCAGGCGCCCGGGTTCCGGGATCCCCCACTGCTGCAGGATGCGCGCACCAGTCGTGGTCGCCCTCCAGGTCCGGTCGATCATGCCTCTGCTCCTGAGCCCCTCGGCGAGGTCCACGCCCAGCCCGCCCGCGAGGTGCTTGTAGCAGGTCCGCCCGGCGAGGAGGTCGCGATTCGTCGTCCACGCGCGCGCACTCGGCGGGGTGGGGAAGGTGCGCTCGTCGAGCGCCGCCAACCGCTCGAGCAGGCCGGCCACCTCCTCGCCCGCGAGCATAACGTAGCGGTGCCGCCCCTGGCGGATCTCGCTGGCCAGCCCGCGGGCGACGAGCACGCTGACGTGCTCGCTGGCCGTCGACCGGGCGACGCCCGCGTAGCGTCCCAACTCGCCCGGCGTCCATGCACGCCCGTCCATGAGGGCCGCGCACATGGCGGCGCGCGTGGGGTCGGCCATCGCCGCGGCCGCACGGGAGACGTCGGGCAGGGCCTCGGGAAGCACGCGCTGATTCATGCCCCCAGTGTGCTCGCCCGACTGTTCGATGCCGACCGAACACCCGCCGCGTGAGGCTGAACCCGCCATCGGCGCGCGAGTCCGAGACCGCGGGCCGTCGCCACTCACACCGAAACGAGGCCCTCATGCCAGTGCTCCACCGGCGGACCGCTCTCATCGCGGCCCTGCTCGGCTTCTTCATCGTCATGCTCGACACCACTATCGTCAACGTCGCCCTGCCCTCCATGGGGGCGGACCTGGGCGCCGGCGTCGCCTCGCTCCAATGGGTCGTCGACGCCTACGCCCTCGTCCTGGCGGCCTTCCAGCTCGGCGCGGGCTCCGTCTGCGATCGTCTGGGTGCCAGGACGGTCTATCTCACCGGTCTCGCGGTCTTCGGCGCTCTGTCCGCTATCTGCGCCCTGTCCCCGAACTCCACCGCTCTCATTGTCGCCAGAGCGGCGCAGGGTCTCGGCGCCGCGGCCGTCATTCCGGGCTCATTGGCCCTGCTGTCGGAGCTCTTCGACGACGATGCGGACCGTGCCCGGGCGATCGGCCTATGGGGAGGAGCGGGCGGTATCGCCTCGGCTGTTGGACCGGTCGCCGGGGGCGGCCTCGTCTCTCTCATCGGGTGGCGAATCGTCTTCTGGGTCAACGTGCCCGTCATCGCCCTGGCTGTCCGGCTCACCACGACCGCGGTGCCGGCGGGGCGCTCGGGTGCGCGATCGCGCGGTGCCGATGTCCCCGGTCAGATCCTGTCCGCAGCGGCTCTGGGATGCCTGACCTGCGGCGTCATCGCATGGGGGGAGCACGGGCCCTCTCCGCTGGCAGTCGTAGTTCTCGTGGCTGGCTGCGCCGCCGGGGCGGTGCTCGTCGCGGTCGAGCACCGCAGGCGCGAGCCGATGCTTCCCCCAGGACTCTTCGCCTCGGCCGGGTTCTGCGTTCCCGCTTTCGTGGGCCTGTGCCTCAACGTGAGTTTCTTCGGCCAGCTCTTCGCCCTGTCGCTGTTCTTCCAGCGGTACCTGGGCTACAGCCCCTGGGCAGCGGGCCTGGCCCTGACCCCGCAGGCGTGCAGCGCAATCGTCGCCGCTCCGCTGGGCGGGCGCGCCGCAGCACGGCTCGGACCTCTGCCCACGATGCTCGCGGGACTACTCGTGGGCGCCGCGGGGTTCGCCGGCCTCACTCTGGTCGGAGCGGGGACGCCGTTCGTGCTGATCGGTCTGACCAGCTTCGCCGGCGGGTTCGGGATGGCCCTGGCCATGCCTGCGGCGACCTCGGCCGCCGTGGCCTCGGCCCCCGGGACATACCGGGGCCTGGCCGGGGGCGTCGTCAACGCCGCCCGCCAGGTCGGCAGCGTCGTTGGTGTTGCGGCGCTCGGCGCGATGGTGGCCGGGAGGATGTTCCCGCGCGGATTCCTGCCGGGCTTCCGGGCCGCGACGGGCGCCGCTGCGGCCGTCTTCCTTCTGGCCGCGCTCGTCGCGGTCGTTGTCCGGCCGGGCCGGTTGCGTCGGATGCAATCGGCTCGTCAGTGAGGGAAGACACAATGAATGTGTACCTTGAAGTAGGTACACTGAGTGCCGCCGGGTAGACTCGGCGTATGAGTTCCAAGGAAAGATTGGTGGAGGCGATGGGCGAGCTGATGTGGAAGCACGGCTACAGCACCACCAGTCCGCGGGAGGTCCGCGAGCTGTCGGGCGTCGGGCAGGGGAGCATGTACCACTACTTCCCGACCAAGCGCGACTTGGGTCTTGCGGCCCTGCGTCATAACTGTCAGAAGCAGTCCGAGGTCTCCGACGCCGCGCTCGAGAGCTCCGACGATCCTCTGGAGGCGCTCACCGCTTACATCAGTCTGCCCCGCCAGGCCCTCAGGGGTTGCAGGGTGGGGCGGATGGCTCAGGACAGGGCCGTCATGGCCGACGACGAGCTCCGTGCCGTCGTCGCTCAGGCCTTCGACCGGCTGCACGAGAAGCTGGTCGTCGTCATCGGAGCGGCGATCACTGCGGGCGAGCTGCCGAGCGGTCTCGACCCCGAGCGCCTGGCCTACATGCTCGTCGCCGTCCTCCAGGGAGGGTACGTCCTGTCCATCGCCCGGCAGGATCCGACTCCCTACCAGGCCGCCGCCCAGGGGGCCCTCGAGCTGCTCGGCGCTGCCGGGGGGAGTGCGCCGACCGCGGCTCTCTCGGATCCCTCACCGGCTCCTGTGCTCGCCGGGGTCGGCCGTACCGCACCGCAAGGAGAGAAATCATGACTATTCGCATCGGTATCAACGGCTTCGGCCGCATCGGACGCACCTACCTGCGCGCCGCCCTGGCCACCGGCGCGGACGTCGAGGTCGTCGCCGTCAACGACCTCACCGACGCCGCGACTCTCGCCACCCTTCTGGAGTGGGACTCGATCAGCGGTCACCTCGACGGCGTCGCCGTTCAGGACGATGGTCTGCGGGTCTCGGATCGGACCATCGAGGTCTTCTCCGAATCGGACCCGGCCCGGATCCCCTGGGGCGAGGTCGGGGCCGATGTCGTGATCGAGTCGACCGGCTTCTTCACCACTCGGGACAAGGCCGCCCTGCACCTGAAGGGCGGAGCGAGGAAGGTCGTCGTCTCCGCGCCCGCGAAGGGGGACGTGCCCACCTTCGTCCTGGGCGTGAACGACGACCGTCTGGACGTGGACGACGCCGACGTGTTCTCCAATGGCTCGTGCACGACGAACTCGCTGGCACCGCTGGCCAAGGTCCTCAACGACGCCGTCGGGATCGAGACCGGCTTGATGACCACGGTCCACGCCTACACCGGTGACCAGCGCATCCAGGACGCGCCCCACCGGGACATGCGCCGGGCGCGAGCCGCCGCCGAGTCGATCGTCCCGACTTCCTCCGGGGCCGCCCGGGCCATCGGCCTGGTCATCCCCGAGCTCGACGGCCGTCTGACCGGTGCGGCGCTGCGGGTGCCGATCCCGGTCGGATCACTCACCGAGCTCACAGCGGTCACCACTCGCCGGACGACGGCGGAGGAGGTCGATGCCGCCTTCCGCGAGGCCGCCTCCAGCGGCCCGCTGGCCGGCTACCTGCAGTACTCCGAGGCGCCGATCGTCTCGCGCGACATCGTCGGCAACCCGCACTCCTCGATCTTCGATGCCCCCATCACCCAGGTCATGGGAGCTCAGGTCAAGGTCTTCGGCTGGTACGACAACGAATGGGGCTTCTCCAACCGTCTGGTCGAGTTCTCCCAGAAGATCGGTGAGCGCCTCTGAGCCCTCGGGCGCGTCTCCGGCACCGGCTCCGCAATCCGGGTCGGTGCCGGACGGCAGCCCGGTGGCGCTCCAGTCAGGGCTGTCCGCCGCAGATGGTGAGATCACAGTCACAAAGGCCAGCCACAACGCTTTCACCACGATGAACCGGGTCGCTTCGCGACGATCACCACCGTGGAACGGATCGTAGGAGGCTGAGCCCGTGGCCCCGAACCGTCGGTCCTCATCGTCCTGCCCGAGCGCGTGCACCTCATGGACGTCGTCGGCCCCGCCCAGGTCTTCACCAGCGCGGCCGAGGCTGGGGCTGGCTACGCGCTCTCCTACGTCGCCGAGCGTTCCGGCACCGAAACTCACCAGGGGCTGGGGCTGACAGCCCCGACCAGTTGGCCGGCACTCGGGGAGGGAGACCTCGTCATCGTCCCCGGGTGGAGGGCCCGGGCCGGGGGGCGGTTCTCGACGTCCTGTCGTCCGGTGTGCTCGACCGGCTTTGTCGGTATTGGGAACGCGGCGGTCATCTCGCCTCCGTGTGCGCCGAGCCTTCGCGCTCGCCGAGGCCGGCCTCCTGGAGGGGCGCACGGCCACTACCCGTCACGACCTGACCGAGGTGTTGGCGCGGGGTGTCGCGGTATCCGTGTGCCCGGGGACGTCCTGTTCACCTGCGAGGAGCGGGGGCGCACGTCCGCCGGTATCGCCAGCGGCACGGACCTGGCGCTCCATATCGTCATATCGTCGCTCATGACTATGGGCCGGCACTGGCAGCCGGAGTGGCCCGCCGCCTCGTCGTGCCCGTCTCAAGGCCCGGGTCGGCCTCGCAGCGGTCGGTCGTGCTCGCCCACCGCAGCCACATGGATGAACTCGTCCACTGCGCTCAGGACATTCTCGACGACCCCGACCGGCTGCCCTGGACATTGGATGCGCTCGCTCGCGACCTCGGGGCGAGCAGAAGAACCCTGCCCCGGCGCTTCGCCGCGGCGGCGGGACTGAGCCCTCAGGCCTACGCCCGAGCCGTACGCCGGGAACGAGCCGAACGACTCCACTCCCAGGAGGCTTCCTGGGAGGAGGCCGCCCGGGCCGTCGGCTACGCCGACGCCAGATCCCCGCGCGCTCGTTGGGTCCCGTCCGCCTCGTCCGTTTGATCGGTTCGGGCGGTGAAGATCTCGCCGGGGATGTCCGCGAAGCCCCGCGAGAGCGCGACGGAGCCGTCGGTCCTCATAAGGACGAAGTCGTAGCGGAAACCCGCCCGGGCCAGCTCCTGCGGAGAGGTGAGGAACAGGGCGGTAGCCAGAGCGTCGGCCTCGGCGCAGGTCGCGGCCATGGCCCAGGAGGCGAGTGCGCCGCGGACCGGCAGGCCGCTCCGGGCGTCCAGAAGGTGGTGCAGTCCATCACCCCAGGACCGGCGGTTGACGGCGGAGGCGCACACCGCCGCGTCGGCGAGGGAAACCACCCCGATCACCCGGCCCGTCCGGCGCGGGTCCTCCAGACCGATGCGCACCGGCTCGGGGGAGGAGACCCGCAGGTCGCCCGAACCGTCGATGACGAAGGCGCCGACGTCGGCGGCGCGCAGCTCGTGGAAGAGAATATCGACGAGGAAGCCCTTGCCGACCGCGCCGACGTCGATCAGGGTTGGTCGGGCCAGGTGCAGGCGGTCGCCGTCGTGGCGGGCGTCCCGCGCCCAGGTGGCGCGTCCATGAGCCGCGCCCAGGCGGGAGGCGGCGCCGCGGCGGACGGTGAAGGAGTAATCGGGGTCGTAGCCGAGCTCGATCAGGTCGGCGCCCACCAGCGGGTCGACCCGGCCCCCCGTGGCGCGGTGGACCCGGTCGTACAGGTCGAGCAGCACGGCGGAGCCGGGTGGGAGATCGAGTGTCAGAGCTCCGGCGCCCAGGCGTCCATCGGCGGCCCGGCGGATCAGGGAATCAGGGCGGAACCGGGACCACACATCCTCGAAGTCGGCCACGAGCGCGGTCAGGTGAGTGCGCAGAGCACTCGACAGCGGGGATGCGGTGAGGAGCTGCCACCGCGTCCCGGTCGCTCTAAAGCACCACCGCCGGCTCAGCGGGCCGGGGTCGTGACCGGGATACGGCTCGGGCGGGGCCGCGCTCGCAGGTGGACATGACACGACGTGCGTCTCCTGACGGTGATGATTTGTCTTCGGCTACCAGGGAAGCCTAATCTCATACTGTTATATCGGCGTCATCAATTGAGGCTCCCGGTACCCGTCAGTGTCGCGTGAAAGACCGCATCGATGTCCTACATCCCCTCCGCCCTCCCCCCGGCCTCGAACGAACACGTGCGCCGCCGTGGGACACCGCTCGTCCTGGTCGCGGTGTTCCTGGTCACGCTCGCCTCACTGACGCTGGTTCACTCCGGCGGCGCACGTGCCGAGGAGTCGGGATCGGCCACTGCGAGTGCCGACTCCTCCCAGGCGGGCACCGCCACCGACTACGACACCTGGAGCGCCGTCGCCGTCGCTGTGTCGGCCGACCTCGACGGGGCGCTGGAGCAGTACCGGTCGGGCAACACCGCCGGCGCCGCCGCCACCTTCCAGAAGGCCTACTCGACCGATTACGTGGCCTCGAACCTGGGGCGCGTCGTTCAGGACAACCTCGGTCAGGATACGTCAACCTCGCAGCAGCAGTCCTTCGCGGATTTGCGCACCCGGGCCTACAAGGTCGGCGACGACGCGCTCGCCGCCGACGCCGCCTCTCTGAAGTCCTCCGTGGCCGACTCCGCCGCCAGCCTCGATGCCACGAGCTCCCTGGCTTCACCGCGGGACTACGCGGCAGCCCAGGCGGACGCCGTCGCCACTCAGCGCGCTGAGATCCAGGCCAACAGTCAGGAGGTCAACGAGGGGCGCCAGGGCCGCACCTGGACCGAGGTCGCCGACGAGATGACGCCGCTGATCGACCAGGGCGTCGACAAGGCCGGCAACGGCGACGGCCAGGGCGGCGCGGAACTGGTCAACAAGGCCTACTACGGGTACTACGAGAAGCTCGGCTTCGAGAAGACCGTCATGTCGGCGATCTCCGGCGATCGCGTCTCCCAGGTGGAGAATCAGTTCAAGGTCGTCCGCCAGGCCATGCTCGAGGGAGCGGACTCCTCCACGGTGACCTCTAACGCCCAGCAGCTCAAGGACATGCTGACCCAGGACGCGGCCACTCTCGACAGCGGCGCCGCGGCGGGCGTCAACCCGGTCAAGGCCTTCTTCACCGGCTCCTTCGGTCAGGCGTTCATCATCCTGCTGCGCGAGGGACTCGAGGCGATCCTCGTCGTGGCCGCCGTCATCGCCTACCTGGTCAGAGCGGGCATGAAGGATCGCGTCAAGTTCATCTACGCGGGCATTCTCCTGGGACTGATCGGATCGGGCGTCGTCGCCGTCCTCTTCGCCCTCCTGTACAACTCCGCCGATGCCCACCAGGAGGTCCTCGAGGGCGTCGTCGCGCTCATCGCCATGGCGATGCTGCTGTTCACGAGCAACTGGATGCTCTCCAAGTCCTCCGTCTCCTCCTGGAACGCCTACATCAAGGACAGGACCGAGGCCTCGATCTCCTCCGGCGGCTTCTGGGCGCTGGCCTCCCTGTCCTTCCTCGCGGTCTTCCGCGAAGGAGCCGAGACGGTCATGTTCTACGAGGCCCTGTTCACCATGGATCCCTCCGGGTCCGCCAGCATCTGGCAGGGTTTCGCCGCCGGTGCGGTCTGCCTGGTCGTGATCTTCCTGATCATCCGCTTCACCAGCGTGAAGATCCCGCTGCGTCCCTTCTTCGCGATCACCAGCTTCATCATGGCGGTTCTCGTCATCATCTTCGCCGGCGGCGGTGTTCACGCCCTCGTCGAGGGTGACGTTGTGCCCGCCTCCTACCTGCCCGGCTGGCCCACCTACGACTACCTCGGCCTTTACCCCTACAAGCAGACTCTCGTGGCCCAGGCGGTCATGGCGGCCGTCGTCGTCGTCCTGTTCGTCGTCTCCACGGTGCGTCGGCGCCGTGAGGAGCGGGTTGAGGCGGTCGAGGCGGCGGCCGCGGAGGACACCGGCCCGGCCGCATCGACCGGCTCGGCGGACGGGGCGGGCGAGCCGGCCCCCTCCGCTTGCGCCGATGAGGAGGATCCGGTCGGTCATGACCCGGTTCGCCGAGATTTCGGTGATGCTCCCGCGCCGACCGGGGGCGGCGCCGGCCCGGAAGTCGAGGAGAGCTGAGCGTCCTGCCCCTCCCACCCCACGACTCCCAGAACTTCCCGGCCCGCTCCCAGGGGCCCGCCGGGAGACCGACGCCCGCCGCCCGGCGGCGCGTCCCCAACGCAAGCAAGGAAACCTCATGCGTACCAATCCCAAGCTCATCAGCGCCATTGGCGCGCTCGTCCTCGCCGGAAGCCTCGGCCTGACCGCCTGCGGCGGCTCCAACAGCACCTCCACCGCCGCATCCGGTGACTCCGCCTCCCAGGGTGCGCAGGAGGGGCAGGACTCCGGCGCCGGCTTTGAGGAGTACCCCGTCGGAGACGAGGGCGACAAGCAGATCGAGGACCAGGTCAACATCTCCGTCGTCTACTTCCAGCCCGTCGACATGAAGCCCTCCGGCATGGCGCTGAGCGCCTCTGAGGCGAACTTCCACCTGGAGGCGGATGCCTCCGGTCTGGAGGGCAACACGCTCGGCTACGGCGTCGGCGACTTCGTCCCCGGCCTGACCATCGACTACGAGATCACCGACAAGACGAGTGGCGCGGTCGCCAATAACGGGCAGGCCAAGGGTACTTTCATGCAGATGAACGCCTCCGACGGTCCGCATTACGGAGCCAACATCGCCCTGCCCGACGCGGGCCAGTACGTCCTGACCCTGACGGTGCACAGTCCGGCGGAGAACGGCTGGGTTCTGCATTCCGATCCCGAGACCGGGGTCAAGGGCGACTTCTGGACCGAGCCGGCCAAGCTCTCCTGGGACTGGGACTACACACCGCACGAGTGGTGAGTCCCCCCGCCCGGGGCCGGGACCACGGGCGCGCCGGGGAACGGTTCCCGCGGACCGTCCTCGGCAGGCCGGCGGCTCGTCCGCCGGGGCCTGCACGCACTGCCCGTCGCCGAGCACGGACGGAGCCGACCGACCACGAACGCACCGACTTGAAGGGACCGATCAGACATGCTGGCACGCTTCGTCTCCGTCGTGGGCGGGATGACACTGCCTTTCCTGCTCTACGCCGCCCTGGCCGTCGTGCTCAGCCACCCGCAGCCCGAGGGGTGGCCCCGTGCGAGCCGCTGGCGCCTGGGCACCTCCGCTCTGGGGCTGTCCGCGGGGGCGATCTTCGCAGCGCTGCGCGCCACCGCCGTCATCACCTCCCGCACCGCCGTCAACATCCCCACGCTCGAGGCCTGCACGGTCGTCGATCTCGCCCTGCTCGCCGTGCTGATCGTGGTGGTGATCCGCCCCTCCTGGGGGTGGGAGGGACGTTTCGCCCCGGTCGCCAACACGATCGCCTGTCTCACCCTCGCGCTGGCCTTCTTCGACGCCGTGCCGGAGATGATCCTCCAGCTCGCAGCCTTCATCGAACCGGGTGAGGCGACCTTCTCCTCCACGATGCTCCTGCGCGTCCTCGGCTTCCTCGGCGCCTGGGCGGCCGTGGCCGTCTTCGCCTTCCTGTACTACCGGGCCTGCCGGCGCTCGCCCGTCCGCCTGACCCGCGTCATCGTCGCCGTCTTCGCACTGCTGCTCGTGCTGGCGCACGCGACTGCGCTGGCCACCGTCCTGCACGGTGCCCGCCGCATCCACCTTCACGGGCAGGCGTTCCGCATGATGGTGTGGCTGACCAACAACGCCGAGAGCACCGTCCTGCTGCTGACCGCCGGACTCTTTCTCATTCCCATGGCCGTCGCCGTCGCCGCCACGCTGCGTCGCGTGCCCGACCAGCCCAACCCCGCTCGTCGGCGCCACGAGATCGCCGAGCGCCGGCGCTCCCGCCGCTGGGCGCTGGGAGCCGCCGCCGGTTTCGCCGCTCTCGTAGCCACCCGGACCCTCGCGGTCGCCAAGGTCAACGAGGTGCCGACGCTTTCCGACCCCGAGCACTACGACATCGAGGGCGGCAACGCCGTCATTGCCCTGGATGCCATCGCCGACGGCCACCTGCACCGCTTCGCCTACGACACCGGCGGCACGCAGGTCCGCTTCATCGCGATCCGGAAGAACGGAGGCGCCTACGGGGTGGGTCTGGACGCCTGCGAGAACTGCGGCCCCGCTGGCTACTACGAGAAGAACGGCAAGATCATATGCAAGCGCTGCGACGTCGCCATCAACTCAGCCACCATCGGGTTCAAGGGCGGGTGCAACCCGATTCCGATTGACTTCACGGTCGACGCAGGGAGCCTCCTGGTGCCCACCTCGGTCCTGGACGACTCCGCGAAGGTCTTCTCATGAACGCCTGCACGACCCGCTGCGCAGCTTGCCTCTGGAAGGAGCACTGATGTTCTTCGCCAGACTCGTCTCCCGCTCCTTCACCCGCCAGCCCCGCCGCCGCGGTCTGATCGCCCTGACGGTCGCCCTGTCCACCGCGATCTCGGTGGCGATGCTCGGCGTGGTCCTCGACGTGGGCGACAAGCTCAACGCCGAGCTGACCACCTACGGCTCTAATATCATCGTCCAGCCCAAGGCCGACGCCGTCGTCTCCGACCTGTACGACACCGGCGACGAGCCCGACCCGACCTCCTTCCTCGATGAAGGCGAGGTCGGCAATATCAAAACGATCTTCTGGGCCTACAACATCATCGACTTCGCCCCCTCGCTCACCGCCCACCTCGACGTGGCCTCGGGCTCGACCGACGGCGGCACGGTGCGCGTGGACGGGACCTGGTTCAACAAGGACCTGGCGCTGTCCACCGGCGATCACGTGACCGCCGGCGTGACGACTCTGCGCTCGTGGTGGACGCTCGAAGGCGCCTGGCCCGACGACGACGCCGACGAGGCCGTCGTGGGCCGCACGCTCGCCTCCCAGCTGGGCGTGAGCACGGGGGACACCATCACCCTGGGCGGGGCGAGCGGTACGAGAGAGCTCACCGTCACCGGCGTGTACACCTCCGGTGATGACGACGACAAGACGCTTTACGCACCCCTAGCCGACATCCAGGACCTGTCCGGCCACGCCGGGCAGATCGAGCAGATCGAGGTCAAGGCTCTGACCACTCCGGAGAACGAGCTGTCCCGCAAGGCCGCCGCCAACCCAAAGCTCCTGTCCCAGGCGGATTGGGAGACCTGGTACTGCACCGCCTACCCGTCCTCGATCGCCTACCAGATCGAGGAGGTCATCACCGGTTCGGTCGCCAAGCAGGTGCGCCAGGTCTCGGCCGTCGAAGGCAACGTGCTCGAGAAGACTCAGGCCCTCATGATTCTCATGACCGGCCTGTCCCTGGTGGCCGCCGCCCTCGCCGTCGCCTCGCTGTCCACCGCCTCCCTCGTCGAACGCACGGGCGAGTTCGCCCTCCTGAAAGCCATCGGCGCCTCCTCGGCCTCGGTCATCAGGATGATCCTGGGGGAGACCGCTGTGATCGGGGTGATCGGCCTGGCAGTCGGCGCCGCCATCGGCTCGGGCCTGGCGCAAGTGATCGGGAGGGTCGTCTTCGACTCCTCGATCACCATGCGCCCGATGGTCTTCGTTCTCGTCGCCCTGCTCATCGCCGTCGTCCTCCTGGCGGCGACCACCTCCTCCATGCGCTCCATTCTGCGCATCCAACCGGCCACGGCCCTGCATCGGAGGTGAGAGGCGTGAGTGGAACAAAGAAGAAGAGCCGCGCCATGACGAACCGACGCATGTTCGTCACCATGCTCCTGGGCTCCATGTTCCGGCGTCGCAGCCGGGTCCTGGCGGCCGTCCTATCCTCCGCGGTCGGCGCGGCGACGCTGTTCTGCCTCGCCGCCGTCTGCCTGGCCGTGCCCGCCCAGATGAGCGCTCAGATGCGCCAGTTCGGCGCCAATCTCATCGTCGTCCCCGCTTCCGCCGACTCCGGGACCGCGCGGATCGACCAGGCGGGCGTCGACGCCGCCACCGAGGCGATCGCCTCGGCCACCGGCACGACGGCGAGCCAGGTGAGCACCGCTTCGTACCGCTATGAGACGGTCCGGGTCAACAAGAGCCCCTACATGGTCGCCGGCATCGACGTCGACCGGGTCAGGAGCCTCAACGGGCAGTGGGAGGTCCAGGGCGACTGGCCGGCCGCGGGTGAGGTGCTCGTCGGCCTCGACGTCGCCGACGCCGCCGGCCTGACGGTCGGCTCCGGCGTGAGCGCCGAGTACCTCTCCAGCGATAACCTGCGGCTCGCCTCCGGCGAGAGGGCCGCGGCCAGCGCGACGGCCCCCGCGACGCCGAGTGCGGCCCCCACCGGCTCCGCCGCGACGGGCGGAGTAAATGGTGCGGGCGGCTCGGCCGCCGGTCAGGTCGAGTGGCGGGTCTCCGGCATCGTCGATACCGGCGGCGATGAGGATGACATCATCTACGCCAACGAGGGGGACGTCGACGCGCTCACGGGGACGGCGGACGCCGGCTACGACGTCATCGAATACTCGGTGGACACGTCCTCCGCTCCGATGTCATCCATCGTCGACGCCGCCCAGGCCTCCTCCGACGGCATCCAGGCTGAGCCGGTCTCCAAGATCACCTCCGGCGACTCGCGCATCATCACCATGCTCGACACCCTGTTCTGGGTCGTCTCACTTATCGTCCTGGCCCTCACGCTCGTCGGAGTGTCGACCACGATGACCGTCATCGTCTCCGAGCGGCGCAACGAGATCGGTCTGCGCAAGGCCCTGGGCGCCTCCGGGCGCGCCATCAGCCTCGAGTTCTACTGCGAGGCGGCCGCACTCGGCGCCATCGGCGGTGTCACGGGCACGGCGGTCGGCTACGCCCTGGCGGTGGCCGTGTCCGTCGGCGTCTTCGAGCAGCCTCTGGGCTTCCGCTGGTGGCTGGCGGTGCTGGCCATCCTGATGACGGCCCTCGTCGCCGTCATCGCCTCGTACTCTCCGGTGCGCCGCGCCTCGCGCATCGACCCCGCGCTCGTCCTGAGGGAGGAATGACATGCTGCTCCAGCTGTCCCACGTGTACAAGATCTATGGCGAGCTCCACGCGGTGGATGACCTCAGCCTCGACGTCGAGAAGGGCGAATGGCTGGCCATCGTCGGCTCCTCAGGCTCGGGCAAGACGACGCTGATGAACATCATCGGCTGCATGGACACGCCCACCAAGGGCACCGTCACCCTTGACGGGCGCGAGCTCGGGCGCCTCAACGCGTCCCAGCTCACCGACATCCGCAAGAATGTCATCGGCCTGGTCTTCCAGCAGTTCCACCTTATCGCGCATCTGACAGCCGTCGAGAATGTCATGGTGGCGCAGTACTACCATTCGATGACGGACCAGAAGGAGGCCATGGAGGCCCTGGAGAATGTGGGTCTGGGGGACCGAGCCCACCACTTGCCCTCGCAGCTGTCCGGCGGCGAGCAGCAGCGCGTGTGCATCGCCCGCGCCCTCATCAACCATCCTGAGATCATCCTGGCCGACGAACCCACCGGGAATCTCGACGAGACCAACGAGCAACTCGTCCTCGACATCTTCCATCGCCTCCACCGGCAGGGCACGACTCTCATCGTCGTCACCCACGACGCCCACGTCGCCTCCAACGCTCAGCGCGAAATCCTCCTCAATCACGGCAGACTCGTGGGGGAGAGGACCAACGAGGCGTCCGAGTCGAGGCGCGAACGCAATATGCTCGACTTCGGCGGAGACACCTCCGCCCGGCAGGGCACCGTGACGCGGGCCGATGGTGAGCGAGAGGAGCACGAGTGAGCACGCACGAGACGGCGGGCCCGGCCGCGCGTAGAGTCGCGGCCGCGGCCGGCGCCGTCCTGGCCGCAGCAGGCCTTGTCGGCTGCGGCGGCGGGAGCACGACGCCCGGTGACGACGAGTACGCCGGCAGGGCGCAGACGGCCGACCCGCCTCAGACGACCGCATCGGGCACCGCCTCGGCGTCTCCCACCGCGGCGCCGACCCCGACCAGCGGCCCGTACGCCGACGGCAGGTACACGGCCAGCGAGTCGTACGGAGTCGTCGACGATCTCGTCGAGGAGGACTCGATCGACGTGGCGCTCACGCTGGAGTCCGGATACATCACCGCCGTCGAGGTCACCGGGCACCCCTTCACCTCCAAATCCCAGGGTTACATCGACGGATTCACCCAGGAGGTCGATGGCGCTGTGGTCGGCCGCAGTGTGGAGGACGCGCACGTGACCGCGCTCGCGGGCGCCTCCAAGACCTCTGCCGCCTTCAACGCCGCTGTCGACGCCATCGCCGGGCAGGCCCGCACGGAAGGCTCGACACCCCAGGCTCCCGCCGCCGGGTGATCCAGGGTCTTCCTCAGCCCGCGTCCCTCCTCCGCTCGCGGCGAGAGTGGCCCCTACCATGGCGTCGGACTCCGCTGTCGCCGGTCGGGCCCGTTAGGCTGGCTGTATGACTCGCTCTAAGCCCATGAGCGCCGCCGACGCGCCCGCCCCTGCCGTCCCGGCGCCGGTGGATGTCGACCGCATCATGGCCTGCGTGCGTGAGTTGGGACTGCGCTTCTTCCTTGATGACGAGGGTGACATCGGCATCCCGTGGCGCTATGTCACCGTTCACACCATCTTCCAGGACACGCGGGCACTGCAGCTGCGTGGCGTGTGGCACCGCATCGCCGACACCGAGCATCTCACCGAGCTGCGTCGTCTGGTCGAGGAGTGGAATGCCACCCGCATCGGTCCCAAGGCGTACCTGACCATTGCCGACGGCGGTGTCGTCCGGCTCCACGGCGAGGTCACCTACCCTCTCGAGGCCGGCATGACCGATGCCCAGCTCGGGGATTTCGTCCTGACCGGCTGCCGCCTCATCGTGGCACTCATGCGGGAGGCCGAGGACCTCTTCCCGGACCCGCTGCGCGGCAGGCTCGAGCCATGAGCCGTCTGAGTGACCTCCTCGCCCGGCTTCTGGGCCAGCACCAGGGCCGCGTTCGAGCACCCGCCGGTGGCCCGCGCCCGACGGGACGGGCCGCCGTTCCTCGTGACGCCGTCCGTCCCAGCGGGCACGACTCCTCCCCGCTCGCCGCCGAGCTGGCGACGACGGGCGAGGCTGACTCCAGTTCCGAGGACGACGAAACGCACTCCGTCCAAAGAGAGCGCACGACGTCGAGCCCGGAGGACGAGGTGGAGGCTACCAGTGGACTCACGCTGGATCGCATGGAGGCGATGATCACCGACGTCATGGGCTACGGGGTGCAGCGTCATGCGGAATCGGGGCATCCGTGCCTGCTGGGCACCTGGGACACCTACCCCTTCGTCATCGAGATCCCCGACGGGCACGAGGGGTGGCTCCTGGTGTCGGGGGATTGGGAGGAGCCGGTCGGCGAGGGGCTGCGCGACGAGCTCGCCGCCAGCGTCAACGACTGGAATCGTGACAAGTTCTTCCCGACCGTCTCCATCATTGACTCCCCGGCCGGCCCGCTGGTGCGCGCCACCTACCTCGTCGACCTCAGCTCGGGGGTCACCGACACCCAGTTGCGCCTCCACCTGGAAACCGCCCTGTCCTCGTGCACGCAGGCACTAAGCCTCGTGCGTCCCCTCCTGCCCGAGCTGTGAAGGCGGCGGATGGAAGAGGTTTCGGGGGTTCCGAGGATGCCACGGTGAGCCCGCCGTCCGTCCGCGTGGTCATCGTCGGTCCCACGGCCACCGGCAAGTCGGAGCTGGCGCTCGACCTCGCCGACGCCCTCACCCGGAGGGAGGACGGCCCGGCGGCGGGCGTCGGCGTCGAGGTGCTCAACGCCGATGCCTTCCAGCTCTACCGCGGCATGGACATCGGCACCGCCAAGGTGCCGGCCGCCGGCCGCCGCGGCTACCCCCATCACCAGGTCGACGTCCTGGACGTGCATGAGGATGCAAGTGTCGCCGCCTACCAGCGCCATGCGCGCACCGACCTGGACGCCATCGAGGCGCGTGGCGCCCGTGCTCTCATCGTCGGCGGCTCGGGCCTGTACGTGCGCGCGGTCACCGACGCCCTCGAGTTCCCCGGCACCGACCCGGCCGTGCGTGCGGATCTTCAGGGGCGCGCGCGCCACGAGGGGACGCGCCGGCTCTGGGAGGAGTTGGAGGGGGAGGATCCCGACTCGGCCCGACGCATCGACCCGGCCGACACGCGCAGAATCGTACGGGCTCTGGAGGTCCTCGCCGTCACCGGCAGGCCCTTCTCCGCCACGCTGCCCCGCTACGAGGACGTCGCCCCGACACTCCACCTGGCACTGCGCCCCGACCGCGCCGCCCTGGAGGCGCGCATCGACGCGCGCGCCGCCGACATGTTCGCCGCCGGGCTGCGTGAGGAGGTGGAGAACCTTGTGGCGGCGGGTCTGACTCGGGGCACAACCGCCTCACGGGCCATCGGCTACGCCCAGGCCATCGACCTGCTTGCCGGGCGGATCACCCGGGAGCGGGCCGTGGAGCTCACCGCCCGGGCGACCCGCCGGCTGGCCTCGCACCAGTTCACGTGGTTCCGTCGCGACCCTCGGATCCATTGGCTCGACGTCGGCCTCGACGCGCGAGGGCGATGGCTGCCCGGCGAACGCGAACGCGTGACGCGTCAGGCAGTTCGCCTGGTCGCTCGGGCGGACGAGAGCGGCCGCGGCGTCGCCTAGGCTGAGGACCATGACTACTGCCCCCGGCCTGACCGGCCATGAGCTCATCAAGGGTCATGGCACCGAGAATGATTTCCTCATGCTCGTCGACCCCGAGCGCCGGGTGCCCGTGAGCGCCGCCGACGTCACCGCCGTGTGCGACCGGCGCGCGGGGTTCGGCGCCGACGGGCTCGTGCGGGTCGTGCGCACGGCCGCCCTGCCGGGTGCGCAGGCCTTCCATGAGGCCGTGCCCGAGGCCGAGTGGTTCATGGACTACTACAACGCCGATGGCTCCGTGGCCGAGATGTGTGGCAATGCCTCCCGCCTGTTCGCCGCCGTCCTGGACGCCGAAGGGCTGGCGGACGTCGGGGAGGGGGGATCGATCACGATCGGCACGCGCGGGGGCGCGCGCACCGTCACCCGCGTGGGGGACCTGTGGACGGTCGACATGGGGCCAGCGCGCCTGTCCCCGCCCGACGGCGCCCTGGCCGATGCCGAGGCGGAGGGCTGGGACACCGCCGTTGTCGTCCCCGGCCTGGAGGGTGAGAGGGCAGGGCTGTCCATCGTGATGCCCAACCCGCACACGGTGGTCGCCCTCGGCGGGGAGGAGGAGCTCGATGCGGCGGTTTTCACGGGCCTGACCGACTCGGGCGCACCGGTCGTTTACGAGCCCGAGCCGCCGGAGGGTACCAATCTCGAGCTCGTCGTACCGCTGGGGGAGGATGACGCGGCCGGTGAGCAGGTGGGGCGGGCGCGCGTGCGCATCCTGGAGCGCGGCGTGGGGGAGACGCGCTCATGCGGTACCGGCTGCTGCGCCGTGGCCGTGGCGCTGCACGTGTGGGCGGGCGATGGCGCGCCCGAGGAGTACCTGCTCCGGGTGCCCGGGGGGGAGATCGGAGTCCATGTAGGGGCTGATCCCTTCGCCGAGGGCGCTACCGTCCTGCTGACCGGGCCCGCCGAGATCACCGGGCGCGTAACCGTCGGCGGCCCCTCGTCTGCGGGCACCCGCCCATCCTGACCCCCTGCCAGTGCCCGGACCGAGGACGAACCCCCATGAGCCGACCAGCGCGAATCGCCCGGGCCGTCACCGGCCGCGTCGGGACGACCGTCGTCACAGGCCTCATGCTGTTCGCTCTGTTCTTCGGCGCGGGCAATCTCATTTTCCCACCGGTGCTCGGCGCCTCCGCGGGGATCGAGCTTCCCGCGGTCATGGCGGGGTTCCTCATGACCGGGGTGCTCCTGCCGCTGGTCGCGGTCATCGCCGTATCCACCTCCGGCGAAGGCATTCTCGGGCTCGCGCGTCGTGCGGGCAGGCGTTTCGGCGCGGTCGCACCCGCGGCCGTGTACCTGTCGATCGGACCGCTCTACGCGATACCGCGAGTGGTGACCGTCGCCTACGAGCTCGCGACACGCCCCGTGCTGGAGCTGGCCGGAGCGGATCCCGGTCGCTGGGCGCTGCTGGCGCACGTCGCAGGCTTCCTGGCCGTCTCTGTCCTCATCGCCCTGCGACCCAGCCGGATGGCAGACCGCATTGGGCGGTGGCTCACCCCGGCGCTGCTGGCCCTCATCACCGTGCTGTGCGTCGCGACCATGATGAGGGCGGATGTCATCGACCGCGCTGCCACGGGCCCGTACGCCGCCTCCCCCTTTAGCACTGGACTGACCCAGGGCTACCTGACTATGGACGTCCTGGCCGCGACGGTGTTCGGCATTGTCGTGATTCAGACGCTGCGCTCCCGCGGGATCGACTCGATCGGCGGGATCGTGCGCGGCACTGCGGGTGCGGGCGTCATCGCGGCCGCCTGCCTGGCCGCCGTGTACGTCGGCCTGGCGATGATCGGGGCGCGAACCGACGGCACCGCCGATGACGGCACGGCGCTGCTGCGAACGGCGGCGTCCAACGCCCTGGGATCCGCGGGCATCATTGTTTTCGCGGCGATCGTCACCCTGGCCTGCCTGACGACGAGCATCGGTCTCCTATCCGCCTGGGCCGGCTACGCCTACGCGACTCTTCCCAGAGTGAGCTTCCGGCGCCACCTCGTCATCGGGGCCGGATGCGCCTTCGTCCTGTCCAACCTGGGTCTGGCGGTCATCATCACGATCGTCTCGCCTCTGACGCTGCTGCTCTACCCCATCACCATCGCTCTCGTGGCGGCGGCCATCATTGACGTCGTTGCGCCAGGCCGCCTGCGAACCGCCTACATCTGGCCCGTGGCGGTGGCCAGCGCCCTCGGCCTCGTCTCGGCCCTGTCCAAAGCGGGCTGGAGGTCCCCGAGCGCCCTGCTGGCGCGGACCGGAGTGTGGAATGATTCGACGGGCTGGATAATGCCGACCCTGCTCGCCCTCGCCATCGGGGTCGCTGCGGACATGCTCGCGGGCCGCTGGTCGACGCCGGTGAGTGACCTGTCCGACGCCGCCGAGGACGTCGAGCGGGCCGTCACCGGCGCGCCGGCGGCTCCTCGCGAGTGAGTCCACTGCCGGGGCGGTCCACGACGTCCCCGCGCAGGTCGGCCGCCGCCGCGAGCAGGTCCGCCTCGTCACCGCCGACCGCTCCCAGATGAAGGCCAACCGGCTGGCGGCCGGCGACCGGCCAGGGCACGGTCATCGCAGCGGTCCCGGTCATGTTGAACACGGTGGCCCACGGGGTCCAGCGGGTCTGCGCGTCGAAGTCGTCCTCGGGCGCCATGGCGGCGAAGTGCCCGATCGCGGGCGGATCCTCGGACAGGACGGGGGACAGGACGACGTCGACGTCCCAGCTCGCCCTGACCAGGCCGGCCGTCTCCTCGCCGGCGGCTTCGGCGGCGGCGTGGTCGGAGAGTGACATGCGCAGGCCGTGCTCCTTGAGCCACAGCCCGAGGGACGACTCGACGGGCAGATCCCGCGTATACCAGGCGAACAGGTCACGGAAGGGGGCGAAGCGTTCCGGCGTGTAGGGAACGGGGACCGGGATCACCTCATGGGTCCTCGACAGCAGGCTGGCGGCCTCCTCGACCGCGGCGATCATGGCGTCGGCCACGGGGGTCTCGGCGTTGACCGGCGCGGTCAGGACTCCAATGCGCAGACGCCGTCGACGCGGTGAGCGGTCGAGGACGAAGGCGAGATCGTCCAGATCGGCCGCCACCAGGCCCTGGATGCCGCCGCGGCCTGCGGGTTTGAGCCCGTAGATTCCGCAGCAGGCTGCGGGCACGCGGATCGACCCGCCCCGGTCGGAGGCGTGGGCGACGCGCACGTGCCCGCCGGCGACGAGCGCGGCAGCGCCGCCCGATGACCCTCCCGGGGTGCGCCCGGGCCACAGGGGGTTGTCCACGGCGGGGAAACCGATCGGCTCGCAGTAGGTCGCGACCCCGTACTCCGAGGTCTGGGTCTTGCCGGCGATGGTGGCGCCCTGAGCGAGCAGATGCTGCGCGAAGGGGGCGGTCGTGGTGGGACGCTGGGTGAGATGGGCGTTACCTCGCGACATGGGCAGGCCAGCCACCGGCAGCAGATCCTTGACCGGGATGCGCCAGCCGTGGAGACGGCCGCGGGGAGCACCCTCGACGGCGCCCCGGTGAGCGTAAGCGTGGTGGGGATTGCAGGGATCGCCGTGTGTCACGGCGCAACAGTGTAGAGGGGCGGGGCGGTTGAAAGCACCGATGGGCCGTCCGAGATCGGCATGTGATGTGCTCGAGCTCCACCGACCGGCGGGCCGCCGGGCGCTCGGTGCCGAACTCGACTAGATCGAGATCCGCGCCCCATACCACTGGCCGTCGGCAGGTCGTGAACTTCCCCCTCAAGCACGCTTATAAAACAGCCCCGGCTTCTCGCCTCGAGCAGCGGTCCGGATGGCAGTAGGAGGATTCGATTTTCCAGCCCTTCGGCACCGGCCGGCTGGACCTGCGCTAGCAGCGCTACCGGCAGGCCGAGGAATTCACTATCACCTGCGTCAGGGGTCGATGAGGGCGGGCGCGCCCGCGAGCGAGGCGGGCGGCTACTCGGAGCGGGCTCGCATTGTCGAGGGGCTGGTCGTGCGGCGCTCCGAGTGCGATCACGTCATGGCGAGTCAGGTGAACGCGGGAGGAGTGAAGGCCCACCTGTTCGAGTCCCTCACGCCGGCGCATGGGCTCGGACTTCCCCTCACGAGCGCCGGCTGAACGTTCGACGGCCTTCAGAGTCTGGTTTTGAAGGGTGTTGTTCGAAGGTGGCATTAGCGCTTCACGCGCAGGACGCGGAACCCCTTGGACGAGGCCGTCCGGCTCACCGCCCAGCTCCGGTCGGCCAGCCAGCGGACCAGGGAGTCCGCACCTAGGTTCCTGTTGACGACCAGCCACGCCTCGCCGTCGTCGGCCAGCAGCCCCAGCCAGTCGGACAGCAGTGCGTGCAGCCCCTCCTTGCCGATGCGCACAGGCGGGTTGGACCAGATGAGGTCTATTCGCGCGCCCTCGCGCTCCAACCGTGAACGCAGCGCCGAGGACTCCTCCACGTGAACACCCGCGCGCCCGGCGGCGGCCGCGTTGCGAGCCGTCAGTTCCAGAGCGCGTTCGTTGACATCGGCGGCCAGTACGCGGGCCCGCGGGGCGGCGTCGGCCAGAGCCAGGGCGATCGGGCCCCAGCCGCACCCCAGGTCCAGGAAGGTGCCCTGCCCGGGCGGGTCGGGCACGTGATCGAGGAGCACCTGCGTGCCCTTGTCGAGGCGGTCGGCGCTGAATACGCCCGACGCCGTCGTCACCCGGTGGTCGACTCCGCGGATGACGAAGGAGTGCGTGCGCTCGTGCATGGCGGCGTCGGGGGAGGGGGTGAAGTACTGCTCGCTCACACCCTGAGGCTACCGGCGCGCGCCCGTCCACGGCCCCGGTGCCTTCTGCGGGCTCGGTCTCAGCCGGCCCTGAACTTGGGTGCGGTGCTTGGCTCGGCGCACCCGCCGCAGGCCGCGGATTTTGTTCATACGTGGTTCCCGTCGGAGTGGGTAGGGGCGGTGGAGCTATCGGGTTCAGGCGGCCCGGCGGGCGAGCAGTGCCGTGAGGGCTAGAAGCGCGGTCAGAACGGTCACGACCGGTACGACCAGATCGACCTGGATCCCCTGCTCCGACGGGGCGACCGCAGCTGTGACGAAGGTGCCGAGCCCCGCCGCTCCAGCGCTGTCCGCGACCGTCACGGAGGTGGCGACCCGCGCGGGGGACAGGCCGTCATCGGCCTCCCCCAGCTCGGTGGGCGCCGTGACGCAGCGGATCATCGTGTCCTGGTGGACCAGGCCCATGCCCAGGCCGCACAGGGCCCAGCCGAGGTGCAGTGTCCACCACGGGAGCCGGCTGGCGAGCGCCCCCGCCACGAGTCCGCCGCCAACGGCGAAAAGAAGACAGCCCGCGCCTACACGCGTCAGGTACGCGCGCCGCGGCCTCGCCGGATGCGCCCCGGTCCACATGGCGACGGCGCTCCACCCGACCCCGGCGAGTGTGAGCGCCAGGCCTGCCCTTCCGGGGCCCAGGTCGAGCACGTCGTGCGCGGACGGTGAGATGAGGAGATCGAGGCTGAAGTAGGTCGTGCACACCCAGGCGAGCGTTGCGATCGCCGACCGCCGTCCCGGTTCCAGACGCATGACGCCGGACGGGAAGACGCTTCCGCAGGCCCATACGACGGCGCTGCCTCCGGCCGCCCCCGCGACCGCCAGCCAGGGTGTCCCGGTGGGGGCGATCCCCAGGGCGGCCACTCCCGACGCCAGGGCCAGGGCGGGCAGAACCGGCGGCCGGGCCTCCTCCTCGGACATCCGCAGCCCGCCCATCTGACGGGCCATGACCAATCGGGCCATGACGAGCACGGGCGTGTAGGCCACCAGCGCCCAGCGCCAGCCCCAGGTCGCCGAGATCCCCGCCGCGTAGACGGGCCCGACCAGTGAGGACAGGACCCACATCGCCGAGCCCGCCGCCAGGCACAGGCGCCTCCACGCCTCGGGCAGCCCTGCCACCATCACTCCCATGGTGATCGTCGACAGCGCCCCGGCGGCCAGGCCGCGCAGCACCTCCCCGGCCGCGTAGACGCTGATGTCCGGGGCCGCAGCTCCCAGCACCGCCCCTGCGACGAGCAGGGCGGTCAGTGACGTCATGAGCGGGCCCGCGCGCCACCGACTCAGCATCGCCCCGCCCAGGGGCATTGTCAGGAAGGTGGGCACCGTCCCGGCCGCCGTCACCAGCCCGTAGTGGTCGCGGGCCCTCAGGTCTGTGGCGAGCAGCGGAAGGATCGTCTGATTGAGGTAGGTCTGCATCCCCGCCAGGAGCTCGACGACGAGCAGCGCCAGAGCCAGGCGGCCGACGCTCGTGGTCACCAGACGCTGCACTAAGGGAGGGGCGGAGTCGTCAGGCCGGCGAATGGTGGAGCGCACCGTCCGAGCCTAGATGAGGACGACCGGTGCGACGTCGGAGGCTGGTCCATCGCCGCCGATGACGCTACAATGCCATCTCTGTGGTTCGTTCGTATGCGATGAGACCGCGTCGGTGCGAGGCTCTCGCACGCGATCCCCGGCCACGGCCCGCCCTCATCGGGCCGGTCCGTCGAGCTCCGCTCCGCCGTACGCATACGCGAAGGATGATTCTTGACCGCTTCCAATGATCCGGCCCTCCAGTCCGACGACGACGTCGAACCGGCCCGCCCGCAATCGCTCACTGATCCGCAGGTGCGGGCCCCCTCGCCCGAGGAGATCGTCGACCGTATCCTCTCCCGCGGCGGGACCGCCCTGGCGTCCACCGCCGGTGAGCATGCCAGCCGTGAGGCGCTCGACGACGGTGCCCTGGAGCGCGAGGCCCGCGCGGGCACGAGGCGCGTCGCTACTTTGAGCACCGAACTCCAGGACGTCAGCGAGGTCGAGTACCGTCAGGTCCGCCTGGAGAAGGTCGTGCTCGTCGGCCTGGACCTGCCCCGGGCCGCCGCGCGGGTCCCGGCGTTTGGCACCGCCGATGCCCAGGATGCCGAGACCAGTCTCGCCGAGCTCGCCGCCTTGGCCGAGACCGCGGGCTCCCAGGTCCTCGATGCCCTCATCCAGAAGCGCGATCACCCCGACCCCGCCACCTACCTCGGATCGGGCAAAGCCGGAGAACTGGCCGAGACGGTCGCCGCCGCAGGCGCCGACACCGTCATCGTCGACGGCGAGCTTGCCCCCTCCCAGCGCCGTTCCCTGGAGGATGTCGTGGGCGTCAAGGTCGTCGACCGCACCGCCGTGATCCTCGACATCTTCGCCCAGCACGCCAAGTCGCGCGAGGGCAAGGCCCAGGTCGAGCTCGCCCAGCTGGAGTACCTTCTGCCGCGCCTGCGCGGCTGGGGTGAGTCGATGTCCCGTCAGGCCGGAGGACGCGTCGCCGGGGGGGCGGGCATCGGCTCGCGCGGGCCCGGCGAGACCAAGATCGAGCTCGATCGGCGCCGCATCCGGGCCCGCATGGCCAAGCTGCGCCGGCAGATCAGGTCCATGACGCCCTCCCGGGAGGTCAAGCGCGGTTCGCGGCGCCGCGGCCCCATCCCCTCGGTGGCGATCGCCGGGTACACCAACGCGGGTAAGTCCTCCCTCATGAATGCACTCACCGGCGCCGGCCTCTTGGTCCAGGACGCCCTGTTCGCCACCCTCGACCCGACCGTGCGCCGGGCCGAGACCTCCGACGGACGCGTCTACACCCTCACCGACACGGTCGGTTTCATGCGCGACTTGCCCCACGAGCTCATCGAGGCGTTCCGCTCCACTCTGGAGGAGGTGGGCGGCGCCGATCTCGTCCTCCACGTCGTCGACGCCGCCCACCCCGATCCGGTCGGTCAGGTGACCGCCGTGCGGGCCGTCCTCGCGGACATCCCCGGCGGCCTCGACGTCCCCGAGCTCGTTGTGCTCAACAAGGTCGACCTTGCCGACGCCGTCACTCTCGCCGCCCTGCGCACACGCCTGCCCGGGGCGATCGGCGTCTGCGCGCGCACCGGCGGGGGTCTGGAGACGCTGCGACGGCGCATCGAAGAGATGCTGCCGCGTCCGGAGGCGGATGTCGACCTCGTCGTGCCCTACGCGCGGGGCGACCTGGTCTCCAGGGTGCACGCCGATGGCGAGATCGATGCCATCGACTACCTCGAGGCCGGCACCCGCGTCGTCGCCCGGGTCGCTGCGCCACTGGCCGCTGAGCTGCGCGCCGCCGCCGTCTCGGCGGCATCGGCATCCGGGTGAGCGCGAGGTGAGCGAGGACCGGGATGCCCGGGAGGCGCTCGCCGAGGCGGTCCGCCGGCTCGGCGGGAGCCTTCGAGCGGGGCAGGCCGAGATGGCGGACCGAGTGGAGGCGGCGCTCGACGCCGGTTCGCACCTGCTGGTGCAGGCCGGCACCGGAACCGGCAAGTCGCTGGGCTACCTCGTGCCCGTCATGCTCCACGCGGCGACCGCCGAGGAACGGGCCGTGGTCTCCACCGCGACGCTCGCCCTTCAGCGGCAGGTGATGACCAAGGATGCGCCTGTGGCGGCCGACGCCGTCGAGGCCGTCACCGGCGTGCGGCCCTCCGTGGCTCTGCTCAAAGGTTGGCAGAACTATCTGTGCCGTCACCGGTTGGCCGGCGGCTACCCCGACGATGACGCTGACACTCTTTTCTCCGCCGGCGCGGCGACAACCCCGGGCCGGGTGGGGGAGGCCGACCGTGGCAGCGTCGGGGAGCAGATCGTCCGACTGCGCGAGTGGGCCGCCGAGACCGCCACCGGCGACCGCGACGATCTGATCCCCGGTGTGAGCGACCGCGCCTGGGCGCACGTCTCGGTGTCGCGGGCGGAGTGTCTGGGCCCGTCCTGCCCGCTGCACGAGGAGTGCTTCCCCGAGCTGGCCCGCGCCGCCGCGAGCCAGGCCGACGTCGTCGTCACCAATCACGCTATGCTCGGTATCGCAGCGGCGGGCAACGTCGGAGTGCTGCCCGACTACCGGGTCCTCGTGGTCGACGAAGCCCATGAGCTGGCCGGCCGGGTCCGCTCCCAGGGCACCGTGAGCCTGTCCGCGGCCGCCGTCATGCGGGTGGCCGCGGCCGCTCGGCGGGGCGCCTCGGTGGTGGTCACCGAGCTGGAGGAGGCGGGCCAGCGCCTCCAGCTCGCCCTGGCCGACCTGCCCGACGGGCGTCTGGCAGACGGGCTGCCGCCGGCCGGGCGCGAAGCGCTCGTCGTCCTGGACGGGGCCGCGCGGCGGGTGCTCGCCGATGTGCGGGGAGCATCCAGGGCGAGCAGGGACGAGGGCACCGACGCCGGGGGAGCGGCGCTGGCCCGCACCGCAGTGGCCGACCTGATCGACACGATCGAGCGAATGACCTCGGACTCGGTGCGCGAGCGTCGCGATGTCGCCTGGGTGGAGCGGCCTCGCGCGGGGGCGGAGCCGCCGCGCCTGACGCTGGCTCCCATCGATGTCGCCGCCGCGATCGCCGACTCCCTGCTGAACGATCGCGCGGTCGTCCTGACCTCGGCCACTCTGGCCCTGGGCGGCGGTTTCGAGCCGATGGCCCGCGCCCTGGGACTCACTGTCGCCTCGGATCGGTGGGACGGCGTGGACGTGGGCACCCCCTTCGATTATGCGCGTCAGGGCATTCTCTACGCGCCTACCCACCTGCCCAGGCCGGGGCGGGGGATCTGCGAGGCGGTTCTGGACGAGCTCCTCGCGCTGACCGAGGCCAGCGGCGGCGGCATGCTGGGCTTGTTCTCCTCGCGCCGGGCCGCTGCGGAGGCCGCCGAGGTGCTGCGCGGCGCTACGGACCTGACCGTTTACGCGCAGGGCGACGATCAGCTGTCGACTCTTGTGGAGGCCTTCGCCGCCGACGAGGACGCCTGCCTGGTGGGGACCCTCTCCCTGTGGCAGGGGGTGGACGTGCCCGGACGCACCTGCCGTCTCGTGATCATCGACCGCATCCCGTTTCCGCGCCCGGACGATCCCGTGGCCCAGGCCCGTAGCGAGGCCGTCGCGGCCGCGGGCGGCAACGGATTCATGAGTGTGTCGGCGACCCACGCGGCTCTCCTGCTCGCCCAGGGGGCCGGACGACTGATCCGCCGGCCCGATGACCGCGGTGTTGTCGCCGTCCTCGATCCGCGGCTGCGCACCGCCCGTTACGGCTCCTTTCTGGCTCGGTCGATGCCGGCGCTATGGCCCACTGGGGATCGCGATACCGTTCTCGGAGCCCTGGGACGGCTGGCCCGGTCCGGTTCGTGAACGCATCGCCGGCCCGATGACGACCTGAAGACTCGGGTGCACGGCGTGCTCGTCGGCTGCGCGGTCCTGCTTTGAACGGATACGGATAATGACGTTTTCCCCACGGGCGGGTTTGCACCGCGTACGCTTGGCCTTGGCCGGCTCGCCTGCCGTGCCACCACCCGATTCGGAGGAAGACCGTGTCCGAGGCCATCAACACCAACAGTGCTCAAGGTTCCTACCCGACAGGCTCGGGAGGTCGTCCGTCCAAGGTCGCCGTCATCGGGGCGGGTGCCGTGGGCTCGACACTCGCGTACGCCTGCGTGACCAAAGGCGTCGCCCGCGAGGTCGTGCTGCAAGACATCGTGAAGGACAAGGTCGAGGCGGAGGCCCTCGACATCGCCCAGGGCATCCAGTTCACCTCGGCCGGTTCGGTCTCGGGCTCCGACGATCCCGAGATCTGCCGCGACGCCGACGTCATTGCGATCACCGCCGGGGCCAAGCAGAAACCCGGTCAGTCGCGCCTCGAGCTCGCCGGTGCGACGGTGGGCATCATGGAGAAGATCCTGCCCAAGCTGGTCGAGGTCGCTCCGAACGCGATCTTCCTGCTGGTCGCCAACCCGGTCGACGTCGTGACCTACTGCTCCAGGAAGATCACCGGTTTGCCGGAGAACCAGGTTTTCGGCTCGGGCACCGTGCTGGACACCGCTCGCATGCGGTACCTCGTCTCTCTGGAGACGGGGACGGCCACCCAGAACATCCACGGGTACATCGCCGGCGAGCACGGCGACTCCGAGGTCGCCCTGTGGTCCTCCACGGAGATCGGCGGCGTGCCGATCACTCAGTGGGGCAGGACTCTGGACGGCGGCGTCTTCGACCAGGACAAGCGCGACCGCATCACTCACGACGTCGTGCGCTCCGCCTACCGCATCATCGAGGGCAAGGGCGTGACGAACTACGCCGTCGGCCTGGCCGTCCAGCGCATCATCGGGGCGATTCTCAACGACGAGCAGCGCGTGCTCACGGTGTCCCCGTTGTTGGACAACTGGCACGGCATTTCCGACGTCTGCATGTCGGTGCCCACGATCGTCGGGCGTAAGGGTGCCGGGCGCCGCCTCGAGCTGCCGCTGACCCTCGACGAGCGCGACCGCCTGACCTCGTCGGCCGAGCGGCTGCGCGAGGTTGCTCGCGGCCTGGGGTACTGAGAGCCGCTCGGCTCCGGGAGGAGCCCGCAGTTCCGACCGCTCACGACGTCGCAGCACCATCACGGGGCCCGGCTCCTTCTCAGGGCCGGGCCCCGTCGTATCGGCGCGACGCGGAGCCGCGCAGGCGGAGGAGACGACCTCGCGGGCGGCTGCGGGAGTGTCGCGCTACAGCGCGCGCAGGACCGTGACGACCTTCCCCATGATGCTGGCCTCGTCCCCGAGGATCGGGGAGTAGTCGGGATTGCGGGGGAGCAGCCACTGGTGGCCGTTCTCGCGCGAGAGGACCTTGACCGTGGCGGAGGCGCCATCGACGTCATCGAGCAGGGCGGCCACGACGTCGCCGTTCGAGGCGTCCGCCTGAGCGCGCACCACGACCCAGTCCCCGTCGCAGATGGCGGCCTCGGTCATGGAATCGCCGTGCACCTTGAGCATGAAGAGTTCGCCATCCCCGGTCAGGCGCCGGGGCAGAGCCATGACGTCCTCGATGCTCTGCTCGGCGAGGATGGGGGAGCCCGCCGCGATCCGTCCGACGAGAGGCACCGCGACGGCCTCGCCCTCAGCCACGCCGGGTAGCACCGGCAGTGCGGAGGCGGCAGCGGATTCCTCCATGCCTTCGGAGGAGGAGAGGGATCCGCTCCCGGAGGTGGGATCCGGCTGCTCGGACGCGATGACCTCCATGGCGCGCGGACGGTTCGGGTCACGACGCACCAGGCCCAGCCGCTCGAGCTTATCGAGCTGATGCTTGACAGAGGACGGACTCGTCAGGCCGACTGTGGCGCCGATCTCCCGCATGGATGGCGGATAGCCGTGGGTGGTGACGGCGTCCCGCACGGTCTCGTAGACGGCGCGGGCGCGGGTGTCGAGCGTGCTGAGGGCCGCTGCCGTCGAGACCGGGGCGGTGGTGCCGGTGGTTTTCATGACCGGGCGATCCTTCCTCGGCCCCGTCCCGCATGCGGTCGTTGCCGCGGGTTCCGGACGATCCGGACGATCCGGACATGCGGTCGATCGAGGGGTCGAATTCGTGTCGGTGGTCCATGGTGGTCTTGGCGCCTCAAGCCTACGGGGGATCGACCACTGTTTCAAACATGTGTTCGAAGACGTTCTGGACACGGAGTTCGTTCCCGGCTAGGGTATCGAACAGGCGTTCGTCGAACATATGTTCAGGAGGTTTCCATGAGCCCGTCCGCTCCGCCCTCGTCCCGTCGTCGGGACGTCGTCCCAACGGTCCTTCCCGGTGCCATCGACCGCGCCGGTGGCCGCCTTCGCCTGGTGACTGAGGCGCCCTCGGCCGCCCGGACATCGTCGGCGGCCCGGAGGGCGGAACTCCCCGTGGAACTGACTCGCCGACCCGTCGCCCCGAGAGCCGGGCGGCCAGCCGACCTCCCCGGGATGCGACCGGCGGATCTGGCGCCGCATCACCCGGCCGTGCGGGCGCAGCGCCGCCGAGAGCTTCAGGCCCGATACCGCGGGGCGGTGCGCGGTGAGGCCTCCGGGAGCTCCGCTCGGGGGCCTCACCGGGCGCCACCGGTCGGGCTGCGCCGACTCGCGGCGGTGAGTTGCCTGACGCTCGCAGCCGTCATGGTCATTGCGCTCGGCATCGCGGCCACTGGCTTCGCGGGCGCTCCGGGCGGGACGACGACGGCCACCGTTCAGATCGGTCAGTCGCTGTGGGAGGTCGCGGCACAGACGGGCACCGGGGACGTCGGCGAAACCGTCACTCGGATCGTCGAACTCAACGGTCTGACATCGTCCTCGGTCGAGCCCGGTCAGGTTCTGGTGGTTCCCGTTGAGTGAGCTGCGGGCAGACGCGGCTTGCGGGGAACCGGTTGTGCGTTTAGTCTCCATTGCACATCGATGCAATCAAGTGGAGGATCTCGGCGTGCACTGTCCCTTCTGCCGGCATGACGGCTCGCGCGTGGTGGACTCCCGCACCGCTGAGGACGGGACGTCGATCCGCCGTCGTCGGGAGTGCACTCGGTGCGGGCGCCGCTTCACCACGGTGGAGACCGCCAGCCTGTCGGTGCGCAAGCGGTCCGGCGCGGTCGAGCCCTTCTCCCGCGCCAAGGTGATCATGGGCGTGCGCCGCGCCTGCCAGGGACGGCCCGTTTCGGACGACGACTTAGCGTTGCTGGCCCATAAGGTCGAGGAGGCTATCCGGGGCACCGGCCAGGCGCTCGTCGACTCCCACGATGTCGGACTGGCGATCCTGGGACCGCTGCGCGAGCTCGACGAAGTCGCTTACCTGCGCTTCGCCTCCGTCTACTCGGGTTTCAACAGTCTGGATGACTTCGAGTCGGCCATCGCCGACCTGCGCTCCGGCCACCTCGCCCACGAGGGGTGAATGCTGACCGCACGACGCGCCGGGCGTCGGCTCGTCAATCCGCAGGGTCCGCGGTGACGCAGGTGACGTAGCGGTGGCGGTGACGCACCTCGAATCCCAGCCGGAGATAGCAGGCGATGGCGCCGTCGTTGCCGTCCTCGACCTCCAGTGCCACCCGGTGCGCATTTCGCGCGGCCGCCGTCTCGATGAGCGCCTTGACCACGGCGGTGGCCTCTCCTCGACGTCGGGCCCACCGCGGCACGAAAATGCCATCAATGACAGCGGTGCCATCGATCCCGGTCAGGGCCAGTCGTCCCGTGGCGCCGGACGGCGTGCTGGCGAAGACCTGCTCGGGCGCGCTCGTGAGCAGGCGAGCGGCCAGCGCCCGGGCTTGAGTGGGGGGCGTTCCGGGGCGGGCGCGTCGCGCCGTGCGTTCAATGAAGGACCCGTGCGGCTCGGTGCTCACGCATGCCGTTGGAGCTCGGGTCGGACGGCGGGCTCCGATCGCCTCGCGGGTCTGCGCGGTCATGACGAGCACCTCGGGATCGATGCTCGGGCGCACGCAGGGCGGAAGAGCCGCCCCGCATGGGACCATCGCCACGGGCTCGTGACCGTGACGGCCGTACCATCGTGCCGCCTCGCCCAGACTCCCGATGGACGGGGCGAGCGCGAGCGCCGAGTTGGCCCTTTTCGTCATTCCCGAGTGGTAGCGCACGACACAACCGCCCCCGTCCGGTCGGGCCAGGAGGGTCTGCGGGCACCAGGCGGCCAGCAGTGCGAGTTCGAGTCGGGTGGAGGGGTCCGTGGCGGTGCGCGCCAGCAGTTCGGGGTTCGTGCGCTCCCATTGCGCTGTCACCGGGTTCGCGACCTCCTCCTGGGGCCGCCCTCGGGCCGTTCCGGTGCCGCTTCCGCCCTCATCGTGCATCGATGGCCCCGGTCAGGCCGGCGACCAGTGACGGCCAGGTCCACCGCTCCTTCATGAGTGACCGGCCCGCTGCACCCATTCGCTCCCGCAGTGCCGGGTCGGTCAGCTGAGCGACCAGGGCCTCGACCAGCGCGTCCTGATCGCGGCCGTCGACCACGTTCCCGGTCACGCCCTCTTCGACGGTCTCCGGGGCCCCGCCGCTCGCACCGGCGATGACGGGCAGTCCCGTCGCGGAGGCCTCGAGGAAGACGATGCCCAGCCCTTCGACGTCGAGGCCATGACCGCGTGTGCGGCACGGCATGGCGAAGACGTCGCCCATGGCCATGTGGCCCGCGAGCTCGTCATGGGGGACGCGGCCGGTCAGGGTAATCGACTCGCGCGTCGGTGAGGAGCGCCTGAGTTCGGCCAGCCGCCTGGCGTAGGGACCCCAGCCGACGATGACGAGCCTGGCCCCCGGGACCCGGTCGACCACTCGAGGCCAGGCCGCGATGAGAGAGTCCTGGCCCTTGCGCGCCACAAGTCGTGAGACGCATACGGCGGTCGGCGCCTCGCCCAGGCCGTAGCGGGATCTCAGCGCCGCACGGGCTCGGGCGTCGGGGTGGAAGCGCTCGACGTCGATGCCGCTGGGCAGATGCAGCACTCGCTGGTCGGCGGGCATGTGGGGGCGGAGTTCATCGAGCGTGTAGCGCGAGATGTAGGTCACGACGTCGGCGTGGCGGAAGATCCTGCGCAGCATCTGGCGGGCTCCCAGGACCATGCTCCAGCCGACCTCGTGGCCGTGAGTGGTTGCGATGATGCGAGTCGCACCGGCCCGTCTCGCCGACGCGCCGAGCAGGCCCAGAGGAGCGGCGGCTCCGAACCAGACGGTTTCGATACCGCGGGCGTCGATGAGGTGCTCCATGCGCGCCCGCACCCTCGGCGTCGGGAGCAGCATGCCAGTGGGCACCCGCACCACTTCGAAGGTCCGGGTCTCGTCGAAGGTGCGGGCCGCCTGCGGGCCCTCGGGGGGCGTGGAGGCCAGGACCACGAGGTCGTCGGCCGGCAGGCGCGAGGTGTAGTCATCGAGGTAGGACTGAATGCCCCCCACGACGGGTGGGAAGTCGTTGGTGACGAGCAGAGTGCGGCGCATGAATGAAGTCTACGGTCGGTTGCGGACCGGCCACGGGCCCTGGTGCAGGTCGGCCCGCAGCGGGCGCGGAGCGTGACCGACTCCGGACGGAGGCGGGTGGGTCAACCCTCATCGCTGTTGCGCAGGATCTCGGATAGTCGGCGCGCCGCCGCCATGACGACCCCGCCGTGGACGCGGCCGGGCTGACGACCCATGCGCTCGATCGGCCCTGAGATCGACACGGCGGCGATCACCTTGCTGCTCGCCCCGCGCACCGGGGCCGAGACGCTGGCGACGCCGGGCTCACGCTCGCCCACGGACTGGGCCCAGCCGCGACGGCGCACGGCCGAGAGCATTGTGGCATTGAACCGCGCTCCCACCAGACCGCGGTGCAGGCGATCGGGCTCCTCCCACGCCAGAAGCACCTGGGCGGCGGATCCGCCCTGCATCGACATGGTGGCGCCCACGGGGATGGAGTCGCGCAGGCCTATGGGACGTTCGGCATTGGCCACGCAGACGCGGACATCGCCCTGGCGGCGGTAGAGCTGGGAGGACTCGTGGGTCTTGTCGCGCAGCGCCGCCAGCACCGGCCCCGCCGCGGCCAGGAGATGGTCCTCCCCGGCGGCGGAAGCGAGCTCGCTCAGGCGCGGGCCGAGGACGAAGCGGCCCTGGGAATCGCGCGAAACGAGCCGGTGGAACTCCAGCGCCACGGCGATGCGGTGGGCGGTGGGGCGAGCCAGGTGGGTGGAGGAGACGAGCTGGGCCAGAGTCGCGGGCCCCGCCTCCAGCGCGTTCATGACGAGGGCGGCCTTATCGATGACGCCGACGCCGCTGCTGGTCTCAGTCTCCATCTCGCTCAACTCGTCCATAATCTGATACTGCCATTCCGAGTGATGAGACTTCAAGTATTCTGCGATCCAGAAATGGCGTCGTGTCAGCATCCTCACGATCGATCGTCATGCTGGCCGGCACCCCGTACCGTCGTGGGAAGCGCCACGGCGCTGCCGCGGCTGCGCACCGCGGCGCTCTGGCGCCTCGACGGAGATAGAGTCCTCAGGGCCCCGGGCCCCTCCGGGAAAGGAAAGGATACGCAGCGATGGGAATGACCCTCGCCCAGAAGGTCTGGCGCGACCACGTCGTCTCTCAGGGCACGGACGGAGCTCCCGATCTGCTCTACATCGACCTCCACCTCGTCCACGAGGTCACCAGCCCCCAGGCCTTCGAGGGGCTGCGTCTGGCGGGTCGCGGGGTCCGCTGTCCCGACCTGACCCTGGCCACCGAGGACCACAACACCCCCACGCTCGACATCGACCTGCCGATCGCCGACGTCACCAGCCGCGCCCAGATCGAGACGCTGCGCGCCAACTGCGCCGAGTTCGGTGTGCGCCTGCACTCCCTGGGCGACGCCGATCAGGGCATCGTCCACGCCGTCGGCCCCCAGTTGGGTCTGACCCAGCCGGGCATGACCGTCGTATGCGGCGACTCCCACACCTCCACTCACGGCGCCTTCGGGGCACTGGCTTTCGGCATCGGCACCAGTCAGGTCGAGCATGTGCTCGCCACCCAGACTCTGCCCATCGCGCCGTTCAAGACGATGAGCGTGCGCGTCGACGGCGACCTGCCCGCCGGGTCCGGGGCCAAGGACATCATCCTGGCCGTCATCGCCAGGATCGGCACCAACGGGGCCCAGGGTCATGTCATCGAGTACCGCGGCCGCGCCATCGAACAGCTCTCGATGGAGGCCCGCATGACCATCTGCAACATGTCCATCGAGGGCGGCGCCCGGGCCGGCATGATCGCCCCCGATGAGACAACCTTCTCCTATCTCGCCGGCCGTCCTCATGCCCCGCGGGGCGCGGACTGGGATGTCGCCGTGGAGTACTGGAGGAGTCTGCGCACCGATGAGGACGCCGTCTTCGACGCGGAGGTGGATCTCACGGCCGCCGACATCGAGCCCTTCGTCACGTGGGGCACCAACCCCGGTCAGGGCCTTCCCATCTCCGCCCGCGTCCCCGATCCCGAATCCATCGCCGATGAGACCCGGCGCCGCGCCGCCGAGCGGGCCCTGGAGTACATGGACCTGACCCCGGGCACGCCGCTGCGGGACATCAGGGTCGATACCGTCTTCCTCGGCAGCTGCACCAACGGGCGCATTGAGGATCTGCGCGCCGCCGCCGAGGTCGTGCGGGGGCGCCGCAAGGCGCCGGGCGTGCGCATGCTGGTCGTGCCCGCTTCGGCCCGCGTGCGCCTTCAGGCCGAGGCCGAGGGCCTGGACCGGGTCTTCAAGGAGTTCGGTGCCGAATGGCGCAACGCCGGCTGTTCGATGTGCCTGGCCATGAACCCCGACAAGCTGGCGCCCGGCGAGCGCGCCGCCTCCACCTCCAATCGCAATTTCGAGGGCCGCCAGGGCAAGGGCGGGCGGACCCATCTCGTCTCGCCCCTGGTCGCAGCCGCCACCGCCGTGCGCGGCACCCTGTCCACCCCTTCCGATCTGCCCGCGCCTGTCGTCGGCGCCGCGGCCTGAACCGGACCGGGGCGATTCGTCAGCGGGCTTGGCAGGAGCCCCGCTCAAGATTCACCAGGAGAACCACTGTGGACGCATTCATCCGTCACACCGGCATCGGCGCCCCGCTGCGGCGCAGCGCCGTGGATACAGACCAGATCATTCCGGCCGTCTACCTCAAGCGCGTCACCCGCACCGGGTTCGAGGACGCCCTTTTCGCCTCCTGGAGGGCGAACGAGGACGACTTCGTTCTCAATCGGGAGGCCTACAAGCACGCCAGCGTGCTCGTGGCCGGTCCCGACTTCGGCACCGGCTCCTCGCGCGAGCACGCCGTGTGGGCCCTGAAGGACTACGGGTTCAAGGTGGTCCTCGCCCCGCGCTTCGCCGACATCTTCCGCGGCAACGCCGGCAAGCAGGGGTTGGTGGCGGGCGTCATCAGCCAGGACGACACCGAGCAGCTGTGGAAAATCCTGGAGACCGAGCCCGGCACCGAGGTCACGGTGGATCTGGCCGAGCGCACCGTCGAGGCCGGTGGTCTGCGCACCACGTTCCAGATCGACGACTACGTGCGCTGGACCCTCATGGAGGGGTTGGACGACATCTCGCTGACCCTTCGACACTCCGACGAGATCGTCGCCTACGAGCGGGCGCGCCCCGCCTTCAAGCCGACCACGCTGCCGGCCCGGCATCTGCCCGAGGAGGAGGTCGTGCCCGCGCGCGCCGCCGATATGCCCGTCGTCCCCGGGTTCCTGACGGCCCGCGCCGAAGGCTGAGGCGCACGCCACGGGCCGAGTGCGCTCCGCGATTCCCGCTGGGCCGTGGTCTCGCCTATGCTGAGACGGCGCTGCGCTCACAGGGCGTCCCCAGACATCCGCGGCATCCGCGGCCACATCGTTTCGGAGGTACTTGATGGTCGACGGACTGCTCCAGGTCCAGGGCGGACGCCCCCTCGCGGGAGAGATCACGGTACGCGGGGCGAAGAACTTCGTGCCCAAGGCGATGGTTGCCGCTCTGCTCGGCACGACCCCGTCCGTCCTGCGCAATGTTCCTCTCATCCGTGATGTCGACGTCGTCTCCGGTCTGCTGTCCCTGCACGGAGTGGCCATCGACTACGACCAGACCGAGGGGGTGCTGCGCCTGGACCCCTCGCGAGTCGAAAGCGCCCACATGGCCGACATCGACGCGCATGCCGGCAGCTCCCGCATCCCCATCCTCTTCTGCGGCCCGCTGCTGCACCGGCTGGGGGAGGCCTTCATCCCCGATCTGGGAGGCTGCCGCATCGGGGATCGTCCGATCGATTTCCACCTGGAGATCCTGCGCAAGTACGGGGCGGTCGTCGACAAGCTCGAGGGCGGGATCCACATCACCGCCCCGGCCGGGCTGCGCGGCACCGTCATCGACCTGCCCTACCCGAGCGTCGGCGCCACCGAACAGACGCTGCTCACCGCGGTGCGCGCCGACGGGCTGACCGAGCTGCGCGGCGCCGCCGTTGAGCCCGAGATCCTCGATCTGGTCGACATCCTGCAGAAGATGGGCGCCATCATCTCGGTGGACACCGACCGCACCATTCACGTCGAGGGCGTCAGCGAACTCGCCGGGTACAACCATGCGGCCCTGCCCGACCGCATCGAGGCGGGGTCATGGGCCTCCGCCGCCCTGGCCACCCACGGCGACGTCTTCGTGCGCGGCGCCCACCAGGGCGACATGACGACCTTCCTCAACACCTTCCGCAAGGTCGGCGGCGCCTTCGACGTGCGCGATGACGGCATCCGCTTCTACCACCCCGGCGGTGACCTGCGATCCATCGTGGTGGAGACCAACGTTCATCCCGGCTTCATGACCGACTGGCAGCAGCCGCTGGTGGTCGCCCTCACCCAGGCGGATGGTCTGTCGATCATCCATGAGACCGTCTACGAGAACCGCTTCGGCTTCACCAAGGCTCTGCGCAAGATGGGCGCCACCATCCAGGTCTACCGGGAGTGCCTGGGCGGGACGGAGTGCCGTTTCGGCCAGCGCAACTTCTACCACTCGGCCGTCGTCTCGGGCCCCTCGCCGCTGCACGGCGCCGATATCGTGGTGCCCGACCTGCGCGGCGGCTTCTCCCATCTGATAGCGGCCCTGGCCGCCGAGGGCGCCAGCCGGGTCGAGGGGATCAACCTCATCGATCGTGGCTACGAGCACTTCATGAGCAAGCTCGCCTCCCTCGACGCCGACGTCTCCAGGCTGGCCTGACAGGGCGCCGGCCGAGACGCCCCATCAGACCGCTCATGCGCCCGAGCGCGAGCACCGGCTAGAGTCGCGTCGTGCCCACGACCCGACCCATGCCCCTCTTCTACCGGTTCGCAGCTCGAGGAGCGATCATCCCGTTCCTCAAGCTCGTCTCCCGCTTCCATGTGAGCGGGGCGGAGAACATTCCGCGCGAGGGCGGCTTCATCGCCGTGTGCAACCATCTGTCCGATCTGGACTCGCTGACGGCCATGCGCGCCCTGGTCGATCAGGACGTGCCGGCGTACTCGTTGGCCAAGTCCTCGATCTTCAACGTCCCGCTTCTCGGGCTCGTCTTCAAGGCCGGCCGTCAGATCCCCGTCTACCGGGGGACGAAGAACGCCGGCAGCTCCCTGGTCGAGGCGGAGAAGCGGCTGCTCGCCGGGGACGTCATCATGATCTTTCCCGAGGGCACGCTCTCGCGCGACCCTCTCCTGTGGCCCATGACCGGCAAGACGGGCGCGGCGCGCCTGGCCATGAGTACGGGTGCGCCCGTGCTGCCCATGGGGCAGTGGGGCGCGCAGGACATCCTCGATTCCTTCGGCGGTGGCTTCCACCCCTTCCCCCGCAAGGATGTGCGAGTCGTCATCGGCGAGCCCTTCACTGTGGAGTCCTTCGGCTCCGATACCGGGAACCATGCGGCGGTGCGCACTGCGACGGCCGAGATCATGCGGCGCATCACCTCCTTGGTCGAGGACCTGCGCGGCGAGGAGGCCCCCCGCCCCTACGATGTTCATTACGACGGCGACCCCGGTAAGAATCGGCACGGCGTGCGCAAGCCCGATCCGGCCCCGCAGCCGGGCCCCGACATCGAGGAGGGCTCCCGCCCGGACGCCGGAGAGCAGAGCGGGCCCGACGCGCAGACGGGCACGGAGGCGCAGCCGTGAGCGGGGGGGACGTGGCGCGGGCGGCCGTCGTCGGCGCGGGCGCCTGGGGCACCACCTTCGCCTGCCTCCTCGCCGAGGCGGGCACGCCGACGACTCTGTGGGCCCGCCGTACGGATCTGGTCCGCGAGATCAACGCCGGCCGCAACGAGCGCTACGTCCCCGGGCACCACCTTCCCGAGGGCGTGTCGGCCACGAGCGATCTGGTACGGGCCGTCGAGGGCGCGGGTCTGGTCGTCGTCGCCGTGCCCTCTCAGAGCGCCCGCGGCGTGCTGGCCCCTCTGCGAGGTGAAATCGCCGACGGTGCTCTCGCCGTCTCCCTGATGAAGGGGGTCGAGCTCGGTACGAGGATGCGCATGAGTCAGGTCCTCGCCGACGTCCTCGACCTGCCGGCGGAGCGGGTCGCCGTCGTCTCGGGGCCCAACCTCGCCGATGAGATCGCGGCCCGCCAGCCCACGGCCACCGTGGTCGCCGCTATCGACGAGGTCGTCGCGGCGCGGGTGGCAGCGCTGTGCGCCACGAGCACCTTCAGGCCCTACACGAACACCGACGTGCTCGGCGTTGAGCTGTGCGGGGCGGTCAAGAACGTCATCGCCCTGGCGGTGGGGGCCGCGGCCGGGTGCGGCTTCGGCGACAACTCCATGGCGACCATCATCACCCGCGGCCTGGTGGAGATCACCCGCCTGGGACTGGCCCTGGGGGCGCGCCCGGAGACCTTCCCCGGATTGGCGGGCCTGGGGGACCTGGTGGCGACCTGCTCCAGCCCCCTGTCGCGCAACCAGACCTTCGGCCGCCGCCTGGGTGAGGGCATGAGCGTGGCCGAGGCCGGTCGGGCCTCGCGCGGCGTGGCCGAGGGGGCCAGATCGGCCCGCGCGGTGCTCGACCTGGCCGCCGCTCACGGCGTCGAGATGCCCATCACCGCGGGTGTCGTCGCCGTCGTCGAGGGGCGGGCCACAGTCACCGAGGTCAACGACGCCCTGCTGGCCAGACCCCGCAAGGCCGAAGGCGTCCACGCCGGCCCCATCGCCTGACGGCGGGATCGGGCGGACGGGGAGCGATCCGGTGCGCCGGGCCCGGGAGTTCGGGCAGGCCAGGGACGGTAGTGGCCGGAGCGGCGACCGGGCGGCCTTCCGGCCCGATGCCCCGCCGGAAGCGGGGCGGCGGTAGCGTTGGCGGCATGCCGGACAGCCCAGCCACCCAGCCGACCCCCTCACTCGAGTCCTCCCGCGACGCGATCCGACGAGACAAGCGCAAGCCGCGTGTGGCGGTCGTCTTCGGAGGGCGCAGCGGGGAGCACACCATTTCGTGCGCGACGGCCGCCGGGGTCCTGTCGGCCATCGACCGCGACCGTTACGACGTGCTGCCCATCGGCATCACGCCGACCGGTCAGTGGGTCCTCGTCGACGACGACCCCGCCGCCCTGGCCCTGGACGACTCCCGGCCCCCGGTCCGGATCACCGCCGACGGCCTGGGCCGCGGCGAGCTCGCCGTACGACTCGGAGGCGGGGCGCTGACCGCTCTGACTCCCACCGGTCCGAACGTTCTGGGCGATGTCGACGTCGTTCTGCCGCTGCTGCACGGCCCCTACGGCGAGGACGGCACCATCCAGGGGATGCTCGAGATGCTGGGCATCCGCTACGTGGGCTGCGGCGTCCTCGCCAGCGCCGCGGGCATGGACAAGCAGGTCACCAAGGTGCTTCTGAACGCCGCCGGCATCGCCACAGCCCCGCACGTCGTCGTCGGCCCCCACCGGTGGAGTCGGGACCGCGATGCCGTGCTGGGCGAATGCGAGGCGCTCGACTACCCGTTGTTCGTCAAACCCGCGCGCGCCGGTTCGTCGTTGGGCATCACCAAGGTCGAACGCGGCGATGACCTGCTCGCCGCTATCGAGGCCGCCCGCGCGGTGGATCCCAAGGTGCTCGTAGAGACGGGGATCATCGGGCGCGAGATTGAGGTCGCCGTCCTGGGCGGTCACGGCGACGCCGCCCCGCGCGTCGCCGAGCCCGGCGAGATCGTCATGGACGCCTCCCACGGCGCCGGCGAGTTCTACGACTACCAGACCAAGTACCTGGCTCACGAGGCCGTCCAGATGGTCTGCCCGGCGCCCATCGCGCCCGACGAGCGCGAGCTGATCATGTCCACCGCCGCCGAGGCCTTCCTCGCCATCGGGGGAGAGGGGCTGACACGAGTCGACTTCTTCCTCACTGAGGATGGACGCCCCATCGTCAATGAAGTCAACACCATGCCGGGCTTCACCCCCTTCTCCATGTACCCCTACATGTGGAATGTGACCGGAATGGACTACCCCACGCTGATCGGAGAGCTCATCGATCTGGCTCTGGAGCGCCCTGACGATGTCAACCGCTGAGGACTCCGGCCCCCGGAGCCGCCGGCCGGCCACGGTTGCCGACCTCACGGAGGAGGGGCTCCTGGCCGCTTTCGCGCCGCTGCTGCCGCGCAGTCGTCGTGAGCTGGTCGGCAACGGGGACGATTGCGCTGTCCTGACAGCCCCCGACGGACGCTACTGCGTGAGCACGGACGTGCTGGTCCAGGGTCACCACTTCTCCATCGCGTGGTCGAGCGCGCAGGAGATCGGAGCGCGCGCCGCCGCCCAGAACCTCGCGGACATCGCGGCGATGGGGGCCCGACCGGTGGCGCTGGTCGTCAGTCTCGTCCTGCCGCGGGCCACGCCCCTGGCCTGGGTCCGGGATCTTGCCCGCGGCCTGGGCCGCACCTGCGAGCAGGCGGGGGCCGGCGTCGTCGGCGGGGACCTGAGCGCGGGCGAGAGCCTCATGATCGCCGTCGCGGTCCACGGCGATCTGGAGGATCGCCCGCCCGTCCTGCGGTCAGGGGCCCGACCCGGTGACCTGCTCGTCCACATCGGCACGCTGGGCCGCAGCGCCGCCGGACTCGCACTGCTCGACGCCGGCATCGACGACCCCGGCCGCACCGGGGCGCAGAAGGGCGCCTTAGCCTGGGACGGGCTCCCGCAGGATGCGCGCGCCGCGGGGCACGAGGCGCTGTCCGTCTTCCGCGTCCCCGCCCCGCCCCTGGCGGCCGGCCCCGCTCTGGCCGATGCCGGCGCCACCGCGATGATGGACATCTCCGACGGGCTGCTGCGCGACGCCGGGCGCATGGCCGTCGCCTCCCGGGTGCGCATCGACGTCGAGGATCCCGCGGGGCTGGACACCGGTGTCGGGGAGGACCTGGCCGCACTCGAGCCGGTGGCGCGCCTGCTGGAGGGCTCCAGGACCGCCGCCCGGGCGCTGGCCCGTCGGTGGGTGCTGACCGGGGGGGAGGACCACGGCATGCTCGCCGCCGTTCCACCCGAGGCCGCCTCCGGGCTCCCGGCCGGCAGTCGCGTCGTCGGGCGGGCGCTGGCGCCGGGCGACGGCCCGCGCGTGATGGTCGGTGGGAGAGCCCCGGACGTCGGGACCGGATGGGACCATTTCCGCGACTGAGAGCGGATCGCCCGCGGGATCAGCGGCGCACGGCATCACTACTTCGGGGTTTCGGCGCGGAGCCGCCGATGCCGGCGAGAGGACGACGACACGACGAAGGCCGCCACCGATGAAGGTGACGGCCTCCGGAGCTCGGCGGAAACGCTCTCAGATGTTGCGCGTCACCTTGCCGGCCTTGAGGCAGGACGTGCATACGTTGAGGCGCTTAGGGGTGCCGTTCACGAGAGCACGCACACGCTGGATGTTCGGGTTCCATCGGCGGTTGGTCCGCACGTGGGAGTGCGAGACGCTCTTGCCGAAGATGGGGCCCTTGCCGCAGACGTCGCACACAGCAGCCACGGTCTCACTCCTGAATCTTCTTGCGGGGCACCGGACGAGCTCCCGGTGCTGGATCAACCGCCCGAGAACTCGCGCCTCAGGCAACCACTGCACCCTACCGGACGGCCGGCGGGCGGCCCAAGCGATCTCGGCGTGGGCTCGGGCACACGTTCGGACCGTTCAGATCGCCCGCCGCGCGGCGCGTCGCCGGGTGCAGGGCGCGCGCGCCCGCGCATACCGGTAGCCTTTGATGGTGCAGGGGTCCTCCCACCGCCCCGTACGGACGGCCGGGCCCGCCACCCACAGCAGCCAAGGAGAACGCGGCGTGATACGGCAGAGGAACGGCCAGCCGCCCGCCCCGGTTCCCGCGCGCGCGATCACCGCCGACGTGCTGCGCGCCTGGCTGCGGCTGGCGTGCCGCACGGGCGAGATCACCCGCCCTCTGGTCGATTCTCTCAACGTCTTCCCCGTCCCCGACTCCGACACCGGAACCAACGTTCTGCTCACCGTGCGCGCCGCGTGCGACGCCCTGGATCTCCTCCCGTCCGGCACCGACCTGGCGCAGGCCTCCCGAGCGGCGGCCGACGGCGCTGTGCGCGGCGCGCGCGGCAACTCCGGGCTGCTGATCTCCCAGGCCCTGACCGCGCTCGCGGACGTCTGCGCCGAGGCGCCCGAACCGGACGGCCTCAGGCCGGTCGAGCTCGTCCACGTCTACGAGCGCATCGCGGCCACCACCTGGGCCGCCGTGTCCCATCCGGTGCCGGGCACCCTGCTGACCGTCGCCCGCGATGCCGCTGCGGCCTCCCGCACCGCCCTGGAGGAATCAGGACCCGCCGCGCCCTCCAGCGTTTCGGCGATCTGCGCGGCCGCGGCCTTCGGAGCCCAGGAGAGCGTCGTGGAGACCGCCGGGCTGGGGCACGGTCCGGTCGACGCCGGGGGCGCCGCCCTCATGCTCGTCCTCACCAGCCTGTCGGACACGGTCGACGCCGGCGACCGGCCCCTGAGCGGCGACCGGGCGCAGGAGAGCACGATCCCGCGCCCCTACACCGACGTCGCCCACCAGATGCTCGTCGACCTCCTAGCCGGTGCCGCGCACGGGGCCGCCGGTGCGGACACCGATGCGCAGACGGCCTCCGCCGGAGCGTTCGAGGTCATGTACCTGCTCGAGGCCACCGCCGCCCAGGCCGAGACTCTGCGCCGCGAGCTCGAGCGCGTCGGCGACTCGGTAGGTGTCGTCGGCACCCCCGACGCTTTGGGCGTGGGCCTGTACCAGGTGCACGTCCACACCGACACTCCCCGTGCGGCGCTGCCTCGCGTCGGACGGGCCAGGCAGGTGTGCGTCCACCACCTCCGCCCCACGGCCCTGGCCTCGGCCACCGCCTGGGAGGCCGATGAGCCGCCTCTGCCCGGTGCCGGCAGTCTCGAGGACTCCCATGTCGTGTCCTTCGAGCGTCTGGCGGCCCGTCGTGCCCGACGCCGGGCCGCCAGACGCGACCTCTCCGTGCGTCAACACCCCTCCCAGCTCCACCCTCCCGCCCCGACCGGCGACCGCGTCGGCGTCATCGCCTGCACCCGAGCGCCGGGGCTGATCGAACAGCTCGCCCGCACCGGTGCCGTCGTCGTCCTGAACCCCGAGCGGGACGGGATCGTTCGAGCCTGCGTCGACCTCGATCTGGCCCAGGTGATCGTCCTGCCCTGCGACGCCGACTGCGTCGCCAGGGCTCACGAGGCGGCGCGATTCCTGGCTGCCCGCGCGGCCGTCTCGCGCGTGCGCGGCGCCGCCGGCACCGGGACGGCGCCCGGCGACGGCGTCCAGCTCCTCGTGTGCGACACCGACGACGAGGCGCGCGTCCTGGCGGCGGCTGTGGCAGTGGCCGGGCGGAATGAGGGCCTGACTGCCCTGGCCGGGCGGGCCGGACGCGCCGCCGTCGGACTGCGCACCCTAGCCCTCAACGGGCCGGACGCCGAGGCCGACGTCGTCGCCGTCACCGCGGACAGGGCCCTGAGGCCCGAGGACGAGCTGGTCACCGTGGTCCTCGGCCGGGACGCCGTCCCCGATGTCGGCGCCCTCGTGGCCGAGGCGGCCACCCGCTACGGCGAGCGAATCCACGGCAGTCACGATGCCGTCGAAGTCGTCGTCCACGCCGGCGGGCAGGCCCGCCCCGACGTCCTGCTCGCCCTGGAATGATCGGCGTGAGCCCTCGAACCGCATCCGCCCGCGGGACCGTGCCCCTGCTGGACCGCCCTCTGGACAAGACGCTGGGCAAGCGGACCGCCGACCAGCTCGCCAAGCAGGGGGTCCGCACTGCGGGAGGGCTCCTGCGCCTCCTGCCGCGTCGCTACGACACCTGGGGAGAGCTGACCGACCTGCGCACCCTGGCCGACGGGGAGCAGGCCACCGTTCAGGTCCGGGTCGTCCGTTCCCGCGCGCGACGCACCCGGGGCGGCCGCCCGCCGGCCATTATGGAGGCCACCGTCACCGACGGGGCCGCGACCATGGACGTGGTCATGTTCGGCACCGTCGGTCTCATGAACCACCAGGTCGACCAGCTCTCGCCGGGCACCACGGCGCTCATGTCGGGGAGAGTCGGCCTGCACCGCGGCCGCAAACAGCTGGCCGGCCCACGCTTCCAGATTCTCGATGACCTCGACGAGGCCGAGCGCGAGGCCCTCCTCGCCCGCCCCCTGCCCATCTACCCGGCCACCGAGGCGCTGCCCAGTTGGCGCCTGGCCAAGGCCGTGCGCACGGTGCTCGACCAGCTCGAACCGGCGGATGTGCCCGATCCGCTGCCCGAACACGTGCGCGAGGCCCACGGCCTGGTCGACGCGCTGACCGCCTACCGGTGGATTCATGCTCCCGAGAACGCCGAGCAGTGGCGTCTGGCGCGGCGGCGGTTCCGCCACGAGGAGGCACTCGTCCTCCAGACGGCCCTGATCCAGCGCCGCGCCCGGCACCGGGCCACGCGCACCGCCGTGGCCTGGCCCGTCCCCGGCGCCGACTCGCTGCGAGCCGACCTGGACGCCTCCCTGCCCTATGAACTCACGGCCGGGCAGGAGCGCGTGGGCCGGGACCTCGCCCGAGCCCTCGAAACGACCGTGCCCATGCAGATCCTCCTGCAGGGCGATGTGGGTGCCGGCAAGACCCTCGTCGCCCTGCGGGCCATGGCCCAGGTCGTCGGTGCGGGCGGACAGGCGGCGCTTCTAGCCCCCACCGAGGTTCTGGCCGCCCAGCACCAGGCCAGTCTGGAGGCGCTCCTGGGCCCTCTGGGGCGGGCCGGCATGCTCGGAGGGGCGCAGCGCGCCACCCGGGTCATGCTGCTGACCGGTTCCACCCCGGCCGCCCGGCGGCGCGAGATCCTCACCGCTGTGGCCGGTGGCGAGCCCGCCATCGTCGTGGGCACGCACGCGCTGCTGAGCGAGACCGTCCGGATGCCCCTCCTGGGGCTCGTGGTCGTCGATGAGCAGCACCGCTTCGGAGTCGCTCAGCGCGACGCCCTGCGCGAGCGCCAGGGTGTGACCGACCCCGCCACCGGCGCTGAGCGCACCCCGCATCTGCTGGTCATGACCGCCACCCCCATCCCGCGCACGATCGCCATGACGGTCTTCGGCGACCTGGACACGGCGGTGCTCGACGAACTGCCGGCGGGCAGGCGACCCGTGGTCACTCACCTCGTCCCCTGGGAGCGGCGATCGTGGGTCGAAGGCATCTGGCGGCGCGCGGCCCGCGAGGTCGCCGCCGGCGGGCGGGTCTACGTCGTCTGCCCGCGGATCGACGCCGGCGATCAGGAGCAGGGGGACGACGTCCCCGAGAACCCTGACGGCCACCTGGAGTCTCGGGACGCCGGGGAGCCGGTCCGCTCGCCGGCGGCCGTGACCGAGTGGGCGGCGCGGCTGGCCGACGAGCCGGCGCTCGCGGGGACGGACGTGGTCACGCTCACCGGACAGATGTCCGGTGCCGAGAAAGATGCCGCCATGGAGGCCTTCGCCTCCGGCGCTGCGCCGGTGCTCGTAGCGACCACCGTCATTGAAGTCGGAGTGGATGTGCCCGAGGCGTCCATGATGGTCATCCTCGACGCCGACCGATTCGGCCTCTCCCAGCTCCATCAGCTGCGCGGCCGGGTGGGGCGCGGGGAGCGGCCCTCGGTGTGCATGGCTGTGACCGGCGTGGAGGTCGGCTCCACCGCCTTCCACCGTCTCAAGGCTTTCGCCCAGACCGCGGACGGCTTCGCCCTGGCCGAGGCCGATCTGGAGCTGCGCAGCGAGGGCAATGTGCTGGGCGCTGCCCAGTCCGGGCGGCGCAGCGACCTCGACCTGCTGCGGGTCACGCGGGACAGAGGGGTCATCGAGGCGGCCCGCGGCGAGGCGGAGGACATTATCGCGGCCGATCCGGACCTGGAGGATCACCCCGCTCTGGCCGCCGCCATCGCCGATCGTCTCGACGAGGAGTCGCAGGCCTACCTGGAGCGGGCCTGAGCGGGCGTCGGTCGGCCGGCAAGCCCTCCGCCGCGGCTCGGCCGGAGCTCCCCGACGGCTCCTCCACCCGCCTCTACGCGTCCGGCTCGGCGAACCAGACGCGAGTCTCGCCGTACGTGCGCTCGCTGAGGCGGCGTAGACCGGCCGGCCATGTCGGCTCGGGAGAACGGGTCCGACGCTCGATGACGACGACTGCGCCGCTGGCCAGCCACGGGTCCCGGTCGCGAGCCAACGGTCGGAGCATTGCCGTCAGGCCGGCCTCATCCACCTCGTAGGGTGGGTCGATGAGCACCAGGTCCACCGGTCTTCCGGCGGGCCCCGCCAGGAAGGCGGCGGCCCCGGCCGTCCTCGTGCGCACCTCGGGCAGTCCCAGGGCTCGGATGTTCGCCTCGCACACCCTCGTGGCGGCCCGAGCGCAGTCCACCAGGGTGACGTCCGCGGCGCCGCGGCTGGCGGCCTCCAGGCCCAGGGCCCCGGAGCCCGCGCACAGGTCGAGTACGCGCGCGTCCTCGATCATCCCGTAATGCTCCAGGCGCGCGAACAGGGCCTCGCGCACGCGCTCGGAAGTCGGGCGCGTGCCCGTGCGGGGCACCGCGATCCTGCGTCCGCCGGCCTGCCCGGCCACGATCCTGGTCATGCCCGGAGCCTACGCGGGGGACCACTCGGGCGGCGCCCTGCAGGCTTCCCGGGCTCGAGAGGGTCTGCGCGGGCCCGGAGTCGGAAGAACAGCGCGGGTCGATGCGAGAGCACGGCCCCGGCTGGGAGGCTCGCCCCCGGCGTCCGATCCGCCCGGCTCGCGGCACCGGTTCCGGCGCGCGTCCACCGCTCGACCCGGCCGCCCCGATAGCCTCGGAGTCATGACGCTCGCCGTGTACCCCGGAACCTTCGATCCCATCACCCTGGGTCACGTCGACATCGTGCGCCGCGCCCTAACCGTGTTCGATCGGATCGTCCTGGGCGTCGCCCGGAATGTCGCTAAGGCCGCCGACCACCTGTTCGACCTCGATGCTCGCGTGGCCCTGGCGCGTCGAGCTCTGGCCGATCTGCCCGGCGTTGAGGTCGACGTCGTTCCCGGGCTCCTGGCCGACTACTGCCGCGCCCGCGGCGCCGATGCCCTCGTCAAGGGCCTGCGCAACGGCACCGACCTCGATGCCGAGACGCCGATGGCCGTGCTCAACCGCGATCTCGGCGCACCCGAAACCGTCTTCCTCGTCGCCGCTCCCGCCCGCGCCCACGTCTCCTCCTCCCTCGTCAAGGACGTCGCCCGCTACGGCGGCGACGTCTCCCGCCTCGTGCCCGACGCCGTCCTGCACGCGCTCGGGGACGCGGGCGGCATCGCACACCCGCTGAGGAAGGACATCCCTCGTGACGACCAGTCGTGACGCCGGAGACGATCTGCTGCGCATTCTCGACGAGCTCGACCAGCTCATCACGAGCGCGCGCTCCATGCCGATGAGCGCCTCGGCCATCGTCAATCGCGACGACGCCCTGGCGCTGATTGACAGCGCCCGGCATTCCGTGCCCACGGCCGTGCGCCGGGCCGAGGAGATCGTCGCCGACGCGGACGACGTCCTGGCTCAGGGGCGGGAGGAGTCCGAGCGCATCGTGCTGCACGCCCAGGAGGAGGCCGAGCGTCTGGCTGCGAGCGAGAACGTCGTGCGCATGGCTCACGAGCGCGCCGACGAGATCGTCGCCGCAGCGGAGGAGCGCGCAGCCGAGCTCCGCCGCGGGGCCGACGACTACTCCGACCGTTGCCTGGCGGGGATCGAGGCCGAGCTCGCCAAGATCTCCGAGCAGGTTCGCGCCGGTCGCGACGTCCTCGCTGCCCGGCTCGAGGAGCCCGCCGACGCGGACGGGGCGGCGGTCCCGCAGACCGCTCGCCGCAGGCCCGGGTGGCCCATCGGTCCCGGCGGAGTGTGATCGCCTCCGGGTTCTCGGACGGGTCCTTGGCCGTGCCGCCGGAAGGTCACGATTCGACGTGTGACGTGCGGACGACGGAGGAGGGGACCAGCGTCTTCGACGTCCAGGTACCCTGGCCCTCTGCGGATGCGGGTCCGCACCGACCGCGCACGAACCGGACAACCGGAGGAGCACCATGACCGCCACGGCCGCACTAGTCGTCGACATCGTCGATCTGCCGCACCGGATCGGGGCCACTAAGGACGTCTGCGTCGAGGCGGGCGCGCCCGCGGGCCTGGGCACCGCGGTCATCGGTGTTCCCGAGGGCAGCTCTCTCGTCGTGGATGCGCGATTGACCAGCCTGGAGGACGGAGTGCTCGCCCGCGGCCGGGCCGACGTCCACGTCCATGGCGAGTGCGTGCGCTGCCTGCGCGACCTTGACGAGGAGCGCACCGTCACCTTCGACGAGCTCTACTACCTGCCCGAGGCGGCCCGGGCCGCCGAGGACGGCGAGGACGTCGACGACGTGCTCCTGGTCGGCGAGGACAGCCTCGACCTGGAGCCGGCGCTGCGCGACGCCCTCGTGCCCGCCCTCCCCTTCAGACCCCTGTGCCGCCCCGACTGCGCCGGCCTGTGCCCGGAGTGCGGCCGGAGGGTCGACAACCTGCCCGCCGATCACCGCCACGACCACCCCGACCCGCGTTGGTCCGCCCTGGCCGCTCTTCTGCCCGATCGGGACGGATCCGACGATCCGGCCGACGCCGACGGGGAGGAGCAGGCCTGATGGCCCACTCCTCGCGTAAGAGCGGGCACAGGCAGTCCCGTCGTGTCGCCGCCCCGGCGCGCTCCGACGTCGAGGTCCTCGTTTACCGGTGGGGGCCGCGGATCGACCCCGGGTTGCTCGCCCTGGCGCTGACCCATCGCTCCTTCGCCCACGAGAACGGTGGTCTGCCCACGAACGAGCGCCTGGAGTTCCTGGGCGATTCGGTGCTGGGGATCGTGGTGACCGAGTACCTCTACCGCACCCACCCCGACGTTACCGAGGGGCAGCTGGCCAAGATGCGTGCCGCCACCGTCTCCGAGCCCGCACTGGCCGCCGTCGCCCGGGATCTGGGCTTAGGAGAGTTCATCAGGCTGGGCAAGGGGGAGGCCCTGTCCGGCGGCCGTGACAAGGACTCGATCCTGTCCGACACGGTGGAGGCTCTCATCGGTGCCACCTACCTCACCCAGGGACTCGAGCCGACCCGCGCCGTGGTCGAGCGACTCGTGGCCCGCTTCTTGAGCTCGGCCCGTACGCGTGGCGCGGGCCTGGACTGGAAGACCAGCCTGCAGGAGCTGACCGCGGCCCACGGGCTGGGCGGACCGCGCTACGAGGTCGAGGGGGTCGGACCCGACCACGAGCGCATTTTCACCGCGAGGGCGATCGTCGACGGCGAGGTGCGCGGTCAGGGCACCGGCACCTCGAAGAAGATCGCCGAGCACGAGGCTGCCGAAGCCGCCTACGCCTCCATCCTCGCCAGCCGCGGCGACGGTGGCCTGAACCTGCCCGGGGTCAACGAGGCCCTGCGTGCCGACCTGGCCCTCATGACTGTTTCCGGGACGCGGGGCGGGGCCGCCGACGTCCTGGAGTCCGAGGGCTGAGCGGGCGTGCCGGAGCTGCCGGAAGTCGAGTCCGTGCGCGCCGGACTGGCCCGGTACCTGATCGGCCGCACGATCGAGGCGGTCGAGGTGCTCGACCCGCGCCCCCTGCGCCGCCAGGTGGGGGGACCGGAGGCTTTCGTTCACGCTCTCATCGGACGCACGGTGAGGGCGGCCGTACGCCGGGGCAAGCTTCTGTGGCTGCCCTTGGATGACGACCGTGCGCTGTCCGCCCATCTGGGCATGAGCGGGCAGATCCTTGTACGCGGCGTTCTCGGCACCGCATCGCCGCCAGGGGTCGTGCGCCCCCGGCGCCCGGAGCTGGGAGGTGCCCGCTGCGCCGCTACGGCCGGCGGGACCGATGCGATCGGCATGACCGGCGCGACCGATACGGCCGGCATGAGCGCCGCCCGCGCTTCGATCCTCGTGCGCGGGCCGTCCGTCCGACCGCGCCATCTGCGCGTGCGGTTCCGACTGGCGCCCGTCGAGGGGGACGCCCCCGGCGGCGCTGCTGTCGATCTCGTCGACCAGCGCATGCTCGGCGGCATGCACGTGACCGACTTGGTTCCCACCGCCGACGGCGCATCCGGCGGGACGGGCAGTCCGCGGGCGCTGCTGCCCGCCGACGCCAGTCGCCTCGCCCGCGACCTGCTCGACCCCGCGCTGGACCGGCGCGCCGTTATCGCCCGGATGCGATCCTCGCGGCGGGCGGTCAAGACCATCCTGCTGGACCAGCACGTCGTGTCCGGCGTGGGCAATATCTACGCCGACGAGGGGCTGTGGGCCGCCCGCGTGCACGGCCTGCGACCAGGCGACCGGTTGGGGCCGCGGGTGGTGATGCGCCTGCTGAAGGAGACGGCCGCGGTCATGGAGCGGGCGCTGGCCGTCGGAGGGACGAGCTTCGACTCCCTGTACGTCGATGCCGACGGCGCTGCCGGCTACTTCGCCCGCGAGCTCGCCGCTTACGGACGCGGCGGACTGGAATGCCGGCGGTGCGGGGAGGCGATGCGCACCGAGGCGATCGGCGGACGCAGCCACACCTTCTGCCCTCGCTGCCAGGTCCGTCCGCGGCGTTGAGACGCGGTGGGACCGGCGGTGGGCTTTCCGGGGCCGGTTTCGGGTCGGCCAGCCGCCCGAGCGCCCTGACGGCCCACCGTCCCAGAAGAATTTCCCAGGACGGCGCCGTGCTTGTGGCGTTGGTCCCCGGCGCTGATAGGCTCGCTGCCATGCCGAGACCCGCCGAGACCGTCCGTGTCATGATCGTGGACGACCATGAGATCGTTCGTCGTGGGATAGCTGAGATCATCGACCGCGCCGACGGACTCGACGTCGTAGCCGAGGCGGGATCGCGTGCCGAGGCCGTCAGGCGCGCCGAACTCGTGCGCCCCGACGTGGTCCTGGTCGACCTGCAGCTGCCCGACGGCACCGGCATCGAGCTCATGCGCGAGCTGCGCGAGTCCGTCCCCTCCGCTCTGCCGATCGTGCTGACGTCGTTCGATGACGACGAGGCCCTCGCCGAGGCCTTGGACGTGGGTGCTCGAGCCTACCTGCTCAAGACCGTCCACGGCGCCGAGATCAGCGACGTCGTGCGCGCCGTCGCCTCGGGACGCGTCCTGCTCGACGAACGGACGGTCACGCGTCGGCGCGCCGACCATGACGATCCGACGGCGGACCTGACCAACGCCGAGCGCAAGGTTCTCGACCTGATCGGGGACGGCCTGTCCAACCGAGAGATCGGCGATCGCCTCGGCGTGGCTGAGAAGACTGTGAAGAACCACATCACCTCGCTGCTGGCCAAGATGGGATTGCAGCGCCGCACACAGGTCGCCGCCTGGGTCGCCGGCCAGCGCGCCTCCGGATGGCGCCGCGGCTGATCCGCCTGCCTGAGCCGAACCCCGTCGAACCGCCCCTCGATTCGCCGCGGGGCCGCGCCCGCTGCGCTCACAGTCCCCGGCTGGTCCGTCTGGGCGGGGGACTCAGCTCAGGGGCCGCGGTTCCAGCGGCACCCGCCAGGTGAAGCAGGTGCCGCGACGCTCGCCGTCGGAGCGCGCACGCGGGCCGATGGCGAAGGTGCCGCCATGGCGACGGGCGCGCTCGGCCATGTTCGCCGTGCCCGAGCGCCGCGTCACCGCGGGGTCCACACCCACACCGTCATCGCGGCAGACGACCTCGACCACCGGCATGCCGTGGAAGGGCTCGGCGTCCCCGGAGGCCGGGCCCTCGCCGGCCAGCAGGCTGGAGCGCCCGGGCAGGACGCCCTCGATCTTGACGTCCACCGTCACCGAGGAGGCCTTGGCGTGCCTGGCTACGTTGGATAGGCCCTCGCGCACGACGGCGACCATGTCGTCGGCGATGTCCGCCTCCACGGCGGCGTCGACCGCGTCAATGATCTCGTCCTCCGCCTCGCGTTCGATCTGCGCCAGGCCGTGTCCGTCGACGGTCAGGATCAGGGAGGGCGCGTAGCCCAGGGACGTGCGTGCCAGCGATGCCTCGCGCCGCAGCCGCTCGACCACGCCGACCTCCTCGTCGCGGTCGCGCAGCGAGCGCACGATGGAGCGGATCTGACGCACCGACTCGTCGACCGCCTCCAGTGAGGATTCCAGCGCCCCGCACACCGAGGCCAGGTCGAGGGGGCCGTCGGCCTGACCCGCGCGCAGACGATCATGCGCCGCGGAGATCTGCATTCCGGTGGCGAAGAGCTGCTGGATAGCCAGGTCGTGCAGGTCGCGGCCGATGCGCGCCCGCTCGTCGAGCAGGGTCGCCATCTCCTCGGCGTGCTGGGCATCGGCCAGCTCGAAGGCCATTGTGGCCTGTCCGGCGACCAGCTCGGCGATCTCCAGGTCCTGCTGGGTGAACACCGCGGACCCCTGCTCGCGCAGGAGTAGCATGACGCCCACGCCACGGCCCCGGTGGATCATCGGGGCGTACAGAGCGGGGCCGAAGACCGCTAGTTCGGGCACGAGCAGGTCGCGAGCGTCCCAGGCCTCCGTCAAGGAGTCGACCGTCAGGCCGGTCTGGTGCGCCAGGGTCGTCATTGCCCGTCCCTTCGGGGGGAAGGACGTCCCGATGAGCTCGGCGGAGTGCGCGCCCGCCGCGATCTCGCAGACCCATGTCTGCCCGACGCCGGGCAGGACGAGGGCAGCGGTGTCGGCGTGGGCGACCTCGCGGACGCGGCGGGCGATCAGGGTCAGGGCGTCGTCCTCCTCGGCCCCCGACAGCAGCAGTGTCGTCAGCTCCTGGGACACCGCCATCCACTGCTCGCGGTCCCGCGCCTCCCGGTACAGACGCGCGTTCTCCACGGCAACGGCCGCGGCCTCGGCCAGGGTGAGCACGATCGAGGCGTCCCCGTCCTCGAACCCTCCGTCCTTGTCGCACAGATACAGGCGTCCGTAGACCCGCCCGTGCACTCGCAGGGGGGCCGACAGAATCGAACCCGTGCCCTCTCCTTCGATCCGGCCGGTGAAGGCGGCCACGTGCGACAGGTCGTTGGCGATGACGACACCGCCGGCGGCGGGGCCGACGGCGTGGGCGCCGGCCAGCATCGAGTCGAGCTCGCGCGGCGAGGCCGGGCTCGCCGCCGTCGGGGTGGGCGCGCCGGTCTCGGCCGCGCCTAGCACGCCGATCGTCCCCCAGGCCGCGCCCGTGATCGTGCAGGCTGAGTCGACCAGCCGGTGCAGCGCGTCGGGGACGTTGAGGGAGCCGGTCAGCCGCAGCGCGGCGTGGAAGAGCTCGATGGTGCCCCCGTTCAGGGTGACGTCGGGCGCCTGTCGATGCCGTGCGGTGGACAGCTGCTCGGTGTGGATCGAGTAGGCGAGCGACCCGATCCCCGCGGGGTCATCCGGGCTGGGGCCGCTGGGCAGCGACAGAACCAGGTCGTCGTCGGGCATTCCCGGGAAGGCGGTCGGCTCATCACGGGGACTACTGGGGGGGCTCGCGTCGGTCATCTCAGTCGTGTCTCCTGCTCCAGGGACCAACGATAGGACTCGTTGCGGGCGGCCAGCCGGATGTGCGCGCCCCGGCGGGCGATGGTGGCCGGTCCGCCGGATTCGGGGGCCTCCAGGACCAGGACCTCGTCGGCGCCGCCCAGGGCGCTCAGACGGTGAGTGACCAGGAGGACGCCGCGCGCCCGTCCCTCCGACTCGTCGCCAGCGTGTAGCAGGTCGGCCACGAGCTGGTCCGCCGTGGCGGGCTCGAGGTGCTCACCGGGCTCGTCGAGCACCATGAGGGGCGCCGGGGCGGCCAGCGCCCGGGCCAGCAGCAGACGGCGCCGCTCGCCGCCCGACAGGGTCGTGGCGTCCGATGCCAGCGGCGTGTCCAGTCCGAGGGGCAGGCCCGCCAGCCAATCATCCAGGCCGGCGCGCTTGAGCAGAACGCGCGCCTGAGCGGGGGTCAGGGCGCCGTCGGCCACGCGCAGGTTCTCCAGGACCGTGGTGGCGAAGATGTGGGCGTCCTCGGCGGTCAGAGTGATCCGACGGGCCGCGTCCGCCCGCCTCGCCGTCCACGGGGAGACTCCGTCGAGCGTCAGCTCGCCGCCCTTGGGCTCCAGGAGACCGGCCAGGGTCAGCAGGAGAGTCGTCTTGCCGGCTCCCGACGGGCCGACGATGGCCCGTCGGTCGCCGGGTGCCAGGTCGAGATCGATGCCGTCGGCCACGACGGGCCCGTTCGGCCAGCCGACGGCCAGGGCCCGCGCCCGCAGGCGGGGCCCGCCCTCGGTGATGGGCGGCAGCGGACGGGGGGAGGGAGCGTCGGCACGCGAGGCTTCCGCCCGATCGATGAGGTCGACGATGCGCGTGGCGGCGCCGGCGGAGGCAACCAGCTGGAGGCTGGCGGGTCCGAGCGCCGAAGTGGCTTCGAACGCGGCCAGCGGTACCAGCGCGATGACCGCCAGCCACACCGGGTCCATGCCTCCGGCGACGGCCGGGACACCGATCAGCAGGCCCGCCACGACCGCCAGGCCCATGGCGGCGACGTCGACGGCGGCCGCGGCGGCCGCAGGGCGGGCGCCCCGGTCCCGGGTACTGGCCAGGTGCGTCTCGAGGGCGGCGAGATCGTCCATGACCCTGGGCAGGCGTGCGGACACGCGCAGCTCGGAACCCCCCTCCAGGGTCGTCAGGACGGTGGCGGACAGATCGGTGGCCTGCTCCTGGCGGGCGAGCTCGGCGGCCCGCGCCGCGCGGATCGTCACCAGGGGGCCGATGATGCCCGCCAGCAGCAGGCACGCCGCCAGGGCCAGCCCGGCCAGGGGGTGAACGAGGGCCAGGGCGGCACTGGTGATGGTGCAGACGGCGGCCGCCACCGCCATCGGCAGGTAGCAGCGCACGACGAGATCACCCACGGCGTCGACGTCGGCGCCGACTCGGGCGAGCACGTCGCCCCGGTGCAGCCCCGCCACAGTGTCGGTGCGCGAGGCGGACAGGATCTCGTACAGGTGCGTACGCAGGGAGGTCATGCCGCGCAGCGCGGTGTCGTGGGACAGCAGGCGCTCGCAGTAGCGCAGGACCGAGCGGGAGATGCCGAGCAGGCGTACCGCCACGGGGGCCACGCCCAAGGCGACGACGTCGGGCACCTGGCAGGCGCGGGCGATCATCCAGGCCGCGACGGCGGATAACCCGATGGCACTGCCCAGGCCCAGCGCGCCGGTGGCCACCGAGCCGATGAAGCGGGTCTGGTCGAGGTCGAGCAGGTGGACGGCACGGCGCAGCGCCCGGCGCTCGGTCGCCGACAGGAACGCGTTCATCGCTCGCCCCCTGCTCCGGCGTCCACGGCGCTGACCGGCTGCGGTGCGCTGGCCCGGGACGGGGTCGTCGAGGTCAGCGGATCCTCGGGAACGGGGTACGAGGCGACCTCGATCACGTCATCGGCCATCGCCACCAGCGCCGCCCGGTGGGCGATGGCCACCACGGTGTGATGGTCAGAGCGCAGTGCCTCGACCCCGTTGAGGACGTGCGCCTCACTGGTCGCGTCTAGGTGAGCGGTCGGCTCGTCCAGGACGACGAGAGGAGCGTCGCGGATGAGGGCGCGGGTCAGGGCGAGGCGCTGGCGCTGCCCGACCGACAGACCGAGGCCCCCCTGCCCCACCGGGGTGCTCCATCCCAGGGGGAGGGCGGAGACGACCTCGTCGAACCCGGTGGTGCGGGCGGCCTCGGCCAGCGGGGGGAGATCCCGGGCCTGTCGGGCATCGATCCCGGCGGTGTGCTCGGGACCGAGGACGTTGGTCAGCACCGTTCCGGGGACGATGATCGGGCGCTGGGGGACCCACGTGATCTGCGCCCACCACGTGGCGGGGTCGATGTCTCTCAGATCCGTCGCGGTGCCGCCGGTGCGTACGCGCACACCGCCGCGATCGACGTCCAGGAGTGAGAGCAGCACCTGGGTCGCCGTGGTCTTGCCCGCCCCCGACGGGCCGGTCAGCACTGTGAGGCGTCCGGGGCGGATCGTCGCGCTGAGTCCGGAGGGCGCCCAGGCGCCGCGCGCCGCGACGCTCAGGTCCTCGATCTCGATGACGGCGCGGGCGAGGTCCGGCGCGGGGGCCGTGCCGTGCTCGGGAGCGCTCGTGCCGAGCACCTCGAAGACGGCATTCGCGGCGGCGATGCCGTTGGCCGAGGCGTGGAAGTGGAAACCGACCTGGCGCAGCGGCTGGTAGACCTCGGGCGCGATCATGAGGACGAGCAGGGCGGTGGTCAGGTCCATGCGGTCGAATAGCAGGCGGAAGCCCACCTGGACGGCGATGATCGCCACCGACAACGTCGTGATGAACTCCAGAACCGCTCCCGACAGGAAGGCCACGCGCAGGGTTCGCATGGTGGTGGCGCTGTAGGCGCGTCCCAGCTGTCGGACTCGTGCGGCCGGTCCGGCCTCGCGGCCGAGGGCCTTGAGCGTCGGCAGTCCGGCGAGCAGGTCGAGTACCTGGCCCCCCAGGCGCTCCATGGCCAGTAGGCGGTCCGCGCTGCGGCGCTGAGTCAGACGTCCGATGAGGATCATGAAGATGGGGACGAGGGGGACGGTGCACGCCACGATGATGGCGGACGGCACGTCCTGGACGAGCATGACCAGACAGGTCAAGGGCGTGACCGTCGCGGCCAGGAGCAGCTGGGGCAGGTACCGCGTGAAGTAGGGTTCGAGATCGTCCAGTCCCCGGGTGAGCAGTGTGGCCGTGTCGGAGCCGTGCCCGGCGAGCCAGCGCGGACCGAGCGTCGCGGCGTGCTCCAGGACCTGGCGGCGCAATTCGATGATCGTGCGCGAGGCGGCGCGGTGGGCGAGGGCCTCCTGGGCGTAGAGGACGAGGACGCGCGCCACCACGACGAGCGCCAGCAGTCCGACGAGGGGGGCGACCGCGCTCAAGGGAACGCGGGTCGTGATGACCGGGGAGACGGACCGCGAGATGAGGACGGCCTGGGCGATGACGAGCAGGGCGGTCGTGCCACCGGTCAAGGCGGTGGTGATGATGTAGCGCCGAGCCGCGCGCGCGTGGCGCATCAGCCGAGGGTCCAGAGGCTTCACCATTCCAGAATAGTGTTTTTAGGACTGTCGTCCCTGGTCACCTCGGTCATGATGTGATCCGTGAGTTAAGAAACACACTGGTCTGCCTGGTCTGCGCAGTCAGGTCGTGACCGCGTGGCCCGCGATGCCGTGGGGACCGTGCCTCCTCGCGGCCCACTGGGCGGGAGAGGCTCAGTAGCCGATGGCCGCCTCGGGCTGGGCCGTCTCGCGTACTCTGGTGGGGTGCAGGCCCCCCTCATCGGGATCGATCGCCTCGGCGTGGATGCGCGCGGAGAAGATCCTGTATCCCCAGATCGTGTAGATGAGCACCACGGGCACGAACAGGACTGCGATGACGGTCATGATGAGCAGTGTCGTGTCGGCGCTGGCGGCTTGACTGATCGTCAGCGAGTAGGCGTCGTCTACGCGGGAGCGCATGACGTTGGGCGCCGTGGTCGAGAAGATGAAGACGACGGCGAGGGCGATGCCGGCGAAGTGCAGTGCGAAGGCTCGGCCCTCGCGGCCCTGACGGGTCAGGACCAGTGACCCGATGAGGGCCAGTGCCGCCAGGATGAGGGGGATCCAGGCCAATGCGTTGAGCGAGTGGGCCAGCTGAGCCCACAGCATCCACGCCGAGCACACGAGTGTCGAGATCATCGAAGAGCCCCGGGCGAGGCGGAGGGCCCGCCGTGAGAGCTCGCCGCCGGTCTTGAGGGCGGTGAACAGCGCGCCGTGGGTGATGAACAGCAGGCAGACGGCCGCGCCGCCCAGCAGCGTGAAAGGGGTGAGCATGCCGGCCAATCCTCCGGTGATCTGGTGCGAGGCGCCGTCGATGAGGGTCTCGGCCGGCACCTCCCCGGCCGGCACGGGGGCGCCGGAGGCCGTGTCGATCACCTCGATCCTCATGCCCTGGACCAGATTGGCGAAGGCCGCGCCCCACAGGATCGAGGGGATCCAGGCGCTGATCGTGTGCGCCCAGTCCCAGCGGTCGCGCCAGACCTGGTCGTTGATCTTCTCGCGCCACTCAATGGCGCACACGCGCACGATGAGGCACAGGAGGATGGCGAGGAGTACGAGGTAGGCCCCCGAGAAGAGGGTGCCGTACCAGTCGGGGAAGGCGGCGAAGGTGGCGCCCCCCGCCGTAAGCAGCCAGACCTCGTTGCCGTCCCAGTGCGGGCCGATGGTGCCGAGCATCGCTCGGCGCTCCCTCTCGTTGCGGCCGAGGATCCTCAGCAGCATGCCGACGCCGAAGTCGAAGCCCTCCAGGGTCAGGTAGCCGACCCACAGGGCAGCGATGAGAATGAACCAGAGGACGGGCAGGGTCGTCGATGTCGTGGGTGTCATGAGTGGCACGGTGCTCTACCTTCTTCCGACTCAGTACTCGAAGGACAGGACGGGGGCCTTGCCGGGCGCGCTCGCGCGGACCAGGGCGACGGACTCCTCGGTCTGCGTTCGCACGCCCTCGCGGACGTAGCGGCGCAGCAGCATGAACCAGACGACGCCGAGAGCGGCGTACAGGAGAGTGAAGATGACCATGGAGGTCAGCACGACGCCCGGTGAGACGATCGTGGACACGCCGTCCGCCGTCAGCATGCGGACCCCGGAGAGGGGATCGGCCAGGTCCGGGACGACGACCCAGGGCTGGCGACCCATCTCGGTGAAAATCCAACCGGATGTGCAGGCGGCGAAGGGCAGCCACATCGTCCACAGGGCTGCGATGCCGAGGTGGTGGCTGCTGATCAGACGGTTGCGACGGGTCAGCCACAGGGCGAGCGCTCCGATGGCGACGGAGGCCGTGCCCGCAGCGATCATGAGCCGGAAGGACCAAAAGGCCGTCATGACGTCGGGGGTGTAGTCGACGTCCTCGCCGTAGGTCTGCTCGTACATCTCCTGCGCCTGGTTCAGACCCATGACGTCGGCGTCGGGGTCGTTGGTGGCCATGAACGAGTAGACCTTGGGCACCGTGATGATCCTGGTGGTCGACTCCTGCGAGCCGCCGAGGGCGAGGGCCGTGAAGCCGGCTCCCTCCTCGGAGTCGAACAGGGCCTCGGCGGCCGCCATCTTGGCGGGCTGCTCCCGGGCGATGACCTGGCCCATGAGGTGTCCGGAGCCGGCGGTCAGGATTCCGGCCACAATCATGGTGACGGCACCGAAGCGGGTCAGGCGGCGCCACAGTTCGCGGGCCTCATAGTCCTGTCCGGCGCGGGCCGCCTTGGTCATCCACCATACGGCGACGCCGAGGACGACGGCGCCGGCGACGAGGAAGGCCGAGGAGATGGTGTGAACGAGGGTGGTCCCCAGGACCTCGTTGCTGAGCACCTCGAAGAAGCCTCCCAGACCGTCGAGCTCGGCGCGGCCGGTGTCGGGATTGACGACGGCCCCCACCGGGTGCTGCATCCAGGAGTTGGCGGCCAGGATGAACAGGGCGGAGACGTTCGTGCCCAGCGCGACCATCCACATGCACAGGTTGTGCAGTTTGGGGGACAGGCGGTCCCAACCGAAGATCCACAGACCCAGGAAGGTCGATTCCATGAAGAAGGCGAGGAGGGCCTCGAAGGCCAGCGGGGCACCGAAGATGTTTCCGACGAACCGTGAGTACTCTGACCAGTTCATGCCGAACTGGAACTCCTGAACAATGCCGGTCGCCACGCCGAGAGCGAAATTGATCAGCAGAAGCTTGCCGAAGAACTGCGTGGCGACGCGCCACTGCTCGTTGCCGGTGCGCACGTAGCGGGTCTCCATGAGGGCTACGAGCGGGGACAGGCCGATCGTGAGCGGGACGAGGATGAAGTGGTAGACGGTCGTGATGCCGAACTGCCATCGAGCCAGGTCGAGAGAGCTCAGCGCCGTCGATGCGATGACCATCAGCGCTACCTTTCAGAAGTGGTGATGAGAAAAATAGGCGTCTCCGTATGGATGGCCACGGAGCGAGTGGACGAGTCTGAGGATATCAACAACGTGGGGGCACGAAGACTGAAATGTTTAACCGACTCTAGCATCATTGATTCCAGCCTCTTGTGGAGGTTGAGATTCGTCATCCTCGGCGGCTTCGCGCGCCACAACGGCTGGGGTGTGGAATACTGTTGGCGGCCCCGGGCGCCGCGTACCGGTACCCGGTGTCCGAACCTCGGTCGAGGCCGCGCCGAAGAAGCCGGAGAAGTGCGCCGCTGAACGCGTCGCCGCACTCTCGGATCGCGCGGTTCCCCCGCAGGCCGGCGCCGCAAGGCGAGAACACAGACTTTCCGGCTCCCTCGTCGGGAGCACGACCGCGTCCCGGCGCCGTGGGTACGGCGGAGGCCGGGGCATCCGGAGAGTGCATGGCATCGTGTCCACGTCACAGAAATCACAGACCCCATCATCCCTGCCCGGTTTCGACACCTTCGACGCTCCGGCGTCCGAGCCGGAGGCCTCCGTCTCCGGCGCCGAGGGCGTCTCGCCCCCCAAGGCGCCGGCCCGTCGACGCCGTAAGGTGACCGCGTCCCAGAGGGCCCCGAAGCATGCGGAGGAGTCCGATGCCGTCGGTGCCCGCTCCGTCCCGCCGACCGCGCCCAACCGGTCCGAGGGGCCGGACGATGAGGCGGCCCCCGAGGAGCCGGACGATGCGCCGCCCCGGCCCGCCTCATCTGAGGCCTCCGGTGAGTCCTCCGATTCCCCCGAACCGTCGGGCTCCTCGGGGGCGCCCGATGCGTCTGCGCCGCCCGCGGGGCGACCTCCGGCTCGCCGGCGCCGCAAGGCGACCGCGGCCACTACCGCCCCCGCTCGGATGCCCGCCGCACGGCAGCCGGTCCTCCCGGTGCCCGATGACTCCCGGGACGATCAGGGGGGGCGAGCGGCGGGACGGCCCGGGCGACGGGAGGCCGGCGCGCCCCCGCCGGCCCGAGGCCGGTGAGGGGACCGGGCGCGACAAGCCGACGGCGCGGGACGCGGATGCCGCCGCTGGCGGCGATACCGCGGACGATGGCGCCGCGCCTCTCGCGCACGCCGGCGAGGTCGCTCGCATGAGCGCAGCCGACGGGGAGGACGAGGGCGAGCGGACGCCGTATCTTCCTGCCGCCTCCCTGCTCTTCCAGGCTCCGGATCCTGCACGGGCCCGCCGCCGGCGCCGTAAGGTGACCGCGGCCGCCACGGCCCCCGCTCAGGCTCCCGCCGCGCAGCAGCCCGCGTTATCGGGCGCTGATGAGTCCGGGGCGTCCTCCGACGCGGGGAGGGACGACTACGCGGCGTCCGCCCCGAAGGCCGGGCGTCGTCGCTCGAGTACGTCTGCTTCCCGGAGTTCCTCCGGGCGAGCCGACGGACGCGTTGAGCCGGCCGCCGAGGGCTCCGGGGCCGCCGGTGAATCCGAGGGCTCGCAGGAGGCCGGGACCACCGCGCGGGCCGAGGAGCAGGACGGCTCGGGACGCCGTAAGCGCCGCCGTGGAGGCCGAGGCCGCCGCGCGCGCTCCCGCGCGGAGGAGCACCGCGACACCGAGAGCCCGCAGGGCGGAGAGGAGGTCGGTTCCCGGACGGGAGGGGCCGACGGGGGGAACGGGACGGCCGACGCCGAGGAGAGCGGCTCGACTCGTCGTCGTCGCCGTCGTTCGCGCTCGCGCACCCGCTCGGACTCCGGCCGGGACGCGCGCGACGAGGTGACTCCTCTCAAGGGGTCGACGCGCCTGGAGGCCAAGCGTCAGCGCCGCCGCGAGGGCCGCGCGGCCGGGCGCCGTCGCCCCATCGTCACCGAGGCTGAGTTCCTGGCCCGCCGTGAAAGCGTGGACCGCCAGATGATCGTGCGTGAGCACGACGGCCTCAACCAGATCGCTCTGCTCGAGGACGGGCTGCTCGTCGAGCACTACGTCGCCCGCCGCACGCAGACCTCGATGGTCGGCAACGTCTACGTCGGCCGCGTCCAGAATGTGCTGCCCTCCATGGAGGCGGCCTTCGTCGACCTGGGCAAGGGGCGCAACGCCGTGCTCTACGCCGGTGAGGTCAACTGGGACGCCGCCGGCATGGAGGGAAGGCCGCGCCGCATCGAGGACGCGCTCTCCAGCGGGGACACGGTCCTGGTGCAGGTGACTAAGGATCCCATCGGGCACAAGGGCGCGCGTCTGACCAGCCAGATCACCCTGGCGGGCCGCTACCTCGTGCTCGTCCCGGGCGGCACGATGACCGGCATCTCCCGCAAGCTCCCCGACAACGAGCGGGCGCGCCTGAAGAAGATCCTCAAGCGGATCGTCCCCGACGACGCCGGCGTCATCGTGCGCACGGCCGCCGAGGGCGCCAGTGAGGAGCAGCTGGCCGCCGACGTCGAGCGACTGGTGACTCAGTGGCGGGCCATCGACAAGAGGACGTCCTCGATCCTCAAGGGCTCCGGCAAGGCCCCCGCACTGCTCAAGGGGGAGCCCGAACTGGCCGTGCGCGTGGTGCGCGACGTGTTCAACGAGGACTTCCGTCGTCTGGTCGTTCAGGGACCCGACGCATGGAAGACCATCAGCGACTACGTCACGGAACTGAGCCCGGACCTGGCCGACCGCCTCGAGCACTGGGTCAGCCCCGAGGACGTCTTCAGCGCGCACCGCGTGGACGAGCAGCTCGCCAAGGGCTTCGACCGCAAGGTGTGGCTGCCCAGTGGCGGTACGCTCATCATCGACCGGACCGAGGCCATGACCGTCATCGACGTCAACACCGGCCGCTTCACCGGCGGCGCCGGCGGTACGCTCGAGGAGACCGTCACCCGTAACAATCTCGAGGCGGCCGAGGAGATCACCCGCCAGCTGCGGCTGCGCGATATCGGCGGCATGATCGTCATCGACTTCGTCGACATGGTTCTAGAGTCCAACCGCGACCTCGTCCTGCGCCGTCTAGTCGAGTGCCTGGGGCGCGATCGCACCCGGCACCAGGTCACCGAGGTCACCAGCCTCGGTCTGGTGCAGATGACTCGTAAGCGCGTGGGTCAGGGATTGGTCGAGGCCTTCTCCACGCCGTGCGAGTGCTGCGGCGGGCGCGGCTTCATCGTCCACGACAACCCGGTCGAGAATCAGACGACCGACATGTCCGCCTCCGCCCGGCACGGCTCGGGATCGGGTCGTCGCGGCCGCAAGAAGCGGGACGAGTCCTCCGAGTCCCCCTCCGGCGCCTCCGCGCAGGTCCGCGCCGAGGCGCAAGCTCCCGAGCGCGAGGACACCGCCCGGGCCGCCGTGCGCGGGGCACTGGCTCAGATCGCGGCGGCGACGGGCCACGGTCACGAGCACGCGCGCACCGACGAGGCGACGTCCCCTCAGGACGGGGATCCGCCGGAGCAGCCGGCTCAGGACGGGGCCGGGTCCGCCCGAGCCGATGCCGCGCCGGAGGATGCGGACGCGGAGCGCAGGCCCCGTCGTCGGCGGGCCGTTTCGGCGGCCGCGGCCGCTCCGCAGGCCGACTGAGCCGACTCGACCGGCTGAACCGGTTGAGGAGCCGATCGTGCTGCCTCGCGGTGCTTCCGAACGGCTCCGTGCCCAAGAACACAGATCCGTGGGGTGACAGCGGGTTGGCCCGACGCTGCCGATCACTTACAGTTGTTCGGCAGTGCCTCGTGCACCTTTACCAAGGAGATCGTCCCTCTCGTGGTGGAGCGGCTGGTGGAGCCGCGGTTCCCCGGGAGACGGTCCGAAGATTCGACAGAGATGAGCAGTCAAGTGGTCTACGCGATCGTCAGGGCCGGCGGCCGTCAGGAGAAGGTCTCCGTCGGTGACGTCGTGGTCGTCGACAAGCTCGCCGGCGAGATCGGCGATGAGGTCTCCCTCGCTCCAGTCATGCTGGTGGACGGCGACAAGGTGACCGCTGGAGCCGACGATCTCGCCGAATCCTCCGTCACCGCCGAGATCGTCCGTAACGAGAAGGGCCCCAAGATCAACATCCTCAAGTTCAAGAACAAGACGGGCTTCCGCAAGCGTCAGGGGCATCGTGCCCAGCTCACGGCAGTCAAGATCACAGCGATTGAATGACCCGACCCGCGGCATCCTGAACGCACCAGCTTAAGAGAGAGAAACCTCATTATGGCACACAAGAAGGGGCTCGGCTCCTCCCGCAACGGCCGCGACTCCAATGCTCAGCGTCTCGGCGTCAAGCGTTTCGGCGGGCAGGTCGTCAAGGCCGGGGAGATTATCGTCCGCCAGCGCGGAACCCATTTCCATCCCGGAATCAACGTGGGTCGGGGCAACGACGACACTCTTTTCGCCACGGCCGCCGGTAGCGTTCAGTTCGGCAGGCATCGCGATCGCAAGGTCGTCAACGTCGTGCGTTCCGAGGCCTGAGCCTCCAGCACCGCCATCTGGTTCCGCGAGGGCGAGCGGCTTCGGCCGTCCGCCCTCGCGATGCGCATTCCGCTGACCGTCGGTTCTGCCGATCCGCCGGCCGCGCTCGCTATGCATGCGGGACGTCTTCCGCCACTGCGCCCACATCATCCAGGAGGACCCATGCCCAGTTTCATCGACCGAGTGGTTCTCCACGTGAGCGGCGGCCGCGGCGGCGACGGATGCACATCGATCCACCGCGAGAAGTTCAAGCCTCTGGCCGGACCCGACGGCGGCGACGGCGGGCACGGCGGCAGCGTCGTGCTCGTCGTCGACCCGCGGGCCACCACTTTGCTGACCTACCATCGCTCGCCTCACCGCGCCGCCGGCAACGGCACGCCCGGTATGGGGAGTTGGCGTCGCGGCACGGACGGCGCGGACCTCGTGCTGCCGGTTCCCGAGGGCACCATCGTCAAGGACGCCGAAGGCGGTATCGTCGCGGATCTCGTCGGTGAGGGGGCCAGCGTCGTCGTGGCCGAGGGAGGCACCGGCGGACGCGGCAACTTCTCCTTGGCGTCCTCCCGGCGCCGAGCTCCCGGGTTCCACCTGCTGGGCGAGCCGGGGCAGGTGCGCGACGTCGTTGTGGAGCTCAAGACCATCGCCGACGTGGCGCTGGTCGGCTATCCCAGCGCCGGCAAGTCCTCCCTCATTGCGGCCATGAGCGCGGCTCGGCCCAAGATCGCCGACTACCCCTTCACCACTCTGGTGCCGAATGTGGGCGTCGTCGAGGCCGGTGAGATCCGTTACACGATCGCCGACGTCCCCGGCCTTATTCCAGGCGCCAGCCGGGGCAGGGGACTGGGGCTGGAGTTCCTGCGCCATGTTGAACGCTGCGCCGTCATCGTTCACGTCCTGGACTGCGCCACACTCGAGTCCGGCCGTGACCCGCTGAGCGATTTGGACGCCATTGAGGCCGAGCTCGCCGCTTACGCCGCTCGTCTGAGCGAGGAGGAATCCGACCCGGCCCGTACGGGACGCGCACCGCTCATGGACCGGCCCCGTGTCGTCGTGCTGAACAAGATCGACGTCGCCGAGGCCGCCGAACTCGCCGATTTCGTGAGGGATGACATCGCCTCCCGCGCTCTGCCCGTCTTCGAGGTCTCGGCCGTCGCCCACACCGGTCTGCGGACCCTGTCCTTCGCTCTGGCCGAACTCGTGGAACGAGCGCGGGTGGACGCCCGGGCCTCGCGGGCGGTCGTCGAGGCCTCCCGACCTGTCATCCGTCCGGCCGCCGTCGCCGGCCGGGGCAGGAGGGCAGCGGCGACGGTGCATCTCATTCATCACCCCGGCGAGGGGGATGTCTACCAGGTTCGCGGGGACGGGCCCGAGCGCTGGGTGCGTCAGACAGACTTCGCCAATGATGAGGCCGTCGGTTACCTGGCTGATCGTCTGGCGGCCGGCGGGGTCGAGGACGAACTGGTCGCCGCCGGTGCGCACGCCGGGGACTCCGTCCTCATCGGGTCAGTCGACGGCGGGGTGATGTTTACATGGGAGCCGACCGTGTCGGCCGGCGCCGAGCTTCTCGGGGCGCGAGGCACCGACCCGCGGGTCGACAGACCTCACCGTCGCACCAGCGCCGAGCGCCGAGCTCAGTACCATGCGCTCATGGACGCCAAGGAGGCTGCACGCCAGGAGCTGCGTGACGAGGCCGCCGAAGGTTTGTGGACCGACGTCGCCGACCGGCTCGGCCGGGATGACGCATGAGCACGGCCGGGCTCCGGCCCACGAGTCTGGCCGACAACGCTCGCGTGGTGCTCAAGGTCGGCTCGTCCTCTCTGACCCGTTCGGACGGGGGACTGGACCTCAACCGCATCGATATCATCGCGGGCCTCGTCGCCGGGCTGCGACGACGCGGTCACGACGTGGTTCTCGTGTCCTCGGGTGCTGTGGCCGCAGGGCTGATCCCCCTGGGCATGACCGGGCGCCCGGGCGAGCTGCGCCTGCTGCAGGCGGCCGCCTCGGTCGGTCAGGGACACCTGGTCTCGCGCTGGCAGACTGCGATGAGCGCCTACGGGGTGGTGACGGCCCAGGTCCTGCTCACCGCCCAGGATGTGGCGGTGCGCAGCCACTACCGGACCGTGCGGGCCACCTTCGGCGCCCTGCTGTCGATGGGAGCGGTCCCTATCGTCAACGAGAACGACGCCGTGGCGACCGCCGAGTTCAACCTCGGCGACAACGACCGGCTGGCTGCGCTGGCGGCCCACCTGGTGACGGCTGATGTGCTCGTGCTGCTCACCGACGTCGACGGCGTGTGGACGGCCAGACCGGGCACTCCCGGGGCCGAGCCCGTGCGCTACGTCGGCGCGCCGGACGAGCTCATCGACGTTGACGTCACCGGGCGTGCGAGCACACTCGGCACGGGCGGCATGCGCACCAAGCTTCAGGCGGCGACGATCGCCTGCGCCTCCGGAACGGCCGCCGTCATCGCATCGGCCGACGACGCTCCCCGTCTGCTGGGGGAGCGGGAAGTGCCCGTCGACCTGGGCACCTGGTTCGCCCCGACCGGCCCGCACCGTCCCAGCCGTCGGCTGTGGATGGCGCACGCCTCCGTTCCCGAAGGACGCATCGTGATCGACGCCGGTGCGCAGCGGGCGATCACAGTGGGCAAGAAGTCCCTTCTCCTGCCGGGCGTGACGGGCGTGAACGGGGACTTCGAGTCCGGGGCGGTCGTCGAGCTCGTGGGCCCCGCGGGCGTCATGGCCCGCGGCATCTGCCGTTACGCATCGGGCGAGCTCGAAGAGGACCTGCGGGCGCGCCGGGACGGTTCCGCCGATCCGCTCGACCATGTCGCCCCGGTGGTTCACCGCGACGACCTCGCCGAGTTGCCGCGTACGGCGGGCGAGCGCATCTGATGCGTGCGTTCCGCCGTTGCGAGCAGGGTGCGCCGCCCTCAGGACGCGGACGGGGTCGAGACGAGTTTGGCGCGCATGGTCGTCAACCGTGCCACCGCGCGAGCGAGGCTGGGGCTGCGCTCGCACGCTCTGGCCACGTCCCAGTGCCCGCGGCAGAAATTGATGACTCGATTGACGTAGAGTGGTCCGGTGCTCCCGTCAGCGCGCACCATTTCTTTCTGGATGGTGGTGGACCTGGAATGCTGGCACAGACGGAGAAGCTCATTTTTGGCGTGCTGAAGATCATCGGGTGCTGCGGGGAGCTTCTTCCTGCTGACTCTGAAGAACTTGGCGAACCCGTTTGCGTCTGCCAGAATCCAGGCCTCAGTCATGGAGCAGGCCAGGCGCAGCTCGAATCCGTTGCCGCGATCGGAACCGATGAGTTCCTTCTTCAACTCGACTGGACACCGATTATCGGAGTCTCGGAAGACGATCCATGGCGCCTCGATCGGGGCGCGGCTGAGCTTCGGAATCATCTTGTCGAGATTGGACGCCCCGCGTTTGACCACGCAAGGGCGGCTGAGTGCGAGCCCAACGTAATTGAGTAAGGATTCGACCATGCCCGTATCGGATTGCCCTTCCACCGCGACCGAGACATAAGGGCTCGGGCTCATCGACGGCTCCGGGCGGCGGTCATCAGCCCGGTGAGGTCGTCCGGGGCGATGAGTCCGTCGACGACGTCGGAGGTGGCGAGCCCGAGCTCGAGGTCCGCGACTTCGGGCAGGCTCGAGAGGAGATCGGCCGTCGACCCGTCGTCCGTGACCCGCAGGACGAGGACCTCGTCAGGGCTGATGCCCTCGTCGTTGAGGATCTCGGGGGCGTGGGTGGACAGCACGATTTGAAGATCGGAGGACCTGCGCACCTGGGCCAGGACTGAGGGCAGGATCTTCACGATCGCATTGTTGAGGGAGAGCTCGGGCTCTTCCAGAAGGAGGACGCCCGGGCTCGCCGGCGCCTTGATGATCGACCACAGCAGACCAATGAGACGCAGTGTTCCGTCGGAGAAGTCCGACTCGTTCTGCTTGGATGGCGTCGCGCGCCAGTTCCTGTATCCGGCGATCAGGTGCGGCTTGCCGGCGGGGTCCGTCTCGATGGCCAGCGACTCGAAGCCCGGAACGGCGGCCTGGAGCGCCTCCTGCATGCGTCTGAGCCAGGCGTTGCGTGTGATCATGGGCGTGCTGTTCATCTGGGTGATGAAATCGCTGCCGTAAGGATCGTGATGAGTGGGGGTGGTTCGTGCAGGATCACGGATGATCTGGGGGACGAGATGGAAGTACTGAACCTTCGACAGGTGCGCGGCGATGGGACGGAACTCATGGTTTGCCGCGATCTGCTCCAGGTGAGTCTGCGTGAGCCTCTCAGGATCCGCATCGTCCTGGGAGTCCGGCCGCGACAGAATGGTCCGGCCGTTGCGTTCCACGAGCTCCGTGTCCACGATCGGACGGTTTCGTCCGCCCTTCTCGCCCCGTACAGCGAGCTGGTACCTCCACGTGGTCTCCGCCTCCTGCAGGGTGACATCGATGATGAGGCGTCCCCCGGCGTAGTTCCGTGCGAACAGGCTCCGAACTTTCTTGAGCCCGCCGCGGCGTTCGATGGCCGATGAGAGCCCACCGCCCGATGCGGCGATATCCGACAGGAAGCGGAAGATATCGAGCAGGTTCGACTTGCCGGCCGCATTCGGGCCGACGATGAACAGACGCTCCCCGACGTCGAACTCCACGCTTTTGAAGTTGCGCCAGTTGCTCGCCTCCAGGTGCGTGATCCTCATCGACGGTACCTGCTCCCCTGCCCGACCATTAACCGGGAGAATTATATAACGTCGAGACGATCACGGGCGACGACGAAGAGGCCGGAGAAGAGACCGGACGACGGCCTCGTCGGAGGGGAGAGGCGAGGGCGCCCGCGCCGCGGGTGGTGGTGGTGTCGCCCCACGGCGAGCGGTGCGGATGCTCAAGCCATGGGCGGTACGGCCGGGCGCCCTCGCGCCAGGCAGCATATCGTGTCTTTCCCCGAAACGGTACCTGTGGACGCCGGCGGATCGGAGGGCGGATCATCCAATGGCCCTCGCCTGGCCCTCACAGCCCGGTCGGCCGGGGTCACCTGAACCGGGGCGGTCCCGTATGGTGCGGTCATGGACGTCTCCATCAGCCCCTCGCCCCAGCAGGACGCGGTCGAGTCGGTCACCCGCACGGCGCGCTCCGCCCGTCTGGCGCAGCGCGCCGCCTCAGGCGTGCGCCGCGAGCTCAAGGACGCCGGGCTGCACGCCATGGCCGACGGGCTGCTGGCCGGCACGCAGACGATTCTGGCCGCCAACTCCGTCGACGTGGAGCGCGCTCGTCGGGCGGGCATGAGGGAGGGGCTGGTCGACCGATTGACCCTCACCGTCGGGCGCGTCGCCGCCGTCGCCGCCTCCCTGCGCGAGGTCGCCGGCCTGCCCGATCCGGTCGGCCAGATCGTCGACGGCCGGACTCTCCCCAACGGGTTGAAGGTGCGCCGTGTGCGCGTGCCCGTGGGCGTGATCGGCATGATCTACGAGGCCCGCCCCAACGTCACCGTCGACGTGGCCGCTCTGGCCCTGAAGTCCGGCAATGCGGTCGTGCTGCGCGGCGGAAGCGCCGCGCAGCGGACCAACGCCACTCTTGTCGGCATCCTGCGGGACGCCCTGGAGAGCGTCGGTCTGCCCGCGGATCTGGTGACGAGTGTGGACGCCGCCGGAAGGGCGGGCGCCACGGCGCTCATGCGGGCTCGGGGCTTGATCGATGTGCTCGTCCCGCGCGGTGGCGCCGGACTCATCGAGACGGTCGTGGAGGAATCGGCGGTGCCCGTCATCGAGACCGGGTCGGGCAACTGCCACGTCTACGCCGACGCCTCGGCCGACCTCGAGGCGGCCGTGCCGCTCGTCGTCAACGCCAAGACTCAGCGTGTGGGCGTGTGCAACGCCGCCGAGACCCTGCTGGTGCACTGCGACATCGCCGAACGCCTTCTGCCCGCCGTCGCGGCGGCGCTGTGGGATGAGGGCGTCGTCCTCCACGTGGACGCCGCCGCCGAGACCGTGCTGCGTGATTCAGCGGGGCGGGCCGGTCGCGGGGAGCTGCTGGTCGCGGCCACCGACGAGGACTGGGCCACCGAGTACGGCAGCCTTGACCTGGCCGTGCGGGTCGTGGCGGATCTGGAGGAAGCCGTCGATCACATCTCCCGGTGGTCGACCGGGCACACCGAGGCGATTCTCACCCGGGACATCACAGCTATGAATCGTTTCACGGAGGCGGTCGACTCCGCCGTCGTCATGGTCAACGCCTCGACGCGCTTCACCGACGGCGGTCAGCTGGGTCTGGGGGCGGAACTGGGTATCTCCACCCAGAAGCTTCACGCCCGCGGGCCCATGGGGCCGGCCGCTCTGACAACGACCAAGTGGATCGTCGAGGGCGCCGGTCACGTGCGCCCCTGAGACGACCCCGCCGTATCCCCGAATCTCCGACATCCCGCGCGTCGCCTCATGCGGGAGGGCGTCACACCAGGCGGACGTCGATCCCCGCCTCGCGCATGGCGGCGACATCGGAGGAGCGGGCGTCCTCGTCGGTGATGAGCAGATCGATATCGGCCCTCTCGCAGATCAGGGCGAAGGCGGGTCCGGCGAGCTTGGTGCGGTCCGCGACGACGACGGTACGGCGCGCGGCCCTGACGAATGCGGCGCCCACGGCCGCTTCGCCCTCGTGGGACGCGTAAGCGCCGGTGCGGTCGAGTCCCTCGACGCCCAGGAAGACGGTCCCCACCGAGATCCGGGGGAGGATCAGGTCGGCCAGCGGGCCGGTCAGCTCGTAGGAGCGGGCTCGGGTCACACCTCCGGTGACGACCACACGAACCGTTTGGCGCACGGTCAGCTCGCTGGCGATGTTGACGGCGTTAGTCACGACCGTCACGGGATCCTCCGGGGCGGTCGGGTTCGGCAGGAGCGCGACCTCCCGGGCGACTTCCGTCGTTGTCGTCCCGCCGTTGAGAGCGATGACGTCGCCGGGGCGCACCATCTGGGCGGCCGCGCGGGCGATACGGGCCTTCTGGCGCCCCATGCGGGTCGTGCGGTAGCGCAGTGGGAGCTGAGAGGAGATCGGGTTGGCGCAGGCGCCTCCGCGGGTGCGGGTGATGAGCTGCTGCTGGGCCAGAAGATCGAGATCCCGCCGCGCCGTGGCGGCCGAGACGTCGAGTCGCTTGATAATGTCGTCGATGTGGACGCTGCCCTCCTCGACGACGATGCCCAGGATGGTGGACAGACGCTTGTGGCGGCTCATCGGGTCTCCTTCGCGGGCTCCCCGGGGACCGCACAGCGGGAGCATTGCCGGGGTCGTCGCGGTACCCGCAGCATAGGTCACGCCGGCGCACGGGTACGGGACGGCGGGCTCGACGGGGCGGGCGGGATGATCGATCACGACCGCGTTCACGGCGGGCGTGGCACGAACCGCTGCGCCCCCTGTCCGTGGCAGTATGGGTATGTCTGCGTGCACAGGGCTCGCAGTGACAGAAGGAGCGGTAGTGCCGAACAGCGACAGGGGGGTGGTGCCGATGAGCGGCGCCCCACGCCGGCTGCGCATCGGTCTCATGGGCGGCACCTTCGACCCGATTCATCACGGTCATCTCGTCGCTGCCTCCGAAGTCCAGCACGTCTTCGGGCTCGACGAGGTCATCTTCGTACCGACGCTGACCCAGCCCTTCAAGAAGAACCGTCGTGTCGCGCCGGCGGAGCACCGCTACCTCATGACGGTCATCGCCACCGCGTCGAATCCGCGCTTCACCGTCTCCCGCGCGGACATCGACCGTGGCGGCACGACCTACACGATCGATACCCTTCACGACGTCATCGCGGAGTACCCCGGCGCCGAGCTCTACTTCATCACCGGCGCCGACGCTCTGACGCAAATCCTGACGTGGAAGGACAACGCGGAGATCTTCGACCTGGCCCGCCTGGTCGGCGTCACACGTCCCGGGCATGTCCTGACGGACACCGGCCTGCCGGAGGACAGAGTGTCGCTGGTCGAGGTGCCCGCTATGGCCATCTCGTCCACGGACTGCCGCAGTCGGGTCGCCCAGGGCGGCCCCGTCTGGTACCTCGTGCCCGACGGTGTCGTCCAGTACATCCGGAAGTACGGGCTCTACCGTACGGTGGAGCACCCAGCATCGACGACGTCGATGACCGCTCGTGTCGCACGAGAGCAGTCCCTGAGGAAGGAGAACGACGGTGACTGAGACCACCGACGTCAACCAGAGCCAGCCTGACGTCGCAGAGGACGACGCCGGCCCTCGCCGCAGCCGACGGGAGATGCGGCAGGCCGAGCGCGCGGCCGAGCGCGAGGCCATCCTGACCGGACAGCAACCCCTTCTGACCCGGCGGGAGCTCAAGCGCCTGCGCGAGGAGGCGGCGGCGCTGCGTGCCGCCGTCGCGGCGGGGGAGATCACCCCTGAGCAGGCCAGGGCGCTGCAAGACCCGCTGGCCGAGCAGCCCGAGATCAGGACGCCCAGCCTGGAGGCTGCCGGGAGTCACGCGGCGTCGACCCCCTCCGGATCGGCGGATACGAGGACCGGCGGGTCCACCGGCGTGCGGTCCGATGAGGGCGGGCCGGACCTGCCCGCGTCCGATCAGCGCGCCGCAGGCGAATCCATGGGTCCGACGCCCTCATTCGCCCGGACGCAGGCGGCGCAGACCGTGGGGCGCCCGAGCGGCTCCCGGGAGGCCGCGGCTCCCGGGGCCGGTGCGCGGACGGCGCCCGCGCACGATGACGAGACCGCGACGGCGCGCTCGCAGGCCCCCGTGCCGTCTCCTCTTCTCGCGGGGGCTCACTCCGCCGGCGAACCGCCCCTTTCCGACATCGCTGAGAAGAGGGACGCCGAGTCCGGGGGATATGCCTCGGCACCGGGCCCGGCTTCGCGGGTCGCCGACGTTCCCGAAGACCGCTCGCCCCGGACACCGCTCGCCGGGCGCCCGCCCGCGGCCGGCGATGTCGAGCAGGGGCCTGCGCCCGCATCCGGGATCGACAGGCCCGGCCCCGAGCATCCGGCGTCGGCCTCTCCCGGTGGGACGGGCGGGGCCATGCGGTCCGCGGCCGCCGGTACGGCCTCTCCCGCTGCCCCGACCGGTCTGGAGGCCTCCGAGGAGCCGGTGCCGCAGGTCGCCAATACGTCGCTGTCCGATGATGACATCGAGGACATTTCCGCACAGCCGACCGGTGTGATGAACGCCGTCAACTTGCCGGCGGCGGCGCCGCCCTACACTGCGGCACCGGCCACGGACGAGCCGGCCGTCATGCCTGAACGGCGCTCCCTGCTCAACCGTGAGACGCCGAGCGCCTCCGAGGCCGGCCACGATGAGGCGACGGGTAGCACGGGGGTCGGCCACGACGCGCCGGAGACGATCGGTCTCGACCGTGAGGCCCCGGGGGCGCCGGGCAGCGGCTTCCAACCCGTCGGCGGTACTGAGGCGGAACCGGAGGAGGCTGCTGTGCCGAGCCCGCCCGCCCCTTCGAGTCCGCCCAATGGTGACGAGCTCGGCACGGGTGCGGCGGCGCAACCTCAGGGCCTGCCCGACTGGGCGACCGAGCCGGCCGCCGGGGGGCCGTCGCGCCGACCCATTGTCAGGATCCCCAACGCGGCGCAGGGCGTGCGCACGGTCGATACCGATACGGGCGAGCTCAGCGACGTGCGTCCCGTCGACGAGGAATTCGACGAGATCGACAATCCGCAGTGGCGCGTCCTGCGTCCCGAGGACGAGCAGCAGCCCCCCTCCGGCGGTACCGGCACGCCCGATGCGCCCGACTCGCCGCCATTGAGGGAAGCCGGTTCGGCCTTCGATGAGTCCGGACAGGCCTTCACCCCCTACGGGCCGATGCCGGAGGCGACGCCCGGGGCGGCTCCGCAGCCGGGCGCCCCGGCCCCCCAGCCCGCAGGGGCGCCGGCGCCCGATCAGGACCTGGGATGGGGTTCGCGCACGACTCCCGCAACGACGACGGCGATGGCCTCGATGGGTCCGGTCTCCGAGCGGCCGCGGACGTCGACGATGAGCAGGATCCTGATCATCGTCGCGATCGTCGCGATCGTCGTGCTCGTGATCGGCGCTCTGGTGTGGTTCTTCCTCAACCACGGGGGCTCTAGCTCTGCCAGCGCCTCCACCGTCGGGGCGATTCCGACGTGGACCTCACTGCTGGGCTGAGGGCCCGGCAGCTCGACCACTCCGACCGTTCCGAGGAGACTCGTGCCCGCCACTGACCGCGCCGTCGACCTGACCCGTATCGCCGCCCGCGCCGCCGCTGAGAAGAAGGCGGAGAGGATCATCGCGATCGATGTCTCCGAGCGTCTCGCCCTGACCGATGTCTTCCTCATCATTTCCGGGGGCAACGACCGCCGGGTGCGGGCCATCGTCGACGCCGTCGAGGAGGCCATGCTCGCTGCGGGTGCCAGACGCGTTCAGCGGGAGGGCTTCCAAGAGGCCCGCTGGGTCCTCGTCGATTATGCCGACGTCGTCGTCCACGTTCAGCAGACCGAGGACTACGAGCACTACTCGTTGGAACGGCTGTGGAAGGATTGTCCGCTCATCGAGCTGCCCCAGGACGTCCGGACGCCGACCGATGTCGCGAGCTGATCGTCCTCGCCCATGACGCAGCTCATTTTGTGGCGGCACGGTCAGACCGATGACAACGTCGCAGGCCGAGTCCAGGGGCGGGTCGACACCCCCCTCAACGGGGTGGGGCGCACTCAAGCCGCTTCGGCCGCGCCGGGGCTCGCCGCCCTGAGGCCGACCGCGATCGTGTCCTCGCCTCTCGGACGCGCCCGGGAGACGGCGGAGGCGCTGGCTGCGGTGAGCGGCTTGACCGTGAGCGTCGACGGCGGCCTGGTGGAGCGCTCCTTCGGCCGATGGGAGGGTCTCAGCCGCGCTCAGATCGAGGCGGGTTGGCCCGAGCAGTTCGCCGTGTGGCGCGATGGCGGGGACCCCGAGGGCGTTGGGGTCGAGACGCGCGCTGCGACCGCCTCCCGCGTCGGCGCGATTCTGGAGCGGATCGCCGCGACGGCGGGCGAGGACGCGGTCGTTGTCGTCTCGCACGGAGCGGCCATCACCTTGGGCGCCACTCGCCTCCTCGGGCTTGATCCTTCGGCGTGGTTCGGTTTGCGCGGTCTGGATAACTGCCACCACGCCGAGTTGGGGCGCACGGCGCGCTCGCCGGGCTGGGTGCTCGTCCGCTGGAACGGGGGCGGGGGGCGGGCCGCTTCCGCAACGAGCGGGATGATCAGCGGATTCCTGTCGTAGCACCGTGCCCGAGCGAGGTCCGTCGTCACAGGGTGAGGCACCGCACGCGAGGTGGATTTGCCCATGAGGCCTGGACTTCATACAGTTATGCCCGTCGCCCGCGGGGCGGCACCCGCGTTCGGGGCTATGGCGCAGTTGGTAGCGCGCTTCCATGGCATGGAAGAGGTCGGGGGTTCGAATCCCCCTAGCTCCACGATCCGCATAAGGGTTCACTCATGGGGCTATGGCGCAGTTGGTAGCGCGCCCCCACGTTGTGGGGGAGACGGGGGTTCGATTCCTTCTAGCTCCACTGGTCGGCGGCCGTCACCTACGGGTGGCGGTCGTTTTCGTTGGAATGGCGCCAGAATGTTTGGTGGTAGCACGTCGATTCATGCCCGGGGGTTGGCAGGAGGTCATGGCCGCGCTGCGCAATTTGGCTATCAGCCTCATCCGGCTCCTCCACGGCTCCGGCGTCTCCATCACCACCAGCTCCCTGACAAGAGACCCGAAGCGAGTTATCAGGTCACTGATCCATTGGGTGGGCGGTAGCGCTGTAGCCGCTTGCGAGGACGGGGTGTCTTAGTCGAGCAGCGGCCCGACAGCTCGACCCAGCCAGCCGCTGCTGCCGGTCTGGATGGCGCCCTGTACCGGTCACCGTGGTTGAACCGGTGGGGTCGGCGCCGAGCGTTGCGAGTCGATGAGTGGGCCGTTGACCGTCAGTTGTACGTCGGAGCCGCCGGTGGCAGTCACTACTGACGTGACGTGCATGCCTTGTCGCACTGAGCGATCTGCGTCCGGGTCATCATGGTGGGGGTCGCCGCGGGGCCGGCACTGCTTCAGTGTCTGCGGGCGTAGGGCTAGCGGTGCGGATGACGCCGGGTCGTCCCCGCTTCCGGCCCGAGTCTCATACCCCCACCACGGTCGCTAGTACGAGAATCGTTGCACCGACTCTCCTACGCGCCCGATGGGTCATAGCACGTCGATCCGTCGTTCCTGTTGCCGTGCCCCTGGGAACGGGTCACGGTCCTGGACACGAGGCGGATGGGGCCAGGGGGATGCGATCGAACTCGTCGCTCTTGCCGATCTTGAGACAGGCGTTCTGGACGACGTCGTCGACGTTGGACGGCTTTCCGATGCGATCGCGCTGTTTGACGGCCGTTGAGGCGACGACTCCGGACAGGTCCCGGCCCCTGATCGTTCGGGCTTCGTCCGGCTCCTCGAGGGACGCGGCCGGTGGTCCGGAGGCCTTGAAGTCGAAGCGTCCCGCCTCGGTGCGGTTGACCTGGCTCTCGTTCGCGCCCTGCGGGCCTCTCGTGCGGGGCCGACGGGGCGCCGCAACGGGATATTCATCTGATGGCCGCGATGTTCGACTTTACCGAGCTCACGGGTGTTCATGCTGTCCAGGCCCGTACCGCCATGGTCGGCATCTGGCAGGCGCTCGCCTCGTGAACATGGGCCGGCCTAGGCGGGCTGATCGCGGGCCTGCTGATAACCCCGTCTCTCACCCTCATCACCTCCTGCCCGACCCGCCCGGGGCACCCCGGAGGCGCCAGACCAGGTTCTCGCAGACTCGTCAGCAGACGCCACCGGCTCAGGATCCATCCTGGATTCCAGTGCTGGAGTTGATCAGTCGACTCCTGACGCGTTCTCCACCAGTGTTGTCGACACTGCGCGCAACGGGCAGGACATCACTCGCTACATCGTCGCGGACAGGAAGACAGACGAGGTCTGCGCCTCCACCAGTTGTGGCATATAAAGTCCCTCTCAACCGTTTCCTGGCACGCCCGGACCCACCTCGAGGGGGAACTAACCCCACACGTGGAGAGTGCTCATCGAGATGATGACGTCTCGTTAATTGTTCATATTACCGCTGCTAACGATGAGTCGGGTTTCTGCTCGATGCACGTGTCTAAGTTCGACGGCCGGTGGTGGCTCAGCGGCTGAATTCTGACCTCGGCTCCCATGCGCTCGTCGGTCGCGTCGGGCTGGCGTCCAACCCATCCGCCTGCCTCCAATCGTCTGAGAACTCCCGTCATGGTGGCCAGGTGAGTGCGGATGCGTCGGCCCAGCTGGGCGGGGTGGCGGTCCCTCGTACGCTCTCCGGGCGCCGTTGCGGTCGCCTACGGCGAGGGGCGGGTCTGGACGAGTGCGTCCGCGAGGCCGCGCCGGCGCCGATCACGAAGCTGCTGGACTGCCACGGCCCGCAGTACATCGACCTCGCCCTGACGTTCGGCTTGAACTCCGGCGCCGAACGCCGCGAGGGCGGGCGGGAGGCCGCTCGGAGCGTCGACTCGGCCCCAGCGGGCGCCGGATCCTATAGTCTCTGGCCGTATCGACCAGGACACTCTCAGGGGACAGCGATGAGCCATGTGGCATGCGGGATCGACATCGGCGGATCGGGTGTCAAAGGGGCTCTCGTCGCCCTCGATACCGGTCAGTTCGTGGGTGAGCGGGTGCGCATCCAGACTCCGCGGCCCTCCACCCCCGAGGCGGTGGCGCAGGTGTGCCGTCAGATCATCGACCGGCTCGGCGTTGGTTCCGACGTGCCCGTCGGCATCACTTTCCCCGCGCCCATCGTCCACGGGACCGTGAGGTTCATGGCGAATCTCGACAAGTCCTGGGAGGGGATTAATGTCGATGAGCTCATGACCCGCCTCCTGGGGCGCCGCTCCTACGCCCTCAACGACGCCGACGCCGCCGGCCTGGCCGAGATCGCCTACGGGGCGGCGCAGGGCATGGCCGGCACCGTCATCGTCACCACGCTGGGCACCGGTATCGGGTCGGCCGTCATCGTCGACGGCACGCTCGTGCCCAACACCGAGCTCGGCCACCTCGAGATCGACGGCCACGACGCCGAAACCCGCGCCTCCTCGGGGCAGAGAACGCTTCACGACATGTCGTGGAAGAAATGGGCCAAGCGCCTGCAGCGCTACTACTCGCACGTCGAGATGCTCTTCAGCCCGGACTTGTTCGTCGTCGGCGGGGGAGTGTCGAAGAAGCATGAGAAGTTCCTGCCGCTGCTGCGGTTGCGTACTCCGATCGTACCGGCCGCCCTGCTCAATACCGCCGGCATCGTCGGCGCCGCCTGGCGGGCCTTCCGGGTCGGGTGAGCGATCCACCCGATGAGGCCCCGCGGACGGGGCCGGGCGGCCGTCAGCAGAACGCCGCGGCCGTCGCCAGGCGCAGGGCGTCCTGGAAGCGCGTCTGCCGGTCGACCGCGCTCATGTCGCCGGAGTGGTCGAGCAGGTGGTCGGAGACGTTGAGCACCGCCAGGGCCCGCCGCCCGTACTCGGCCGCCGTCCCGTACAGGGCCGCGGCCTCCATCTCCACGCACAGCGTTCCGTAGGCGGCCAGACGTTCGGTCTGCCCCTCGGGCGTGAGGTAGAAGTGGTCGCGGGAGATGATCGTGCCGATGTGGGTGCGCTCGACGATGCCCGCAGCGACGGCCTCCCGGTAGGCGGCTTCCGCCATGTGGAAGTCCGCGACGGCGCAGAAGCCGATGCCCGGGATGCGCAGTTGGTTCATGGACGAGTCGGTGTGCGCGCCGGTGGCGATGACGACGTCGCCCACGCTGACACGCTCGCTGATGCCGCCGGCCGTGCCCACGCGGATGATGCGTTCGACGCCGAACTGGTCGAACAGTTCGGTGGCGTAGATCGTCAGGGAGGGCTGGCCCATGCCCGAGCCCATGACGCTCAGCCGCTTGCCGTCCACGGTTCCGGTGAAGCCCAGCATGCCGCGCACGTCGGTGACCAGGCGGGGCCGGGTCAGAAGGGTCTCGGCGATGCGCCGAGCGCGCCCGGGGTCCCCGGGCATGAGGACGGCGGGGGCGAAGTCGCCGGGCTCGGCGGCGATGTGCGGGGTGGCCATGAGGTCCTTCGAATTGCTGATCGGTTGTGGAACGGTCGCGGAGCAACGAGCCCGGTGAGCGCGGCGGGGCGAGATCCGTCACTGCAACGCGCTGACCGGTCCAGTGTCGCACACCATCGGCCACCACCGGCGTCCCAGATCGTGGTATACCATTCGTCCGCTCCGGGGGCGGGGCTACGGTGCATGGGTTCCCGTCCTCGCGCCTGTCTCGCAGGCCGATGACGCTGCTCGCACGGCGTCGCTCACGGCGCTCGTCCATTAGATACTTCAGACGACAGAGGCTTCACCATGTCCTCCATCCCCACGACCTCATCGCCGGCGCGCGAGCAGTGGAGCGGCCAGCTCGGATTCCTCATGGCTGCCATCGGCTCGGCCATCGGTCTGGGCAATATCTGGCGCTTCCCCGGTGTCGCCTACACCAATGGCGGCGGCGCCTTCATCGTTCCCTACATCGTCGCCCTCCTGGCCGCCGGCATCCCCTTCCTCCTGCTCGACTACGCCTTGGGGCACCGCTACCGGGGGTCGGCTCCGGCGGTCTTCCGCCGCCTGTCCCGGCGCTTCGAGTGGCTCGGATGGCTCCAGGTCTTCATCTGCTTCGTCATCATGACCTATTACGCGGTCATTGTGGCCTGGTCCCTGCGCTACACCGTTTTCTCCTTCACCACCGCCTGGGGGAATGATGCCAGCGCGTTCTTCTCCTCCTACATCGGGGTCGGCGAGCTGTCCGGCTCGAGCCCCGCCTACTTCGCGATGCCGGTGAGCGGGGTCGTCATTCCGCTGCTCATCGTGTGGTTCTTCGGCCTGTACACCATCGCGCGCGGCGTCTCCAAGGGGGTCGAGACGGCCAACAAGGTCTTCCTGCCGCTCCTGGTGCTCATGTTCCTCATCCTGGTGGTGCGCGCGCTTCTGCTGCCGGGCGCCACCGACGGCCTCAACGCCCTGTTCACGCCCCAGTGGGGTGCCCTGCTCGACCATCGCGTGTGGATGGCGGCCTTCGGACAGATCTTCTTCTCCTTGTCCATCGGATTCGGCATCATGCTCACCTACGCCTCCTACCTGCGTTCCCGCTCCAACCTCGTGGGAACGGGGCTCGTGGCCGCCTTCGCCAACTCCTCCTTCGAGGTGCTGGCCGGCGTCGGAGTTTTCGCGACCCTGGGCTTCATGGCCTGGGCCCGAGGCGTCGCGGTCTCGGATCTGTCCGGCATCTCCGGTCCATCCCTGTCCTTCGTCACCTTCCCCACCGTGATCTCCGAGATGCCCGGGGGCGCGCTCTTCGGCGTTCTGTTCTTCGGCTCCTTCTCGATGGCCGGCCTGACCTCCTTCATCTCCATCATCCAGGTTGTGGCGGCGGGCTTCTCCGAGAAGTTCGGCTGGTCCACGCCCAGGGCGACCCTCGTGTGCGGGCTGCCCTCCGCGGCGCTGTCCTTCGTCCTGTTCGGCACCTCCTCGGGCCTGTACGACCTCAACGTCGTCGACGCCTACATCAACTACATCGGTGTTGTCGGCGCTGCGATCGTCGCCTGCGTAGGCGTGGGGATCGTGCTGAACAGGCTCAAGGTCCTTCAGCGCCATCTCAACCTCGTCTCCGAGACCCGAGTGGTGGGCATCTGGTGGCGCGTCATGATCGCGCTGGTCGTCCCCGCCCTGCTGGGGGTCATGTTCGTCCAAACGGTGTGGTCCTACGCGACCGCGGGCTACACCTACTCCAGGAACTTCGAAGCGGTTTTCGGCTGGGGGATGCTCCTGCTCGTGGCGGTGGCGACAGCCGTCTTCACGCTCCTGCCCTGGAGGACGCCAGTGGACTCCCACGAGCCCGTGGACCTCGATGTGCTCGAGGGGGTGATGAGATGAGCGCACCCGCCATCATCCTCATGCTGGCCGCCATGATCATCATCTGGGGCGGGCTGGCGGTATCGGTGACCGCCCTCCTAGTGCGCGGGCGGCGGGAGGACAGCGAGGCGAGGGCTGAGGCCTTCGCTCGGGCCCACGCCAACCTGCGTGGGGATCCCGACCGGCCCTGAACCTGTCCCCGCCAGGCTCGCGGGGTCGTCCCTCCGACCGCCGCGGACGCTCTCGACACGCACGGGTGGCGGCGGCTCCACCACCGATCCGTGCGACACAATGCAGCCATGGTTGACACCGCAGACACCGTAGAAGTCCCTGACGCCCTGTCCACGGCCTCGTCCGACATGGTCCCCCGCCTGGTCGCCTTCGACCTCGATGACACCCTGGCGCCCTCCAAGTCGCCTATGCCCGCGCCCATGGCCGCCGCCCTGCGCGCTCTGCTCGACGTCGTGCCCGTATGCGTCATCTCCGGCGGAAGGCTCGGCCAGTTCCGCGATCAGGTCCTGGCCCGTCTCGACGCCACCGACGAGGAGCTGGATCGCCTCCACCTCATGCCCACGTGCGGGACGCGCTACTATGTCCACGCCGCGCCTGTTCCGGCGGTGAATGGGACCGGGGGCGTCCGGACCGAGCACTCCGAGGGGGAGGACGGAAAGGGCGGGATCTGGACACTCGTCTACGCCAACGATTTGACCCCCGCCCAGGTGGAGGAGGGCTTCGCGGTCGTCGAGGCCGAGGCTCGGCGCCTGGGCCTGTGGGAGGAGCGGACGTGGGGGCCGGTCCTGGAGGATCGCGGCTCTCAGATCACTTTCTCGGCGCTGGGCCAGGAGGCGCCGCTGGACGCCAAGAAGGCCTGGGACCCCACAGGGGAGAGGAAGGGGCGGTTGCGCGACGCCGTCGCCGCCCGCCTGCCCGAACTCGAGGTCCGCTCCGGCGGCTCCACGAGCGTCGACATCACCCTCAAGGGCGTTGACAAGGCCTACGGCATGACCCATCTGGCCGCTCAGACCGGCATCGCCTTGGAGGACATGCTCTTCGTGGGCGATCGACTCGACGCCGAGGGCAACGACTACCCCGTCAAGGCGCTGGGCGTGCCCTGCCATGCCGTGACCGGGTGGGAGGACACCTCCGCCTACACGACCGCCCTGGCTGCACGGATCGCTGGGTTCCACGGGAACTGAACCGTGCCCGGGGATCAGGCCAGGCCGATGACGGCGGCGCGCGCATGGCGGTCGGCGGTCGACGCCGTCAGGGCACCGGCCGCTCGGGCGCGCGCCGCCTGCTCGCGGTGGTGGACGGGGCGCACCGTGCGCTTCCGCAAGGTCGTGCGCGCGTCCGTGCTGCTCGCCGTCACCTGCCCGGCCTGCCTGTGCGTCGGCGCGGCGACGGCCACGGCTTCCAGCCCTGTCGGCCCCCATGAGGCCCAGTGGTCGACGACCCTCGACTCGACCGTCACCCTTGACCTGGGCCCCCTGGGACAGGTCGCCCTCGACTCGCCGGCCGGGATCCTGGGGGTGAAGGTGGTTCTAGGGCGGATCCCGGGAGGGGCGGAGCCCGACGCGGCCCGCCAATCCACGCTCGGGCAGGCGCTGAGTTCCGACGGCGCCGCCTATATCGCTCTGGTCACCCATCCCGACCTCACCATCGAGCGGGGAGTGCGGGCTCTCGTCGACGACGCCTTCAGACGTGCCGGATTGATGGAGTCGGTCGTGCTGTGCCTGGTGGCCGCCGGGCGTCTGGCCGCAGGCGGCCGGCTGCGCGACGCCGTACGCGTGACCCTGGCGCACAAGACCTCCTCCGCCCTGCTGACCGTCACGGGCGTTGTAACCGTCGTGGCGCTGCTCGTGCCGGCCCTGCGCTCCGAGCCGGTGACCGGTGGCCGCCTGGAGGTGCTGGCGGGCACCCCGCTGGAGCGGGCCCGCGTCTCCGGGCGCATCGCCGACGTCGTCCAGGCCTACGGCGGGAGGGTCACCGCGTTCCTGGAGGACAACACCGCCTTCTACGATGCCGCCGGCACCAACCTGCGCAACGCCTGGGACGCCTCTCAGGCCACTGAGGGGAGGGCGGGTGCCACGGCCGCGGACGGCGCCGTTGAGACCGAGCAGCTTCACCAACGGACCGGCGGGGCGTCCGCGGCGGCCACGGCGTCCCCCGACGCCTCGCCCCCGACTGATTCCGCGTCATCGGGCGGTGATCCGTCCGGCGGCCCGATTTCCCCGCCGCTCTCGACGACGGCTGCGGACGCCGTGCGCGACCGGGGCGCCATCACCGCGGCCCTGACCACCGATCTGCACTGCAACCTCGACGTCATCGCTTTCGCCGGGCTGCTCGATGCACTGGCGGGCGCTACCGTCCACATGGACGACGGCGACCTGACCATGACAGGTTCTGAGCCCGAGCAGGTGTGCGTCGATGCCCTTCAGGACGCGGTTCCCGACGGCATCGCCCGAGTGGCGACCATCGGCAACCACGATTCGACCTTCACCGCTGAGCGCTTGCGCGCCCTCGGTTGGACGGTGACCGACGGCGACATCGAGCAGGTCGGCGGGCTGCGCGTCCTGGGTGACGTCGACCCGGACCGCAGCCCTCCCGGCGGGACCTTCCAGCGCGGCGAGGAGGACGCCACCGATGTCGGAGCGCGTCTGGCCACCGTTTCCTGCCGGAGGGCGCGCAGGGGCGGGGGGAATGATGGAGCCGATATCGTCCTCATCCACCAGCCGGCGACCTTCGGCCCCCTCGTTGAGGACGGCTGCGCTCCGCTGCTCGTGGCCGGGCACGTCCATCAGGAGCAGGGGATGAGCGTGACTCGGGGCACGAACCTCGACGTCGCCCACCTCGTCTCCGGAGCGGGTAAGGGCGGAACCTCGTTGGGGCGAGTCACGCAGGACGCCTACCTGCACGTCCTGTCCTTCGACGCCGACGGTTCCCTGCTCGCATGGCGCGCAGTGGTGCTCCACCCCGACGCGTCGGTCACCGTGGGCGCTTGGAGGCCGGTGCCCGCCCTGGGTCCCGATGCGGTGGAGGGGACGACCATCGGAGGGGACGATGAGGCACAATGAGACAGCTGCGTTCCCGCCGCACCCGATAACCCGCTGAGACGACCCGGACCACGAGGAGGTACCGATGGCGCGCGTGCCCACCGAGGCGGAGATCGACGCCATGAGCGTCGATGAACTCGACGCCTACCTCGCCGACGCTCCCAGTGGGAGGGGGGCGGTTGACGACGCGACCGGGACCCGCGGGGCCGCGCAGGACGCGGCGCCCGACGAGGCCGGTCGGGCCGCCTGGTCGATCGCCACCGGTGCGGGACGAGGCTACGCCTGGCTGCTCATTATCGGCTCCCTCATCGGGATCGCGGCCTGCTGGGAGCTTATGACCAGTGAGCTGAGACTCATCAGGCAGCCGCTGGCGAATCTGTCGTGCGACATCAACCCGCTCGTCTCGTGCGGCGACTCCCTGAACGTATGGCAGGGCAACCTGCTCGGCGTGCCCAATTCGTTCATCGGTGCGATGGCCTTCGCGGTGCTCCTGTTCGTCGGTGCGCTGCTCGCCTGCGGCCAGCGCCTGCCCCGCTGGGTGTGGTGGGGCCTGACGGCGGGGACTGTCATCGGAATCGGTTTCGTCGTGTGGTTCCTGACTGTCTCGATCCTCGCCTTCGGCAAGCTGTGCCCTTTCTGCATGGTCATCTGGGCGGTGACGATCCCGATCGCCGCACTCACCTGGGGCGAGGCCGCGCAGGGCGGTCATCTGGGCCTGACCGCCCCGGCGGCCCGGCGCCTGCACGGAGCGCGCTGGTATCTGGCCGGCGTCATGTATGTGGCCGTCGTCGTCACGATCCTGATCGCCTTCCGGGACGGCTGGGCGGCGATGCTGCGATGAGTCCCGCCGACGCGGTTCAGACCCCGACGGAGGTCTCCGCTGTGACTCAGGACTACCTCAAGGCAGTGTGGGCCGCCTCCGAGTGGGGCGGGTCGGGGGCCTCGATCACCGGCCTGGCGCGACGGATGAGGGTCGCGCCGTCCACGGCCTCGGAGAACGTGGGTCGACTGGTCGAGGCGGGTCTGCTCGAGCACGAGCCCTACAGGGCCGTCACCCTCTCCCGGCTGGGGTACCGCCTGGCCATGGGGATGGTGCGCCGCCACCGACTCCTGGAAACCTACCTGGTCGAGCGCCTCGGCCTGAGTTGGGACGAGGTGCACGCCGAGGCCGAGGTCCTCGAGCACGCCGTCTCCGAGCGGCTCCTGCGGGCGCTCGACGAGGCCCTCGATCGCCCGGTCCGCGACCCGCACGGCGACCCGATCCCCACCCCCGAGGGCCGTGTCATTCAGCCCGCGCTGTACAGCGTCGACATGATGCCGGTGGGCCAAACCGGCGTCGTGGGTCGCATCAAGGATTGCCCGCGGACCCTGCGCCGTCTCGCCCGGGCGGGCATAGGCCTGGGCACGTCGGTGACAGTGACCGACCGCGGCACCATGTCCGCCGTCGTCCTGGGGGAGAAGCGCCGCAAGGCCACCGTGGTGCGCGCCGCTCGCCCGGCCGGGCAGTCCGCCGATGAGCCCGGCGACGTCGTCCTGCCGATGGGGCACATGTGGGTGCTGGCCTAGGCTAGGGCCATGGCTGCCCCCCGAACCCCCGAGACCTCCGTCTTCACCAGGATCATCAACGGCGACATCCCCGGGCGTTTCGTCTGGGCCGATGACGTGTGCGTCGCCTTCGCCACCATCGAGCCGCAGACCCCCGGCCACGTTCTGGTCGTGCCGCGTATCGTGTTCGACTCCTACGTCGATGCCAATGACGCGACCGTCGCTCATCTGTCGGTGATCGCCAAGCGCATCGCTGCCGCCCAGGTCCGCGTCTTCGACGCCCTGCGTCCGGGCATCGTCGTCCTCGGGCTGGACGTGCCCCACCTGCACATTCACGTGCTCCCGTTGCACGAGGCCGCCGACATCGCCCCGTCTGCCGCGCGGGCGGCCGACGACGCGCAGCTCGACGAGGCGATGACCCGTCTGCGCGAGGGGCTGCGCGAGGACGGGTGGGGCCAGTTCGTGCCCGTGCGGATGGACTCGCCCGCCCTCGCCTGAGCCCCCTCTCGCCGTTCTCTTCTTCTCCGCCTTCGTTCCCGCTCCGATGCCGGCGGCAGCGGCTGGCGGTTGGGTGCAGTTCGCCGTGATCCGTGCCTCACGCCCGCGCCTCGGACGGCGCGGGGCGACGACGCGGATCGGGGATAGGCTGGGCGGCGTCAGCAGGTGCGTTCCCACTCGTCCTGCGCGAAGTCTCGCGGATACGGGCGCACCGCCGGCGCTCGATGCATGTGCATTCACGACCACGGAAGAGAAAGCGCTCCTTCGATGACGGAGAACCAAACCCCCCAGGGCGACGACGCGATGCCGATGCGCTACACGGCGGCCCTGGCCGAGACCATCGAGACCTCCTGGCAGGACCGCTGGGAGGCCGAGGGCACCTTCCATTCCGACAATCCCGTGGGCGCGCTCGCCGGGCCCCGGGCGGCCGAGGACAAGTTCTTCCTGCTCGACATGTTCCCCTACCCTTCGGGCAAGGGATTGCACGTGGGGCACCCGCTGGGCTACATCGCCACCGATGTCGTAGCCCGCTTCACCCGCATGACCGGCAGGAATGTGCTCTACACGATGGGCTACGACGCCTTCGGCCTGCCCGCGGAGCAGTACGCGGTCGCCACTGGGCAGCACCCGCGCGTCTCCACGGAGGCGAATATCGCCACCATGCGCCGCCAGCTGCGGCGTCTCGGTCTGTCCCACGACCCGCGCCGCTCCATTCAGACCATCGACACCGACTACGTGCGGTGGACGCAGTGGATCTTCCTCAAGATTTTCGGCTCCTGGTTCGATCCGGCCGCACCGCGCCGCGACGGGCGCGGCCGTGGTGCCGCCCGACCCGTGAGCGAGCTGGTGGACAAGCTGAAGAGCGGCGAGGTCCCCACACCCGACGGGAGGTCCTGGGCGGAGCTGAGCGCCGGAGAGCGAGCCGATGTCATCGACTCCCACCGGCTGGCCTACGTCTCCTCCGCACCGGTCAACTGGTGCCCGGGTCTGGGCACGGTGCTCGCCAATGAGGAGGTCACGGCCGAGGGCCGCTCCGAGAGGGGCAATTTCCCGGTTTTCAAACGCAACCTGCGTCAGTGGATGATGCGCATCACCGCTTATGCGGACCGCCTGGTCGCGGACCTGGACACGGTCGACTGGCCGGAGAAGGTCAAGCTCATGCAGCGCAACTGGATCGGCCGCTCCGAAGGCGCCGAAGTGGACTTCGCCGTCGAGGGCGCCGGGGCCGGCGGCGCCGTGACGACCCTGACCGTCTACACCACGCGCCCCGATACGCTCTTCGGCGCCACTTTCATGGTCGTGGCTCCCGAGCACCCTCTGCTGGGGGGGCTTCCGGGGGCCGGGGTCGACAACGACGCCGCGGCATTGGCCGTCCCGGCCGCCTGGCCCGAGGGCACTCGCGAAGCCTGGAAGGGCGGCCATGCCACGCCCGGGCCAGCTGTTGCCGACTACAGGGCCGTTGCCGCTGGTGCGACGCAGGCCGAGCGCACCGACGAGAGCCGCGCCAAGACCGGTGTCTTCACGGGTCTGTTCGGCGTCAACCCGGTCAACGGGCAGCGCGTGCCGATCTTCGTGGCCGACTACGTCCTCATGGGCTACGGCACCGGCGCCATCATGGCCGTGCCCGCTCATGACGATCGCGACTGGGCCTTCGCTCGCGCCTACGACCTCGATATCGTCCAGACCATCGGCCCGGCCGATGACCCGCGCGGGGTCGACCTGGCCGCGGGCGCGTTCACCGGCGACGGCGTCGCCGTCGACTGCGCGAATGAGGAGATCAGCCTGAACGGGATGAGCAAGGAGGAGGCCAAGACCGCCATGACCGCCTGGCTGGAGTCCAAGGGCGCCGGCCGTGGTGCGGTGACCTATCGCCTGCGCGACTGGCTGTTCTCCCGTCAGCGCTACTGGGGCGAGCCCTTCCCCGTCGTGTGGGACGAGGACGGTCATGCCCATGCCCTGCCGGAGACCTCCCTGCCCGTCGAGCTGCCCGAGGTCTCCGACTACTCGCCGCGCTCCTACGACCCCGACGACGCGGCTTCCTCCCTTCAGCCGCCACTGGGCAAGGCGAAGGACTGGGTCGAGGTCGAACTCGATCTGGGGGAGGGGAGACGGACCTACTACCGGGAGACCAACACGATGCCTCAGTGGGCGGGCTCGTGCTGGTACGAGCTGCGCTACATCGACCCGACCGACGAGGATGCGCTCGTCGACCCGGCCAACGAGGCCTATTGGATGGGTCCGCGCCCTGAGGCCGGCAACGTCTCCGGGGGCACGGACCTGTACGTGGGCGGCGTTGAGCACGCCGTGCTGCACCTGCTGTACTCCCGTTTCTGGCACAAGGTGCTGTTCGACCTGGGGATCGTCTCCTCCAGCGAGCCGTACCACAGACTGTTCAACCAGGGGTATGTCCAGGCCTACGCCTACACCGACTCCCGCGGCCAGTACGTGCCGGCGGACGAAGTCGAGGAGTCTTCGGCCGGGGACGGCTCCGCCGTGTTCACCTGGCGGGGGCGACCCGTCGCCCGCGAGTACGGCAAGATGGGCAAGTCCTTGAAGAACATCGTCACGCCCGACGACATGTACGCCGCTTACGGCGCGGACACCTTCCGCGTCTATGAGATGAGCATGGGGCCGTTGGATCAGGACCGGCCCTGGGATACCCGGGCCGTCGCCGGGTCCCAGCGCTTCCTGCAGCGTCTGTGGCGCAACGTCGTCGACGAGACCACCGGTGAGACGATCGTCTCGGAGGAGAGCGCCGACGAGGAGACCCGTCGCCTCGTGGCGCGCACCGTCGTGGGCGTGCGTGAGGACTATGAGGGTATGCGGTTGAACACCGCGATCGCCAAGCTCATCGTGCTCAACAATCACCTGACGGGTCTGAAGAAGGTTCCCCGCGAGGCCGTCGAGGCGCTCACCCTCATGACCTCCCCGGTCGCCCCGCACATCAGCGAGGAGATCTGGAGGCGTCTGGGGCACGAGCACTCCCTGGCTTACGAGGACTTCCCGGAGGTCGCCGACGAATCGCTGCTGGTGGCGGAGAGCGTCACCTGCGTCGTTCAGGTCAAAGGAAAAGTGCGCGACCGCCTCGAGGTCGACCCCGGCATCGATGCCGCCGAGCTGGAGAGGCTGGCCCTGGCCGCTCCCGGTGTCGTGCGCGCCCTGGACGGGCGCGACGTGCGCAAAGTGATCGTCAAGGCCCCCCGCCTGGTCAGCGTCGTTCCCCAGTAGCCGCCCGGTGGCTGCGGCGGTCGGTTTTCTCGCCGCCGCGGTCCTCGCTCATTCTCCGCTCTCTGGCCGGGCGGGGTCGGTTCGGCTCCGCGTCATAACGCGGGGATCTCCCATCAGCGCTCGCTGCTGACGGGGGAGAGCGTCGAGCTGGTGGGCGGCGTCGAGGACGTTCTGCTCGCTCATGCCGTGGGCACGGGCCTCGGCCAGCAAGGTGCGCAGGCGCGCGTACCAGTCGGCGGCACGCTTAGCCCTGATGATCGGCAGGCGCACGAGAACCCAGCATGCCAGAGCCGCTCTGATTTGAACGACGACGACTAGGCTCGGCAGGCCGGGTCTGCGGGCGCCGACCTCGCTGAGATGGAACCAGATGAGGAGCGCGATCGCGGCGATCGTGACGGTCGCGCAGATGCGGTGCCAGAGGCGAGTGGCCCGGAGGACGACCGAGTGGTGGATACGGTCGGCGAGCACCGAGACCCCGAAGGGGACCGTATCCCTGGATATGGTCAAAATCGCCCAGAGCAGGACACCGATGACGATGGTCGTCACGACCATCAACGCGGTGCAGGCGAGCGTCGGAGGCCTCCTCACGGACGAGGGACGTCGACGCGACGGGCGGCTACCCCGGCGATGCACTCACCACTGCGTTACTTACATTGTTCACGATAACACAGATAGCGCGGGGCGTCGCCGAACCCTCCCCCGTCGATCGGCGGCGCTCTGTCCTGGGCGTGGAGTGCCATTAAGGACAATCCGATTGTCCTGTTAGTCGGTTTCGCCGTCTGGATGATCCTGTGCGGGATCGGGGTGAACGGCCACTACGAGCTCAACGGAGTGCAGCACAGCTACGGTTTCGCCTGGGGAGCTCCCATCACAATCGTCGCATCGCTGTTCTCCATGATCGCTCTGGCGCATGTCTGTCTGGCGGTCGCCTCGGGACGGCGCGTCACTTTCACGGACTTCGTGACCTTCCCGAACTTCGGCCAGGCCCTCCTGACCTCCTTCCTGACCTACCTGGCCGTGGTCATCGGATCCCTCCTGTGCATCATCCCGGGCGTCGCCGCCGCATTCCTGCTCTTCTTCGCCCGGTTCATCGTCGTGGACCGGGGGACGAGCGCTGGTGACGCGATGGCCTTCTCCTACCGGATCCTGTCGGCCAACGTAGCCGACCTCTTTCCATTCGCGCTTGTGGGGTTCGTCCTCATGCTTCTGGGAATCGTCACCGTCATCGGATGGATCCTCACCTTCCCGTTGACGGCTCTCATGTCCGTTTACGCCTACGTGCGCATCCAGGGGCGTGACGTCGTCCGCTACTGACCACCCCGGTTCGGGGTCGGCGGTCTCCCGCGTGTCCGGCCACCGGAGCGGCGCCGGACGCGCTGCCGGGACGCGCGGTTCGCACGCTCCGGGGCGCGGGGCGACGTAGGCTGAGCCAGCCCAGCGGCTCGTCGCCGAACTCGATCCGAGGAGACCCATGCACCTCCAGTGGTGGTCCGTCCTGCCCTTCGCCACGATGCTGGCCTGCATCGCCGTCCTTCCGCTCGTGCCCGCCACAACCCTCTGGTGGGAGCGCCGCACTAGCCAGTTCGCCGTCGCTCTGGTCCTCGGTCTGCCCGTGGCCGTGTGGATGTGGATCGCCGGAGGCTGGCGGGTCGTGTTCGCCTCCATCGTCGAGTACGGGCAGTTCATCGCTCTGCTCCTGGCCCTCTTCATCGTCTCCGGCGGCATCTTCCTCAAGGGCGACATCGAGGCCACGCCGCGCAGCAATACCGTTTTCCTGGCCATCGGCGCCGTTCTGGCCAGTTTCGTGGGTACGACCGGCGCGGCCATGCTGCTCATCCGGCCGCTGCTCAACACGAACGCCGAACGTCGCTACCGGGTCCACACGGTCCTGTTCGCGATCTTCATCGTGGCCAACTGCGGCGGATTGCTGACACCTTTGGGCGACCCTCCTCTCTTCCTCGGGTTCTTGCGCGGCGTACCCTTCATCTGGACCCTCCGCCTGCTGCCCGAGTGGCTGTTCGTCAATGCGATGCTGTTGGCTGCCTACTTCGCGCTCGACACCTACTATCATGCGCAGGAGCCCGCCGTCTCCGTGCGTCTGGATCGCGCTGAGATCGAGCCCCTCGGCCTGCGCGGGGCCACCAACTTCGTTTGGTTCCTCGTCATCATCCTGGCCGTGGCCTTCGCCCCGTCCATCGATGTCGAGGCCATCGAGGCCGGGAGCGCCACCGTCATGAACTGGGTGCCGCTGCGCGAGATCATCATGCTCGCGGCGGCCGGCGCCTCGTACGCTCTGGGCGACAAGCGGGCGCGTTTCAGGGACAACCAGTTCGAGTGGGGGCCGATCGTCGAGGTCGCCACCCTGTTCATCGGCATCTTCTTGACCATGATCCCGGCCCTGCACTACCTCGACGAGGTGGCCGGCTCGCTGCCGCTGAATCAGGTCACATTCTTCATCTTCACCGGGGGCCTGTCCTCCGTGCTGGACAATGCCCCGACCTACGCGACCTTCTTCGAGATGGCCGGGCAGGTGGCCCATCCCGGGGGAGGAACGGTCGCCGGGGTGCCCGAGGTCTACCTCGTGTCGATCTCGCTGGGCGCGGTGCTGTGCGGGGCGATCACTTACATCGGCAACGGTCCGAACTTCATGGTCAAATCGGTGGCGGAGGGGCGTCACGTGCAGATGCCCTCCTTCGGCGGGTACATCGTCCGGACCTTCACCTATCTCGTTCCCGTCCTGGCCGCGATGGTGTGCTTGTTCATCGCCGGGCCCGGCTGGGCCAAAACGGTCGGCGCCCTCGTGACGGTGGCGCTGCTGAGCAATGACGCGCGCCTGATCCGCGCCGGCCGGCGTCTGGCTCTCGTCGACGACTGAAGTCGGGGTCGTTCGGGCTCGCGCGGGCCCCGGCACCCCGCGGCCGGCCTTCGGCGAGGTCCATCGGGCGCCCGCTCCGGGCGGGCGGGCGGAGGACGATCGACCGCCCTCAGCGCGTGCCCGGAGCGGTGACGAAGTCGATGAGCTCCTCCATGCGCCCCAGCAGGTTCGGCTCGAGATCCTTGTAGGTGCGCACCCTTCCCAGGATCCGCTGCCAGCCGCGGGCGATGTCCGTTTGGGTCTCGTGCGGCCAGCCGAGCGCCTCGAGAGTGCCGTGCTTGATGTCGGTGCCGCGCGGCACGCGGGGCCAGGTCCGCAGCCCCATGCGCTCGGGCTTGACGGCCTGCCACACGTCGACGTACGGGTGGCCGAGCACCAGGACGTTCTCGCCTCCGGGCGCCTTGCGCACGCGCTCGGCGATCCGCGATTCCTTGGAGCCGATCACGAGGTGGTCCACGAGCACGCCCGCGCGCCGTTGGGGACCCGGGCTGAAGGACGTCATGACCTCGGGGAGGTTGTCGATGCCGTCGAGCATGAGGACGACGATTCCCTCATGGCGCAGGTCGTCGCCCCACACCTTCTCCACCAGTTCGGCGTCGTGCCTGCCCTCCACCCAGATGCGCGAGGCGCGCGCGACCTTCGCCCCGCCGTCCTCGACGGCGTAGGAGCCCGACGCCGTGAGCCTGCGCCCGGCGGCGCTGACCGGGCCGCGGGGCGCGCTCGGGAGCGCAGGGGGCGGGTCGACGATGACGGGGCGGCCCTCGAGCCAGAAGCCGCCTCCTAGCGGGAAGCCGCGGCGAGTCCTCCGGCGGTCCTCCAGGACGACAATGTGGCGTCCCCCGGACTTCTCGGCCGCGACGACCGCCCCCACGAAGCCGGTCTCCCGGTCCTCCAGAACCATGCCGCGCTCCAGGACCACATGCGTGGACTCGGGGCGGAGCGCATTCGGACCCACGCGGTGGGGGTCGACGTTGAGCACATCGCCCCCGTAACGGTTCGAACCCGATGGCCGGGCGGGCGGGGAGGCGGTCTGCGGGGCTGCCGAGGGCCGCCCGCCCGAGCTCCCGCGAGCGGCCCGGGCCCGCAGAGCCTTGCGTCGTTCAACGGTCGAGCCGGGCAGGGGGCGGGAGCGGTCGGGCGTCGTGTTCACCCTGGGCACGCTAGGGGAACTTCACGTCACCTGGGCGACTGACCCGCCGGACCTCGGCGTAGGATGGCACTCACACGCCGCGAGTGCTAACCGGTATCGCGGGTCCGCCGATGGGAAGAGAGGGCAGGGAGCATGACCATGGCCGATGATCGCCGCTTGAAGGTCCTCTCCGCCATCATCACGGATTACGTGCGCACCCGTGAACCTGTCGGCTCGCGCGCTCTGGTCGAGCGCTACCGTCTCGGCGTCTCCCCGGCCACGATTCGCAATGACATGGCCGCCCTGGAGGATGAGGGCTACATCCATCAGCCCCACACCAGCGCCGGGCGGGTGCCCACCGAGAAGGGCTATCGCCTCTTCGTCGACGAGGTCGCCCGGATCAAGCCCCTGTCCGCTCCCGAGCGGCGCGCCATAACGGCGCTGCTGGCGGGCGCGGTCGACCTGGAGCAGGTCGTGGCCCGCACCGTGCGGGTTCTGGCTCAGCTCACCGGTCAGCTCGCCGTCGTGGAGTACCCCAGTCTGCGGCGCACCGCTCTGCGCCACCTCGAGCTCGTCGCTCTGGGGCCCACGCGCGTCCTGCTCGTCATTATTACCGACACCGGCCGCGTCGAGCAGCGCACGGTGTCCATGCCGATGGGATGTGCGGTGGACCCGCTCGTCCTGGAATCCCTGCGCACTCGCATGAACGCGGCCCTGGCGGGCCGCGTCGCCGCCGATGTGGTCCCCGTCCTGACCCGCCTGGCTGAGCGTGTTCCCGAGGAGGAGCGGGCGCTGCTGAGCAGCGTGGCCGACGAGCTCATCGAGGCGCTGCGCCCCGACGGCGAAGAGCGCATCGTCGTGGCCGGTACTGCCAACCTGGCCCGTTCCACCCCGGACTTCTCCTCGCTCGGCCCGCTCCTGGACGCCGTCGAGGAGCAGGTGGTGCTGCTGCGCCTGTTCGCCGAGGCCCCCGCTCCCGGGCGGACGCCGTGCTCGACGACCGATGCGGAGATGCGCGTATCCATCGGCAGTGAGAACCACGATGACGCCCTGGCCGAGGCCAGCGTCGTTACCGCCGCCTACGGGGCGGGCGCGGGCACCGCCGTCGCGCACCTGGGCATCATCGGCCCCACCCGTATGGACTACCCGGCGACCATGGCGGCGGTGCGCGCCGTGGCGCGTTATCTATCCCGGTTCCTGACCGGCACCGCCGACACCGCCCCATGAGGCCCACCCCATGAGACGTACCCGAGGGCGCCGCCCGCGCCGGCCTTCGGCCGCGGCGTCAGCATCAGCCGGAGATCGCCCGGCACTCGAACCATCACCGACCAGGGAGCATCAGCAAGCGTGAGCGACTACTACGAGGTTCTCGGCGTGAGCCGCCAGGCCACCACCGACGAGATCAAGCGCGCCTACAAGAAGAAGGCCCGGCGGCTGCACCCCGATGTCGCCGGCCCGGGCCATGAGGACGAGTTCAAGGCCATCAACGTCGCCTACGAGGTTCTCGCCGACTCCGACAAGCGTCAGATGTACGACTTGGGCGGGGAGGAGGCCGTGCACGCGGACGGGGGATTCAACGCCGGGGGCTTCGGCGCCGCCGACTTCGGGGGCTTCGGCGACTTCCTCCAGCAGGCCTTCTTCGGGGGCGGAGCCGCCTCGCGCGGTCCTGCCTCCCGGGCGCGGCGGGGCCAGGATTCCCTGGTGGCCCTCGAAGTGGACTTGACGGACGTGGCCTTCGGGGCGACCAAGAGCCTTCCGGTCGACACCTACGTCACCTGCGGGACCTGCGGCGGGTCGTGCTGCGCCGAGGGGACCAGTCCGGTCACCTGCTCGCAGTGCGACGGGCGGGGCTCCGTCCAGCGCGTGCAGCGCTCTTTCCTGGGCAACGTGGTGACCTCCTCGCCGTGCTCGCGCTGCCAGGGGTTCGGCACCGTTATCGCCTCCCCGTGCCGCGACTGCGACGGGGAGGGCCGCAGGCACGTGCGCACCGCCATCGATGTCAATATCCCGGCGGGCGTATCCACGGGCACCCGCATCCGCATGTCCGGGCGCGGTGAGGCCGGCCCGGCCGGCGGTCCCAGCGGGGACCTGTACGTTGAGATCCATGAGAAGCACGACGACTCCCTCTCACGCACCGGTGACGACCTGTACACCGAGCTGCGCGTGCCCATGACGGCGGCCGCCTTGGGCGCCAGCTTCCCGTTGTCCACCCTTGACGGAGAGCGGATCGTGTCGGTCAAGCCGGGCACTCAGGGCGGCGATGAGGTGGTCCTCTCGGGCCTGGGCGTGGGCCGGCTGCGCCGTTCGGGCCGCGGCGACCTGCACGTGCAGATCGTGGTGGAGACGCCCAGCGGACTCGACGACCGCCAGCGTCAGCTGCTCACCGAGCTCGCCTCCCTGCGCGGTGAAGACGGGTTTGCGCCGGCTCGAGACGAATCCCTGGCGGATAAGGTCTCCAGCCGGTTCAAGGGCGGTAAGAGTCGGGGCAGGAAGCGCCGCTGAGAAGCGTGCGGGCGCGTGAGCGCCCGCACGCTTCTCCGGGTGGTCCCCGCGGAGCGCCCTACGATAGTGGCCGACGAGCGTTCTGCTCAGCTGGCGAGGCCTGCGCCGCTGTGCAGAATGTGCAGGCAGGTCGCCAGCGCCGGGTTGCGGTGACGAGAGAGGTGCACGGCCCGAAGGGTGCGGGGCGGCAGAACGGTCGCGGGAATGGGGGTGGCCGGGCAGCGGCTGACCATCGGTGCGGGGACGATGGCGTTTGCGAAGCCGACTGCGCTCAACCTGAGCAGGAGCCGGATATCGCTGACTTCGGCGGTGACCACCGCGGGGAGATGGAGGTCCTCCATAAGACGGTCGAAGATCTCGCGGAGCCGAGTCCCGCGGCGCAGGGCGACCCAGGTGCGCGCGTCGAGATTCGCCGGAGTAATCGGTTCGGATGGCAATGCCGGACCAGTGAGGCAGAAGGGCTCCTCGCCCACTGCCATGGAGGCCAGCGTCGGATCCGATGGGGGCGCGGTGTCCGCGATCGCCAGGTCGAGGCGGCCGTCGCGCACGTCCTCAACCATGGCGTCGGTGGCCTTCTGAACCACGGCGACCGACAGGTTCGGGTGGGCGCGGCGGACGCGTTCGAGCAGGGAGCAGGGATCGACCGCAGTGAGTGAGGCGATGATTCCCACCCGCAGTTCCACGTGCGTCCCGGCTGCGGCTGCGGTCGCACGCCTGGCTTCGCAGACGGTGGCGAGAGCACAACGTGCGTGAGGCTCGAGAGCCAGCGCCGGCGGCGTCGGGCGCACCGGTCGGCGTGTGAACAGCGTCGTGCCGAGGTCGCGTTCCAGGGCCTGAATCTGCTGACTGAGGCCCGACTGGGTCAGATGGGCGCGCTCCGCGGCCCGGGTGAAGGATCCCGTATCGAGAACCGCCAGGAAACACGCCAGGTGGCGGAGTTCCATGAACGCGAGATTAGAAGTACTGATGCTCGTCTGTCAAAACCGTTGTTGGTCTTATTCCGATGTGTTCGCAAGACTGTGATCGTGGGTTTCAGGAAACGGAGAGCAGCCGACACCGTTACGGGCCGAACCGGATCTTGCGGGGCGGCCCCCGTTCTCGTCGGCGTACAACTTCTTCTGGTCCTGGACACTACCGTTATCACATCGGCGTCCCCGGTCATGTCCCAGCAGCTGCACTCCGGGATCGGACGGGTCTCTCTGGCTCAGGGTGCTTATTCTCTGGTCTTCGGAGGGCTCCTTCTGCTCGGCGGGTGGTGCAGTGATCGCTTCGGGGCTCTACGCGTCCTACGGTGGGCGCTGTTCGGATTCGCCCTGGCCGGCGGGGCGGTGGTGGCGACGAACAGCATCGAGCCGGTCATCGTCGTGCGAGCCCTTCAAGGCTCGTGCGCGGCCCTGGCCGCCCCGGCGAGCCTGGCGCTCCTCATTAGCCTGCCCCCGCCGGCCAGGCGCCGCGGCTTGAGCTGGTTTTCCGCCGTAGGAGCCGTGGGCCTCGCCGCGGGGGTGGGGCTGGGAACCCCTCTGATAGCCTTCTTCGGGTGGAAGGCCGGGTTCATCGGTCCCACTATTATTGCGCTCGCACTTCTCGTTTTCTCCACGGTGATGGGTCGGTCGGGTGCTCGCAGGCGGCGTCCGCCGGCGGAGCGGACCGTCCATCCGCCATTGCTCCTGAGCGCGGCTGTAATTCTCCTTCTCGCTGCGGCGGAGACGACCCTGCTCGTCAAGGCCTGGTGGCCTCCCCTCGTGGCGCTGGCCGGGGCAGCGCCCCTGCTGGCGGCAGTCGTGCACGCCGATGCTCATCGGCCTCGCCCAGTCATTCCCCCGGCGATGTTCGATGACATGGTGACGAGGGGCGGGTTGGTGCTGATGGCGGCCTTCGGCGGTTGGCAGGCGGCCGAGGTCCTTCTTCTCGCCGTCCAGTTCGATTCCCTGCGGGCGTCGTCCCCCTGGCTGGCGGGACTGCCCTTCTGGGTCCAGGGCGCTGTAGCGCTCCTGTGCGCCCCCCTCATTCAGCGCATGTGCCGTGCGCCCGGGACGACGTGTTCCGTTATGGCGGTGTCCCCATGGCTCGCGGGGGCCGGATTCCTCGCCATCGGCGCGGGTCGCTCGACGGCGGTGGCCGGGGCCTGTCTGGCGACAGTCGTCTTCGGGATCTCCGCGGTGTCGGCGAGTACCGCAGCGACACTCACCACAGCGGCGGTCCCGGGCGCCCCGCCCGGTCGCGTAGGCGCCATCATGACCTCAGCCCGGCAACTGGGTACCAGCGCCGGGACCAGTGTCGTCGGCGCCCTGCTGAGCGTCCCCGTCGGGTCGCCCGGCGGAGTCGGTGCCCTCACGACTGGGGCGGCGACGGTTGCTCTCGGCTGCGTCCTCATGCGGGTGAGAAGACGGGGGACATGAGAGCGCCCGAGCCCGCGTCCCGTCCCCGTCTCCGGCCGGCGTTCAGCGCGAGGAACGCTCGGGCCAGTACGCCGAGTCGGGCGTCGAGCGCGCCCCGAAGATCGCCTGGCCCACGCGCACGCAGGTGCTTCCGCCCTCGATGGCGAGTTCGAAGTCCCCGCTCATCCCCATGGACAGCTGCCCATCGCTCAGAAGATCCTCCTGGAGAGCGGCTTCGCGCAAGGAGCGCATGATGCGGAAGCATTCGCGGATACGAGCCTCGTCGTCAGTGCGGGCGGCCAGCGTCATGAGTCCCACCACGCGCAGACAGGAGTAGGAGGGAAGCCTCCTCAGGATCCCCATGACCCCGTCGGGCTCGACACCGAACTTGGACGCCTCCCCCGAGGAGTTGACCTGCACGAAGACGTCCAGGCCGCGCCCGGTGGGCTGGAGACGGCGGTCGAGGGCCTCGGCGACGCGCAGGGAGTCCAACGCCTGGAACTCGTCGGCGAAGGCGACCACATCCTTGGCCTTGTTGGTCTGCAAGTGGCCGATGACGGACCAGCGGATGTCGAGGTCGGCCAGGGCGGCGGCCTTGCGCTTGGCCTCCTGCACCTTGTTCTCGCCCATCTGCGTGATGCCCGCGGCGCAGGCGGTGCGTATACGGTCCTCGGGGACGGTCTTGGACACCGGCAGCAGGCGGATTTCGGAGGCGTCCCGCCCGACGCGGTCGGCCGCGGCGGCTATGCGAGCGCGCACGGCCGCCAGGTTGCGACGGAAATCCTCGATGGTAACAGCGGTGGTGCAGGAGGAAGCGGGGCGCTGCGAGTGGGTCATACGTGCGACGCTAGCACCGGCTCCCTCGCGGGCATGCGCGCAACCGTAGGCTGGTCCTGTGAGCGCACCCGTCTTCATCCTCACCCCCGACACCCTCGAGCCGGTCGGCGCCGCGGGTGCGGCCGACCGCGGCGACCTGCTGGCGTTGACCGGTGCTGAGGCCCACCACGCCGTGACGGTGCGACGGCTGAGAGCGGGCGAGCGCGTGGACCTTGTCGACGGCGCGGGCCTGCGGCTGGTGTGCGAGGTGGAGGCCGCCGAAGGGGAGCGGGACCGTCTGATGGTGCGAGTGGCCGAGCGGATCGAGGAGCCGCCGGCGGCCCTGAGGCTCGTGCTCGTCCAGGCTCTGGCCAAGGGGGGCCGCGACGAACAGGCGGTGGAGACGGCGACCGAGGTGGGCGTCGACACAGTCGTGCCGTGGCAGGCGGAGCGATGCGTGTCGGTGTGGAGGGGGCCGAGGGCCGCCAAGGGGCGCGCCCGCTGGCGGGCGACGGCGCGCCGGGCCTCCAAGCAGGCGCGCAGGGCGCGAGTGCCGCGGATCGAGGCGGTCATGACGACAGGGGCGTTGATCGTCTGGGCGCGTGAGGTCGTGGAAACCGGGGGAGCAGTGCTGGTGCTCCACGAGGAGTCGACGGCGCCCATCGGCCGAACGGCCCTGCCGGAGGCCGATGGCGACGAGCCGCCGACGGCGGCCGTGGTGGTGGGCCCGGAAGGAGGGATCAGCGATGCGGAGACGATCGCCTTGGAGAATGCCGGGGCCACGGCGGTGCGGCTGGGCCCGCACGTCATGCGCACCGCCTCGGCGGGCCCGGTGGCGCTCGCGGTTCTGGCGCAGTGCGCCGGCCTGTGGGGGTGAGGCGGCCGTGGCGGGCGGAACCGGATCCGGCCTTACTGATCGCGGGACGCGCCGGGTCCGGCGTGAGAGAATGCCGGCATGTCAAGTCTCCCTGTGCTTCGCGTGTCCCGAGCCAAGGGGCGTTCCGTGTTCGTGATCGCCGGCTCCGCCTGTTTCGTGGTCATCAGCCTCGTTATAACCTACGACGGCCTGTCGTCCCACTCCTTCGGCCTGTGGGCCCTCCTCTTCTCCATCGTTGGTCCCATAGGGGTCATCGTCTTCGGCTTCTTTGGCGTCCTGGGCGTGCGCATGATGGGCCGGCCGGCTCTGGTCGTCGACGACCAGGGCATCTGGGACAACACGTCGGGCCTGTCGATCGGCTTCATCCCGTGGGAGCAGGCTCTCGGATTCCGGCCGGTGTCGTTCACGACGGCGGGGGTGACCAACGACTACATCGCCGTCATCTGGGCCGACGCGCAGTGGCCGTGGGATCACATGGGCTGGCGGGCGCGCTGGATGAACCGGGTCAATCAGAAGGCGGCGGGTGTGCCGACCGGTCCGATCAGCGCGGATCTCCTCCGGGTGACGGGGGAGCAGGCCGCGCTCGTGCTCCTGGCGCAGCGTCGCACGCGTTGTCCTGAGCTCCCCGAGGCGCCCGGTATGCCGTCGACGCAGGGTGTCGGTCTTGAGCTGTGAGTATTCCGCGCATCGGTGTCCCCCCGACCTCGACCCCGATCGGGTTCGCCTGTGCGAGAGGGGCCGCGCGGATTCGACGGGAGCCGCGGCATGAGCACACGCGGGCGACGTCCCGCCGGTAGCCCCGACGCGCGCGAGGCGATTCTCGTCGCCGCCCGCGTCGCCTTCGCCCGTGACGGCTACTCCGCCTCCCTGCGCGGCATCGCCCGCGCCGCCGGTGTTGACCCGGCGTTGGTCCACCACTACTTTCCCGACCGTTCCCGGCTGTTCGTCGAGTCCGTGCTGGGCACCCTGGACGGAGCGCTCGCGGACCCCTCACTGCTCGACGGGGTGCGACGGTTGCCCAAGGCCGAACAGGGAAGAGCCTTCGTTGAAGTCTTCATTACCCAATGGGATCGCATGGGTCAGGATCGCTTCACCGCCGTGATGTGGGCCGCACTCGGCGATCAGGAGGTGGTGGAGCGCATCCGCTCCATGCTCATCGGCGCTCTCGTCACCCCCGTCGTGACGTGCGTGGCTCCCGACCAGGTGGATCTGCGCTCCCAGCTGGTCGCCAGTCAGCTCGTCGGTCTGGGGATGGCGCGGTGGGTAGTCCGTCTCGACGCCGTCCGCGCTGCGGATGCGCAGACACTGGCCGCGGCCGTCGGCCCCACCATCCAGCGCTACCTGACTGAGGATCTGGACTGAGGATCTGGGGATCACCGTCCTCGAGAGCGCTTGAGCATCTCGAAGGGCTATGACGCGATCCTTGCGCAGGGGTTCCCCGCGTCATATATTCATCACATGATGAAAAGTGTGAACGACACCGATTCCGATATTGCGGTACGCGTTGAGAACCTGCGCGTGAGGCGCGGCGGCCACGAGATCCTCCACGGCCTCGACGTCGCCCTGTCCACCGGTACTGTCACCGGTCTGCTCGGCCCCTCCGGCTGCGGCAAGACCACGCTCATGCGCGCCCTCGTCGGCGTTCAGCGCTACGAAGGCGGGGTCGCCGTCCTGGGGCACGTTCCCGGCGCCCCCGACGTACGCGATCGCATCGGCTACGTCACTCAGTCCGCCGCCGTCTACAAGGACCTTACCGCCCGTCAGAATCTGCGCTACTTCGCCTCCCTGGCGGGTTCGCGCATGCAAGGCGTTGACGAAGCCTTGGAGGTCGTGGGTCTGACCGCGTTGGCCGACCGCCGGGTGAGCACCTACTCTGGCGGCGAGGCGAACCGCGTCAGCCTGGCCTGCGCCCTCGTCGCGAATCCCGAACTCCTCGTCCTCGACGAGCCGACCGTCGGCCTGGATCCCGTCACGCGCGAGGACCTGTGGGAGGCTTTCCGCGCTATCGCCGCCCGGGGCACCACGATCCTCGTCTCCAGCCACGTCATGGACGAGGCCTTCCGCTGCGATGCCGTTCTGCTCATGCGCGAAGGCCGCCTGCTCGCCACCACCACCGCGTCCGAACTGCTCGAGCGCACCGGGGGGACCACCCTCGACGACGCCTTTCTCCGCCTCATCCGCAGCGCCGAGAGGACGGCGCGGGCGCCCGACGCCGCTCCGATCATCTCCGGCCGTCAGGAGGTCGCCCGATGAACGCGCGCACCTATGCCGCCACCGTTCGCAGGGTCCTCGCCCAGCTCCTCGGCGACAGGCGCACCGTCGCCCTCATCCTGGTCGTCCCCGCGCTTCTGGTGATCCTGCTGTCCTTCGTCTATCGCGATTACCCGCACGGCGAGCAGCTCTTCGAGCGCATCGCCGTCATCATGATCGCGGTCCTCCCCATGGCTGTCATGTTTCTGGTCACGAGCGTGACCATGTTGCGCGAGCGCGCTTCGGGCACCCTTGAGCGCCTGTGGACCACATCCCTGCATCGCGCCGATCTTCTCACGGGCTACGCCACTGCCTTCACTCTCGTCTCCGTCGGCCAGTCGCTTCTTCTGGTCGCCGTGTGCGCCTGGGGTCTGGGCGTCACCATCGCCGGCTCGTGGGGGTGGATCCTTTTGACGGCCCTGCTCGACGCCTTCGTCGGCGTCGCCCTGGGATTACTGGTCTCCGCCTTCTCCCGCACCGAGTTCCAAGCCGTCCAGTTCATGCCCGTGGTCATCGGTGTCCAGATGTTCCTGTGCGGCCTGCTCGTCGCCCGCGATGAGATGCCCCGGGGTCTGGAGGTGACCAGCCGGCTGCTGCCGATGAGCTGGGCCGTCAACGCCGTCACCGAGATCCGCTCCACCGCGGAGACCACCGCTGGTCTGGTCTGCGACTTCGGCATGCTCGCCGTCATCGGCCTGGTCGCTCTCGCCGTCGCACCCATCACCATGCCCCGACGTACTCGGTGAGGCGGACGGGCCAGACCGCGTGCCCGTGTTTTGCTGACGCGGCGCTCCGCTGGCGTCCGACTGCGTCTAAGGTGACCCTCATGTGGATCCTGCTCGCCTGCGGCTCCGCGTTCTTCGCGGGACTGACCGCGGTGCTGGCCAAACTTGGAATTCGTCATACCGACTCCACCGTGGCCACCGCCCTGCGCACCATCGTCGTGCTGGCCGCCGCCTGGCTCATGGTGCTGATCGTCGGCTCCCAGGATCAGGTGGCCCGTATCGACGGCCGGACGTTTGTCTTCCTCGTTCTGTCCGGTCTGGCCACCGGCGCCTCCTGGTTGTGCTACTTCAGGGCCCTCCAGCTCGGCGACGTCTCCCGGGTGGTTCCCGTCGACAAGCTCTCCACCGTTCTGACCGTCATTCTGGCGGTTCTCCTCCTGGGGGAATCGCTGACCCGGGTGGGCCTGGGCGGGGTGGTCCTCATGACGACGGGCACGTTCCTCATGCTCGACGCCGCGGATCTGCGCGCCCTGCCCCGCGCCGTCGCCCACGGCGGCGGGTGGCTGCCCTGGGCCCTCGGCTCCGCCGTCTTTGCAGCACTGACCGCAGTGCTCGGCAAGATCGGAATCACCGATGTCGAATCCAACCTCGGTACCGCCGTGCGCACCGGCGTCGTCCTCGTCATGGCCTGGATGATGGTGCTCGTCACCGGGAAGCGGGAGCGGGTCCGCCGTGTCCCCCGCGACGAGCTCGGCTGGATCGCCGCCTCCGGTTTGGCCACCGGCGCCTCCTGGCTGTGCTACTTCAGCGCCCTCCAGAAGGGGCCGGCCAGCCTCGTCGTCCCGATCGACAAGCTGAGCGTCCTAGTCACGGTCGTCTTCTGCGTCATCGTGCTGCACGAGCGCCAGGGGAGACGCTCCTTGACCGGGCTCGCACTGCTCGTCATCGGCACTGCGCTCATGGTGGTCGCCTGATCGGCCGCCGGCGGGCGGGGTGGAACCGTCGCGCGTCGTGCCTCACGGCGGCGGTCCTGGGGCGAGACGTCGGACACCGGTAGGCTGATCGGCACGATGACCCAGCCTTTCGCCGCGGCAGCGGCCCACCGAGATGCTTCCGCTGATCTGCGTCGGCGCACTCCCGAGGACGTCGCCCGCAGCCTCGTCCTGCCCGCGGACCTGGCTCCGGTGAACCTGCTCGGTGTGCACGACGAGGTCCTGCGCACCGTCGAGCGAGGGTTCTCCGACGTCGATATCCACGTGCGCGGCGACACCGTCGTCATCACCGGCGAGGAGTCCCGAGTCGATCTCGTCGTCCTCCTGCTGACCGAGCTCATCGACATCGCCCGCGCTGGCGCGTCCCTGTCCCCCGCCGACGTCGAGCGCGCCATCGGCCTGCTGGAGGTCTCGGCCCGCCCCGCCGAGGTCTTTGCCGACGACGTCCTGACCTCCCACGGACGCTCCATTCGCCCCGCGTCGCTCGGTCAGAAGGACTACACCGACGCTATTGAGAGGGCCACCATCACCTTCGGCATCGGCCCGGCCGGGACGGGTAAGACCTATTTGGCCATGGCCAAGGCCGTCGATGCCCTGACGCGCGAACGGGTCAACCGCATCATTCTGACTCGGCCCGCCGTCGAGGCCGGGGAGAATCTCGGCTTCCTGCCGGGCTCGTTGACCGACAAGATTGACCCTTATCTGAGGCCCCTCTACGACGCCCTCCATGACATGCTCGAGCCCGAGGACCTGTCCAAGCTCCTGACCGCCGGCACCATCGAGGTCGCTCCGCTGGCCTACATGCGCGGACGCACGCTGAACGACGCCTTCATCATCCTCGACGAGGCTCAGAACACGTCTCCCGAGCAGATGAAGATGTTCCTCACTCGTCTCGGCTTCGGCTCCAGGATGGTCGTCACCGGCGACATCTCCCAGATCGATCTGCCCGCGGGCCGGTCCTCCGGGCTGCTTGTCGTGCGTCGCATTCTCGAGGGGGTCGACGGCATCGCCTTCTGCGAGCTGGGGTCCGCCGACGTCGTGCGCCACCGGCTCGTGGGCCGCATCGTCGACGCCTACTCCCGCTACGATGCCCAGCGCGCTGCTCAGTCGGCCTCCGCGCCCCGGCGCGACCGCGCTCATGGCGGTCGCCGCGGCCGCACCCCCCAGGACGCCCGTGAGAGGAACCACCCGTGAGCACCGAGGTCGTCAATGAGACCCAGACCGTCGTCGACGGCACCGAATTCGCCGCGCTGGCCGACCACGTCCTGCGCACCCTGCACGTCAACCCCTTGGCCGAGCTCAGCATTCTGTTCGTCGACCCCGAGCCCATGGCCGAGCTCCACGCGCGCTGGCTCGATCTGCCCGGCCCCACCGACGTCATGAGTTTCCCCATGGACGAGCTGCGCCCAGGCACCGCCGAGAACGAGACGCCCGCCGGGACCCTGGGCGACATCGTGCTGTGCCCGCAGGTCGCGGCCAAGCAGGCCATCGAGGCGGGTCACTCCGCTGTGGAGGAGATGCTGCTGCTGGCCACTCACGGCATCCTCCACCTCCTGGGGTACGACCACGCCGAGCCGCAGGAGAAGAAAGAGATGTTCGACCTTCAGCGCACCCTGCTGCTGACCTTCCTCGCGGAGCGGGGCCGGTGAGTGGGGCTCCCGTCGCCCTCCTGATCCTTCTGGCGGTCGTCGTCCTGGTCTTCGGAGCCGTGCTCTCCGCCGGTGAGGCGGCCCTGACGCGCATGACTCGCGCCGCCGCCGAGGACCTCGTCCAGGATGAGCGCCGGGGCGCCGGGCGCGTTCTGACCCTGGCCTCCCGGCGCGCCCAGGTGCTCGGCTCGGTCACGTCGATCCGCGTCGCCGTCGACATGCTCGCGGCCGTCCTGCTGACCCTGGCCGTCTCGGGCATTCTGAGCCGGTGGTGGCAGGTGCTCGCGGTCGCAGTCGTCCTCAACGTCGTTCTGCTCGGCCTGGTCGTCGGCTTCTCCCCTCGTTCGGTCGGGCGCCGCGATCCCGATGCCGTGCTTCTGGTTCTGGCGGGCGTCCTGCTCAGGGTCGACGCCCTGGGCGCCCCGTGGCGCTGGGTCGAGTCCCGCTGGGGGCGTTCGGCGGCCCTGACCGATGCCGAGGCCCGCGCCGAGGTCACCGAGGACCTGCGCGAGATGATCGACGAGATCGGTGAGGCCGAGACCATCGAGGATGAGGACCGCGAGATGATGCGCAGCGTCGTTGAGCTCGGCCAGACCCTGGTGCGCGAGGTCATGGTGCCCCGCACCGACATGGTGACCATTGATGCCGACGAGCCCGCCGCCGCCGCCATGCGCCTGTTCGTTCGCTCCGGCTACTCGCGGGTGCCGGTGGTGGGGGAGGACGCCGACGACGTGCGCGGAATCCTTTACCTCAAGGACGTTCTGCGGCGCCTGTCCGACCACCCCGACCATGAGGGGCGGCCCGCGGCGTCTTTCACCCGCGAAGTCGTCTGGGTTCCGGAGACCAAGCTCGCCGACGACCTGCTGCGTGAGATGCAGACCGATCACGTGCACATGGTCCTGGCCGTGGACGAGTACGGCGGCACGGCCGGATTGGTCACCATGGAGGACCTGCTGGAGGAGGTCGTCGGCGAACTCACCGATGAGCACGACCACGCCGAGCCCGAGGTCGAGGACCTGGGGGACGGCACCTACCGCGTGCCCGTGCGGCTGGGCCTGGACGAGCTCGGCGAGCTGTTCGACCTGGAGATCGACGACGACGACGTCGACACCGCCGGCGGCCTGCTGACCAAGGCCATCGGTCGCGTCCCTCTGCCCGGTGCCTGCGGGAGCGCCCAGGGCGTCGATCTGAGAGCCGAGGAGGCTGTCGGTAGGCGCCGCCAGGTCGCCACCCTCGTCGTCGGTCGCTCCTGCGCGCCCCGACCCACCGACCCCCAGGAATGAGGAGCACCATGACCGATATCCCCATCCGCCCTCCCGCCGACGCCGGACTCGTGGGCGGCTCCGACGCCTTCGCCGGACCCGATGCGCCCGATGGCTCCGGTGCGTCCGGTTCTCCCGATGAGTCCGGTGGCACCGGGGACCGGATCCTCGACGACGAGGGCGGTGCGGGACCCGACGGCGGCACCCCGCCCGCCTCCGTCCGCGCGAGGCTTGTCGTCCCCGCCTCCCAGGAGGACTTCCGAGCCGGTTTCGCCTGCCTGGTCGGACGCCCCAATGCCGGCAAATCCACCTTGACCAATGCTCTGGTCGGCACGAAGGTCGCCATCACCTCCGGGCGGCCGCAGACCACCCGTCACAACGTGCGCGGCGTCGTCCATCGGGAGTCCTCCCAGCTGGTGCTGGTCGACACTCCCGGCCTGCATCGCCCCAGGACCCTGCTCGGCAGGCGCCTCAACGATCTCGTGCGCGAGACCCTCGTCGACGTCGACGCCATCGTCTTCTGCATCCCCGCCAACGAGAAAGTCGGCCCCGGCGACCGTTTCATCGCACGCGACATAGCCGCCTCGCACGCCCCGATCGTCGTCGCGGTCACCAAGGCCGACACGGTCTCCAAGGAGACGCTGGCTGCCCAGCTTCTGGCCGTCGACGCCCTCGGCCGGTGGGCCGACATCGTCCCCGTCTCGGCCCGGGACGGCTACCAGGTCGATGTCCTGGTCGACGTCCTCGCCTCCCACCTGCCCCTGTCCCCGCCGCTGTACCCCACCGGCGATGTCACTGACGAGCCCCGGGCCGTCATGATCGGTGAGCTCGTTCGCGAGGCCGCCCTGGAGGAGGTGCGCGACGAGTTGCCCCACTCCTTGGCCGTTGTCGTCGACGAGATCCTCGACCCCGCCACGGACACCACCGGTTCGCGGGTCAAGGGCGCCGGAGGCCGCCTCCAGGTGCGCGTGAGCCTTGTCGTCGAACGCGATTCCCAGAAGGCCATCATGATCGGGCGCGGAGGCTCGCGCCTGAAGGAGATCGGCATCGTGGCGCGCAGAGGTATCGAGGAGCTTGTGGGCCGCAAGGTCTATCTCGACCTGCACGTGCGCACCGCCAGGGATTGGCAGTCCGACCCGAAGGCTCTGGCCAGGCTGGGATTCTGAGAGGCCTCATGGCCCGTCGTCATCCCCGAAGGGAGCCCGCCCGCCCGACTGCCGCGGAAATGCGCTCGAGCTGGTCCTGGGCGCGCAGTCTCCCTCGGCGCTCCGTCGAGCTCGTGTCCCTCCTGTGGCGCACGGAGCGGCGTCGCACCGTCCTGGGGCTGCTGGCCGTGCTCGTCGGAGCCGGCGTCCTGGCCGCCCTGGGAGCGGGCGGCGAGACGATCTGGGAGATCCTCGCGACCCTGGGTCTGGGCGCCCTCGTCGTGGCCCTGTCGGCTGGGCACCGCACCGTGGGCTCAGTAGTCGTGGCTCTGCTGAGCCTGAGTCTCATCGGCACTCTCGCCGGCCCGCGCTGGACGCCCGAACCCATGTCCGACCCGCTGGCGCCGACCACCGCCGATACCTCCATCGGGGGCGACGCGACCACCACGGTTCCGGGCGCTTACGACGTGGAGACTTCGACGGTCACCGTCACCCAGGCCGACGGGGAGCGGGTGGATGCCCTGTTGCGCCGTCCCGTCGGCGTTCGGGGACCAGCCCCGGGCGTGGTCTTCCTGCACGGCGCCGGCACGCAGACCATTGAGGGCTTCGCCGAGCAGGCCGGAGCTCTGGCCTCCGCGGGAGTGACGACGCTCGTGCCCTCCAAACCCGTGGAGGATTACTCCCTGACGTCCCGCGACTACCCGGCCATGGCCGCTGACTACGGGCGCAGCGTGGACTACCTGGCCGGCCTGGACGGGGTGGATTCGCGGCGGATCGGTGTTTACGCCGAGTCCGAGGGCGCCATCCCCGCAGTGGTGCTGACCGCCGAGGACGCACGCGTCTCATTCCTCGTGCTGGCCAGCGCCCCGGTGGTGCGGCTGCGCGAGCAGATGGCCCTGGCCGTGGACTCCTACATGCGCAACGTCGGTGTGCCCGAGCCCATGCTCACCATGATTCCGCGCGTCCTGGGATCCGCCGATATCCCCGGCGGCGGCTTCGACTACGCCGACTTCGATTCCGTGCCCTATTTGGAGCGGATCACCGTGCCCGTTCTCATGCTCTACGGCACGGCGGATGCCTCCATGCCGCTGGTCCAGGGGCCGACGACGGTGTGGCAGGCCCTGCAGCGCTCCGGCGACGACGATCTGACCGTGCGCTACTACGCGGGCGCCAATCACGGTCTCAAGTCCGGCACCACCACCGACGGCCCTCTGGCCCCCGGCGTCGCCCGCGACCTGACGCGTTGGGTGACCGGCCTGCCCGCGACTGCCGATGCCGCACCGCATGTCGCCGGCGCCGCTCCCACTCAGGCCTACTGGGCGCGCACCCCCGATCCGACCCGCTGGTACGCCTCGGGCGACCTCATGTTCGCCGCCTTCGTCCTGGGCTTCGGATTACTGGCCCTGGCGGTGCTCCTATGGGGGCTCGGGCAGATGCCGCGCCTGCGCGGCCGCCGGGGCCTCCATCTGCCCGATCCCATCGGTCGTTGGACGGTCTCCCTGGCTCTGAGCATCGTGGCCTCCTGGGTGATGTACGCCGCCTACATCCTGGGCGTGGCGTCCCTGGCGATGAGTTACCGCACCAATCATCTGTTCTCCTACGGCGGCTGGATGGTCGTCCAGGCCGTCGCCATGGGCACCGTTGTCCTGGAGGTCAAGCTCACTCAACGCGTCTGGCTCATGCGCGGTCATGTGCACCATGGGCGTGGGGAGGGCGGCCCCTGGCTGACCGTGCCGGCGGCCTGCGTCCTGGGCTCCGCTCTGACCGGCACGGCGATCCTCCTGGCCGCATTGGCCTACTGGGGTCTGTTCCCCATTCTGTACTGAACGTAAGTGGTCCTGCCGACAGTCCCGCATCGAGAGCCTGCGTCGGGTTCGGGAACCGGTCGGTTCCTGTTTCTTCCCACGAGGAAGGCGGCATACGGCACACTTGGAGACGTCCTGTTCTCGACCCAGGAGTGCTACGCATGCCAGCCACCGTCGATCATCCGCTGTCCCACGATATCGAGCGCGTCTGCCCCGAGAATCTCTGGGATCTCGGAGAGAAGGCGACTGCCCGCGCGCGTCACTGGGCCGACGAGTCCGCCTCCCAACCCGTGCCTCGTACCGCTCGACTCCTGGCGCGGATCCTGTCCGACCCCGATGGTCTGAGCTTCACCACCCGCTTCGTCGACGACGTCGTGCGGCCCGCCGACCTCGACGTCGCCAGCCGCGCCCTATCGCGTCTGGCCGCCTCGCGCACCGACTTTCTGCCGGCCTCGCTGGCCGGGGCCCTGGGACTGGGTGGCCGGGCGACCCGACTGGCCCCGCGCACCGTGACCACTGTGGCGCGCCGCGTCTTCCGCGAGCTCGTCGGCGATCTTGTCATCGACGCCACCGACAGGGGGCTGGGTCCCGCCCTGGCCCGGCTGCGCGCCAGCGGCAACCGCCTGAACGTCAACCTGCTGGGCGAGGCCGTCCTGGGGGACAGGGAGGCCGCTCGGCGCCTGGCTGAGGTCTCCCGCCTCGTGGTCCGCGACGACGTCGACTACGTCTCCGTCAAGGTTTCGGCCGTCACCGGTCCCCACAACCCGTGGGGCTTCGAGGAGGTCGTCGCCCATGGAGTCGAGGTGCTCACGCCCCTGTACCGCCTGGCCCGGGATCACGGCACCTTCCTCAACCTTGACATGGAGGACTACAAGGACCTCGATCTGACCATCGCCGTTTTCACCGCCATCCTCGACCAGGAGGACCTGGCCGGCTACGAAGCCGGCATTGTGCTGCAGGCCTACCTCCCGGACTCCCTGGCCGCCATGGAGCGTCTCCAGGACTGGGCCGCGGCCCGTGTGGACGCCGGCGGGTCGCGCATCAAGGTGCGTGTGGTCAAGGGCGCCAACCTGTCCATGGAACGGGTCGATGCCGCCCTCCACGACTGGCGACTGGCCACCTGGCCGACCAAGCGGGCCACGGATACGAGTTACAAGCGCATCCTCACCTGGGCCATGACCCCTGAGCGCACCCGGGCGGTCCGTCTGGGCGTAGCCGGGCAGAACCTGTTCGACATCGCTTTCGCCTATGAGCTGCGAGCCGCTCGGGGCGTGGAGGACAGCGTCGAGTTCGAGATGCTCGCGGGCATGGCCACCGACCTGCAGGAGGTCGTGCGTCGGGAGGTCGGCCGCCTCCTGCTGTACGTGCCCGTGGTCGACCCCGACGAGTTCGATGTCGCCATCTCCTACCTCGTGCGTCGTCTGGAGGAGAACGCGGCGCCGGAGAACTTCATGTCGGGCGTCTTCGATCTGGCTGCGGATGAGGCCGTCTTCGCCCGCGAGCAGAACCGCTTCCTGGATGCTCTAGCCGACCTGGCCCCCGACGCCCCCATCCCGGCGCCCAACCGGACCCAGGACCGGTGCGCCGAGCGCGAGGCGGGTGCGCCCGTCGAGACGACGATGTCCCCCGGGCCCGGCCGTCGGCCCTTCGCCTCGACCCCGGACTCCGACCCCTCCCTGGCCGCCAACCGCCGCTGGGCCCGCGACATCGCCGCCGCTGTCCCCACCTCCGAGCGGGGGATCGCTCAGGTCGAGGCGGGCGCCGCCCGTATGGAGACCGCCGAGGAGGTCGACGCGGTTGCGGAAACGACCGCGGCCGCCGCCGCGGTGTGGCGACGCCGCGACCCCGCGGAGAGGGCCGCCGTCCTGAACCGGGTCGGGGACGTCCTGGCCGCCCGCCGAAACGAGCTCATCGAGGTAGCCGCCTCCGAGACCGGCAAGACCATCGACCAGTCCGACCCCGAGGTCAGCGAGGCCATCGATTTCTGCCGCCACTACGCCGAGACCTCGCTGCTCCTGCACGATTCGGCGCACATGACGGGCGCCCGTTTCGTCCCGGTGGACCTGACCGTGGTCGCCTCCCCGTGGAACTTCCCGCTGGCGATCCCCACCGGGGGCGTGGCGGCGGCGCTGGCCGCGGGCAGTGCCGTCATCCTCAAGCCGGCGCCCCCGGCCAAGCGCTGCGCGGCCGAACTCGTGCGCGCCTTTCACGACGCCGGCCTGCCCGAGGACCTTGTGGTCCTGGCCCCGCTCGACGACGGCGATGTTTCGCGCCATCTGGTGACCCACGAGCGAGTCGACCGGGTGATCCTCACCGGCTCCTACGACACCGCACGGCTCTTCCGCTCCTGGAAACCGGACATGCATCTGCTGGGGGAGACCAGCGGCAAGAACTCCCTCATCATCACTCCCTCGGCCGATCCGGATCTGGCGGTGCGCGACGTCGTCGCCTCCGCCTTCGCCCACGCCGGGCAGAAGTGCTCAGCGAGTTCCCTGCTCATCCTGGTCGGCTCTGCCGGGGCCTCGGAGCGCATTGCCCGTCAGCTGGTGGATGCCACCGCCTCCCTGCGGGTGCGCAGCCCCGAGCACCTGGACTCCCAGGTCGGACCTCTCGTGGTCCCCGACGACGTCAAGGCGTTGCGGGGCTTGACGACGCTGGGCTCCGGCGAGCGGTGGGTGCTGACCCCGCGCGATCTGGGCGATGGCCTGTGGCGTCCGGGCATCCGTGTGGGCGTCACACCCGGCAGCGAGTTCCATCTCACCGAGTACTTCGCCCCCGTGCTGGGCGTCATGCGCGTGGGGACGCTGCAGGAGGCCATCGACGCCGTCAACGCCGTCGATTACGGCTTGACGTCCGGACTGCACACCCTCGATGCCGAGGATCTCGCCGTGTGGTTGGAGGATGTCGAGGCCGGGAATCTTTACGTCAACCGCGGCATCACCGGCGCGATCGTGCGCCGTCAGCCCTTCGGCGGGTGGAAGCGGTCGGCCATCGGGACGACGGCCAAGGCCGGAGGCCCCTCCTACCTGCTCGGTCTGGGCGAGGTCGTGCCGGCCGCCGGTCAGGATCACGAGACCGCCTACGAGGGCCACCACGTTCTGGCGACCACTCTGGATGGCCGTGTGTCCGCTCTCTACGATGCTGTGCGTACCCAGCTGGACCGGCACGACATGACCGAACTGCGTCGCGCCCTCGTAGCCGACGCCGAAGCATGGGACGTCCAGTACGGGGCGGCCCGGGATGTCACCGGGCTCGCCTGCGAGCGCAATGTGCTGCGCTACCGGCCCACGACGGTCGTCGTACGGGCCGGAAGCGGGACTCATCTGGCCGACCTGGTGCGCGTCATGGCGGCCGGTGTGCGCGCGAGCGGTTTCGTGAGCCTGTCCGTGGCCGCCGAGCTGCCGGTCGGATTGGCGGATGCACTGGTCGCCGCCGGCGTCGAGGTGAACGTCGAGGCGCCGGGGGTGTGGAACGCCCGACTGACCGATCTGGCGGCCTCCGGGGCTCTCGGGCTGCGCGTGCGCATCCTGGGCCCGCGCGGGCAGACCGCCGAGTCCCGGTGGCGCGAGGCGAGTCGCCTGATCGGCGGGAGTCCGGACGTTCGCCTGTACACAGGGGCCGTGACGACCTGCCCGCACACTGAGCTCCTGCCCTTCCTCCGCGAGCAGGCGGTATCCGTCACCGCCCACCGCTTCGGCACACCCCTCGACCTGGCCGAAGGTCTCCTGTAGACCGGCATGTGTTTATGGCACCCTGACGGAACCGGGTGACAGCGAGCGGACGTGTGGTGCCCTCTCCGCGTTCCCCGGGGCGTGGCCTGATCGCGTTTAGGACCCGGCCCGGTTCGCCTAGAGTATGAGCCAGGGGGTGACGACCGCTGCTCATGGGTCCGCGGGCGGTTGGCGGATGGTGATCATCGGGGGCGGCGGGTCCGGGCGTGGCCAGTGAGGCGATGCAGACGAGCATCACGGCTCGCCTGCCGATCCGCCTCGTTGCCGATCGACCACAGGCGGCGATCATGGACCTCAGTGCGGGGGCAGAAGCGTGGGCCCCGCCGAGTACGACGCGCATCCTCGGTCTTCAGACATGGACGCTCTGGTTCGGGGAACTCGTCGAGGGAGAAGATCGACTTCACGGGCGCGTCGAAGTGGCGGGCGGGGCCGGTTCGGCCGGCCGCCGTCATGACCGTGAGCCGGGCGAGACGGGCGGACTGAGCGCTCGGAGCGCGTTCGGTGTCGGAGATGTCCGCCGGCCGCGTGTCACCGACCTGCGCCCGGGCGTGGAACGCGGTAACGTCATCCCCGTGCGAGCGACCCCGCGACTCCAGGCGAGTCTGCTGCTTAGTCGCCGCGGCGGGGCCTGACCGGGCCGGCACCCCGACCGCGGCTCATTCGCGTTGCCAGCCACCGGGAGAGCACCCGCCCTGCGGTGCCTCTCGAGCAGACGCTCACCCCTAGGAGAACACCATGCGCACCGCTCACCCCGCACCCCAGCAGCCCTCCGGGATGCCTTTCGGCAAGTACGTGCCCTTCCTCGACACCGTCGACACGTCCCTGCCCGATCGCACCTGGCCGGACAGGCGCATCACCGCCGCCCCCCGCTGGCTGAGCACCGATCTGCGCGACGGCAACCAGAGTCTCATCGAGCCCATGGGGCCGACGGCCAAGCGCGCGATCTTCGACCTGCTCGTACGCATGGGCTTCAAGGAGATTGAGGTCGGCTTCCCCGCCGCCTCTCAGACCGATTACGATTTCGTGCGCTCCCTGGTGGAGGACGACGCCATCCCCGATGATGTCACCATCTCGGTGCTCACCCAGTCGCGCGGCGACCTCATCGACCGCACTCTGGACGCCTGCGTCGGTATGCCGCGCGCCACCGTCCACCTCTACAACGCCCTGTCGCCTCTGTTCCGTCGGGTCGTCTTCCGGATGAGCCGCGACGACATTCGCGAGCTCGCCATCGACGGCACTCGTCAGATCATGGCGCGGGCCGAGAAAGTCCTCACCGACGAGACGATCTTCGGCTACGAGTACTCCCCGGAGATCTTCATCGACACCGAGCGCGACTACACACTTGACGTGTGCGAGGCCGTCATGGGCGTGTGGCAGCCCGCGGACAACCGCGAGATCATCCTCAACCTGCCTGCGACCGTGGAGCGAGCCACCCCCAACGTTTACGCCGACCAGATCGAGTGGATGAATCGCTCCCTCTCCCACCGCGAGAACGTCTGCCTGTCCCTGCACAACCACAATGACCGCGGCTCCGCCGTCGCCGCCGCCGAGCTCGGTCTGCTGGCCGGAGCCGACCGCGTCGAGGGCTGCCTGTTCGGCCACGGGGAGCGCACCGGGAACGTCGATCTGGTCACGCTCGCCCTCAACCTTTTCAGCCAGGGCGTGGACCCCATGCTCGACCTGTCCGACATCGATGAGATCCGCCGCACGGTGGAGCGTTCGACTCAGATGGATGTGCCGCCCCGCACCCCCTACGCCGGCGAGCTCGTTTACACCTCCTTCTCCGGCTCCCACCAGGACGCCATCAAGAAGGGCTTTGCCGCCCGGGCCGAAGCCATCGAGGCCGCGAGGGCCGAGAATCCGGACGGTGCGGCCGCCGAGGCCGCGGTGCCGTGGACCATGCCGTACCTGCCCATCGATCCTCACGACGTGGGTCGCTCCTATGAGGCCGTCGTGCGCGTCAATTCCCAGTCTGGCAAGGGCGGGGTCGCCTACTTGCTCAAGCAGGCTCACAAGGTGGATCTGCCCCGTCGTCTCCAGATCGAGTTCTCCCGTATCGTTCAGCGTCACACCGACATTTACGGGGGCGAGGTGGACGCCGAGGGCATGTGGTCGATCTTCGCCGACGAGTACCTGCCTGCGGCGGCCGTGCCGGACGCCGAGCTCCCCGCCTGGGGGCGCTTCTCGCTCAGGGGCGCCACGTTGACCACCGCCAGCGAGGGCGAGTCGATCCTCACCGTGACGATCGCCGACGGCCAGGATCGCAAGCTTTTGACGGCCTCCGGCAATGGTCCGCTCGACGCCTTCGTCACTGCTCTGGAGCAGACGGGCGTGCACGTGCGGATTCTCGACTACGTCGAGCACGCGCTCAGCGAGGGCCGCGATGCGAGGGCCGCCTCCTACGTCGAGTGCGAGGTCGGCGGTCAAGTGCTGTGGGGCGTCGGTATTGACCCGTCGATCACGACCTCCTCCTTCAAGGCCGTCATCTCCGCCGTCAACCGCGCGCTGCGCTGACGGGGCGAGCTGGGCGTGCCCGAGCGGCTCTACCGGGATGAGGCCGTCATCCTGCGCACCTATAAGCTGGGGGAGGCCGACCGCATCGTGGTCATCCTCACCCGCGCTCATGGGCAGGTGCGCGCCGTCGCCAAGGGGGTGCGACGCACGACCTCGCGCTTCGGCGCCCGGCTGGAGCCCTTCTCCATGGTCGATCTCCAGCTGCATCACGGGCGAGCTCTCGACGTGGTCACCCAGGTCGAAACGCTTCATCCTTTCGCACGCTCCATCGCAGGCGACTACGCCGTCTTCACCTGCGCCTCCACCATGGTTGAGACGGCAGAGCGGCTTACGGCCGACGGCGGTGATCTGGGCACCGCCGATTCGCCCCAGCAGTACCTTCTGCTCTACGGCGCTCTGTACGCCCTCGCTCGGGCGCGCCATGCGCCTGGGCTCGTGCTGGATTCCTATCTCCTGCGCGCCCTGGCACTGGCCGGGTGGGCGCCGTCGTGCTACGACTGCGCCCGCTGCGGCGCGCCCGGGCCGCATGCGGCCTTCCACGTCCAAGCCGGCGGGGCGGTGTGCTCCGCCTGCCGACCCGCCGGAGCCGTCGACGTCGACCCTGGGACGATGGCTCTGCTGGGGGCGCTGCTCAGTGGGGACTGGGACGTGGCCGACGCCTCCACTGGGCGGGAGCGGGCGCAGGCGTCCGGGATCGTGTCGGCGTACGTGACCTGGCACCTCGAGCGCCGCCTGCGCTCCCTCTCCCTCGTCGAAAGGGTCTGATGTGACCGATCAGTCCTCCGCTGCGTCGGACGATCCGGGATCCGACGGCGCGGTCCCCCTGCATCGGCCGGGCCTGACTCCGCCCGAGCTGCCTGCCCGATCGATCCCCGCTCACGTCGCCTGCGTCATGGACGGCAATGGACGCTGGGCCAACGCGCGCGGTCTGCCGCGCACCGAAGGGCACCGCGTGGGGGAGTCGACCATGATGGACGTCATCGCGGGCGCCGTCGAGATCGGTGTCGGGGAACTGAGCGTGTACGCCTTCTCCACCGAGAATTGGAAGCGTTCCCCCTCCGAGGTCCGCTTCCTCATGGGGTTCACCCGCACCGTGCTGCGCGCCCAGACCGACGATCTGCTGGCGTGGGGTGTGCGCGTCAACTGGGTGGGGCGCGAGCCGCGCCTGTGGAAGTCGGTCCTATCCGAAGTGCGCCGCTCCGAGCGCATGACCGCGGGCAATGAGACGCTCGTGCTCAACATGTGCCTGAACTACGGGGGGCGCGCCGAGATCGCCGACGCCGCTCGGGCGATCGCCCGCGACGTCGATGCCGGACGGATCAAGGCCTCGGCGGTGACGGAGAGGACCGTCCGTCGCTACCTGTACTCACCGGCCATGCGCGACGTCGATCTGCTCATCCGCACCGGTGGCGAGCAACGCACGAGTAACTTCCTCTTGTGGGAGGCGGCCTACGCCGAACTGTACTTCTCGGATCTGCCCTGGCCCGAGTTCGACCGTGTCCAGCTGTGGCGGGCTTGCAAGGCCTACGCTGACCGTGACCGCCGCTTCGGCGGGGCGGTGGACGGCGTGCGGTCGTGAGTACGACGGTGCGACCGCGCGTCGACGCGGATCAGACGTCCTCGTCGGCCTTGGATGAGCACCGGGGGCACAGACCGAAGAATTCGGCGGTGTGCTCCATCGCCGTGAAACCGTGCTTCGCGGATACTCGCGTGATCCAGGCCTCGAGTTCTCCGCCGCTGACTTCGACGGTGCGCCCGCATGAGCGGCACACGATGTGGTGATGGTGCTCGGGGTGCTCGCAGGATCGGTAGAGGGTCTCCCCCTCGATGCTGCGCACCTGGTCGACTTCGCCGGCCTCGGCCATGGCCGTTAGGTTGCGGTAGACCGTCGCCAGGCCCACTTTCGTCCCCTCCGCCTCGAGGGCGGCGTGGATCTGCTGGGCGGAACGGAACTCCGCAGTGCGTGTGAGGATGTCGGTGACCGCGGCGCGCTGTCGGGTCGCCCTGGGGCGTGCCGAGGTGGAACCCGCGGTGCTGCGGCTCGTGGTCATGGCTGCGTCTCCTGGAGGATGGTGCTCATCGGCGGCAAGTGCGTGCGGGCGTGGTCCGCATGGGCGGACTGGAGAGTGTCTCACCCCCCTGAGGGGCTCAGCGCCTTGGGTGCGACTCGTGTCAGCAGGCGCACCAGCGCGGTGATGACGGCGACGACGGCGTAGCCGGCGACGAGGAGCACGACGATCATGGCTCCGGGGGAGGCGGCCACGATGTAGGTGATCGTCAGACCGGTTACACAAGCCAGGACGCCAATGGTCATGGCCAGGCGCATCGTCCGGGCGAAGGAGTGGGAGACCAGCTGGGCGATGGCGACCGGGACGATCATGACGGCCGAGACGAGCAGCGCGCCGACCACCCGCATCGAGACCGATACGGTCAGAGCGGCGACGACGGCCACGGTCACGTTGAGTGCGCCGGTGGGCAGGCCGCTCGCGCGGGCGAATTCCTCGTCGTGACTCAGGGCGAACAGCGGTCCGCGCAGTCCCAGGCCGATGAGGAGCACTCCGATGGCCAGCACGATGGTGAACCAGGTGTCGGAGACCGAGACGGTGGCGATCGACCCGAAGAGGTAGCTTGTGAGGTTGGTTGTCGTGCCGCCAGCGAACTTGATGAGGATGACTCCGCCGGCGATGCCTCCGTAGAAGAGGATCGCCAGGGCTACGTCCCCGCGAGTGCGGCCGCGGGCGCGGATGATTTCGATGAGGACGGCGCCGATGACGCTGATGACGATCGCGCCGGGGACGGCGAGCGCATCGTGCGGGGTGACGTTGGCGGCCGCACCGCCGATCCAGCCCAGCGCCACCCCGGTCAGGGCGATGTGGCCGATGCCGTCGCCCAGTAGTGCCAGGCCGCGCTGGACGAGGTAGGTGCCGACCACTGGTGCGGACAGACCGACGAGGACGGCCACGATGAAGGCGCGCTGCATGAGGGGGCTGGCGAACATGTCGCTGAGTGAGCTCAGGAGTGCGGTCATGAGACGATTCCCCGGTCGGGTGCGGAGGTCGATAGGACCGGCGCATGGTGGACGGCGGGTTGGTTCGCGCCGTGGCGGTGCTCGTGCTCGCAGTCCTCGCCGTGGTCATGACCGAGCTCATCGTGCCTGGCATGGTCGTGATGCGAGGGGGTCACCCCGGTGGCCGGGCCGTCGGAGATGATGCGCCCCTCGGACAGGACGACTGCGCGCGTGACGACGTCGGTCAGCTCTCCCATCTCGTGCAGGACCGTCACCAGGGTGAGTCCCCGGGCGTGCAGGTCGGTCAGGATGGCGGCCAGGGACTGGCGCGAGGCGCGGTCGATGCCGGCCAGCGGCTCGTCGAGCAGCAGCAACTGGGGTGAGCGCACCAGGGCTCGGGCGATGAGGACGCGCTGAGCCTGACCGCCCGAGAAGATCTGGACGTGGTCCTTGGCGCGGTGCGCCAGGCCGACGGCGTCCAGGGCGTCCATGGCCCGTGCACTCGCGCGGCGGCCGCGGTCGGCGAGGGGGTGCCTAGGGGACAGGAGTCCGGAGCGCACGACCTCCAGAGCGGTGGCGGGCACGCCCGAACCGGCGCCCACGCGCTGGGGCACGTAGCCGACCCGGTCCCAGGGCACATGGCGGCGTCGAGTGACGTCGTGGCCGAAGAGACGTACCCGTCCGGATCGAGTCGGGTGCAGACCGAGGACGGTCTTGATCAGGGTGGACTTGCCCGAGCCGTTGGCACCGAGAATGGCGACCGATTCGCCTTCGACCACGGTCAGGTCGACGGCGTCGAGAACGAGGCTGGCGCCCAGGACGACGCAGGCGTCCCGGACGGTGATGACCTCGACCCGGCTGGGGCCGGGCACGGCGGACGAAACGGCTGGGCCGGGCACGGCGGACGACGCCGCCCGGGTGGTTCCGGGCGGCGTCGGTGCGGGCCCGGTTGCGGCCGGGCGTGCGGGGGTGGCGGTCATGGGTTCCTTCAGGGTTGGCGCCTGGTGCGTTTACTTGCAGGACAGGGCGGTGCGCAGCTCGCCCAGGTTGGTCCTCATCGCTTCAGCGTAGTCACTGCTTTCGGGTTGGGACTCGATGGGGTTGAGGACAGCGGTCGTGGCACCGGTCTCGTTGGCGATGGTTTCGGCGGTTTCGGGAGAGACGAGCTCCTCGGTGAAGATCGTGGTGGTGCCAGTGGATTGGACGACTTCCTTGATGTCGGCGATCTCGGCGAGGCTGGGCTCGGCCTCGGGCTCGATGCCGGAGATCGAGGCCTGGGTCAGGCCGTAGCGGTCGGCGAGATACCCGAAGGCGGAGTGCGAGGTGACGAAGGTGGTGCGCTCGCAGCTGCCCAGGCTCTGGGAGTAGCTGGTGTCGAGGTCGTCGAGAGATGCGTCGAGGGTGTCGAGGTTGTTCTTGTAGGAGCTGGCGTGGTTGGGGTCGGCTGTGGCCAGGGCTTCCTCGATGGCGGTGGCGGCGGACTTCATGCGCACCGGGTCGAGCCAGAAGTGAGGATCGAGAGCCTCCGCGCTGTCGGCGCCGTGGTCGTGGCCCTCGTCGGTCGCCTCGGCGGTGGCGCCGTCGGTCTCCTCGCCGTCCTCGTGCTCCTCGCTGTCCTCGTGGTGGACAAGATCGATCGAGCTCGCGAGGTCGAGCACCGTGGGGCCCGAGACTTGGCTGATCGCATCGTCGAGGGAGGGCTGGAAACCCTGGACGTAGGCGACCAGTTGGCTGGAGGACAGGGCGGTCACGTCCTTGGGGGACAGCTCGTAGTCGTGCGGCTCGGTGTTGGTGGGGGTGACGCTGGTGACAGAGACGTAGTCGCCGCCGATGGCTTCGGTGAGGTACTGGATCGGATAGAAGGAGACGGCGACGGACAGGGCGCCCTCGGCGTCCGCCGGGGCGCTCGTGTCGGAGGAGTCCGAGGACGAGGACAGGGCGGAGCAGGCGGCCAGCGGCAGGGTCAGTGCCGCGACGGCGACGACGGACAGAGCACGGCGGACGGTGGGAGCGGTCATGAGCCCTATTCTCGAATTGAGAATTATTATCAGTCAAATTGTCCGGCCCTGCGATCCGAGAGTGTGGCGAGTCCAACTCCGCGTCACCTGATCGGTGGGCGGGGCCCTCGTGCCCGTAGGATGACCGCACTCGTTCCCACCGACCAGGTGCGGACAACGACGGCATGACAGTATCAGGAGAAACACGGTGGCACAGACCTCCTCCACGCTCGAACGCGTCATCAACCTGGCCAAGCGCCGCGGCTTCGTCTTCCCCTGCGGGGAGATCTACGGTGGTACCCGCTCCGCCTGGGACTACGGACCGCTCGGCGTCGAGCTCAAGGAGAACATCAAGCGTCAGTGGTGGCAGTCCATGGTCCGCTCCCGCGACGACGTCGTCGGACTGGATTCCTCCGTCATCCTGCCGCGCGAGGCGTGGGTCGCCTCCGGGCATGTGGGCGCATTCACCGACCCGCTCGTGGAGTCCCTCCATACGCACAGACGCTACCGCGCCGACCAGCTCATCGAGGAGTACGCCGAGCGCAAGGGTCTGGATCCCGCGACCATCGAGCTCGCCGACGTGCCCGACCCGGTGACCGGGCAGAGCGGCCGGTGGACCGAGCCGCGTGAGTTCTCCGGCCTGCTCAAGACCTACCTCGGTCCTGTCGACGACGAGGCCGGCCTGCACTACCTGCGTCCTGAGACGGCTCAGGGCATCTTCATCAACTTCACCAACGTCATGAGTGCCGCTCGAAAGAAGCCGCCCTTCGGCATCGGCCAGGTCGGCAAGTCCTTCCGCAACGAGATCACCCCGGGCAACTTCATCTTCCGAACCCGCGAGTTCGAGCAGATGGAGCTGGAGTTCTTCTGCGAACCGGGCACCGACGAGCAGTGGCATCAGTACTGGATCGACTACCGCAGGGCCTGGTACACCGACCTGGGGATTAGTGAGGGCAACCTGCGCCTTTACGAGCACCCCGCCGAGAAGCTCTCCCATTACTCCAAGCGCACTGTGGACCTGGAGTACCGCTTCGGCTTCGCCGGATCGCAGTGGGGCGAGCTCGAGGGCATTGCCAATCGCACCGACTTCGACCTGTCCACCCATGCCGAGCACTCCGGCAAGGATCTGTCCTATTTCGACCAGGCCAGGAACGAGCGCTGGGTGCCCTACGTCATCGAGCCGTCGGCGGGTCTGACTCGCTCCCTGATGGCCTTCCTGGTCGAGGCCTACACAGAGGATGAGGCCCCCAACACCAAGGGCGGGGTGGACATGCGCACCGTCCTGCGGCTCGACCCGCGACTCGCGCCCGTCAAGGCCGCCGTCCTGCCGCTGAGCCGCAAGGAGGAGCTCACCGGTCCTGCTCGGGAGCTCGCCGCGCGTCTGCGCCGGCGCTGGAACGTGGACTACGACGCCGCCGGCGCCGTCGGCCGTCGTTACCGTCGCCAGGACGAGGTCGGTACGCCCTTCTGCGTCACCTACGATTTCGAGTCGCCCGACGACGGCGCCGTCACCGTGCGCGAGCGCGACACCATGGCTCAGGAGCGCATTCCGCTTCAGGACGTCGAGCGCTACCTCGCCGAGCGCCTCATCGGTTGCTGAGAGGCGGTCCCCGCCGGCGCGAGTGCGGCGGCGTCGGGAGGAAACGGTGCCTCGCGCTTAGGGACGCCCCAGCGTCGCTCCTGCGGCTCGGGACCGGTGCGGGCATCATGGACCCATGAACGATGATGAGGTCCCTGCGCCCGTTTCCCCGGCGCCCGCGGGCACGAGCAGTCGCTCCCGCGGCCGGTTCCGCGCCTTTGGCGGGGCGAGCGCCCCCGCACCCGAGCGGCGGCGCGTGCGCGTCGTGCTGGCCGCGATCATGGGACCCATCGTGGTCGCCACGCTCGTCGGCCTCGTGGTGCTGTGGCCCGGCAAGAGCTCATTGGTCGGCTCCCAGCCCTTCGGCGCCGAGGGGACCGGCATGGAGACCGCGACGATCACGTCGACCTCGGTGGCGGACTGCGAGGGGGCCGCCAGACCGCTGGGCGGCTACTCCGATGACAGTCTGCTGGATGACGCCGTGTGCGCCCGCATTACTTCGGGCGACGGCGAGGGTCTCGTCCAGCCGGTGCACGTGCCCGCCGAGTTCAGGGACAGCGCGAACGTCGGCGACGGCCTGCGAGTCATGTACACCCCCTCGGCGCTGGCCTCGGGCACGCCTTACGTCTTCGTCGACTACCAGCGTCAGGTCCCCGTGCTCGCGCTGTCGATCGTCTACCTCGTGCTCGTCGTGGCGGTCGCCGGTCGCAGGGGCGCCCTGTCCGTCCTAGGCCTGATCCTGGCGACGTGCGTTCTCATGTTCTTCATGATCCCGGCCCTGCTCGACTTGGCCCCGCCGATGTGGGTGGCTCTCGTGGGCGCTGGCGCCATGATGCTGCTGGCGGTCTACACCGCTCACGGCATCTCGGTGCGCACGACGACGGCTCTGCTGGGCACCGTCGTCGGCGTGGTGATTATGGTCGTACTATCCCTGTGGGGCGTGAACGCGGCGAACCTGACCGGCGCGAACGAGGAGTCGGCTCTCACGCTGGCCTCACTCGTGCCGGGCCTGAGCCTGCGGGCGCTGTTGACCTGCGGGATGGTCGTCGCCGGCCTCGGCGTGCTCAACGACGTCACCATCACCCAGGCCTCGTCCGTATGGGAGTTGCACGCCGCCAACCCGTCGCTCGGTCGCGCGCGCCTGTTCACCGGCGGTATGCGCATCGGGCGCGACCATATCGCCTCGACCGTCTACACGCTCGCTTTCGCCTATGCGGGAACCGCCCTGCCATTGATCCTGGCGGCCTCGCTCATCGATCGAGGTGTAAGCGAGACGATGCTCTCGGGTGAGATCGCCGAGGAGATCGTTCGCACGCTCGTGTCCTCCATCGGGCTGGTGCTCGCGATCCCGGCGACGACTGCGATCGCCGCACTGCTGTGTCGCATTACTGCCGGTCCCCCCTCCGCGCCGATCAGATCCGCAGCCGCGGTCGATCGATGACCGCGATAGGACCGGCTCCGGCCCTTCTGAAGCCCCGCAGGTTCGGCACCTGCGCCCGGTCGCCGTGCATCTGACGTCTCAGCATGCGTATTAGCCGCCCGAGAGATCGGATTCGGCATCAAGCAGGAGCGCCTTCTGCTCCCGGGTCAGCCACGGCGTCTCCAACCAGCCGTCGGGCAGATGCGGACGCTTGGGCGCACCCGCCCGACCCCGGGGGCCTTCGACCGCCTCCCCCGGATAGGGCACTTCCTCGGGAAGCCGGCGGCGCATGGACATCAGAGCCTCGTGCAGGTCCGCCAGTGTGCCCACATGCATGAGCCTCTGGCGAGCCCGTCCGCCCACGGGGTAGCCCTTGAGATACCAGCTCAGGTGCTTGCGCAGGTCCCGCACGCCCCGGTCCTCGCCCATTTCGGCCGCCAGCAGTCTGCCGTGCTCCTCGATGACGGCCATGACGGCGTCCACGCCGGGGTGCGCGCGCGTCGCCGATCCGTGGAGGGCGGCGACGATGTCCGCGAAGAGCCACGGCCGCCCCTGGCAGCCGCGCCCGACGACGACGCCGTCGCAACCGGTGGTGCGCATCATCCGCAGCGCATCGTCCCCGGTCCACACGTCCCCATTACCGAGCACCGGCATATCGGTGGCCTCCTTGAGCCGAGCGATCGTTTCCCAGCTCGCCCTCCCCGAATAGTGCTGGCGGGCCGTGCGCCCGTGCAGGGCGATCGCCGCTACGCCCGCGTTCCGCGCCGCCCGTGCAACGTCCAGATAGGTTTCATGATCCTCGTCGATGCCGATCCGCGTCTTGACCGTCACCGGGACTGCCCGCTCGCGGTGGGCGGCACGCACGGCTCGCTCGCAGGCGCGCACGGTCTCGCGCAGGATCGCGGCAAGCAGGTCCTTCTTCCATGCGAGCGCGGCGCCTCCGCCTTTACGGGTCACCTTGGGAGCCGGGCAGCCGAAGTTCAGGTCGATGTGATCGGCCAGGTCCTCTTCGACCAGAATCTTCACCGCTCGGCCGGCGATGGACGGGTCCACCCCGTAGAGCTGGATAGAACGCACCCTCTCATCGGGGTCGGTGCGCACCATGGCCAGTGTCTTGTCGTTGCGTTCCACCAGGGCGCGGGTTGTGACCATTTCGGTGACGTACAGGCCCGCCGGTGCGAGAAGACGATCGCCATCACCGAGCGGACCTCCTCCGTGCGCGGGGCGCAGCGCCTCGGGCAGCGCCGATTCACCCGCCAGACGGCACAGGCGTCTGAAGGACGCATTCGTCACCCCCGCCATCGGAGCGAGCTCAACGGGAGTGGCCGCCTCAATCGGCCCGATGCGCAGCGGCGCGATCGCCGTCCGCTCGCCGTCCGGCGGCGCGTATCCGAGGGAATCGAGGGACGAGGAATGAGAGGTCACCATGCCATGCTGGCACACGACCGCGGCGCGGGCGAGGCCCCCACCCCTCTCGATGAGACGCCGGATGTCCTCTCCCGCATCGCACCAGCCCGGACCGGTGCCGTAAGGTTGCTTTTCGTGACGACTGAGAATCTCAGGAAGACTCTGGTCCTGGTCCGCCACTCCAAGGCGGCTCACGACGCTCCCACCGACCTCGAGCGTCCGCTGACATCCAGGGGCCGTGGTCTGGCCGATGAGCTCGCCCGCTCCCTGAGCAGGCGGATCGGCTGCCTCGACCTTCTGCTCGTCTCGCCCGCCGCACGCGCTCGGCAGACCGCCCGGCCGATGCAGGAACGCCTCGAACCGGTCGAGGTCCGAGTCGAACCCGAGATCTATCACAACGGCGCCCTGAAGGTCCTCGAACTGCTCACCCCTCTTCCCGAGGCCACGAGCACGGTGGTTCTCGTCGGGCACGAACCCACAGTTTCGATCCTCGCCCACATGCTCCATGACACCGATGACGACCTGGCCGCCCAGGTCTCCTTCGGGGTACCGACGGCCACGGCCCTGGTGCTTTCCGTGACCGGATCATGGACGCAACTCGCTCCTCAGGGGGCTCACATCACCGAGATCGTCACTGCGCCGCGCTGAGAATCGCCGGGGCTCTTTCAGAATGTCGTCGCGGTGCCGGCAGCGGCGTGGAGCTGCATGGCGGCGGTCGCCACGCACCCTGCGGCGGGCGGCCTCACAGCAGCTCGAGCACAGCCGTCAGGTCGCGCACGTGCACGGCCGCCGGTGCGGACTCGACCACGATCGGCTTGGCGCAGAAGGCCACGCCCAGGCCCGCAGCCGCGATCATGCCCAGGTCGTTGGCGCCGTCCCCGACGGCGACCGTGCGCTCCATGTCGACGCCGTCCGCACTCGCCCAGGCGCGCAGGCACTGGGTCTTGACCTCGCGATCGACAATGCGGCCCACCACGCGGCCCGTGAGCACGCCCTCCTCGACCTCGAGGCGATTGGCCGCCGCATGGTCGAGGCCCAGCTTCTCCGCCAGCGGGCGGACGACCTCTTCGAAGCCTCCTGAGACCACGCCCACTCGGCAACCGCGTTCGCGGAGATCGCAGATGAGGGCTTCGGCCCCCGGCGTGAGCCGCACCCTGCTGAGGACATCGGCGAAGACGGCTTCGTCCATCCCGGTCAGGGTGGCGACGCGTTCGCGCAGTGAGGCCGCGAAGTCGAGTTCGCCACGCATCGCCCGAGCAGTGATCCCCGCGACCCGCTCGCGCGTGCCCGCGCTCTCAGCGAGGAGCTCGATAACCTCTTGCTCGATGAGCGTGGAGTCCACGTCCATGACCAGCAGACCAGGACCGAGATCAGCCAGCCGCCCGGTGGCGCGGGCGCCGCGGACGCGTGCGAGTCTCGAGGAGGTCATGACGGGATGCTACCGACGGGCGCGTCTCCGTCGCGCCCGTCTCAACGGGTGACGACCTGTCCCTTGGCGACGACGGTGATGCCCGACTCGGTCACCGTGAAGCCCCGCTCACGGTCGTGCTCGGAGTCGATCCCGACCATGGCCCCCTCCTCGACCGACACGTACTTGTCGAGGATCGCGCGGCTGACCACTGTGTTGCGTCCGACGTTCACTCCGTCCATGAGGACCGATTCGCGCACCGACGACCAGGAGTTGACCCGTACTCCGGGGGAGAGCACCGAGGAGATCACCTCACCGCCGGAGACGATCACCCCCGGGGAGACGATCGAATCGACCGCGTGTCCGAGCCGCTCGTGATGACCGTAGACGAACTTGGCCGGCGGCATGGAGTTCGTGTATCCGGCGAACAGCGGCCACCGGTCGTTATACAGGTTGAACACCGGCGTGACCGAGATCAGATCCTGGTGGGCCTCGTAGAAGGCCTCGACCGTCCCCACGTCGCGCCAGTAGTCGCGATCCCGGTCCGTGGCGCCCGGGACGTCGTTGTCCTTGAAGTCGTAGACGCCGGCGGTCCCCTGATCCACGAACCATGGGACGATGTCGCCGCCCATGTCGTGCTTGGAGGACTCGTCGGCGGCGTCGACGGTCACCGCCCGCAGGAGGGCGTCGGCGTCCATGATGTAGTTGCCCATGGAGGCCAGGATCTCGTCGGGGGAGTCGGGCAGGCCCGGTGTATCCGTCGGTTTCTCCACGAAGGCCTTGATCCGGTCGCGGTCAGCGGGGTCGGATTCGATGACGCCGAACTGGTAGGCCAGGGAGCGCGGCTGACGGATCCCGGCGACGGTGCACGGCAGACCGGAGGCGATGTGGTGCTCCAGCATCTGAGAGAAGTCCATGCGGTAGATATTGTCCGCGCCGGTGATGACCACGTAGTCGGGGCGCTCGTCGTCGAGCAGGTTGAGTGACTGGTAGATGGCGTCGGCGGAGCCGAGGAACCAGTGCTTACCCACGCGCTGCTGGGCGGGAACGGGGGCGATGTAGTTGCCCAGCATGTCCGACATGCGCCACGTCTTGGCTATGTGACGGTCCAGGGAGTGCGACTTGTACTGGGTCAGGACGACGACCTTGAGGAAGCCGGAGTTGATCATGTTCGACAAGGAGAAGTCGATGAGGCGATAAATCCCGCCGAAGGGCACGGCGGGCTTGGCGCGATCGACTGTCAGAGGCATGAGGCGTTTGCCCTCGCCGCCGGCGAGGATGATTGCGAGAACACGAGGGGAGGCCATGGGATCACCCTACGTGACGCGGGCCACCGTGTGGGACTGATTGGTGAGATGATCCTCCCACGTGTGTCGTCCGGGCGGGAACCGGGCCTGTACCGCCCTCCCCGGGGGACCTAGGACCTAACCATGGGCGTCGTACCGCATACCGCGTCGAGCGCCGTCGCGGGTGCCGGGGTCGCAAACCGCCCCGTCGTCGGGACCAAGCCGCTACCGTCGGACGTGTGGCGGCTCACGCCCGACGAGCCCGCCACCCCGACCGCACATTTTGTTCCAATCGGTTTCAACCGCGCGCAGCGGCGCGAGCGAGGAGACGCACCCATGAGGGTCGACCTGCTGACCAAGGAGTACCCGCCCTTCATCTACGGCGGGGCCGGAGTGCACGTCAACGAGCTGGCCAAGGTTCTTCGTCCCCTGGCGGATGTTCGCGTGCGCGCCTTCGGAGGTCCGCGCGAGCCGGGTGCCGAGGGCGCCGACCCCGGGGTGATCGGCTATCCCGAGGTCGCCGAGCTCGACGGCGCCAACGCCGCTGTGCGGACTTTCGGCGTCGACCTCGAAATGGTCACGGGTGTCGCCGGCGCCGACATCGCCCACTCCCACACCTGGTACGCCAACCTCGCCGGGCATCTGTCGGGCCTGCTCTACGACATCCCGCACGTCCTGTCCGCCCACTCCCTGGAACCCATGCGGCCCTGGAAGGCCGAGCAGCTCGGCGGCGGCTACGCCTTGTCCTCCTGGGCGGAGAAACAGGCCTACGACGGCGCCGCCGCCGTCATCGCGGTCTCCGGGGGCATGCGCGCCGACATTCTGCGCTCCTACCCCGAGGTGGATCCCGAGCGCGTCAAGGTCGTTCACAACGGCATCGACCTGGAGGCGTGGGCACGTCCGACCGACGCCGATTTCGAGGCCCTGGCCGAGCGGGTCCGTACCCGCTACGGCATCGACACTTCCCGCCCCACGGTCGTCTTCGTCGGACGCATCACCCGTCAGAAGGGCCTGCCCCATCTTCTGCGCGCTATCGAGCAGCTCCCGGCCGAGGTCCAGGCGATCCTGTGCGCCGGTGCTCCGGACACCGCCGAGATCAAGGCCGAGGTCGATACCCTCATCGAGGGCCTCCAGGCCAAGCGCACCGGCGTCATTCTCATCGAGGAGATGCTGCCCCACCGCGAGTTGCAGGCAGTACTGGCGGCCTCCGACGTCTTCGTGTGCCCCTCGGTCTACGAGCCTCTCGGCATCGTCAACCTCGAGGCCATGGCCATGGGCCTGCCCGTCGTCGGCAGCGCCACCGGCGGCATTCCCGAGGTCGTCGACGATGGTGTCACCGGCCTGCTCGTGCCCATCGAGCAGGTCCAGGACGGTACGGGCACGCCGACCGACCCCGACCGCTTCGTCGCCGACCTCGCCGAGCGGCTGACCGCGCTGGTCACCGACCAGGCGCGCGCTCGGACGATGGGTGCGGCCTCGCGTCGTCGTGCCGAGGAGCACTTCTCCTGGCGGGCCATCGCCGAGCGCACCATGGAGGTTTACCGCTGGGTGCTGCGGGCGGGCTGAGCACAACCTGCTGCCGGACCATGGGGCGCCGCCGTGATCGACCCGTCTCACCGCCGCGGAGCCCACCAGTCGGTCGCCGCGGACACGCCCGTGCGCGCCACGGCCAACAGGGGGCGCAGAACCTGCGAGCGCCTGCTGGCCTGCAGCGCCGTGGCGGCCGCGCCGTCGTCCTGGAGCGCCAGCTCGCAGATCGCGCCCAGGCGCAGGGAGCGCTCGAGCAGCCCGCGGCGGCGCGGCTCCAACCACGGGGGTACGAGCGCCGGGTCGAGCGTGGCGGCGACCAGGTCGGTCAGGGTATCGGCGAGCTCGGGACGCTCGCGGGCGAGATCGAGCTCGGTGAGCGTTTCGATGGCCTTCTCGGTCGCCGTGTGAACGTCCCGACGCGCCTGGGCGGCGTCGAACGGGGTCAGGGCTGTGTGCATGTCGTGCACCCGCCACACACGGCTGGTCCCATTGGCCTGCGGCACCAGCGCCAGCCGCCGGCCCGAGAGCGTCTCGGCGACGACGCACTCGCCGACGTCGACGGCTCCGGGCAGCACCGCCGCCGGATCGGCGGGGGAGACGAGCACTGCGACGGCGCGGGTCAGCGGACCGGCCGCGGCGAGCCACATCGCCAACGACACCCGCCCCGCCCTCGAGGACGATGTCGGGTCGTCGACCTCGTGGGCTCCGTCGGCGCCCTCGACGACGGCGGCGCCGTGCGAGGAGGGCCTGGTCGCCCACAGAGCGAGGACGACGGAGACGGGAGGGTCGAAGGGGTCCACGGCGTCGACCCTAACCGACCCCGGTCGTCGATGGCGCGGATGGCGTGGCGGCGAGGGGAGCGCGAGGATGCGGCGAGTTCTCCCCTGTGCGGATCCGCGCGGATGATGCATCCGGTGTCACCTCAGCGCGATAAGGTGACGCCATGACCAGCGTGCTCCGCCTCGACGACGTCTCGCTCCATCGCGGGACCACCCATATCCTGACTCATGTGAGCTGGAGCGTCGACGAGGGCGAGCACTGGGTGCTGCTGGGCTCCAACGGAGCGGGGAAGACCACCATCTCACGCATCGCCGCAGCGAGACTGTTCCCCTCCTCGGGCGCGGTCGACGTTCTGGGCGAGCGAATGGGGCGCGTCGACATCGCCGAGCTCCACCCCAGGATCGGCCTGTGCTCCTCCGCGCTGGCCGGCCAGGTGCTGGGCGGGGAGTCCGTGCTGAGCGTCGTGCTGTCCGCGTCCTACGGGCGCATCGGCGTGTGGCACGAAGAGTACGACGACCCCGATATCGAGCGCGCCCGTGCCCTCCTGGAGGCTCTCGGCGCCGGCGAGCTCGTCGGACGGGCTTGGGCGACCCTGTCCTCTGGGGAGCGTAAGCGCGTCGAGATCGCCCGGGCTCTCATGCCCGATCCCGAGCTCCTCATCCTGGACGAGCCGGCCTCCGGTCTCGACGTCGCCGGCCGTGAGCAACTGCTGGCCGCCCTGACGGAGATCCTCTCAGCGCCCGGCTCGCCCTCGATGGTGCTGGTCACTCATCACCTTGAGGAGATACCGGTCGGTTTCACGCATGCGCTCGCGCTGCGCGGCGGTGCGGTCGTGGCCGCGGGACCCCTGAATGACGTCCTGACCGCTCCCGTCATGTCGACGACCTTCGGCCTGCCGTTGGAGATCACTCGGGACCGCGGACGGTATGCCGCCCGTGGAGCCTCCGCCGCTCCCTCCGGCCGTCATCTCGCCTGAGCAGCGGACACCGGAGCGCGCGAGGCCGACTGACAGGGGAGCGCGATGATCTGGCTATGGTGGCTCGGCGCCTGCCTCGTCCTGGGGGTCATCGAGGCACTCGCGGCGAATGTGACGTTCCTCATGCTCGCCGGCGGGGCGCTGGGCGGTACCGTAGCGGCCGCCGTCGGCGCCCCCTTCTGGGCCCAGACTCTGGTCTTCGTCACGGGGTCGGTCCTCCTTCTGAGCGTCGTCAGGCCTCGGATCGGACGCCGTCCGGGGGCGGCCGCCCCCGCGCTCACCCGTGCTGAGACCCTCATCGGGTGCGAGGCCGTCGTGCTGACGACCGTCGATGCCCGCGGGGGACGCGTCCACCTCGACGGCGAGAAGTGGTGCGCTCGCCTGGCCGAGCACGCCGGAGCGAGGGCCCTGCGCCTGGACGCGGGCCGCCTGGTGCGCGTGACCGACGTCGACGGCGCCGTGGCCGTGGTCGAACCCCGGTAGTTTCCGCCGGCCCGGTTCTCGCACGGCTTCGCCGACCGGATCGGACGTGAATCGCGTCTCAAAAGAGTTCTGTCGCCGAGGAGAACAGGACGGAGTTCGATGGACGGATTTAATCTCCCGGGCGTGCCACTGGAAGTTTCTCCGAGCCTCTGCGAGGACCCTTCGCCGCCGACCCCGGTGCGCAGCGGGGTCGTCATCGCCGCCGACCGCTTCGGGGAGGCTCCCCCCGTATCGCTCGGGGTTGTCGGCCGCGATAACACGGGCTGGTTCGGCTCGTGATCATTCGTCTGAGCGAGCACCCCGGTGCCGACAACGCCGGCAGTGCCGGTAGTGCCAGCGGCGGACTGGCCGGCGATGCCGTCACGGCCGGTCGGATGAGCGGCCCGGCGCTTCTGGCCGACTACACCCGTCTGACCGACGTCGCCCTGCGGCGCCGGCTGGAGACGGAACGGGGTCTGTACATGGCGGAGTCGACCAGGGTCATCGCCCGCGCCGTCGAGGCGGGCCACTCGCCCCGCTCCTTCCTCATGGCCGAACGCCACTGGGAGGAGATGCGGCCCGTCATCGCGGCCGCCCGAGGGTGCGAGGGGCGCGATGACGGCGGCCCCGTGCCCGTCCTGCTCGCCTGCGAGGAGCTGCTGGAGACGATCACCGGGTTTCACCTTCACCGCGGCGCTCTGGCCGCCATGAACCGTCCGGCTCTGGTCGACGTTTCCCGCCTACTCGCCTCGGCCCGCGGTGGACGGGGCGCCCGCCGCGTGGCCGTACTGGAGGACCTGGTCGACCACACCAACGTCGGGGCCGCATTCCGCTCGGCTGCGGCGCTGGGCGTCGACGCCGTCCTGGTCACTCCGCGGTGTGCGGACCCCCTGTACCGGCGCAGCGTGCGGGTATCCATGGGCACCGTCTTCCAGGTGCCGTGGACGAGGGCTCCCCGGTGGCCCGCCACGGACGAGCTGCACGACGCCGGCTGCAGTGTGGTCGCTCTGGCTCTGAGCGATGACGCGGTGGACCTCGACGACTTCGCTGCTCGGCCCGTATGCACCGCGCCGGACTCGAAGATCGCCCTGGTGCTCGGGACCGAGGGTGATGGTTTGAGACGACGCACCCTCGCCGCGGCCGACTACGTCGTGCGCATCCCCATGACCGGAGCAGTGGACTCCCTTAATGTCGCGGCCGCCGCAGCCGTCGCCTTCTGGGCGGTGCGCGTGGAGGACTGACGGTCGGGGAGCGCCGCGGATCGTCTTGAAGATCCTGTGCGTGAACGTGATCTGTGCGACACTTCCGCTATGGCGAAGAAACACCCCAAAATGGATCGTTCCCTGTATGAAGCCGAGCTGCTGCGTCTGCAGGCTGAGTTGGTTGAGATGCAGGAGTGGGTCAGGTCTACCGGTGCCCGAGTCGTAGTGGTCTTCGAAGGACGTGACGCCGCGGGCAAGGGTGGAGCGATCAAGCGGATCACCGAATATCTCAATCCCCGGATCGCACGGGTGGTCGCGCTGCCCGCGCCTACCGAGCGCGAGCGCACCCAGTGGTACTTCCAGCGCTACATCGCGCACCTGCCGGCAGCCGGCGAGATCCGGTTGTTCGACCGCTCCTGGTACAACCGCGGCGGTGTGGAGCATGTCATGGGCTACTGCACTCCCGAGGAGCACCAGCGTTTCCTGCGGCAGTGCCCGATCTTCGAGCGGATGCTCGTCGAGGACGGCATCCTGCTGCGCAAATACTGGTTCTCCGTGTCGGACAAGGAGCAGTACAAACGGTTCAAGTCGAGGCAGACCGACCCCATGCGCCGTTGGAAGCTCTCGCCCACCGATCTGGAGTCGATCACTCGCTGGGAGGATTACTCACGTGCCAAGGACGAGATGTTCGTGCACACGGATATCGAGACGGCGCGTTGGCACGTAGTCGAGTCCGAGGACAAGCGCAAGGCGCGCATCAACATGATCCATCATCTGCTCGGCTCCATCCCCTACGAGCACGTCGAGCGGCCCCCGATGAAGTTCCCGAAGCGCCCGCCGTCCACCGGGTACCAGCGCACCGCTCGCGCCTTGCAGCTGGAGGTCCCCGACTACGCGGCCACGTTGAGCGCCGCCGATGCCGGCGGGTCGAAAGAGCGCTATGTGGACGTGGAGGACGAGGGCGTCCACTGATGACCGCCGGAATCCGGATGCCCCGGCCCGCGTGCGCCCGGCCACGAGACGCTCTCTCGTGGCCGGGCGCACCTGAGTGATGCCGTCCGCGTTAACGCTTTGAGTTCGCCAGCGATCATCGACGGCCTCAGACCGGGGGCCGGGCGACGACCGATCGACGGTTGGCCGGCCGCGCGGGCTTAGCTCTCCGAGGCCTCCGGGGCGGTGACTCGGATGAGCGGGGCGCCCGTGTCGACCTCGCCCTCGCCGATGACCTCCACCGAGGAGAATTTGGGCGTGTTGGTGATGAGCACTGGCGTGGTCAGCGAGTAGCCCGCCTCCTCGACGACGGTGCGATCCACGCGGACCAGCTTCTGGCCGGCGGTGACACGGTCGCCCTGCTTGACCAGGACATCGAAGCCCTTACCCTCGAGGTTGACGGTGTCCAGGCCGACATGGATGAGGACCTCCACCCCGTTGTCCAGGTTGATGCCGTAGGCGTGCCCGGAGGCGGGGGCGACGACGACCGTGCCGTCTCCGGGGGCGGTCACGACGATCTCGCCGGTGGGGGCTACTCCGGCGCCCTGGCCGACAGCACCGGAGGAGAAGACCGGGTCGGGCACCTCGTCCAGCGGCATGACGGTGCCGGTCAGGGGCGCGACGATCTCGGTGACGGCGCCGGGCGCCAGTGCGGGTTTGGGCTCGTCGCCCTTGTCGTCCTCACCGGCGTCGTCGGCGGGGCCGCCTGTGCCGGCCGCCTCTCCCTCGGCGCTCACGGATGCGTCCGGGGCGGATGAGTCCTCCAGCGCGAGGTCGGCGGAGGTCTCAGCGGGGTCGGCCTCGACCGCGACGCCCGCTGCGGCGAGTGCCTTGGCCCTGTCCTCCTTCGTGCGGTAGCCGAAGGTGACGATGAGGAAGAAGGAGGTGGCGAAGGCCGCGGCGACGGCGATGGCGTAGAGGAGCATCGGGTCGAAGACCGGAATCGTCAGCAGCGAGGTGAAGACGAAGGTGTTGATTTGGACACCACCACCAATGCCCTCGACAATACCGCCGACGGCGCAGCCGACAAGCATGAACGGGTAAATGCGCTTGAAGCGCAGGTGGATACCGTACAGGCTCGGCTCGGAGATGCCGCCGAAGAGCCCCGCAAAGAGGGCGCCGGTGGCGGTCTGGCGCATCTCCTTGTCCTTATCTCGCACGGACCAGATGAGGACCGCCGCGGTGGCGCCGAAGCAGGCGAAATTCCACGCCCCCATGGGGCCCTGGATGAAATCGATTCCACCTGTAGCCGAGTTGGGGGCGATATTGGCCAGCATGAGGGCATTGAGCGGCCAGTGCAGACCCAGCGGCACCAGGAAGGGGTAGACCATGGGGATGATGATCGCGAAAACGATCGGAGCGTGGGAGTTGAGCCAGAACAAGGCCGTACCCAGGCCGGTGCCGATCCACACGCCCAGGGGGCCGATGAGGAAGGCCGTCACCGGCATCATAATGATGAAGGAGAGGAAGGACACGAAGACCATCTGGACATTGTTCGGGACGATCTTGACCAGCCCCTTGTAAACCAGGGCGAGCACCGCGACCATGAGCAGGGGAACGAAGACCTGGCCGCCGTACTCGTTGAGCTGCATGGGCAGGCCGAGAATGTGGGCGGTGCACAGGTCGGAGTTGAGGGTGTCGTTGTGGACGCAGGTCGTGCTCGGGTGATTGCTCAGATCGAGGAACTCGGGCGTGAGCAACGCCAACATGACGGCGGAGCCGACCCAGGGGTCGATCTTGAGCTTCTTGGAAGCGTTGTAGGCCACCATGATCGGCAGGAAGTAGAAGACGCTGCGGTACATGGCGTCGACGAACACCAGTAGCGCCGGCTTATCCATGTTGCTCTCATAGTGGGCCTCAATGATGTGGAAGGTTGCGCAGATCGCCTCCACCGCGATAATGAGCGAGGCGCCCAGCAGAACCGGCAGCAGCGGACGGAAGGAGTCGGACAGGTACTCGAAGAAGGCATCGATCCAGGCATTCTTGCCGCGTGTCTTCGCGCGGGCCTCGGCCTTGACCTCGGCGTCGGTCTTGGCTTGGGAGCCCGAGGTGCTCTTCTTCATCTCCGGCAGGTTGTTGATCTGCTCGTAGACGCTGGCGACCGCGCCGCCGATGACGATCTGGTAGCGGTCCCCGCCCTGGGGGACTGCGCCCATGACGCCGGGAATCGCCTCAACCGTTGCCTTGTCGACGACGGAGGCGTCGTTGAGCTCGAAACGCAGCCTCGTCGCGCAGTGTGTGAAATTGATGATGTTCTCGGGCCCGCCGACGGCGGCGAGAATCGCCTCCGGGGCGGAGGTTGTTGTTGTCATCGAGGGCCTTTCGTCGGTCCTGGACCCTCCCGCGACGCCGCGGGGACCCGGGGCCAGGGTTGGGACCGTCCCGAGGAGATGGGACTGAAGTGCAGGATAGCGCGATGATCGCTGCACGTGGTCAGATCCATTGACGGGACTACGACCACGGGTCCGTACAGTTGCGACGAGCGGTGCTTATAGCGCCGTTCTCGACCCGACGCGGCTCGTTGCGCTTACACGGGTCCGGAGCGCGGGCGGATCCACCGGGCTCCACACGCGCCGTCCGCGGTGCCCTCGGGAGCCGGTGTCCACAGGTGCTCAGCGGAGCGGATCCTTTCTCACCCACACTCGGACCGGGCGGCGAGGACGCCGCTGCAGACCGCGATACGCCGAGGAGCCTTGCCATGACCACGACGACCACCCCCGACATTGACCCAGCCCAGCTCCCCACCGGAACAGCTCGCGATACGAGCGATGGAACGAGAGAGGGGACGGTCGACGGGGCCGGCGGCGCCGGCCCCCGCGCGACTCCTCGGCAGGGCCGGGACCCCGACCGGGAGGCGGAGGACGGGCTGTACGGGCCCCGCGGCTGGACCGTGACCGTCGGCCTGTGGCGCGAGCTCGCCCGGTGTCGCGACGAGATGCGCTCGATCACCATTCCCGCCGAGTACGGTCGCGGCCCGTACGGCCTGATTGTCGACGGCGTGCCTCAGGACGACTACACCCCTTACCATGACCTGGGCCCGCGCACCGCCCGTCGGCTTCTGGAGATCCTTCCGCCTGCTCAGCTGGGGGATCGGCAGAACCTCGCGCCGACTACGGGGGCGCTTTTGCGGGCTTGCGTCCGCGCTCAGGGGCGCGTGCGCCTGTCCGGCTACGCCATCGGCCCCCAGCGCCATGACGAGCGGGTGAGTGTCGAAGCCCTGTGGATCGCGGATCCCGACCTGCTCGGGCTCGAAGTCTGCGAGATCCACGACGAGCACTGCCGATGCCTCGCCCTGTGGGAGACGGTCCGCACCCGCTACAGTCTGGACGCCGAGTCCGTGCCCGATGAGATGCGGCCCCTGCGCCGGAATTGGACGCGCGGGCCGCTGGGGACCTGGATGTGGTGGGATTGAGAATCGCCAGACGCACGGCTCCGTAAGATACGCAGCGATCCGCCCGGGACTGCGCAGATGAGTGATCGAGTGATCGGCGGCGCGACCAGCGCTGACCGTACGGCGACTGGCATATGACCGTCACTGTGACCGATGACCGGGTGCTTCCCGCCGTCGCCGCGTCGGGGAGCGTCCCGCACCGATCGTACGATGGCGCGCGTGATCAACGTCCAGGACCTCATCATGCGCATCGGCGCCCGCCAGCTCGTCGCCGGTGCGACCTTCAGGGTGGATAAGGGCATGCGCATCGGGCTGGTCGGACGCAATGGCGCCGGTAAGACCACCATGACCAAGCTTCTGGCCGCCGCTTCCGTCGAGCAGGGCACCGGCCACGCGGTCGCCGATGCCGACGACCGCCATGGCCTGGAGGCCGTCGAGCACGAGGGCACCATCTCCTGCAACGGATCGGTCGGGTACCTCCCTCAGGACACCAGGGTCGGGGACCTCACCGAGGCCGCCCGGGACCGTATTCTCTCCGCCCGCGGCATTGACACCCTTCTGGTCCGCATTCGCGAAGCGGAGGAGCGGATTGCCACCACCGAGGGCGACGCCATGGCCAAGGCCCTGGACCGCTACACGCGTGTGGACCACGAGTTCACCATGGCCGGCGGCTACGCGGCCGCGAGTGAGGCGGCGCGCATCGCCGCCGCTCTCGGGCTGCCCGATCGGGTCCTGGACCAGGAGATCGGCACGCTGTCGGGCGGCCAGCGGCGCCGCGTCGAACTCGCCCGAGTTCTCTTCCAGCGGCCCGACACGCTGCTGCTGGATGAGCCCACCAACCATCTCGACCACGACTCCGTGCTGTGGCTGCGCGACCATCTGCGCGCCTACTCCGGCGGCTTCATCGTCATCAGCCACGACGTCGAGCTCCTGCGCAACACCGTCAACCAGATCATGCACCTGGATGCGGATCGAGGCGTCCTCGACGTCTATCACCTGGGCTGGGACGCCTATCTCAAGCAGCGGGCGGACGATGAGCATCGCCGTCGTCGCGAGCGCGCCAACGCGGAGAAGAAGGCCGCCGCTCTGCGCGCTCAGGGGGAGAAGATGCGCGCCAAGGCGACCAAGGCCGTCGCGGCTCAGCAGATGCTCAAGCGCGCCGACCGCCTCATGGAGGGTCTGGAGGATGAGCGGATCGCCGAGAGGGTCGCCCGTCTGCGCTTCCCCGATCCCGCCCCCTGCGGCAAGACCCCGCTGCGCGCGAGCGGCCTGTCCAAGGCCTACGGCTCCCTGGAGGTCTTCGCAGGCGTGGACCTGGCCATCGATCGCGGTAGCCGCGTCGTCGTCCTGGGCCTCAACGGCGCCGGCAAGACGACCCTGCTGCGCCTGCTCGGCGGGGTGGAGGAGCCCGATTCGGGCGAGGTCATCGTGGGCCACGGCCTCAAGATCGGCTACTACGCCCAGGAGCACGAGACGATCGACACCTCCCGGACCGTCGTGGAGAATCTGCGCAGCGCCGCCCCGGGCCTGGACGACACGCAGGTGCGCAGCGTGCTCGGCTCCTTCCTGTTCTCCGGCGCCGACGCCGACAAGCCCGCCCGAGTCCTGTCCGGCGGCGAGAAAACCCGCTTGGCGCTGGCCCTGCTGGTCGTCTCCAGCGCCAACGTCCTGCTGCTGGACGAACCCACCAACAACCTCGACCCGGCCAGTCGCGAGGAGATTCTCCGGGCGCTGGGGACCTTCGCCGGCGCCGTCGTGCTCGTCACCCACGACGAGGGGGCGGTCGAGGCCCTGGGTCCCGACCGGGTGCTCCTCCTGCCCGACGGCGACGAGGATCTGTGGAGCGAGGACTATCTCGAGTTGGTGGCGCTGGCCTGATCGCGTTCGCGAGCGGAGCGTGCCCCGCTCCCAGTGAGCGTCGTCACGCGGGTAGCAGCGGGTTGACGACGTAGGGTGGTGTCGAACAAGGTGCCCCATCGGGGCGTTGGGACCGTGAGTCCGCGAGTACCCGACCGTTCACGAGGAGAATGACATGGCAGAGACCACCCTGACCGCAGATACGACCGCCGAGGCCCCCGAGCACGAGGTTCTGCTCACCGAGGCCGCCGCCGCCAAGGTCGCCAGTCTCCTGGTGCAGGAGGGGCGCGACGACCTGCGCCTGCGCGTGGCCGTTCAGCCCGGCGGCTGTTCCGGCCTGGTCTACCAGCTCTACTTCGACGAGCGCCTGCTCGACGGCGACGCCGTCCGCTCCTTCTCGACCGGTGGTGCTGAGCTCGAGAGCATCGAGGTCGTCGTGGACCGGATGAGTGTGCCTTACCTGGCCGGCGCCACCATCGATTTCGCCGACTCCATCGAGAAGCAGGGGTTCACGATCGACAATCCGAACGCGGCGGGGACCTGCGCCTGCGGGGAGTCCTTCAACTGATCCCGCCCCCGACTCGAGGAGACTCGGTGGCGCGTCGTCGGCCTCTCGCACTGTCGGCTTCCGCCCTCGCCGTCGCGCTGGCCCTCACCGGCTGCTCGGGCGGCGGCACCGATTCCGAGTCGGTATCGACCGACGCCGCCGGGGCGACACCCACGCCGACGACGTCTCAACCCGTCGACTGCTCGACCCTCACCATCGATTCCGACTCCTCGGCCCTGCCGGGGGTCTCCGCAGACCCAGGCTCCGCACCGAGCCTGACCTGGAGCGGTGAGCTGGCGCCTGACAATCTCACCGTCAAGACCCTGAGCCAGGGGGACGGTCCCGAGGTGGAGGCGTATTCGTTCGTGACGGTGAACTACGCGGGATGGCAGTGGGACTCCGACGCCACCTTCGACTCCTCGTTCGACCGCGGAGAGCCGTCGAGCTTCTCCCTGCGGGGAGTCGTCGACGGCTGGCGTTGCGGCCTGGTGGGGCACCGGGTGGGTGATCGGCTCCTGGTGGGCGTCCCCTCTGATCTCGCTTACGGCGACGATCAGAGTCAGGGCCGACCGACCGGCCCGCTCGTCTTCGTCGTCGACGTCGTGGCCGCACCCTCCACCGCCGGAGCCACCATGGAGGGTGAGGCGGATGCGGCGTCCTGGGGTGTGTCGGTCTCTGGTGACCTCGGTGCCCCCGCAACGGTCTCGGTGGCCGAGGGGGCGACGGAGCCCACCGAGACCAAGGTCATCGTCCTGGCACGCGGTACGGGCGATCCGATCACCGATCAGGACGTCATAGGCGTCAACACGGCCATGACCACGTGGGACGATTCCGCCTCCGAGTCCACCTGGGACACAGGCCTGCCTCAGACGATCACCATGGCCCAGGCTCCGGGGCTGGCGGATCTCATCGGAGTTCCGGTGGGTTCGCGCGTGGTTCTGCTTCAGGCGGCCGGGACCGCCACGAGGAGGGGATCCACCGCACCCGCACCCGCTGCGGCCTACGTCATGGATATCGAGACCAAGCTCTGACCAAGCTCTGGGTCCGCGAGCTCTCAGCGGGCACGGCGGACCCGTTAAGGGTCCTCACGCCGGCCGGAGCCCAGGAGTCGTTGACCTGGGTCCGGCCGGCCCTCTGCGTGTCCGACCCTCAGCGCACGATGAGTGACTCGGTACGAGCGACCGCTGCGGCCAGACGCTCGGACACGTCCTGCCAATTGACGATGTTCCAGATGGCCTTGACGTAGTCGGCCTTGACATTGAGGTAGTCGAGGTAGAAGGCGTGCTCCCACATGTCGACCTGGAAGAGCGGGATAGTGCCGACCGGAACGTTGCCCTGCTGGTCGAAGAGCTGGAAGATGACGAGCCCGCCGGCCACGGAGTCGTAGGCGAGCACCGCCCAGCCCGAGCCCTGGATGCCCAGCGCTGTGGCGGTGAAATGCTTCTTGAACGCCTCGAAGGAGCCGAAGGAGTCCCTGATCGCCTCCGCCAGCTCGCCCTCGGGTTCGCCGCCGCCGTTCGGGGAGAGGTTCTTCCAGAAGATCGAGTGGTTGATGTGACCGCCGAGGTTGAAGGCGAGGTTCTTCTCCCACAGGTTCACCGCGGCGAAGTCATCGGCGGCGCGGGCGGCCCGGAGCTTGTCCAGGGCGGTGTTGGCGCCGGCGACGTAGGCGGCGTGGTGCTTGTCGTGGTGGAGCTCCATGATCCGCCCGGAGATGTGGGGCTCGAGGGCTGCGTAGTCGTAGGGAAGCTCGGGAAGTGTGTACAGGGCCATGGTGCGTGCCTTTCATCGGTGGGTTCGCGGGTCGGATGCGATCGGTTCCATAAGCGGTTCCATAGTTAGGACCCGCCGTATCGGACAGCATTCATGGTATACGCTGATTGGTGAGTCGGACGGGACCGCGTGGGCGATTACACTGACTGCGGAAGAGCCCCGCCCCGTCTTGGAGGACAGCATGACCGACCAGGCCGCGACCGACCGTCTCGAGCTCCTCGTCTTCTCCGACGACGCCTCGGTGCGTCAGGAGGTGATCGAGGGCGTCGGCCGGCGCCCCGCCAGGGGACTGCCGCTGGTGTCCTGGACCAGAGCCGCCACGGCCGAAGGCGTGAGGCTGGCCATCAGGGATCGGGCCAAAGAGGGGAAGGCGCCTTTTGACGTCCTTGTGCTGGACGCCGAGACCAAGAAGTTCGGCGGCATGGGTCTGGCCCACGAGCTGTTCACCGAGCTCGACAGTCGTCCCCCGGTGGTGCTGCTCACTGCCCGTCCGCAGGACGACTGGCTCGCCGCCTGGTCCAAGGCCGAGGCCGTTGTGCCCCGTCCTCTCGACCCGATGGCTCTCCAGGAAGGCGTGACCAAGGCCTTTCGGGCTCGGCGCGGCGCGGTCGTCCCGGCCGGCTGACCGATTCGTTTTCGTCCGGGGCGAGGCCCGGCGCCCCCTCTGGATCGGGGTCGGTTCCGGCCGATCCGGGTGAAGGCGGGGTTCTCGGCGGAATTCCCGCATCCCCGGCGTTTCGTCCCCGCCCGCGCAATTCGACTTTCGTGGGGGACTCGGATTCCGACCGGCTAGGGTCCCGAGTCGAGGACCCGGCGATGGCGCGCAGCGGCTCCGATCGGCCAGCTCAGGACGGCGCAGCCGCTCCCGTCCTCATTCCCGCAGTCCGCGACCTCCACCAGGCGCGCTCCGGCGTCGAGCACCCAGTCCGCCAGCAGCAGGGTCTCGTCAACACCGGCGCCCATTCCCACGCGCTGCGGGCGCTCGACCACCTGCGCCGTCGCCCGCAGGGCATCGACGGCGGGCCGCGGGTCCGCCCCCGCTGGTGTGGTCATGCTTCCTGCCAGCCGCCCCCAGCGTACAGCGACCAGCTCCCAGCCGCCGCCATCGCGTCGCCGCGCCGCGATCAGATGCGGGCACGTCAGGAGCGGCCTGACCCGCTCCGCCCGACTCGCCCCCAGCAGCAGGGAGCGCAGGCGGGCGGTCCACGCTCCGGCCTCCTCGTAACGCTCCCGAGCGGCCAGCTCCTCCACGCGTCTTAGGACGGGGACGGCCACCAGATCCACCTCGCCCGACAGTGCGCGCATCGCGGTGCCGGTATCCGCCGAGGTGCCGCCGGCGATCGGCGACTTCAGCGCCCGCCCGTCCCAGGCTCGCAGCCGCAGCACCGACTCGGCCGCGCGGATCGCCTCCCGGGCCGCCGAACGCGAGGGGAAGGGACCGACGGCGCTGAGCACGTCGTCGCTCGCCAGCGCCGTCGTCGTCACCAGGTGCGGCTCGGGGGCGTCCGCCAGGCGGACCCAGGGCCGGTGCTGCGGTGTCCGGGAGCGTCGGTTCGCCGGAGGGTTGAGCTCGGCGATGAGCCGCAGCTCGCGCACTCGCGCCTCGATCTCGGTGGCCGTCTCGATAACCCGCACCCCGACGGCCGTCTCCAGCATCCGGGCGATCGTCGGCCGCTTCTCCGCAGCGGTGAAGTACGAGCGCACTCGTCGGCGCAGGTTGACCGCCGAGCCGACGTACAGGACCTGCTCGGTTCGGGAGAGGAAACGGTAGACGCCCGGCCCGGTGGGCAGTCCGTCGGCCATGCGGCTCTTGATCCGGCGCCGCGCGGGTACCGGATCGGTAGCCGTGGCAAGATCCTCCAGATGGGTGACGCCCTGCGGAGCCAGGACCTGAAGGGCGGCGTGGAGGACGTCGACGGTGGCCCGCGCGTCGTCCAGGGCACGGTGAGTCGGCCTGGTAGGGGAGCCGACGAAGGAGGCCAGAGTTCCCAGACGGTGGTTGGGCACATCCGAGCGCCCCCAGGTCCGGCGGGCCAGGGCGAGGGTGTCCAGCACTGTCGGCTCCCGCCAGGGCAATGCCAGTTCTCGGGACGCCCGGCGCAGATGACCGACATCGAAGCGCGCGTTGTGCGCCACCAGAACCGTGTCCGCCTCGGACCAGCGAGCCCATTCCAGGAAGGAGACCAGCGCCTCGCCTACCGACGGGGCCCCGGCCACCATCGCATTGGTGATGCCGGTCAGCACCGTGATCTGCGCCGGGATGGCCCTGCCCGGGTCGACCAGTGTGGAGAACTCTTCCTCGACGGTGCCGCCGCGCACCCGCACCGCCCCGATCTCGGTGATGGCGTGGGCGCCCGCCGCTCCGCCCGTGGTCTCCAGGTCGACCACGACGAAGGCCACCTCTCGCAGAGGCGTGCCCATATCCTCGAAAGAGGCCTGCAGGCCGGCGGTGCGGCTGCTGCTCGGGCAGCGGTCCGGGAACTGCGCCCGAGCGTCGACAGGGGCATCGGGTCCCGCGAGTCCTCCGATCGAGGGTCCGACAGGCGCATGATCGACCACAGTGCGAGGCTAGACTTCACCAAGGCGCCGATCCAACCGCGCCCGCGCCCGTCCGTGCGGGCCCACGGACCCGGTGAAGAGCGCCAGTCAGCCGCCGAGCACAGGAGGTCCCGTGGGGTACCGAGGCATCAAGACCGCTGTCGGTCCCGCCCTGGAGATGCTCTATCAACCGTGGATCCGAGGGGAGGAGAGCATCCCGATCGAGGGGGCCGCGATCCTGGCCTCCAACCACCTGGCCGTCATCGACTCCTTCTTCCTGCCGCTGCTGGTGGACCGCGAGGTCGCCTTCATCGGCAAGTCCGACTACTTCACCGGCAGAGGGCTCAAAGGATGGGCCGTCAAGAACTTCATGACAGCCGTCGGCACCATTCCCGTGGACCGTTCGGGCGGCCGGGCCTCGCAGGCGGCCCTGCAGGCTGGCATCGACCGTGTGAGATCCGGTGAGCTCTTCGGCATCTACCCCGAGGGCACACGCAGTCCCGACGGCCGTCTCTACCGGGGGAAGACGGGGGTGGCGCGCATCGCCCTGGCCACGGGGGCCCCTGTGATCCCGGTGGCCATGATCGGCTCGGATCTTGCTCAGCCGATCGGCCAGGCGATCCCCTCGACCCGGCATCGGGTGGGGATCGTCGTCGGTGAGCCGTTGGATTTCTCCCGGTACAAGGGGCTGGAGAACGATCGTTTCGTGCTGCGCTCGATCACTGACGAGATCATGTACTCACTCATGGCGCTGTCCGGTCAGGAATACGTCGACCTGTACGCCGCCGATGTCAAGAAGGCGATGGACGCCGAGAAGATGTCCGCTGACGAGGTCGTCTCCGAGATGCTTCGGGCTCAAGCGCTCAAGCGGCCGGCCGCCGCGCCGGTGTCCGCGCCCGGCGGTCGTCCCGCCCCCGACGTCGAAGTGCCCGAGCCGCCCGATGAGACGGAGGGCGGGGCGTCGCATGCCTCTGACGACGAGCCCCGGGATCCGACCGAGGGCAGACAGTAGCCCGGGGACGGACAGTCGGCGCCTCAGCGACCCCGCGGCGGTTGGCGGCATCGCCGTCGGTCATGGGCGGGCGTGTATCGGGAGCGGGAGTCCCGTCGCTCAATCGCGCTGCTGCAGGATCTTCTTGTCCCTCGGCGCGTCCGCCCCGCTAGGATGGGCCCGTCAAAACCGGTCCCAACGAAAGGCCATCGATGTCGATCCGTCGCGTCGCTCTGCTCACCGCGGGCGGCTTCGCCCCCTGTCTGTCCGCCGCCGTCGGCGACCTCATCGAGCGCTACACCGAGGTTGCCCCCGGCGTCGAGATCATCGCCTACCAGTACGGTTACCACGGCCTGCTCACCGGCAACTACATCGTCGTCGACGCGCAGGGACGCAAGGACGCCGGCGTTCTGCGCGAGTACGGCGGTTCTCCGATCGGCAACTCCCGCGTCAAGCTCACCAACGCCAAGAACCTCGTCGAGCGCGGCCTGGTGGCCGAGGGCATCGACCCGCTGGAGTTCGCCGCGGAGCAGCTGCGCAAGGACGGCGTTGACGTCCTGCACACCATCGGCGGGGACGATACCAACACCACCGCTGCAGATCTGGCCGCCTACCTTCACGAGCACGACTACGAGCTCACTGTCGTCGGCCTGCCCAAGACCATTGATAACGACATCGTTCCGATCCGCCAGTCGCTGGGCGCCTGGTCGGCCGCCGAGGAGGGCGCCGGCTTCGCCTTCAACGTCATCGGGGAGCACCGCTCCAACCCGCGCATGCTCATCATTCACGAGTGCATGGGCCGCAACTGCGGCTACCTGACCGCCGAGACCGCCCGTCGCTACCATGAGCTGCTCAAATCCAGGAAGTGGGCGCCCTCGCTGGGGCTCACCCGCGAGCGCTGGGACGTTCACGCCGTCTTCCTGCCCGAGATGAAGCTCGACCTGGCAGCCGAGGCCAAGCGTCTCAAGGCCCTCATGGATGAGCAGGGCAACGTCAACATCTTCCTGTCCGAGGGCGCCGGCGTCCCTGAGATCATTGCGGAGAAGGAGGCTCGCGGCGAGGAGGTCGAGCGCGATCCCTTCGGCCACGTCAAGCTCGACACCATCAATCCGGGCCAGTGGTTCGCGGGGCAGTTCGCGGGCCTCATCGGTGCCGAGAAGGTCATGGTTCAGAAGTCCGGCTACTATTCGCGCGCCACCAACGCCAAGGCTGAGGATCTCAACCTCATCAAGTCCATGTGCGACGTGGCCGTCGATTGCGCCCAGCGCGGCGAGTCGGGTGTCATCGGCCAGGATGAGGAGAATGACGACGTCCTCGGCGCCATCGCTTTCCCACGCATCGCCGGGGGCAAGCCCTTCGATATCTCCCGGCCCTGGTTCACTTCCCTCATGGGGGATCTCGGCCAGATCGTCGAGCCCGCCGAAGCCGCTTCGGGGCACTGAGCGTTGACGGTGCGCCGTCGGCGGTGCGCCGGTCACCATCGGGCCCGGCATTCTGCTTCATGGAGGGCGCCGGGGCGCACGCAGACGGCCATATGATGCCCGTGTGATGAACGAGCTCAACGCCCCACGCACCGCGGCCGGCTGGCGCGATTGCCCCGCCTCCCAGCAGCCGGCCTACCCTGACGCGGATGCCCTGAAAGCGGTGAGCGACGACCTGCGAAGCCGCCCTCCACTCGTCTTCGCCGGCGAGGTCGACGCCCTGAGCACCCAGATGGCCGCTGCCGGCCGGGGGCGCGCCTTCGTGCTCATGGGGGGCGACTGCGCGGAATCCTTCGCCGACAACACGGCCGATAACATCCGTCTCAAGCTTCAGACCATCCTGCAAATGGCTGCGGTCCTCACCTATGGGGCTTCCACACCGGTGGTCAAGATAGGGCGGATAGCCGGGCAGTACGCCAAGCCCCGCAGTGCCGACACCGAGACGCGCGATGGCGTCACCCTGCCCTCCTACCGGGGCGACTCCGTCAACGATCACGCCTTCACGCTCGCCGCTCGCGTCCCTGATCCGGCTCGCATGCTCAACGCCTACCTGCGTGCCGGCACCACCCTCAACCTCATCCGCTCCTTCACCATGGGAGGGTACGCGGATCTGCGTGAAGTCCATTCCTGGAACCGTGGCTTCACGGCCAACCCCGCTTACGCGCGCTTCGAGTCCTTCGCCGAGGAGATCGACCGCGCCATGCGCTTCATGGAGGCCGCCGGGGTCGACTTCGACGCCCTGAGGCAGGTTGATTTCTACGCCGCTCACGAGGCCCTGCTTCTGGAGTACGAGGACGCCATGATCCGTGAGGACTCCCGATCGGGACGCCTCTACGACACCTCGGCTCATTTCCTGTGGGTCGGTGAGCGCACTCGCGGGGCCGAGCACGCCCACGTCGCCCTTCTGAGAGGAGTCCGCAATCCGGTGGGCGTCAAGGTCGGCCCGACGACCGCGCCCGCCGAGCTCGTCGCCCTCATCGATCGCCTCAACCCTCACGGCGACGCCGGCCGTCTCACGCTCATCACCCGTATGGGCGCCGACCGCATCCGCGAGGCCCTGCCCGCACTCATCGAGGCCGTGCGTGCCGACGGCCGCCCCGTCACCTGGGTCACCGACCCCATGCATGGCAACACCATCACCTCGGACAACGGCTACAAGACCCGTCGCTTCGACACGGTCATGGACGAGGTCCGCGGCTTCTTCGAGGTCCACCGGGCGTTGGGCACCGTGCCCGGCGGCATCCACGTCGAGCTGACCGGAGACGACGTCACCGAGGTCCTCGGCGGGGGCGAGCACATCGAGGAGGCCACCCTCGGCGAGCGCTATGAAACGCTCGTGGACCCGCGTCTGAACCACCAGCAGTCCCTGGAGATGGCTTTCGAGGTCGCCGAGATGCTGCGCGGCTGAGCGTTGGCCGGTCGGGTTCGTCAGTCCGCATCGCGCGCGAGGTGGATGACTCGGCGAGACGAGGACGTGAGACGGCTGGTTCGGGGGTCCCCGGTCTGAGCATTCGGACAGCGTCAGATGATGTGGAGGGTGACCGTCGAGCCCTTCGCGACGTTTGTCCCGGCGACGGGGTCGGTGGATCGGACCTTGCCCAGAAGCCCGCCCCACGACGTGGAAACCGTCGCCTCCAGCCCGACGTCCTTGAGCGCCCTGGTGGCTTCGTCCTCCTTCATGCCCTTGACGTCGGGGACCGTGACCGTCTCCGGCCCCTTCGAGACCTCCACGCCGATCGCGTCCCCGTGGTGGACGCTGGTATCGCCCGCCGCCGGGTCGGTGGAGACCACCAGGTCCGCAGTCACGGAGTCGGAGAAGACCCGGGTTTGCGCGCCCAGCCTGAGACCGGCCGCCTCCAGAGTCGTTGTGGCCTGCTCGATGTTCATTCCGGCCACGTCGGGCACGGTGGCGGGCTGGCGTCCCTTGGAGACGACGATCGCCACCGCCGAGGAATGGTTGACGCTCTGCCCCGCCGCCGGGTCGGTGGAGACCACCAGGCCGGAGGCCACGGAGGTGGAGTAGTCCTGGGTGATCGCGCCCGGGCTCAACCCGGCGTCCGTAATGGCCTTGACGGCCTCGTCCTGGGCCTCGCCCACGACATCGGGAACCTTCTTCTGCTCCACGCCGCGGGAGACGACGGCGGTGACCGCCTGGCCCGGGCGCGCGCCGTCGCCCGGTCCCGGCTCGCAGGAGACCACTGATCCGGCCGGGATCGTATCTGAGTACTCCCGGTTGGGAGCGGCCCAGGTCAGGCCCGCGGTCTCGACCGACTTCTGGGCGTCCTCGGCCGTCTGACCGACGATCTCGGGAACGGGGACGGAGCGTCCCGGACCTTTAAAGGCGTACCAGGCTCCGATGCCGGTGCCTGTTACTGTCAGGAGGGCGGTCGCCGCCGCTCCCAGGACGGCGCGGCGCCGGAGCGTCCGGCGCTGGTCGTTGTGCGGCACCGCGGCCGTATCCTGATCGTCGGCGCGCATAAACTCCTCACGCGCCAGCTGCCGCGTGCGCCCGTCGCCGCCGCCCTGTGCCTGCGGGCCTATCGAGCCGATCGGCAGCGAGACTGTGCGCAGGCCCGCCCCCGGTGTCGTTTGCGAATCCTCCTCATCGACGGTCTCGTCCGGCGACTGCGCGCCCATGGCCGTGCGGGCGATCTCGGCATTGGCTGCGAGGACCTCCTGCGTGCGCACCGAGCCGGGCCCGCCACCGCGCTTGACCGCAAGTTCCGACTCGCTCAGATCGGCGACTGCCTCGCGCAGTCGGGTCAGTGTCTCATCGGCGTCCTGCGGGCGCTGCTCGGGGTCGCGGCGCGTCATGGCGGACACGAGCCCGTCGACTCCGCCGGGTAGGTCCGGGACCGTGGTCGAGGGCAGGGGGATGTCCTCGTGGACGTTGCGGAAGGCGATCTGGATGGGGGAGTCGGCGGTGAAGGGCTGCTCACCGGTGAGCAGCTCGTAGGTGATGACTCCCACGGAGAATACGTCCGCACGGGGGCTGGAACTGCCCGAGGTGATGAGTTCGGGAGCTAAGTAGGCCACGGTGCCCAGCACATTACCGGTGGTTGTCTGCGTCACTTCGGTAACCGCTCGGGCCAGCCCGAAGTCGGCGACTTTGGCGACAGAGCCGTCCGCGGGCAGCAGGACGTTCTCAGGCTTGATGTCGCGGTGGACCAGGCCCGCACGGTGGGCGGCTCCCAGCGGGCGCAGGATCTGGGCCGTCAGGCCCAGGGCCTCTCGTATCGACAGGGGGCCGGCGGCGATGAGGTCGCGCAGGTTCGGGCCCTCGACGTACTCCATGACCAGGTAGGCGACGCCGTCGAGGCTGCCCTGGTCGTAGACCGCCACCACGCCCGGGTTCGACAGGCGCGCCGCAGCGCGCGCCTCCCTGCGGAAACGGGCTACGAAGTCGGGGGAGTCGGCTAAATGGGCGTGCATGAGTTTGAGGCCGACGACGCGGTCGAGCCTGCGGTCGTGCGCCCGGTAGACGGTCGCCATCCCGCCACGCGCCACACGGTCGACGATCTCGTAGCGAGAGTCGACCAGTCGACCGATGAGCGGATCCTTGACCACGGGCAGATTCTAAGGCGCTGACGGGGCCGGATTCGCCTGCGCCGCGCTGACCGGTCCGAGCGCAGGTCCAGGTCAGGAGCTGCGCGAGGTCAGCGCCCGGGCCAGGGACGACAGGTCGGCGCGACCGGCGTCGTCGAGCGCTCCCGAGGGGACATCATCCAGGGCGCGGACACCCGCCCGGGCATGGGCGGCGATCGTCTTCTCGTGCGCCTCCAGGGCGCCGCAGTCGCGAATGAGGTCGGCCGCGGCGGCGATCAGTTCGGAGGAGGCGTCGCGGTCGGTCAGGACTCGGGACAGCAGGAGGCGGCCGGGCCGGTCGGCGCGCTGCCACGCCATGGCCATCAGAGCGGTCCGTTTGCCCTCGCGCAGGTCGTCGCCTGCCGGCTTACCGGTCAGGTCGGGATCCCCGTAGACGCCCAGGACGTCATCGCGCAGCTGGAAAGCGATGCCGATCTCCTCTCCGAAGATCTCCAGCGCCTTGTGCAGAGGGTCGGCCGACGTCACCCCGCCCAGGAGGGCGCCGATGACCAGGGGATGCATGACCGAGTAGCGGGCGGACTTGCGCCTGACCACGGTCAGGGCCGAGGTGAGCATGACCCGCCCCGAGGCGATCGGGTCGTCGTCGGGGGAGGGCGGAAGGACCATTTCACCGCGCACGTCGAGGAACTGACCGACGGCGACCTCGGCTGTCATGACGTCGAAGGCGTCCCGGACCGCCCCGGCCCGCGCTCCGTCGGCGAGCGGTCGGACGGCCCGCCCGATCTCGATTCCGGCGAGCGACAGCAGCAGGTCGCCCAGCAGGATCGCGGCGCCTTCGCCGTAGGCGGCGGCATCCCCGCGCCAGCCCGACGAGACGTGCTGGGCGGCCCATCGGCGGTGGGCCGTGGGGCGGCCACGGCGAGTGGCGGACGCGTCGATGACATCGTCGTGGACCAGGGCACTGGCCTGGTACAGCTCGAGGGCCGACCCGAGACTCGCGGAGGCGGCACCCGTCATGAGACGGGATCGCTGCTCCGGTGCGGCCCCCGGCTCACCCAGGGCGAGGCCGACGGCGCCGAGCAGCGCGCGCATCCGCTTGCCCGAGGACATCAGGTCCGCGGCCGCGTCGAACAGCTCATCGGCGGCGGGCGCCTCGCCGGTGCATCGGGCACGATGAGCGTCCAGGGCCCGGGCGAGTCGGGCCTCGACGGCGGTGCGCACCGCCTGGAGCGTGGGGGAGAGGGCACTCATGCGCATCAGCGTAACGGGCGGCCCGATCGGGCGGTGGACCGGGGCCGCGATCGGAGGTGGTGGGAATAAACGCTGCATCCGGGCGGTTATCCGCTTCGTTGGTCGTGAACGTGTTCGTCCGCGGCGCCCCTCCCACCCCGATCACTCGCTCACGTGAAAGGAACTCCGTGGCTTCTTCCACAGCTACGCGGAAACGCACTCAGCGCGCTGATGACGTCGACAAGGCTCTCGAGGACGAGGTCGTCCTCGACGAATCCGGTGACTCCGGTGACTCCGCCCCCGCCGATCCGGACGGTGAGAACGCCGAAGCCGCCCAGAGCGAGCAGGAGGAGAGCGAGGAGCCCGTTCCCGAGCTACGGGACTACTACCTGGACGTGAGCCTGGAGGCCAACGGCGACGGCTCCAAGCGCAAGCCCTTCAACACGCCGGCCGCTCTCAAAGGGGTCAGGCTCGCCCCCGGGGCGACCCTGTACGTGCGCAGCCGCACCACCGTCGAAGGGCTCGAGCTCACGGGCGACGGCACGCTCGAAGAACCCATTACGCTGGCCCCCTACGGCCATGGACCAGTGCCCCGCTTCGTGATCCCCGAGGAGGAGGACCCCGTCGTCGCCCGCGAGTTCCTGACGAGCAATGGCTTCATCTTCCGCGGTTGGGTCATCAAGGGCATCAAGATGAGCCCGTCGATCGCCGCCCTGACCGGGGAGCTCGACCGCATCCGCCGCGAGCAGGCGGAGAAGGCCGCGGCCAAGAGATCGGGGCGCAAGTCGCGGGAGAGGAACAAGGACGGCTCTTTCACCGTTTCGGATTCCGATGAGGCCGATGAGCCGGCGCAGAAGGTCGTCACCGCCGGCGCCACCGCCGACCCCGTCAAGGACTATCTCAAGCAGATCGGGAAAGTCGCCCTCCTCAACGCCGCTCAGGAGGTCGAGCTCGCCAAACGCATCGAGGCGGGCCTGTACGCCGAGCACCTGCTCGCCACCGAGGGAAATAACCTGGAGGCGAAGTACCGTCGTGAGCTGCACTGGGTTGCTCAGGACGGCCAGCGCGCCAAGAACCACCTCCTGGAGGCGAATCTGCGTCTGGTGGTCTCCCTGGCCAAGCGCTACACCGGCCGCGGCATGCTCTTCCTGGATCTCATCCAGGAGGGCAACCTCGGGCTGATCCGCGCGGTCGAGAAGTTCGACTACACCAAGGGCTACAAGTTCTCCACCTACGCCACCTGGTGGATCCGCCAGGCCATCACCCGTGCCATGGCGGATCAGGCTCGCACCATCCGCATCCCCGTCCACATGGTCGAAGTCATCAACAAGCTGGCCCGCGTCCAGCGTCAGATGCTTCAGGATCTGGGCCGCGAGCCCACCCCCGAGGAACTGGCCGTCGAGTTGGACATGACCCCGGAGAAGGTTGTGGAGGTCCAGAAGTACGGCCGCGAGCCGATCTCCCTGCACACCCCGCTCGGCGAGGACGGTGACAGCGAGTTCGGCGACCTCATCGAGGACTCCGAGGCAGTGGTCCCTGCCGATGCCGTGAGCTTCACCCTTCTGCAGGAGCAGCTCCACGCCGTCCTGGACACCCTCTCGGAGCGCGAGGCCGGCGTGGTCTCCATGCGCTTCGGCCTGACCGACGGACAGCCCAAAACGCTGGACGAGATCGGTAAAGTCTACGGCGTCACGCGCGAGCGCATTCGCCAGATCGAGTCCAAGACCATGTCTAAGTTGCGTCATCCCTCGCGCAGCCAGGTGCTGCGCGATTACCTGGACTGATCGCTGCGCACCCGCTCATCGGCGGCCCGTAGGGCGATGCTCTGCGGGCCGCTGCCGTGCTACCGTCTGGTTCTACCGACACGGGGTGCCGCAAGGCTGAGAACACACCCGTCGAACCTGTTCGGACAATGCTGACGAAGGGATTGTCGCATGCGCAGATGCGCTCGCGCCCATTCCGTCCTTCTGGCCGTCCGCGAGACGACGCCGCTGATATCGTGCATCACCAACTCGGTGGCGGCGGGCTTCACCGCCGACGTGCTGCTCGCCAGCGGGGCCGCGCCCGCCATGGTCGACATCACCGGTGAGGCCGGGACCTTCGCCGCTGCGGCCTCCGGTCTGCTGATCAATCTCGGCACGCCCCAGCCCGAGCAGCGCGCGGCCGCCCGGGAGGCGGCCGCGGCGGCCGGGGAGGCGGGCACGCCCTGGGTCCTGGATCCTGTTGCCGTCGGATCGCTCGTCCACCGCACGGCCCTGGCCCGAGATCTGCTCTCCATGGAACCGGTGGTCGTACGCGGCAACGCTTCGGAGATCATGGCGCTGGCCGGTACGGGCGGTGGGGGCCGCGGCCCGGAGACCGCCGACGACGTCGACTCCGCCCTGGGAGCCGCCCGAGCGATGTCCGAGCGCCACGGCTTCGTGGCGGCGGTCTCGGGGCCCGTCGATGCGATCGTGGACGGGCAGCGGATGACCCGCATCACCGGAGGCTCGCCGATGCTCACCCGCGTCACCGGCGGAGGCTGTGCTCTGGGGGCGCTCATCGCCGCCTTCATCGCCGCCGGACGCGAGCAGGACGTCGATGCCCGTGCGGCGACGGTCGCCTGCCACGAGGTTTACAGTGCTGCGGCGCAGCGTGCTGCCGCTCGCTCGACCGGTCCCGGTTCCTTCCGGCCCGCGTTCCTCGACGCCCTGTACGACCTGGGCGCCGAAGACCTGGAGGCCGTCGCCGTCAGTGAGGAGCAGGCATGAGACCCGCACCGGACCTGTCGGTCTATCTCGTCACCGACGCGGATCAGTGCCGTTCCCGGGGACGCAGCGTTCTGCGGACCGCGGAGGAGGCCGTGGCCGGCGGTGTCACCTGCGTTCAGTTGCGCGCCAAGCGGGCCGACGGCGGCGCCTTCCTGGATGAGGTCCTCGCGGTCGCCGGGGCGATTGGCGGGCGCGTGCCGGTCATCGTCAATGACCGCATCGACGTCTTCCTGGCCGCCCGCCGTTTGTCGGCCGCGGTGGCGGGGGTTCATGTGGGCCAGGCCGACCTGCCGGCCGTCCTCGTGCGCCGGCTCATCGGGGATGACGCCTTCTTGGGCCTGTCAGCCGCGACTCCCGATGAGCTGCGCCTCGCCGACGAGCAGGGCGCCTGCGATCACGTCGGCATCGGCACCATCCGCGACACCCCCACCAAGCCCGACGCTCCGGCGGGCCTGGGTCTCGACGGCGCAGCCCGTCTGGCCGCTCTGACCGACCTCCCTGCCGTGGCCATCGGCGGGGTCACTGTCGCCGACGCCCCGGCGCTTCGCGCGGGCGGGCTGAACGGCATTGCCGTCGTCTCGGCCATCTGCGCGGCCGAGGACCCCCGCGCGGCCGCGGCCGCCCTACACTCGGCCTGGAACGAGGGGGAATCACGATGACCGTCACCGCTTTGACCGTTGCCGGTTCCGATCCCAGCGGCGGCGCCGGCATCCAGGCCGACTTGAAGACCATGAGCGCGCTCGGCGCTTACGGCATGAGTGCGGTCACAGCACTGACGGCGCAGTCGACCCGCGGCGTGACGGGCGTGCACACCGTCCCGGTCGACTTCGTACGTCTTCAGTTGGACACGCTCCTGGAGGACATCGTCCCTGATGCCACCAAGGTCGGCATGCTGGCGACCGCCGGGCTGGCCGAGGCCGTGAGCGGCTACCTGCCGCGGTTGACGTGCACAGTGCTCGATCCGGTCATGGTGGCTACCTCCGGCGACAGGCTCCTGGACGAGGACGCGATCAGTGCCGTGCGCCGCCTGTGCACTCTGGTCGACCTCATCACCCCCAACCTCCACGAGGCGGCCGTCCTGCTGGACGAGGAGCCTGCGAAGGACGTGCGGGCCCTGCACGCTCAAGCGCAGCGCCTTCTGGACGCCGGGGCGCGACGGGTGCTGGTCAAGGGCGGCCACCTCGACGCCGAGGCTACGGACGTCTACGCCGACTCTGACGGCGTCACGCTCCTGCGCGGCCGTCGGGTGAGAACGAGGAACACCCATGGAACGGGCTGCACGCTGTCATCGGCGATCGCCTCCCTGCGACCGCGCCGGGCCGCCTGGCTGCAGACCGTACGCGATGCGAAGGCATACCTCACCGACGCCCTGGAGCACGCCGACTCCCTGGGCGTGGGGCACGGGCACGGTCCCGTTCATCACTTCCACGCTCTTTGGCGAGAGGTGGACGGGGCGCATGAGTGAACGCCGCTCGCCTCGCGCGCGGTGGCGGAACGGGCGGGGCGCCCCCTCGTTTCGTTCGCGCTGGGACGCGAGACGATGCCGTCTCGGGCTCTCTCGTCTCCCCTCAGCCGTCTGCGGTCAGGCGGGAGGTCTCGTCCTGGATGAACAGGGCCTGCTTCTCCAGGGAGGTCATGTTGCGACGGCCGTGGTGGCCGCAGAAGAGCAGTTCGCCGGAGGCCAGGACGACCCGGATGAATGCCTGGGCGCCGCAGGCGTCGCAGCGGTCGGCGGTGGTCAGTTCGCGCGCATCGGGGGGACTCGCCGCGGGGGTGGGTGTGGGAATCGGCGCAGTCACCGGAGCGGTGACGGGGGTGCCTGTCGTGTTCATGGCTCTATGAGATCACGCTCCGGGACTCGCGCCCCTCTCCGGGCTCCGGTTTCCGCCCCGGGCGCACGCGCTTTCGCCCACGGCGCACCAGTGTCATGGCGCACCTCACCGGTGGAGCGACCGATCGGGCGGGTACTGGAGGCGGCGAGATGGTGAGCCGGCGAACAGCGATGTCGACGGACAAGATCGAGGACAGGGAGGAACACGATGTCGGTGCAGGAGTTCCGCGATCACGAGATCGCGCGTCTGGAACGCTCGGGCTGGGCCGCCAATGCGCCGCTTCGTGAGGCGCTGGACGTCGCGGGCCTCAGGCCGCCCGCTCAGGTGGTGGCCGAGTGCCTCGACGAGACCGCGGACAGCGGTGCCGCCGGGGCCGGTGGGGGCGGCGGGAGCACCGGCGGCCGCTGGGAGCGGGCCGAGTGCGCAGTCACCCGCCTGCGCGAGCACTTCGCCTCCTTCCGCTTCGCCGGCGACGTCGACTACGGGCTGCTCGCGGTCCCGGACGCCGCCCGGTTCGACACCCGTGGCGCCGTTGATCCTCGTATCCGTTGCGGCCAGCGTCCCGACCTGGTCGAGGACCTCGTCGACCCCGCTCTAGGAAAGGGCGCCGACCTCAGCGGACTCACGCTGGGACGGGACGGTTGGATGGTGGTGGCTGGTGTCGTCGGACAGTACGGGGTCTCGGCGGGGAGCTATGAGGACATCATCAAAGCCCCCGTCGAGCGCTTCGAGGTCGACGGCGTCGACGCCCGTGCTTTCATGACCCGCCAGGTCTGGGGCGCCCGCCTGCTGCAGTGCCCGCCCGGCGTCGTTCCCGACTCCGACGATGCCGAGCGGTGGACCTTCACCATTTTCCCAGCCGAGGGCCTGGTGGATGGCCGGGCCGTCTCCGGTACGGTGCTCAAGAAACGGGTGCGTTTCCGGCTGGGCAAGGCGAACCGCGGGATCGGCAGTGCCCGCGTGAGCCCGGCACTGCCTCTCATGTGATTTTGAAACGGTCGAGATTTGCGATGCGGAACGACATGTATTGACCATAATTCTTACTATAGAAGTACAGAGGCGAATTTAGTTCTCATATATTTTGACAGGGGCAGCGATAACGCGGTACGAGCGAGAGTCGGGTCGGCGCCATGACCGAGCGTTGACAGCCGCGCCGTCCCAAGCGCGGACCTTGCAACGTTCGGCACAGCGAGGTCGGGTCCCGCCGGCTGGGCCGCTGCCGCCGCCTTGTGCGCGAACCGATCTGGTGCGGCTACCGCCTGCGGAGTCACTGCGAAAATTCGGCGGTGGCATGCGTTCGAGGCGACGAGCAGCGGAACTCGGGCGGCTGCGAGGGGCTGGTCTCGGAGCGGCGGCCCGGGCGCTCGGGCGGGTGATGGTCACACCGTGGCGCGGGAGAACACACGTTCGAGATCCGTCCGCTAGATTGCCTCCGTGCCCCGAGAAGAAGCGACGACCTCCCCCCGCGACTACTCAGCCCGTCACCTCTCCGTCCTGGAGGGGCTCGAGGCGGTGCGCAAGCGTCCCGGCATGTACATCGGCTCCACCGATCAGCGGGGCCTCATGCACTGCGTGTGGGAGATCGTCGACAACGGCGTCGACGAAGCGCTGGAGGGCTACGGGGATCGTATCGACGTCACCGTTCACGACGACGGCTCCGTCGAGGTGCGCGACACCGGCCGCGGGGTGCCCGTGGATGTCGAACCCTCCTCGGGTCTGACCGGAGTCGAGCTCGTCTACACCAAGCTCCATGCCGGCGGGAAGTTCGGCGGCGGCTCCTACGGCGCCGCCGGTGGTCTGCACGGCGTGGGCGCCAGCGTCGTCAACGCTCTGAGCGCCCGCATGGATGTCGAGGTCGACCGGGGCGGGAAGACCTACGCCATGAGCTTCCGCCGCGGCGTGCCTGGCGTCTTCACCGACCCGTCCACCGGTCCGGACCTCGCCTCTCCATTCACCGAGTACACGCATCAAACCCCCGAACTGCGCGTGATCGGCAAGGTCTGCCGGGGCGTGACGGGCACGCGCGTGCGCTACTGGGCCGACCCTCAGATCTTCCCCTCCCCGACCGAGTACGACGCCGCCGCGCTGCGCGCCCGCTTGCGCCAGACCAGTTTCCTGATCCCCGGCCTGACCCTGACCCTGACCGATGAGCGCAGCGCCGAGGAGACCGCCAGGGCCGAGCGCATGCCGTCGTCGGGCTCGAAGGCCACCGACGACCTGGCGCTGCGAGCTGCGGCGAAGAACGCCACTCGGACTGCGGAGGGGCTGCTCGATGCATCCCCGGCGACCGAGATCGGGGAGGCGGACACCGCGGTGTTCCGCGCCGAGGGCGGAACCGCGGATTTCGTCGATTTCCTGGCCACCGACGGCTCGGTGACCGACACCTTCCGTCTGACCGGCCAGGGCGTGTACACCGAGACGGTCCAGCAACTCGATCGGCGCAGCGGACACCTGCGCCCCGTCGAGGTCGAGCGTACCTGCGACGTCGACATCGCCCTGCGCTGGGGTATCGGCTACGACACGATCGAGCGCTCCTTCGTCAACATCATCGCCACTCCCATGGGGGGCACGCACCTGACAGGCTTCGAGCAGGCCGTCGTCAAGGTTCTGCGCAAGCAGATCGGGACGAACGCACGCGCTCTGAAGGTCACCAGCCGTGACGGGCGCATTGAGAAGGACGACATCCTGGCCGGCCTGACCGCGGTCGTCACCGTGCGCGTGCCCGAGCCCCAGTTCGAAGGCCAGACCAAGGAGGTCCTCGGCACCGCCCCCGTACGGCAGATCGTCGCCAAAGTCGTCACCGAGGAGCTCACCGCCCTGCTGACCTCCTCCAAGCGGGACCTCAAGGCCCAGTCCCGCGCTCTGCAGGAGAAGATCGTCGGTGAGATGCGCGCGCGCGTGTCCGCCCGCATGCACAAGGAGATCACCCGTCGCAAGACGGCCCTGGAGACCTCGACCCTGCCGGCCAAGCTGGCCGATTGCCGGTCCGACGACGTGACCGCCTCCGAACTGTTCATCGTCGAGGGCGACTCGGCCCTGGGAACCGCCAAGAACGCCCGCAACTCCGAGTTCCAGGCGCTGCTGCCCATCCGCGGCAAGATTCTCAACGTTCAGAAGGCCTCGCAGGCGGACATGCTGCACAATGCCGAGTGCTCGGCCATCATCCAGGTCGTGGGGGCCGGGTCCGGGCGCACCTTCGATCTGAAAACCGCCCGCTACGGCAAAGTCATCCTCATGACCGACGCCGACGTCGACGGCGCCCACATCCGTACTCTCCTGCTCACCCTCTTCTTCCGTTACATGCGCCCCATGATCGAGGCGGGCCGCGTCTACGCCGCGGTCCCGCCGCTGCATCGCACCGAGGTGCCCGCCCGGGGGCGGCGCAAGAAGGAGATCATCTACACCTATTCCGACGACGAACTGGTGCGCACCCTGCGCAGGCTGGAGAAGCAGGGACGCGCCTTCAAAGAGCCCCAGCGGTACAAGGGCCTGGGGGAGATGGACGCGCATCAGCTCGCCGAGACCACCATGGAGCCCGAGCATCGCACCCTGCGACGCATCACCCTGGGGGACGAGGCCGAGCTGGTGGAGGCGGAGAGCGTCTTCGAGCTCCTCATGGGCTCGAGTGTCGAGCCCCGTCGGGGCTTCATCATCGCCGGCGCCCGCGATGTCGATCGTGAACGCATCGACGCCTGAGAGAAGGCGTATCGGAGTAGGTGAATCCTCTCGTGAGTTCTCTATGAGTCATCTCGGTGTCCGGTAAAGTGCCGGCAGATCCACCGCTGTTCTACTGGGCCCTTCACGGGTCCCTGCAAGGAGGTGCTCATGGCCCCCGTCTACGGCTCCTCGCGTCGAGCCGGTTCCACCGGCCCCTGGTCGATGCTGCGCCCCGGGCCACGCTCGGCTCTGCCGCACGGCCTGTCCTGGACGCCCCTGAGCCCCCTGGACAACCAGGCGCTGGCCGAGCTCATCGCCCGCGCCGAATCAGCCGACGACCCGCCCTACCGGACCACCGCGGAGGAGACGGCCGAATACTTCGTCGACCCGACCTACTCCGGGGTGGCCGGACGCGACGACACGGGCGTCATGCGCGCCTTCGCCCTGGTGCGGTTGCGGCCCGCCGGAGAGATCTACACCTCGATGATCGGGGTAGTCGACCCCGATTTCCGCAGGCGGGGCATCGGCAGGGCGCTCCTGCACTGGCAGACCGAGCGCGCCCGCCACCTCATCGGCTCCGAGCGCGCGGGTGCGGCGCCCGGATCGGCCGCCGCCACCGCCCCCGCCCACGTGGTCACCACTGTCCTGGAGGACGACGAGCGCATGAAGGCGCACCTCGGCGAGCTCGGCTTCGAGCCCCGTCGGTGGTACCGGGAGGTCCGCCGCCCTCTGGTCGAGGAGATACCGGAGGTGGACATCGATGGGTTCCTCACCATCGAGCCGTGGAGCGAGGAGCTGGATGAGGTCGTCCGCATTGCGCACAACCAGATCTTCGACGGCGAGTACGGGGCCAGCCAGATGACGCGCGAGGACTGGAAGGCGGGCAGGACCTACTTCGCCCCGTCATGGAGCTTCGTGGCCGTGGATCACTCGGGGGACCGGGCTCGTGTGGCGGGATATCTGCGTTCGGGCCGCTATGAGCAGGACTGGGCTGCTCTGGGGTGGCGCGAGGGATACACGGACATGCTGGGGGTTCTCGCCGAATACCGGTCCCGGGACGTGGCTCCGGCGCTGCTGACGGCTGCTATGCGCGCCTATCGCCGGGACGGCATGGACTACGCGGCTGCGGGTGTCGACTCGGACAACCCCGCCGGCGCTGTCGACCTGTACCGGGAGCTGGGCTACACGCCCACTCAGGGCACGGTTCTCTACGCTTTGGATGTATGAGGCGCCCTAGCCCGGAGGCCCGTACGCAGCGCCACTACCGGGGCCGGCCCGTTGACGACCGTCTGCAGGTCGAGCCCCTGTGGGCCCGGCCTTGGTCGGCCGCTCCGGCGTCGCCGACCTGTACGGCGCCTCGATCGGCCACACCCTGGCCATCAGCCTGATCATCGCAGTCCCCGCTGGCATTCTTGTCGCGATGATCTGACCCCGCCTGGGCTTCGTGGACTGCAACCCCCGAGATCCCCGCGGGTCTGGTCTCCGAATGCGAGTTCAGCGAGGACGAGCTTCCCGGCATGGGCATCTCACTGGCCGTCGCTCCTCCCCGCCGTCTTCCCACCACCCGCGCCATTCATATCGTATTCGGCACCCCGCGCACCGAACAGAAGGAATATCATGAAGATCGGATTCATCGGCCTCGGAGTCATGGGAAAGCCCATGGCCATCAACCTGCTCGAGGCGGCCCATGAGCTTTACCTGGACGAGGTCCGGAGCGTCGGGGCCCGCGACGATTCGATCGGCATGCGGTTCCTCATCCCCGGCTGGACCTTCGATTCCAAAAGGCTTGCGCTCGTGCGCGGGAGTTCAGGCCGGGGTGCGACCTCATGAAAGTCGTCGTCGCGCCCGACTCCTTCAAGGAATCCATGGCGGCCGCCGAGGCGGCGGCCGCCATGGCCCGGGGCGTGCGTCGCGTCGTCCCGGACGCCGAAGTCGTCGAAGTGCCCATGTCCGACGGGGGTGAGGGCTTCACCGAGGCGGTGGCCGCCTCGCTCGGCGCACGGATCCGTCATGTCGAGACCATCGATGCGCTGGGACGTCCGGTCACGGGGCGCTTGGCCCTGGGCGGGGACTCGGGCGGTACGGCGGTGCTCGAGATGGCTTCGGCCGCGGGGCTCGAGTTGATCGGGCGGGAGATGCGCGACGTGCGCGCCTCGGACACTCGGGGCGTCGGTCGGATGATCCGCGCGGTGCTGGATGCCCGCGCCGATCGCCTGCTTCTGGGCATCGGCGGTTCGGCCACCAACGACGGTGGAGCCGGCATGCTCGCCGAGCTCGGTGTGCGCTTCCTCGATCGCGCGGGCCGGGCCATCGGGACGAGTCCGCGGGAGTTGGAGGCCCTCGCGCGGGTCGACGCCTCCGGCCTCGACCCGCGCCTGAAAGGGCTGAGGATCGATGTCGCCTGCGATGTTGACAACCCGCTGCTGGGCGAACGCGGGGCCAGCGCCGTTTTCGGTCCGCAGAAGGGAGCGAGCGAACAGGACGTCGGCTATCTCGACGCGGTGCTGGCGAGGTGGGCGCGATTGAGCGGCCGCGGGGACCTCGTCGAGCGTGCGGGCGCGGGCGCTGCGGGCGGTCTGGGCTTCGCGCTCATGGCATTCCTCGACGCCCGCCTGGAGCCGGGGATCGAGCTGGTGGTCCGTACGGTCGGCCTGATGCGGGCCGTCACCGGGGCCGATCTGGTGCTCACGGGCGAAGGATCGGTCGACGCTCAGACACTGGCGGGCAAGACTCCCGCAGGGGTGGCCGGCGCGGCCGCCCGTCAGGGCGTTCCTACGGTGGTCGTGGCCGGACGAGTCCGCCCTGATGCGGACGTGCTGCTGGCGGCCGGCTGCGTGGCCGTCATTTCCACCTCCCAGGGCGAAACCGCGAATCTGGCCGAGGTGCTCCGCACAGCTCCGGAGAACGCCGAGCGGGCCGCGGCCACCGTCATGCGTCTGTGGACGCACCGGCCGGGCCCTGCCCGCGACCGCTAGAGCGTCTACCGCCCGCTTTCCGCGAGCGGCGCGACAGCCAGGACGGGCTCAGCCGATCCCGACCACCGGTGCTGGCAGCGGCGAACCGCTCGCGTCACGGCGCTCGTTCACCGCCGGCAGGTCGACGGGTCGCCCGTCGCCGTCGACGGCCCTGGCCGGCCCGACGCCGACCCAGGCGAGGACGAGCTCGTCCTCGCCGCGCAGGAAGCGCTGAGCCCGCACCCCGTTGGTGGCCCGGCCCTTAGCGGGATAGCGGTCCAACGGAGTCACCTTGACCGAGCCCGTTCCAGCGCTCGGCAGTGCCCCCTCGGCGTCGGCGATCGTGACGACGACGGCCTCGGCCAGAAGATCGGCCGGAACGGCGGCGCCCGCGATGACGCACGCCCCTTCATGCAGGCAGATGCCTGCCACACCGCCGGCACCGCGCCCCTGGGGACGCACTCTGGACGCCTCGAAGCGCAGCAGCCGGGCGTCGGAGCTCACCAGCGCGAGGACGTCGGAGTCCGCAGCGGTAGAGGCGAAGACGACACGGTCGCCGTCGGCCAGTGAGATCACCCCCCAGGCCTCTCCGCGGCCCGGCTCGTCGCCCGGCCTGACGCGCTTGACGACGCCCGTGGCGGTGGCCAGCACGATCGGCGGGTTGCTCGCCGAGCCGATCGGCACCAGGCCGACGACCTTTTCGTCGGATCCCAGGTCTACCAGCAGGTGTGCCGGCTGACCGCCGGCGAGCGAGAGCGCGCCGTCCGAACGCGGGACCTCCGGGGTCGCCACGACATCGAGACGCACCAGTCGGCCCGCATCGGTGACCACTCCGATGCGGCCGCGCGCCGTCGCGGCGACCTGGCCGGTGATCGCGTCGTGGTGCCGGCGTGCCCCTGAGCGGGGGACGGGTTCCGATCCGGCTGTGCGCGCCACCAGGCCGGTCGCCGACAGGAGCACCCGGCACGGGTCGTCGGGGATGGTCAACGGAACGTCGGAGGTGCTGGAGACGAGTCCCGCCCCCGCGGTCGCCCTCGTGGCGCCCCGCGCGTCGGCCCCGGTTCCCTCGAGGAGCACGGTGCGCCTGGGCGTCCCGAACTCCTCGACCACCGCCGCCAGCTCGCGGGAGACCACGCCCCGCAGCACCGCCTCGTCAGCCAGGATCGTCTCGAGGTCGGAGATCTCGCGGGCGAGCTCGTCGCGCTCCTTCTCCAGCTCGATGACGGAGAACTTCGTCAGGCGCCGCAGCTGCAGCTCCAGGATGTAGCTCGCCTGCGGCTCGGTGAGATCGAAGACCTGCATGAGACGGGTGCGGGCCGTGGCCGCGTCCTCCGAGGAGCGGACGACCTGGATGACCTCGTCGATGTCGAGGATCGCGATGAGCAGGCCCTCGACCAGGTGCTGGCGCTCCTTGCGCTTGTCCAGACGGAAGCGGGTGCGGCGCTCCACCACCGTCAGACGGTGATGCACGAAGACTTCCAGCAGCTCGCGCAGACCCAGTGTGCGAGGACGACCGTCGACCAGGCACACGTTGTTGATGCCGAAGGAGTCCTCCAACGGCGTGTGCCTGTACAGCTGGGTGAGCACCGCCTCGGGGTTATAGCCGTTCTTGACTCCGATGACCAGACGCGTGCCGTTCTTGCGGTCCGTGAGGTCGGCGACGTCAGTGATGCCCTGGAGTTTCTTGGAGGCGACCGCCTCCTTGATTCGGGTGATGATCTTCTCGGGGCCGACCAGGTAGGGTAGTTCGGTGACGACGATTCCCTTTTTACGGGGCGTCAGGTTCTCGATACGGGCGGTGGCCCGCGTGAGGAACTTGCCGCGACCGGTGCGATAGGCCTCCCGGATCCCGTCCAGTCCCACGATCATGCCGCCGGCGGGTAGATCCGGGCCCGGGACGAAGGCCATGAGATCCTCCAGGTCCGCCTCAGGATGATCGATGAGATGGCGTGCGGCGCCGATGACCTCGACGAGGTTGTGCGGCGGCATATTGGTGGCCATGCCCACCGCGATTCCGGACGCCCCATTGACCAGGAGGTTGGGCAAGGAGGCGGGCAGGACGCCCGGCTCGGTGAGGGTGTAGTCGTAGTTGGCAGAGAAGTCGACGGTGTCCTCGTCGATGTCCGCCGTCAGCGCCAGGGCGCTGGCCGCCAGCCTCGCCTCGGTGTAGCGGGCGGCGGCCGGGCCATCGTCGAGCGACCCGAAGTTCCCGTGACCGTCGACCAGGGGCAGACGCATGGTGAAGGGCTGGGCGAGGCGCACGAGGGCCTCGTAGATGGCGACGTCGCCGTGCGGGTGGAGGCGTCCCATGACGTCGCCGACCACGCGCGAGCACTTCACGTGCGGCCGGTCGGGACGCAGCCCCATGCGATCCATCTGGAACAGGATGCGGCGCTGGACGGGCTTGAGGCCGTCGCGGGCGTCCGGCAGGGCGCGGGCGTAGATGACCGAGTAGGCGTACTCCAGGAAGGAGGTGCGCATTTCCGTGGGAAGGTCCTGATCGACGATGAGACCGTTGACGGGTGGGGGCGTCTGCGTGGCGGACGTGGGCATGTCTCGCATGATGCGCGATGAGGATCCGTAACGGAATAGCGACACCCGAAGGTGACGGGATCGACGGCCCCCGGCCGGGGCGGAGCGTGTCGGGGGCCACCGGTCCGCGTCCCCGGTCGATGGCATGATCGTCCTATGAAGTGGACTGCCCAGGCCCGACCCGCCGACGCCGCCTCAACGCTCCTGGCGCAGGAGGTGCGTCGCGCCGGCTACTACCCCGAGCTCGTGCTGGGCACGCTCGATGTCGCCGTGGCGGGGGAGGAGGTCGTCGTCGATCTCGTCCAGGCCGAGACCACTTTCGACGACGCCGTCCACCGCCATCTGACCGTGCTTGCCCTGACCCCCAGTCGTCTGATCATCGTCCATGCAGATGATTCTCCGCGCGAGGACGGGCGTCCGGGCGCGGTGGCCACGAGCGAAGCGGTGCCCATCTCCCGTATCTCCTCGGTATCGCTGACCCGGGGTGTGTGCGAGCCCGCCGCCGGCGGCGGGCAGCTGACCGAAGTGACGATCGCGATCTGCTGGGGTGCCGTGCGCCGACTGGACCTTGAGCCCGCGACCTGCGACGACCCCACGTGCCAGGCCGATCACGGACTGACCGGAATGACCATGCCGGACGACATCGTGATCCGGGTCGCCGCCGGCGTCGAAGGGGATGCCGCACTGGCTCGCGCGGACCGTTTCGCCCAGATGCTGTCCGAGGCGACTGCCCGGGCCGCGGCGCGCGCATGAGTGAGCCGCACCTACGCCAGGTCCTGGGCGCCGCCGCCATCGGCGCGGGGCTGGTCCTGCGCGATGTCGACCTGCCCGCAGTGCCGTCCGACGTGCAGGCGCGTGCCGACGCGGCTTCCTGGGGGCTGGCGGGCGACATCGCCCCGACCATCGTCGTGCTCGTCGACGGCCTCGGTCTGAAGATGCTGCACGAGCGCCTGGGACACGCGCCCGTTCTGCGCTCCTGGCTGTCGGCGACCCGGACTGGGCCGGGACCCGGACCCGCCGCGGTGACCTGTGTGCCTTCGACGACTGCTGCCGCGCTGACGACTCTCGGCACCGGCGCTCTGCCGGGTGCCACCGGCATGGTGGGGTACTGCGTGCTCAACCCGCTTCTGGGCCGGAACCTGCCCGCGGGCGCAGTCCCCGAACCCGGGCAGAACCTGAGCCTCATCTCCTGGGAGGGACCCGCTCCCGATCCGCGGCGCTGGCAGGATGTGCCCACCATCTTCGAGCGTCTCGAGCCCGGACCTGCTCACGACGCCCGCGAACAGGGCGCGCCTCTGGCGGTGACCGTCGGCCCCGCCCGCTTCGCCGGCTCGGGGCTGACCTGCGCGGGGCTGCGCGGAGCCCCGCACCTGGGCGCCGACCGCCTCGAGGACCGCCCCGCCCTGGCCGTCGGCGCGCTGCGACGCGGTACGCCCTTGGCCTACCTCTACGTCGGCGAACTCGACCATATCGGGCACTCCCACGGCTGGCGCTCAGAGCAGTGGCTCGAACAGCTCGAACGCCTTGACGCCGCGATGGCCGAGCTCGAGCGCCGCGCCCCCGCCGATACGCGCATCATCCTGACTGCCGACCACGGCATGGTCGATACCGCCCCCGACTGCCGCATCGATATCTCGGCCGACCCGGTCCTGGCCCGTGACATCGTCGCCGTGGCCGGGGAGCCCCGCTTCATCCAGCTTCACGTCCCCGGGTCGGATCCCGTTCTCGCCTCCGAGGTCGCCGAGCGGTGGCGCAGCCGCCTGGGTGAACGGGCCCTGTGGATCGGCACCCGGGGCGAGGCGGCGCAGCTCCTGGGGCCGGTCGGTCGACGGGCCGCCGGCGTTCTGGGCGATGTCTTGGTGGCGATGAGCGGGGCGTGGGTGGCGGTCGATCCGCGCATCCACAGCGCGTCCGCCATTGCCATGGTCGGCGTGCACGGTTCCCTCACGCGGGATGAAACGGCGATTCCGCTGCTTCTGGTTCGGGCCGGTTCACGCTGAGGGAACGGTGGCCGGCCCAGTGGTCTACTCCGGCTTGGCGCCGAAGACGATCTCGTCCCAGGAGGGGACCGAGCGTCGTCGACGCCTGGGTCTGGGCGGGGCGGGCGTCTCGCGCCGCGCCTCCTGCCCGGCCGTCTCCTCCACCTGCGCAGTCGGCATAGTCGGGGCGCTGTGGGCGGATGCCGCGGCCTGGGGGGACTGTGGGGATCGTGGGGATGCCGCGGGGGAGGCGACACTGGGCGCCGGTGCGCGGTATCCGGCGCCGGCCGCCCGGCCCGCCCCTTGACCGGTCGTCGTCCTGCGCCGCTGTGACATCGAGACGATCTGAGCCTGGCCGTGCGGGGAGGTGGGGGGCGGGGGCACGGGCTCCTCGTCATCCAGCGGAGGCTCGACCTCGAGCCTGCGTCCGCGGCTGGATGCCAGATCCGCCAGCAGCGCGTCGGTCGAGGAGTCCTCGGTGCCGGTCCGCGCCTCGACGGACGCGGGGGGCTGCGCCCCCTCCGTCCCCGCGGCCGCCGGCGGGGGCGGGGAGGCCGACGCGGCGGCGTGAGCCGGGCTCGCCGCTGTCGGAGCCGAGGACGCCGATGCGCCCGAGACCGGGGAGTCCTGGTCGAAGACCGCCGGGTGGTGGGTGGCCGCGGCGGCCTCCGTGAGCCACCGGGCCTCCTCATCCAGCGCACTGACGGAGCGGGCCGTCACGTCCAGTTCCCAACGAGCGAGCTTGGCCTGCGCCCCCTGGACGAAGGCGAGGGTCACCTGCCACGGGTCGCGTCCCTCGCGCAGCGCATCCCACTGCAGGCTCGTCGGCTCCACCCCGCGCGTGGCCAGTCGGTCCACGACGAGCTCGCCCAGGACGGGAGAATCCTTCTCCCAGCCGATGCGGCACGCCTGCGCCTGGTGAACCGCCCAGGCCCTCTCGGCCAGGACGGGACCCTCGAAACGGCGCACGTGCTCGACATCCATGCCGGTGGTGGTGGCGACTTCCTCGGCGCTGGCGCCCGCGCGCATGAAGGCCTGGAGGTCGCGGGGGCGGATGGTCGAGCCGGGGCCGGGCGCCTCGACGACCTGCGACAGCGCGGCCGGGCGCGCCCTGCGCACGGCCGCGCGCAGGGCGTCGTCGACGACGATGCAGTAGCGCTCGCCCCGACCATCGGTCATCACGACGGTGTCACCGTTAGCACCCAGCAGCTCGAGGTCGATCATGGGTATGGGCCTCCTCGTGTCCGTCATACGGTCTCAGCGTGCCATCCCCGTCGCTCGGGCCGCGGGAGGTCGCCCGGTGTGCCATGGACGGGCGTGTGAACCTGTTCGCCCTGAGCCCATAACGGCGCCCCCTGGCACGGTTCCCGCGACCAGGACGCGGTGCTATGGTGCGCGTGCCCTGCTCGGAGGGACGGCTTATCACTGATCTTGGGTGCAATGGCCCGTCCCGGCGGACCCACGAACCGCCCGAGAGCCCGATCGAGAGCCGTCGACGAGAGAAAGTGATCACGCCATGGCGACTGACTACGACGCCCCGCGCAAGAACGACGACGAGCCCGAATCCGATTCTATCGAAGAGCTCACCGCCCGGCAGAAGGATCAGTCCTCCGAGGCCATCGAGGAGGACGAGAATGAGGTGGCCGAAGGGTTCGAGCTGCCAGGCGCTGACCTGTCCCGCGAGGAGCTGAGCGTCCACGTTGTTCCCCAGCTGGAGGACGAGTTCACCTGCTCCGAGTGCTTCCTAGTCCACCATCGCAGCTCGCTGGCCTACATCGACGACGTCACCGGTCAGCCGGTGTGCACCGACTGCGCGGGCTGACCGCGTCGTCCCGCGGCTCGCCGCCCGGTGCTCCGCGGGCCCGAGCATCCACTCCTCGCGGAGCACCGTACCTGAAAGACTAAGGAGATCCCCATGGGACTGTTCTCCCGCCGCCGGGACGACGGACCGAGCACGCCCAGTACCGACCCCAGCAGCGTCTCCGATAGGGCCGAGTCCACGACGCCCGTCGCGTCCGGCACCGGCCCCTGGGACGTGACCGACGCACCCGAACGGCCCGAGTCCGTTGGTCGAATCGACCTGGGGTCCCTGCGCGTCCCGGCGGTGGACGGGATGCAGATCCGTCTGGAGAACCCCGGAGGGCCGGGACGTGAGATTTCGGCCGCCGTTCTCGTCCTGGCCGGCTCCACCCTCGAGCTGCGTGCCTTCGCGGCTCCCCGCACCGCCGGTATCTGGGACGAGCTGCGCGAGGACATCATCGCCGAGCTCGGCCGGGCTAAGGCGCGTGTCAGGGTCGACGACGGCGAGTACGGCTCCGAAATTCTCGCGCACGTGCCTGTGCGCACTCCCGATGGGCGCGACGGCACGGTGGCAGCCCGTTTCATCGGTGTGGATGGTCCGCGCTGGTTCCTGCGCGGTGTGCTGCAAGGCCCCGCCGCCACTGACGGGGCGGCCGCCCGGGCACTGCGCGAGGTCTTCGCCGACACTGTCGTCGTGCGTGACGGTGCGGCCAGGCCGCCGCGGGAAATCCTTCCGCTCCACGCGCCCGGGACCGGTACCGCTCCCACCGCCGAGGACCTGCCCGGTCTGGAGCCCCTCGAACCGGGGCCGACCATCGCCGAGGTACGATGAATCGCATTCTGCGCGCTCTCAGTCGCCGGCTGATGGGGCTGCGCTCCAGTCGGGAGGACATCGAGGCCCTCGACGAGGCGATCTCCGCCCGCCGCCGAGGGACTCTGCCCGTGGGCGAATTGCGAGCCCGTCACCGCTCGGAGGTCTCGGGCGTCCTGCGCGCCATCACGTTCAGGCCGTCCACGGACAAGCCGGTTCTGGTCGGCCAGCTCTTCGACGGCACCGGCTCGGTCGACCTGGTATGGATCGGACGCCGGTCGATCGCCGGAATCCGCCCTGGCGCGCACCTGCGCGCCGAGGGCATGGTCGTGGCCGGTCGAACTCGGCCGACGATCTACAACCCGAGCTATGAAATTCTTGCACCTGGGGCGTGACCTTGTGAAATCCGACATCCCTCGTTCGGCCTCGGGCCTGGCCGTCATCAATGCCGACCGTTTCGACGCTGCGGCGGCCATCGGCGGCTGGCGCGGCGTACTGGAGTCCGCCGTCCCCACGCTCGTGTTCGTCATTGTTCTGGCGGTGGCACCGACTGCGCTGGTGGCAGCCCTCGTGACCTCCTTGGCGGTGTCCGCTGCAGCTCTTCTGATCCGGCTGGTCCAGCACCAGAGTCTGACCCAGGTGATGGGAGGGGTGCTGGTGGCGGTGGCCAGCGCCGCGTGGGCGTGGCGCAGCGGGCAGGCGTCTGATTTCTACGCCACCGGTTTGGTCATCAACGCCGTCTGGCTCGCTGTGTGCTTGGGGTCGCTACTGGTGCGCTGGCCGGTCGTCGGCGTGCTCATGGGTCTGTGGCGCTCCGCGGCCGCCGCCGGGAGCGAGACGCGTTCCTCTGACTGGCGCGCTTGGCGCACCGGCCCGGATCTAGCGGGCGTTCGACGCCGTTACGACGTCGGCACCGCAGTTCTGACCGCCATGTTCGCCCTGCGCCTGATCGTGGAGGTTCCGCTCTACCTGATGGGCGACGCGGGGGTGGGGTTCCTGGGGGTGGTGCGGATCGGGCTCGGCCTGCCGTTGTTCGCCCTGTGCCTATGGTTCGTGTGGCTTATCGTGCGGCCGGGAGCGCGAGCGGGCCGGGCCGCGCAGGCACTCGAACCGGGCCGCTGAACAGTCCCGCTCACGCCGCTCATGGCCTTGCCTGGAGCCGGCCTCAGCCCAGTACCGGGGCCGGGTCGTTTCCCTGGGCGAGTTCCGAGCTCACGCCCGCTGCGGTGAAGATCGCGGGAATCTCCGACAGTGCCGCCTCCCCTTCGCGCGCGGTGAGGAACAGCAGTTCGTCTCCGCGTTCGAAGCGCTCGTCCCCGTCGGGGTTGATCGGACGGTAGTCTCGCAGGATGGCCGCTAGGACCGTATGGGGCGGCAGCTCCACTTCGCTGACGAGCTCTCCGATCACCGGGGAGTCGTCGGGCAGGGTGAATTCGTGCATGAATGCCCCGGACTGGTGAAAGGTGAACACCGACACGAGGGAGCCGACGCTGACCGCCTCCTCGACGAGGGCCGTCATGATGCGAGGTGTGGAGACGGCCACATCCACACCCCAGGTCTCATCGAAGAGCCACTCGTTCTTCGGGTTGTTGACGCGCGCCACGGTTCGGGGCACGCCGTATTCGGTCTTGGCCAGCAGCGAGGTCACCAGGTTGGCCTTGTCATCTCCGGTGGCTGAGACGATGACGTCGCATTCCCCCGCACCGGCCTCGGCTAGGGCGTCGACATCGCAGGCGTCAGCCAGCTGCCAGTCGGCATCGGGTACCGAGGCGATGCGCATGGCGTCCGGGGAGCGGTCCATGAGGGCGACCTCGTGACCGTGGCTGATCAGCTCACGGGCGATGGACCGACCCACGGAGCCCGCGCCGGTGATGACGATTTTCATTGCTCAAACCTCCTCGACGGGCGGACGGGACAGCGCGCGCTGCACTGCGACGAGTTCCTCCGTGGCGACCGCGAGGTGGAGACGGTCGTGCTCCTGGAGGATCGTCGTCGAGTGCGGCACGAGTGCGCTCGTGCCGCGGGAGATCCAGGCGACGCGCACATCGAGACGCTCTTCGATCGCGCCGACGCTCGTGCCGACCCACGCGTTGGAGATATCGGGCTGGATCAGGCCCACGGCTCCGGAGACGTCGATGACCTCCCGGGCCGTGCTACCCGGCAGGATCCGACGCATCATCTGCTCGGCCGTCTGCCGCACGGTCGCGACGGTGGGGATGCCCAGGCGCTCGTAGACATCGGCGCGCCGGGCGTCGTAGATACGAGCGACGACGTGTTCGACGCCGTACAACTCCCGCGCCACCCGGGCGGCCACGATGTTGGAGTTGTCTCCGTTGGACACGGCGGCGAAGGCGTAGGCCTCGTCGATGCCCGCCTGCTCCAGGGCGTCGCGGTCGAAGCCCACGCCCTTAACTTTGCGGCCGTCGAACTCCGGGGGGAGACGTCGGAAGGCGTCGGAGAGCTGGTCGATGACGGTCACCGAATGACCCATGCGGTCCAACTGGGTGGCCATGGAGGCCCCCACGCGTCCGCAGCCCATGATGACGAAGTGCACGGTCGAACCGTACCCCTGACCTTGGACGTTGTGGGAGGCGGACGTACGATTCGGTGTCGTGCGTGATTTCGCAGACCGCGTCAAACGGCTCCTCGTCGGACGCCCGGTACCCAGTCAGGCGCTCGGCGAGACCCTCCTGCCCAAGCGGATCGCCCTGCCGGTCTTCGCCTCCGACGCCCTGTCCTCGGTGGGGTATGCGCCCGACGAGGTGCTGGTCACCCTCGCCGTAGCGGGGGTTGGCGCCACGGCGATCTCACCGTGGGTCGCGCTGGCGGTCGTCGGCGTGCTCGTGGTGGTGGTCGCCTCTTATCGGCAGACCGTGCACGCCTACCCCTCCGGAGGCGGCGACTACGAGGTCGTCTCGACCAACCTGGGACCGCATGCGGGCCTGCTCGTCGCCTCCGCGCTGCTGAGCGATTATGTCCTGACCGTCGCCGTGTCCGTGTCCTCGGGCACTTCCTATCTGGCGGCGGCCGTGCCCTGGGCGGAGGACTACAAGGTTGAGATCGCCGTCGGCATCGCCACCGTCCTGGCAGTGCTCAACCTGCGCGGCTCGCGGGAGTCGGGCGGTGCTTTCGCCATCCCGACCTATCTGTACATGGCGGCCATCGGTATTCTCGCCGTCGTCGGTTTCGTCCAGGAGACCACCGGGACCCTCGGCCGGGCCGAGAGCGCGTCTTACGAGGTCGTCGCGCAGAGCGGGTGGGATCAGGGGCTGACCGGTCTGGCCGGCGCCTTCCTCGTCCTGCGGGCTTTCTCCTCGGGCTGCGCGGCGCTGACCGGGGTCGAGGCGATCTCCAACGGCGTGCCCAGCTTCCAGCGCCCCAAATCCCGCAATGCCGCCACTACGCTGCTCATGCTGGGCATGATCGCCGCACTCATGCTCATGAGCATTATTCACCTGGCCGGTGCCGTAGGCGTTCATATGGTCGAGAACCCTGCCACCGGACTGCTCAGCGACGGCCGGCCGCTGGGTGCGGGCTACCATCAGGATCCGGTCATCGGCCAGATCGCCGCGACCGTCTTCGCCGGGTTCAAGCCGATGTTCTACCTCATCACCGCCGTAACCGGGCTGATCCTCGTGCTGGCGGCCAACACCGCTTTCAACGGCTTCCCGGTGCTGGCCAGTGTGCTGGGACGCGACGAATTCCTGCCCCGGCAGCTCTCCCAGCGCGGCGACCGCCTGGCCTACTCCAACGGCATCATCGTTCTGTGGCTGGGCGCGGTCGCCTTCATCATCGGATTCGGCGCCAGCACCAATAGGCTCATTCAGCTTTACATCGTGGGCGTGTTCATCTCCTTCACGCTCTCCCAGATCGGCATGGTCCGTCACTGGACACGCGAGTTGACCACCGCCACCGACCCCAGGGCGCGCAGACGCATGCACCGCTCCCGCGTCATCAACGCGATCGGCGTGGCGGGCACCGGCATGGTTCTGATCATCGTGCTACTGACGAAGTTCACTCGCGGCGCCTGGATCACTTTGACCATCATGGCGCTCCTCTACCTCGTGATGAACCGGATCCGACGCCACTATCGGCGAGTGAGCGACGAGCTGGCGATCTCCGACCTGCACGATGCGCGCGTGCTGCCCGCCCATGTCCACGCCATCGTTCTGGCCTCGCGCCTTCACCGGCCCACTCTGCGGGCCCTGACGTACGCCCAGTCCACCAATCCCACATCCATCGAGGCCGTCACCGTGGATACCGGAGACGGCGGTGCTGACCGGCTCTTGGACGCCTGGGACGAGGCGGAGCTGCCGGTGCCCTTGACCGTCCTGGACTCCCCCTTCCGCGATATCACCCGGCCGATCGTCAGCTATGTGCGCAGCGTGCGCCGCGAGTCCCCGCGCGATCTGGTCGTCGTCTTCCTGCCCGAGTACCTCGTGCGGCATTGGTGGGAGCAGATCCTCCACAACCAGACCGCGTTGCGCCTCAAGACGGCCTTGCTGTTCACCCCCGGGGTCGTTATGGCGTCCGTGCCCTGGCAGCTCGGCTTCCCCGGCGAGACCCACATTCATCACGGCCTGCGCGCCCGCACTGCCAAGGGCATCGCGGATGCCGATACGGCCGTTCGTCGTGAGGATCGGCACCGTCGGCAGCCCGCTGCTGCGCCCGGCCCGGAGGCGGCCTCGTGAGATCTGCCGGTTCCCGAGATTCCCGGGTCACCGGCTCCGAGCGGTGGCCGACGCGGGGGAGGGCCGCGGGGGGCGAACGGGATCGACGGGAGGAGATCGTTCTGCGGGTGGGCGCGCCCGCGCACGGCGGGCATTGTGTGGCCCGCCCCGTCGACGGGGCGGGCGGCCGCGTCGTGTTCGTGCGTCACGCCCTGCCCGGCGAAACGGTGCGGGCGGTTCTGACCGACAGGAGCGCCAGAGCCTGGCGCGCCGAGACCATAGAGGTCCTGTCCGCCTCTCCGGACCGCGTCCGCTCCGTGTGGCCCGAGGCCGGTTCCGGAGGGGTGGGCGGCGGGGAGCTCGGCCATGTCGCCCTGCCCGCCCAGCGCACGTGGAAGCAGTGGGTGCTAGCCGACTGCTTGCGACGCATCGGCGGGCAGGAGGTCGCGGCGGCGGTGGCCGCCCTGCCCGAGGCCGCCGCTACGGGGACGGTTCCGGTCGAGGCCATGCCGAGTGAGAGGGCGGCGGAGGCGAGCGGGGATTCGCGCACGCGGCGGAGGGCCGGCACGGGCGCGCGCACCAGGGTCGCTCTGACCGTTACTGACGATGGGCGGGCCGGCATGCACTGCTTCCGCTCGGGGCGGGTCCTGCCGGTGACGCATCTGCCGCTGGCCGTCTCCGAGATCCGGGCCCTCGGGTTGACTGAGCGCGCCGTGTGGCGCAGGCGCTACAGCCCGGGTGCGCGCGTGCGGGCCGTGGCGCCCGGTGTCGGCGAGCCGGTGGTCATCATCTCGAACGGGAGTCGCGACCGGATCCTGACCGCGTCGGGACACACCACTGGGCGCCGGCGCGTGACTGAGGTCGTCGATGCTGCCGGTCTGGGTCTGGGCGAGCTGCGCTACAGTCTTCACGCCGAGGGTTTCTGGCAGGTGCACCGCGATGCTCCCGCCGTCCTGGTGGATCGCGTCGTGCGCGCCGTTATTTCCGCCGGGCCGACGGCGGCGGGCACACGGGTCGGTGACGGCCCTGCGGACCGCGATGCCCTGGCTGGCGTGCGGGTGGTCGAGCTGTACGCCGGCGCCGGCCTGCTCACGGCTCCCCTGGCAGTGCTGGGGGCGAGGGTGCGTTCACTGGAAGGCAGTGAGCAGGCTGTGCGTGATGCGCGCCGGACCCTCCACGACCGTGCGGGAGTTGACCTGCTCGCCGGCGAGGTCACTCCCGCTTCCGTGGAGGAGCTGGGTCGTTTCGATCCCGACGGCGTACCGGGAGCCGACGTCGTCATTCTCGATCCGCCGCGTCGGGGCGCGGGTCGGGCGGTCGTAGAAGCCGTTGCGGCCCTGGGAGCGGGGCGCGTGGTCATGGTGTCCTGCGATCCGGCGGCCGGCGCCCGGGACCTGGGGATCTTCATGGGGTTCGGCTACCGGCCGGTGGCGGTGAGCGCTCTGGACATGTTTCCCCACACCCATCACGTGGAAGTGGTCTGCGTTCTGGAACGGGGCTGAGACCGCCTCCTGCGGGATCCGCGGACGGTTTGGCCGCTTCGACGTCCGGCCAATGCATGCGGACGATCTTGCGTAAAACGGGCGTCTGCGGTGCCGTGCAGCGCAGTATTGACGCGAGATAACGCGGCGGCGGATACCGTGTGCGCCGAGCCGTCGCACGCCCGGGGGATCCGGGGAGATTCGGGGCGACGCAGTCAGCAGAACAGGAGTGACGCCTTGGCCAGCATCGACACCTTCCACTCGCGCGCCACCCTCGACGTGGACGGCCGTTCCTACGAGATCTACCGTCTCAACGTCGTCGACGGTCTGGAGAGACTGCCTTACTCGCTGAAGGTCCTGGCTGAGAACATGCTCCGCACCGAGGATGGGGCCAATGTCACCGCCGATCACGTGCGCGCCCTCGCCGCCTGGGATCCGATGGCCGAGCCCGATACGGAGATCCAGTTCACCCCCGCCCGCGTCATCATGCAGGACTTCACGGGCGTGCCCTGCATCGTGGACCTGGCCACCATGCGCGAGGCCGTGGCCGACCTGGGGGGAGACCCCGAGGTCATCAACCCTCTGGCGCCTGCGGAGATGGTCATCGACCACTCCGTGCAGATCGACTCCTTCGGCCTGCCCTCCTCCTTGGAGCGCAACAAGGAGCGCGAGTACGAGCGCAACGCCGAGCGCTACCAATTCCTACGCTGGGGTCAGGGAGCCCTGTCGAACTTCCGGGTGGTGCCCCCCGGCACCGGTATTGTTCACCAGGTCAACATCGAGTATTTGGCGCGCACCGTGTTCACTCGGGAGACGACCGGCGCCGATGGAAGGGCCATCACCCAGGCCTACCCGGACACGTGCGTGGGCACCGACTCCCACACCACCATGGTCAACGGCCTGGGCGTGCTGGGGTGGGGCGTGGGCGGCATCGAGGCCGAGGCGGCCATGCTCGGCCAGAGCGTGTCCATGCTCATCCCGCGCGTTGTGGGCTTCAGGCTCACCGGTTCCATCCCCGCCGGCGCCACCGCCACCGACGTTGTTCTCACGATCACCCAGATGCTGCGCGAGCACGGCGTGGTGGGCAAGTTCGTCGAGTTCTACGGCGAGGGGGTGGCGGAGGTTCCGCTGGCCAACCGGGCGACCATCGGCAACATGAGTCCCGAGTTCGGCTCCACCGCCGCCATCTTCCCCATCGACGAGGTGACCCTGGATTATCTGCGGCTCACCGGCCGCAGTGAGGAGCGCATCCGGCTAATCGAGGAGTACACCAAGGCGCAGGGCATGTGGCACGACCCGTCGCGCCAGCCGGTGTTCTCCGAATACCTTGAGCTCGACCTGTCCACCGTGGTGCCATCCATCGCCGGCCCCAAGCGCCCCCAGGACCGTATCGAGTTGTCCCGCTCCAAGGAATCCTTTGAGCGGACCCTGCCGGCCTACGCCGCTCAGGCCCACAAGCCCACCCCGGTGACCATGGCGGACGGCACGCTCACCGAGCTCGACCACGGGCACGTGGCCATCGCCTCGATCACCTCGTGCACCAACACCTCCAACCCGAGTGTCATGGTCGCCGCCGGCCTGCTGGCCCGCAACGCGGTGGCCCGCGGCCTGCGGAGCAAGCCGTGGGTCAAGACCTCCACGGCGCCCGGATCCCAGGTGGTCACCGACTACTACGCCAAGGCGGGGCTGTGGCCGGCCCTCAACGAGCTGGGCTTCAACGTCGTGGGATACGGCTGCGCCACCTGCATCGGCAACTCCGGGCCGCTGCCTGAAGAGGTCTCGGCCGTCGTGAATGACGCGGACCTGGCGGTCGTCTCGGTGCTGAGCGGCAATCGCAACTTCGAGGGTCGTATCAACCCCGACGTCAAAATGAACTACCTGGCCTCCCCGCCGCTGGTCATCGCCTACGCCCTGGCCGGCACCATGGACTTCGATTTTGCCACCGAGCCCCTCGGGCGGGATGCGCGGGGTCAGGACGTGTACCTGGCTGACATCTGGCCCGACCCCGCGGAGGTCCAGGCGACGATCGACGCCACCGTCGACCGGGAGATGTACACCCGAGACTATGCCGACGTCTTCTCCGGCGACGAGCGCTGGCGCAGCCTGGACACTCCCGAGGGGGAGACTTTCGCCTGGGACGAGGGCTCCACCTATGTGCGCAAGGCTCCTTTCTTCGAGGGGCTCACCATGGAGCTCACCCCGGTCGCCGACATCACCGGCGCCCGGGTGCTGGCCCTGCTGGGGGATTCGGTGACCACCGATCACATCTCCCCGGCCGGCGCCATCAAGGCCGACTCCCCGGCCGGCCGCTACCTGGCCGAGCACGGCGTGGCGCGCCGCGATTTCAACTCCTACGGCTCGCGCCGCGGCAACCACGAGGTCATGATCCGCGGCACTTTCGCCAATATCCGACTGCGCAACCGGCTGCTCGACGACGTCGAGGGCGGTTACACCCGCAACTTCCTCACCGGTGAGCAGGAGTCGATCTTCGATGCCTCCCAGGCCTACCAGGCCGCGGGCATCCCGCTGGTGGTCCTGGGCGGCAAGGAGTACGGCTCAGGCTCCTCACGAGACTGGGCAGCCAAGGGCACGGCCCTGCTGGGCGTCAAGGCTGTCATCGCCGAGTCCTTCGAGCGCATCCACCGCTCCAACCTCATCGGCATGGGCGTGGTGCCCCTTCAGTTCCCGGCGGGGCAGAGCGCTGAGTCGCTCGGTCTGGACGGCACCGAGACCTTCTTCATCACGGGCCTGACGACGCTCAACGAGGGCGTCACCCCGCGTACCGTGGCGGTCAGGGCGCAGAGAGCTGACGACTCGGTCGTCTCCTTCGACGCGACCGTGCGCATTGACACCCCCGGCGAGGCCGACTACTTCCGCAACGGCGGCATCCTCCAGTACGTGCTGCGCCAGCTCGCCAGCTCCTGAGGGCTGGCACGTGATGGTGCGGGGTGATCGTGGATCGGCGATCGCCCCGCACTTCGGTCTGTGGGCACTATGGCAAGAGCTACCTCGTTCGTCTGCGAGCAGGTCTGGAAGGAGGCTGCTTGCCTCAAGAAGTTATTCTAAGTAACTTACCGGCTATGAATATTAGCCAACTTGAGGTGCCGGACGGAACTATTGCCTACGAGGTGCACGAGCCTGCCGCTGCACGTGCTCGAATGGCCGCAGCGGACTGGCCGCTCATCATCTGCTCGCCCGCCATGGGGGACGTGCGGGATGCTTATGTGCTGCTGGCCCAGTCCCTGGCCGAGGAGGGCTTCCGTGTCGTGGTTGCGGACCTGCGCGGTCACGGGGACAGCTCGGCAACCTTCAGCCACTACGGCGACGAGGCCACGGCCTCCGATCTCATCGCCCTCGTCGAGGCTCTCGATGCCAGCTCGGCCATCCTCGTGGGAGCCTCGATGTCCGCGGCGGCTGCGGTGATCGCCGCTGGTCGCCGGCCCGACCTGGTTCGCGGGCTCGTCCTCGTCTGTCCCTTCCTGCGGGGGCCGGCGAGTCGGCTCAAGACTTTCATGCAGCGCACCATGCTCGGGCTCGCGCTGCTGCGTCCCTGGGGTCCGGCCGTGTGGCGCAGCCACTCGGCCCGTCTGTGGCCCGGCTTGCCGGACGCCCGGCAACGGGCCGCCCACCTAGTCAGTCTGCTGCGTCGTCCGCGGCGCTGGCAGGCCTTCTGGGCCACGACTCGCACCGACCATCGTGTGGTCGCCCCATGGCTGGAGAAGGTTGGCTGCCCGTCCCTCGTGGTCATGGGGCAGGCGGATCCCGACTGGAAGGATCCGGCGGCTGAGGCCGCCTGGGTGGCTCGTGCCGTCGGCGAAGGCTTGGGAGAGATCGTGATGGTTTCCGGCGCAGGGCATGCCCCGATGCTGGAGTGTCCCGACGTCGTCAGGCCGCGCGTGGTCGACTTCGCCCGGCGTATCGTCGCCGGCAATGCTGCGCCGAGGTCGGCAGGGGAGAGTGAAGGAGAACAAGATGCCACGAGTGGGGCTAAGTGCTGAACGCGTGGTGGAGCGTGCAGCGCAGATCGTCGACGCCGATGGGCTCGAGGCGCTGTCCTTGAGCCGGTTGGCCGCAGATCTCGGAGTCGCGCCCCCGAGCCTGTACAAGCACGTTGCAGGTATGGGCGACCTGGTTCAGCAGATCTCCGTGCGGGCAGTGGGGGAGCTCGCCGACCACCTGGCCGCCTCCGTTATGGGGAGAGCTGGACGTGACGCGCTGCGGGCCCTGGCCGAGGCCTACCGGACTTTCGCCCATGAGCACCCCGGGCTCTACCCGATGACTCAGGTCCCCGTGGAGACGCCCGAAGGAGAATCGGACCCGATGCGCTCGATGGCGGCTCGACGTACAGTTGACATCGTCACCGCGGCGCTGGCCGGCTATCGCATCCCGGATGAGCGAATGGTTGACGCGGTGCGAATGACCAGGGCGTCACTTCACGGCTTCGTGGATATCGAGGTCCACGGGGGCTTTGCCATGGACGCTCCCACTGATATGAGTTTCGCCATACTCGTTGACTCTCTGGATGTGGCTCTGACCGCTCTGGGAGAACAGTAGAGCGATGCAGTTTATTGGTGAGAATCAAAGAATAAGTCGACTCAATGACCGGTTGGGAGGAACGGTGACCGTGTGGGGATTCCTCACGTGTGAGCGGTGATCCGCTCAGAGATCCCGCAGTCGCCCCGGAATAGCAGGCTTTCGGCACCCGTTGCTCTGGCGTCCAGACCGCGCCGATCGGCGACCGCCGAAGGAGATACGTATCCATGTCCCAGTCCACCGTCACCAGCGATTCGTTCAGCCAGGCTGATGTCCCGGTCGAGGAGGTCGATCTGCTCGTCGTCGGCGGGGGCAAGGCGGGCAAATCCCTGGCCATGCTGCGCGCCAAGGCCGGGGACAGGGTCGTCATGGTCGAACGCGACAAGGTGGGCGGCACCTGCATCAATGTCGCCTGCATCCCCACCAAGACTCTCATCTCCGCCGCCCGGGTCCTCTGCGAGGTCCAGGGCTCCCGGACCTACGGCGTCACCCTGCCCGAGCAGGACGGCGGCGCCGACGCCCTGACCCGGGCCCGCATCGACCTGGCCGCCTTCCGCGCCCGCAAGGAGGCGGTCGTCTCAGGCATGGTGGCCGCACACGAGACGATGTTCCCCGCCTCCGGTATGGACTTCGTCAAGGGCACCGCCCGCTTCGTGGGGGAGCGCACCGTCGAGATCACCCTGAACGACGGCGGACTGCGTCGTGTGCGTGGCGCCAAGGTCCTCATCAACACTGGCACCACGCCGTCGCTCCCTCCGATCGAGGGACTGGCTGACGTGCGCTACTGGACCAGCGAGGACCTGCTCACCCTGCCCGAGTTGCCCGCCGGCCTCGTCATCCTGGGTGGCGGCGTCATCGGCGTCGAGATGGCCTCCCTCATGGGGCTCCTCGGCGTCCCGGTCACCATCGTCCACGCTGGCCAGCACATCCTGGACCGCGAGGATGACGACGTCGCCGCTGAGGTGACGGCCGGCCTGGAGGCCCTGGGTGTCACGGTCCTCACCGGTGCGCGTGCCTCGAAGGTTGCCGCTGCCCCCGACGGGCGAGGCGTCGTCGTCACCACCGCCGACGGGCGCGAGGTGAGCGGCTCCCACCTGCTTCTCGCCCTGGGGCGTACCCCCGTCACCGCCGGACTCGGCCTGGAGACCGCGGGTGTGGAGCTGACCGAGCGCGGCTTCGTGCGTGTCGACGACCACCTGCGCACCACCGCCGAGGGCGTCTACGCCGCGGGCGATGTGGCCGGCACTCCCCAGTTCACCCACGCCTCCTGGAACGACTTCCGCGTCCTGCGCGACCTCTTCGCCGGTAAGGAGGCCTCCACCTCAGGGCGCCTCATCCCGTGGGCCGTCTTCACCACGCCTGAGCTCGGGCACGTGGGCCTGACCGAGGCCGAGGCCCGCCAGGCCGGCTACGAGGTGCGCGTCGCCAAGACCCCGACGGCGGCCGTCCCCCGAGCCAAGACCCTGGGGCGCACGGAGGGCTTCTTCAAGATCATCATCGACGCCCGCACCGACCTCATCCTGGGCGCCGCCATCATCGGCGCCGAGGCCAGCGAGGTCGTCACCAGCATCCAGATGGCGATGCTGGGCGGCCTCACGTGGCAGCAGGTGCGCGACGCCGTCATCACCCACCCCACCATGGGCGAGGGACTCAACATCGTCCTGGACTCCCTGGGCTGAGGCTCGGGCGGCCGGCTGCCGCCCTTCTCCGGGACTTCCTCGGAGCCACCGGCTACGATTGGAGCTGCTGGTCCGAAACGGCTGGCGACACCGGGGCGGAAGAGGTGGGCGCGGTGGCCAGAGTCACCCTGCGCGACATCGCGCAAGCGCTGGGGGTGTCGACCTCGACGGTCTCCCTGGCTCTACGGGGCTCGGACCGTATCTCCGCGCCCGTCCGGGAGAAGGTCGTCCAGGAGGCCTCCGCGCAGGGGTATCGCACGGACCTGGCGGGTGCCCTACTGCGGACCGCCAGACCGAGGATCATCGGCCTGGTCTGCGACATCGGGCAGGAGCTCCACGTCGAGTACAGCCGGGAGGTCGTCTCCGCCGCGGAGGAGCGGGGGTGGAGCGTCATGATCGAGGACACCGCGCTCGGCGGAGCCGCCGCCGCGGTGTCCCGCGTCATGCAACTGCGCTCCCGCAGTCTCGTCATCGTCGACCCCGGCTCGATCGCCCCCGAAGCGCTCAAAGGGATCGACGTCCCCCTGATCTCGATCGGACAGATCTCCGCGGCTCCCGACGCCGATCTCATCATGTCCAACAATCTGAGCGGCATGCGGCAGCTGGCAGAACTGCTCTCCGGCGAGGAACGGGTCCTGTGCCTCGACGGCGGCAGGTCCGTGTCGGCAGAGCGGCGCCGGGAGGCGTTCCTCCGGGTCATGCGTCCACTGGGGACCCGGGTGAGGGTCGTCTCCAGTGGATCGACGATGGACGCGGGGTGGAGCTCGATGCATGAGGCGCTCGCGAAGGAGGGGCTGAAGAGCGGCGCCGTGGTCTGCTACAACGATCAGTGCGCGCTGGGGGCGATGGCGGCGCTGTGGCAGAAGCACCTGCTCGTTCCCGACGACGTACGCCTCGTCGGTTTCGATAACTCGCGCATCGCGAGATCGCAGGCTTTCGAACTGACGTCCATCGACAAGAACCCACGCGAGGTCGCACGACTCGCCGTCGAACGGGCTGTTCTGCGGGCGGAGGGCGACGTGTCGGCCCCCGTCTTCGTTGAAGTGGATACGCGGCTGGTGCGCCGGCGCACTGCCTGAATCTCGCGTCGGCGCACCAGCCGCGCCGTCAGGAGGGATCCGGGCGGTTCGCCCGCCACGCCGCGTTGATGATGCCCGAGTCGATGAAGTCGAAGATGAGCACACCCCGGCCCCGGCGACCCCCCTCCAGTATCCGCAGGACAGCCGGGTTCATGCGCTCGGCATAGGCCGCTGGCGTGCCCGGGCCGCCGTTGGTCGCGCTGACGTGATTGAGCACCAGACGGTTCTCGTCCCCGCGGTGCCGGTGAAGATCGACGACCTGGGAGAGTTTGGAGGACTCTTCGGGACCGTCCCAGTCGTCCTGCAGGAGGATACCGGGATTGTCGTGCCAGGGGACGGCCCACCGCCCGTCCGGGAGAATCGTCAGGCCGTAGCGCGCCGGCGCGCACTCGAAGGCCACAACCTTCCCCCGGATCTCGCCGAGGGATGGCCACACCGTGCCCTGCGGCGTGTGCCGCGGGGTCCAGAACAGGTCCCGGTTGTCCCGAGTGAGGGCCAGGAGGGCCCGCCCGTACTCCTCGAAGTCGTCCTTCGCCTCGTTGGCATTCTGGATCCTGATGAGAACGAAGTCTCGGGGGTGCTCGGCCAGGTGCCGGCGGAGGGTCAGCAGGATTGACTCCGCTGTGATCGTGCTGGTCCATTCGCGGTGAGCGGCGACCATCGTGCGCCTCAGGCGCAGATCGAGGAAGCGGACACCGAGCCCCAACTGCTCGGTCAGGTCCAGATCCTGGGTCCGGTAGTACGGGTGCGTGCAGGTGCTCGTCATCGTGTCATGGGTGCCGGGGATGACGAGCGAGCACAGGGGGGGGTGCTGTCGGGCAGGGCGGCGATGATGTCGCTGGCCGTCTCATTGCCCATGGTTTCCTCCTTCGCGGGTGTCGAGAAGGTCCGCGTAGAAGCGGGCCAGGTAGTTGTCAATATCAGTCCTTTCGCAGACCAGGGGACCGGCCGTCTCCATCTTGAGGGACACCGTTGCGCAGGCGGTGAGCAGCGCCTGGTCGACGCCGCGGCGGACGCGCTCGGTGATGTAGGCGGAGAAGACGGTGTCCCCGCGCCCGGTCCGCCCCGCCAGGCTTCTGGGCCGCAAAGGGCAGACGTGGGCTCCCTCATCGTCGACGACGAGGATCTCCCGGGCGTTGGAGACCATGACCTCTCGCGCCCCGCGGTCCTGGAGCGCACGGGCCATGTCGTACCGGTCCGTGCACCCGGTGAGGTGCTCGCCCTCCGCAGTGTCGACCTTGAGGAAACGGATGCGCCTGTAGAACTTCCTCCCCGCATCGAATCGGCGCAGATCCAGGAGCCCGGAGTCCGGGTCCGGCTCTCTGAGGAAGCCCTGCATGTCGACGGCGAGGTCGCCCCGGGACGAGAGCTCCTCGACGATTCCCGGCGCGTAGTCGCCGACCATGAGGCCGGCCAGGTGCTGGACCGGAGCGGCGGAGGCCGGGATGTCGGTGGGATCGATCGGGTCCGCCCGAGACAGCGCCGAGGAGGTTCTCCGTTCCCGATCGGAGGTGGTGTAGACGTTGCGGATCGACGACGTCCGCATCGACGGGACCGGGACTACGCGTTCCACGGCGTCCGGGAAGTGGGACAGTAGACTCTGGTCCCGGTCGGCCACGCTCGCCACGGCTTCGACGCGACGCCCCAGAGCCGCGGCCGCGGCCGCGGCGCAGATGACCGCTCCGCCGACCACCCGTGAGACGGCTCCCTCTGCATCGACGTTGACATCGACGCAGACGGGTCCGATCACCTGGGAGTCGGGCCGTGTCAACGCTGAGGCGTCAGTCGTGTACTTGTTCATACTGAGGCCTCAGCCTGCTCGAGACGATCCTGGCGAGTCTTGAGCCGGATCAACGTGGAGGAGAGGACGAAGGCGAGGGCGGAGAGGGCGGCGAGCCCCAGGAATGCGGCTCCCAGGGTGCTGGTGGGCGTGAGCATTTCGGTGACCACCGTGCCCGACTCGTCTTTGACTGACGGCACGATGAGCTTGCCGAAGACGATCGGACCCAGCAGGGCAGGGATGTAGCCGAGGGTGATGGCGAAGGACATCGCCGCGGAGGACTGCTTGGCGGGGACGTTGAATTCTCCGATCGGCGCGTAGTAAACGCCGCGGATCATGAAGCAGCACCCGGAGGCCATGAGCATGAGGACGATGAGGGTGATCATGACGCCGGAGGAGACGATGTTCTCGGGTGCCTGTCCCCTGGGGAAGTTGGTGACGGCCGCGGGGTGGGTGAAGAGGACGACGGCGATGCTGAGCAGCAGGACGACGAGGATCGCCGACATGAATCTCATGAAGTGCGAGGTGGATCTGAAGACCTTCTCGACGAGGACGGAGGAGACCAGGGGGAGCATGCGCAGACCGATGACGACGGTGGAGAACAGCGCCGCCACTAGCGCCGAGGACCCGTAACCGGCCTGGAGGAAGCGGGCGAAGTAGGTTCCCGCAGCGACGAAGGTCCCGTAGACGCAGAACACGTTGAGCCCGGAGACCCACACGACGGGGAGTCCGGCGACCTTCCAGATCCCCTTGATGGCCTCGAGCGTCGAGGTGGTGATCGTGTTGTCGTCGGCGACGTGCGTGTTCTTCGGCGCAGCCCAGAAGACCATGAGCGCGGTGACCAGGACAATCGCCGATCCGGTCAGCATGATGCCCCGCGGGCCGATGCCGGCGGCGATGAGGGCGGTCCACAGGAGAGAGACGAGGAAGGCGAGAAGACCGCGACCGAACTCGAAGAAGCCGAATGCGGCGCCCTGGTGCTCCTCGGAGGTCGAGGTCCGCACCGCCTTGAAGTTGGCCGGTTTGAACAGGACCTCGCTGAGCAGGAGCATGAGGAAGAAGCAGACGAGAAGGATGGGGAAGGAGAGGTTGGGGGACAGGACCGAGATGAACAGGGAGATCGCCCCGACCCCGAGCGTGGTGAGCACCATGATGGTGCGAACGCTGAAGCGGTCTCCGACCCACCCCAGGAGGATGGTCCCGAGGATGATGACCAGGCCCTGCATGGAGTAGAGGCGTCCCGCCTGGGCGTCAGTGACCCCCATGGCGATCGGGAAGTCCTTGGGCAGGGTGTTGCGGATGTCCCAGAAGGCGTACAGCAGCTGGGCGTTGACGGTGATGAACAGCAGTTGGATGAACGTCCTCGGGGCGAATCCGAAGGAATTCAGCAGCTTCCTCATTGAAGCTCCTCCTTGTGCACGGGATGGGTGGGGATCGTCGCAGCGCCCGGCACCACATCGGCGTGGTGCTCCACGGTGGCGGAGCGGATGACCGTGAGGCGAAGAGTAGCAGTAATTCAATCGTTTGAACAAGAGAGACCGAGGATGCGCGTTGGTGGACGCGGCGTCCGGTGCGTCGACAGGGTGCGCGCAGTGGCGTGGCAGGATGACCCGCGTGCTGCATGTGATCTTCTTCGAGCCTCGCATCCCCGGGAACTCCGGGGCCGCCATACGCTTGAGCGCCAACACCGGCGCGATGCTTCACCTGATCGATCCGCTGTTCGACATGGACGACGTCAAGCTGCGCCGTGCCGGTCTGGATTACCACGACCTGGCCCTCACACGCGTCCATGCTCTGTGGGAGGAGTGCCTGGAGCAGGTTCCCGGGAGGATCTTCGCCTTCACCGCCCGCACGTCCCACCGCTACACCGAAGTCGGCTGGCAGGGGGACGACGCCCTCCTGTTCGGACCCGAGCCCACCGGCCTGCCCGAGAGGATCATGGCCCATCCGCGCGTCACCGAGCGGGTCCGTATTCCGATGGTCGAGGGCAGTCGCTCCCTGAACCTGGCCAACTCCGCCGCCGTCGGCCTATACGAGGCTTGGCGGTCTCTCGGCTTCCCCGGCGCCGGCTGAGGGGCAGAAGACGCGGAGGATTCGCGAGGAGTGTCAGAGCATGTCCGCGGGTCTGACCGACAAGTCTTCGACGACCGCGTCCACGGGCATGTCCACCGCCAGGCGGACCGTGGAGGCCACCGACGTCGTCGTCATGTGGTCCGCCGCCCGGTAGTGACGGGCTTTCGACCCCTCGGCGTGCAGTCGACGGCTTCGTTCCCGATGCGCACGCCTCTGCATGGGTGTATCCACCCGACCCGGATAAACGGTCGTCACTCGCACCCGGCCGCGCTCCTCCTCGCGCAGTACGTCGGTCAGCGCCCTGAGCCCGGCCTTCGCAGCGCAGTACAGGGCCTGCCCTGGTCGGGCCCGCAGCCCCGCGCCGGAGTTGATCATGACGACGAGCCCGCGCGCCTGGCGCAGTGCAGGCAGCAGCAGCCCGGTCAAGTGGGCGACGGACACCAGATCCAGGTCCAGCACGTCGCGCCATCTAGTGGGGGAGAGCTCCTCCACGGGACCGGAGGATTCGACTCCCGCGGAGTTGACCAGCACGTCGAGGTCGGCCAGGTCGAGCTCGCCTATGGCGGTGGCCAGCGCCTCGTCGTCGGTCAGGTCCACGGCGCAGGTGCGCACTCCCGCGCCCGAGTCCTCGCCCAGGACCGAGGCGAGCTCGTCCAGGTCCGTCGCTGTGCGCGCCAGAAGGATGAGATCATGGTCAGTCGCGAGGTCGCGCGTCACGGCCAACCCGATGCCCGAGGTCGCCCCCGTCACCAGAGCCGTGGGACGGCGCTGGTGACGACCAGACTCGCTGTAGGCGGTCCTCACCAGGACCCCTGAAGGAAGGCGGGGGCGCCCGTCTTACCGGGACGCGAGAAGGTCGCGGTGAGCGTGGCACGGGCGATGGCGTGGGTCGAGCAGCTGAAGGCGACCACCGCCGCAGTGGCCTCGTCGTCCAGGTCCAGGGTGTCCACGTCCAAGGCGTGGACCGCGAAGACGTAGCGGTGCTCTCCGTCGCCCTCGGGCGGATAGGGGCCGGACCATGCGTGCGCGCCCGAGTCGTTGGCGGCGTGGAAGGCGGCGCCCTCGAGCCGGAGGTCGGACTCTCCGGCGCCCTGGGGCAGACGGGTCACCGAGACGTCGAGGTCCTGCACGGTCCAGTGCCACCAGCCCGAGGGGGTGGGGGCGTCGGGGTCGAAGCAGGAGACGACGAAGGAGCGCGTGGCCCGCGGGAACCCCGACCAGTGCAACTCGGGGGAGATGTTCTCAGCCAGTGCGGTGAAGCGGTCCGCGATCCGCTCGCCTTCGGCGAAGTCGTCAGAGCCCAGCGTGAAGGACGGCAGGGGCGGCAGCAGGTCGTAGGGGAAGGGGGGACGCGGGCGTGTCAGATCAGTGGTCACGAGAGCCTCCGGTGTTCGTACGTGGTCGCGGTCGAGCAGTACCACTGTAGACGCCGCGGCCGACGGGTTCCGTCAGCGACCGAACCACTTGTTGACGCAGGAGACGATGGCCTTGTCGAAGGCGTCATCGGAGTGATGATCGGCGATCCAGGAGGAGAAGGATCCTCCTGCGGCCTCATCCATCTGACGACGACAGGCCTCCGGCTCCCTCAGCGCACGGGTGAGCATCGTCGTCGCCTCCGTCAGGTCCCGGTAGATGAACGGATAGGAGGGCGGGACGAGGGCGCGGGCCCATTCACGATCGGGCATGACGCCGATAACTCCGGCCCCCAGCGCCTCGACGTAGAGCAGGCCGTAGGACACCTCCTCCGCGGTGGCCAGGAAGGCCGTCGTCCGTGCGAGAGCCTCCCAGTAGGACTGCCTGGTAGCGGTCAGCGGTCCCATCCAGACCCAGTCCTTCTGAGATATGTTCATGGCCGCCTCCGAGACGAGGCTGTCCTCCTGCAGACGCATCTCGACTTTGAGTGGGACCGCTCGGCGGACCTGTTCGAGCACCCGGAAGAACTCCTCGGGGTGCTTCCCCCGAGTGAGGTAGATCGACGGGTACAGAACGATCGGTACCTCCGAGTAAGTGCGGGGCTGGATGTGATCGAGCCGGAAACCGAGATTGACCCATGACAGCCTGGAGTTCTGATACAAATGCTGCGCGGTCCACTTCGCGACGAGTTCTCGTACCTCATTGGCGGTGCGCTGTGAATCCGCGAAAGTGGGGAAGAGGGCGCATGAGAGCGCGAGCGTGGCCGTATGGACCCTGGGAGCGCTGGAGGGCACCGGGCGCCAGACGAAGTTCATGATCTGCGGCTGCGGCGCCGCGCCCGGCGCCGATCCCGACCCGCGGGAGAGGACCTGCCAGATGTGGGGGGAGTCGGCCGCGTCCATATTGATGACCACGAGCTCTGTCGGATCGAGCATCTCCAGGGGGACGACGTCGAGGTCTTCGCTGTGCCGGGGGACGGGGGCGATCATGGTCGACCCGGGGAAGATTCTCAGCAGCCTTCGCACCAGCGTGTCGCCGGCCTCGTGGCCCGCGACCCGACCCGACGGCGAGATGTCCAGGCCCTCGTACTTGATGGCGATCCTCATGACTGTACCTCCCGCGCCTGAGTGGTGTCTTCGCTCTCCGTTCGGCCCGTGGCATCATCGGCGCCGTCGTCGACCACGCGCGCGGGAATCCTCATACCGTAGAACGAGCGGTGGATGAAGAAGAGCGCTACGAGGAAGAAGACCCCCGCGAGAACGTGCACCAGCACTCCCCGCCCCTGAGCGGAGAGACTGACCGCGAGCTCGACGGCGAGCAGCCCGAAGAGAGTCGTGAACTTGATGATGGGATTGAGCGCCACCGACGAGGTGTCCTTGAACGGGTCGCCGACGGTATCGCCGACGATCGAGGAGTCATGCAGGGCGGTGCCTTTCATGTGCAGGTCGACTTCGACGACCTTCTTCGCGTTGTCCCACGCACCTCCGGCATTCGCCATGTAAATGGCCTGATACAGACCGAACACCGCGATCGACACCAAGTAGCCGATGAAGAAGAAGGGCTCGATGAAGGCCAGAGCCAGTGTGGCGAAGAAGACCGCGAGGAAGATCGTGAGCATTCCCTGCTGGGCGTACTGGGTGCAGATGTCGACGACTCGCTTGGAGTCCTCTTCCGAGGCGCGCTCGGCCCCTGTGTCCAGGTGGATCGACTCCTTGATGAAGGTGACCGCCCTATTGGCTCCCGTGGTCACCGCCTGGATGGAAGCACCGGAGAACCAGAAGACGACGGCCCCCCCGGTGATGAGTCCCAGGAGGAAGGGGGCGTGCATGAGGGAGAGGTTGTCGATGCCCTCGGTCAAATGGTTCGTCAGTCCGATGATGATCGAGAAGATCATCGTGGTAGCTCCCACGACCGCCGTTCCGATGAGGACGGGCTTGGCGGTCGCCTTGAAGGTGTTGCCGGCCCCGTCGTTGTCCTCGAGCAGGTACTTGGCCCTTTCCCAGCGCGGGGAGATGCCGAAATCACGGCGCAGCTCGTCGTCGATGCTTCTCAGATCCTCGATGCGTGAGAGCTCGTAGACGCTCTGAGCGTTGTCGGTGACCGGACCGTAGGAGTCGACGGCAATGGTCACCGGTCCCATGCCCAGGAAACCGAATGCCACCAGACCGAAGGCGAAGACTGCGGGGGCCACCATGACCTCCGCCAGCTGGGATCCCGACAGGAGGAAGGCGCCGCCCATGAGACCCACCACGGTGATGCCGAGCCAGAAGGCGGAGAAATCACCCGCCACGACTCCCGAGAGGATGTTGAGGCTGGCGCCGCCCTGACGAGAGGACTTGACGGTCTCGCGCACGTGTTGGGAGCCGGTGGAGGTGAAGACCTTGACCAGCTCGGGGATGAGCGCCCCCGCCAGAGTCCCGCAGGTGATGATCGTCGCCAGGCGCACCCATAGTCCGGCGCCGAGCCCTCCCAGGACGATCCAGGTCGCCGCATAGGTCAAGGTGATGCACAGGACGCTGGTGAGCCACACCAGGGTTGTCAGCGGAGTTTCGAAGTTCATCCGCTCCGCGTCCCCGAAGCGCGCCCGGCACCAGGCGGCGTTGATTCCGTAGGCGGCCCAGGCGGCGATGATCATTGCAGCGCGTACCGTGAAAATCCACACGAGCAGCCTCGCCTGGAGTCCCGCCTCCGGGACAGCCAGTAGAACGAAGGTGACCAGAGCGACTCCGGTCACCCCGTAGGTCTCGAAGCCGTCGGCGCTGGGTCCCACCGAGTCGCCGGCGTTGTCGCCCGTGCAATCCGCGATGACTCCGGGATTACGGGGGTCGTCCTCGTCGATTTTGAAGACGATTTTCATGAGGTCGGCGCCAATATCGGCGATCTTGGTGAAGATGCCGCCCGCGATGCGCAGCGCCGAAGCCCCCAGCGATTCTCCGATGGCGAAGCCGATGAAACAGGCGCCGGCCACGTCGGCGGGCAGGACGAGAAGGATGACGAGCATCATGATCAGCTCCAGGCTGATGAGCACCATGCCGATGCTCATGCCCGACCGGAGCGGGATCCTGTGCACGTCGTGGGGCTTGCCGCGCAGGGAGGCGAAGGCGGTCCGGGCATTCGCGAAGGTGTTGACCCGGATGCCGAACCACGCCACGCAGTACGAGCCGCCCATCCCGAGCAGGGAGAAGAGCACGACGATGCCGACTCTGGCCCAGCCGAAGCCGACCAGGGCCTTGTAGTAGACGACGATGACGGCGGTGATGAAGGCCCACAGGAGGATGAGGAAGCGGCCCTGCCTGCGCAGATACGCCTGGCAGGTGGAGTAGATGAGCTCGGCGACCTCCAGCATCGACGGGTGCACGGGGGCCTGACGCAGGCGCAGGAAGGTGACCGTGCCGAACCCGAGGCCGAGCAGGCACACGACGATGCCGGCCAGGAGCAGGGCCCGGCCGTCCAGGCCCCAGGCGACGGACACGCCCGTCAGGTCGGGGAGTACGAGGTTGGCCTCTCCGCCGCCGTCATCGGTGGTGGGAAGTCCGGCTGCGAGGGTGGGAAGGCAGCACGATAGGAGCATGAGTGATTCTCGGTTCGTCCATTGTGAGAGAGGCGTCACTGACCGGGGAGAGTCTAGCGACTTCGGGAAGGGCCGGCCAAGGGCCAGGGCGTCAGAATGCTCCGGGGATGCGGCCGGAGGTCGTGGGCTTCAGTCCTCGTCGCCGAGTCCCACGATGGCGCCAGCGGCGGTGCGTACGACGTCGTCGAGCCAGCGGGGGATCTCGGTGCCCTCCGCCAGGTGGGGGCGGACCAGTCCGTAGGGCATGGTCTGACACGCGGTCAACGTCAACTCCATCCGGTGGGCCGTGGCCCGTCCGTACCGTCTGACGACCAGCTCGCGGAGAGCGGCGTGGTAGTCGTCGTTGATGTGGCGAGCCTCCTCTCGGATGGATCGCGGCCCCCTCGCGGCCAGCACGGGCTGCCGCCACAATGTCATGGCGAGCGCCTCCTCGCGATGATGCCGGCAGTAGCGCACGACGTGGACGGCGCTGTCGATCAGGGCGAGACCGGCGTCCTCCTGCTCCGCCAGCTCGAACAGTCCCGCCTGGAACCGTCTGACCGAGCGAAGCCACAGTCGGGCGAAGAGCTCGTCGCGAGAACCGAACCGATGGTAGACGGAGCCCGTCGTCACACCGATGGCGCTGGAGACGTCGGCGACGGACGTCTGCGGGCCATGCAGTGCGACGGCGTTCAGGGCGCCGTCGAGGATGTCATCCGCCGTGTACTTCGAGGGTCTTGCCACCCAGTGACCGTATGCCTACTGTGGACCCGTGCGAAATAGAGAGGCCCTTCTAAAACGTGGAGTCGGTCTGTCCGAGATCCTCCCGGTCGCGCAGTTCGGTGAGTGGCACTCCAGAGCCGTGCCCGTCCGCCCTCAGGAGGCGTGGCGCAGGCTCCTGGCGCTGCGCTGGGCGGATCTGCGCCTGACCCGCCCGTTCCTCCTGGCACGGGGCTTCGCCGTGGCGCGGCTGCTCGACCAGCGCTGGCACGAGGTCTTCCGACGTACGGCGGTCTTCGAGGAGCATGAGCCTTGCTCCCTCAGGTTCGTCATGGTGGGGCGTCCGTGGTCTGCGGTGCCCGCCGTCCACCGTGTCTCATCCCTGGAGGAGGCGAGTGCCTTCACCGAGGCCGGCTGGCTCAAATACGGCATGGACTTCCACCTCACCGCCCTGCCGGGCGGTTGGACATTCGTGGAGACCAGCACTCTGTGCGAGGCCACCGACGCCGGCGCGCGCCGCCGGTTCCGCGCCTATTGGACGGCGATCCGCCCCTTCAGCGGGCTTGTGCGTCGGGACGTCCTTACGGTTCTGGGTCGGTCACCCGAATAGATCGGCGCATCCGGCCGGGCATCGGACTGAGGCGGCGTAGCGGCGCTGCGCGAGCCGCCCGGACTCGCTCCGCCACCGGCCGGTGGTCTTCTTCATCCGGCCCGAGCGCGGACCCGTGCGGTTTCAGCCCAATGCGCCGACGAAGGCGCTGAGCCGCTCCATGCCCGCGGTGAGTTCAGGGCGCGAGGCCGCATAGGACAGGCGCACGTGCGTGCTGGCCATGGCGGGGCCGAAATCGGTCCCGGGGGTGAGGGCCACATGCGCCTCCTCCAGAGCCCGGGAGCAGAACGTGCTCGAGTCCAATCCTGTCCGCGAAATATCGAAGTAAACGTAGAAGGCTCCGTCGGGTTCGACCGGCACCGGTAGTTCGATTCGCTTTAAACCGTCCAGGGCGATTCTCCTGCGCGCCACCAACTCGACGCGCCTGGCCTCGCAGGAGGCGAGCGCCTCGGGGGTGAAGCAGGCGAGCGCCGCCATTTGCGTGGGCGCGGAGGCGCACAGGAAGAAGTTGACCGCCAGGTTGTCCGCCGCAGCGAGCAGCTCGTCAGGCAGCACCAACCATCCCAGGCGCCAACCGGTCATGCCGAAGTACTTCGAGAAGCTGGAGACGATCATGACTTCCCGATCGGTCTCCAACGCGGTACGCGCTGGGCGGCCGCCGGCGTCGGGGTCGGCCAGCGACAGGTAGATCTCATCGACGATCCGCCATGCCCCGCGCGCTCGGGCCTCCCGGCAGATGCGGACGAGCTCGTCGAAGGGGATCGTCGTGCCGGTCGGGTTCGACGGTGTGGCGAGCACGATCGCGTTCGTGCTCGAGGTCCATACCTGCGTCATCGTCCGGACGTCGAGCTGGTAGCGACTGGCCGCGTTCGTTGGTGCGAGCACGACTCGGCCGCCGAAGGCCTCGACGAGCTCGCGGTTGCACGGGTAGCAGGGATCGGCCATGACGACGTCGTCGCCGCTCTCGGTCGTCAGGGCGATGGCCAGCAGCAGGCCGGCAGAAGCGCCGGCCGTTATGAGGATGTTGCGCGGGTCCACGTCGACGCCGTGCCGTGAGGCGTACAGGTTCGCCACCGCCTGACGCAGGGCCGGCAGTCCTGCAGCGGGCGTGTAGGGCAGGGGCCGGCCGTCCATGGTGGCGCGCATGGCCTCGTGGACGCCGGGCGGGGCGCCGAAGTCGGGCTCGCCCAGGCTGAGCTTGGCTACGTCGCCACCCTCCGCCTCGATCTCGCGGGCGCGCGCGTTGAGGGACATCGCGTGGAAGGGCTGCGCGCTGCGAGCGCGCCGGGCGAGCTTCATGGGCACTCCTGCGGGACGGAACCGGGATGCGGAACGAACCAACCAACGCGCCAAGCGTAGGCCGACTGTGCGCGACGTGCCCGGTGGGTCCGTACCGCGACTGCGACCTGGGGTAAGGTGCCGACGTCGGGGCAGGGCGAGCAGCCCCGCGTCGGCAGGCCCCCATAGCTCAGTGGTTAGAGCAGCGAGCTTATACCTCGTCCGTGCCTGATAAGCACAAGGTCCTGGGTTCGAATCCCAGTGGGGGTACCGGTGCCCGGAGAGCGCTCGAAGAGCTCCGGCTCCGGATTCCTCCGGGAGTGCCCGGCCCCCGTGGTGGAACTGGTAGACACCGCGACCTTAAAAGTCGTTGCCTGCGGGCGTGCGGGTTCGAACCCCGCCGGGGGCACCACGACGCTCCTATACGAACACGCACTATGGGAGATCGTGTCGGGGGCCGTCTCAGACGACGAAGCGCGCTCACCCGTCAGGGTGGGCGTTCTTCGTTGGGATGGGGCGGTGTAGAGGCTGTGAGGACTCCCGGGGCCGCCTGCGGCGTCGTAGCTCGAGCCATCATCGCTAGTAACAGCCTGGGTGTATTGCTGGGCGGCGTGGTGCAGGCCGTGGCTGGTCAGTTGGTCGAAGGGCCAGGCCAGGTAGCTGGCGGCGCTGGTTCGGCTGCTGGAGTCGCGGATCAGGAGGGGTGGTCGGGCCGGTGGTTCGGTCTGGGGCTCATCATCCACAGCAGCGGCTGGAGCCTCAGAACGGTCCCCATCCCCACTGCTCACACGCCCAGCGGTCCCTGCGACTTCTCCCTTGGCCCGATCCGTGGACTCTTGGGCTGTACTGCCCCTGGGGTCCTGCTCGGCGCTGTCCTCCGTAGGATTCTGTCCGCCTGGCAGGATGACTCGTCCGTCCTCATCTACTGCTGGGTTGATGAGGATGTGTTCGAAGAAGACGGTGTTGAGGAGTTTCTTGAGGTGGTTGGGGGCTGCTTGGTAGAGGCGGTGGCAGTCCTCGAGCAGGTCGAGGGCTTGGGTCAGGTGCTGGCGGACCTGGTGGGCGTCAGCGTGGTAGCCGTTCAGGTGGTGCTGGATGGCGGTGAGTTCGCGGGTGAGGCGGTCCTGTTCTTCTTTGAGTAGTTCCAGGGGGATGGCGCCTTCGTAGTGGGCTTGGAGGAGTCGGCGGCGCTGGTCCTCCAGGTTGGTGCGTCGGGTGGTCAGGGAGCGGATGTCGTGGGCGCTGTTCTTCTCGATGTGCTCCAGCTCGGCCAGCAGGTGGCGTTCGATGTCCTTGCGGTCCTCGTGAGAGAGGTGGATCTGCTGGTAGAGCTCGGCGACCTGTTCTTCCACCTTCTCGATGAGGACGGCCCGGAAGGTGCAGTCGTGGGTGCGGTGGCGGCGGGAACAGACGAAGTAGGGGTAGATGACTCCGCGGCCGTTCTTGGCGTTCTGGACCAGGAGGCGGGCGCCGCACAGGCCGCAGGCGATGGTGGTCTTGAGGTGGTGGTTGTGGAGGCGTTGTCTTTCGCCGTTGCGGTGGGAGTCCATGATGTCCTGCACCGTCTGCCAGGTGGCGGCGTCCACCAGCGCCTGGTGGCGTCCGGGGTACTCCACGTCCTGGAAGGTGACAATGCCCTTGTAGTAGGGGTGGCGCAGCAGGGTGTGCAGTCGTCCTTTGGTGATGGGCTTGGCCGGCTTGGTGGGGGTTGGTGGCAGGTCCAGTCCCAGGCCCGCCAGGTGTGTCGCCAGCTGCGATACCGTCCAGTTGCCGGTCGCGTACTCTGTGAAGGCCAGGCGGATCAGGGGTGCGCGCTCCTCGTCGAGGGCGACGGTGCGGATCTCGCGGCCGTTCTCATCCCTGGCGCGGACATTGACATACCCCAGCGGTGCCTTGCCCAGCGTGCCGCCGTTTCTGGCTTTCTCGCCCATCCCCTTGAGGACCTCATTGGCCAGGTTGCGGCTGTAGAACTCGGCGATAGAGCTCATGATGCCGTGCAGCAGCATGCCGCCGGGGGTCTGGTCGATGTTCTCGGAAGTGGAGACCAGCCGGACGCCGGCTTGCTCGAAGGCCCGGTTGATCTCCACGTCATCGGCGCGGTTTCTGGCGAGTCGGTCGAGCTTGTGGACGATGACGTAGTCGATGCCGCCGTCCTGTTTGAGGTAGGTCAGCATCTTCTGCAGCTCAGGGCGGTTGGCGGATCGGGCGGACTCACCGCGGTCGGCGAACTCCTTGACCACCAGCGCACCCATGGACTGGGCCTTGCGCTTGTTGGCCTCCCGTTGAGCAGGCAAGGAGAAGCCCTCCTCGCTGCCGCCGCGCTGGGCCTGCTCACGAGTGGAGACACGGATGTATGACACCGCCCGCTTGGGAGTGAGCTGGGCGGCCATGGCGGCCAGAGGATCTGGAGATGGCGGTATGGCAGGGCTGGCGTCATACGACGCCCCTGAGTGCGTGGCGGGTGCGGTGCGGTAGCTCATGACTGCCTCCGGCCGTCGTCTGTGCTGCCGTCCGGCTGCTCTTGTGGCGGTTGGCTGTCAACGGTGACGAGCCTGGTGTGGTAGTGATCCAGGATCTCGCTGACGGACAGGGCGTCCTCGGCGTCGAGGGCGGTTGGCGGCCAGGTGGTGGTGAGCAGGTAGCGGACGCAGGAGTCCTCGGCGGCGCGTAGCGCCATGTCCAGACCGTTGGTGCGTTGGCCCAGGTCGTGGAACTCGGTGACGACCTCCAGGCCGGCAGCCTGGCAGTAGCGCCGCAGCGCGGCGTTCTGCTGGGTGATCTCGGCCGGGTGCTGGCCGTGGGTGTAGATGATGACGCCATCTTCGATGGCGGGCTTGGTTGGTGTGGTTCTGGGCATGGGTTGCTCCTCCCCTCGGTGTTTCTTAGTTAATGGCACAAGGACTGGGTGTTGTCCTGCCTCTGTTTCTATTGACGCTCAGTTGGTGCGAAGAGTCAAGTCAAAATATTGATCGGTATAGATGAGTCTTTCCTTTCGTTTCCTTTCTGGCGGTCTGGCCTCACGGCCCTTGCTGGATCAATCTGGCCAGCTCTTCAGCGCTGGTAATGATCTTGAACAGTCCCGGGGTCAAGTACTGGTCGGCGGCGATCTGCTCCGTCAGACGGGCAGCGCGTCGCAAGCTGTTCATGATCCAAATGACTTGGGGGTAGTAGCCGGTGCTGGCTTGTTCGGTATCGGCGTTCAGGTGGTCTTGGTAGTCGTGGCACTTGGTTAGCAATCTGGCGGGGTTCTCGGTGTTCAGGTCGATTTCGCAAAACCAGTGGTCTTCTTCGTTGGTGGCGGTGGTGGTGATAGCTTCGAGGTCGGGTTTGAGCCAGCGTTTCCCGCCGCCGGGCAGTAGCCAGTGGCGCCAGCAGTCCGGTTCGGTGCGTAGCAGGCTGAGGTATCCGCCGGTGTCGTGGGCGGCTCTCTCGATGACCAAGCGCGCTTCGGTGATGGCCAGGGTGTGGGCCAGGAAGGCATGTGAGGGCTCAGTGGTGCGGTGCCGGGTGGTGCGCTCTGGGGCTACCAGGCGGTGGCCGGGCTCACGTAGGTGCCAGATGTAGCCGGTGGAGCCGGCCCTGACCCCGCCGATACGACGTTCAAGGTGGTCCACCAGTCCCAGGTGGCGGTGGCGGTTCAGGCGGCGGGTGGTCTGCCGCAGGGCTGAGCGTGCGCTGGCGTAGGCAGTAGCAAGCCGACTGAGGTAGCTGAGTTGGCGGGTGGTAGCGTAACGGTGCATTCTCAGCAGACTCAGCAGCCGGTGGTCGATGCGGTCGAGTTGGTCGGCGATCATCTCCAGCTGGCGGCGTCCGAGGCGATGCGGACTACCAGTCGTGCTGATCTGGTTGGTGATCATGGGCGTTTCTCCTTCCTTTGGTTGCGATGGGCTTGTGTCAGCCGGATACGGCTGGTAGTCATCTCCGGTAATCGCTGGCGAGCGGTGTGGTAGCGCCGGAAGGTTGGGGTTGCTGGCTGCGGCGGTGCGTCGGGCGGTTCGTCTAGCGATACGATGTCAGCAGCTGCCCTATTCCGGCTTCGGTCTGGTGGTTCATCTGCTCTCGGTTCCCCGCTTTGTCTTGGGTCGGCGACCGATCGTCACGCTGCCAGTAGTGTTTGACGAGGCTGTCGTTCTAATTGCTGGAGCACTGTCGTTAGTACCGGTCGGTACTGTGGTGTCTGTAGTGGTCGCGGGAGTCGAGGCCAGTCCGAGGCGCTTGAGTAGTTGCTCTTCGACTTGGCGGGCGTCTTGGCCGTAGCGAGCGGCGCTAGCAGCGCGCAGGGACGCTGGGTCGCCGGTGGCTGGCGACATGGGCAGAGTTCGAGCCTGGCACCAGGGGTTGGTGTGTCCGTGGTGGATGGTGCGGGCGTAGATGCTGTAGCGCGGCAGCAATTGGAAGTCGATGGCCTCCAGTTCAGGCGCTAGGCGGGCGATCTCGAAGGCATCGGCGGCCGATGATCCGAAGATGATCTTGTTATGGGCGTTGGTGTCGATGGCGGCCTTGAGCCGGGATGGCAGTTGGGCACGGTACTGGTGGGCCAGGTGGAAGGCCACTCCCAGGGAGCGGGATTGCGTCAGGGCGTCAGCCAAGTCGGTGGGTAGCGCTAGGTAGTCCTGGACTTCGTTGATGAACACGCTGATGATGTGGCGTCGCTCCGGTGGTAGAGCGGCCCGGGACAGGATCAGCGGCCACAGCTGCCCAACGATCAGGCTGCCCAGTAGTCTGGCGGACTCTGATCCAAGGATACCCTTGTTCAAGGAGACCAGAACGATACGGCGCTTGGTCAAAAGATCGGCCAGATCGAAGGATGGGTTTGTCTGGCCGAGAGTGGCGCGTAAGTGAGGCCGGATGAGGAACGGCTGGAGCTTGTTGAGTACTGGTGCGATCCATTGCAGCCGTTGGGCCTCGGAGAGCGACTGATATTTGCTCCAGAACTGTCCGGTCCCCAGCGGATCTGGCGCGTTGGCGATGATGCGGCAGCGGAAGGCCGGATTGGTCAGTAATAGCGGCAAGTCCACCAGGGTGGCGCCGGGCGTGCGGGCCAGTGTCAGCAGGCTGGCGGTGAGGATCTCCTCAGTGCGCACGCCCCAGGCGTCAGCGAACAGGTTCTTGAAGGTCGCCAGTACAGTGTCGGCGATCATTTCCGGCACTTGCTCTCTGCTACGCGGGCTGGTGGCTAGCGGATTGAGTCCGATGGGTGTTGGACTGGTTGGGTCGATGACCACTACGTCGCCGGTCCGCTGCTCGGGTATGCGCGCTAGCAGATCATTGACCAGGTCGGTCTTGGGATCGATGAGCAGCACTCCGCGGCCAGCGTCGATATCGTTCAAGGCCAAGCGGCCCAGAACAGTGGACTTGCCCGCCCCAGTGGGACCGAGTAGCACTGTGTGCAGTAGCGCATCGCGTATCGAGATGCCAAGCCGCTGGTCTGCTTGGTCGCCCAGGCCACGGGCGAAGACACGCTGTCGGTCTCGCTGTTCAGGCAGCGGAAGACATCTGGGGTGAGCGTTCGGCATAGCCGGAAGTCTTGCCTGCCCGATTGGCCAGCCGCTCAAACAGAGGACTTCAGTGGCATCCAGGGTCAGCGGGTAGTGCCAGGGACGGCGCGCCTGGTTGAGCTTGCTGGGATTGTCGGGACGGGCATGCAACCGTACCCCAGCGCTCTCGGCTACTCGCAGCCCACCGAGCAAGCCCTGAAGCAACAGCCGGCATCGCGCAGGTGTGACGGCCTTGACTCCCAAGCGCAGGCAGACCCCAGACCGATGTTTACCAGCGTGAGATCGGGCTCGCCGTTGGTGCTCGCGACTAGCTGCAGAGGTCGAGGTGATACCGAGGAGCTCCAGCCAACCTTCGGGCTGCGGTTTGCTATTCAGCGTGGGTTGGTAGCGGGAGCCGATGTGAAGCTGAACGACCAGTTCCTCCTCATCCTCGGTGGCGGCCATCGCGGCCAGTACTGCCCTGGCGACAGACTCTAATCGCTCCACCGATAACGGCAGGCCAGCTCGGCGTACACTCAGGCGCAAGGATTGAGTTACCGACTTTCGCTCAATGGCGGTTGCTACGACACGAGTGCCAGGAAGTAGTTCACGGACGATGCCAAGGTGCCTCAGGTTGGTCGCGCCCAGCAGGTAGCGCACTCGCCCTGAAGTGGCACGAGCTTCCAGTATCAGGCGTCCCAGAGAGGCATCCACGACGATCCGTTCCAATAGGCCAGTAGCGGCCGCCACGTCTAGCGGCAGAGCAAACCGCAGCCGCTGCCACATCAGTGGGTACTTGCTGCTATAGTTCATGGCTCCTCACTTTCTACCTGGATCTGTGGGTTTGTTCTCTTGGCCGGAATCTCGGTCGGCGTGAATGTCGCGGAGTCGTTCGCCGCGACGTCCGTGGCGATGTCTTGAGATAGGATGGCCAGCAGCACTCTGGCCAACGCCTGGTGATCCAGCATGCTGCGGTGTATCGGCATCACTCGCACCCGCCGTGAGGCTGATGGGCGTCCGCCCGGATGGCGACGCCGCCGGCGGCTCATGGCCGACCTCGCTTGCGTCTCACCAGGAGTTGCGACTGCGCCACCAGACAAACGCGCCGGCGATGATTGCGACCACGACGAGCCCGCCGCCGAGCCACATCCACGCATTTTGCAGCACGCAAGCGATCCACTTCAGTCCGATCCCGGCCAAGGCGAGCCCGCCGCCGGCGCGAAGCAGGCTCGTAGACGGGGAGCGTCTCGAATTGGTCATAGTCGTCGACTCCTCTCGTAAGATGCCCATTCATGATTGTTCTCCTTGAAAATCATGCGATCGCGCCGGATCGATGATTGTGGCGGAGGCCTTACCATCGGCGGGCGCCTCGGTGATTGGTATTACCCACTGGCTATAGCGCGGCACCGAGTACCCGGGAATGCGAATGTCCGACTCGACCTCATCACCCCATACCGCCCACCGACGATTGGATTCCGGACGACGACGAGCGAATAGTTCCAAGTACGGCCCACTGCTCACCCGCTCAATAATGGCGAACTGCTCGGCTGGCTTGCGGGAATGCTCCGCTACCGGCGCATTGAACCACGTCGGTTGTGAACGCGAATTCAACGGTGCGTTACCCCGTGTACAGAACAGCAACTGCTCGGTGGCGTTGCGTAGCTGGTAGCGACCGGAGACACCCAGACGGAACTTCACCCACGTCAAGGGGCTGCGTACCGTAAAGCCCCAGGCTGCCGCCGTCTCATACGCCCGCGGCAGCAGGGCGTTGGTCGTCCACAGCCACAGATGGGAGTCTGACGCCGCCAACGACCCCACAGGCAAGGCCTGAATCCGATCCAGGTTCATGGTGCGGTAGTGGTGCTCGCCACCCTGAGCCGGCCAGGGCGGATCCGCCAGGATGGTGCGGAAGCCGCCAGCGGGTACACCGGCCAATCGGTTCGTGTTGCGCGTTTCTGAGATGCTCATTTCTCTACTCCTTTCGCGTTAGGTGCTTTGCCCTATATGTTGCACACCACTACGTCTTCAGCAAGGTCTCGAAGGACGCAATCCTGAGCGACGCGTCAGGTAAAACTAAGACGCCAACAGTTTCACCATCGGAAAGCCAAGGATAGTCGTCTATAAGTCCTGTTTAGTGGTCACGAGAATGCCTGCTGTCTTTTTAACAACGACCAAAGCCATGGCGAGAGCCGTCTGGGCCGTTATCACTCTCCATACCATCGTGCTGCCTGCTGTATGGCGCGGGCGGCCTGCAGAGCGGCGTGGTCCTGCTGCCATTTGAGGTAGGCGGCCCGGCGAGCGATGCGCTGGCACTCCTGCATTCGATCGGCGTGGATAGTGGGCAGATGGAGCGGCTGCGCCGGCCGGGTCGGTGGTCTGCCGTTTCTTTTCTGCCGGATTGATCTTCGCTGGGCCCGCAGCAGCAGAGTCAAGGCGGCCAGACTCAGTACCGTAATGGTGACCAGGGCGATGAGGACGATGATGTTGGCGCTGGCATTCATAATGGTGCTAGCCCTTCAGAACTCAGCGATGTCTTCGGCAGTGCTCAGGGCGTAAGCCCTGATAACGGCCTGGTAGTAGGGGTCCCCGGCCGGGGCGATCTGGTGAGCCTGCTCGGCCAGGCCGACCAGAGCAGCGGTGTTGTTCAGGACGCTGGCAGCCAGGACGGCGCGGGCCTGGTCTTTGATGTGAGTCACCTCGGCCCGGCCGAGGACAGCGTCGGCGTGGCGGCGGGCGGCGCGGGCCACCGCCCGGGAGGAAGGGCCGAAGGACGCCAGGCCGGTGGCGTAGGAGTCGGGCTCGGGATCCGGGGTTTGGGGGATGAGGTTGATGGGCATGAGGGCGGGTTCCTTTCAGTTGGCGCTGCCCGTTTGTTAGGTGCGGCGGTTGGTCCTGGCGACCAGGTACCCTTCTCTGTCTGCCTGTGGCGGTGGGAGGAGGGCCTGGCCGGGGCGGCCGGGGTTGTCGGTCTCGTAGTGATAGGAGACCAGGAGACGGCGGAGCGTGTCGTGACACAGGAATGACACCGTGCACCCAGGCGTCCGTGTATCGCGATGCGCTTCTCGTGACCGCAGCTAACGTCCTGGGCTACAGTGAACCCGTGGCCAGAGCGACAGCGTCGACGGATCGCTACCGCGCCGCCTCGCAGCAGGCGGCGACATCGGAGGCAGCGGTGCGAAGTGAGCTTCTGGCAGTCCGGAAGCGGCCGGAGGGCCTGTCGCCGCACTCAATGGCGACTTGTCCGGCCATAGTGGCTCTTCTGGGCGATGGCGATCCATTACTGGCCTTTACTCGACTCGAGACGAGGATCCTGGCCCGACTGGAGCTCGACGATGACGTCACTCCCTTGAACGCAGTGGCTTACTCGCTGGGTCTGGCTTCCAAAGGCAGGACGCACCTGGAACGACTCAACGAGTTCGGAGCCGACTACGGCTACGAGGCGCGTCAGGCGCGACGTCATTCGGACCTCGGCATACAGCAGCTGGTGTCGTTGATCTGCTCTAACTGGATCGTCGATGCTGTGCCGGTCTGCGATGTCGTGCTGGTCGGCAACCCGGGCGGCGGCAGTACCGAGGTGATGGTTACTACCAAGCGGCCGCGCTTTGTAGACATGCGCTCTGTGCAGATCCAGTGGTACTGCCCAGACGACGAGATTGACATGAAGGTGCAGGATCTTGTGCCACCACCCCGCTTCGAGCCTGTCGCTCCACCATCATCCGTTGGGCGCTGCGAAGATTTGCCAGGCGAACTTCACGTACATCAACGTCTGGCGGAACCTCTGATGCTGTCTCCACCAGACAGCGGTAGAACTCGAGGCCTACGTATCGCCTGGCCGGGGGAGGTGTGGCCGTGCTTCCAGTGGCAGATGATCGGGCCGCTGTTGCCAAACGCCACTATTTCCAGCCAGATTATAGGGAACAGCATCATAGTGATGTATTTACCTAACTGAAGATCTCAGAAAAGATGCTTGTCAGACATTGAAGTTGAAGTGGTATAGATGGACGCGTGAATCTCGTTTCTCAACCCCTACGGTCAATCTCATCGACCCTGAACAGTAGAAGCCTCAACCTCGTCTCGGCGGTAGATCTCACCCACTGGGTCAACCGGACATTGCTTTTCCGGAGTTGACGCGACGTTTGCTTGCTCAAACACCCGGTATCACTAATATTGAGGCGCGCCCACGAGGGAACGTCTGCAGGGTCCAGATCCTGCGAGGTCCTACGTATGATCGACTCCGACGAAAGAGCCTGCCCAACAGGTAAGCTCAAGACCTTCAGGTCGGCGGCGGTCAGGTCGGTGGTGTGCTCTCTCCCATATCGCCGTCAGGCTCCGGCAACCGGCCAGCACCCCGGTCACTGGCAGGGACAGGACCGCGGGCAGGTCATGGCGCACGGTCCGCCGGTCGCGCGGATCGGTGGTGTTCTTTAAAGAACCTGAGCCAGGGGTCAGCGCGACAGGACGGTCGTGTGGAAGATGACATCAGCGCGGGTTCCTGGGGACAAGGGATTGATTAAGCACCACACTCATCGTCCCCACGGGACCCGCACCCCCATCTCAGCGACACACCATCTCTGTCAAACCAGCTCAGACACTCTTCGCCGGACGTAACCGATTTGTTACAGCTGGGGATGTCCATAACACTTGCGCGCTTCAGTACCGGGCTGGTGGTCATTTCTTCCGTCTTGAGGCGCTGGCCTGCCCGCTTCCTACAACAGCATCCCAACGTCGCAGCCTTGGCGGTACGCTCCCTATAGGCATCCACGGCACAGAGTGCTACCCTCCCAAGTGTCCAGAACGATCTGCGGGCATCACCAGCCCAGCGCGACGATGGAGACGGGCATGCGCTACCAGGCAGACATAGACGCTCTCAGGCGGCAACAACACCGGCAGTTGTCGCCGCCTGGCAGTCCACCTGGGCTCACCTGCCGACGATGGCGCCTGTCTGCTGCACACCAGATGCGTCCACCTTGCAACGGACAGCTAGGGCGACGTTGCCGAATGTCTGCGAGTTAAGGAACTCGACGTTCGCAATCACAATAGACGCAACCAATAAACCAGTCAGCAGAAACAGCAAGACCCCAATCTATCAATTGAAATATTGCACTAATAGGTCGACTGTGATTAAATGGTAGCAGCCATGAGTGAAACGCTGCCCCATCACCAGAACTCACCGAACCAGCCCGAAAATGATCTGCTGGTTTGGAATACTTCTGCGGAAAGCGGCGTTGAAACTCAATCGAACAGCCAGTCGACACGCAAAGGTATTGGACGTCTTGCGATAAGTGAAACGGAACTCAGCGAGATGTCATCTAGGCAGGATAAGTGGGATAGTAGATAAGTTAAAGTCCTTTTACAGAGACTTTAGGGAACTTAGCCGACCTAAAAAAAGGGTCGTGAGTGCTTACTGTGTTTTTGTTGACCCCACTGTGCCTTCGCCAGGATGTCTATATCCCCCATCAGCGGATCGCAAGCAATCATAAGCAATTCTCGTTAGGCCTCCACTTCTAAAGCCACCCCAGTCTCCGACCTCACGGAATTATGGCGAATACTTGTCTATTTCAAGGCTACATACCTCCTACTCTAGAAGAAGTTAAAAAGTACGCTGATTTATACTATGCGCATTGGGAAGACCGGTCAACATGGTTAATCAGAAGGGTAAAGCAGTTCGAGCCAATAAGTCCCGTCGCAAATAAAATTAAGATGTCGTACGATGTCATGTTTTCAGAACTTAGCGAACTTGAACATCGTGATGGCGTTTTAACACTACCGCTCGACTGGATGTATAAGCAGCCTTTTGTCTCCATTGATATTTCCGGCCCCTGGGAGTCAGCAGTTTGCTTAGCAAGTCGTTCAGAATCCGCTCGCATCGCTACGTACTATGTATTTGGCTGGCTCAATCGCTTTGCAGGATTTTCACTACATGAATTAACAGAGGAGCAGATTTCGACAGTATATAGGCTTCTCCGGGGGCGGGACACTTCAGCTCACACCAGGTTAAGTGGTTGGCTTTATATCGTTGAGAAGTACGATTTGAACTGGCCTATAGGAAGTAGTAATAACTGGCATGCATGGATCGCCAATCGAGAGTTTAGGTGTTTTTTTATACGCTTGTGCGAGACATTTGCCATGTCCGTAACCCTACCGTATAGACAACTCGAAACATGCGCTCGAGGGCTAATTAAAGTGTCCTGGAACGATTCCTTCATGTATCAGCATGAGGACTATTTCGGAGAGTACAAAAGACAGTTCAGGCAAAGGGTAAGTAATCGAATAAAAGCGTCGCTCACACCAGTTCAATTTTTGCTTGTTCGCGCGATCGTCACATTGTCTCGTGGAATTGTTCTTTTGACTAACTGGTTCAGAAGTCAGATGCGTCGCTACGGAGTTGTTCCTCCTAATTTTGTAATCTCATTAGTGAGCGAGTCAAAGTTAGGCTTCTATGGTCAACTCATACTTCCAGAAGCCATGCGCATCGACAATGTCAGGTGCGAAGCGCTAAAAATTGATGGAGAAGCGCAAAGAATCACCGTCAGACCTAATGGTTATATGCACAAAGATGACGGAATGAAGGCCGGCGATTTACATTATGTAGGAAATAAGGCTCGACTGTATATTACTCGAGGAGAAGGGGCAAGCCTTTCTGCTGATTTTCGTATTCAGGCCCACATAAAGAGAGGCCAGTTCGTTTTGCCTGCACTCTTTGCCTCACTTGCTGGCCTAGCAGTGTCCGTAGCTCTTCTCCTGATGTTCATTAAATTCGAGAGCTTTGCATTTCCTGAAGATATATCTAGCATGGTGGCAGTCGTAGCTATCTTGCCGTCTGCCATGGCTGGTTATATTCTGTTCGATCGCGAGCACGAGTATGTAAGCGTGGTGCTCGGTTCCCGTCGAGTCCTGCTAGTTGTCTCGATGATCGTTACACTTACCGCAGTGTTCACGGTTAATCTTGCGTTGGTGATCCGCAGTGGAATCCCGGATAAAAATAAACCAACAGCGCAGACATTAGCTTACATTGATCGACTCAGCGACACCGCCGAAGTCGCAGCATTTGTGACATTTGCAACACACTTAATCGCGTTCCTGGTATTCGCTTTAGATTTCCTGGTGACGGAGAACTGGCGCCACACCATCTCCCGCAAGTTTCATTTTGGTCTCTCCTGGCTGTATGCAGTATTCCTTGTACTTTGTTTTCTGTGTGCCTACTGCTGGATGGGTGTAAGCTTGTTCCATTGGAGTGGGGAGAAGACGAAGTTTTTCGCTGAAGTTCCAATTTGGCTATATCACCACGCACATACTATTTGGCAGTCGATTTAGATTTTCCGCAGTCTCTGGTCTAGAGGATCAGCCCTACATCGCCAATCACTCACACGCCATCCTGGTCCTGCTCTACCGCTCCCCATCGATGGAAAAGCGTTCTTAAAACGGCGAAGTCGGTGGGTGAGAGTGTCTGAGCTGGTTTGACAGAGATGGTGTGTCGCTGGGATGGGGGTGCTAGCCCCGTAGGGACGATGAGTGGTGTTTAGATGATTGGTTCCAGGGGGGTGTGGTGGCGTGGGAGCGCGGTGATGCAGGCCCTGCTGGGCTTTACCAGCGAGCACCTAGACGCCATGTTCCCCGCCCTGCCCGGCCAGCCCGGCTACAACAAAGCGCCTGCACGCTCACCGGCACGATGCAGGCCGTCCTGACCCACCTGTGCGCCACCACCGGCCCATGGGACGACGATGCGCGGGTGGCCAACTCCGCCCCCATCGAGTGCGCCCGCTCCCGCCAGACCGTCAAACGCTCCGACCTGGTCGGCTGGGCCGAGTACGGGTGACTAGCGCCTCCCACTCGCGCTTTTTCTGGGGTCTGCGCCTACACCTGGTGTGCACCGTGCACGGACTGCCCGTGGGATGGGCTCTGACCGGAGCCAAGGCCGACGAGCGCGAGACCCTGTGCGCCGTCCTGGAGCGCATGGACCAGCCCGCCTCCTCGGGTCGGGTGATCATCGCTGACAGGAACTACTTCGGAGCCGCCTTTGAGGACCAGCTCACGCAAGCCGGTATCGAGCCGATTCGACCGGCACGCAAAGGCGAGAGCCCGCGCCCGGGCAAACGATTCCTGCGACTGCTGCGTCAGATCATTGAGTCCGTCAACCAGACGCTCAAGGGCCGGCTCGACCTCGAAAGCCACGGCGGATGCACCATCGCCGGAGCCTGCTCACGCATCACCCAACGCGTCCTCGCCCTGACAGCCGCCATCTGGCACAACTACCTCGTAGGCGCCCCCACACTACGGAACCTAACCCCCTACGACCACTAACCGCCCGTTATCTTGTTGGTGGTCCCGGGTGGTCCGGGGCTGGGCCAGCTGCTGTGGGCGCGGGTGTCTTGCCCCTGTCCGTGGATGATCCGGGGGGGGCGAAGGTCACCCATGGTGGCCGGGCGCTGGTGACCGCTGATAAGGGGAACGGCCCACTGCGTGTGAGGTCTTTCGCAGGTGTGGGTGCGGGGCCGGTCGTCCACCGGCTGGCCCTTGCATCCAGGAGCGAGAGGCGGCAGGAGAGATGGATATCGAGGATGCCGGGCGTCTTCGTCGGTATCGGGCGTCAGCAAGGAGCGAGCACTGGGCCACGGCCCTGAGCCGGGACGGGCGGAAGGTCTGTGACAAGGCCCTGCCCAACGACGAGGCGCGTCTGCGCGCCCTCTACGACAAGCTGGCGACCCATGGGAGCCTGCTGGTGGTGGTCGACCAGCCCGCCACCATCGGGGCCCTGGCCGTGGCGGTGGCCCAGGAGGCGGGCATCACCGTGGGCTACCTGCCCGGGCTGTCGATGCGCCGCATCGCCGACCTGACGCCGGCCTGGCACCGGTGACCAGGAGATCGGGCTCATCGATCCGCGGCGAGCACGTCTCCCACGGCGGCAACAAGAGGCTCAAGCGCGCCATGTTCGCCTCCGCCTTCGCCTCACTGCGCTCCGCCCCCGTCTCCCGGGCCTACTACCAGCGCAAACGCGACCAAGGCATACGCCATAACCAGGCCGTCCTCGCCCTGGCCCACCGCCGCATCCTGACCCTGCACGCCATGATCCGCAACAACACCCTCTACAACCCCCAACCAGCCACGAAACTACCCACCGCCGCTTGACACACCCCCCTGGGCTTACTCATCTAGGCAAGATGCCGGAGCGACGCAATGTGGCTCTTCGTGTTTGAGGGTGTGGTAGGCGGGGCTTATCGCTGGGTTTAGGTGGTTGCTGTCAGGTGGTCCTTGAGGCGTCCGGCGTGGATGAGGCTGCGGGTGGTGTAGTGCGTGAGGTTCCTGAAACCCAGGGCGATGCCGCGCAGGTGCTCCAGGCGTCCGTTGATGGCTTCGGTGGGGCCGTTGGAGGTGCGGGGCTGGTCGAAGTAGGCCAGGACGTCCTGGCTGCGGCTGATCAGGGTCTTAGCCAGTGTCTGGATCTCCTCCAGGCCGTCGGGGACGGCCTGTTTCAGGGAGTCGATGAGCCGTCGCATCAGGAACCGCCCCAGGCCCGCCTCTTCGGTGCGGTAGGCCTGGATGAGGCGCTGGTAGACGCCCCAGGTGGCCTGGACCGGAGCGTGGCGCTGGTTGGCGAACAGGGCCTCGAGGCGCTCGGCCTGGGTGTCGGTGAGCAGGTCGGCCCCCGTGCGCAGGGTGCGTCTGGCCTAGTAGAGCGGGTCTCCCTTGCGGCCCCGCCGGCCGGTGGTCTCGTGCTGGATGCGGCGGCGGCACTCATCGAGCTTGGCTCCTGCCAGGGAGACGACGCGCGTAGGGGTCCATCACCGCCTGGGCCTTGGGGATCTCCTCGCCGGCGGCGTTCTTGAACCCGGTGAAACCGCCCCGTGGCCACCACCTCGACCCGCCCGCGCCAGGCCTGGTCGCGCTGGGCGAGCCAGGTCTTGAACGCCTTCTTGGAACGACCCGGGACCACGCCTGGCAGACGAGCCGGACCGCTGTGGTCGCGCACGGGGGTCAGGTCAATGATCACGGTGACATAGCGGTCGCCCTGCCTGGTGTGGCGCCACACGTGCTCATCAACCCCGAGCACCTCGACCCCCTCGAAGCGGTGAGGGTTGCTGGTGATGGCCTGCTCGGCTCGAGTCAGGATTGCGGTGTTGGCGGTGTGCCAGGAGATCCCCAGGGCCTGCGCGACGCGTGAGACGGACATGGACTCAAGACCCAAGGCCCGCAGCCCCCATTCGACGGCTGCGCGGGTCAGTCGCGCCCGCGGCTGGGCCACCCGGCTCGTGTCCTGTCTCCACACTCGGCAGCAGTGCGCGCAGGCCAAGCGCCGCACGCGCACCACCAGCTGCGTGGGTCTCCACCCCACCGGTAGGTGGGCCAGCCGCCTGGCCACCGTCCCACGAGCGACGCCTTGGGCCCCGCAGGCCTTGCAGAACGGGTCCTCGAAGCCAGCGGGCATACGGCACTCGATCACCGCCCGCCCCGGGGTCAGGTGCTGTCCCATCGCGGTCAGTCCCAGGGCGTCCAGGCCCAGGAACGTCGTCAGGTCAGGGCCGGTGAAGGTAGTCTCAGGCACGTCGAGGTCTCTCGTGACGGGGTGTGTAGGAACTCCCATCATCGGGGGACCTCGACCCCCACCCACCGCAACGACGCACCCACCACCCCCACCAAACAGATCAATAGGCCCTACCTACTACACCCTCAAACACGAAGAGCCCGCAATGTGGCCATATCTGGTGTATAATGAAGGGCGGCATGTAGTAGATAGAATGCTACGCCATAAACAAGTCACCAGGAGAAGAAAATGAAACTCGTTCATGTCAATATTCAGCGATACCGCAGCATTAGTGAGCCAACGGAGTTTGACGTTGAGTCTGACGTGACAGCGCTTGTCGGTAAGAATGAGTCTGGCAAAACCGCGGTGCTGCAATCTCTCTATAAAAGCAATCCAGTGGATCGCGTTAAGTTCGATCCAGACCTCGATTACCCGAGCCACAAAACACCTGAACTGAGAAAAGAGAAGTGCGTCAGAGTTACTGAGTTAACCTACGAACTTGATGATGGCGATATTGCTGCTGTAGAAGCAATCCTTTACCCTGAAGCTTTTGACGATAAATGCGTCACTATCACAACTGGCTTCGGTTTTACTCAAGAAGAATGGTCGCTCCAGGTTAATGAAGAAAAGATACTTAACCACCTCCGAAATGAACTTGATTTGCCGACGGCAGATAAAACGAAGGTCGACGCTGTATCTACTATCGACGGTTTGGCCGAAACCCTTCGAAGTCTTGAATCGGAAACACCGACTGCTGCTGCCACGTTAGAGAAGATCGAATCGTGGCGCGACAACGATCCTGTTCTCGCCGCGATTGATGTATTGCACAAGCGTTGCCCAAAGTTTGTCTACTTTGGTGACTATGATGTCATGCCTGGTAAGGTTTCTATCCCGACATTGATCTATCACCGCGATAACGATAAGCTTGAGCGTGGTGAAGAGGCTCTTTTGGCACTCCTATCGATGGCGGGAGTGGATCCCCAGGAGTTTATTTCTTCAGACAATCACGAGCGTCTAATTAGGCAGATGGAGAACGCGTCGAATGCTATCAGCGACGAAGTCTTCGAATATTGGAGCCAAAACAAGGAGCTCCAGGTAGAACTGCATACTATTGCAGCAGCCGAGCCAAATGCGGAGCCGCCACTTAATGAGGCTCCACTTCTGCAAATCCGTGTGAAAAACCAACGTCACCGCGTCACCGTCCCGTTTGACGAGCGCTCCCGCGGGTTTGTCTGGTTTTTCTCGTTCCTGGCGTACTTTTCGAAGTTAGAGAAGGAGTCGACGCAGCCACTTATTCTTCTGCTTGACGAGCCTGGTCTCAGTCTTCACGCGACAGCACAGCACGATCTCCTGCGATTCATCAATGAACGTCTTGCGCCACACCATCAGGTGATTTTTACCACGCACTCTCCGTTCATGATTGATCCACATAATTTCGGTTGTGTGAGAACAGTGATTGATGCTCCTGAAACAGGCACCACTGTGTCATCTGATATCCTGAAGACAGATGCTGAGTCGGCGTTCCCATTGCATGCGGCCCTTGGGGTTGAGCTGACGCAAACGCTTTTTGTTGGGCCAAACGTACTATTGGTTGAAGGCCCGTCAGATGTCATCTATCTACAGTACCTTTCTGAGCAGCTTATCGAGGCTGGGAAGCCTGGGCTGGATGATCGATGGGTTCTCGTGCCTGGCGGTGGTATCTCGAAGCTTGCCGCGTTCCTGACGCTTTTTGGAGCAAACCGGATGAAGGTAGCCGTGCTTGCGGACTCGTCGGCGCAGAACAATAAGACCATCAGTAACTTGAAGGCGAGCGGCAAGATGTACGATGCCGGAATCGTCCAGGTTGGTGACGCCTCCGGAGTTGAGGAGACTGATATCGAAGATCTTCTGCCAGCACAGCTATATGTTGATTTGGTTAATGAGGCCTATCAAGGTGTGCTTGCTGACAATCCTCTCACGCTTGACGACCTGCCTGATGGGCCAAGGATTGTCAAGCGAGTGGAGGATGCTTTCGTTGCCTGCAATGTTAACAAAGGTCGTCTCAACCATTACTCGCCTGCCGGTGCGCTACTGAGGATGAAAGGCGCTGCTCGAATGTCGGAGGAGGAGTTGTTGATAGCCGAAAGCTTGATTAGTCGAATTAACCCACTTTTGGATAGGAACGACTAATACGTGGGCAAAGTCGATGGTTGGTCGTTTGGTCTCTGAGGGGCCTGGTGTGTTGGTATGAGTGCGGCGTGACCCGCACGGTGACGATAAGAGCGTCCACTCAGTCCCGTCATTAGTGGGGTCACGCCGCCGATGCCATCCTTCATCACAACGGCCCTGTCGCGCCGGCCCCTAGCCCGTGTCTTCAAGGATGTGACTGATCCCAGGAGTCGGCGGAGTGCTCGTATGGCCTTTCCACGATCCTATCCGTACCCTGCCCGAGTCGCTCGAGCCCGTTAGATCTAGATGGAGCAATGGTAACAGCCAACGCCACACACAGCCGGGTAGGTACAACCCAGTGGACCCGCGGGTGTGATGGCTACTATATGCTTACCGCTCTGGAGAGTCTGAGCAGGCTCGCTCGGCTTCGATTTGCCCGATCGTCAGATGGGACTGGACTCAGCACGACGGGGCGATTCTGTTCAGAGCGTTAACTGATCCTCACGCTGGCCTTCGTTTCATGGCTAACTTCGTTCACGTCAGTCCAGGCGACTATACAGTCGGCTTCGTTCGGCGATCCGAGAACTTGCATAATGGGATACCGCTGGATAGCGTCGGGTGCCATTGTGTTGATGACATTATTTGGGTTGAAGTTAAGATCGAACAGCCCACTCGACTCATCGTCACTATCTTCGTATCGGTAAGAAACATCGGTCACTGGCTGCCTAGTTCGGTTCGTAAGCGTCAGATACAGCCGCCGTTTGTTCTTAAGTCGTCCCTTGCTGTCAGTTTCGGTGTAGCGCTCGATCTCGACTGAAGGCCAAACGCCGGAAGAGGGATCGGCTTCTGAACTATGCGCGGAAGAAGCACTTGGTACGTTGGGCGGTTCATAATCACGGGCAACATTGTTTAATGTGTTGTTGATAATCTGCATCAACTGCTCGCTCGATGAATATATACTGTAGAGCGCCTCGTCTTTGATTGAGTTGAGATAGTCATTTAATGCAGTCAACTGCTGGATCGCGTCCGTTGTCGACGCTGGAGCGCTTGGCGTCGTATTTCTCAGGATTGCGACTCGCTTGCCCTGACTGTGCAGTAGACTGATTTCTTCAACTGTTCCAGACAGGTGAGTTTTCGTCGGCGTGCCGAGCCGATTGGTGAACACGACCAATCCCATATCAGACGAAGCAACCAACTGCTCGTTGATAAAGGCTTGTGGCTCTTGCCCATAACTCGGGCTCGTTCCTTCCTGCCAATCGGTAGGTGAAAATATCACTCCAAAGCGTCGGCTATAGTTCGTGTTCCAGGAGCGTATAGTACTATGGATAAGATGCCTGTGCTCTGGAGGGAGATCGCTCGGGGAGGAGAGGAGCACCTGAACGACCGTGGCTACGTATGTCATGAACAAATGATACCACTAAGCACGTCTATTGCTTGGATACCAGTCGGTAACAATTTCCATGGAACGTAACACCAGGCTCAACGAAAGTCATAGTCCTCATCCATCCCGCTTGATAACCATATATCTTCGGTCTCATCGGGCGAAAGCTTATCACTATCGTCGTGATCTTCGCCGATCATACAACGGCACACCTCTTCGATGTGTTCCTCAATTCCGTCATGCGAATAGTCGTAGGAATGGATGTGCTTTGGTCCCGTCGGCATGACGCAAGTCTACATGGAGATTCCTTCTTGCGCTAGGTTGCGGTTCAATAAAACCTCCTCATCGAGATTCAAGGTAGCGCAAGAGGTGGGTGAGTCGCAAGCGGGTGTGTACGAGACTGCCCGCACGATCAGCGGCTAGCTGCCGCATATCGCAGGACTCATGATACACGGTCATGACAACGAGCCACTGCACTCCGGCTACAATATGCGATAATATAACGTTATTAATGGGCGTGGACGTGACTTGCCTGGCCCGCGATGGCAGAGTATTTGAGATTTTATGCGCGACTGCCTTCTGAGGTGATATGGATGAATTCGGCGTACGTCACACAGATCAGGCACCTCCTATTTGTTGGCTATCAGAGTCCGCGTACCAGATCGCCGGGGTCGATGTCGAGGGCGCGGGCGACGCGCAGGATGTTGTGGAGGCTGAGGTTGCGCTGGCCGCGCTCGACCTGGCCGATGAATGTCCAGTGCAGTTCGGACTGGTCAGCCAGGGCCTCCTGGGACAGTCCCAACTGCTGGCGTCGAGTGCGTACCCGTGCTCCGAACTCGCCAGCTGCTGGTGAGATGGGCGGTTTGGGCGAGGTGGTGGGCACCTGACCATCACAACGAGACCAACTTCTCGCGTCCAGAGAGTATGCGTCTCAAGCAAATACGTCCTATGCTGTGGTCGTAGCCGGACGAGAGGGGTGATCATCATGGGAGGCTGCTGACCTGAGCCCACGTATGCACTACGACGGCACCCGTTCAGGCGGCCTTGCTCGAGCGGGTGCCGTTGTGTGTTGGCTGGTGCTGCTGGCCGGCTTCCGTGGCCAGCGTCCAGGCGAAGACCAAGCCAGCTCGTGGGAAGAGCCAGCCGTCGTAGCGATAGCGCACCACCGAGGTTTCAGGCTCTTCCGAGATGCGGCCGCCATCACCGCGAGAGGCGAAGTCCATCAGACGAAGGCGCTTGATGGAGGAAGAGTCATAGGTCAGCTCAACGTCCAGCCCTTTGGTCGGCCGGTCGATGTTAATGTGGACGACGTGACCGTCACGGGGTACGAGTGTCCGAAAGCTGAAGGCCACCACTACGCTCTGGCCTTGCTCTATCGTGTCTTGTCCTAGATCGACGGTGTAGACCTGGGAGACATCATCGGCTTGACGGCTGAAGTCGATGGATCGGCCGTTGATGGTGAACTGCTCCAAAGCGAAGACTTCTGGGTCGTTGACCTCCAGGCCAGGTACCGGTCGGCGGTACCACACGCTGGTCTCGCCGCGTTCGGCGACCAGCTGGTCGTAGCGTTGGCGGTCGGAGACGACGGCGAACTTGCGGAAACGGTGCCTGGGCACCACCGTGTACTCCCAACGGACATGTAGGTCGAAGAAGGGGTTAGAGGCTTTGCCTCTAACCCTGGGTATACCCAGGGTTGCGTCGACTCGGGCGTCGTACCAGCGCTCCTCGGCGGCGATGGCTTGATGGCGGATGTCGCTGTAAACCTCACGACCGAAGGCCTTGTCACCGAAGCGCAGCCCCAAGCTGGTTTCCGCCAGGTCGTCCAGCAACTGGGGCGTGGCGATGCGCTCCAGATCCTGGCGTTGGAAGCGAAAGGCCTCGATTACTGCGTCGCGTAGGGCTGGCGCTTCGTCGTGGAGGGTCTGGCGGAACTGCTCGACGGTAGCCTCCTCCTGTTCCTTGCGGAAACTGTACTCGAAGAGCGTGGATAGTAGGCCGGCGCCGAACAAGGTGCCGCCAAGTTCTCCCAGTGGGATGGAGTGCAGCCACTCCCAGTCGCCGAGCTTGAGATGTTCAATCCAACCGTTCAGCATCATCAGCAGGATGCCGGCAAGCGTCAGGGAGACTGCGAGCAGCGCGGCTTTGAGTTTGCGGAGGCGATGGTTCAGATCTGTGGTTTTTCTTCGCGTCATTGCTATCTAATATTGTAGCAAACGTAAGCGCGATTGAATAGTTGAATGTTGTTTGTGGCCGGCGGTTGAGATTACTTTGTCAGCTACTTATTGACAATATGCGCCATGACGTGCACATCCATGTATTGTCCGTTGCAGAGATATCGTTTCCTGAGCGTGCCCTCGCGGACGAAACCAAGTTTGCCGAAGAGTTCAAGCGATGCGATGTTGTCTTCAAGTATCCATGCTTCCAGGCGCCGCAGCCCTAGGTGGTCAGTCGCCCAGGTGATGATCCATTCAGCTCCGGCTCTGCCGTATCCGTGACGGCGATCTTCAGAACGCCAGATACAGATGCCGACCTGCGCGTGGAGGTTGCGCCAGTCGATGGAATGAATAGAGACTTCTCCCACTAGGCGATTCTCAGTAGTCAGGATGAAGGTGTAGGCGGTAGCAGGTTGCGGGCCAGCGGTATCGGCGATCTTGCGATGAAGTTCGGCGCTGCTACGAGGGCGCCAGTACGGCGGGCCATACTGGGCTAGTTCCTGCCAGTCCGAACAGGCGTCAAGGATAGCCGGGATGTGATGCTCGGCGAGAGCCCGAAGGGCGATAGTCACTCAGCATCCCTCCCTACCGTACTCTTTCGACCGTACCCCATGCTACTCATAAGTCTGTAGACTTGAAAGTAGCGCTAGATCACTCTTGGAGGCGTGGCTGTAGGTGACCTCCAGAAGGCAGTGGGCAGGAACCTTCGTGCCTACCGCATGGAGAGGGGACTCAGCCAGGAGGCCTTCGCCGAGGTACTGGGAGTCCACCGCACCTACATGGGCGGCGTGGAGCGAGGAGAGGATGGGACATTCTTCCAGGGCAAGGCCTTGAGTGTCCTACGCAGGGTCTTCTGGTTGTCCTTGACCGTCAGCGCGTAGTGACCACCACGCTGAGTGATCCACTGGGCGGTCTCCACCTGGGTGCGCCGTGGCGTCAGTTGTCACCACTGCTCCGCCTGGGTCGAGGGGCTCAAGCAGCCGCCTGAGCGCGGGGACCTCTGGTTGGATTTGTCCGCCACCCGCCTCTGGGACAGCACAGCGCCCGTGGCGTGGTCCAGGGCCGACAGCGAGATGAGGCGCAGGCGCATCGCTGGCGGGCGCGGGCGCCGCGCATGGTCTTACCGTCCACGGCGATCACCCTGCGTCCCCAGGTGGTGCCGGTACGTGTGCACAACCATGACGCCAAGTGGGCGTCGAGGCCTGCGGGGTCCATATCCTGGAGCACCCTGCGGATCGTTGACTCCGACGCAAGAGCCCGCCCCTCTGGTAGGCCCAGAGCCTCCAGCTCAGCAGCGGCCAGGTCGGTGGCGCGCTCCCATATCGCCGTCAGACTCCGGCAGCTGGCAAGCCCTCGATAGGTACCGTGCGGCACATGCCAAGCTGACCGGAGCCGTAGATACGCTGTTCAGGTAACATTCAGCCATGGTGACAGTGAACCTTGAGCAGCATGCGTGGGAAGTCGGCGACGAGCTCGGTACTGGTGGGTATGGAACAGTGCGAGAGGCGCGGCGGGACGGCGTCGAGCATGCGGTGGCGAAGTTCGTCCCGAGTGAGCCTGGCGCACAGCGCGAACTCCTGATCGGAGCCTCTACAAACCTACCTCACGTCGTGCCCGTGCTGGACAGTGGTGAGCATGACGGCGAGTACGTCCTGATCATGCCGCGTGCCGAGTATTCTCTCTGCCAGTACGTTACAGATAATGTCTTGAGTTTCGAGGAGAAGATTGCCATCCTCGCCGATGTCGCGCACGGGCTGAATGAGATTGAACAAGCAGATCTGGTTCATCGTGACCTGAAGCCAGATAACGTGCTCTATACGGACGGCGTCTGGCAACTATGCGACTTTGGCATCGCCCGCTATCGAAACGCCTCAACGGATCCTGCGACGCGCAAGTCTAGCTTCACCGCGCTGTATGCGGCTCCAGAGCAGTGGCGGAGTGAACGGGCAACTTCAGCCACCGACATGTACGCCTTCGGAGTCATGGCCTATGAACTGCTGGAAGGCCACCTGCCGTTCCAGGGACAGACCCCCGAAACACTACGAGAGCAGCACCTTCACACCGCTCCGCCGAATTTGAGCATCGAGGCACCTCGACTACAGGTCATGATCAGGGAGTGTCTCAACAAAGCGGCCGGAGCGCGCCCCACTGCCAGTTGGGTTCTGCGGCAACTTGCCTACGCCGGCGACGCTCCTGCAAGTCCTGGCATACAGCAACTGCAGCAAGTCTCGCAGCAGTATTCGGCTCAGCGCTCGCAGGAACTAGCCGAAGATGAACAGCGCAGGACGTTGCTGGAACGACGCAAGGAACTATTCCAAGACGCATGCCGATCGTTCGAGTATTTCCGATCCACGCTACAGAACACAATCGTCGATAACACGCGTTTCGCAAAGACCGAAGAACGGAGTGAGCAGACAAATCTCGGTGACAAGATCACGATCTCGATCGTGACATTGGTTGCGGCTCGTCTCAAGTTTGTGGGGCCGCGAATAATTCAGCCAGAGCGATGGAACGGGCCATTCGAGGTGATTGCTTGCGCCAGTATCGAGTTGCTGCAAACGTCGACTCACAACGAATATCCTGGTCGTTCACATTCCCTATGGTACTGCGACGCACTGCAGGAGGGACGGTTTGAATGGTTTGAACTTGCGTTTATGGATTCTCCACTATTCGGTGGCCGGCGACGTATGGAGCCATACGCTGCGCAGCCAGAAGGGATCTCGATCGCGTTCGACAGAGTAATTGGTGCTACTCAACTCGCCTGGCCCCTCGAACAACTTGACCGCGCAGACCCGCAAGAATTTGTTGGCCGTTGGATTGGCTGGCTTGCAGAAGCGAGCAATTCCAAGCTGTTCAGACCATCGACCATGCCGGAGAAGCCTGTTGAGCGCAACTGGCGGGAATAAAAGTATCACAAACACCCCTACTGCGAATTTCGGCGAATGTTAATATCATGCCAACTTCGACTACTTCATTTTTCCCGTAGGAACACGGAATGACAGTAGATTCTATGCTTGGGCTCACTGGTACCATCCTGTCCGTCGTTTCGTTGACTTGGCAAGTGCGTTCATGGCGTGCTTCTGGAGCGCGACTGAAGGTGTCCTGCAACTCCAGTTTTCTGCTGGGAGACGTAGTACCTGAGAAGGAGCTACTCGGTATTAAAATTACTAACTCTGGTCGTTCTAGCACCATCGTCAACGATGTTGCGTTCAAACTTCCCGACGGTAAAGCCCTTCAAATACTAAATGATGAGGTCGGCGCAGTTACATTACCATACGAGATCCGTCCGGGCGAAGTGATTACGATCTATTGTGTTCCATTTCAACTTAAGGAGTCGATGCAGAAGCAAGGGTATCCACGCAATACGCGCATCATTCCAAGGGTATCGTCAGGTCATGGTGATGCTGCGGGGAAGGCTATTCGACTTGATTAAATTATTACTGCATACACTGAGGTTTTCTCGCCGGGGGTGGTGGGTGGTACTGGTGGCCTGAGCGCTGGGATGGCTGAGAAGGGAGATAGGGCTTGGGGGCGTCGGAGCGGGGTGCGCGCGGAGCCGCATCAATAAGGATCGGCGATGGTCTATGACCTTGACACCGACCCGTATCTTGACCTCGCCACTGGCGTGACGTACAACCGGCTAGGCATAACCGATCCTGGCGCACTATTTTAGTGAGAAGAGAAAGAGATAGAATCATGAACAATCAAGAGTATCATGATGTTGAGCAACGACTTCTTCAAGAAGAGGTCATCTTGTAGTTGATTATAGTCAAGAGGTATACTTATTTATATGAAACCCGTATCTGATCCAGAACCTTCTCGTAAGCTTATCCGCAACTCCACAGCTGAGTTCCTGATCTTCACCGCACAGGACGCCGGTGCAAGCATCGAGGCCCGCTACGAGGACGAGACAGTCTGGCTGACTCAGAAGCTTATGGCCGAGCTGTTCGACGTCGACGTGCGCACCATCAGCGAGCATCTCGGGAACGTCTTCTCCTCTGGCGAGCTGGAGCGTAAGGCAACTATCCGGAAATTCCGGATAGTTCGATCTGAGGGCTCACGCCAAGTGACACGCAGCATCGACCACTACAACCTCGACGCCATCATCTCGGTGGGCTACCGCGTCAACTCGGTGCGCGCCACCCAGTTCCGCCAGTGGGCCACCAGCGTGCTACGAGACTTTGCCATCCGCGGCTATGTCATCGACCGCCAACGTATGGAGAACGGCACCTTCCTGGGCGAAGACTACTTCGAGCGCCTGCTCGACGAGATCCGCGAGATCCGCCTGTCCGAGCGTCGCTTCTACCAGAAGGTCACCGACATCTACGCCACCAGCGTCGACTACAACAAGGACGCCCCTACCACCAAGCGCTTCTTCGCCACCGTTCAGAACAAGCTCCACTACGCCGTCCACGGCCACACCGCCGCCGAGCTCATCACCTCCCGCGCCAGGGCCGACCAGCCCCACATGGGCCTGACCAGCTGGGCGAACAGCCCCGACGGCAAGATCCTGCGCGGTGACGTGACCATCGGCAAGAACTACCTCACCCGCGACGAGCTCAAAGACCTCGGCCACCTGGTCAACGCCTTTCTTGATCTGGCCGAGTCCCGTGCCCGCCGTCAGATCCCCATGACGATGGAGGACTGGTCCACACGCCTCGACGCCTTCCTCGACCTCGACGACCGTCAGATCCTCGATAATGCCGGCCACATCTCCAAGTCCCAGGCCGACGAGCACGCCCTGAGCGAGTTCGAGAAGTTCAGGGTGGTACAGGACCGCAAATATGTGAGTGATTTTGATAGGTTAGAAGATGCTCACATCGAAAGGAACATAGAAAATGACGAAAGAGACGATTAAAGATGAGAAGTCTAGTCTAATCAAAGTTGTCTACTTCGATGAGGAGTCGGCTTCGGACTACCTAGATATATCCGCCGGCGGTAAAACCGAGTCCACGAGCGAAGACGTAAGAGAGCGGACCAATGAAATGCATAGTAAGGTCGAGGCTGGCCTCATCGCAAAGTTCAGCTGGCTGCCGTTTTTCGGCACATCAGGCGAACTGAGCGCAGGCGCCGGAGTATCCGCGGCCGGCAAAAGTATCCTGAGCAAGACACTGTCGAACACGATCCTTACCGACTACCTCGTCAAGGCGGATAGCGACCCTCGAGTGGTCCAATTGCGAGATCTTCGCGTGACCGCACCTGCGGGATCCATGGCGTACACGAAAATGTTCACGCCTTACATGGTGCTACTCAAGCTGGACGACGCACCTTTCGACTTGGCGCGCATGGATGAAGTACTTGCCGACGCGAAGGGATATTATGAGCTCCTCGGTGAAACTAAAGACGGCTCCAAGCGCGTGCTACGCTTCAATCTCAAGGCGTTCCGGAACAACTACGGACTCACAGATCTCGGACGTATGCGCCTCGTCTTCCACGGCGTACTCGTCGGACAGACGTCTGAACAAGCACTCAGCATGGAGGCTGAGATGTCCGGCAGCGCAGGCGACGCGACCGTCACGGCGGTCGAACTCGTAGACGGCGTGGACATGCAAAGCGACGACCTCCTGGATGTCTACGACGTGATCCTTGCGGGAGTTGAATTCAAATATGCCGCGTGATACGAAGGTCACCATCTACTACGGCCCACAGTCATGGTTCAAAGAACAGCTGAGGAAGAAGGAGCGTACGGGCCTTCTCGACATCGTCTATGAGCGCGACGAAGCCAACCGGCGACATACCCATGTCGTTGAAGGCCAAGAGAGACCACCGTCCGAGGAACCTGCGCTGAGACCGAAACGAGTGGCAGCCGAGTCGAGCGACTACGCCAGCTTGAACGAACACGTCATCACCAACTTTGCTGGCCTCATACGGTCGATCAACCCCAAGCACCTTCACCTGCACAACCCACCTGCCCACGTTCACTCACAACTTGAGCGAGCCTTCACAACGGAGGTGAAACGCTATGAATACCCGGCGGTGACGCGGGACACGCTCGTCAGCTTCCGTGACGGCTTCGCCGGACATCTCGTGGGTCAGGCCGAAGTGAAGGAGGCGCTGCTCGCAGCGTTGTATCCACTGACCACGGCACGGCTGACGAAGCCAGTCGTTTTAATGTTCTACGGCCCGTCCGGTGTCGGTAAGACTGAGACCGCGCAGTTCATCAACGGGCTACTCGGAGGGACGCTGCTGCGCAAACAATTCTCCATGTTCCATAACGACAAGTTCGCGTCATACTTGTTCGGCGGGACACACTCCGAGGCATCCTTCGCACGCGACCTGCTAGACCGCGAATCCGGCGTCATCCTTATCGACGAGTTCGACAAAGCAAACTCGGTCTTCCACAGCGCCTTCTACCAGTTGTTCGACAGTGGCGTGTTTGAGGACAAGAACTACAGCGTCAAACTTGGCCCGTCCTTGATAATTTGCACCTCGAATTACGCCGCCGAGGACGAGATCCGCAAGGCTCTCGGCGACGCCCTCTACTCGCGGTTCGATTCCCTAGTTCACTTCAAGCCACTCTCCAAAAATGAGATCCGTCAGGTCATCGACAGGCTTGTTGATGACAACTTCTCCAAGCTCACACCCGACGAGCGAACACAACTGGAACCCGAGAAAATCAAGGCTATGTTGTATCCGCTGGCTGACAAGGGCGGCAACGTGCGCAAGCTCGGCAAGCTGGTTGACGAGGTCATCTCATTGCTATTGGTGCGCGCCTTGCTGAACGACACTAGTCAGACCAACAGCGGCCCCAATATTAAGGATCCGACATAAACTGTCTGATGCATCAGCCATACAACGCTCCTGTCACAACATTGTTGTCTCGTTCGGTCCTTGTTGATTTGCCCTATAACCCAGATGCTTCCGCACCGTACTGCGGTCGAAGCCTAGTTCCAACCCGATCTCGATGAGGGTTCTCCCCTGGGCAAGCAATGCTTCGGCACGTTGGCAATCCTCCTCAGTGAAGCGGTGAGGTCCTCGCTGCTTGGGACGAGGGTGCTCACGCCAGATAGCCCGGACCGTGTTCTCATGAACACCATAGCGATGAGCAACCTTCCGAGCGCCGAGCCCACTGTTCGCTTGTTGGCGGATGGCAGCACGTGTCTCAGGCGGCAGGGGACGATTTTTGACGTGGATGATCTGGTGGGCCACTGTCCTGGAAGAAATTTCGTGTGCGGCGCCCGGATTACCGGTCGCTGGCTCACTACCGTCTGTGACTGTGTCGCTCCCTGTGCCGTTGGTTGACTCACCACTGCTCGCCGTGCTAGTACCTTCGCTATTTGTAGTTACGTCCAGATCTGCTTCCCGAAACTGCTGACGGAACCGCAGCAAGGACGCCCAATTGTTCGTATTGAGTGTGCCGAGGCGCACAACATTGCGCTCTCGCCGCGCTAACGCCCGCCTTTCTGATTCGGCCGACGACAGGCGGGACCGAGTTGATGTCCCGAAACCACCAGCCTACCCTACGGCCTCGTGGGATGCTCTGGATGCGCTTATACGTTGGACCGGCCACCAGCAGGGGAGCGGACGTCAGGACGTGCAGTGCTTCGCGTCATCGGTGTGGTGTGCGCGGCCGGATGGTTCGCCTGCGCCCTGCTCCATCTGCTGCTTCTCGTCGGCCTGCCCCTGGGAGCTCTGACGCTGGGAGGCCGATACACGGTCCTGCCCTTGACCATCAGGCCCGTCAGCCTCGTAATGGTGGTCCTGTGGAGTTTATGCGGGTGGATCTCCCTGGCCTACACCGGCGTCGTCCCATCGCGAGTCCCGCACCGCCGCCTGCATCTATACGTCGCCCTCATGGCGGTGTGGCTCCTGGCGGCCTCAGTCTTCAATCTGTTCATCACGGCGAGTTCGGCCGAACGGTACGGGACAGGCGCATTGACGGTCGTCATACTTCTGCTCACTGTGATCCTCCTGGTCATCGGCCGGAGTTCAGCCGGTGGCCGCCCAGGCCCGCAACCGCTGCATCGCCGTGTACGCCGGTGAACCGGATACTGGCGTGAATACGACGACCTGGGCGCCATCCTCCTCGGCCAGCATTCGAAACGGGATGGTGACGGCGCCAATGAGAGAGTGGAAGATCTTCTCATGACCCTGGGAGGAGCGCGGCGGCAGATCCTGATCGATCCACATTCGGCAGAACAGACGGCTGCGGGCGCTGAGCGTGCCGACGACGCCGATGAGCTCCGGATCGTTCGGATAGGTCTCAAGAGCCCCCCGCAGATCGGCGACAGCCCGTGTGATCACGTCGCCCCAGTCGGGCCAGAAGCTCTGCGCCGCCTCCTGGTCCAGAAAGGCGAACTCCAGCAGGTTCACTTTCTCCTCGTCCGCTCCCGCCCACTCCAGCACAGGGGCGTACAGGAGGCGGCCCGGCCGATTGACGGCCACGAGGTCGAGTGAGCGCGAACGCAGGTAAGCGGGCATGTCGAAGGAGTCCAGCAACTGCTTCATCGCTTCCGACGCCCCGTAGTGGTCCGCCTCCTGCTGGGGCGCGGAAGGCATCTGTTGCTGCGGTTCCTCGTCGATTCGCTCCCGTGTGACGGCACCGGCGCCCGGGTAGGCCGCATCGAGCAGAAGGTTGAGGCGGTGGCGGTCCTCCGGGCTCAGCGCGAGCACGTCGCTAAGAAGATCCTGCAATGACGCGTCGGGAGCGTCGGAGAGTAGACCCCGCTCGAGGTCGGCGTAGTACTCGGTGGCGACGCCGAGTAGTCCGGCGATCTCATCACGTCGTAGACCGACGACACGGCGCGGTCGGCCTTGAGCGGGCAGCCCCGCCATGGCGGGGGTGACCGCGGCGCGGTGCTCGGAGAGGAACACGCGCAGGTCCGTTTGAGCCTTGAATCCTCGACGCATACCCCTAGACTAAGAGGTAAGGAGGGGATGTTGTCACTTTTTCACGACACCGTGATCGCTCCGGGCACAAAGACGGCGCAGCTGCCCTAACGTTTACCCATGGTTGAACGCGTATTCGTCTAGCCTGCACCCATGAGCCAGATAGGAACGGATCCCGCCGATCCTCAGACAATCTTCGTCCACCCCTTGACCGTCGCCGACGTCGTCGCAGCACTGCGCACCGCGGCTCCGCCCCACCTGGCCGAGTCCTGGGACTCCAATCGGCTCATCTGCGGCGACCCCGCGGAATCCGTCGACTCCGTCCTGCTCGCCGTGGACCCGGTCACCGCCGTCGTCGACGAGGCCATCCGCCGCGATGTCGATCTGGTCATCACCCACCACCCCCTCTACCTGAGGGGCACCGACCACGTCTCCGCCACCGATCCCAAGGGCCGGTGCGTTCACCGCCTCATTCGCGCCGGCATCGCCCTGGCGAACGCCCACACCACTCTCGACGCCGCTCACGGAGGCGTGGCCGCGGCCCTCGCCGCCGCCGTCGGATTGCTCGGCGCTGCGCCGCTGCAGCCCAGCCCGAATGATCCCACCCAGGGAATTGGACGCGTCGGCAGGCTCGAGCACCCCACACGGCTGCGCGACTTCGCCGCTGCCGTCGCCGTTGCACTTCCTGATTCCGCACCCGGCCTCCTCGTCGGAGGAGACCTCGACGCCACCATCGAGACCGTCGCCGTCTCCGGCGGCGCCGGCGACGGCCTGCTTGGCACCGCGCGCGATGCCGGAGCCGACGTCTTCCTCACCGCGGACCTGCGTCACCATCCGGCCTCAGAGCACCTGGAGGCCGGCCGCCCCTACCTGTTGTGCGGCACCCACTGGGCCACCGAATGGGTCGGCCTGCCGCCGCTCGCTGCACGTTTGGAGCGGGCCGCCGCGGCGAAGGGACGTAGACTCGCCACATACGTCTCCGAGGTCGTCACCGATCCGTGGACCTTACGTCTGAGCACCGGCTCGTGAGCGAGTGCCCGACCGCCCAGAATTCGATACCCAGCCAGCGAAGGACTCCGCCGTGACGCACGCCCCTCTCAGTCAGCAGCGTCTCCTCATCGACCTGCAGAACCTCGATTCCCGACTCGCCCGTCTGAGTCATGAACGGACCCACCTGCCGATCCTGGAGCGTATCGAGACTGTTGTCAGGCGCCTGCACACCAACCGGCGCGACACCGCCGTCGCCACAGGGGCTCTGACCGCCGCCAGGGCGGAAGCCGATCGCGCCGAGGACGAAGTCAGTCAGGTCGCGCGTCGCGCCGAGGTCCTGCGAGAGCGTCTCGCCGCGGGCACCGCGAGCGCCCGCGATCTGGCCGCCATTCAGGGGGAGATCGATCAGCTCGGGCGGCGTCAAGCGGATCTGGAGGACAAGCAGATCGCCGCAATGGAGACTCTGGAGTCCGCTCAGAGCGAGGCTGATCGCCTGGCGGTCCAGGAGCAGGAGATCCGTGCCGCCGGCCGTGAGCTCACCACCGAGCGCGACGCCGAGTTCACCCGCCTCGACGAGGAGATCGAACAGGCACGGGACCGACGTCGGCGTCTCGCGGCCACGATCGATGCGACTCTGCTCGCCGAGTATGAAGCCGCCCGAGCCGTGACCGGGGGCATCGGGGCGCTGGCCCTGTACGGTCGCCGCGTCGAAGGCGGCACCGTGGAGATCAGCCCGGCTGAGCATGCGCGCATTGCCGCCGCGCCGGCCGATGCCGTCATCCACGCCGAGGAGAATGATGTCATCCTCGTGCGCATGGAGCAGTGAGATAGCAGTGAGATGAGGAAAACGGGTGCGGGGTCGCTCGCCGGCGCTACGGCTCGCCGCGTCCGTGTGTCCACATGTCCGCAACCGGATGCGTGGGCGCGTCAGGGACCGGTAGGATGCTGCCGCGGACGAGTCGACTGGGCGGCCGCGGTGCTCCTGGGCAACCGGGGGATCGAGGAACGTCCGGGCTCCACAGAGCAGGACGGTGGCTAACGGCCACCCGGGGTGACCCGCGGGACAGCGCCACAGAGAACAGACCGCCGGCCGGACAGCCAGCCGGTAAGGGTGAAACGGTGGGGTAAGAGCCCACCAGCACCGCAGGCGACTGCGGCGGCTCGGCAAACCCCGTTCGGAGCAAGACCGTACAGCAGGCGTTCGAGGGCTGCTCGCCCGAGCCTGCGGGTAGGTCGCGCGAGCCCACCGGCAACGGCGGGCCGAGATGGATGGCCGCCACCGCCGCGCCGGTAACGGCGGGCGGCAACAGAACCCGGCGTACAGGTCGGCTCGTCCGCTCCTCGACAGGGCTTCTCACCGGCCTCGGCCGACGGGTGCGGTGTCCGCCCTCCGACGTGCCTGCGCGGATGCGGCCCCGCGCCGATTGCGACAGCAGCAACATGGCGGGGTGTCCACCCCAGACTGAGCCCGGATGGACGCCCCGCCATACGGTGACCGCATGCCGGCCCGGATGCAGGATCAGGCCAGCTTGGGCTTGACGTAAGTGCCGTTGTTGTCCATGAAGGCGGTGATGACCCACACGCCGGCCTTGTCGTTAGCCTGCTGCGTCGTCAGCTGGAAGGTGAAGTAACCCTTGGCCGTGCCCCCGTCCCGGGGCATGTCCTGAGCCGAGAACTCGTCCTTGGCCGAGTAGGTCAGGGTATTCTCAGCCGACGTCGTGTTGCCGTCCTGGTCATACTCGATTTTCAGGTTGCTCGAGTTGAATTTGCTCGTGCCGTGGTAGGTGATCTCCACCGGGACGCGCACGTAGACCTTGCCACTGTCCGGCTCATGCCAGCTGTACCTGTTCATCTGCGACTTGAGCGAATCATTGGCGTTCCACTCGACGACGCCCAGGGAGACGTCGACCGACGCTCCCTCGTCGGTACTGTACTTTCCCGCGCTCATGGTGATGGTCTGATCCGCGGGCAGCGGGTTCTTCTCCGTTGTTCCCGGGCTGCCCGGACTGGGCGTGGATGAGGCTCCGGGGTTCGCGCCGCCGCCGGGGCCGCTGCCGCTGCCGGACTGCGACGTGGGGTACGATCCCTGGGAGGAGACCGCAGTAGGCCCGGTGGCATTGTTGTGGCTGTTGTGACTACGACTGTTGACGACCACGAGTACGCCCGCGAGCAGCGCCACCACGACCAAGACGATGATGAGCCAGAACCACCACTGCCTGGTGACGGGCCTGGGGCCCATGGGGGCGCTCATGCCGGGCTGCCAGCTCGGTCCTCCCTGCGGGGGGAGTCCTCCTCCGGAGCCGGGAGCGCCGCTCTGGTTGTGGTACGGAGTCGGGGACTGCGCGTAGTTCATACCGGGTGCGTACGGGGCGGCACCCGAGGAGGAGTCGCTCCCCGGTACGGAGCCGCCGAAGGGCGTCGAGCCGGTGTAATCCCCCGAAGGCGCCGATGCGGACTGGCCCGTCGGGTCGGCCACGGAGGAGCCCGTCGGGACCGCCTGGGTGGGCGCCCAGGCTGCATCGGCGGCCGAGCCCGTCTGCGGAGCGGATCCCGCACTGGTACCGGGCGTTGAGTCCTCGACCCACAGCTGCCAGCCCTCCGGCGCCGGCCCCCAGGCGGGATCGGGCTGCCATCCCGCGGGAGGATTGAATCCTTCCGGGGGCGCCGGCCAGTTCGGCGGCGGGTTGAAGCGAAGAGCCATGGAGAACCTCCGGGAGGGTCGGGTATGGGTCTATGGGTCATCGGACGACGTCCATCGTCTCAGATGAGAATGTACACGTGGTGGTCACGTTACCGTGACGTCGGAGCACGTCCCAGACCGGAGTGACCGGAGAGTACCGGGGAGTACTGCCCCACGCGGGTTGCTTCGGCGGCATCGGCAGTCACCATACGCCTTGAGCGGGGCCGGACGCAGCCGGCGATGTCAGATGTCAGGGCAGGGTGAGTACGTCCGCACCGTTCTCGGTGACCGCCAGAGTGTGTTCGAACTGGGCGGTGCGCGACCTGTCCCTGGTCACTACGGTCCAGCCGTCGTCCCACTGCTCCCACGTCTCGGTGCCCAATGTGAGCATCGGCTCGATGGTGAACACCATGCCGACTTCCATGACGTCGGCGTACATGGGGGCGGCGTCGTAGTGAGGAATGATGAGGCCCGAATGGAAGGCCTCGCCCACGCCGTGGCCCGTGTAGTCGCGCACCACCCCGTAGTCGAAGCGCTTGGCGTATTTCTCGATCACTCTGCCGATGACATTGACTTCGCGACCGGGCCGCACCGCTCTGATCCCGCGCTCCATCGCAGTGCGCGTGCGCTCGATGAGCGCAGCCGTCCCAGCGTCGATCTCGCCGACCGGGTAGGTCGCGTTCGTGTCGCCGTGGACGCCGTCGAGATAGGCGGTGACGTCCAAGTTGATGAGGTCGCCCTCCTTGAGGACGGTCGAGTCGGGGATGCCGTGGCAGATGACCTCGTTGATCGAGGTGCAGATCGATTTGGGGAAGCCCATGTAGCCCAGGCAGGACGGGTAGGCGCCGTGGTCGCACATGTACTCGTGGGCTATACGGTCGAGCTCGTCGGTGGTGACACCGGGGGCGATGACGGCGGCGGCCTCGGCCATAGCGCGGGCGGCCACCCGGCCGGCGGCGCGGATGCGTTCGATGGTCTCAGGATCCTTGACGTCGGAGGCCGTCACCCGTTCGGGACCGTCGTGGAACATGTACTCGGGACGGTCGATGGAATCGGGCACGTGGCGGCGGGGGCCCAGGGTCCCCGGCACGAGCGTGCCGCGAGGAGCACGGTCGGCAAGATTCATAGAGTCAGCATAGGTGCGCACTCGCCCCACCGGTCGTGATTCCGAGTCGACGGGACCCGATCGCGGGGTCTGCGTCGCCGGTCGGAGGATGAGAGCCGCCCTGCGTTCTCGGGCCGATCGGGGCCGCGGCTTCATCACCAAAGACGTGCCAGACGTGCCATACGATGGCCACATGGCCGAGATCCATTTCGTGCGGCATGGTCGCACCGTCCTGAACGAGCTGCACCGCACGCAGGGTGCGGTCGACTCGCCTCTGACGGAGTCGGGTCGTCGCGGAGCCGAGATCTGTCGTGATTTCCTGGCGCACGTTCCGTTGACGCGTACCTATCTCAGCCCGCAGGGGCGGGTTCAGGAAACCGCCCGAATCCTCCTGGAGCCCCATCCTGATGTCGTCCCGGTCGACCTCGTTGGGCTGCGCGAGTACAACTACGGCGTCTACGACGGCGGACCCGACGGCCAGATGCATGCCGCTCTGCCCGCAGCCGAGTTCCTCCCCTCCGTCATCGCCGGCACTCATCCCGGCGCCCCCGAGGGGATCACCGCGATGGACTACCTGGCTGATCTCGACGGCGCGCTCGCGCGCATCATGACCGATCTGCGTACAGGGCCGACGGCCGACGGCGCATATGATGAGAAGGTCCTCGTCGTCTCCCATGGCATGACGCTCATGACGATCATGAGTCGGTGGATCGGTTCCGAGATCTACGGCATGACGCCCATGGCCAACTGCTCGGTCACCACCGTCCGGGTCGACCCCGCCGCTGCCGACGGCGCGCCCCGCCTCCTGGAATGGGCGCGGGACCCGGCCGGCCAGGGCATCACCTTCCAGGTTGAGGACCTGACGGGCGTTTTCGCCGGCGTTGTCCCGGCGCCCATCGACTGGGGCCGTCCCGAAGGGCTGTGAGGGGTTTGCCCGACTCGTTCCGCTGGGACCGCTGAGACGGACTCGTGCAGTTCGGATGAAGAGGACGCTCTGCGCCGTGCGGGGCCGTGCACGGCCCCGCCGTTCGATCCGAGCACGGCGAGAATCCGACCGTACCGCTATCGGCGAGCGACATCGCGCGCCATCGACACCCCGCACCTACGGCCTTGGCCACCGTCGTCGGTATCGTCACTGGGATCCTCCTCTGGGGCGCGGCCGCCGGCATTGGCGCGACCGCGGTGCTCTCCGCCTCCCGAACCGCGTACCGACTGCTGTCGCTGCCGGGGCTGCGTACCTGGTATGAACGACGGGCGCTGGTATGCTCCTACGCTCGTTCCGGGGCTCCACGACCGGGAGGCGGGATGGGCGCAACGTCTGGAAGGATGGGGCCTTGCACGGCGGGGGCCGGAATCCGCGACGTCCGCGAAGCTGTCGTCCGCGGCCGGCCCGGGACGCTCCGCCGTCCCGCTGTGGCGAGGGCGGGTGACGGGGCTGACCACCGACTTGCTCAACCCGAAGGCCGGCGTTTTCTGCCTCGCGACCATCCCGCAGTTCATGACGGCCTGCGTCTCCGCTCGCCAGCCATGGGCGTCATGCTCGCCGCTATCCGCGGTCTGTGCTGCCTGATCTGGCTGGGTGCGCTCGTGCCGGGGCCCCTTGGCCGGCGCCGAGGACGGGCTCGGGTCCCGAAGGCCCGCTGGGACGCTGGACGGACCGCATCACCGGTACGATGCTCGTCGGCATCGGGGCCGGGCTCGCTCTCAATGCCCGTGTTTGAGCCACCGGCGCGCAGACGGCTGCCTCAGTGTGAGAAGGTGTGCTCCTCAGCGGGGAAGGCTCCCTCGCGCACGGCCTCGCCGTATGCCTGCGCCGCCTGTCGCAGGGCCTCGCCGACCTGCCCGAACTGCCGAGCGAAGCGCGGTGCCCAATCCGTCATGCCCGCCATGTCGGTCCACACCAGCACCTGGCCGTCGCACTGCGCCCCCGCGCCGATGCCGATGATCGGGGCCGGGCACGTCTCGGTGATCCGCGCCGCCACGGGCGCGGGGACCATCTCCAGCACGATCGCGGCGGCGCCGGCCTCGGCCAGTGCCATCGCGTCGGCCAGGAGGGTCTCGGCGGCCTCCTCGCCCCGGCCCTGGACGCGGAAACCGCCCAGGGCGTTGACCGACTGCGGTGTGAAGCCGAGGTGCCCGATGACGGGGATGCCGGCCTGGCCGAGCAGACGCACGGTGTCCGCGCGCGGACGCCCGCCCTCGAATTTGACGGCGTTGGCCCCCGCCCGCACCAGTCGGACAGCACTGGCCAGGGCCTGCTGCGGGCTCGCTTCGTAGGTTCCGAAGGGCAGGTCGGCCACCACCAGGGCCCGGCGCGCCGCCCGAGCCACCGACCGCGTGGCCACGATCATCTCGTCGAGCGAAACCGGCAGGGTCGAGTCGTAACCCAGAGCCACGTTCCCGATCGAGTCGCCGACGAGCAGCATGTCCGTACCCGCCCCATCCAGGATACGGGCCGTCACGGCGTCGTAGGCTGTGAGCATGGTCAGGCGTTCGCCACGCGCCTTGGCCTGGGCCAGGTGGTGCACGCGCACTTTCCTGACCCCTGCTGTACCGGGGTCGGCGAGGGAGGGGACAGCCGTCCCGTCGGGCGAGTCAGTGGTCGACATGAGAGCAAGCCTAGGCGCTTCGCAACGCGGCGGACACGCGAACGCAGCATGATGCGGCATGATGGGATCGACTCCGTACCGGCCGACGGCCGCGCCGGTCATTGGGTCGCGTCCAGGGACCCCGCTCAGGAAGGCGATGCACATGGACAAGCAGCAGGAGTACGTTCTGCGGGCGATCGAGGAGCGCGACATCCGCTTCATCCGCCTGTGGTTCACCGACGTCCTGGGGCAGCTGAAGTCCGTGGCCATCGCCCCTGCGGAGGTGGAGGGCGCATTCGAGGAGGGCATCGGCTTCGACGGCTCTGCCATCGAGGGGCTCACCCGCGTCTACGAGTCGGACATGCTGCTGTCCCCGGACCCGTCGACCTTCCAGATGCTGCCCTGGCGCGACGGCGCCAACGGCGTCGCCCGCATGTTCTGCGATGTCCTGACACCCGACGGCGAGCCCGTGCGCACCGACCCGCGGGCTGTCCTGGAACGTCAGCTGGCACAGGTCGCCGACGCCGGCTTCACCTGCTACATCCATCCCGAGATCGAGTTCTACCTCGTCAACCGGGACGCCGGGGGCCGAATTACCCCCGCCGACCACGCCGGGTACTTCGACCATGTTCCGGGCGGCACTGCTCACGAGTTCCGACGCCGGGCGATCCTCATGCTCGAGCAGATGGGCATCTCCGTGGAGTTCTCCCACCACGAGGGCGGCCCCGGCCAGAACGAGATCGACCTGCGGTTCGCCGACGCCCTGTCCATGGCCGACAACATCATGACCTTCCGCGCCGTCGTCGAAGAGGTGGCTCTCCAGGAGGGCAGCCTGGCCACCTTCATGCCTAAACCCTTCGTCGGCCATCCGGGTAGCGGCATGCACACGCATTTCTCCCTGTTCGAAGGCGACCGCAACGCCTTCTACGACCCATCCGGCGAGTACCAGCTGTCGACGACCGGGCGCTCCTTCATCGCCGGGCTTTTGCACCACGCCTCGGAGATCTGCGCCGTGACCAATCAGCACGTCAACTCCTACAAGCGCATGTGGGGCGGTGATGAGGCGCCCAGCTACGTGTGCTGGGGCCACAACAACCGCTCGGCCCTCGTACGCGTGCCCATGCACAAGCCGGGCAAAGGACAGTCCGTGCGCGTGGAGTACCGCGGTATCGACTCCTCGGCCAACCCCTATCTGGCCTATGCCGCCATTCTGGCCGCGGGCCTGAAGGGGATCGAGGAGGGATACGAGTTGCCCACTGAGACCGAGGATGACGTGTGGGCGCTGACCGGGGGAGAGCGGCAGGCGATGGGCATCGCCGCCCTACCGACCTCGCTCAAACGGGCGGTGGGGGCCATGAGCGGTTCCGACCTGGTCGCCGACACCCTGGGTGAGGACGCTTTCGAGTACTTCATGCGCAATAAGCGTCGCGAATACCAGGCCTACGACGCGCAGGTCACCGCCTTCGAGCTCAGCCAGTTCTTCCCGCGGGCCTGATGCGGAGGCGCGCCGTGACCGACAGATGGACGGAGACGCCCTCCGGACCCTTCGGGCGGCGGCGCACCAGTCCGCGCACACGGTTGGCGCGAGCGGGCTTCGCCAACGCCGAACGAGCCATCTCGTGCCTGCACGACGAGGCCCTGAGCCGACTGCTACCCTTCTCCCCGCCATCTCCGCTCGACGACGAGCTCGACTCGGTGCGGATCCGGCTCGTCGAAGAGCTCGGCGCCGCCGCGGACCCCGACCTCGCACTGCTCTCATTGACGCGCCTGGCGTCCGCCGTCGGCCCCGGCGGCCAGGATCTGCGTGCTCTTCTCGCGTCTTTGGACATCGACGACGGGCACGAGGATGCCGAAGAGCAGGACTCCTCGTCGCGGATGCGGATCGAGCACCGGCATCGGCTCCTGGCCGTCCTGGGGTCCTCTCAGGCGCTGGGGGACTTCCTGGTCAGTCACCCCGAGCACCTGTGCGCTTTGGATCCCGCGCACGCCGTCGATGCCCCCGCCCAGCCGCCGGTCGATGTCGTTGTGGGCGAGGCGGTTCGCTCCGCCCTCGGCGACGCTGAGGGCGACGAGCGGCGGGCGCGCGTCGACTCGGCCACCACCGCCATGCGGGTGGCTTACCGGGACCGTTTGCTGGCCATCGCCGCCGATGATCTGACCAGCCCCGACCCACTGGCTCATCTGACTGTGGTGGTCGAACGCATGACCCGACTCGCGGACGCCGCCCTGGATGCCGCTCTGACTATCGCCCGCGCCAGTGTAGGGCCGCGATCCGACCCCGTGTCCCTGGCTGTCATCGCTATGGGCAAGACCGGAGCACGCGAGCTCAACTACGTCTCCGACGTCGACGTCGTCTACGTCGTCGGGCTCGCCGAGTCGTTCGATGCCCCCGCCGCGGCCCCGTCCGATCGGAGCGTCGACGAGGACGAGCTCGTGCGTCTGGGAACCGAGCTCGCCGTCGAACTGGCGCACGCGACGTCGGCCACCGGGGATGAGCAGCCCCTATGGCCGTTGGATACGGCACTGCGTCCCGAGGGTAAGGACGGGGCGCTCGTGCGGACCCTGGCTTCGCACGTGACCTACTACGAGCGCTGGGCCGCCTCATGGGAGTTCCAGGCGCTGCTCAAGGCGCGGCCCTGCGCCGGCGACGCCGAACTCGGCGCCGCCTACGCACGGGCCGTGGACCCCTTCGTCTGGCAGGCCAGTAGCCGGGAGAATTTCGTGGACGACGCTCGAGCCATGCGCAGGCGCGTCGAGAACGAGTCGGGGCGCGTCGGCGAGGAGGATCGTCGTATCAAGCTCGGTCCGGGCGGACTGCGGGACGTCGAGTTCACCGTCCAGCTCCTCCAACTCGTCCACGGGCGCGGTGACGAGCGCCTGCATGTGCGTTCGACTCTCGGCGCCTTGGCCGAACTGTCCGCCGACGGGTACGTGGGACGCGCCGACGCGGCCGAACTCGATTCCTGCTACCGGCTGTTGCGGCTGTTGGAGCACCGCAGTCAGCTCTACCGCCTCCAGCGAACTCATGACCTGCCTCACGGTGAGGGGGCTCTTCGTCGGCTGGGCCGAGGCATCGACCGGCGTGTCATGGGAGAGCCCGAGGCCCTGTGGTCGATCTTCGTCTCCACGCGTCGACGCGTGCGTGCTCTCCATGAGGAGATCTACTACAGGCCGCTGCTCGCGGCCGCCGCCGCATTGACGGCCGACGAGATGACGCTGAGTCCGCAAGCGGCGCGTGAGCGCCTCAAGGCGGTGGGCTACCTCGACCCCGACGGCGCTCTGCGCCACATCCACGCCCTGACCGAGGGGGTCAGCAGACGCGCAGCGATCCAGCGCCAGCTCCTGCCCGTCATCATCGGCTGGCTGGGTCAGGGGCCGGACCCCGATAACGGCCTGCTGTCCTTCAGGCTCCTGTCGGAGACGATCGGCGGCTCTCACTGGTACTTGGCGATGCTGCGCGACTCCAGGGCCGCCGCTCGCTGCCTGTGCCACGTGCTGTCCGGGGCGCGGTGGACCACCGAACGTCTGGCTGAGCGGCCCGAGTCGATCGCCTGGCTTGACGGCGCGGATGAGCTGACCGCCCGCGATCCGAGGACTCTGCGCACGGAGGTCCGCAGTCTCCTGCGGCGCCGCGCCCTCAGCGGAGACGACGGGGCCGGGCTGCAGGACTGGGCGGCGGAGGCGGTGCACGCGCTCATGAGCGTGCGCACCCGCGAACTCATCCGCGCCGCCCTGGCGGACTCCTTGGACGGCGTCGATCCCGAACGCACCGCTCGCATTCTGACCGACGCCACCGACGCGGTCCTTGACGGGGTGCTGACCGTGGCGACCGGTGTGGTCATCGCCCTGCGCGAGGGCCCCGAGGCGGTGGCGACCGGACCAGACGAGGCCGGCACCTGGCCCGGGGCCCTGGCCCGGCACTCGGTGGTCGCCATGGGACGCCTCGGCGGGGCCGAGACCACTTACGCCTCCGATGCCGATGTCCTGTTCGTGCATGAGCCGAAATCCGGCGTTGACCCGCGAGCCGCCGCCGAGGAGGCCGACGCCCTGGCCCGATGGACCGTGCGTCTGCTCTCCGGGGCTCGGCCCCACTCCCTGGAGGTCGACGCCGATCTACGCCCCGAGGGCCACCACGGACCCATGAGTCGGACACTGGACTCCTATGCCAAGTACTACGAGCGGTGGTCGGCGGTGTGGGAGCGTCAGGCGCTGCTGCGGGCTCGGGCCTGCGCCGGTGACGCCGGACTCGCACGCGCCTTCGAAGAGCTGGTGGCGCCCCTGCGCTGGAGTCCCGAGGGGCTCACCCGGGAGGGGCTGCGGGAGATCCGCCGGCTCAAGGCGCGTATGGAGGCCGAGCGGTTGCCGCGTGGTACGGCACCCGCACGCCATCTCAAGCTCGGTCCCGGCGGTCTGTCTGATGTCGAGTGGGCGGCGCAGGTTCTCCAGCTTCAGCACGCCGCGTGGGTGCCGGGACTGCGCACGACCTCGACTCTCGCAGCGCTCGACGCGGCCCAGGAGGCGGGACTGCTGAGCGAGGACGAGGCGGGCGACCTGAGGCAGGCCTGGCTGCTCGCCTCGCGCGTGAGGGCCGCGACCGTGCTGGGTACCGGACGGGACCATGGGGCGCGTGTCGAAGTCCTGCCCGACAGTCCTCGGGAGATCCGGCTGGTCGGCCGTCTGCTGGGAATGGTTCCGGGGCGGGAGCGCGACCTCGAGGATCTCTATCGACGTCGTGCCCGGCATGCTCGCCGCGTCGTCGAACGGGTCGTCTTCGGGGATGGTGGGCCCGGGCCCGAGGAGGCCGGTGCGATGGGAACATCCGGTGGATCGGCCCCTCCGAGGAAGGAGCCGGGGACGACTCGCGGCATCGGCAGGGCGCCGACGTCGGATTCTTCGCGATCTTCATGGCCGCCCGCGCAGCCGCCCATGCGACCGCCGCAACCCTCGGTCAGGCCTTCCCGACGGTCGGCGACGCGTCGCAACAACGGTCCCTACCCGTGGTCCTGACCACCCGGGCAGCCGGGGAGCCGGCGATGAAATCCCTGGCAGGATGTGCCCGTGAAGCTTTTCCTCGTCCGCCACGGACGGACCATCGCCAACATCATGGGTGCTCTCGACACCGCTTTCCCCGGTAACTCCTTGGATGCCACTGGCCTGACTCAGGCCGCCTCGTTACCGGGCCGCCTAGAGGCCGGCGGGCACCTGGATGCCGTATCCTCCTTGTGGACATCGCCCATTGCGCGGGCGCGCGAGACGATCGCTCCGGTGGAGCGCGCCACAGGTCTGAGCGCCCATGTGGAGTCGGGCCTGCGCGAGGTGCTCGCCGGAGACCTGGAGATGCGCACGGACGCTCGTTCTGTGGCCTGCTACACGGACACGACGCGAGCATGGATGATCGGGCGCACTGCGGCGCGTTTGCCCGGCAGCCCTGAGGACGGGGCCGATACCTTCGGTCGATTCAACGACGTTGTGGCTCGCATCGCCTGCGCGACCCATCGGATCATCGGCCCGGACGGCGAGGGCACCGCACTGCTGGTCGCCCATGGCACCGTCCTGCGCCTGTGGACGGCTCTAGCCGCCGCGCCGGGCGGGGGAATCGACCCCGACTGGGTTGCCGAGCACCCCATGGGCAACGCGAGCACTTCACTGGTCGAGGGCGACCCGGATTCCGGCTGGCGTCTGATCAGCTGGAACGAGGGGGAGTGGAGGGCGTCGCCCTGAGTCGCTTCGCTCACCGCCGGATCGTGGGTCCAGGACCTCGCAATGCAATGCCTGCGGCCGCCTACAGCACCGAGGACAGGAACTCCCGGGTGCGGGCCTCGGTGGGGTGATCGAGGATCTCAACGGGGTCGCCCGATTCGCAGATGGTGCCGCCGTCCATGAAGACCAGCTGGTCACCGACCTCGCGGGCGAATCCCATTTCATGGGTGACGACGACCATTGTCATGCCGTCCGCCGCGAGGTCCTTCATCACCTGGAGCACCTCGCCGACGAGCTCGGGGTCCAGCGCGCTGGTCGGCTCGTCGAAGAGCATGAGTTCGGGGTCCATGGCCAGTGCCCGGGCAATCGCCACACGCTGCTGCTGACCGCCGGAGAGCTGGGAGGGGTAGTGGTCCAGACGCTCACCCAGCCCCACGCGCTCCAGCAGTTCGACGCCGCGGTGACGTGCTCCGTCCTTGCTTAGCCCTCTCACCTGGACCGGCGCTTCCATGACGTTGCCCAGGGCCGTCATATGGGGGAAGAGATTGAAGCGCTGGAAAACCATACCGATTTTGGAGCGCTGTCGAGCGCGCTCCCTGTCCGTCAGAGCATGCAACTGGATGCTGCCGTCGGAGCGCTCGACCTCCCGCATGCCGATGAGTTCGCCGTCGACCCACACCCGGCCGGCATCGATGGACTCCAGCTCGTTGATGCAGCGCAGCAGGGTCGACTTACCCGAGCCGGAGGGACCCACGAGCACCGTGACCGAGCCCGGCTCGACCCGCAGATCGATGCCCTTGAGAACGTGCAGCTCGCCGAAGAACTTGTGCAGGCCGCGCACGAGAACCTTGGCGACGGGGGGCGTCACGGACCCCGCGTCGGCGGCTCCGGCCGTCTCGCCGACCGCCGAGTCGGATCCACCGGTCCTGTCCTCGGTGCCGCCGCCGGCCGCTTCAGCCGTGTCGGACGTACTCATGGGGTGACCTCCAGGAAGGGATTGTCCTCAGCTGTGCGAGAGTTCAGGACCGCCTGCTGACGGGCCGACAGAGCGCGGCCGCGCCTGACCCCTTTGGTCGCCGCGCCCTCGAAGCCTTTGCCGTAGTAGCGCTCAATGTAATGCTGACCGACCATGAGGATCGAGGTGATGATGATGTACCACAGTGCGGCGACGATGAGAAGTGGAATCGTTTGGTAGGTGAACGAGGCGTAGGAGTTCGTCACGAAGGTCAAGTCCAGCGAGAAGGGAACCGCCAGGACCAGTGAGGTCGTCTTGAGCATGGAGATCGTCTCGTTACCGGTGGGGGGCACGATGACGCGCATGGCTTGCGGAAGGACGATGCGCCGCAGGATCTGGCCCTTGCTCATGCCCAGGGCGCCGGCGGCCTCAGCCTGCCCGGGGTCGACACTGGCCAGTCCCGAACGGACGATCTCGGACAGGTAGGCGCCCTCGTTGATGCCCAGTCCCAGCGTTGCCGCGATGAAGGGGGTGAACACCGAGGTCGTCTTGAAGGTCAGGAGTTCGGGCCCGAAGGGCACGCCCAGGCTCAGGTGCTGGTACAAGGCGGACAGCGCGCCCCAGAACACCAGCTGCGTATAGATCGGCGTTCCGCGGAAGAACCACAAGTATCCCAGCGACACCCAGCGCAGGACGGGATTAGTCGACTGTCGCATGATCGCAGTCGTCACCGCCAGGACGATGCCGATCGCCATTGCCAGGAAGGTCAGCAGTAGGGTCCAGCCGACGGCGTGGACCACGTGGACCTCTCGGAAGAAGAACCAGACCGTTGACCAGTGGAATTTGGGGTTCGTCACCAGAGCATGGACGAACATGGCGCCCAGGAGGAGGACGACCACGGCACTGACCCAGGTGCCGGGGCGCGGAACCGGCTTGAGATGGTTGAGCTGAATGCGCTGCTCGCCGGTCGCGGGTGCTGTAGGCATGACTCAATCCTCCACTTTCGGGTTCATCTCGGCGGTGGTCAGCGCCGCGTCGGTAATGCCCCAAGAGGCGAGGATGTCGGTCCAGATACCGGAATCCATGAGGTACTGGACCGCCGCCTGGATCGCCGCGTTGAACCGAGGGTCGCTCTTCGACAGGACGATGGCCTGGGGCAGGGCGTCCTCGGTCTCGCCGATCGTTTCGACCTCGCCACCGGTGTTCTCGGCGGCGTAGCCGGCCACGGTCGAATCGGAGTAGACGGCGTCGATAGTACCTCCGGTCAGTGCTGTGGTTGCCTCGGACTGGGTGTTGTAAGCGCGAAGGTCGATGGCGGATCTGCCGGCATCGACGCAGGTCCGGGAGTCGGCCCTGACTGCGTCGTCCTGGCTGGTACCCGTCTGGAATCCGATCGTCAGCCCGCACAGATCGAGGTGGTCGGAGGAGTTGACGCCCTCAGGGTTGCCGGCGACCACGGTGAAGCGTGAGCCGACGTTGATATAGGAGACCATGTCCAGAGCGGCCTCGCGCTCGTTGGTGACCGTGAAGGATGAGATGCCGGCGTCGTACTTGGTTCCCACAGCCGCGATGATCGAGTCGAACTCGGCGGTGTGGGTGGTGGAGGAGACGCCGAGGACCGCGGCGATGGCCTTGGTCAGATCGACGTCGTAGCCGATCGCGGTACCGTCGGTGTCGAGAAACTCGGCTGGGGCGTAGTCAGTGGAGGCGGCGACGTCGAGCACGCCGTCGGCCAGTGCCCCTTCAGGCAGCATAGCAATGATGCCGTCCTGGGGCTCGATGCCGGAGGTGTCGTAGCCCTCTGCGGAGTTGGAACCCCGGTTGTCCTGCATGGCCTTCCAGTCCGCGGCGTTGGTGCAGCCTGCGAGAGCGCCGGACAGGGTGAGGCACAGGCCGGCGGCCAGTACGTGGATGGTCCTCATCGGTGCTCCTCGGGGTGGGCGGACGAGTCGGAACAGCCCGGCTCATGCTGTTAATAGATTATGCACAATAGAAATAATTATGCATTCCATCGAAGTGACATTTCACACGTTGGCTGATCGTGCGCGCCGACCCGTCGGACGGCGGCGGCCCCGCCGGTCGAGGGCGGGCGGGGCCGCAGTGCCGGGGCCGATGCGGTCCCGCCTCCGCCCGTCACAGCCCGTAGTAGAGTTCGAATTCGTAGGGGTGCGGACGCAGCCGCATGGGCACGATCTCGTTGTCCTGCTTGTACTCGATCCACGTCTCGATGAGATCGGGGGTGAATACGTCGCCTTCGATGAGGTAATCGTGGTCGGCCGCCAAAGCGTCGAGCGCCTGATCCAGGCAGTACGGCAGTTTGTCGATGTCGTGGTACTCCTCGGGAGCCAGCTCGTAGAGGTCCTTGTCAATGGGCTCGCGTGGCTCGATACGGTTGCGAATGCCGTCGATGCCCGCCATGAGGACGGCCGAGAAGCACAGGTACGGGTTGGCCGATGGGTCGGGCACGCGATACTCGATGCGCTTGGCCTTCGGTGACGAGCCCGTGACCGGGATACGGATGCACGCTGAGCGGTTACGGGCGGAGTAGACCAGATTGACCGGGGCCTCGAAACCCGGCACCAGACGGCGGAAGGAACTCACCGACGGGTTGGTGAAGGCGAGCAGGCTGGGGGCGTGTCTCAGGATGCCGCCGATGTACCACCGCGCGTAATCGGAGAGCTGGCCGTAGCCGCGCTCGTCGAAGAACAGCGGCTTGCTGTCCTTCCACAGCGAGTGGTGACAGTGCATGCCCGAACCGTTGTCGCCGAAGATCGGCTTGGGCATGAAAGTGGCCGTCTTGCCCCTGCGCCAGGCCTCATTCTTCACGATGTACTTGAATTTCATCATGTCATCGCCGGCGGCCAGGAGGGAGGCGAAACGGTAGTTGATCTCCTGCTGACCAGCGGTGCCGACCTCGTGGTGGGCGCGTTCGATCTCCAGCCCCGCCTCCAGACAGGTGCGCACCATGGCGTCACGGATGTCGGCCATCTGGTCGGAGGGGGAGACCGGGAAGTAGCCGCCCTTGAATTGCGTCTTGTAGCCCTTATTGCCGCCCTCCTCGCTGCGGCCGGTGTTCCACGCCGCCTCGTTCGAGTCGATGGCGTAACGGGTGGAGGCAGGGGTGGTCTCGTACTCCACGGAGTCGAAGAGGTAGAATTCCGCCTCAGCCCCGATGTAACAGGTGTCGGCGATACCGGTGGATCGCAGGTAGTCCTCAGCCTTGGCGGCGATCGATCGGGGGTCGCGGGAGAACCGCTCGTCCGTGAACGGGTCCACGATCGAGAAGTTGATGACCAGGGTCTTCTCCTCGCGGAACGGGTCGAGGAAAGCTGTGGTGACGTCGGGGACGAGCTTCATGTCGGATTCGTGGATCGCTGTGAACCCGCGGATCGAGGAGCCGTCGAACATCAGACCGTTGGTCAGGGCGTCCTCCTTGAAAGCGACCACCGGGATCGTGAAGTGCTGCATGACGCCCGGCAGGTCGCAGAAGCGGACGTCGACGAGTGCGACCCCCTCCTTCTCAATGTAGGCGAGGGCCTCGGACGCGTCCTTGAACATGGTGCTCCTCCGTAGGGGTGTCCGCCTCGGCCGCCGGCTCGGTCTACTGCGGCGACGCGGTGTGCGGCTGAGAAAACAATAGCGGGAGAGCCGTAACGCGGGTGTGCCGCACGTGTGTCCCCGTTGTTTCGCTTCAGGTGCCCGACCGACCGCAGCGGGAGCCCTCGGCTTCGTCGGTTCCACCGGCTCGTCGGGCTCAGCGGCCCCTCATGGCCCGTCGGTCCGGCCGAGCCCTGGCCGGATCGATGCCCTTAGGAATGGGCAGGCCCTTGGAGGACAGGGAGGACAAGCGCTTGGAGACCTGGCCGATCTCGGCGTCGGTGAGTCTGGTGGGCTTGGTCGGCAGTTTACGCAACGTGGATTGCAGATCGATCAGCCGAGTCTGTCCTTCGTCGGTGCCGACGTTGATGACGTGCACGGGCACCGTGGACAGGATGCGGTGCAGTACCTTCTGCTCATCGGCGATCGCTTCGCGGAGACGGCCGGTGGGACCCTCGGCCACGAGCACCACGCCGGGACGGCCCACCATGCGCCAGATGACATCCTGAGTCTTGGGATTGGTGTGGACCGGGTTCGACTCGACGTACCAGCCGCGGCTGCTCTGATCGAGCACGAACTTGGCCGCCCCCGGCCTGCCCTCGATCTGGGCGTAGGAGGCCCGCCGTACCGTCCACGACAGAATGGCCATGTCGACGACCGCTGCGAGCAGCACCGCCATGAAGATCCAGTACCAGGTCGCCTGGTGGGTCGTCAGAGCGAGGACCACGGCCAGGACGAGCAGGACGACCAGTGTCCCGAGCAGGGCCCACCCGATCCACGGGTAGGTCCTGCGGGAGATGGTGTAGGAGTCTTTGATGTTCTGGACGTACTGGCCGAGACGGCGCTTCTTCCCGGACCGGGCGCTGGGGGCTGTGCTCACGGTCCTCCACCATAGCCGACCGCGTCATGCCGTTGCGCACACGGCTGCGGCGCGGGTGGGAATGCTCGTTCAGGCGCTCGTCGCCGAGCGCCGTCAGGAGGAACCCGCCTCCCGCTGACGAGCGAGGATGGAACCGGCCTCCTGCCGGGCGGTCGTGGGAGCTGCGAGCGCGGCCATATCCTCGGGGATGGGGCGTCCCTTGGCGCGCATGGCCCTACCCCAGAGCATGCCGGAGCGGTAGGAGGAGCGCACCATGGGGCCGCTCATGACGGCGGCGATCCCCATCCCCTCGGCCATCGTCGCCAGGGCCACGAACTCCTGGGGCTTGACCCACCGGTCGATAGGATGGTGCAGTTTGGACGGTCTCATGTACTGGGTGATGGTGAGGATATCGACTCCGGCGTCGACCAGATCGCGGATCGCCTCTTCGATCTCCGCAGAGGTTTCTCCCATCCCCAGGATGAGGTTCGACTTGGTCAGCAGCCCGGCGTCGGAGGCCCGGGTCAGGACCTCCAGGCTGCCTTCGTAGGAGAATGCTGGACGAATGCGTCGGAAAATGCGCGGGACGGTCTCGAGGTTGTGCGCGAAGACCTCCGGTGCGGAGGAGAACACCTCCGCCAGAGGCTCGTCGCGACCCCCGAAGTCGGGCACGAGCAGTTCGATGCCGCAGCCGGGCACCATCGCGTGGACCTGCCGGGCCGTCTCGGCGTACAGCCAGGCGCCGCCGTCGGGCAAGTCGTCGCGTGAGACGCCGGTGACCGTGGCGTAGCGCAATCCCATCTCGGCCACGGACGTCGCGACGCGCACGGGCTCGTTCTGGTCGTACTCGGTCGGGCGGCCGGTGGCGATGTCGCAGAAGTCGCAGCGCCGGGTGCACAACTCGCCGCCGACGAGGAAGGACGCCTCCCGGTCGTTCCAGCATTCGTAGATATTGGGGCAGTTGGCCTGTGCGCACACCGTGTGGAGCTCTTTTTGACGCACTAGGCCACGGACCTCCTGATAGGTCTGCGATACGACGGCGCGGGTTCTCAGCCATGCGGGCTTGTGCTCGATCGGCGTCCGAGCGTTGCGCGCCTCGACGCGTAGAAGGCGACGGCCCTCGGGGGCGATGGTGTCAGTCACGAGCACTCCTCAGACGATGGGGCGGCGCCAGTCTATGCCCGACCCTGGCGAACGTGGGACTGAGGGCCCAATCATGTGGTGCGCGTTGGCGTGTCCTGTACCACCAGCGGTGTCAGACTGCGGTCCAGTGAGGCGAGGACCGCGCCGGCCACGTCGACCGGGCGCAGACGCCGCCCGGTTTCCGCGGTCAGCGAGGTGACGCCGGCGTCGTCGATGCCGCACGGCACGATTCTGTCCAGGCCGAAGGCGGCTAGGTCCGTATCCACGTTGAGGCCGATGCCGTGCATCGTCACGTCCCGCGCCACCCGCACTCCCAAGGCGCACACTTTGCGCTCGTCACACCCCGCTCGGGAGAACGGGCCGCAGGATGCGGGCTCGCCCGAGACCCATACGCCCGAGCGTCCTACCACCCGCACGGTCGCCAGGCCGTAGGCGGCGCACACGTCCATGACCGCCGCCTCCAACGCTCTCACGTACCGGATCACGTCGACGGGCGGTGCCAGGTGCACGATCGGGTAGACCGTGAGCTGGCCGGGCCCGTGCCATGTGGTCTTCCCACCCCGGTCGACGTCGACGACCGGCACGTGGCCCGGTTCGACGAACGCTCCCTCGGGGCGCTCCCACGTATGGGCCCGCCGGCCCACCGTGTAGACGCTCTCGTGCTCCAGGGCGATGAGCGTCGAGGCGCGCCGTCCGCTCGCGACCTCATCGTGAACCCGCCGTTGGATCCGCCACCCTTCGTGGTAGGGAACCAGGCGGAGGCCGAGGTCGATGTCGAGGCGCTGCACCCTCCCACCGTATAACCACCGCGCAGACGTGATGCATGGACGTGGTGGATCGCAGCGCGCTCAGGGGCGTGCAGACGCGTGGGCTCGCGCATGGCAGTTCGGCTTCGGAGCGCAGGCGCGACTCCCCGTCGGACGGAAGTTATCCACAAGGCGTCTCGCATCTGGTGCTGCGCCGGGTCGGGCGCGGACCATGAGCGCTATGAGAGCCCCGATCCCGCCCCGCCCGCATCCCGATCCCTCACGCGCAGACGAGCCCGGTCCCGCCGGGGACACCGAGGATGTTGGGCTCCCCGCTCAGGTCAGTGATGAACTGGTGTCCGCCGGCCTGGCCGTCGGGGAGCCGATGGGGCGCGACCGTTCGGGCCGCCTGGCTCCCCGACGCGCGCTGGACCCCGACGGGCGCGACGTCGTGGTTCAGATTGTGGACCTGTCCGAGAAGGCTGCGGGGGCGAGGACCTTGCGCCGTTTGGCCGACCTGCGTTCGTTGCGCAACGATGCCATAGCCCCGGTACGGCAGGTCCTCGCGCTGCCCGGGGACCGCGTGGGCGTGGTCAGCGACCTTATTGCGGGCGCGGACCTGGCCGTCGTGCTCGGCGCGCGTGGAGGTCTGACCCGCAGCGAGGCGGCGCGCTTGCTCGACGACCTCGGGGGAGCTCTGGCCCACATGCACGAACGCGGCATGGCTCACGGCGACGTGGCTGCGGCCAACGTGATCGTGAGCACCGACGGGCGACCGGTTCTCATCGACCTGCTGGGCGGCGTCCTGGAAACCGGGACGCCGGCGAGTGCGGCTCCCGAGCGGAAGGCTGGCGCTCCGGCGACGGCCGCCGCCGATGTCTATTCCCTGGCCGCTCTCCTGCGTCAGTGCGCGGCGGGCTCTCCGGCCCTGGCCGAGCGGCTGGAACGAGTACTTCCCGACGCCCTGGATCCCGATCCCGCCGGCCGGCCCAGCGCGCGCGATCTGGCGGCCCGTGCTCCCGAGATCGGCCTGCCGGGGGTTATCGAGCTGCCCGACGGGGCCCGGCTGGCGGCGGGGGCCCTGCGGGCCGCGAGCTCTCAGCCGACGCGCGCTGTGGCCTCCAGGCGCGGCGGGGCCTGCGATCGCCGGCCAGTTCGGCGCTGGGGCCGGCGGAGCCCGTCACTTCCCCGTCGTCGCGGAGCCCGCCTGACGTTGGCGGTGCTGGTGCTCGCAGTCGCGGCGGGCGTCGGCATGGGGGCTCAGGGGTGGATTCCCGGTACGGCTTCCGGGCGGCGGGCCGCACCGGTCGCCGAGGCGACGCCCTCCGCGGACCAGGTCGAGACTCCCGGCTCGCTCGATGCGGACGCCGCCGGAGCGCAGAGCACCGACGGTGGTGATGCCGATGCGGATGGCGACATGCTGCCGGTCGTTGTTCAACTCTCCCAGGCGCGCGATACTGCCCTCAATGAGGGGGATGCGCAGGCCCTGATGGCCACGACGGTTCCGGATTCGCCCGCGGCCCTGGCCGATGAATCCCTGATGACGGCGCTCACCGAGGCGCAGGAGCACGTTGAGGGTTTGGACACCATGGTCTCATCCGTCACCGCCGTGCAGACCGACCAGCGGATCGAAGAGAGCTGGCCCGGCGCCACCGCGGTTCGCGTCTCGCAGTTCCAGGGGCCCTCGACGCGGGTCGGGGCTGATGGATCGAAGAGGACGGTGCCCGCTCAGGAGCGCCGGGACGTCATTCTGGTTCTGGTCCCCGACCCGTGGAGGGTGGCCGAGATCCTTCAGGCCGACTGAGCGCGGCGCCGGGCGGGTGGAGGTGGCCGCAGCGGTCGTCAGACGATCACCGGGCGGCCGTCAGTACGGCTCGGTGAGGATGTCAGCGACCCCTGCCCTATCGAGGAACGGACGGCAGTCCGCCACCATGGCCGCCGAGCCGCACAGGTAGACATCCGCTCCTGTCAAATCGATGTCGGCCCTCGCGAGCGCATCCGTCACCCGCCCGCGGAAGGAACCGGTGACCGTCTCACGACTCAGACAGCGCACGACGCGGCCGGGCAGAACGGCGTCATCGATCAGGGTCGTCAGGTCCTCCCCGCGGTCGCGGCAGCCGAACAGCAGGGTATCGTCCTCAAGTCCCTGCGCGTGATGGAACATGGCCAGGAAGGGGGCGAGCCCGGTGCCTGTAGCGATGAACACTCGGCGGTGACCGGTCGTCGTGAGTCCATAGCGGCCCAGGGGCAGTTCGACGACGGTGCGCGTTCCCTCTTCGACTTCTTCGATGAAGCGCGATCCCCGTCCGCCCGTGCGGGTCGAGATGAGCAGACGGAGCATCCCGTCCTCGAGTCCGGCGATGGAGTAGTCGCGCCATGCGTCCCCGCCCACGTGGAGGCGGGCGAACTGGCCCGGCGTCCAGGCGCCGACCGATCCCTCGAGGCTGAGCCTCGCCTCCCAGACACTGGGTGTCAGACGCCGTTTGACGACCAGGGCGGCGCGGTGCTTGCCGTCGGGCAGGGTGTACGGGCGCCCGACCCGTTTCTCGGGCCCCGAGCGCACGGCTCTGCTGATCATGGAGTAGCCGTGCGGGCCCAGCGCCTGGCAGGCGGCCGCCACACCGCCCATCATCGCCCCGACGACGCCCTCGCTTCCGGTGTCCTGGCCGGACAGGAGCAGACCGGGCACGGCGGTGCGCGGGCCCAATGATGGCGACGTGTACCGCAGGGGGGTGGCGGGCAATCCGTAGAAGGCCCCCGCGGGGTGGGCGGTGTAGTCCTCGTAAGTCAGGGGCGTGGAGATCTCCATGTAGTCCACCAGATCGGTCAGTCCGGGTACGGCCGATTCCGCAAGGGCGAGCATCCCCGAGGCGATTCGCTCCTTGAGTGCGGAGTAGTCGGGGCCGCGGTTCCCCCGGGGCCGGTGCGCCCACGGATGGAATGGCTCGGCGCTGCAGAAGGAAACGATTTCGGCGGTATGCGGCTCCTGTCCGGATTTCAGCGAGGGGAAGGAGATGAAAACCTCCTGCGGTTCGCCCTCCAGCAGAGCCCTCTCACTGGTGCCGGCGGCGTCGTGGTCGAGGCCGCGGCCGACCCAGACGTTCCCGCCGTCCACGCCGATGGTACGGGGATCGGCTTTCAGCCTCAGGTACACAGTGGTGGCCGAGCTCCCCGCGCCCAGCCGTCTGATGGTGTCTCGCGCCCGGGCCGTGGCGCGTCCGACGGCGCCGTCAGTGGGCAGTAGATGTTGAAAGGTCGTCGGCGCGCCGATGGCGGAGACGACGACGGGGGCGCGGTGGATCCGTTCGTGCGTCTCCGGTCCTCGCCGGTCCAGCGCCCGCACCCCGACGGCGGCTCCGCCCTCGGTGAGGATCTCAGTGACCTCGTGTGCGACTCGGACGGCTCCTCCCGTCTGCTCGATCCCCTTCTCGAATGTGCGTGCGATGCGGGCGCTTCCGCCGCGGGGGAACCAGGCGCCGTCGAGGTAATGGGCGACGATCATGGCGTGTACGGCGAAGGCCGACCGTGAGGGCGGCAGCCCGTAATCGCCCCACTGGCCGGTCAGAATCGCTTTGAGCTCGGGGGAGCGGAAACGGGCGTCCAGGTAGTCCTTCGTCGTGCTGGTCGCGGTGCGGCCGGTCAGTCGCTGGAGGAGGTTGAGAGCCGGAGCGAAGCGAGGAGGCACCATCGCCCCGACGAAGCCGAGAGTCGTCCATGCCGCAGTGCGGCGCACATCCTTGAAGTAGCGGCTGACCGCTGCGGCCTCGTCGGGGAAGGCTCTGATGAGGGTGCGTTCGTACTGCTCGGGGTCGGAGACGGCCGACAGGTCGATGCCCGGGTAGACGAAGCGGTCGTAGGCCTCCGGCATGCGGTTCCACTCCAGTTGCCCGCCGGAGAGGTAGTCGAAGTACGCGCGCGTCCGGTCGCCCGGGCCGACCTGCCCTATGTAGTGCACGCCCACGTCCCAGGAGGCTCCGTCGCGCCGGAAGGTGTGCGTCAGTCCCCCGGGCTCGGTGTGACGTTCCAGGACGAGGACCCGTTTGCCCGCGACGCGGGCCAGAAGTCCCGCGGTCGTCAGTCCGCCGATGCCCGAACCGATCACGATGGCGTCGTACATAATGTCTCACTTCACATACTAGACAATGTCTAGTAGGAGACTAGCCTTTTTCTGGACACTGTCAAGTTCGGTGATTCCGCACGGCTCCCCGCAGCCTTAGACTGCTGCGCGTGACATTCGATTCTGCGAGCCGTTCCAAGACGCGGGAGGAGCGCGACCTGCGCGCTGAGCTCCTGCGGACCAGTCGGGAGCTCCTCGACGACGATGGCCCGAGCGCGTTGAGCATGCGAGAGGCCGCACGTCGCACGGGGTGCACGCATCAGGCGCCCTACCACTACTTCCCCAACCGCGAGGCGATTCTCGCAGCGCTGGTGACCGAAGGCTTCGAGGAGCTCGCGAACCGGCTGTCGGCCGCGCACGACGGGCTGGAGGCCAGGGGGCTGACCGCGACCCTGGAGACCTCCGCGAACGCGTACATCGAGTTCGCACTGCGCAACCCGGGGGTATTCCGCATCATGTTCCGCCCCGACATGTGCGATCCGGAGAATTTCCCCGAAGTGAGGCGTGCAGGTGAGCGGGCTCGCGGCGAGCTCACACGCCTGGCGCAAATGGTGCAGGGAGGCGGGTCGACGCCCGAGGTCGAGGCCCTGTTCTGGGCCGGGGTTCACGGGCTGGCGTCGTTGCTGCTCGACGGCCCGCTGGCGGCCGAGCTCAAGACGCTCGGAGAGCGCCTCGATTTCGCCCGCCGAGTCACTGCGGCGGGCATTGCATGCTCTGGCTCGGTGGAGTCGGTCCACCGGATCGTGAGCTGAGGTCCGCACCCGTACGGGTGCGGACCTCAGCTCACGATCGACCCGGCTCGCAATGAGTCGCGGGATCCGGGGTCACAGACCGAGCTCGCCGGCGAAGTCGCCCTCCTCGAGGCGCTTCTTGACCGTCATGAGGTAGCGGGCGGCGTCGGCGCCGTCGACCAGACGGTGGTCGTAGGACAGCGCCAGATAGCACACCGAGCGGATCGCGATCGCCTCGCCGCCGTCGGTGTCCTTGACCACGCGCGGCTGCTTCTGAATCGCGCCCAGGCCGAGGATGGCCACCTCGGGCTGGTTGATGATCGGTGTGTCGAAAAGAGCTCCGCCGCTGCCGGTGTTCGTGATCGTGAAGGTCGAGCCGCTCAGCTCGTCGGGGTTGACTTTGTTCTCCCGAGTGCGCGCAGCCAGATCGTTGATACGCCTGGCCAGTCCCGGGATACTCAAATCGCCGGCATTCTTGACGACCGGCACGAGCAGGCCGCGCGGGGTGTCGACCGCGATGCCGATGTGCTCGACATCGTGGTAGGTCACCTGCGTGCCATCGATCGTGGCGTTGATCTTCGGATGGGCCTTGAGGGCCTCGGTCGCGGCCGCCACGAAGAAGGGCAGGAAGGTCAGCCTCGTGCCGTTCTTGGCGTAGAAGTCGTTCTTCGCCAGACCGCGTAGAGCGGCGACACGGGTGACGTCGACTTCGACGACAGTGGTCAGCTGGGCGGAGGTCTGCAACGAGGCGATCATGCGCTCGGCGATCACCTGACGCAGACGGCTCATCTTCTCGGTCTTGCCGCGCAGCGTCGTATCGACCGCGGGTCTGGACGAGGGCGCTGGTGCGGACGCCGGCGCGGCGGTCGGCGGCGCGGGACGGGTCATCTCGGCGGCTTTCGCCGCCCTCGTGGCCTTCGCCGCCTCGACCGCCTTGACGGCGGCCTCCTCGACATCCTGCTTGCGAATACGCCCGCCCACGCCCGTACCAGTCACCGTGGTGAGGTCAATTCCCTTCTCACGGGCGAATTTGCGCACGATCGGGGTGACATAGGCGGCGGAGGCGACGGCCGCAGCCGACGGCGCCGACGTCTTCGCCGCAGACTTCTTGGGCTCCCCGGACCCCGCCGCCGCGGGAGTCTCGGGGGCGGGGGCCGCAGGGGCCGCGTGCCTCGCCCGGGACGCCGCCGGTGCCGGTGGGGCGG
>NZ_GL985606.1:1685860-1951864 GCF_000220835.1 Actinomyces sp. oral taxon 448 str. F0400 | reverse complement strand
TTCACGGACTCGGACATGGTGGAAACTCTCTATCTCTTCGCGATCAGCCGTGATTGTGCAGCGGCTTGCCGGCGAGGGCCATGGCGGCCTCTCCAATAGTCTCGTTCTGGGTCGGATGGGCGTGCACGAGCGGAGCGATGTCGGCGGCATCGGCCTCCCACGAGACGATCAGCTGCCCCTCGCCGACCTGCTCGCCCATACGGGTACCGATGGCGTGGAAACCGAGAATGGGACCGTCCTTGAGCGAGACCAGCTTGACGAAGCCCTGCGCGCCCAGGATCTGACTCTTGGCGTTGCCGGCCACGTTGAACTCGGCTGTTTCGATGTTCTGCGCGCCATGGACCTCGGCGGCCCGTTCCTCGGTGAGGCCCACGGAGGCGATCTCGGGATCGCAGAAGGTCACCTTGGGGACCAGGTCGTCGTCGATCGGCCGGGGCTCCAGGCCCGCGATCGCCTCGGCGACCGCGATGCCCTGGGCGAAGCCGCGGTGAGCGAGCTGGACGCCGGGGACGATGTCGCCCACGGCCCACACGTTCTCGATGTTCGTGCGCCCATAGTCGTCGGTCAGGACGAAACCGCGGTCCATGGCGACTCCCGCCTCCTCGTAGCCGAGATTCGCGGTAGCCGGACCACGACCGACGGCGATGAGGAGTATCTCGGCGTCGTAGGTCGTGGAATCGGCGGTACGGACGGTTACGCCCGAGGCCGTGCGCTCGACCGAGTCGAACATGGTGTTGGTCTTGAAGGCGATTTTCCGCTTGCGGAAGGCTCGCTCGAGTTGTTTGGAGACGGCCTCGTCCTCACTAGGAACCAGGCGGGGCAGCCCCTCGATGATGGTGACTCGCGACCCCATGGAGGCCCAGGCGGAGGCGAACTCGACGCCGATGACACCGCCGCCCAGGATGATGGCCGACGTCGGCACGTGGTCGAGCTCGAGGGCCTGCTCGCTGGTCATCACCGGGCCGGAGATCTCCTGGCCGATGGTCTTGGAGAACGAACCGGAGGCGAGCACGATGTTCCGGCCCCTATACCGCCTGCCGTTGACTTCGACGACGTCCTTGGCGACCAGGCGGCCCCAGCCGCTGATCACCTCGATGCCGCGGGACGAGACCAGCCCCTGGAGACCCTTGTACATCCGGGCCACCACGCCGTTCTTGTACTTCTGGACCGCGGGCATGTCGATGCCCTCGAAGGCAGCCCTGACGCCGACGGCGGCGGCCTCACGCACGGTCTTGGCGGTCTCCGCCGAGTGCAGGATCGCCTTGGTCGGAACGCAGCCGCGATGAAGGCAGGTGCCGCCGACCTTGTCCGCCTCGATGAGCGCGACCTTCAGGCCCAGCTGGGCACCGCGCAGCGCGGCGGCGTAACCACCCGAGCCGGCCCCCAGTATGACCATGTCGTAGACGGTGTCTGTCACAAAAAACTCCTCATTGATGTCCTCCGCCCTTGTGGAGCGGCTCGGCACGTCTGCCATTGTTCCACCTGGGTGCGCTCCGCACGTGTCGGAACCGCTGCGTGAGAAGGACTTGGGTCCTGCGAGAACGGTGAGGCTGCTCACCTACGAGAGCGGATGTCCGCGCCCGACGCACTATTGGCGCCGGTGCCCGTCTCCCACGCGTCCGCCGGTGCCGATGAGGGACCCGGATCAGCATCGGCTCCGAAGAAATCCCAGGAGACTGGCGGCCCGACACCCGTGCCCCGAAGAGCACTGCGCAGATGCTCGAGCGCCGGCAGGGGCCCGAAGGCATCGCCGGCGCCGGTCAGGCATCCACCTGCACGTTCAGCGCCTGACGCGCCGCCGGAGCCGTGGTGAGCGCAACGGCATCGTCCGACTCCCCTCCCGGACCCGCGTCGGCGACGACCAGAATGCTGCCGGCGCGGACGTTCGAACCCAGGACGCCGGCGGGGGAGGAGGCGGTTCAGGAGTGGCCGCGGTCGCGATGGTAGGGTCCTGGACCAGTCCACCGTCGTCCCGGCCGACGCCCCGAGAGGAGAGCCGCACTGATGCCTGCACCAGTGGACGACCGTCCTGAGGTCCGAGGTGTCGAGGACCGGCGCCGCCCCGCCCACGGCTGGGGCCGACTCCTCGTCGTCGTCTTCGCCGTCTTCGGGCTGGCCGTCCTCGCACCCGCCGCTGTGGCGCTGGTGCGCACGCCCACCGCAGCGCCGGTGGTCGGGTCGATTAATGTCGCCGTCGGCCTTCTGTTCATCCTCTTGGCGGTGTGCGTTGCGCACAACGGGCGACGGATGCGGCTCATCGGATGGATGAGTCTGAGCGCGCTGCTGACCGGGGCGGCGCTCATCGGCGTGCTGACCTGGACCGATGCTGCTGAGGGGCTCGAGGCCAGCGTGTGGGCCGACGGCGGTCGGCAACTGTGCTACCTGCCGCTCCTGCTGCCGTTGATGGCGGCGGGCTGGATGTGGTTGAGCAACCCGCGGCGCATCGTCATCAATGCCGAGCGGATGGACGAGCTGGGCGCCACCCTGGCAGAGCGCCGACACTCGGCGGACCGCTGACGGGCCGCCGGCAAACGGGAAGAGGAACGGTCGGCGACTCACCAGACGCGCGTCCGCACCTATGGTCGGCCGGTGGAGTTCCGACGAGCCCGCCAGCGCCTTTGCACACGGGCGCCGAACGAGGTGGGCGCTTGCGGGTCCTCGATGCTCATGCCGCGGCGGCGCAGTTCCTCAGTGTAGATGGTCGAGCAGGTTAGGAACCGTCCCGTCACCGTGGACAGTACCACAGCGAGCATGAGCGGGGTCAGCAGGTTGTACTCTCCGGTCATCTCGATGATGAGAACAATCCCGGTGATCGGTGCACGGGCAGCGCCCGAGAACACCGCCCCCATCCCTAGCACTCCGAAAACGGCGGCCGCATGGGGGCGATCGGGCGCTACGAAAGTGCCGAAGCATGCACCCAGCATGCCTCCGATGAACAATGACGGGGCGAAGACGCCTCCGGGCATGCCCACCGCCAGAGTCACTGATGTCGCCACGATCTTCGCCAGGACCAAGCCGGCCAGGACCAGCGCCGGGTAGCGCCCGTCGAGAGCCCGGCCGAGCACCGCCGAGGACTCGCCGTACATGCTGGGAATCCCCAGAAGAAGCCCCCCGACCAGCAAACCTCCCACGGCGGGGCGCGCCCACAGGGGCAGCTGGAGCCGGTCGGCTCCCGCGGACACGGCGTCGGCGCTCAGGTACCGGCAGCGGGAGAAGCCAGCTCCGGTCAGACCACCTAGAACGCCGAGCGCGGCGACCCACCCGAGCTGGGCGGTGCCCGCGAGGTTGAGGGCGGGCAGGGACAACGACAGCGACGTGCCCAGCAGGTGGTGGGAGAGCACAGTCGAGGACACACAGGCGAGCACCACGAACGTGAAGGCGTCGACTGTGAAATCGACCAGAACCACCTCCATGGCGAAGAAAGCGCCCGCGAGCGGGGCGTTGAAAGCCGCGGCGATGCCCGCAGCCGTACCTGCGGCCGCCAGAAGCCGCACCGCTTGCCGGGGCAACCCCAGGCGCCGGCCGAACAGACTTGCGCTGCTCGCCCCGAGCTCGGCGATCGGGCCCTCGGGCCCCACCGACCCTCCGCCGCCGATGGTCAGCACCGCGCAGACCACCGTCGTCGCGGCGGGACCTGGGGCCATGACGCCGTCGGAAGCCCTCGACGACCACAGCACGCCCGCTACACCGTGCCCCGTCGGCGCACGACCCGGCCACGTCATGAGGGGACCGATGACCAGTCCCGACAACACGGGTGCGGCCACGATGAACCACCGCCCCAGGAAGGAGAGCGCGCCCGTGCCGGGACCCAGGGACAGCGTGTAGTCCTGCGCACCAGTCAGCGTTTTGGTCCAGGCATCGATGCCGAGGCGGAACAGGACGGCGCCCGCTCCCGAGACCAGACCGACGGCGATGGCCAGCATGAACAAGCCGCTGCGGTGGTGACGCAGCAGTCCCAGGATGTTGCTGCTCAGTCGTTCGCACGCGGGTCGGATGGTCATGGGCATAGACGGGGCGGCATCCGTCGGTGCGGGCCCGCCCCGGTGGCTGCGGTCAGTGGGCCAGATTCTCCACCTGCACCAGGACCGGGTCCTCCTCCGAGGACGCCATGCCCCACACCCGGGTGTAGAAGCTCAGTTCCGTGCGCAGTGCCCGGTGGATGTTCGAGGCGAGCCGCAGCCCGTGACCCTCGCCCTGGAAGACCTCGAGAGCGACCGGCAGACCCTTGGCTCTGACGGCCTCGTACATCGCGGTCGCCTGGTCCGCCGGTACGATCGGATCCTCGCTGCCCTGCAGGAGCAGGAGAGGGGCGTGGATGTCGTCGATGTGGTGCAGCGGCGAGCGCTCGGCCAGGATCGGGTCGTCGGCGTCTCGCGCCCCCGCCAGTGCGCCGATGTAGCGGGACTCAAATTTGTGAGTAGTGCGGGTCAGTCGGGCCAGGTCCGCCACGCCGTACAGAGAGGTTCCGGCGCTGAAAACCGTCGAGCGGGTGAGCGCGGCCAGGGCCGTAAAGCCGCCGGCCGAAGCGCCGCGTACCGCGATGCGGGCCCGGTCGACCTCACCGGAGTCGGCGAGGAACCGGGCGCCGGCGATGACGTCGTCCGCATCGTAGACGCCCCAGTGCCCGTCGAGCGCGCGCCGGTAGTCGGTGCCGTAGCCGGTCGAGCCCCGGTAGTTGACGTCCAGATAGGCGAATCCGCGGCTGGTCCAGTACTGGATGTTCAGATCGTAGCCGGGTCGGGCCGCCGCCGTCGGGCCGCCGTGGACGTTGACGATCAACGGGGGCAGCTCGTCGGCGGGGCCGGTGCGGATGGCCGAGGCCGGCGGGTAGAAGAAGCCGTGCGCGGTGGCGCCCCCGGTGGTCGGCCAGGCCACGGGCGTCGGCAGGGAGACGCCGATGGCCTCGGCCGCGAACTCGCCCGAGCCTCGCAGCACCTCGACGCCGCCGTCGCGCACTTCGACGATCGCGGGCAGCTCCATCTCATTGTTCGCCAGCAGGACGACGCGCCCCGCCGAGGAGGCGACGTTGCCCAGCGGCTGCCAGCCCACGTTCCACTCCTCGAGTTCACCGTTGGACAGCCGGATCGTACCCAGGTGCCACACGCCGTCACGGGCCCAGGAGGCGATGAGGTGCTCGCCGTCCAGCACGTCGTAGTGGTGGGGGCCCAGCACCCACGCGGGGGAGGTGAAGGTCGCCTCGGCCGGGTGCAGGGGGCGGGTGCGCAGATCGGCGGTCCATCCCTCGTGGTTGGTGCCGCGGCGGGGGAAGCCCTCGGTGCGGTACAGGTTGGAGAAGCCCGAGGCGTTGGAGATATGAACCAGTTCGCACTCCTCGGTCCACCGGGGCTCGGAAACGGCATTGCCGCCGCCGTCGATGACGGTCTGCTCCCCGATGCCGCCATCGGAGAGCAGGTCGCCCACATGCATGGTCGTGCTCTCCCACGGCATGCTCGGGTGGTTCCACGTGATCCACGCGAGGTGCTCGCCGTCGGGTGACAGGGTCGGAGAGGTTACGAAGTCCGTGCCCGACACGACGGTGGTCACCGGGGCGTCGTCGCGGGCCGCGGATCCGTCCAGTGGGATCGCCACTAGGGAGTTGACGGCCTCGCCCCGCCCGCGGTGGTCCTCGCGCACCGCGTAGACCAGGCCACGCGCCGTGTCGATCTCGAGGTCCCCGTGCCGCACGTCCCCGTAGATCGTCAGGGGCACCAGGCCGCGCATGCGGTGGGCGACGTCGTAGCGGTACAGGCGCCCGTCGCCGGCATGGGAGACGACGACGATCCCCGAGTCGACGGCGTAGGCGTGCCCGCCGTACTCGTGGACGCGGGTGCGCACGTCCACGAGTTCGTCGGAGGGAGTCAGGGGGAGGATCTCGCCGACCGAGCCGTCCCCGCTGCGGCGCAGCAGCACGTTGCGGCCCGCCTGCGAGGCGCGCTGCTCGACCCAGTAGGTGTCCGCGCCGTCCACGCGCACCTGCGACAGGCGCACTGTCCGGGTGGTGATGGTGCCGGGCGTGATGGGAGAGGGCCAGGTCCCGAACGGAGCAGTGGTGCTCATGGTTCCTCCTGAGTGGGGTGCGGCGGGGCGCAGCGCGGGCGTGCCGCGCATTCTGGGTCTCTACCCTACGTGCTCGTGCGCGGGTGCGGTGACGTCTCCGGGACCATGACCCCGACGCTTATGCTGGGGGCGTCGACACACGTGCGGCGGGCCCGCGATGTCGCACGGGCGGGGCCGGTGCGGGTGCACGGGAGGACCAGGACCGGGAGGAACGCGTTGATGAGTGAGAAGACGGCAGTGGCCGATACCGCACTGCCCCGTACGCCGCTGCTGTCCTCCATCGCCCGTCCCGGCGACCTGGACCGACTGACCAGTGAGGACCTGGTCGTCCTCGCTGGCGAGATCCGTAGATACCTGGTCGCCACGGTTTCCCGCACCGGTGGGCACCTGGGGCCCAACCTCGGCGTCGTCGAGCTGACCCTGGCGCTGCATCGCATCTTCCGGTCTCCGCGCGACACGATCGTCTTCGACACCGGCCACCAGGCCTACGTCCATAAGCTGCTCACCGGCAGGCAGGACTTCACCCGCCTGCGTGAGCGCGGGGGACTGTCGGGGTACCCGGCTCGCGACGAGTCCGTGCACGACGTCGTGGAGAACTCCCACGCCTCGACCTCCCTGTCATGGGCCGACGGCATCGCCCGAGCCAACCGGTTCCAGGGGCACGATAACCGCCATGTGGTGGCCGTCATCGGCGACGGGGCGCTGACCGGAGGCATGGCCTGGGAGGCCCTGGACAACATCGCCGACTCCTCGGACAAGCATCTGGTCATCGTCGTCAATGACAACGGGCGCTCCTACGCCCCCACCATCGGCGGCCTGGCCCACCACCTGGACGCCCTTCGCACTAACCCCGGTTACGAGCGGATGCTCGCCGGGGTCAAGCGCGTCCTGCTGACCCAGGGGGCTCCGGGGCGCGCGGCCTTCGACGCGCTGCACGGCCTCAAGCGGGGACTGAAGGATGTTCTCGTTCCGTCGGCCTTCTTCGAGGACCTCGGCATCAAGTACACCGGGCCGGTCGATGGGCACGACGAGACGGCTCTGGAGTTCGCTCTGACGCGGGCGCGCGAGTACGCCGAGCCGGTCATCGTCCACGTCATCACCCAGAAGGGCCGCGGCTATACGCCCGCCGAGGAGGATGTGGCCGACCGTTTCCACGCCGTCGGACGCATCCATCCCGAGACGGGACTGCCGATCGTGCCCTCGCGCTTCGGCTGGACCTCCGTCTTCGCCGAGGAGGTGCTGGACCTCGCGCGTGCCGATGAACGGATCGTCGGGGTGACCGCCGCCATGCAGCAACCGGTCGGGCTCCAGCCGATGGCGGACGCCCTGCCCGACCGGGTCATCGACGTCGGCATCGCCGAGCAGCACGCTCTGACCGTCAGCGCGGGCATGGCCTTCGCGGGCCTTCACCCCGTGGTGGCGCTGTACGCGACCTTCCTCAACCGCGCCTTCGACCAGGTCCTCATGGACGTGGGCCTGCACCGGGAGGCGGTCACGATCGTGCTCGACCGCGCCGGATTGACCGGTACTGATGGCGCCAGTCACAACGGCGTGTGGGACATGGCGCTGCTCTCCCACGTGCCTGGGCTGCACCTGGCCGCGCCGCGGGACGAGGTCAGCCTGCGCGAGGGCCTGCGCACCGCCGTGGCGACCACCGACGCCCCCACCGTGCTGCGCTACCCCAAGGGGGCCCTGCCCGATCCCGTCCCCGCCCTGCGCGTCCTAGGGCCTCAGGACGCGCCTTTCGAGGCGGTCGACGTGCTGGCGGAGCCGTCGCAGGAGTTCGCCTGCGATGAGCACCTGCTCCTGGTGGCCGTGGGAGCCATGACGTCCACCGTCCTGGCGGCGGGGCGGGCGCTGGCCGGGGAGGGACGCGCCGTGACCGTCGTGGCGCCCCGCTGGGTCGTGCCGGTGCCGCGGACGCTGGTGGAGGCGGCGCTGTCGGCCGCGGCAGTCGTCGTCGTGGAGGACGGTCTGGCCGACGGCGGCATCGGCTCCCAGCTGAGGGACGCCCTCGACGACGCCGCCGTTCGGGGCGGGCGCCGCAGCCCGGCCGTGGCTCGCGTGGGAGTCCCGCGTCGGTTCCCGGGCACCGCCGCCCGTGCCCAGCTCCTGGCTGACTTCGGCATGGACGAGGCGGGCATCGTGGACACCGCCCGCCGTCTGCTGGACGCCTCGTGACGGGCATCGAGGTCGTGGGACGCCCGTCCTATCGACACGATGACCGACGCTTATGCGAAGACGGGAAGATGGCCATGACCGTCGGGAAACTCGGTGTCCGCAACAACGATTCCCGGAACGAAGGATTAGGACTTAAGTCCCTATAGACGAGTGCTCAGCCGTTGCTTGTGAGTGATCCCACCGGCCTGCTGGACGGGCGGCCTCCGCAGTCGTCGAGGACCGGCCTACGCTGGTACCGACGGCGCAACGATGTGCCGCCGCGCCTCACGAGGGCGTACACGATCGGGTGGCCGACCGGCCACTCACCAACAGGAGGGCACGGATGACCACTGAGGTCACAGCATCCGCCACAGCGGAGGACACCATCAGCCGCGATGCGTGGGAGGGCTTTGCCACGGGTCCGTGGACCGACGATATCGACGTCCGCGACTTCATCCAGCGCAACTACACTCCTTACGACGGAGACGCCTCGTTCCTCGCCGACGCTACCGAGAAGACCCTTCGCCTGTGGGACACACTTGAGAACAACTACCTCTCCGAGGAGCGCAAGGTCCGCATCCTCGACGTCGACACCGACACCCCATCGGACATCGACGCCTTCAAGCCCGGCTACATCTCCGAAGATGATGACGTTATCGTTGGGCTTCAGACCGACTCCCCGCTCAAGCGGGCCATGATGCCCAACGGCGGGTGGCGTATGGTCGCCCAGGCGATCAAGGAGGCGGGCAAAGAGGTCAACCCCGACGTTCAGAAGATCTTCACGCGCTACCGCAAGACTCACAACGATGCCGTCTTCGACATCTACACCCCGCGCATTCGCGCCGCTCGCTCGAGCCACATCATCACCGGGTTGCCCGACGCCTACGGACGCGGCCGTATTATCGGCGATTACCGCCGTGTCGCCCTGTACGGGGTCGACCGACTCATCGAGCTCAAGCAGAAGGCCAAGGACATCGATGCTGACGAGCCCTTCTCAGAGCACTGGGCGCGCTACCGCGAGGAGCACGCCGAGCAGATCAAGGCCCTCAAGAAGCTCAAGAATATGGCGGCCTCCTACGGGTTCGACATCTCCGGCCCCGCGCGCAACGCCCATGAGGCCGTGCAGTGGACCTACTTCGCCTACCTCGCCTCCGTGAAGTCCCAGGACGGCGCCGCCATGTCGATCGGTCGGCTGTCGGCGTTCCTCGACATCTACTTCGAACGCGACCTGAAGGCCGGCCTCATTGACGAGTCACGCGCCCAGGAGCTCATTGACAACATCGTCATGAAGCTGCGCATCACCCGTTTTCTGCGCACCACCGATTACGACCAGATCTTCTCCGGAGATCCGTATTGGGCCACGTGGTCGGATGCAGGATTCGGCGACGACGGCCGAGCCATGGTCACCAAGACCTCCTTCCGTCTCCTGCAGACGCTGCGCAATCTCGGCCCGGCTCCCGAGCCCAACATCACGATCTTCTGGGACGAGAAGCTTCCGCAGGGCTACAAGGACTTCTGCGCGCTCATCTCGGTTACGACCTCCTCCATCCAGTACGAGGCGGATGAGCAGATCCGCGAGCACTGGGGCGATGATGCCGCGATCGCTTGCTGCGTGTCCCCGATGCGCGTGGGCAAGCAGATGCAGTTCTTCGGCGCCCGTGTCAACTCCGCTAAGGCGCTGCTCTACGCCATCAACGGCGGGCGCGATGAGATGACCGGTAAGCAGGTCGTCACCGGTCTTCCGGGCGTCGAGGGCGACGGGCCGCTCGATTTCGACGACGTGTGGGACAGGTACGAGAAGATGCTCGACTGGGTCGTCGCGACGTACGTCGAGGCCCTCAACATCATTCACTACTGCCACGACCGTTACGCCTACGAGGCCATCGAGATGGCCCTCCACGACTCCAACATCGTGCGCACCATGGGGTGCGGCATCGCCGGCCTGTCGATCGTCGCCGATTCATTGAGCGCGATCAAGTACGCCACGGTCACCCCCGTGCGCGACGAGACCGGCCTCGTGATCGACTACATCACCGAGGGCGACTTCCCACTCTACGGCAATGACGACGACCGCGCCGACGACATCGCCGCCACCGTGGTCCACACGATTATGTCCAAGATCAAGGAGCAGCCCTTCTACCGCGACGCGATTCCCACCCAGTCTGTGCTGACGATCACCTCCAACGTCGTCTACGGCAAGGCGACCGGAGCCTTCCCATCCGGTCACGAGAAGGGCACCCCCTTCTCCCCGGGCGCTAACCCTGAGAACGGCATGGACACGCACGGCATGGTCGCCTCCATGCTCTCCGTCGGCAAGCTCGACTACAACGACGCGCTCGACGGCATTTCACTGACCAATACGATCACCCCGCAGGGCTTGGGCCGCACGCTCGATGAGCGCGTGTCCAACCTCGTGGGTATTCTCGACGCCGGCTTCGTTCCGGATGACTGCGCCGAGGTTTGATCTTACCGGTCACCCACCGACTCTCTGTCGACCATATCTCTCACCACTAGAAAGGGGCCGATTATGGCCACGTATGAGGAGCGCCTCGCCTCGATGAAGGCGCAGCGTCAGGACAACGGCGGCGTGAAGGGTTTGTACCACGCCAACATCAATGTCCTGGATCGTAACACGCTCGAGGACGCGATGGAGCACCCGGAGAACTACCCGAACCTCACGGTCCGCGTCTCCGGCTACGCCGTCAACTTCGTCAAGCTCACGCGTGAGCAGCAGCTGGACGTCCTCAACCGTACCTTCCACGCTGGCGCCTGAGCTGGGCGGTGCTGGACTCAGATGACTGAGACCATCACCCCCGCGGCACCGGGCGGCCGGGACCAGGACTTCCTGGCCCCGGCCGCCCGTCTGCACGGGGCGGGGATCGGCGGGCTCGAGGAACTGACCGACCTCCAGCGCTCGGAACGTCTAGCCCGGATGCGCGACGGGTCGCTCGGATCCATCCACTCCTGGGAGCTCGTGACCGCGGTGGACGGGCCGGGCACGAGGATGACTATTTTCCTCAACGGCTGCCCGCTGCGCTGCCTCTACTGCCACAATCCCGACACCTTCCTCATGAGGGACGGGGAACCGGTCGAGGCCGACGAGCTTCTGCGTCGCATAAGGCGCTACCGGAGCGTGTTCCGAGCCTCCAAGGGCGGTATCACGCTGTCCGGTGGCGAGGTCCTCATGCAGCCCGCTTTCGCGGCGCGGTTGCTGGCCGGTGCCAAAGCGATGGGAATCCATACGTGCATCGACACCTCCGGGTTCCTCGGTGCGAACTGCTCCGAGGAGATGCTGGGCAACATCGACCTGGTGCTCCTCGACGTCAAGAGTGGTGACGAGGAGACCTACAAGAAGGTCACGGGCCGGGCTCTGGCTCCGACGATCACCTTCGGCGATCGGCTGGCCGCCCGAGGCATCGAGATCTGGATCCGGTTCGTTCTTGTTCCGGACCTGACCGACGATCCCGAGAACGTTGAGAATGTCGCTCGTATCGTTGAGCGCTGGCGCAGCACCGTCTCCCGCGTGGAGGTTCTGCCCTTCCATCAAATGGGTGCTGACAAGTGGAAGTCCCTGGGATTGAATTACCACCTGCGTAACACTCTGCCTCCGGAGCCCAAGCTCGTCGAATCGACTCGAGACATCTTTCGTTCTCACGGGTTCACCGTGCGCTGACCGGCTCACGCCAAAGCCGTGGTGAGAGCCTCGCTCAAGGCCGGACCCACCTGCTCGACCTGCCAGGGGCGTGCCTCCAGCTCCGTCAGACGCGCGGCCACAGCTGGCGTGGAGGTATCAGCCGGGGCTCCGGCCTCTCGGGCTCTGCCGAGATCCCAAGCGAGATGGCGCTGAGAATCCGGGGACAGGAGCAGCTCCTGGGGCAGACGCAGCTCGTCGGCCCGAGAGCGCACGGTCAGGCGCACGACCTCGAGCGCCCGCGCGGCTTCGGGGTGATGACGCCCCCATGAACGCGGTTGCGGGAGTTCGCCGTCGGGCAGAGGCGCGTGCACGGGAGGCAGGTCGCTTTCCGGTAGATGCATGGCCCGATCAACGGCCTCCCACCACACCTCCTGGTGCTGCCGGGTCTGACGAGAGGAGAATTCTTTGATCGCGACGAGCTTGCGCCGCGACGTCGGCCGTGTGATCGCAGCAGCGATGAGCGCCTGGTGCGACAGGACTCTGGAGGGGGTGCGATCCAGTTCGGCGGCCAGCTTCTCGCGGGCGATCCACAATTCTCGAAGTACCGCCAGCGACCGCGGAGTACGCACGGCGCGGCCCGCGTGCGGCGTCCTGCGCCACGGATCGACTCTCGTCGGACGCGGCGGCCTGGTCCGCTCGTATTCGAATTCCTGAGCCGCCCATTGCGCCTTGCCCGCTACCCGGAGCTCGGTGCTCAATGCGTCGCGCAGTTCGGCGAGCAGTTCGACGTCGAGGGCGGCGTAGATGAGCCAGGAGTCGGGTAGCGGGCGGACGGACCAGTCCGCCGCCGCGTGATCCTTGGCGAGTCTGAGGCCCAGAGTCTCCTCGGTGACCGCGCCGAGACCCACATGGGTGCGGCCGAGGAGACGGGCCGCGAGCTCGGTATCGAACAGGGAGCGCGGTCTTAGTCCGAGCTCGTGCAGGCAGGGCAGGTCCTGGTCGGCGGCGTGCAGGATCCACTCGGGACCGTCGAGCACCTGCGCGAGTGCATCCAGAGGCCCCGCCGTGACCGGGTCGATGAGGAGCGTGCCGCTGCCGGCGCGCCGCAGTTGAATGAGATAGGCGTCCTGCCCGTATCGGAAGCCCGAGGCTCGTTCGGCGTCGACGGCGACGGGCCCTGCACCCTTCGCCAGGGCCGCCGAGGCGCTGCGGAGGGCGGCTGGCGAGTCCGTGACCGGGGGCAGTCCGTCGCGCGGGCGCGTGTAGGCCACGACGTCGTCGGGCGGGACCGGTGAGTCGGTGGTCCCGGGTACCGGGACCGGGCGGGGGGTGGATTGACCGGATGGGCGCACCGTCACCGCACCACGCTGGCCAGCTCGATGGGCGTGGCGATCTCCGGCTCATGACCGGCGGCGACGTGGATCAGCTCGTACCACGCCTCCAGGTGGGGCGTGAGGTCGGGGGTGGTGGGGCTCCACGAGGCGCGGACCTCGGCATGGGCGCACGAATCGTCGAGCTCGAGCCCTCCGAAGGTCTCGGACAGTACGCGGGTGACCGTCCCGACGAGCGCCCTGTACCCCGCTCCGGCGCCGTGGAGAGCGTCGGTGAGCCAGGACCACGCGGCGGAGCCGAGCAGCGGATCGGTGCCCGCTTCCTCGTCAAGGCGGGACCGCGTCATGACCACCAGCCTGAGGTCGCCGTCCCACGCCTCCTGGCCGGCGGGATCGTGCAGGACGATGAACTTGCCCGAGGCCATCGGGGTGTCGGAGGACGTCTCGGCCGTCTCGGCGGTGAGCGCCGCCGCGTAGGGAGCCAGCCGGCGCGGTGCGGGGACCTCGTCCAGGATGAGGCCTCTGGGCCTGGTTGCGTGACGCATGGACAGCAGCGCCTCGGCGAAGCGATCGGGGACGGCGGGCTTGGGGTCTTGGGGGGAACCCGTGAGGGAGGAGTCGGTCACCTCGCCAGGCTACCGGGGCGAGGCGATGAGGCCCGCTGCCACGCCGACGGGAGCACCGACGGGAATTACTCACGCTGCGGACACGATCCTGGGGGGACAGGGGCTTCGTTACCATTAGTTCATCGTTGTCGGACCCGCGGGCGCTCGTGCATGGGCGTCGGAAGGAGAGCAGATGAGCCAGACCGGGACGGCGGCGACGGCCATTCCGCATGGCACGATGCGGCGCGTCGAGTGGGAGACATTCGCGCGGATCGCGCAGAATGCTGCGGTTACCCTGCCTGTGGAGCAGACCATCGTGTGGGACTCCTTCGACGCGGCCATGAGCGGTCGTGAGCCGTGGGGCCGCGTTGTCTACGAGCGTCCCGACGGCAGCCCCCGAGCCCTGCTCTCCCTGACGCGGATGAGCGTGCGCGGGTTCCCCTACTTATGGGCTCGGCACGCTCCGGTCTGGTTGAACGGGGCCCCCACTAGAAGTGAGGAGGCCGACCTGTACGAGCTTCTTCTCGACGGGGTGCGGTTCCACGACCCGTCGGTGGTGTTCGTGCGCGCCCACTTCCACCACGGGTCCGACCGGTCCCACGAGCTGTTGCAGACCATGACCTATGACCGCACGGTCGTCCTCGACCTGGGTCGCAGCGACGACGACGAGGCCGTGCTGGCCTCTTTCAAATCGCGCGGGCGGCGCGATGTCCGTAAGGCGCTGCGCAACGAAGACCTCACCTACCATGACGAGACGTCGCGGGCCGAGGAGGTCTTCTCCGAACTCTACGAAATCCTCGCCGAGACCGGTGAGCGCGACGGTTTCCGCGCAGCTCCCGAGGCCACCTACCGCACCATGCTGCGCACCCTCGGCCCTCAACACGCACGGCTGTACGTTGTGCGTCGGCGGGGCGGGAGGGCCCTCGTGTGGTCGCTGGTGACCGTTTGGGGGGACTGCGCCATGCGCTACTACGCCGGATCATCGGCCGAGGGACGCCGCATGCGCGCCGCCGACGCCCTGGTGTACAGGGAGGCCTGCTGGCTCAGGGCCGAGGGCGTGCGGCGCTACGATCTCATGGGGGTCGATTCCGAGCGGGTTCCCGAACTCGCGGGCGTGAGGGAGTTCAAGAACAAGTTCGTCACACGCGGGCCGATCGATGTTCCGGGGGCGTGGGACCTGCCCGTCCACCCGCACACCTACGCCGCCCTGGTGCGGGCTCTCGACCTCAAGCACAACGCGAGTCGAGCCGTCGCGGGTTTGCGTGACCGCGTCGGCTCCTCGTGGCCGTTCGGAGGCGAGACGGCGAACGCCGAAGGGAAGTGACCGTGGGGCTCTTCACGCGTACCGCAGGAGAGCCATGGTCTCCCCCGGATGCAGGATCGAGCCGTTGGGCGACGCCCCCCGCCAGGACAGGGCCACATCGAGCGCGGCGGCGTCCGGTACGAGGCCGTCGAGTCCGGTCGCGGTCGCCTCGGGCCGGTCGGCGGGTGCGAGACTCGTGGCCACGACCAGTTCCGCCTCGCGGCGGCCCGGACGCGCTGGGACGGTCAGAACGATGACGTCGCCGACATCTCGCAGCCCGGGCCACAGGCCCCGCCTGCCCAGGTCGAGCCGGCGCCGCAGGGCGATGAGGTCGCGGTACCAGGCGAGCATGCGGGCGTGGGCCGGCCGCCGGGGCTCGTTCCAGTCCAGGGTCGAGGCCTCGACGGTGGAACGAGCCTGCGGATCGGGCACTTCATCGGCGCCCCAGCCGAAGGAGGCGAACTCCCTGCGACGCCCCTGCGTCACCGCCTGAGCCAGATCGGGTTCTGAGTGATCGGTGAAGAACTGGAAGGGCCGACGAGTGCCCCACTCCTCGCCCATGAACAGCATCGGCGTGAATGGGGACAGGAGGATGAGTGCGGCCTCGGCGGCCACCGCGTCGTCGGTCAACGAAGCGGCCGGACGGTCGCCGGTGGCACGATTGCCCACCTGATCGTGGTTGGAGTCGAAAATGACGAAGCGGCGCGGGTCCGTCCCGGCCGGGACGGGTGCGCCCCAGCGGCTCCCGCGGAAGGACGACCATCCGCCGTTGTGGAGGAAGGCTCCCTCATAAACACGCCTGAGCGCATCCGGCGCGGCGAAATCCGCGTAGTAGCCCTGGGACTCGCCGGTCACCCGGGCGTGCAGGGCGTGGTGGACGTCATCTGCCCATTGCGCGGTCATGCCGAGCGAGGGTGTGCGGAAAGGCTGCATGGTGCGCGTGGGTGTGATCACGCCGGCGTCATTGAGATCTGATTCGGCTATGAGTGACAGGGGCTTGCCGAGCTCATCGGACAACTCTCCGACGGCGTCCGACAGCTCGGCCAGCAGGTGCTGATGGGGCTCGGCGCCGCGAGAGGCGTCGTCGCGGATCTCGTGGATGGCGTCCAGGCGCAGGGCGTCGACGTGGAAGTCCGTCAACCAGCGCAGCGCCGAATCGATGACGAAGGCGCGCACCTGTTCGGAACCGGATTGGTCATAGTTGACGGCGGAGCCCCATGGCGTCTCGTGCGCCTGGGTGAAGTAGGGGCCGAAACGGCCCAGGTAGTTGCCCGATGGGCCCAGGTGGTTGTAGACGACATCGAGGCACACGCCGATGCCGGCGGTGTGCGCGGCGTCGACGAACCCGGCCAGCGATGCCGGCCCCCCGTAGGCCTCGTGCACCGCCCACAGGTCGACGCCGTCATAGCCCCAGCCCGCCCGGCCGGGGAAGCCCGCCACCGGCATGAGCTCGACCAGATCGATTCCGAGGGCGGCGAGGTGATCCAGCCTCTCGGTGGCCGACTCCAAGGTTCCTTCGGGCGTGAAGGTGCCGACGTGGAGCTCGTAGATGACGGCGCCCAGGGCATCGCGTCCCTGCCAGCTCTCGTCCGTCCAGTGCAGGGCGGTGGCGTCGAAGACGCGCGAAGGGCCGTGCACACCGTGGGGCTGCCAGGCGCTGCGCGGGTCGGGAAGGTCGTCATTCCCGCCATCCAGCCGGAAGGCGTAGTCGGTGCCCGCGGGCAGAGGGCGGGGGCTGACCCACCAGCCGTTCCCACGGGCCTCCATGGTCAAGGTCTCGTCGGCCTCGGGCAGATGCAGGTCGACGCGGCGGGCCTGCGGCGCCCACACCGGCACAGATGGGCCCACCGGCAGCGCGGGGGAGCGTCGTCGGGCGTTCACGCGGCCTCCCCCCTCTCACGCGCCAGTACGACGACGGGCAGGTCGTCGAGCACGTCTGCCAAGCGCCGAGCTCCGCCGTCGACCGGGCGCCCTGACAGGACCTCGTTCCAGATGCCCTCGGGCAGCACGACGCTCTCCTCGCGCCAGCCGCCCAGCCGGGCCAGACGGCGGCTCAGGCGGCGCACGATGACGATGACATCGGGCTCCTCATCGAGCAGCCGGGCGTAGGAGAAGGCGTGGGAGGTCGTCACCGGGACCGTACGGTAACCCGAGCGCGGGCCGACGAAGGTGTCCGGCCGTTCAGCGCGCAGGTGGGTCAGGCATCGCGTCAGCCGCAGCTTCTCCTGGTCCAGTGTGCGAGGCGACCCGCCGGCGGAGATCTGGGCGAGCATCTCGCGCAGCCCTGCCTCGCCGTCGTAGGCCACAGGCCGGCGATTGTCCGGATCGACCAGACTTGTGCGAGTGACCTCACTGCCCTGGTAGATGTCTGCCACTCCGAACCAGGTCAACGCCATGGCCTTGTTCGCCAGGATGACAGAAGCCACATCCCGGGCGGTGAGGGAGGCGAAGGCGTTCATCTCCTGAGCCGTGTCCGGGTCGGCGAGCAGGTGAGCCGCGTAGTCGGCCAGGGCTCGCTCCCGGTCGGTGTCCGGGGCGGACCACGTGGTCCAGCCCTTCTGCTCGCGCGATGCCTTGACGAGATAGGCGGACAGCCGCTCGGGGGTCATGGGGTCGTCGGTGTCCGGGGCCCACGTGCCCCACAGGGTCTGCCACAGAAGATTCTCGGTGCGCCCGTCCAGATCGGTGGGGCGCGCGTCCTCGGTGGCGTCCCGCAGCCGGTGGACCAGGTCGTTCCACTCCTCGGCGTAGGAGGCCAGCACATCGAGACGGGCTCGCACGTCCTCCCCGCGCTTAGTGTCGTGGGTGGTCGTGGCCACCATCGTGCAGGGCCACACGTCCTGGACGCGGTCCGCCCAGGCGTGGGCCTCATCGGCGCCCAGGGCGAAGCCGCCCGGGTTCCCACCCACTTCGGTCAGACTGGTCAGATGCGTCCACCGATAGAAGGCCGTGTCCTCCACACCCTTGGCGGTCACAGCCCCGCACACCTGCTGGAAGCGGATGACTGCCTCGGCGCGCAGCGGGGAGGCGGCCAAGCCCTCGGACCCGACCGGCTCGCCGAGCAGGATCGCGACGACCATGTCGAGAGTCTCGCCCTGGTCGGCCTCGAGCCTCAGACGCGCCCGTTCGGCGTCCGCGTGCAGCACCGCCGCCTGCTCGGGATCGGCGGGCTGCCCCGGGCGGACGTAGGCTCGGTAGCGCTGCGCGGCGACGAGCAGCTCGACCACGCAGGCGCGCAGGTCCCGCCGCGTGTGATCGCGCAAACGCACATCCTGAACGGTGAGCTCGTCCAGAATGTGCGCCAGGCGGTCGACCTCCGCCGCCAGCGACCCGTCGATGACTTCCCGCTTGGCCTGCTCGACGACGTGCTCGTAGGAGACCGGCGCCTGCCCGGTCAGCTCGTGCATGAGAGCGCCGAGTCGCGCGGCCCCCCCGGGGTCGACCTGCAGCTGGTCGATGCGCCAGGAGGCGTCGTACCCCGTGGTGCCGGCGACATGCCAGGCGACCGGCAGGGGCTCATCAGGGGCGAGGATCTTCTCCGCGGCGATCCAGGCTCCGTCAGTGGCCTGCGCCAGGTGGTTGAGATAACCGGTGGGATCGGCCAGGCCATCGGGGTGGTCGACCCTCAGGGCGTCGACCACCCCCATGCGCAGCAAATCCAGGACGAGCTCGTGGGAACCGGCGAAAACCTCCGGGTCCTCCACGCGGATCGCTGCGAGGGTGCCGACGTCGAAGAAGCGCCGATAGTTGGTCTCCTCGTCGCCGACCTTCCAGTAGGCCAGCCGGTAGTGCTGGCGGTCGACGAGCACATGCATCGGCAGAGACTGGGTGCCCTCAGCGACGGGGAAGACATGGTCGAAATAGCGCAGCACCCACTGCTCGCCGCGCTCCGGTTCAGTGGGCACCGTCATACGATCGAGGACGAGCTGCTCGTCGGCGAGCACCTTGCCGATGCGCGCGCCGAGCACCGGCATGAGAATGGGGGCCTCGACCGACACGTCGAACCAGGAGGCGTAGGGGGAGTCCGGTCCGTCGCGCAGAACGGACCATAGGGGTAAGTTGTGCCACGCGGGGGTGGGTACCGCCATATGGTTGGGCACAATATCCAGAACTAGGCCCATTCCCGCCGCGTGCACATCATCGGCCAGGCGCTCCAGCCCGGCTCGCCCGCCCATGACCTCGCTGATGCGGGTGTGGTCGACGACGTCGTAGCCGTGCGTCGACCCCGGGGCGGCGGCCAGCACGGGGGAGAGGTAGACGTCGGTGATGCCCAGGTCGTGCAAATAGGGCACTAGACGGCGAGCGTCGTCGAAGGTGAGCGCGGCACCCATCTGGAGCCGGTACGTCGTGACGGGGGTGCGGCGGCCGTGGTCGGGCACGTGCCCCGACCACGGCGCGTACCCATCGGGCGCGATCGTGTGCTCCGACTCGGTCTGCGCAGTCATCGTGTCGTCCTCCTCGTGCCCGTGCGGTCCCTCGCGGTCAGGATACGACCGGGACGGCGGCCGACGTCAGGAAAAGCATGGAACGGGCCTCGACGACGACCTGGGCGCCCGCCTCGAGCGACTCATGGGGCTGGCTGTCCACGGCCGGGGCCGTGTCGAGGGCCTCCGACCAGTGCTTGCCGAGGCCCGGGCCCGGCAGGGTGAACGTGATGTCCTCCTCGCTAGCGTTGATGAGCACGAGGAAGGAGTCGTCGGTGACGCGGTGCCCCTGCTCATCCGGCTCGGCGATGGCATCGCCGTTGAGGAACACCGTCATAGCGCGGGCGTACCAGGTGCCCCAGTCCTGGTCCGTCATGCGCCCGCCAGAGGGTCGCAGCCACTCGATCTCCCCCAGCTCGGACTCCCCGCCGTGCGAGGCGGCGCCGGAGAAGAAACGACGCCGGCGCAGCACGGGGTGATTGCGACGCAACCACACCATGGTCCGGGTGAAGTCGAGGAGTTCGCGGTCCTCCTCATCCAGGTCCCAGTGGACCCATGTCATCTCATTGTCCTGGCAGTAGGCGTTGTTGTTACCGTCCTGGGTGCGGCCCATCTCATCGCCGTGGCAAATCATGGGCACACCCTGACTGAACAGGATGGTGGCCAGGAAATTGCGCGTCTGGCGCTTGCGCAGGGACAGGACCACCGGGTCGTCGGTGGGTCCCTCGACGCCGCAGTTCCACGAGCGGTTGTCGTTCGCCCCGTCCTGGTTGTCCTCCAGGTTGGCCTCGTTGTGCTTGGTGTCGTAGGACACCAGGTCGGCCAGAGTGAAACCGTCGTGGGCGGTGACGAAGTTGACGCTGGCCACCGGCGTGCGGCCCGAGTGCTGGTAGAGGTCGGAGGAACCGGTGATGCGCGAAGCGAACTCTCCGAGGGTCGAGGGGGTGCCGCGCCAGAAATCACGCACCGTGTCCCGGTACCGGCCGTTCCACTCACTCCACAGGGGAGGGAAGCCGCCGACGTTGTAGCCGCCGTCGCCCACGTCCCACGGCTCGGCGATGAGCTTGGTCTGAGACAGGATCGGGTCCTGGTGGATGATGTCGAAGAAGGCTGAGAGTTTGTCGACCTCGTGGAACTGACGGGCCAGGGTCGAGGCCAGATCGAAGCGGAAGCCGTCGACGTGCATCTCGGTGACCCAGTAGCGCAGGGAGTCCATGATGAGCTGGAGAACCGCGGGGGAGCGCATGAGCAGGGAGTTGCCGGTGCCCGTGGTGTCGAAGTAGTGGGTCTGGTCGCCGTCGACGAGCCTGTAGTACGCGGCGTTGTCGAGCCCCCGGAAGGACAGCGTCGGCCCCAGATGGTTGCCTTCGGCGGTGTGGTTGTAGACGACGTCGAGGATGACCTCTATGTCGGCCTCGTGGAAGGCTTTGACCATCGCCTTGAACTCCTGGACCTGCTGGCCGTCGGCACCGTAGGCGGTGTAGCCGTTGTGCGGAGCGAAGAAGCCGATCGTGTTGTACCCCCAGTAGTTGGACAGCCCCTTGTCCTGCAGGTAGGTGTCATTGACGAACTGGTGGACGGGCATGAGCTCGATGGCGGTGATGCCCAATTCCTTGAGATGGTCGATAACGGCGCCCTGGGCCAGGCCCGCATAGGTTCCGCGCAGCTCGGCGGGCACGAGCGGGTTGAGCTGCGTCATGCCTTTGACGTGGGCCTCGTAGATGATGGAGTTGTGGTACTCGTGAGCCGGCGGGCGGTCGTGTCCCCAGTCGAAGTACGGGGAGATGACGACCGAGCGCATGGTGGCGCTCGCCGAGTCCTCCGTGTTGCGTACCGAGACGTCGTTGAAATCGTAGGAGTACAGCGACGGGGACGCCGTCACGTGTCCGGAGATCGCCTTGGCGTAGGGGTCCAGAAGCAGCTTGGAGGCGTCGCAGCGCGGACCGTGCTCGGGGTCGTAGGGGCCGTGGACGCGGTACCCGTAGTGCTGGCCCGGCTGGACGGTGGGCAGGTAGGTGTGCCACACGTCCGCGTCCACCTCCGTCAGCTCGACCCGGGTCTCCGCCCCGGCGTCGTCGAACAGGCACAGCTCGATTCGTTCGGCGACCGAGGAGAACACGGCGAAGTTGCTGCCCGAGCCGTCGTAGGTTGCGCCCAGCGGATAGGGCTGCCCGGGCCACGTGGTGGGCGCCGGCGCGGGAGCGGTGTCGGTGGCTGCTGCGGGCCCGGACCGGCCGGGCGCGGCGGAAGGCGTGTCAGACGGCATGGGGACACTTTGCCACGTGCATGCCTCCTCGGCGCGGCAGAGCCGGCACTGCCCGCCCGATCGGGGACGATTTGGCCCCGTGCTCGTGCTCTGCTACCTTTCCTCCCGCACCGGTCATCGGTTGCAGCGCGCGGATGTGGCTCAGTTGGTAGAGCATCACCTTGCCAAGGTGAGGGTCGCGGGTTCGAGTCCCGTCATCCGCTCGGGCGATTGGCGCAGCGGGAGCGCGCTTCCCTGACACGGAAGAGGTCACTGGTTCGATCCCAGTATCGCCCACCATCGTCGGGTCCGGGACGTCATGTTCCGGGCCCTCGTTACGAGCGCTCTCCCTCGGGACGAGCTGTGCGCTCGCAGCGCATCACATCGAACCATGCTGAATCACACCGATCGCATCGCTCATGTCGATTGCGTCGCCGCGGCCCCCGCTCGGGCCCGGCGACCGGCGAGAACTGAGAACACGGAGAATCCATGCCCCCCTCCACGCGCCGCCCCTCGCGCCCCGACCTGCTTCCCGTGGTGATCGGCGGGGACATCGGCGGATACGCACTGGCCCGTCAGCTCCATGACGCCACCGGACAGCGGGTGACACTGCTGTCGCCCAGCCCCATCGAGGCGATCTCCCTGTCGAGCTACATCGACGTCATCCACCAGGACTCACGCGACGAGGCCGGTATGGTCTCCCGCTTGCGCGGCCTCGTGGCGGGACGGGCCGAGCGCAGCGCCGTGATCATCGGCAACCGCGATTCGACGGCCCAATTCCTCGTCGCCCATCGCGATGAGCTCGAACCCGAGTACGTCGTCCCCTTCCCCGACGTCGAGGCGATGAACACCCTGAGCGACAAGGTCGCCTTCGCCGCCGCCTGTGCGGACCAGGGCCTGCGCACCCCGCGGCAGGTCGTCGTGGACTGCTCCGAGCTCGCCGACGCCGATCCTCGGATCGACATCCCCTTCCCCCTGGTCGGCAAGGCCGCGGTTGGAGCCGACTGGGACGCCGTCGAGTTCCCCGGCCAGCGCAAGATCTACTTCCTCGACACCCCCGATGAGCTGGCCGCGCTGTGGGAGGACCTGCGCGGCGCCGGCTACAGGTCCACTTTCCTCATCCAGGAGCGGATCCCGGGCGACGACGACGCCATGCGGTCGGTGACCGCCTACATGGCCTCCAACGGCGAGATGACGATGATCGGGTCAGCGCGGGTGCTCCTGGAGGACCACGCGCCCACCCTCATCGGCAATCCTGTGGCCATGATCACCCAACCCTTCCCCGAGATGTGGCGGGGCGTTGAGAGACTGCTGACGTCCGTGGGCTACCGGGGCTTCGCCAACTTCGACATCAAAATCGACCCGCGCGGCGGAGACCCGGTGTACTTCGAGCTCAACCCTCGCATCGGCCGTAACTCCTTCTACATGAGCGCCGCCGGTGTCAATCCCATGGTCGTCATGATCCGGGACCTGGTCGACGCTCGCCCCGGACCGCGACGGGAGGCCGTCAAAGAGGTGCTTTACAGTCTCCTGCCGCGTCACCTCGTCCTTCACCAGGTCGACGATCCGGACCTGCGTCGCCGCGTTCTGCGCCTGGCGCCGCGCGCGGTGGACCCGCTGCTCGACCCCTGCGAGCGCTCGCTGCGTCGCCGTCTGCTCATCAGCGCTCAGAAGCTCAACCACGACCGGAAGTTCCACCGCTACCACCCCCGGCCGCTGGGCCTGAGTCGGCGTTGAGCCGATGCTGAGTCGGCGCTCCCGCTCTGGCATACTTTCCGCACGGCACCCGTCTACTCGCCGGGCCGTCCACCCCGTCCTCCTTTCGAGCGAGTGACGATCTCGTTCCAGGGGAGGAGCACAGGGACCCCACGGGCCGATACTCTCAGCCCAGAAGATATTCCATTGACCTGGAGGCTTCATGACGCACGCGTTCCGCACCACTTCGCGCACCGAGAGCCTCCGCCCCATCTCCGCGCGGGACATGCGGCTGGCCATCGGCTGCACTCCGGCTCCCATCGAGCAGCTGGAGCCGTGGGAGGCCTACGAGGCCAGCCAGGGGCACCCCCTGTTCGGGCGCTATGTCTACGAGAATGAGGGCAAGCCCGTCGCCGTCGTGGCTCTGTACCGCTACGAGGTCGCCGGTCAGCGCTTCCTGTGGGCCAAGCACGGGCCCGTCTGGCTCAAGGAGCAGAGCCCCGAGCGCGAGGCGCATCTGCGCTCGCTCCTCGTGCGGGAGGTCAGGATGAAGGATTCCCGCATCATCTTCGTACGCATGCATGCCCGCTACCGGGCGGCGGACACCCGCGAGCTGTTGTCGACCATCACCTACGACCGTACCTACGTCATCGATCTGCGACCTCGTACGCCCGAGGCCATCGCGGCGGCCATGCCCAAGGATGGGCGGCGCGGCGTCAAGCGCGCCGCCCGGGTCGCCGCCGAGGCCGGGTGCGTCCTGACCGAGGAAACCGGGCTGAGCCGTCAGGCCTTCGATGAGGTCTACGCGGTTATGGTCAACACGGCCGAGCGCGACGGCTTCAGACCCCATCCCTCCGAGGTCTACTGGGACATGCTGCGCACCCTGGGGCCGGAGCACGCCAGGCTCTTCGTGCTGCGTCGCGACGGCGCACCGCACTGCTGGGATCTGGTCACGGTCGCCGGCAGGGCGAGCGTCGCCTACTACGGGGCCTCCTCGGATGAGTCTCGGACGTTCCGCGGCGCTGAGGCACTCGACTGGTTCGTGGCCTGCACCATGGCCGCCGAGGGCAAGGACACCTTCGACCTCATGGGCGCGGATTCCGCACGGGTGCCTGAGCTCTACGGAGTCGGACGCTACAAGAAGCGTTTCGCCCACCACGCCACCGAGGTCGATGGCGCCTGGGACGTCCCCGTGCATAGGGCCATCTACGCCGGGCTCGTCCACGCGCGTCGTGCTCGCCACCTGCTGCGGGATCGTCTGGGCCTCTGAGGCGGCTGCCCCGACGAGTAGACTCCCCGCCGTCAGCGGGCGCACCCGTGCAGCGCCCGGTCCACGCAATCACAGGAGCAGACCCGTGCCATCCCAGCCCACCATCGACATCGCTCTTGACGGCGCCGTGCGCAGCATCGAGGCGGGCACCACGGGAACGGCCCTCTTCGGGGACGACCGCCGGATCGTCGCCATGAAAGTCGACGGCGATCCTTGGGATCTGGACCGCGAACTGCCCGACGGCGCCGTCGTCGAGCCCATCGTGCTGACCAGCCAGGACGGCCTGAACATCCTGAGGCACTCGGCCACGCACGTCATGGCGCAGGCGGTCCAGGAGATCTTCCCGGATGTCAACCTCGGTATCGGCCCTTTCATCACCGACGGTTTCTATTACGATTTCGGCAATATCGGCGCCGTCACCCCCGAGCTGCTCAAGGACATCGAGAAGCGCATGAAGCGCATCGTCAAGGAGGGGCAGCGATTCGTGCGTCGGGACATCACCGAGGCCGAGGGGCGCACCGAGCTGGCCGACCAGCCCTACAAGCTCGAGCTGATCACCACCAAGGGCAGGGGGGCCGAGGCCTCGGCCAGCGTCGAGGTGGGCGAGACGGGCCTGACCATGTACGACAACGTCCGCAGGAACGGCGAGGTTGCCTGGAAGGACCTGTGCCGTGGTCCCCACCTGCCCTCCACCCGATTCATCGGGACGGGTTTCGCCCTGACCAAATTCTCGGCCGCCTATTGGAAGGGCGACCAGTCAGGGGACTCCCTGCAGCGCATCTACGGCACCGCCTGGGCCTCCAAGGAGGACCTCAGGGCCCACCAGGAGCGCATCAAGGAGGCCGAGCGCCGCGATCATCGCAGACTCGGCGCTGAGCTTGATCTGTTCAGCTTCCCCGAGGAGATCGGGCCCGGCCTGGTGGTCTTCCACCCCAAAGGGGGAATGCTGCGTCACCAGATCGAGAGTTACGTCATCGCCCGGCATGAGGAGGCGGGCTTCGACTTCGTCCACACTCCGGAGATCTCCAAGGGGGGCCTGTTCCGCACCTCGGGGCATCTGCCCTATTACGCGGACACCATGTTCCCGCCCATGCTCGCCGATGAGGAGACCGACGCCGGGGGGAACGTCATCAGGGCAGGCCAGGAGTACTACCTCAAGGCCATGAACTGTCCGATGCACAATCTCATCTTCCGCTCCCGCGGACGCTCCTACCGGGAGCTCCCGATGCGCCTGTTCGAGATGGGGCGCGACTACCGCTACGAGAAGTCCGGGGTGGTCCACGGTCTGACCCGTATGCGCGGCTTCACCCAGGACGATTCCCACACTTACTGCACCCGGGAGCAGGCGCCCGATGAGATCAGGAAGCAGATCGAGTTCTTCATCTCGATCCTGTCGGCCTTCGGACTGACCGACTTCCACCTCGAGCTGTCCACGCGTGACGAGGACGGGAAGGGGAAGGGCAAGTTCATCGGGGACGAGGAGGACTGGACGGTCGCCACCCGGACCCTGGAGGAGGTCTGTCGCTCCACCGGGCTCGATTTCGTGCCCGATCCGGGCGGTGCGGCCTTCTACGGGCCCAAGGTCTCCGTCCAGGTCAGGGACGCTATCGGCCGGACCTGGCAGATGTCGACCATCCAGTACGACTTCAACCAGCCCGAGCGCTTCGATCTGGAGTACACGGCGGCCGACGGGAGCCGTCAGCGGCCGATCATGCTGCACTCGGCCAAGCTCGGCTCCGTCGAGCGCTTCATCGGCGTGCTGATCGAGCACTACGCGGGCGCGTTCCCCGCCTGGCTCGCGCCCGTGCAGGTGCGGCTCGTGCCCGTCGCCGAGGCCTTCAACGATTACGTCGAAGACGTCGCCGTCCGCCTGCGCGCACGCGGGGTGCGAGTCGAGGTCGACGTCTCCGACGATAGATTCGGCAAGAAGATCCGCAACGCCTCCAAGGAGAAGGTCCCCTTCACGCTCATCGCCGGCGGTGAGGACGCCGCCGCCGGCGCCGTCTCCTTCCGCTTCCGCGACGGTGCGCAGACCAACGGCGTCCCCTTGGACGAGGCCGTCGCGCATATCGTTCGCGTTGTCGACGACCGTATCAACGATCCGGCGGGGGAGAGGTTCACCCGTGACTGAGATCCCCGAGTCCGACGGCGTCCTCGTCTCCGGAGCCGGGGGCGAGGACACGGATGCGGCCGTCGAGCCGGACGCGTGCGCGGATTCCCGGACGGACCTGGCGCATGTGGAGGGCGTCGTCGTCGATGGCGTTCGCATTGAGACGTCCTTCCAGCACGCTGATGCCCCCGACCCCTTCGGACGCTTGTGGACACCGCATCGGATGGTCTACATCGGCGGCCAGGACAAGCCGAAGGACTCCTCACGCGAGCAGTGCCCCTTCTGCTCCGCCCCCGGGCGCTCCGACCAGCAGGCGCTGATCGTCCACCGCGGTGAGGCCGTCTACGTGCTCATGAACCTCTACCCGTACAACACGGGTCATCTTCTCGTATGCCCCTACCGCCATATCTCGGACTGGACCGAGGCCACTGACGCCGAGCGCGTCGAAATCGGCCGGCTGACCGCTCGCGCTATGGAGGTCGTCCGCGTCGTATCCCATCCCCACGGCTTCAATCTGGGCATGAACCAGGGCGAAGTCGCCGGCGCCGGCATCGCCGCTCACCTCCACCAGCACATCGTCCCGCGATGGACCGGCGATGCCAACTTCATGCCGATCATCGGCAAGACCAAGCCCGTCCCTCAACTCCTGGGCATTCAGCGCGACCAGCTCGCGGCCGCCTGGGACACCGCTCCCACGACCCTGTGAGGACCCTATGCTCGGACAGTACGGCCGAGGCCTGACCAAGGCACTTCTCACCCGTCCCGCGCTCGCCATGGCCCGGGTCGGGATCACTCCCAATATGCTCACCGTGACCGGCGCCGTGGCCTCGGCGGGCGTGGCCGTGGCGACTCTCCCGCAGGGCCGCTTCGTCGTCGGTCCACTCCTGCTCGCGCTCGTCCTGATCGGGGACTCCTTCGACGGCATCCTCGCCCGAGCTACGGGGAGCGGTTCCGTCTTCGGCGCCTTCCTCGACTCCACATTGGACCGGCTCGCCGACGGCGCCGTCTTCGGATCTCTGGCCGCCTGGGCGGCCCTGACGATGGATGCCGACGACATCCGGCTGCGCACTGCCACGGTCGTCCTCGCCCTAGGCTGCGTCGTGCTCGCCGCAACCGTGCCCTATGCCCGCGCCCGCGCCGAATCCATCGGGGCCACCGCCTCGGTCGGGATCGCCGAGCGCACCGACCGTCTTGTGATCGCCCTTGTGGCGACCTTCGCCGTCGGGCTCGGGGCCCCCCAGTGGGTGCTGTCCGTCGCCCTCGGCTACGTGGCGCTGGCCTCCGCGATCACCGTCGTCCAGCGCATCGCCGCCGTTCGCCGCCAAACGGTGGACCGGCAAACCAGCCGGGCGAGCGGGACCGCATCGGGGACGACCGCATGAGAACGCGTGCCGACGCCCTGTACCGCATCGCCTGGCGGCATGCGCACGCGCTGCCAACGCCACTGGGTTACGGCCTTTCCCGCGCGGGAGCCGACGCCGTGTGGACCGTGCAGCGGCTGCGCAGGGGACGGACCGGGGTCGATCAGCTCGAGAAGAACCTGGCGCGCCTCCTGCCGGCCAGTGCGACTGCCGCGCAGGTGCGCCGGACCTCCCGGGCGGGCATGCGCTCCTATATGCGCTACTTCTACGAGGCTTTCGCCCTGCCCGGCGTAAGAGAGGAGCAGATCCTCGCACGAGTGCGCCCCGAGCTGCCTCCGCAGGTGCACACCGACTTGAAGCAGGGCTCGATCGTGCTGGCCATGAGCCACATGGGCAACTGGGATCTCGTGGGCGCCTGGGCGTGCCGCCGGCTGGCCACCGTGCTGACCGTGGCCGAACGCCTGGAGCCGGCCGACCTGTTCGACCAGTTCGTCGCCTTCCGCGAGGGCCTGGGCATGAAGATCATCGGCCAGGGACGCGGCGAGAAAGTCTTCGACCGACTCGTCGTCGCCGCTCGGCACGGCGGCCCCTACGTCATTCCCCTCCTGGCCGACCGCGACCTGTCTGCCGCCGGCGTGAAGGTGGACCTGTGCGGGTGCACGGCGCGGTTCGCGGCGGGCCCCGCTGCTCTCGCCGCGCGTCTGGATCTGCCCCTGTACGTTGGCGCCATGCACTACGAGCGCCTGACGGGTGGGCGTCGGCGGGCGGCGGGATCGCGGTGGGGCCAGGTGCTGACGCTGCGCGAGGTGCCCCGACCCCGGGGACTGAGCGGGCGCGACCTCGTCGTGGCCCACACCCGTGCCTGGGCCGCCGTCATGGGGTCGCTGCTCGCCGAGCACGCCGTCGACTGGCACATGCTCCAAGCAGTCTTCGACGCCGATCTCGACCAGAGACGTCTGGCGCGTAGCCACGCGGCGCAGGAGGAGCGCGCATGAGGATCGGCCTCGTCTGCCCGTACTCGCTGGATGCGCATGGAGGAGTGCAGGTCCATGTCATGGACCTGGCCGCGGAGTTGCGCGGGCGCGGTCATGACGTGCGGGTGCTGGCGCCGGCGTCGGCCGATGTCGAGCTGCCCGAGTGGGTCACCAGCGCCGGCGATTCGATCGCCATCCCCTACAACGGCTCGATTGCCCGCCTCAACTTCGGCACCGCGGTGGCGCGTCGGGCCCGTCGTTGGCTGGAGACCTACGACTTCGACCTGCTTCACGTTCACGAACCGATCACGCCCAGCGTCGGCATGCTCGCCCTCCAAGCGGCTGCCTGTCCTGTGGTGGGCACCTTCCACGCCGCCATGGACCGCTCTCTGGCCCGCGAGCTGCTCTCGCCCGCCGCGGTACCGCTCATGGAGCGGATCGGCGCGCGCATCGCTGTGTCCGAGGAGGCGCGCCGCACTCTCATCCAGTACCACGGCGGCGACGCCGTTGTCATCCCCAACGGGGTCTACGTCGCCCCCTTCGCGGCGGCCGCTAAGGACGATCCGCGTTTCGCCGGCACGCCCGAGGCACCCACGATTTCGTTCCTGGGACGCCTGGATGAGCCTCGAAAGGGACTGCAGGTGCTGGCGGCGGCCATCCCCGCCGTCCTGGAGCGCGTTCCCGGAGCCCGCTTCCTGATCGCCGGTCGCGGTGAGGCCGAGGAGCAGCGCAGCGCCCTGGCCCGCCATGGCGACGCGGTGGTCTTCCTGGGCGGGGTCTCGGACGCGGACAAAGCGGCCATGCTCGCCTCGACCTCGTGCTATGTGGCGCCTCAGACCGGCGGCGAATCCTTCGGAATCGTGCTGGTGGAGGCCATGGCCGCGGGCACCCGAGTGGTCGCCTCGGACATCACGGCCTTCTCCGACGTCCTGGGAGAAGGGGCCTACGGCGCGCTGTTCCGCAACGAGGACGGTCAGGACTTGGCGCGTGCCATCGTGGAGACCCTGACCGACACGCGCGCCTCCGACGCCCGTCGCGTTGCAGCCGCCGCCGTGGTGGGCCGCTACGACTGGTCCACGGTGACGGATGCGGTGCTCGACGTCTACGACATGGCCCTGTCCACCGCCCATACCCGAGTGACCATCGCACCGGGCTCGCGCACCATCGTGGGCCGCCTGCGCGATGTCCTGGAGGACTGACCCGTGGATGCCCCGCTGACCGTTCTGGCCGCCGTGCTCGCAGCGGCTCTCGTCCTGCTGGCCCTGGGGTGGACCCTGTATGCCGTGGCGCTGCGCGTGGATCGGCTCCATCGGCAGGTTCTGGGCTCACGGGCCACACTGGAGGCGCAATCGATCCACCGCGCTCAAGCGGCCCTCGATCTCGCGGCCACCGGGGCGCTCGACCCGGCATCGGCCCTTCTGCTGTCCCGCGCAGCCCACGACGTCCTCGACTGCGAGGGTCCGCTGGTCGAGGATGGGCTGGACCCCGAGGCCGGCGGCAGCGTCGTCGCAGGGCGCAGCCGGTCTCTGATCGAGTCCGACCTGTCACGGGTCATCCGGGCAGTGCTGCACGCACGCGCGCGCGCGGCCCTGGCCGACCAGCCGCTGGCCGACGACGCGCTCGCGCGCCTGGACAAGGCCTGCTACCGGCTTGTCCTGGCCCGGCGGTTCCACAACACCCACGTGGCCGAGGCGCGGCACCTGCGTTCTGGCGTCCTCGTCAGGCTTCTGCATCTGGCCGGTCGCGCGCCAATGCCCCGGACCTTCGACATCGACGACGACGCGGCTCCGTCCGGGCCGGTCACCAGACCGGACGGCATCCCTGTGGACGGGGGGACGGTATGAGCATGCACACCCCTCCCGCCAACGGCTGGTCTCCGCGCGCCGGCTACCGGCGCACGGCCTACCCCGCAGCGGCCGCGGGCCCGTCGTCACTGACCGAGTGGACACCACAGGTCGCCTCCGCACGTCGTCACAGCCTCATCGCGACCGCCGTGCTCGGCGTACTGGGGGGACTGGGGCTGCTCATCATGCTGGTCGTCGTCTACCTCTCGACGGGAGAGGCCTCTCGACTGCTGACTCCGGTGCTGCTGGCGGCCGTCCCTCTCACCATCGTCCTGGGCACCGTGCGCTGGATCGATCGGTGGGAGCCCGAGCCCGTGGGCATCCTGGCCGCCGCCTTCCTGTGGGGCGCGGGCGTGGCCACGGTGGTCTCGTTGGTGGTCAACACCTCAACCTCCTCCCTCGTGGTCTCCTCCACCGGGTCCAGCTCCGGGGCCGAGTTCTTCTCGTCGGTCGTCTCGGCGCCCTTGGTCGAGGAGTCGACCAAAGGTCTGGGCGTGCTCCTCATCTTCCTGGTGTGGCGGCGCTCCTTCAGCGGCCCTGTGGATGGGATCGTCTACGCTTGCGTCGTTGCGGCGGGTTTCGCCTTCGCTGAGAACGTCCTGTACTTCGCCACTTACTCCGACCAGATCGTCTCCATCTTCATCATGCGCGGCATCCTCTCGCCCTTCGCGCATGTGACCTTCACCGCCTGCACCGGGTTGGCGATCGGCGCGAGTTCGCGCATGCGCTCCTCCCTGGCCTGGATTTGGACGACGCCGCTGGGTCTGGTGTGCGCGATCGTCCTCCACGCCTTCTGGAACGGCGTCATCGGCCAGGCCCAGGTGCTCTACTTCCTCATCGAGGTGCCCTTCTTCATCGGCTGGGTCGGCCTGGTCGTCTGGCTGCGGTGGAGTGAGCGCATGAACATACGTGCACGGCTGTCCGATTACCAGCGCGCTGGTTGGTACGGCTCAGCCGAGATCATGATGCTCACCACCAGCTCGGGCCGTTCGGCGGCCGTTCGGTGGGCCAGGAGCCGGGGGCCGCAGGCTTTGAGCGCCATGAAGACGTTCTTGACGACGTCGGCGGCGCTTGCCCAGCTGCGCCAGCAGGCGCTCGACGGCCATGCCGAGGCCGACTTCGCGACACGGGAGGCGGCTCTGCTGCGCACGGTGTCCTCCACCCGTCGCGTATTCACCGGTGTGGGTCCGGTATGACCGGATGCGACGCGGTCGGCCTGGCTGACGACGGCCGGGATCCTCGGCGCGTGCCCGAGAACTGGCGCGAGTTCGTCGACCCCGACGAGTGGGTCCTCAATCGCGAGGGGCTGCCGGCGCGGCGGGCGGCGCGTGTCATCGTGCTGCGTCGGACTCCGCGACCGGCGATCCTGCTCGCCGTCGGGCACGACGCTGCCGACGCGGGGCGCTTGTGGGCGTTCACTCCGGGGGGAGGCATCCTGCCCCGGGAGGGCCCGAAGCAGGGGGCGCTGCGTGAACTGGCCGAGGAGACGGGCGTGCACTTGACGGCGCGCGATCTGGTCGGGCCGGTTGTTGATCGCTCCGCCCGTTTGGATTTCGACCGCATCACCTGCAGGCAGGAGGAGCTGTTCTACCTGGCCCGGCTCGACGCCCGGGGCGTCGGACGTGCCGACGCGGCCCGCGGGGAGGATGGGCAGATGGACCGCAGCGGCTGGACCGCTGCGGAGCACGAGGTGCTCGATTCGCTGCGGTGGTGGCCCCTGGACGAGCTCGACGCCGCCGCGGGCGCCGGGATGACCGTCTACCCCGCTGTGCTGCCGGCGCTCGCCCGCAGCCTCCTGGCCGGCTGGGACGGGAGGCTACGCGTGATCCGCGAGGAGGACTGACCGCCGCCCAGCGTTAGTATGGCCGAGGTTTTCCATGAGCCGCGAGGCGGCCCGTGGTCGTAAACATGGCGCTCCCGCACGGGACGCGCATCCGGATCGATACCCAGGAGAACACATGTCGGGTCACTCCAAGTGGGCCACAACCAAGCACAAGAAGGCCGCGATCGACGCCAAGCGCGGCAAGCTCTTCGCCCGCCTCATCAAGAATGTCGAGGTGGCGGCGCGCACCGGGGGAGGCGACCCTGCCGGCAACCCCACCCTCTTCGACGCCATCCAGAAGGCCAGAAAGAACTCCGTGCCAGCCGATAACATCACTCGAGCCGTCAAGCGCGGGTCCGGTGAGGAGGCCGGCGGCGCCGACTGGCAGACCATCATGTACGAGGGCTACGGTCCCGCCGGTGTCGCCTTTCTCGTCGAATGCTTGACCGACAATCGCAACCGAGCTGCTTCCGACGTACGGGTCGCCTTCACCCGAACCGGTGGGAGCCTCGCCGATCCGGGAAGCGTGGCTTACAACTTCACCCGCAAGGGCGTGGTCGAGATCGCCAAGACCGATGGCATCGACGAGGACGCGATCCTCATGGCGGTGCTGGACGCGGGAGCCGAAGAAGTCGTCGAGGGGCGGGACTCCTTCGAGGTCATCAGCGAGCCCAACGATCTCATCGCGGTGCGCAGCGCCGTGACGGAGGCGGGCATGGACTACGACTCCGCCGAGTCCCACTTCGTGGCGGGCACCAAGATCGAGGTCGGTCCGGAGGACGCCCGCAAGGTTCTGCGCCTCATCGACGCCCTGGAGGACCTCGACGACGTTCAGAACGTCTTCACCTCGGCGGATATCTCGCCCGAGGTCGCCGCCCGACTCGACGACGAGTGAGCCGACCCTGGTCCCCCTCGCCGTCCGGCCCGCCTCCGCCAGCGCCGTCGTCGCCCAGCAGCGGGTGCTCGGGGTCGATCCGGGTCTGACGCGGTGCGGTCTGGGCTGCGTCGACATCGATCCCCGGCGTCGGGCGCGCCTCGTGCGGATGGGTGTCGTGCGCACCCCGCCGTCCCAATCCCCCGAGCAGCGCCTGCTGACCATCGCCGAGGCCTTCGAGGACTGGATCGCCGGGCTTGCCCCCACGGCCGTGTCGATCGAACGCGTCTTCGCCCAGGACAACCTGCGCTCGGTCATCGGGGTCGCTCAAGTGACGGGTGTGGCGATGGTCGTCGGCGCTCGGGCTGGCCTGGAGGTCGCCTTGCACACCCCCAGTGAGGCTAAGGCGGCGGTGACCGGGTCGGGCACGGCGGGCAAGGCTCAGGTGCAGGTGATGGTCCAACGGATCCTGGGGCTGGTCGAGCCGCCCCGGCCGTCGGATGCCGCCGATGCCCTCGCCCAGGCCATCTGCCACGGATGGCGCGGCGGCGGGACGGGTGCGGACGGGGCCGCTGAGATGGTCTCCGCAGGCGGTTCGGTGCGCGTGTCGGCGCGCACCTCCGCACAGCGGCAGTGGGCGGCCGCGCAGGCTGCCGTTAGACGCACCGGGGCCGTCGACCCCCGGCGTCGGCGGTGACGGCGCGCGCCGTGCGCGTACGGCTCCCCGGTCGCCGGCTGCTAGCCTGTGGACAGGTGTTCGACCCCCTTCTACCCAAGGAGCCTGCCCCATGATCGCGTCACTGCGCGGAAGAGTCCTCGACGTCTCCCTGACCGGAGCGGTCATTGAGACGGGGGGCATCGGCATGGCCTTCCAGGCGACGCCCGCCACGTTGTCCGGGCTGCGCACCGGCGAGGAGGGCTTCGTGCTCACCGAGCTCGTCGTCCGGGAGGACTCCATGACCCTATTCGGTTTCGCCGACGCCGACGAGCGCCACTGCTTTCGCGTTCTGCTGTCGGCCAAGGGCGTCGGCGCCAAGCTGGCGCTGGCCGTGCTCGCCGTCCACGCCCCTGACGCCCTGCGCCGGGCGGTCGCGAGCCGGGATGTCGCCGCTCTGACGCGCGTGCCCGGTCTGGGCCCCAAAGGGGCGCAGCGCGTCATCATCGACGTTGGCGACGGGCTGGGCGCGCCCGCCACCGACGTCGAGTCCGTCGCCGAGGCCGGGGGCGGGACGCAGGGGGAGGGGGGCGAGCCGAATCCGGACGTCGTCGCCGCCCTGATTCAGCTCGGCTGGAACGAGACGACGGCCACACGAGCGGTGATCGCCGTCGAGTCGAGTGGCGAGGGGGGAGCCGGGCTGAGCGTTCCCGAGCTGCTGCGGGCTTCCCTGCGCTGGCTGGGAGGCGGTCACCGTGACTGATGCCGTTCCATCGGCGCCGGGGACGGACCCGGCCGGTCGCCTCGTCACCGGCGGCGCAGATGATACCGAGCGCGCCGCCGAGGCCGCCCTGCGTCCCCGGCGCCTGGAAGACTTCATCGGCCAGGAGGTCGTGCGCAGTCAGCTGTCGGTCGTGCTGCGCGCCGCCCTGGCCCGCGGTGCCACGCCCGATCACGTCCTGCTGTCGGGCCCGCCCGGACTGGGGAAGACGACGCTGGCCATGATCATCGCCGCGGAGGTCGAGGGCTCCCTGCGACTGACCTCCGGACCGGCCATCCAGCACGCCGGCGACCTGGCGGCCATCCTCTCCTCTTTGGAGAGGAGCGACGTTCTGTTCATCGATGAGATCCACCGCCTGGCCCGCACCGCCGAGGAGATGCTCTATCTGGCCATGGAGGACTATCGGGTCGATGTCGTCGTGGGCAAGGGGCCCGGTGCGACCTCGATTCCGTTGACGCTGCCGCCCTTCACGGTGGTCGGCGCGACGACTCGCGCTGGGCTGCTGCCTGCCCCGTTGCGCGACCGCTTCGGCTTCACCGGTCACCTGGAGTACTACGGGCCGGCGGATCTGGCCCGCATCGTGGCCCGGTCCGCCGATCTGCTCGGCGTCGTCATCGCGCCCGATGCGGCCGACGAACTGGCGCGCCGATCGCGCGGCACCCCTCGCATCGCCAACCGCCTGCTGCGGCGCGTTCAGGACTGGGCCCAAGTGCACGGCACACCGGGACGGTTGGATTTGAGGGCGACCCGCGACGCGCTGGCGATCTTCGAAGTGGACGTCTTGGGGCTGGACCGCCTCGACCGCTCGGTCCTGCACGTCCTGTGCACCCGTTTCGCGGGCAGCCCGGTGGGGCTGACGACCCTAGCGGTCAGCGTCGGGGAGGAGCCCGAGACCATCGAGACGGTGGCCGAGCCCTATCTCTTCCGCGAGGGCCTGATCGTGCGCACGCCCCGGGGCCGCATGGCGACGCAGGCCGCCTACGAGCATTTGGGGCTGGCCGTCCCCGACGACGGCCTTCTGTTCTCCTGACACCGCGCGAGGCGTCGGGGACCGAGCGCCCGTGACGGCGACGGTCATGTCTCACACGCGCTCGCGCGCTGACAGCGTCGGGCGGTGGCCTAGACTCGGCAGCGCTGTTCCTCTCGACAAGAGGATCTCTCAGACGAACGGAGTCTTCCTCATGATTTCCATGCTTCTCATGGTCGGCCTCATGCTGCTGGCCCTGTGGGCCATGTCGCGCTTCTCACGCACGCAGCAGCAGAAAATGGTCGCCGAGCAGGAGCGGCGCACGGAGGAGGCTCTCGTGCCGGGTAACTGGGTGCGCACGCGTGCCGGTTTTTACGGCACCGTGGTCGAGGTCAGCGGCGATGTCGTGACGTTGGCCACTCCATTGGGCGATGAGTCGCTGTGGAACAAGGCCGCGATCATCGGGGCCGAGGAACCGCCCTTCGCCACCGAGGACGACGGTTCCGCGGACGACGGGCGCACCGGCGGCGCTGGCCCGGACGAGGGCGGGACTTCCGATGCGCCCGGCGATGAGGACGCCGAGGCGGAGAAGGTCGATGACGAGGCCTGACACCCCCGCGCGCACCAGAGACACCTGAGCGGCCGAGAGCCGCACCACCTCCTGAGGAAGGGACCGCGTGTCCACCAAGCAGACGAAGCATCCGGGACGTCGCCTCCTGGTGCTGCTTCTCATCATCGTGATCGGTTTCGCAGGGCTCTACGCCGGCGCCGCCACCGGCCGTGCATCCATGACTCCGGGCCTCGCCCTGGATCTGGAGGGCGGTACTCAGATCATCCTGACTCCCACGACGTCGGACGGTTCCGAGATCACCGACGACGACGTCAACCAGGCCATCGAGATCATTCGTCAGCGCGTGGACGCCTCCGGCGTCGCCGAAGCGCAGATCTCGCGCCAGGGCGGGCAGAACATCGTGGTTTCACTGCCGGGCACCCCCAGTCAGGACACGCTCGAGCTGGTGCGGACCTCGGCCGTGCTCTACTTCCGGCCGGTCATCAGAATCATCCAGGGCAGCGCGAGCGCGATCGCGGATTCTCAGAACCAGTACCTGGCCCAGCAGGCCCCGGCTACCGACGAGGCCGGCCAGGCGGACGCCGAGGAGGGGGCGTCCGAGACCCCGTCGGGGGGGACCGCTCAGCCCGAGGCCGACTCCCAAGCTGCTCAGCCCGACTCGGGGACGGGCGACGATGCCGCCGGAGGGACCGCCGAGCCGTCCGCCCCGCAGACCGTCACCCCCGAGCAGGTCGCGATGACCTACGCCGACACCAACGGCGATGGAATCATCAGCGATGAGCCCCTGGCCTCGACCTCCGACGACAGCTCCTCGGACTCATGGATCACCGAGCAGATGATCTACGACGCCTACATGACCGATTGCACGGCGCCGGACAACCTCACCGGCGAGACGCAGGACCCGGCCAAGGCCGTCATCTCCTGCTCCAAGGACGGCTCCGGCACGGCCTACATCCTCGGTCCCGCCGATATCGCGGGCACCGACATCGCTAGTGCCACCTCCGGTCTGGAGACCACCAGCCAGGGTACGACGACCAACAAATGGGTCGTGTCCCTCGAATTCGACTCCGAGGGTACCCAGGAGTTCGCCGATGTCTCACAGCGCCTGATCGCCTATCGGGACCAGGCCGCCGCCTCCCAGTCGCAGGGGTCCTCCGGAGCGCAGTCCACGGACGCGCAGAAGGCCCAGTTCGCCATCGTGCTGGACGGGCTGACCATTATGTCCTCGGGCTTCAACCAGGAGGTCACGAGCCCCATCACCGACGGCCGCGTCCAGATCACCGGCGGGTTCACTCAGGAGCAGGCCAAGACGCTGGCCAATCAACTGTCCTTCGGCTCCCTGCCGCTGAGCTTCACCGTCCAGTCCGAGCAGCAGATCTCGGCGACCCTGGGCACCGAACAGTTGCGCAACGGGCTGATCGCCGGTCTGGTCGGCTTTATCCTCATCATCGTCTACCTGGCCTGGCAGTACCGGGGCCTGAGCGCTGTCGCCGTGGCCTCGCTCATCGTGGCTGCCGCCATCACCTACCTGGCGATCGCACTGCTGAGCTGGGGTATGGGCTATCGCCTGTCTCTGGCGGGTGTGGCCGGGCTCATCATCTCTATCGGCATCACGATGGACTCCTTCATCATCTACTTCGAACGGGTGCGCGACGAGGTCCGCAACGGTCGCACCCTGGTAGCCGCCGTCGATGAGGGCTGGAGGCATGCACGTCAGACGATCATCGTCTCCGACACCGTCAACCTGGTGGCCGCCGTCGTGCTGTACTTCCTGGCCGTGGGCGGTGTGCAGGGCTTCGCCTTCACCCTGGGCGTGACCACGGTGGTCGACCTGGCGGTCATCGTCCTGTTCACCCATCCGATGATGGTCTGGATCCTGCGCTTCGCCTTCTTCGGCGAGGGGCATCGGCTGTCGGGTCTGGACCCCGAGCATCTCGGAGCCCGCTCTCTGGCCACCTACGGCACGAGGCGCCAGGCGGTCATCGAGGCCGCTACGGGTTCGTTGGCCCGCCGCAAGGCCGAGGCCCGCAGACGGGAGACCGCCGACTCGGGGGATCGACAGGACCGTGAGGAGCCGGAGGAGGCGGACGGAGACGGCGCCGTCGGCTCCGAGGCCATCGAGGGAAAGGACGAGACTCAGTGATCTCGCTCGCCGCGCTGGGCAATGAGCTGTACTCGGGCAGGACCTCCCTGCCCTTCGTCCCCAGACGACGCCTGTGGTACACTATCGCCGTCGTCGTCATCGTCGTCTCCGCCGTCCTCGTGGTCAAGCCGGGCCTCAACCCTGGCATCGACTTCAAGGGTGGTTCGGAGATCACCATCACCGGGGTCGCGGATCCATCAGAGGGCCCTGCGAATGACATCCTGAACGATGAGGGCCTGTCCGCCGGCTCAAGTGTGACGACCATGGGCTCCTCCTCCGTACGGGTTCAGGCCAGCGAACTCGACAAGTCGCGGCTCGACGCTCTGGCCTCCGCCTTGGCAACTGCCTACCGGGTGGACGCAGGCAACGTGTCGGCCACCACCATCGGCCCGACCTGGTCCTCGGATGTGACCAGCAAGGCGATCCGAGGCCTGGTGATCTTCTTCCTTCTCGTGGGCGGCCTCATCTGGATCTACTTCCGCACCTGGAAGATGGCCGTGGCCGCCCTGCTCGCCCTGGGTCACGACATCATTATCACCGTCGGCGTCTACGCCGCCTCGGGCTTCGAGGTCACTCCCGCGACCATCATCGGCGTGCTGACCATCCTGGGGTACTCTCTGTACGACACGGTGGTCGTCTTCGATAAGATTCGTGAGAACACGGCGCACTTCGATACTCAGACGCGTTCGACTTACAGTGAGTTGGCCAATCTCGCGGTCAATCAGACCTTCATCCGGTCGGTCAACACCTCGGTGGTCGGTGTCCTGCCCGTCGCCTCCCTGCTCGTGGTCGGCGCTTTCATCCTGGGAGCGGGCACGCTGCGGGATATCGCCCTGACCCTGTTCATCGGCATGATCGCCGGAACCCTGTCCTCCATCTTCCTGGCCACCCCGTTGCTGGTGGACCTGCGCAGTCGGGAGCGGAGCGTCGTCGACCAGGCGGAACGAGTGGTCGCCAGGCGTGCAGCGCAGGCCGGCGACGACGAGGCACAGGCGGCCGTAGCCGCCGCGCCGGCGGCCGCTCCGCTCATCCCCGGCCACCATCTCGGCGTGTCCGCGCAGCCCAAGAGAAGGAGAAAGCGGTCATGACCGCACCCGCGTCCGTCCTGCCGGCCGAGCTGACCCGGCTCGTTGTGGACAACCTCCGGGAGGTGCCGGACTTCCCTGAACCCGGTGTCCTGTTTCGCGACATCACTCCTCTACTGGCCAACGGGCCCGCCTTCGCCGCCTTTATCAACGGTCTGGCGGCCCACTACCGTGGACGGGTCGATGCCGTCGCGGGTCTGGAGTCGCGCGGCTTCATTCTGGCAGCGCCCCTGGCCGTGCATCTGGGCATCGGCATGATCACCGTTCGCAAGGGAGGCAAGCTGCCGGGACCGGTCGTCGGCGTGGACTACGAGCTGGAGTACGGCACCGCCCGGATGGAGATCCGCCCCGAGACGGTCGTCCCGGGCCAGCGGGTTCTCGTCATCGACGATGTTCTAGCCACCGGCGGGACCGCCTCGGCCTCCATCGAGTTGATCGAACAGGCGGGCGCCAGCGTCGAGGCTATTTGCATGCTCCTCGAGTTGGCGGGGCTCGGCGGTCGGGATAAGCTTCCGGGCCGCGAGATCGACTCCGTCGTCACGTTCGCCACGACCTGACGTTCACGGGACTCGGCGCGGCGTCGACGGAGGCACCCCCCGGCAGCCGGCCGAAAGCTGCGCAGCAGGCGTAGGGCGGGGGACTTGTGAGGCTGCGTCGGGTCGGGGCATGACCTGCTTCACGGCTATGATCCCGACATGACGGAGACGAAGAGCAGCGGCGTCGACGGGCGAACCGTTGTCCCAGGGTCGCGGGTCCGCAGCCGCCTAGCGTGGTTCGGCTCGCGCGGGCATTCGACGCCCGCGGCTATTGAGCCGCTCATGCGGGCGCTGCGCGCCAACCATCCCAAGGCGGACACCAGTCTCATCGTGCGCGCCTACGAGGTCGCTGAGAAGGCCCACACCGGGCAGTTCCGCAAGTCCGGTGAGCCGTATATCACCCATCCTGTGGCGGTGGCGACCATTCTCGCCGAACTCGGCATGACGTCGCAGACTCTGGCGGCCGCTCTGCTGCACGACACCGTCGAGGATACCGACTACTCCCTGGATCGTCTGCGCGCCGACTTCGGTGGTGAGATCGCCCTGCTCGTCGACGGCGTCACCAAGCTCGACAAGCTTCAATACGGGGAGGCGGCGCAGGCCGAGACCGTGCGCAAGATGATCGTCGCGATGTCCAAGGACATCCGCGTGCTCGTCATCAAGCTCGGCGACCGGCTCCACAATGCGCGCACCTGGAAGTACGTCTCCGCGGAGAACGCAGCCCGGAAGGCCAAGGAAACCCTTGAAATATACGCGCCTCTCGCACACCGTCTGGGCATGAACACCATTAAATGGGAGTTGGAGGACCGCTCCTTCAAGGCCCTCTACCCCGGTGTGTATGAGGAGATCGAGCATATGGTCGCCGAGCGGGCTCCGGCTCGTGAGGAGTACCTGCGCCAGGTCCGGCTTCAGATCGAGGAGGATTTGCGCGTCAACAAGATCAAGGGTGTCGTCACCGGTCGCCCCAAGCACTACTACTCGATCTATCAGAAAATGATCGTACGGGGTAAGGAATTCGATGACATCTACGACCTGGTAGCCGTGCGCATCATCGTGGACACTATTCAAGACTGTTACGCCGTCCTCGGTTCTCTGCACTCGCGGTGGACGCCCATGAGCGGTCGCTTCAAGGATTACATCGCCGTTCCCAAATTCAACCTCTACCAATCCCTGCACACTACTGTTGTCGGCCCGGGCGGGAAACCGGTGGAGATTCAGATCCGCACCCATGAGATGCACCGCATGGCGGAGTACGGGGTAGCGGCGCATTGGAAGTACAAGGAGGATCCCAACGCCACAGGACCCAGTCCCCTGGGAGGCGCTCCCGGGGACTCGGACGCAGGGGAGATGGGCTGGCTGCGTCAGCTCGTCGACTGGCAGAAGGAGACGAAAGACCCCACCGAGTTCCTGGACTCGCTGCGCTATGAAATGGCGGGCACACAGGTCTACGTTTTCACCCCCAAGGGCGACGTGATGGCGCTCCCCGGCGGGGCCACACCGGTGGATTTCGCCTACGCCGTGCATACTGAAGTAGGCCACCGGACGGTGGGGGCCCGTGTCAACGGGCGCCTCGTCCCCCTGGACACGCGTCTGGACAACGGTGACACCGTCGAGGTCTTCACCTCCAAGGCGCAGGGCGCCGGGCCGAGCCGCGACTGGTTGACCTTCGTGGGCTCCACGCGTGCCCGCAGCAAGATCCGTTCCTGGTTCTCCAAGGAGCGTCGTGAGGAGGCGATCGAGGCGGGCAAGGACGCCATCGCCCGCGCGATGCGCAGGAAAGATCTGCCGATCCAGAGACTCATGAGTCGCGACTCGCTCATGGATGTGGCCACCTCGCTCGACAAGGGGGATATCGACGGTCTGTACGCCGCTGTGGGGGAGAGACGCATTTCGGCCCAGCATGTCGTCGAAACCCTCGTGGCCGCCTTGGGCGGGGAGGCAGGCACCGAGGAAACCCTCTCCGAAGGGGTCGTGCCCACCAAATCCGCCGCGGATCATCGCCGCGGTGGGACGGCCGACGCGGGCGTCGTCGTCGACGGCATGGAGGAGGGCGATGTCTACGTCAAGCTCGCCCGCTGCTGCACGCCCATGCCGGGGGACCCGATCATCGGCTTCGTCACCCGCGGCTCGGGCATCTCGGTGCACCGGACCGACTGTCAGAACGTCGAGCAGCTCGGACGCGAGCCCGAGCGCATGCTCTCGGTGCACTGGGCCGAACACGCCCACAGCGCCTACCTCGTCCAGCTCGAGGTCGAGGCCCTGGACCGCGGGGGTCTGCTGGCGGACATCACCCGCGTCCTGGCCGATAACCACGTCAACCTCATCAGCGCCACCATCGGCACCTCACGCGATCGCGTCGTGACCGGGCGATTCGTCGTCGAGCTCGCCGAGGCCGGTCACCTGGACCACACGCTGTCCTCGCTGCGTCGCATCGACGGCGTCTACGAGGCGCGACGCACCACGTCCACGGCCGCCCGCCGGCACAGGCCCGAGCTCTCGACAACGTAGGAGCCGCGCTCGTGGGCGCCTCACCCGCGCCCCGTGTTCCGGAGGTTTCCCCCGGGCGAGGAGTCGAGGCCTCATTCGCGGGCTCTGTGCTCCGGCACGATCGCTTCGATGATGCGCCGGGCACGGGGTCCGCCGCGCTGCGACGCACCCCGGCAGGTCATCAGCGCCAACGCCAGACGGTTCCGGTCCAGCCCGGCGTCGCGGGCGCGGATCATCGCGTCCACGGCGCGCACGGGCGGTGCTGTTCGAGCGACGTCGACCACCGCCCGTGCGAGTGTGCTGCACGGCACGCCGCCGACGAGTTCGACCTCCTCGGGTGGGATAAGCGCTCGGGAGAACACGACCGTCCGGTTCCGGCCCCGGCGGGCCGGGTGGGCGACGTGAATGGCGGCGGGGGCCTGCCCGTCGAGATGAACCCACACTGCCGTATCCATCGCGATAACCCCGCCGTCGGGCACGACGGTGGAGACGATGCGTGCGCGCGCACCGGGAGTGCGCAGCAGATCGCGAGGGACCCTCATGGTGCCGACGGGCGCGAGGAGCCGCTCGTCGAGTCGATGGCAGCGCAGCACAGTCAGCTCCCGGTCCGACAGGGGTCCCAGCGCGGGCTCGAAGGGGCGGGGCAGGAAACGGGCGAGCACCGTGCGGGCGCTCAGATCCCGTGGGAAGTCCGATGGGCGGGCCGACGCGGCGGCGATGGAGGAAGGAGGCATGGGGCCATGGTGATGGCACTGCCGCGCACCGCACCAGAGCACGGGCGCCTTGTGGATAAAACCCGTCTGCGACGCCATGAGCTCCGACACGCGGAGGCGGGGTGTTGAAGACAGACGCCCCGTCGGCGCCGTCGGCCCACTGGATGACGGCGCCGACGGAGCGGCGGGAGCGCGCCGGCGACTCTCAGGCGCGGGCGGAACGGCGCACTTGGTCGAGCCAGGCGCGCCGGGCCGTGAGCGCGGCCTCGGCCTCGGCGATCTTCTTCGTGTCGCCCGCAGCCGTTGCCGTCGCCAGATCCTTCTCCAGCTCGGCGATCGAGTCCTCGAGCTGGCCGGCCAGGCCTTCGGCCCGGGCCTTGGTCTCCGGGTCGGTGCGGCGCCATTCGGCGTTCTCCGCCTCGCGGATCGCGTCCTCGACGGCGCGCATGCGGCCCTCGATGCGGCGCAGAGCCGAGCGCGGGACACGACCCGCCTCCTCCCAGGCGTCCTGGATGGGGCGCAAGGCCTTCTTGGCGGACCTGACGTCCTTGACCGGGAGGAGCGCCTCGGCCTTGGCGGCGAGGGCCTCCTTGACCTTGAGATTCTCGGCGTACTGAGCGTCGATGGCCGCATCCTTGGCGCGACGGGCGTCGAAGAACACCTGCTGGGCCGCGCGGAAGCGAGCCCATAGAGCATCATCCTCCTTGCGGGAGGCTCGGCCCGCCTTCTTCCATTCGTCCATCAGGGCGCGGTACTTCGCGGAGGTCCCCGCCCAGTCGGTCGAGTCCGACAGCTCTTCGGCGCGCTTGATCAGGGCCTCCTTGGCGACCTTGACCTGCGCCTGCTTGGCGTCCAGTTCGCTGAAGAACTGGCGGCGGTGGCGGTCGAACGCCGTGCGCGCGTGGCTGAACCGCTTCCACAGGGCGTCCTCCGTGGGGCGGTCCAGACGCGGGCCACGGCGCTGGGCCTGCTTCCACTTCTCCAGCAGCTCGCGCAGCTCGGCGCCCGAACTCTTCCACTGGGTGCGGGCAGGATCCTGGATACTGATCGCTTCGGCGCGCTCGACGATGGCGGTGCGGTCCTTCAGCGCCTGCTCCTTGGCGGCAGCGCGCTCGGCGGCGACAGCTGCGCGACGCTCGGAGGCGACGGCCTTCAAGGCCGTGAAGCGGGCTCGCAGCCCCTCCAGATCTCCGACGGCGGCCGGCTCGGTCAGGGACTGGTCGATCGACTTCAAAGTCGAGTCGATCTCCCTGATGCTCAGCTGGGGAAGACGGGTGGCGAACAGATCGACCGTGGCTTTGAGGTCCAGGAAGCGGCGTACGTAGAAGGCCATGGCTTCAGCGATAGGAGCGTCGGGGAACTGACCGACCTCCCGCTCAGCGCCCTTGTCCTGGACGTAGACCCTGCCCTCACCGTCGACGCGGCCCCACTTGGCGGCGTCCATGGCCTCCTGAGGGTCGACCTCCGGTTCGCCGGACGCGGCCGCCGCAGGGGCCTGGGAGACGGCGGGCTGCCTGGGCTCTGGTGCATCCCCGGCGGGGGGATCGGTGGGCCGAGTCTTTCCGGTGGCGGGCGGCTCCGGTGATGCCGGTCCGGACGCGATGCTGCGCTCCCCGGCGCTGGCGGTGGTCTCGATGGCGGAGGAGGGCTCCGTTTGGGACGTGGCGGTGGGATCCAGCTCGGTGTCGGGCTGCGTCTGCTCAGTCACGTGTGCTCCTTCATAAGTTGACGGGGTGGATCCGGGCAGAAGCCCTGGCCATGTCCGTTCGCGCCCGGCGGTGCCGGGAGTGTCCTGCTGCGGGGCGGCAGAGATGAGCACCACTCTACGTGCTCATCGCGGTGCGCGGGACCGCCTGGCACCGGCAAGCACCCGGTTCCTGACCCCGACGGCGTGGTGATATCGACTGCGCCGCCCCGACCGCATTGATGGCCGTCGATGGATGCCGAGAGCCGGACATTGTCCTGACACCCGCCCGGTGACGGGGGAGAGTCGTTACGGTGGATGGCGGCCGGCTGACCGGTCGCCATCCGACGGACACTCGAGCAACATGTGTGAGGAGCGAGGATGAGCCGCACGAACGACCAGAGCACCGAACTGCCGCACCACGAGCCCACCGACTCCGACATCGCCGAGGCGATGCGCGATCGGCGCGTCGAGCTCGGCCTGACCGTCGAGGAGTCCGCCGAGAGGGCCGGAGTATCGACGCAGACCTGGCGCAATTACGAGCACGGGCGGACCACGGTGCGCGGTGACAAGCAGCACGGGGTGTGGGACGTCCTGGGCTGGGAGCAGCCCGGCCGGTGGGCGCCCCTCAGCGCGTTGGAGAGAGTCGTCGAACCGGCCGGCGGCCCACTGGACGACGACGTCATGGAGAGCTTCCGCAACCTGTGGGGCGATGAGCCGGCGGATGGGGCCACGAAGACGCTGGGCCCGCCCGCCTGGGACAGCGTCCCCGACGTTCTCGGCGCCTACTCGCCGTTGCTCGCGACCACCCTGGGGGAGGGCGCCGCCCGCTGCTACGCCCTGGGAGCGGACCTGTACGGCCGTCTCCTGGAAGAGGACCTTGGGGCTCTCGCCGCTATGCCCCGGGACGCGCACATCGGCCAGCTCGACGTCTCGCACATGAGCGAGATGCTTCCTTCTCTATGGCTCACACGCTACGACTACGAGTTCCTCTTCCAGCTCAAGGAGATCGGAGCGGTCACGACCCATCGCCTGGTCGGTGCGGAGCCCGCCCCCGATGAGCCGCTCGTACGCAGCTTCGCCGAGGCGATCGTCGTCCACGACGCCTTCGCTCTGGGAGGCGTCGTCGCCTCCTCCTTGGGGGTGGACCTCGCCGAGCGGGACTGGGAGGGCTGGGTCAACGCACTCAGCGGTCCGGCCGAGCCTGCTCACCGGCTCACGTCCACCGTCCTCATCCCGTCGGCGGATGAGATGATCCACATCGATCACTGGTTCGATCCGCTCACCGATCCCTTTGTCCCCGCCTGGAGAAGCGTCGATGACGTTCCTAGCGCCGGAGGGCCCGAGGCCGGGGCGACTGTCACCGCGCTGCACCACGAGGACTGAGCGATCCGCGACGGCCGGCCGCACTGTGCTCGTGGCGGATCGACGACCGGTTCCTCACCGGCTGCCGCCAGAGGTTCGGAGCATCCCGGGAGGGGCGGGGTGCGCGTGCGGTTGCGGGACGAACGACCGGCGTGCCGCGCATGTCCCCGGGGCACAGGGAGGCTCAGCGTTCGGCGACGACTCGCAGCCAGCCCCTGCGCGGGTGGCGCTCGGCCGTGGTACGGGCGAAACCGGCCGCTCGGCACGCCGCGGTCAGCACCCGCGCATCGGGCACCCTCATCGCGAGGCGCTCGGCCCACGCCCCCGCCGAGCGGCGATCCGCGAACTCGTCCGCCACCACGAGGCGGCCTCTCGATCTCAGAACGCGCACCGCCTCACGCAATCCCGTCTCCAGATCCGGCCAGAAGTAGACGGTCTCGAAGGCGGTGACGACGTCGAAGCAGGCCGAGCGGAACGGGAGCGCCTCGGCCGAGCCCTCCATCACTCGCAGACGTCCGCGGGCAACGTCGGCGGTGTTGAGCCGGCGCGTGCGATCGACCGCAGTGGGGGAGTGATCGACGGCGCCCACCTCGGCGCGCGTCAGGCGCAGGATTCGGCGCACGGCGGCCCCGCCGCCGCAGCCGACGTCCAGGACCCGCGAGTCCGGCCCGATCGAGCCCGCGTCCAGCCCCCACCGATGCAGGCGCCGGTGCCCCAGGTTCATCGACCGCAGCGTGAGCCGGCCGAGCAGTGAGGAGGAGGGCAGCTCGAAGTTGGAGGGCCTGGCCCGACCGGAGGGCGCATCAGCGGAGGAGGCGGTGCTCATGCGCCGAATATTGCGACCTCGAGGCGCCGGCGCGCTAGAGCCGTCGTGACGTCGGTCCGACCGCTCGCCGCACCGGAGCTCGAGCGAGGCCTGGAGGTGGCGCCGCACCCGTGGCAGGGTCGGAGCATGGAGAACTTCACTTTGAACAACAACGTGACCATGCCGGCCCTGGGGCTGGGCGTCTTCCAGATGACGGGGGAGCAGGTGCGCGCCGCCGTCCCGGTCGCCCTCGATGCCGGCTACCGGCTGCTCGACACCGCCTCCCGTTATTACAACGAGGAGGACCTGGGTGCGGCCATCGCCGAGTCTTGCGTCGCACGCGAGGACCTGTTCATCACCACCAAGCTCTGGTTCAAGGATCACGGCTACGAGGCCACGAGGACCGCCTTCCGGATCAGTCTCGACAAGCTCGGCCTGGACTACCTCGATCTGTGGCTCGTCCACCAACCCTTCAACGACTACTACGGGTCGTGGCGGGCCATGGAGGAGCTCGTCGACGCCGGGCTCGTCCGCGCTATCGGGGTCTCCAACTTCTACCCCGACCGTTACTACGACCTCGTGTGCCACAACCGGGTGGTCCCCGCCGTCAATCAGCTGCGCCTCAACCCCTACGACCAGCGTCGCGACACCCGCGAGATCTCCGCCCGGTACGGCACCGTATTGCAGGCCTGGTCTCCGTTGGGCCAGGGCGGTGCCGTTCTGAAGGATCCGGTTCTGGTCTCCATCGCGCGGGAGCACGGCAAATCCGTCCCCCAGGTCATCCTGCGCTGGCTCGTCCAGACCGGTGTGAGTGTCGTCGTCAAGTCCGTCCACGAGGACCGGCTGCGTGAGAACATCGACATCTTCGACTTCGCCCTCACGCACGCGCAGATCGACGCGATCAACGCCTTGGACCGCCGGGAGACCGGCAACGGCGGCCCCGATCACCGTGACCCCGCCATGCTCGACTTCCTGCGCACCTTCGAGTGACATGCGTCCGCGAGCCCGGATCCGCTGTCTTCGACGACGGCCGAATCGGTCGACTCAGCCGGGTCGGAGCCTGCCCCGAAGCACGTGCGCTCCTTATATGAATTGATGGGGCGGTTCCGAAGGAGCCTCCGGCCATGTCCGTTCGCGTCCGGCGGTGCCGGGAGTGTCTTAGTGCTGCTACGGTCGCGGGGACGAGCGCCTTGGTCGCTCGGATATCCTGTGATCCGTCTCACCGAAGGGGCCGTGCCGCGGTCCGACTCGAGTCCGTGTCGTTCTCCTTCACTGCGGAGCCGCTCCTCGACGGCGTCACCTTCACCGTCGGCGACGGGGAGCGCGCATGCCTCGTCGGCCCCAACGGCTGCGGCAAGACCACTCTCCTGCGCCTTGTCGCGGGTGACCTCGTTCCCGACTCCGACACACTCAGGGCCCCTGCCGTCGCTCCCGTCCCCGACGTCCTGACCCGCACCGGCGACATCGGCGACTACCTCGATGCCGCTACCGCGCCTCTGCGATCCATGACCACGCGCTTCGAGACGATCACCGCACGATTGGTCTCGTGTCCCGACGATGCCGCTCTCGTCCGCGATGACGATGAGCTCTTCGCCGCCATGACCGCGGCCGATGTGTGGAACCTGAATATTCGCATCACCTCGGTGCTCGCTGGTCTCGGGCTCGGCGGCCTTGCCGAGACCTCGGCGCGCTTGCGCGAACTGGCGTCCCTGTCGCCCGGCCGGCGCGGCCGCCTCTCTGGCCGCTACTCTGATCATCCGCCCCGCCGCGCTCCTTCTGGACGAGCCGACCAACCACCTCGACGACGGGGCAGTCTCTTTCCTCTCCGAGACTCTCCGCGGGTGGGAGGGCCACGTCCTGCTGGCCAGTCATGACCGCGCCTTCATCGACGACACCGCCACCTGCGTCCTCGACCTCGACACCGCCCCCTGGCAGGCGCTCCTGACCGTCTCCGGTGGCGGACGGGTGCCCGGCATCCACCGCTGCTCCGGCGCCTACACCGACTACCTGGAGAACAAGGCCCGCGCTCGCGCCTCTGCTCGTCACCGATCTCAACGGGTGCGGCAAGACGACCCTGCTGCACTGGATCGCCACCGGTGCACCGCCCACCACCGACTCCAGCGGGGCGCTGGCCGCGTCCGGTCGCATCGCCGTTGTCCCCCAGCGGTTGCCTCGCCCCGGCGACTCCGGCCTGGGGAAGGAGACCTGGGACTCGGGTATCGGCGAGGTCGGGGCCGGTGTCCTGCATCCCGCACTACTGAGGGCGACGGGTGGCCGAACTGTCCGCGGGGAATCAGCGTCGCGTCCAGTTCGCCGCAGCGGTCGCCGCCGATCCCGAGATCCTCATCATCGACGAGCCCACCAACTACCTCGACCTCGACACCACGGAGGCGCTGGAGGCGGCGCTGGCGGCCTGGAACGGCACGCTGCTCGTGGCCAGCCACGATCGCTGGCTCGTCGCCCACTGGAGCGGGCCCCGGTTGCACCTGACGAGTGCGCTGCAGGACCACCGGCCGATGACCCGAGCCGATGAGCCGCGGAGGCTGCCTCGTCGTGGCGATGTCCATGAGACCCGGACGCGCATAGGCTGATCCCATGATCCTCGAGCGCACAATCGCCCCCGTCTTCGCCGCGAACTGCTACGTCCTGGCCCCCGGCCCGCTTCGACCCGCACTGGTCGTCGACCCCGGGGCCGGGGCGGCGCGCGGGGCACTGGCGCTGCTGCGCTCCAACCGCTTGACGTTGGGGGCCGTTCTGCTCACTCACGGCCATGCCGACCACGTATGGGACACGGTGGCCCTCATCGAATCCGCTCGTGCCGAGGGTCTGCTGGCCGACGAGAGTGGGGCCAACGGCGCCGCACCCGTACCCGTCTACATCCCCGAACCCGACCGCTACCGGCTTCGGGACCCGGATGCCACCACGGGCATCCGTTCTGGCGGCATGAGCTTCGCCGACATGGCCACTACGCCCTGGCGCGAGCCGGACGGCATCCGGGTGGTTCCCGCCGAGGCCTTCACCGATGCCGTCGAGTTGGTGTCGGGAATCGCCCTGAGGGCCCTGCCGGCTCCGGGCCATTCGGAGGGCTCGACGCTGTTTTTCCTCAACGCCCGCCTGCGGGCGACCGACCTGCTCTACGAGGCCGAGGTCGTCGAGGACGACCCGTCCGTAGCCGACGAGGAGCACGACCACCTCATTGCACTGGACGGCGACGTCATCTTCAAAGGCTCGGTGGGCCGCACCGATCTGCCCGGCGGCGACCAGGTCCAGATGTGGGCCACGCTGCGTTTTCTCTCCTCGGTCGTCAATCCCGAGACGGTCCTGCTGCCCGGGCATGGGGCTGTGACCACGATGGCCCACGAGCATCAGGCTAACCCCTACCTGGCGGAGGCAGAAGTACGCGGCGGGGATCGGCACGCGTGAGTCTGCGCGTCGCCGCACCGGTGGTGGGGCGCGCAGGACGGCGTGAGAGGATGCGCCTATGGCGCACCCCGCACAGGCACGACAGGCCCTCTCATCCATCTCCGGCTTCCCCGAGTGGCTCCCGGCGGGCCGCATCGTCGAGCAGTACTTCCTCGACACTCTGCGCCGCACCTTCGAGCTTCACGGCTTCAGCGGCATCGAGACCCGTGCCGTCGAGCCCGTCAGCGAACTGACGCGGAAAGGGGAAACCTCCAAGGAGGTCTATACGCTCTCCCGCCTCCAGGCCGACCCGGCGCAGGCTGATGGGACCGATGCCGAAGACGCGGACTCCTCCAGGCGGCTCGGCCTTCACTTCGACCTGACGGTTCCTTTCGCCCGTTATGTTGTCGACAACGCCGGAATCCTCCACTTCCCGTTCAAGCGCTACCAGATTCAGAAGGTCTGGCGCGGAGAGCGGCCCCAGGAGGGCCGTTTCCGCGAGTTCTACCAGGTCGACATCGATGTAGTCGGCGATGGCTCCTTGCCGCTGCACCAGGATGTCGAGGTTCCTCTCGTTATGCACGAGGCTCTGACCGCGCTGCCCATCCCCCCGGTGACCATCCACGTGTCCAATCGCAAAGTTGCCCAGGGCTTCTACCAGTCCGTGGGCATCGGCGACGACCGGCTCGTCGAGGTTCTGCGCGTGGTTGACAAGATCGACAAGATCGGCCCCGGGAATGTGGCCGGCGAACTCGTCGAAGCGGTCGGCATTACGCGGTCGCAGGCCGAGGCCGCCCTGCGTCTGGCCGCCATCACGGGCGCCGACCCCGCCGGCGTGCGCGCGGCCGTTACCACTGCCCTGGAGGGCGTCGAGCCCGGTGAGCTGCTCACAACGGGCCTGGATGAGTTGACCGGTCTGCTGCGGGCCGCCGCTCGACGTCGCCCGGGCGCCATCGTGGCCGACCTGAAGATCGCCCGCGGTCTGGACTACTACACCGGCACCGTCTACGAGTCCTTCATGGCTGGCCACGAGGACCTCGGCTCGGTGTGCTCGGGCGGGCGCTATGACTCGCTCGCTTCCAGCGGCAAGCGCACTTTTCCGGGCGTGGGCATCTCCGTCGGCCTGTCGCGCCTGCTCTCGCGCGTCCTGGGAGCCGGCTCGGTCAGGGTCAGTCGGACCGTGCCCACCGCCGTACTCGTGGCCGTGACGGATGAGGACCACCGCGCCGTCTCCGATACCGTGGCCGATTCTCTGCGTGCTCGGGGTATCGCCGCCGACGTCGCCCCTACGGCCGTGAAGTTCGGCAGACAGATCCGGTTCGCGGACAAGCGGGGCATCCCCTTCGTCTGGTTCCCGGGGGCGGGGGCGCCGCCGACTCGGTCAAGGACATCCGCTCCGGCGAGCAGACGGATGCGGACGCATCAACATGGACGCCCGCGGACGAGGCCGACCTGGCTCCGCGCATCCTGCCCTCCTGAAACGGACGGCCGACGGTCGCCGCAGCCCGATCCATGGCTCGCGGACATTCCGTTCCCGCAACGGGCCGGCCGTTCAGTGGAGTCATCATTATCGATGCCGAGCACATCGGTCTTCCCGTCGGCGTGCAGGCGGGTATAGGTGGCGCGCCCTACGCGTCCCATGCCGAAGACGACCGTTCGCATCCCTAGGATGTTGAGCGGACGCTCCTCGGGGACAAGTTTATTTAATTATGCAGCTACTTCTTTCGCGCTCGTGGCGTAGACGGGGAGCGCAGAGGGACTCAGAGGGCGGGGGGTAGGGAGAGTGGGGAGCGCACTTGCATGCATAGGGCCATATGGACTCCTCCAAGTCCCTCCGTCCTTCCTGGGGTCGTGTTTCCAATGCGAAAGTCATGGAGGTCTTCGTGGACAGGTCTCTCCGTAGTCTTGTCCCTGGCCCCTCCAAGGCCTCTCTAGGTCTTGTACGGGGAAACCGCTTTAGTGACTGAGGTGGAGTTGCGGTCTGTTCGGCAGGTTGTGACGACAATGTTGGTGCAGCAGCTGCGCGGCGCGTCCTCCCATACTGGGGCCAGGCCGTCCGCTGTTCGAAACTGATCGACACCGGTTTCGCGGCTCTTCGCAGAAATCGTCGACGCGGTGCTCCCTGAGCGATTCCCTGCCATGCATCCGATCTATCAGGCTACATACGAACTTCAACTTTCCGGATGGTTGCCGGTGGAACTGTCAGATTGCACCGTTACCTACGATCTGTCTTTCACACGGCACGGCGCGCTACGACGTGTCGTTTTATGGCTGGTCTACCCCGGTGATATGTCTGTCATGCTGGAGCTCAACACCGATCTCTGGACACAGTAGACCGGTTTGGAGCGAATTGCGTCTGTCACGAATCTGCTGTCCCGGGCGGCAGAATCACCGGGGAAGCGCTTGTCCCAACAAGACGGAATGGTGCGGTGACACTGCGGGGGTCATCCCGTCCGCGGTGTCACCTTCACCAAACCATGCACCGCTGCAAGCCGCGCAGCTGCATCCTCCAGCACCTTGGGTGGCGGCGCCTGCTCACCTGGAAACGGGGTGACGACAAGATTCTCGTCATCCATTTCCCAGACGCCGGTGATCCGCCCCCCTTGGGTCAGGACGGGAGCGATCCAACCCGCAGCCTTGCTCACCCGCGAGCGATGCTTGTTCGCCAGCATGTGAGTGTCCTTAGTCCCAGGACCAAGGACGAACTGGTCGAACGCTCCTAGGAGGTGGGTAGCACGGCTGGGCTGGGTGGCCGCGAGCTCGTCCTCATGCTCGGCGAGCAGATATCGTGTCTCATCCTTCACCTGCACCTCGACGACTTGCTTGCCAAGACTAGCGAACCAGCCCTTGAGCGTTGACTTCTTGTTGCTGTTGCGCGAAAGCCACGCGTCAAAGGTTTCAGGGGTCGCTGGGCCATAGACGGAGAGGTATCGCTTAATGACCTCCGGTGCTGCCTCCACAGGATCAGGTAGCCCATTCCAGTTCTTCAGAAAACTGGCAGGATTAGTAAATGTCACCTTCGAAGAACGGCTCGGACCATAGCACAAGGCACCCTGCCATGCGAGAGGCTTGAGTAAAGCACCCCACCCGGAGCGCAGTTGTTCTTCCATCCCCTTGAACCGTTTGTCCTGAACCAGTTCGCTCACTAGCTCATCGCGAGACAGTACCTGACCGTCGAGGAGGTCAGCGACAGACTCCGTCAGTTGCTCGATCTCTTCTGGCGTAGCGCCGAAGTGCCGTGACCAGGTGGGCTTGGCCCACGTACGAGCGCTAGCTAGCAGCGATAGGTACTCGGCTACGTCCGCAGACCGCACCGCGTGCAGCGTTCCGCGCATCGCCCAAGTCTTGACAAGCGAGCGGTCGGAGTACGCACGCTTGACCCCTTTAGGTCGCGGGTTGCGTTGCCGTAAGGCGATAGCGGTCTCAGCAGCGGAAGCCACCTGCGCCTGCGTACCGCAGAGCCGTCCGACGATCTCAACAGGACCTGCGTCTGTCAACGGTTCCAGGTACTGCCTGTGCAGCCGCCATGCGAGTACCTGTTCGGCGGAAACCTCGATCAATGTCGTTCCCTCTCGTCGTTACCGTCAGATTCTAAGCCTCTTCGGAGCTTTGATTCGGTACACAGGGTTGCATTTCACACAACCAGTCGCTGCGTGCCCGCTGAGATTTCCACTCCCGCGGGTATTCCATCGACACTTCCTCCAAGTGGACGCCGGAGAGCTCGATGGCGCGAGGGATGTGCAGGTGTCCGTACACCACGATCTTCGCGTTGTACTCGATGCGCCACCGTGCGGTTTGGTCAGTGCCGCACCACAGGCCGAACTCGGGGTGACGCAAAATCTGCGTGGGTTCGCGGTGTAGCGGCCAGTGATTGACGAGCACTGTGGACATCCCGTTGAGGCAGGCCAACCGGTTTCGCGTGTATGCGAGCCGCGCACGATACTAGTCCTCACGGGTGGGGTAAGGATCCGGATGCAGGAAGTACTCGTCAGTGCAGACGACGCCAGCGGACGCCGCGACAGAGAGTGCCTCGTCAAGCCGCGAGAGGGGCGGGCGCGCGGTAGGCCTCTTAGTTGCGGAGCATGGCGAACAGGACGTCGCAGCGGCGGCGGGACAGGCAGATGAGTGCGGCGTTGTGTTTGTTTCTTGCCCTGGGCCCGTTTTGCGATCGTGTGACGGGGTCGGAGCGCAGCGCGGCGAATGCGGACAGGAACAGGGCTCGTTTGAGGTGCTTGTTCCCGGAGCGGGCTGGGAACTCGCCTCGGATGCTGGTGTCGGAGCGTCGGGTGACCGGCGCCAAGCCGGCGCAGGCGGCGAGGTGTCGGCTGTGAGGAACTGGAGGGCGTCACTGACGTCGAAGAGGATCCGTACTGCGGTCCTGACTCCGAAGCCTGGCATCGAGGTCAGGACCTCGGCAAGAGGGTGAGCATCAACAATTTTTTCGACTTGACCAGCGAGTTCGGCCCGCTGGTCCAGGACGTGCCGCAACGACGCTGCCAACCTGGGAAGGACTTGTCCGGCGGCGGCCGTTCCGGCAACGACGATTGCGGCGGTGATCGCGTCGGCGAAGTCGGTCGCACCGCGCGGGGAGGCCTTGGTGATGACTCTCAACAGTTTGCTATTTGACGCCGTAGCCATTCCTCAAGGGTCGCCGGGTCGTTCGATCACGGCCAGGCCTTGTTTGGCGGTCAGTCGGGGTCCGATGACGCGTTTCAGTGCGGAGTGGATCTCGGTGAGTAGTCCGCGGATGTGGTTCGACAGCCGGGTGGCTTCGGCGGTGAGGTCTTCGTCGAACCCGACCAGGATCTTGAGTTCGGCGAGGGTTTTTCTCCGGTGTCGACGCGGCGCGGCGCATGGCAAGGCCGGGCAGGTAGGCAACTTCGATGCCCACCGAGCGCGCCACTGCGATCGGTAATGCGCCGATCGTGTTCGGCTGATCAACGATCACCAGCACCCGACCAAGGGTTTGGAGTGTGTTGTACCCGCAATCTCATGACGGGCGAAGGTTTTGAGGTCGGGCTTGAGCCCGATGATGAGCAGCAGCACTGCGACACCGAGATCACCGAGAGACCCGATGAGGTTGAGATTGGGAATTCTGGACACGCCCAGCACGAAGCCCGCTGCGAGGAAGTCGACGAGCGGTGGGAGGCGCATATGCCGAACCTCACCGGAGGCGGCCTACGGGTATCGGCCGGTATTCCGCGCTGACCCGCGAGCACGGGGGAGAGGAATTGCCGGCGAGCCGGTCCGGGACCTCGAGGTCCCACCAGCCCGCGGGTGCGGGGAGGAGGACGATGCGGGGCCTCGCGAGCGGGACTGAGCATCGGGGCCCGGACCAGTGGGGACGGTTCGGCGTGCGGCGCCCGCGTCCACCATGTGCGGCTCTCCATCTCAGCGGGCCACCGCTTCACCACCGCCTGCCGTGTCCCGGGCGACGGTCGTCGCGCCGGTTCGCCCAGCGTCGATCACCACGATCGCTCCGATCCTCCCACCGGCCCGCACCGCGGTGGTCGTTGCGCCGGAATCCGTTGCGCTGACCACCGCTGCGGCCGCGACCGTGCTGATCGCGGACCTCGCGCCGTTCCGCACCGCGCCGCTCGCGACTCTCCCAGCGCCGGTCACCGCGACGATCGTCGTGCTGGTTGCCACCACGATCCTCGCGGCCGGAGCGTCGAGACCGGTCCGACCGGTGGGTGATATCGCCATCGCCACGCGGGTCATCGTCCCATCCGCGCCCCGGACCCTGATCCGGACGGATGCGCAGCTCGCGACCGCTGAAGGTGGCCCGGCCCAGCGTGGCCAGCTGCTCCTCGCTCAACGGGGTGCGGATCTCCACCAGGGAGAAGGACTGGAGGATATCGATCTTGCCGATGTCAGCCCCCGGGATACCGCCCTCGTTGGCGAGCGCCCCCACGATCGCGCCGGGCAGGACCCGGTCGCGGTGTCCGACCTCGATGCGGTAGACGGTGCCGGCGCCGTCATAGGTTCGGCGACCCCCGCGGGCGGCACCGGGCTTGTTCTCTGGGCGGTTCGAGCGACGGCCACCACGATCGCGGCTCCCCTCGAAGGAGGCGGATACGAAGGCGCCCTCATCATCGAGATGCTCTTCGCGCCGCGTGCGCCGGTGGGACTCGCCCTCGCGACGGCGAGGTCCGTCATCGCCCACGGCCAGAGCCAGCAGGGTGGCGGCGAGCTCGTCGGCATCGATGCCCAGTCTCTGCGTCCCGGTGGCGACCAGTCCCCGGTACAGAGACAGGCGTCCGCGCTCATGGCGGACGGCCGCCTTGTTCAGGAGCTTGCCGGCGCGGTGCTCGGAAACGTCGGCGGGAGAGGGCAGGGTGATCTCCTCCAGGCGCGTGCCGGTGAGTCGTTCGATCTGGCGGAGCTTGCGCTTCTCCTTGGGGGTCAGGAAGGTGACGGCCTCGCCGTGCCGCCCGGCCCGGCCGGTTCGTCCGATACGGTGCACGTAGGCCTCGGCCTCACGGGGCACGTCGAAGTTGACGACCAAGCCGATGCGGTCCACGTCCAGTCCGCGGGCGGCGACGTCGGTGGCCACGAGCACGTCGAGGGTGCCAGTGCGCAGGCGCTCGACGAGCCGCTCGCGCTCGCGCTGGGGGACGTCCCCGGAGATGGCGGCGGCCTGGATACCGCGGCCGGCCAGCTCGATAGCAACGTCCTCGGCGCTCGACTTGGTGCGCACGAACACGATGGCGGCCTCGGCGTCGGTGACCGCCAGAACTCGGCAGACGGCGCCGATCTTGTGGCGGAAGGGCACGACTGCATAGGTCTGGTGGACCGTGTCGACGGTCGAGGCCTGACGGGAGACCTCGATCTGGACGGGCTCGTGCAGGTGCTGGCGGGCGACCGCCTGGATCGCCGGGGGCATGGTCGCGGAGAACAGGGCGGTGCGCCGTCGGCCGGGCAGGGAAGCGGCGATCGTCTCGACGTCCTCGGCGAAACCCATGCGCAGCATCTCGTCGGCCTCGTCGAGCACGAAGTACTTGACGTCGTCCAGAATGAGAGCGCCTTTGTCGATGAGGTCGATAACGCGTCCGGGTGTGCCGACGACGACCTGGGCGCCCTCCCTCAGCGCACCGATCTGCGGGCCGTAGGGGGCGCCGCCGTAGACGGCGACGACGTCGAGGCCGCGGGACCGGTGCGCCATGTCGGTGACGGCGTCCGCGCTCTGGAGGGCCAGCTCGCGGGTGGGAGCCAGAACTAGGGCTTGGACGTCGTGCTCGTCCGCCTCGACGGCGTTGAGCAGGGGCAGGCCGAAGGCGGCCGTCTTGCCGGTGCCGGTTTGGGCGACACCCACGACGTCCTGGCCCGCGAGCAGTACCGGAATGGCCTCGCGCTGGATCGCGGTGGGGGTCTCGTAGCCCATGTCGGTGACGGCCTTGAGAAGGTCCGCCGGCAGCCCGAGATCGGCGAAGGCGATCTCCTCAGGGGCTTTGACGGCAGGAGCGTCATCGGCGTCCTCACCGGCCGCCTCGTCCCCGCAGCCGGTCTTGAGGAAGGACGTGCGGCCGTTGATGTCGTCCTCGCTCGTCTCCTCATCCCCGTCGCCGACCCCCTTGTCCTCGGGGTCGACCTCGGGGAGGGCGAGATCGACATCATCGGCTTCCTCGTCGTGCTCAACGTCCTCGGGGTCCTCCGGGGAGTCCGAGGAAGCGGGAGTGGCGAAGACGTCGGGGGAAGCGGGCGAGGGCGCCCGGCCCGTGTGAGGCGCAGCTATCTCCTCCGCCTCCTCCCCGGAGGCGATCCCCGTCGGGGGGCCGGAGGCGGCGACCTCGGCGTTGAAGAGGTCGTTGAGGCTGGGCGAATCGCTCACGGTCCCCTCGGAGGACTCGGAGGGGCCCGTATTGGTGGCGGTCATGACGTTCTTCCCGTATCCGGCCCGCTGAGGGGCCCATTGCGGAGTGTGGGGGAGGACGGTTCGTCCTCCACTCTTGCCGCACCGCACCCACCACACTCGTCCTTACCTCGTCTCGCCCCGGGAGGGTAACGACGAGTGACGGACTTCACGCACAGACTCACGGGGATGGTCCCGGCTGCCTGCACTCGCAGATCGTTCGACCGGCCCCGAACGGGATTCGCACTGCGGATCGCTCCTTCCCGCATCCTATGAGCGCGAGTCGACGCGCGGGAGCCGGCGCATGATGTAACGCCGAACGTCACACGTGAGGCCCGTCTCGTGAAGCTGCGCGGCCGGGTGCACGGGGAGGACTCCCCGTCGCCGCGACGGTGCTCATGTGCTTCTACTTCGGGTGGCGGCAGTGCCGGTGCCGCACCGGTGACGTCGGCGCTGGTCCGTCGCCCGCTATCGAGAGGACGACCGTGGCCCACGACGACAGACTCATCGGAATCGTGGAGACGTCTCGATGGGGCCGTCCATCGGCCTCATTGATCCTTTACGCGGGTCACCCGCCGACCGCCGGCACCATCAGGGGTTTGGGCCATGCCTGCGTGGGACGCTTCTGGCAGGGCGTCGCACTCCGGCTCATCGAGCGGGGCGAGGCGCCCGAGGTGGAGAGTCTGGGCGCCGAGTCCGGCGTCTTCTTCGCCAGCGGCGGTCAACAGCCGATCGAGGCCCTCGCCGAGGCTCTTATGCCTTATCTGACCGACGCCGAGGCCGTCACGGCGCTCGTGCGTGAAGCCGACGCTGTCGGCTTCGACTTCCACGACGACTGCGGCCCCTGAGGCGGTGAGTGCAGGCGGCACGGTGGCCGTCTCATCGCCCCAGCAGGTGCAGGATCCTCGTGCGCAGGTCCTGGAACGTCGACGAGGCTTGATCCTGCCCGACCCCGTCGGGCACTTCGATGTCCGCCACGACGTGCGCGGGTCGTTCGGAGAGCACGATGATACGGCCGGACAGGCGCAGCGCCTCGTCGACGTCATGCGTGACCAGGACCGCGGTGAACCGTTGGGAGATCCACAGCCTTCCGACCTCGTCCTGCAGGGTCAGACGCGTCAGGGCGTCGAGCTTGCCGAAGGGCTCATCCAGGAGGAACAGCCGGGGCCGGTTCACCAGGGCCCGGGCGAGCGCCACCCGCTGCGCCATGCCGCCCGACAGGGTCGAGGGGTAGGCATCGGCGAAGTCCCGCAGCCCCACGATCTGGAGTGCGGCGGTAATACGGCGCTCATCGACGGTGAGCCGTTTACGCGCCTGCGGCCCCAGAGCCACGTTCTCCCGCACTGTGCGCCATGGCAGCAGGGTCGCATCCTGGAAGGCGAGCGCCCGTTCGGGCTCGGGAGCGGTCACCGGTCGTCCGTCGACGTCAACGCGTCCGGCGCTCGGCCTCTCCAGTCCGGCGAGCAGCCGCAGGATCGTCGACTTGCCGCAGCCGGACTGGCCCACGAGAGCCACGAACTCGCCGGGTGCGATGTCCAGATTGATGCCGTCGAGCACGGCCAGCTCGGAGGGCTTGGCGGCCTCCGCCTCGTGGCGGGCGCGGGCGGCGGGAGAGACCAGGCGCACCAGCGAGGGCACCCAACCGTGGTCGAGATCGCGGGAGAGAGGGTAATGGTGCGAGACGCCGTCCAGGCGCACGTGCGCGCCTCGCGGCGCCCGCGCCGAGGAGCTCGGGGCGCTGCCGGAGTCATCGGTTGTCGTCTCGATCATATCGGTCACCACCTGACGAGATTCTGCTGCCAGGCGAGCAGTGAGGAGCGGAGCTTGAACAGCAGGACCATCAGAGCACGGCAGAAGACGATGAGGACGACCAGCCCGACGTACATCCTCGGGTAGTCGGCCCACCCCTTGACCCAGTTGATGTACCAGGCCAGCCCTCGGTCGACGCCGACGAGCTCGGCCGTCATGAGTGCCGCCAGGCTCGTTCCCAGCCCGGTGAACAGTCCGGTGAGCATGTCGGGCAGCGCCGAGGGGATCGCCACGCGCGCCACCAGGAAGCCCTCGCCCGCCCCCAGCGTACGCGCCACGTCGATGAAGGACTTGGGCACCGATCGCACACCGGCCCGGGTCATCGTCGCCATTGGGAACCACGCCCCGAAGGCCACGATGAAGGCCGCCGACAGGTATGTGGTCGGCACGACGAGCACCGCCAGGGGCAACAGAGCGCTGGCAGGGACCGGGCCGACCGTCTGCAGGAGGGGGTGCAGCCAGTAGTCGGCCCGCCTCGACCATCCCATGAGCAGTCCAGTCGCGAAACCCGCAACCGATCCGATGAGATACCCCGCCATGAACAGCAGTCCGGAGGACAGCAGGCATCTGGCCAGGAGGGTCCAGTCGTCGACGAGATCCGCGATGAGTACCTCGGGAGCCACGAAGTAGGGCGGGTCGAGCAGACCCGATTTCACAGTCGACAGCTGCCACGCCAGGAACCATCCGCCGCCGAAGACGATCCACGGCAGACGATGCGCGAGGGCGCGCGCGACAGTCCCCGTGGGTCGGTCCAGAGCGAGGACGAGCCAGCTGACGAGGCCCACCAGCCCCGCCCCGACGATCGCTGCGAGCGGTGCGGTGGGGGCGGTGCGCGCACCGGCGGTATCGGGCAGAAGAAGAACGACGGCGAGATAGGCGCCCCACAGGGCGAGGGCGATCGCGCCCCATAGACGCAGGAGCCGGCGGCGGGCGCTCATCGGGTGATGCCCAGGTCCGCGTACACCGTGTCGGCCAATTCATCGGGGCTTGCGTCCGCCGAGATGAATCCGGTGCCCTTGAAGTCTTCGATGCCGCTGGCGATAGCGGTGCGGAATTCGGTGGCGGACGCGTGCCAGCCGTAGGTCTCCAGGATGTCCTCGATGACGCTACGCTCGGCGGCGACGTACTCGTTATCGGCCTCGATCTTGGCGATCTCCCGACGGTTGGCCTGATCCTGCGCCAGGTAGTCCGACCCCTTGAACCAGGCCTCCGTCAAGGCCCTGGCGCGGTCGGGCTGGTTGGCGACGAAGTCCCCGTTGAGGGCGACCGAGCAGCAGAAGGGCTCGGCACTGTTGGAGGCCAGCACCTTCGCGGTGCCGTTGAACACCGGTAGGAGCGGGGCCGGGTCCGACCCCATAATGGCGTCGACGTCCCCGTTGGTCAGACGCCTGCCCAGGGAGTCCTCGTCAACGGTCACCCACGAGACGTCTCCCTTGTTCGGGTCGACATCGAGACCGGCGCGGGACAGACCGATAGCGAAGTAGGCGAAGGCGGAGCTGGACAGCGAGGGCACGCCGACTCTCCTGCCCCTGAGATCGGCCATCTGCGTGATGGGGGAGTCGTTGTTCACGACGAGCTGGAGGCAGCCGGAGTGGAAGCCGCCGGTGAGCTTGGCGTTGACGCCGTTGTAGATCGGTTCGAGCCAGGCGAAGAAGATGCCGGGGGCGCCGATGTATCTGCCCGCGCCGACGGCGTCCTTGGTGTCCTCCGTGCGTTGAGTACGGGCCAGGGTCACGTTGAGGCCGGCGTCGTCGAAATAGCCCATGTGGTAAGCGGCGTACAGAGGGGCGGCGCAGATGTCTCCGCCGATGACGAGCGGCAGCTCCTGAGCGGCGCCGACGACGCCCTGATTGGTGCGGCGCAGAGTCAGCCAGGCGCCGCCGGCGACGAGGGCGGCCGCGGCGGCTGTGCCGCCGATAAGAAATCGACGACGCGATACGCGGCCGGTGGCCGGGACGGTCTCGGCCTCATCGTCGGCGGCGAGGATCTCGGCGGCATTCTCGGCGGTGACTTCGGGCGGGTCGGAAGACGGGCTGTCGGTGCTGTCGGGGGTGGTGGAGGTGGGTGGCACGTCGGTCTCCTGAGCGGAACGGTACGGAGGACTCGTCCGGTGGTGGGGGTCTGTCAGGCGCGGGCGCGGAAGAGGACTACCAGAGCCGATCGGCCACGGCCGTGCGGTTCGGGTCGGGGTGACGGAGCCGGGCTGTGAGCGATGGCCGCTCAACGAGCCGGGCTGCGGCGCGGTACCGGTGTCCCCGGCACCGCGGCCCCCCGCGCTCTGCGGACGGGGTTCACAGCGCCTGACAGCGACGACACGTACGAGGAGCGCACATGGCGGCGGCCGTCAGAGCGGCGCACACGGTGTGAGTCGTCGACGTGATTCGTGCCATGGGGCGGACATTACGCCCTCCGGGTGCGGGGCGCACAAGACGCGAGCCTGCGGTGTGAGTCACGCTCGACGAGCGGCTTCCGACCACTCTGCTGTCTAGCTACGCAGTTGTTACCGAGATGAGACCTTGGTGCTGCTCGGCCCGACCGCGGGCGGGCCGAGCCTAGAAGGAGTAGGAGGAATCGTTGAAATGACGAGCATGCGGTGTTCGTCGCCGGCGAGCGGGAGGCCCCATCCGCCTCGGAGAGCGGCGCCCCGGGGCGCCGCAGCGGCTCGTGGATGGTTTCACCGCATCACCGGCGGAGATACCATCTGCCGCGTCGGATGACCGACTCGCCACGATCTCCGTGCCGGCCGGGACCGACGTCCCCAACCGCCGCAGCGGCCCCTGGGCGCTCGCGACATGATCCTTTAATCCCTCGAGCCCATCGACGAGTTTCACCGCATGACACGCTCACCGCGCCACGTCGCAGCGCACCCTGGGACCAGGGCTTGCGTGCACGTCGCGTTCGTGCTGCTCGCGGTGCTCGGCATCGCCGCGGGCGGTGCGGGCACCGCCGCGGCCGTCGGCGCGACGCGACCCGCGCAGCTCGTAGCCGATAGCGAATTCGTTCTCCAGGACTCGGACGGAACCGGAGACGCACCGGCGACTTCTCTCCCGGAGCCGACGGCCGAGATCTGCGAGGGGCCGGGCCCGAGTGCCACCGTCGTCGCCGCGGACGGGACGGCCTCCGACGCCGGGCCCGTTTACCGGCCCGGATCGCCGATCCGGGTCACCGGCGGCGGCTGGTGCATCGGCGGACGCCCCGCTCAGGGGGAGCAGGTCCTGCGAGCGCGCTTGGTCGCCGTGGGCGGCTACGTCTCCCACGAGAAGACGACCCAGACCGTCGTGTTCGCCGACGGAGCCTTCGACACGACGATTCGGATCGCCGACCTCTACGCCCATCTGCCCCGCGGCGCCGAGGATCATTACTACCTGTCCGTCACCCTCGATTCGCGTGCCTTCGTCGGCAGCAACCAGTTCCAGATCTCCGAGCGGGGGCCTTGGTCGGAGCCCTCCTCCCCGGAACCGGCCGACGCCGACGCACGTCTGGGGGAAACAGATTCGGGCGCGAACGGCGCCCCCGCGTCCGGTGGGGAATCCGATTCCGAACCCGGGAACCGGCCTGCGGACCCAGGCGCCGTTGCGGAGTCCTCGCCTGGGGACCGGCCTGCGGACCCGGGCGAGGACCGGCAGACGCCCTCGCCGTCGTCTTCGGGGACGGCGGAACCGACCGACCGGCCGACCGACCAACGGGACGTTCAGGACGTCGGACCGACCGACCGGCCCACCGGCTCCACCGCCGGACCGGGAACGGACGTCACTGCCGGCGCCGTTGCGGAGTCCTCGCCTGGGGACCGGCCTGCGGACCCGGGCGAGGACCGGCAGACGCCCTCGCCGTCGTCTTCGGGGACGGCGGAACCGACCGACCGGCCGACCGACCAACGGGACGTTCAGGACGTCGGACCGACCGACCGGCCCACCGGTCGGCCCGATGCGGAGCCGACGCCGGCCCCGACCCCGGCCACGGGCTCGTCGGAAGATGGGGGTGCCCCGGGCGGCGGATCCTCCGCCGTGCCCCGACCGACCGGCACGTCGGCCGAACCCGGTCGAGGCCCGGATCCCACCGCTCCGACCGACGCGATGACATCGGATGCGCAGGAGGATGCGGGGCGCCCCTCGCAGGAGCCCTCGGTCCCGGTCAGGGACGCCAGCGAGCTCAACGCTTCCAACGCCGGCTCGCTGTCGGGCACCCGGCACGGCAACGTCGTCTCGCTGATCCTCCCGTCGGGCAAGGCGAAGATGGACGACTGGGTCGCGGTCTTCCTCTTCCCGGGTGATTCGACGCCCGGATGGACCCAGGTCGACGCCGACAATTCGGTGTCGATCGATGTGTCGAACCTCAGCGCCGGCACCTACCAGCTCGCCGTCATCGACAGGGATTCCCTGCTGCTCGGCTGGGCGCAGCTCGAAATCACGACCGCCGCCGCCAGCACCTCCGACCCAGCGGTTCTCATGGTGGAGACGACGACCTCCTCCTCCGATGCGCGCGCCCTGGGCCGGGACGACTGGATGCTCGTCTCAGCGGGCGGTCTCCTGCTCGTCGGCGCCGCCTCCTTCCTGGTCCTCGCGCGGTCGGCGCTGACCGGTCGCACGACGTGAGCGCGCGAGGCGACAGTGAGCCGGTGAGCGGGACGCGGGCAGTGCCGCCAGTGCCGCAGGCAGCGGTGCGCAGACCATCGCGAGGACTGCGGTACGAACCGTCCCCGGGAGGAACCAGCGCCTCGACGGCTCTCACCCGTTCGGGACGCTGCTTGGTCGTGCTGGTCCTCACGCTGGCGGCGCTGCTGTGCGCCGTCGCGGCATGCCCGGTCGTGGGCGCCGCGGAGCCGAGCGAGTCGACCACCGGCACGGCATCGACCGTCAGTCCCTCGATCGTGGCGGTCGGCGGCACCCTGACCTACACGCTGTCCGGGTTCCCGCCCGGCGCCGCCATCCAGATCCTCGTCGACGACGGAATCCCCGTGCCGGGCGGGCAGACCGCCGAGCAGGACGTCATCGGCGGTGCTGTTGTCGACGAGGATGGGATAACCTCAGGAGTGGTCGAACTGCCCGACTACATCGCCAAGGGCCCTCATTGGCTGCGATTCGAGGTCTCCGCCGGGCAGGACGTTCCGACCAACAAGATCCGCACCCTGGACTACACGAACAAGAGCCCCTATTTCACGGTCGGTGATGTGACGATCATCGCAGGCGCACCCGCAGCACCCGGGGTGGGTTCCGCGGGGCCGCCGGCGACCGCCGAGCCGACCCCCGGGCTCGGGACGGAGGACGCCGCCGATGACTCCCGTACGACCCAAGTCGATATCGTCGCCGAAGGAGAGGACACGCAGGCCCCCGCCATCGAGGTCTCCAATGGCGCCTTCCCCCTGGTGGGGATGTTGATCTTCGCGATCGCCCTCCTCCTGGCCGTCCTGGCGGTCGTCGTCGTGGTCTGCCGACGGCGGCTCGCCCGCAGACAGGACCCGCCCGCGTGTGCTGCGTCGTGCGGGGAATCCGCTTCGGACCCTCCTGCACGTGCGCGCGGCGAGTCCCGGACTCCGGCGTAGGATCGCGGCGGCGTCCGCCCGTTTCGCGGTGCGCCCCGACGAGCACCGGTTCAGTGCCCAGCCCCGTACGGAAGGAACCCAGCACCGTGCTGCGAACCCGCACCGCAGGCTCCCTGCGCGCCGCCGATATCGGCCAGGTCGTCACCCTCACCGGATGGGTGGATCGTCGCCGCGATCACGGGGGCGTCGCCTTCATCGATCTGCGCGACGCGTCGGGCATCGCTCAAGTCGTCATCCGTCAGGAGATCGCTCACGACCTGCGCGCCGAGTACGTTCTGGCGGTGACCGGGCGGGTGACTGCCCGCCCGGAGGGCAATGACAACCCGAACCTGCCCACGGGTCAGATCGAGGTCGTCGTCACCGACGTCGAGGTCCTCAGTCCCGCGGCCCCCCTGCCCTTCCAGGTCTCGGATCACGCCGAAGATGCGGGCCAGGTCGGTGAGGAGACGCGTCTGAAGTACCGCTACCTGGATCTGCGCCGCTCGCAGATGCAGCGCGCCATTCGCCTGCGCGCCAAGGTCAACCAGGCTGCGCGCCGGGTGCTGGACTCCCACGACTTCGTGGAGATCGAGACCCCGACCCTCACCCGATCCACCCCCGAGGGCGCCCGCGACTTCCTCGTACCCGCACGACTGGCGCCCGGTTCCTGGTACGCCCTGCCCCAGAGCCCCCAGCTGTTCAAGCAGCTGCTCATGGTCGCGGGGATGGAGCGCTACTACCAGATCACCCGCTGCTACCGGGACGAGGACTACCGCGCCGACCGCCAGCCCGAGTTCACCCAGCTCGACGTCGAGATGAGCTTCGTCGAGCAGGCCGACGTCATCGCGGTGGCCGAGGATGTCTTGAGATCGGTCTGGGCGCTCATCGGTCACGATCTTCCCACTCCGATTCCGCACATGACCTACGGGGAGGCGATGAGCAGGTACGGCACCGACAAGCCCGATCTGCGCTTCGGCTGCGAGCTGGTCGAACTGACTGACTTCTTCGAGAACACCCCTTTCCGCGTCTTCCACAACGAGTACGTCGGTGCCGTCGTCATGCCCGGCGGCGCCTCCCAGTCCCGTCGCACCCTCGATGCCTGGCAGGACTGGGCCCGGCAGCGCGGTGCCAGGGGACTGGCCTACGTCACCGTGGCCGAGGACGGATCCCTCGGCGGCCCCGTTGCGAAGAACATCTCCGGCGCTGAGCGCGAGGGACTGGCCGCTGCCGCGGGCGCGGCACCCGGCGACTGCATCTTCTTCGCAGCCGGGCCCGTGGACGCCTCTCGTGCGCTCCTGGGCACCGCGCGCGAGGAGATCGGCAGGCGGTGCGGCCTCATCGATTTCGACGCGTGGTCCTTCGTGTGGATCGTCGACGTCCCCCTGTTCAAGCCGTCGGCCGAAGCCAGGGCTGAGGGTGATGTTGCGCTGGGTGAATCCGCGTGGACCGCCGTCCACCACGCCTTCACCTCTCCCAAGCCCGACTGCCTCAATACCTTCGACACCGATCCCGCGGGTGCACTCGCCTACGCCTACGACATCGTGTGCAACGGCAACGAGATCGGCGGAGGATCCATCCGTATTCACCGGCGCGACGTTCAGGAGCGCGTGTTCAAGGTCATGGGCATCGACGAGACCGAAGCGCGCGAGAAGTTCGGCTTCCTGCTGGACGCCTTCGCATACGGCGCTCCGCCGCACGGCGGCATCGCCTTCGGCTGGGATCGGATCGTCTCCCTGCTGACCGGAGCCGATTCCATCCGCGACGTCATCGCCTTCCCTAAGTCCGGCGGCGGCTACGACCCGCTCACCGAGGCGCCCGCCCCTATCACGCCCGAGCAGCGCAGGCAGGCCGGTATCGACGCCGAACCGAGAGGGAAGGCGTAAAGCAGGAGGAGCGGACTCTCCGCCGAGGCCTGACGAGCCGTACTCGGGCGCCGGGTCCGAATCCCGCGGGGCCCGGGATCGCGCCGGTGCAGTGCGATCCCGGGCCCGATGTTCTCACGGACGATCCAATGTCGGACGGTTCGTAACGACGCTCCTAATCTTCCCGCTAGTCCTCTTCGTTCCACACACTCCACCGACGTTCGAGAATCTATTTCGCGTCCATGACGCGTGCACTTTCCCCTGACCCCGGGGGCCGTGAGAGAGCCCTACTTTCGAAGAAGAATCTGGTATTCATGAGTGACCGCGAAGATTCGCGTTTTTCGGCCGAGTTCCCGGAACGGGTGCCCGGCGTGTATTCGGCCAGGACCACCGGTGGCTCTGGCCGAATACACGCCGGGCACGTGTTACGGCGCAGGTTGGCGAGTGCCCGTCAGGCCGCGTGCGTGCAGGTGGGGCAGGTGCAGTCCTGGCAGTTGCACGAGACGCAGGAGTCGCTGCAGTGCTCGCACGAGCAGACGTTGTGGTTGCAGGTGGGGCAGCTGCAGTCCTCGCACGTGCAGGTGGCGCAGTGGTCGGAGCAGTGCGGACAGCTGCAGATGTCGCACTCGTCGTAGTGACCGTTGTCCTCGCGGTGGACGTGCCCGTCGTGCAGGTAGTCGACGTGGTCGCCGTGGATAATGGCCCGGTGGCCGCAGCCGGGGCCGTGGGTGTGGGAGTGGGCCTCGGCCGGACGGTGCTCAAGAGTTGCGGTCATAGTGTGCCTCCAGGGATCGATGCAGCTTGACGCGCTGCGATTCTGCTGACGTATAGAATCGTAAGGGGGAATACATGTGATCGCAACTATAGAACGCATCCTCATCAGTCAATGACACGGAGATAAAAGATAATCGTTTTCGTTAATGTGATGAAGGAATGCGACTCGTTATCGCGAGGAGTGAGTTGTGGGCGATCCGGAGGCGTTGCCGAGGTGCGGGTGGTGATGAAGGAGGGACGAGCGTCGTCGCCGGCGTCCACCCGCGCGCCCGGAAGGATTTCCGGCTCGCACCCGGTTCGAGCGCCACTCGCTGCACCGTCCCCTGCGTCGGCGGTTTCTGGAGCACAATGAGCCCATGTCCCGCTACATCGAACTCCACCCCGCCAACCCTCAGACTCGTCTCGTCGACAAGATCGTCGCCGTGCTGGAAGAGGGCGGCCTGATCGCCTATCCGACCGACTCGGGCTACGCTCTGGCCTGCGCTCCAAGGAACAAGGAGGGAATGGACCGCATCCGGGCCATTCGCCAGCTCGACTCCAAGCACAACTTCACCTTCGTGTGCGCGGACTTCGCTCAGGCCGGTCCGCTGGCGATCGTGGGGAACAACGCCTTCCGCCTCATCAAGCGCCTGACTCCCGGCCCGTGGACCTTCATCCTCAAGGGGACCAAGGAGGTGCCCCGGATGACGCTCAACCCGAAGAAGCACACTCTGGGCGTGCGCATCCCCGACCACACGATCGCTCAGGCCCTCGTCTCGGGCTTCGACGCCCCTATCCTGTCGTCGACCTTCATCCGTCCCGGACGCACTGAACCGGAGAGCTCCGGGTGGCAGATCGAAGACACCCTGGGGCATCTCATCGATGTCGTCGTCGAGGGGCCGGTGGGCTCAACCGAGCCCACCACCGTCGTCGATCTGACCGACGACGCTCCCGAGGTCGTGCGCGAGGGCTCGGGAGACGTCAGCCTGCTGTGACTCAGGGCCCCTCGGAGTGGACGTGGGCGCGCGGCGGACTCGGCAGGATGAGGGGAGTCCCCGTCACCGGATCGGGCGTGATGCAGACTTCGAGCCCGAAAGCCTCGTGGATGGTCTGCGGCGTGATCACCTGCGCGGGCCGTCCCCGGGCGAGGATCCTGCCGGCGCCCATCACCACGATGCGGTCCGCGTATCGACAAGCCTGGTTGAGATCGTGCAGGACGGCCACAATCGTGGTGCCCAGGACCTGATTGAGCTCCCGGCACAGCTCGAGGACCTCCACCTGATGCGCCAGGTCGAGGTAGGTCGTCGGCTCGTCGAGCAGCAGGATTCGCGGCTGCGCCAGGAATCCAACCTGACGCGCGAAGACCTTGGGGTGCATCGAAGAGATCTCGCGTCCGTCGAGAAGGACCGTCCCCGAGCGCGGCGGAAGCACCTTATCCTCGCCGGCCGCGTACCCCAGGTGCAGGTCGTGGCCCTCCAGGGCGGGACGGGCGGGGTTCTCCGCCCGCGGGACGGTCGTCATGGCATCCTCGCGGGGACTCACGCGGACAGTGCCGAGGTGAGCGTGTCCATCACGACGCGCGCGGCTGTCGGGCCGGCGTTGAGGAAGAACGGGTCGTGGTCGACCTCGACCGCGCGGCCCGCGGCCACCGCGGACAGGGACGGCCACAGCTTCTCGCCGGTCAGGCCGGCGGTATCCCTGCTCTGGACGCCGTAGAAGAGCCAGTCGCCGTCGGCCTGGTCGAGGGTTTCCGCGGAGATGTCCTGGGAAACACCGTCGGTGAACTGCTGCGCCTTCAGACGGGCCAGGCCCAGGTCCGCGACCACGGAGTCGGCGAAGGACAGAGGGCCGAAGATGTGGAGCTTGTCCTGACCGCTGCGCAGCAGGGAGATGGTCGCCGTTCGCTCCAGTGCGGTCCCTCTCCGGGCGGCCTCGGCGGTGGAGGCGTCGAGCATGCGCTGGGTCTCCTCCCGCTTGCCTAGGGCGTCGGCGAGCAGGAGGAAGTCTGTCCTCCAGTACTGGCCGGTACTATGCATCGAGACGGTCGGAGCGATCCGGGTCAGGGACCGGTAGAGGGTGTCGGCGTCGTCCTTACCCGAGGCGTTGGTCGCGATGAGATCAGGGCGCAGGTTCCCGATGGCCTCGGTGTGCGGACTGTTGCGCGAGCCGACGGAGGTGATCGTCGCGATAGCCCCGGCCTGGTCCGGGTGGGCGCCCTTAAGGTATTGGGTGATGGGATCCTCCGCACCGGAGGGCGCCGCCGCACCGATCGGACAGAACCCGAGAGCCAGCAGCGCATCGGCCTGTCCGGTGCCGATGACCACGACGTTCGTCGGTGCGGCGTTGATCATGCTCTCGCCCTGGTAGCGGATGACCGCGCGGGGGAAGACGCCGTCGGCCGCGTCCAAGCCCATGCCCTCTTCCATTTGCGTCGGAACGGTGGCGGCGGGCTGCTCGGAGGAGGCCGTGCCGGCCGCGTCGGTGGATGCGCCGCCCGAGGACGAGCAGGCGCACAGGGCGTCCAGGGCGGACAGCGCGCCGCCCACCAGGAGCGTGTGACGGGGGACGAAGCCATAAACGTATGGTGAGGCTAACTTTTCTATATGAGACAGACCGGCATCCTGCGTCGTGCGACGCGTCTCAGGTCCGTCGTCCGGAGCGCAGCAGTCGTCCTCGTGCCCGTCCTTCTCATCGCACTGCTGCTTGCGATGAGTCTGGCGCTGGGCTCGCGGACGCTGTCCCCGTCCCCGAACCCGGGATCCTGGGAGTCAACGCCGGCGCCGCCCTCGGGGTGATCCTGGCGATTAGCGCACTCGGCCTGCCCGAGATCGGGCAGTACACGCCCTTCGCCCTACTCGGCGCCGGCTGCGCCGCGGCGGCGGTCTACACGATCTCCCACCGCACGATCGAGACCGGATCGCTCGCCTCGTCCTGGCCGGAGTTGCCCTGAGCGCGGCATTGTCCTCGGTGACGGGGACGATCACCATGTACGACTCCCGGGCCTTCGACTCCTACCGTTTCTAGGTGGTCGGCTCGCTGGAGGGCCGGGACGCTTTCGTACTGACGCGCATCGCTCCGCTCCTCCTGGTCGGTCTAGTCCTCGCAGTCGGCTCGGCCCGCGGATTGAACGCACTGGCCCTCGGCGAGGAGCAGGCCATAGCGCTGGGCGCCGACCTCATGGCGACCCGGGCGTCGGCCCCTTGCCATCACGCTGCTGTGCGGAGGCGCCACCGCGGCCGTCGGCCCTTGTCCTTCGTTCGTCGGGGCGCCCGTCCTCCTCCTGCTCGCCGTCAGGAGGGAGCTGAGCCCGCGCCCTCGCAGAAGCATCCTGGAGACGGGGGGACGACACCGCCGCCGGTCTCGGATTGAGGCCCAGGCGCACACGAGTCGTGCTGATCGGCTACGGTGTCGTTCTCGCCTCCGCCTGCGTGACGGCGACCGGGCCGATCGGATTCCTCGCCCTGGCTGCCCCGCAGGTCGCCCGGAGGTTCTCGCGTGTCTCGGGGCTCGGCGTCCTGCCTTCCTTCGGGGGCGGAGCGGTGCTGCTGACGCTGTCGGACCTCGTGGCGGGCCGTCTGCTCAGTTCCTTCCAGATCCCGGTGGGACTTATCACCTCGGCCGTCGGCGGCCTCTACCTCATGCAGCTCGTGGGAGCCGGGCGGACGGGCCACCCCATGAGTCATGAGTCATTCGTCGTAGGGGACCGGGGCGGGCCGTCGTCTATGCGCCTCAGGCGCTGCGGCGCCCACCAGCTCCAGCGGCCGAGCAGGCTCATGGTCGCGGGCACCAGGAGCATGCGCGTCACGGTGGCCTCCAGCGTCACCGCGGTGGCCAGCGCCAGGCCGATCTCCTTGACCATGAGCAGGTCGCTCGTTACGAGGCAGAGGAACACGACCGCCATTACCAGAGCCGCCGCGGTCACGGCGCGCCCCGAGCGCTGCAGTCCCCGCTCGACCGCGGCGTCATCGCCGTCACCGGCGTCCCGGCACTCCTTGATCCGGTCCAGGACGAACACGTCGATGCTCATCGTCAGGGCCAGGCCCACGCCGGCGGCCGCGACGACCGCGCCGGCCTCGATCCCACCGATCGGGGTGAAGCCGAGCAGCCCGCTGAGACGACCGCCCTGGAAGACCCATACGGTGATCCCCAGGCAGGCCGCCAGGCAGACGGCGTTGACCAGCAGCGCCCGAAGCGGCGCGATCACCGACCCGCTCATCAGGAACAGGAACACCACGCTCGCCGGCACGAGCACACTCGCCGCCCACGGCGCCCCGTGAACGACGGCCTGATGGAAGTCGAGCTGAGTGGCGGCCTGCCCCGTGACCCACATGTCCGCCGGCGCCTGGAGGGAGCGGATCGCAGCGACCGCCTTCTCAGCGGTGACCGAAGAGGCCTCGCCCTCCAGGTCGAGGTAGACCACCGTGTAGCTGCCGGCGGTCGCCGACCGGAGCACCTGGGTCACCCCGTTCGTGGCGGCGACCTGCTCGTTGATGTAGGACGTTACCCGCTCGCCCGTCGACGCGACGATGAGGGTGGCGTCCTCCTCAGCCTGCGTGGCCGCCGGGTAGTCGTCCTGCAGGAGCTGGAGATACGTGCGCTGATCGGAGTGAGCCGGCAGGAGCTCGGTGGTGGAGGTCAGCATGCGCAGATCATGTAGAGGCGAGGCCAGGACGATCAGGAGGGCAATGCCGGCGACGGCCGCCACCCAGGGCATGCGTCGCACCTGGCGGGCGATCCAGGCCGGGCCCCCGATCCGCCCGGAGGCGATCTCGGAGCGCGGGAATGAGGATCGGCCCATCGCCCGCCGCAGGAGCGAGGGGCGCTGGAGCCGCCTGCCCATGAGCACCAGCAGCGCCGGGACCAGCGTCAGGGCCGCCGCAACGGCGACCAGGGCGGCGAGCGTACCCGCCACGCCGACGGACCACAGAACGTCGGCTCCCATGAGCGTCAGCCCCGCCAATGACGCGGCCACCGTCAACCCGGAAAACAGCGCGGTGCGCCCCGCCGTGGTCAGCGCCGTCGTCATGCAGTCGGCGACGAGCGGGTCGCGGCGACCGGTGCGTCGGCGGCGCCGGAGGCCGTAGGCCGCTGAGTCGTCCTCGTCCTGGCGGGCCAGCTCCTCGAGGTAGCGGCGGGTCAGGATCAGCCCGTAGCCGAGAGACAGGGCCAGTCCGAGGGCTGAAGCGGTGGCGACGACGAAGGGCGACAACCCGTTGACCAGATCGAGCGCGTAGAACACCCCCAGCGAGCCGGCGACCTGGACCAGCCCGCCGAGCAAGGGGGCGACGGCGGCGAGGGGGCCGTCCAGGACCAGCGTCATAACCAGGAGAACCAGAGGCAAGCAGATGAGCCCCCCGCGGACCAGATCCTTCTCGACCCGATCGTCGACCGCCCGCGAGACGAGCGCGTCGTCCGAGACCACGCCAGTCGCCGCTGGGCTGACGGCGTGCAGCTCGTCAGGGATCTCCTCCAGACGGGACTCGACTTTGGAGACCAGGCTCGCGACCTCGGCCGCATAGGCTCTGTCTCCCGCCGGGGCCACCTTGCTCCCGTTGGGATTGACGGTCACGATCATGAGGAAGCCGTCCAGGTCGGCGGAGGCCAGGGCCTGCGCCGCGGGTTCCGAGAGCATGCCGGGGACCACGAAGGGATCGAGCACGTTCTGCTCGCCCACCAGCGCGCGCAGGTCGGCATGCGCCCCGGTCAGAGCCGAGGCGACCTCCTGCTGAGTCCCGGTGTCCGAGATGTCGATGCCCGTGACCAGCAGGCTCACGGTCTGCGAGTCGCCGGACAGGGTGCGCAAGACCTGCTCACCCCGAGCGCTCTGGGCCCTCGGCACCGATGAATCGCCGGTCTCCAGCTGGCCGAACAGGCCCGCGCCCCCGAGGCCGCCCAGGCAGACGGTCAGGAGGACGACGGCGAGCACCGCCCACGTACCGACGACGTACCAGGCGTCCTTGACGACGCGACGGGAGAGCCAGGCGAGCATAGGGGCATTGTCGCAGACGGACCGGCCCGCCCCGCGGACGGACGGTGTTACGGCGGTGTCACGGACCGGCCTCGATGCGTTCGAGCCGTCGACGCCGGCGAGGCGCAGGGGCCCGTCGAGGCCGTCAGGAGGCGGGCACGACTAAGGTCGACCCATGGGGGACATGGACCTGTTCGAGAGCGCCGGGACCGACGACGTCGGCGTGCCGCTGGACTCCCGCGCCCCGCTGGCCGTGCGCATGCGTCCGCGCACCTTAGACGAGGTCGTCGGCCAGGACCACCTTCTCGTCCCGGGATCACCGCTGCGCCGACTGGTCGACCCGCCCCGCGACCGCGACCGCGGGGCCGGCGGAGCCGGCGGAGCCGGCGTGGCCAGCGTCATCCTGTGGGGCCCCCCGGGTACCGGCAAGACGACCCTGGCCTACCTCGTGGCACGGGGGAGCGAGCGCCGCTTCGTCGAGCTGTCCGCGGTGACCGCCGGTGTCGGGGACATTCGTCAGGTTGTCTCCGACGCCCGGCGACGTCTGGTCGCCGGCGGTGAGGAGACCGTCCTCTTCATCGACGAGGTCCACCGCTTCTCCCGATCCCAGCAGGACGCCCTGCTGCCCAGCGTCGAGAACCGCTGGGTCACCCTCATGGCCGCCACCACGGAGAACCCGAGTTTCTCGGTGGTCTCCCCGCTGCTGTCGCGCTCCCTGCTGCTCACCCTCCGGCCTCTGGACGTCGAGGCGGTCCGGAGGCTGATCGACCGAGCAGTGGCCGACGAGCGCGGGCTGGCCGGGACCGTCTCCGTCGACGATGACGCCCGCGAGCAGATCGTGCGCATGGCGGGTTCGGACGCACGCAAGTCCCTGACCGTCCTGGAGGTCGCAGCCGGGGCCGTGCTGGCCGGGGACGGACGTCCGCCGGTCGGCACGGGGCGCGCCGCTGACGAGCAGGAGACCCCCGTCGTCACCCTTGAGGACGTCGAGCACGCCGCCGACGTCGCCGCCGTACGCTACGACCGGGCGGGAGACCAGCACTACGACGTCGTCAGCGCCTTCATCAAGTCCATGCGGGGCTCCGACCCCGACGCCACACTCCACTACCTGGCCCGCATGATCGCCGCCGGGGAAGATCCTCGTTACATCGCGCGGCGCATCACGATCCACGCGGCCGAGGACGTGGGCCTGGCCGACCCGACCGTGCTGTCCACCGCGGTGGCCGTCCAGCAGGCGGTCGCTCTCATCGGCATGCCCGAGGCACAACTGGTCCTGGCCGAGGCGGCTCTGGCGGTGGCGACCGCTCCGAAGTCGAACGCGGTGACCACGGGCATCGGCCAGGCCATGGCGGACGTGCGCGCCGGTCGTCTTGGCCAGGTTCCCGCTCACCTGCGCGACGCCCACTACGCCGGTGCCGAGCGCCTGGGCCACGGACGCGACTATCTCTATCCGCACGACTTCCCCCACGGCGTCGTCGCCCAGCGCTACCTGCCCGACGAACTGGCCGGGCGACGCTACTACGAGCCGACCGGCAACGGCTTCGAGAAGCAGCTCGCCTCTCGTTTGGAGGCCGTTCGCCGCATCCTGGATCGCTGAGGCGCCGCCCGTGCGCCCCGACGCCCCCGAGGGCCGGCGGATTCTGAGACCGGGCCGGATGCCACCGAGCCCGGTGGCCAGGAACCGCGGCGGGGCTCCCGGCCGGACTGGTCGGCGCAGGCGCCGGAGAGGGTCGGGGCGCCGAGGACATCACGGTCCCCGATGCGGCGAGAATCGATGGGCCTGAGGATCCGCTCACATCGATGCGCTCCCAGATGCGCGGGCGGTCCGCAGGCAGCTAAAGTTCTCGGGCTGTCGTCGGGCGGTTATCGCCGCACGACGCAGCACTCCTGGGGTCCCGGCCCACGCAGGCTGACCCCGCGTCGCGGCAGACTCGCCCGCGATGTGCGATCACTCCGACAGGAAGACGACAGATTCATGAGCTCCTCCCGCTCCCGCCGTCAGGTGCGCCTCTCCCGCGCCCTCGGCATCCCGTTGACCCCCAAGGCCGTGCGCTACTTCGAGAAGCGGCCCTACGGCCCCGGTGAGCACGGCCGCGCCCGTCGGCGAGCCGAATCGGACTACGCCGTCCGCCTGAAGGAGAAGCAGCGTCTGCGCGCCCAGTACGGCATCCGCGAAGCTCAGCTCCAGCGCGTCTTCGAAGAGGCGCGCCGTGAGAAGGGTCTGACCGGTGAGTCCCTGGTCGAACTGCTCGAGATGCGTCTGGACGCCCTCGTACTGCGCTCCGGCTTCACTCGCACCATCGCCCAGGCCCGTCAGAGTGTCGTCCACCGTCACATCCTCGTCGACGGCAGGATCGTGGACCGTCCCTCCTTCCGCGTCAAGCCCGGCCAGACCATCCAGGTCCGCCCGCGCTCGCAGGTCATGGTGCCCTTCCAGGCCGCCGCCGCCGGCACCCACCGGGACGTCCTGCCGCCCGTGCCCGACTACCTGAGCGTCGAATTGGAGAAGCTGTCCGCCACACTCGTGCGCCGCCCCAAGCGGGACGAGGTCCCCGTGACCTGCGACGTCCAGATGGTCGTCGAGTACTACTCGCGCTGAGCCCCACGCGACGCAGCGCTCGGGACGCCCCGAACCACCCGTCGGTTCGGGGCGTTCGCGCGTTCGGAGGCGATCGGGGAGTACTCTCACCCCGACCCGCCGTCTGCGCCGACCACTGTCCATCGATCGCTTCAACATCCGCAGCCGCCTGCAGCACCCCGCCTCCGCCGGGCGGCCCCATGACCACCACGCACATACGCGAGGAACCGAGGAACTCCATGCGCACTTCCGAGATCCGCACCCGCTGGCTCGACTACTTCGCCGCGAACGGGCATGAGATCCGCCCCTCCGTATCTCTGGTCTCCCCAGAGCCCTCGATCCTGTTCACCGTGGCCGGCATGGTCCCGTTCATCCCCTACATCCTGGGCACGGAGCCCCCTCCTTGGCCGCGGGCCGCCAGCGTGCAGAAATGCATCCGCACCAACGACATCGACAATGTCGGCGTCACCACCCGTCACGGCACGTTCTTCCAGATGAACGGCAACTTCTCCTTCGGCGACTACTTCAAGGAGGGGGCGATCGACTACGCCTGGAGGCTGCTGACCGGGTCCAGGAACGAGGGCTGCTACGAGTTGGACGGCGACCGGCTGTGGATGACGATCTGGGAGGAGGACCGAGTCTCCTTCGACCACTGGACCCGCGTCATCGGCGTACCCGAGGCGCACGTCCAAAAGCTACCCTTCGAGGAGATCTCCTGGTCCACCGGTCAGCCCGGTCCGGCCGGCTCGTGCTGCGAGATCCACTACGACCGCGGCAGCGACTACGGCCCCGACGGCGGCCCCGCGACCGATGCGCAGGGGGACCGCTTTCTGGAGGTCTGGAATCTCGTCTTCGACGAGTTCGTCCGCGGCGAGGGCCGAGGCCACGACTTCGAACTGGTAGGCAAACTCGACCGCACGGCGATCGACACCGGCGCCGGCTTGGAGCGCCTCGCCTTCGTCATGCAGGACAAGCCCAATATGTACGAGATCGACGAGGTCTACCCCGTCATCGCCGCCGCCGAGGAGATGTCCGGCAAGTCCTACGGGCGCGGCTCCGCGGGGCCGACGGCCGGGCAGGCCCACCTCGACGACGTGCGCATGCGGGTGGTGGCCGATCACGTCCGTTCCTCGCTCATGCTCATCGGGGACGGAGTGCGCCCGGGCAACGACGGACGCGGCTACGTCCTGCGCCGTCTCATTCGCCGAGCGGTGCGCTCCATGCGTCTGCTCGGCGTGGACGAGGCCGCTCTGCCGATCCTGCTCACCGCGTCGAAGGACGCTATGAAGGCCTCGTACCCCGAACTCGAGACGAACTGGGAGACGATCCGCCAGGTCGCCTACGCAGAGGAGGACGCCTTCAGACGCACCCTGGCCGCGGGCACCGCCATTCTCGACACGGCGGTCGCCGACGCCAAGAGCCGCCCGGGCAGACCGGTGCTCGGCGGCGACCGGGCTTTCGCCCTGCACGACACGTACGGGTTCCCCATCGACCTGACCCTGGAGATGGCCGCCGAACAGGGGGTCGAGGTCGACGAGGCCGAGTTCCGCGCCCTCATGGAGCAGCAGAAGGAGCGCGCCCGTAGGGACGCGCGCACCAAGAAGGCCGGCTTGTCGGATGTGCGCGTCTTCCATGAGATCGAGAAGTCCATGGGGGGCCCCTCGGTCTTCCTGGGGTACACCGAGTCGGCGGCCGACGCCACTGTCACCGGCCTGCTCGTCGACGGTCGCCCGGAGCCGGCGGCCACCGCCCCCGCCGAGGTGGAGGTCGTCCTGGACCGCACCCCCTTCTACGCTGAGATGGGCGGCCAGCTCGCCGACCACGGCACCATCCGCCTGGCCGATGGCGGCGTCATCGAGGTCCATGATGTCCAGGCCCCCGTCAAGGGGCTGTCCGTCCACCGCGGGACCCTCACAGAGGGCACGGCGGCGGTGGGGGAGCGCGCCTATGCGCAGATCGACGTCGTACGCCGCCTGGCCATCGCCCGCGCTCACACCTCCACTCACATGGTCTACGCCGGGCTGCGCCGGGTGGTCTCCCCCGACGCTCCGCAAGCCGGGTCCGAGAATTCGCCGGCCCGCCTGCGTTTCGACTTCCGCCACTCCTCGGCGGTCAGCGGCACTCAGATGGACGACATCGAATCCCTTGTCAACGACAGGGTCGCCGATGACCTCGCAGTGACCACCGAGGTGATGTCGCTGGAGGAGGCGCGGCAGTCCGGTGCGATCGCCCTGTTCGGTGAGAAATACGGCAGCCGGGTGCGCGTGGTCACCATTGGGGACGACTTCGACAAGGAGCTGTGCGGCGGCACCCACGTGCCCTCCACCGGTCACATCGGCCGGATCACCCTGCTGGGCGAGGGATCCATCGGCTCAGGTGTGCGACGCATCGATGCGCTCGTGGCGGACTCGGCCTACCGGCTCCAGCACAAGGAGCACGCGCTGGTCTCCCAGCTGTCCGCTCTGGTGGGCGGACGGGCCGAGGAGCTGCCCGAGCGCGTGGCCTCCCTCATGGGCCGGCTGAAGGAAACGGAGAAGAGACTCTCCGCCGCCCAGCAGGCGGCGCTGGCCTCGCATGCGACGGAGCTCGCGGCCGCGGCCACCCGCACGGGTGACTACCTCGTCGTAGCCGCGAACGCGGGCGACGTCGGTTCAGCAGATGCGCTGCGCGGCCTCGCCCTGGATGTGCGCGGGCGCCTGCCCGACTCCGAGCCGATCGTCGTGGCCGTGGCCGGTACGGCGGGCGACCGGCCCCTCGTGGTCGTCGCCACCAACGCCGCCGCCCGCGACGCCGGGACCAGAGCGGGTGCGCTTGTGCGCGTGGCCGCGACCGTTCTCGGGGGCGGGGGCGGCGGCAAGGATGATGTCGCTCAGGGCGGCGGGCAGGACGCGGGCAGGATCGACGCCGCCCTAGCCGCGGTCACCGACGAGCTCGCTTGAGTTCGGGAGGAAGCGTGCGTCCGGGTGTCCGGCTGGCTTTCGACGTCGGCACGGTGCGGGTGGGCGTTGCCCGTTGCGACGCCGAGGCCATCCTCTCCGTGCCGCTGGCCACGCTTCGCCGCGATCGTTACGGGGCTGACCTCGATCAGGCCGCTGATCTCGTCGAGGAGTATGATGCCGCGCAGGTCGTTGTCGGTCTGCCGCGTCGCATGAGCGGCGGGTCGTCGGTCTCGACCAGGGATGCCCGTCGATGGGCGCGTGGGCTGGCCCAGCTCATCACGCCGGTTCCCGTGCGCCTGGTCGATGAACGGCTGTCCACCGTGACCGCTCACCGCGAGCTTCACGCGTCCGGACGGACGGAGGCGACTTTCCGGCAGGTCGTCGATCAGGCGGCCGCCGTGGTTATCCTCGACCAGGCCCTTGAGACAGAGCGAACGACGAACGCCCCGGCGGGCGAGCTCGTCCCCCCGACCCGGAGAGGCTGAGAGACCGATAGTGAGTCAGGACGATTTCTTCACCCAGCTGGGGATCGAACCGCGTGAGACCAGGCGGACCACCGGACGCCGCCTGGACGCGGAGCGCGCCCGCCGCCGGGAGGAACGCGCCCGTCGCCGCAGGAAGCGCAAGCGCCGCCTGATCACGGCGCTCATCCTGGTGGTGGTTCTGGCGGCCGTGGGCGGAATCGGCTACAAGGCCTACAACTACTCCGGGTTGAGCAGCATCGGTGCCTCCCCCTCCGACTACTCGGGCGCGGGCGAGGGTGAAGTCATCGTCACCATCCCCGACGGCGCCACGGGCAACGACATCGCCAAGGTCCTCGTGGACGCCGACGTGGTGGCGACCGCCGGGGCCTTCGCGAACGCCTATGCCGACAACGCCAACGCCAGCAATATTCAGCCGGGCACCTACACCTTGCGGTCCCATATGTCGGCGGCCAACGCTGTCGCCATGCTGCTGGATCCGGCCTCCAGGTCCGACCACACCCTGACGATCCCCGAAGGCGCCACGAAGACTCAGGTCAAGGACCGCCTGATGAGCGTGGGCCACTACACCGACACCGAGGTGGAGGAGGCCTTTGGCGCCACCGACGCGATCGGACTGCCGGCCGTCGCGGGCGGCAACGTCGAGGGATGGCTCGCACCGGGCGTCTACGACGTCGCTGACGGCTCCTCGGCGACCGACATCGTCACCTCGATGGTGTCCACCACGCGCGGCAACCTGGCCAAACTGGGTGTGAACGACGCCGACTACGAAAGCGTGCTGACTAAGGCATCCATCGTGGAGCGCGAGGGCAACCCGCAGTACTACACGCAGATCGCCCGAGTCATCGAGAATCGGTTGACGAACACCGATGCGCAGACTCAAGGCAAGCTGGAGATGGACTCCACAGTCCTGTACGGCCTGAACCGCACAGGCGGCATCCCCTCCAAGGAGGAGATAGCCGATGGGAGCAACAAGTACAACACCTACGCCCATCCCGGGCTGCCCCCCAGCCCGATCGGGAGTCCGGGCTCGGCGGCGATCTCCGCGGTTATGAAGCCCGCCGAGGGGGACTGGCTCTACTTCGTCACCGTCAACCTTCAGACGGGGGAAACGCTCTTCGCCACGACTCAGGCCGAGCAGGACGAGAACACCAAGAAGCTCACCGAGTACTGCAACCAGAACCCGGGGGTCTGCGATGGCGGCAACGGCAGTGGGGCCACGGGCTCGGCCACTCCGAGCGCTGGCGCGGGCGACGGGCAGTGAGTGCTGTCGGCCCTCCAGAGCGCGGGCATCGGGCCGCCGTCATCGGCTGGCCGGTCGCGCATTCCCTGTCCCCGGTCCTGCATCGGGCCGCCTACCGCGGTCTGGGCCTGGAGGATTGGACCTACGGGACCATGCCGGTGGAGCCCTCGCAGCTCGAGGGGATTCTCACTGAGGTATCCTCCCCAGCCGAGCGGGAGGCGGTATGGGCCGGGCTGAGCGTGACCATGCCGCATAAGCGGGCCCTGCTGCCGATGCTCGACGTCGTCGACCCCCTGGCGGCCGTCGTCGGCGTGGTCAACACCGTTGTGGCGCAGCGTTCGGGGACGGGTCCCGCCCTGCTGACGGGCTTCAACACCGATGTGGCCGGGATCGTCGGCGCCCTGCGCGAGACGGCGGTGCCACCGGCCCGTCCCGGTCAGGCCCCGCCGAGTGGGAGGAGCGCCGTCGTGCTGGGCTCGGGGGCCACCGCCTGCTCCGCCCTGGCCGCGCTGAGCGAGCTCGGCGTCACCGATCTGACCGTGGCCGCACGCCGGCATGCGGGCCCCGGTCGCGCCGCCACGGCCGCGCATCGCATGGGCCTAGAGGTCGCCACCCTGACCTGGCGACCGGGCCAGGCCTCCTCCGACACCGCTGTGGCCGAGTCGCTCGTTCGCTCCGACCTGGTCATCTCCACACTGCCCGCGCGCGCCGCCGACACACTCGCCGGGCCGCTCGCGACCGCCTTGGAGCACTCGGGGGGGCCGGCCCCTGGAGCCGTCATGCTCGATGTCGTCTACGCCCCATGGCCCACTCCGCTCGCCTCGGCGTGGAGCGGCGCGGGGGGAGCGACCGCGCCCGGCTGGCTCATGCTGCTCCACCAGGCCGTCCCGCAGGTGACTCTCATGACCGGGCGGACCCCTCCGACGGCCCCGATGCGCCGGGCCCTTCACGAGGCGCTCGCCGCCCGCTGAGAGCGCCTCCCGCATCCGCGCCCCGCCGGCGCCGATGCCGTGGAGGCGGACGAATGTGGGATGATCAGCCTCATGCTTCGATGGATGACCGCCGGCGAGTCCCACGGCGAGGCCCTGACCGCCCTGATCGAGGGCGTTCCCGCGGGAGTCGAGATCACGAGCGGACAGATCGCTCGGGCGTTGGCCCGACGGCGCCTCGGCCACGGCCGGGGGGCCCGGCAGGCCTTCGAGCAGGACCGCCTGACCGTGCTCGGCGGCATCCGGCACGGACGCACCATCGGCGGCCCCATCGTCGTGCAGATCGGCAATTCCGAGTGGCCCAAGTGGTCCACCGTTATGAGCGCCGACCCCGTCGACCCCGCGGCGCTCGCCGTCGACGCCGGAACCGGAGATGAGCGGGAGATCGCCCGAAACCGGCCGTTGACCCGGCCGCGTCCCGGCCATGCGGATCTGGCCGGGGTCCTCAAGTACGACCTGCCGGACATCAGGCCGGTGCTCGAACGGGCCTCGGCTCGCGAGACCGCCGCTCGGGTCGCGCTCGGCGCGGTGGCCGCCGCGGTCCTCCGGCAGGTGGCGGGGACTCGCCTGACCAGCCATGTCGTACGAATCGGGGCCGTGGAGCTGCCCGATGATGCGCGTCGCCCCGGGCCCGACGACGAGGAGCGTTTGAGCGCCGACCCCGTGCGGTGCACCGACCCGACCGTGTCGGCCGCCATGGTTGCCGAGATCGACGCCGCCAGGAGGGACGGCGACACTCTGGGCGGTACGGTCGAGGTCATCGCCTTCGGGGTGCCCATCGGACTGGGGACCCATGCTGAGGCGGACCGGCGTCTCGATGCCCGTCTGGCGGGCGCGCTCATGGGCATCCAGGCCGTCAAGGGGGTTGAGATCGGGGACGGCTTCGCCCTGGCCGCGCGTCGCGGCAGCCGGTCCCACGACGAGATCACGGCTCTCGTCTCGGGGACCGTCACCCGCGCCTCGAATCGCGCCGGCGGCATCGAGGGCGGGATGTCCAACGGCAGTCCGATCCGCGTGCGCGCCGCCTACAAGCCGATCTCCACCGTTCCCCGGGCGCTGCGCACCGTGGACACGGCGACCGGCGAGCGGGCCACCGGGTTGCACCAGCGCTCCGACACCACGGCCGTCGTGCCCGGAGCCGTCATCGCCGAGGCCATGGTCGCGCTCGTCCTGGCGGATGCGCTGCTGGACAAAACCGGCGGGGACAGCCTCGCCGAGGCCAGACGCAATCTCAGGGGCTACCTGACCCGTCTCGCCGAGCGCACCCGGTGGCGGGGGGACGAGTGATGATCCGTCGCCCCGGCCCTCGCGTCACGCTCGATCAGGCGCTTCTGCCCCTGGTTCTGGTGGGGCTGCCGGGCGCGGGCAAGACCACGGTGGCGCGTCTGCTCGCCACCGCCCTCGGCGTGCAGGTCACCGACACCGATGCCGAGATCCGCCGACGGGCGCGCCTGACGATCCCGGAGATCTTCGCTCGAGAAGGCGAGGAGGGGTTCCGCGCGCGGGAGGCGCGGGCGTTGCGCGCGGTGCTGGACTCCCCGACGCCAGCGCAGGGCGTCGTGGCTCTGGGCGGAGGCGCCGTCCTGCGCGAGGAGAACCGATCCCTGCTGGAGGGCCGCACTGTGGTTCACCTAGTGGCCTCGCCCGAGACAGCCGCCGCGCACGTGGGCGACGGAAGGGGACGCCCGCTCATCGCCCCGGACGCGGACTCCGACGCCGCGCAGAGCGCGCTGCGCACTGCCCGCCAGCCGACGCGGACGGTCCCGCCGGACGAGCTCGGCACCGTCCTGACACGGATGGAGGCCCTCCACGCCCAGCGCACCCCGCTGTACACCGGGGTGGCCACACTCGCCGTTCCCACCGACGGCCTGACGCCTCAGCAGGTGGCGGCGCTCATCCTCGTGGGGCTGGGCGTGGAGGCGTCCGGCACGGCACGAGCGCTGTCCCATCTGGGCGAGCCCGCCCCGCCCCCCCGGAGGCGTCCGACCCCGGCCGACCCGACCGGTTCCAGCGCCCTCGAGCCCTCCTCCCAACGCCTGCGGCCGGGGGCCGACGGGCGTCTGCGCCTGCGGGTGAACGCCGCGCGGCCCTACGAGGTCGTCGTCGGGCATGACCTCGCTGCGGAGGCGGTTCGCGCCGTCATCGAGGCGCCCGGCGGCGGGGCCGGGGGAGTGGCGCTCGTCCACGCCCGTGAACTGGTGGAGTTCGCCGACAGGTACGAGGAGGGGTTGCGCGACGCGGGGCTGAGGGTTGAGCGGATCCTCGTCCCCGGCGGGGAGAGGTCCAAGACCAGCGCTGTACTGGAGACGCTCTGGGAGCGGCTGGGCCGGATGCGCATGGGGCGCGACGGCTGCGTTGTCGCCGTGGGCGGGGGCGCGACGACCGACCTCGCCGGCTTCGCGGCGGCCACGTGGTTGCGGGGCGTCGCCCTCGTCCATGTTCCCACCACGCTGCTGGCCATGGTCGACGCGGCCGTCGGCGGCAAGACCGGCATCGACACTCCGATGGGCAAGAATCTGGTCGGCGCCTTCTATTCGCCGCGAGGCGTCGTGTGCGATCTGATGGCGCTGGGAACGCTGCCGGCCGACGAGCTGCGGGCCGGGCTGGGCGAGGTCATCAAGTGCGGGTTCATCGCCGACCCGGTCATCCTCGACCGCGTTTTGGCCGACCCGGCCGACGTCGTCCGGTGGGACTCGCCGGTGCTCACTGAGCTCGTCGCCCGTTCTGTGGCCGTCAAGGCCGCCGTCGTGGGAGAGGATCCGGTCGAGTCCGGCTCGCGCGAGATCCTCAACTATGGTCACACCTACGCTCACGCCGTGGAGACGGCCACCGGCTACCGGTGGCGGCATGGCGAAGCGGTCGCCGTCGGCTGCGTCTTCGCGGCCGAGGTCGCCCATCGTCTCGGACGCGCGAACGCCGATGTGACGGCCCTGCACCGCGAGGCCTTCGCTGCCGCCGGTCTGCCCATCGCCTTTCCGGAGGGGGTCGGCCGCTTCGAAGAGATGGCGGGCATCATGCGCTCGGACAAGAAGGTGCGCGCCGGGCGGATCCGCATGGTCCTGCTCGATGACGTCGCTCGCCCCGTCCGCGGTGTCATCCCCGGCGCCGCGGTGCTGCGCGGGGCCCACGACGCGGTCGCCGGATCCACAGTATGAGCGATACGAGCGGTGAGCACGCATCCGGCCCGACCGGCTCCGTCGTCCTGATCGGCCCGCCCGGAGCCGGGTGCACCACCGTGGGCCGGGCCCTGGCCGGGGTTCGAGGAGTGCCCGTCGCGGACCTGGGCGAGGAGGTCGCCCGGGCCGCGGGCACGAGCCCGGACGTGGCGCTGGTCGCGGTGCCCGAGGTCCGCTACCGACGCATTGAGGCGGCTATCGCGCTCGACCTGCTCGCCGGGGCGGCGCGGGCCGCGAACCGGCCCATGGTGATCGCGCTCGGCTCGGGCTGCCTGGAGGACCCGGAGGTCCGGCGCTCCCTGGACGAGGTGGTCGATGCCGGCGGCCGCGTTGTGGCTTTGACGGCGAGCACGCGGTGCCTGGCCACCCGCGACGGCCTGGACGCACCACGCTCGATAGCGCTGAGAGGCGTCCGCCGCGCGTTCGTCCAGATGCTGCACGCCCGCCGGACCCTGTGCGGCGGACTCGCCGCGGCGCAGATCGATACCACCCAGACGACTCCGCGCGAGGCGGCCGCCCTCATCGCCGACGACTGGTGATCGTCGCCGGCCCGGCTTCCGGTTGGCGACCGCAGCCGACGAGCTCGTCCTCGTGACCGGCCTCGCAGGCGGGCGCGAAGGTCGCGCGCGGAGCCCGCGGTAGACTCGCGTCGTTCCAAGACTCTTCCAGTTCTCAACAGTGTCCCCAACAGTGAGGAATCCTCTCGTGGCAACGACGAACGACCTGAAGAACGGCCTGGTGCTCAACCTCGAGGGCCAGCTGTGGCAGGTGGTCGAGTTTCAGCACGTCAAGCCGGGCAAGGGTCCCGCGTTCGTGCGCACCAAGATCAAGAACGTCATGTCGGGCAAGACCGTCGACAAGACCTTCAACGCGGGTCTGAAGATTGAGACCGCCACCGTCGATCGTCGCGACATGCAGTACTCCTACAGGGACGGCGACGGCTTCGTCTTCATGGACCTGACCTCCTACGAGCAGACCTACGTGACGGCCGAAACGGTCGGCGACGCCGCTGACCTCATGCTCGAGGGTCAGGACGTCATCGTCGCCTTCCACGACGACGACGTCCTGTTCATCGAGCTGCCGGCAGCCGTCGTCCTGACGATCTCTCACACCGAGCCCGGTCTGCAGGGCGACCGCTCGAGCGCCGGCACCAAGCCGGCCACGCTTGAGACCGGTGCCGAAATTCAGGTCCCGCTGTTCCTCAACACGGGGGATAGGGTCAAGGTCGACACCCGGTCGCGTTCCTACATCAGCCGGGTTACCGACTGACCGACACGATGGCTGACGATACGGCTAGTACCGGGCGGGCAGGCGGAGCCTCCGGATCGGGGAGCGGGAGTAGGCACGCTGTCACCGCCCGGACCAAGGCGCGCCGCCGCGCCGTCGAGATCCTCTTCGAGGCCGACCAGCGCGGCCTGCTGCGCTCCGGCGACGGTGAGGCCGGGTCGGGCGCGTCCAACCCGACTGGGGCCGCCGAGCGCCTGCGCGAGTTCGCGGCCGAGCGCGCTGTCCACTCCGCCAACCACACCGAGGCTCCCGCCTACACTCGCACGATCCTCGCCGGGGTGGCGGACCACCTAGCGGAGGACGATGAGATCCTCGAGACCTACGCTCAGGGCTGGACGCTGGCGCGCATGCCGGCGGTTGACCGCGCGGTCGCCCGGATCGCCACCTGGGAGATCGTCTGGAACGACGAGGTTGACGCCCCGGTCGCCATCAATGAGGCCATGACGCTAGGGCGTATGCTGTCGACCGACGACTCCCCGAGGTTCCTCAACGGTCTGCTCGGCCGCATCGGCGATCTGGCTGACACATTGCGCTGAACGTCGCACCCGGCGACGGGGTCCCGCCGGCGCCTTGGACCGCGTTACCGACGACGTCGGGCGGCTCACTGACTGCCGGCCGATCACTTTTGCTGAGCTCCTGATCGCCTATGATTGACTAGCGCCGGTCGCCGCCCGGGCAGTGGGCCCCATCGACGTCACGAGGTCTCCGTCTAGGCTGAGGGCGTGACCACGTTTCAGTTCCGGCCTGTCCGCGGCCGTCCTGGCAGCGATCCGCGCACCGCCCGTCCCGATGCGATGATGTCTTGGGGTGTCCGCGGCCGTCCGCTGGCCGTTGGATTTTGGTGCACGGCTGCGCTCGACGCCGACGGCGGGCCCGCCGCTGCCGGTCCGTCCGCCGTGAAGCTTCCGGAGAGCTGAGAGCATGAGCCAGTACCCGCCTTACCAGCCCGGCCCGTACTCCGATCCGACCGCCTCCTCGCACTCCGGCGGATCCCAACGGCCCCCGTATGCACCGGGTTCGCCGTACGGGCCGGGCGGCGCGCCGTTCATTCCACCGCCGGTGTTCGTCATTCCACCGCCGAGTCCCGAGGAGACTGCGAACAGGAGTCGTAGAACCACTCGGGGCCTGGCCCTGGGAGGGGTGATCACCGGTGTCGTCTCCGAGACGGTGCAGCTGCTCACGGTGCTCTTGTTCTTCGCCTCTGTGAGCACGGGGTCGTCGAGGTCCTCCGGGGCCGGGTCCACCGATGCGGTCGCCTTCTGGTTCGTGATAGTGGCCATGAGCATCATGGTTCTGCCGTGGCTCATCGGCATCTTGTGGGCCACATCCTTCGGTTTGTCCCTGGCGGCGTGCGTGCGGGTTTATTCGGACTCCTCCCCGCAACCCGCCCACTGGGACGGGGCCAGGTCCGTCACCGGCGCGCTTCTGGCCGTTTCCGTCCTCCAGGGGGCGCCGGCCGTCACAGTGGTGGTCGTCGTCATGAGCGCTGTCGACTACCTGGGCTGGAGTAGGAGCGATCCGGCGGTGATCGGATTGGGGATCGGGCTCGTCTGCGCTCTCGCCCTCCTCATCACCCACGCGGTCCTCATCGCCAAGATTCGTTCGCTTGCGGACAACGCGTCCGACCCGCGGGTCCCCTACGCCTGATGAACGTCCGGCAGTCGCTCAACAGGCACGCGGTGAACGCACCCGGCGGGCGGGTGGCGCGCTATTATCGCGCTGCCAGACATCCTTGAAGCTCGTCCAGTGAGGCGAAGAAGGAGGTCCACGTCACCGTGGCCGACAAGCAGCCCACCGGGAAGCGGATCCTCGGCGCAGCCGAGATCCAGCGCTCTCTCGTCCGCATCGCTCACGAGATCGTCGAACGCAATCGGGGCGTTGACGACGTCCTCCTCCTGGGTATCCCCTCGGGCGGCGTCCCCCTGGCCAGCCGCCTCGGCGGAGCCCTGACCGTCGCGCTGACGGAGGAGGCCGCGCTGTCCGGCTGCCGACCCCCCGCCGCCTCGGTCCCCGTCGGAACGCTGGACATCACCATGTTCCGTGACGACCTGGGTCGCCACCCCATCCGCGTTCCGCAGCCCACCCGGATCCCCGGCGGCACGCTCGAGGGACGCACCGTCATTCTGGTCGACGATGTCCTGTACTCCGGACGCACCATCCGTGCGGCACTGGACGCCCTGGGCTCGGTCGGGCGTGCCGATGCCGTCCAGCTCGCGGTCCTGGTCGACCGCGGCCACCGCGAGCTGCCGATCCGCGCCGACTACGTCGGCAAGAACCTGCCGACCTCCCGCACCGAGACGGTCGTCGTCTCGCTGACCGAGCTCGGCGCACCCGCCGACGCCGTCACCATCCATGATGTCACCGGCGCCCGGGACGAGGAGGCCGCCCGGTGAAGCACCTGCTGTCCGCACAGGATCTGACTCATGAAGAGGCCGTCATGATCCTCGATACCGCCGAGGCCATGGCCGCCACCCAGCGTCACGCCGTCAAGAAGCTGCCCACCCTGCGCGGCAAGACCGTCGTCAACCTCTTCTTCGAGGACTCCACTCGCACGCGCCTATCCTTTGAAGCCGCCGCCAAGCGTTTGAGCGCCGACGTCATCAACTTCTCCGCCAAGGGGTCGAGCGTCTCCAAGGGCGAGTCGCTCAAGGACACGGCCCAGACGATCATGGCCATGGGGGCCGACGCCGTCGTCGTGCGTCACCGCGCGTGCGGGGCCGCCCACCTGCTCGCCCACGCCGGTTGGATCGACGTCCCCGTCCTCAACGCGGGCGACGGCACTCATCAGCATCCCACGCAGGCGCTCCTGGACGCCATGACCCTGCGTCGCTGGTACGCGCCCGGCGGCCCGGACTCGGGCGCCGCCCGCGCCGGGGACGGCACCCCGGCGCCGCAGGGACGCGATCTCGCCGGGGCGAGGGTCGTCATCGTCGGGGACGTCCTCCACTCCCGCGTGGCCCGTTCCAACGTCGCTCTGCTGACCACTCTGGGAGCCCGGGTCACCCTCGTGGCCCCGCCGACTCTCCTGCCGGTCGGCATGGATGAATGGACCTGCCGGGTGCGCTACGACCTCGACGCGGCCATCGAGGAGGTCGAGCCCGACGCCGTCATGATGTTGCGCATCCAGCGCGAGCGGATGAGCGCCGCCGGGGGCGGCTTCTTCCCCAGCCCGGCCGAGTACTCGCAGGCCTACGGTCTGAACCTTGCGCGTCGCGCGGCCATGCCGTCCCACGCCATCGTCATGCATCCCGGTCCGATGAACCGCGGCCTGGAAATCACCGCGGAGGCCGCGGACGACCCCCGCTCACGCGTCATCGAGCAGGTCGGCAACGGTGTGTCGGTGCGCATGGCCGCTCTCTACCTCCTCCTGGCCGACGAAGGGAATCAGCTGTGATCGCGCACCTGCTGACCGGAGCTCGCCCCTACGGCGAGTCCGCCGCCGACATTCTGCTGGTCGACGGCATTATCGCCGCCGTCGGCCCCGACGCCGCCGCCCGGGCTCCGGACGACGTCCACCGCTATGACGCGGATGGCCTGGTGGCTCTGCCCGGCCTGGTCGACATCCACACCCATCTGCGCGAGCCCGGCGGTGAAAGTGCTGAAACCGTCTTCACCGGTACCCGGGCCGCCGCCGTGGGCGGGTACACCGCCGTGTTCGCCATGGCCAATACCACTCCCGTCCAGGACAACGCCGGCGTCGTCGAGCAGGTTCTGAGGCTGGGCCGCGAGGCGGGCTGGGTCGACGTTCATCCGATCGGCTCCGTGAGCGCCGGTCTGGAGGGCCGGCACCTGTCGGAGATGAGCGCCATGGCGCACTGCGCCGCCCGGGTCCGCATCTTCTCCGACGACGGGCGGTGCGTGGCCGACCCCGTCCTCATGCGCCGCGCACTGGAGTACGTCAAGAGCTTCGACGGGGTCGTCGCCCAGCACGCTCAGGATCCCCGCCTGACCGAGGACGCCCAGATGCACGAGGGCGTCGTCTCCGCCGAACTGGGGTTGCGTGGTTGGCCGGCCGTGGCCGAGGAGTCGATCATCGCCCGCGACGTCCTGCTGGCCCAGCATGTGGGATCCCGCCTGCACGTGTGCCATCTGTCGACGGCCGGAAGCGTCGACATCGTCCGCTGGGCCAAGGCTCGCGGCATCGACGTGACTGCCGAGGTCACTCCGCACCACCTGCTGCTGACCGACGAGATGGCGCGCACGTACTCGCCCCTGTACAAGGTCAACCCGCCGCTGCGCACCGCCGAGGACGTCGAGGCCGTGCGTCGAGCGCTGGCCGACGGCACCATCGACGTCGTCGGCACCGACCACGCTCCTCACCCGCTGGAGGACAAGGACTGCGAATGGCAGGCCGGCGCCTTCGGCATGACGGGGCTGGAGACAGCCCTGCCGGTTCTCATCGAGACCATGGTGAGCACTGGGCGCATGAGCTGGCGCGACCTCGCTCGGGTCATGTCGAGCGCGCCGGCCCTCATCGGGCGGGTGGACGACCAGGGGCGGGGCCTGGAGGCGGGCGCCCCCGCTAATCTCACGCTGATCGACCCCGACGTGCGGCGCACCGTCGACGGCCGGGCGCAGTGGACGCATTCGGCCAACACCCCCTACGCGGGCATGCGGCTTCCCGGTCAGGTGCGGGCCACCTTCCTGCACGGCCGGGCGACCGTGCTCGACGGGGTCCCGATCCGCACGCGGGAGGCCTGAGATGCCGATTGCATCCGCTGCGCGCACGGCGCCGGGATCGCGGCGCTCCCAGACCCGCGGAAAGGCTCTGCTAGTCCTGGAGGACGGCTACGTCCTGCGGGGCGCGGCTTACGGCGCCGCGGGGCGCGCCGTCGGGGAGATCGTCTTCAACACCGGCATGACCGGCTATCAGGAGACCCTCACCGACCCGTCCTACCATCACCAGATCGTCGTCATGACGGCCCCGCACATCGGCAATACCGGCGTTAACGACGAGGATCGCGAGTCGGGGCGCATCTGGGTCGCTGGCTACGTCGTGCGCGATCCGGCGCGGCGCGCCTCGAGCTGGAGGTCGCGTCGGGAGCTAGAGGACGAGCTGGCTGACGCCGGCGTGGTCGGCGTCTGCGAGGTCGACACTCGGGCGCTGACCCGGCATCTGCGCGAGCGCGGCGCCATGCGCGCGGGCATCTTCTCCGGGGCGGCCCTGCCCGCCGGCGCCGATGATCCGGCGGGACCGTCCGCAGCGGCCGTCGACATCTGCCTGGACGCCGTGCGCGTCTCGCCCCCCATGGCCGGTCAGGCCCTGGCCGGCGAGGTCAGTACGCGCGAGCACTACGTCGTCGAGCCCTCGGGACGCTTCGAGGGGCGCGAACCCGTGGCCCGGGTCGCCGCCATCGACCTGGGCATCAAGGCCCGCACCCCGTGGCAGTTGGCAGAGCGGGGCGTGCGCGTCCACGTTTTGCCGCAGACCACGTCTCTGGCCCAGGTGCTCGCCCTCGGTCCTGACGGCGTCTTCTTCTCCAATGGGCCGGGCGACCCGGGCGCCGCGACAGGTGAGGTCGAGCTGCTGCGCGGAGTTCTGGACGCCGGCATCCCGTTCTTCGGCATCTGCCTGGGCAACCAGATCTTCGGGCGGGCGCTGGGCTACGGCACCTATAAGCTCGGCTACGGCCACCGCGGCGTCAACCAGCCGGTGCTCGACCGCGCCACCGGACGCGTCGAGATCACCGCGCACAATCACGGCTTCGCCGTGGACGCGCCCATCGACGCCCCCAGCACGGCCCCCTACGACTCGGGCCGCTACGGGCCCATCGAGGTCTCTCACGTCGGGCTGAACGACGACGTCGTCGAAGGGCTGCGGGCCCTGAACATGCCGGCCTTCTCCGTGCAGTTCCATCCCGAGGCGGCCGCGGGCCCCCACGACGGGGAGCACTTGTTCGACCGGTTCATCGAGCTCATGGTCTCCCACCGGGACGGTACGGCTCCCGAGACGACCCAGGAGGCGCACTGACATGCCGCTGCGTCCCGATATCCGCTCCGTCGTGGTCATCGGCTCCGGGCCGATCGTCATCGGCCAGGCCTGCGAGTTCGACTACTCCGGTACTCAGGCTTGCCGTGTCCTGCGCGCAGAGGGCATCCGAGTCATCCTGGTCAACTCCAACCCGGCGACGATCATGACCGACCCGGACATGGCCGATGCCACCTACGTTGAGCCGATCACCACCGAGGTGCTCGCCGCCGTCATCGCCAAGGAGCGCCCCGACGCTCTCCTGCCGACCCTGGGCGGGCAGACGGCGCTCAACGCCGCCATGGGCCTGGTTGAGGCGGGCGTCCTGGAGCGCTATGACGTCGAACTCATCGGGGCGAGCGCCGGGGCCATCAACGCCGGCGAGGACCGCGACGAGTTCAAAAGCGTCGTCGAGCGCTGCGGCGCCGAGGTGGCCCGCTCCATCATCGCCCGCACGATGGTCGAATGCCACGAGGCCGTCGAGTCGCTGGGCGGTTATCCAGTCGTCGTGCGCCCCTCCTTCACCATGGGCGGGCTCGGCTCCGGCATCGCCTTCGATGAGGAGGACCTTACCCGCATCTGCGGGCAGGGTCTGGCGGCTTCGCGCACCACCGAGGTGCTTTTGGAGGAGTCCATCCTGGGTTGGAAGGAGTACGAGCTCGAGCTCATGCGCGACAAGGCGGACAACGTCGTCGTCGTGTGCTCCATCGAGAACGTCGACCCCGTGGGCGTCCACACCGGCGACTCGGTTACCGTCGCCCCCGCTCTGACCCTGACCGACCGTGAGATGCAGCGCCTGCGCGACATCGGCATCGCCGTCATCCGCGAGGTCGGGGTGGACACGGGCGGATGCAACATTCAGTTCGCAGTCGATCCGACCACCGGACGCGTCATCGTCATCGAGATGAACCCGCGCGTCTCGCGCTCCTCCGCTCTGGCCTCCAAGGCCACCGGCTTCCCGACCGCCAAGATCGCGGCGCGTCTGGCCGTGGGCTATACGCTCGATGAGATCCCCAACGACATCACCGGTTCGACGCCGTCCTCCTTCGAGCCCGCCCTCGACTACGTCGTCGTCAAGGTTCCGCGTTTCGCCTTCGAGAAGTTCCGCGGCGCGGACCCGACGCTGACCACCACCATGAAGTCGGTCGGCGAGGCCATGGCCATCGGCCGGTCGTTCACCGAGGCCCTCCAGAAGGCGGTGCGCTCGCTCGACAAGAAGGGCACCGTCTTCCATTGGGACGGTCGGGCTCCCGACCCCGAGGAGACCGCCGCCCTCGTGGAGTCCCTGCGCACGCCCACCGAGCATCGACTGGTCGATCTCCAGCAGGCGATCCGCGGCGGCGCCGAGGTCGATCAGCTCTTCGAGGCCACGAGGATCGATCCGTGGTTCCTCGACCAGATGCTTCTGCTCGAGGAGATCGCTCTCGAGGTCCGCCGCGCCGATGCCCTGACCGCCGACCTCCTGGTCCGGGCCAAGCGCCACGGCTTCTCCGACATCCAGATCGCCGCCCTGCGGGGCATTGGCGAGGACACGGTCCGCGAGATCCGCCACGCGTACGGGCTGCGCCCCGTTTACAAGACGGTCGACACCTGCGCGGCCGAGTTCGCCGCTCGCACGCCCTACCACTACTCCTCCTACGACCTGGAGACCGAGGTCGCACCGCGCACGCGCGAGGCCGTCATTATCCTGGGGTCCGGCCCCAACCGCATCGGCCAGGGCATCGAGTTCGACTACTCCTGCGTGCACGCCACCATGGCGCTCGCCGAGCGCTACGAGACCGTCATGGTCAACTGCAATCCTGAGACGGTCTCCACCGACTACGACGTTTCCGACCGGCTCTACTTCGAGCCTCTGACCTTCGAGGACGTCATGGAGGTCTACGAGGCGGAGAAAGCGGCCGGGCCGGTGGCCGGCATGATCGTCCAACTCGGCGGTCAGACCCCGCTGTCGCTGGCCGCCAGGCTCATGGCTGCCGGCGTGCCCATCGTGGGAACGAGTCCGGAGGCCATCGACGCCGCGGAGGACCGGCAGGTCTTCGGCGTCGTGCTGGAGCGGGCCGGCCTGCCCGCGCCCGCCCACGGAACCGCCCGTTCCGACGAGCAGACGCTGGCCGTGGCCGGGGAGATCGGTTTCCCCGTCCTGGTGCGTCCCAGCTACGTCCTGGGTGGGCGCGGCATGGAGATCGTCTACGACACCGACGGCCTGGACGACTACCTGCGTCGTGCGGGCGCCGAGCCGGGGGGCGCCTACGGGGCGGGTCCCCTGCTAATCGACCGCTTCCTCGATGACGCCGTCGAGATCGACGTCGACGCCCTGTACGACGGCACCGAGCTCTTCCTCGGCGGTGTCATGGAACACATCGAGGAGGCGGGCATCCATTCCGGCGACTCCGCCTGCGTGCTGCCGCCGATGACCCTGTCGGATGCGGAGATCGCCCGTATCCGCCGTTCCACGCTGGCCATCGCCGAGGGCGTGGGCGTACGGGGCTTGATCAACATCCAGTTCGCCCTCATGAGCGATACGCTCTACGTCATCGAGGCCAACCCGCGGGCGAGCCGCACGGTGCCCTTCGTCTCCAAGGCCACGGGCGTTCAGCTCGCCAAGGCGGCGGCTCTGCTCATGGCGGGCCGTTCCATCGCCTCGCTGCGGGCCTCGGGGCACCTGCCCCGGGCGGACGCGGGCCGCACCGACCCCGACGACCCGATCGCGGTCAAGGAGGCCGTCCTGCCCTTCAAGCGCTTCCGCACCCCGGTCGGCCGGGTCGTCGACACCGTCCTGGGCCCGGAGATGCGCTCGACCGGCGAGGTCATGGGCTACGACGTCGACTTCCCCCGCGCCTTCGCCAAGTCGCAGGCCGGCGCCTACGGCGGCCTTCCCGGCGAGGGCACGCTGTTCGTTTCAGTCGCGGATCGGGACAAGCGGGCCGTCATCCTGCCGGTGGCCCGCCTGGCCGAGCTGGGTTTCACCATCCTCGCCACCACGGGCACGGCCCAGGTGCTGCGTCGCAACGGCATCCCCGCCACGGGCGTGCGCAAGGTCAGCGAGGGGCGGGGGGCCCACGGCGAGCAGACGATCGTCGAGCTCATCGAGTCCGGCGCCATCGACATGGTCGTCAACACCCCCAGGGGGCAGGGGGCTCGCGCCGACGGCTACTCGATCCGGGCCGCCACGACGAGCGCCGAGCGCCCCATCATCACCACCGTCCAGGAACTTCAGGCGGCCGTTCAGGCCTTGGAAGCGCAACTGCGCGGGCCCTTCGGGGTGCGCAGCCTTCAGGAGCACGACGCCGAGCGGGTCTCCCGTCTGCGGAGAGCGGTTGAGGGCGCTGCGACGCAGCGGGCTCGGGCATGAGCTCCGCCGACGTCCGCGGAGGAGTCCGAGACGAAGATGAAAGGGCGAGGGACGTCCCGGGCACGCTGCCCTTCGGAGCTGCCCTGGCCCGGGCCATGGATTCCCACGGCCCGCTGTGCGTGGGAATCGACCCGCACCGTGCGCTGCTGGAGGCCTGGGGCCTGCCGGACACGCCGCAGGGACTGAGGGAGTTCGCCCTGCGCACCGTGGAGGCTCTCGGCGGCAGGGTCGCGGCCGTCAAACCGCAGTCGGCCTTCTTCGAGAGGCACGGGGCCGCCGGCATCGCGGTTCTGGAGGAGACTCTGGCCGCCCTGCGCGCAACCGGAACCCTGTGCGTCCTCGACGTCAAGCGAGGTGATATCGGTTCCACCATGAGCGGTTACGCCCAGGCCTACCTTACCGACGGCTCTCCGCTGGCCGCTGATGCCATCACGGTCTCGCCCTACCTCGGGCTCGGCTCGTTGGCCCCGGCGCTGGAACTGGCGGAGAGCAACGGGCGCGGCGTGTTCGTGCTGGCTCTGACGTCGAATCCGGAGGGCTCCGACGTCCAGCACGCCGTCATGCGCACGACGGCGGGGGAGTGGTCCGTCGCCCGGGGTATCGTCGAGGGCGTGGGCGCTCTCAACGAGTCGGCCCAGCGTGCCGGGGTGCTCGGCAGCGTCGGTCTTGTCATCGGTGCGACTGTCGGTGGCGCCGTGGCCGAGCTCGGCATCGACCTGCGGTCGGCGGGGGGCCCGCTACTGGCGCCGGGCGTCGGAGCGCAGGGGGCGGGGGCCAAGGAGCTCGCTGAGGTCTTCGGCGACGCCCGGCACCACGTGCTCGCCTCCACCTCGCGCGGCGTGCTGCAGGCGGGACCACACGCCCCGGCCTTGCGGGCGGCTGCGCGGGTCGCGGCCCAGCAGGCCCTCCTGGCGCTGCGGGGCTGACCGCCGACGCGAACGCTTGGGGCATCATACGGGCATGGCAGCCTCCCCGGTCCCGTCCTCCCGTCTGACCGTTCTCGCCGGTCCCACAGCCGTGGGCAAGGGCACGGTCGTCGCCGAGCTGCGACGCCGTCACCCCGATCTGTTCGTTTCGGTTTCGGTGACCACGCGCCCGCCCAGGCCGGGTGAGGTCGACGGTGTGCACTACTACTTCGTGTCCGACGCGGAGTTCGACGAGCTGGTCGCCGAGGGGCAGATGCTGGAGTGGGCCCTGGTTCACGGGGCGCACCGTTACGGCACACCCCGCGAACCGGTTCAGGCCCGGCTGAACGACGGTCGCCCGGCCCTGCTCGAGATCGACCTGGCGGGAGCCCGGCAGGTCCGCCGTTCCATGCCCTCGGCCCAGCTGGTCTTCCTCATGCCGCCGAACTGGGAGGCGCTCGTCGCGCGCCTGACCGGTCGCGGCACGGAGAACTCTCGCGAGCAGGAGCGCCGTCTGGCCACCGCGCGCATGGAGATGGACGCCGCCGGGGAGTTCGATCACCTCATCGTCAACGACACCGTGGCACGTGCCACGGATGAGCTCGAATCTCTCCTGGGGCTCAAAGGTTAGACTGGCGCGGCTACCATCAGCACTGATACGTCAGTCATCACGTCATCCGGACGCCGATTGAACGTCGACGCACGGGAAAACGGGGAGAAGCTCATGCTCGGAACCTCTGCACAGCCCGAGGGCATCACCAACCCTCCGATCGACGACCTGCTCGAGAAGGTCGACTCCAAGTACGGGCTCGTGGTGGAGGCCGCCAAACGCGCACGCCAGATCAACACCTACACCCAGCAGCTCGAGGACAACCAGTTCGAATTCTTCGGCCCGCTGATCGAGGCCGACGCCGGCGAGAAGGCGTTGAGCATCGCTCTGCGCGAGGTGTCCGAGGACAGGCTCCAGGTCATCCCGGGGGACGAGGCCCGCACCCGCCGCGCGGAGGCTGAGAAGGCGCGGCGCGCCGCGGAGGAGGACATGTTCTCCGACATCCCCCTGGACACTGCGCCGGCCGGAGGCGACGAGGCCGTCGAGGGCCCCGCCTCTACGAACCTCGACGAGATCCAGTTCTGAGCGCGCACCGCTCGGATGACGCCGCCCCGCGGGCGCGGGGCGGGACTTCGCGTTCCGGGTCAGTGGAGCGGCAGACGGGGGCGCGGAACGTCATCGTCGGCGTGTCCGGATCGATCGCCGCCTACAAGGCCCCCTCCGTCATCCGATTGCTGCGCCGGGAGGGGCATGAGGTGCGCACGGTCGCGACCGAGGCCGCACTGCGCTTCATCGGGGCCCCGGCCCTCGCCGCCGTCACCGGACGCCCGGTGAGCACAGGTGTCTTCGACGATCCTGCAGCCGTCGAGCACGTGGAGATGGGGGAATGGGCCGAGCTCGTCGTCGTAGCGCCGGCGTCCGCGGACCTGCTGGCCCGTCTGGCGGCCGGCCGGGCCGATGATCTGCTGACCGCGACCATTCTGATGACGACCGCCCCCGTGGTCCTCGCACCCGCCATGCACACCCGGATGTGGACCAGCCCCGCCACCGAGGAGAACGTGGCCACGCTGCGCCGTCGCGGTGTCAGCGTCATCCCTCCGGACGCGGGGCCTTTGACAGGCGGCGACTCGGGAGCGGGACGGCTGCCCGAGCCCGGGCGCATCGTCTCCGCCGCCCTCGCAATTCTCGGCGCGGCGGGCGATGCGGTGCCTATCGCTGATGCGGCCGGCTCTGCGGCGGGGTCCCGCCCGCCGCAGGATCTGGCCGGACGCGCTCTTGTCGTCAGCGCCGGCGGCACGCGTGAGCCGCTCGACCCCGTCCGCTTCCTCGGTAACCGCTCCTCCGGCCGCCAGGGCTGCGCCATCGCGGCGGAGGCGGCGCGTCGTGGGGCGCGCACCGTCGTGGTCGCCGCCAACGTGGACGCCCATGTTCTGGCGGGGCTGGAGCCCGAGGGGGTTCGTGTCATTCCCGTCGGTACCGCTCTCGAGCTGGGCGAGACCGTGCGCGGCGAGGCGGCCCAGGCCGATGCCGTCATCATGACCGCGGCCGTGGCCGACTATCGGCCCGCGACTGTCTCCGCCTCCAAGATCAAGAAGCGGGGCATGAGTCGGAGCCCTGATTGTGGAGCGACTCCGGCCCGCCGTGTGATCGAGCTCGTGGAGAATCCGGACGTCCTGACGGGGCTCGTGGCCGACCCACCTCGACGGGGCCTGCTCGTCGTCGGTTTCGCCGCCGAGACCGGGGATGCCGCCGGAGACGTGCTCGCCCATGGAGCCGCCAAGGCGCGCCGCAAGGGCGCAGATCTGCTCGCTGTCAACGCCGTCGGAGCGCGCACCGGCTTCGGTGACGTTCCCAACTCCGTCGTGGTCCTCGATTCCGACGGAAGAGAGGTCGTCCGGGCGGCCGGTTCGAAAGCCGAAGTCGCCCGAACGCTCGTCGATCTGGTCGCCCGAGTCCTGGACGCCCGCGTCCAGGACTCATGAGGCTCCGGCGCCGACGAGCGTTGAATGTCTGAACTATCTGAATTATCACGGGGACGGCGCGGCGCCCGCTCTTTAGGCGCCGCGACGAGCGAACATACCATGGAGGCTGATCCGGCGGAGCGGCGCAGGAGAGCCTCTCGCGTGACGAACCGCACCTGGAAGTGATGCATGATGAGTACTTCGGAGAGCACCTGCACCGTGGCGGACATGGTCAAGGCGGTGACCACACCGCCGCTGCCCCTGCGCGTGACCGCCTACGACGGCTCCGCCGTGGGCCCGCGGGCCTGCGACCTGGAGCTGCACGTCGTCTCCCCCAAGGCTCTGAGCTACATCATCACCGCTCCTGGGGAGCTCGGCCTTGCCCGCGCTTATATCATGGGACAGATCGTCGCGCGCGGCGTCGAGCCAGGCGACCCCTACCGGGCCTTCGACCGTCTCGAGCAGCTCCGCGCTCAGCTCCGACGCCCCTCGCTCACCAGTCTGCGCCGCATCCTCACTACGATCGGTCGGAGCGGCCTGCGCCGCCCCGACGTTCCGGACGCTGAGACCCCACCCGCCTGGAGGCGCGCGCTGACGGGCGTGCGTCCCCACACAGCGCGGGGGGACAGGGACACCGTCTCCTCCCACTACGACCGTTCGAACCGCTTCTACTCGATGGTCCTCGGCCCGCTGATGACCTACACCTGCGCCTTGTTCACCCGGCCGGACGACTCCCTTGAGGACGCCCAGGACAACAAGATCCGTCTCGTCCTCGACAAGCTCGACCTCGAGCCGGGCCAGCGTCTGCTCGACATCGGCTGCGGGTGGGGGTCTGTCCTCGTGGCCGCCGCACAGCGCGGCATCCGCGCCATCGGTGTCACGCTCTCCGAACCGCAGGCCCGCTGGGCCAACGAATGGATCGCCCGCGAGGGCCTGTCCGACCTGGCCGAGGCCCGCGTCATGGACTACCGGGAGGTGCCCGAGCGCGGCTTCGACGCCATCTGCTCGCTGGGGATGATGGAGCACGTCGGCGTCCGCCATTACGACGAGTACTTCTCGACCATGTTCTCTCTCCTGCGCCCTGGAGGCAGGCTCCTCAACCACCAGATCACCCGCCGCGACTCCACCCAGCCGAACCGCGCCGGCGCCTTCATCGGACGCTACGTCTTCCCCGACGGTGAGCTCGCTGCGCCGGGCGTGGTCATGACTCACCTGCACGATGCGGGCTTTGAGGTTGTCCACGAGGAGAATCTCCGCCAGCACTACGCCCTCACGCTGGAGCGATGGTGCCGCAATCTGCAGGAGCACTGGGACGCCGCCGTCGCCAGCGGCGGCTCGCAGACCTCACTGCTGTGGGGCCTGTACATGGCGGGCGCCCGATGGAATTTCGAGCGCGACACCATTCAGATCCATCAGCTCCTCGCCGTGCGCCCCGGACTCGAGCAGGACGGCCATTGGTACCCGCTGCGCCCCTGGTGGAACGCCTGAGTCCCACCGTCCGCACACCCCGCGCACCGTGACCCGCGATGCGCGCAATGCACCACACCGCACCCACCGACCAGACAAGGACCGCAATGCCATCGAATCCCCCGCCGAGTTCTCGGAGCCCCCAGAACTCCCTGCGCATGTTCACCTCTGAGTCCGTCACCGAGGGGCATCCGGACAAGGTCTGCGACCGCATCTCCGACGCCATACTCGATGCCATCGTGGCCCAGGACCCGACCGCTCATGTGGCGGTGGAGACCATGGCAACCACGGGCCTGGTGCACGTGGCCGGAGAGGTCACCACCAGCGCCTACGTCGAGATCCCCGAAATCGTGCGCTCGGAGATCGTCTCGATCGGCTACACGTCCTCGGACGTCTGCTTCGACGGCGCCTCCTGCGGAGTGTCTGCGTCGATCGGTCAGCAGTCGCCGGATATCGCCGCCGGCGTCGACAAGGCCCTCGAGGTGCGCAACGACGCCGGCGACCTCGACCCTCTCGACTTCCAGGGCGCAGGGGACCAGGGGCTTATGTTCGGCTACGCCTGCACGGACACCGCCGAGCTCATGCCGTTGCCCATCCATCTGGCGCACCGGCTCGCGGAGCGGCTGGCGGCGGTGCGCAAGCAGGGTATGGTGGAAGGGTTGCGCCCTGACGGCAAGACGCAGGTCACCATCGGTTACGACGGCGACCGCGCGGTGAGCCTGGCGGATGTGGTCGTCTCCACCCAGCACGACCCCGACCGCACCCGGGCCTGGCTGACCGACGCGATCACCGCCGAGGTGGTCCGCCCCGTCCTCGCGGCCGAGGAGGCCAAGGGCCTTGAGCTGGTCACCTCGGACACTGAGATCCTCGTCAACCCGTCGGGGCAGTTCGTCATCGGCGGTCCCGCCGGGGACGCGGGGGTGACCGGTCGTAAGATCATCGTTGACACCTACGGCGGCATGGCCCGCCACGGCGGGGGCGCCTTCTCCGGGAAGGATCCCTCCAAGGTCGACCGCTCCGGCTCCTACGCCACGCGATGGGTCGCCAAGAACGTGGTGGCGGCGGGTCTGGCTCGACGCTGCGAGATCCAGATCGCCTACGCCATCGGTTCGGCCCGCCCGGTGGGCTTGTACGTCGAGACCTTCGGCACCGAAACGGTTCCGACTCCGCGGATCACCGCCGCTATCGAGGAGGTCTTCGATCTGCGCCCGGCCGCGATCGTGCGCGACCTCGACCTGCTCCGTCCGATTTACCGCGCCACCAGCTCCTACGGGCACTTCGGGCGGCCCGGTTTCTCCTGGGAGGCCACGGACCGCATCGAGGCCCTGCGCGCGGCCCTGTGAGGGCGCCCGGCGACCCGCCGGCGAACAGTAACGGTCAGGTATGGATCAGATATGAGCAGGGCGAGCCGCGAGGGTCCCTCCGTCCAGGGGACGCTGCTGGCGCTTCCGGCGCCCTCGGAGCACGTCGTAGACGGGAGGGGCGTCGACTCGCCGGTGGCCAGGGTGCTGCTCGACTCCCCGCTGCCGCACCTGGACCGGTTGTTCGACTACCGGGTCCCCCCCGACCTCGACACCGCGGCAGCGGTGGGGACGCGCGTCACCGTTCGCTTCGGCGGGCAGGAGACGCGCGGGTGGATCTGGGAGCGCGGGGGAACGACGACTCATCCCGGGCGGTTGGTTCCGGTCCGTCGGGTTGTCTCGGATTTACCCGTCTTGACCGGGCCGACGATGGCGCTGATCCAGGCTGTGGCGGAGCGCACCGCCGGCGTGCGCGCGGACGTCATCCGGCTGGCGGTTCCGGCTCGGCACACCGCTACCGAACTCTCCGAGCGGGACCGCGCTGCCGCGCCACTTCCCCGGTGGGACGGCGTGCCGTCGGCCAAGGCCGGTTGGGACGTCTACTCGGGCGACGAGCTGCTGACTTCACTGGCGGACAGGGGAGCGCCGCGGGCGGTGTGGACGGCCCTGCCCGGCCGAGCGGGAAGGGTGCGCGGGTGGACGTCACTGCTCGCCGACGCGGCCAGGGCCGCTCTGATCTCGGGCAGAGGGGTCCTCGTCGTCGTCCCCACGGCAGCGCGCGCCGAGCACGTGGCCGCGGCATTGGCCGAGGAGCTGGGCGGGGCAGTGAGCGGCCGGGGCAGCGAGCCGGTCGTCGTGCTGACGGCGGAAGGCGGGCCCGCCCGGCGCTACCGGGCTTTTCTACGAGTGCTGCTCGGCCGGGCGCGCGTAGTCGTGGGCACGCGCGCAGCCGCTTTCGCACCCGTATCCGACCTGGGTCTGGCGGTCGTCTGGGACGATGGCGACGACCGTCTCGGCGAGCGCCGCGCCCCCTACGCGCATGCCCGTACGGTCCTGGCATTGCGTTCGGGGTTGGAGGAGGCGGGGCTGCTCGTGGCCGGTTATTCACGCAGCGTCGAAGCGCAGGCGTACGTCGAACGGGGGTGGGCGGCCGAGCTGGTCGCCTCCTGGACGGTTCGCCGGGCCGCACTGGCACGTGTGCAGGCTCCCAGCGCCTTTCAGCTGGAGGCCGAGGGCCCTTCCGGAATGGCGCGGATACCGTCGCTCGCCCATCGCGCGGTGCGCGGCGCTCTGGCGCACGGCCCCGTCCTGGTGCAGGTCCCCCGTGCCGGCTACGCCCCCTTCGCGGTGTGCGGATGCTGCGGTCGGACGGCCCGCTGCCCGCACTGCGGGGGCCCGCTCGCCGTGGAGAGGGCCGGCAGGTTCTTCTGCCGCTGGTGCGCGCGACGCCCGGCCGGTTGGAGGTGTCCGGCGTGCGGCCACCGCGAGCTGGGCATGCGGGGCTCGGGCTCCACCCGCACCGGTGAGGAATTGGGACGCGCCTTCCCGGGCACGCCGGTGGTCGTCTCGGGCGCCAGGGAGTCGCACGGCGTTATCCAGACCGTGGATGCCTCACCTCGCCTGGTAGTGGCCACGGCCGGGGCCGAGCCCGTCGCCGACGGTGGCTATCGCGCCGTCCTGCTCCTTGACGGCGGCGCCCTATCCTCCAGGCCCGAGCTCGGTGCGGGTGCCGAGGCGCTGCGCCGCTGGACCAATGCGGCGGTGTTGGCGCGCACCGACGCCCAGGTCATCCTCCTGGGCAGCCCCGACCCCATGGCGGCGCAGGCGCTGGTGCGGTGGGACCATGCCGACTACGCCCATCGGGATCTCCTCGAGCGCACCGATCTGCATCTCCCGCCGGCCTGGCGCACGGCCCGCCTCGACGGGCCGCGCGAGGCGGTGGAGGCGCTGCTGAGCCAGGGGGAGGAGGCGGGCTTCGAAACCCTGGGCCCGGTCGCCGCGCCGGTCTCCGGCAGCGATGAGCACTCATTCCCGCTCGCGCCGGGCGGACAGGACGTGCGCGCCCTGATCCGGGCTCCCGTCGAGCGCGGTCGCGAACTCGCCGCCGCGCTGCGCGTGCGCCAACGCGAGCGCTCGGCTCGGCGGGAGGAGCCGGTGAGGATTGAGCTCGACCCCACCGTGCTGTGGTGAGGAACTGCGGCGAGGGGCCCGTGCACCGGTGAACCCCGCGGGGTCCCGCGGGGGCGTCGGCGGGATCCGGCTCCTACGGCTCTGTCAGGTCCGAGCTGTGGAGGACGCGGGAGGCGAGGATCGAAACCATTGCCATGGCGGAGACCGCCGTGAGGTAGACGGCGGGGGCCAGCGATGAGCCGGAGACCCCGATGAGCCAGGTCACGATGAAGGGGGTCGTTCCCCCTAGAAGCGCATTGGCCCCGTTGAACGACAAGGCGAACCCCGAGTAGCGCACGCTCGTCGGGAAGGACTCGGCGAGGAATGTCGCGAGGGTGCCATCGTTCGCCGTGAGCATGATCGCGAAGATGATCTGGCACGCGACGATGGCGGGCAGCCCGGGGGCGTGAGTCATCGCGAGGAAGAGCGGGATCGAGAGCACGATGAACGCCATGCATGCGGAGACGAGCATCCGTCGGCGGCCGAAGAAGTCGGACAGGCGCCCCATGAGGAAGATGGCTGCAATGTAGACCACCAGTGTGACCGAAGTCGCCATCGTCGCGGTTCCCTGGGAGAACCCTAGTTCCTCTTTGACGTAAGTCGGCATGTAGCTCAGCAGCATGTAGAAGGCGACCGCGTTGAGGCACGAGACTCCGAAAGTGATGAGCGTGTCCCGCTTGTGGTGGCGCAGGAGGCGCCTGAGCGGCTCCGACCAGTGCGTCGTCCGCTGATTGGGTCGCGGGTTTGGCGACAGGTTTTGGCGCATCGCCTGGTAGACGGGCGAGTCCTCCAGGTGGACCCGGATGTAGCGGCCGATGAGGCCGAGTGGACCCGCCAGGAGGAACGGGAGCCGCCACCCCCAGGTCGTCATCGAGGTGTCCGCCAGCACGCCGAACATTCCGGTCACCATGAGAGAGCCGGCGAGCAGGCCGCAGGCGGTCGAGGCCGGCACCAGGCACGTGTAGAGCCCGCGCCTGCTCCGCGGCGCGTACTCGGCCAGGAACGTGCCGGCGCCGGCGTACTCTCCCGATGCTGAGAATCCCTGAACCATCCGCAGTACGAGCAGGCCCGCCGCACTCCACGCCCCGATCACCGCGTAACCGGGGAGGAGGCCGATGAGGAATGTCGAGCCGGACATGATGAGGATCGACCATGACAGCGCCCACCGGCGCCCTCTCCGGTCCCCCCATACGCCCCACACGACCGCTCCTACGGGACGCAGGATGAAGGACATGGCGAAGATGGCGAAGGTGGACATCAGCCTCACCGAGGCGTCGGTGTCGGGGAAGAAGACTCTTCCGATGACGTCCGCGAGGTAGCCGTAGGACGCGTAGTCGAACCACTCGATGAAGTTCCCGATGAAGCTCGCCGTCGCCGCGCGCCGTAGCGTACGGCCGTGTTCGCGGTCGTGCGCGGCCGGGGACGCTCGTTCCACCGGATCCGCCGGGGCCGCTGGTTCGTGGCTCATGATGACCTCCGCCGATGTACTCGGTGCTCGGTGGAGCCTACATCACGTGGATGATACCGGACTGTGGTCACGGCCGGGTCGCGGCCGACCGCTTACGAACGAGCGCCTACGTTCGGCGCTCACCGCGTCCGGGCGCCCCGAATCCGCCCCGCGAGCGCCGATGCCCGCGGGGCGGGTCCAGCCGGCCGCGGCTCTTGGACGGAACCGGGCGTTACACGCGGGTGGGGTCGTCGGCCTGGTTGGGGAAGTAGTCTTCGCATCCCCCCTCGCGGAACACGTCGGCGGTCGCGCAGTGCAGACCGCCGCCGAAGGCGTAGGCGTCTCGGAAGGGAACGGGGATAACGTTCATGCCCAGCTTGTCCATCTGCTCCATCTGGTGGACTTCACTGGCCTCGACGCAAACAGTCTTGTGGTCGATGACCAGGCAGTTCATGGACAGCCACACCGAGGAGTAGCACAGCGGCGGCGGTGCGGCGTGGGCCGGCGGGGCCGCGTCGACGATCTGCCAGTCGTTGGCCTCGAAGATCTCTCGCTGCTCGGCGGGCAGGCGCCGATGCGGGTTGTTGATGATCAGTCCGGGACGCAGCGGCACGAAGGTCGCGTCGATGTGGATCGGGTAGGGGTCGCCCGGGAAGTTGACCGCGTGCACGCGCAGGTCGGGGTAGTACCGCTTGAACCACTCCATGGCCTTCCGATTCGTGGTCAGGCCGTGCTGGATGAACAGGTCCTTGCCGACGCGCATGACGTCGGCGGCGTCCCACATGGGCTCGACCTCGGTGGTCACGAAATCCTTCGCGGCCGTGCGCTCCAGGCGCTCCTCCAACGTGATGCGCTCGTCGTAGTAGTTGTGCTTGTAGGACTCGTCGGTCAGGCGCGGACGGGGGGCCTGCGTCCACTTGAAATCGGGGTCCTGCTCGAAGTACTGGTTCATCAGCGGCCAGTAGGCGAGGTACTCGAAGTAGCGGCAGCGGAAGGAATTCGCCGCGGACATGATCTCCCCGCCCATGGTGAGCAGGATGTCGCGCGGGGGCATCTGAGTCATGCCCGATTCGGTGCGGAAGTCCGGAGTCTGGATGGCCTGGTTCCACTGCAGGGGCGTGGGCCGATCGACCGTAACGCCCAGCCCCTGGAGGATCGTGACGTAGTTGTCGAGCTGCTCGTTGGCCGCTTCGACGGTGGCGGTGGGGCGCGGACCCCACATGCCGCGCATCTCGGAGTCGATCGGCACCTTCTCGGAGGTGGCGGGCTCCTCCGGCGGGATCACCGAGAAGTCCGCGCGCCCGACGATCACGTGCTTGAGCGGGTCGAAGTCGTTCCAGGAGTTGACGATCTTCGTCATTGTTCACTTCCTCGTGGGTTGTTCCTCAGATGGCGAGTGCGGTTGACGGACGCGGGCCCGCCGCGCCGGCGATGGGCCGGCGACGGGGACGATGCGACCACCTCCCTGCCGGGTTCGTGCGCGCGGGATGCGTGCCGGTCTCGCGGCGGGGCTCGTGGGTTGACCCGCCGGGACTGCGGTGGGGATGTCCGGGCCGTCGCCTGGCCTTCGCGGGTGATGATGGTACCGGCGTCGACGCGCTGGTGGAGACCGGTGTCGTGGGGCGACCGGGCGCGCGACGGCTCGGCGGGCCCGCGCTCACCTAGACTGACCGCCATGCGCGTCCTCTTCGCCGGCACCCCCGAGGTTGCTCTGCCGACTCTTCACACCCTGATGTCCTCAGTCGAGCACGAGGTGGTCGGAGTTCTGACCAGGGCCGACGCCAGGAGGGGACGGGGCCGAGTCCTGTCCCCGTCTCCGGTTGCTGCGGCGGCCCGCCGGGCCGGCCTGGAGGTGCGGACTCCCGTCACCCTCAAGGACGAGGGGATCGGGGCCTGGGTACGCGGGCTCGACGCCGACGCGGCCGTGGTCGTCGCCTACGGCCGGCTCGTCCCCGCGGCCCTGCTGGAGGCGCCTCGGTTCGGCTGGCTCAACCTCCACTTCTCCCTCCTGCCCGCCTGGCGCGGGGCCGCACCGGTCCAGCGCGCCATCATCGCCGGCGACGAGGTCACCGGCGCCAGTGTCTTCCGTCTGGAGGAAGGATTGGACACCGGTCCGGTCTACGCCAGGCTGACCGAGACGATCGGACCGCGGGACACCAGCGGCGATCTCCTGGACCGGCTCGCCGAGGCGGGCGCCCCCCTCGTGGTGCAGGTGTTGGACTCGCTGGCCGCCGGAACCGCTGTTCCCCGGCCGCAGGCCGCTGACGGCATCACGCTGGCTCCGATGCTCACGCCCGCGGACGGCGAGATCCACTGGACCGACTCCGCAGGGGCGATCGACCGGCGTATCCGTGGGGTGACGCCCCTTCCCGGGGCCGGCACCGCCTATGAGGGGCGGCGGCTGCGTCTGGGACCGGCCGAGCCGGTCCCAGAGGTCACCGATCTCCTGCCGGGCCAGCTGCACGTTTCCAAGCATGAGGTGCTCGTCGGCACGGGAGGGTGCGCCCTCAGGCTCGGGCTGCTCGCCCCCGCCGGGAGGAGTTGGATGGCGGCGGACGCCTGGGCGCGCGGTGCACGACCTCGCGTCGGCACCGTCTTGGGCGGGGAGACGATGAGGGGCGGTGCGGCCTGATGGGGGCGTCCGGCGAGCATGCGGGAGGGCGCCGCGGTCAGACCGGCGGCGTTCACCGTCAGGATCAGGGCCGTGGGCGGGCCGGTGGGTGCGGCGGGGGTGAGCGCAGGCGCTGCGGAGACGATCAGGAGAATCGTGGCGAGCGGCATCCGCGCCGCCGTACCGGTCGCGGCGAGCGGGACCGCGGAACCGGCCGCCGGTCCCACGACGGGCGCGAGCGCGGCCGGCGGCAGCGCACGACGGGCGACGCCCGGAGCCTCGCCCTGGAGGCCCTGACCAAGGTCCGGCGGGATGACGCCTTCGCCAACCTCGTCCTGCCGACGCTGCTGGAGCGGGTCCGCCTGGAGCGGCGGGACGCCGCCTTCGCAACCGCGCTGACCTACGGGACGCTGCGGCTGCGAGGCCGCTACGACGCCGTACTGTCCCATTGCGTCGACCGCCCCCTGGGGCAACTCGACGACGACGTCCTCGACATCCTGCGACTGGGCGCCCACCAGCTGATGGGGATGCGCGTGCCGACCCACGCCGCGGTCTCCTCCACCGTGGATCTGGCCTCCGATGCCGCCGGACGCGGGGCGGCGGCCTTCGTCAACGCCGTCCTGCGCCGCGTGTGCGAGCGCGACCTCGACGCGTGGCTCGCCCAGCTGCGGGCCGACGCCCCCGATGAGGCCGGGGCTCTGGCGGCCGTCGAATCCCACCCGCTGTGGGTGGTCAAGGCCATGCGCCAGGCCCTGCTCGCGCAGGACCGCCCTGTCGAGGAGCTGGCCGACCTGCTGCACGCCGACAACACCGACCCCGAGGTTGCGTTGTGCGCCCGGCCCGGCCTGGTCAGCCCCGAGCATCTCGCCAAGGAGGCGGGATCCGTCACCTCCCGCGAACCGCGCCCAGGCGACGTGAGCCCGTGTGCCGTTGTTCTGACGGGGGGCGACCCCGGCCGGATCCGGGCGGTGCGCGAGTCGCGGGCGGGTGTCGAGGACGAGGGCAGCCAGCTGGTCGCCCTCATGCTCGCCGACGCGCCGCTGAAGGGCCGGGACGAGCGCTGGCTCGATCTGTGCGCCGGCCCGGGCGGTAAGGCCGCGCTGCTGGGCGCCCGAGCCCTCCAGCGCGGGGCACGGCTGGTGGCCAACGAGACCGCCCCCCACCGTGCGCGGCTGATCGAGACCTGCGTGCGCGCTCTGCCGCGGGACGTCGTCGCCGTCCGCCGCGGCGACGGGCGGCGGTTCGGCCACGACGAGCCGGCCGCCTGGGACCGGGTCCTCGTGGACGCCCCGTGCTCGGGGCTCGGCTCCCTGCGGCGCCGGCCGGAGGCGCGCTGGCGGCGCACGGCCAAGGATGTCAACGAGTTGGCTGAACTCCAGCGCGAACTGCTCACCAGTGCGCTCGCCACCGTGCGCCCCGGAGGAGTGGTGGCGTACACGACGTGCTCGCCCCACGTGCTGGAGACCGAGTATGTGGTGCGCGATGTGACTAGGCGACTCGACAGGCGGGGCCAGCGGGTCGAGGTGCTCCACGCCGGGAATGCCGCCACGCGTCTGGCCCCGCGTCCGCCGGCGGGCGCCGAGCGGCGAATGCTCCAGCTATGGCCGCATCTGGAGGGCACCGACGCCATGTTCTGCGCCCTGCTGCGTCGGGTCGACTGAGTCCGTCGGCCCTCGTCGTCAACCGCCAGCGATCCCCGAGGAGATACCCATGACCGCCCCCACCATCCACCCCTCCGTCCTCAACGCCGATCAGGCGCATCTGGCCGATGAGCTCGCGCGCGTCGCGGGTGCGGATGGCCTGCACGTCGACGTCATGGACAACCATTTCGTGCCCAACCACTTCGGCGGGCCCTCCTTCGTCGAGGCGGTCCTGGCGCACACGCCACTGCCGGTGGACGCCCACCTCATGATCGAGCAGGCCGACCGCTGGGCGCCCCTGTATGCGGAAATGGGCTGCGCGGTGGTGACCACTCATGTGGAGGCCACTGCGGCCCCCTTCCGCTTGGCCGCCGAGCTGCATCGGCTGGGGGCGGGCGCCGGGCTCGCCCTGCGCCCGGCCACGCCCCTGTCCGCAGTCGAATCGGTGCTCGGCGAGCTCGACATGTTGCTGCTGATGACAGTGGAGCCGGGCTTCGGCGGCCAATCCTTCATCGGGGCCATGCTGCCCAAGATCGCGGCGGCGCGCACCATGGTCGGCCGGGCGGGCCTGGAGTTGCGCATCCAGATCGATGGCGGTGTCACCGCCCGGACCATCGAGCGCGCCGCCCGAGCGGGCGCCGACGTCTTCGTCGCCGGCAGCGCGGTCTACGGGGCGGACGACGCGCTGGCCGCCATCGACGGGCTGCGTGCTCTCGCCGCCGGCGGATGCGCGGCGACGCGAGCGCGGTGACGGGACCGGGCTCGTCCGCGGACCGGGGCGCCAGTACAGTTTTTCCATGCCCTGTACGACTCTTGATACGACTCTCACTGTCCTGCACACGGGCACGGTCATCATCGACGAGGCACTGCCCTACCATCGTGACACCGACCGGCCGCTGGCCTGGGCCCACCTGCTGCGCGGGCCCGAGCACCTGATGACGGCCCCCGTGTCGTGCTACCTCATCGAGGGGACGCACGGTCTGATTCTCATCGACTCCGGGTGGGGCAGCGTCAACCGGAGCCGCGCCGGACGGTTCGCCAACCTGCGCCAGCAGTGCTGCGTCAACAGGGCCGTCCTGCCGCAGGGGCAGGCCATCGACGAGCAGCTGGAGGAGCGGGGCATCCGCCCCCGCGACCTCGATCTCGTCCTCCTCAGCCACCTCCACTGCGACCACGCCGACGGTTTGCATCACCTCAAGGAGGCCCCGAGGATCCTCGTGTCCGCTCCCGAGCTGAGGGCCGCGAGCAGGGACCGTCTGCGTTACCTGCCGCATGAGTGGTCGGACACCGGCATCGACGCCTTCCGCTGGAACTCCCCGGTCGGCCCGTACGGTGCCGGCTATGATCCGTTCGGAGACGGCCGCCTCGTCATGGTCGCCGTTCCGGGCCACTCCTGGGGGTTGTGCGCGACGATCCTGCGGTCGTCCTCCGAGAGCGGCTCGGACCGCGACGAGTGGGTCGAGGGCGTCGATGCGCAGGGAGAGGATGACCCGCGCGAGCTCGTGCTGCTGGCCTCCGACGCCGGATACGGGCGCCCGTCCTTCAGACAGGGGCTGCGTCCGGGCCTCGTCGTCGACGCGGATCTGGCGGCCGCCTCTCTCGACTGGGTGCGGCGGGTCGGGACGGACCCGCGCTGCCGCAGCCTGATCGTCAACCACGACCCGGAGGTTGTTCCCGGTCCCCGCCGCCTGTGAGGATGCGGCTCCGGCAGGCCCGCGCACCGGCCTCACCGGAGTGAGTTCCCTCTCGTTCCTGGTCTACCGGGTGTGTGATGACGAGGCCGCACCGCAACGACGCCCGCCGTTCCAACGTAATCGCACGTCTTTATGAGATCTCCACAATGCTGCAATGGTCGTCGGGCGTCATACCGTGGCGCCGTGGGTCGCCCACCCAGTTTTCATTGTAGGGAATTGTAGGGAACAGGTGATCCACCGTGACGGGAGAGCAGGTCTCCCGCCTGAGCACACATGAGTGCGCCGCCTCAGGACGAGTCCTCGCCAGCCCATGTCGTGGGCCCTGCGATTCGTGCGGGCGGGCGTCGAACGCGAGGAGCACATTGGTGACCAGTCGGACACTCGACCGCATCCTCATCGCCAACCGCGGTGAGATCGCCCTGCGCGTGGTACGCACGGTCCGCGATCTGGGAGGCACCTCCATACTCCCGTACACCCCCGAGGACATCCTGAGTCCGGCTGCCGAACTCGCCGATGAGGCGCACGCCCTGCCCGAAGGCTCCTCGTACACCGATGCCGAGGCCATCCTGGCCATGGCCCGCGCCACCGGCGCCGACGCCGTTCACCCCGGTTACGGCTTCCTGTCCGAGAACGATGCCTTCGCCCAGGCCGTCATCGACGCCGGTATCACCTGGGTCGGCCCCAGCCCGGCGGCCATGCGGGCCCTGGGCGACAAGCTGAGCGCCAGAAGCACCGCCGAGCGCGCCGGCGTGGCCCCCGTCCCCGGAATCACCGAGTCGGTCACCAGTGCCGGGACTGTCACCGCCTTCGCGGCGGCCCACGGCTACCCGGTCGCGCTCAAGCGCACCGACGGCGGAGGAGGGCGCGGCATCACCGTCCTGACCTCGGACGAGGAGGCCGGAGCCACCCCCGCTTTCGAGTCCGCGGCAGCCGGCGCCGGCACCCTGATCCTCGAGAAGTTCGTCACGGCCGCCCGACACGTGGAGACCCAGTGCGCCCGCGATCGGCACGGGGACTTCGCTGTCGTGTCCACCCGCGACTGCACGCTCCAGCGCCGCAACCAGAAGCTTCTCGAGGAGGCCCCAGCTCCCTACCTGCCCGAGGGCGTGCACGACCGCCTCATCGAGGCGTCTCGCCGTCTGCTTCGGGCCGTCGACTACGTCGGGGTCGCCACCTGCGAATTCCTGCTGACCCCGGCCGGAGACTTGTGGTTCCTGGAGGTCAACCCCCGCTTGCAGGTCGAGCACTGCGTCTCGGAGGAGGTCACCGGTGTCGACCTAGTCGAAGTTCAGCTGCGCATCGCCGCCGGCGGTCGTCTGGGGCCGATCCCCGAACCGCGCGGTCACAGCGTCGAGCTGCGCGTCACCTGCGAAGATCCCGCTCGCGGCCTGGCGCCGTCCACCGGGGCCATCACCCGCCTGCGCTGGCCGGCCGGACCGGGCGTGCGCATCGAGTCCGGCATCGTCGAGGGAGACGTCGTCACCCCCATGTTCGACCCCATGCTCGCCAAGATCGTCGTCACCGGCTCCAGCCGCGACCAGGCCATCCGCCGCGCCCGCCGCGCCCTGGACGAAACGGTTGTGGAAGGTGTGACCGTGTGCACCGACCTGCACGCTCACGTTCTGACCCGTCCGGAGCTAACCCGGCCCGATGCCGATGGCCTGCTGGGCGTGACCACCCGGTGGATTGAGGACGATGTTCTGCCCGCCCTGGCCGATCCGACCGCCGTGCGGGAGGGGGCCGAGCCCGCGCCCGAGAATCGCCGTACCCGCTCCTCCTACGTCATCGAGATCAACGGCCGGCGCGTCCAACTCACCGTTCCCGACGGCATCTTGGGCGGCCACGGCCCCCGCCTCGGCGTGGGCTACCCCGGTGCGTCGACTCAGCGGCGCACGCGCCAGCCGCTGCGCGGGCGCCCGAACTCCCGATCCGGGACGCGGGGGACCGCCGAGCCGACCGGCGCCGACCCGTCGGTCATCGCCGCCCCCATGCAGGCGATCGTCACCCGCATCTGCGTCGAACCGGGGCAGAGGGTTCGCACCGGTGAGCTTCTCGTCGTCCTGGAGTCGATGAAGATGGAGAATTACGTCCACGCCCCCGCCGACGCCACCGTCGCGGAGATCCCCGTCAGCGCCGGGCGCACCGTCTCCGCCGGCGAGGTGCTCGTACGAATGAGGGATACGGTCGTGCAGGCGACCGCCGGCGCCACGTCCTCGCACCCGACTCCTCAGGAGGCCTGAGCCGTGACCACCGCTTCTCCCGCAACCGCCGCAGGCCCCGACTCCGAAGCCCTCACTATGGCGCACTGCGCCGTTACGACCGCCTTTCGCGAGCGCGCCGCCCAGGTCGGCGCCCAGGCCGAGGACCGCGCCGCCCGACGCCAGCACGCCAAGGGCAAGCAGACGGCCCGCGAGCGCATCGACGCACTGCTGGACGCCGACACCTTCCTCGAGATCGGCCGCTACACCGGTTCGGGCGCGGGGGCCGGGGCCCGCCCCTCCGGCGTGGTCACCGGTTTCGGACAGGTCGACGGGCGCCAGGTCGCCGTCTATTCCCAGGATTTCTCCGTTTCCGGCGGGGCGTTGGGCCGTGTTGAGGGTGATAAAATCGTTCGCTTGCTCGACGACGCCCTGCGTCTGCGCGTTCCCGTGATCGGCCTGATCGACTCCGGCGGCGCCAAGATCCAGGAGGGGGTCGGGGCACTGCGTCAGTACGGACGCATCTTCAACCGCACCTGCGCCGCCAGCGGATTGGTGCCACAGATCAGCGTTATCCTCGGACCCTGCGCCGGCGGTGCGGTTTACAGCCCCGCCCTGACCGATTTCGTCATCGCCACTCGCGAGGCTTCCCACATGTTCGTCACCGGCCCCGATGTCGTGCGCGCCGTCACGGGGGAGTCCATCAGCGCCGAGGAGCTCGGCGGCGCCCGGATTCACGGCAGTGTGTCGGGCGTTGTGCACTACGTTGCCGAGGACGAGATGGACGCCCTGGAGCAGGTGCGCACGCTGCTCGCCTATCTGCCGTCCTCGGCGGACCAGGACGCTCCGCGCTACGACTACGACGCGACCGCTCGCGCCGCCGACGCCACGGCGGCCGCCGGCGTCGGCGCGCTCGTGCCGGCCTCCTCCCGCCAGGCTTACGACGTCGCTGAAGTGATCACCGCCCTGGTCGACCACGGTGAGCTCGTGCAGGTCCAGGAGGTCTTCGCCCCTAATGTCGTCATCGGCTTCGCCTGCTTCGAGGGCCGTCCGGTCGGTATTGCGGCGAATCAGCCGCTGGTCGATGCCGGCACGCTGGACGTGGACGCCTCTGAGAAACTGGCCCGCTTCGTGCGTTTTTGCGACGCCTTCGGCCTGCCGGTGGTCACCTTCGTCGACGTGCCCGGCTACCGACCGGGGGCCGAGCAGGAGCATGCCGGTATCATCCGGCGCGGGGCCAAGGTCATCAACGCCTATGCCACCGCCACTGTCCCCCTGGTGACCGTCGTTCTGCGCAAAGCCTACGGCGGGGCCTACATCGTCATGGGCTCCAAGGCCATTGGGGCGGACCTGAACTTCTGCTGGCCCGGCGCGGAGATCGCCGTCCTGGGCGCCGCCGGCGCTGTGGGGATCATCCACCGCCGCGAGCTCGAGCGGGTGCGCGACGAGCGCGGCGATCAGGCCGCGGCCGCTGAGCAGGAGCGTCTCGTTGAGGAGTACACCGAGACGGTCATCAACCCCGATAAGGCGGTGGCCATCGGGGAGATCGACGCGGTCGTCGCCCCGGAAGAGACCCGCACCGTCATCGTCGACTCTCTGGCAGCTCTGGCCGACAAGCGCGATTCGCGCCACACACCCACCAAGAAGCACGACAACGTCCCGCTGTAAGGCGCCGCGCATGAACGACCGCTCCGTCTCATCGGCGCCGGCCGGCGCCGCCCCGAGCACCCCGGACACTCCGGGTATTTCAGACATTCCAGACAACGATCTGCCCACCACGACCGAGGACCGCATGAGCACCCAGCCCACCACCCCCACCACTGTCGAGACCTGCGCCCCGACCTCCGCCGAGCGCGTAAGCGCCGGTGAGCCCTACGTCCTCGCCTTCGGCGGACAGGCCACGCCCTGGCGCGCCACTCTCGATGAGCTCGTCGGCCTCGACCACGACCTCGCTGCGGCACTCGTCGAGCTGGATTCCGCCGTCGCCGCGCGGCTGGCCCCGGTGGCCACCGACCTGCTGACCATCACCCCTCGGGGCGCCCGCCTGCTGACCGATGCCGCCGCCCCGGTGAACCCGGTCGTCGCGTCCGCGGGCGGGGCGGCGGCCGACACGGCCGACGTCTCAGTGCCGGGCATCCTGCTCGCCCAGCACGCTGTCATCGCGTCCCTGCCCGCGGCGGGCGTCGACGTGACCGGGGCCGCGGTCCCCGCCGCGGTCATCGGCCACTCCCAGGGGGTCCTCGGCGTCGCTCTGCTGGAGGCACTGACCGCCGCCGGCGGACGGGCCGCCGACGAACGGGTCGTTGACGTCCATGCCATCGCCCGTCTCATCGGCGCCGCGGCCGCTCGCACGACCCGGCGTCTCGACCTGGGCACGGTGGGGCAGTCCACGCCCATGCTCTCGGTGCGCGGCGTGACCCGTCAGGTCCTGGACGCCGTGCTCGCTCGCGTTCCCGGATCCGAGAGTCTCAGCGTCGGGGTGACCAACGGCCGTCAGGCTCATATTCTGTCGGGCCGCCCCGCTGATCTGGAGGCCGTCGTCTCCGCTCTGGAGGCGGCCGCCCGTCGTAGCGCCGACGACCGCAAGGAGCGCCGTCGCGGGGGAGCGGTCCTGGCTCCCGTCACTGAGTTCCTCACCACCTCTGTGCCCTTCCACACCCCGCTTCTCGCCCCCGCCGTCGAGGAGGTCGTGGCCTGGGCCGAGCGGGCCGGTCTGGACGCCTCCCTCGCCCGCAGTCTCGCTGTGGCCGTCCTCATCGATCCGGTCGATTGGCCCGCTCTGGTCACCAGCGCCCTCGCTCCGACCCGGGCCCGCCTCGTGATTGATGTGGGACCCGGCACCGTGCTCGCGCGCCTGACCGAGGCCGTCGTCGCCGGCACCGGCACCATCGTCGTTCCCGCGGGCACCGCCCGCGGAATCGATGATCTGGACCGTCCCGGCGCCGCCCCCGCCCCGACCGTCGACCGGGCCCGCTTCGCCCCGCGTCTGAGCCGCCTGCCCGACGGGCGGCTCACCCTCGACACCGCTTTCACCCGTCTGACCGGCCGTTCGGCGGTGATGCTGGCCGGCATGACCCCCACCACCGTCGATCCCGGAATCGTCGCCGCCGCCGCCAATGCCGGCTACTGGTCCGAACTCGCCGGCGGTGGCCAAACCACCGCCACGGTCCTGACCGAGAACCTCGCCGGCCTCGAGGCGGCCCTGGAGCCAGGACGCACGGCCGCTTTCAACGCCATGTTCATGGATCGCTACCTGTGGAACCTGCACCTGGGCACTCAGCGCCTGCTGTCCAAGGCCCGCGGTGCCGGCGCCCCGGTGGACGGCGTCGTTATCTCCGCCGGCATCCCCGAGCTCGACGAGGCGGTTGCCCTGCTGGCCCGCCTGCATGCCGAAGGCTTCCCCTACGTGGCCTTCAAGCCCGGCACCGTCGACCAGATCCGTCAGGTCATCGCTATCGCCCGGGCCGTGCCCGACAGCCCCGTCATCATGCAGATCGAAGACGGGCACGCCGGCGGCCACCATTCGTGGGAGGACCTGGACACCATGCTCCTGGCCACCTACGACGACATCCGCGCGGTCGACAACCTCGTCGTGTGCGTCGGCGGCGGCATCGGCACTCCCGAGCGAGCCGCCGACTACCTCACCGGACGCTGGGCCGAGGCCTACGGCACCGCCGCCGCCCCCGTCGACGGCGTCATGGTCGGTACCGCCGCCATGACCTGCCTGGAGGCGAAGACCAACGAGGACGTCAAGCAGCTGCTCGTCGACACGCCCGGGATCGACCCGGCCCACGAGGGGGGCTGGGTCGCCTCTGGCGCCTCACAGGGCGGTATGACCTCCGGACTGTCGCACCTGAGAGCCGACCTGTATGAGATCGACAATTCCTCGGCACGGGCCTCACGCCTCATCCAGGAGATCGCCGGCAACGACGAGGCCATGAACGCCCGCCGCGACGAGATGATCGCCGCCCTGTCCAAGACCGCCAAGCCCTACTTCGGCGATGTCGAGGCGATGACCTATCTGGAATGGGCCACCCGTTACGCCGAGCTGTGCGTGGCTCCTCACACCGGGCGCGCCGCCTCTCGCGCCGATTGGGCCGACGAGGGCTGGTACGACCGCTTCCTCGATCTGCTCCACCGCACCGAGGCCCGTCTGAGCGAGGCCGATCACGGCCGCATCGAGACCCTGTTCGCCACCGAGAACGACGTGCTCGACTCCGACGCAGCCCTGTCCGCTCTGGCCTCACGCTACCCGGCCGCCGCGCGCACCCGCGTCGAGCCCGCTGACGCCGCCTGGTTCGTCGACCTGTGCCGCAAGCACCCCAAGCCGGTGCCCTTCGTACCGGTCCTCGACGCCGACATCCTGCGCTGGTGGGGCACCGACTCCCTGTGGCAGTCCCAGGACCCGCGCTACACCGCCGATCAGGTGCGCATCATCCCCGGTCCGGTCGCCGTCGCCGGCATCACCACCATCAATGAGCCTGTCGGACACCTCCTGGGCCGTTTCGAGACCGCCGCCGTCCAAGCGCTCCAGTCCGCCGGCGTGAGCGAGCAGACCGCCGCCGGCCGCCTGGGCGCGGAGGTGACCGCCCGCACTCCGGGGACGCCGGTCACCGATGCCACCGAGTTGGTCCGCACCACCCCCCACGTGCTGTGGAACGGACACCTGACCGTCAATCCCGCCCGCGTCCTGCCGTCAGAGGCCTACACGGTGATCGCCCGCCCCGATGTCGCCGAGGACGCCTACGACTTGGACATCCGCCTCGATACCCATTGGGACGCCACCCCCGGCGGGCAGGACATCCACGCCGTGCGCCGCCTGGTCGTACCCCTGCGTCTGGCCCGCGCCTGGGACGGGGCCGCTCCTCTGGTCGACCCCGAGCGCATCAGCGAGACCATGAACGACCTCCTGCGCGCCACGGCCGGGGTGGGCTCCACGTCCGTCACCGGCGACCTCGTCGACCGCCTGCCGCAGGTGGTCGCCCCTGTCGACGGCGCCGTCGACGCGCTCGGCCGTCCTGTCTCTCAGCCTTTCGGCACTGTCCACGCCCGCTTCACCCTGGCCGACAACCTGGGTGCCGACCACGGCGCCGTGACCGCGAACGCCCTGCCGACCACCCTGTCACCCGCTCCGCTGGTCCCCGACGCCCTGCTCGGCCCGTGCTGGCCGGTGGTCTACGCGGCCCTGGGAAGCGTCGTCGAAGACGGTATGCCGCTCATCGAGGGCCTGCTGGGAGCCGTCCATCTTGACCACACCATCGACCTGCACCGCCCGCTGGCCGAGCTGCGCGCCCAGGCCGGCCTCGGGACCGTCGTCCAGGTCGACGGGTGGGTTGCTTCCCTGGAGGAGTCCAGCGCCGGTCGCGTCGTCGACGTGCGCCTCCAGCTGACCGACGCCACCGAGGGGGCGCACGGGGATCTGATCGCCCTCATGCGCGAACGCTTCGCCATCCGCGGGCGCGCCTCGGGCACCACCGTGCCCTCGGCCCCCGAGCTGGCGGGGGGCACCGGACGCGCCACGGCCCCCGCCGCTCGCCGTCTGCTGCGCCGGGTCACCGTGACCGCCCCCACCGACATGACCGCCTTCGCGCGCGTCACCGGTGACTTCAACCCCATCCACACTAGCTACAACGCGGCCAGGATCGCGGGCATGGAGGCACCGCTGGTCCACGGCATGTGGCTGTCCGCCACCGCCGAGCAGGTCGCAGCCTCCACCGCCGCCGACGGCACCCGCAACGTGCTGGCCGGCTGGACCTACGTCATGCTCGGCACTGTCGAGCTCGGCGACCGCGTCGAGATCAGCGTCGAGCGCACTGGCCTGGTGCGCGGCGGCGGCCTCGTCTTGGAGGTCACCTGCCGCATCGGCGACGAGGTCGTCTCACGCGGCACGGCCGTCACCGAGCCCGAGCCGACCGCCTACATCTACCCCGGTCAGGGCATCCAGGCCCGCGGCATGGGACTGGACGAGATGAGCACCTCGAAGGCAGCCCGCCGGGTCTGGGAACGCGCTGACGCCCATACTCGTGCCGCTCTCGGCTTCTCCGTCATCGCCCTCGTACGTGACAACCCCACCGAGATGACCGCCCGCGGCGTGACCTACCGCCATCCCGACGGGCTGCTCAACCTCACCCAGTTCACCCAGGTCGCCCTGGCTACCGTCGCCATGGCTACCACCGCCCGGCTCGCCGAAGCCGGCGCCCTCGTGGAGGACGCGGCCTTCGCCGGTCACTCCCTGGGCGAATACACGGCCCTGAGCGCCTACGGACGGGTCATGCCCGTGGAGACGACCATTTCCATCGTCTTCCAGCGCGGTTCGACCATGCACACTCTGGTCGAGCGCGACGAGAACGGCGCCTCGAACTACCGCATGGGGGCGCTGCGCCCCAACCAGGCGGGCATCCCCGCCGCCGACGTCGAGGACTACGTCGAGCGGATCGCCCGCGAATCGGGCGAGTTCCTCCAGATCGTCAACTACAACCTGGCCGGCGTCCAGTACGCCGTCGCCGGCACCATCAAGGGTCTGGAGGCCCTCGCCGCCGACTCACGCGCCAGAGCCGCGGCGCGCGGCGGCAAGAACCCCTTCATGCTCGTGCCCGGAATCGACGTGCCCTTCCACTCCAGGATCCTGCGTCCCGGCGTGCCTGAGTTCCGCGAGCGCCTGGAGGCGCTCATCCCGGCCGACCTGGACGCCGACCGCCTCGTGGGACGCTACGTGCCCAACCTCGTCGCCCGCCCCTTCGAACTGACGGCCGATTTCGCCCGCGCGATCCTCGAGGTCGTGCCGTCCGAGCCGGTACGGGCCATCGTCGAGGACTGGGTCTCCTGGCAGGGCCGACCCGTCGAACTGGCCCGCCAGCTGCTCATCGAGTTGCTTGCCTGGCAATTCGCCTCCCCGGTGCGCTGGATCGAGACCCAGGACGTTCTGCTGTCCCCGCCGGCCGAGGGCGGCCTGGGTGTTGAGCACATCGTTGAAGTCGGCCTGGCCGCCTCCCCGACGCTAGCCAACCTCGCCTCCAGAACGCTCCTACTGCCCCGCCACCACGGACACCACGTGACGGTCCACAACGCCCGCCGCGATGAGGCCCGCGTCCTGGCCACCGACACCGATCCGGCCGTCGAGCCGGCCGAGGAGGACTTCGAGCTGCCAGCCGCCCCTCAGGCACCCGCAGCACCCGAGTCCCCCGCCGCGGCACCTGAGACCCCCGCCGCGGCACCGGCCGGGCCGGCCGGTCCCGTCGACGATCTTCCCTTCACCGCCACGGACGCGCTCACCGTCCTCCTGGCCCACGCCGCCCGCATTCGTCCCGAGCAGATCGGCGCCACCGACACCACCGAGACGCTGACCAACGGCGTGTCCTCGCGCCGCAACCAGCTGCTCATGGACATGGGCACCGAGCTTCAACTCGCCAGCATCGACGGCGCGGCCGACGCCGACATGACGGCGCTCGCGGACACTGTCGCCAAGGGGGCACCGGGCTACAAGGCTTTCGGCCCGGTCCTGGCCGACGCCGTCCGCACCGGCCTGGGCCGCCTCCTCGGCCCGTCGGGCGTGCGCGCGACCCGCGTGGCTGAACGCGTGACCGGCACCTGGGGCCTGGGCGAGGGGTGGATCTCCCATGTCACCGCCGAACTGTTCCTGGGCACCCGTGAGGGCACCTCCATGCGCGGGGAGGACCTCGCCTCCCTGGGGACGTCCACCCCGGTGAGCAGCGCCGGCGCCGTCGACGCCCTCATCGACAAGGCGGTGCAGGCCGTCGCCTCGGCCCACGGTATTACTGTGGCCAAGCCGAGCGCGGGCGGCGCCGCGGGTGCTGTGGTGGATTCCGCCGCCCTGGACGCGTTTGCCGCCACGGTCACCGGCGAGGATGGCGTTCTGGCCACGACCGCCCGCACGGTTCTGGCAGCCCTGGGTCTGTCCGAACGGGTCACGGTTCCTGCCGACGCCGGCGACCGGGCCGCGGCCGCGCGCGCCCTGGTCGAGGCCGTCGACGCCGAACTGGGCACCGGCTGGCTCCGGTCGGTGACCCCCGCATTCGACGCCGACCGCGCCGTTCTCATCGATGATCGGTGGGCGACGGCTCGTGAGGACCTGGCTCGCCTGGGCAACGGTGAGACTCCGATGGGCCGGGCGCGCCGGCTGCTGGCCCCCGAGCGGTTCACCGGGCTCGGACGAGCCGTCGCCGACCAGGCCTCCTGGTGGGCCCGCGTCCTGCGCGGGTCCGGTGCGCCGCAGGCCGCCGAGCGCGCCGACCTCGCCGGGGCGATCGCGGCCGTCGCCGCACAGCGTCCGGCGGCCGGAGCCGAGTCGGTTCGGTGGGCCGACGACGTGGCCGTAGTCACTGGCCTCGCGCCCCGCTCGATCGCCGCGGCGGTCGCCGGCGAGCTGCTCGCCGGGGGGGCCACGGTCGTGGCGACCAGCTCGCGTCTGACTCATGAACGTCTGGCCTTCGCCAAGGAGCTCTACCGTGAGCACGCCTCCGCGGGCGCCCGACTGTGGATGGTTCCGGCCAACCTGGCCTCCTACCGGGACATCGATGCTCTGGCTGACTGGATCGGCCACGACCAGGTCGTCACCTCGGGCGGCTCGTCCACGCTCGTCAAGGAGGCGCTCGTCCCGACCCTTCTATTCCCCTTCGCCGCGCCGCGCGTGTTCGGGACGCTGGCCGACGCCGGTCCCGAGGCGGAGTCGCAGACGCGCCTGCTGCTGTGGAGTGTGGAGCGCACCATCGCGGCACTGAGCGCCATCGGCACCGACACGCACGTTGACCACAGGCTCCACGTGGTTCTGCCCGGTTCGCCCAACCGCGGTATTTTCGGCGGCGACGGTGCCTACGGCGAGGTTAAGTCGGCCCTGGACGCGATCGTCAACCGCTGGCGCTCCGAACCCGCCTGGGCCCAGCGCGTCACACTGGCCCACCCGCGCATCGGCTGGGTGCGCGGCACCGGACTGATGGGCGGCAACGACCCGCTGGTGGAGGCCGTCGAGGCGGCCGGCGTGCGAACCTGGGACACCCGGGGGATCGCTGCCGAGCTGGTGGCCCTGTGCACCGCTGACGTGCGCGCTCGGGCCGCCACTGCCCCGGTGACGGCCGACCTGACCGGGGGCTTGAGCGACGACATCGACCTGGTCGCCCTGCGCGAGCGGGCCGTGGCGCGCTCGGCCGAGGCCGGAAAGGACGAGGAGCGGGCGAACGCTCCCGCCACCATCAAGGCCCTTCCGACTCCGGTGGTGCCGACCCAGCCGACCGCTCCCGGCTGGGGCCCGGTCGACGCCTCCTTGGAGGACATGGTCGTCGTGGTCTCCACCGGGGAGGTCTCCACATGGGGTTCGGGTCGCACGCGCCGCGAGGCCGAGCTGGGTATGAGCGGGGGCGACGACGTCGAGTTGACCGCCGCGGGCGTGCTCGAGCTCGCCTGGGGCATGGGTCTGCTCACCTGGCACGACTCGCCCAGGCCCGGCTGGTACGACACCGACGGCGAGATGGTCGAGGAATCCGATATCCTCGAGCGCTACCGCGACGAGGTGGTCGCCCGCTGCGGTATCCGCGAGTTCGTCGACGACGGGGTCATCGCCCCCGATGCCGAGGAGGACGTGGCCGTCTACCTCGACCACGACATCACCCTGACCGTTGCTGACGAGGCGACCGCTCGGACCCTGGAGACCGAGGATCCCGAGCACACACTCGTGGCGCCGGATGCCGAAACGGGGGAGTGGACCGTCACCCGCCTGACGGGCTCGCTGGTGCGCGTCCCGCGCCGCGCGGCCTTGACGCGCACGGTCGGCGGTCAGTTCCCGATCGACTTCGACCCGCAGCGCTGGGGGATCCCGGCGGCCATGGTCGAGGGCATGGACCCGATCGCGTCGTGGAATCTGGTCACGACGGTCGACGCCTTCCTGTCGGCGGGATTCTCTCCGGCCGAGCTGCTCGCGGCCGTCCACCCTTCTGACGTGGCCTCCACGCAGGGCACCGGCTTCGGCGGCATGGAGTCGATGCGCAAGATGTTCGTGGGACGTCTGCTCGGCCAGGACCGTCCCAGCGACATCCTCCAGGAGGCGCTGCCCAACGTGGTGGCCGCTCACGTCATGCAGTCCTACATCGGCGGTTACGGGGCCATGGTCCAACCGGTCAGCGCCTGCGCCACCGCGGCGGTGTCCATCGAGGAGGGCTGGGACAAGATCGCACTGGGCAAGGCGGATGTGGTCGTCGCCGGCGCCATCGACGACATCTCGGTGGAGTCCGTCGTCGGTTTCGGCAATATGAATGCCACCGCCGAGGCCGCTTCCATGTACGCCAAGGGCATTTCGGCCCGCCACTTCTCTCGCGCCAACGACCGTCGTCGCGGCGGCTTCGTAGAGGCCGAGGGCGGCGGTACTGTGATCCTGGCCCGCGCCGGCGTGGCCGCTCGCCTGGGGCTGCCGGTGGCGGGAGTGATCGGCTTCGTCTCCTCCTACGCCGACGGCGCCCACACCTCCATCCCGGCACCCGGTCTGGGCGCCCTGGCGGCCGGCCGTGGCGGAAAGGATTCCCGCCTGGCGCGCTCGCTCAGGGCCCTGGGCGTCGAAGCGGACGACATCGCCGTGGTCTCCAAGCACGACACGTCGACGGGCGCCAATGATCCCAACGAGTCCGAACTGCACACCCGCCTGGCGCGCTCGCTGGGACGAACGGAGGGCAACCCGCTGGTGGCCGTCTCGCAGAAGACGATCACCGGTCACGCCAAAGGAGGTGCCGCGCTGTTCCAGGTCGCGGGTCTGGCAGAGATCCTGGCCACTGGGGTGGCTCCCGGCAACGCGAGCCTTGACGTGGTCGATGCGCCGCTGGAGCGGGACGCCTTCTGGGTCTGGCCGCGCACGCCCATCCGCCTGGCCGGCCGCGGGGGCGAGTCGGGTCGCGTCTCGGGCGCCGGAGTGGTGCGCGCGGGTCTGCTGACCTCGCTGGGCTTCGGCCACGTCAGTGGTCTGATCGCGCTCGTGCACCCGGGCGCCTTCGAGTCCGCCCTGCGTCAGTCGGGCGGTCAGGAGGCTGTGGACGTGTGGGTCGAGCGGGCTAATGCCCGCCTCGCCGCGGGAACGCGCCGCCGTCGCGCCGGCATGATCGGGCGGGCGCCGCTGTTCGAGCAGATCGAGGGACGGCGCCTGGGCGAGGCGACCGAGCACCGCGACCCGCACGAGGTCGAGGCGGCTATGCTGCTTGATCCCCGGGCGCGGCTGGGCGCCGACGGCGTCTACCACGCCGAGCGGTGATGGTCCGGCATCGGCCCGGCCCCTGGCAGAACCCCGTGCCGCCACAGCGATCCGCCAGGGGCGCCGTCGCCCGCACCCGTGCGGCTGCGACGCGGACCGACCGGGGCCCGTGGCGGTTTCGGGGCCTGCGGGGCGGGCTCGGGGCCGTGAACGATTCGTCCTCGCGCCTCGGACACGCCGACGATCGACATGACCGCTGAGAACGGGCCCCGGCTTCCGGGGTTCCCGGCCACGCCCGCGGGCTCGCGGGTGCTGGGGGTGGGCCTCGACCTCGTCCACGTCATCGGCATCGCCGAGCAGCTGGCCGTCCCGGGCACCGTTTTCGCCGAGCGGGTCTTCTCCGCTCGGGAGCGCCGCGAAGCCCGTCGCCGGTCCGCGGCGACAGGGTCGGATGAGGCCGAGCACCTGGCCGCCCGTTGGGCCGCCAAGGAGGCCTTCGTCAAGGCGTGGTCGCAGGCCCTGGGGGCGCGGGCGGGACGGCCCGTCGCCCCGGTCGTCGGCTCCGATGACGTCGATTGGCGCGAGGTCGAGGTCGTCACCGACCGTTGGGGCCGGCCGTTTCTGCGTGTGAGCGGTGTGCTCGCCCGGGAGGTCGAGACGAGTCTGGGCAGGGGGGCGAGCGGGCCCGAGCGCTGGCCCGTCTCTCTGACCCATGATGGTGGCTGGGCCGCGGCTGTCGTTCTCGCGACCGAGGTCGTTTCCCTCTGAGGAGTCCATCGGTCTGTGACCGGGCCCTCTTCCGACATAGGGTGGGGGTATGAAGAAGCTCATCAACTCCGCCGACACCGTCGTCACGGATGCGCTGGTGGGCATGGCGGCGGCCCACCCGGGTGCGCTGCGCGTCGACGTCGACCAGCGCGTCGTCTACCGTGCGATCCCCAAGGACGCCGGCAGGGTCGCCATCGTCTCGGGCGGCGGCAGCGGGCACGAGCCCCTCCACTCCGGGTTCGTGGGATCGGGCATGCTCGACGCCGCCTGCGCGGGCGAGGTCTTCACTTCTCCCGTGCCCGACCAGATCGTGTCCGCCACCGTTGCGGTCGATCGGGGCGCCGGTGTTCTCCATGTCGTGAAGAACTACACCGGCGACGTCATGAATTTCGAGATGGCCGCCGAGCTGGCAGCCAGCTCCGGCATCCGGATCGCCACCGTCGTGGTCGCCGACGACGTCGCCGTGGAGGATTCCCTGTACACGGCCGGACGCCGGGGCGTGGGCGCGACCCTCGTCGTCGAGAAGGTCGCGGGCGCCGCAGCCGAGGAGGGTCGGAGCCTTGAACAGGTCGCCGCCCTAGCCGAGCGGGTCGCGCAGGGCGGCCGCTCCATGGGCGTGGCGCTAACCTCGTGCACGGTGCCCGCCAACGGCAAGCCCTCCTTCGATCTGCCCGACGATGAAATGGAGATCGGTATCGGCATCCACGGCGAGCCGGGCCGGAGCCGGGAGAAGGCCACCGGGGCTCGTGAGGTGGCGCGTCGCCTGGTCGAGCCGATCGTGGCCGACCTGCCGTCGGCGGACGGCGACGTCATCGTCCTCCTCAACGGAATGGGTGCCACCCCGCTGCTGGAGCTCTACATCATGTACGGGCAGGTGGTGGGACTGCTGCGCGAAGCGGGGATCGCCGTCGCCCGCAGCCTGGTCGGCAACTACGTCACCAGCTTGGACATGGCCGGCTGCTCACTGACTCTGGTGCGCGCCGACGAGGAGATCCTCCGGCTCTGGGACGCCCCGGTGGCCTCCCCCGGTCTGAGGTGGGGCGAGTGATCGTGGCTCCCGTGGGACGCACAACGGTGACCGCCGACGACCTGCGCGCCTGGGTCCGGCGCTGCGGCGACCTAGTAACTGAGCAGGCCCGCGCCCTGACCGAGCTGGATGCCGCTATCGGGGACGCCGACCACGGCGCCAATCTCAAGCGGGGGATGGCAGCCGCCGTCGAGGCCCTCGCAGCGAGCGCCGATACGCCCGACGCAGTCCTGAGGACGCTCGCCATGACGCTGATCTCCAGGGTCGGCGGCGCATCGGGAGTCCTGTACGGAACTTTCTTCCTGTCCATGGCCGACGCGACGAGGGGGCGCGACAGCCTCGATCTGAGGACCCTGACCGACGCCATCGGGGCGGGGGTCAGCGGCATCGCTCGGCGTGGCAGAGCCGAGGCGGGGGAGAAGACCATGCTCGATGCCTGGTACCCCGCCCTCGACGCCCTGCGCGCCAGTACTGACCTGGTCCCGGCCCTGGAGAAGGCGGCTGCCGCCGCCGACGCCGGACGCACGGCCACCGGCCCCATGCTCGCCACCAAGGGGCGAGCCTCCTATCTGGGTGAGCGCTCGGTCGGGCACATCGACCCCGGCGCCGCTTCGACCGCGCTGCTCCTGCGGGCTCTGGCCGAGGTCATGGGCGGGAGAGCATCATGATCGGCATCGTCGTGGTCTCGCACTCCTTGGAGCTTGCCCGCGCCACGGCGGCCCTCGGCCGGGGGCTGGTGCCCGGCCTGGATGTGCGCGTCGAGATCGCCGCGGGAATGCCCGGGGGCGAGCTGGGAACCGATGCCACCGAAGTCGCCGCCGCTATCGGGAGGGCCGATGACGGCGACGGCGTACTCGTGCTGACCGACCTCGGCAGTGGGGTGATGAGCGCCGAAACCGCCCTGGACCTGGTGAATCCCGCTGTGCGGGGGCGCGTACGCGTGTCGTGCGCGCCCCTGGTCGAGGGCTTCGTGAGCGCCTACGCCGCTGCTGGCATCGGCAGAACGCTCAACACTGTCGCTGAGGAGGCGGAACGGGCCCTCGAATTCAAAGACACCCAGATGGTGCGTTGAGCGCGCCGATCGTCCACTGTGCTGTTCGGTGCGGTCCTCCCGTGAGGCGGGACCGTGTGGGGTACGGCCCCGGGCTAAGGTACGGGACAGACCCACCCCTGAGATGAGGAGAGCCATGTCACCAACTACCTTCGCCGCCATCTCGATGATCATCTATTTCGTCGGCATGGTCGTCATCGGCTGGTGGGCCTACGGCCACAACGATTCGCTCGACGACTACATGCTGGCCGGCCGAGGTTTGGGACCCATGGTGACGGCGCTGTCCGCCGGAGCCTCCGACATGTCCGGCTGGCTCCTGATGGGCCTGCCCGGCGCCCTGTACGCCTCCGGCCTGGTCGAGGGGTGGATCGCCGTCGGCCTGACTGCGGGGGCGTGGCTCAACTGGCGCTATGTCGCCTCAAGGCTGCGCACCTACACCGAGGTCGCCTCCAACTCGATCACCATCCCGAGTTTCCTGGACAACCGCCTCCACGACTCGGCGCACCTGCTGCGCTGGGCCAGCGGCCTGATCATCCTCGTTTTCTTCACGTTCTACGTCTCCTCCGGCATGGTCTCGGGGGGCATCTTTTTCCATTCCTCCTTCGGGCTGGACTACCGGCTGGGCCTGACTCTCGTAGCCTGCATCACCGTCATGTACACGCTCGTGGGCGGCTTTCTCGCCGTGTCCTACACCGACCTCGTTCAGGGTCTTATGATGGTCGCCGCCCTGATCGCCGTGCCGGTCATCGGCGTCATCCATCTCGGCGGTATCGGCGCCACCGTCGACGCCGTCACCGCGGTCGACCCCCACTACTGGGCGGTGCTCGGGCCGACGACCTCGGTGATCAGCGTCATCAGCTCACTGGGCTGGGGCTTGGGCTATTTCGGCCAACCCCACATCATCGTGCGTTTCATGGCGCTGCGATCCCCGGGGGAGGCCGTTTCCGGGCGGCGCATCGGCATCGGATGGATGCTCTTTGCCGTTGCCGGCGCCGCGGCGACCGCCATCGTCGGTGTGGCCGTCTTCCAGCGCGACACCGGGCGCCTGGACGACCCCGAGACTGTGTTCATCAGCCTGGGACAGCTCTTGTTCCATCCTTTCGCCGCCGGTTTCATGCTGGCCGCAATCCTGGCGGCGATCATGTCGACCGTCTCCAGCCAGCTGCTGGTGACCTCCTCAGCACTCATCGAGGACCTGTACAAGCAGGTCGGTGGCAGGAGCATCTCGCAGACGCGCCTGGTCATGTACTCGCGATTCGCGGTCTTGACCGTGGCGGTTGTGGCCGCCGCTATGGCCTGGTCTCCCAGTGACACCATTCTGGCCCTGGTGGCTTTCGCCTGGGCCGGTTTCGGGGCCTCCTTCGGACCGACCGTCCTGCTGTGCCTGTACTGGCGCCGCCTGACTGCCGTCGGCGCGGTCGCCGGTATGGTCACCGGTGCGGTCGTCGTCATGATCTGGGGCAACGTTGACGGCGGTCCGGGAGGGATCTTTGATTTGTACGAGCTCATCCCGGGTTTCTCCGCTAACCTGCTGGTCGCCTGGGCCGTTTCACGCGCGGGACGGCCCGCCCCGGCGGTCGAGGCCGAGTTCCGCTCGGCCGTCGCCGCGGCCGGATGGCGGGGCTCGGACGGGGCAACTCCGGAGGACGCCGGTACCCGCCCCGTGTGATCGGCCGGTCATCGCAGCATGTTGTAGCGCTCGTGGTCGTCGACTACTCTCACGGGCAATCACGTGCTCCGGGGTCGGTGGAAGTCCGAGCCGGCGGTAATAGTCCGCGACCCGGTCACGCCAACCCGTCGGGGCGGCGCGGCCGGTTGAGCTGGTGGAAGCCCAGCACCGACGGTGAGAGTCCGGATGGGAGGAAGCACGAGGCGCCTGCCGGGCATCGCGTCGACGCGGTCCGCTGCCCGTCACCTCGGAGTCCCCGGGACATCACCGTCCCGGGCAACCGGAGAGGATACTGCGTGAGCACCGCCACCGCCGGGCGCCCTGCGTCCCCGCTGCCGGCCGACGGCCAGCCGGCCGGCCTCCGCACCGCCTCACCGATGCGGCGCGAAGGCACCGCCGCCGCCCGCACAACCAGTGTGCGGTACCACCCGCACCGGGGTCCTGGCCCCGCCGCCGGTCTGGGCCTGGCCGTCCTGGCTCTGTGGTGGACCGTGACTCGCGCCGGACTCATCCTGCCCGTCTTCCTGCCCGATCCTCTCGACGTCGCCCGCCGCCTGTGGCTGGGGGTGAGTCGGGGCGGCCTACTCGGCTACACCCGCATCACGCTCATCGAGGCCGCGCTGGGCTGCCTGGCCGCGACCGCATTATCCCTGCCTCTGGCGTGGGCGCTGTTCCACTGGCGTTCGTTCTCCCGCGCCGTTCTGCCCTACGTGGCTGCCTCCCAAGCGGTGCCCGCCATCGCCATCGCCCCGCTGCTCGTCGTGTGGATCGGCTACGGCACCGTGCCAACCGTGGTCCTGTGCGTCCTGATGGTCTTCTTCCCCATCACCGTGACCGTCCTGCTCGGCCTGCGCGGCCTGGACACCGACATCATCGACGCCGCCCGGCTCGACGGCGCCCACGGAACTTCCATGATCGTGCACATGGAACTGCCCATGGCGCTACCGGCCATCATCTCCGGGCTGCGCACCGGTTTCACCCTGTCGGTCACCGGGGCGGTCATCGGGGAGATGACCATGGGAGGCCGGGGCCTGGGCATGGTTCTGGCCTCTCAGCGTCAGAGCGTCGACACCACCGGGCTGTTCTCCACCATCGTCGTCCTGTGCGTCATGGCGACGAGCATCCACTGGTGCCTGTATGAGCTTGAGCGCCGCAGCCGCGTCGTGAACTCCATGCGCGGACGCCGAGCGACCTGAGAGCGCACGCCGACCGCGGCATAGCAGCCCCCTTCCCTCCACCCGCACCCGTCCCATCGACCGGAAAGACGCATAATGACCTTCCTCTCCCGCCGCTCAGTCCTGTCCACCGCCTCCGTCACGGCTCTGACGGGCCTTCTCGGCGCCTGCGGCTCGGGTACCGCCGCCCGGAAAGCATCCGCCGCCTCCGGCGCCGCCGGGGATCTGGTCATCGGCCTGACCTACACGCCCAACGTCCAGTTCGCCCCCTTCTACCTGGCGCTGAAGAACGGGCGGTACGCTCCGGGGGTCTCGCTTCGCCACCACGGCGAGCAGGAAGGGCAGTTCGACGCCCTTCTGGCCGGCACCGAGCAGATCGTCGTGGCCGGCGCGGACGAGGCGGTCGTTGCCGCCTCCAACGGAGGAGGCCTGAGCGTCATCGGCGGTTTCTACCAGCGCTACCCCGGCTGCATCATCGTGCCCGAGGATTCCGATATCACCGACTTGGCCGATCTGAAGGGCCGCAGCATCGGCACCCCCGGCAAGACGGGGGAGACCTGGTACTCCCTCCTCGTGGCGCTGTCCACGGCCGGGCTCGGCCAGGACGAGGTCACGATCCAGGAGATCGGTTACACCCAGCAGGCCGCCCTCGCCTCGGGCAAGGTCGATGCCGTGTCCGGGTACGCGAACAACGATGCCGTTCAGCTCGCGCAGAACGGCACACCGGTGCGCACTCTGGCCATCAGTGAGGACGCCCCGCTGCTGGGCGCCTCCCTGGTCACCACGACCGATGTTCTGGCGGCCCGTCGCGACGCGCTCGCCGAGGCTGTCGCGGACTCGGTCGCGGGTATGGCGTCCTTTATCGATGACCCCGACGCCGCCGTCGAGGCCACTGGGGAGTACGTGAGCGACCTGGCCGACGCGACCCAGGCCGCGCATGCCCGGGAGGTCGCCGTGGCCACCGGCGAGCTCATCGAGGGGGACGGGACGCGGGCGGTCGGCTCGGTGCGGGTTGGGGACTTCGCCCCCATGATCGACTTCCTGTCCTCCTACGGGATCCTGGGGGACGAGGTTCCCCGGGCCTCCGACGTGTGCGTGCCCCTTGAGCAGTAGGAACGGCGGGAGGACTCCGGAGGGATCCGAGGACGGGTAGCGGGAAGAGGGCCGGGCGAGGCGAGCGCAGCGCCGACGAGTCGTTGCGTCCTCACGTCGCCCCGTCCCCGTCGGGGCGCTTCCGCTCGTCAGCCGTCGGGTTGGCGTCGAGCTGGCCGTAGTGGGCGATGCCCAGCTCGCGATGCGCGATGCGACGCAGTGCCAGAAGCACAGGCTCGTAGACCGCCGTGCCCAGAACGGCCCGCTCGACCGACTCCTCGTCCGGTTCCCATGAGATGCGTTCAACATCGGCCCGGGCCGTGCGCCGCGCCGCCCGGACGTAGACGGCCAGTTGCTCCCGGCTCATCGGCATCCCGATCTCCTCGGCGAAGAACAGCGCGGCGTCGAGCTGCCTGACCGCGGGATGCTCGGGGGCGTGGGGGAGTCCGAACTCCTCGAGGACCTCTCGGGCCCTGCCGTGCTCGGGCTCCTCATGCCGGTGCGGTGAGGGAATCGCCTCGGTTGCGAACTTCATCACCTCCCACGGTTCTCGGGCGGGCCCGTCGATGACCGCCACCACCTCCCGCACCTGCTCGATCGAGGCCCCCAGCACGTGGAGGAGGCCGCGGATGAGCCGCAGGCGGTCGAGGTGCCGGGAGCTGTAGTCGCACTGGCGGGCGTTGACGGGGGCGCCAGCAGGGAGAAGCCCCTGACGGATGTAGTACTTGATGGTCGCCACCGGGATCCCCGATTCCCGGGCGAGCTCCGAGATGCGCATGTCCCTCCTGTCAGCACCGCTGCGGGGCGGCACGCCCCGCCGTCGCGGGCCGTCATGAGGAGGATACGGGGGCGTCACGGACGCTGGTCAATGGCTACCGGCGCTGCTCCAGCATCGTGATGAGGCCGGGCGGCTCGAGTTGACTAGAAGATAGCTTTAGTATCTAATCTAATGGATACTAAACCTATCCAGACAGGAGCCTCCATTGCCGACACCACGCACGCACCGCGCGGCCCGGGTCATCGTCGCCATTTCCCTGCCCACGCTCATGACCTCACTGGACTCACTCGTCGTCACCATCGCTCTGCCTCAGATCCATCAGGACCTGAACGCCTCGGTCACCGAGCTCCAGTGGTTCGTCAACGCCTACACGCTCACCTACGCCGCCCTCATCCTGCCGACCGCCGCTGCGGGCGACAGAATCGGTCGCCGCCGGCTGTTCCTGTGGGCGATCCTCCTGTTCACCCTCGCCTCGGCCGTGGCGGCGCTGGCGTCCACGCCGTCCGCACTGATCGCCGCCAGAGTCGTCCAGGGCGCCGGCGGGGCAGCTATCGGCTCCCTGTCCCTGGCGCTGATGGCCGACGCCGTTCCTAGGCGCCTGCGCGAGCTGGCCATCGGCGTATGGGGCAGCGTCAACGGCCTGGGCGTGGCCGCGGGGCCGATCATCGGAGGCGCCGTCGTCGAGGATCTCCACTGGAGTGTCATCTTCTGGATCAACATCCCTGTGGGCGTCCTGTCGTTGGCCCTCGTGCGCTGGAGCCTCGGCTCCGCCGCCTCGCAGGCGTCTCCTGCGTCGGCGGGCGCCCGGACGGACCTGCTGGGGCTGGTGGCTGGAACGGCCTTCGTGTTCCCGCTGACCTGGGCGCTGTCAGAGGGCGGCAGCCGCGGATGGACCAGCCCCCTGGTCGTGAGTTGCCTGGGTATCGCCGTGGTCTCGCTGGTTTGCTTCATCCGTCACGAACGTCGCGAGCGGGAGGCGTACGTGCCCATGCGCCTGTTTGCCGACCGGCGCTTCAGCCTCGTCAACGCCGTCGCTGTGCTCTTCTCCGCGGGCATCTTCGGCTCGGTGTTCCTGGTGAGCCAGTACCTCCAGATCGGAATGGGATTCGATCCGCTCGAATCGGGTCTGCGTGCCGCCCCCTGGACCGTGGTCCCTATGGCGGCGGCGCCCCTGGCCGGTGTCATCGTCGGGCGCCGCGGCCCGAAACAGGTGCTGCTTGTCGGCATGGTGCTGCAGACCATGGCGATCGCCTGCTTCGCGTTCCTGTCCCATCAGAACGCTGCCTACATCGCCTACGTCATTCCCATGATTATCGCAGGGACCGGAATGGGACTGACTTTCTCCCCTCTGGCGACAGCCGTCCTCATCGGAGTTGCTCCCAGGGACCGGGCCGTGGTTTCAGGAGTCAACCAGACGGCGCGTCAGTTGGGAACCGCAATGGGCATTGCCCTGTGCACCGCCATCTTCACCGCCTACGGCGCCTACGCCCCCGGCGAGCGCTTCACGGCTGGACTGGTTCCGGCCCTGGGGGCCTGCACGCTCCTGCTGGCCGCGGCGACCGTGCTCGTCGCGGCCATGCCCCGCGACGAAGTCGACGATGGGCGGTGAGTGCCGCCCGGTGAGACGGGCGGGGTTCCACTGCCCGCCGGTGACGTGCCGCTCGGCCGTGAGCAAGGGGCGGTGCGCCGCCGGCTCACAGCCGGCAGGCTAGGAGTGAGGACACGAGAATCGCGCGTGCGCCCACCTCGTAGAGCTCGTCCATGACGCGGTTGACGTCCGCTCGCGGCACCATGGCGCGCACCGCCACCCAGTCGGGGTTCTGCAGCGGTGAGACCGTCGGCGACTCGATGCCCGGAGTCAGCGCCGCCGCCAGATGCAGCCTACTCATGGGCACGTCGTAGTCCACCAGTACGTAGGAGCGCGCCCGCAGTACTCCCTCCAGACGCCGCACGAGCGTGACCAGGCCGGGTGCGCCCAGGTATCGTTCCGTCGTAATGAGCACCGCCTCACTGGTCAGGATCGGCTCGCCGAAGGTTTCCAGGCCTGCCGCCCGCAGCGTCGTTCCAGTCTCCACGACATCGGCGATCAGATCCGCCACCCCGAGTCGGACCGAGGACTCTACTGCGCCGTCCAGATGCACGGTCACCGCTTCCACGCCCCGGCTCTTCACGTAGTCGCGCACCAGCACGTCGTAGGAGGTGGCCACGCGCCTGCCCGCGATGTCCTCCAGCGAGCTCATCGTCCCCGCCGGTGCTGCGAACCGGAAAGTGGAGCGGGCGAATCCCAAGGGCAGATGCTCGACGGCGTCCACCCCTGAATCCAGTAGCAGGTCACGTCCCGTGATACCGGCGTGGACTGCGCCCTGACCGACGTAGACGGCGATATCGCGGGGGCGTAGGAAGAACAACTCGATTCCACCCGCCTCATCGCGGAGCACGAGTTCGCGCCCCGTGCGGCGAGTGCGGTACCCGGCCTCGGCGAGCATAGTGGTGGCCGGTTCGGACAGGGAGCCCTTGTTGGGCACGGCGATGCGCAGCACGGCGGTCCTCACAGATGGGTCAGTGGTATCGGGCGACGGAGCGGAGCGGGCGCTCACAGGCGCTCGTAAACGTCGGCGAGGGTGTAGCCCTTGGCGATCATCATGACCTGGGCGTGGTAGAGCAGCTGGCTGATCTCCTCGCAGGCCGCTTCATCGGACTCGTGCTCGCAGGCCATCCACGATTCGGCGGCCTCCTCCACCAGCTTCTTGCCGATGAAATGGACACCCCGATCCAACTCGGTCACGGTTCCGGACCCCGCGGGGCGGGCGGCGGCCTTATCCTGAAGCTCGGCGAATAGGTCCTCGAAGGTCTTCATGGCGTCAGGGTAATGCCTGGGATCCGATCGATTCCCGTCTGCTGCGGCCCAGCCAGTCATGCCGGCCCCGGCGGAGATCCGCGTCGACCCATGGGCCGACCGCCTGGCCCGTAGCGACGGCTCAAGCGGCCTCGGGAGCCTGCTTGTGCAGGAGGGTCTCCGCGTACCGGCCGGCCGCAGCGGCGGCGAGGAAGGCCGCGGTATCCTCGTGCAGGCCGCGGCCCATGGTGGACAGGCGGATTCCTGTGGCGTTCTGGGCCTCTTCCAGTACCTCGGTGAGCCCGTCGACACCCGTGTCCACGCGATGATGCCGAGCGCCCCGCGGGCGGGGGCCGCACAACTCGCGCGCCTGGGCGTCGATCTGCTCGCCCAGCGCACCCGGCAGCCCCGGTACGACGATGTCCGCGGCGGTGAGGGCCACCCGCCCGTAGGCGGTCATCGAGTGGTGGGAGATGCCGCGGTGGCGCTCACGCGCATCGGCCTGGGAAACTCGCAGACAGGCGATGGCCCGCCCGCCGAGAACCGCCACCGCGTTAACGGCGTCGCCGCAGGCCACACCCGAGAAGCCCCATGGCGTGTCCGTGCCGAGGTTCCCGGGTCCTTGGGCGAGGACGACGAGGTCTGCGCCCAGCACGTGTCTGGCCGCTAGCAGCGCGTTGTGCACGGACACGGCCTCGACGTCGCCGCCCCACGCCTGCCCGGAGGTCACCGTGCCAGCCAACCAGCCGACCCGGCGCAGGGCGGCGACGGTGCGCGAGTAAGCCAGGGGCAAGGCGCCGCCGTCGGTCATGACGTAGACGGCGCGCACCTGATCATGCGCACCGCGCGTTGCGCGAGCACCGGCGAGGATGGCCGGTAGGGCGGAGTGCAGGTCGGCGATCACGACCGGAGTCCCTTCCAGTGTCAGATCGTCGATGGGGGCGCAGAGCAGCTCGTGGTGCACAGCGCCCTGCTCGTCGACGCCGGCGACCATGACCTGGTCCGGCATGTAGCGGGCCTTGACCAGGTGTCCCTCACGAACTGGATCCTCGGGCAGGACGCCGGGCCGCGCCACCACCATGGCGTGCCCGCCGGTGCCCAGACCCCGGTCGAGGGCGGAGACATCCATGCGGACTTCCTCCCCGACGCCCGGGATGCCGGTGACGGTCTCATAGGCGATGGCGCGCAGTCGACGGTCGACCTGCAGCGAATCGGCGCGCGACGGCGCGGCGGTGACGCGCACCACCAGTTCAGCGCAGCGACGGCCCGGCGGGCCCCAATTGCGCCGCAGTGTCAGGATCTCGCCATCGCGCCACATCATGGACGAACCGTACCGCGGGCGGGTCCCGCCAAAGCCGCCCGGAGCAAGGTCCCTGAGACTGCTGGAGCAGACTGCCGGAGCTCTCGCCTCCGGGGCCGGGTCAGAAGCTCGTGGCGAGAATCGTGCGCAGGTCCCCGACTTCCAGTTCGACACGGGGGCTGGTACTCAGTTCGACACCGCATCCGCCCACGTCGAAGACGTGCGTGAGGCGGCCGCGGCTCCCACTGCTCCGGGCCACTGGAGCGCCGTGACGCCGCTCCAGCTCGGTGGACAGCGCCCGGGCGCAGGCGAGCCTCTGCTTCCGGTCGGACGGGCCCGACTCGCGGCACGGTTCGACCGTGACCGTCCGACCACGGCGGTGCTCTTTGATGACGGCGGACCAGCCCCGTCCGGAGACGAACCGGGACTCTCCGGCGTTCTGCTCCGTCGCGACCACGGCACCGAAGCGCGAGAGCACGTCCGTGAACCGCCCGCCCGCCGCGAGCGCCGCGGCGAGGGCCTCCACGAGATCGCCGGCGCCCTGCGGAGCGAGCCTGACATCGAGGGGAGTGCGACCGGGGGTCCCGACGCGTCGCCGGGGCGCGCGCACCGCGGATCGCTCGACTGCACGCACGTACTCCTCCCACGTGCAGCCCGTAATCGGCTTGTCGTCGGGGTTCGTTTCGTCCCCGTCGAACAGGACGCCGATATCGGCGACGGGGCCCGGCGTGAAGACGCACATGTCCATTCCGGTCACATCGCGCATTTGCAGATCGGTGACCAGCGCCGGGGCGCCACCGCGGGCGAGCCCCGCCACGAAGGCCGTCAGGGTCGATCCGCGCCGCCGATCCCCGTACAACCACCGGCCGCGGGGGAAACGGACGCTCGCACGTCCTCCATGACCGACAGCGATGACGTCGAGGCCGTTCTCATCGGCGGCGAAGGTCACCGTCTCCCAGGGGGAGCCCTTGCCGAGGGCCCAGGTCAGAGACGGAGACCGATCGCGCCAGGCCGGCGGTGTGAGCGCCACGTCGTCGGCCATGCTTCCGATAATGTCCGGGAAGGCGCAGTCGAAGTCCTCCCAGGTCGAGGCGACCATAACGTAGCGGGGCTGCCACCAGGTGTCGGCTCCGGCGGGCGCCCCGGAGATCTGCCGGTACCAGTGGTAGGGCTGATCGGCGGGATCGCCTCCCCATTTGAAGCTAGTGCGCCAGGTGCCGGCCGGTACCGTGCCCATGTCGAAAGCCCTGAATCGGAGGCCGATGTCCTCGTCATCGGCGCCCGCGTTCGGGGACAGCTCAATGATGCGTTCCCCGATGAGCCACTGGAATCGCACGCCTGGGCCGATCGCACAGGCGGGCGGCGCCCCGATGAGGTCGGAAGCCTTCAGCAGGAAGACGCGCGCCCTTTTCAGACTCAGGGGGCCGCCCAGCGCGAGAACCTCGTCCTCCAGATAGGTCTCCAGAGCGTGCGGCCGCTGCGCTCGCCGGGGCTCCGGGTTCTGATCGGGGTTCTTCTCGGGGGCGGTCAGCATGCTCGTGTCTCATCTCTGTGGTTCGATGCTCGGGGCCGGCAACGAGCCTACGCTGAGATGCGTGACACGCACGCCCAGCCAGACGATCCCAGCCGAGGAGCGTCAGGTCAACCTGCTGTTGGCTCTGCGCAACACCGCCACCGGCATGACGGCGGCGGAGGTGGTGGACACAGTGGCCGGATACGACCGGAGCGGGGGTGAGACCGCCCGACGCATGTTCGAACGCGACAAGCGGATTCTGCGCGAGCTGGGCATCGTGATCACGACCACCGGTCAGGACGAGGGCAGCCGCTATCGGGTCGCGGAGGAGGACTACGCCCTGCCCGACGTGAGCCTGACCGCCGAGGAGGCGGCGGCCATCGACCTAGCCGCTTCAGCTTGGCGCTCGGGCGCCCTGACGTCCACGGCCCGGCATGCGCTGACCAAGATTCGGGCCGTCACTATGGGGGAGGAGGACACTGGGGTGGACCGTTCCCGGGCTCTGGCGGATCTGACCGTCGACCTTGCCGGCCGGGAAGTCCCGCCGCTGCTGGCGGCGGCCGTCGACGAGCGGCGCGTAGTCTCCTTCGATTACACCTCGGCCGCCTCGGGCACGACTCGCACTCGCGTCGTTGACCCCCATCGGCTGCGGATGAGCGAGGGCGCCTGGTACCTCGACGCCTTCGACCTGGGCTCTCAAGCCACCCGGACCTTCCGCCTGACCCGGATCGCGGGGAAAGTCTCGGTGCGCTCCGATCCGGGCGCCTTCGCCCCGCCCGAGGACGGCGAGCCGCTCGCCCGTGAGGCGCTCGTCGCCGTCGCCCCGGGCCGGGCCCTGCACCTGCGGTCCCGGGCGACCGCGGCGGACCCGGGCACCGACTCACGCCCGGTGCCCGTCGGCTGGGACGTGCTGAAAGTCACCTACACCGACCGCGTCGCCTTCGCGGGCTCACTGGCGGCGCTGGCCGACGCCGCGGTGGTCGTGGACCCGCCGCAGTTGCGCGCCGATGTCGTGGCCCACCTGACCGGCGTCGCCGCCCTGGGTCTTCCGACGGAGGATCGGTGAACATGGCACGGCGCTCGATCGACCGACTCGTTCGACTCCTGGCCCTGCCGGCCTGGGTCGCCGAGCACGAGGGCGCGTCCTTCGAGGAGGCCGCCGCTCATTTCGGCGTCACTGCTGCGATGATCCGAAGCGATGTGGAGACCCTGTGGGTCTCGGGCCTGCCCGGCGGCATGCCCGGGGATCTCGTCGACTTCAGCGCCGACGACTTCGAGGCCGGTCGGCTGCGCCTGACCGAACCGCTCGGGCTCGACCGGCCGGTGCGGCTGTCCCGCCAGGAGGCCGTTGCCCTGCTCCTGTCCTTGCGGGTGCTCGGCGACGTCCTGGCGGACGACCCCGCCTCCGCCGCGGCCCTGCACGGGGCGCAGGCCGCGCTGACCGCCGCAATGCGCGGCGGTGCGAGACCGGTCGCGCCGCCTGCGGGGGCGGACGACCCCGCCAGCGGGTCGGGCACGGCGGTGCTGCGGACCGTCCGACGTGCTATGGCCGAGCGGCGGCGCCTGCGGTTGACCTACGTGTCGGCCACTGACACCCGCTCGGTGCGCGAGGTCGACCCGCTCGAGCTGATCACCGACGGTTCGCACCTGACCGTGCGCGCATGGTGCCTGAGCGCCCGGGACGAGCGCTCCTTCCGCCTCGACCGGATCCTGAACGTCGAGCTCCTTGACGCGACCGCGACGACCCATCGCGCGCGTCGTCGTCACGGGGAGCCCCGCTCGTCCCGGTCCCGGACGGCGGTGCTCACCCTGGCCCCGGGCGGACGCTGGCTGGTGGAGCAGGTCGACGCCGAGAAGATCGAGATCCTGCCCGAGGGTGCGATACGCGCTCAGGTGCGAGGTCGCGATGAGGACTGGCTCGTCGGCCTCGTGCTGTCGGCGGGCCGACACATCAGAGGGGTTCTTCCCCGGAGCCTGGCATTGCGGGCCCGTGGAGCGGCGCAGCGCGCCCTCGCCCTCAATGCTTCCGTCGAAGGCTCATAACGTCACCCGTACACCCGCTTATGAGGATGGCTTCCGGTTACGAGGATGGATTATGAAGGCCGATGGCTGTGCGCCGGGTGCCGGCGGGGTCCGGCCCACTGCGGCGGTACGCCATGGGCGGTACGCCATGGGTGGAACGTCATGGGCCTGTGCGCGGCGCGCACCCTGTGAACCGCTAGAATCGTCGTGTTCCGATCAGGACCATCATCTTGGAAGCAGGTACGCACATGGGAGCCATGAGGCCTTGGCACTGGATCGTCGTCCTCCTCGTCGTCCTCCTCATCTTCGGAGGCAACAAACTGCCCGAGCTTGCGGGCAGCGTCGGCAAGTCGATGAAGGTCTTCAAGAAGGAGGTCAAGGAGTTGCAGGACGATGACGCCTCCTCCGCCCAGCAGCCCCAGGCCCAGATCCAGCAGCCGCAGCAGGGAACCTACTACACGCAGCCGACCCAGCCCGGTCAGACCGCCCCTCAGACGGACGGCACCGTCCAGCAGTGACCGACGGGCTGCGCACCACGAGCGCTCCGGCACTTCCGCGCACGTCACCGATCCGGTGAGGAGGGGAACAAGGTCATGCCGAGCATGCCCAGGATCTCCGTGACCCGTCGCAAGGACAATCCCGAGGCGGTCATGTCGATCGGGGATCACTTGCGCGAGCTGCGCAACCGTCTGGTCATCTCGGCTCTCGGGATCCTGATCGGGGCCGTCGTCGGCTATGTGATCTACAAGCCGGTGTACAACCTCATCACCCTGCCGATCACTCAGGCTAACGCGAACGGTGGGGATCTGAAGGTGAATTTCCCCACGATCTTGTCCTCCTTCGACCTGCGTCTGCGCATGTCGCTGTGGACCGGAGTGCTCCTGTCCTCCCCGCTGTGGATGTACGAGTTCTGGGCCTACGTCGGTCCGGGGATGACCCGCAGGGAGAAGGCCTACACGTGGGCCTTCGGGATGGCGGGCCTGGCGCTGTTCGCCTGCGGGTGCGCCCTGGGCATGTGGATCATGCCCCACGCCGTGCAGATCCTGACCGGCTTCATTCCCGACTGGGGCTCATCCACCGGGATCATCGACGCGTCGACCTACCTGTCCTTCTACCTGCGTCTCGTTCTCGTCTTCGGTGCCGCCTTCCTCCTGCCTGAGATCCTCGTAGCTCTCAATCGCCTGGGCCTGATGAAAGGCAGGACGATGCTCAAGGGCTGGCGCTGGGCGGTCGTGGCCATCTTCATCTTCATGGCCTTCGCCAACCCGCTGCCCGACCCCTGGTCCATGATCTTCATGGCGGTACCGATCACCGGTCTGTACTTCCTGGCCTGCTTCATGTCGATCCAGCATGACAAACGGGTAGCGCGCAGGCGCGCCCGGGAGGAAGCCGAGCTCGATGCCGCCCTGGCGGGGCAACCGGTCGCGGACTCGGCGAGCCTGTCGGCACCTGCTTCGTCTCGGGAGCTTCCCGCGGCTGGCGACGAGGCCTGATCCGCCTCTGGCCGGCGCCCGTCTCTCAGCCCTGCACCCTCATGCGCATCGTCCTGGTCGCCAACTCGACCTCGGGACGCGGTCGTCACGGCGGCGCCGCGCATGCGACCGTCACGGCGCTGGTCACGGCCGGCTACGACGTCACTGTCGCCTGCGGCTCCACCTATGAGGAGTCGCGCGTCAGCGCCACGGCGCCCTCGACTGCGACGGCGGTCCTGATGCCCTTGTTGCGGTCGGCGGGGACGGCACCGTCCACCTCGGTCTGGACACGGTGGCCACCACGGGCGTACCGCTGAGCATTGTCGCTGTAAGGGCCGGTAATGACATCGCCCGTCACCTGGGCCTGCCTCTACGGGATGCGAGCGCCTCGGTCCGGGTCACTGACGCCGCCCTGCGCGAGGCGGGGCGCATCGCCCGTCTCCACGCCATCCACGCCACGCGTGCGTCCTGACAGCTCGCCCGTGCACAACGAGCACGAATGGTCATTGGCCGTCGTCTCGGCGGGGGTGGACGCGGCTGTCAATGCCAGGGCGAACACGCTGGCCTGGCCCTCGGGTCAAGGCCGCTACCTGCGCGCGGTCCTCGGCGAGCTCACCGGCCCGGCTCCCTACGGCTACCGGCTGACCACCGACACCGGGATCTGGCAGGGACGGGCCCTGCTGGTCGCAGCGGCAACACCCGCTACGTCGGCGGCATGAACCTGTCGCCCGGTGCGGACGCCGCCGACGGCCTGCTGGATGTACTCCGCCTGGACCCGGTCGGGCGCGTCGGGCTCCTGGGCCTGCTTGGCCAGGGTTTTCGCCGGGTCCCACCTGACGGACCCTTTCGTCCGCCTCGAGCGCACCCGAGTGCTCACCATCGAGACCCTGCCGGCCCGGGCCGACCGGCGTACGCTCCCGTGCCCCATGGCCGACGGCGAGGCCCTCGTGCGGCTGCCGCTGCGACTGGAGGCCGTGCGCGGCGTCGTTCCCGTACTTCTGCCGTGCTAGGCGCCGGGCTCCGCGGCGTGCGCACGGGCGGCAGGCGCCGGAGTCGGCCGATAGTGATCGTAGGCTGTTGTCATGAGCTCGCCCGCCGAACGCTACGCCGCCGCCCGACGCCGACAGGCGGCCTCCCGCAGCGAGCTCGCCCGCTTCATGGCCGGCTACGATTTCCCTTTCGACGACTTCCAGGTCCGCGGGTGCGAGGCGCTCGAGCGCGGCGAGGGCGTCCTGGTGGCCGCGCCCACAGGGGCCGGCAAGACCGTCGTGGGCGAGTTCGCCATCCACCTGGCGCTGGCCAAGGGTCTCAAGGCCTTCTACACCGCCCCCATCAAGGCCCTGTCCAACCAGAAGTACCTCGATCTGCTGGCGCGCCACGGAGCGGAGCGCGTCGGTCTGCTGACCGGTGACACCTCTGTCAACCCACACGCCGACATCATCGTCATGACGACCGAGGTCCTGCGCAACATGCTCTACTCGGGCTCGCGCGATCTGGACCGCCTCGGCTTCGTAGTCATGGACGAGGTCCACTATCTCGCCGACCGGTTCCGCGGCCCGGTGTGGGAGGAGGTCATCATCCACCTGGCGCCCGAGGTGCAGGTGGTGTCCCTGTCGGCGACCGTCTCGAACGCCGAGGAGTTCGGCGACTGGCTCGGGCAGGTGCGCGGCAGCACGGCTGTCGTCGTCTGCGAGCACCGGCCGGTGCCCCTGATCCAGCACATGATGGTTGGCCGGCGACTGCTCGACCTCCACACGACGCCGTCATCGCCGTCATCGACCTCGGCGCCCGAATCCGGCGGCAGCGCGTCGACGGTCCGGCCCCCGCTCAACCCCGACCTGCTCAAGGCCCTGGCCAGGGCCCGCCGCGCGGCGGCGGGGGAGGCGGCTCCGTCCGCGTCCGGCCGCAGTCCAGCCGGAGGTCCGTCATCCCGGTCATGGCGGCGAGGGCGGGACCGGCGAGGAGGCCGGGCGCCGCGCCGCGGCGATGCCGGAGCCCGTGCCGCGGACCTGCGCCCGCCCTCACGGGTCACGGTCGTCACGGCGCTCGAGGAGGCCGACCTTCTCCCAGCGATCGTCTTCGTGTTCTCGCGCGCCGGCTGCGAGCAAGCCGTCCACCAGGCCGTGGGCGCCGGGGTCAGCCTGACCACTGATGCCGAGGCGGCCCGAATCCGTCAGGTCGTCGACCGGCACATGAGCGAGATCCCCGCAACAGATCTGGGCGTGCTGGGATTCCACGGCTGGGCGCATGCCCTGGAGCAGGGCGTGGCCGCCCATCACGCCGGCCTTCTTCCCGTCTTCAAGGAAACCGTTGAGGAGCTCTTCAGCGCGGGCCTGGTCAAGGTCGTCTACGCCACCGAGACTCTGGCCCTCGGCATCAATATGCCCGCCCGCACCGTGGTCCTGGAGTCCCTGCGCAAGTGGAACGGGTCGGCCCACGCGACCCTGAGCCCGGGCGAGTACACCCAGCTGACCGGACGAGCCGGCAGACGCGGCATCGACACGGAGGGGCATGCCGTCGTCCTGGCCGCCGGCGGGGTCGACCCCGCCTTCGTCTCCTCGCTGGCGTCGCGGCGCACCTACCCGCTCGTCTCGGCCTTCCGGCCCACGTACAACATGGCGGTCAACCTGCTCGGGCGCGCCTCGAGGGCCCGGGCTCGCGAAGTGCTCGAGTCCTCCTTCGCCCAGTACCAGGCCGACCGCGGTGTCGTCGAGCTCGCCGCCGAGGCCCGCAGGATGCGCCGGAGCCTCACCGCCATGGAGGAGCAGATGACCTGTCACCTCGGAGACTTCCGCGAGTACGCGCGCCTGCGTCAGCGCGTCGCCGATGCCGAGGCCGATCTCTCCCGGACCGGTCGCACCGCGCGCCGCGAGGAGGCCGCACGCGCCATGACCTCGCTGAGCCGAGGCGATATCATCATCCATCGTCGAGGACGCCGTCACAAGCACGCCATTGTTCTGGATCAGGGCGTGGATCGCACTGGCGCTCCCATCCTGACGGTCCTGGGGGAGGACTCCCGGGTCCTGACCCTGTCGCCGGACACCGCTCCCGAGGGCGTCGTCCGAGTCGGTTCTCTGAAAGTCGCGCCCGGCGTCAACGTGCGCAGGCCCCGGGATCGCAAGCGCCTGACGGAGCGTCTGGTCAGCGCCCTGCGCTCGGGGGACCTGGAGCACGCCCGACCCGGACGACATCGGGGACGCGGAGGCGATGGTGAGCAAGGCGGCGTCGCACGCGTGGAGGAGTTGCGCCACCGAATGCGCGCGCACCCCTGCCACGCATGTCCCGATCGCGAGGAGCACGCCCGCACGGGACGCAGATGGCTGCGCGCCTGTGCCGAGGCGGAGCGCCTCCAGGCCCGGGTGGAGAGCCGCACCGGCACGATCGCCCGTCTTTTCGATGCCGTGTGCGAGGTGCTCATCGAGCTGGGCTATCTTCAGCCCGTCGATCGCGGGCATCCGGAGCGCGATCTGAGAGTCACCGACGCCGGACGGATGCTGGCGCGCGTCTACGCCGAACGGGACCTGCTCGTCTCGGAGTGCCTGCGCCACGAACTGTGGGACGGGCTCGCCTCCGCCGACCTGGCCGCAGCGGTGTCGGCGTGCGTGTACGAGCCGCGTCTGGCGGTGCAGTCCATTGGTCTGCCCGTGGCGCCGAGCTCCCGCCTGGGAGCGGTGCTACGTGAGGAGATCCGTCTGTCCCGTGCCATCAATAATCTGGAGTCTCTGGTGCGGATCGAGTCCTCCAGCGGCGCCGAGCCGGCTCTGGCGGGTGCCGTGAGAGCATGGGCGGAGGGCGCCGACCTGGCCGAGGTCCTTCAGGATTGCGAGCTGACCGCCGGTGATTTCGTGCGCTGGTCCAAGCAGCTCCTCGACGTACTCGGGCAGCTGGCCCGTCTCACAATGACCGAGGAGAGCGCGCCCGATCGGCGTCGCGCCATTAAGACGCTGTCCGTGAGCGCCGCCCGGGCGAGTCTCGATGTCAATAGGGGAGTGGTGGGCTGGTCCCCGGTGTGATTTGTCGTAGCGCCCCGCCCATGGGCGGAGCGCCCGCCGGCCGCCCACGGCGGATAGTCTCATCTCCGGCCGGGCTCCCGCTCGGAGCCGCAGCACGACGACAGGACCTCCGGACCCCATGTCAGGCTTCTTCGCTCTTCTCGACGACATCGCCACGCTCGCCAAGCTGACGGTATCGACCATCGACGACACGGCCGCCGTGGCCGTCAAGGCGTCCGCGAAAGTCTCGGCCGCCGCAGTGGACGATGTCGCTGCGACGCCCCAGTACGTCACCGGCATCACTCCGGACCGCGAGCTGCCGATCATTAAGAGGATCACGCTGGGCTCGCTCCGCAACAAGCTTCTCATCATCCTGCCGATCGGACTGCTGCTGACGGCGGTGGCGCCCGTTCTTCTGCCCGTGGCGCTCGTCATCGGCGGCACCTACCTGTGCTTCGAGGGCGGGGAGAAGATCCTGGAGAGCTTCCTCGGCCCCGACCACCCCTCCGAGGAGGCTCCGATGGACGAGGCCGCGATCGTCAAGCGCGCCGTCACCACCGACTTCGTCTTGTCCACGGAGATCATGCTGCTCGCTCTCGCCGAAGTGCAGGAGGAGTCGTCCGTCAGACGCGTTGTCGTCCTGGTCACGACCGCCCTGCTCATCACTTTCGCGGTCTACGGGCTGGTTGGGGCGCTCATTAAGATTGACGACGCCGGGGCTCACCTGGCCGGGAGAGGCCGCACGAGGGCCTTGCGCTCCCTCGGCCGCGCCGTGGTGTCCAGCGCTCCGTCGCTCTTCACCGGTATCGGGGTCGTGGGCACCGTGGCGATGCTGTGGGTCGGTGGCCACATCCTGGCGGTCAATCTCGCCAAGGTCGGCTTCGACCCGTTGCACCGAGCCATCGAGTGGGCCGGGGAGCTCGCTCACAACTCCGTCCTGTCCTGGGTCACCGGGACCGCCATGTCCTGCTTTATCGGGGCAGCCATCGGCACGCTGCTGGCACTGGCCTGGCGGCCCGTGCATAGCGCCCTGGCAGGCCGTCGCGGACTCTGACGGGGGCGCCTCGCTCCCGGTAGATCGGAGGCGACGGGGAGCAGGGGCGAGCCGGAACCGCGCGCCTACTGACTGGCACCATCCCCGAGGAAGGCGAGAATGGCGCGCACCCGCCGGTTCTCCTCGGACGGGTCCAGGCCGAGCTTGAGGAAGATGGCCGAGACGTGCTTGGCGACCGCCGCTCCCGACACGACCATCCGCACCGCGATCTGACTGTTCGACAGCCCCCGCGCCATGAGCTCGAGAACCTCGAGCTCACGCGGTGTCAGGTTCGCGAGCCCCGAGCGCGAGCTGCGCACCATGGCTCGGGCCACCTCGGGATCGGTCACCATGCCTCCGGACAGAATCACCCGCAAGGACCCCAGGAAATCAGCGACCTCCGAGACCCGGTCCTTGAGCAGGTAGCCGGTCCCGCCGGCGTCGGCCGGTGCATCGGCGGAGAAGAGCCGTCGGGCGTAGGCCGCCGATACGTACTGGCTGAGGACCATGATCGCCACTGCCGGATGGCGGCGTCGGATGGTCAGCGCAGCCTCCAGCCCGTCGTTCCTCATGGTCGGCGGCATACGGACGTCGGCGATGACCGCATCCGGCAGACACGCCCGGGCGTCCATGAGCTCAACGCGGTCGATGAGCGCGTGCGCATCGCTCTCCCGGGCGACGACGTCGTAGCCCTGACGCTCGAGCAGTCCCGCCAGCCCCTCCCGCAGCAGGGCTGAGTCATCGGCAAGCACCAGTGAGGGGGTCGTGCTCATGACTTCTTCCTGTCGATGGTGTCATCCACGTTATCTGTGCTGCCGATGCCGCCTGAACCGTTCATCCTGATGCCGCTCTCCCCGCGGGCCAGGAGCAGGGGCAGGCGCGCGGCCACTCGCGTCGGCCCTCCCGGGGGACTGGACAGCAAGAGATCTCCGCCGAAGGCCGCGAGCCGCTCCCTCATGCCCGCCAGACCATGCCCCGGCCGCAGACGGGCCCCACCGGATCCGGTGTCGACGACGCAGACCCGCAGGCTCTCATCCACGGTCAGCAGGACCGTGACCTGGGCACCGGGGGCGTGCTTGAGCGCATTGGTCATCGCTTCCAGGGCGAAGAAGTAGGCCGCGGCGAGGACTCCCTCGGGCAGCACCGGCAAAGGGTGGGGGCAGACGACTCTCACGGTGCCGCCGATCCCGTCGGCTCGGTCCACTGCATCCCGCAGGGCCGCCTCCAGGCCGAGGTCGGTGAGCACCCGGGGGTGGATGCCGTGCACCGTGGTGCGCAGCGAGTCGAGTCCGCCGGCGATGGCCGCCTTGGCCTCTCCCAGGAGGTTGGCGAGGGCGGGATCCGCCGTCACGGCCGGGGAGAGCTGCGCCTCCCCGAGCTTCATGAGTCCGACGACGAGCCGCTGCTGGGCGCCGTCGTGGAGGTCGCGTTCGATCCGACGGCGCTCGACCTCATAGGCCGTGACGATCTCCCGTCGCGAGGCCGTGAGCTCAGCGATCCTCCGGGAGGCGAGGGCCTCGTGCGAGGTCGCGGCCCTGTGGAACCATCGCTGCGGAAAGGGGAATTGCACGCGCCCAAGGTACCGTGCCTCGTCAGCCCGTGCCCGCGGCGCCGGGACCCGACGAAGGTATACCCAGCACTACTCCTTCCGGAGTGCGGGCACTATCGAGACCGCATCGGAGACACGATGGAATGAGGGGCATGAACACATCACTGATCACCACCGGCGACATCGTCAAGCGCTTCGGTGCGGTGACGGCTCTGGCCGGCGTGAGCATCGACATCGCCGAGGGTGAGACCGTTGCGATCATGGGTCCCTCGGGCTCCGGTAAATCAACACTGCTGCACTGCCTGTCCGGCGTCCTTGTTCCGGATCACGGGACGGTGACCTTCGCGGGCACCGCACTGTCCCGTCTCCCTGACGCTCAACGCTCCCATCGTCGCTTGCGCGAACTGGGATTCGTCTTCCAGGACAGCCAGCTCATCCCCGAGCTGCCGGCTCGGGAGAACGTGGCGCTTCCTCTCATGCTCACGGGGACACCAACGCGATCGGCGCTGCGCGCCGCCGACGAGACGCTCGCCCGGCTCGGTCTGGCCGAGCTCCGGGACCGTCGTCCCGGCGAGATGTCCGGTGGCCAGGCCCAGCGCGCGGCGATCGCCCGGGCGCTGGTGGGCAGCCCCCGAGCCATCTTCGCCGATGAGCCCTCCGGTGCACTGGACCAGGCGACCGGTCACGAGATGATGCAGCTGCTGACGGCCGCCGTCTCCATGGCGGGCACCGCGCTGGTCGTGGTGACGCACGACCTCAACGTCGCGCGCTGGTGCTCACGCCTCATTGAGATCCGCGACGGACTGATCCATTCCGATCGTCCTCTCGCCGTCGACCGCTCCCGTGAGGCGGAGGCGATTCGATGAGCGACTCGATGGACACCGTCGCCACAGTCACCGTGCCCGCAGCAGGCTCGTCCCGGGGCACGGCATCCTCGGCCGCCCCCCTGACCCTCGTCCGCCTCACCGCTCGCCTCACCCGCGCGCGCCTCGCCGCTCGCGAGGGGGAGGGACTCCTGTACCTGGCCAGCGTCCTGGCCCATACCGTTACGACCTGCGCGGCCCTGAGCGTGGCCGGAGGCACGTGGATGCTCTACAGCCGCGGGCGGCACCCGGAGCGCGTCCCCGTGTGGGAGGCGGAGGCCCAGAACACCGGCTGGGACTTCGACTTCGCCGCGAGCCAGTACGTCGTCCTGTCCCTTCTCGCCTGCGCCATGCTGGTCCCGGCCATGGTGAGCTTGGCATCCAGTGCGGCCGTCCTGGGGGCGCGCGGCCGGGAGAGGCGTCTGGCCGTTCTGCGCCTGGTGGGCCTGTCCGGGGGAGACGTCACCCGCATGTCCCTGCTGGATGCCCTGGTCCAGTCGGTGGCGGGCGCCGTCATCGGCACGATCGTCTACCTGGTCGCCCTTCCGGCATGGAGCGCCCTCACGGTGATGGGCGCGCGGATCACCGCTGGCGAGATGTTGCTGCCGCTGAGGCTCCTCGCCGCCGTCCTGATGGGCGTCGTCGCGGTCGGCCAGGCCTCCGCCTGGCGGGGCCTGCGCCAGATCCGAATCTCCCCGTTGGGTGTGTCCCGACGGGCCAACGGCCCGCGTGCGCGCGTCTGGCGCGTCATCGTGTTCCTCCTGACTCTGTTCGGAGCTCCCTGGATCATCAGCTCGGTTCCCCTCCAGTACCGAGCCTTTGCCATATGCGCCATGATCGTGGCTGTGATCGCGGTCTTCGACCTAGCCGGTTCTTGGTTCGTCCAGCTGCTCGCCCGAGGACTCGCCCTTCTGCGCGGCCCGGTCATGCGCTGGACCGCTCGCCGGATCCAGGCGGGGCCGGCGGCGACGTGGCACCGGGTCTCCGCCATGGGACTGCTGGCCTTCATCGGCGGCTTCATGTCGCTCATGCCTCTGGATTCCGACACCGGAACGGCCGCAGAGGCCGGGTCGGTCGAGGCCTTCGTCTACAGCATGCTGTGGGATTTCAACAAGGGAGCCGTCATCACCCTCGCTTTCGGGTTCGTTCTGACGGCCACGTCGATTTTCATCACCCAGGCCTCGGGCACGATCGAGCGCGCGGAGCAGTCCCGCTGCCTGCACCGCATGGGCGCCCCTGCGAGCTACTGCCTGCGCGTCATGTGGATGGAGGCCTATGTACCACTCCTTCTTGCCGTTGTCGGCGGTGCGGGCCTCGGTACCCTCATGTCCTCCTCGTTCCTGAGCGGGCTGCCTCCCGCATCCGGCGTCCCTGTGGTGCTCGGTGTCATCGTCGTCGGACTGATCTTGACCGCCCTCGCCCTGAGGGCGTGCCATCCCCTGCACCACCGACTGCTCGGCGTCAAGGAGCGGCACAACGACTGACATCCTTCTACCGCGCCCGCGGGCCGCCTGCCGTCGCCGGGTGGTGATCCGGACGGGGACCGAAGCGCCCCCGGCCCTATGCTTCAGGCCGTGACACCGTTCGACCGCACACCCTCCGACCCGGGTACCGAACACCCGGTCGCAGACGACGGCGACGAATGGCCCCGCCCGCAGGATCGGGTCGCACTGCGCCGCTATGCTCCCGTCCTGGCCGCCGCACTGGCGGGCCTGGCCGTGACCGTCGCCTTCCCTCCCACGGATGTGTGGTGGGCGGCACCGCTCGGCCTGGCACTGTTCATGGGTGCGGTTCGAGGACGCAGCATGTGGACGGGAGCCGGACTGGGCCTCGTTTTCGGGCTCGCCTTCTTCGCTCCCCTGCTGCACTTCACTGCTGTCGCCATGGGAAACCCGATCGGCTGGGCGGCGCTCACCCTCGTCCAAGCCCTCTACATGGTCGTCCTGGGCGCAGCATGGGCGTTGGTGAGCCGGGTGTCCGCCCTGACCGACGTCGGACCCGGAGCCGGGCATGCGGTCACAGCACGAATCGTCTCCTTCACCGTGCTGTGGTGCGGCGTGGAGGAGCTGCGCTCGAGCTGGCCATGGGGCGGGTTCCCCTTCGGTCGTCTCGCATTCGCCATGGCCGATGCCCCCCTCCTGCCCTTCGCCGCCTACACGGGCTCCATCGGCCTGACACTTCTGGTGGCGCTCATCGGCGCCTGCCTGGCCGAAATCATCTGGGCGATGAGGGCCCGGGCTGTCCTCCACACTCTCGCCGCCGTCACCTGCGCCGGCCTCGCTCTCGTCCTCCCGCTGACACTGCCCGTTGACAGCGTCGCCGAGAAAGGCGGCCTGAAGGTGGGCGCCGTCCAGGGAAACGTTGCCGACGATGTCGAGGACGCCTTCGGTCGGGCCATGGAGGTCACCGGCAACCATGCTCAGGCCACCAAGCAGCTGGCGGACGATGCGGGTCGCGGCGGCCTTGACGTCGTCATCTGGCCCGAGAACGCCGCGGATCTCGATCCGCGCATCTACCCGGCCGCGGCCGATCTCATTGACGCCTCCGCTCGGGCGGTCGGCACCCAGATCGTCGTGGGCACCGTCCTGTATGCGGACCGGAATGACGAGCGAGTGCGCTACAACGACATGCTCGTATGGACGCCCGGCGAGGGACCGGGCCCCTACTACCGCAAGCACCGTCCCGTCCCCTTCGCCGAGTACGTCCCCTTACGCGGCCTAATCGAGCGAGTGACCGATCAGGCCGATCGCATCGGCACGGACATGGCTTCGGGAACCGGACCCCAGACCCTCGTCGTCCACGCCGCCACGCAGGACCGTGACGTCAACCTCGCCATGGGCATCTGCTTCGAGGTCGCCTACGACAGTGCTATGCGCGAAGGTATCAGGCAGGGCGGCGAACTCATCGTCATTCCCACCAACAACGCCAGCTTCCTGTCCTCCTCCGAGGCCGACCAGCAGCTCGCCCAGGGCAGAGTTCAAGCCGTCGTCCACGGGCGCGGCGTCGTCCAGGTCTCCACCGTCGGCATCACAGCGATCATCAGCCCGAGAGGCGTCGTCGAGCAGGAGATCCCGCCCTACACGCAGGGCAGTCTCGTGGCCGACGTCGGTCTGCGCACCTCCATCACCGTGGCGGACGCCCTGGGGGACTGGCCGGGACTCGTTCTGCGTGGGTCCGCGGCCCTGCTGACTGCAGCCGGTATCGTGTCGGCCGTCGGGAGGCTCTTTCGATCCGTTCGAGCCGACCGGCACCAGTGAAGCCCGCCCTGAATCGGAGAAGAGCTGTGAAAACCCTCGTCATCATTCCCACCTACAACGAGATCGATTCTTTGCCCCGGGCGCTGGATCGCGTGCGTAACGCGGCCCCCGAGGCCCACATCCTGGTGGTCGACGACGGTTCGCCCGACGGCACGGGCAGGCTCGCCGATGCGCGCGCACAGGTCGACGATCGCGTCCACGTCCTGCACCGCACCGAGAAGAACGGCCTAGGCCCTGCCTATCTCGCCGGCTTCTCCTGGGGGTTGGACGCCGCCTACGAGTTGATCTGCGAGATGGACGCCGACGGCTCCCACCGCGCCGAGGACCTCGCCCTGCTCATCCAACGCGCACAGATGGCCGATGAGCCCGATCTCGTCATCGGCTCGCGCTGGGTATCCGGCGGCGTCACCAGGGGATGGGACGCTAAACGCGTCATGCTCTCCCGCGGCGGCAACCTCTACATCAACGCGATGCTCGGCCTGAGGGTCAAGGATGCCACGGCCGGTTTCCGCGTCTACCGGGCCTCTATCCTGCGCCGTCTGGATCTGAGTAGGATCGAGGCCCTCGGGTACGGTTTCCAGGTCAATATGACCAAGCTCGTCGACGACGCCGGCGGCCGTATCGTCGAAATGCCCATCACCTTCCTAGAACGCGAGGCGGGACAGTCCAAGCTCTCAGGGGGGATCTTCACCGAGGAGCTGAACCTGGTGACTAAGTGGGGTCTGACCAAGCGCAGCGGGCAGCTGGCTGACGCGACCCGGAGGCTGGGCGACCGCATCAGTGCCGCACGGGCTGCTCGACGGGGCTCCTTCAGCCGGCGCTGAATCGATGATCGCTCCCGCCCACCAACGCCCACCAACCGAGCGGGCGGGGGAGCGACGGCGCGGTGCCGACAGTCAGAAGCGCTCGCGGTAGATCTCCCCCGAGCGCAGCATCTCTAGCCGCTCGTCGAGGAGGATCTTGAGATCATCCATCTCGCGGCGTTCGAGCAGCATGTCCCAGTGAGTGCGAGGAGTCTTCTTCGGTTCGTCGGACTCCGGCTCGTCCTCGCCGCGCAACGCGGCCACCTGACCGCACTCCGGACACTCCCAGGTCTGGGGGATCTCGGCCTCCAGCGCCATGGGGATGACGACGACGTGCGCGAGCGGGCACTCATAAGTGATCATCTGCCGCTCGGCGAATTCGACGCCCTCCTCGGACTCCATCGATTTCGCACCGATGGTCATGCCCCGCAGCGCGCGGTCTGCCATGCTGCTGTCTCCTTCACTCGATACTCGTTCATGCCAAGCGTGTCGACGCTTCGGCCCACGGACGTCAACACTGACTGGCCCCTCAGCATTCCCGTAATTACCCCACATTCCCCAGTCCCCGCCGGCCGGGGCGGCATCGAGAGTGTCCGAGGCGGAGGCCACTGGGCGCTCGACCAGTGGGGCGGCGGTGGGACGTCCGTCCGTCGAGGGCGAGCTAACGGTGCCGCAGACCCTGCCCGGATGCCGCTCGGGCGGCATACTGGTGCCATGGCTATCAAGCGCATCGGAATCCTGACCGCCGGCGGAGACGCCCCTGGACTCAACGCCGCGATCCGCGGGCTCGGAAAGGCGGCGATCGCCGACTACGGATGGAGACTGATCGGCTTCCGTGACGGCATGCGCGGGTTGGCGGAGAACCGTTTCACCGAGTTGGACGCCGCCTCGCTGTCGGGCATCCTCACCACCGGCGGCACCCTGCTAGGCACGAGCAGGGACAAGGTCCACCGCATGGTCGTCGACGGCGAGACCCGCGACATGATCCCCACGATCGTGGAGAACTACGCCAAGGACGAGCTGGACGCCCTGGTATGCCTCGGCGGGGGAGGCACCGCCAAGAACGCGCGACGTCTGATGGACGCGGGCCTCAACATTTTGCATTTGCCCAAGACCATTGACAACGACATCGTCGAGACGGATACGTCCTTCGGCTTCGCCACGGCCCTGGAGATCGCCACGGAGGCGGTGGACCGTCTTCACTCCACCGCGCACTCGCATCATCGGATCATTCTCACCGAGATCATGGGGCACCGCGCCGGGTGGCTGGCGCTGGGCGCCGGCATCGCCGGGGGAGCGGATGTCATCTTGCTGCCCGAGATCCCCTACGACGTCGGGGCGATCGCTGAGAAGATCGAGCGACGTCGTTCCCACGGCTCGGCCTTCTCCGTGGTCGCGGTCGCCGAGGGGGCGCTCAACCAGACCGACGCCCAGGAGCTGGCGCATGCGCGGGCCCTGGTCAAGGACGCCTCCTCCTCGGACCTCAAGGCTCTGGCCAAGAAGAACGTTAAGACCCTGGAGGCCTCCCATCGTGCCAATACCTTCACCCTGGCCGAGCAGCTCGAGGCGGCCACCGGCCTGGAGGCCCGCGTGTCCATTCTCGGTTACGTCCAGCGCGGCGGCACCCCCAATGCCGCCGATCGGCTGCTCGCCACCAGACTGGGAGTCGCGGGGGCCAACGCAATCGCCGAGGGGACGTTCGGTGTCATGGTGGGAGACCGAGGCAACGGTACGGAACTGGTGCCGCTGAAGAACGTGGCGGGGAAGATCAAGTTCGTCCCGCGCGACCATGAGTGGATCCGGGCGGCGCGCGCCGTGGGGACCGCCCTGGGCGACTAACGCCGGATCGGGGGAGCCACGCTGGGAAGAAGCCTTCCCCTTCCTCACCGCATTAGTCGCGCTCGCTCAAATGCCTCAGCGGAGGGGGGCGGGGTCTCTGACGCATGACGTAGTACATACTAGTAGGTACAATGGGAGAGTGAATACGAGAGACCGTCTTGTCGCCGCCACCCGTGAGCTGATGTGGGAGAAGGGGTATGCGGCTACGAGCCCCAGGGACATCCAACGCGCTGCGGGTGCCGGGCAGGGAAGCATGTACCATCACTTCTCCGGCAAAGAGGACCTCGCCGTCACTGCCATGGAGCAGACCGCGGCTTCGGTGCGTCACGATCTCGAGCAACTGCTCTCCGGACCGTGGACCGCTCCTGAGCGCCTGGAGCGATACCTGACGTACCAACGTGACTGCCTGCGCGGCTGCCGGATAGGGAGGATGACCTCCGATGCCGAGGTGGTGGTGTCGACGGCCCTGCGCGCGCCGGTCTCCGAGACCTTCACCTGGCTCATCGACGCGCTGACACGCATCATCGCCGACGGCGTGGCGGCGGGTGAACTCTCCCGGACGGTGAGACCGCCAGAGCTCGCCTCGGTAGTTGTCGCCGTCGTCCAGGGAGGCTACGTCCTGGCTCGGGCCCAGGGCGAGACGGCGCCCTTCGATACCGCCATCAGAGGAGCGATCTACCTGCTCAGAGCCGTCGCCATCTGAGTGAGCGAGCCCCTTGGGTTAGTTAGCCCTGGGCGCGAAGCCGATCCGGCAGCTGCGCGCCTCAGCCGAGTCCGGCGAAGTAAGCCCGAAGGGTCGTCCTGGCGCTGAGCTGGGCGACGCGGCAGGTCCGGTACATGAGCATCGCATCGATCAGACTCACCAGGTCGGACACCCGCTTGTGCGCCTGCGCCACCGCGCACGAGGCGAGCGCCTGTTCGCAGACGGTCGCCAGGCGCTTGCGCCACGGAGCGTCGACAGTCAGCACATCGCGCAACTCGGCGTCATCGCGCAGCTCGACCACGAGAGCCGTGCGAGCAGTGAGGTCGATCGGCCGACGCGCCAGCCGATCGACGAGACGTGTCAGAAAATCGGCTGCTTCGATCCGCGTCATGCCTGCAGGAACGTCGATCTGCGCGTCGTCCCGCGAACGCTCGGAGAGGCGGTTGACGACCAGTCGCAGGAGGTCGTGGCGGGTACGTGCGTAGTAGGAGGTCGAGCCGCGGGGGAGATCCGCCTCAGCGTCGACACGCAGATGCGTCAGCGCGCGGATCCCGTCGCGTGCGACGAGGCGGATCCCCGCGTCCCCGACCTGTTCCCTGCGTCCCGCTGCACTCATATCTGCCTCCATCTTTCTCTCTACACCCGCAGAATACTCCACACGTATAGAGACTACTATGGCCATAGTACCTTATATGCTTATAGAGGCATCGAGAGCGTGGCTCTGATGCATCTCTGCCACACGCTCGGAGTGGGCGGCTCGAGTCCGACGGCGCCGTTCCTGGCGCAGTATCCGGTGGGACGTTGAGTGTCGCTCACAGACGGCGCGACATGAGCACGAGGTCGAGGACCCGTCCGTGCTTCTCGCCGGCGGCCTCGATAGTGCCGACGACGACGAAGCCCGCGCGCTCGTGAAGACGCACCGAGGTTGTGGTACTGGCTTCGATCTGAGCCACCATCGTGCGGTCACCGGCGCGCTGCGCAGCCTCGACGAGCGTCGCGAGCAAGCGTCCGCCGAGACCGCACCCTCGCGCGGCGGGCGAGAGGTAGATCGAATCCTCCACAGTACGGGCGTACCCCTCGTAAGCCTGCCAGGCGGAAGCGACGGCGAAGCCGAGTATCTCGCCATCGACCCTCTCAGCCACGAGGGCGGTGCCACGGGTGATCTGCGGGGTGAGCCAGGCGAGCGCCTCAGCCTCCGTCTGCTCCCGGGAGGTCCAGATGGCCAGCGAGTCTCGGATGGCGGCGTTGCGGATGGCCCGGATGCCGGGGGCATCGGCTGCGGTGGCGGGCCGAATCGCAGCGGCGACGGCGTCGAGATCACTCATGGCGCAACGCTATTTCACCGTCACTCCGCTCAGACAACGCCGATAATGTACATTATGTCATTTCAGTTGTCCGTTGCGCCCGCTCTTCGACCCGTTGATACCCCCACCCCCACGCGGCGCGACAGGGTGGTCTGAGTGGTCTGAGACGCTCATGGCCGCCGGGCTCCGGCATCGCGCGCCATCCGGCGCGCCGTGATCGTCGCCCACAGCACGCTCGCCGCGACGATCATCGTGAAAGTTCCCAGCGGCCACAGTACGACCGCGACGAGCCCACTGCTCAGCACCACCATCAACAACCCGATAACGAAGACGAACGTCGCCCACGCCATCCCGGCGCGCCACATGGCCTTCATCGCCTCGGCGAGCGAAGGCTCCTCGACGGCGTCGTTCGGGTGCGCGAACATCGATGTTCGCGCACCTGAACCGGTCCTGCCGGCATCGGCATCCAGACCGCTCGGCGCCTCGATCGGTGTCCCGTCGGCGTCGATGTAGGTCACCGATGCCTCGTCTGCCTCGTTCCGCATTGTCATAAATATGACGATAGATGTTCGACCTTCGCCGCGCCCTCGCAGAACCTGTGAGTCCACTGAGATACCGGCTTTGCTGGAAGCCGGATCGAGTCGCCGTCTCCGACCCCGCAGACCCTCCGCACTCAAGAAACTCAAGAACTGGACTCCCCCTCATGACGCTCACACCCCGAAGCGATGCGGAACCAGAGCACGTTTCACTGCTCGCTGACCGACCGCCGCGCGGATGCTCGACACCGTTCGCACCAGCAGCACCGTTCTAAAGTCGGGCCGTGTCTTCTGTTCCCCGTTCACAGCCCTTCCCCACCGCAGTCTTCCTCGGAGACTCGGTCACCACCGGGTGGCAGGCCATTACTCACCCCCGTAACCGGTGGAGCTCTCTGGTCTGCGAGCATCTGCGATGGCGGGAGGTGTCGCTCGCCGCCGACGGTCTGGGCTTCTTCGCCCGCCGTGGCGGGCACCTGCCCGGAGGCGGGCGCTCCCCCTCCTGCTGCGACACCACGTGGCTCGAAACGGTCCTGCGCGCCGAGCCCGATGTCGTGACCGTCTGCCTGGGCCTCAACGACGCGGCCTTCCTACCCTCTCAGCTCGAACTCGTCTCGCAGGCGGTCGACCACGACCTCTCTTTCCTCGCCGCCCGTCTACGAGGGGTTCCCGTCATCGTTGCGCCCTATTTCCCGGCGCTCGGTGTCGGTCCTCGTTTCGGGGTCGTCCGACACCTGGTGCACGAGCGCGCCACGGAGCTCGGGCTGGTCTCAACCGACATCATGAGCACGGCGATCGACGGCGACGAGGGCAAGCTGTCCGTGGACGGCATCCACCCCGACGATGCCGGACATGCTGCCATCGCCCGCACCATGATCGGCTACTACGAGGAATACGTGCCGGCCGTGTGCCGTCGCCGCAGTGCACCGGCATGAGCACCCGCCCCCGCAGGCACGTGTGATGATAGCGTGCAGCACGCGATGCCGTCCCTGGCATAGGCTTGGGCAGCACTTATCCGGCAGCCGGAAGAGATGATGATGAGCGCGCGCCGAGAGCCGACCCTCGCCGACGTTGCCCGGGTTGCGGGTGTCTCCCTGACGACGGTCTCACGTGTGCTCAACAACCGGGGCTACCTGAGCCAAGAGGTCAAGGACCGGGTCGCCGAGGCGATAACCGAGCTCAACTATCGTCCCAACCAGGTCGCACGAGCGCTGCACGGAAAGTCGACGCACACGATCGGCGTCATCGTGCCCACAGTCGCTCTGCCCTTCTTCGGTGAGATGGCGGCCGAGATCGAGAACGCGCTGACCGACCACGGGTACCGCATCCTCGTGTGCAATTCCATGGGGCGGGCCGAGCGGGAGCGAGAGTATCTCGATCTGCTCGTCTCCCACCGTGTGGATGGCATCATCTCCGGCGGTCACAACGAGAATCTATCGGAGTACGGCACCGTGCGTATGCCTCTGGTCACCGTCGACCGGCTCCTGTCCCCCAGGATCCCCAATGTCTGCTGCGACAATGAGAAGGGAGGGCGTCTGGCGACCAGGCACCTGCGCACGCGCGGAGCGCACCGGCCCGCGCTGCTCACTTCCCGCTCGGGTCCCCACAACCGCCGGGAGGCGGGGTACCTCGCCGTACTGCACGACGCCGGGATCGAGCCGGTCGTGAGAACGGTCGACTTCCACACGCCGGATCCTGAGCGGGCCGGACTCACCGAGGCGGCCCTGGATTCCATGCCCGCCGACGTCGATGCCGTGTTCGCCACCGACGACCTGACGGCGGCGGCGGTGCTGGAGTGGGCTCGGGCGCGCGGACGTCGCGTGCCAGAGGATTTCAAGGTCGTCGGCTTCGACGGCACGTCCGCGGTGCGTCGGGCCCTGCCGAATCTCACCACGATCCAACAACCCATCGCCGACCTCGCTGCGCAGGCAGTGGACGTTCTCCTCAGGCAGATCAGCGCCAGCCGCGAGAGCGGTGACCCGCATTCGCCGGAATTCGCCGCTCCCGCCCCCCTGCCTGTCAAACTTCTGGTCGGCGTCACAAGCTGAAACGTCTGGGACGACAGGTCCCGAGCGGTACGGGGGTTCACGCACAGACTCAAGCGGATGCCGGGGGCCGTGCCGCGACCGGTTCGATGGCTTCGACGGTGTAGAGCGCGTCGCCGCGCTCGACGATGCGACCGACGTGCTCGTCGACAATGCCGGCGAAGGAGGCGGCGTTGGACACGACCACGGGCGTCGTCGTCCTGTAGCCCGCCCTCGTGACGGCGGCCCAGTCGACCTCGACGAGCACCTGGCCGCGATGGACTCTCTTCCCTGCTGCGACCCTGGGAGTGAAGTACTTGCCGTCGAGCTCGACGGTATCCATACCGACGTGGATGAGCAGCTCGATACCGCTGGCCGAGCGAAGGCCATAGGCGTGTCCGGTTGGGAAGGCGACGAGCACCTCGCCATCAACCGGGGAGACGACGGGTCCTTCCACCGGATCAATAGCGGCCCCCGGACCGAGCACGCCAGAGGCGAAGGTCCGGTCCCCGACTTCCGACAGAGAGATAGCGGTGCCGTGGATCGGAGCGGTCACGGACAGGTCGGCGCCGGCGTTCCGCGGAAACTCGACCGCACTCGTCGTGCCCGAGTCGAGCTGTGCGTCGGCTTTCGAGACCGCCGTCCCGGCATCATCGACGTCGTCGGTCAGACTGCGGCTTCTGGCTGTGGCGTAGGCGAAGACCCCGACGAAGGCCAGGATGAAGACGAGCCCTTCCAGGGCGAGATACCTCGGGATACTCGTCGGGACTATAGAGACCAGCCCGACGAGGCCGGCGGCCCCCAGTGCCTGGGACCGGACGTCAAGCAGCGCGACGCCCGCGCCGCCAACACCGGCGGCCGCCATGCCTATGAAGAAGGGCCAGCGCAGACGAAGGTTGACGCCGAAGATGGCGGGCTCGGTGATGCCGAAGAGCGCAGACGCTCCGCCTGCGCCGGCCAGCCCTCTCATCCTGGCGTCCGCGGTCTTGAAGAAGACAGCGAGCGCCGCCGCCCCCTGGGCGACGTTCGCCATGGAGGCGATCGGGAAGATGAAGGAGCCCGCTCCCCCGGCCTTGATGCCCTCGATCAGTGGTATCTCGACGGCGGGGAACGACTGGTGCAGACCGGTGACGACGATCGGCGAGTAGGCCAGGCCGAAGAGCGCGCCGCCGATCGGGCCGAGGGCGTTGTAGGTCCAGGCCAGACCGTTAGTGACGCCGTTGGACAGGACGCGAGTGACGGGGCCGACGACGACGAAGGTCAGGAAGCCGGTGGCGAGCATTGTGATGAGCGGGGTCAGCAGGAAGTCCGTCGTGCCTGACAGACGCTTGTGGAGCCGCTTCTCGATCGCCGCGAGGACCCAGGCGACGCACAGCACCGGAATGACCATGGCCTGGTAGCCGATCTTGTCGATCGTCAAACCGAAAAGCCGCCAGATACCGATCGTACCGGCGGTCTGAGCTTGAATGGCGGTATAGGAGCTGGTCAGCGAGCTCGAGACCATGGCCGCCCCCATGGCCGCACCCAGGTAGGCGTTGCCGCCGAAGCGCTTGGCCGCAGAGAAGCCGATGAGGACCGGCAGGAAGGCGAAGGCGGCCGAAGAGATGAGATTGATGAGGTCGGCGTAGTCGGCCAGCCAGGCCCAGCGTTCGGTCAGTGCCGGGGCGTTCTGACCGCCGAAGAGCCCTTCGGCGGTCAGAACGTTGTCGATGGCCATCATGAGACCGCCGGCAATGAGAGCGGGCAGAATGGGGACGAAAACATCCGCGATCGTCTTGATGAAACGGGACAGGGGGTTGCCGCTCCGGGCGGCCTCCTGCTTGACCTTCTCCTTCGAGACCTCTTTGACCCCTCCCGTGGTCACCATCGCGTCGAAGACGCGGTCGACGTCGCCGGGACCGACGATGATCTGAAACATGCCGCCGGCGATGAAGGTGCCTTTGATGACGGGGTCCCTGTCGAAAGCCGCCCGATCGACTCGGTCCATGTCATCGAGGACGAGCCGCAGCCGGGTGGCGCAGTGCGCCGCTGCGTTGATGTTCCCGGCGCCGCCGACGTACGCCAGGACGTCTCTAGCCACTCGGAGATGGTCCATGACCCCCAGGTCTCCTTTCCGGCCTGGGCGCTCAACGGTGAGCTCAAGGGGACGAGCCGCGGGGAAACAGTGGATGAGACCCGGACGTCCAGACGTGCGTCAATCGGCCGTCACGGTACCGTCGTGATCGTGCTCATCGCAAGCATCGTGTCCGGTCATCCGGGCCGTGTCTGCCCGCCGACCACGGACCGGCGCCTGCGAGGCCGGCGCGGTGCAGGCGCTCTGCGAGTCCGGCTCGACGGACTCGTCTCTGCGGCGGCAGCGGCAGCTCAATGATGGGAATAGGGGATGATGAGCCACAGGCCGAACAGGAGGATGCCGATGGCCACGGTCAGGAAGAACCCGGCCGCCAGCTCGGCGGCGTGCAGCCCCTTGACCTCCCCCGCCAGCCGCTTGAGATGGACCTCGTCGAGCATGCGCGCGGCTGCGGCGATGATGGTCAGAATAAAGGCGGTGGCGAGCACGGTCACCACGGTGACCAGTGCGAGAGATGCCCAATCGACGCTCATGCGACGGTCTCCTTCCTCAGCGGAACCGACGTCGTCGTTGCGGTTGTCGCTGCTGTCGTAGAAGTCGTGGCGGCCGTGCCGACAAACTCCTTCTTGACCTCATTGAAGGTCTTAGGCGCCCGCCCGAGCTCGGGGTCGTGCTGCTTTGCCACAACCACGGAATCGGCGTCGTTGACGTTGGAGAAGTCGACCCGGTTGTGCCCGGCCTGGCGGATGATGACCCACGCCCCGACCAGCAGCAGGACGATGACGGCGGCCGTGCCCACGGCGCCGCCCTCGACCGCGATCAAGGAGGTCACGGCCCCCACGATACCGGCGCAGGGAAGCGTGATGAGCCACGCGATCCCCATCTTTCCGAAGGTCCCCCAGGAGACCTTCGCCCCCCGACCCACGCCGGTGCCGAGGATGGAGCCGGTGCAGATGTGGGTGGTCGACAGAGCGAAACCCAGGTGGGAGGAGGCCAGGATGGCTACAGTCGAGGCCGTCTCGGAGGCGAAACCCTGAGGCGGGTCGATGTGGACCAGCCCCTTGCCCATCGTGCGCATGATGCGCCAGCCTCCAGAGTAGGTGCCCAGACCGATGGCCAGGCCTGCAGCGCCGATCACCCACCAGTGCGGCCCTGTGCCCGCCTCCTGGTAGCCGGCGGCGACCAGCACCAGCGTGATGACCCCCATGGTCTTCTGCCCGTCCGAGGTCCCGTGGGCTAGCGCCACCATGGAAGCGGATATCCGCTGCCCGTTGCGGAAGATCGTTTGACCGAAACGATCGGTGGGGCGGGCGATGCGGTAGGCGATCCAGGTGGCCAGGGCCGAAGCCGTCCCCGCCACGCACGGAGCGACCACGGCGGGGAGAATGATTTTGGAGATCACTGTGCCCCAGTGCACGCCCTGGATGCCCGCGGCCATGATGACAGCGCCGATCAACCCGCCGAAGAGCGCGTGCGAGGATGAGGACGGCAGCCCGAAGAGCCACGTGGCCAGGTTCCACAGGATCGCGCCGGCGAGCCCGGCGAAGACCATCTCGGGAGCCGCTTCGATCAGGGCATCGTTGAACATGCCGTGAGAGATCGTTCTGGCGACCTCCGTGGAGAGCATGGCGCCCAGCACGTTGAGCATGGCCGCGACGACGACGGCGCGTCGGGGGGTGAAGGCCCCAGTGGCGACGGAGGTCGCCATCGCGTTGGAGGAGTCGTGGAACCCGTTGGTGAAGTCGAAGACCAGCGCCGTGACGACCACGACGACCACGATGAAAAGAGATGTACTCATACCATTCTCGGTCAGGTGAGCGGATCGGGAGCCCGACCGCGGACGGATGCCGGGCGGGCGCAGAATCCGGACCGCACGGAGACGGCCTGGGATCATTCTTACCCGCGGCCGTCCGCCTCCAACAGGGAGATTCCGACTGTTCACCGACTGTTCATCTGGTGCGTCCGGGGCGCCCGTCCGCTGTCGGGCCGTCATGGAGGACCGTGGGCGGTCAGATGACTCGTGCCGCGTCCAGACCCGTCCCCCAGGGAGATACGAGGATGATGGATGCGTGCCATCGATTCGTCCCCGCTCTTCATCCGCCTTGCCCGCGCGTTATGACGACGCCGGGCCGATCCTGCGGGCGCTGGCCGCGAGCGTCTACGCGCCCACGGCGATTTTCGCGATCGGCTCAGGCGCGGTTCAGCCCGTCCTCGTGTTAGCCGCCATCGACGTCGGAATGTCCCGGTCCGCCGCGGCCTCGGTCGTCGGGTTGCTGGGAGTCGCCGGAGTCATCTCGGCGCCTCTGGCGGGAGGCATCGTCGCCCGGCTGGGCGGCCGGCGGGCGATGGCCCTGGGCACGGCCGTGGCGGTCACAGCGGTCACCGGCATCCTGATCGCGGTGAGCGCCCCGTCGGTCGCGGCGGTGGTCGTCTTCGTCGTCGGTGTCATTCTGCAGGCGGTGGCGGCGAACCTGTGGGCGCTTGCACGGCAGGGCTATGTGGCCGACGCCGTCCCGTCATGGGCTCGGGCCCGAGCACTGTCGTTCCTGGGCGGCATGATGCGTCTGGGTGTGCTCGTCGGCCCGGCGATCGGCTCGCTCGCCATCCTCGTGGCCGGACGTCGCGGGCCCTTCGTCCTTCAGATCCTCATGGCCCTGGGATCGCTGTGGTTCGTGCTGGCGAGGGCTCTGCCCGCCGAAGCGCTCCATCGTGCACGTCACGACGCCGAGACCACGCGGGCGCGGGCTTCCGGCTCCCAAGTCGTCTCGGGTGATGACCGTGCGCAGGGCGGAGCGAATCGCACGCGTACGGACCTGCGGGCGACAGCCGCCGTCGCTGTGGCTATGACGTGCCTCCAGCTGCTGCGGACGAATCGAACCGTGCTCGTGCCCCTGTGGGGCGCGCATCTGGGGCTGAGCGACGCTCTGATCTCGGCCACCTTCGCGGCCGGAGCCCTGCTCGACGTCGCCATGTTCCTGCCCTCGGGCAGATGGATGGACCGTTACGGGCGTCTGGCCGGCATCCTGCCGTCCCTGTTCATCATGGGGGCTTCCCTCGTGGTGATCATCGTGTGGACCTCTCCGGTCGGTTTCGTGGTGGGGACCTGTCTCATGGGCTTCGGCAATGGGTTCGGATCGGGCATCGTCATGACCATGGGGGCCGACCTAGCCCCCGTCGTCGGGCGTGAGCGCTTCCTGGGCTGGTGGCAGGGCATCGGGAACATCGGCGCCGCAGCCGGACCCTTCGTCGTCTCGGCGCTGACCGCGACATTCGGACTGGCTGCCGGCATGTGGGCGACTGCGCTCCTGGGCGTCGGCGGCGGGACGTGGGCGTGGATCGCCATGCCGCGCGCCTACGCTCGCATCGGCATCGACCTGCGCGGGCAGGCGCTCACCGCCGCAGAAGGGCGGGGACGCCTGTCGTATCCTGGATCCTGAGTATGATCCGAGGGTCAGCAACGATAAGGTCACACCATGGCAGCCCGAAGCGGAAGCGCACGCTCTTCCAAGCCCCGAAAGGGCAGTACCCCACCTCTCTCCGCCCTGGACCTCGGCATCGATCTGGGGACGACCAGGACGGTGGTCGCCCGCGCCGACAGGGGCAACTACCCCGTCCTGTCCTTCACCGACACGAACGGAGACTCTCATGACTACTACCCGTCGTTGACGGCGCTGACCGACGACGGTCTGGTGCACGGCTTCCGCGCGCGGCGGGCCGCCCGTCAGGGTGCTCCGCTGCTGCGCAGCCTCAAGCGCACCCTGGCGGCTCCCTCGGTCAGCGCGGCCAGTCCAGTAGCGCTGGGCGACCGTACGCTGGGCGTCGGGGAGGTGCTCGTCTCCTTCCTGACCGATCTGCGTCAGGAACTGGCCGCCTCAGGGGTTCTCGACGGCGCTGACCCGGGTGGCGAGGATGCAAATGTCGTGGTCGCAGTGCCCGCCCATGCCTACGGGGCGCAGCGGCTGCTCACGCTCGACGCCTTCCGGGCGGCGGGCTTCCATGTGACCGCCATGCTCAACGAGCCCAGTGCCGCCGGCTTCGAGTACACCCACCGTAAAGCCTCCACCGTCTCATCCCGGCGCACACGCGTACTCGTCTACGACTTGGGAGGAGGGACCTTCGACACCTCCCTGGTGGACGTCAACGGTGCCGCGCACGAAGTTCTGGCTTCGCGCGGCCTGGGAGATCTCGGCGGCGACGACGTCGACCTCATCCTGGCTCAAATGGCGCTGGCGCGCACGTCCATGAACGAGGCTGACCTGGATACGACCCAGCTCGACGACTTGCTCGACCAGTGCCGCGACGTCAAGGAGGCTTTGGCCCCGCAGTCCCGTCGCATGGTGATCCCCGTGCTCGACACCGACGTGGTGCTGCCCGTGGCCGACCTGTACGAGGCCGTCACCCCCTTGATTCAGCGTTCTGTGGAGATGATGGCGCCTCTGGTCGGGCGTCTTGAGGACGGAGCCCCCGACTTGACCGACATCGCCGGAATCTACCTGGTGGGGGGTGCCTCGGGCCTTCCCCTCGTGCCGAGACTTCTGCGCGAGAGGTTCGGACGGCGCGTTCACCGTTCCCCTTACCCGGGAGCCTCCACTGCCATAGGGCTGGCCATCGCCGCTGACCGCGACGCCGACGTCCGGTTGACCGATCGTCTCTCACGCGGTTTCGGCGTGTTCCGCGAGGCAGATGGCGGGGCACGGACCACCTTCGACGCGATTCTGACTGAGGACTCCGTGCAGAAAGGCGGTGGGATCAGCGCCACCGTGGCCACGCGCCGCTACCGGGTAGTCCACAATGTCGGTCGCTACCGTTTCGTGGAGTGCGCCGGAGTGGATGATGACGGGGAGCCCCGCGGCGAGCTCGCACCCTACAGCAAGGATGTTCTCTTCCCCTTCGACGCCTCCCTGCGTACCGTCGACGACCTCACCTCGGTGCCCGTGACCCGCACGGGCTACGGGCCCGAGGTGGAGGAGCACTACGAAGCCGATGAGACCGGTCTGGTGCGGGTGACCCTGACCGATCTCAGTGACGACTACAGCCGCACCTACGTGCTGGGGCACCGCACCGCCTGAACCGCCTGGGGAATCCACTCCGGAGCGTCCGATCGGTCACCGACGCGGTGTCCCCTCCCCTCAGAGGCGGGGGCATTCCGCTGTCTCAGGCGGCGTCTGATACTCGTGTGAGACGGTCTATCTCCTCCGGCGCGAGATGAAGAGTCAACGCCGTCAGGATGGGATCCAGCTGGTCGGTGGTGCGGGCCGACGCCAGCGGGGCGACAACGCCGGGGCGGTCGCGTAACCATGTCAGCGCGATCGCAGCGGGTTCTGTCGCATGCGCCGCGGCGATCTCACGCAGTACCTCGACGACGGCGAAGCACTCGGGCCGCAGATAGCCGGCCACCATGGATGAACGGGCTGCCGTGACCGTCTGGCTCGGGTGGTACTTGCCGGTCAGGAAGCCTGCTGCCAACGAGAAGTACGGAACGAGTCCCATGCCGTGCGCCGCAGCTACCTCGCCGCGATTCCCGGCACCCTCGACGTCACCGCGGTGAAGGAGATTGTAATGCGGCTGAAGCGCCACGGGCGCCTGGGCCCCCATCGCATCCGCGATGGCACACCACTGCTCAATACGTTCGGGGGTGTAGTTGGACAGTGCCACGTAGCGGGTCTTGCCGGCTGCGCGGAGCTCCTCGAAGACGGCCACGGTCTCCTCTAGGGGCGTGTCCGGATCGTCGAAATGCGCGTAATAGAGGTCGACGTGATCGGTTTTCAGGCGAGTGAGGGACTCGTCCAGGGCCTCTCGCACGTTGTCGGCCGCCAGTCCCGTCCTGTCGGGCTTGGTGGAAACCTTGGTGGCGATGACGACATCATCGCGTCTCCTGCGCAGCCACGAGCCGATGACTGCCTCCGACTCTCCTCCGGCATTGCCGTCCACCCAGGCGGAATAGCCGTCGGCGGTATCGATGAAGGTGCCGCCCGCATCAACATAGGCGTCCAGGATACGGCGCGATGCCGCGTCATCGGCCGTCCAGCCGAAGACGTTGCCTCCTAGTCCCATGCGGCTGACGTCGAGATCCGAGGCCCCCAGTTTCACGATGAATGCCTTCCTGCGAGGAATGGAACGGAGACCTCGAGGCTACGTCACAGCTCCCCACTCGTAAACCGCTCGTCCGTCAGCGGGGTTAGCCGAGCTGACGCCTCTTAGCTGCACGACGTTTGGCCAATTCGTCCTCGACCACGGGGGCCTGACCCGCATGATCGACGGGCAGCTCGGCCAAGGATCCTTCGATTTCATGCCATACGCGTCCCACGGCGATGCCGAAGACGCCCTGACCGCCCTGGACGAGGTCGACGACCTCGTCGGCACTGGTGCACTCATAGACGGAAGCACCATCGCTCATAAGAGTCATGGAGGTCAGGTCCTCCACACCTCGTTCATGAAGGGCCTTGACGGCGGTGCGGATCTGCTGGAGCGAGACGCCCGTGTCAAGCAGGCGTTTGACGATCTTGAGCAGCAGGATGTCTCGAAAAGCGTACAGGCGTTGGGAACCGGAGCCCTTGGCGGCCCTGACGGAGGGTTCGACCAGCCCGGTACGGGCCCAGTAGTCCAGCTGCCGGTAGGTGATGCCGGCGATGCGGCAGGCCACCGGGCCACGGTAGCCGGTGTTGATGTCAAGCTCAGGGAGCGGATCGCCGAACAGCATCCCCTGGCTGCGCTGGGGTACGGGGGCGTGAAGACTGGCTTCGTTCGCGCTCACTGACCTGCTCCTGTCGGAATGGGGACGTGCGTGCTGGACACGTGCCGTGCTGATGGGTCGGATCGGTTCCTCCGACCAGTGACCACGATAGGGCCACCTCCCGCGGGGCTCAATGAAGGGCACGCCGCCATCTCGTGTCGTCGACGCCTCAATCTCAAGGCAAGGTCGAGAATAGTCCGGTCACAGCAGGGTTTCCCGCCTGACGTCAGGGGTCCAGCCTCGACCATCCTCCCCAAATATATGACGTAGTTCACATCATAAGTCACATGAGTCACTCCTGTTTCGCGTGCCGAGTGCTCAACTCGGAGGTGCGCCCTCGTCAGCCGCCACAACAGTCAGCTCCCCCCTCCACCGCGTCAACTGCAGGCGGAGGTCGTCTCCGGCCAGGTCCAGATCTCGCAGCCTCAGAAGCGTCGGACTCGCAACCACCGGCCGATTCAGGCGCTGAGCCACCACCAGCGCCTCACCCGGGGTGCAGAGCACACGGTGCTCCCGCTCGTCCCGGCTGACGACCAGGCAGGCGCGCAGTGCCGCATCGGCGTCGACGTCGAGCTCGGCGGAGCGGATCCTGCCGTCCAACGCCCGACACGTCTGTTCCAGCAGGGCCGTCCAGCTCGGGGACCGCGCCGACCGACCCGCGCTGAGCAGCAAACCCTCGCGGGCGTTGACGGGTACGGCGAGCACTGCGGGGCCGCCATTCTCCACGAGAATGGCGACCAGACCCCTTGAAGGCGCCGTAGAACGGACCCCCACCAGCGTCATAGTGCTCACAGGAGCAATCTACGGGTGCGTCGGGCACCGTGTCCGGGAAACGGAGTCGCCATCTCGGCGGCCCGCACTCGTGCCCTCCCGCTGGCTCACTCCAGCGCCGAGATCGCCTGATGCAGCAGCGCCGAGTGCAGCTCGGCCAGCACGGCGGCGATCTCGGTGGCGGCATCTTCAGCAGCCGTGCTCGAACGCTGCCGCTTGTGCTGAACGGCTGCATCGATGACATCGGCCTCTCGCTCCGCGGCGGTCCGCACCGGACGCAGATTGCGAAGAGGAATGCCGAGCCGGTGAGCGCGCAGTGCCAGGGTCACCGTGCCCAGGGCGCGCGCATCGAAACGGCCACGAGTGTCAGGGGCGACGACACCGATGGAGATCAGCTCCTCGAGCTGGGCCACGGAGGCGCCGGCATGGCGCGCGAGCGAGGCGGCATCCAGGGTCGCCCCTGTCACAGTGCGCCCGTCGGCCGCTACCACACGCGCGATCGGTGACGGCTGAGGCGGAGGGGCCTGAGGGGAGGCATCCAACTCGGCGAGTCGCTGCCGGATGACCGACAGCGGCAGATACTCGTCGCGTTGAGCGGTCAGGGTGTACCGCAGCCGCTCCATGTCGGCCTCGGAATACCGCCGATAACCGTTACCCACCCTGTAGGGGGCGATGAGCCCCTCCCCCTCGAGGTAGCGCACCTTCGACAGAGACAGGGCGGGAAACTCCGTCTTGAGGCGATCAACGACCTCTGAGATCTTCATCTTCGGATCGCGGGAGACGCCCCGTGGCCAGGGCTCGGCATCGTCGTCGTCGACATCGACCGTCTCGTGCTCAACAGGACGGCGGCGCGCGGAGGCAGCGCTCACTGCGCAGCCGCACCCGCGATCGGACCGGGGTGATAGGTCATACGGTACTTGCCGATCTGCACCTCATCACCCAGTCGCAGAGTCGCCTGCTCGACGCGCTGGCGATTGACATAGGTGCCGTTGAGCGATCCCGAGTCGCGCACAGCGAAACCGCCCTCCGGTAGAGCGACGAAGATCGCGTGCTTACGCGAGACGGTGACGTCGTCGAGGAAGATATCGGCACGCGGATGCCGGCCCACGGTCGTCTCGGCCGCATCGAGCAGAAAACGCGCACCGGTGGTCGGTCCCTGCTGAACCAGAAGAAGAGCCGTCCCGGCGGGCAGCGCGTTGATCGCAGCACGGTCCTGCTGGGACAGCCCGATGAGCGGGCCGGCGGACTCCGTATTGAAGTCCATAGCTCCGAAGGACTGGGTCGTGCTGGGGTCCGGCTCGATCGGCGTGCTCGACATCTGTTCCCCTCGGGTCGGGCGGCGCGGGTCGCGCCGGTGTGGTCACACCATACCGTTGCCGTGCGCACCACTGGCAACGTCACCGCAGTCGCGTACGCTCACAGCGCGCTCCCGGTCGTGTTACCCGCTGATTGGGGCCCGGCAAGAAGCCCGGCGAACCGGGGCGGCCCGCCGGCCGAGTCCCGACCTGCGCGAGCCTCCGGGTTCGGCTCGCAGCCGGAAGAAATCCCACCACGATGCGCGGGCGATCAGCGCTCGAGCGTTCAGTCTCCTCAAGCCGTGCGAACACCGTTCACATCACAACCACCACCGCGAGTCGTCATCCAGATTGGGATCAGTCCCACTTCTCCTCAGGGCGACCGTCCTGCGCCCACAGCACGTGGTACACGCCCCGCGGATCGTCAGTACGGTGGTAAGTGTGGGAGCCGAAGAAGTCGCGCTGCCCCTGGATGAGGGCTGCCGGCAGCCTCGGAGCGCGCAATTGATCGACGTAGGCCAGTGAGGAGGCGAAGGCCGGAGCCGGAACACCGGCCAGTGCGGAGGTCGCCACGACCTTGCGCCAGGAGGGCAGAGCGGTCTCCAGGGCTCGAGTGAAGACGGGGGCCGTCAGCAGGCTGGCGAGTCCCGGATCCTCCTGATAAGCGCGGGTGATGTCGTCTAGGAAGCGGGCGCGGATGATGCATCCGCCACGCCAGATGCGCGCCATGGCGCCCAGGTCCACATTCCAATCATTCTTGGTGCTGGCGGTGGAGATCTCGTCGAAGCCCTGGGCGTAAGCGGCAATCTTCGAACCGTAGAGGGCCTGCTTGACCGACTCGATGAAGGCCGTGCGGTCCTCATCGGACTTGAAACCACTCCCCCCGGCCCCGGCGTTCATGTCCGCGCCGCGCACCGCGGCGCGGATCGCCGTCGAAGAGGAGGCGGCTCGTGCGAAGGTCGCTTCAGCGATCGCGGGAACCGCCACCCCGAGTTCGAGAGCGGTCTGGGTGGCCCACACCCCGGTGCCCTTCTGTCCGGCGGCGTCGAGGACGACGTCGACGAAGGGCTCGTCGGTCGCCGGATCAACGCGGTCGAGAACCTCGGCGGTGATGTCAACCAGGTAGGAATCGAGCTCAGAGTCCTTCCAGGAGCGGAACACCCCGGCGATGAGCGGCACGCTCAGCCCCGCTACATGGCGCAGCAGGTCGTAGGCCTCGGCGATGAGCTGCATGTCGGCGTACTCAATGCCGTTGTGAACCATCTTGACAAAGTGGCCGGCGCCGTCGGAGCCCACATACGTGCAGCACGGGGAGCCGTCGACATGAGCGGAGATGGATTCGAGCATCGGGCCGAGCCGATCGTAGGACTCCGCGGTACCGCCGGGCATGATCGAGGGCCCGAGCAGGGCCCCCTCCTCCCCGCCGGACACGCCCATGCCCACGAAATGGATGCCGGTATCCTTCAGAACCGCCTGTCGACGCTGAGTGTCTTTGTAGAAGGTGTTGCCGGCGTCGACGATGATGTCTCCGGGCCCGAGGAGTTCACGGAGCTGGTCGATGACCGCCTCGGTAGCGGCGCCCGCCTGGACCATGATGATGACGACGCGCGGGCGCCGCAGTGAAGCCACGAAGTCGGTCAGCCGCGCCGCGGGCACGAAGTCGCCCTCATCAGCGTAGCGGGCCATGAGATGTTCGGTGCGAGCGAGAGTGCGGTTGAACACGGCTACGTCGTGTCCGTGCCGGGCCAGGTTACGAGCCAGGTTCGTGCCCATCACTCCCAGACCGTAGACGCCGATGTCAGCAACGGAGGGGGGCGGAGTGAAATCGCTCATGTGTTGCCTTCCTGCCCGCGTCGAAAGCGGCGGGCGAGTGGTGGGTGCGCCAGCGGCGCCTGATAAGAGAGCTTATCGCGACGGTCTCCGAGCTCGAAGACGTCGGGCGGCCCGCGCCGGAGAAGACGGCGTTTGCCCACAGCCGCGACTCGGTTCCTATGCGGTCCCGACACGTCTACTACAGTGAGTGAGGTGGACGTCCCACCCGAGCCGTGCACCACTGGAGGAAAGATACCCGTGGACGATTCTTCGACGTCGGCCTCCGGTCGCGGCGCGCCGGTCGGCGGACCCAACCCCCTGCTGGACCCTCGCGACCTGCGCATGCCCCGTATCGCTGATCCGTGCGTGCTCGTCATGTTTGGCATCACCGGTGATCTGGCGCGCCACAAGCTACTGCCGGCCATCTACGATCTGGCCAACCGCGGCCTGCTCTCGCCCAGTTTCTCCCTGGTGGGGGTGGGACGCCGTTCATGGGACGACGACGATCTGCGCGACTACGTGGGCAAAACGGCTCGTGCGGGTGCCCGCACCCCGTGGCATCAGGCTATCTGGGACCAGCTGGCCGCGGGCATGCGCTTCGTGGAGTTCTCCTCCTTCGAGGACGGTGCCGCCTACTCCCGGCTGACCGATGTCGTGACGGATCTGGACGCCACGCGCGGGACCAGCGGCAATCGAGCCTTCTACCTGTCGATCCCGCCGGGCTGGTTCCCGGCGGTCACCGAACGCATCGCGGCCTCCGGACTGGTCGACGAGGCGCCGGGCTCGTGGCGGCGCGTGATCATCGAGAAGCCCTTCGGCCACGACCGGGCCAGCGCCGCCGAACTCGACTCCCTCGTGTCACGAATCGTGCGTGCTGACGACGTCTTCCGCGTTGACCACTATCTGGGCAAAGAGACGGTCCAGAACATCCTGGCGCTGCGCTTCGCCAACACCATGTTCGAACCGCTGTGGAACCAGAGCTACGTCGACCACGTTCAGATCACCATGGCCGAGGACATCGGCATCGGCACCCGCGCGGGCTATTACGACACCATCGGCTCGGCCCGCGACGTCATCCAGAACCACTTGCTCCAGCTCCTGGCGCTGACCGCCATGGAGGAACCGACGTCGCTGACGGCTCCGGCCGTGCGCGCCGAGAAGGAGAAGGTCCTGGCCTCTGTGCGCCTGGAGCGCCACGGCGTCCTCGACTTGGACGCGACGACGGCCCGCGGTCGCTACGACGCCGGATTCCAAGGCGGCCTCCCCGTCAAGGGCTACCTGGAAGAGGACGGAGTCTCCTCCGACTCGCGCACAGAGACCTTCGCAGCCGTGCGTCTGGAGATCGCCAATCGGCGTTGGGCGAGCGTGCCTTTTTACCTGCGCACCGGCAAGCGTCTGACCCGGCGTGTGACTGAGGTCGCCGTCGTCTTCAAACGGCCGCCTTTCCTGCCCTTCGACGACGCGGCCACCGCGGGCGTGGGCGCCAATGCAGTCATCTTGCGGATTCAGCCCGACGAAGGCGTCACCATGCGTCTGGCGTCCAAGGTCCCAGGCGCGCACATGGAGTTGCGCGACGTGACCATGGATTTCGGCTACGGAGGCGCGTTCAACGAGGACTCCCCCGAGGCCTACGAACGGCTGATTCTCGACGCCCTGCTCGGTGACGCTCCGTTGTTCCCTCATCAACGGGAGGTCGACCTGTCCTGGCGGATCCTGGATCCCGTGATCGAGCACTGGGCCGCGTCCGGGGCACCCGCCGGATATCGGCCCGGATCGTGGGGACCTGGGACCGCTCATCAGCTCATCGCCCGCGACGGCCGCACCTGGAGGCGCTCATGATCACCACCCTGACCGCCACGACCACCGACCACATCGTCGCCGCGCTGCTCGCCGAGGAAGGGAGTCTGGGCGGCTCCCACGTGCTGACGCTCATCATCGATACCGACCCCGCTGGTCTCGAGGACGCCCTGGAGGCGGCACACGGTGCGAGCCGGGACCACCCGTGCCGCATTATCGCGGTGGTCCGCCCCGACGTGGGCGACGACGCGACAACCGGGCCCCGCGACGGGCACGTCACCTCCGACGTGGGGCACCTGGACGCCGAGATCCGAGTCGGTCACGATGCCGGGGCCGGTCAAACGCTGGTCCTGCACCCGTGGGGCGAGGCCGTCGAGCACATCGACACGCTCGTGGTGCCCTTCCTGCTGCCCGACGTCCCGGTGGTGACCTGGTGGCCGACGACTCCGCCCGACGTCCCGGCGGAGAGCCCCCTGGGACGCCTGGCCTCCACCCGCATCACCAACACCCCCGCGCTGGACGACCCGGTGACGGCCCTCAGAGCGCTGGCACCGTCCTTCACCCGTGGCGACATCGACCTGGCCTGGACGAGAATCACGCTGTGGAGGGCCATGGTCGCCTCGACCCTCGATTCGGTCCTGCGCGAGGGAGCAGTACGTAGCATCGTCATCGCCGGTGAGCCCGAGAACGCCTCCATGGCTCTGATGGTCCAATGGCTGGCCGTGCGCACCGGCGTACCGGTGGCCCATGTCGACGTCCCCGGATTCAGCGGTATCGCCTCGATCACCGTGACCACGCCCGACGGCGAGATCATCATTACCCGCAAAGACCAGGAACGCGTCGCCATCACCCGTCCCGGGGGCGGTGAGCCGCAGATCGTCACCATGCCCAGGCGCGAGCCGATCACGACCATGAATGAGGAGCTGCGCCGACTCACCCCCGATCTTGTCTTCGAGGAGGTTCTGGCGTCCTTCATCGCGCAGAACTGCCCCGCTCGCGAAGAAGTCTTCTGGTGAAAGCCTTCGACCACGCATGATCGAGACCACCGGCTCCGGGGATCGGAGGCGGGAAGCCGGTAGCGACGCCTGATCAGCCGCTGCCCGGAGTGGCACGTCGGCTGCGCGCAGCTGCTGGGCCCGCAGGAGCCGCCGGTGGGCTGTGGACGAACCCAGTCAGACTGCTGCGCACCGCGTAACTTAAGACTATGACAACCCAGCCGCTCGGCCTGCCCGTCCCGACTTCCTCCGCCGTCGCCTTCTGACATGCTCACGTCGATGCCGTACCTGCTGCGTATCACCGCAGCCATCGCCCTCGTGGCGGCGCCGAGCGCGACGAGTCCCGTCTCGTCCGGCGACTGGGATGCCCGCGGCGACCTGGTTCTGAGTCCGGCCGACGCCCTAAGCGCCCTCGACTCCCTTCCACCGGATGCCCCGGCCGCCGCCTCCTGGAGCGAGGGCGGGGCGCGCACGGGCTGGTTCGGCGAGGCATGGGAGGACGTTGACGGTGACGGCTGCGATACTCGCAACGAGATTCTCGCCCGGGACCTGACCGACGTGGACTACTCGCGGGCCGAGGGCGTGCAGGACCGTGGCCAGGGCGTTGGACAGGGGGCGTCCTCGTGCCCCGACGCCACGGTGTGGTTCGGCACGCTTCGCGATCCCTACACGGGCTCCACCATCGCCTTCCAGCGCGGGAAGGGCACCTCCGAAGCGGTTCAGATCGACCACGTGATCCCTCTGAATTACCTCTACGCGCATGGAGCCTGGGCCTGGGACGATCGCACGCGTCTGCTGGTGGCGAACGACCCTCTCAACCTGCTCGCGGTCGATGGCAAGGCCAACCAGGACAAGTCGGCCTGCGGGCCCGCGACCTGTCCGGCGGGCTCGAGCGAGACCGACTCCTGGGACACCGAGACGGGCCGGGGTTGGTGGCCTCCCGATGATTCCTACCGGTGCGCCTATGCCGCCCGTTTCGTCTCGGTGGCCTCCGCCTACGAACTGGGACTTCCGCAGGCCGATGTCGACGCGCTGCGCGCGGTCCTGTCAGACTGCGCAGCTGGGGGCGATGGAGCTCCCTCTGCCCTGGAACGCGTCACCGGTACCGCTTACAGCACCGCCGAGGCCCTCCACGGCAATCCGGTCTACAGGCTGGTGGCGCTCGTCGGATTGGCCCTGATTGGATCGGGTCTCGCCGCCCGGGGCAGGCGCGCCCTATCGGCGGGGCATCGTGCCGGGCGGTCGGGCATGAGCCGTCGCCGCTAGAATCGGGCCATGATGAGCAGCAGGCGGACGCGAGAGGGGCGGGCGCACACCACAGCCGAGCCCGCCGACCCCGCTTCGGCGAGGGTCGATGTGTGGCTGTGGAGCATACGCCAAGCCAAAACCCGCTCCGCAGCGACGACCGCGTGCCGCGCCGGGCACGTTCGCGTCAACGACGAGCCCGCCAAGCCCTCCCAGCGCGTCAGGATCGGCGACGAGGTCCGCTACCGGGTCCATGGATTCGACCGGCGTTTCATCGTCTCCCGGATCCTAGTCAAGCGTGTCGGGGCGCCGATCGCGCAAACCGCCTACGCCGACGTTTCGGCGCCGCGTCCCTCCCCCATGGACGTCCCCGCCGCCGTCATCCGCGATCGCGGCGCAGGCCGCCCCACGAAGAAGGAGCGTCGTCAGCTCGAGGCTCTGCGCACCACGTCGGGCGAGATCGACATCGAGCACATCCTCGATGACGACCGTCCCTGACGACCGCTCACTGGAACTCGCGCACCGTCGCTCAGCGCCGCAAACGGTTCAAGAGCATCTCAATGGTGCGCAGCACTCCGTCCTCGGTGTTGGCCGGAGCGGTGCAGCGAGCACGGGCCAGGATGGCGGGATGGGCATTGGCCACAGCGAAGGACAGCTCGGCGTGGTCGTAGAGTTCGGCGTCGTTGAGGTAATCACCAAAGACGGCGGTCTGCGCCGCGCTGATTCCGAGTCGCTCCTGGACGGCCTTCAGGGCTCGCCCCTTGGAAGCGGTCCGCGCCATCATGTCGACCCAGTGCGCGCCCGAAACTACGGTCTGCACACCGGGAACGGCGGTCGACAACGGCCGGTGGCACTCGAACTCGGCATCGCCGAAAGTGTAGACGGCGATCTTGAGGACGTCGTCCAGGGCGAGCTCGAGCACGTCATCGACCGTCTCGAGCTCCTCGTAGTATCGGGCGCACTGGTCGACGAAACGCTTGTCGGTGCGGTCGATGTAAGCTCGGTCCCGTGTGGCGACGACGGCGCCGACGTCGGCCCCGTGCTCGCGCAGAGTGCGCGTCACGCGCACCGCCGTGGCGGCTTCGACGCGGGTGACGGTCTGCCGGTAGAGCTCGTCGCCGCCCTGGATGACGATCGTGCCGTTCTCGGCGATAATCGGACTGTCGGTGATCGCAGCTCCCAGCGTGGCGCGGAGGTTGGCGAGCTGACGGCCCGAGGCGGGCGCGAAGATGACACCGTGCCTTCGCATGCGGACCACGACGGACTCCAGGCGGGGCGGGACGCGTCCTTCGCCGTCGAGCAAAGTGCCGTCCATGTCGGCGACCACGAGTCTTAGGTCAATGTCATCCGGAAGACGATCGAGCGGGGCATCGAGCGCGGTGCGGCCAGCGGAAGCGGCCGAGGAAGATGAAGGAGTCGTCATGGTCGCGATTCTCGCAGCTCGTCGCGGCCACTCATCTGCAGCGCCCGGAGAGTCGGAGATCCCCTCCGATAGTCGAGTGCGCGCCTCGGCTCGAGGCGAATAAGACGCAAGACCGCGCGCTGAAGCGGGCGCGACGTACTCTTAAGGCGGCCCGCGAGCGGGCCGCCCGATCCGCAGAGCATTGAATGAGCCACGTTATATGTCCGACACGACCCGCCGCTCCGCCCGGCGCATCTGCGCCTGCGATGCCGCGTATTCGCAAGGTTCCACTCAGGCCCGGGCCCCGGCCACCGATCCGGCCGGCAGACCCGCGGTCCGCTCGCATACGGAGGCCGTCGCCGTGGCCTCGGACACAACGCTGTTCTCCAGCCGGGTCTCCCGCTTCCTGCAGGTCCCCAACGGATTGGACGGCGAGGAGCACCGCATGATGCGCGGCCTGCTCGCTCCCTTCTTCTCCCCCGCCGCCCTGAAGGAGCTTCAGCCCCGGCTCGAGAAGACGGCCGCCCGACTCATCGAGACTCGCCGGCCCGAGCGCGCCCTGTGCGCGGTGCACGAGCTCGGATCGCTCTATGCGGTGCACGCCCAGTCGACCTGGCTGGGGTGGTGTCCCGAGATCGAGGACGAGCTCGTCGAATGGGTGGAGGCGAATCACGAGGCGACGCGCTCGGGCGCGCTCGAGCGCACCCGGGAGGTCGCCCGGTGGTTCGATCGCATCATGCGAGACCTGATCGCTCAGCGCCGTCAGACGGACGTCGCCCACGACGTCACGTGGAGACTGACACGGCTACGGCGTCCGAACGGCACGCCCGTCAGCGACGACGAGATCGTCTCGATCCTGCGCAACTGGACCGGTGGCGACCTCAGTTCACTGGCGCTGTGCACGGGTGTCCTGCTTCACTGGCTCATCGAGCACCCCGAGCACCAGGCGGCGTGGCCCTCTTTGGACGATACCGCCTTGGATCGAGCGATTGACGAGGTGCTGCGCATCGACGACCCCTTCACCTTCAGCCGTCGCCTGGTCACGGCCCCGACGACACTGGCCGGCCGCCCAGTGGCGGCGGGCGTCCACGTCGTCATCGACTGGACGAGCGCCAACCGCGATCCTGACGTGTTCGACGACCCGGATGTCTACAATCCTGCGGGCAACGCCGAGCGCAACCTCGTCTACGGGACGGGCCCGCACGCGTGTCCGGGCCGTCCGTTGGCCACCCTGGAGCTACGAGTGCTCTTAAGAGCACTGCTCGCCCGCTTCACCGTGTCTGCAGCGCCCTGCGGTCGGGCTCAACGAGCCGAATGGCCCCTGGGCGGCTGGGAACGGGTACCGATCGTCCTCAACGAACGTCGACCATGAGCGGGATGAACCGCTCGGGGACGCTCTCCCCCGACCTCGTTGTGGGTGATGACGGCCTCGCCCGGCCCGTCTGGGCCGCTTCGGATCCGCTCCTGCGAGAGTACTACGATGCCGAGTGGGGTATGCCGGTGCGCGATGAACGCGGTGTCTTCGAGCGCTTGAGCCTCGAGGCCTTCCAGGCGGGACTGTCATGGGTCACGATCCTGCGCAAGCGGCCGGCCTTCCGGGCAGCCTTCGCGAATTTCGATCCGGACGCCGTTGCCGCTTTCGACGACGGCGATGCGGTCCGGCTGCTCAACGACCCGTCCATCGTGCGCAATCGTGCCAAGATCCTGGCGACACTCGGCAATGCCCGAGCCGCGGTGGCACTGCGCCGCGAGTCCGACACGGGCGGGCTGGCCGGGCTGGTGTGGTCCCACCGGCCCTCTCGTACCCCCGAGCCGCATCTCGCCGCCGATATCCCCACTCACTCGGCGGAATCGGCCGCATTAGCCCGGGATCTCAAACGGCGTGGCTTCCGATTCGTGGGGCCGACAACCTGCTTCTCCCTCATGGAGGCCATCGGCATTATCGACACCCATTTGGTCGGCTCCCACCGCCGCGGCTCCTCGGGAGTGTGGTGCTGAGAGCCATCGACGTTCAGATGGGATCGCGCCTCCCACCGGTACCATCGGCGCATGGTGTCATCGGTGCTCGTTGTGGTAGGCGGTCTGCCGGCAACAGGCAAGACCGCCGTCGCCCGACTGGTCGCCCACGAGATGAGAGCCGCCTTCCTCCGCATCGACACGGTCGAGGACGCGATCTCGCGTAGCGAAGGCCGCTGCGAGCTGATATCCGGGGATGAGGGGTACGTCGTCGGGTACGGGCTCGCCGCCGATCAGCTCGCGCTGGGACTCGATGTCGTCGTGGAATGCGTGAATCCCATCGCAGTCACCCGTGACGCCTGGCTCGCCGTGGGCGACCGGACCCGGGCCCGGGTCGTGGAAGTCGAACTCACCTGCTCCGATAGGAACGAGCATCGCCGTCGTCTCATGACGCGGCAGTTCGATTTCACGGCTCTGACCGCCCCGCGCTGGCGGGATGTCGTCGACCGGGACTACGAACCCTGGAAGCGAGAGCACCTCGTGATCGACACGTGCCTCCTCCAGCCGGACGCCGCCGCGCAGGCCGTCGTCGCCGAGGCCCGCCGTCGGCGCAGCGCGGAGAACAGGAGCCCTGACTCACTGGGTAGTGACCTCGACCTGCTGGCGGGTGTTCCATCCCATCTTGGCACTGGTCACCATGCCCCAGAAACGCAGTGGACGCAGGATCACCGCTGTCCACACCGTCGCCAGCGGGGACAGGAGGAGACAGACGTGGCGTTCGCGGTCGCTGGTGTCCGAGCGCCATACACCGACGTACCGGGAGTTCTGCGCGAGTCCGATGAGAAGCGGAAGGAGGACCACTGCGATGGGGATGCCGTGCTCAGTGGCGAGCGGACGCCAGATAACCAGGTAGAAGAAGACTGATGTCACCACCCACATCTGCATCCACCCGGTGGCCTGCCGCCACCACCCCCAGGAGGCGACCGGCAGGAAGCGAATGCGCCACAGACCGCGGATGAAGGAACCGCGGAACCAGCGCACCTGCTGACGGTAGTGATGACTCCAGCGGTCGGGCATCCACGCGAAGGCGAAGGCCGACGGCTGCTGGACGGTCCTGCCGCTCAGCAGGGCGAAGAGGGTGAGCATGGAATCGTCGGAGAATTCCACGTGCCGACCCAGATAGCTCTCGCTCATGTACGTATCGATGTTCCCCGCCAGCACCTGGTACCGGTAGGCGGCTAGACCGCCAGAGTTGACCAGCACCGAGCCGAGCCGCGACATCGAGGACCGGTCGATGAGCTGCTGACCCACGAAGATCATGTCGGTGACACGGGCCAGCAGGTTCTCCTTGTTGTTGATGGCCAGGATGATGCCGGCGACCGACATGACCCTCGGGTCGCTGAAAGGCTGCACGATCTCGTGGAGAGCCTCGGAATCGAGCATGGAGTCAGAGTCGACGGTCACGAACAGGTCCGCATCACGGATCTGCTGAAAAGCTTGGCTCTGGGCGTGACGCTTGCCCCGGTTGCGAGTCCGCTGCCAGGTGGCGTAAATACCGGCAACCGCTGCGTCCCGGAGGAACCAGTCGCGCTGTTCGGGGTAGGCGCCCTGGCTCGACCCGTCATCGACGACATGGATCTCAGCCGGCGGGGTGCTCTGGTGCAGCAGCGCCCTGAGCATTCGACGCACGACGTCGGGGTCCTCGTTGTACAGCGGGATAAGCACGGCAATGCGGTGGTCGTCACGCTGCCCGATCATGCGTCCCTCGAAACAGGCGAGGACGAGTTGAGCGGCGACGATGATGAAGACGACGTTGAAAGTCCACACGAGCCAGGTATCCAGGGCGTGCCTGTGGCTGACGAGGATGCGCCAGTACAGCCATCCGGCCAGACCGAAGGTGACGAGGACGGCGGGCGAAAGGCCGGTTGTGCCCGCGAGAGCCCTAGGCAGCCCGGTGGCCAGCGCGGCGCGCCGTGCCTCCTCGCGACCGGCCACGGGCGTCCGGGTCGTGGTCAATCGACGAGCTCTGGCGCGACGGACCCGTACCGTTGTGAGGGCGAGGCCGGGCTTGAAGAAGACCTTGACCGCGAGGCAGGCGAGGACGATGAGGAAGCAGACAAGGACAACGAAGAGTCCGAATGACCAAGACATATCGCGGCTTTCAGGGAGTGAGAGCGGGCGCTGCCGGGTGGGAGCACGTGGAAACGGACCGGCCGGTGCCCACGTCAGTGGGCTTTGGGCGAGTCACTGCCTGCCGATCGCAGCGTAGGTGAAGCCCGCCTCGCGCCAGGCCTTCGGATTCAGAGCGTTGCGGCCATCGACGATGTTGCGTCCGTTAACCAGTGTGGCCGCCCAGACGGGGTCGCAATGGGTGTACTGGGTCCACTCCGTCGCCAGGACAATGAGGTCGGCCGCTGTGAGCGCATCCTCGAGGTCGTCGGCGACGTCGTAGGGCAGGTCGACGTCGCGGGCGAGGATCGGGGCGGCGGCGGGGTCTGTGACGACGACCTGAGCGCCCTCATCGACCAGTTCGGAGGCGATGGCCAGGCCCGGCGAGCACCGCATGTCGTCGCTATCGGGCTTGAACGCAGCGCCCAGCACCGCCACGCGCGCCCGGTTCAGGGACCCGCCCAGCATGCTGCGGGCCTTGACCAGGGCGTGGTGGCGGGTCTCCTCGTTGATCTGATCGACTTCGGCCAGGAATTCCAGCGCCTCGCCGACGCCGAGCTCCTCAGCCCGGGCCTGGAAGGCTCGTATATCCTTGGGCAGGCAGCCGCCACCGAAGCCGATCCCGGCGCGCAGGAAACGGTGCCCGATACGGGTGTCCATGCCGATGGCCCGGGCTAGCGACGTGACGTCACCGCCCGCCGCGTCGCAGATGCTCGCCATGGCGTTGATGAAGGAGATCTTCGTGGCGAGGAAGGCGTTCGCGCTGATCTTGACCAGCTCAGCCGTAGGGTAGTCCATGAGCAGACGTGGAATGCCTTCGGCCAGGATAGGGGCGTAGAGCTCGTCCAGTACGGCGCGAGCCCGCTCGGCGCCATCCGGCTCCCCCGGCAGCCCGTAGACCATGCGATCGGGGTGCAGGGTGTCCTCGACGGCGAATCCCTCCCGCAGGAACTCGGGATTCCACACCAGGAGAGCCCCGGTGGAGGCGATGACGGGCTCCAGGCGCGCGGCCGTGCCGACGGGAACCGTCGACTTGCCTGCGACCACCTCGGCGCCGTCGGTGCACCGACCCAGGTGAGGCAGCATCGCCTCGATGGCGGCATGGACATAGGTGAGGTCCGCCGCCCCGCTTGGCCCCTGCGGGGTGCCTACGGTGATGAAGTGCACCTGGGCGCCGCCGATGGTCGCGAAGTCGGTGGTGAAGGTCAGTCGTCCACTGCCAATGTTCCGTTGCAGGATCTCGGTGAAACCCGGCTCGTGGAACGGAGGCCGTCCCTCGGACAGAGCCGCGACCTTGTCCGGATCGACGTCGACGCCCACGACGCGGTGGCCGAGCTCGGCCATGGCCGAGGCGTGGACGGCGCCGAGGTATCCGCAACCAATGACAGTGATGTTCATGCAGTTCAATCCATTCGATGTCAGGGAGTGTCAGGGAAGGCCGAGGAATGGGAGAGTGGGAAAAAAGACGGGACGGTCGGACCCGCGGGGCTCAGTCTCCGCGTATGATTTCGGAGATCTTCTTCACGGGCAGACCGGAGTCGGCCAGGTGGCCCATGAAGCGTTCGAAGTTGTCCGCGCTGACGGACTCGGGCGCGCCATCGGGAGTGGCGTCGACACGGTGGAAGACCATGTGCATCCAGGAGGCGTACTCCTTGCACTGGGCCAGGGCCCGCGCGACCTGGATCTCAGTGGTGTAGCTGCCGCAGTAGAAAACGCGCAGCCTGAAGGGGTCGCCGGGGGTAACGGTCTCCTGGGCGACGTCGATGGTGCGCACCGAGTCAAAGTAGTCGCGGGCCACACGCAAGACGAGCTCGTTGTAGCGCCCCATGGGCAGGGCGAAATGGTTGGCCGACGCACGGTAACCGTGATCGATGAGAAAGGAGCGGATCGTCGTGAACTCACTGCGCACCCCTGCCTCATCGAGCGTGGTGAGGTCGGTTGACGCGTGAGCGGCGATCTCCCAGTTGTGGATATCACGCATCTCGACCAGCTGGTCCAGAGTCATTCGACCGGGCTTACCGACCTTGTCCGCGATGATGTAGGACGTACCGGTGGGGATGCCATGACGCTGCATGATCACACGTGCCGTGTCGTAGTCGCTGTTGTAGCCGTCGTCGAAGGCGACCGACACGACGCCGGAGTCCGTGGTGGGGATGAGCCCCACGTAGCCGAGCCAGACCCGGCTCGCGACCGACCGGGCGGCCGGGTTGACGCGTACCCGCACGCGGGTGATGCGGGCGAGCGAGGGGCGTCCGGTGACGCTGCGTGTGCTGGCGCGGTTGACGGTCACTCGGCACCACGTACCGGTGCGCAGAGTGCGCACGTCCGGGGTGGCGTCGAGGCGGATGTAGTTGTCGTCGTCCTCACCGAGTTCGAGCCAGACCCCGTCGATCTGACGATAATCCTCGGCTCGAAGCCAGAGGTCCCACTGGGAGTCGGTCATATCGGCGCCCGGCAGAGCGAGATCCGCGAAGGTCGGGCGGGAGGGGTCGCCGGTGGTGCTGAACGCCAGCGATTGCGTCCCACGTGCGTAAGTGCTCGTGTCGGGCTGGATCGAGCCCGCCCTGGAGGACAGGACCCATGCTTCGGGATCCTGCATGTCGGACACCACCGTCTGCCGTTGCCATAACGGGGTCGGGGCTTGGAGCATCTGGTAGGACGCTCCTGTCAGGGGCAGAGAGTCGTCTGTCATTGTTATTCTCCTCGGCGGCAGAGCGCCCCCGGCGACGCCCACGGAGCGTGTCCACGGAGCGTACGGCGAGTAAGATATAGCGCCCAGCCGGATTGGTCTGCATCAGGGTGCTGTAAACACATCGGGCACATCGGGTGAAGTTCTCAATAACAGGATATGCACAGTCTCGCGCTTGTTCACTATGTGTTTTTATCCTGAGTATATGCGGACACGATGTTGGAATCCTCCAAATGAGGCTGTCGACTCACGAGCCGGTACCCGGAGGCCGGCAGCCCGTAACGCTCACGTCGCATGCGGTGCGTGACGGCCGGTGCGTGTCATGAGGCCGGCGTCGCCCGCGGAAGGCGCCGACGCGCCACCGCCTCGGCGATCCTGAAGGTCTCCTCCAAGCTCGTGATGCGACCGAGGTAATTGAGTCGGTACGCAATGGTGCCGATCATCATGTCGACCGACGTCTCAGGGTCGGGACCCGGCCACTGCCCCGCGGCGGCAGCTCGGGTCACGGCGTCGATCGCACCGTTGCGCAACGGTGCGATCACTCGCTCCCGGTAGGCCTCGGCTGCCTCGGGATGTCCGGCGAGTTCGAGAGCGAGTCGGGGCAGAGCGTCGGCGATCGGCGAGGCCGCCACATGGGAATGGGCCCGCATAATGATGGCACTCAGATCCGCCAGGGGATCCGGGCTCGATTCGCACTCGCGCGGTCCCAGCGCCGTGTCGACGGCGTCGACGGCCAGCTCCGCCACAGACGACCACCTGCGGTAGATCGTCGACTTCGGCACGCCCGAGCGGCGGGCAATCTCGTCGATGCGCAACCCCCGATAACCGTTGGAGACCATGAGTGCGTAAGTCTGCCTGAGGATTCTCTCGTCCAGGCCGACGTCCCGGGGACGTCCGCCGCGCCGTTCACCGCCCGCAGTCTTCGCGGGCCCCGCCGCCCTCGCAGCCACCGCCACCTCCTGGTCGCCTCCGTCGCTCGCCGAGCATTCTTCCAAACGGATCCACGATCCGCTACCATAAGTTGCGCAACTTCGAGTATCGAAACTATGAGGTGGTCGCATGAACAAGATCGATCTGGCGACCGGTGGACTCGCCCTGTGCTATCTCGTCAACGATGGCGAGGAACTGTTCACCTACCGCAGCTCCTCCCGATGGGCCTTCAGCCGGCTGCCCGCGTGGGTGCCGCTGCCTGATGAGGTCCGCAAGAACGGATGGAGCCAGGCGCACGTCAATGCCGCCGTCGCTCTCATCGGCATCCACTGGGTGGGCGCCTCCCTCGCCGGGCGTCGCAGCGGCGGACGCTCTGCGTGGTTCCAGAACGCGACGGCCGCCTGGGGACTGCACGGATTCATCCATCTCGGGCTGTGCGCGATCCGTGGAGGCTATGTGTCCGGTGCCGTAACCGCTCCGCTGGTCATCGGCTACGGGGCCTGGGCATGGCGGATTCTTCGCCAGGAGGCGGTGCCCCGCCGAGTGTCGATCGGCGGCGTAGCCGCGTCTCTGCCGGTGCTCGTGGCCGCCCACGCCGGGGCTGACATCCTCCTTCGGGCACACGACGCCCTGAGCGACGCCGTGCTCGGCGGGCCCGGGGACGAGGAGTGCTGAAATGTGGGCCGTGCAATACCACCGCTGTGGCGGACCCGAGGTTCTCCGGGTCGAGGATGAGCCCGCGCCTCGCCTGCGTGAGGGACAGGTCCTCGTGCGCACCCTCGCCAGCGCAGTGAGTCGGATCGATGTCATGTACCGACGCGGCCGGCTTCCTCACGGGCTCTTCCCGAAGCAGACCGGCTTCGACGCCGTCGGGCAGGTAGTCGACAGCCGCACCGAAGCTATCGTCCCTGGCACGTGGGTCGCCGTCGTCCTCGGCCTCGAGCCGCTGCGCAGCCGAGGAACGACGGTCGAACTGCTCGCCGTCGAGCCCTCGCGCTGCGGGCTCTTCCCGCACGGTTACACGCCCCGGGTCGAGGACTGCGCCCTGGTCCTGGGCGGCCTGACTGCCCTGAGGGCACTGCGCGACGGGGTGAGGATCCGACCCGGCGAGCGGATGCTCGTCGTGGGGGCGGGTGGCCCGGTGGGACTCGCTGCGATCCAAATGGCCCGAGCCTGCGGGGCCGGAGTCGACGCCGTCGCCGGTCGTGCGGCTCTTCACAGCTGTCTGACTCTGGGCGCTGCCGAGGCCTGGGACCATCGCGGCACCGAAATGTCGGAGCTGCGCGCCTCTCAGCGTTACGACGCCCTGGTCGTAGCGGCCGGAAAGCCGTCGGAATGGTTGCCCGCCGTCCGACGGGGCGGCAGAGCCGCCATCACCGACGGGGGCGCCTGGCCGGGATCCATTCCGACCGCGCTGCGTACTGGGGTGCGTAGCGTGCCGGTCGCGGCCGGCCACGGTAGCGAGGAACTGACTTGGCTGGCGCGCAGAATCGCCCGAGGCGACCTCGTGCCCGTTGTCGGACGACGCTACGGCCCGGACGGAGTCGCCCGCGCGCACGCCGAGCTCGGCGCAGGAGGCACATGCGGCGCCAGGATCATCGACCACCGCCAAACGCGCATCCTGTGAGGGCGCATGTGACATGACGCCGCGCTACCCGCACGGTGCTCCCCGGAGCCCGTGCCGGTGAAATTCCACCGGCACGGGTCGCCCCCCTTTCCGTTGTCACATCTCCTCGTAGACGGCCGGGTCCTGGCCCGCGAGACGGCCGTCGGGCCGACCGAGGGAGGAGATCGTCTCGACCTCGGCGGGGTCCAGAATGATGGCGGCGGCGGCCAGGTTCTCCGCCTGACGCCCCGCACTGGACGACTTCGGAATCGGCACCACCCCTCGGGCCATATGCCATGCCAGGACGGCCTGCGCCGCCGTCACGCCATGAGCGGCTGCCACCTCGCCGATGAGCGGGTCGGCCAGCAGGTCCGAGCCCCGCCCGATCGGGCTCCACGCTTCGGTGGTGATACCGCGTTCGGCATCGTAGGCGATCTGCTCGGTATTGGGAAAACGCGGATGACTCTCGATCTGGTTGACCGCCGGCAGCACCCCGGTAGCGGCCTCGATCCTGTCAATGTGCTCGGGCAGGAAATTCGACACCCCGATGTGCCGCACAAGGGCCCGTTCGCGCGCTTCGATGAGAGCCCGCCACGTATCCACGTACTTGTTCTGCTCCGGATTGGGCCAGTGAATAAGGTACAGGTCGATCGCCCCGATGGATCGCATGCGGGCGGCCGACTCCTCCACAGCCGCTAGCGTCTGCTCGTATCCGAAGTGTCGCCCGGGCACCTTCGAGGTCACGATGAGTTCGGCGCGCGATGCGAGACCTTCGGCAATCGCGCGCGCCACGCCATCGGATACGCTCCCCTCGTTCTCGTAGGAGAAGGCCGAGTCGATGAGGCGGTAACCGGTTCGGACGGCGGAGACGACGGCGTCGGCCCCGCGCCGACCGCGCAGGCGATATGTGCCGAGGCCGATCGCCGGCAAGGTCGAGTCGTCGCCGGATCCGCTCAGAGTCTTGCTCATGCCACGAGCCTACGCCGGCGCGCTCAGGACCGGGTGCGATCAGGCGAGGACCTCAAAGGACGAAAGGCGCCATAAGGAAGCCGAGTACGATGCACACGATGATCGAGACGGTGCCGGGCAGGACGAAGGGATGGGCGAGGACATTGCCGCCCACGCGCGTCGACCCAGTGTCATCCATCTCCATGGCGGCGACCGTCGTCGGGTAGTTCGGCAGCAGGTAGTAATTCGCCACCGCCGGGTAGCTGGCGACCAGCGCACCCGACGGGAGTCCCAGAGTCACCATGAGGGGCATGAATGCCTTGGTGGTGGCGGCGTGGGAGAACATGAGCGGGGCTGCGAAGTAGAAGAACACGGCGGCCAGCCAGGGCGCCGCCTGGAGCGGCCCGGAGAGCGCGTCCGAGATCGTGCCCTTGTAGTGGTTGACGAAGGTGTTGCCGAGCCAGGCCAGACCCATGACGCAGATGGCGGCCGTCATGCCGGAGCGGAAGGTGTCCTGACCGGCGATCGACGCCGTGGGCTTGCGCGCGACGAGGCAGATGATGGCGGCCGTGGTCAGCATGATCGCCATGATCGCCGGTGTCGATTTCATGGGAGGATCCGCAATGACTCCGACCTCCTCGGAGGTCAGCGTCGCATAGACCACGACGAGCAGCAGGGCGCCCAGGAAGATGAGGAGGCTGGGAACCGCGCTGCGCGGCGGAGTATAGGAGTCCGAGCCGGCGACGCTCGGTCTGACGAGGCCGTCACTCCTGCGCTGCTGATAGACCGGGTCGTCCTCCAGCTCCTTGCCCTGACGGGAGGCGACGATGGCGCCCGCTGCACAGCCGATGAAAGTTGTGGGAATGACGATGGCCAGGCATTGGAGGTAGCCGACGTGCAGCGGTTCGAGAGCGGCGACCAGGGCGACCATGGCCGCCGAGATCGGCGAGGCGGCCACGCCGACCTGGGATGCGACCACGGCGATGGACAGCGGCCGCGAGGGGCGAATGCCGTGCTCCTTAGCGACGTCGACGATGACGGGGATGACGGAATAGGCGGTGTGCCCGGTGCCGCACATAACCGACATGACGAAGGTGACGAACGGGGCCAGGTAGGTGATCTGCCTGGGATGCCTGCGCAGCAGCACCTCGGTCAGATGAACCAGGTAGTCCATGGAGCCGGCCACCTGAAGCGCGGCAACAGTGCAGATGACCGCCATGATGATGCCGATGACATCCCAGGGGGCGTCATCGATCGCCGCGTGAATGCCGGTGACGGCCAGGACGACGACACCAGCCGCGCCGGCGAGCCCAATACCGATACCGCCGAGTCTGGCACCGATGACGATGAAGAGGAGAACGATGAGGAGATGGAACCAGATCACGGGGCTCCCTCCTGTTGTCAGAACGAAATTCTACCGTGAAGCGGCGCATCCCGCCCCGCATGGCCGCCCACTGCGATCGGCGGCGGCAGAGGAGAACGCGGAATGCGACGCTCCGCCAATTCTACGGGCTGCTCATCTCCTCCGCTGGCGATGGCCCGCACGAATCCGTCCGATCCTCGAAGCGAATCGCAACGAACCCGATCGGAGCGCAGGGGCGACCCGCGGCGGGTGTACGCGGACATGCTCAGCAAGCGAGTTGCGGGTCGAGATCCTCGGGGATCAGAGCGTGAGGTGGATGATGGTCGCATGTCGGCAACGATCCGCAACCGTCAGCGCGAGACGGGTGCTTAGCCTCAGCCTCTTGCCGAGGATCGTACGAGCCTCACCGAGGAATGGGCGCTGCTCGACCAGCTCGCCGCCACAGGCACGGGCCAGGGCTTCGGCGTCATTGACGTAGAAATGCATCGGCGCCGCCGTGCCGCTGGTCATGCGTCCGCGCCTGTTGGCCCGCCGAAGGCCAGCCCTGCTGGTTGCGTCGAAGATGAGCTCACTGCCGGGCAGGCGGTCGTGCAGGCCACTGATGAGACCGATGACCTCCTCCCGGTGGAAGTACTGGAGCAGGCCCAGAGCGACGAACAAGCTGGGCGTCGCCGGGTCGAGGTAGGAGGTCCAGCCGAGCGTGAGCACGTCCCCACCGACAAGAACCTCGTTGGGCCCCTGCGGGATGACGGTGCTTCTGGCGGCGATGACCTCCGGCAGGTCGACCTCGTAGAACTTCGCATCCAGGTCCGCGAGTCGGAAAGCCGCGGTCTCTAACCCGGCCCCGAGGTTGATGATATGGCACCTGCCCCGTTCAGCGACGAACGCGCGTGTCATCCTATCCACGCTGCGGTACCTCGCGACGGAGGCGATTCGACCGTACTCCGACGCCGTCAGGGCGGCATCGCCGGGGATGCTTCCCTCGCGCGATAGCGCGGTCTGATCGTGGAAGTACTCCGGAAAGCGCCTGGAGACACGGATTCGCGCCGCCAGCGGAACGAACAGTGTGTCGGGTACCCCTTGCAGCTCGCCCATGACCCACCTCCGTCGTGCGTGCGAACTACGGTGAGCAAGCCTCTCACCGAGTCGAGCCTGCATGAAGATTACGTCAGGGAGTCGAATGCCACAACGCCTTAATGTCTCTGAGAGTTACGGTTGCAGCGGGCATCCACCGCGCCGCCGTAGCGAGATTCGCTTCCATGCGGGCCAGTGGGCGATCCGGACCCGCACCGACGATGAAGATGAGGACGGAATCCGATCAGGGAGCCTCGCCCTCGCGGTCGGGCTGGCGGGATTTGAACCCACGACCCCTTGACCCCCAGTCAAGTGCGCTACCAAGCTGCGCCACAGCCCGTCGCCTCGCAGCGGCCCGCCGCCGAAGACGAATAGAACCCTAGCTCATGGGGACCGCCGAGCCGAAATCAACCAGCGGTGACGCCGCTCACCAACGATTCCCCGCGGTCCCCTCAGTTCTCATCTCCGGTGCGCGCCGGTCCGCCCGGCTCCGAGGGAAGCTGACTATGCCGAACGACGGGCACCCGGTCCCGCGGTCAGGTGATCCCGCTCTCGTTCCAGGCCCTCATACCGCCGACGAGGTTCGTCAGCGTCCCCGTGTACCCGGCTGCCGTCAGCGCTTCGATCGCGCGCGCCGAACGCACTCCGACGGCGCAGTGCACCACTGTCTCCCGGCTCGGGTCCAGCTCGCCCATCCGGTCCACGACCTCCCCCAACGGGATCCTCAGGGACCCGTCGATGGCATCGAGTTCAACCTCGTTCGGCTCGCGCACATCCAGCAGCGTATACGTGCTCCCCGGATCGTGACCCGCGGCGATGCGCCTGCGCAGATCCGCTGCGGTTATCTCATCCATGGTGCTCTCCCCTCTGTCGGTTTCGCTTTCCGCCCCCGACGGCCTCGTGCCGCAGAAGGCCTCGTAGTCGATGAGCTCGGTGATGCTCGGATTATCACCGCACACGGGGCACGCCGGATTCTTGCCCACCGGCAGTTCCCCGCCCCGGCCGCTCCAGGCGTTGAGCAGCACCATCCTCCCGACGAGCGGACGTGCCCCCCCGATGATGAGCTTGAGCGCCTCCGTGGCCTGCATGGTCCCGATGATCCCCGGCATGACGCCCAGCACCCCGCCCTCAGCGCACGTGGGCACGGTCCCCGGCTCCGGAGGCATCGGGTGCACGCACCGGTAGCACGGACCGCGCCTGGCATCGAAGACGGTCACCTGCCCGTCGGAGCGGAAGACCGCCCCGTGCACGAGAGGGACGCCGAGCATGACGCAGGCGTCGTTGACCAGGTAGCGGGTCGGGAAGTTGTCGGTTCCGTCGATGACGACGTCCCACCCGGCGAGCGCATCCAGCGCGTTCTTGCTCGTGAGCGCCACCCGATGCGCGACCACCTCGACATCGGGATTGAGGGCCTCGACGGCGCGGCGGGCCGAGTCGACTTTCGCTTGACCCGCCTCCGGAGTCGTGTGGAGAACCTGACGCTGCAGATTGGTCACATCCACTACGTCGTCGTCGACGATGCCTAGACACCCGACGCCGGCAGCCGCCAGGTAGAGGGCCGCCGGGGACCCGAGGGCCCCCGCCCCCACGAGCATGACCCGGGCCGCGCGAAGCCGCTGCTGCCCTACGAACCCCACCTCGGGAACGAGGATATTACGCGAGTAGCGGCGCCTGTCCGCCGCCGACAGCGGCCGTAAGCGATCCTCGGGGATCACGGACCCGCTCGGGGCCGGCCCGCTCGAGCCCACGGGTTCCTCCACCGCCGCCGCGCTCAGTGCCGCAGCTCCCGGTAACGGCGGATGAGCTGCCGAGTCGAGGAATCCTGCGCCTGAAGGGCGGCCTCATCGCCATGAACCGCGGGAGCGATCTCCAGAGCCAGCTTCTTACCGAGCTCCACGCCCCACTGATCGAAGGAATCGATGCCCCACACGACCCCCTCGGTGAAGGTGATGTGCTCGTACAGGGCAATGAGCTGACCGACGACGGCCGGAGTCAGGGCCGGAGCGAGAATCGACGTCGTCGGCTTGTTGCCCGCGAAGACGCGTGCCGGCACGATCGCCTCGGGGGTCCCCTCGGCCCGCACCTCCTCGGCGGTCTTGCCGAAGGCCAGGGCCGCAGTCTGGGCCAGGTAGTTGGACAGGAGCAGCTCGTGGACGTCCGCACCGGAATCCTCGACCGGATGGGCCGGGTCGGCCACCGCGATGAAGTCGGCGGGAATGAGCCGGGTGCCCTGGTGGATGAGCTGGTAGAAGGCGTGCTGCCCGTTCGTACCAGGCTCGCCCCAGAAGATCTCACCGGTCTGCGTGGTCACCGGAGTCCCGTCCCAGCGCACCGACTTGCCGTTGGACTCCATTGTCAGCTGCTGAAGGTAGGCCGGGAAGCGATGCAGGTACTGGGCGTAGGGCAGCACGGCGTGGGAGTCGGCCCCGAAGAAGTTGACGTACCACACATTGAGCAGGCCCATGAGCATGGGGACGTTCTGGGCGGGAGCCCTGGTGGCGAAGTGCTCGTCGACGGTGTGGAAGCCGGACAGGAAGTCGGCGAAGTTCTCCGGGCCGATGGTCACGGCGAGCACGGTACCCACGGCGGAGTCCACCGAATAGCGGCCGCCCACCCAGTTCCAGAAGCCGAAGGCGTTGGCTGGATCGATGCCGAAGGCCTCGACCTCGTCCAGCGCGGTGGATACGGCCGCGAAGTGCCTGGCGACAGCGCCCTCGGTGGCGATGCCGCGCTCGGCGAGTGCGCCGAGGAGCCAGTCGCGCGCCATGCGGGCGTTGGTCAGCGTCTCCAGGGTGGTGAAGGTCTTGGAGGCGATGATGAACAGGGTCGTCTCCGGGTCGAGGTCCTTCACCTTCTCGGCGCAGTCGTCGGGGTCGATGTTGGAGATGAACCGGGCGCTCAGCCCCTTCTGAACATAGGGCCTGAGCGCCTCGTAAACCATGACGGGGCCGAGATCCGAACCGCCAATGCCGATGTTGACAACCGTCTCGATGCGCTTGCCGCTCACCCCCGTCCACTTCCCGGAGCGCACGCGCTCGGCGAAGGCGTAAATCCTGCCCAAGGTGGCATGGACGTCGGCGACGACATCCTGACCGTCGACCGTCAGCCGGTCGCCCTCGGGCCGGCGCAGCGCGGTATGCAGGACGGCGCGGTCCTCCGTGACGTTGATGTGCTCCCCGGCGAACATGGCGTCACGGCGACCGGGCACGTCGACCTCCTCGGCCAGCTCGGCCAGGGCGTCGCGCACCTCATCGGTCAGAAAGTTCTTCGACAGGTCCACGAAGAGATCCCCCAGCTCGTAGGAGTAGCGCCGGGCACGGCCGGAGTCCTCGGCGAACCAGGCGCGCAGGTCGGGGCGGAGGTCCTCATGAAGCTCGGCGAGCTTGATCCAGGCGGGTGTGGCGGTGGCGTCGACGGGCGTAATCATGAAACCAGTCTAAACGGGAAGTATCGAGGTATGGGGAGCGTGAGGCCCTGGGGACCGCCGGGACGGGGCCCGGTTCGACCGCCGTTCGCGCAGGTCGGCTGTCCTGCCCCGTGACAGCGCCGGCGATGCGCGATCGAGCCGGACGATCGCCTCCCGGTGCCGCAGCAACCCGGCGGGACAATGGGTTCGCAACGGCCGCGGTCGGACCCTTCTGGACCGTTCGGACTGCCCATCCGACCCGCCGATGAGACTATTGGGCCTTCAACCGCACATGCACGCCTCCGTCCGATGACAACTCATACAGGAGTCCTTTTGACCCCCGTTGCGCCAGCCGCCCTCACCACCGCAGCCGTTGTTCACGCCGCCCTGGTCGACCTGTCCGACGAGTCGAAGGCGAGTCAGGTCGCCCGCTATCTGCGCGCTGTCCCCGGCGGCTACGGCGAAGGCGACCGCTTCATGGGCGTAGCGGTGCCGCGGATCCGGGCCCTTGCGAAACGGACCCGTCTTGACCACGACGAGCTCGAACGGCTCGCGGCCAGCCCCTGGCACGAGGAGCGGATGGTCGCGCTGTGCGTTGCCGTTGGACGAGCGAAGCGGATCAGACGGCTCCTGGACTCGGCCCGCTCCCAGCGCGATTCCAACTCACCGGCCGTCCAGGATGCTCTGACCGGGCGTGAGGAAATGGGACTCCGATACCTGGACTGGGTCGGTCGGGGCCTGGTGAACAACTGGGACCTCGTCGACATCTCCGCCGAGCACCTCGTGGGCGCCTGGCTCCTCCTCCCCCTGGTGCAGGAGGCCGGTGACGATACCGTTGCCCGGCCTCAGGTCCTACCCGACCGTATGACGACGCTCATCTCGAGTGACAGCGTCTGGGAGCGCCGCGTCGCGGTGCTGTCCACCTTCGCCACCACTCGCGCGGGCGTCGACTGGCCCGCTTACGCCGTCGCCCGGCGGCTGCTGGATGACCCCCACGATCTCATCCGCAAGGCAATCGGCTGGATGCTGCGCGAGGCCGGCAAGCGCGTCGACGAGCGGGCGCTGGTCGCCTTCCTCGATGAGTACGCCCCCGTCATGCCGCGCACCATGCTGCGCTGCGCCATTGAGCGGTTCGACCCCGCAGTGCGCGCCCACTACCGCTCCCGGACGGTTCGAACCGCCTCCCGCAGCCGGGTCACGGAGCCCTGATCGAGCAGCACCTTCAGGCCTCCAACAAGTCTTCAACGGTCGACCCGCGGTCCCCGTCGCGACCGCGCCGGCACGTCCCCTCAAGTCCTCAGCGGCTATTCGACGTCGAACCGGTGTCAGCCGCGACCGCGTCCTTGATCTCGGCGGTGATCCGCTCGACGGCGGCGTCGAGCTCAGCCCTGGAGACGTTCTGCTCTTCACGCTTGAGGCGGATGAAGATCCCACCTCCCGGCTCGACGACGGCCGAGTCCACCTCCTCGACCGAGTCCGCACCCTGCTGGTGCAGTGCACCGGCGAGCTCACGACGGCTCGTTCCCAAGCGGGCCAGGGCCGGCTCGATGAGCCTCCCGTCCTTGACGACCTGTGTCCCCGTTCCCTCGAAAATCCTCTGCAGAACGGGCGAGCGCTGAGTGAGCCGGTCGAGAACCGTGTTGATGACGAGTAGGACGACAGCGCCCAGCAATCCCCCGGTCACAGAGTTGTCCGGGCCGATGATCGCGTTCTGGACGACGTTGCTCAGTAGGAGCACGACAACGAGATCAAGGTTGTTCATCTGCGCCAGCAGCCGCTTCCCGGCCAGCCGCATGAGCAGCAGAATAGCGAGATACACGGCGATCGTGCGCGCAATCTTGTCTGCGGCGGATACCGACATGGTCAGCAGGTCCGAAGCCGTCGAGACGGACAGGACCCGGGTGAGGAATGAGATGCTCATGCTCCCATCCTCACCCTCGAGGCGGAAACACCGTCACTGGAGAGAGGCTACCGGGGGGCGGGAATCATCGGGCCGGCTCCCCCGCCCGCGGGCCGTCATGGCAGACGACCTCGAGGTTGTTGCCGTCCGGGTCGAGAACGAAGGCCGCGTAGTAGCCGGGGTGATAGTGGGGTCGCTCCCCCGGAACTCCGTTGTCCCGGCCCCCGGCGGCGAGGGCGGCGGTGTGGAAGGCATCGACCTGCTCGGCGGTGGCGGCTGTCAGAGCCAGGTGGACCGGGGCCGGGTCCATCGCCGGCGCCAACCAGAGATCGGCGCCGGGTCCGCCTTCGGCATCTGCGGCCTTGAGTCCGACGACGGGCCCGTACTCGGCCGCGACCTCGTAACCCAGCGGAGCAAGAGCCTTGACGTAGAAGGCGCGCGATACGGCCGGGTCACTGACATTCAGACTGATGTGATCGATCATGTCCCGACCCTACTACTGCTGACGGACCGGGCCCGGGACCCGCTCCCGATCTCAGCGCCGTCGGCGCCTGTCACGCACCCGCACCCCGATCTGGATCGGGGATCCGATGAAGCCAAACTCCTCGCGCAGGCGGCGCTCAATGAACCGGCGGTAGCCGGCATCGAGGAAGCCGGTGGTGAACACGACGATGCGCGGCGGCGCCGTTTGCACCTGGGTGGTGAACAGGATTCGGGGCTGCCTGCCGCCGCGCACCGGGTGGGGGGTCGCCGACTGGAGCTCACCCATGAAGGCGTTAAGGCGGCCGGTCGGGATGCGCGTCGTCCAGCCCTCTACAGCGGCGTCCAGGGCTCGTGCGAGACGATTGGTGTGCCACCCGGTGCGGGCCGCCAGGTTGATGTGCGGCGCCCAAGCGACATGCGCCAGGTCATGCTCGGTCTCCCGGGCCAGCATGATCCAGCGCTCCTCGTCGACCAGGTCCCATTTGTTGTTGACCAGGACAAGAGCGCGACCGGCGTCCACCACCTGCTGGATGACGCGCACGTCCTGCTCGGTGATCGGCTGCGAGGCGTCGAGAAGGACGACGGCCACTTCAGCCTTCTCGATGGCTCCCTGTGTGCGCAGGACGGCGTAGTAGTCGGCGCCGCGCGCCTGGCGCACACGACGGCGAATACCGGCGGTGTCGACGAAGACCCATTGGCGGCCGTCGAGTGCGAGAACCTCGTCGACAGGATCGCGAGTCGTGCCGGCCGCCTCGTTGACGACAACGCGAGCCGATCCGGCGATAGTGTTGAGAAGGGAAGACTTGCCGACATTGGGCCGCCCCACCAGGGCGACGCGGTGCAGACCGTCGTCGGGCGAGGGGCCGGCGACGGCGGATACCTCCGGCAACGCGGCTACAGCGGCCTGAAGGACGTCGCCCGACCCCCGCCCGTGCAGTGCGGAGACCGCATGCGGCTGGCCGAGTCCCAGGTTCCACAGGACGGCGGCATCACCCTCCTGGGCCGGAGAATCAACCTTGTTGGCCGCCAGCACGACAGGTCTGCCCGACCTGCGCAGCACGCGCACGATGCGCGCGTCGGCCTCGGTGATACCGACCCGGGCATCGACGACGAGCAGCACGGCGTCGGACATCTCGACGGCGACCTCCGCCTGAGCGGCAACGGCGGCGTCCAGCCCCGCCGCATCCACCTCCCAACCGCCGGTGTCCACAATGGTGAAACGGCGTCCGGCCCACTCGGCGGCGTAGGAGACGCGGTCGCGGGTCACACCCGGGACGTCCTGGACCACGGCCTCACGGTGCCCCAGGACCCGGTTGACGAGGGTGGATTTTCCGACATTGGGCCGCCCGACCACGGCGAGAACGGGCAGCCCCGCCTCGGCGGCGGGAGCGTCCCGGCCCTCCAGCAGCGCGAAGTCCGTCTCGTCGAGCTCGTAGTCCGCCAGACCCTCACGCAGCGCCTGCGCGCGCAGGACGTCATGCCGGTTGAGCTCGGCGGCCTCGTCGAGGGATCGCTCGATGAGCGTGATGACGTGCTCGACGGTCTCGTCCAGGCTCATATCAGTGGTGTCGACGAGGGTGACGCCCTCGGGGGCGGTGAGGAACTGGGAGACGGCGGCGTCATCCCGGTCGCGGCGGACCACCTGATCGCGCAGGGCGGCGGCGTCGACGCTCTTGCCGGCGGCCTCGAGGTCGCCGGCGCGGCGGGCGAGTCTGGCCTCCTCGCTGGCGGTGATGAGCAGACGCACGTTCGCGTCGGGAGCGATGACAGTGGTGACGTCACGCCCCTCCGCCACGATCCCCGCCCCCTCGGAGCGGGAGCCCCCGGCGGCCTCGAGGCGGATGATTTCTCTTTGGCGACGGGCCAGCTCGGCGCGGACGTCGAGGTTGGTGGCGACCGTGGACACCACGGACGCGATATGAGGTTCGCGGATCGCCGCCGTGATATCCGCACCCGCGCATACGACCTCGGGGGATCGCGGGTCCGTCCCCATCACGACAGGCATGCTCGCCACCGTGCGCGCCACACTGGCGGCGTCGGCGAGGTCGACGCCCTCGTGCTCGCACCACCAGGCCGCAGCGCGGTACATGGCCCCGGTGTCGAGGTAGGCCAGGCCGAGTTCACCGGCGACTCGCTTCGAGACGGTCGACTTCCCCGATCCACTCGGCCCGTCGATCGCGACGACGATTCCCATGCACTTCCTCCAGCCTTCGATGAACCCGTCCAAGGGTCCCATACACCGCATATCCGCAAACGCATCGTTTCCATGAGATGGCGCACGACGCCGCCCGCACCTTCACCGCCTCAGGCTCCGACCACGCGCCAGCCGCGCGCGTCGAGCGCCTCCTCCAGGGGCTGGGCGGCACCGGGTAGCACGGAGAGCGTGGCCAGGCCCGCGCGTTGCCCGGCGGAATGCTCCATGACGAAGTCCTCGATATTGACCCCGGCGGCGCCGACGTCGGAGAAGAGGCGTCCGAGCTCGCCGGCGGAGTCGGGGACCAGAACCTGCACCTCGGCGTAGCGGCGCGGGGCACCGCCGTGCTTGCCGGGAATACGCGAGCGCCCGGCGCTACCGCGACTCATGACGTCTGTGACGGCGCCTACCGCTCCCGGGGCGATGCCCTCGGCCCCACCGGAAGCGGTGTCCTGCGGGGAGTCGGGCGGCGGCGCCGCGAGGGCGATGCCGTCGATGAGCAGGTCCAGGTCCCCGCGCACAGCGCGCAGCAGTTCCACTACCGGTCCGGCATTGCCCACGACGATCGCGGACCACAGCCTCGGGTCTGACGCGGCGATCCGGGTCGTGTCACGCAGTCCCTGACCGGCCAAGGCCAGAGCCGCCTCGGGCAGAGTCTCCAAACGCGCCGCCAGAAGCGAGCTGAGCAGTTGAGGCAGATGGGAGACGGCCGCGACCGCGGCATCGTGCTCGGCGGCGCCCATGCGCACCGGCGTCGCACCCACATCAACGGCGAGATTGCGCACCACCAGGGCGGCGTCCGGATCCGCCTCCCGTCCCACGACCACCCAGGGTCTGCCGGCGAACAGGTCGGAGTCGGCGGCGCCCGCTCCCGAGCGCTCGCGCCCGGCCATGGGGTGACCGCCCACGTAACGGCGCGCGGCCCGACCCCCATGAGCGCGAACCTCGGCGGCGATGCGATCCTTCACCGAGGCGACATCGGTCACCACAGCGCCGGGGTGGGCCTCGAGCTCGTGCAGGACGACGCTCGCGGTGACGTCCGGCGGCGTGGCGACCACGACGATGCGTGGCTCGACGTCACCGTCGATGCGTACACGTCCGGCCCCCATATCGCGCGCCAAAGCGAGTGAGGTGGGTGAAGTGTCGGACAATTGGACCTCGACACCAGCGGCGACCAGGGCCAGGGCCAGGGACGTGCCCAACAAGCCAGTGCCCACGATGAGCACCGGGCCCCGAGTCGAGAAGCTCGGCGCCGCCGAATCCTCCGTCACAGGAGAGACGGAATCCGACGTGATGGGCGCGGTCACAGTCCAACCTCGTTCTGCAGGGCGGAGACCTCGGCGCCCGTCAGCCGTCGCGCCCGGCCGGAGCGCAGGGAGCCGAGTGTCAGCGGTCCGATCCTCGTGCGCGCCAGCCGCGTCACGGGATGGCCCACGGCGGCCAGCATGCGGCGCACAACGCGGTTGCGTCCCGAATGCAGCGTGATCTCGATGATCGAGCCGGCCGGCCCGGAGTCCTTGATGATGACGCGATCGGCCTTCGCGATCCCGTCGCCCAGCTCGACGCCTCGCCTCAGCCTGCTGGGAACCCAGTGCTCAGCCCGCCCCTCGACGATGGCCACGTAGGTCTTGGCGATCTCGTAGCTGGGGTGCATCAGGCGGTGCGAAAGCTCGCCGTCGTTGGACACCAGCAGCAGGCCCTCGGTCTCGGTATCCAGACGCCCGACATGCACAAGCCTGACGCGAGCGGGGTTGTTCAGCTCATCGGCGTGCTCCACCACCCACTCATCGGCCAGGTCGGCGACGGTGGGCCGGCCCTCGGGATCCTCCATGGTGGTGACGACGCCCGCCGGTTTGTGCACCATGACGGTGACGACGTCGGGATCGGTCAGGACCCGGGCGCCGTCGAGACGGATCTCCTGCGTCGCAGGGTCGACCCGCAGGCCGGTCTCGGTGACGGTCATACCGTCGACGCTGACTCGTCCCGAGGCGATGAGGCTCTCGCAGGCGCGTCGCGAGGCGACTCCGGCATGGGCAAGGACCTTCTGCAGGCGCTCGCCGCCGGCCACATATGGGTCATCGTTTCCCCCGCGGACCAGGCGGCGGCCCGTCCACTCCGCCTCCTCGTCGAGAGCTTCGATGTCATCCTCGTCGTAGAAGTCCCGCCCGCCCGGGTCGAGTTCATCGCTGCCCATCAGTGGCTCCTCTCGCTCATCTCATCCTCGATGCCGGCCAGGGCTGCGGTATCTGGCAGATAGGGGGCCAGGGGCGGCAGGTCCTCCAGCGAGTCCAGACCCAGGTACTCCAAGAATTCGGCAGTCGTGCGGTACAGGATCGCTCCGCCGGGCTCGCTGCCGGCCTCCTCGACGAGCCCGCGCGCACGCAGGGTGCGCACGACGCCGTCGACATTGACTCCGCGGATCGCGCCGACGCGTCCGCGGGTGACGGGCTGGCGGTAGGCGATGACGGCGAGGGTCTCCAGGGCCGCCTGGGACAGTCGGGTCCTCGCCCCGCCGACGACGAAGCGCTCAACCAGGTCGGAGAACTCCGGTGCCGAGGCGAACCTCCACCCCCCGGCGGCCCGACGCAGCACGAAACCGCGAGTGCGCCCGGCGCCGGAATCGTCCTGTCCGATGTCCCCGGCCGCGTACTCCGCCTCCAGGGACCCCAGGAGCTCCTCAGCGGCCCTCTCCCCCAGCCCGAGGGCCTCGGCGAGCGCCGCAGCGGTCACGGGTTCGTCGGCGACAATGAGAACTGCCTCGGCTGCGGCTCGCAGGCGCTCCTCCGGTACATGATTCATCTCGCCCTGCCGGGCGGAGGCGCTCTCACTCATTCGAACTCCTCCTCGATGTCGGAACTCGTAACGCCCACCGGGTCGTCGTCACCGCCGCACCACGCCACGGTGATCTCCCCCATCGGCTCGGCCTGGTCGAGGTCCACGCCGCCTTGGCGGTGCAGGATGAGCAGGGCGAGGAAACGAGCGACAACCACAGCCGTGTGATCGGCGTCGGCGATGAGTCGGGTGAAAGTGAGCGCGCCGTGACGACGCAGGCGCAGGGTGATCAGGGTCAGCTGCTCACTCACGGGCACCCGTTCGTGGAGGTGGACGGTCTGGACTCCGGGGTCCGCAGGCCGAGTGAGGGCCTGCACCGCCAGTCGGGCGAGCCCGTCGGCATCGACGGTGGCTACGAGCGGGGGCAGCAGCGCGGTGAGCTCCGGGCTCAGGCCGACGATGCGCGGGTGGCTGCGCGAAGCAGTAGACGCCATGTCAGACAGCCACCGGGCGGCCTGCTTGTAGGCGCGGTATTGCAGGAGCCGGGCGAACAGGATGTCGCGGGCCTCGAGGAGCTCGAGGTCCTCCTCCTCGTCATCCGGGTCGTGGGGCAGAAGGCGATGCGCCTTGAGGGCCAGGAGGGTGGAGGCGACGACGAGGAACTCGCTGGCCCTCCCCAGATCCCAGTCGGCGCGCATGTGGGCGATGAACTCATCGGTAACGTCCGCCAGTGCGAGCTCGGTGACGTCCAGACTCCGACGAGTGATGAGGGCCAGAAGCAGGTCGAGGGGGCCCTCGAACTGAGGCAGGCTGACGCGAAAGCCGGAAACCCGGGTCATCCCCCTCTCATCCGCCGCCCCGGCCTCGGCGGACGCCCCGAGAGGCATCTGAGAAGCCGCCTCAGGCGACATCGCCGCGGGCGATGATCTCCCGGGCGAGCCGCCGGTAGGCCTCCGCACCCGGGTGAGTCGGAGCGTAGCTGGTGATCGGCTCGTTGGCGACGGTGGCGTCGGGGAACTTGACAGTGCGACGAATTCGCGTGCTGTAGAGCTGGTCGCCGAAGGCGTCCTCGAGTCGTTCCAGGACTTCTCGGGAGTGAAGTGTACGCGGATCGACCATAGTGGCCAGAATCCCATCGATCTGCAGCCGCGGGTTGAGGCGGTCCCGAACCCGGTCGACGGTCTCAACCAGCAGGGCGACGCCGCGCAGGGCGAAGAACTCCGTTTCCAGCGGGATGATGACGCCGTGCGAGGCGGTCAGCGCATTGACGGTCAGCAGACCCAACGACGGCTGGCAGTCCACCACAACGACATCGTAGTCGTCCAGAACCGGGCGGATGACGCGGGAAAGAGCCTGCTCGCGGGCAACCTCATTGACCAGCTGGACTTCGGCGGCGGACAGATCGATGTTGGCCGGGACGATGTCGAGATCCTGCGTCGGCGTCGAGTGGATGATGGTGCGCACATCCGGGTGGGCGGAGACCAACAGATTGTAGATGGTGGAGTCCAGTTCGTGGGCGTTGACGCCCAGGCCGGCGCTGGCCGCCCCCTGAGGATCGAAGTCGACGATGAGAACCCGACGCCCGTATTCGGCCAGGGCCGCCCCCAGGTTGATGGTCGTTGTTGTCTTACCGACGCCGCCCTTCTGGTTGCACATGGAGATCACGCGTGCGGGGCCGTGGGACTCCAGCGGCGCAGGAACAGGGAAAACCTTCTCCTCCTCGGGCTGGTCGGTCCGGTCGGCCGAGGAGTACGGGTCTATCAGGCCAGGCTGGTCGGAGTCACTCACATTAGCAGCCTAGCCGATATCCCCTTGCAGGCCCTGCTAAGGGCGATAGGTGTGGCAGGTGCGTCCCGGGCGCATCGGCGCTCAGCGGCCCGGTGCCGACGGCTCACCCACGAGCGCGCGGATGGCTGGTGGCGTAGACCTCGCGAAGGTGATCGACGGTGACTTTGGTGTAGATCTGGGTGGTGGTCACCGAGGCGTGACCGAGCATCTCCTGGACCACACGGACGTCGGCGCCTCCGGCCAGCAGGTGCGTGGCGAAGGAGTGGCGCAGGATGTGGGGCGAAACGTGCCGACCGCGACCGGTCAGGCCGGCGCGATCGGCGGCCTGCTGGAGAGAGCCCCAGGCGGACTGGCGCGACAGCGGCCTGCCCAGAGTGTTGAGGAAGACCTGCGGCACTCCTCTGCCTCGGGCGGCGAGTTCAGGCCTGCCTCGGACCAAATAGGAGTCCAGGGCGCTCCAGGCGTACTGACCCATGGGCACGATCCTCTCCTTGCGCCCCTTGCCGAACAAGCGCAAGCATCCGCCGTCCGCGTCGAGGTCGTCCACGGTCAGACTCACCGCCTCCGATATCCGAGCCCCCGTGGCGTAAAGGACTTCCAGGAGCGCCCGATCGCGCAGGCTGACGGCATCGTCATCGCTCGAAGCGGCCTCGAGCAGGCGAGTCACCTCGTCGATGGTCAGCGCCTTGGGCAGACGCCGCCCCACCCGGGGCGGACGGACCTGAGCGGCGGGATCGGTCTCGGTGAGTCCCTCTCCCAGGAGGAACCGATGCCAGCCGCGCACAGCCGTGACGGTGCGTGACGTCGAGGAGGCGGCCAACGGCCGTCCCCCGTCCGCACCGGTGCGCAGCGCCTCGAGGAAAGCGGTCACGTCCGCCTCCTGCGCGTCGGCGGGCGCAGTGGCGTGGCGTGAGCGCAGGAAGTCGACGTAACGATCGAGGTCTCGTTCGTAGGCGGCCAGGGTGTTGGAGCTCAGACCGCGTTCGACGCGCAGATGCGCCAGATACCCGCGCAAGGAGCGCTGCAGCGCGTCCCCGCGGGGATCTGCCTCATGCGCGGTATTCGTGGACGTCGTGATCGTGCTCCGCGGATGGTCAGGAGGCGAACCTGCTGACGAGGCCAAGACCCACGATCGTCACCGTCCACACCAGTGCGACACCGACCGTGATGCGGTTGAGGTTGCGTTCGGCGACACCGGAGGAGCCGGCGGACGACGAGATGCCGCCGCCGAACATGTCCGACAGTCCACCCCCCTTGCCCTTGTGCAGGAGGATCGACATGATCAGGAAGAAGCTTGACAGTACGAGGAGCACTTGGAGGATGATGGTCAGCGCGGTCACGCTGTAGTTCCCTTCGTCATTGCGCCTCCGCGGGCCGGTCGGCGCTCGTGCGGGACAGAATCTGCCCGGTTCCTGCCGGACTCTACCCGATAAGCGACCCGATCAGCAGTCCGGCCCGGTGCGATACGACTCCGTACTGGACGGTGCAGGCAAGAGCCGCGATAACTGGCCGCGAGTGTCGTGGCCCGGCCATCCCGGCGCGAGATGACCGGGCCACGACAACGGCACCGGGACGCGGCGCTCGGACGAGGACCGGCGCGTCGGATGCGCTCAGGCGTAGAAGTTCGCCATGGCGGCGAAGGAATCGGCCTTGAGCGAGGCACCGCCGACAAGGGCGCCGTCGACGTCGGCCTGAGCCATGAGCTCTTTGATGTTGCCGGGCTTGGCCGACCCGCCGTACAGGACGCGGACGGCGTCGGCGGTGGTGTCGCCGTAGTCGATGCGCAGAGCCTCGCGGATGGCGCTGCACACCTCCTGGGCGTCGGCGGCGGTAGCCGTCTCGCCGGTGCCGATGGCCCAGATGGGCTCATAGGCGATGACGATCCTGGCAACATCCCCGGCGCTCCAGCCCTTCAGGGCGGCGCGGACCTGTCCGAGCACGAACTCAACGTGGGTGCCGGCCCTGCGGACCTCCAGGGCCTCGCCGCAGCACATGATCGGGATCATTCCCGTGTCCAGCGTCTTGCGGGCCTTGGCACCCACAAGGGCATCGGACTCGCCGTGGTACTCGCGGCGCTCGGAGTGGCCCACGACGACGTAAGTGCACCCGAGCTTGGTGAGCATCGAGGCGGAGACCTCGCCGGTGTAGGCGCCGTTGTCGTGCACGGAGACGTCCTGCGCGCCGTACTTGATGTCGAGGTCGTCGGCGTCGACGATCGTCTGGACAGTGCGGATGTCGGTGAAGGGCGGGAGGACGAGAACCTCGCACGCGGTGTAGTCGTGGTTGTCGTCCTGCAGGGCCATGGCCAGGCCCTGCACCAGGTGGTTGGCCTCGAGATGGTCGAGGTTCATCTTCCAGTTGCCCGCCATGAGTGGGACGCGATTCGTCATTGCGATCAGCCTTCCAGGACAGCGATACCGGGCAGAGTCTTGCCCTCGAGAAGCTCGAGGGAAGCGCCGCCACCGGTGGAGATGTGCGAGAACGTGGACTCGTCGAAGCCGAGCGTGCGTACAGCGGCGGCGGAATCACCGCCTCCGATGACGCTGAAGGCGTTGGAGGAGGAGATGGCCTGCGCGACGGCCTTGGTGCCCTCGGCGAAGGCCGGGAACTCGAAAACGCCCATGGGGCCGTTCCACACGACGGTCTTGGACGAGGCGATGGCTTTTCCGAAGAGCTTGCGCGTCTCGGGGCCGATGTCCAGGCCCATCTGGTCGGGCGGAATGGCGTCGGCGGCCACGACGGTGGCGGGGGCGTCCGCCTTGAATTCAGGTGCGACAACGGCGTCGACGGGCAGGAGAAGCTCGACGCCGTTGGCCTTGGCGGTCTCCAAATAGCCCTTGACGGTGTCGATCTGATCCTTCTCCAACAGGGAGGTGCCCACCTCGTAACCCTGGGCGGCCAGGAAGGTGTAGGCCATGCCGCCACCGATGAGAAGGCGATCGGCCTTACCCAGCAGGTTGGAGATGACGCCGAGCTTGTCGGAGACCTTGGAGCCGCCGAGCACCACGGTGTAGGGGCGCTCGGGGTTGTTGACGGCGCGTCCCAGGGACTCGATCTCCTTGAGGACCAGCAGGCCGGCGGCTGAGGGCAGTACCTTGGCGACGTCGTAGACGGAGGCCTGCTTGCGGTGTACGACGCCGAAGCCGTCGGAGACGAAGACGTCGGCCAGCGAGGCAAGCTGAGCGGCGAAGGCCTCGCGCTCGGCGTCGTCCTTGGAGGTCTCGGCGGCATTGAATCGGACGTTCTCCAACAGGACGATGCTACCGGGCTCCAGAGCGTCGACGGCCTTCCTGGCGCTCTCGCCGACGGTGTCTGCGGCCAAGGTGACCTTGGCGCCGGTGACCTCGGCCAGGCGCTTGGCGACAGGGGCCAGGGAGTAGTCGGGGTTGACCTTGCCCTTGGGACGGCCCAGGTGGGCGACGATGACAACCCTCGCGCCAGCGTCGAGCAGGGTCTTGAGGGTGGGGAGGGCCGCCTGGATGCGGCCGTCGTCGGTGATGTTCTTATCGGCGTCCAGCGGTACGTTGAAGTCTGAGCGAACCAGGACGCGCTTGCCCTTGAGATCGCCCAGGGATTCGATGGTCTTCATAAAACCTCTCATCGGTGGTGGTGATGACTGGCGGGAGTCCCGGCCGCCTCGTCCGTGCGCCGTCCGCAGGCGGCCGGGATGAGAACCGGCGTGCGGCTGATTGCATGCACCGGTTCGTTCACGCGATTGCGCCCGCGCACGCAGTCGCGTGCGCGGGCGCAATCTCAGATGAGCATGGTACTCAGCGTGGTCTTCGTGGGAGTCAGAGGCGCTCGCTGACGTACTCGGTGAGGTCGACCAGGCGGTTGGAATAGCCCCACTCGTTGTCGTACCAGGACAGGACCTTGACGAGATCGCCGATGACCTTGGTCTCTGTGGCGTCGAAGATCGAGGAGTGCGAGTCGCCTGCGATGTCGGCGGAGACGATCGGGTCCTCGGTGTAGGCCAGGATGCCCTTGAGCGGGCCCTCGGCGGCCTCCTTGACGGCGGACTTGACGGACTCGACGGATACCTCTTTCTCAGCCTGGAAGGTGAGATCGGTCAGGGAACCGGTGGGGGTGGGGACACGCACGGCCAGACCGTCGAACTTGCCCTTGAGCTCGGGAATGACCAGAGCCACGGCCTGGGCGGCGCCGGTCTTAGTCGGGATCATGGACAGGGCGGCGGCGCGGGCGCGACGCAGATCCTTGTGGGGGGCGTCGAGAATGCGCTGATCGCCCGTGTAGGAGTGGATCGTGGTCATGATGCCGCGCACGATGCCGAACTTGTCGTTAAGGACCTTGGCCAGCGGGGCGAGGCAGTTGGTGGTGCAGGAGGCGTTGGATACGATGTTCATCGTGGCGGAGTCGTAGTCGGCCTCGTTGACGCCGATGACGAAGGTGCCGTCGACGTTCTTCGCCGGGGCGGAGATGATAACCTTCTTGGCACCGCCGTCGAGGTGGGCCTTGGCCTTCTCCCCATCGGTGAAGAAGCCGGTGGACTCCACGACGACCTCGACGCCCAGCTTGCCCCAGGGCAGGTCGGCGGGGTCACGGTGAGCGAGGACCTTGATGTGCTTGCCGTCGACGACGATGCCCTCATCATCGTAGGAAACCTCACCGTTGAAACGGCCAAGGATGGAGTCGTACTTGAGCAGGTGAGCGAGAGTCTTGTTGTCCGTCAGGTCGTTGACGGCGACGACTTCAAGGTCCGCCTTCTGCTCGAGGGCGGCGCGGAAGAAGTTGCGGCCGATACGACCGAAGCCGTTGATACCAACGCGGGTGGTCACTTTGGGTCCTCCTAGTGCACCAGTGCGGCACACGCTATTCGTAGGTCTTCGCACACCTCGGTGTGCCCCGGACCGGTGAGGCAACCGCCTCCTCGCTCCGACACGGCGAGTCTAGCCTTTGCCACTGACCGCACGCGAGCACCCTCCACGCCACGGGCGAACAGATCGGTGACGGAACAAGCTCTGGACGTGACCTGATAGACGTCCGGCAGCCTGAAATGGGACTGATGTCCCATAGCGCGGGGGAAGACCCGCTGACGAGCGCACCGCCGCCGCACCGCGTCGATACCGACAGGCGCCCTGCGCGACTCGTGCGACCTCGATGCACGGCTGTAAAACCCCACCTCGCATGGCCTCATATGTCCTCACATATCGAGCATGTCCTGAGTGAGGACGGACTCGGTATCGGGAACGCCCATCTCATGGGCCCGTTTGTCCGCCATGGCCAGCAGACGTCGGATGCGACCCGCGACCGCATCCTTGGTCAGCTGTGGATCGGAGAGCCGACCGAGCTCCTCCAAGCTGGCCTGCTTGTGGTCGACGCGCAGACGACCGGCCTGCACCAGGTGGTCGGGAACGTCGTCGCCCAGGATCTCGAAGGCCCTCTCGACGCGTGCGCCGGATGCAACGGCCGCCCGCGCTGAGCGGCGCAGGTTGGCGTCGTCGAAGTTGGCCAGGCGGTTGGCCGTCCCGCGGGTCTCACGACGGGATCGGCGCTCCCCCCAAGCGGCAAAGGCCTCCGCCGCACCCATGCGGTTCAGCAGGATGCCGATGGCCTCCCCGTCGCGCACGACGACCCGATCGGCCCCGCGCACTTCGCGAGCCTTGGCGGCGACGTCGAAACGCCGTGCCGCACCCACCAACGCCAGCGCGGCCTCGCTGCCGGGACAGGTGACCTCCAGGGAAGAGGAGCGTCCGGGCTCCGTCAGCGAGCCACGAGCCAGGAAGGCCCCGCGCCAAGCGGCCGCCGAGGCGTTGCGACCGCCCTGAACAACGGCCACCGGCATGCCGCGCACGGGGCGGCCGCGCCCGTCCACGAGCCCGGTCAGTCGCGCCAGATCCCTGCCGCGCTCGGTCACCCGCAGCACGTAGCGGTTGCCCCGGTGCAGGGATCCGGACTGGACGATCATGACCTCGGGGTCCATGGAAAACAGATCGCGCAGCTCGCGGTGAAGACGCCGCACCGCTCCCCCGTGGTCGAGCTCGGCCTCGACGACGATTTTGCCCGAGACAAGATGCAGTCCCCCGGAGAAGCGCAGCATGGCGGCGACCTCGGCGCGCCTCTGAGCAGCGTTCTGGGTGGTTGCGTGTGCGAGCTCGTCCTTGACGGTCACCGTCAGTGACATGGCAGGAACCTCCTCGATCGGTGGGGGCGGGCAGTCAGTCCGCCACGGTCTGGGTGACGTCCCCCATGACGCCGTCGAAAGCGTCGCGGAAGGCCGCAGCCAGACGCAAAGGGTCATGGTTGCACACGGTGTCGCCCGTGCGCACCTGACGCAGGACAACAGCGGCTCCGAGCTGGCCCGCAACGGTCTCCAGGTCGTCAATATCCTCCACGACGCTCGGGTCCGCGATCACGACGTCCAGCCGCAGGCCCGGTGCGTACTCGGCCAGCACACGCAGGTGGTCCGCCGAGGTCATCCCGTCGGTCTCCCCACGCTGGGCGGATAGGTTGAGCACGACGGCCTTGAGCGCCTTCGTGCTCTCCAGGGCCTGTCGCATCGAGGGCAGGACCAGGTGGGGCAGGACCGAGGTGTACCAGGAGCCGGGACCCAGCACCACCCAGTCGGCCTCGCCGATGGCCCGCAGCGCCTCGGGGTGAGCCCGCGCATCGGCGGGGACGACGCCCACGTTCTCCATGCGGCCACGCTCGGTGGCCACCGCCACCTGCCCGCTCACCCGCCTGCGATCGACCCCGTCGACGATATCGGCCTCGATAACCAGCGGCGAGGAGCTCATCGGGACCACCCGGCCGTGGATCCCCAGGAGCCGTCCTACCCAGTCCAGGCCCTCGACCTCGTCGTCGAGCAGCTGCCACAGCGCCAGGATGAGCAGATTGCCCAAGGCGTGATTGTCCAACTCGCCCTCACCGGCGAAACGGTGCTGGAGCACGTCGCGCCAGGTCAGTCCCCATTCGGAGTCGTCGGTTAGAGCCGCCAGCGCCATGCGCAGATCCCCGGGCGGCAGGCAGTCGAACTCCCGGCGCAGGCGGCCCGAGGAACCGCCGTCGTCGGCCACGGTCACGACCGCCGTGAGCCGGTGGGTGACGTGGCGCAGGGCCCGCAGCGTCGCGGACAGGCCGTGCCCGCCGCCGAGGGCCACGACCGCGGGGCCGTCCTCACCGCGTCGTGGCCAGCCCGCGGAGTCGAGCATCGTATGCGCGCCCATGGCCTCTCACTCCCGTCCCAGGTCCCGGTGCTGGGTGGAGACCTTGAAGCCGGCGGTACGCAGGTGGGCGGATATCCGCTCGGCCGATGCCACCGAGCGGTGCTTGCCGCCCGTGCACCCCACGGCGATCGTCACGTTCGGCTTGAGCTCCTCAATATAGGAGGGCAGGGCCGGGATGAGCAGGGCCGCGTAACCGTCGACGAACGCCTCCGCGCCCTTCTGCCTGAAGACGTACTCGGCCACCGGCGCATCCCGCCCTGTCAGGTGGCGCAGCTCGGCGATCCAGTAGGGGTTGGGTATGAAACGCACGTCCAGGACATGGTCCGCGTCCATGGGCAGGCCGTACTTGAAGCCGAAGGACATCACCGTCACCCGCAGTGCCAGCTCGGACTCGGTGGCGACCAGCTCTCGCACGTGCCGCGCCAGGTCGTGAACCGAGTAGTCGGTGGTGTCGATGACGTCGTCCGCCTGCGCCTTGAGGCCTCCCAGGAGGGTGCGCTCGTGCTGGATGCCATCGAGAATCGAGCCGGTGCCCTGCAGCGGGTGAGGGCGCCGGGAAGACTCGAAGCGGCGGATGAGAGCGGAGTCCGAGGCATCCAGGAAGATCAGGCGCAGCGTCACCCCGGATGTGCGCAGCTCGCCGAGATACCGCATGAAAGAGGCGAAGAACTCGCGGCTGCGCACGTCCACGACAGCGGCCAAGCGGTGGACGCCCGCACCGACCGTCGTCATCATCCCCGCCATGGCGGGCAGGAGCTGGGGCGGAAGGTTGTCGACGACGTACCAGTCGAGATCCTCCAGCGCGTTGGCGGCGCGCGAGCGCCCGGCTCCCGACAGCCCGGTGACGATGATCATCTCGGGACGCTGAGCCGGTGCAACCGGCGGAGTCGCCTCGTCGATCGCGGGAATGAAGGACGGCACGGTGTCCCGCAGGGGGTCGCGAGCGGAGTCGGCGGCGGGCTGCGAGCGGTCCTGTGGATCCATGGGCCTAGCATGGCACGCCTCGCCGACGCAAACGGGGTGCGTTACGGGTTGCGTTGGGTAGCGTGTGCCGGTGATCCGTCCTCGTTCCGCACGTCTACGGAGGCGCCCGTGACCGCCCGCCGTTATCCAGACCCCCCCGTCATCGGGACGCCGGGAACGCCGTCCGCCACCCATGTCGCGCTCCTGGGCTCGGGAGAGATCGGCAAGGAAATCGCCATCGCGCTGGCCCGTCTCGGAGTGGAGGTCACGGCGATCGACCGCTACGACGGCGCCCCCGCCCAGCAGGTGGCGCACAACGCCCTGACGGTGGACATGTCCAACCCGGCCGAACTCACCGCCGCGATCCGCTCCACCGGCGCGAGCATCGTCGTGCCCGAAATCGAGGCCCTGGCCACCGACGCGCTCCTCGCCATGGAAGGCAGCGGCCAGGTGCGCGTCGTGCCGACGGCGAGGGCCGTCCACCTGACGATGGATCGCGAGGGCATCCGCCGTCTGGCCGCCGAGGAGCTCGGCGTGCCCACGAGCCCCTACGTCTTCGCCGCGAGTCAGGCCGAGTTGGCGGCCGGCGTTGAGAAGATCGGCCCTCCCTGCCTGGTCAAGCCGGTCATGTCCTCCTCCGGGCACGGTCAGACGGTGATCCGCTCCCCCGACGACGTGGCGACCGCGTGGCGGCGCGCGGCCACCGACGGGCGAGTGGACCGTGGGCGCGTCATTGTCGAGGGCCTGATCGACTTCGACACCGAGATCACACTGCTCACGGTGCGCTCGCGCAGGGAGGGGACCGGCGGGACCGTTACGGACTTCTGCGAGCCGATCGGCCACCGTCAGGAGGACGGCGACTACGTGGAGTCCTGGCAGCCGCAGGCGCTGGCGACCGCGGCGCTGAAGCGCGCCCGGCAGGTGGCGGCCACGGTGACCGGAGCTCTCGGCGGCTGGGGCGTCTTCGGCGTCGAACTGTTCGTGTGCGGCGACGAGGTGCTCTTCTCGGAGGTCTCGCCCAGGCCCCACGACACCGGGCTGGTGACGCTAGCCAGCCAGCGCCTCAGCGAGTTCGAGCTTCACGCCCGAGCCCTGCTGGGCCTACCGGTGGACACGGCGCTGCGCCTTCCCGCCGCCTCCGCCGTAGTCAGAGCCGATCGGGAGATCGGACGCGAGCACGGTCCCCGAGTACAGGGGGTGGCCGAGGCACTGGCGGTTCCCGGGACGGACCTGCGCGTCTTCGGCAAGCCCGAAGCGCGTCCGGGTCGGCGCATGGCGGTGGCCGTGGCGAGCGCTGACAGCGTGGCGGCCGCCCGCGAGCGGGCGCGGGCGGCCGCGGCGGCTGTCAGTGCGGGGTGACCGGTCGGCCCCTCAGGTTCTTATGGACGTGCAGTGGCCCCGTTGGAGGCGATAAGGTTCCTGTACCAGTCGAAAGACTTCTTGCGGTAGCGGGCGAGCGTGCCGGTGCCGTCGTCGTTGCGGTCGACGTAGATGAAGCCGTAGCGCTTGGACAGTTGGGCCGTGGAGGCGGAGACGAGGTCGATGCAGCCCCAGGCGGTGTAGCCGAGGACCTCGACGCCGTCGGCGATGGCCTCGCGGACCTGGACGAGGTGATCGTTGAGGTAGGCGATGCGGTAGTCGTCCTCGACGGTTCGCCCGTCGGGGCCGCCGTCGACGAGGACGTCCTCGGCGCCCAGGCCGTTCTCCACGATGAACAGGGGCTTGCGCCAACGGTCCCAGTAATCGTTCATGATGATGCGCAGGCCCACCGGGTCGATCTGCCATCCCCACTCGGAGGCCTCGAGAGTCGGATTGGGCACCCCGCCCATGAGATTGCCCGGTCCCGGTTCGACCGACTGGGTGACGGTCGAGCACATGGACATGTAGTAGCTGAAGGAAACGAAGTCGACGGTGTTGTTCTTCAGGAGCCTGCGATCGTCCTCGGTGATGTCGAGCTCGACGCCCTTGTCCCTGAGCACGCGCAGGAAGTAGCCCGGGTACTCCCCGCGCACGTGCACGTCCCCGAAGGCGTAGTTCTCGCGTTCGGCCTGCTTGGCCGCCCATACGTCCCGCGGATCGGGGGTCAGCGGGTAGAAGGGCGCCGCCAGGATCATGCAGCCGACCCGCATGTCCGGGTTGATCTCCCGTGCGGCTCGCGTAGCGGCCGCCGATGCGACGAGCTCGTGATGCATGGCCCGGTAGAGATCCTGATCGCTCAGCTCGCCGCGGGGCGTAGCGATGGCGCCGGAGGTCAGGGGATGGAAGCCCAGCGAGTTGATCTCGTTGAAGGTGAGCCAGTAGCGCACGCGCTTCCCGTAGCGCTCGAAGAGAACCCGGGCATAGCGTTCGTAGAGGCCGATGAGCCTCCGGTCGGTCCAGCCGTTGTACGTGCGCGCCAGGTGCAGCGGGGTCTCGTAGTGGCTGATGGTGATCAAAGGCTCGATGCCGTGCCTCTCCAGTTCGTTGAGGACACGGTCGTAGAAGGCCAGGCCCTCCTCATTGGGCTCGGCCTCGTCTCCGCGTGGGAAGATGCGCGACCAGGCGATGGAGAAGCGGAAGACCTTGAAGCCCATCTGGGCGAGCAGGGCGATGTCCTCGGCGTAGCGGTGGTAGAAGTCGATGCCTTCGAGCTTGAGGTTGTCCGGGGTCGGGGTTTCGGTGGGCGGTGCGGTGATGCCCTTGGGGGTGACGTCCTGGACACTCAGTCCCTTGCCCCCTTCGGCGTAGGCGCCCTCGATCTGGTTGGCGGCGGTGGCGCCTCCCCACAGAAATCCGGTGGGGAAGGTGAGAGCGGTGGTGTTTGTCATGGCTGGTCCTTTCATGGGGAGCGTCGGTCTGCCGGAGGCGCGGTTATCGGCTGATGACGAGTGCGTCCTGACCCGCTTGGACGTCCTGGCCCGTGCGGGTGGAGGTGACGGCGGTGTAGGAGGCGGCGTTGGTGACGAGCAGGACGGTGATCGGCGAGTAGCCGGCGGCCTTGATGCGCTCGAGGTCGACGTGCACGAGGACATCACCGGCCTGGACGCGCTGTCCTTTGACGACAGCGGCCGTGAAGCCGTCGCCTTTCATGGTGACCGTGTCGATGCCGACGTGGACGAGGATCTCGACGTCGTCGTCGGACTTGATGCCGAAGGCGTGGCCGGTGTCGGTGGCCACGACGACGTCCCCGGTTATCGGGGCCACGACCGTGCCGTCGGCGGGGACAATGCCGGCGCCCTCGCCCATGACGCCGGAGGAGAAGACGGGGTCGGGCACCTCCTGGAGGTCGATGACCCTGCCGGCGATCGGGCTGACGACGCTGATGTCGGCGGGAGCGCCGGGCCGGCCGGCCGTTTTCCCGTCCCCCTCGTCCCCGTCGGGCGCGGTCGCCGGCTCGGGGCCGGTGCTCTGCGTCTGGTTGTCGGCGCCGCCAGCAGTCTGCGCGCCCTCGACATCGTCGGCCGGCCCGGCGCTGCCGGTGGTGTCCTCGTCTCTGACGCCGAAGAAGAAGGTCAGCGTGAAGGAGATAACGACCGCCAGAATGACGCCGATGAGCCACAGCGCAACGTTGGGTGTATCCAGCAGGTAGGCGGGCAGGCCGATGAGTGAGGGGAAGATGCCGGCCTGCCCGACGCGTCCACCTGCGAGGGCGCCCAGAGCGCCGCCGATCGCCCCGCCGACGATGCCGAAGTAGAAGGGCAGTTTGCGGGGCAGGTTGACGCCGTAGATCGCCGGCTCGGTGACGCCGGCGAGGAAGCCGGACAGGGAGGCGGGGCCAGCGAGCTCGCGGGTTCTCTTGTCGCGGGTACGCAGCATGACGGCCGCGGTGGCGGCGGCCTGGGCCAGGACAGCGGCCTCGATGGGTCCATAGATGAGGGAGTAGCCGTTGGTGGTGATCTCCTGGGTCATGATCGGCACCAGACCCCAGTGCAGACCGAACATGACGAAGACCTGCCAAAAGCCCCCGATGACGATGCCGCCGATCAGCGGAACGGTCGCGAAGAGCCACTGGACGCTTGAGGCGATGCCGTCGGCGATGAGCGTGGTGGCCGGTCCGATGGTGAGCAGAGTCAGTGGGACCATGATGAGGACAGTGATCCACGGAGTCATGAAGTTGCGGAAGGAGCTGGGGACGAGCCTCATGCAGGCGCGTTCGATGTAGCTCTGGACCCATACGGCCACGATGATGGGCAGTACTGAGCTCGTGTAGCTCATGACGACCAGGGGGATGCCGAAGAAGGTATGGGGAGCGCCGTCGTTCATCGCGACGACGGAGGGGTAGACCAGGGCTCCGGCGATGGCCATGGATGTGAACTGGTTGGCCTTGAAATGGCGTGCTGCGGTCACGGCCAGCACGAGGGGCAGGAAGTTCATGAAGGCATCGGAGGCCGCGTACAGGACCGTGTAGGTGTCGCTGGTCTGGCTCAGCCATCCGAATGAGGCGAACATGGCCGTGAAGGCCTTGAACAGGCCGGTTCCCGCCAGGGTCCACAACATCGGGGAGAAGATGCCGGAGATCAGAGCGATGAAGGCATCCAGGAGATTGCGCCCGGAGGCGGGGTCGTCGTCGGAGTCATCTGCGAGGTCTGGGAGGAGCTTCATCAACTCGGCGTAGACCTCGGGGACGTCGTTGCCGATGACCACCTGGTACTGTCCGCCGGACTGGACGACGGTGACGACACCGCCAGTGTTCTTGATAGCGTCGGTGGCGGCCTTGGACTCGTCTTTGAGGGCGAAGCGAAGGCGGGTGGCGCAGTGAGACAGGGCGCGGACGTTGCCCGCGCCCCCGACCCGGGTCAGCAGATCGGGCGCGAGTGCCGCGTAGTCGGTGCCGGGCATTGTCAGATCCTCCTCGATCCAGGGCCAGCCGGAGCGGAGACGAAAAAAGACCTGAGACGCCGTGCGCTCGCATGCGCATACGTCTCAGGTCTTGCCCCTGGCGGGTCACAATCCTGCGGGCCCATTGGGCCCGCATCTAGGCTAGTGATGATCATCTTTCTCGACTAGGCCCCGTCATGGTGTCCTAGCTCTCACCGCTCACTCTCGTCCGTCATCCGTCGTTGCAGCCCGGAGGCGCGGGGCCGAGGGACTGTTCGAAACGGGCGACGTGCATGGTCAGGTAGGCGGTCTCGTCCTCGCAGACCGTTGTGCCCAGCCTTAGTTCGAGGAGCTCCTGGACCCGCAGGGCGACCTGGTAGGCGTGGGGACGTGCGTCCCGCAGAGCGGCTCCGATGACGTCGGCGGTGGAGTCCACCACCTGGGCGCCGGTGCGGGTGCGAGTCAGGAAGTACCGCAGATGGGTGGCGAAGCGGGCGGCGTCGATAGCGTCGGGGTCGAAGGCCGGGCCGTAGGCAGCCGCCAGGACGCTCATGACCTGGCCGATGAGGCGCGACTGGCGCACGGCCTCCCGTGTCGAGGGGACCCCGACGACGGCGGTGAACAGGTGGAGCGCCAGCGCGACGGCCTCGCCCGCCGGCAGCTGGAGCTTCTGGGAGGCGTTGAGCTCGCGGACCATCTGCTCGGCCAGGCGCAGCTCGTCGGGGTGGAGATGGGCCGCCTCGGCGCGCAGGGGGTAGTCCATGACCTCGCCGCGGCCGACACGTTCCATGGCCTGGTTGACGTGGTCGACGACGGCGATGACGGTCGAGGAGGGCACGCTCACGCCGAGCTCACGAACGGCCCGCCGGAAGGTCCGTTCTATCAGCGCCAGGCGTTCCAGAGGTATGCCGGCGATGACCTCGCCGACGGAGGCGGCGTTGTCGACGGGGATGAAGCGGCGCGCGATTCGGGAGGTGTCGACGGCATCTCCCGCCCGCCGTTGGAAGCCCAGGCCCCGGCCGGTCAGCACCGCCTCGCGGCCGAGCTCGTCACGGGCCAGGACGACATTGTTGTTAAAGACCCGCAGTACGCGCACACGCCGGATTGTCTCACTCAGGAGCCGCCGGCGGCAGCGGGTCGCACCGTCCCGTCCCGGCGGGGCCAGGCCCGGGGACGGCACGGTGGCGCGGTCAATCCGTCACGCCCACCATGACGGAGGAAGCCTTGATGACAGCGGTGGCCGCAGCGCCCTCGGTCAGGCCGAGCGCATCGATGGCGGCGTTGGTGATAGTGGAGGTGATGACCAGACCGGGAGCGACCTCGATCTTGACGATGCCGTTGACGGCGCCTTTGTCGATCGCGACGACGGTGCCCGGGAGCTGATTGCGCGCGGAGAGCCTCATGCATGTTCCTTCCCTTCGTTCTCGCCGGCGACGCCCTGAAGCGTCTTCGGGGCCGGCTTGAGGTGCGTGAGGATCGTATCTGCCAGAGCCGGGCCGATGCCCCGCACCGAAGCAATCTGCTCGGGTGTGGCGGTGCGGATCCGCTTGACGGAGCCGAACTTCTTGAGTAAGGCGGCCTGCCGCGCGGGGCCGAGCCCGGGAACGTCATCGAGCACGGAGCGGGTCATGCCGGCCGAGCGCTTCTTGCGGTGGTGGGCAATGGCGAAGCGGTGGGACTCGTCGCGCAGGTACTGCAGCAGGTAGAGCGCGGGCGAGGTGCGTGGCAGGACCACGGGGAAGTCATCGTCCGGCACCCATACCTCCTCCAGACGCTTGGCCAGGCCGACGAGGGGCACGTGGATGCCGAGGTCGTCGAGGACGGCGCGGGCGGCGCCCACCTGGGGCAGCCCGCCGTCGACGACGACGAGGCTGGGGGCGTAGGAGAAGCGCTTGGCACGGCCGGTGGCCGGGTCGATGGGTCCCGAGGCAACGGGGACGCCGTCGCCGTCGGCTCCGATGAGCTCGGCGTCAGCGGCGGTGAGAGCGGCGCCCTGCTCGGCCAGCAATCGCCTGAAGCGACGAGTGAGGACCTCGTGCATGGCGGCCGTGTCGTCGGCGGCGCCCCCGCCGTCGGTTCCGCGGACGGTGAAGCGCCGGTAGTCGGACTTCCGCGGCGCCCCGTCCTCGAAGACGACCATGGAGCCGACCTGGTGGGTGCCCTGAGTGTGGGAAATGTCGTAGCATTCGATGCGCAGGGGCGCCTCGGGAAGGTCGAGGGCCTCGGCGAGCTCCTCCAGAGCGGCCGAGCGCTGAGTGAGGTCGCTGGCACGGCGCGTCTTGTGCAGGCGCAGCGACTCCTCGGCGTTCTTGCGCACAGTGCCCATGAGAGCCGCTTTGTCGCCGCGGGCCGGCACGCGCACATCGACCCTGGCACCGCGCAGGCCGGCGAGCCAGGTGCGCACGGCGGCGGCGTCGGCGGGCAGGACCGGAACAAGGACCTCGCGCGGAACGGCGGTGGTGGCGGTGTGAGCGACGTCGTCAACGCTGGTGGCCGCGGCCCCGCCGGACCCCCGGCATACTCCCTGGGGGCCGGAGCGGGCCAGGGGCGCGGCGGGGGCGCGAGCGCCCACACCGAGTGAGGTCGTGGGACCCGAGCGTCCGGGCGCACCGGCCCCGGAGGGGTCGAGGAGATCGCCGTAGACCTGTTGAAGAAGCCGTTCGATAAGCTCGGTGTCGGTGGCGTCCTCGACCAGGTCGATGACCCAGCCGCGTTGGCCGCGCACGCGCCCGCCGCGCACGTGGAAGACCTGGACGGCGGCGGTCAGCTCGTCGCGCACGAGGGCGAAGACGTCCGCGTCAGTGGCATCGGGCAGGACGACGGCGTTGCGTTCGATGACCCTGTGCAGCGCCTCGGCATCGTCGCGCAGACGTGCGGCTCTCTCGAACTCCAGATTCCCGGCGGCCAGACGCATGCGGTCCTCCAGCTCGCGCACGTAGGGGTCGGTGCGTCCGGCCATGAAAGAGCAGAAGTCCTCGGCGAGCGCGCGGTGATCCGCCTCGCTGATGCGGCCCACGCAGGGGGCCGAGCATTTGTCGATGTAGCCCAGCAGGCAGGGGCGCCCCGAGGCGCGGGCGCGCTTGAACACGCCGGGCGAACAGGAGCGGATGGGGAAGACGCGCAGGAGCTGGTCGAGAGTCTCGCGGATGGACCACACCTGGACGAATGGGCCGAAGTAGCGGACTGCGGGTCTGCGAGCGCCGCGGACCACCTGAGCGCGCGGGTAGGTCTCCTGCATGGTGACGGCCAGGTAGGGGTAGGACTTGTCGTCCTTGTACATGACGTTGAAGCGCGGATTGAACTCCTTGATCCAGGAGTACTCCAGGGCTAGAGACTCCACCTCGGTGCCCACGATCGTCCATTCCACGGCGCAGGCCGTGGTCACCATCCTCTGGGTGCGCGGGTGGAGGGCCGCCACATCCTGGAAGTACGTGGACAGGCGGGCCCTGAGGTTCTTGGCCTTGCCGACGTAGATGACGCGGCCCTCGGAGTCGAGGAACCGGTAGACGCCGGGCGAGGTGGGGACCTCGCCGGGCGCGGGGCGGTACGTCGAGGGGTCGGCCATAGAGGGCAGCCTAGATGAGCCGTGCGGAGGGCCGCCGTAAGCGATCTCGCACAGGCAGGTCGCCCGCGCGAACCGCCTCGCCCACGTCCAGCCGTCGCTCAGGAGACGGATGATCCGCACGGTCCGAGCCTCACACCGCTTCCGGGGTCTCCTCCTCGTCGTCGCGCCCGGGCGTGCGCTCGACCGGGACCTCCAGGCGCGCGCCCCGTCGAGTCTCGGGCACGAGATCGGTGGCGAAGGCGTAGCGGGTGAAAGCCGTGCCGGGTTCGGCGCTCCGCCGAGCGGCCTCGGCGGCCCGCCGCATCTCACGGGCCAAGTCGGCCAGACGGCGGACGTAAGTACGGGCCAGATCCGTCGGCATCCAGATCATGCCGTTGACGTGGACCAGCGGGCCCTCCTCGGCCGCCCGAGCGCGGATGACGTGCTCGATGACCTGGTTGGCGCGTGTGCGCAGGGCGGCGTTCACGATCTCATCATCGTCATCATCGGCGTCGGCGGCCCCGGCGGCCGGGTCGGAGGCGGACTGCGCGGCGTCGGAGGCCGCACGCTGGGGTGAGGCGTACCAGTGATCACGCGCGGTGCCGCCCTCGGGTCCTTCGACGTCGACCACATAGCCGGCGTCCCGCAGCCTGCGGATGTGGTAGCTGACGGAATTGGCGGGCTCACCGAGAGCCTCGGCGAGGTCCGCCGCCCGCAATGGTCTGTCGGCGTCCCACATCTCGGCGAGAATCGCCAGGCGCAGCGGGTGCGCAACAGCCCTCATGACAGCGGGATCGACGCTTTTGCGGGGCATGTTCCGACCCTAGACAGCACGAAGATTCCGCGCAACACGCAGTGTGCACGATTTGTTGCGCATAAGGTGTTGCGCAGCGACCGGTCGTGATGCCGCCCCGCTTCGGGGTTGTGGGACCGTGCGCCGCTGGCGGTGAGAAATAAGGGCCCGGAACCGTGTGGTTCCGGGCCCTGCTGGTGGGCGATACTGGGATCGAACCAGTGACCTCTTCCGTGTCAGGGAAGCGCGCTCCCGCTGCGCCAATCGCCCGAGGTGGGTACCGGATTCGAACCGGTGTCAACGGCTTTGCAGGCCGGTGCCTAACCTCTCGGCCAACCCACCAACGAGATGCCGGGGGCGGGGAGGCTCCCCAGCTCCTCGGAGCGGATGACGGGACTCGAACCCGCGACCCTCACCTTGGCAAGGTGATGCTCTACCAACTGAGCCACATCCGCGCATGTTCCACACGGCCCATCCGAACCGGTCGGTGCTGAGAAACCATAGCACCCCGACAACCATCGACGGCAAACGACACCACGGTGATCCACCTCACCGGACCCGTATTTGCTCCACTCACCCGCCGCTGGTTAGCCTGTCCCCCGCGCCGGGCGATTGGCTCAGGGGTTAGAGCGCCTCGTTCACACCGAGGAGGTCACTGGTTCGATTCCAGTATCGCCCACCCATCGTGCGCAAGAGGGCTGGGCCGGCATGCTCCGGTCCTCTTGCGCACTGGATGCCCGGCTCAGAGCCGGGTGCCGGAGGCCACCTCGCCCGGCGAGCCCGCCTCGCCGACACGGGCGTCCCCGATGGCGACAACGTCGGCCCCGAAGGTCCAGTCGCCCTCGACCGTCAGTGACTTGGCCTGTCGAACGGAAGGGACGCCGTGGGGGAATCGCGCCTCGAAGTCCCTGATCTTCTTGTAGTAGCGCGGGTCGAGGTTCACCGTGCAGGCGCGCTCGGGCACCATCTGGAGCAGACCGGCATCATCGACCTCGTAGACGTCCGAACGCAGCAGAAGCAGGTCGTTGGTGGTCTTGACCGGCAGGAAGCGACTGCGCGGCACTTCGATGGCGGTGGCGCCCTCGAAGGCCTCCACGGCTGTACCCATGGCCGTCTCGAGCTGGATCACCGGTACCGAGGAGGCATCCGCCGGATCGACCGTCTTGGCGTTCTTGATCAGCGGCAGTCCGAGGATCCCTCTGCGCTCGGCCAGCGTGTCGCGCAGGACTTCCAAGTCGAACCAGAGGTTGTTGGTGTGGAAGAAGGGGTGGCGGTACTGGTCGGTGAAGAAGTGCATCTCATCGGCCGGGGTCTGGGCGGTCTCGCGCAGGATGATGCGGCCATCACTCTTGCGCACCGCCAGGTGGCCGCCCTTGACGTCCGCCGGGGTGCGACGGCACAGTTCGGGCGCGTAGGGCGCGCCCGAGGCGGCGAACCAACCGGCGACGCGGGCCGACGGCGCCGCCCCGAGGTTGTCCGAGTTCGAGGTCATGGCGTATTTGTATCCGCTCTCCAGCAGAGCATCGAGCACACCGGAGGCGGTCAGAGCCGTGTAGATATCGCCGTGTCCGGGCGGGCACCATTCGAGATCGGGGTCCGCCGCCCACGTCACCGGAGTGAGGTCGTCGGCGCGCAGCTTGGGCTCGCGGTTCTGCAGGAAGTCCAGAGGAAGCCCGTCGACCCCGATGCCGGGGTGGGCGGCGAGCGCCGCGAGCGTGTCCCGACGGGTGCGGAAGGAATTCATGAAGATCAGCGGCAGGGTGACGTCGTAGATCCGCCGCGCTGCCATCACCTGATCGACCAGCAGGTCGAGGAACGACTTGCCCTCGCGCACGGGTAGCAGCGACTTGGTCCTGTCCATCCCCATCGACGTGCCCAAGCCGCCGTTGAGCTTGATCAGGACGGTTCGCGACAGCGCCTCGCGGGCACCGGCCTCGTCAATCTCGACATCCTCGATGGAGTCGATCCGCGTGAGCGGTTCGATCGAATCCTCGGGAATCAGACAAGTGGCGCCGTTGTCCAGGGCCCTGTAGTAGTGGCTGAAGACGTCAATGGCCTGCTCGGCGATGCCGGCGTCGCGCATCTTGTGCCGGGCAGCGGTAAGTCCGTTCTCGCTCATGGCAGGAGGGTATCCGTTAAAGCGCCCGCTGAGAATGAAGGCGCCTCCGCGCAGGCGGTGTTGCCCGCCCCGGCGAGGCCAGGCCGTGCCGTTTCAGACCGCCCCAGCGCCGCCTCCCGCGGGCCCCGAGCGAGCAGCAGCCGGTGCAGCGTCGCGTCCCCCGTCAGCTCGGGATGGTAGGAGACGGCCATGACACCCCCCTCCTCCACTCCGACGACGTACGGCGGTCGGCCGGGGCGAGCAGGATCGGCGTAGGTCGAGCATACGGTCACGCCCGGCCCGACCCGTGTGATGGCGGGAGCGCGGATAAAGGCCGCCCTCAGCTCGCGCCCCCTCCACTGCAGGTCCGCGCTCGCCGAGTCGACCTGGGGGCCGAAGGCGTTGCGCTCGACATCGACATCGAGCACCCCCAGGGCCGCCAGCATGATGAGCCCCGCGCAGGTGCCCAATGTGGGCAGGCGTCCGGCTGCCCGTTTCAAAGGCTCGCGCAGCCCGGTCAGATCCGCCAGCCGCAGCAGGGCGGTCGACTCGCCCCCGGGCAGAATCAGGGCACCCACGTCGGCCAGCTGCTCGGGGCGCCGCACGAGCACAGCGTCATGGCCCAGCGCATCGACAAGACGGGCGTGCTCGACGACGCCTCCCTGGAGCGCGAGGATGCCGACTCTCACCAGCCCCGCTCCGCCAGGCGGTGGGGCGCCGGCAGGTCGGCGACGTTGATGCCGACCATGGCCTCGCCCAGAGCGCGCGAGGCCCGTAGGACCACGGCGGGGTCGTCGTAGCCGGCCGTGGCCCGCACGATGGCGGCGGCCCGCCGGACCGGGTCCGCGGACTTGAAGACGCCCGAGCCCACGAAGACCCCGTCCGCGCCCAGCTGCATCATCATGGCCGCATCGGCAGGCGTGGCCACTCCCCCGGCGGTGAACAGCACGACGGGCAGCGCACCGCGCTCGGCGACCCCGCGCACTAGCTCGTAGGAGGCGCCAAGCTCTTTGGCGGCGACGTAGAGCTCGTCCTCGCCGAGGCCGCGCAGCGCCGCGATCTCCTTGGTGATGGCGCGGATGTGACGGGTGGCCTCGGAGACGTCGCCGGTGCCGGCCTCGCCTTTAGAACGGATCATCGCGGCGCCCTCGCTCACCCGGCGCAGCGCCTCGCCGAGGTTGGTGGCCCCGCACACGAAGGGGACGGTGAAAGGATGCTTGTTGATGTGGTGGACGTAGTCGGCGGGCGAGAGGACCTCGGACTCGTCGATGAAATCGACCCGCAGTTCCTGAAGGACCTGGGCCTCGACGAAGTGTCCGATGCGGGCCTTGGCCATGACGGGAATGGAGACCGCCTCAATGATGCCCGCGATGAGGTCGGGGTCGCTCATACGGGCCACACCGCCCTGAGCGCGGATGTCGGCCGGAACGCGCTCGAGGGCCATGACGGCGACGGCTCCGGCATCCTCGGCGATACGGGCCTGCTCGGGAGTGACGACGTCCATGATGACGCCGCCCTTGAGCATGTCGGCCAGACCGCGCTTGACGAGCGGGGACCCGGTCTCCGGCGCCTGCGAGGAGGCTGCGCTCCCGACGCTCGTCCCCACGGCGTCGGCGGTGCTGTTCTCAGTGGTGTCACTCATGCGAGTGATGCTGCCTCCGCGGGTGGACTATGGTGAAGTCCAGTTCGGGAGCACTCTTTTGGACCACATGCCGGATCGGAGAGAGGATCCCGGCACGCTCGACGGAGGTGACGCACGTGCAGATCGATCGCAGCCGTCCCCTCCCCGCCCAGATCGTCGAGGACGTGCGCGGCAGGATCACCGACTCCCGCCTCGCACCGGGCGATCCACTGCCCTCCACGCGCGTCCTGGCCCGTCAACTGGGAATCTCCAGAGGCAGCGTGGTGAGCGCCTACGAACAGCTCGTGGGCGAGGGCCTTCTCATCACCAGTCCCGGCGGCACCCGGGTCGACCCCTCACTGCGCGTTCCCGGCGGACCGGCCGCCGCGCCGGCACCCGGACCGCGACCCGCCCCGCCCCGAGGGGATCTGAAACCGGGCGAGCCGGCTACGGGCCTGCTGACGGGCGCACTGTGGCGCAGCGCCTGGCGGGCGGCGGCCGCCCGGCCCACCGCGCATCCGGCTGCGGGCTCCGAACGCCTGCGAGCCCTCGTCGCCGAGCACGTGCGCCTGACCCGCTCCGTGCGCGTCGAGGCGCACGACATTGTCATCACCGCCGGTGCCCGCGACGGCCTGCGCCTGGTTCTGGCCGCCCGTGGCCGTCGGGGAACCCTCGCCGTGGAGGACCCCGGCTACCCCTCGCTGCGCCACGTGCCCCGGGCGATGGGGTGGCGACTCCAGCCGGTCGACACGCGCGCCGCGGGCACGGGCCCCCGCGCGACGCCCGACCGGCACGCCGACGCCATCTTGGTCACGCCCAACCACCAGTTCCCCACCGGTGCGCAAATGCCCGCCGCACGCCGCTTCGCACTGCTGGAGGCGGCCCGGCGCGCGGACGCCCTCATCGTCGAGGACGACTACGACTCGGCGCTGCGGCAGACCCATCCCCCGCTGCTCGCCCTGGACGCCGAGGGGCGTGTCGCCATGCTCGGCTCCTTCTCCACGACCCTCACGCCCGCCCTCGCCCTGGGCTACCTCATCGTGCCGCCGCTCCTGCGCGAGCGAGTCGCCGACCTGTGCCTGCCGACCTCCGGACTCGTCCAGGACGCCGTGGCCGCCTACATGGAGGCCGACGGCCTGCGACGGCACACCGCGCGCGTGCGCCGGGAGTACCGTCGGCGCCGCACTGCCTTCGTCGAGATCTTCCCCGAAGGCGTCCCCATGGAGAGCGGGCTGCGCGCCGTCGTCCCACTGCGCGCCGGCGTCGACGAGGACGGCGTCGTCGCCCGCTGTCGGGCCCAGGGCCTGGCAGTGGAGGGAATGTCCGGCTACTGGTCGGCCCGCGGCCCCCGAGCCCCAGGTATCGTCCTGGGTCTGGGGACTGGTCCACTCGACCGTCTGCGGGAGCGGCTCGCCGTGCTGCGGCGCACCGTCGACGGGAGCTGAGAAAACCGCCTCAGGACCGCGCCCGCTCCAGCATGGGGGCGAGGAAGCGTCCCGTGTAGGAGTCCTCGACCGCGGCGATCTTCTCGGGCGTGCCCGTGGCCACGATGGTGCCGCCTTCTCTGCCGCCCTCCGGCCCCATGTCGATGACCCAGTCGGCGTTGGCGATGACGTCCAGATTGTGCTCGATGACGACCACCGAATTGCCTTTGTCGACAAGTCCCTGAAGCACGCCGAGCAGCTTGCGGATGTCCTCGAAGTGCAGGCCGGTGGTCGGCTCGTCCAGCACGTAGATGGTTCGCCCGGTGGAGCGGCGCTGGAGCTCGGTGGCCAGCTTGACGCGCTGCGCCTCGCCGCCGGAGAGGGTGGTCGCCGCCTGCCCCAGGCGCACGTACCCCAGCCCCACCTCCACCAAGGTGTTCAAGTGACGAGCGATGACCGGGGTGGCTGCGAAGAAATCGGCGGCCTGACGGATCGTCATGTTCAGGACATCGGCGACCGTCTTGTCCTTGTAGCGGATCTCCAAGGTTTCACGGTTGTAGCGAGCCCCGTCGCAGACCTCGCAGGGCACGTAGACGTCGGGCAGGAAGTTCATCTCGATCTTGAGTGTGCCGTCGCCTCTGCAGGCCTCGCAACGCCCGCCCTTGACATTGAAGGAGAAGCGACCGGGCCCGTAACCGCGGACCCTGGACTCCGGCACGGCGGCGAAGATCTTGCGGATGTGGTCCCACACGCCCGTGTAGGTCGCGGGGTTGGAGCGCGGCGTGCGTCCGATGGGCGACTGGTCGACGTGGACGACCTTGTCGAGGTTGTCCAGACCGCGCACCGTCTTATGACGCCCCGGCACGCCCCGGGCCCCGTTGAGCCGGTTGGCCAGCACCTGGTAGAGGACGGCATTGACCAGGGAAGACTTGCCCGAGCCGGAGACCCCGGTGACGGCGGTGAGTACACCGAGAGGAAAGGTGGCGGTGACGTCCTTGAGATTGTTCTCACGCGCGCCCACGACCGTCACCGCCCGGCCCCTGACCGGCTTACGACGGGCGGCGGGGAGTTCGATGGCGCGCCGGCCGGCGAGGTAGTCGCCGGTGACCGAGGCCGGGGCGTCGAGCAGTCCGCTCACGTCCCCGCAGTAGACGATCTCGCCGCCCTTCTCCCCCGCGCCCGGGCCGATATCCACGACCCAATCGGCGGCTCGAATGGTCTCCTCGTCGTGCTCGACGACGATGAGCGTGTTGCCCAGGTCCCGTAGACGCTCCAGGGTCTCGATGAGACGGGCGTTGTCGCGCTGGTGCAGCCCGATGCTGGGCTCGTCGAGGACGTAGAGGACGCCGACCAGGCCCGAGCCGATCTGGGTGGCTAACCGGATGCGCTGAGCCTCCCCGCCCGAGAGGGTGGCGGCCCCGCGCGACAGGCTGAGGTAGTCCAGGCCCACGTCCACGAGGAAGCCGAGGCGGGCATCGATCTCGGTGAGCACGCCGCCGGCGATCCGTCTGGCCTGACCGGTCAGGTCGAGAGCCTTCAGGGCGGCGCGAGCCTCCCCGACAGGCAGGTCGCACAGCTCGGCGATGGAGCGCTCGCCTACGCGCACCGCCAGCACCTCAGGCTTGAGACGGGTACCACGGCAGACGGGGCAGGGCACCTCGCGCATATAACCCTCGTAGCGCTCCTTCGACCGCTCCGACTCGGTCTCATCATGCTTGCGCATGATGTAGTCGAGCACCCCCTCGAAGCCGGTGGAGTAGATTCGCTCGCGGCCCCACCGATTGCGGTACCTGACCTTGACCTCGTAGTCCTTGCCGCGCAGGATCGCCTCCCTGGCGCGTCGAGGCAGGGCCCGCCAGGGCGTGTTAACGTCGAAGGACAGCTCCTCGCCTAGGGCCCTCAGCTGACGAGTGAAGTACTTCTGGTGGCCGGCCCACGGCGCGATGGCGCCCTCGGCCAGGGTGAGCTCCTCGTCGGGGACGACGAGCTCGGGATCGACCTCCAATCGGGAGCCGATGCCGGTGCACTGCGGGCAGGCGCCGTAGGGGGCGTTGAAGGAGAAAGTGCGCGGCTCGATCTCCTCCAGCGTCAGAGGATGCTCGTTGGGGCAGGCGCGCTTCTCCGAGAAGCGGCGCACCCGCGCCGGATCGTCCTCGTCCAGATCAACCAGGTCGATGAGGACCAGCCCATCGGCCAGGCCCAAGGCCGTCTCGATCGAGTCGGTCAGGCGCTGACGGATGCCCTCGCGCACGACCAGCCGATCGACGATGACGTCGATGTCGTGCCTGAGTTTCTTGTTCAGCTCGGGGACCTCGCCGAGCCGATGGACTCGACCGTCGACCCTCACCCGGCTGAAGCCCCGCCCCCGCAGCTCGTTCAGCAGCTCGGAGTACTCCCCCTTCCGGCCACGCACGACCGGAGCGAGGACCTGGAAACGGGTGCCCTCGTCCATGGTTCGCACCTGGTCGACGATCTGCTGGGGCGTCTGGGGGGAGATGACGGCGTCGCACACGGGACAGTGCTGAACACCGGCGCGAGCGTAAAGCAGACGCAGGTAGTCGTAGACCTCGGTGACCGTACCCACGGTCGAACGCGGGTTGCGGGAGGTGGACTTCTGGTCGATCGACACCGCTGGCGACAGGCCCTCGAGGAAGTCGACATCGGGCTTGTCCATCTGTCCGAGGAACTGTCGGGCGTAAGAGGACAGGGATTCGACGTAGCGGCGCTGGCCCTCGGCGAATATCGTGTCGAAGGCCAATGAGGACTTACCCGATCCGGACAGGCCGGTGAAGACGATCATCGTCTCGCGCGGAAGGTCGAGATCGACGCCCTTGAGGTTATGCTCACGTGCGCCGCGGATGATGAGGGAGTCGTTCACGGAGGTCGAGTCTAGGAGGGGCGCAGATCGAGTCAAACACGTGTTCGACTCGGGTCGGCGAGGGATTGGCCACTCGACGTCCTTCCGACACCGCTGCGCCAGCGACCCCGCGACCCCGGCACGAAGACCGCACTCGGCATGACGGGCTAACGCCCCGGTGAAACGGACATGCGGAGATCACCTACGCTGGGCTCATGAGCAGGATCTACGCCATCGAGTACCGCTACGTCACCGACCACGACGAGGAGATGGCCGAGGTCAGACCCTCCCACCGCGCTTTCAACAGCGCCCTGGCCGACAAGGACCTGCTGCTGGCCGCGGGTCCGTACACAGGCACCCACGACGCCCTCATCGTCGTGCGCGCCGAGGATGCGGCCGGCGCCCTGGCCCTCGTGGAGGAGGACCCCTTCAACAGGGCCGGGTTCATCGCCGAGCGCGTCCCGCGCGAGTGGAATCCCGTCGTCGGTCGTCTGTCCTGAGCTCCGGCCCGCCGCCGCCCCGACATCGGAAGGCTCCCGCGGCCGGCGGGCGCGGAATCCCCGTGCTCAGAACCGTCCGTTGATGTCCGCAACGGCGATGACCTTCTCGTTGACGAACTCCTTGAGTCCCAAGTCAACGAGCTCCCGACCGTACCCGGATCGTTTGACCCCGCCGAAGGGGATGTCCGCGGCCACACCGGTGGGCTGGTTGATATACACCATCCCGGTGTCCAAGCGTCGCGCCACGCGCTGCGCACGGCGGACGTCGGTTGAGAAGACCGAACCGCCCAGGCCGAAGGGTGAGGAATTGGCCACGCGGACGGCGTCGTCCTCATCCTCCACCCGGAAGATCGAGGAGACGGGCCCGAAGAACTCCGTGCTCGCGGTCGGAGAGCCGACGGGAATGCCGGTCATGAGAGTCGGCTGGAAGAAGGCGCCCTGTGCCGGAACCGGGGCCCCCACCTCTTCGACGGCGACCCCCGCCTCCCGCGCCGCCCGAACCTTCCCGGCCAGCTCGTCGACCGCAGACTGAGAGGACAGCGGGGCCAAAGTGGTGTCAGGGTTCATCGGGTCGCCCGGGACGAGACGAGCGACCCCGGCGCGGTACCTTTCAACGAACTCCTCGTAGAGGGAGTCGACGACGATGATCCGCTTGGACGAGCAGCAGACCTGGCCGCAGTTCCAGTGACGACCGAAGACCGCCCAGGCCACGGCCTTGTCCAGCTCGGCATCCTCCAGGACGATGAAGGCGTCCGCACCGCCGAGCTCGAGGGTAGACTTCTTGAGGTTTTTCGCGGCGATCACGGCCACCGAGGCGCCGGCCGCCTCGGAGCCGGTAAGCGCCACCGCCCGCACGCGATCGTCACCGAGGATCTGCTCGGAGGCGTCATGGGCGGCGAAGACGTTGACGATGAGCCCCTCGGGCCCGCCGGCCTCGGCGAACAGTCTCTCCATCAGCAGCGCCGATTGGGGTACGTTCGAGGCGTGCTTGAGGACCAGGGTGTTACCCGCCGCGAGCTGGGGCGCACCAATGCGGACGACCTGGTAGAAGGGAAAGTTCCACGGTTCGACGGCGTACAGGACGCCCTGCGGCTCGGCGATCAACTGAACGTCGGTGTCGCCGTACCCGGCGGCCGGCAGGAACCGAGGCGCGAGCTGCTCGGCGGCGCTGCGCACGTAGTAGCGCAGCATGTCGACGCACAGAGCCACCTCGGCCTCCGCCTCGCCGATGAGCTTGCCCATCTCCAGGGTGATGGTCCGGGCGCACTCGCGTCCGTCGGCCTCCAGCCGGTCGGCGACACGGTCCAGAACCACCAAGCGCTCGGCGACCGGTGTGCTGCGCCACGTGCGGAAAGCGGCATCGGCCTTGGCGACGGCGGCATCGATCTCGGCCTCGGTGGCCGTGGGGAAGGTCTTGACGACCTCCCCGGTGTACGGGTTCGTGGTCTGGTAGCTCACGGGTCTTCTCCTGGTCTGAATCCGGGGACGCGCCCAACCTATGCCGTCGGTGCGGCCCGCGTCAGCCGCCGCGCGCCCAACGACCGCATTCGCCCTCATCCGCGGGCCGGCAGGCGGCGCGCACGAGGCGAACCGCCTCGATCCCGGCTGCGGCGGCCCCGCCGCACACCGCGACGACCAGCCAAGTGGCCGGAGCCGGCCACGCCAGGAGGAAGAAACTCCGTACCGGTGCGATCAGCACTCCCAGCACTGCGGTGCCGCCCATGAGGACGATCAAACCGAGCCGCCAGCCCAGCAGGGGCCTGGCAGTCAGCGTGAGAAGCCACAGCCCCGAGACGACCAGGACCAACGTGGCGCCGGTGGTGACTTGGCCCTGGTCTGCGGACCCGTGGGCGAGCCACTGGCGGGCCGTGAGCGTCGCCGCCCCGGCGACGAGGCCGGCCGGGACGCAGAGCGTGAGCACCCGGCGCAGGAAGCCGGGGCGGTAGCGCCGGCTGTTAGGGGCCAGGGCCAGCACGAAAGCGGGGATGCCGATCGTCAGGGAGGACACGATGGTCAACTGGCGGGGCAGGAACGGGTAACTGATCGCGCTCACCGCCACGATGACGGCGATGAGCGAGGCGTAGACCGTCTTGGACAGGAACAACGAGGCGATGCGTTCGGTGTTGGCCATGACCCGGCGCCCCTCGGCGACCACCGCAGGCAGCGCCGAGAATTCCCCGCCCAGCAGGACCATGCGGGCCACCGCCCTGGTGGCCGGCGCCCCGTTGCCCATGGCGATGCCCAGGTCGGCGTCCTTGAGAGCCAGGGAGTCGTTGACACCATCGCCCGTCATGGCCACGGTGCGTCCGCGACTGCGCAGCGCCCGGACGAAGGAGCGCTTCTGCTCGGGGGTGACGCGGCCGAGGACCTGGGCCCCCTCGAGCGCCCCGGCGAGCGCGTCCAGGGTCGCCGGGTCTGTGGCCTCGGCTGGCAATTCGCGGGCGTCGAGGGCCACAGGTCCGCCCCCGTCGGGAGATGTGATCGCAGCGCCGGCGGCGACGGCGGCAACGGTCGTCGGATTGTCACCGCTGATGATCTTGACGTCGACGCCCTGGGAGCGGAAGTAGGCCAGGGTCCGGGCCGCGTCGGAGCGGATCTGCTCGGCCAGCACCACGAGACCGGCCGCCCGCCTAGTCGCCGGCAGGCAGGGTTCGTCGTCGGTGCCCCGAGCGCAGGGCTGGGGCGCGCTGACCACGGCGAGAACGCGCACTCCCGTGGCCGTCAACCGCTGGGCGTGGGCGAGCAGGCCGGGGCCCGCCTGCGCCTGGGCCAAGACGATCTCGGGGGCGCCCATGATCCAGGTCTGGTGGTCCAGGACGGCGGCCGACCATTTGCGTCGGGAGGAGAAGGCGATGGCGCCGCTGACGCGCGATGCGACGTCCTGCGCCCCGGGGAGAGGACCGCTCGCGTCGGCGCCGGGAGTCGCGGACCCTTCCGTGAGTCCTTCGAGGATCGCCTCGGCGGTCGCGTTCGGGTCAGCGACCGCGGTGAGAGCCAGCAACGGCTCACGCAGTGCTGCGGTAGCGTCGATGAGAGCTCCATCGCCGTCGTCGGCGAGGACTTCACTCAGGGCGATCCGGCCGGTGGTGAGCGTGCCGGTCTTGTCCAGGCAGAGGGTGTCGACGCGCGCGAGGACCTCGACGGCGGGCAGCTCCTGAACAAGCACCCGACGGCGGGCCAGAGTCAGGGAAGCGGTGGCGAAATTGACGCTCGTGAGCAGGACGAGCCCCTGGGGCACCATGCTGACCACCCCGGCGATGGAGGCGACCAGGGCGGCGCGCCACTGGCCCGCGGGGACGGCGGCGGCGCTGATGGCCGTCCCGCGCATCTGCGACCAGAACAGCAGTAGAGCGACGGGCACGATCACCCAGGAGATCCACTGCAGAACGCGGTCGGTGCCCGCCTGCAGTTCGGAGGTCACCACCGAGTAGCGGCGGGCCTCGCTCGCCAAGCGGTTGGCGTAAGCGTCGGCGCCCACAGCCATGGCACGCACGAGGGCGGTGCCCGCGATCACAGTGGTCCCCGACATCACCCGCTCGCCCGCACGGGGCCGGACGGGAACCGACTCGCCGGTGAGGATGGACTCGTCGACTTCCAGGCCGTCAGCCCGTACGACGGTGGCGTCGGCCGGCACCTGATCCCCGCTGCGCAGACGCAGGACGTCATCGAGGACGATGTCGGCCACGTCGATCTCGATGTCCCTCCCATCGCGCACGGCGCACGCAGTAGGCGCCTGAAGGACGGCGAGACGGTCGAGCGCGCGCTTGGAGCGCACCTCGGCGAGCGTGCCCGTGGCGGTGTTGAGAACCATCACGAAGCCGAACAGGGCGTCGGGCCACCTGCCCACGAGGAGCACGAGGACGAGCGCGGTCGCCAGGATGGCGTTGAAGACCGTGAAGACGTTGGCGCGCAGGATCGCGATCACGGAACGGGAGGTGCGCACCCGATAGGCATTGGTGCGCCCCTCGCGCACGCGTGCGGCGACCTGCGCGGATGAGAGCCCCGGGAGCTCGTTGGACGCCGGCGTTTCGGGACCTGCGGGACCGGGGCGTTCGACGCGCCCCCGCGGGGCGCTCACGAAGGCCTCCGGGTGCGGATGAGCGAGGCCACGGCCACGAGGAGGAGTGTGACGACGATCAGTCCCAGCGAGACCGCGGTGGAAGGCTCGGGGACGGCGGTGACGGGGCGTCCACCGGCGACGAAGGGCAGCGTGTTCTCATGCAGGGCGTGGTTGACGAGCTTGAAGCCGATGAAGCCCAGGATGACGGCCAGGCCGTAGGGCAGGTAGACGAGCCGCTCGAGCAGGCCGTCGATGAGGAAGAAGAGCTGTCGCAGGCCCAGTAATGAGAAGGCGGTGGCGCTGAAGACGAGGAAGGGCTGGCTGGTCAGACCGAAGATGGCGGGGATGGAGTCGAAGGCGAACATGAGATCGGCGCTGCCCAGGGCGACAATGACGATGAGCAGGGGCGTGATCATGGTGCATCCGGCGTGCCGGTGTATGAGTCTGTTGCCCACGAAACCGTCGGTCGTGGGCAACAGCCTTCGCACGAAGCGGGTCACGGAGTTGTCGACGTAGGCGGTGGCGTCCTCCTCCTCGTCCTCGTCCTTGCGCGCGTCGACAACCTGTTTGACGGCGGTGTAGACGAGGAACGCGCCGAAGAGGTAGAAGACCCAGCTGAAGTGTTCGATGAGGGCCGCGCCGAGCAGGATGAAGACCAGGCGCAGAACCAGGGCGGTGGCGATGCCCAGCAGCAGCGCCTTCTGCTGGAAATTCCGCGGCACACGGAAGGTGGACAGGATGAGGATGAAGACAAAGAGGTTGTCGACGCTCAGGGACCACTCGGTCAACCAGCCGGCGTAGAACTCCGCCGCGTAGATGCCTCCCGCGCTCGCCCAGATGGCCAGGCCGTAGACGGTCGCCAGGGCGGTGTACCCGATGGTCCAGCCGGTGGCCTCGCGCATGGACGGCGGATGGGGGTTGCGGGCATGGCCGACGAAGTCGATCGTCAGCAGGCTCGTGACGATGATGGCCAGGGCGAGCCAGGCCAGGGGGCTGACGCTCATGTTCTCGTGCTCCTTGACGGGACCGCACCGTACCCGGGTGCCGGTGGGGCTCCGATCCGGGCCGGCCCGGGCTTGACTCGCGGTCGCCGCAGGACCAGCGGAACGGCAATGAGAGCGACTGCGATGTTCCGCACCGGCCGGGCCCCGGTGGGCGGCCCTCCGTCGGCGGCGGGGACGCCGTCTGCGCCGCCGACGCACGGGAACGGGAATGCCGTCATGGTGCGCTCGGCACGACAGCGAATGCGCCGAGCGTCTCGCCCGCTCGTGGGCGGGACGGGCGCGGGAGCGCCTCGCATGACGGCGTCGGGGGCCGGCCATCTCAGGACGTCAGCATCCACTGGTGATACCTCCGGTACGACTCGGGTACCGGAGGTCTCCTCCCGCCGCGTAATTCCTGCCGCCGTAGCGGCCGTCATACTGGCCTGCGACGCCGGGGGCCGGCGTTCACAAACCCGGTCCGCCGTGATGACGACGTCGCCGTTGGTGGGAGTACTCCCCTCCGCATAATGACGTGTATAGCGAGTGTAACGTCCCGAGCGCTCCCCGGACTCGACCGACGAGAACAAATGCTGTGGCATCGGCTACTCGTCGGCCGGATCCGGGGGGCAGGGCCGTGACGCGAGCCCGCCCCGGACGGGCCTCCCCGCCCATCAGTCGGACGGGGTCTCGTCGTCGAATCGGTAGAGACGCCAGGTGAATCCTGAGTCGTCCTGCCACTGCCGGGCCAGGGTGGCCACACCCCCGCCGTCGTCGAAGATGCCTGGGTAGCGGGTCGCCACGGCGTCCGCTGAGGAGTCCTGTCTGGAGGTGACCAGGGCGAACCGGACCCCGTACCCGCCTGGATCGTTCAAGGCCACGGTGAAGTCCCGGTCGGGGGTGATGACGAATTGCTTGGGCCTGTCACTGGCCAGAACGACGGCGAAGGAGTAGGCCACGTCGGTGACGACCGAACCGTCGGGCAGGCTCATCGCGTCGATATCCGACGCGATACGGTCCGTCATGACGTACTGCCCCGCGCTGGCCGACTCGCGCGCCAGCGTCTCCTCGCGCGCCAGAAGGGGGTCCGCCTCCCCGATCCACGCCAGAGGCATGGCGATGGTGAGACCCACGACCAGCAGGAGCGTGACGAATGCGGCCGGGAGGCGGTGCCCGTCGGAACGGAGCCCGGCCGACCGCACCGCCCCGCACAGGCAGGCGGCCGCGAGCAGGCCCAGGGGCACGGCGGCGATCTGGAACCGCATCCATCCGAAGGACATGCCGAACAGGAAGGTCAGCTCCTGAAAGCCCAAAACGGCGCCCAGCACGACTGTGGGAGCCAGGATCCGGGCGTCCGCGCGCACCCAGGCCGCCACCAGGGCGAAGAGGAGCAGCGGCGGGGCCAGCGGCGCTGTGTGGACCAGCTGTGCCAGGAGATAAGCGGCAGCGTGCCCCATGCCGGTGCCGCCGGTGACGGCGTCGATGGTCTCCCGCGCCGTCCCCACCTGGGCGGAGTTGCCGTACTGGGAGGTGAAGGTCTCCAGCCACGAGCCCATGATGATCCTGCTCGCCAAGGACCACAGGGCGAAGGTCGCGGCCAGCGGCGTGACCGCCAGAGTCACGTCGAGCAGGGACACCGTCCACGGCCGGCTGCGACGGCGGGCGCGCAGAAGCGAAACGCACAGCACCAGCAGGCCGACGGACACGCCGATGGCCAGTGCCTCGTAACGCACCAGATAGGCCAGCCCGGTGCCCAGGCCCACGTGCACCAGCGCCCAGGGGTCGTCCGTCTGCAGCCAGCGCAGGAGATGACGTGCGGTGTAGACGCACACGGCGAGCAGCATCGCCTCACTGGCCCCGGTCGCCGCCGACAGCAGAACCAGCGGGTGAACGGCCATGAGCACCGTCAGGGCGGCAGCGGTCGCGGGCCCCGCCCCCAGATCACGGGTCAGTCCGTGGAAGCGGCCCACGGTGTAGGCCCCGCACAACGACGAGACGATGCATCCGGCCAGGGCATGGCCGGCCAGCGCCGGCCACAGCGGCGTCGCCAGCAGCAGGGGCATGGTGAGCAGTGACGGCAGAGGATTCCACACGAAGCCGATAGCGGCCAGGTGCGGGTCCCGGCTGAACAGCACATAGTAGCCGTTGGCGACACGGCTCATGGCATCGGGGAAGACGAGGTCGTGAGCGCTCAGCCACGCCGCCACGGTCAGGTACATCATGAGTGCGCTCAGAGCGAGCACCTGCTGGACGCGACCGTCCCGGTCGCGGGCCGCGTGCCTGGCGGCGACGGCTCGTGCTCCGGCGCTCGAGGTCGTGAGGACGGATCCTGTGGGGAGGGCGGCGGCGGTCATGCGACTCGCCCCGCCATCGGGGCCGCCGGAACCCGCGCCCGATTCAGACCGTGAGCGGTCTTCTCCCAGTAGGAGGGCGCGGTCACAAGCTGGATGACGGCTTTGAGGGCCGCCAGCCACATGAGCGCCCAGTACAGGGGCATAAGGAAGGCCGCCAGCAGAAGGTCGGGGCGCTCCATCTGCCGGGCGGTGAAGACGCCCATGTAGAGCACGGCGAGGTTACCCAGCACCAGGCAGATCATACCGAGGTAGTAGACGACCGATGGGAACAGGGCCGCAAGCGTCGGGTCGTGGGAGGTGAACCACATGACAGTCAGGGCCCAGAAGAAGCCGTTGAGCGCGGACAGCAGCGGCGTCCCCGCGATGAAGACGACCAGTCCGACGATGCCGCGCCATCCCAGCTGGCCGGTCACGAGCCGAGGCCGGCGCGCATGCACCAGAAAGGTCTGGACATAGCCCTTGTACCAGCGGCTGCGCTGACGCACCCAGTTGATTGCATCGGAGTTGGCCTCCTCCCGCGTCACCGAGTCGAGCACCCCGACCTTGTAGCCGGCGCGGTGCAACCGCAGGCCCAGATCGGCGTCCTCGGTGACGTTCCACGGGTCCCAGGCTCCCGTCGCGCGCAGCACGTCGGCGCGGAAATGATTGGAGGTCCCGCCCAGGGGCACGGGGGCGCCCAGAGCGACGAGCCCGGGGAGCATATTGGCGAACCATGAGCCGTAATCCAGTGCGAACCATCGGGTCAGGAGATTCTGGTCGGAGTTGTAGAAGCCGAGCCGGGCCTGCACGCAGGCGTAATCGGGTCCCAGGCGCCTCATCGCTACGACGGCGCGCCGCAGCTGCAACGGGTCGGGGGCGTCCTCAGCGTCGTAGATGGTGCACATCTGCCCTTCGGAGGTCAAGAAGCCGTAGTTGCACGCCTTGGGCTTGGTGCGCGGCTCGCGGGAGGGCACGTAGACGATCCCCAGGTGATCACGCGCTTGAAGGGTCTTAGCGGCTTCGGCGGTCTCGTCGTCGTCCGCCTCCAGGAGGAGCTGGATGTCGAGTAGGTGGCGCGGGTAGTCCAGCGTCTCCAGGCGCTCGACGAGGTCCGCCAGAAGCGGCTCGTGGAAAACCGGCACGAGAACGGTGTAGACGGGCAGGGCAGCGTCGGGCACCGCGCGCGCCTCCTCATCGGTAACCGCCACCATGCGGCCCCCGCGGGCGCCGAGACGGAAGAGGATGAGCCGGTAGGTCAGGGCGGTGACGTAGGCGAGCGTCGCCACGGCGACGAGCACGATCCCCGCGACCCGGGGGCGCAGTACGAGCCCGGCCAGGACGACCGCGGTCGCACCAGCCAGAAGGACCCTCTGCCAGCGCACGAGCGTGCCGCGGGCCGAGTACTCCGGCGCGGCCGCCGACAGGCCGAAGCAGGACAGGCCGATGAGCTGGTCGCGGTCGCCGCGGACCTCCACGGGCGTCGGCAGGGTCAGAGACCCCGCGCGCTGGACGGTCAGCGTCATGCGATCCACCCCCTGGCGGCCACGAGCACGGCGACGGCGGCGGCCGCGGGGACGACCAGCCTGAAAGGCGGCAGGGCATCGAGCTGCCCGACGGGAGCGGGTCCCCATCGCCACGCTATGACGATGCTCACGAGCAGGCAGACGGTCAGGCCGACCGCCCCGGGGATCGGAGCCGCCAGGGCCGGTCTGGTTCCCAGCAGGACGGGCAGGACGGAGGGGGCCAACCAGCCGGTCTCCCGAGTGCCGACCATCCAGAACAGGACTCCCGCCGCGAGGCAGATCGCAGCGAGAACGGCCGCCGCGGGGTGGAACGCGACGTCCCACTGGGCCACGATCCAGCCGGCGCTCGCCAGTCCGCCGGCGCCGAGAATCCGGTCGAGATCGCGGTCGTTGATATGGGGCTGACGGCGGCGGGAGAAGACGAGCGCGCACGCCAGCACAACGGCGCCCGCATCCCACAGCCACGCGCCCGGTGGTCGATCGGGCACGAGTACGGCGGTGCACAGCAGGCAGATCGCACCGAGTACGGCGAGATGCTGGGAGGCGACGGGTACCCCGGCGCGTGCGGGGGCCGAAACCTGCGAAGTGGTCAAGGACGAGGCGCTCACCGGCGTCTCCTCTCCACGGCGAGCCCACCAGGGGACGGGCGCCGTCAGGGAACAGAATCAACGCCCCGGCGATCAGGACCACCAGGGCTCACAGCGTATGGTGGCACACGCACGGGGGTTGCGCTGTGATCCGCGTCGGCACGTCGTCGGGAGATGGATCACGTTACGGCGGCCTGCACGCCGGCCCCGCCGGCAGCGACTCGTTCAGGCGGTAGCGCGCATATCGCGCAGCTCCTTCTTCAGGTCCTGGATCTCGTCGCGCAGGCGGGCCGCGAGTTCGAAGTGAAGGTCCTCAGCGGCCGCGTGCATCTGAGCGGTGAGCTCGTCGACGAGGGAGGCGAGATCGCTCTCGGCGGCTCCGGCGAGCCTGGAGCGGACTGTGGCCTCGGCCGCCTTCTTACGGCGGGAGGTCACGGACCGCTCCTCGTGACCGCGGTAGCCGCCGGCCAACAGCTCGGCGGTGTCTACGTCCTCGCGCGCCAGCATGTCGGTGACATCGGCGATCTTCTTGCGCAGAGGCCGAGGGTCGATCCCGTGGGCATCGTTATAGGCCAGCTGCTTGGCGCGACGCCGTTCGGTCTCCTCGATGGCCTCGGTCATGGCGGGGGTGATGATGTCGGCGTACATGTGCACCTCTCCGGAGACATTGCGGGCGGCGCGTCCGACAGTCTGAATGAGCGAGGTCGATGAGCGCAGGAAGCCCTCCTTATCCGCATCGAGGATCGCCACCAGCGAGACTTCGGGAAGATCCAGTCCCTCGCGCAGAAGATTGATGCCGACCAGCACGTCGAACCGGCCCAGCCGCAGCTCGCGCAGAAGCTCGACGCGGCGCAGGGTGTCGACGTCGGAGTGGAGGTATTCCACGCGCACGCCGCGATCGACCAAGTAGGTGGTCAGATCCTCGGCCATGCGCTTGGTCAGCGTGGTGACGAGGACCCTCTCGCCCTTGTCCGCTCGAGTGCGCACCTCCTCCAGCAGATCGTCGATCTGCCCCTGCGTGGGCTTGACGACGATCTTGGGGTCGACCAGGCCGGTGGGCCGAATGATCTGCTCGACGACGCCATCGGAGCGCTGCGTCTCATAGTCCCCGGGCGTGGCGGACAGGTAGACGGTCTGACCCACCCGGTCCTCGAACTCGGCGAAGGTCAGAGGACGATTGTCCAGGGCGGAGGGCAGGCGGAAGCCGTGGTCGATCAGCGTGCGCTTGCGCGAGGCGTCGCCCTCGTGCATGGCGCCGATCTGCGAGACGGTGACATGGGACTCGTCGATGACCAGGAGGAAGTCCTCTGGGAAGTAGTCGAGCAGCGTGTTGGGCGGGGTGCCCGGGGAACGTCCATCGATATGCATGGAGTAGTTCTCCACGCCCGAGCACGTGCCGATCTGGCCGAGCATCTCCAGGTCGTAGGTTGTGCGCATGCGCAGGCGCTGGGCCTCCAGCAGCTTGCCGTCGCGCTCGAGGACGGCCAGACGCTCGGCCAGCTCCGCCTCGATACCCCTGATGGCCCGCTCCAGGCGTTCAGGGCCGGCGACGTAGTGGGAGGCGGGGAAGACGAAGACCTGATCGGTGGCGTCGATGACATCACCGGTCACCGGATGCAGGGACGCCAGGGACTCGATCTCATCGCCGAAGAACTCAATGCGGATGGCCAGCTCTTCGTACATGGGGATGATCTCGACGGTGTCGCCCCGTACTCGGAAGGTCCCGCGGGTGAAATCGACGTCGTTACGCGTGTATTGCATGGCCACGAAACGGCGCAGGAGTTCATCACGGTCGATCCGCTCGCCCACGGACAGCGGCGTCATGCGGTCGACGTACTCCTGGGGCGTACCCAGGCCGTAGATGCACGAGACCGAGGAGACGACGACGACGTCACGGCGGGTCAGCAGGGAGTTGGTGGCGGAGTGGCGCAGGCGCTCGACCTCGTCGTTGATGGAAGAGTCCTTCTCGATGAAGGTGTCCGTCTGCGGAACGTAGGCCTCGGGCTGGTAGTAGTCGTAATAGGACACGAAGTACTCAACCGCGTTATTCGGCAGCAGCTCACGGAACTCGGCGGCCATCTGCGCGGCCAGAGTCTTGTTGGGCTCCATGACGAGGGTAGGGCGCTGCACCTTCTCGACCAGCCAGGCGGCGGTGGCGGACTTGCCGGTGCCGGTGGCCCCAAGCAGGACGACGTCCTTCTCCCCCCCATCCAACCGCTCGGCGAGCTCGCGAATCGCGGTGGGCTGGTCGCCGGACGGCTGGTAGGGGCTGATGACCTCGAACGGCTTGTCGGCGCGGCGCAGATCGGTGACGGGACGCATGCGCCAAGGCTACGCGGCGGAGGCCCCGACGGTCGGATGCGGTCAGGCGTCGTCACGGCGACGGTGAGTCCGCAGACGGCTCACTGAGGATCATGCCGGACGTTCCGCATCCGGGACGCGGGCACCGCATTCCGGATCCGGGCCGTCCGCACCTGCTCGAGATAGGGAGGCTGAGCGCGAAACGGCCCGTCTCGGCCGCGTCGGGGAGAGCACGAGACCTCAGGTGCCGCGCAGGTCGGAGCCTCCCCATTCGACGGCCGTCAGGCCGGTGCGCGGCGGGGCCGAGGCGAGCGTCTGCTCAGGCACCTCTTGATCGGGGACCTCCCCGACCAGGAGGTAGACGCGCACGAAGACGTCCGGCACGATCGAGGCGCCGGAGCCCGGGTCGGTGAAGGTATACCGGGCGACTTGAGAATGCTGGTCGGCGGCGAAGGTGAGCAGGGACCGCTCGTGCTGCTCGATGCGCGGCGCCCAGAAGGTGATGAACTCAGCGGCCTCCCGGTCCGTGAGCCCCAGCAGGCCCAGCATGTCCTCCAGCAGCCCCGTGACCCGATCCCGCGTCACGACGAAGCCCTCAGTCTGCTCGAATGGTTTGGCGGCGATGCCCTCCCAGAACAGGGACGGGTAGGTGCGCCCCGACGGATCCGTCAGCGTGCCGTCGGGGGCCGCGGTGACCGACCAGACCGCGCTGGTCCCCTCCTGCCGGGGCTGCGGGTAGCAGTAGGTCAGCTGCCCGTCGTAGGCCAGGGCGACGTCCAGGGCGGCCTCCGCTTCCGGGTAGATGGAGAGGACCGGCTTATAAGCCCTGCCGTTCCGGCGCCAGCCGCCGCCTCCGCGGCCGTTGTCCCCGCGGCCGTTGCCGCAGGCCGCCAGAGCGCCCGCCGAGGTCAGGGAGCCGAGGGCGAGTACTGACCGGCGGGAGACATCTCGAACATAGGGCACGATGACCTCCGAAGATCTCCGGTGAACAGCCGGCGGCGAGGGCCGCCGTGACCCGGCCGTCGCACGGGACCGACCTCATGGAACAGCCGCGGGTAACGGTAGCAGATCGGTGCCCGCGGCCGGCAATGATCCCGCGACGCTCATGCAATGCCGGCGGAAACGCCGGCGGAGATGTTGGCGCGGACGCGATGCTCCCACAGCCAGTCCACGCCATCGACCAGGTCCTGCTCGGTGCCGTTGTTGACGAGCACGACGTCGGCCGCCCGCCGGCGCTCCTCATCACCGACCTGGCCGGCCATGCGACTGCCGGCCTCCCGGCGCGATAGCCCCCGCTCCTCCAGCCGCGACAACCTGGCCGTGAGGGGAGCCTCGACAACCAGAACGCAGTCGAAGAGGTCCTCCGTCCCCGACTCGATCAGGAGGGGAACGTCGTAGACGGCCACGCCGTCGGGTCCCGCTTCCTCCATGCGCCGGGCCGCCGCCTGGGCGATCCTCGGCAGAGTGATGGCCTCCAGCTCGGCGCGGGCGCGGGGGTCGGTGAAGACCCGCGCGGCCAGCGCGGCCCGATCCAGGCCCCCGTCCGCGGTGAGGACTGCGGTCCCGAAGGCTTCGACGACTTCGGACAGACCGGGGGTGCCCGGCTCCACCACCTCGCGGGCGATGACGTCGGCGTCGACGACGCGAGCCCCGCGGGCCGCGAGCAGCCGCGCCGCCGCGGACTTGCCCGCGCCGATGCCGCCGGTCAGGCCCACGCGCAGGACCCGGTTGCCGCGCGGCACCGCCAATCGCCCCAGGCCGGCGCGGGAGGCGCGGCGGCGACGGATCAGGTCGGCGAGCTCGACGATGAGCGCGCGGAGCACCTGCGCGGCCGCCGGCGCGGGCACAACCTCCTCGGGCGGCACATGCACGAAACCGATGACGGGCCGGTCCTTCGCGGGCGCTTTCGCGGCGGCGGCGAGGGAGGCGTAGAACGTGGCATTGCAGACGTAGTCGCCGGCGTCATCCGAACGGGCCACCGGCAGGCCCGCCGCGCCCAGTCGCCCCACCAGTGCCGCCGCCGGCCACGTGGCGCGCAGCTCCGACGGGCCGCCGGGGACGAGCCGCCCAGCGGGCGTGCGCCCGGCGTTGTCGGCAGCGCGCGCAGCGGTCGTATTGCGAGCGGTGGTCTCCAGCCTCACCTCGCGGGCCCGCGTCCCGAGTCCGACGTGCACGACGATGTCGGGGCACGCATGCTCAATAACCCTGCACCCGGCCGCGGCCGCTCCGGCGAAGGTCACCGGGAGGAGCTCCCGGGTCACGATGGCGCTGCCGCCCACCAGCTCGATGATCTCGGGCAGGAACCGCACGGCATCCCAGGAGGCATTGGACGCGGCTCCATCGAAAGGTTCGAAACCCGTGATGTGAACCGTCACCGGCGCACCGGTTACGTCCTGGACCGCCATGGCACGGCCACGCGCGCCCGGGTCGTCATGCATGCGCGTCATGCGGTGAGATTAGCCCTACGGACATCTGCCAGTCACATGCATGGCGCACGAGCAGAGCTTGCCCGTCGACGTCAACGGGGCTGCGTGAGCTTGAGTCCCACGACGCGGGCCATGAGTTCGGCGAGCAGGAGGGCCCACGGGAGCAAGACGAGCTCGGCCCCGGTGGCCACCAGGCGACGGTCGTGGCAGCCCCGACGGCGGTCCGCACGGCATAGCGGGTACCCACCGGAATATCCTTGAGAGCGATCGCCAGGCCGCCCATGGAAATAAGGCAGGACACGGCGAAGACGAAACTGGGCAGGCGGGTGAAACCCTCCGAACGGCTCATGGCCGTGACCCAGACGGCCTCGAACAAGCCGAAGACGATGAGAATGATCCACGCCGTGGTGGAGCCCTCTTCATGAGAGGCAGTGGCGGCGTACGCGGCGCGGGGCCCGGGCGCGCCGTTCACCCGTTGACGGCTCTGTCCTGGTCACCAGCGGCGGGGGTGGCCATCGTCTCATCGCCACCGGTGCGTCGTCGGCCGGACCGCCCTCGTCCATAGGGGGCGATAGCCCACTCGACTGCGGCGATCCGGTCGACGAGACCACCGGGAGCTGACTTGCATCGGTCAAGCTCGGCCCGACCCCGTCTGCACGCCTCCTTCGCGGCAGAAGCGCGAGCGGGCTCCGCGGCGACGGTCTCGGCGGTGACCTCGGCCAGCAGCGTCAGGGCGAGACAGCTCGTCTCGGGGTCCGCGATGGCGTCGGTCAGGACGGTGAGTCGCTGGCTGATCCGCGACGTCCCCCAATCCCCCATCTGCCCGCGCACGCGGAGCCAGTGATTCCGCGCTGTCTCATGGTCGCCGCGGGCGTCCGCCGCCCGCGCGGCGGTGGCCAGGCTCGCGCACGCCAGTTCGATCCACCCCTGCGACAGGCACAGCTCGGCGGTGTCGAGGGACTCGCGTTCGGCACGCTCGACCGCACCCAGCGCCAGCAGGAGTCTGGCGAAGGCGATCCGCAAGTCGACGACGCTCTCCAGCTGGGTGTCGTCGGTGGCGAGCTCAAGCGACCGGCTGACGGTCTCGGCCGTCCTCATGGCTCGCTCGTGCACCGAGCTCAGCCCGTACCCGCGGGCGAGGACCAGCAGCTCGTCAACTTCGGCCAGCAGGGCTCCGCGTTTATCCAAGCGGTCCTCGTCGACCGCAGTGCCGGTCACCGTGCCGTAAGAGCGGCCAGCCAGCCCGGCGGCCTCGCCGGCCATACGCGACTCCACCCGGTAGGAGACGCCGTTGTTGCCGTTGCGCTTGTCGAAGCGCACACCGATCGCACGGGCGAAGGCCGTCACGGCGTCATAGGCGTGAACCACCGTGTCCCAGCCGGTGACGCTCAGCGACGCCCCCCAGGAGGTGGACCAGCTGATGGACGACCCCAGAGCGTTCGATCCGTAGCCGGCCCGGTTGGCCTCGCGCAGGACGAGGCTGGCCCCAATCGCCGTGCTCAGCATCCCCCAAGCGGTGAGTTCCTCCCCTGCGCCGGTCAGGTCGGTGTGCCGCAGCAGCGCCAGCCCCCGCTCCCACTGGCCGGACAGCCCCAGGTACTCCAATTCGTCGCCCCAGACCCGTGCACGCAGCGAACCCGGCACCTCAAGCCAGTGAAGCGACATGAACGCGTCCTCGGCTTCGACTCTGCGCCGCTGGGCGAGAAGAGGCAGAAGAGAGGCGGCCAGTTTGCGGGCGGTTCCCACCGGGTCGGCCTCGGGCCGTCTGGCCACCCCGGACGTGGTGCGGATGATGCCGGAGAAGTCGTCGTGCATTCGGGCCGCCGCCAGAGCCGCGCCAACGTCGACGCCGTCGAAGGAGAACAGCCGGGCGACGCGCAGTTGTTCGAGCGCATCGGTGCGCTCCCCGAAGAAGGTGCACAACTCCACGCGCGCGTACCGCAGGGGCAGGATGGAACGTCCCCCCGCCGCCCGCAGCCGACTGCACCGGTCAACAGCCCGGTCGATGTCCTCGCGCGAGCGCACAGGGTCCTCCCCCAGACCGGCGAGCCAGGCCCGGTCCACAGTCGCGAGAGCCGCAGCGAGGCGGGCGGCGCGCTCCCCCTGCGGCTCATCTCCCGACGGACTGATGACGAGCGCATCGTACAGGCGGGTCTGACCGGCGGGCGAGCACACATCCCCCGGGTCGGCGAGCAGGTCGGCGAGCTCGTCCCACGCGGTCATCGTCCCTCCCGGCTCATCAGTCGTGTCCGCCGTGCCCGGCCCTGCTCCCCCGCCAGCCTCGCACACCAGCGACCGTGATGCGACCAACCGCGCCCGACACGGGCGGGGGCCCGCCCACCTGCCAGTGAACGAGCCCTCGCGAGGCCGGGGCGGATCCCGTCATGAGCCCGCCGACTCAGTTGCCGGTCAACTTCTCGCGCAGAGCGGCCAGGGCCTCGTCGGAGGCCAGAGTGCCGGTCGACTCCGAAGCGGACGAGGAGTAGGAGGTGCCGCCCGATGAGGACGGGGTCCCGCTGGTCTCCGTGTCCTCCTCCATGGCCCGAGCGACCTGAGCCTTGTGGGCCTCCCACCGGGCGTGGGCGGCCGCGTACTCGGCCTCCCAGGCCTCGCGCTGGGCATCGAAGCCCTCGAGCCACTCATTGGTCTCCGGATCGAAGCCCTCGGGGTACTTGTAGTTGCCGTTCTCGTCGTATTCGGCCGCCATGCCGTACAGCGAGGGGTCGAAGTCCTCGGAGTTGGGGTCGACGCCCTCGTTGGCCTGCTTGAGCGACAGGGAGATGCGACGACGATCGAGATCGATGTCGATGACCTTGACGAAGACCTCGTCGCCGACCTTGGCGACCTGCTCGGGCACCTCGACGTGGCGCTGGGCGAGCTCGGAGATGTGGACGAGCCCCTCGATGCCGTCTTCGACGCGGACGAAGGCGCCGAAGGGAACGAGCTTGGTGACCTTGCCGGGGACGACCTGGCCGATGGCGTGGGTACGGGCGAAGGCCTGCCACGGGTCCTCCTGCGTCGCCTTGAGCGACAGGGAGACGCGCTCGCGATCGAAATCGACGTCGAGGACCTCGACGGTCACCTCCTGGCCGACCTCGACGACCTCGGAGGGGTGATCGATGTGCTTCCAGGACAGCTCGGAGACGTGGACGAGTCCGTCAACGCCGCCCAGATCCACGAAAGCGCCGAAGTTGACGATGGAGGAGACCACACCGGTGCGGATCTGCCCCTTCTGGAGGGTCTGGAGGAAACTGGTGCGCACTTCCGACTGGGTCTGCTCAAGGTAGGCCCGGCGGGAGAGAACCACGTTGTTGCGGTTCTTGTCCAGCTCGATGATCTTGGCCTCGAGCTCACGGCCGACATAGGGCTGGAGATCGCGGACGCGGCGCATCTCGACCAGGGAGGCGGGCAGGAAGCCGCGCAGGCCGATATCGAGGATGAGACCGCCCTTGACGACCTCGATGACGGAGCCGGTGACGACGCCGTCCTCCTCCTTGACCCGCTCGATAGTGCCCCAGGCGCGCTCGTACTGAGCGCGCTTCTTACTCAGGAGCAGGCGGCCCTCCTTGTCCTCCTTCTGGAGCACCAGGGCCTCGATCTCGTCGCCGACCGAGACGATCTCGTCGGGGTCGACGTCGTGTTTGATCGACAGCTCGCGTGCGAGGATGACGCCCTCGGTCTTGTAACCGATGTCGAGGAGGACCTCGTCACGGTCGACCTTGACGACGGTGCCCTCGACGATATCGCCGTCATCGAAGTACTTGATGGTCTCGTCGACGGCGGCGAGGATCTCCTCGGTCGAGCCGATGTCGTTGACGGCGACCGGGGCAGGGCTGGGCGTGGTTGTGGTCATTGAGTGGTTGCTCCGAATACGGACAGATAGGTCGGGTTGATAGGAACCATGCGTCCCCCGATCCTCGGGCCAGCCCGGACTGGTCCCTTGGCGCGGCGGCATGTCAGGAAGACACCCAGGGTCGCACATCTCGGACTCTATCAGGACACGCCCAGCGCGTAACCCGTTCGAGATCACCAAAGAGGACCGCAGATCCCGTGCAATCCCTCACTATCAATCATTCATTGTCAGTGCGCGGCCTCCCGCCAGGTCGCGCCCCGACCGACCGAGACGTCCAGGGGCACCAGCAGCTCGGCCGCGCCGGCCATTCGCTCGCGCACAACATCCTCGACGGCCGCCGACTCCCCCGGCGAGACTTCGACGAGCAGCTCATCGTGGATCTGCAGCAGCAGCCGCGAGGTCAGCCCGGCATCGTCCAGGCATTGAGCCACGTCGATCATCGCCTTCTTGACGATGTCCGCCGCACTGCCCTGGATCGGTGCGTTGAGGGCGGCCCGCTCCGCCATCTCCCGGCGCTGCCGGTTGTCGCTGGTCAGGTCCGGAAGGTAGCGGCGCCGTCCGAACATGGTCTGGGTGTAGCCGTCGCGGCGGGCCTGCTCGACAACTCCCTCGAGATAGTCGTGGACGCGGCCGAAACGGGCGAAGTAGGCGTCGCGCAGAGCGGCCGCCTCGGTGTTATCGATGCCCAGTTGCCTGGCCAGTCCGTAGGTGGACAAGCCGTAGGCGAGCCCGTAGCTCATGGCCTTGACACGACCGCGCTGCTCACCGGTGACAGCGGAGACGTCGATGTCGTGGACCATGGCGGCGACGTAGCGGTGCAGGTCCTCTCCGCTCCGGAAGGCCTCGATAAGAGCCTCATCCCCCGACAGGTGCGCCATGATGCGCATCTCGATCTGCGAGTAGTCGGCCGTCAGCAGGCACTCGTAGCCCGCGCCGACGGTGAAGGCCTCACGGATGCGCCTGCCCTCCTCGGTCCGCGCCGGAATGTTCTGCAGGTTGGGGTCGGTCGAGGAGAGCCTGCCGGTGGCGGTGATCGTCTGCTGGAAGGTGGTGTGGATGCGCCCGTCGGGCAGGATCGCTTTGCGCAGACCCTCGACGGTCTGGCGCAGCTTGATGGCGTCGCGATGCTCGAGCAGATTCTCCAGGAACGGATGCCCGGTCTTGACGTACAGGTCGGCCAGGGCGCCCGCGTCGGTGGTGTAGCCGGTCTTGGTCCGTCGAGTCCTAGGCATGTCGAGCTCGTCGAACAGAACCGTCTGAAGCTGTTTGGGGCTGGACAGGTTGAGCTCGTGGCCAGCGGCGGCCCAGGCGGCCTCGGCGGCGTGGGTGACGCGAGCATCGAGCTCCACCTCGCGGGCCGCGAGCACCGCATCCTCGACGGCGATGCCGGTGTCCTCCATCTCCGCCAGGGTCGCGGCCACGGGCATCTCCAGCTCGGTGAAAAGCATCTCGGCGTCCCGATCCCGCAACTCATCGCACAGGGCCGCGGCGAGGTCACCCTGGACGGCGGCGCGGCGGGCGGCGGCCACGGCCCCGGCCGAGATGGTGCCGCGATCCTCACAGGCGGTGAGAGCCTCCAGGTCGAAGGCGCTCTGGGCGGTGACATCATCGTCGTCGAGCGCCTCCAGATCGACGCCCAGCCAACGCTGCGCCAGGGACGCCACGTCGTAGCCGCGCTGCTCGGGGCGGCACAGGTACCCGGCCAGGGCGGGGTCGAAGACGACGCCGTCCAGGGTGAAGCCCCGGGCCCGCAGAGCGTGCCAGGCGCCCTTGGCGTCGGTGACGATCAGAGGCGTGCGGGGATCGGCGAGCACGTTCTCCAAGGTCTTCTCGTCCTCAGGCGAGGCCATCGCCAGGTCGACGACGACGGCGACGTGCGCATCCGACAGCGACACGGTGGTGGCATCGGCCCGGCCGGGAGCCAGAACCCCGACGACATCGAGACCGAGGCCAGAACCGTGGGCCTTCCCGTGGACGCTGCTCGCGCGGGCTCCGACGTGGTCCGTCAGCCACTCTCCCAGCCCCCCGGGGGCCAGGTCGCGGCCGAGTACGGCGACCTCGAGCCCCTCGAGGCGGGAGGCCGGGCAGTCCCCGCCGGTGAGCGCGGCGGCATGGTCGGCGCCGTTGTCGGCCTCGCGGAAAGTCAGGACCCTCTGAGCGCGCTGGTGAAGGGTACGGAACTCCAGGGTGTCCATGACCCGGGTGAGCTCGTCCCGGTCGGCGCAGCGCACGGCCAGGTCGGCAGTCGGGGACACGCCCAGGTCGAGGTCCGTCAGCAGGTGGTTGAGACGGCGGTTGCGCACGACGTCGGACAGGTGGTCGCGCAGGGACTGGCCCGCTTTCCCCTTGATCTCGTCGGCGTTGGCGATGACGCCCTCGAGCCCGTCGTAAAGGGTGATCCACTTCGCCGCGGTCTTGGGGCCGACTCCGGGCACGCCCGGCAGGTTGTCGCTGGTCTCGCCCACCAGGGCGGCCAGGTGGGGGTAGCGCTGCGGCGGCACGCCGTAGCGCTCCTCGACCTCGGCCGGCGTCATGCGGCGCAGGGTGGACACGCCCTTGACGGGGTAGAGCACGGTGCAGCGATCGGTGACCGTCTGGAAGGCGTCCCGGTCTCCGGAGCACAGGAGGACCTCCATGCCCTGAGCCTGGGCGGAGGCGGCCAGCGTAGCCAGGATGTCATCGGCCTCGAAACCGGGGGCGGTCAGGGAGCGCACGTTCATCGCGGCCAGCACCTCCTCGATGAGCTCGACCTGACCGACAAAGGGGGCCGGGGTCTCGTCGCGCGTGGCCTTGTATCCGGCGTACTCCTCGGTGCGGAAGGTCCCGCCGGGCAAATCGAAGGCGACCGCGACGTGGGTCGGCTCCTCGCGCTCCAGCAGGGACAGGAACATGGAGACGAAGCCGTGGACGGCATTGGTGGTCTGTCCGGTGGAGGTCGTGAAGCTGTCCACCGGCAGAGCGTAGAAGGCTCGGAAGGCCATGGAGTGGCCGTCAACGAGGAGAAGGCGTCCTCCGGCGGGGGCGGGTGCGGGGCTGGTCGCGGTAGTGCTCACCATGCCAGCCTACGGGTATGACCTCCGACCAGTTCCAGGACTCCCGATCCGCCGACGCGCCAGTCGCCTTCCCCGCCAAGGCGGTGCGCCCGTTCCCCGATCCGCGGCCCGCGGGCTCCGCCGTCAGCGCGGTGAGCGCCGTCGGCGCAGCGGGCCTGGCCGATCCCGAGCGCGGCACCCTCATGGCGACGCTGCGCATGCAGGTGCTGGAGCGCTCCGCCGAGCGGACGGTCGTGCGCATGCCGGTCGACGGGGCCCGCCAGGTCATCGGGATCCTGCACGGGGGCGCGAGCGCCGCACTTATCGAAACGACCGCCTCGGTGGCGGCACGCGAAGCCGCCCCGGACTCGACGGTGCCGGTGGGCGCCGAGCTTCAGGTCAGCCATCTGCGCCCCGCTCGGCGCGGCTGGGTGACGGCGGTCGCGACCCCGGTCCATCGGGGTCGGCGCACGACGGTCTACGAGGTGCGGATCAGCGACGAGGATGGACGCACCGTCGCCCGGGGCTCGCTGCGCAGCCTCTACACGACGCCGACGGATCCCGACAAACGCAACGAGGACTGAGGGGGCCGCCGGGGCGGCAGTGGTAGCCGGCGTCCGAATGGGGAATAAAGGGCTGCTCGAGCCCTCCGCGGTCAGCTCTCCTTGTTGTCCTTGGTTCCCGGGCCGACCTGCTCGATGACGGCCTCAGCCACCTCGCGCATGGTCAGGCGGCGGTTCATGGAGGTCTTCTGCAGCCACCTGAAGGCCTCGGGCTCGCTCAGGCCCATCTTCTCCATGAGCAGCCCCTTGGCGCGGTCGACGCGCTTGCGGGTCTCGAAACGCTCCTGCAGGTCGGAGATCTCGGTCTCCAAGGACTGGATCTCCTCGTGGCGGCTGAAGGCGATCTCCAGGGCGGGGATCAGATCGGCCGGGGTGAAGGGCTTGACCACGTAGGCCATGGCACCGGCGGCGGAGGCGCGCTCGACGAGCTCGGTCTGCGAGAACGCCGTGAGCATGACAACAGCGCAGTTGTGCTTGTCCAGGATGCGCTCGGCAGCGGTGATGCCATCCAGAACCGGCATCTTGACGTCCATGACGCACAGGTCGACCACGTGCTCGTCGGCGAGCCGCACGGCCTCCTCACCATCGGCGGCCTCGGCGACGACCTCGTAACCGGCGTCGGTGAGGGTCTCGACGATATCCAGGCGGATCAAGGTCTCGTCCTCGGCGACCAGGACCCTGCGGGTGCGGGAAGAACTTGACTCGTTGCTCACGCGCTGAATCCTAGTATGGTGGGCCACGTCGACGCGCGAGCGGCACCCGTTCCTGTGAGCGCGGCCACGCCTCCATAGCCCAACTGGCAGAGGCATCCGACTCAAAATCGGAGTGTTGTGGGTTCGAATCCCACTGGAGGTACCGAAAGTTCCGGGCTCTGGGACGGCGGAACCGCACGCCCGCTTCTCCTCCTCCTTGAGAGGGCACCGCGACGGTCGACCTCGCCAACCTTCTCCCAGGGCCGCCGATGCCAGCCGACCCTCGCTCATGACCGGAGGAGTGACGAGCTCCTCTCACCGGACGGAGCCGAAGAACGCGTACGGCAGGGGCTCGGTGATGAGATCGGCCGGCCTCGTCAGCACACGAAGTCGGGGGGGAGGTCGATCATCGGGCTCGACCCTCCCCGCCACGAATCCGTCCGCGGCTCCGTCGAGTCAGTCAGTCTCGCCGACCGTGTGAAGGCGGATCGAGTTGGTCGACCCGGGCGTGCCCGGGGGCATGCCCGCCACGATGATGACGCCGTCGCCGGGCCGCGCCAAATGCTTGGACTGGAGCAACTCGTCGACCTGGACGACCATGTCGTCGGTGTGCTTGACCTCGGGCACCTCGTAGGTCTGCACGCCCCAGGACACCGCCAGCTGGTTGCGCGTGGAGTGCAGAGGGGTGAACGCCAGCAGCGGGAGGGGCGAACGCAGACGGGACAGCCGCCGGGCGGTGTCCCCCGACTGGGTGAAGGTCACCAGATAGGTGATGTCGAGCTGCTCGCCCATCTCCGCGGCCGCGCGCGTGAGCGCCCCCCCGCGGGTCTGCGGGTAGGACCCGAGCGGCGCGATGCGCTCGCCACCGTGCTGCTCGACATTCTCGATGATGTTGGCCATGGTGCGCACGGCCTCGATGGGGTAGGCGCCTACGGAGGTCTCGCCGGAGAGCATGACGGCGTCGGCCCCGTCGAGGATCGCGTTGGCGCAGTCGGAGGCCTCGGCACGGGTGGGACGCGGGTTCTGAATCATGGACTCCAGCACCTGCGTGGCGACGATGACGGGTTTGGCCTGGCGGCGGGCCAGTTCAATAGCGCGCTTCTGAACCAGCGGGACGGCCTCCAGCGGCATCTCGACGCCCAGGTCCCCGCGAGCGACCATAATGCCGTCGAAGGCGGAAACGATGTCGAAGAGGTTCTCCACCGCCTGGGGCTTCTCGATCTTGGCGATGACGGGGATGCGGACCCCGGCCTCGTCCATGATGTCGTGAACGTCCTTGATGTCGTCCGCAGTGCGCACGAAGGACAGGGCGATGAGGTCGGCGCCGATCGTGATGGCCCAGCGCAGGTCGTCGCGGTCCTTCTCGCTTAGGGCCGGCACCGAGACGGCCACGCCGGGCAGGTTGAGCCCCTTGTGGTTGGAGACGTAGCCGGGCACCTCGACCTTGGTGATGACATCGGTATCCGTGACCGCGGTGACGCGCACGGCGACGTTACCGTCGTCAATGAGAAGGCGATCCCCGGGCCGGCAGTCACCCGGTAGACCTTTGAAGGTTGTGGAGACGCGCTTGACCGTGCCGAGGATATCGTCAGTGGTGATCGTGAACTCGTCGCCCTTGTTGAGCATGACCTTCTGGTCGTTGACGAAGCTGCCCAGACGGATCTTGGGCCCCTGGAGGTCGACGAGGATGGCGACGGGGCGTCCGGAGGCCTCGGAGGCCGCGCGCACGCGGGCGATGACCTCCTCCTGGTCCTCGGCGCGCCCGTGGGAGCGGTTGATGCGTGCAACGTTCATGCCTGCGTCCACGAGCGCCTGCACCTGCTCGGGAGAGTCAGTGGCGGGTCCCAGGGTGCATACGATCTTTGCTCTGCGCATGGGGCAAGCGTAGAGGACGCCCGCCCTTTACGACGAGGCCGGGAACCACTGACCCACCTGTTGGGAGCTTCGTCACGGTCGGTACTGCACTTGGGAAGGCGTGATCGGACTGGGAAGCCCGGTGGTCCCGCACAGGTAGCGGTCCACGGAGGCTGCGGCTGAACGGCCTTCAGCGATCGCCCACACGATGAGGCTCTGGCCGCGACCCGAGTCGCCCGCCACGAAGACCCCGGGCACGCCCGCGCTCCAGTCGTTATCGCGTTCGATGCGCCCGCGGGCGTCCAGGGTCAGCCCCAGCTGCTCGACCAGACCGGTCGGGGCCACGCCCGTGAAGCCCATGGCCAGCAGTACGAGCTCGGCGGGAATGATGCGCTCGGCGCCCTCCACGGGTACCGGACGGCCGCCCTCGAAACGAACCTCGGAGATCCGCAGAGAACCGACCCGCCCCTCGCCGTCGTCAAGCATCTCGAGCGTGGACGCGGCCCAGATACGCTCACCACCCTCCTCGTGGGCGGATGCGACCTTGTACAGGCGCGGGTAAGCGGGCCAGGGCTGATCCGCGGGCCGCTCGGAGGGAGGAGCGGGCATGATTTCAATGGAGGTCACTGACGCCGCGCCCTGCCGGATCGCCGTGCCCAGACAGTCCGCGCCGGTATCGCCGCCGCCGATGATGACGACGTCCCTGCCCTCGGCGCTGATGGGAGTCGAGCCGCCCCCATGGACTTCGCGAGTCGCGGCGGTCAGGTAGTCCAAGGCCTGGTGAATGCCTCGAAGCTCGCGTCCGGGTACGCCCAGGTCGCGGCGCTGCGGCGTGCCCATGGCGATGACGACGGCGTCGTAGGACTCCAGGAGCTCCGGGCCGGTGACGTCGGCGCCGACATCGACCCCGGTGCGGAAGCGGGTGCCCTCCGCCTCCATCTGGGCCAGACGCCGGTCCAGGATCGCCTTCTCCAGTTTGAACTCGGGGATGCCGTAGCGCAGCAGCCCCCCGGGGCGATCATCCTTCTCGAAGACGGCCACAGTGTGCCCGGCCCGCGTCAGCTGCTGGGCGGCGGCCAGGCCCGCAGGCCCCGAGCCGACGACGGCGACCGTGGAGCCGGTCAGGACGGCGGGCACCTGCGGGGTGATCAGGTCGTCATCGAAGCCGGTGTCGGCCAGGGAGTGCTCGATGCTCCTGATGGTGATGGGCGGCTGATTGATGCCCAGGGTGCAGGCGTACTCGCAGGGCGCCGGGCACAGCCTGCCGGTGAAATCCGGGAAGTTGTTGGTGGCGTGGAGGCGCTCGACGGCGCCGGCCGTGTCACCCCTCCAGGTCAGGTCGTTCCACTCGGGGATCAGGTTGCCCAACGGGCAGCCCGAGTGGCAGAAGGGAATGCCGCAGTTCATGCAGCGCGAGGCCTGACGGCGCAGCACGGCCCCGTCCCAGCCGGTGCGGTCTTCGATCTCCTTGTAATCGAGGATGCGGACTTCAACGGGTCGGCGGGCGGGCAGTTCGCGCTCGGTAACGGTCAGGAAGCCGCGGGGATCAGCCACGGGACACCTCCAGGATTCTCTTCCACACAGTGGCATCGGACGGGGTCTGGCCGTTACCGCGCGTCTCGGCCAGGATCCGGCGCACGTTGGCGTAGTGGCGCGGCAGGATGCGTGTGAAGCGCTCGGACAGGGCACTGGGATTCTCCAGCAGAGCGGCGGCGACGGCGGAGCCGGTTTCGGCCGCGTGCCGGTGCAGGATCGTCGTGAGCACTTCGCGGTCGGAGGCACTCGGAGCGGCCAGCTCGAGCGCGCCCGAAGCGAGAGCCTCGGCGTTCACCTTGGCGCGGTCCAGGTCCATCACGTAGGCGGTGCCCCCGCTCATTCCCGCGGCGACGTTGCGGCCCGTGGGCCCCAGGATGACGACGGTGCCGCCGGTCATGTACTCCAGGGCATGGTCGCCGGTGCCCTCGGCCACGAGGGTGGCCCCCGAGCCGCGCACGCCGAAGCGCTCGCCGACGCGCCCGCGGATGAACAGCTCGCCGGCGGTGGCACCGTAGCCGATGACGTTGCCAGCGACGACGTTGTCCTCGGCCACGAAGCCGGCGTCCTCGGCGGGGCGCACGCTCACCCGCCCGCCGCACAGCGACTTGCCCACGTAATCGTTGGCGTCGCCGGTCAGACGGATGGTCACCCCGTGCGGCATGAAAGCGCCCAGGGACTGGCCGGCGGAGCCGGTCAGGGCGATCTCCACGGTTCCGTCGGCCAGACCCTCGTCTCCGTAGACCTTGGCGATCTCATGGCCGAGCATGGTGCCCACCGAACGGTCCGTGTTCCGCACCGAGTGAGCGATGGCCACATGGTCCCCGCGGGTCAGCGCGGGGGCGGCCTGCTTGATGAGGGTGCGATCCAGGACGTGGTCCAGTCCGTGCTCCTGGGCGCGCACGCGGTAAAGGGCCGAGCCGGGCCGCGGCTGGGCCATCATGAGCGTGTCGGTCAGGTCCAGACCGCGAGCCTTCCAATGCTCGACGGCACGACGGGCGTCGAGCAGGTCGGCGCGGCCGACCGCCTCCTCGATGCTGCGCAGCCCCAGGCCGGCGAGGAGCTCGCGCACCTCCTCGGCGATGTAGCGGAAGAAGGCGATGATGAACTCGGGACGTGCGGAGAAACGCTCGCGCAGCAACGGATTCTGCGTGGCCACGCCCACCGGGCAGGTGTCCAGGTGGCACTTGCGCATCATGACGCACCCTGAGACGACCAGGGCGGTGGTGGCGAAGCCGAATTCTTCGGCGCCCAGAAGCGCGGCGACCACCACGTCGCGGCCGGTCTTGAGCTGCCCGTCGCACTGGACGACGATGCGGTCGCGCAGATCGTTGAGTACGAGCGTCTGCTGGGCCTCGGCCAGGCCGATCTCCCAGGGGGCGCCGGCGTGCTTGACACTGGTCAGAGGCGCCGCGCCGGTGCCGCCGTCGTATCCGGAGATGAGAACGACGTCGGCCTTGGCCTTGGCAACCCCCGCGGCGACCGTGCCCACTCCGATCTCGGAGACGAGCTTGACATGGACGCGGGCGTCCTCGTTGGCGTTCTTCAGGTCGCTGATGAGCTGGGCCAGGTCCTCAATGGAGTAGATGTCGTGGTGGGGCGGCGGCGAGACGAGCCCGACACCCGGAGTGGAGCGGCGGGCCCGAGCGACCCACGGGTAGACCTTGTGAGCGGGCAGCTGGCCGCCCTCACCGGGCTTGGCGCCCTGGGCCATCTTGATCTGGATGTCCTCGGCGCAGGTGAGGTATTCGGCCGTGACCCCGAAGCGGCCGGAGGCGACCTGCTTGATCTTCGAACAGCGCTCCGGATCGTGCAGGCGTTCGCGCATCTCGCCGCCCTCCCCCGTATTCGACTTGGCGCCGAGCCGGTTCATGGCGATGGCCAGGGTCTCGTGAGCCTCCTCGGAGATGGAGCCGTAACTCATCGCTCCGGTGGCGAAGCGCGTGACGATCGACTCGACGGGCTCGACCTCCTCCAGCGGCACCGGGTCGACGTCCTCGGTGCGCAAACGCATGAGTCCGCGCAGGGTCATCAAACGCTCCGACTGGTCATTGATCTCGTCGGTGTAGCGGCGGAAGACGTCGCGCCGGCCGGTGCGTGTGGCGTACTGGAGGCGCGAAACGGTGTCCGGGTTGAACAGGTGCTCCTCACCCTCGCGGCGCCATTGGTAGTCTCCTCCGGTCGCCAGAGTGCGGTGGGCCGGGGAGACGCCCGAGGGTGGATAGGCGACCAGGTGGCGCGCCAGGACTTCGGCGGCAATGACGTCCAGACCGACGCCGCCCACGGGCGTGGGAGTGCCGGCGAAGTACTCGTCGACCAGCTCGGCGGACAGGCCCACGGCCTGGAAGACCTGGGCGCCGCGGTAGGAGGCAACCGTCGAGATGCCCATCTTGGACATGACCTTGAGCACCCCCGTGCCGAGGGCGTGCACGAGGTTGGCGACGGCCCGGTCGGGTTCGACCGCGATCGCGCCCGAGCGCGCCAGATCCTCTACGGACTCCATAGCGAGATAGGGGTTAACGGCAGCGGCGCCGTAGCCGATGAGCAGGGCGACGTGGTGGACCTCGCGCACGTCGCCGGCCTCGACGACTAGCCCGACCTCGGTCCGCGTGTGAGCGCGCAGCAGATGGTGGTGCACGGCGCTGGTCAGCAGCAGCGAGGGGATCGGCGCCATCTCGGCGGTGGACTCGCGGTCCGACAGGATGATGAAGGAGGTGCCCCGCTCGACGGCCTCATCGATCTCGGCGCAAATCTCTTTCAGGCGTTTCCGCAGCGCCCCCTCGCCGCCGCTGACCCGGAACAGTCCCGTGATCTTGACCGCGGTGAAGCCCTTGCCGGCCCGGGCGCGCCCGATGTGGGCGATCTGAGCGAGCTGGTCGGAGGTGAGCACCGGGAAGGGGATGACGAGCTTGCGGGCGTGCTCGGGCTCGTCGGCCAGAAAGTTCGGCTCGGGCCCGATCGCCGTCGACAGGGACGTGACGAGCTCCTCGCGATAAGAGTCCAGCGGCGGGTTGGTGACCTGGGCGAACAACTGAGTGAAGTAGTCGAAGACGAGCCGGGGCCGTGAGGAGAGGACCGCGATGGGCGTGTCGGTTCCCATCGACCCGATGGCCTCCGCACCGTCCACCGCCATAGGGGTCAGCAGCATGGACAGCTCCTCGTGGGTGTAGCCGAAGGTCTGCTGACGGCGCAGGACCGAGGCGGCGGAGTGGCCCACGTGCTCGCGGCGGGGCAGATCCTCCAGGTGGACCATGTGCTCGGCCAGCCATTGATCGTAGGGCGCCCGACGGGCCAGCGCCCCCTTGATCTCCGCGTCGGGCACGACTCGTCCGCTCTCCAGATCGACCAGGAACATGGTGCCGGGCTCCAGGCGCCCGCGGGCGACGATGTCCGGCTCGGCGATGGGCAGGACGCCGGTCTCGGAGGCCAGCACGACAGTGCCGTCCCTGGTGACGGTCCAGCGGCCGGGTCGCAGACCGTTGCGGTCCATGACCGCCCCCACCTGGCTCCCGTCGGTGAAGACCATGGCCGCCGGTCCGTCCCACGGTTCGACGATGCCCGCGCTGTAGCGGTAGAAGGCGCGTAGCGCCGGGTCCATGGTCGTGTCCTTCTCCCAGGCCTGCGGCACGAGCATCGCCATGGCGTGCGGCATGGAGCGGCCGGCCAGTGTCAGCAGCTCGAAGACTTCGTCCAGGGAGGCGGAGTCCGACGAGCCCGGCGTGCACACCGGCAGCAGCGGCGCAAGGTCCCCCAGGAGGGACGACCTCATGAGTCCCTCGCGAGCGGCCATCCAGTTGCGGTTGCCGCGCACGGTGTTGATCTCGCCGTTGTGGGCGATCATGCGGAAAGGCTGGGCCAGCGGCCAGGAGGGGAAGGTGTTGGTCGAGAAGCGGGAGTGGACCAGGGCGACGCGGGTGGCCATGCGCTCATCGGTCAGGTCGGGGAAGAAGGGGGCCAGCTGGTTGGTGGTGAGCATGCCCTTGTAGACCAGAGTCCGGCTGGACAGCGAGGCCATGTAGACGTCGGCCTCGTTCTGGGCGCGTCGCCGCAGTCGGTAGGCCAGCCGGTCCAGGGCGAGCCCGCTCAGGCGGCCGGCCCGGTCGGTGACGACCAGGTGGCGGAAGATCGGCATGCAACCGCGGGCCGTCGGGCCGATCATGGAGTCGTCGGTGGGCACGTCCCGCCAAGCCACGACGCGCAGGCCCTCCTGCCGGGCGATGCGCTCGATGGCGGCGACCGCTCGGGAGCGCGCCTGGGCGCCGTCGTACGCGCCGGGGAGGAAGACCAGGCCGACGGCGTAGGCGCCGGCAGCGGGCAGGGAGGCGATCTCCTCACGGAGGAAGGCGTCGGGCACCGCCATGAGCAGGCCCGCTCCGTCTCCCGAGCTCTCCTCGGCGCCCACGGCGCCGCGGTGGTCCAGACGCTCAAGGACGTGCAGTGCGTCGACGACCACGGAGTGAGTCGGGACTCCGCCGAGGCGGGCGACGAAGCCCATGCCACAGGCATCGTGCTCCTGGGCCGGGTCGTAGAGTCCCCGGCGGCGGGGAGCTGTCACGATGGGAGGGGTATGAGGGGTGTGCTGCATGCCGACCGTCCTTCGGTGGGTCAGTCCCGGCGCCCCGCGCCGTAGACTCGCAGCCCTGGATGCGGGACTGCCGCGTCTCGTTCATGCGAACGATCGCAGCACTCCATTACCCCTCTATTTCGCCATATTCTCCTTGCGCATCTTCCGTCCGGGGCTGTGGTTCGTCGCCTTGGGCAGTGATCGCCTCGCTGGTGATCGCATCACTGAGGTGACGACGCGACACGACAATGTAGCCGGCCAGACCGAGTAGGAAGACGACGAGTGAAGTCCACACGTTGAGACGCAGCCCGAGCAGGTGGTGCGCCTCGTCGATGCGCAGACATTCGATCCAAGCCCGCCCGACTGTGTAGACCATGAGGTAGACCCAAATGAGCCGACCGCCCACGCTCTGACCGCGCCGGCGCCAGCGCCGCTCGAGCCCCACGATCAGGGCCGCCCCGACAAGATCCCACAGCGCTTCGTAGAGGAAGGCCGGGTGGAACAGGGTCCCGTCGGCGTAGCCGGGCGGAAGGTGCGCGGCATCGATCTCCAGACCCCACGGCAGGGTGGTGGGCAAACCGAAGATCTCCTGGTTGAACCAGTTCCCCAGGCGACCGATCGCCTGGGCGACCAAGAGCGCCGGTGCGACGGCGTCGGCGAAGGGCGACAGGCGCAGGCCCCGCCGGTGCAGCAGCCAGGCGCCGGCGGCGATACCGGCGGCGATGGAACCCCACAGCCCCTGCCCGCCGTGCCAGATCTGGGGGATCTCCCAGGGGTCGCCGTTGGGCCCGAAGTAGGCCGATGGAGAGGTCAGCACATGGTAGAGTCGCGCGCCCACGATGCCCACCGGCACGGCCAAGATGGCGATGTCGAAGGTCGTATCCTCATCGCCTCCCCGCGCCCGATAACGCCGCGAGGTCCACCACGCCGCCGCGAAGATACCAGCGAGGGTGCACAGTGCGTAGGCGCGAACGGGAAACGGCCCGAGGTGCCACACTCCCCGGGCGGGGCTGGGTATGGAGGCGAGCATTCAGAAGACCTCTCGGTGGGTGGCGGGAAGGAGCGCCGGATGGCTGCCGGCGGCGACCAGCTCGGCGACGAATTGCTGGGGGTCGGCCGAGCGGATGACGGCCTCTCCCACGATGACGACATCGGCCCCGGCGCGCGCGTAGCTCATTACGTCGTGGGGGCCGCAGACGCCGCCGGTGGCGACACGGGTCACCGAGGCGGGCAGCACATCCGCGACCTGCTCGAAACGCGAGCGATCGACGGCCAGCGTGTCCGGATCACGAGCGTCGACCGACACGTAACGCGCTCCGGCGGTCACGGCGGCCAGCGCCTCGTGCCGCGAGTGCGCCTCGACGACCGCCGCCATGCCCAGAGAATGGGTGCGCTCGATCAGCGACTCTAGAACGAGCGGCTCGAGGCGGGCGTCCACGACGAGCATGTCGGCCCCGTGAGCCCTGGCCTCGTGGACCTGGTAGGGGGTGACGATGACGTCGTTGGCCAGCACCGGCACCTCTACGGCCCCGCGCACCGCGTCGAGATCGGCCAGGCGCCCGTGGGAGCGCACCGGCTCGGTGACCACGGAGACGCAGGCGGCCCCGCCGGCCTCGTAGAAGCGGGCGAGAACGGCCACGTCCCCCACTCCCGACAGGTCCGCGAAGGTCGCGGTGGCGCGCTTGACCTCGGCGATCACGGAGACGGCGCGCCCCGGCGAGCGCAGCGCCGAGGTGACGTCGCGCGCGGTGGGGGCCGAGCGGACCCGCCCGCGCAGCTCCTCCAATGGAGCGCGTCGCTGCCGGGAGGCGACGGCGGCCCGGGCGGCTGCGACGAGGTCGTCGAAGGCCATCACGAGACACCACCTCCTGCATGCGCGAGACCAGGACTGCGCCGTGCGCAGCCAGCAGGTGCGCCGGCGGCGCCCTCCTCGGGCAATCGTCCCCGGGGGCGGGCTGCTGAGGCAAATCCGCTCAGCCGAGGGGACGCCTCCCTACGAGGGCGCCCAGGTCGCCCCCGGCCAGGAAGCACGTGCGCTCACCGGTGTGGCAGGCGGCCCCGACCTGGTCGACCTCGACCAGCAGAGCGTCGCCGTCGCAGTCGAGGTGGACGGCCTTGACGTACTGGCAGTGCCCTGAGGTGTCACCCTTGCGCCAGTACTCCCGACGGGACCGGGACCAGAACGTCACGCGCCCTTCGGTCAGCGTGCGGTGCAGTGCCTCATCGTCCATCCACCCGACCATGAGGACCTCGCGCGTGTCGTACTGCTGGACGACGGCGGCGACGAGCCCGCCCGCGTCGCGCTTGAGACGGGAGGCGAGCCCGGCGGGCAAGGAGGACGCGAATGGGGCCGGGCAGTGGGAGTCGTTCACGGCCGGATTGTCCCATGGTGTCCGAACCCTCACCGCCCGACGGCGTATCAGGCCCCGTATCCGGGCGGGCCGAGGAGGCGGGCCAGCCAGGGCTGGAGCCACGGCGTATTACGGGCCGCGAAGAAGACCACCGCCGTGACACCCAGGGCGATCCCCTCCCGCCCGGTCAGGAGCATCCGCGTGCGCCCCTGCGCCCGGGCCGCCGCATAGCGCAGGAGGGCCGCCACCAGGACGCACTCCAGCATGAGGGCGAAGGGGTTCCAGCCGAGCGCCTCCGTCAGACTCCCGTCCAAGAGCGCCCGGGTCGCCCGGGTGCCACCGCACAGCGGACACCACAGACCGGTGACGACATGAAGAAGGCACGTGTTGGAGCCCGGCCACCACGCAGGAAGGTGCTGCGCAGACGTACTGGTGAGCAATGCCGACAGCGCCATCGACAAAGTCCTCTCGTCGGGGTCAGTGGGAGAACTGGTAGAGCCCGTTCGAGTAATTGACGATGACCCCGATCGTGTTGAGTATGGAGAAGGCGATCCCCAGCGACAGGCCGACAATGGCCATGGTCTTGTTACTCGCCTGCCCGCGGTTGGCGGCGCTGATGCCCATCGCGCCGCAGATGATGGCGGGGATGCCCGTGAACCATGAACAGCACACCGAGGCGATCCCCAGTCCGAGGGCCCAGCCCCCCAGAGCGTTCTTCTCAGTGCCGGCCCCGTAAGGACTCATGCCGGGGCCGTAGGCGCCGCCCGCGGGGTAGGGCGTCGGCTCCTGGGGGTACTGCTGGGACTGGTCCCCGTAGGACGTCGGGTTCCCGTACGGGTCCGAGTAGGACTGGTTCGGGTCGTAGCCGCCCCCCTGGGACGGGCCGCCCGGGGCGCTCGGGGCGCTCGAGGAGTTGTTGTGATCGTTGCCCTGGCCGAAGCCGGGCTGGTTCGGATCGTGGTTCGGATCGTACTGCGTCATAAGAGTCTCCAAGTGGGTAAGGGTGACGGGGGTCGTCACTGAAGGGTAGCGGGCCGGTACGGTTCTGATGCAACCTCGTTGCACGGCGCGGCGTGGGGAGTTCTCACCGCACGGGATGACCCGCCCGACGCAGAGCCTGCTTCACGGCGCCGATGGTGAAGACCCCGTAGTGGAAAACGCTCGCCGCCAGCACCGCGTCCGCGCCGTGGTCCGCGGCGTCGGCGAAGTCCTCCGGCCGCCCCGCACCCCCCGAGGCGATGAGCGGGACGCTCACCTCGCGGCGGACGTCGTCAAGCATACGCAGGTCGAAACCCGCTGTGACGCCGTCGGCGTCCATCGAATTGAGCAGGATCTCACCGGCCCCCAGCCCGACGGCGCGCACGGCCCACCGGACGGCGTCGATGCCGGTGGAGCGCCGGCCCCCGTGAGTTGTCACCTCGTAGCCCGACTCGGTGCTCACGCCCCGCGGGCAGCGACGGGCGTCCACCGATAGGACCAGGACCTGGTTGCCGAAGCGCTCGGCGACCTCGCTCAGCAGCGCGGGACGGTCGATGGCGGCAGTGTTGATGCCGACCTTGTCCGCCCCCGCGCGCAGGAGGCGATCGACGTCATCGACGCTGCGCACTCCCCCGCCCACGGTCAACGGGACGAAGACCTGCTCGGCGGCAGCGGCCACGACCTCCAGCATGGTCGAACGTCCCTCGGCGGAGGCGGAGACGTCCAGGAAGGTGATCTCGTCGGCGCCCTGAACGTCGTAGCGCCGGGCGAGCTCGACCGGGTCGCCGGCATCCCGAAGCCCGGTGAAGTTGACGCCCTTGACGACACGCCCGTCCTTGACGTCGAGGCACGGGATGACGCGGACGGCGACGCTCATGGCGGCTCCTGGACGGATCGGCTGGACGGATCGGCGGCGGGCACCGTGCCAGAGTAGCGCGGCCGTGCCGCCGCGAGCCCCGCGCCGTTCCGCTGCCCTTGGCCAGCATCGGCTCATATCCTGCCGACATGTCCGCCCCCGTACCCGATGTCGACCGTAGCGTCCCGTTCGATGAGGCCGTGAGCGCGCTCATGGACCTCCTGCGCCGCCGCGAGGACGGCTCATCCGACCGGTGGCGCAGGCAGGGAGCACTCGTGGTGGTGGACGGCCCTACGGGGGCGGGCAAGACGACCCTCGCGCACTCCCTCGTCGGAGCCCTCGCGCGAGGGAACGCCTCATACGGCGCGCGCGTGCTCGAACTGGAAGCGGTCGTGCCCGGCTGGGACGGGCTGGCGGAGGGGGTGCGCCGGTGCGCCGGGCTTCTGGCCGATCTCGACTGCGGGCGGCCGGCGCACGCCCCCCGGTGGAACTGGCATTCCATGAGGCCGGGCGGCCGGGTGTCCCTGCCCCCGCTGGCCGGAGGGCTTCTCGTGCTCGAGGGCTGCGGCGCGCTCGCCGCAGCGGCGCAGCCCCTGAGGGGACTGGTGGCGGTGCGCGTCTGGGTCACCGCCCCGCCGCGCACCCGCCGCGCCCGCATCGCCGCCCGCGACGCCTACGGGTGGGACGTGTCCGCCTGGGAGGTCCAGGAGCGCTCACTCGCCCGCGCCTGGCGGAACCGGGCCGGCCTGGGACCGGACCTGGTCGTCGACTCCCGGGACGGACCCGCCACTGCGCTCGGAACGCCTACTGAGTCGCGCCGGGAGTAACGTGCACGATCCCGGAGCTGGCGTCGGAAGGCGGGGACGGCGAGACGGTGGCGTCGGTGAGCTCATCGGCGTCCGCGATGGCCAGGACATCGACGACGACGGCCACCGCCCCCTCGCCGGCCGCCTGGTCCGTCGGGATGGAGATGACGACGCGACTGCCCACCTGGGCGTCGACCAGGTGCTCCCTGATGCCCGCGAGAGTGTGGGACATGTCGATAATGCCGGGCGGCGTCGTGGTGCCGTAGGTGCTGGTGCGCTGCTCGCCATCGGACCAGTTCACGATGGCGTACCGGGCCAGGACGACGCTCTCGGACTGGACCTGGGACCCGTCGCCCTGGACGAGGACGGCGGCGGTGGAGCGAGTGGGCGCAGGCAGCCCCTGCACGGACATCGCGATGGTGCCGTCATCGTTGACCGTGACCGACGGCATGCCGTCGGACGGCGACTGGGAGGACCCGGTCGCGGTGGTGGGCAGCACGTCAACCACGGTGATCTCGGTGGTCAGCGCCCCGTTCTCCGTCGTCAGGGGGGCGCGCAGAACGATCCGCGATCCCTCGGTGACGCCCGAGACTGCATTGGCAAGGTCGGACCCCAGAGCGTCGGAGTCGAGCGTCCCCCTGTACAGCCTCGTGCCGGTTCCAGTCCCGGTGGTGTTCGTGCCGTTGGCGCCGCTGAAGGTGGCCACCGACAGCAGGACCGCGTCGCCGAGCCGCAGGGAGCGGCCCTGGCCGGTGATGACCTCGTCGGTGCTGATCGTGGTGGCGGGCGTGAGACTCCCTTTGAGGGAGACGACGGGGACGGCGCCGACGCGTCCGGCGACTTCCAGGACCGTGTCCAGCGGTCCATCGGCACTGACGGTTCCGGCGGAGGCGGCCCCGCTGGTGCTGGCGCGGCCCGATCCTCCGCCGGCCATGTGGGTCACGACCAGGGGCACCGCGACGATGGCGACCGCCGCGAGAACGGCCAGAACGACGGCGACGCTCCCCCTGGGTCGGGGTCGGCCCAGGGCCGCGCCGATGGCGCGCTGGGCGCCCGTGGAGGCGGGGGGCTCGGCCGCGCAGGGCGAAGAGGCCGACGGCTCCGACGGCCCGGGCGGCGCTG
>NZ_GL985606.1:1569686-1685810 GCF_000220835.1 Actinomyces sp. oral taxon 448 str. F0400 | reverse complement strand
CGGCTTCGGCCCCCCCGTCAGAACCCCGCTGTGTCGAGGCAGACGGCCCGGGCGGCGCTGAGTCCGGCGTCGACGCGACCTCGCCCGAGTCCGGCGCTCGGGGGCCCGGCGTATGCGCGCCCGCCGCCGGGGCGGGCCCGCTCGGGCGGATCTCGACCGGCGCGGGGCGGACCCGCAGGCCCTGCGCAGGATCCGGTCCGGTCCGATCCGCAGCGTCCGCCGCATCGGCAGATGCATGGGCGGACCCGGAATCATGGGGGTCACGGGATTCGTCGGCAGCGTCGCGGGCACGCTCCAACTCGCGCCTTTGACGACGCGTCAGGGGCCGCCCGTCAGCTCCCAGCCGGGGCAGACGGGTCGTCTCGTCGGAGAAGGGCGAGAAGGTGGTCATCGGACTCTCCAGTGTGCCGGATGCGTGGGTGCAGTATCTCAGGTGCCGACGAGTGGGCCCCCGTCGGCGTCCTCCATGGCCGCGATGAGGGCGTCGACGCGTTCGTCGACGGCGCTGAAGGGATCACGCAGGGCGACGGGCGGCGTGCGTCCGTCGTCCAAACGCAGATTCACCCAGTCCGCCGACAGGTCGCGGCGCAGATCCCGGGCACGTCCTATCACGGCGCCGCGCAGATGAGCGCGGGTCGTGGCCGGCGCAGTGGTCACGGCGGCACGGCAGGTCTCCTCCCCGACAAGGCGTCGCATCAGCCCGGCCCCCTCCAGCCTGAGGCGCAATCCCCGACTCGGACTCACGTCGTGGTAGGCCAGGGCCAGGCGCGTCAGGCGCGGGTCGTCCAACTCGGCGCCCGTGCGCTCTGCGTAACGGGCCAGGAGCTGGTGCTTGGCCGCCCAGTCCAGGTCCGCGGCCACGTCCTGGGGCGTGCCCGCGCGTACGGCGTTCAAGCCCCGCTCCCACAGGTCGAGGACCCGACGCTGCAGGTCGGTCAGATCCAGATTCCGCGCGTGCTCGCTCACCCGGGCCAGATGCTCGGCCTGCAGGTCCACCGGGGTGATGGTGCGGCCGTCGGCCAGCTCCAGGGCGACCGCACCGGTCAGATCGTGACAGGTATCGCGGATGGCCTTCATAGGGTTGGCGAGTTGAAGATCGACGAGGCGGCCGCCCTTCTCCAGGTAGTCCAGAAGAAGATCCATGGCGCCGACCTTGAGCAGAGTGGAGCTCTGAGCGATATTGGAATCCCCGACGATGACGTGCATGCGCCGATAAAGCTCAGCGTCGGCATGCGGCTCGTCACGGGTGTTGATCAGGGGACGCGAGCGGGTGGTCGCCGAGGAGACGGCGTCCTCCATCTGGTCGGCGCGCTGGGAGAAGACGTACCGGGGCCCGTGGACCGCATCACCGGGCAGGACGCGCCCGGCGCCAATGAGGATCTGGCGGGTGACCAGATGGGGCACGAGGGTGCGCGCGTCGTTCCAGAAGCCGCCGCGGCGGCGCACGAGATAGTTCTCGTGGCAGCCGAAACCGGCACCTCCGGCATCGAGGTTGTTCTTGAACATGTGGATGCGACCGGGCACCCCCCGGGCGGCCAGGCGGTCGGTGGCCCGTTCGGCGAGATCGGCCATGATCAGCTCCCCGGCCCGGTCCTGGGCCAGGAGATCGGCCAGGCCGTCACACTCGGCGGTGGCGAACTCCGGGTGGCTGCCGACGTCGAGATAGAGGCGGGCCCCTCCGCGGGTAAAAATATTGGAGGAACGTCCCAGCTGCACGACGGGATCGAAGAGCTCGCGAGCGGCGTGGTCGGCGTCCAGGGGCGGCGCACCGCCCGTGGTCGAGGCGCAGGTGATGCCGTACTCCGTCTCGACGCCGATGATCCGCCGCGCCGGCCGCCGCGGGGGCGGCACCGTCACTGACCGCCCTTCTGGACGAACCCCTGCACGAAGGCCGCCGCATCGGTCTCCAGGACGGTGTCGATCTGGTCGAGGATGTCGTCGACGCCACCGGCGACCCGCTCCTGGCCGCTCGTGTCGGCGGCCCCGTCGTCGGCGGACCCCCCGGTAGGCTGGATCTGCTCGTGGATGCTCATAGTGCCTCCTGACTGGTGGAGGGCGCCCTCCGACGCCCCGATGAGCTCAGTCTCCCCCCGAGCGGCGACGTGTCCCAATCGTTATCGTGATCTGGTCGAGCATGTCGGCGACCTGCTCGGGATCGGCGCGCACGTCGTCGGGCAGGGCAAGGCGCAGCAGGCGCTCGCGGTCAGGCAGGTCGAGCACGAGGCTCGTCCAGGACGCGGCGACGACGGCGCCGTCACGGGCCACGGCGGCCCCGCGGATGGCGGCGCGCGTGCCGGGCGGCGGGTCGCCCGCGGCGGCCTCGGCCTCGGCGTCCGCGATGAGCCTGCGAGTGCGACCGGCTGCGATGAGCCTATCGGCGATGCCATGACCTGCGCGCAAGTCCGCCCACCGGATGTCGAGGGCCGCCAGGCGCGGGTCGTCCCAGCCGGCGTTCGTTCTCATCCGCAGAGCGTCGCACAGTTGCTTTTTGGCGATCCACTCCACGAGTGCGGCAGCGCGCGCAGTGGCCCCCGGCCCGCCAGGCGTGCCCTGCGCGGCTGCGTAGCCCTCCAGGACCGACAGCGTCTCGTCCCACAGGGCGATGGCGGCGGCGGTCTCCTCCCCCACGTGCCCGGGCTCTACGCCTCCGTAGTCCTCACAGAGGGCCCCGACGACCGCCGCCAGATGGGCGCGCTGGATCTCCAGGGCAGTCATCGGGCCGCAGGCCGTGGCCAGGGCGTGAGCCAGGGCGGTGTCGTGGGAGACCGCCCAGTGCTCCTCCACCGGGTCGCCCGTCAGGCGCACGCGTCCCAGCGCGCCGAGACGCCGACCCCGCGCCGAGGCGCGCTCGAGATACCACAGGAGAAGGTCGGTGGTGGCGATCTTGAGGTAGTCGGGCACATCGAAGCGGTTGGCGTCGCCGTTGATGACGTGGAGGCGGCGGAAACGGGACGCGTCCGCATGGGGCTCGTCGCGGGTGTTGACGATCGGACGGTTGAAGGTGGTCTGCAGACCGATATCGGTCTCCACGTAGTCGGCGCGCTGGCTGATCTGGAAGCCGGGACGCTGGGAGCGCTGACCGATGCCGACGCGGCCGGCTCCGACGAGGACGGGGCGCGTGACGAGGAAGGGGATGAGGGCCTGCACCAGGTCGTCGAAGACCAGGTCGCGGCGCACGAGGTAGTTCTCGTGACAGCCGTAGGCCGCGCCCTTGCCGTCGACATTGTTCTTGTACAGGACGACTTCGCCGTTCGCCGCGCCCCCGGGGCCGTCGGCCAGAGCGCTCATGGCACGGCGCGCGATCAGCTCACCGGCGCGGTCCCACACGACGGCGTCACGAGGCGTGAGCACCTCCGGCGAGGAGTACTCGGGGTGGGCGTGGTCGACGTACAGGCGAGCCCCGTTGGTCAGGACCACGGTGGAGGCGCGCGGGAGGGCCGCCTCGGCCGCGCTGGGGCGGGGCCTGGTCCCCCACGGCGCGGGCGGAGGGTCCGCAGGCCGCTCGGCCTCAGGGATGTCGCCGGCCGGAGCGAGGCGGTTCGGATCATCGGTGAGCAGGCTCGGATGAGCGACGGCGCGGTCGAGGCGACCCCCGCGCAGGTCGGCGAGAGGGTCCTCGCCCTCGTAGTCCCAGCGCACCGCCCCTGCGGGGGAGCCGTCAGGCCCGTTGACGCCGGGCCGTGAGACGGCTCCGTAAGCCTCGACGATCCGGCTGGCCATGACGACCGCATTGGCGTACGGGTTGCCGGGCTCGAGGACTCCGAGCTCCGTCTCGATGCCGACGGGCCGCACAACCGGGCCCTGCACCGGTGGCGTGCGCGTCTGACTCATACGTCCTCCCTCATGTTCTCCCGCGGCATCCGGGCGGACGCGGCAGTCAAATTCCGCACCGAGCGGACTGTCTCGTCGCGACGGCCTATGAGCCGGGCCCAATCCCTCGGGCCGGTGGCGCCGGTGATCTCCTCGTTCTGCCGGGACTCCACGGCGATGGCCTCCAGCAGACGAGGAGTCGAGATTCCTCCGCTCCCGCCGTCCAGCTCATCTTTGATGGCAGCGGTCTTGGCGCGTGCGACGACAGCGGCGAGCATGGCGCCGCTGACCAGGTCGGCGAGGTGAAGAATCTCCCGCCCACCGGAGGCGTAGGCGACCTCCAGCACTTCGGTGGCGGGAGTGCGGGCGTACAGGGCTCGAACGGTGGCCCGGCGCATGGTCTCGGCGGCGGTCTCGCGATCTCCACCGGCGGCGGCCAGCTCGGACGGGTCGAGCGGCAAGTCGGCCGTCAGGTGCTTGGCCAGGACTTGTCGGGCGCCCTCGGCGTCGGGTCTGCCGATCCGGATCTTGATATCGAGGCGTCCGGGGCGCAGTACGGCCGGGTCGATCATGTCCTCCCGGTTGGAGGCCCCGATGATGACGACGTTGCGCAGCGACTCCACACCATCGATCTCCGCCAGGACCTGCGGAACGATCATGGTCTCGACGTCGGAGGACACCCCCGTGCCGCGGGTGCGGAAGAGCGCCTCCATCTCGTCGAAGAAGATGACGACGGGTCGGTCTTCGGCGGCGACCTTGCGGGCCTGCTCGAAGATAGCGCGGATCTGCCGCTCGGTCTCGCCGACGAATCTGCTGAGCAGTTCGGGACCCTTGATGTTCAAGAACGCGGCGGACGGCGTTCTCCGCGCCCCGGCGGACGCCGACGAACCGGCCAGGGACGTGGCCACGGCCTTGGCGATGAGCGTCTTCCCGCAGCCGGGAGGGCCGTACAGGAGAAGTCCCTTGGGGGCGCGCAGGCCGTAGGAGCGGTAGAGGTCGGGATGGGTGAAGGGCAACTCGAGAGCGTCGCGGACCTGCTCGATCTGGGAGCCGAGGCCCCCGATGTCGTCCCAGGAGACGTTGGGGGCTTCGGCGACGACGAGCTGCTCGACACTCGTGCGTTCGACCAAGGCCGTGGCCAGGCCGGCCCTCAGGTCCGCGGCCAGCGTGTCGCCGGGGCTGAGGGCCTCGGCGTCCAGGCGGCCGGCCAGGTGGAGGATGCGGGTGGCTCCGCTGCCGGTCGTGACTAGGGCTCGGGGGGCGCGGGAGCCGGACGAGACGAGGACCTCCTCCACGGTGACGGCCTCGCCGGTGTCGGGAGCGGGCAGGGCGTCGACGACCAGCATCCGGTCGTTGACGGCCACCAGCTGCCCCACTGCCAGATCCCGGACGTCGATGCTCGCGTGCAGACCCAGACGCATAGGTCGTCCGGAGAGCATGACGTCGACCTCCGCGGGCCGGTCGACGTCTTCGATCTCGACGTCGACGCGTGGATGAGAAATGGTGCGCTCATGGGTGTCGTACCCACCCGCCCGGCCGGGGCTGTCCAGACGCGCCCGGTCCTCGCTCGGCCGGTCGGCGCCGTGCCGCCTCCCCCCGGCGGGAATGCCGGTCAGGAGTGCGAAGGTGACCGGCGGCAGTGTGACGGAGTCGAGCTGGGTACCCAGCTCGACGATGCGTTCGCGGGCCTCGGTGAGCGCGGCGACGAGGCGCTCGTTCTTCGCGGCCAGGCTCACCGCCTCGGCGCGGGCCTCGCGCAGCTGGTGACTGGTGAAGTCGCGTGAGGACGTGCCCGGGCTCCGGCGCTCAGACATCGGACCGCACCCGCTCGTCGTCGGCCGATCCGCAAACGCCGGGCAGAACGGGGGTGGCATCCTCGGGCTGCTTGGCGAGACTGTCACGCAGGACTCGTCGGACCTTGCGGTCGGTGCTTGTGCGCTCCCCCACCTCCTCGGGCGTCCAGTATCCGCCGTCGTCGTAGGCGCCGCGGGCGGGCGGGCGCCGACGGGTCAGCGGGCGGGAGCCGGCAGCCAGGCGACGGGCGGTCAGGAGGAAGCCGGTATGGGCGACCATGCGGTGGTCGGGGCGCACGGACAGGCCGTCAACGTTCCAAGTGCGCACCATCGACTCCCAGGATTCGGGCTCGGTGAACATCCCAGAGTGGCGCAGGGCCTCGACAGTGCGGGAGAGCTGGGTCGTCGTGGCGGAGTAGACGACCAGTACCCCACCGGGGATGAGTACGCGCGCCGCTTCGACGATGTTCTCCCAGGGGGCGAGCATGTCCAGCACGATGCGGTCGACGTCGGCGTCGGGAACGCGAGCGGCGGTGACGTCGGCGAAATCACCGGTGCGCAGCTCCCAGGCGGGATGATGGCCCCCGAACCAGGAGTCGACGTTGGACGCGGCGATCCGGGCGAAGTCCTCGCGCCGCTCGATGGACAGCAGGCGGCCGGTTTCCCCGATGGCCGATAGGAGACTCATGGTCAGCGCTCCGGAGCCGACCCCGGCCTCCAGGACGCGGGCGCCGGGGAAGATGTCCCCCATAGCGACCACCTGGCCGGAGTCCTTGGCGTAGACGACCTGGGCGCCCCGGGGCATGGACAGGACGTAGTCGGCCAGCAGCGGACGCAGCAGGAGCAGCTCATGGCCGGATTCGGTGGTGATGACGGTGCCCTCGTCCAGGCCGACGACGTCGCAGTGGCGGAAGCCGCCGCGACGGGAGCGGAAGCAGCCGTGCGGGTCGAGTCGGAAGGTGTTCCTGGTGCCCTTGGTGTCGGTGACCTGGACGCGCTCACCGTAGCGGAAGGGACCACGGCGACCGGCCTGCCCGAGGGTCTCCTGGACGCCGGACCTCGGGGGGTGCTCCGACGCGGACGGTGCGGTCCTCGTCGGCTCCACGGGCTCATCGGCACCCGTGATCGTCGAACCGGGGCCGATGGCTCCGGCGCCATCGGCCCCGACGGGTCCCGGACTGCGCTGCTCACTCATCACGGCGAGTCTAATGAGTCCTCCCGGCGGATCGCTCGACCGTTCATCGGAGCGACGGCCCTCCTGAGACCCGTCGGACGGGGCGGGGCACGGGTCCGTCGTCCACGGCTCGAGTCCCCGGGGGCGCTCAGGCCGGCTCGTCGGCGCCCTCCGACGACGGTGCCGGGACGGCCTCCCCGCCGCCCCGGCGCGCGACGACGAGCAGCTGGAGCGGGAGCATCTCGCGCATCACCGGGTCGGTGAGGCGGTAGCCCTCCCGACAGGGCTCCATGAGATCCGGCCAGCGGCACCAGGCGGAGACGCGCGACTCGGCGACCTCGTCCAGGACGAGTCCGGCGCGGAGGAGAGCCGTGAGGACCTCCCCCACCGCGTGGTTCCACTGGTGGTTCCGGGTATGGGCGATCGGCGGGGTCCCATCGGGCGCGGCGACGTAGGAGCCGTCGTCCTCCCAGGTCATGGGCTCGGGCTGCTGGAAATAGGGCTCGTGGAGGGTGAGCCCGTGGGCGGTGTCGTCCCCCACGGCCATGAGAACGGGGTGATCGTCACGCAGCAGCAGGCGACCGCCCGGGCGCAGGAGGGAGGCGATGACGCTCGCCCACGCCTCGACGTCCGGCAACCAGCACAGAACGCCGAGAGTGGTGTAGACGAGGTCGAAGGAGCCCGTGACGACGGCGCGGGCGTCGTAGACGTTGGCCTCGACCAGCTCGATGCCGGCTCCGGCGCGCGCGGCCAGGGCCCGGGCGCGGCGCAGCGACTCCGGGGAGAGGTCGAGGCCGACGACACGGGCCGCCCCCAGCCGTGACAGAGAGATGGTGTCCAGGCCCAGGTGGCACTGGAGGTGGATGACGTCGAGACCGGTCAGGTCGCCGAGGAGCTCGGTGTCCCGGGCGACCTCCCGGGTGATGGCACCGGGCGAGGCGAGGAGCTCGGCGATGCCGTAGCCGCTGGCCTCGTGAAGAGCCGCGCGGTCATCCCAGTTGGCGCGGTTCTCCGCGAAACGAATGGCCTGATCAGACTGCGATGTCATGAATGGCGCCGCGGAGGATGCCGTCGTGGGCGCCGACTGCCCCATCATGAAAGAAGCCTATACGGACGCGGCCGCGCGGGCGCGCTCCGGCGTCCGGCGCGGTGACCGGGCGGCCTCCTCCGACCGACCGCCCGGCGCAGGCCGGCAGGAGCCGGCGACCACGGTGCAATCATGGCGTGGTCATGGCGTGGTCACGGTTCGATCACGGTGCCGATGCCGCCTGCGGCGCCCTCCAGCATTCGACTGCCGGTCACGAAGGCCAGTCCTCGCGCCTGCAGCGCGGCGATCGACTCGCCCAGGGTGCGCAGCAGCTCTTCGCTGGGCTGGCTGCGCCCGTCGTGGCACAGGATCACCGAACCAGCATGAGCCGCGCCGGCCGCGTCCGCCGCAGCCTGCGCCGTCGGCGTGTGCTCGCTCCACAGCAGGACGTCCAGCCCTCGTTCGGCCGCCACCATGAGAGCGGGAGCGTCGACGCGGCCGTAGGGCGGACGCCACAGGCGTGGTGCTGACGCCCCGGCGTCCTCGATCGCCGCGATAGTCCGGTCCACCGAGTCCCGCAGCTCGCCGACCTCCACCCCGTAGACATCGGTGTGCGCCCAGTTGTGAATCGCAACCTCGTGCCCGGCCTCCGCCTCACGGGCGACGAGCTCGGGGTGAGCGGTCACCGCCTCGCCTAGCACGAAGAAGGTCGCGGGCACGCCCAGGTCGGCGAGAATGTCGAGAACGAGCGGCGTCCAGCGCGGGTCGGGGCCATCATCGAAGGTGACGCAGGCCCGGGCGCAATCGGACGCGCCCTGGAAGAGGACGCGGACCGCATACCGGCCCGGTTCATCGGGCCGCGGCGCCACGCGCGCCGTGGGCGACAAGTGGGTGTCGGAATAGCGGACGGCGCCCGCTCCGGCCCCGCCGCCGACGGCGAGCGCCGCCGCGCCCGTCAACCCCACGCGCAGAAGACCGCGCCGGCCGGTGCTCTCCGGCGGATCGGCGGCGGGTACGGACGTGGGCACGGCGCAAGCGTAGGCCGGGACGGCCGACATGGCTTCATCCCGTCCCGGCCCCGAGGCAGGGGCGGCCGTCACCGCGCCCCGGTGGGCACGGCGCCGGTCATGCGGCCGTCCTCGATAACGATCAGCCAGCGAGACACAGAACGTGCACGCTTGAGGGCGTCGGCAGCGGGCCGACCGGTGAGCTCGTCGCTGACGGCGGCCGCTGGAAGCGCGGTGCAGACCTCGCTCGCGGCTGCAGACCCTTGGGACCCCTGCGGCAGGGCGAGCTCGCCCAGGCCGACCTCGTCGATGACGCCCAACAGCACGGGGCCATCCACGACCAGCACGACGGCGGCCCGCCCGCTGAGTTCGACACGGACGCGATCGACGGTCGCCGCCGCCTCAACCACTGCCACCGGGCGCATGAGTGGACGCAGGTCGAACCGCTCCGCCGCTCGATCCCCGCCCGCGAGCCCGAGAACCCGCCACGACGTCGAGGCGATCGGCCAGGCGACCATGACGACCAGGATCAGGGAGAAGGAATCGGGTTGCGAGCCGTGAGCCACCAGCGGCTCCAGAACCCAGCGCCAGAGGATGCCGGCGACCAGGAGCAGGCCTCCGACGGCGGCGACCCGCCGGCCCGCCTGCGGCCGCCCGGTGAGCTGGGCGATGAGGGATGCCAGGGCGTGCCCTCCATCCAGCGGCAGCGCCGGCAGAGCATTGAAGACGGCAAGAGCGAAGTTCACCCAGGTCAGTGCCGAGATGGCCACGTGCACCGGGGCCGAGACGATGCCTCCGCCGCCCAGCAGTGCACGGCCGGCCGCCCACAGGGCGAGATTCGCCGCCGGCCCGGCCAGCGAGGTGACGACGTCCTTCCACGGCGCCCAGGCCCGAGACGACCCGAAGGTCGTGCGCCCGCCCCACAGGTAGAGCTCGTAGCGCACGGGCCGTCGCCCCAGAACGGTGCCCGCCAGGCCGTGGGACAACTCGTGGACGAGGACGCTGAGCCCCACGCCCAGCACCGTGCCCGCCACGGTCACCAGGACCACAGGGGCGCCCAGGCCCAAACGCGCCAGGGTGGAGGACACCGGGGGATACCAGGATGCGGCGATGAGCAGGCCCAGCAGGAGCGAGGTCGGGGAGACGACGACGGGTGCGGCGCCAATCCGCCCGAGCACCCAGCCTTGGGGCGTGGAGGCAGGCGACATGTCCGTGAGCCTAACCGGCCTGGAGGGGAGGGCGGGGCAACCTCCGGTCGACGACTCCGAGACGCCACCGCCTCGAGACGCGAAGCCATCGGAACGGGCGGCGGGAAGCGCACGAACGCCCGCAGGACGCACCGATGACGGCTACCTGTGGACAGCTGCACGGGCACATCGACCGAGCGGGGTAGGTTCGTTCCGTGAGCGAGAACATCACATCAGCGCCCTCGACCGTCTCGGCCGCCTCGTCGGCCGAGGTACCCGGGATATCGGAGCGGGCCGCCCGGCCCCGCACCACCGGGCCCGCAGCGGGCCGCGCTCGCCGCTCCGGCCGAGCGGCGCTGTCGCCGTCGCGCGCCAAGGACTTCATGCAGTGCCCGCTCATGTTTCGTCTGCGCACGGTGGATCGCCTCCCCGAACCGGGTTCGCTGGCCACGCACAAGGGCACCCTCGTCCACGGCATCCTGGAACGACTGTACGACCTGCCCGCCCGCGAGCGCACCCGGCGGGCGGCCCTCTCCATGCTCCCCTCCCAATGGGAGGCGCATCGGGAGAAGAACCCCGTCGTCATGAGCCTGTTCGAGGACCCGGCCGCGGTCGGTCCGTGGCTCGGCGAGGCGGAGAGCCTCATCGACTCCTACTTCCGGATGGAGAACCCCACGCGTTTGGAACCGGCCGAGCGCGAACTCTTCATCCAGACCGAGACTGGCGACGGTCTGCTGCTACGCGGATTCATCGACCGCCTCGACGTGGCCCCCGATGGGGCGATGCGCGTGGTCGATTACAAGACGGGCCGCTCCCCGGGGCCGAGGTTTCAGTCCGAGGCGTTATTCCAGATGCGCTTCTACGCCCTGGCGCTGTGGCGTGCGCGCGGCCGTGCGCCGCGGCGCCTGCAGCTGCTCTACCTCAGGGACGGCCGTACTCTGACCCATGATCCGCGCCCGCCCGAGCTCGAGGCGACCGAGACCAAGGTCGCCCGGATCTGGGATGAGGTCGAGGAGTGCGCCACCACTGGCGAGTTCGTCCCTAGACGCTCGCGACTGTGCGACTGGTGCGCCTACCAGACTCAGTGCCCGATCTTCGGCGGCGCCACCCCGCCGCTGCCGCGAGAGGGGCTGGAGCGGCTGCTCACCGCCCGCCGGTGCACAGCGGCCTGAGGCGCCGCGAACTCGACGCGAAACCCGAACAGGGCGGCTTCCGGTGATGCCGTTGGAACCATTTGGAACCATGCAGACGCCATCCGAGGCCGTCCCCCGCCCGCGCCATCTCCTGTGCACTCTGCGCTCCCACTGCATCTCGGGTTCCCACGCACCGTCTCACCCGGTGGAATCCTCTGGCCGTCGCACCGATCGCGATTCTATGGTGCTGACGGAACTGCCCGACGTGTTCCGCGGTCGTCAGGACCGCGTCCGGACCGTACGGCCGCTTCACGTCCTTAGTCCATCGGAGATTCTCATGAGCCGTCAGCCGCTGATCACGCCCCGTCGCATCATGCGCGGAGCGTCGTGCTGTACGCGCAGCCTGGTCGGCGGGCGCTGAGGCTGCCGAACATCTACGGCATCCCTCCCCCTTCCGGCGATACGGCGCAATGGCGTGCGTCGATCAGCCGTCTTCGACCAGGCCCCCGCCCCATCCCCTCGTCACGGGCGCGGGCGCGTTAGGCGCACCCGGGCTCAGAAGCGGTCTGCGCCTCATCCTCTCCCCGGATCCGATGCGCCCGCCGGCCCACTGGGCCCACGAGTCCGTGACCGCTCCAGGTCTCAATGACCGGAACAGGACCATTCATGCTCTTTACCGGACTTCTCGTCGGGGCCGCACTCGGCCTCGTCCTCCAACGCGGACGTTTCTGCATCACCGGCGCGTTCCGGGACCTGTGGGTCTCGCACTCCCCACGCTGGTTCATCGCCTTCCTGCTCGCGATCGCCGTCCAGGCTCTCGGCGTCGCGCTTCTGACCGCTCTGGGCGTGATCGCTCCTGAAGTCCCGCGCCTGTCCGTCATTGCGACGGTGCTCGGCTCCTTCCTGTTCGGGGCGGGCATGGTGCTGGCGGGCGGGTGCGCCACCGGCACGTACTACCGCGCCGGCGAGGGGCTCGTCGGTTCCTGGTTCGCCCTCGCCGCCTACGCCCTGTCCGCGGCCGCGGCCAAGAGCGGGGTCCTGGCACCCGTAACGCAGCATCTGAGGCGTGCGTGGACCACCGGACTGACGACGCTGCCCGCCGCCGTCGGGCTGCCCGACTGGGTCGGGGCCATCGTCCTGGGCGTCGTGGCGGTGTTCGCCGTGCACGCCCAGCTGCGCCGTGAATCGGCCCGCCGGCCGGCCATGGCGCTGCCGGCGCAGCGCACGGGGGTGAGCCGTCTGCTGTTCGAACGCGCATGGAATCCCCTGACGACGGGCGTCCTGGTCGGGATCGTCGCAGTCATCGCCTGGCCGGCCTCCTGGGCGAGCGGGCGGCATGACGGGCTGGGCATCACCACGCCGTCGTCGAACCTCGTGGGTCTCCTGGTCACCGGTGACCGCTCGTGCCTGGACTGGGGCGTCCTGCTCGTCGTGGGCATCCTGGTCGGCTCCTATCTGGCGGCCAGGGCCTCGGGCGAATTCCGCGTGCGAGTCCCCTCGGCGCAGGTGATCCAGCGCTCGATCGTCGGCGGCGTCCTCATGGGCGTCGGCGCGGCGTGGGCGGGCGGCTGCTCGATCGGCAACGCGCTGGTCCAGACATCCCTGCTGTCCTGGCAGGGCTGGATCGCACTCGCGTTCCAGATCCTCGGGGTCGGGGCGGCCGCGTGGGTCACGATCATCCGACCGCGCGAGCGCCGCCGGAGGGCCCGGGCCCTCCGGCGGGAGGAGCCCCAGGAGGCGTCCGCGGCCTCGTCCGCCCTCACCGGCGCCCCCGCTCTCCCGGCGCGCCCGGTCTCCCCCGCCCGCGCTCGCTGACGCCGTCACCCGGCGACGCGTCAGTCAATATTCCGACCCAATTCCGACCCACCAACCAGTCCAGGAGGCGATCATGCGCACTGTTCTTCGCACCGAGGGGCTCGTATGCCCCTTCCCCGTCATCGAGGCCGAGGAGGCGATGGCCGACCTGGTCGACGGCGACGAGCTCGTCATCGGCTTCGATTGCACCCAGGGCACCCAGTCGCTGCCCGCGTGGGCGACCGACAACGGCTACACGGTCACCGACTTCGTCAGGACCGGCGAGGCCAGCTGGTCCATCACCGTGCGCAAGTAGGGACACGCGCAAGCGCAGTGGACCGCGGGACCGTTTACGGTTGTCCCCATGGAACACAGGAAGCTCGGCAGCACAGGGCTGCGGGTGTCGTCGGTGGGGCTCGGCACGATGACCTGGGGACGCGACACCGACGAGCTCGAGGCCAGGGACCAGCTCGACGTCTTCCTCGACGCCGGCGGCACCCTGGTGGATACCGCCGCCTCCTACTGCGAGGGCTCCGCCGAGGAGGTCGTGGGCACTCTGATGACCGACCATGTCGACAGGCGCGAGCTCGTGCTGGTCTCCAAGGCCGGGGTGCGCACGTGGCGCACCGGAGCTCGTGCCACCGTCGCGGACGCCTCACGGGGCGCGCTGCTCGACACCCTCGACGACTCTCTGGCGCGTCTGGGAACCGACCATCTCGACCTGTGGCTGGTGCAGGTCCCCGACCCCACCACTCCTCTGGAGGAGACCGCCGACGCCCTGCGTGCGGCGGTGGTCTCCGGCCGCACCCGCTACGTCGGCGTGTCGAACCACCCGGCATGGGCCTCGGTGCGCGCAGCCGACCTGCTGTCCTGCGCAGGCCCGGGGCTGGCCGCGGTCGAGGTCGAGTACTCCCTGGTGTGCCGCGGTATCGAGCGCGAGCTCGTCCCGGCGGCCGACGCGCTGGGCTTCGGGGTGCTCGGCTACGCCCCGCTGGGGCGGGGAGTGCTGACAGGCCGCTATCGGGCCACCACGCCTCCGGATTCGCGCGGCGCGTCTCCGCATCTGCGGTCCTATGTGGCGCCGTACCTCGGGGAGCCCTACGTCGGCGTCGTGGAGGCAGTAGCCACGGCCGCCACGGGGCTGGACCGCAAGCCGGTGGAGGTGGCCCTGGCCTGGGCCCGGGACGCCCCGGGCGTGACGGCCGCGATCGTGGGCGCACGCACACCCTCCCAACTGCGGGGGGCTCTATCGAGCGACGACCTCGTCCTGCCCGCGCAGATCCGTCACGCCCTGGACGAGATCACGGCGATCCGCACGGGATACCCTGAACGGTTCTGACCCGCGCACCGGGCGCGACAGTGCGGGTGCGGCGCCGATCCGGCGGGCGCCCGAACGACCGGGCGGGGACCGCTCACCTCCACACCAGGGCGACGCGGCGGCCCCGATCTCCTCGTCGAGATGGCGGTCGGTCAGGCAGGTCCATCCACCTACCCCAGGATCTCCTCCGCCACGGTCTGGCTCGCGTTGGCCCGGGCCTGCGCAGCGGTGTTGAAGGAGGTGCCAGGATTGTGACGCGGCTGGTGAGGGTGTCGGTCACGGTGGCCGAGGACCAGCCACCGCCCGCCGCCTGGTGGGTCGCGGCGTCAGTCGCGGACGCGGAGGAGGCCGACGCCGAGGACGCCGTGACGCTCATGTCGATGGTGGGGACGCCGCCCGAGGACACATCCGACGGCGGGAGAGCAAAGACACCTGGGCTCCGATCCTGGTCAGGCAACAGAGTTTATGAAAGGCAAGCCTAAACTAAATTCGCGTCGCCGCCACCAGATGTCTCACAAGATGGCTGAGAGCGCCCCTGCCCGAGCAGGTGCGCGCGGGCTCCCGCCGTCCACTACAGCAACCGCACGCCCGCGAGCGGGGATCAATCCTCGTACTCGTTCTCATCGTCGTCGCCGTCACCGTCGTCGAACTCGCCCTCGTCATCGCCCTCATCGCCGTAGTCGTCCTCGTCATCGTCCTCATCGCCGTCCAGGTCGTCGTCCCCCTCGGAGTCGACGATGTCGAAGGGCAGCTCGATGTCGTAGGCGGTGAACAGGGCGTCATCGTAGGTGAAGAAGGCGTTCTGGAGGGCGTCCTCGGAGGCGATCACGGCCGGCGACAGCTCGTCGCCGGTGGCGGCCGCGTCCAGGTGCGCCTCGAAGGCGGCGATGAGTCGGTTGAGCGCAGACCGCGGGTCGTTCGTCATGCAGTCCACACTACCGGCCCGGACGAGGTCGGCGCACCGGTGGTCTCCCCAGAGCCTTGGCGACGTAGCCGAGGAAGAGGTCCTCGCCCTTCATGCGCGCCGTCTCCTCGGGGCCGACGACGACGCGTACGCCGTCACGCAGCACCTGGGCCGCTCCCCCGTCGGGTCCCAGCGGGAGCACGACGTGCTCGGGCTTGGGCGCATAGGTCGCCTCGGGGGATCCGCCCTCGATGAGCGAGCGGATGTTGGCCGCGACGACCCCGGCGTGGGCCAGGGCCGCATCAGCGCGCTTGGTCTCGCGCACGTCCGTGACGTCTCCAATGGCCCACACGCCGGGGTGGTCGACGACTCGCAGATGATCGTCGACCCGGATGGTGCCGTCGTGGTGGCGGATCTCGTCGTAGTCCTCCCCCAGGAAGCCCGTGGCCGCCGAGGCGCCGTAGGCGCGGAACCACAGGTCCGCTTCGAGCTGGCGGCCGGCGGCGGTCATCACCCGGAACGGCGAGAGGACTCCCGGATCCACCGGCGGCAGGGAGGCCAGGGCGTCGCCGGTGATGATCTCGACGTCGCGCTGAAGGAGCTGGAAACGGATGGCCTCACGCAGCTCGGGCTTGTAGTCCCGACCGTGAAGGATGTCGGGACCGGACTCCAGGAGTGTGACGGCGATCGTCGGGAATGCGGAGGTGATCTCCCCGGCCAGCTCGATGCCGACCTCTCCGGCGCCGGCGATCAGGACCTGCTCGGAGTGCTCGAGGTTGACGTGGGCGCGCTCGATACGGGCCTTGGCGATGACCGAGGAGGACTCCAGGTGCTTGGCGGGAAACGGGTAGGCGGTCCCGGTGGCGAGCACGAGGTGGTCGGCCTCGAGATCACCGTGCCCCGTCACCGAGACCGTGGTGCCCCCCACTCCCAGCGCGGTGCCGTGCACGACGCGTCCGCGTTTCAGAAGTGCGTCGTAGGGCAGGAAGAGCCTCTCGGCCCACTCGCGGTCGACGGTAGCGCGCAAGGCGGCTGCGTGGTTGACGAAGGTGTCCTTCTGCTCGACGAGGGCGACCTCGCAGGCGTCGTCGAGAGCCTTGGCGACGGCGATACCGCCATATCCGCCCCCAATAATGGTGACGCGAGTCATATGTGTGTCCTTCCGGTTCGCGGTACGAGGTGTGCAAGGCGGGGTGCGCAAGATGGTGCGCGATGCGGTCGAGGCGCTGGGGCCATCGTGCCATGAACGGACAGTCTCATCAGTGACAATGGATCACACTTCCTAGGTCCATAGTCCTACATGACGTAGTGTGGCGTCCTCGCTAACGTCGGCGGCCCCTCGATCCGCCGTCACGCATCCCAGGGAGAAGCACACGCATGAACGTCGCCGAACAACTCGTCGCCCAGCTCGTCAATGCCGGTGTCCACCGCATCTACGGCATCGTCGGGGACTCTCTCAACCCTGTCGTCGACGCCGTGCGCAAGACCGGCGGTTCCGCCAAGGGCGGGATCGACTGGGTCCACGTGCGCCACGAGGAGGCTGCCGCCTTCGCCGCGGCGGCCGAGGCCCAGCTGACCGGGAAGCTCGCGGTGTGCGCGGGCTCCTGCGGCCCGGGCAATCTCCACCTCATCAACGGTCTGTACGACGCCCAGCGCACGGGCGCTCCGGTCCTGGCCATCGCTTCGCACATCCCCAGCGTCCAGGTCGGCGAGTCCTACTTCCAGGAGACCCACCCGGACCGCCTGTTCAACGAATGCTCCGTGTACTGCGAGCTCATCTCCACCCCCCAGCAGGCTCCCCGCGTCGTGACCTCCGCCATTCGCCACGCGGTCGCGCTGGAGGGGGTCAGCGTCATCACACTGCCGGGCGACGTCTCCAACGAGAAGGCCGTGGCTCACGCTCCGGAGTACTCCCCCGCCCGCCGCGCGACCCTCGTCCCCAACCCGGCGGATGTCGAGGAGGTCGCCGAGCTGCTCAACAGGTCCAAGAAGGTCGCGATCTTCGCCGGCGCCGGCGTCAGGGGCGCGCACGACGAAGTCGTCTCCCTGGCCGATACGCTCAAGGCGCCGATCGGCCACTCGCTGCGCGGCAAGGACTTCATCCAGTACGACAACCCCTTCGACGTGGGCATGACGGGCCTGCTGGGCTACGGTGCCGCCGCCGAGGGGATGAAGGACGCCGACGTCCTGCTCCTGCTCGGCACCGATTTCCCCTACGACCAGTTCCTGCCGCGGACTGCGACCGTCCAGGTGGACAACCGCGCGCAGAAGCTGGGACGGCGCACCGACGTGTCCTACGCGGTCCACTCCGATGTCGCTCCCTTCGTCAAGGCGCTCCTGCCCCGCATCGAGGCGAACCGCTCCGACGCGTTCCTCAAGGCGCAGCTGAAGAAGCACGCCAAGATCATGAAGGCGACCGTGGGCTCCTACACGCGCAAGGCCGACAGGCTCAAGCCCATCCACCCCGAGTACGCCGCCCACGTGCTCAACGAGGTCGCCGCCGATGACGCGATCTTCACCGCGGACACCGGCATGTGCAATGTGTGGACCGCCCGTTACATCGACCCCCTGGGCACCCGACGGCTCATCGGTTCCTTCCTGCACGGCTCCATGGCCAACGCCCTGTCTCACGCGATCGGGGCGCAGGTCTCCCATCCGCATCGTCAGGTCATCTCGGTGTCCGGCGACGGCGGCCTGTCGATGCTCCTGGGCGAACTGGTGACCGCCCGCATGCACAACCTGCCGCTGAAAGTCATTGTTTTCAACAATTCGACGCTGGGCATGGTCAAGCTCGAGATGCTCGTGGGCGGCCTGCCTGATTTCGGCACCGACGTCCACGACGTCAACTACGCGGGCGTAGCCGAATCCATCGGTTTCCATTCCGAGCGCGTCGACGACCCGAGGAACCTGCGCGAGGCCTTCCAGAAGGCCTTCGACGTCGACGGCCCGGCACTGGTGGAGATCATCACCGACCCCAATGCCCTGTCGCTGCCGCCGGAGATCACGGGTGAGCAGTTGATCGGTTTCGCCACAGCGATGAGCAAGATCGTCCTCAATCGCGGCGCGGGCGAGGCCGTGAGCATGGCGACCTCCAACATGCGCAACATCCCGCGCTTCTAAGACGGGGTCGAGCACACCTCCGGGCGCGCGTCCGGGCGTCCACGGCCTTCCACCACATCAGCAGCGGATCCTACGCGATCGTCCCGATGGGATCCTCGCGCGCGGACGTGGCAGACGATGCCGCTGCGCGTGAACCCGCGCTGCTCGGCGGCAGCCTCGAAGGTCAGCCCCCAGTCGGCTCGCCCACGCGCCCGATGGCGGCCCGGGCCCCGACACGACGCGCTCCCGGTTGGACCGACACGCGGCGCTCAGCGCTCCTCGACCGGGTCGAGCGGGTCTGCGGCGGGCACATACCGCCAAGCCATGGCGCCGGCCAGCAGGAGGATCGCTGCGGCGACGACCGCCGTCATCTGCATGGCCTGGGTGAAGGCGTCCCGCGCCTGGGACAGCAGCTGCGCCTGGTCGGGCGCGAACGCGTCCACAGCCCCGGACAGGTTCGCCAGGGACTGACGCGCGGCGTCGGCGACACGGTCCGGAACGTCCGCGAAGCTCCGGCCGATCAGAACGCGGTAGCCGACGTCCTGAATCGTGCCCAGAACCGCGATCCCCAGAGCGACACCGAGTTCGAGACCCGTCTCGGAGATAGCGGAGGCGGCTCCGGCCCGGTCCGCCGGCACCGAGCCGAGAACCGCGCCGGTGGAGACCGTGAAGGCCAGCCCGAGCCCGGCGCCGATGACGAGCAGGCCGACGCAGATGAGGACGATTCCTCCCCAGGATTCTGCCACCGCCACGACGATGAGCCCTGCGGCGGCCATGATGAGCCCCTCCCCGAGCGCTCGGCCATTGCCGAGACGCCGCACCGTCGTGGACACAACCGCGACGACGGCGATGGAGGCCAGAGACGCCGGTATCTCGGTCATGCCCGCCCGAAGAGTGGGATAGCCCCGCACCAACTGGAGGTACTGGGAGAAGAAGTACAGCAGTCCGGATAGGGCGAAGACCGCCAGAACAGTGGCGACAATGGCTCATGTGAACGCCGGGCGCTTGAAAAGGTCGATGTCGATGAGAGGGGCTGTCAATGCGCGCTGACGCCGCAGGAAGACCCCTCCGGCGGCGATCCCTGCGAGCAGGGAGACGGAGGAGAGAACCGTCGGGCCGTCGTGGGCGAAGACCTTGATGGCGTAGATGACGGGCATGATCGCGGTGGCGGACAGGACGGCGGAAACCAGATCAATCGGTATGCCCTTGTCACTGCGGGACTCGGGCAGGAGCCACAGCCCGCCGAGCACCACGAACACCATGACGGGGACAGACGGGGACATTGATGAGGAAGACGCTGCCCCACCAGAAGTGCTCCAGCAGGGCCCCGCCCACCAGCGGCCCCAGAGCTGTACCGCCCGAGCTGCCGGCCGACCAGATGGCGACGGCGGCGGCGCGACGGCGGGCATCGGGGAAGATGCTGCGGATAAGGGAGAGGGTGGAGGGCATGATCGTGGCGCCGCCGACGCCCAGCAGGGCCCGTACGGCGATGAGAGCGCCGGCGTTCGGCGCGAAGGCGGCCAGGACGCTGGAGATCCCGAATCCGGTGGTGCCGATGAGCAGAAGACGTCGCCGCCCGATGCGGTCGGCGACGTTGCCCATGGTGATCAGCAGGCCGGCCAGGGTGAAGGAGTAGATGTCGCCGATCCACAGCAGCTGACTGGCAGTAGGACTCAGATCGGCGCTGAACGAAGGTATCGCCAGGGCGAGAACGGTGGAATCGACGGCGAGAAGGGAGACCGCCGGAGTGAGGACGGCCAGGGCGGCCCAGTCGCGCGGACGCGGAGGCGTCGACACGCGGTCTCGCATGTCAGCGCTCCCGGGCCCTGGAGGAGATCCCCAGCACGCCGACGATGTCCGGAGGGAAGTAGCCCGGCCCCTTGAGGACCTTGCCGTCTTCGCGGTAGATCGGCTTGCCGTCGGCGCCCAGCTTGGACATGTTGGAGCGCTGGACCTCGGCCAGGACCGCTGCCAGATCAATGCCGGTCTCCAATGCCATGCCGTAGACGACGTAGACGAGATCGGCCAGGGCGTCCGCGGCTTCCACGGTGTCGCGTCTGCCGTCATCGGCGGCTGCGGCCCGCTCGTAAGCGGCCTCCACCTCGCCGCGGGCGACCTCCCCGTAGACGGCGCCGACGAGCTCGGCGAACTCCTCGGCGATCAGGCTCATGCGCATCGTGAGGCTCTCCCGCTCCAGACCGGGGCCGTCGGTGCGCACGGGCAGTCCGTAGACGTGGTGGAAGCGGCGCACGAGGGCCTCGGGGTCGTCCCCCTCCCGTTCGCCGACGCCGTCCGCGTCCACGAGCGGGGTGGCGGCGCCTCGGGTGTGGGAGGAGCCGGCCGCTCGCCCGCCGACGGTGACTGGACCGTCCCAGGGGGCCACTGGCCGGCGCGGGTCGCCGGGGAGGAGCGTGCCGACCCAGCCGTCGTGAAAGGCGCCGTCGTTGGCGAGGAAGGAGCGCACCCGCCCCTCCCGGCGGAAGCCCAGCCCCCAGGCCACGCGCCAGGACGCCCAGTTGGGCACGCCGGCGTGGATGTCGCAGCGCCACCGCAGGGCGACGGCGCGCAGCGGGCCGTCCGGGTCGAAGGCCGTCTCGATCAGAGCGCGAACGGCGCGGGAGACGATCCCCCGTCCCCGGGCCTCGGGAGCCAGCCAGTAGCCGATCTCCCAGGTGCCCTCCGCCTGCCCGGCAGTGCCCATCATGCCCACGAGGACGGTGCCGTGCGGACGCTCCTCGCGCACGGCCCAGTTCAGGTCCCTGCCGCTCTCCCAGCCTCTGACGACTGCTCCGGTCACGAAACTCTCGGCGTCGGAGCGGGCGTAGCCGCGCGGGAGGGTGGTCCACTCCTGGATATCGGGGTCCCGGCAGATCACGGCGATCCGGTCGATATCGGCCTCGGTGGGGACGGACAGCAGGAGCGCGGGCGAGGGCTCGCCACCCCGTTCGTCGGCGGGGATGCGGATCTCGAAGGGTTCCATGCCCGGCGATCATAGCCCGCCCGGTACGGGCGGCGGTTTCTCGGCCGGGAAGTCGCGGATGAGTGAGCACCGCCCGCTCCGCCCCGCCCTCCTGGTGCGAGGCCGCCGACGCGAAGGCGCAGGCGCACCGCCCTGGAAACGGTTTGCACTGCTGCGAGACGTCAGGAGAGCGCACCTTCACCCGCATGCGCCCGTGCGCGTCCGGCCCCGCGCAGCACCGGCCAGCTCACCAGAAGGACCGCACCGCCCAGAAGCCCGTAGACCAGAGCCGCCCGGGTTCCATGGGCGTCAGCGAGCCGGCCGACGATTGGTGGACAGATCACCATGATGAGCCGTGACAGCCACGACACGATCGTCAGACCCCGGCCCGGGCGCAGGCCGGGGACGTCGTCGGCGGCCGCATAGGCCACGGGAACGGCGACGGCGCAGCCTGCACCGGCGACCCCCATGCCCGCGAGGGTGCCGGGCACGCCGGACGTGACGAGAGCCAGGGCCATGCCCGCGACCACCAACGCGCCGCCCCCGCCGATCACCGCGCGCGCCCCGAGCCGGTCGACGACCGCATCGCCCACCAGGCGTCCGAGGATCATAATCGTTTGCAGGCAAACCATGCCCATGCCCATGGCGCCGGGCGCCGCCCCCCGCTCGGCCAGCAGCAGCGAGGACCAGTTGCCGGCGACATCCTCGGGGAACATGGCAGCGGCACACATGAGACCCAGCACGATGACGACGCCGACGGCCAGCGGGCGGGGGTACCGGTCTCCCGGTCGCGCGGACCGCGCCCCGACGAGACCGGCGGGGTCGGGCTCGCGCACGGTCCCCGCTCGGTCCCGGGAATCGGGCCCCGGGATCGTCCACGGCAGGGCGGCCGCGCAAACGACGGTTAGCAGCACGAGGACGCCGGCCATGTGCAGCCCAATGGGAACGCCCGCACCGGCCACGGCCTGCCCCATCGCGGCCCCGAGCACGGCGCCCAGGCTCCAGGCCGCGTGGAAACTCGTGATGATACTGGAGCCCCACCGGCGCTCCACACGCAGGCCGTGCGCGTTCTGGGCGACGTCGACGACGGCATCGGTGCCTCCGACCCAGGCCATGCATAGAGCGAAGACCGCCCATGAACCGGCCAGACCGGCGCCAAGAAGACCCAGGCCGAGGACCATCATCCCCACCGAGGCCACCCGCGCGGAGGTGAACCGGGCGATGCACCACGAGGCCGCCGGCCCGGCCAGGATCGCGCCGATCGCGGAGAACATGACGGCCTGGCCGAAAGCGGCCTTGTCGATGCCCAGATGCGCGAGCACCTCGGGGTAGCGGGGCACCAGGTTGGAGAACCCCAAACCGTTGGCCAGGAAGGTGAGGCAGACGGCGATCCGCGCCTTGATGACGGGAGACGGGCGCCCCGTGACGGGGGCGGAGTCGGGGCGTGTCACGATAGGGCGGTCCTTGCTGTTGCGCACGACGGCACTTGATGACGAGGGCTCCGATCTCTCGATCGGAGCCCTCGCACCCGGTGTCCGAGGGGGGACTTGAACCCCCACGCCCGTTTCATTAGGCACTAGCACCTCAAGCTAGCGCGTCTACCTATTCCGCCACTCGGACACTGCTATCGCCATCCTTGGAAGGCGCACTCGCCGCAGCGACGCAGAGAAATCTAGCACGCCTCCGGCGCAGCGGAACAACTCACCCCCCGGTGCGGTCCGTCACAGGGCCTCGACTGCGATGGCGGCGCTCATCGACCACGACGCCCCCGGCTCGATCACGGGTGCATCTCGGCGCGCCGCCGCGGTCTCGACGCACACGAAGGAGGCGAACTCGTCGTCGGCGAGGTCGGCGAGCTCTGCGGCGCCCCGCGACCACGGGTTCCACACCACCGTCGTCGGCGAGCCCGTCCCCGTCACCACGATCATGCGGTCGTTACCGGGATCGGTCACGCGCACCGGCGCCTGGGAGCGGTACATGCGATCGATGGGGCCGGTGACCCTGACCGGACCCGTCTGCCGCCCCGAGGCGCCGGCCTCGGTGTAGTCGGCGCCCTCGAGACCGGTCAGAACGCAGGCGGTGACATCGTGCACGGCCACATAGGTGTGCAGCGCCGCCTCCACCAGCCGCGGCTCGACCCCCGTGTTGCGCAGGGACAGGGTCATGGTCAAGGTCCGCCCCACCGTCACCTCGTAGAGCACCGAAACGGCGTCGTGCTCCAGACTCAACAGCGCGCGCACGCCGCCGGCGCGCGTGGTCTCGACCGAGCGCAGCGTCCAGCTCATGATCCGTGCCCAGCCGTGCTTGGGGCGGGAGACGCCCCGGGGTCCCACGCTGAACCACGGCAGGCACAGGGGGACTCCGCCGCGGATGCTGGTCTCCCCGTCGAAGCGGGCCCGCCGGGAGGTGAACAGGACCGGCCTGCCGCCCTGAGGCGTCCAGGCGGTCACGTGCGCCCCGAAGAGGTAGAGCTCGGCGCTGCCAGTGGGCGCGTCGACTAGCAGACGCGGCTGGCCTCCTCGGCCCGCACTCAGGGCGGCGGTGCGCGGAAGGCGGGGGTGAGCGGCTTCAATAGTCATGGGCCCACGCTAGTAGGCTTGCACCGTCCGCTCCCCGAGTTCGAGCACCCGTTGAAAGTGAGCATTCGCGACCATGAGTCCCCCCTTCCGTCCCGCGCGAGGCTCAGCGGGAGAATTCTCCTCCGTCCTGCTCGACCTGGACGGTACTCTCACGGACTCGGCTCCCGTCATCCTCGCCTCCTTCCGCGCGACCCTGACCGATCTGGGCATCCCCGTACCCGACCGCAAGACCCTCCTGAGCTTCGTCGGGCCGCCCCTGGCGTCCTCCTTCAGGGACTACGCCGGGCTCACCGGCGAGACGAACGCCCGCGCCGTGGCAATGTACCGGTCCCATTACTGCGAGCGCATGCACGAAGCTCCCGTTTACCAGGGAGTGCCCGACCTGGTGCGGTCCCTGAGCCAGGCCGGAGTGCCGTTGGCGCTGGCCACATCCAAGCAGGAGCATCTGGCCCGGCAGATCATCGAACACACGGGGCTCGGCCCGTGCTTCACCGTCATAGCGGGGGCGACCGACGACGACCGCGGCGGAGCGAAGGCCCTCGTCATCACCCGTGCGCTCGAACTGCTGGCCGAGGCCGGAGCCAGTACGTGGCGGGCGGTGCACGTCGGCGACCGCCGCTACGATGTCGACGGCGCCCGGCAGGCCGGCGCGCAATGCATCGGCGCGCTATGGGGATACGGCGATGCCGCGGAGCTGGCGGGGGCGCAATGGCTCGCCGCCGATACCCGCGAGCTGGCCCGGCTCCTGGGGACGGAGGACTGAGGCTTGAGGCAGGACGAACCGCAGCGGAATACCCCGTCCCCCGCTCCGGCCCCGACCGAAGGGCCAGAGACCTCCGGCGGTACGGCCCCGAGCCCGACCGGCCGGAAGGCGGGCCCCCATCAGCCCCCCCGACTCGGGGTGGGGGCGCGTCTGCGCAACAGTCGCGCGGCCCTGTCGCGCACCATCGACCGGGCCGAGGAGGCGAGACGGACCGCACGAGCGGAGCAGTTGCGCTACGTGGGTGAGGAGTCATCCACCACCCGCGGCGGGTCGCCGTCAAAGACCGCCAGCGCCAGCGCGCGCGCCGCGGCCCTGGAGACGCTGCCTTCATGGCTGGTGCGCGGAGGGATCGGAGCCTGGCTGCTGCTCGGCCTGATCATCGTCATCGGGCTGGTCTTCTTCGCCACCTCCCGAATCATCCCGGTGTTCATCGGGGTGTTCATGGCTCTGGTCTTCACCGCCATCCTCCAGCCGCTGGTCACCCTGTTCACCCGGATCATGCCGCGCTTGCCCGCCACCTTCCTGGGACTGCTCACGGCCGTGGGCGCGGTGGCCGGACTCGTCTTCTACGTGGTCACCTCGGTCACCAGCCAATGGAGCACTCTGGCCACGCAGTTCTCCAACGGTGTGGACACGATCCTGGATTTCGTGGAGAACGGACCGCTCCCCCTGCACCTGACGGAGGCGGAGGTCATGGGGCAGGTCCAGCGCCTGGTCGAGCAGGGACAGGACTACGTGCAGTCCAACGCACCGGCCCTGGCCACCGAGGTGCTCTCGAATGCGGGCACGGTCGTCGACGTCTTCGCGGTACTGGCGCTGGCGATCTTCTCCACGATCTTCTTCCTCGCCTCGGGCGGACGCATGTGGCGCTGGTTCCTCAACGAGCTGCCCGCTCCCATGCGCGAGTCCGTGCACCGGGCGGCCGGGGCGGGGTGGTACACCTTCGCCGGCTACGCGCGAGGCACGGTGATCGTCGCCTTGACCGACGCCGTCATGGCGGGCGTCTTCCTGCAGATCGTGGGCGTCCCGCTCGCGGCGCCGCTGGCCGTGCTGGTGTTCATCGGAGCCTTCATCCCCATCATCGGCGCGCCCGCCGCCATGATCATCGCGATGGTGGTGGCTCTGGCCTCCAAGGGTTTCGTCACGATGATCGTCGTGGGTCTGGGGGTGGCCGGAATCGGCCAGATCGAGGGGCACATCCTCCAGCCGCTCATCATGGGTCGTCAGGTTTCCCTCCACCCGGTCGTCGTCATCATCGGCGTGGCGGTAGGCACGTACGCCGTGGGACTGCTCGGGGCGGTCGTCGCCGTGCCGCTGATCAGCGTGCTGTGGTCGGTCTACTCGGAGCTGCACGTCAAGGACGCCCCGGTGGTGGGCGAGCTTCCCGCCTACTCCGGTGGAAAGGAGGGCTGAGGGGACCGGCGGCGCCTCGGCCGTCGGCACCAGCCGCGACCGTCGGGCGAAGCGATGCCCTTCAGGACTTCAAGACAGCGGCAGCCAAGGCGTCGGGGCCGGCGGCGTCGCCGGACCCGGACGCGGCAGGCCCGAATACCGGCCTGGCCGCGGAGAAGACTAGGGTGAGGCCGCTTCGGGCGCGCGCCCCCGCTCCGCCCACCGACCTCGATCCCGGGACGCATCATGCCCACACCCACTGCTCGCACGGAGCCGTCCGCGACGCCGGAGCCCGCTTCCGCCGAAGGCCTGCGCCGTTCGCTGCGCAGCCGCCACCTGACGATGATCTCCATCGGCGGTGCGATCGGCACCGGCCTGTTCGTGGCCTCGGGCGCCACGATCTCCCAGGCCGGCCCCGGCGGTGCGCTGGTCGCCTACGCGGCGATCGGCATCATGGTGTGGCTCATCATGCAGTCATTGGGGGAGATGGCCGCCTATCTGCCGGTGGCCGGGTCCTTCGGCGAGTACGGGACGCGCTTCGTCTCACCGTCCTTCGGCTTCGCCATCGGCTGGAACTACTGGTTCAACTGGGCGATCACGGTGGCCGCGGAGCTGGTGGCGGCCGCGCTGGTGATGAAGTACTGGCTGCCGGAGGTCCCCTCGATCGTATGGTCGGGTCTGTTCCTGCTCGTCCTGTTCGGGATCAATGCGCTGTCCACACGCGCCTACGGGGAGAGCGAGTTCTGGTTCGCAACCATCAAGGTCGTGGCGGTGGTCGCCTTCCTCGTCCTAGGCACAGCCATGATCGTCGGCATCATGGGCGAGGCCCCGGGTACCGGCAATTGGACGGGGGACGAGGCGCCCTTCGTGGGCGGCGGGGAGGGAATCCTGCTCGTGCTCCTAGTGGCCGGCTACTCCTTCCAGGGCACCGAGCTCATCGGCACAGCCGCCGGCGAGGCCGAGCGTCCGCAAACAACGATACCCAGGGCGATCCGCACGATCTTCTGGCGCATCCTATTGTTCTACGTTGGGGCGATCGCCGTCATCGGCTTCCTCATCCCCTACACCGACCCGAATCTGCTCAACACCTCGGAGGAGAACGTCTCGATCAGCCCCTTCACGCTCGTCTTCGAGCGGGCGGGCGTGCTGGGGGCGGCCAGCGTCATGAACGCAGTCATCCTGACCTCGGTGCTCTCAGCGGGGACCTCAGGTCTGTACTCCTCGACCCGCATGCTTTTCGCCTTGGCCGAGCACGGTCACGCCCCGCGCTTCCTAATGCGGTTGAGCCGCCACCAGGTGCCGCTCAACGCCCTGATGGCGACAACGCTGGTGGGCCTAGCCGGATTCCTGACCTCCTTGGTGGGCGATGGGAGGGCCTACGAGCTGCTGCTGACGGTCTCAGCCCTGGCGGGTTTCATCACCTGGGCCGGGATCTCCTGGTGCCATTGGAAGTTCCGCGGGGCCCTGCGGGCTCAGGGGCGACCCTTGAGCGAGCTGCCCTACCGGGCGCGGTTCTTTCCCGCCGGCACGGTCATTGCCCTGGTCGCCTGCGTGGCGATCATCGTGGGACAGGCCTACGGGCCGGCAACCTCCGGGTCCTCTACGGGTGACATCCTCATGTCCTATGCGGGTGTGCCGGTGTTCTTCGCCCTGTGGTGGGGGCACAAGCTGGTGACCCGGGCCCCAGGGGTGGATCCGGCGACGGCGGAGCTCGGACGGGACTGAGCTGAGAGCCCGCCCTGATAGTCCGCCGCTCAGCGGGTCAGAAGCACCGCGGCCAGAGCGGCGAGGGTCCACGAGGCGAGGGAGCCGACGAGGAACTCCTCGGCCTTGGTCTCGGTGCTGTCCTTGGAGATCTCGGGGAAGCGGATAGCACCTTTGGCGGCGATGAGGGCGGCGACTGCCTGGTGGGCCCCGGTGCTCGCAAGCAGGAGCATGAGAACGCGTTCCAGCGGACCGATCCAGCGCCCGCCGCGCAGGGCCGGCTCCGGTTCGAGCACGTCGGTACTCTGCGTTCGAGCCTTCCCGCGGGCGATGCCGAGAAGGTCGGTAACGACGCGATTGGCGGGTGTTGTGAGCAGGAGGAGGCAGCCCGCAGCCCGGCACAGGTCAGCCAGGCGCTGCACCCCGGCCCCCGCCCGCCCGTCCTGAATCGCTGCGCACAGGGCGACGACGGCGATCGCCGCGATCCAGCGGCCGAGGGTGACGCGGGGACCGGGGGCGAATCGGGCCAGAGCGGCCCAGAGGCCGGCCGTCAGCGCGACCACGGCGATCTGCCACCACGGCAGGTGGAGGATAGTGATCCCGAGCAGCACTCCGAGAACCAGAGCGGCGCTCTGGGCGAGCGCCGAACGGGTCCCGGCCCCGCGGCGCGGATCGCTGGAGGCTCCCGGCGGAACGAGAACCGCCGTCGCCCCCAGCAGGAGGGTCAGCAGAGCCGTCATCGGAGCCCCTCCCGTCCCCGTCCACCGTTCGGGTCGGCGAGCAGGGTCTGCGCCTGGAGCACTCCCGCCCCCGTTCCCCGCACCAGCGCTGAGACGGCCGACTGGGTGACTCCTTCGGCGCCGGCTGCCTCCGCCTGCGTGGCTCCCATGAGGAGACGCCCCATCAGCCGACGCGGACGCTCGCGCATCCGTTGGACGGCCTGATCCCTGAGCGTGAGCATCGCGTTGACGACTTGCTCGTGCTCACGGATCCCGCACGTCGCGGCCGGCCCCTCGTCCTCGTGGCCGCCTCGGACGCCGCCGGTCTCCTCCGCGTCAAGCCGCGCCCGGGTGCGGACGAAGTCGACTCCCGCGTCCTGGGCGGCATGGGCGGCGTCGATGGCTTCGCGCGCCAGCCACCAGGCGGGACCGTCCCGGATGGGAGCGTCCTCGCCGACACCCACCTCTCGGACCTCGCCTCGCCCGACGCCGAAGCGCAAGGACAGCCTGCTGGGGAGCAGCAGCTGGGTGCGCAGTGTGAGGGTGAGCGCCGTGGCAAGATCGGAGGCGACCGCCTGGAACTCGTCGCCCACGGTCGCGTACGGAGCCCCGGGCAGGTCGAGTCCCTTCCCAGCGCGGACGAGGACATCGAGGAAGATGCGCTGCGCGGCCTCGCGGTCGGGGAGGCGGCGTGAGCCGACGATATCAGCGATGATGGCGTAGCGAACAACCATACTCAAGGATAATCCTGATATCATGCGCAATACAAAGTTCTAGTTTCAGTCGTGGTGCGCATCGCGGCGCGATTCCGTCATCCTCGCGCACGGGGCCCATCGTCGCGGAGCCGACCGTCGGGCCCGGAAAGAGCCGAGGCTCTCGGCGCCCGCGCGCACCGCCCCCGGAACGTCAGAATACGTCCGACTCCTCGCAGGCGGAGGCGCAGCACGGCGGCGGGTCCCGCCCTACCGGACTACGAGCGGGGAAGGAGCGGCTCAGCGATACCGGCTTGAATCGGGTCCACATCCGCCTTGCGAGCCGACGGTTCGTACAAGAACGTGTGGTGGACCCGGCCGGATTCGAACCGACGACCGACGCGGTGTAAACGCGTTGCTCTACCAGCTGAGCTACAGGTCCACGGCCCCTCGAGGCCGAGTGCGAGCGAGGCTACCAGGCCCAGCTGCGCACCGGGCCCGTGCAGTCAGACGAATACCTCAACGTCGGCGGCTGGAGATGCGGATGCCGCTCCAGCGCTCCCCCATCGAGGCCGCTGACGTCGCGTGCATGCCGGCGGTTCCCGCCGCCTCCTCGATCTCGGAGGCCGGAACAGCACCCGTGGTCCGCGCCTTGGGCGTGAGCACCCACAGCACGCCGTCGCCGTCGAGATTGGCCTGCGCGTCCACGAGCAGGTCGGTCAGGTCGTCCACGTCACCGTCGTCGTGGCGCCACCAGATGAGTGCGGAATCGACCACGTCCTCGTAATCCTCACCAACGAGCTCGGTGTCGGTCTCGGCCTCCGCCGCCCGGCGGAGCTTCTCATCGACATCATCGTCGTACCCGAACTCCTGAATGGTGAGGCCCGAGGCGAAGCCGAATGCCCCGCCCGCTGTGCTCGTCACTATCGTCTGCTCCCTTCCTGGGCGTACGCCCCTTCGCGGCCCTGTCGAGCCGTGAGGCCTAGCCCACCCCACGAAGGCCGCCATGCGCAAGCGCACACGCGCCTTCGGCTGTGGCGGATACGGGCTGCACGGGGCGGTGCGCGTCCGTCGTCGAGTCACAGGTGTTTCACCTCACACGTGAAGTGGGACTTTCTTCCCGTCAGGAGGAGACCTCGTCCACTCGGAGGTCCTAGATTTAGAACCGTCAGTCAAGAGCGGTTTCCGATGGTGCGCCCGGTACCCGGCCCGTCGCCGCCGGTCCACCGTCCGCCGAGCACTCGGACCGCACAGACGCGAGGAAAGAGGAACCCGTGAGCCCCACCAGTGACTCCACACCGCTGATCGACGGCCTTCTGACCAAAGTCACCGACAACGACCCGGAGGAGACCAGGGAGTGGCACGAGTCTCTCGACGCCCTCATCCAGGAGAAGGGTGGGCCGCGGGCTCGCTACATCCTCCTGTCGATGCTCGCGGAGGCCCGCAAGAAGAACGTCGTTCTTCCCGTGCAGATCGCCACTCCCTACGTCAACACGATCTCGGTGGAGAACGAGCCCTACTTCCCTGGCGATGAGGATGCCGAGCGCACCTACCGCCGCTGGTTGCGCTGGAACGCGGCCGTCATGGTCACGCGCGCCCAGCGCCCCGGAGTGGGCGTGGGCGGGCACATCTCCTCCTACGCCTCGACCGCCACGCTCTACGAAGTCGGCATGAACCACTTCTTCCGCGGCAAGAACCATCCCGGGGGCGGGGATCACATCTTCTTCCAGGGCCACGCCTCTCCCGGCAATTACGCCCGAGCCTTCCTCGAGGGACGTCTGAGCGAGGCCGACCTGGATGGTTTCCGTCAGGAGTACTCCAGGCCCGCCGGCGGCCGCGGACTGCCCTCCTACCCGCACCCGCGCCGCATGAACGATTTCTGGGAGTACCCCACCGTCTCCATGGGTCTGGGCCCCTCCGAGGCCATCTACCAGGCCTGGTTCGACAGGTATCTCGCCGGCGCGGGCATCAAGGACACCTCCGCCCAGCGCACTTGGGCATTCCTGGGCGACGGCGAGATGGACGAGCCCGAATCTCGCGGCATGCTCCAGCTGGCCGCCTCCCAGCAGTTGGACAATCTCACCTTCGTCATCAACTGCAATCTGCAGCGCCTCGACGGCCCCGTGCGTGGCAACGGCAAGATCATTCAGGAGCTCGAGGCCTTCTTCAAGGGTGCCGGCTGGAATGTCATCAAGGTGATCTGGGGCCGCGGCTGGGACCAGCTGCTGGCCGCCGACAAGGACCACGCCCTCGAGCACCTCATGATGGAGACCCTCGACGGCGACTACCAGACCTTCAAGGCCAATGACGGCGCCTACGTGCGCAAGCACTTCTTCGGCCGGGACCCGCGCACGGCCGAGCTGGTCAAGGACTGGACCGACGACGAGATTTGGGCCCTTCAACGCGGCGGCAACGACTACCGCAAGATGTACGCCGCCTACAAGGCCGCCACCGAGCACAAGGGGCAGCCCACGGTCATCCTCGCCCACACCGTCAAGGGCTACCTCCTGGGTTCCCACTTCGCCGGGCGCAATGCCACCCACCAGATGAAGAAGCTCAAGGTTGACGACCTCAAGGGTCTGCGGGACCGTCTGCACATCCCGATTACGGACGAGGCGCTCGAGGCCGACCCCTACATGCCCCCCTACTACCGGCCCGACCCCGATGACCCGGCGCTGCTCTACATGCTCGAGCGTCGCCAGCAGCTCGGCGGTTTTCTGCCCGAGCGCCGTGACGTCGGCTCCCGTCTCGAGCTGCCCGGAGACAAGACCTACAGCATTCTCAAGGGCGGTTCGGGCAAGCAGGAGGTCGCCTCGACAATGGCCTTCGTGCGTCTGCTCAAGGAACTCATCAAGGATAAGAACATCGGACGACGCATCGTGCCGATCGTCCCCGACGAGTCGCGCACCTTCGGCCTGGAATCCCTCTTCCCCACCAAGAAGATCTTCAACACCCAGGGGCAGAGTTACACGCCGGTGGACGCCGACATGATGCTGTCCTACCGTGAATCCGAATCCGGACAGATCATGCACACCGGCATCAACGAGGCCGGAAGCGCCTCGCTATTCCAGGTCGCGGGCACGAGCTATGCCACCCACGGCCAGCCGATGATCCCCGTCTACATCTTCTACTCCATGTTCGGCTTCCAGCGCACCGGCGACCAGCTGTGGGCCGCAGGGGACCAGCTGACCCGCGGCTTCGTCATCGGCGCGACGGCGGGACGCACGACCCTGACCGGTGAGGGCACCCAGCACATGGATGGCCACTCCCCGCTCCTGGCCTGGACGAACGATGCGTTCGTCTCCTACGATCCGGCCTACGCCTACGAGATCCGGCACATCGTGCGCGACGCTCTGGAACGCTGGTACGGCCCGGAGACGAACCGCAATCGCGACGTCATGTACTACCTGACGGTTTACAACGAGCCGATGGTCCAGCCCGCCGAGCCGGCCGGGGTCGACGTCGAGGGCATCATCAAGGGTATCCACAAGATCGCCGACGCTCCCGAGGGCGATGGACCCGAGGTCCAGCTGCTCGCCTCCGGCGTGGCCGTGCCGTGGGTCCTCGAGGCCCGCCGCCTCCTGGTCGAGGACTGGAACGTGCGCGCCTCGGTGTGGTCGGTGACCTCCTGGGGCGAGCTGCGCCGCGAGGCGCTCGCAGTGGAGCGGGAGAATCTCCTGTCGGGTGCTCAGCGCGTGCCCTACCTGGTCGACAAGCTCACCGGAGCGCAGGGGCCCTTCATCGCCACCAGCGACTTCGACCACGCTCTGCCCGACCTCATCCGCCCCTGGGTTCCCGGCCGCTATGACGTCCTGGGGGCCGACGGCTACGGATTCTCCGACACGCGGGCCGCTGCCCGTCGTCACTACCTCATCGATGCCGAATCAGTCGTCGTCAAGGCGCTTCGGGCCCTCGCCGACGAGGGTCGGTTCGACCGCAGCGCGGTACGGCGAGCCGTGGAGCGCTACGACCTGGGCAACGTGAACGCGGGACGCTCGGGCGCCCAGGGCGGCGACTCCTGAACCGCAGAACGTCTCCGTACGACTCGTGCGGGCGGGCAGGGGCTCTGGGCCCTGTCCCGCCGGCCACGGGCAGGGGCCGCATCGCACCCGCGCAATACGAGCGTGCGGCTGCGCGGCACCCCCCGTCCGAGGCCGTCGCCCCGCCAGATGCGACGCGCGACGGCCTCCACCGCTCCGGGCTACCGATCCTGCTCCGGTGGCGTCCCGTCCACCGGCACCGACGGATCGGAGCCGGAGTAGTGGCTCGTGTCCCGGTAGCGGGGCCGTAAAAGGTTCTCCACACTGAGCAGCTCGTCGAGGACGTCCTCGTCCAGCAACCCCATCTCCAGAACCACCTCCCGCACGCTACGGCCCGAGCATGCGCACTCGCGTCCCACCAGGTCGCCGTTGTGGTGGCCGATAACCTCATTGAGGTAGGTGACGATGCCGATGGAACCCAGCACGTTATCACGGCACACCGCTTCGTTCGCCTCGATACCGATGATGCACAGCTCGCGCAGCGTACGCATCGCATTGCGCAGAAGACTGATCGACTCGAAGCTCGTCTGACCGATGACCGGCTCCATGACATTGAGCTGGAGCTGCCCCGCCTCGGCGGCGAAGGTCAGCGCGACGTCGTTGCCGATGACCTTGAAGCACACCTGGTTGACGACCTCGGGAATCACGGGGTTGACCTTCGCCGGCATGATCGAGGAGCCGGCCGCCCTCTCCGGCAGGCGGATCTCTCCCAGGCCCGCCCGCGGGCCGGATGACAGCAGACGCAGGTCGTTGCAGATCTTGGAGAGCTTGACCGCCAGGCGCTTGATCGCGGCGTGCATGGAGACGTAGGCGCCGGTGTCACTCGTGGCCTCGAGGAGATTCGCGGCCCCCTTGATATCCAGGCCCGTGATCTCGCGCAGGTGACGCACCGCCGCCTCCTGGTACCCCGGAGGGGTATTGAGCCCCGTACCGATGGCCGTGGCACCCAGGTTGACCTCCAGAAGCAGGTCGGAGTTGTGGATGAGACGCTCGACCTCCTCATCCAGGAGCACGGCGAAGGCCTTGAACTCCTGCCCCAGGCTCATCGGCACCGCATCCTGCAGCTGGGTGCGCCCCATTTTGAGCACGTCGGCGAACTGCCGTGACTTGCCCAGAATGGCGTCGATGAGTTCGCACAGCTCCGCCTCCAGGGCCTGCACCGCCGCGTACAGGCCCAGCCGGAAGCCCGTGGGGTAGGCGTCGTTGGTCGACTGGGACTTGTTGACGTGGTCGTTGGGGTGGACGATGTCGTAACGGCCCTTGGCATAGCCCAGGTGCTCCAGGGCGAGGTTGGCGACAACCTCGTTGGTGTTCATGTTGAGACTCGTTCCCGCGCCGCCTTGGAAGACGTCGATGGGGAACTGGTCGAGGCACCGGTCGGCTTCCAGGATCTGATCGCATGCCCACACGATGGCCTCCGCCACTTCGGAGGTGAGGGTGCCCAGTTCCCGGTTGGCCAGGGCTGAGGCCTTCTTGACCTGAACCATGCCGCGCACAAAGGCCGGCTCCTCGCCGACGGTCGATCCGGAGATGCGGTAATTCTCCGTGGCCCGCAGCGTGTGGACGCCCCAGTAGGCCTCCAGGGGGACCTGACGCGCTCCGAGAAGGTCCTCCTCGGTGCGGGTGGCTCGTGTCATCGTTGCTCCTGCTCCTGCTTCTGCGAATGTACCGCGCGTCGTCTCAACCGGACCCGGCGGACCGGGCGGGCACGCCGCCCCGCATCCATGCCGTGGGCCACACTACCCGCCCCCAGAAGGCGAGGAGGCACCGATAAGATGCCGTGACGCCTTAGGCCGCGGCGCGCGCCCCGGCGCTCGGGCAGCAGCATCCTGCCCGGGGGTAGGGAAGCCCGCTTCCGCAAAGAGTGCTCTGTACCATCCACAGTATGGATGAGCTCAGCACCCCTGCAGTGGCTTCCCTGAGGCAGGCACAGAACATCATTATCGAACACTCCCTCGATCGCATCAGCGCCGCGCACCCGTGGTACCGCACGCTGCCCGAGGCGCCCAGACGCCAGATCGAGTCCGTCGCACGCCTGGGCGTGACGATGTTCGTGGACTCCGTGGAGACGCCCGACGCTGCCGTCATGCCGTCGCGCATCTTCAACGTGGCGCCCGCCGCGCTGACCGGCACCATCACGCTCGAGCAGACCCTGGCGCTGGTGCGCACCGTCCTGGACGTCGTCGTCGACGAAGCGCCCCAGGTGGTCCCCGCGCAGGACCACAATGCGGTCCGTATTCTGGTGCTGACATTCGGACGCGACGTCGGCTTCGCCGCCGCCGAGGTGTATGCGCACGCCGCCGAGGCCCGCGGAGCCTGGGACGCGCGCCTGGAATCCGTCGCCGTGGACGCGATGCTTCACGACTCCCCCTCGGACGCCGCTAGCAGGGCCGGCACCGCCGGCTGGCGCGGCACCGGCCCCGTGGTCGCCATCGCGGCCCGTACGGGACTGGACGCCATGGCGACCTCTCACCTGCGCCACACTTGCCGTCAGATCACCACCGACAGCCTGGTCTCGGTGCGCGGGGACTCCGTCATCGTGGTCCTGGGAGGGCCGCCCACACCGCCGAGCGTGCGTCCTCTGAAGAGCAGGAGGGCCGATCCTGATCAGGCCATCGACAAGGTGGCGCTCGAAGTGGCGGGAAAACTCGATGCCGCCGCCGTCATCGGCCCCGTCGTCGCCGGTATCAGCCAGGCCGGCCGCTCCCTGCGATCGGCGCTGGCGGGCCTGCGGGCGCTCCCCGGGTGGGCCGAGGCGCCCAACCCCGTCCACGCCGACGATCTGCTGCCCGAACGGCTCCTGGCCGGCGACGAACTGGCCGCCGAACAGATCACCGCCCTGGTCGGTCGACCTCTGCACGTCATGGGTTCGCCCTTCGAGGAAACAGTGGCGACCTACCTGGCGCTGGGCGGGAGTCTGGAGGCCACCGCCCGCACCCTGTTCGTGCACGCCAACACCGTCCGCTATCGGCTGGGACGCGTCAGCGAACAGGTCGGCTGGGACGCCACCGACCCGCGCGATGGACTCATGCTCCACATGGCCGTCATTATCAGCCGCCTGGACGCGGACTCGGACGACTGAGGACGCCGCCGTGTCGACCGGGTCGCAACCGTCCGTCGGATCCCGCCGGTCAGCGGGCCCCGACGGTGGGCGACAATGGTGCCCGCAGCGGCGCCGTGCCGTTCGGACCGAGCCGAAGGAGGCCCTCATGGCTGACATGCCCATCGACATCCTCACCGTCGTCACCGAGATCACCGCCGAGGAGGCCGGAGTGGAGGCCGCGCTCGTCGACCGGGAGTCGCGCTTCGTCGACGACCTCGACATCGACTCTCTCGGCCTGCTCACCATCGCCACTCAGGTCGAGGAGCGTCTGGGAGTGACCCTGGACGACTCCCTGATCACCACCCTGCCGACGGTGGGCGCGCTGGTCGACCTCGTGGCCGAGCAGAAGGCGTGAGGTGACTCCTACGGCCCTCCCGAGAGGTCCCGGGATCGGCGGCCGGCCCGACCGTGCAGTCGTTGTGACCGGGCTGGGCACCACCAACCCCCTGGGCGGTGACGTCGCCTCCACATGGGCAGCCCTGCGCGCATCACAGTGCGCGGTCCGTAGGTTCGACGCATCGCCGACGCTGGACCCGCAACTGCCGGTTAGGCTCGCGGCTCCGCTGAGCGTCGAACCGACGCCTCTGCTGACGCCTCGGGAGCGCCGACGCCTGGACCGTGCCAGCCAATGCGCCCTGCTGGCCTCCCGCGAGGCATGGGAGCGGGCCGGCAGCCCCGAAGTCGACAGTGAGCGGCTGGCCGTATCGCTCTCACCCGGAATGGGGCCGGTCCGCTCCGTCATGGAGGCCTGGGACACCGCGCGCGAACATGGGCCGCGTCGGGTTCCGCCCACGGCGATACCCGCCCTCATGCCCAACGCGCCCGCCGCTGCCATCGGCATCGAGCTCGGAGCTCGAGGCGGCGTCCACTCCCCCGTGTCGGCCTGCGCCTCGGGGGCCGAGGCCATCGCCTACGGCGCGGATCTCATCGCGCTGGGACGCGCCGACATCGTCGTAGCCGGCGGAACCGACGCGGCGCTGCATCCCATGGCCGTGGCGGCCTTCGCCTCCATGCGAGCGCTCTCGAGGCGCAACGACGACCCGTCCACCGCCAGTCGCCCCTTCGCTCCCGACCGCGACGGCTTCGTGCTCGGGGAGGGCGCGGGCGTGCTCGTCCTCGAGTCCGCGGCCCACGCGAAGGCCCGGGGAGCCCGAGTTCTCGCCGTCCTGGCCGGCGCCGCGGTCACGGCGGACGCCTTCGACGTCGCCCGGCCCGAACCGGGAGGGGCTCAGCAGGAGCGCGCGCTGCACCTGGCCCTGGAGCGCTCGGGCATTCCCTCCGGGCGCGTCGGGCACGTCAACGCGCACGCGACGTCCACCCCTGTCGGGGACCGAGTCGAGGCCGAGGTCCTGGCGCGTACGATGCCGGGCGCAGCGGTCTCGGCCACCAAGTCGCTCACCGGCCACCTTCTGGGGGGAGCGGGCGGCCTGGAAGCGGTTCTGACGGTCATGGCTCTGAACGAGGAGTGGCTGCCCCCGACGCTCCTGCCCGGCGGAATCGACCCCGAGATCAGCCGACTCGGTCTCGATATCGTGGGGCCGCACGGGCGCCGGGCCCCCGGACTCACGACGGCGGTGAGCACATCCTTCGGCTTCGGCGGTCACAACGTCGTCCTGGTCCTCTCCCGCTGAGATGCGAGTGGGGCCCGCCCCCGCTGCACCCCGCAGAGCCATGAGCGTCGTGCGCTTCACCCCACCCGGTGAAGCCAGCGGACCGGCGCGCCGGCGCCGGCGTAGCGGAACGGCTCGAGCTCATCGTCCCAGGCCTGCCCCAGCGCCAAGTCGAGCTGACGGCGCATGGCCGCCGGCTCCTCAGCGTGAAGCAGGGCAGCACGGATGCGGTCCTCGGGGACGACGACGTTGCCGTGCACGTCCGTCTGGGCGTGGAAGATCCCCAGATCGGGGGTGTGCGACCAACGGCCGCCGTCGTTACCGGGCGAGGCCTCCTCGGTGACCTCGTAACGCAGGTTCGCCCAGCCGCGCAGGGCACTGGTGAGTCGCGCGCCGGTCCCGACCTGGCCGACCCAGCTCGTCTCGGCGCGCATCATCCCGGGAGCAGCAGGCTGCTCTGTCCAGTCGAGGTGGATACGGGAGCCGAGAACCTCGGCACCCGCCCACTCGATGTGCGGGCACAGCGCACGGGGCGCGGAGTGCACGAAAAGTACACCGCGGGTGTAGGCACCGTTCACCATGGATCGCCTCCTGGTCGTTTCGAGATTCGCCTTCCCCAACGGTCTCGACTCGTACCGGGCGTTCAATGTGAAGCACGCGGCGTGCGCCACTATCGTGCCAGACAGCGGCGGCCAGGTCCAGGCGGGTTCGAAGCTCCCGCAGAGCGCGGAGCACAGGCGTCGTCCAGAGCAGCGGGATCTGCGCACCCGCGGGCCGGCCCGCAGGAGCGCAGATCCCGCGGCGGCCCGGTCCTCGCAAAGGTGCCTCAGTTCCCGCCGTCCTCGTGCGCAGTGGTGTTCTCCCGCCGATCGGCGTCGGCGGACTCGCTCTCGTCCTCGTCGACCGGTTCGTCGGCCGTCGCGGCAACGCGGCGTGCGGCGGCCCTGCCATCACCGCCGTCGGTGTCGGCATTCTCACGTGCGACGGCGCCCCGGACGGTGGAGTCCTCGGCCGACCCACCCTCATCGGCGACCGCCGCGCGCCCGCTCCGGACGCCATGAGCCGCCTCCGCGTTCCGTGCAGCCATAACGCTTCGCCAAATGGCGGCTTCCTCCCCGCCGCGGGCGAAGGTTCCCCCAACAGGCGCGGACGTGGGGGCATCGGAACTCGGCGCAGGCTCGGTCGGAGCCGGAGCCCCGCTGCTCAGCGCGGGGGCGGCGGCCTCCCCCTCAGCAGCGGGAGACCCTCGATCGACGGAGACGGAGCCGGCCACCGCCGCGCCGCCCGCCGGCTCTTCCGGCGGCTCGACATCGGCCGATGAGGCACCAGCAGCGTCGGAGGTATCAGACGGTTCGCCGGTGCCGGCATCGCCGGCCTCATCACCCTCGCCGGGATCGGCATCGCTCGCCAGAACTCCCTGCACGCGTGCGCCATCGTCGTCGGGCTCGTCAGCCGTGGCCGCCCGGGGCGCTTCCCCGGGGCTCGCGGACTCGGGCACTCCCGCGGCGTCGAGGCGGGAGGGGGACGTGTGAGCAGTGACATCCTCGGCCCTCACCGCGCCGGGCTGGTCGCCATCGGTGAGGGCGACTCCCGCTGCAGCGCCCGCGCCGAACCCGTCGGCGGAATCGGCTGTCGCGGGATCGGGTCGCGCATCCGACGCATCCGGCTCGCCCGGCGCGCTCGCAACCTCCCCGGGCGCCACGACATCCCGCCGCCCCGCCGCCCCGCCGGGCGTGCCCTCCGCCACGGCGGCACGAGCGGTCGCAGCCCCGCCCTCCGCCACGGCGGCGTCCCCTGAGGTCCCTTCGTCGGGTGTGCCCGCACTGGCCGCGCTTACGGCACTGGCCGCGCTGTCAGCGGTCGCGGCGTGCTGCCCGTGCGGCTCCAGTCCCTCCTCCTCCTGGGCGACGAGAGCCTCCGGGATCACGACATCGGCCATGCGCCGCATGGCGGCGGCGGCCAGCGGGTGCCTCGGGGGCCGGACATCGAAGCCGCCGCCCTGACCCACGTTCCACACGCCGACGCCGTCGACGCCGGCGTCGGCGCAGGCCTCCCGAACGCGAGCGAACCAGTCGGCCCGCCCGGCGTCGGAGTACCCCTCGGCATTGCGTCCGGTCTCCTCCAGGATGAAGGGCTTGCCCAACGCGTGGGCGTAGCGCGTCAGCATGGGCAGGGCGTCAAGGGAGTCCTGGTCGTAGGCGTGGGTGGTGCACACGTCGATCTCGATCAGGCTGTAGACGGCGGTGATGTCCAAACCGGCGTCAGTGCCGTTGCCATCGGCCGTATGGTGAATGAAACCCCCCGCCGCCACAGGCCGGTCCACGCCGGCGCGGCGCACCACGCGGGCCAGACGCTGGTAGAAGGCGATGAGGTCCTCGGCTGTGTCGGCTTTCTCATTGGGGTCATCGCCCCAATCGACGTGGGGCTCGCCGGGCAGGGAGACGTAGACGATGTGCTCGCTGGTGCCGTAGGTGCCACCAGTGGGGAAAGGGCGTGCGAGCAGCGGCGCGACGTAGGTGCTCCAGTCGAAATCCTCCTTGTAAGGGTTGCGTCCCGCCCTGATCGCCGCGTTCCGTATGAACGACAGGTCCAGGACGACGCCCATGCCGGCATCGGCGGCCGTTCGAGCCTTGAGGTCCATCTCCTCGTACTTGCCCTCGGGGTCGTTCAGGCAATCCTCGAGGCCGGTCTCAACGATGTCGGTCAGACGCATGACGGTCACGCCCATCCGGCGGGCGTCGGCGACCCACTCGTCCGCGTCCGGCGCCCCGTAGGCGGAGGCGATGACGAGCTTGCGGCCCTCGTCGGTGCTGTCGCGGCCGCCTGTTGGCACGGGGCGGTCGTGACCCGCATGGGCCGAGTCCTCGGTGATCGGGGCGGCGGGGGCTTCAGGTGCTGGCGTATCGGTCATCACCCAGATCGTAACGGTTAGAGCACGCTGATGGCACGAACAGACCGGTTCACGACACGCGCGTCGCACAGCCCGCGGGGCCATCGCGGGCCGACCGCCCCGGTGAGAGCGGGGTGCCGGGCCCCGTCCCTTCGCCCGGGGCCGGCGAGAGGCCGGGCCCGGGCGAAGGGACGGGGCCGGCGGGCCGACCGACGAAGGGGTCCGACCGTACCCGGTCGGACCCCTGCCGGCTCCCGCGATTGGACTCGAACCAATAACCGTCCGATTAACAGTCGGATGCTCTGCCATTGAGCTACGCGGGAATGGCGCTCGACGCGCAGTGAACTTTAGCAACCGGCGCCGCTGACGTCGAATCCCTTCTCGGACCGGAACCGTTGTGATGACGCGTGCATGTCACGTTGTGGGCAGCCCCACAGCGTCGCGGACACGATCCTCCAGGGAGGTGAGAGCGTCGATGTCGTCGAGGCCGAGTTCCCGGTCCGCATCCCCACCGCCGACGGGCGGATCGGTGACCGAATAGAGAACGCCGTCGGGACGGCGGCGCACACTGGCCGTGATCCGCCGCCCATCGGGCAGAGTGGCGGACGCGTGGTGGATGATCGCCGCGTTGACGCGCTGACGCAGGGCCAGGGCGAACATCTTCTCCTCGACAGCGCGCTCGCCGTCGCGCCCGTCCTCCGTCGCGGTCGAGACGCGGTCGGGCACGACCAGGACCAGCGGCTCGGCCTCATCGAGGAGTTCGAGTGTGAAGGTGCGCTCCCGGGCGTCCCAGGTCCCGCGGTTGATCCGATCCCAGGCATGGCGGACGTCGATGCCGTCCTCATCGAGAATGATGACGCCGCTCGGAGCGGCAACGGCCCATCGTCCCCCGGCCTCGTCGAGGGGGACGGCGCCCAGGACCGGTTCGGAGGCGGCGGCCATTCGCGCCAGACGGGACGGCAGGGCGGCGGATGAACGACGGCGAGGCAGACGCATGCGGCCATGCTATCGGCCCACCGGGCCGGCATGCGTCGGCGCGCGCAGCGGCGCCGGGCGCGCGATGAGCTCGGCCGTGAGCGTTCGTGCGAGGATGCGCCCATGGCTTACCGCGACATCCGCATCATCGGCGATCCCGTCCTGCGCACGCAGTGCGAGTGGATCACGGACATCGACGAGAGTGTCAAGGCGCTCGTCGAGGATCTGCTCGAAACAGTCGACGAGGACGGGCGCGCGGGGCTGGCGGCCAATCAGATCGGCGTGGGCATGCGCGCCTTCTCATGGAACATCGATGACCGGATCGGCTACATCCTCAACCCGAGGATCGACGAGTTGAACTTCGAGGAGTACCAGGACGGGGAGGAGGGCTGCCTGTCCGTGCCGGGCCTGTGGTATCCGACCAAGCGCGCATGGTACGCCCGTGCCGTGGGCACCGACCTGGACGGCAAGGAAGTGATCGTCGAGGGCGAGGAGCTCATGGGGCGCTGCATCCAGCACGAGTGCGACCATCTCGAGGGGCGCCTGTACATCGACCGTCTGGACCGCAAGAACCGCGTCATGGCGATGAAGGAGCTTCGCGCCCAGGGACTGTAAGGGCGGCAGCGTTCCTTCGACGGCTCTCAGGGCGCTCAGTAGCATGGCAGCGTGAAGCGCTTCTTCTCCCTGACGGCGGAGCCGATCCCCATCGGTGGCCCGGACCACCTCATGTACGTCGCGCTGCTCGTGCTCGCCGCGGCTCTCCTCATCGGCTGCCGGCGCTGGGTGCGCGAGCACGCCCGGCAGGTGCGCGCAGGGGTGCTCATCGTCTCAGTGATGCAGCAGATGCTGATGTACGGCGTATACGTGGCGACAGGGTGGGGCTGGGCGCAGGTGCTGCCCTTGCACATCTCACGGGTGTCGGCACTCCTGTGCGTCGTCTATCTGGCGACCGGGTCCGAGCGCGTCATGGACGTGCTGTTCTACTTCAGCCTGTGGGCGTGGTTCAGCTTCTCCTACCCGCAGGACATCTCACCGATCACCAATCTGTTCGGCTGGAGCTTCCTGATCAACCACGTCATCACCCTGCTCATGCCGGTGCTGGCATGGGTGACGACCGACTGGAGGCCGAGCAGGCGCGCCCTGGGACGAGCCTTCGCGTGGATGGTTGTTTTCTCGCTCGTAGCGGTGGCGGCCAATGCGATCACGGACGGCGACTACTTCTTCCAGCGGAGCATGCCGGTGCTCGGCTCGCTCGGTCAGCCCGCCTACTACCTGGGGACGCTTCTGACCGGGCTCATCCTGTTCTGGCTCGGCTACGGCATCTCCAGACTCGTGCCCGACGGCGGTGCGGGCGCCGCCGAAGGGCCGAACCGGGCGTCGCCTCCAGCATCGTGACATCCACCCCGGAGGGCGATCGGAGCAGGAAGACCGGTCTCACCCCACGAGCTCCCGGGTGACATGGTCGGCCATGAGCCGGCCGCGCAGAGTGAGCACCGCACGACCAGCCGGGGCGGCGTCGTCGAGCAGGCCATCATCCACAAGCCGGCTCACCACGGGCACGAGCCGCCTCGGCGTCCCGTCCGACATCGTCGGCTCGGCTCCGTCCCGCCCGATGCGCACCAGACGCGCCAGCTCCAGGCCCTCACGCATGCGGATTCCGAGCATGACCCGCTCCAGCTCACGCGCCCCGGTGTCGACCACCTCGTGCCCGGCCACCGGCAGACGCCCGGACCGCACCCGACCGGCCCAGGCCACCGGATGCTTGACATTCCACATGCGCACATCCCCCAGGTGCGAATGCGCCCCCGGACCAGCACCCCACCAGTCCCAGTCACGCCAATACGCCTCATTGTGCCGGCATTCGCGCCCCGGCCTCGCCCAGTTCGAAATCTCATACCACTCATACCCGGCCGCCGCCAGAATCGCATCCGCCATCTCGTACTTGGCGGCCTCATCGTCGTCTCCGGGCATCTCCAGCTCGCCGCGGCGCACCCTGGCCCACATCTTCGTGCCCTCCTCGATCACCAGCGCGTAGGCGCTCACATGGTCCGCTCCAATGGCGATCGCCTCATCCAGGCTGCGAGCCCAATCCCCCGCGGACTCCCCCGGCGCCCCGTAGATGAGATCCAGACTCGTGCTCAATCCCGCACGCCGTGCCCACCGGACCACCTTCGGCACCCGCTCGGGCGTGTGCACGCGGTCCAGCACGGCCAGCACCCGCGGTACCGCCGACTGCATGCCGAAGGACACCCGCGTGAATCCGGCTCGCGCCAGTCCCGCCAGGTAGCGTTCGTCGACTGTCTCCGGGTTCGCCTCCGTCGTCACCTCGGCAGCCTCGGCCAGCCCCCACGTACCGCGTACGAGATCGACCATCCGGGCCAAGTCGCCGACCGGAAGCATCGTCGGCGTCCCGCCGCCGACGAACACCGTTCGCACCGCCCGCTGCTGCAGGCCGGCGGTGTCCATGGTCGCCCGCGCCAGGCGCAGCTCGCCCGCCAGTGTGTCCACGTAGTCGCCCGCCGACGCCCCCCGCCCCATGGCCAGATTCGTATACGTGTTGAAGTCGCAGTAGCCGCACCGCACCCGGCAGTACGGCACGTGCAGGTAAACCGAGAACGACCCGGCGTTCGACCGGGATGTCGCCGTCCGCACCCGGTCGGGCAGCACGTCCCCGCCCGGCAGGGACGCCCCCTCCGGCGGAGCCGGACTCATGCCCCCTCCCGCCGGCCCCGGCCGGGAGCCGGGTCGCCGACCGCCGCTGCGCTCACTGCCCCTCGCCCTCAAGAAGCCGGTCGACGGCGTCGACGGCGGTGATCAGCCGCTGCTCGAAGCCTCCGCCGACCTCGACGATCTCCACACCGTGCTCGGCCAGCAGAGTGCGCAGTTCCGCATCGGCCTCCTCGCGCTCATCGCCCAGCAGTCGGGTGCCGTCGTCCACCCACGGCACATCGGGCGGCAGGTAGAGAACCAAGTCGTAATCCTGCAGGCGGGCGATCTCGTCGATGAGACGCTGATTGAACCCCTCGTAGAGCCGGGAGTAGTTCTGGACGACCAGTGCCTCGGTGTCCACGAACAGGACTCTGCTGGCCCGCGCCCGCGCCCGATCGACGGCCAGGTGGTGGGCCATGGCGATACGCGGGTAGTCCTCGAGGATCATGTCGTTGTCCCCGGCCTCCCGCAGCAGGGTCCGCCCGGACTCGGTGACGCACTCGGTGTTGTAGTACAGGGCGAGGTTGCGGGCCAGCACCGTCTTCCCAGTGGACTCCGGCCCCACCAGCACGACCTTCTTGACCAGGAAGGCGCGTACGACGGCGGGGATCATCGCCCAGTAGCGCAGGGCGCCCTCGGTACGGATCCGGGCCGAGGAGACCGGATAGGGGTTCCAGTCCGGTTCGATGAGAACGTGCTCCGCGTCGGGGCCGAACGCATCGACGGCGGCCCCCTGTTGCGAGGAGAACACGTGCGTGATCGGTGCGCCGATGCACTGGGTGATCGCCTCGACGCCCGCCGTTCGATCGGCTTCGTCATCCCCCGTGCGAGGCTGGTGCACGGCGTGCACCAGCACGTGCGGATGGTCGCGGAAGACCGTGCGCAACCACCGCTCGCGGTAGCGGGAGGGGAAAAAGGGGATGCGTGCGCCGCGGTAGAGGTGCTCCCACTCCCAGGCGTCGTCGGTGGCCACGACGACGTGCAGCACATCAACCATGGTCGAGGCGCGCACGATGGCCGCGACATGGCCGCAGTGCAGCGGTGAGAACCCGCCCTCGAGAAGACCGACGCTAGACACGGATGTCCTCCTGCGCAGTAGCCCGCCCGGCGGCCCCACGCCCCGGGTCCTCGGGCAGCGGCCCGCGCCGGTCGCACCGACCGGCGCGCCACGGCGTACTGGTGCGCACGACGCTCAGATCGCGTACGGTGCGGCCGGCCCGCACGCCCCTGTCTTCGAAGCGAGTCGTCACCCGACCGGCGAAGCGCTCCGACCAGCCACCGCGCACGCCCGCCGGGGACCCGGGATCCGGTCCGTTGCCGGGACTCCCTTCCACGGCGCTTCCAGCTCCCAGGTCGGGGCGCTCCCCGGCGTCGTCGTACCGGAAGTAGACGTCCGCTGGGCCAGCCCCGTCCCCCCCCGTGGCCGGGACGGGCGGCGCGGCTCCCGCAGGCGGGACGGAGACCGCCTCGAGAACGTCGCGCATCTGCCAGGCGTAGTCCGCCCAATCGGTGGCGAGCCTCCATACGCCGCCGGTGCGCAGCACCCGGGCGACGCAGTCGGCGAAGGCGACATCGACCAGGCGCCGCTTGCGATGGCGGGGCTTGCGCCACGGGTCGGGGAAGAAGACCCACACCTCGTCGACCGAGCCCACCGGCAGAGCCGTGGCTAGCAACTGGGAAGCGTCGGCGGGGGCGACCCGCACGTTGCGCAGATCCCGCTCCGCCGCGCCGCGCACGATCTTGGCGATGGCGGTCTGCCACACCTCGACGGCCAGGTGATCGACATCCGAGTGCTCGGCGGCGTGGGCGAGTATCGCCTCCCCGCCGCCGGAACCGACCTCGACGACCAGCGGCCGCGTACGACCCGGGTGAGCGAAGGCCGCCCGCGGGTCGAGATCGAAGCCGGCGTCGACCGTCCGCACGGCGTCGGCACGGGGGACGTCGAGGACGTAGCGGTCGCCGTAGCGGGCCAGAGCGCGCGCCTGGCCGTCAGACAGGCGACCACCAGCGCGGGAGAAGGAGCGCACGCGGGAGCGGATGGCGTGGGAGCGGGGCGGATGGTGCTGAGGCATGGGGCGTCCCGTCGGACCTCAGCCGACCTGCTCGTGGGCAGCCGCCCGGACATATTTCCTGGTGAAGGGGGCGATGACGCAGTTGCCGAAGATCTCGGAGTTCAGCAGCGCCTGGGCGTCGCGCGGGTCGTGGTGGGCGAACCATCGGGTGCAGGTCACGCGATGCCCCGGGGAGGAGATGACACGGACCTCGTCCCCGGTGCGCACCACGCCCTCGGTGAGAACCGACAGGTAGACGCCCACACGGACGCGCGCCGAGAAGACCTCGACCCAATCCGCGCGCCCCACCCCGCGGGCGAAGGTCGGGCAGGGGTTGCGCACACCGGTCACGCGCACCCGCACGCCGCCGGCCGTCGGATCGCCGAGCGAGAGGATCGCACCGAGCTCGACGTCATCGATGCCGCCGCGCTCGCCGGGCACGACGAGCATGTTCTCCCCCAGCCGGCCCGGCGCGACCCCGCCCAGCACTCCGTTCCAGTGCGCCTGCTCGGCGGCGTCCATGACATAGAGAGCCTTGGCCTCCCCGCCGTGATGCGTCTTGTCCCCGTGGGCGTCACCGACCAGACCGGTGCGCGTGACCCGAACCGGGCCGTCGACCGCGGTCTTGCCGATAGCCGACTCGCCTGCCTCACCGGCGTCAGGGCGCATACGCGAACCCACGCAGATCGGGCCGACGGTCCCCACAAGATCGCCGTCGTGGAAGGGCGAGGGCTCCCCGCGATGCCGCCCATCCGCCCCGGCGTGCGGACGGGCGAGGTCCCGCGCCAGCGGCAGAGCGCCCAAAGCGGCGCCGTCCTCGCTCATAGCGGCATCCAAGATCCCCCGGGTCGTGGGGGCGCCGTCGATCTGCTTCATGATTCCTCCAATAACGCGTCGGAATGACGCGGGCCGATGGCGGCGAGCGCTCACCGGACTCCGTCTCACTTGCTCCTGGTGGCGGGCCGGTCCGCCCCCAGCGCAGCGATGAAGGCCTCCTGGGGCACATCCACACGGCCGATGGCCTTCATGCGCTTCTTGCCCTCCTTCTGCTTCTCCAGCAACTTGCGCTTGCGGGAAATGTCGCCGCCGTAGCACTTGGCGAGCATATCCTTGCGCAGGGCGCGGATCGTCTCGCGAGCGATGATGCGCGCGCCCACCGCCGCCTGCACGGGCACCTCGAACTGCTGGCGCGGAATGAGGTCCTTCAGACGCTTGGCCATCATGACGCCGTAGGAATAAGCGGCGTCCCTGTGGACGACGGCGCTAAAGGCGTCGACCCGCTCACCGTTGAGCAGAATGTCGACCTTGACCAGATCCGCGCTCTGCCGCCCGTCCATCTCGTAGTCCAGGGACGCATAGCCGCGGGTGCGCGACTTCAGAGCGTCGAAGAAGTCGAAGACGATCTCCGCCAGCGGCAGCACGTAGCGCATCTCCACGCGCGAGGGCGACAGGTAGTCCATTCCCGCCATGGTGCCGCGCCGCGAGACGCACAGCTCCATGACGGTGCCGACGAACTCGCTGGGCGTGAGGATCGTGGCCCGCACGACCGGTTCGCTGACCTGCGCGACCTTCCCCGAGGGGAACTCGCTCGGATTGGTCACCGCGTGAACGCTGCCATCCTCCAGGGTGACCTCGTAAACCACGGAGGGGGCGGTGGAGATGATGTCGAGACCGAACTCGCGCTCCAGGCGCTCGCGGATGATCTCCAGGTGCAGCAGACCCAGGTAGCCGCAGCGGAAGCCGAAACCGAGAGCCGCCGAGGTCTCCGGCTCGTAGGTCAAGGAGGCGTCGTTGAGCTTGAGCTTGTCCAGGGCGTCGCGCAAAGCCGGGAAGTCGGAGCCGTCCACGGGGAACAGGCCGGAGAAGACCATCGGCTTGGGATCCTGGTAGCCGGCCAGCGGCTCGGCGGCCGGGGAGGCGGCCGCTGTGACGGTGTCCCCGACCCTGGAGTGGCGCACGTCCTTGACCCCGGTGATGAGGTACCCGACCTCGCCGGCTCCCAGGCCGGCCGACGGCGCGGGCTCGGGGCTGATGACGCCGATCTCCAGCAGGTCGTGGACGGCACCGGTCGACAGCATCTCAATGCGTTCGCGGGGCCGCAGAGCCCCGTCGACGACGCGCACGTACGTGACCACGCCCCGGTAGGTGTCGTAGACGGAGTCGAAGATCATGGCGCGGGCCGGGGCGGCCGGATCTCCATGCGGGGCCGGGACCACCTCGACGATGCGGTCGAGAAGTTCGGGCACGCCCTGGCCGGTCTTGCCGGAGACCTTGAGGACGTCATCGACATCGCAGCCGATGAGAGAGGCGATCTCCTCCGCATGGCGCTCCGGTTCGGCGGCCGGAAGATCGATCTTGTTCAGGACCGGGATGATGGCCAGGTCACCCTCGATGGCCATGTAGAGGTTGGCCAGAGTCTGGGCCTGGACGCCCTGGGCGGCATCGACCAGGAGGACGGCACCCTCGCAGGCGGCTAGTGAACGGTTGACCTCGTAGGAGAAATCAACGTGACCGGGGGTGTCGATCATGTTGAGGGCGTAGGTGGTCGGGGCGTCGTCGGGCCCGATCACGGTCCAGGACATGCGCACGGCCTGCGACTTGATGGTGATGCCCCGCTCGCGTTCGATGTCCATGCGGTCCAGGTACTGGGCGCGCATGTCGCGGGGCTGCACCACGCCGGTGGCCTGAAGCATGCGGTCTGCCAGGGTGGACTTGCCGTGGTCTATATGCGCAATGATGCAGAAGTTGCGCAGCTGAGCCGACGGCGTCGAAGCAGGCGTGACGGCGGCCGCCTGCTCGGGCGTGGGGATCGGTGACACGTGAGTCTCTGTCTCTTCCGGTGCGTGGGTCTGGTCTGAATCCGGGGCCAGTGTCCCACGAGTGGCGAGGCCCCGACGACGGCGTGCGCCACCGCCCGCCCAACAAACCACCCACCCGACAATGCGCGTTTGCGCTCCGCGTCGCACGTCCCTAACGTTCACACGGCGACGACCAGCGCTCCCCCGGCTTCGCACCCACCGCCACCCGCGTCCCCAGCGGTCCGCTCGGGCCCGAACGCCCCGGCAGCACCATGCCCGCCCGCGTTGACGATGCCCCCGCGAGACGATCCTGCCGGCCTTCTTCGCGGGCGCTTCGGCGGCCAGGAGGTCCCGACCCCCTTCTGCCGGCCTCGACGAGCTCGAAGCGGCCTTCACCCGGACGTCGCCGATCCCGTCTTCTGGCGGAGCTCGAGAAGCTGCAAATCGACCATCCGAGCTGTCTCACCCTCATCTACGAGTGCCGCAACCTTCCGTCGGGCGACGGAGCGCGCATCGTCCTCACAGTCCTTAAACGCGAGAACCTCGTCCACGGCGGCGCCCACAAGGGCACCAACGCCCTGAGACGCTGCTGGCCAAGCGCATGCAAAACGCGGCTCATCGCCGAGACCGGGGCGGGCCAGCACGTGAGCGCAACCGCCATGGCGGTTGCGCTCACGAGCCTGGACTGCGCCATGTCCTGGACTGAGGAGCCGGCGCCCTGGAGGATGGAGGCCTCCCGACCAGGCAGTGCGGACGCCCCGTCTCAGCCCCCGCCACCGATTTGGTCGCTTCATGACCGCGTTCTACTCTCGATGCCATGACAGCGTTCCACGCCCGCCAGTGGTGGTGGCTCCCCAGCAGGCGAGCCTCCCGCTCTGTGTGAGCGGAAACTGTGAATGGAAACCAGGAACCGAGAGCTCGCCGCCAGGCGGGCTCTTCGCGTATTCGCAGGCGCGTCTTAGCGGCACCGACAGGAAGGCACCCCATGACATCCTCCCCGCCGACCGTGCTGACGCGCCCAGTGCGCTACCAGGGCGATAGCGGCCTGCTGCTCGAGCACCTCACCGCCGCCGGCCTCATCCCCGCCGACGACGCCGGGGCCGGCCGGATGCGCCCCGCCGATACCGTCCTGCTGGAGAGCGTCGACATCGCCACCGGGGCCTCACGTACTACCATCACCGTTCTCGACGCCTCCGCTCGGCTGACCTGCACCGGGGACGCCGTTGCCGTCGAGGTCCTCCCGCAGGCCGCCGACGACGGCGAGGCCGTGCTGGACCGCCTGCGCGCCGCTCTGGGCGAGTACATCACTGCGCAGGCCGCCGCCGGCCCGGGTACCCCGGCCTCCCTCACGCTCACCATCCCCACAGCCCCCGACGACGGCGCCCTAGAGGAGCGCGAGCGGCTCACCTCGCTGTCCACGGTCGAACCGCTGCGCGTGCTCGCCGCCGCCGAGATCGACCACCCCCACCTGCCGCTGGAGGCCGGCGTCGTCGCCTTCGACTACCTGGCGACCTTCGAGGCCCTCCCGCCAGTGCCGACGGGCGCCAACACCTGTCCCGACTACCTCTTCTACGACGCCCGCATCATCCTCGTCATCGACCACTCCACTGCCGAAGCGACCCTCGTGGGCGCGTCCGTCGACGCCGCCGGACTGGCCGCCCGCATGGACGAGCTCTCAACCGCCATCAATGCTTTCGACGCCGCCCATGCGGATCATGACGACGGTGCCGACGCCGCCCGGGACGCGGCCGCATCCGCACCCGCGCCCACGACGCACCCATCGGGGAGGCCTGCCCCCGTCGTGCACGCCGTCCCCACTGTCTCCGACGCCGACTACGCCGCGGTCGTGGAGCGCATGAAGAAGGCCATCACGGCCGGGGAGGTCTATCAGGTGGTGCCCTCGCGCGGCTTCACCATGCCCTGCCCGGACGCCCTGGCCGCCTACCACCGGCTGCGGGAGGCGAACCCCAGCCCCTACATGTTCTACGTCAGCGCCCCGGACTTCGAACTGCTCGGCGCCTCCCCCGAATCGGCGCTTCTGCACTCGGCGCGCACCGGAGAGGTCGCCATCCGCCCCATCGCCGGAACCCGACCGCGCGGCCTGAAACCGGACGGGACCGTGGACCACGAGCGCGACACCCGTCTGGAGCTGGAGCTGCGCACCGACGCCAAGGAAGTCGCTGAGCACGTCATGCTTCTCGATCTGGCCCGCAACGACGTCGCCCGAGTGAGCGTGCCCGGTACCCGCAGGGTCGGCGACCTGCTGCGGGTGGACCGCTATAGCCGTGTCATGCACCTGGTCTCCGAGGTCTCCGGCCGACTCGCCCCGGACCTGGACGCTCTGGACGCCTTCCGCGCCTCGATGACCATGGGCACGCTGACCGGTGCCCCCAAGCTGCGCGCCGCCGAGCTCATCCGCTCCGCCGAGGGGGCCCGCCGGGGCGCCTACGGCGGCTACGTCGGTTACCTCAGGGGCGACGGCGAACTCGACACGTGCATCGTCATCCGCTCGGCCTTCGTAACCGGCGGGCGGGCCCTCGTCCAGGCGGGAGCCGGCGTCGTCGCGGACTCCGTGCCCGCTATGGAGACGGCCGAGACCGTCCACAAGGCCAGCGCCGTCCTCACCGCGATCGCGGCCGCGCAGGGCGCGGACCTCATCATCGACCCGGACCCCGCGGACTCCACCCCGGGGACGCCCGCCCCCGAGACCGGTGAGGAGAGCTGAGATGCGCGTCGTTCTACTCGACAACCGCGACTCGTTCGTCTACAACCTCGTCGACCAGTTCGCCGCTCTGGGCGCGGACATCGAGGTCTACCGCAACACGGCGCCCGCGGCCACGGTCCGCTCGGCCCTGGAGCCGACGAGCCGGGAAGCCTCGCACGGGCAGCGCCCTGTGCTGGCTCTATCCCCGGGGCCGGGTCACCCGCGCACCAGCGGGTGCCTCATGGAACTGGTCGCGGCGGCACTCGCCGAGCGCGTTCCGACGCTCGGCATCTGCCTGGGCTTCCAGGCGATCGTCGAGGCGTGCGGGGGCGACATCGAGGAGGTCGGTCCGGTCCACGGCCGCTCGGTGCGGGTTCGGGTCACCCCCGCGGGGCGCGCCGACCCCGCCTTCGCCGTCCTGACTGGTGGCCCGCTGGACGTCGCCCGCTACCACTCCCTGGGAACGCGCGAGCTGCCGCCGTCGCTGACCTGCCTGGCCCGAACCGTCGAGGGGGACGGGGCGGGCATCGTCATGGCCGCCCGCCACATCACCGCCCCGGTGGTCGGGGTGCAGTTCCATCCCGAGTCGGTGCTCACCCCTCACGGGCCGGGCATCCTGCTCTCCCTTATCGAGGACCTCGCCGCCCCCGGCCGACCCGACCGAATCGACGCATCCGGCATCCGCGCAGTCGTCCCGCCCACGACGCACAGCGCAACAGACACAACAGACACAACAGGAGACGCACATGACCCCCGCCCCCGCTGAGAACAACGCCATGAGTACCACCGGCCTCCCGGTCGCCGACGCCGAGGACGCCCACCGCCTGCTGCGCTCGGTCATCCAGGGCAGCCGGCTGACCCAGGAGGAGACGGGTGTCGTCTTCGCGGCCCTGGGCGCCGGCGACCTGTCCGAGGCGGAGACCGCCGCCCTCCTGGCCGCTCTGCACTCGCGCGGCGAGACGGCCGAAGAGGTCGCCGGGGCCGCGAGCGCCTTCCGCGCCGCGGCCCGCCCCTTCCCGGAGGTCGCCTTCCCACTGGTCGATGTCGTGGGCACCGGCGGGGACGGCGCGGGCACCATCAACATCTCCACAGCCGCCGGAATCGTGGCCGCCTCCATGGGGATCTCAGTGGCCAAGCATGGCAACCGGGCGGTGTCATCCAGAACCGGCGCCGCCGACGTCGTGTCCGCCCTGGGCCTGCCCCTGGATCTGGGCCCGCAGGAGGCGGTGAAGGTTCTGGCGCGCGACCACTTCACCTTCCTGTTCGCTCAGGCCTACCATCCGGCCATGCGGCATGTGGCGCCGATCCGCAGGGCGCTGGCGACGCCGACGATCTTTAACGTGCTCGGCCCCCTGCTCAACCCAGCCCGCCTGACCTATCAGCTCATGGGCGTGGCCGACCCGGACATGCTCGACATGATCGCCGAGGCGATGTCGCAGCTGGGCCGCAAGCGTGCCCTTATCGTCCACGGCGCCGGCACCGACGAGATCGCCGTGCACGGCACGACGCTCGTACGCGAGGCGACCCCGCGGGGCGTCAAAGCCTACGAGGTGACTCCCGAGGAGCTGGGCGTGGGCCGCTGGGAGCTGTCCGACGTGCTCGGCGGGGCGCCGAAGGAGAATGCTCGCCTGCTGCGGGAGGTGTTCGCCGGCCGAGGGCGGCCGGCCCATCGTGACGCGGTCGCCGTCAACGCCGGTGCGCTGCTGTACCTGGCGGGGCCGGCCGACAATCTGACGGATGGTACCCGCATGGCTCTGGAGCAGTTGGCCAGCGGCCGCGTGGCCGAGCATCTGGAGTCGATGACCAAGGACTCGCAGGGCCCGACGAATCCCGACGATTCCGAGGGCCGGCAGGATCGGAGACAGGACCCGTCCCGGGGTCGGCCCCTCCGCGATGCCGAGAGGCCGACCCGATGAGCGGGGAGGGCCCCGTGGACGGGCGCCCTCGCAGGCGGCCGGTGGACGAGCGGCTTATCGCCACCGGCACGGTCCTGGACGCCATCATCGAGGCGCGTCGTGCCCGCATCCCCGAGCTGCGCAGGCGCTTCGAGCATGTGCGCCGAGTCGCTCCGCCCCGTTCGGAGCTCTCCTTCGCCCAGGCCCTGCGCACCCGGTGCGGCCCGGCGGCGACCCCGCGTCCGGCCTTGATCATGGAGTGCAAGTCGGCCTCGCCCTCGCGCGGGACGATTCGCGCCGCCTATGATCCGGCACAACTGGCCCGCGCCTACGCGCCCTGGGCCTCGGCTGTCTCGGTGCTCACCGAACCCGACCGTTTCAACGGCTCCTTCGAGGACCTGGCGGCGGTGCGCGCGACGGTGGACGTGCCGGTGCTGTGCAAGGACTTCATCGTCGACGAGGTGCAGGTGCTAGCCGCCCGGTCGCTGGGGGCCGACGCGATCCTGCTCATGCTCTCGGTGGTGCCCGACGACGTCTACGCCGAGCTGGCGGGATTGGCTCACCGGCTGGGCATGGAGGTGCTCACGGAGGTGTCCACCCCCGAGGAGATGCACAGAGCGGCGAACCTGGGGGCGGGCGTCATCGGGATCAACAACCGGGACCTGCGGACCCTGACCACCGACCTGGCCCGCACCGAGGAGTACGCGCCGCTGGCGCCCCCGGGCGTCGTGCTGGTCGGGGAGTCCGGAATCGGGACCGCCGATGATGTGCGACGCCTGGCCGGGGCGGTTGATGCGCTGCTCGTCGGATCCTCACTGTCGGCGGCCTCCGATCCGGCGGCGGTCGCCGAGTCCCTCGCCACGGCGGTGCCGGTCCCCGACGGCCCGTCCTCCCCCCGGGGGGATTGCGGCCCGGGCGGCGGAATCCGGCCCGGTTCCGCGGAGCAGCGGAACGCCTCGTGCGACCGTGCCGGGGGCGCGGAAGGCTCCGGTCGCGACCACCCGCGGCTGAATCCCTACTTCGGTTCCTACGGTGGGCAGTTCGTGCCCGAGCTGTTGGTGCCGGCCCTCGACCAGCTCGAGGACGCCTTCATCGAGGCGCAGGCCGACCCCTCCTTCCACGCCGAGCTCGATGAGCTCCTCACCCGGTATCTGGGACGTCCTACTCCGGTCACCGAGTTGCGCAACCTGCCGCGCGAGGGCAGCGCACGGATCTTCCTCAAGCGCGAGGATCTCGTTCACGGCGGAGCGCACAAGGGCAACCAGGTGATGGGCCAGGCGCTCCTGGCCAGACGCATGGGCAAGACCCGCATCATCGCCGAGACCGGTGCCGGGCAGCACGGCACCGCCACCGCCATGGTATGCGCGCTGCTGGGCCTGGAGTGCACGATCTACATGGGGGCCACCGATGTCGTGCGCCAGGAGCCCAACGTCGAGCGCATGGAGCTCATGGGGGCGAGGGTCGTGCCGGTGGCCTCCGGCGCGGGCACGCTCAAGGACGCCGTCAACGAGGCGCTGCGCGACTGGACGGCCTCCTTCGCCACGACCCACTATCTGCTGGGCACGGCGGCGGGGGCTCACCCCTTCCCCACCATTGTCCACGAATTCCATCGCTGCATTTCACGGGAGGCGCGCGCCCAGGTGCTCGCCATGACGGGTCGGCTGCCCGATGAGGTCATTGCCTGCGTGGGCGGCGGCTCCAACGCGATCGGCATGTTCAGCCAGTTCGTGGAGGACGAGGGCGTCGGGCTCATCGGCGTCGAGCCGGCCGGCGAGGGCCTTGACACGCCCCGCAACGGAGCGCCGATCTCCAACGGCACGGTCGGCATCCTGCACGGGGCGCGCTCCTATCTCATGCGCACGCCGCAGGGGCAGGTCGAGGAGTCCTTCTCCGTCTCGGCGGGACTGGACTATCCGGGCGTGGGGCCGGAGCACGCGTGGCTGGCCGACACCGGACGGGCCCGCTACGTCGGCGTCACCGACGACGAGGCGATCGAGGCCTTCCGGCTGCTCAGCCGCTGGGAGGGCATCATCCCGGCTCTGGAGTCGGCCCACGCGCTGGCGCAGGCCCTCAAGATCGCCCGCGCCACACCGCCGCACGACCCGGTTCCGCACCTGCTCGTGTGCCTGTCGGGCCGCGGCGACAAGGACCTGGACCAGGTGCGCGCGCGCCTGGGCGGGTCGTTCTCGACCGATTCGGCCGTCAGGCGGGCTGCTCTCATGGTCGGGGAGATGGGCAAGCGTACCGAGTACCTGTCGCTGACGAGGAAGCAGGAGGGTTGAGATGTCCCGCTACCCCGAGATGTTCGCCCGCCTGGCCGTCCGCGGCCAGGGAGCCTTCGTCCCCTTCGTCATGGTGGGGGATCCGACTCCGGCGCTGTCCGAGACCGTCATCGAGGCACTCGTCGACGGGGGCGCCGATGCCCTGGAGCTGGGCCTCCCCTTCTCCGATCCGGTCGCCGACGGCCCCACGATCCAGCGCGCCCACATCCGGGCGCTCGAGGCCGGGGCCGACTTCGCCGCCTGCCTGGGGGTGATCTCCCGGGTGCGCGAGCGGCACGCCGAGCTGCCCATCGGCATGCTCGTCTACGGCAACGTGCCCTTCGCCGTGGGAGTCGGGGAGTTCTACTGCCGGTGCGCGGATGCGGGCGTCGACTCTGTGCTGCTGCCGGACGTGCCCGTGCGCGAGTCGCCGGCCTTCTCCTCCGCCGCGCGGGCTGCCGGGATCGATGCGGTCTACATCGCCCCCCCGTCGTCGACGGCCCGGACCCTGGACGCTGTGGCGGCCTCCTCACGCGGTTACGTCTACGCGGTCTCGCGCGCCGGTGTGACCGGGATCGAGCAGGCGTCCTCCACCGTCGGCCTGGCCGAATCGGTGGCCCGACTGCGCGCTGCCGCCGCCGCGCCCGTCATGCTGGGATTCGGCATCTCCCGTCCAGAGCAGGTGGCCGCGGCGATCGCGGCGGGCGCCGACGGCGCGATCTGCGGGTCGGCTACGGTCGCGATCGTCGAGGGACACGCACCGGCCCTCGCCCGCCTGGCGGCGCGAACGGGCGAGGATTCAGCCGCCTGGGACGCCGAACGGCGGTCGCTGACGGCCGGGCTGCGCGAGTTCGTCGCCGCGATGAAGGCCGCCACCCTCCGGTGAACCGTCCGACGCCGGAATCGGGTACCGGTGCGCACCCTGTGACCCTGGCGGCTCCCCCCGCTTCGGGCGCCCGCCGCCCGAGGCGAGGCCCTCGGGGGCGACGCACCTCACGCGTCGCACCCGGTCCGGTCCAGCGCCCCCGCGTCGCCGGATGCTAGAGTGCTAGCTCGGACCTCCGGCCTGGTCGGCTTCGGGGTCCGGCGACCGGGCTCCGCCGGGTGCTTCCACCACCTTCTTGTGTCGGCCCGCGTGCGCGAACCCTCTTTCCGGCCACTGTCCGCACTCGAATCAAGAAGGCTTCACCAACCGTGGCGAACATCAAGTCCCAAATCAAGCGTATCAAGACCAACGAGAAGGCCCGCCTGCGCAACCAATCCGTCAAATCCGAGCTCAAGACCTACGTGCGCCGCGTACGCGAGGCAATCGACGCGGGTGACAAAGCGGCGGCCGAGGAGCATCTGCGCAAGGCCTGCCGCAAGCTGGACAAGGCCGTCTCCAAAGGCGTCATCCACAAGAATCAGGCTGCGAACCGCAAGTCCAAGCTGGCCAAGCGCGTCGCCGCCCTCTGACGAGGCTCGGCGAGCTCGACGCCGTGGGCACCGAGCGGTCTGCGAGCACACGCTCCGACGCCGCCGGCACTCGTGAGACCAGCGACCGGGGCCGGTACGCGGCTTGCGGACAACGTCCTCTCGCAGATGCATACGACGAGATGCTCCTCACATCCGCGTGCGGGGCTCAGTTCCCGCGCACCGACGGGGTAGATTCATCCCCCGAGTAGAACTCGTGTGTTCTGGGGTCGGTGGAAGTCCGAACCGGCGGTGATGAGTCCGCGACCCGGTCGCAAGCGACCGGTTGACCAGGTGGAAATCCTGGACCGACGGTGAGAGTCCGGATGGGAAGCACGCACGAGGCATACGACGCCGTCATGGGTCCCCGGGCTCGGGGCGGCGTACGGGTGTCTCCCCCGGAGCCCGGGGGAAAGGACCCGATGGCCTTGTTCACAGCCGCCGAGACGGCGGCGATGAGGCGCGCTCTTCGTCTCGCCGTTTCACCCGATGCCCCGCCCGGTCCCAATCCGCGGGTCGGCTGCGTCATCGTGAGCGCCGAGGGGCGCATCCTGGCCGAAGGGCACCACCGGGGGGCGGGCACCGCCCATGCCGAGGTCGACGCGCTGACCCGCGCCGGCGAGCGCGCGCGAGGCGCCGTCGCCGTCATCACTCTCGAGCCCTGCGACCACCGAGGACGCACCGGGCCGTGCACCCGAGCGCTCCTCGACGCCGGCATCGCCGAGGTCGTTTACGCCCAGGACGACCCCAATCCGCTCGCCGCGGGTGGAGCGGCGAGGCTGCGAAAGGCCGGCGTGCGAGTGCGCTCCGGGCTGTGCCGTCGGGAGGCCGAGCGCCTCAATCGCGCGTGGACCTTCGCTGTGACCCGCGGAAGGCCACTGGTGACCTGGAAGCTGGCGGCGAGCCTGGACGGGCGCGTGGCCGCCGCCGATTCCACCAGCCGATGGATCACCCCGTCGGTCGCACGTCGCGATGCCCACAGCTTGCGCCGCGAGTGCGACGCCATCATGGTGGGCACCGGCACCGTCCTGGCCGACGATCCCGCCCTGACCGTGCGCGACGAGGACGACCGGCCGCTGCCGCGCGCCCTTCAACCGCTGCGCGTCGTCGTCGGACGCCGGACGGTGCCCGAGGGCGCACAGGTGCTCGTCGACGACCGGCACCTGCTGGTGGCCGACCATGATCCGCGCTCGGTCCTGGCGGTCCTGGCCGGCCGGGAGGTCCGCCACGTGCTGCTCGAAGGCGGGCCGACGCTGGCCGCCGCCTTCCTGTCGCGAGGCCTGATCGACGAGGTCGTCGCCTATCTGGCCCCTGTTCTGCTGGGGGCCGGCCCCGCTGCCGTCGACGACTTCGGGGCGGGCACCATCGCCGCCGCCCTGCGTCTGACCCGCCCCCGGGCCCGCCTCCTGGGCGAGGGCGACGACCTGGCCGTGCGGATCGTCGCCGACGTCCCCGACGGCCCGCCCGGCGGCGAGGGGGGCGAGCCGCCCGACGGCGGCCGTCCTTCGCCACCCGCACCATCGGACATGCGCAGGAGGATCACCGATGTTCACCGGAATCATTGAGGAGCTCGGAGACGTCGAGCGCGTCGAGCGCGCCGAGGACTCGGCCCGGCTGACGATCCACGCCCCCCTGGTCATCGAGGGGACCCGAAGCGGGGATTCCATCGGTGTCAACGGGTGCTGTCTGACGGTCGTCGAGGTCCGCGCCGACGCCTTCACCGCCGACCTCATGGCCGAGACCCTGAGGCGGACGTGTCTGGGCGAGCTGGCCGCCGGCAGCCTCGTCAATCTGGAGCGGGCGCTGCGCCCGAGCGACCGCATGGGCGGTCACATCGTCCAGGGTCACGTCGACGCCGCCACCCGGATCCTGGAGCGTCACCACGCCGAACGGTGGGACCTCGTCCGGATCGGCGTTCCCGACGATCTGATCCGCTACGTCGCAGTCAAAGGTTCAGTCGCCGTCGACGGGGTGTCCCTGACCGTCGTCGAAGTCACCGACTCCCCCGGATCATTGACCGTCTCCCTGATTCCCGAGACGCTCAACCGCACGACGCTGGGCGCGAAGCAGGCCGGGCGGAGTGTCAACCTGGAGGTCGATATCATGGCCAAGTACATCGAGCGCCTCATGGGCGCGGGCATTCGGACGGAGCAGCGGTGAGTCGCCCGGACACCCGCCTGGATACAATCGACCGGGCTCTGGCCGCCCTGCGCGACGGGGGCGCTCTCATTGTCGTGGACGACGTGAGCAGGGAGAACGAGGGCGACCTCATCTTCCCGGCGGCCACGGCGACCGTCGACCGGCTCGCCTTCTCCATCCGCTACTCCTCGGGCATCATCTGCGCGCCCATGAGCGGCCGAGAGTTGGACCGGCTCGCCATCCCCATGATGACCGAGCGCAACACCGACCCCAAGCGCACCGCCTTCACTCTGAGCGCGGATGCGCGTACGGGAGTGTCGACCGGGGTCAGCGCGGCGGATCGGGCCCGCACCCTCCACGTGCTGGCCGACCCCGCGTCCTCACCGGCCGACCTCGTGCACCCCGGTCACGTCTTCCCGCTGCGGGCCCGCGAGGGCGGGGTTCTGGCCCGGAGGGGCCACACCGAGGCCGCCGTCGATCTCATGCGTCTAGCCGGGCACCGTCCGGTCGGAGTGCTCGTCGAGGTCGTCAACGACGACGGCACCATGGCGCGCCGTCCTCAATTGCGGGCTTTCGCCGACGCCTACGGCCTGCCCATGATCTCCATCTCCGACGTGGAGCGCCACCGATGGCTCACCGAATCGCTCGTCGAGGAGGTCGTGAGTACGCGCCTGCCCACGGCCCACGGCGATTTCGTCGTGCACGGCCTGCGCAGCCGGGTCGACGGCGCCGAGTATCTGGCGCTGGTGCACGGTGAGATCGGCGACGGAACCGACGTGCTCGCACGTGTTCACTCCATGTGCCTGACCGGGGACGTCCTGGCCTCCCGACGGTGCGACTGCGGTCCTCAGCTGGGCGCCGCCCTGGAGGCGATCAGCTCCGAAGGCCGCGGCGTGCTCGTCTACGCCAGCGACCACGAAGGACGGGGCGTCGGTCTGCTGGCCAAGCTGCGCAGCTACGCCCTGCAGGAGGAGGGCTTGGACACCCTCGACGCCAACGTCGCCCTGGGACTGCCGGCCGACGCCCGCAGCTACGCCACGGCGGCCCAGGTTCTGCGCCACCTGGGTGTGCGCTCGGTGCGGCTGATGACGAACAACCCGGACAAGGTCGCCGGTCTGGAGCGCTACGGTGTGAGCGTCGCCCGGCGTGTGCCGACCCCGACCTTCACCACCGGTGAGAATCTGGCCTATCTACGCGCCAAACGCGATCGCATGGGTCACCTGCTGGCGGGGCTCGACACCCCGGGGCGGCCGGGACACAACGGACGCGACGAAGGACGGGAACGATGAGCGGATCAGGGGCACCCGGGCAGGTCGCGCCGGCGGCCCACGGGATGACGGTGGTGATCATCGCCGCCCGATGGCACGAGCGGGTCATGGACGGTCTGCTGTCCGGCGCCCTGCGCGCGGCCCGCGAGGCGGGCGCCGAAGCCGAGGTAGTGCGGGCAGTGGGCTCCTTCGAGCTGCCGGTGCTCGCCGCAGCCGCGGCCGAACGGGCGGACGCGGTGGTGGCGCTGGGCGTGATCATCCGCGGGGGCACGCCGCATTTCGACTACGTGTGCCGCGCCGCGACCGACGGCCTCGCTCGGGTTGCTCTCGACAGCGGCGTGCCCGTGGGCTTCGGGCTGCTGACCTGCGAAGACGAGGCGCAGGCCCTCGCCCGCTGCGGCGGCCCCGGGGCGAACGAGGACAAGGGCCATGAGGCGGCGTGCGCGGCCATGGAGACGGCGGCGGCGCTGGCGTCCCTGCGCGGCTGAGGGGCCGGACCGCCGACGCCGCTGCGAAGCGGGCGGGTGCGCCGCCGTTCACCGGCGCGGGCGGGGACGGGCGCGCCGGGCCGTGCAGATGGCGAGCACCGCCCGTTCGACCGCATGCACCGAGTCCCGGGCCTCGCCCTTGACCTCAACGTCGGCGCGGGCGACGGCCACGATGGCCGCGGCCAGGGCGTCGTCCGACCATCCGGACAGTTCACGGCGGGCCCGATCGACCTGCCAGGGCGCCATTCCCAGCTTCTTGGGACTGACGCCCCGTCTGCCCCCCAGCGCGGCCACGCGGGCGAGCTGGCGGACCTTCATCGCCAGAGCGGCGACGATCGGCACCGGCTGCGTGCCGGTGGCGATGGCGTGACGCAGGGAGGTGATGGCCTTGGCGACGTCACCCGCGACGGCGGCGTCGGCGACGGTGAAACCGGTGGCTTCGAAACGTCCCGCGTAGTAGGTGTTGACGGCGGCTAGGGTGATGGTGCCTCGAGTGTCGGCGATCAGCTGCTCGACAGCCGAGCACAGCTCGCGCAGATCCGATCCGAGGGCGTCGACGAGCGCCCCGACGGCCTGCGGCTCTATGCGACGGCCGGCCCTGCGCACATCGGCGGAGACCAGGGCGGCCTTATCCTTGGGAGACTTGACCGCGTCGATGGTGACCACCGGGTGGGGCGATCGCGCCAGGGAGTCGAGGAGCTTCTTTCCGCGCCGTCCGCCGTTGTGACGCAGAAGGAGGACGACGTCGGGATCGGGGGCGGCCGTGTAGGCCAGCAGGTCACTGGCCAGCGCGTCGGTCATCCGTTCCAGATCCGGCACGAGGACCAGCTTGGGCTCACCGAACAGGGAGGGGGACACGAAGGTGTCGAGCTGGTGGGGCTCGTAGGCGGCGGCCTCGACGGTGCTGATCTCAGTCGACGCGTCCTTCCGACGCGCCTGGTCCAGGAGTCGGGCGACGGCTCGATCGGCGAGGATCTCCTCGCCCGCACGGATGAGGACGACCGGCGCGAGATCGACCTGGTCCCAGGCGGGTCCCGCCGGTGCGCGCCGAGAGCCTCGGGGGGGTCGGGTCGGTGCCATGGAGCAAGCCTGCCACGTACCGTCGCCGCGCTCATGCCCGCCACCGCGGCGAGGACCCGAGGCGCAGCGCGCAGGCGCGCGCGTCCCCGTCGCGAGGCGAGGACCGCGCCGGCGGCTTCGAGGCCGGCCAGGGCGAGTGCGCCGGCGGCCCCACCCGGCCATCCCGGGTTCGCCCCCGGCAGGGAGGCGAAGAATCCGGCGACGCCCACCAGCCAGGCGCAGGCGGCTGTCGCCGGCCAGGCGACAACCGCCGCCAGGGCGGGCCACCACGGCGCCAGCAGCGCGGCGAGGAGGCCGGCGACCGTCGCCAGGGGCACGAGCGGGGCGGCCAGAACGTTGGCGGGCACAGCCCAGGTGCTCACCTGGGGCTGGAGGAGCACGAGGACGGGCCCGCAGGCTGCCTGAGCGACCAACGGCACGGCCAGAGCGCCGGCCAGCCACCGGGGCAGCCGACGGGTCAGGGCCGCCCGCACGGGTTCGGAGCCCAGAAGGATGCCCGCAGTCGCCACCACGGATAAGGCGAAGCCGTAGGAGCGCGCCTGCCAGGGGTCGATGAGGAGCAGGACGGTGACGGCGGCGCACAGCGCCGGGAAGGAGGCGGAGCGCCGTCCCGCCGCCACGCCCGCGAGGAGAACTCCGCCCATGGCCGCCGCGCGCAGGACGGAGCCGCCGGGCCTGACCAGAGCGACGAGTGCCGCTAGGACCACGACGCCGGCGGCGGCCCGGCACCGCCTGGGCAGCACGCCGAGCCCACTCATGATCAGCCCTAGGACGATAGCCACATGCTGGCCGGAGACCGCCGTGAGGTGGGTCATGGATACCACCCGCATGTCGGAACGGACGTCGGCAGGCAGGGCATGGTCGTCGCCCAGGGCCACCCCGCTCACCAGTTCGCGCGCGCCCTCGGGCCAGTGCCACCGGCCCGACGCCGTCGTTGGTGCTCCCACGACGTCGGCCAGTCCCGCTCGCAGGGATCCGACCGTTCCCAGCACGCCGTCGGCGGGCGCCTCGAGCCGTACGGCGGCGTCGGATCCCAGGACGACCGCCCGGGCGTCGCCCGCCTCACCGGGACGGGGCGTCGCCCGCACGCGCACGACGGCGCCCATGGGCAGGTCGTACCAGTCCTCGTTACCCAGGACCAGGGCGCTCAGGCGCGAGGCGCTCCCGTCGACGTCGGTGACGGCCAGGTCCGTGAGTACCACTGTACGGCGGGGCCCGGCCACCACCCGCGGCTCGGTCTGCACAGTGCCCAGGAGTGTGACGGTGCGCCCGTCGGCCGCAGCGCGGGTCAGGGGATCTTCGGCCCGGCTCCACGAACCGGCGGCGGACACGGCGAGCACCGCAGCCATCGCGAGCACGGCCAGCAGGATGCTCGCGATCACCGACCCGAGGGCGGACCCGTCCGGCGCCTCCGCTCCGGGACGCGGGTCGTAGCGGTGGCGCGGCGGCCGGAAACGTCGGGCCGCCAGACTCAGCGGGATGGCCGACCCGGTCAGGGCCAGGACCCCGAGCAGAATGGTGCACCAGGCCCGCCGTCCAGGCAGGCCGACGGCCCAGGCGGCGCCCACCCAGGAGGCCAGCGCCGGCGGGAGCAGGCGCACGTCCAACGGGGCGGGCGCGGCGTCGCGCAAGCGGTGATGACGCCGACGACGGGGCGGCTCCCCCTGCTCGCCCCGAGGCGTCATGCCCGCGGCGGTCCGCCGGCCTCCCCTTCCCGGCGGGAGAGCCGGACCACTCGCGCGGTTCATACGGTCGCCTCCGTCCTGAGGGCCTCGAGCTTGGCCTTCCCTATGCCGGGCACGTCTGTGAGGTCGTCAAGGCTTTTGAAGGGACCGTTGGCCTCACGGTGACTGACGATCCTCTCGGCCAGGGCGGGTCCAATGCCGGGCAGCGCCTCAAGTTCGGAGGCGGTGGCCGTATTGACGTTGATCGGGCCCGCACCGCTGCCGCCGGAAGCGGTCGACGAGGCCTGCGGTCCGGGTGAAGCGGCTTCGAGCACCTCGCCGACGACAGGCACGCGCACCTGCTCGCCGTCGACCACCGGCCTGGCCAGATTGAGCTGATCGGTGTCGGCGTCCTCGCGCGCACCGCCCGCGGCCTCGATGGCGTCGACGACGCGGGCGCCCTCCGGCAGGCTGACGACGCCCGGAGCGCCAACGGCTCCGGCGACGTGCACGAGGAGCCCGCCGGTGCCGGAGGAGCCGGCGGAGGGGCCGCTCACGAGTTCGGCGGAGGTGTGGGCCGCGGCCGATCCGGGGCCGCCGCCCGGTTCTGCCGGCGCGGACGCCGCGACCGTCGATCCCCCGCTCCCCGACGCCCCCGCCGAGGTGACCGGGCCCGCCGCGGCCGGGCCGCCGGGTGCGGCCAGCACTGTGCGCAGCGCGAGAAGGAGAGCGAGTCCGATGAGAACCGCTCCCAGAAGGATGGCCGCACGCGGTGCTACGGCCGCACGTCGGGGCCGGCGGACCGGTTCATCGGGGTCGGTGGAGCAGGCCAGACGAACCAGGTCATCCAGGGTTCGTCCGCTGCGCCGCGCCGTCCGTCGTCCGCTCATGATCACGACGGTAGGTCCATGCGGGCTCACGGCCGCCGCCGGCGCCCGGATCCTGTGGACTCGCGCCCCCGCCGGGGCGCACGGGTCCGCCTGTGGAGCCCCGCAACGCCCGCCCGGTCCGTTGCCCGCCGGGACGGCTCCCGCTCACCGGCCGCGTCCCGGCCACGGGACGACGGCGACGCCCAGGGCGCCCGGTCCCAGGTGGACGCGGTGGGCGGCGTCCACCGGCGAGCGCATGACCGACTCGACGAGGGCCCCGGCCCGCGCCATCGCCTCCGTCACGTCGTTCTCGAGCTGACGGCCCCGGGCGGGGTCATCTCCGTAGTGGACGGCCAGCCGCACGGGCTCGAGCGGGGGGCGCGGCCCGCTCAGCCGCGTCCCGCCCGCCGCGCGCACGGCCTGGGCCACGAGGTGGCGGCGGGCCCGTGCGGCGCCGCGCACGGTCTCGGCGACGGTGATGCCCGCAGCGGACATAGCGAGCACCGGGCGTATCCCGAGGGCCCCACCCATCAGGGCGGTGGTGCGGTCCACGCGCCCGCCGCGCCGCAGACCGGCCAAGTCGTCGACGAGGAAGAATGTGCGCGAGCGCGCCGCGCACTCGCGGGCGCGGGCGGCCCCGCGGCGCGCGTCTCCGGCCTCCCCGGCGGCCAGGACGGCCAGACCGAGCGCTCCACCGGAGACCCCCGAGTCGAGGACGGTGATCGAGCGCCCCCCGGCGGCGAGCTCCTGGGCGGCGAGGCGGGCGTTGTCGATCGTGCCTGACAGGACCGAGGCGATGTGGACGGCCAGGACTTCGTCGGCACGGTTCAACGCTGCCGTGTACGCCGCCGCGAGCTCGGCGACGCTGGGACGCGCGGTGGTGGGAGCCACATCATCGTCGATCACGTGGAGTGGCACGACGTCGATGCCGTGGTTGCGCGCGAGCTCGGGCGGCAGGCAGGCGGCGGAGTCCGTGACGACGGCGAGGGTCATGGCCTCAAGGGTAGCTCCGCTCCCGAGCGCGTTCGCATGGGACGTCGGGTCGGCACCGGCGCGATCATCCGCCTAGGAGAGCTGGGCGATCTGCATGCGCCGGTTCTCCAGGCCCACGATCTGCTCGAAGAGCTCGCGGTAGCCCTCGTCGTCTGAGCTCATGCGGCGCTGCCGGGCGCGCAGCTCGGCGAGCTGACGATTGATCCCGGTGCGGGCCAGGGCCGACAGGACTCCTCGGGCGTAGCGCTCGACCGCGTCCGGATCGGGCTCAGCGCCCCCGCCCCGTGGCGGCGCCAGGGGCAGGGGCGCCACGGCCAGTTCGGTGATGGCGGCGCCGACCGGTCCGATCGCCCCGGCGCGCACCTGCTCGATCCAGTGAACGGTGGCGCGGTCGACGGCGTCGGCGCGAGTCAGACCGGGAGACTCAGCGCGGGAGATGAGGTCGGAGACCTCGCCGGTCCCTCCGGCCGCCTCGACAGCTTCGAACACGGCTCGGTGGACGGGCACGGCGAAGGCCGCCGGACTGATGTCGTCGGCGCCGACCTGCGCGGCCGCCACCGGCATCTGGACGATGATCTCCAGCGCCTGGCGCTCGAGCCTGGCCACCGGATCGTTGACAGGCGGCAGCCCGGCTCGGGCGGGAGGACCCGCTGACTGTCTGGCGGCCCCTCCCGCCGGTTCGGACCCGGAAGGACCTGCGTCCGCGCCGCGCCGCTCGGCCGCGCGCACGGCCCCCACGGCCTCGCTCTCGGGCATACCCAGCCAGCCGGCCAGACGACGGGTGTACTCCCGGCGCAGCGCCCGATCGCGGATGCCGGCGACGACCGGCGCGGCCGAACGTAACCCGCGCACACGTCCCTCGGCGGTGTCCAGGTCGAGGTCGGCCAGGCAGGTGCGGATGACGAACTCGAACAGCGGCACGCGCCGTTGAAGCAGCCGAGGGATCGCATCGTTGCCTTCAGTCATGCGCAGATCGCAAGGATCGTAGCCGTGCGGATCGACGGCGACGAAGGTCTGCGCCGCGAAGTGCTGGTCCTCCCCGTAGGCGCGCAGGGCGGCTTTCTGACCGGCGGCGTCACCGTCGAAGGTGAAGACGACCTCTCCGCCGCGGGCGCGGCGCCCGGTGATGACGCCGGCCGACGGGTCAGCGACATCCCCCAGCAGGCGGCGCACGATGCGCACATGGTCCGCGCCAAAGGAGGTGCCGCAGGTGGCCACAGCCGTGGTCACCCCCGACAGGTGGGCGGCCATGACATCGGTGTATCCCTCGACGACGACGATGCGATGATCACGAGCGATGTCCCGCTTGGCCAGGTCCAGGCCGTAAAGCACCTGGCCTTTGTGATAAATGGCGGTCTCGGGGGTGTTGAGGTACTTGGGGACGGTGGCGTCCTCCTCGCTCAGGCGCCTGCCGCCGAAGCCGACGGTGGCACCGGTGACGTCGCGGATGGGCCACATGAGCCGGTCGCGGAACCGGTCGTAGACCCGCGACCCTCCGGCGCCACCGCGACCGCACAGGCCCGAGGCAACCAGCTCGTCCTCGGTGAAGCCGTTGGAGCGCAGCATGTTGGCCAGGTCGTCCCAGCCGGCGGGTGCGTAGCCGATCCCGAAATGGTCGGCCTCCTCGGGTCCGAAGGCGCGCCCGCCCAGGAAGGTGCGGCCCGCGCGCGCGGCGGGAGTAGCAAGCTGCTCACGGAACCACGCCTCGGCGAGCCGGTTGGCCTCCAGGAGCCGCTGGCGCGTCCCGGGCTCGATGCCGCGAGTGACGCGCCCGTCCCCCTCCTCGTAGCGCAGCCGGACGCCGACTCGGTCGGCCAGGTACTCGACGGCCTCGGTGAAGGACAGCTGGTTGATCCTCTGGACGAAGGAGATGACGTCCCCGCCCTCGCCGCAGCCGAAGCAGTGCCACAGCCCCAGCTGGGGGCGGATGTTGAAGGAGGGGGTGCGCTCGTCGTGGAACGGGCACAGCCCCTTGAGCGACCCCACCCCCCCGCTCTTGAGAGTGACGTGCTCGCCGACGATATCCTCGATCTTCGCGCGCTCGCGCACCGCGTCGATGTCCTCGCGCTTGATCAGCCCCGCCATGGCCTCATCCTAGGCGAGGACTCCGACATGGCCGACCCGCTCTTCCACGGCCCGCCGGCATCGGAACGGACCCGGGTCAGACTCGCGAGAGCAGGCCGCACAGGCGCGCGTGCCAGGCGCGCGCCGAGGTGTCCGTCAACGAGGCGATCTGGTCGACGACCGCGCGGGTGCGCCCCGCCTCGTCACCGGCCCGGCGCCAGGCCGCGGCGAAGATCGGCTCGAGGTGCCCGCTCCCGCTCGACAGCAGAATGTCAGCCAGGTCGAACAGTTCGGTGCGCTGACGCAGGTAGACCGGCTCATGCTCACGCGGGGCCATGACGTAGTGCACCGCGGCGCCCTTGAGGACCAGGATCTCGGCCGCGGTCTCGTCGGGGATGATCAGGTCGGCGCCGTAGCGGGTCAGGGCGCCGGAGCCGAACACGTCGCGGGTAGCCGCGGCGACGGCGGAGACGAAGCGGCCAATGAGCTGGCTGGTCAGGTTCTTCAGTGCGGCGGCGTCCGCAAGCGCACCGCAATAGGACGGTATCCAGCTGGGCAGGCGGACCAGTCGCTCCCACGCCGCACCGAGTCGACCCGGGTCGATGTCGGCGCCGTACCAGGCGCGGGCGTCCTCGATGATGGAGGCGACCTCGCCGTCCTCGCGCAGCCGGGCGGGATCCATGCGGAACAGGGCGATGGCATCCTCGACGTCGTGGACCGAGTAGCCGACGTCGTCGGCCAGGTCCATGACCTGAGCTTCCAGGCAACGGCGCCCGCCGGGGGCGCCCTGACGCATCCAGTCGAAGATCTCCCGGTCGGCCTCGTAGCAGCAGTACTTGCGTGCGCTGCGGCCCTGCGGACCGCCCGGCCCCTCACCCCGGGCCCACGGGTACTTGGCGACGGCGTCCAGGCTGGCGCGCGTGAGGTTGACGCCCACGGACCGTCCCGAGCAGTCCAGAGTCTTGGGCTCCAGACGGGTCAGGATGCGAAAAGTCTGGGCGTTGCCTTCGAAGCCGCCGACGGACTGGGCGATGATATCGAGAGCCTTCTCACCATTGTGCCCGTAGGGCGGGTGCCCCAGGTCGTGGGACAGGCAAGCGGTGTCGACGACGTCGGGGTCGCAGCCCAGGGCCTGTCCGAGTGCGCGCCCCACCTGGGCGACCTCCAGGGAGTGGGTCAGACGGGTGCGCGCGAAGTCATCGCTGGAAGGCCCCAGAACCTGCGTCTTGGCGCCAAGACGCCGCAGAGCGGAGGAGTGGAGGACGCGAGCCCGATCGCGTTCGAAGGGGGTGCGCTGAGGATTCTTCGCGGGTTCGGGCATGAAACGGGCGACGTCCGCACGCCCGTAGCGTCCGTACTCGTCCGGTCCGCCGCACCTCCCGCTCGCGGGCCCGAGGGCGTCGCCGACATCACCAGAGTCGAAACCGCGAACCGGCGCCTGGTGGTTGGACATGGTCACAAGGTATCGCAACAACGCGTTAGGATGACGACGCACGTGTGCGATTGTCCTGTTCACCCGTAAGAACACGGGTGGCGTGCGCGCGAACCGATTGTCCGGGCCCGACCCGGCGGAAGGGAGCAAGCAGCCGTGACTACCACGACGACGCTCGTCCACCGCGTTTACAACGGGCCACTGGAATGGTGGAGGGACGGGCTCGTCTACGAGATCGGCTCCAGCGAGGTCGGCGCCGCCGATCTCGACGCGGCTCACAGTATCCTGGACCACATCAGCTCGCTCGGGTTCAACGTCATCCTCGTGCGCCCCTCCCAGGTCCCCACCCGCGGGGACCTGTCCTCGTTCCGTTCCTTCGCGCAGCGGGCCCACGAGCTCGACCTGCGCGTGATCACCAGGATCTCGGGGGCGCTGGGGCCGGTCACCGGGATGCACGCCGGCGATGCCAATCCGATCTTCACCGGTCAGGAGCGCGGTGAGAAAAGACTTCTGGAGCGCGCGGCCGCCTTCCTGGCCGAGGGCGCCGACGGCGTCGATCTGGGCACCATCGTGCCGCCGGAGGTCGATCGGCAAACCGACCTGAACCGGCTCAGCGACTACTTCGCCATCCTTCAGGCCCTCGTGGCCGAGCACGTCGACGAGGGCCTGATCGGAGCCGACGTCTCGGCCGTCTATCCCGAGGCGCTGCGCCACCACCTGGAGGACGACTGGCTGCACCACCTGCGCGATGACGCACTCATGCTCGCCTGTTGGGATGCGGATTCTCTGACCCGTCACATCACGCACTCCCTCGACGAGCACGATCGGTTCGGCGCTCCGCCCGTGTGGCGCTACCTGCCCAGCTACCGGCTCATGGAGCACACCGATCCCGGTGACGGGCGTCGCTGGTTCGAGACGAGCGATGAGGAGCGCGTTCGCCGCTCATTGGCACTGCAGGCGCTCACACTCTCCCTGCCCGGGGCGGTCTATCTGCGCCAGGGGGATGAGATCAATCTCCCCGACAAGGACAAGCCAAGTGACACGCAGGATCTCGCCAGGTTGATCAATGAGCGCTCGGCCGAGCAGGGTGACCGGTTCGGCTCCCCTCTGGCCACGGTGCGCCGGGCCACCTACGTCCGACGGGAGCACGCCCTGTCGACCGGGCCCTTCGCCTTCGTCGTCGGTCTCGACTGGTGCCCGCCGGGTGTCCTGACCTTCCTGACCCGCGATATCCTGGTGCTGGTCAACACTTCCGCGAACGACGTGGTGCTGCCCGAACAGGCCCAGGTCCTCCTGGCCTCCGCGATCCTGCGTCAGGAGGGCGGGCACCTGCTCGTCCCGCCCACGACGACGGTCTGGCTTCAGGCCTCGACCGTCGCCTGAGCCCGACACCGCCCCCTCTCCATCCCCGTCTCTTCCCCGCGATCGACCGACCCGCCCGCATCCGGACAACGTGCCGTTCCCTCTAAGTTGTTCGCCCCCATCTGCACCTCCGCCGCCGGCGCGTCCGAGTCCGTTCTTTCATCGGCGCCCGCAGTCAACGTTCGTAATTGTTGTATGTATGCGTTACCCGTGTTTCACAACGGGTCTCCTCCTCTCTTTCAGATTCGAAGCAGAATCACGGTGACTGTCAATCTCCGGTCTTTTCTGTCTCTCACCGCTTTCACCACCACTTCGGCAGCCGCAGCGGTCTGCAGCTCCAACGGCTCAGGCTCCGCCGCCTCCCAGTCCTCATCCTCCGCAGGGGACGAGGACTGGGCGAGTCAGTCGTCCGCAACGCCAATGCCGACCTGCTGATCTGGGCCGATGAGAAGAAGGCTCTACACCAATAAAGTGCTAACCGGCACGGCCTCCCCCGCAACCGTCGAAGAGCTGATCCAGGCGCGCGGGACCGCCGGCGCCGAGCAGGTCCCGGCCTACCCGTGGGACAGACCGGCAACGGCTACTTCATGCAGCCCTTCTACTCCTCAGCAGGCGGATACCTGGTCCGTGCGGCAAATTTTTACAATCGCGACTACGGGTCGGTCAATGAGATACTGCATCTGCACATCAACTGGCGCGGCACCCCCCTGAGCAAAGGTCGTGGTGTTGCTGACCAACCTGTGGATGGGCTTCCTCTACATGTTCATCGTGTGCACCGATGCCCTCCAATTGATCCCCGCCGACGTCGAAGAGGCCATTAGAGGAACGGTTCACCCACTGGCGGTTCCCCGTATCGTCCTGCTGTCCACACTCAGGCCGATTATTGCCACGACTTTCCTGCTGGCCCTCGCGGGCGTGATCTCCGAGTTCATCCTGGGTTCGACCTTCCTGACTGATAGGGCTGATCGGACGTCGTCCTCCCCTTCACCGGTGCCCGCCGCCGCGCCCCGGGCCGGTGGACCGCGTCGTCCGCGACCGGTACGGTCATGAAGTGGACACCGGCGCGGACGTGCCGTGCCGCGGCACGTCGCGTCCGCGCCGACCCGGGTGCGCCGGTGCACAGCCGCCCGGACCGACACCTAGGAGATGACCACCGTGCAGCAGCGCCCCACTCTCGCCGACATCGCGGACCAGGCGGGGGTGTCCACCGCCACGGTCTCGCGCGTGCTCAACGGAAAGTCGAACGTCGCCGACGTGACCCGCCAGCAGGTCCTGGTCGCACTCGACCTTCTGGGCTATGAGCGCCCCGAATCCCTACGACGCAGCTCGCGGGGCCTGGTCGGTCTGGTCGTGCCCGAGCTGAGCAACCCGATCTTCCCGGCCTACGCCCAGCAGATCGAGCAGCTCCTGGCCGCCAGCGGGCGCACCCCGCTGCTGTGCACCCAGACCCCCGGCTGCACCAGCGAGGACGAGTACATCGAGATGCTCGTCGACCGCGGGGTGTCGGGAATCATCTTCGTCTCCGGTCGTCACGCCGACACCGGCGGTGACGTGACCCGCTACCAGAGGTTGCGCGAGCGGGGCGTTCCTCTGGTGACCATCAACGGCAACGCCCCGACGATCAGGGTCCCCGGTTTCACCACCGACGACCGCGCCGCCGCCCGCGTCGCGGTGGAGCACCTCATCAGCCTGGGGCACCGCCGCATCGGCCTGGCGACCGGTCCTCTGCGCATGGTGCCGGCCCAGCGCAAGCGAGCCGGGTACGCGGACGCCATGCGCTCCGGACTGCCCGACCAGCCGCTGCGGATCCTCGAGACGCTCTACACCTATGAAGGCGGCGCCACCGCCGCGGACCGGCTCGTCGATGAGGGCTGCACGGGCATCATCTGCGGCTCTGACATCATGGCTCTGGGCGCTATCAGCGGTGCGCGGAGCCGAGGGCTGCGCGTGCCGGACGACCTGTCGATCATCGGCTACGACGACACGGCTCTTATTCCCATGACCAACCCGCCCCTGACCACCGTGCGCCAGCCCGTAGCCGCCATCTGCCGAGCCGCCGTGACCACGGTCATGTCCATGATCGGCGGCGAGGAGACGCCCGACGCGGAGATGCTCTTCGCCCCCGATCTCATCGTGCGCGGGTCGACGACGCCCGCCCCCCGATCGGCGAGCGCCGAGTGACGCCCGGTCTCCTTCCGTGCTCCGCCCGGCGGGCGGCATCGCCTTCCCGAACCCCGACCACGCCGTTCCCGGCCTCCGGGGCCCGGCCCGAACGGCCGACACAACGACCCCGGATCGGTCGGCAGCGTCCGGCGCCTCAGCGCGACCAGGAGCTGGCCAACCTCGCACCCATCTCGACCAGGCGCCCGCGCACGGCCCGTCTCCCGCCGGCGTTCCAGGCGACCGGCCGGGCGGTCGCATCCCGCGGCGCTCCCGCAGACTCCAGGGCGTAGGCACTGACGATGCCGACCTCGGCGAGTTCACCGTGCGGGATCGCAGTGCGTCCCGCGACGAGCACGGCCGGCAGCGCGAGAGAGGCCGCCGCCGTTCCGACGACGGCGATGACGGAATCGGCGAGCACGCCGTAGGCCTCTCCGACGCTGGTGACGACCAGGTCCTGCTCGCCCACCGCCTCGTCCAGGCCGAGCAGATGAGCCATCACCCGCGGTCCCGGCATGGCCCGGGCGCCCAGCGCCCGCAGCACGGCCGCGCCACCCCCGGCCGCACCGGTTCCCCAGGAGGTCACCGACAGTCGCCCGCTGACGGCGAGGGAGTCGCCAACCAGGTCGAGCGCGCCCGGGTGCGGCGTGCCCACGAGGTCGATCACCCGCGACGCCGCCGTGCACGCCAGGCGGTCGCGCTCCTGAACCTGGGCGGGTTCCAGAGCGGTGAGGCTCGTCAGAGCCTGGCCGGCCCCCGCCAGGCCGCCCAGGGCGACGTCGTCGGCGAGCGCGAGCAGCACGTCGCGTCCTTCCATGAGCGTGCGAGCCGCCTCCAGCCCGCCGAGGCCGTCGAGCATCCCGCGGCCGCCGTCATGGACGGCCGAGCGCGCCAGGCCCACGACGAGGGTGTCGCGGGCGCCGACGAGCGCCAGTGCCTGGGCCAGAGCTTCCCCCAGCCCGTCGGTGGTGCCCTCGCGCGCCTCCCGGGCCGCCAGCTCGGCGTCGGCGGGCAGGGCCGTCAGCCGGGCGGCGTCCAGGAGCCACGTGCGCGCGTACTCGTCGCGGGTCCAGGCCCCGCTCGGCTCACGCAGGCGTAGCAGATCGACCTCGCGGACCTGCCCGAGCGGGCTGCACGCCTGAAGAGCGCGGCGTGCCGCCACGCGCCGGGCATCGACGGTCTGAGCCGTGCCCGGGCCCCCGTCGGGCAGCGGTAGAAGAGTCAGTTCGTCGCCCGGGCGGCGCATCCTCCAACCGTCCGCGAGTGCGAGCGCGACGTCGCCGGCCGCCAAGCCGGTGCGCGAGTCGACGAGGGGGACTCCGCCCGGTTCGGGATACATCCCCCCGGGCGCCAGCAGGATCCTCACGAGCGCTTCGCCGCCCTCACCGATCGCCCTCGTCGAGGATCGTCCCGCCCAGCCGGGCCAGCAGGAGCGCCTCGCCGGTGACGATGCGCTCGAGATCGCCCAGGTGCATGGATTCGTCCTCGCTGTGAGCGCGGGTGTCGGGGTCCTCGATACCGGTGACGAGTACCTGGGCGCCCGGGAACGTCTCTGTGAGGGTGGAGACGAAGGGGATGGAGCCGCCCTGGCCGATCTCGACGCACTCGTGGCCGAAGGCCGTCGTCAGGGCCCAGCGGGCGGCACGGCCGACCGGGTTGTCCGAGGAGCCGTCGAAGGCGGGGCCGGTCTCGCCCCGGGTGATGGCCACACGGGCGCCGAAGGGAGCGTGCGCCTCCAGGTGGGCGCGCAGAGCCTCGAAGGCCTCGACCGGATCCTGTCCGGGGGCGACGCGCATGGACAGGCGGGCCGTGCAGGCGGGGGCGAGGACGTTGCCGGACACTTGAAGCGGTGTGACGTCCATGCCGATGACGGCCAGGGCGGGCCCGGTCCACAACCGCGCGGTCAGATCGCCGGTGCCCGCCAACTTGACCCCGTCCAGAACGCCGGCGTCGGCGCGGAAGTCGGCCTCGGAGTAGTCGGGGGCGTCCGGGGAGGCCTGCGAACGGCGGACCAGCCCGGGAACGGCAACATCCCCCGTCTCATCGTGGAGGGTGGCGATCAGCCGGCACATGGCGGTGACGGCGTCGATGATCGGGCCACCGTACTGGCCCGAGTGCAGGGCGTGGTCGAGGATGTCCAGGCGCACGTCGGCCTTGACAACGCCGCGCAGCGACGTCGTCAAGGCCGGAACCCCGACTTTCCAATTCGAGGAGTCGGCGACGACGATGACGTCGCAGTCCAAGTAGTCCCGGTGGGCCGTCAGGAAGGACTCGAAGGTGGGAGAGCCGACCTCCTCTTCCCCCTCGACGAACACGCTCACCGAGCACGGCAGCTCGCCTCCTCCGAGCGCGGCGAGAGTGCGCAGGGCGTGGACGTGAGCGATGACGCCGGCGCCGTCGTCGGCGGTGCCCCGGCCGAACAGGCGCTCCCCGCGGCGCTCGGCGGCGAAGGGGTCGGCCTGCGCCCAGGCGGCCGGATCGCCGACGGGCTGGACGTCGTGGTGAGCGTAGAGGAGCACGCGAGGCGCCCCGGCGGGACCGTCGCGGTGGGCCAGGACGGCGGGCCGACCGGAGACGCCGTCGGCCCCGACGAGGCTGAGCACCTGCGCGCTCAGACCGGCGCCGGTCAGGAGGCCGGCGACGTGCTCGGCGCTGCGGAGCACCTGGGCCTGGTCGTGACTGGAAGCGGATACCGACGGGATGGAGACGAGCTCGACCAGGTCGGAGACGACCGACTCGAAGGAGTCATGGACGGCGGAGCGCACGGCGTCGACGGTGATCATGGATTGCAGGGTATCGCGAGTGAGCCGCTACTCTGTGCTGCGTGAAGCTGTTCAAGAAGCGCGATGCTGCGCCTGATCCCGAGCCCGCCGCGGCCCCCGTCAAGATCGAGGGCAAGGGCCGCGCCACCCCCAGGCGCAAGGACGCCGAGGCGCGCCGCCTGCACCCGGTCGTCCCCACCGACCGCAAGGCCGCCAAGGCCGAGGCTCGCGCCAAGCGGGACGAGGCCTGGAGGCTCCGGAGCGAGGCGATGAAGACCGGTGACGAACGCTACCTTCCGGTCCGCGACAAGGGGCCGATCAAGCGGTACATCCGCGACTACGTGGACGCGCGCTTCAGCCTAGGCGAGGTCTTCATCCCGCTGGCCTTCGTGCTCATGATCGTGGCCTTCGGCATCCAGACGCGCCTGGCCCAGACCGGCCTGCTGCTCATGATGGGTCTGTACGCGGTGCTCATCCTGGCCGTCGTCGACGCCGTCGTGTGCTGGTGGCTGGTGCGCCGCAGGCTCTACGCCAAATTCGGCCAGGACACGGTCAGATCCCAGGGCATGATCTTCTGGTACATCCTCACCCGGTGCTTCAGCCTGCGCCGCATGCGCCAGCCCGCTCCGCAGGTGGCGCGCCGTCACTACCCGTCTTGATCCGGGTGCCGTGAGCGGCCGTGCCGTCGTGCGCGCCGGCCATGGCGGCGCACCGCCGCCTCTCCCAGGGCCAGGGCCGTGACGCATCCGCCGGCGATGGCGGCGGGCGCGTTGCCCAGGTGGAGGTTCTCGCCGATCGCGCCGGTGATCACGCTCCCCAGCGAGACCCCCAGAACGTTGCACGTGGATGCCACGGTCATGACGCCGGTGACCTGGTCGGCGGGAGAGAGCTCCTCCACGCGCGAATAGCAGGTCACCAGCATCATTCCCACTGCCGCACCCAGGCAGAGGATGACGATTTCGGTGAGCACGGTGGGCGGCACGCTCGTCAACGCCGTGGAGCACAGGAGAACGGCGAGTCCACCGACGGCGGTTTTCCCCAGGCGCCCGGCCCGCAGGCCTGGGCTCACGAGGCCGGCCGCCGCGGAGGTCAGCCCCATGGAGCCGTAGACGGGGCCGGTCAGGCCGGGCGTGCCGTGAGCGGCGTGGACGGCGGTCAGGGCCGTCTGGGTCGTGCCGAAGACGACGCCGACGCACACGACGACGGTCAGAACGGGCGCCAGTGGGCGCATCGATGCCGCAGCGGTCCGCGCGCGGCGGTCCCGGCGGGCGGGATCGCCAGGCCCATCCGCGCACGGACGAGCAATTTCGCGGTGTCCCAGCAGCCAGAGAACGAACACGCCTTCGCCGGCCAGGGTCACCGCCGCCAGAGCGACGACGGCCCCGCGAGCGCCCAGGAGGGCGACGAGCCCGCCCGCCGCGGCGGGTCCGATGACGAAGCTCGTCTCGTCGGCAGCGGTCTCCCACCCCATGCCCAGACGGGCGACTCTCAGGGCGCGGTCCCGCTGGCCGCTCGCCCGCGCCAGGTGGGACCAGGCGGCGCGGGCCACGGACCCGACCTGCGGATTGGCCATGCCCGTGACGGCCCCCGCCGCCAGGACGATCCCATCGGCCGCACCGCAGTCGGTCGCCCACCGAATGACGGCCAGGGCGCCCGTCTGAACCGCGAGAGCGCAGACGGTGACCCGCCAGGCTCCGACACGGTCGTGCAGTCGGCCGATGCCCGGCGCTCCGAGCGCGGTGCCCGCTCCGACGGCGGCGACCATGGCGCCCGCGAGCGTCAGGCCTCGCCCGGAGGCCGAGACGACCAGAAGTAGGCCGAGCTGGTTCATGGCGGCAGGCAGGCGCCCCAGGTAGGCGGTGACGAGGAAGCCCACTCCGGCGGTGTCCAGGAGAGTACGGGGGGCGGAGGCGGTGGATGCGATCACGGGCGGCGAGGGGGGCGACGGCCTCGGGCCGCCCGACCGTCCCCGCAGGCGGCCTCTCCTCCCTCTGCCGTGCAGGCCACCGGATGCGTCGTAGCGCGGGGCCGGGCGCCCACGTGCCTTGCTCCCCTCGTCACCCGTCGTATTCTCCGGGTCCTGCGCGTTCCCCGTCACCGGCGGCGGGCGGTGGCCAGGGTCCGGTTGAGACGGCCCGGCCAGGCCGGACCGTTGTAGACGAAAGCCGTGTAGGCCTGAAGCAGATCGGCGCCCGCGTCGAGCATGAGCTCGGCGTCCATGATGGAGGAGATGCCGCCGACCCCGATGACGGTGGGCCCCTCCCCCAGCCGGGCGCGCAGACGGCGCACGACCTCCAGTGAGCGCGGCAGCAGCGGGGCCCCGGACAGACCGCCTTCGCCCAGGTCGTGGTCGATCGTGGTGTTGGTGGCCACGACACCGTCCAGTCCCATGCCGGTGACCAGATCCGCTACGGCGTCGACGTCCTCGTCGGCCAGATCGGGGGCGATCTTGACCAGGAGCGGCACGTGCCGACCCGCGACGGCGTCGCCGGCCTCGCTCACGGCGACGAGGATGGGGCGCAGCGCCTCAACGCTCTGCAGGGTGCGCAGGCCGGGTGTGTTCGGGCTGGAGACGTTGACGACGAGGTAGTCGACCCACCTGGCCACCCGCGCTGCCGAATAGCGGTAGTCCTCGACGGCATCGACCAGCGCCGTGGTTCTCGTCTTGCCGATATTGGCGCCCACGACGATGGAGCGGCCGCGCGCGGTCGCCCGCAGGGCTCGCAGACGCCGAGCGGCCTCGTCGGCGCCCGGGTTGTTGAATCCCATGCGATTGCGGATCGCACGAATACGCGGATGGCGCCACATACGAGGCCTGTCGTTACCCGCCTGGGCGCGGGCCGTGAAGGTGCCGACCTCGACGAAGCCGAAGCCGAGCATATCCATGCCCTCGACGGCCCGCCCCTCCTTGTCCATGCCAGCCGCCAGGCCGAGCAGACCCGGCACGGGACGCGCGAAAGGACCGCCCTGGTTGGCGCTGGGCACGGGAAGGATGGGGCGGCGCCCCCACATCTGCCTCACCGCGTCGCGCACGAGCGGAATCCCGCTGGTGACCTCGATGGCCTTGACGCATGCGTCATGGATCAGCTCGGGGTCGGTACGCGTCAGGACGGTCTTGTACAGCAGGTCGTAGAGCACGCCGCCAGCGTACTCGGACCAGCGCCTGCGCGACGCTACGCCGCTATCCGGCCTCCTCCCCTCCCCCGAGGTCACCATGAGCCTCAACCGCGATATCACGATCGATCCGAACCGCATCTCCGCCTTGACGGGAGGCGCGGTGCCGACCGTCGGGACGGGGTCTCACCTCTGACTCAGTGCTGACTCGGTGCATCTGGAACTGCAGGCCGATCGCTACGCGGGCGTATGGGTGCACTACGCCTCGACGACATCTTCGAGGAGCCCGGGCAGAGCCTGTGAAGAACTCTGAAGGCTCTGAGAACCCTCCGAGAATCCCCGAGCGCGACGGCACTCCCCCGACACCGGCGCAGGAGGCCGTTGGCGTCCCGGGTCGGCACCGTCACTCGGCGGCTCAGTGGGTCGTCAGCCGAGCCGCTCAAGATTGTTCCTATCGAGAGTCGTTCGACGCGGCCCTCGGCCATATCGCAAGGAGAACACCTCCCCAGAGAAACGATGAATGCTGGCGAGAAGACGCTGCAGACCAACAGCTTCAACGAAGGTGGTGTAGCGACGACCATGATCACCCCACAGGATATCCTCGGCGAATAGAGAGAGCTTCCCGCATGTCTTCGGAGCCGTTCCACCGGTGATGAAGGCTGTGTCGGTGTCCTGGCACAGTCGGGCACCATCGGCGCTCCAGTGCCGAAGACGATCGTGATCCCAGCCGGGGTCGTCAAAAGTAAGCTCGATGTATTCGCGGATACCGTCGTCACCGACGAGAATGATATCAAAGGCGCGTCGCCGGTCAGGATGGGCGAAACTTGAGTATCCCGTGACGGCGACGCCATTCATACTCGCCATGATCTGCACGGACTCGGGAGTGTCGTCCGTAAAACTGGCGTAATCGGAGTTGATGACCGCAGCATTGTGCAGATGAACATCCTCAGCCGATGCGCCGGTGAGGTAGCAGCACAAGTCGAGGGGATGCACGACTTCGCTGACGACGCCCACGGTGGGCCGCGGATCATCGAAGCGGTTCTTCGCCCAGGTGAAGTCGATTCGTGCGATCCGCAGATCACGGTGATGTGTCTGCGCGAGAACGTAATCGACTGCCGGAGAATAACGTTCGATACAGTTCATCGCAAATCTATCGCCGCTCCCCCACGCCTCCGTCCAACGATCAGGGATGGAATCCTGAGGCGCAACGAGGGGCTTCTCCGAGAGGATGAATCCGTCGACATGTTGAAGAATATTGAGGACATTGAGATGCTGGTCGTCATTGGTGGCGTTAACGATGACATCGGAACCCTCACACATCAGATGAATCCGTGCAGGGTCATCGGCCAACGAGGCAGTATCCGCACGTGAGTAAGTGCGCACATCGACGTCCTCCTCTCTTCCTGTGGCAACGTACTCAAAGGATCGGGCGAGTCGGGTTCCGGCGTAACCGGCGCCGATGAGGTCGATTCTCACGGTCAATGCAGTTCCTTCCGCAAATGCGGCTCGTCGTTGATGACGTAGCCCAGGCGCGCGTACATCCGCAGTGCACTCGGAGTGGAATCCAAGTAGATGGCATCTGCACCACGGTCGGCGAGCCAATCCTCGGCCGCTTGGGTCAGGGCGGTACCGACTCCGAGCCCTCGGGCGGACTTGTCGACATAGACGCCCTGAATCCAGCCTTCAAGGCCGTTCGGATTGGCAGGATTGGCCAGGCGTCGATCGATGATCGCGGTCGCCGTACCCACGGGCACGCCGACCGCGACTGCAAGGAAAGTCGCCTGCGTCGACACGATTCCGTCGATCTCCTCCTCCAACTGCGCGCGATAGACCGCCTCCCAACCGCCAGCATCGCCTCGGGCCCAGTGAGCCTCGCCGGCGGTAAGAAGATTCCGACGCAATGCCAGCACGGCCTCGGCATCGGCACGGGTCGTCCGTCGTACCGCGATCGTCGAGCGAGCGACGCGTATCGTTGAATTACCGGGCATTTTTCTTGTTCTCAGAAATTCCCAAGCGACTGAAGACCTCATCGAGGGAGTCGGCGAGGTGGGTAACCTGCTCCACCGTGTGAGCAGGTGTGGCGTTGATGCGGAATCGACTTGTACCCAACGGCACGGTCGGCGGATTGATCGGCTGGATATAGATCCCGTATTCATCGAGCAGCATCGCCGCAGCGGTTCGGCAGTTGCGGGCGTTGCCGATGAAAACCGGAAGCACATGCGTCGTCGAGGAGGGCATGATCTCGATGCCGCGAACGCCCAGTTCATGTCGCAGTTGCGCGGTTCGGCTCTGCAGTAGATCACGTGCGTGATCGTCGGCACGGACGATCTGAATACTCGCCCGGCAGGCGGCGGCCACCGCTGGAGGCATGGAGGTTGTGAAGATGAATCCCGGAGCGAAACTGCGCACGGCGTCGACGAGCCAGTCAGGACCCGCGATGAACCCTCCTATCACACCAACGGCCTTCGCCATCGTCCCCTGGATCACATCGATCCGGTCCAGGATGCCTTCTCGATCGGCGATCCCGCGTCCTTGCTCCCCGTAGAGTCCGATGGCATGGACCTCGTCAAGATAGGTCAAAGCGTTGTACTGCCGAGCCAGGTCGACAACTCCGGGCAGGTCGGCCGTATCTCCGTCCATGGAGTACACAGATTCCAACGCGATGAGTTTGGGTGTAGACGGATCGTCGGCGGAGAGAAGCTTCTCGAGGTGATTCAGATCGTTGTGGCGCCACACGCGACGTCCATTCTTGTTACGGCGAATCCCGGATATCATAGACGCATGATCGAGCGCATCGCTATAGATCAGCAGATCTGGATATATCAGGCTGAAAGCCTCTAACGCAGCATCATTGGAGCCGTAGCCCGTCGGGAAGGCCAAGGCTCGTTCTTTGCGGAACCAGTCCGCGATCTCCGCCTCGAGAAGAGCGACCTCCTGGTGGGTGCCCCCAATGTTACGGGAGCCGCCGGCTCCTACACCGTAGCGGGCTGCGGTGTCCTGCATCGCTGCGATGACCGTCGGGTGCTGGGACATGGCCAGGTAGTCGTTACTGCACCAGACCTGCACATCTTCATATATACCGCCATCGCACTTTACCGTAGCCATGGGGTATCGTCCAGCATGTCGATTGAGAGTCACGAAGGTCCGGTAACTGCCGTCCCGCTTAAGGTCGTCAAGACGTTCGAGGGCCGTATCTGCGTACATAAAGAATTCTCTTTCTTTTCATCTTTTCTCGTCGTGGTCGCCGTTCGCAACCGGTGTCATGCGATGCATGCGGATGCGCAGCAGCTGCAGAGCGAGTGCCAGCAGGGCCGGAATGGCGGCGAGCAGGGCCAGGTTCGTGCCGGTCACTCCGACGGCGAGCACGCCCGCGCCGAGGGCTGATCCGATCGCTGAGCCGAGGTAGTTCGCCGAGGCGTTCGCGGCGACCGCGGTCGCCCCGTCCCGCGGATTGGTCTCCAGCAGCGTGTCCTGCTGAGGGGCCAGGGAGGACCATCCCAGGGCGCCCCAGGCGAACAACGCGGCCGCCAGCAGCCACACGGCCGGGCCGGTGCCGAGCACGAACAGAACGATCGTCAGGAGCGCCAGGATCACAGCGGTGATGCGGAGCGAGTCGCTGACCCGATCGACCAGGCGGCCGATGAGCATGACGCCGACGGCACCGCCCACGCCCCACGCCCAGATGCCGGCCGTGGGATGGGAGGCGAGGCCGGTATCGCCCAGGAGCGAGGTGATGTAGGTGTACAGGCCCAGGGAGGCGATCCCGGTGAACAGGGTGACGGTGACGGTCATGAGGTTCGGTCCGGATCCGATCGAGCGCAGGCGTGCGCCCAGGGAGGGGGCGTCCACGCCGGGCAGCTCACGCCCCCGGGAGGAGAAGATGCCGATCAGGGCCAGCGCCCCGACGATCGTGATGAGCAGGATGCTCACCCGCCACGATGTCAGCCCTCCGAGCAGGAGGCCCAGCGGGACGCCGAACACGGTGCCCATCGCCAGCCCGGCCAGGACGAGGCCGAGGGCCCGGCCGCGACGCTCCTCCGATACGGATGCCGCTGCGACGGCCGAGGACAGGGGCGAGTACACGCCCGCGGCGGCGCCGGCGAGCACTCGGGCGATGAGGAATACGGCGATGGTGGGCGCGCCCGCCGTGACAAGGTTGCCCACGGTGAACATCGACAGGGCGATCGCGAGTCCCCGTTTGGAGCGGCGGCCCGCGGCGCCGGCGAGCAGAGGCCCCGAGATCGCATAGGCCCCGGTGAAGGCGGTCACCCCGAGCCCGGTTACGCCCTCGGTGGCGGCCAGGTTCTCCGCTATCGCGGGTAGCAGCCCTGCGATCATATAGGCGTCCAATCCGAGCGCGACGCCTCCGATAATGAACGGCCAAAGCCGACCAATCACGTCTATTCCTCTCTTTCCACTCATCTGGTGGCCCTGCCACCCACCTACCGATCGACTAGTCAGGACTGGTCGTCCACGCCGTCCTATGACACCCACTCACGGGGCGGTCGTGGCAGAGTCGTACGGCGAACAAACCCAGTGGCCCCGTGCTCGTAGAATTCGTAGAACCGTTCTTCTCCTGGTGCCGGTTAATCCGGCATCGGCACATCCCGGCCAGATAGTCGCGGAGAGACACGAATAACCGTCGTCAGACATGACACACGTACCGAAGAACATTGAGGCAGTTCTGCGGAGAAAGGCAGAAGAATACGGTGCAAACAGTGCTTCGTCAGGGCCTTCCGATAGCCATCATCAACGCAGGACCGCCCTGATGGCGCATGTCAGCGTATTGTCATTGAACGCGACATCGATTCGAGTAGAACGTCCAGAAGACCATCATCGTTCCTTACGAGGTGCTGCGAGGATCAGGGCCAAGGCCTCAGCTGCAGTCAGTAGTCTAAGCGCCGTGTCGCCGCTGTCAATATCGGTTCTGTTACGACCTCGGTCTCCTCTCCACGCGGGTGCCACCCGGGCCGGGAGTCCCGCGCCGATGCGACCGGAACCGCCACAGGTCGCAGTGGGTGCTCTTCTCGGATTTCGAGAGGACTCCCCTCATGATGCAGACTCACTGCATGCGCGTCGCCCAGATCGCCCGGCTCACGGGCACAACCGTGAGGACCGTGCGCTACTACCATCGCCTGGGTCTGCTGCCCGTGCCGGCCGAGCGCGGCGGATGGCGGGACTACGAGCTGTCGCACGCGGCCCGGCTCTCTCGCATCCGCTGGCTGACCCGGGCCGGGATCCCGCTGGAGACCATCGCGCGGGTACTGGATGCCGAGCCTGCCACCGATCCCGGCGACGAGGCCGACGACGAGAACCTCGAGCAGGACGCCCGTGCGCGGGACCGCACCGACGATGCCGCCCCCGCGCCGGAGGTCGTCACCGATCTGAGCGCGGCGCTGCGCGCCGTCGAAGGCCGCCTGGCCGAGGTCGCCCGTCAGCGCGATATGCTCGCCGGCCTGCTGCAACGGGCCGAGGAGGGGCTGACGGTCTGTCCCATGTCCGCGCGCATGGTGGCCTTCTTCGATCGGCTGGAGCGCGCGGCACCCGACGAGCGTACTCGTAGCGCCGTGCGTCACGACCGCGACGTCGTCGACCTGGCCTGCTACTGCGGGCGGATGCCACCTGAGGCCGAGGATCTCTTCCCCGAGCCGGACAAAACCGAGGACGCCGCCGCTCTGGTCGGCTACGGCAGAGATCTGGATGCAGCCACGCAGGGTGAGCTGACCGAGCACGCCGACTGGGTCGTCTCCCGTCTGGAGGGCCGGCTCACCCCCGATCGGGCCCAGCGCCTGGCGCGTCAGACCGATATCGGCGCCGTCAGATCACTCTACCGCCTGATCGCCGATGTCGATCCGCGCTCCGCTCGGCTCGCCCCACTTGTCGAACAGCGTCTTGTGCGGACCATCGAGCGCTGGCGCTCCGTCTGAGCGGGGCGGGCGAGCGGCCGCGGAGCGGGTGATGAGCGGCTGCTACCGCCGGGCTTGAGTACGACGCGGCGTCGCACCCGAGCCTGGGGCCATGACAGCCCATCACGACGGCCTCGGCTCTCCCTGTCCTCGAAGTGGGACCCGGCCACGAGCCTCGGGCGCCGGTTCCCGCCGGTCCGGATCTCGTCCGGGTCGGCGGAATCCGCGCCCGAGCGGTCGCGAGTGCCCGACTCGATCGCGCCTGCGGCATCCGCCCTCACTCTCCGTCGAAAGGAAAACGCTATGACGACCGCAGCAGCACTCGTAATCGTCGAGTCGTACTTCGGCGCGACCCGCACCGTCGCCGAGGCCGTCGCCGCCGGGCTGACCGACGCCGGAGTGAGGGCCCGCGTCCTCGACGTCGACCGGGCGCCCGACGCCCCGCCCGCGGACCTCGACCTGCTCATCCTGGGCGCTCCCACCCACAACCGGGGTCTGCCGACCACCAGTACGCGGGCGACGGCCCGCAAGCGGGGAGCGGCGACACCAGCCCGGGGCGTGCGCGAATGGCTGGCGACGGCGTCGATCCCGGCCTCGCCCCGTGTGGCCGCCTTCGACACGGTCACCGCGAAGAACTGGTTGGCCGGTTCGGCCGCTAAGGCGATCGCCAAGACCCTGCGCCGTGCGGGGCGGAACGAGTCGGCCGTCACGAGTTTCCTTGTCAGCTCGGACCGGGGTCTCCTGGCCGACGGGGAGGAGACGGCCGCCCGCGCCTGGGGGTGCGAGCTGGCCGGTGAGGGCGCGGTTCGTCGATGAGGAAGAAGGAATAAGAAATGAGTGACGACGAGGAGCGGAAAAGAAGATGAGGACAGAACGAGGAAAACAAGGAATTGGGGCGGCAGAACAAGAATGGGCGGATTCGGTATTGCCGGCATCTGCCTTGCAATATGAGGCCTCCTCACCCTGATCTGGGGAGGCGCGGTGGTGCCCGTCAGCCTCACAAGCCCCGACTTCATGTCGTTCGCCAGCGACGGCCTGGTTCTGCTGGCGGTCGGGGCCCACCTGGTCCCCGGCCTGCCGTCCATCTGCCCGATCGCCGCCATCTGGCTGGCGGCGCTGGCAACGACGGCCTACCTCTTCTCCCTTGGGATGGACACGATCGTGAGCCTGATCGGCTGCATCCCGGTTGCCGGTCTCGCCGTCTGGCTGACCACCGGGTTCCGAAGGCGATGACGCGGCAGAAGCGGAGCAGAGCCGCGGCCGACGGCGGTCAGCGGCAGCGCTCACCGCCTCCTGCCGTCGTGGGCCTCGCCGCCTCTCCCACCGCCGACCTCATCGACGCTGACACTCAGCCGCTGATGGTCGCGGCGACAATGATCGCGATGGCGATCGCCGTCCCCGCGAAGGCCACACCGAGACCGGGATTCTGATCCTCGAGCAGCTCCCGCCGAAGATCCAGCTTGAACACCTTGTTGACGACCCAGCTGAACAGCATGAGCAGCAACACGCCCAGAACCGCGTACACCACGGTGCTCAGCAGCGTGAGCGCGTCAAGGCCGTGGGTCGCCACGAGTGACGCTTCGTCCGTGTCGATGAGGTCAGTAGAACCGCCAATGAACTGCAGCATATCTTTCTCTCTCGTCATTCGCCGGCACCGTCGTGGCCTTCGTCGTAGACGCATCGCAACTTCGGGCGGCTCCGCCAGGCACGCTCCCGATGTCCGCTCAACCCCGTCGAAACCGATCAGACTTCACGGCACGGCGAGGACACCTCGCGCTCACAGGCAGGCGCCTACTGCGACAGGACCCTAGCAAAAGCGCTGAGAGCGCAGCAACACGCAGTACCGCCCGAGGGGAGCCCCTGTCGAAGGTCTTTGATGGCCGGTGGCGGCTCAGACATTGAAGCCGAGAGCCCGCAGCTGTTCCCGACCCTCGGGGGTGATCTTGTCCGGGCCCCACGGCGGCAGCCACACCCACTGGATGCGGACCCTGTCGGCGATGAGGCCGAGCGCCTGCTGGGCCTGTTCCTCAATGACGTCGGTCAGTGGGCAGGCCGCGGTGGTCAGCGTCATGTCGAGCACGATCGTGCCGTCCGGTTCGACAGACACCCCGTAGAGCAGCCCGAGGTCGACGACGTTGATGCCGAGCTCGGGATCGATGACGTCGCGCAGGGCCTCCTCGATGGCGGCGACGTCGGCCTCACCCCCGGCTGCGGGGGCGTGCTGGGCGGCCATCGGATTGACGGCCTCGCCCTGGATGGTACCGGGAGCGTTGCTCTCGCTCATGGCTCCTCCTCGCGTTTCTTCACGTCGGTCATGTCGGTCAATGCCGGTCATAGTGGTCGTGGCAGTGATGAACTGGACGATGGATGGTGGCGATGGCGCACGGGTGGTGAACGTCCATCGGTCAGGTCTGCTCGGCGGGCAGCGCCACGCCGGCCTTGGCCAGGGCATCCCTGAGCGCCATCCACCCCAGGAGGGCGCACTTGACGCGGTTGGGGTACTGCGAGACGCCCTCGAATGCGGCACCGTCCTCCAAATCGTCCAGCACGACGGCATCGACGCCGCGGCCGCGCGAGTGCATGAGGGCGTCGAAGTCCTTCTCCAGGCGGGAGACGGTGGCCAGGTCGGCCCCGTCGACGAGGTCGTGCATGACGGAGATGGAGGCCTGCGAGATCGAGCAGCCCTCTCCCTGCCAGCCGGCCAGGCGCAGGCGCCCGTCAACGACCCTGACGCCGAGGGTCACCTCGTCCCCGCAGGTGGGGTTGACCTGGTGCGACTGCCCGTCGGGGTCGATCAGCGCGCCGGAGCCGTGCCGCTCACGGGAGTGATCGAGGATGACCTGCTGGTAGAGCTGGTCGAGTTCGTTCATACTCACCTCTGGAAGTAGGCGCGAACGCCGGCGGCGGCCTCCAGGAAGCGGTCAACCTCACCGGCCGTGGTAGTCACCCCGAAGGATACCCGGGCGGAGGAGGACACCGAGAAGTGGGCGTGGATCGGCTGGGCGCAGTGGTGGCCGGTGCGCACGGCCACACCGGAGGCGTCGAGGACCTGTCCGACGTCATGGGGGTGGACGCCGTCGACCGTGAAGGCCACGACACCGAGCCGCTCGCGCGTGTCGGCCGGGCCGAGAACGCGCACCCCGTCGAGGGCCGCCAGACCGTCCAGCACCCGCTGCATGAGGTCCAACTCCCCGGCGTGGAGGCGGTCCATGCCCAACCCGGACAGGTAGTCCACAGCCGTGCGCCACCCGGCGGCCTGCGCCAACGGCTGACTGCCCGCCTCGAAGCGGGCGGGGCCGGACATGTAGGTCGAGGACTCCATGCGCACGACCTCGATCATGGAGCCGCCGGTCAGCACCGGCGGCATGGCCTCCAGCAGCTCTTCGGCGGCCACGAGCGCGCCGATGCCCGTGGGGCCGAGCATCTTGTGGCTGGAGAGGACCATGGCATCCACGCCGGCGGCATGCAGAGCAGCGAAATCCAGCGGCAGGTGGGCTGCGGACTGGCACGTGTCCAGTACGACGAGCGCACCGACCGCCCGGGCCGCCGGCAGGATATCGACCAGTGGAGTGATCGCCCCGGTGACGTTGGAGGCGTGGGTGAGGGCGAGCAGGCGGGTGCGCTCGGTGATGACGCGGACGGTGGTCGGGTCGATGCGCCCGTCCTCGGTCAGGTCGAGCCAGCGCAGGCTCGCCCCGGTGCGCGCCGCGAGCTCCTGCCAAGGCACGAGGTTGGCGTGATGCTCGGCGCGAGTGACGACGATCTCATCGCCGGGGGCGATGACCAGGCGACGGGCCGGGTCCGCGTCGTCGGCGCCCGCCCCTCCGCGCGCGGCGGGCCGGCCCGCGCTGGCGTGCCCGACGGCCAGGGCGACGAGATTGATCGCCTCCGTAGCGTTCTTGGTGAAGACGAGCTGAGAGCCTCGGGCCCCCACGAAGCCGGCGACGGCCTCTCGGGCGTCCTCCCACACCCGGGTGGCCTCATCGGCGATCTGGTAGGTCGAGCGTCCAGCGGCCCCGTTGGTCATGCGGTAGAAGGACGCCTCGCGCTCGATGACGTCGGCGGGCTTCTGGCTGGTGGCGGCCCAATCGAGGTAGGCCAACGGCTCGCCGTTGCGCGCGGGGCGCTTCAAGTAGGGGAAGTCGGTGCGGACAGCATCGATCTCGGCCGCGGTCAGCGGCCGCGCCGACGCGGACTCGTGCGATGTCATGGGGGTGCGCCTCCTGGCGGCTTTCGGTGCGGTGATTCGGTTGGTGATGCGGTGCTGGCCGGCCGCAGTGCTCGGACCCGCGGCCGGCGGACGTCGACGCCGGCCCGAGTGTCTCAGGCGAGGAAGCGGTCGTAGCCCTCCTCCTCCAGGCGGTCGGCCAGGCCGGGGCCGCCCTCCTCTGCGACGCGCCCGTCGACGAAGACGTGGACGTGGTCCGGTTTGATGTAACGCAGGATCCGCGTGTAGTGGGTAATGAGGAGGAAGCCGGCGTCGGAGGAGTCGTGGAGGCGGTTGACGCCCTCGGAGACCACGCGCAGGGCGTCGACGTCCAGGCCCGAGTCGGTCTCGTCCAGAACGGCGAAACGCGGCTTCAGTAGTTCCATCTGGAGAATTTCGAAACGCTTCTTCTCGCCTCCGGAGAAGCCGGCGTTGACATCGCGCTGAGCGAAGGCGGGGTCCATGCGCAAGTTCGTCATGGTCTCGTTGACCTCGGAGATCCACTGGCGAACCTTGGGAGCATGGCCGTCGACGGCAGTTTTGGCGGTGCGTAGGAAGTTGGCCACAGTGACGCCGGGAACCTCGACGGGGTACTGCATGGCCAGGAAGAGACCGGCGCGGGCGCGCTCATCGACGGTCAGGTCGAGGAGGTTGGCGCCGTCGAGGAGGACCTCGCCGTCGGTGATCTCGTACTCGGGGTGGCCGGCGATGGAATAGGCCAGTGTCGACTTGCCCGAGCCGTTGGGCCCCATGATGGCGTGCACCTCATGGGAGTCGACCTCGAGATCGACGCCTTTGAGAATGGGCTTGGGGCCGTCATTGGTGGCGACCTGGACGTGAAGGTTCTTGATCTTCAAGGTACTCATGAGTGCTCTTCTCCGAAGTCTGCTGGGTTGTTGGTCCCGCTCGGGGTAGCCTGCTCAGGCCCGGGCGCCGGTGGATTGCACGGCGCAGGCGCCCTCCCCCTGCCGGGCGTTGATGAGGCCGGTGAGCGCGAGCTCCTTCTCAATCTCCATCAGGAGGCGCTCCTCGACCTCGTTCACGCCGATCTCGGCGACGATCTCGTTGAAGAAGCCCAGGACCACCAGGCGGCGGGCCTCGGTCTCGGGGATGCCGCGCGCGCGCAGGTAGAACAGCTGCTCGTCGTCGAAACGGCCGGTGGCACTGGCATGGCCGGCGCCCTCGATATTGCCGTTCTCGATCTCGAGATTGGGGATGGAATCAGCTCTGGCCCCCTCGGTCAGGACGAGATTGCGATTGAGCTCGTAGGTGTCGGTGCCGCGGGCGGCGTGTCCGATGAGGCAGTCGCCGACCCACACCGCGTGAGCGTCCCTGCCCTGGAGGGCGCCCTTATAGGTCACGCGCGAGTAGCAGTGGGGCTCGGTGTGGGCGACGTAGGGGCGATGCTCCTGATGCTGGCCGGCGTCGGTGAAATAAACGCCGAAGGAATCGATGCGACCGCCCTCGCCGTCGAAAGCGAAGTCGGAGGTGATGCGCACATCCCCGCCCAGCGAGACGACCACGTGCTTGAGGGTCCCCCGGCCGGCGACCCGCGCACGGTGACTGGAGGCGTGGACGGCGTCGTCCTGCCAGCCCTGGATGGTCACGAGGGTGAGCTCCGCGTCCTCGCCGACCGCGATCTCGACGGTCTGGGCGAGGGCGGCCGTGCCCGCGTGATCGAGCACGACCGTGCCCCTGGCCCCCTTCTGGGCCCTGACGAGGATGTGCTGGGCGGCGGGGAGGGCCGGGGCGTCGCTGGTGCGCTCACTGTCATCGGATCCTCCGGTGCCGCAGACGCTCATGCGCACGGCGCGCTCAGGACGCTCACCGGCGGCGAGAGTGATGACGGTGGACTCCCGGAAGCCAGCCCAGGCGACGACGCCGGTGCGGTCGACGGGCTCGCCGGCGACTCCCAGACGGGCGTCGTCGCGGGCGGCGGTCTCCACGCTCACGCCCTCGGGGGCGTCCACGTGGACGGCGGGCGATCCCCCCTCCGCCGTGCCGGCGGCGACGGCGTCGAGGTCGAACAGGGGGGCGAAGCGTTTCATCGGAGTGAAGCGCCACTCCTCCTCTCGTCCGTGCGGGGTGGGGATATCCGCCGGGTTGAAGGACGTGGGCCGGTCGGCCCGTGAGGAGACGTAGCGGGCGGGCTCGGGGGCGGCGGCCTCGGACGCCGCCTGCGAGTGGCTGGTGGTGGACGGATCAGGCATGAGTGCTTCCTGTGCCGGCTGGTGATGGGTGAGGAGCGTGCTGCGATGGGAACGGCGCCGGCCGGGATGAATCCGACGAACGGCCGTTTGCGGGGGCCTCAGCCGACCGAGTTCTCCATCTGCAGCTCGATGAGGCGATTGAGTTCGAGGGCGTATTCCATGGGCAGCTCACGGGCGATGGGCTCGACGAAGCCGCGCACGATGGTGGCCATGGCCTCAGTTTCGGTCAACCCGCGCTGCATGAGGTAGAAGAGCTGATCCGCGCTCACCTTGGAGACGGTGGCCTCATGCCCCATCTCGACGTCGTCGGTGCGCACGTCGACGTAGGGGTAGGTGTCGGAGCGGGAGATCTCGTCGACCAGCAGAGCGTCGCACAGCACGTTGGACTTCGAGTGCCGGGCGTTCTTCAGAATCTTGACCAGACCGCGGTAGGCGGAACGGCCGCCATGACGAGCGATGGACTTCGAGACGATGTGACTGGAGGTTCGCGGCGCCATGTGGATCATCTTGGCTCCGGTGTCCTGATGCTGATCAGCGCCGGCGAAGGCGATGGACAGGGCCTCTCCGCGAGCGTGGGGACCCATGAGGAGGACGGAGGGGTACTTCATGTTGCGTTTGGAGCCGATATTGCCGTCGACCCATTCCATGGTGGCGCCCTCGGCGCAGGTGGCGCGCTGAGTGACGAGGTTGTAGACGTTGTTGGACCAGTTCTGGATCGTGGTGTAACGCACGCGGGCGTTTCTCTTCACCACAATCTCCACGATAGCCGAGTGCAGGGAATCAGTGGAGTAGATCGGTGCCGTGCAGCCCTCGACGTAGTGCACATAGGAATCCTCGTCGGCGATAATCAGAGTGCGCTCGAACTGGCCCATATTCTCAGTATTGATACGGAAATAGGCCTGCAGCGGGATCTCGACATGGACCCCCTTGGGAACGTAAATGAACGATCCCCCGGACCACACGGCCGTGTTGAGCGCGGCGAACTTGTTGTCGCCGGCGGGAATGACCGTGCCGAAGTACTCGCGCATGAGCTCCGGCTGCTCCTTGAGGGCGGTGTCCGTGTCGAGGAAGACGACTCCCTGCTCCTCCAGATCACCGCGGATCTGGTGGTAGACAACCTCGGACTCGTACTGGGCGGCGACACCGGAGACGAGACGCTCGCGCTCGGCCTCCGGAATCCCGATACGGTCATAGGTGGCTTTGATATCCCCGGGCAGGTCGTCCCAGGAATTGGCGGGCCTGTCGGTCGAGCGCACATAGTACTTCACGGCGTCCATGTCCAGCTGGGTGAGGTCGACTCCCCAGGTCGGCATGGGTTTGCGCTCGAAGATCTCGTAGGCCTTCAGGCGCCTAGCCAGCATCCACTCCGGCTCGCCCTTGGTCGTCGAGATCTCCCGGACGACCTGCTCATCGAGACCCCGTCTGGCGTTGGCGCCCGCCTCATCCGAGTCGTGCCAGCCGAACTCGTAACTCGCCGAGATCGAGTCGATGATCTCGTCGTCGCTGACGCGAGCGGTGTCGGTCGTGGGTGATGTCATCGGGTTCCTTCCGTTCTCCGGGGCCGGTGGCTCCGCGTGTCTGCAGCTGCTCGGGCCGCGCGTTTGCGCAGGGCCGGCATGGCGATGGGAATGTGCGTGGTGCACACGTGCTCGCCTCCGGCCAGCGTGGCCAGGCGCTGGACGGGCACGCCCAGGAGCCGTGAGAAGGCCTGGGTCTCGGCATCGCACAGCGTGTGGAACTGACCGGCGACGTCGCGCACGGGGCAGTGGCCCTGGCACAGCTGAACAGCGTAGGTGCCGTCGCCGACGTCGCGTATGGTCGCCGCGTAGCCGTCGAGGGTCAGGGCGTCGGCCAGAGCGCGGGCCCGTTCGGACGGCTCCTTGCCGGCGGCCTCGACGACCCCCATGTAGCGGCGCTCGAGGTCTCGGCCACGTGAGGCGGCGAAGGAGTCGAGGGCCTTGTCCCCCGCCACCTGCTGAAGATATGACAGAGCCCGATTGGCGATCTCGGAGTAGCCCTCGGCGAAGGTGGTGCGGGCGGACCGGGTGGCGACGTAGTGGCGCGCGGGCCTGCCCCGTCCGCGCTTGCCCGGCGAGGCCGCCGTGTGCACCTGGATCTCACCGGCCTCCTCCAGAGCGGTGATGTGACGGCGGACCGCAGCCGGAGTCAGATCGAGGACCGCCGCGAGCTGCGCGGCGGAGACCGGCCCCTTCTCGACGATGAGGTCGAGGACCCTGGCGCGGGTGGAGTCGTCGTCGTTGTGGCTCATGCTTGCTCCTCTCCATCGCCGCGGTGGCCTCGATGATGGCGGCGGGCCTCCGGTCCTGTCCTGAGTGGTCAGGCCGGCCGCCGAGGGGCCCGGGGGCCGGTCGGCGCCGCCGTCCAACTTTAACCAAGATCTTCGTTCCCATATTCATCATAAGCAAGCTTTGGACCTTGGTCCCGACGTGGTATGGAGCACGCACTGTCGCGAAAAGCATCGTCATGTAAGGCTTGCCTTACCTAATAATGACATTCGCGGGTTCGGACGCGTCGGGGTCGTGCACCGCGTGCACGACCCCGACGCGCGGGTCCGCGGTCCGACTCCACCCGCATCGGCGGGCGACATCGGCCCCGGCTACGGCACTCCGGTCAGCATCCCGGCCATCACCGGGCGACGAGTTCGACCCTCTCCCAGGGGACGGGGTCCGGGGCAACGCCCACGAAGCGTCCGTCAACGCCCTGGTCGAAACCGGTGAAGACCCACCGCCCCTCGCGCAGGGGCAGGACCTGTCCCGCGTAGAGGTGCTCGGGGCGAACGTACCGGGCTCGGCCCATGTCCCAGGAGCCGAGCGGCCCGCCCCCTTCGGCGACCCAGACGCCGCCCGGCCCCGGCTCGGCCTGCATGTCGGCGCCGCAGGAGAAGACCAGCAAATGCTGCTCACCGATGGTGCGCGATTGGCTGACCTCCAGGTGCCCGAAGACGGACGGCTCGGTCAGCGGCGCCAGGACCTCCCAGTGGTCGAGGTCGTCGGAGACCGCATGGCCGATGACTCCGCCGTGCAGCCGGTCCACTCCCCTGGCCCTGGCGGTGATGAGCATGTGCCAGCGCCCATCGTCGTGCTTGAAGACGAAAGGGTCGCGCCAGGCCTCGTCCCAGGGATAGGAGGGATTCCACGTCTCATACCAACGGTCGTCCGCCACGAGCGGCTCGGCGCACGTCCTGCGGAAGGTGACGCCATCGGCCGAATCGGCCCAGCCGATGCGTTGCACCATGCCGCCCTCGGCCCGGGAGATCCCGGTGTAGAAGACCCGCAGGCGCCCGTCGGCCCCAACGACGGTCGAGCCGGTCCAGATCGCCTGGTCGTCGAAGGCCGGCCCGTCACTGTGCACCAGGGCGTCCGGGAGCAGCTCCCAGGTGCGGGCGTCCTCGGAGACCGCGTGCCCCAGCGAGGCCCGCCAATGCCGCCGCTGAGGGTTGTGCAGCGCGCGCGAGGCGCGCAGGAAGAACAGGTGGTAGCGCTCGCCGTCGTCGGCGATCCAATGGTCCCACAGCCAGTGGTCGGGCAGAGACAGCGCCATGGCTCACCCCTTGACGGCGGTGCCGGCCAGCGACTGGACAAACGAGCGCTGGAAGACAACGAAGATGATGAGAACGGGCAGAGTGATCAGCGTGCCGTAGGCCATGATCTGCCCCCACACCGGGTTGAGCTGGAAGAAGTACTGCATGCCCACACTCACGGGCCGCATTGACTCCTCCTGGACCACCATGAGAGGCCACAGGTAGGAATTCCAGGCCGGAAGCATGGTGATGATGGCCACCGTGGCGAAGGTCGGGCCGGACAGGGGAACGACGATCCTGCGGTAGATGGTCCACCACGATGCGCCATCGACCCGGGCGGCCTCATCGATCTCCCTGGGGATATCGCCGAAGTGCTGGGCGAACAGGAAGATCGCCAGGGCGTTGGCGATGAAGGGCAGGATCTGGACCTGATAGGTGTTGAGCATTCCCTGCTTGATCAGGAAGCCGTCGACGACCCATTGCATGGAGGGAAGCTTGGCGACCCAGAAGACCAGCGGCACGGCGATGGTCTCGAAGGGGACCATGAGGGTGGCCAGCACGAACGACAAGATGATGCTCCTGCCCCTCCACCGCATGCGCGCGATGGCGAAGCCGATCATCGAATTGACGACCAGGCCGAGCCCGACAATCGCCGCGGTGACGACGACGGAGTTGAGCAGGAAGCGTGCGGCGGGCACACGCTCGAAGACTCCCGAGTAGTTGTCCAGGCTCAGATGCCCTGCGGGCAGGAAGGCCTTGATGGTGCCCAGATCGGCGAAGATCCGGTCGTCGGTCTTCAGGGAGGAGAAGATCATGAACACCAGGGGGAGGACGGCGACGCAGGCGGCGACGGTGAGTCCGATGTACGTCAACGCCCTGACCCGCGCCCTGTTGGCGGCACGGCCGCGGCCCTTCTCGACCTGCGGGGCGTTCCCGGATGTCGCGGCGGTCATATCAGTCCTTCTCCCTGGTGAGCCAGCGCTGGATAAGTGAGATGAGGAGCACGACGACGAAGAAGATCAGCGAGATGGCGCTGCCGTAACCCATGTCCTGCTCGCGATAGCCCTTGCGCACGGCGTGATAGACGAGTGTGGAGGTGGCGTCCTGGGGCCCGCCGGAGGTCATGACGTCGACCTGAACGAACAGTCCGAGGGCGGCGATGGTGATCGTCACGAGGATGAAGACCATCGTCGAGTGCAGACCGGGCCAAGTGACGTAGCGGAACCGCTGCCAGGCGTTCGCGCCGTCGAGGTCGGCCGCCTCGTAGAGGACCGGGTCGATCCCCTGGAGGCCCGACAGCCAGATGATCATGTGCAGCCCGACGGCCTGCCAGATGGACAAGGCGATGATGGCGGGCATGGCCGTGCCGGGGTTGTTGAGCCAGGCGACGGCGGTCCAGGCTCCCCCGGTGACGGTCGTGAGCATGGAATTGATCAGACCGTCGTCCTCGTAGAAGAAGCTCCACAGGATGGAGACCACGACCATCGAGGTGACCACGGGCATGAAGATCATGGTTCGGAACGCGGTCACGCCCTTGACCTTGGCGTTGACGAGGACCGCCAGGGCGAGGGCCAGGCCCGACTGGCAGGGCACGACGATCAGGGCGAAGAACGCAGTGTTCGTCAACGATCGCAGGAAGGTCGGATCGCCGGTGAAGGCGCGCACGAAGTTGCTCAAGCCGATGAAGCTCGGAGGGTTCGGGGAGATGAGGCGGGCGTTGGTGAAGGACAGGGCGAATGTCAGCAGAATGGGAATACCCATGAACAGCAGCAGGAGGATGAGGGCGGGCGAGGACATGAGCCAGGCCATCCGCGCCTCCTTGCGCAGGGGCTTGGATCGGCGCCCGGTGACCGACGGCATGAGGTCTCCTTCCCGGTGGGACGCCGCGGCGCCCCACCGGATAGCGGGTGGCTGGGACGATGGGCGTCAGACGGTCACGCCGCCTGATAACCGTTGTTGGACGCGATGTCGGCATCGATGTCCTTGACGGCCTGGTCGAGAGCGGATTGGACGTCGGAGCCCGAGACGATGTCGCGAGCGGCCTTGTCGAAGACGGAGGAGATCACCTTGTATCCGGGTGTGGCGGGACGCAGCAGCGCGTACGTCGTACCGATCTCGTAGACGGGCTCGAGTGGTTTGCCCTCGCCGTAGTTATCGGTCTGCGCAGTGGCGGAGGCCACCGACGGGAAATTGCCGATCGCGTTGGAGTACTTGACGAGGTACTCGTCCTGCATGAGGAACTCGATGAACTTGTTGGCGATCTCGGAGTTCTTCGAAGTCGCCGAGACGCCCCACTGCCAGGACCCGCCGCCCACGTGCGCGCCCTTGCCGAAGTCGACCGGCGGCAGAATGAGGACCTCGTCCTCGCCGAGGGCCTCCTGGGCCTTGAGCACCTTCCAGCCGCCGGTGTAGACGAGCGGGACCTTGCTCTGGAGGAAGTCGGTGCCGTCGGTGCCCGGGGTCTGGGAGGCGTACCCGTCGGCGAACAGGCTGCGGAACCAGGTGCCCCACTCGACGGCCGCGGTGCCGTTGAGGAAGCCCTCGGCCGTCCGATAGGTCTCGCGGTCGATGAGGTCGCCGCCGAAGGACTGAAGCATGGGGGCGTAGGCGTAAGGCCACCACTCGGCGGTGTCCCACACGCCCATGTCGACGGCGACGTCGTAGTCGGGCAGCTGACCGAGCTTGCTCAGGGCGTCATTGAACTCGTCCTTGGTCCAGGGCTTATCGACCGCGGGCACGGGCACGCCCGCGGCGTCGAAGGCGGACTTGCGGCCCAGGAAGCACAGGGAGGTGTCGTAGGGGCCGATGGAGTAGAGGGTGTCATTCCAGTAGCCCTTGGCGGAGTCAATGATCCTGCCCTCCAGGTCGGAGGAGACGCTCAGCGGAGACAGGTAACCGGCCCAGGCCCAGTTCGGCATGATCGGACCGTCGAGGTCGAGGATGTCGGGCAGGTCGCCGGAGACGGCGGCAGCGGCGATGGAGTCGTTGTAGGAGGCCTGGGGGAAGGACTTGAGGTCGACGGAGGTGTCGGGATTGGCCTCGTTGAAAGCGTCGACGGCGCTCTGGACGACGGCGAGCTCGTCCTCGTTACCGCCGTTGTGGGTCCACAGCGAGATGCCGCCGCCGGAGCCCCCGGAGCTCTCGCCCCCCTGGGACGAGCACGCGGCAAGGGTGACGGTCGCGGCCGCGGCGGCGCCGAGGCCGAGAAAAGTGCGACGAGTGGTGGGCATGGGGCACTCCTTTGTGTGTCTTCCGTAGGGGTTGGCCGGGAAGGGATCCCGGGAATCTGGGGAGCGCGGATCAGGGCGCAGGGGGCGGGGCGGTCGATCCCCGCCCGACCAATCGGCAGTGGAAGCGCACCGTGCGGGGAGGATCCGGCAGGTCCCCGGCGACCAGGCCCCGTACGAGCCAGTCGGCCATGGCGTAATGGGGCAGGCGCATGGTCGTCAGCGGCGGCTCCAGGTTGGTGGAGATGAGGGCCAGATCGTCGAATCCAACGACCGACAGATCCTCGGGAATGCGCAGGCCCAGTCGGGCGGCCTGACGGTAGACGCCCGCGGCGATCGCGTCCTTGAAGCAGAAGACGGCGGTGGGCCGATCGGGCCGCTCCAGGACGGTCCGAGCCGCGGCATCGGCACCGGCCGGGTCGTCCTCGCCGTAGACGACGAGGCCGTCATCGGCCTCGAGGCCGGCCTCGGTGAGCGCCTGCTCGTAGCCCGTGCGGCGCAGTCCAACGGCGATGACGCCCGGGGAGACGGCCGTGACGTGCGCGATGCGCCTGTGGCCGAGCCCGATCAGGTGGGCCGTGGCCTCGCGGGCCGCTGCGACCTCGTCGGGCACGACGCCGACCACGTCCTCCCGGTCGGCGAAGCCGTTGAGAACGGCAACGGTCTCGAGCTCGGGTGCGACATGCACCTCCTGGTGGTACATGGCCGCATGAACGATGGCGTCGACCCGGCGGGACTGGAGCTCGCGAACCGCGCGGCGGGTCTGCTCCTCGTCCCCGCCGGAGTCGGTCAGCAGGACCGACCATCCCAGCTGCCGACTGGTCGTCAGGACGGCGTCGATCATAGCCACGGCGTAGGGCGTGGACAGAACCCGTTCGCCGAGTACGCCGATGGTGCGGGTGCGCCGGTTGCGCATGCCGCCGGCCAGAGCGTCGCGCACGTAGGCCATGGAGTCCGCGGCGGCGCGCACGCGCTCGGCCGTCTTGCGGGAAACCCGCCCCTTGTCCTTCCCGGACAGGACGAGCGAAGCCGTGGCCGTGGACACGCCCGCGGCGGCGGCCACCTCGACAAGAGTCGTCATCATCCCTCCTTCCACGGGCAGGACACGAGCAGAGTCGGCCCGGACGATGCAAGAATGCCCCATCGAGCTCATATACGTCAACCGATTAACCCCTTGTGTTCAGAAGCCTGAGCACCGGCTTCCAAGGCGGGCGGGTCAGTCGCAGTCGGTCGCGCGCCAGACGATGTTGGAGAAGGTCGCCTCGCCCTCGTAGGAGTACAGCCGCAGACCCTCGTCCCCGTCCATGAAGTACACCTGCTGGGAGAGCACCGTGTGCCCGGCGTCGACGAACACTTCGACGCTCTGCATGTCGACGAGGACCCTCAGGTGAACCCAGCGGGAGGACGGGTCGATGGGGGCCTCGGCCCGCCAGTAGGGCAGGAAGGAGCACCACTCGAGGTCGCAGGGGCCGCGGTCGACGTAGATCGTCCCGTCGGTCACTCCGATGCTCGTGTAGCGCGAGTCGTCCTCGGAGCACCCGACGGCGACCCCGACGTCCGTCGCCGCGTCCCATTCGATGTCCAGCTCGAGCTCGTAGGCGCGCCCGCTCCACGCCAGCGCCTGCCAGCCGCTGACCCGCTGCGCGGAGAGCTCGCACGGTTCATCCATCACGTCGCGCAGCGCCGGGACGGGATCGCTCTGAAGGGAGTACCAGCCCTCGGGCTGGCGAACCAGGCGGATCCGTCTGACCACCGACATCTGCCCGTTGTAACCGTCGGAGGCGTCCGTGGGCACATCGCGCGCGGCGTAGCGCCAGTTGTTCATCCAGGCGATGGCGTACCGCAGGCCCTCCGGATCGTCGGGCGAGGGCCATGTGACGGCCGAGTACCAATCCCAGCCCCGATCGAGCCACTGGGGCATAAGGGTGTCGGTCGTGAAGTTCGCGCCGTCCCACCGCCCCACCCAGTAGGCGTAACCGGTCGGCAGCCCGGCGTCGTAGGCGTCCATGCTGGCCCCCAGCACCCAGTGGGCGGAGCCGTCATCGGCGACGATCCTGAAGATGTCGGGGCACTCCATTCCGCCCAGGTCGGGCACGTCCCCGCGCAAATAGTCGAAGTTCGACGCCCAGGTCCAGTCGGTCAGATCGGCCGAGACGTAGAGCGAGAGGTACTTGCGCCGACCGATGACGCAGATCCATTGCGAGCGGTCGGGGTCCCAGGTGACCTTCGGGTCGCGGAACCACTCGGCATTGTCGACCTCCTCCGCGGTGACGGCCGTGTCCGCGTCCGGGTTGGCGATGACGGGGTCGGGCCTGAGCGAGAAACTCTCGCCGTCGCGGGAGAAGTACATGTACTGCTGCTGGCGGATGGGCTGGCCGTCGGGCAGCCGCGTGGCCAGGACGACCAGCGTTCCCGCGCCCAGGCCCGCCGTGTCGTCCTCGTCGACGACGGCCGATCCCGTCCACACCGGCTCGTCGCCGCGGGGCTCAATGACCTGCTGGTGGTCGACGAAGGTGACCAGGTCGTCCGTCGTGGCCAGGTTCCAGCCTCCGGCACCGGCGTTGTCGTCGGCGTGCAGGTAGTAGAAGAAGGTTGTCCCGTCATAGCGCAGCGGCCGCTGCCCGTCGCACAGCCAGCCCGACGGCGGCGTCATGTGGAAGCGGGCGCGCAGGCTCTGGGTCGATGATGACACCGAGGACACCGACGAGGTCGACGCGGCCGGGAGGGCCGACGGTCTCGGCGACGCCGCGGACGCCGACGACGCCGGAGCCGAGAGCCGGCTGACACCCTCGACGAGTCCGGCCACGGCGCCCAGGCCCGTCACCACGAGCACGGCTCGGCGGGACAGCGGGGGCATCGATGCGATGAAGGACACGTTCCTCTCCCGTCCTGGATCGTCGCGGGACGAGAGGGCGGCACTCCCCGAGGATCGCCGTCTAGGCCCCGGAGGTTGCGCACCGGCGGAACCGGGGAGGAAGCGCTCAGACGAGCAACGACATACCCTCGCGCCCGCTCGTCACGGTGTGACGATAACCGCACCACCGTCGAACGTCAAGCGTTTAACGTCGCACGGCGCCGCGGAGTACGGCCTCAGTGGCCTACAGGCTGCGCGGGCTTCTCAGCCACGGGGCGTCCGCCGGGCGCAGACCCTCCCAGCTGTGAGCCCGCGCCCGGGCGGCGGCCAGGACCCCCACAACGGTCGACGGATTGTGCAGCCGTCCGCCCGCGACGGCGTGGACCACGTCATCCAGGAGGAACCAGGTGGGCACGAACTCGGCCTCCTCGGCCTCGCGCCGTATGCGCTGGTCGACCGGCAGCGGATGCAGACAGCGGGCGAGGAAGACGCGCGAGCCCTCCGTTGTGAATCCGGGAGAGGCGTAGAAGTCGACGAGGACGTCCCACCGGGCCGCGACGTAATCGGTCTCCTCGGCGAGCTCGCGCCGGGCCGCGGCGAGCGGCGCCTCGCCGGGCACATCGAGCAGGCCCGCCGGCACCTCCCACAGCATGGCGCGCACAGGATGACGGTACTGGCGCACCATGAGGATCTCGGCGGCGCCGTCGTCCCGGGAGGAGTCCTGCCCCTCGCGCAGCGCCACGATCGACACGGCGTCGTGGTGGACCACGGTCTGGCGGCGCACCGGCTCTTGTCCCTCGGCCAGGACGAGCTCCTCATCATCAACGGCGCAGATCGGTCCGCTCCAGACCCGTTCGTGCGCACGAACCGCCCGGCCGGTTTCACGGGCGTCAGCCGGCCCGACGGGGCTCACCGCCCCTCCTCGCCCGTCTGTGACGCCTCGGCCTCCGGATCTCCGGGACGGTGGGAGGCGTAGACATCCCGGCGACGCTCCAGCCCGGCCCGCACCAACGCGGCGAAGAGCGGATGCGCCCGAGTCGGCCGGGATTTGAACTCGGGGTGGGCCTGAGTGGCCACGAAGTAGGGATGCAGCTCGCGGTCCAGCTCGACGAACTCAGCCAGGCGCCCATCGGGTGAGGCGCCCGTGACCCTCAGCCCGACAGAGGCCAGGGCATCGCGGTAGGCGTTGTTGACCTCGAAGCGGTGACGGTGGCGCTCGCGGACCTCGGTGGCGCCGTAGGCCTCGGCCACGATCGAACCGGGGGTGAGAACCGCAGGGTAGGCGCCCAGGCGCATGGTGCCGCCCAGATCTCCGCCACCGGTGACGAACTGCTGCTGAGAGTCCATGGTGGTGACCACCGGGTCGGGGGTCTCGGGCTCCATCTCGGTCGACGAGGCCGCCGTCAGACCCAGCAGGTCGCGCGCGGCCTCGATCACCATGCACTGCAATCCCAAACACAGACCCAGGGTGGGGACCTCGTGCTCGCGGGCCCAGCGCAGCGCACCGAGCTTGCCCTCGATGCCCCGCACCCCGAAGCCGCCGGGCACCACGACGGCGTCCACCCCCGCCAGGGCCCGCTGCGCGCCCTCGAGGCTCTCGCAGGTGTCGGAGGCGACCCAGCGGATGTCGACGCGCGCGTTGCACGCGAAGCCGCCGTGGCGGATGGCCTCGGAAACCGACAGGTAGGCGTCGTGCAGGTCGACGTACTTGCCCACGAGGGCGACCTCCACCCGGTAACGGGGGTCGTGGACGCGCCCGAGCAGACCATTCCACTCGGTCCAGTCCACGTCCCGGAATGGCAGGGCCAGACGCTGGACGAGAAAGGCGTCGAGCCCCTCGTGGTGCAGCGTCGGGGGCACCTCGTAGATGCTGGCGGCGTCCCTGCACTCCACGACAGCCGAGGCCTCGACGTCGCACATGAGAGCAACCTTGCTCTTAACGCCGTCCGGCAGCGGCCGGTCGGTGCGCAGAACCAAGGCGTCGGGCTGGATGCCGATGGAACGCAGGGTCGCCACCGAGTGCTGGGTCGGCTTGGTCTTGAGCTCACCGGCCGCCGGAAGGAAGGGGATGAGCGAGACGTGCACGAACGCGACGTTCTCCCGCCCCAGGTCCGCACGCACCTGGCGGGCCGCCTCGAGGAACGGCTGGGACTCGATGTCCCCCACCGTCCCCCCGATCTCAGTGATGATGACATCGGGCACCTCGCCGTCGGCGCCGGGAGCGGCCTGGGCTCGCATGACGCGTTTGATCTCGTCGGTGATGTGCGGGATGACCTGAACAGTGTTCCCCAGGTACTCCCCGCGGCGCTCCTTGGCGATGACCGTGGAGTAGACCTGGCCGGTGGTCGCATTGGCTGCACCGGTGAGGTTGACATCCAGAAAGCGCTCGTAGTGGCCGATGTCGAGATCGGTTTCGGCGCCGTCCTCGGTCACGAAGACCTCCCCGTGCTGGAAGGGGTTCATCGTGCCGGGGTCGACGTTGATGTACGGGTCGAGCTTCTGCATGACGACGCTCAAGCCGCGGGCCCTCAGGAGACGGCCCAGACTGGAGGCGGTCAGTCCCTTGCCCAGGGAGGAGACGACTCCCCCGGTGACGAAAATGTGGCGGGGGACGTCGGGCAGGCTTCCACTCAGGCGCGCACGGTTGCTGTTCACGGGCCTTCAACCTAGCAGGTCCGATGCAACACGCCCGTCTCCCGCCTCGGCGCGGCCCGCCGATGAGTGCCGGGAGCGAGGGCGGAACCGCGCTGTCACCGGCCGTCAGCGGCATCAACCCGACTCGCCCTGTCCGGGGGCGGCAGGATCCCGGCGAGTTGGTCGGCGAGATCGTCGTCGGTCGGCAGGTCGTTCGCCGCCGCGCAAGCGCGCCCGCGGGCGTCGGAGAGCGCGGAGTCGTCGGTCAGCAGAGCGGCGATGGCATCGGCGACGGCCCGCGCTCGCGGCTCGACAAGCACGGCCCCGCCCCGAGCCGTCAGGGCCGTGCCCCCCACATCAGTGGCGACAACGGCGGTGCCGGCGCGCAGCGCCTCTTGGATGATCAGGGGCTGCCCCTCCCACAGGCTCGTCTGGACGACGACGTCAGCCTCCTCCAGGAGCACGGCGATGTCCTCGCGCCTGCCCAGCAGCCGCACGGGCAGGCCCGAGGCGCGCACGCGCTCCTGCACGGCCGGGGCCTGCGGCCCTTCTCCCGCCAGCGCCCATACGACGCCGCCCAGCCCGCCGGCGTTCACCCGTTCCTGCAGCAGGGCCGCAGCCTCCAGCAGCAGATCAATGCCCTTCTGCGGGGCCAGTCTGGCCGCCGTCAGCACGCGTCCGCCTCCGCCCCGCCACGCCGATTCCGCCGGGGAGGCGCGGGGGGGCGAATCGGTGCTGGGCCGACGCGGTGCGGGGACGACGGCGATCTCGACCCGCGCCGCGCCGCACTCCAGAGCTCGCTCGGCCAGATCCGGGCTGACGGCCAGCACCAGGTCCGCCCGGGCGGCGATCAGCCGTTCCAGGCGCGCGCCGACCGCACGAGTGATCCAGCCGCCGACGGTGAGATTGTGGAGGGTGACGACCAGGCGGGTGCGGCTATCGCGCCGCCGCCCGAGCGCCAGAGCGGCGGCGGCGCCGGCGCGCAGCCCATGGGCGTGGACGACATCGGCGCGTCGCCCCAGGAGCCGCAGCCGGGCGACGGCGGCCGCATCGCCCGCAGCGGGCGCAGCGCCAATCTCAAGGGCCCGCCCCCTGGCGCCGCCGAGGTCGAGGCCGGCCAGAACGGCGGCCGGCGCCTCGACGAGAACGTCGTGCCCCGCTCGGGCCAGCAGCCGCGCGCAGTCGCCCAGGTGGGCCCGCACCCCCCCGGCCGCCGAACCGCTGACCTCCAGGACGCGCCACCTGCGCGCGCACGTCGGGGACGTCGGGGCGGTCGTGATTCCAGATGTCATCGTGTCTCCTCACGAGTCGGTGCACCAGCGGCGCCGGACCGCAGGACGCCCGGGAGCCCGCGGTCGGCCGCCACGCAGGCACCCAGGGTCAGGAACGCGCAGGCTGCGGCGCCCGCAACGGCCAGGGCGATCGAGCCCGGGGCCGAGCTGATGGTCGTGCTCAGCGCGCGCACGACCGCGCCGGTCGCCAGCGCCGTCGGCGCCCCCACGGCGAACACCCGCAGGGTCGGACGCAGGGCGCCGCCGCCCACGGTGCGGGCCAGCGCGAGAAGCATGCCGACGCCGGCGACGCCCATACCGGCCGTCAGCCCGATCGCCAACGCGATGAGGGTGGCTCTCCCATCGCCGCCATCGGGCGCCATCAACCGCACTGCCGCGGCCGAGGCCCCGACGACTGTCAACCATCCCAGGACCGTGACGCGGGCGGCCGAGCTGGCGCGATCGGCCGCGAAGAGGATCCGGGTGACCTGATAGATCAGCGCGTAGCCGACCACCGCGGGCGCCAGCACCAGCAGGGAGGCTCCCATGCCGTCGACATCGGCGTGCAGCAGGGAGAAGAAGCGCTCGGCCCCGGACGACACGCCCACCAGCGCGCCGGCTCCGGCGAGTGAAACCGCCGTAACCAGAGCGGTGGAGGAGGCAGCGAAACCGTAGGCGGGCGAAAGGCGGCGATCCTCCGCCCGCCCTGTGGCCCCCGCGCGATCCTCCTCGAAGGCCGCCGCCAGACGCGGGTAGACGACCGTGGCCACAGGCACCGCCATAACGGCGTAAGGAAGCAGGTAGACGGCCTGCGTGTACTGGTAGACGGCCACCGTCCCGGTCCGCCCGCCCGAGCGGGCCAGGGCCAGGACGGCCAGAACGCTGACCTGCTGAGCCACGAGGGTCCACACCCCGGCCCCGCCCAGCCGCAGCGCCCGCCAGGCGACCGCCCGGTCCAGGTGCAGGGTCGGGCGCACACGCACGCCCGAGCGCACCACCGGGTGGAGCAGAGGCAGGCTCAGGGCGGCGACGCCCGCCGTGGTCCCCCACCCCAGGACGTGCAGCGCGGCGGACTCCGCCTGCCCGCCCGCGTCGGAGGTCATGACCCCGTAGACGGCGTAGGTCGCCATGACCACGAGGCTGGACAGGACCGGAGTGAGGGCCGGCCAGGTGAAGCACCCCTGGGCCTGGAGCACCCCGGTGAGGACCACACCGATCCCATACAGGGGCACCTGGAGGGCGAACATGCGCAGGAAGTCGGCCACGAGGCCCGCCTGAAGCGACGGATCCACACCCGCTGAGGCGGGCAGGAGTGCCGCGATGGGTCCGGCCATGACCGTCAGAAGCAAGGCGAGCGGGGTGAGGACCGTCAGGACGACGCCGAGCAGCCCCGAGGCGATGCGCGAGGCCTCCTCGCCGCGCCCGGGGATCGCCGCGGCGGCCAGCAGGGGAACGATGGTGGCGGCTAACGCCCCGCCGACGACGATCTCGTACAGGACGTTGGGCACCTGGTTGGCGGTGGCGTAGGCACCGGCGACCGTACCGGCGCCGACGGTGGAGGCCTGGACGATCCACCGGGCGAAGCCCAGCGCGCGCGATACGAGGGTGAGGCCGGCGACACCGGTGGCGGCGCCGAGCAGGCCCCGCGTGCGCGCGGGCCGCAGCCCCGCGGATCCGGGCGGCGTCCTGGCCGACGGGCCAGGATCGGAGGCGCCGGCGGGGGCGGAGGCGGTCATGAGGGCCGGCGTCCCAGGGAGTCGAGGAGGGCTAGAGCCGGGGTGCGGGCGATCACCCGGGTGAAGGAGACGCGCTCACTGGTCAGGATCAAAGCGGTACCGGCCAGGGCGGCGGCGGTGCGTACTGCCCGGCCGGGGTGGGCGGCCAGAGCCGCTCCCACGAGGGCGCCCAGGGCGTTGGAACCCGTATCGCCCAGCATGGTGTCCTCCATGAGATCCTCGGGCAGGGCCGCGACCGCGGTGCCCAGCACGCCGGCCGCCAGGATCCTGGCCGCCTCGGCGCTGGGACGCCGGTCGGCGAGCAGGGGAGCGCTCAGGGCGGCCGCTGCCTTCAGGGCGCGGCCGGGTCGCAGGTCGAGCAAGTTGAGGACGTTCGCCCAGGCGGCTACGTCCACGGCGCTGGTGGCGGCGTCGACGGCGGTGGCGCACGGGCCGCGCGCGCCGACGGCGCTGCGGTGGCGGGCCAGGAGCACCCCTGAGACGAGGGCGCCGGAGCCGATGACCGCGATTTTGATGACTCCGGTGGTCACCCGGCCGCGGGCGAGGGCGCCGAGGTGGCCTGCCAACCCTTTGGCGGGCGCGCCGCCGTCGTGGGCGCCAGCGTCCATGTCATCTACGAGGCCGGCGGCGCCGGCTGACATCGTCGCCACGAGGGCCGCCACCGCCACGCGGCTGGAGCCGGGCGCGGACGGGCCGGCCGCGCAACTCCCCACCCGTGCACCGGCGGCGACCGCGCCCACCGCCACGCCGATGCCCCCGCGCAGACTCACGGTGCGCCCGCGGAAATTGGTGCGCTCCAGCCGCCCGCGCAGCCTCTCGAAGGACCTCAATCCGGTCGACCAGGATAAGGTCGCACCCAGCGCGCCAAGGGCGACACCGCCCGGCGAGCGGTCCGGCGCGGTTGTGAGGGCGCCGACGCGCCCGGGCGCGCGGCTGTCGGGCTTCATGAATGTCACGGGCTCAGCGTATCGGGAAGACCGCGATATCCCGATTCCGAGGACCTTCTACCACCTACCAGCCCGAGGATGAGCGGAGTACTGCTCCGCCGGCGCCGCGAGGACCTCGGCTCGCCTCCACGACGGCGAACCCCGACCCGCCTCACTTCGGTATCGGCGGCACGACCGCATCCGCCCCCTTGTCGAAGCCGTAATCACCCTTGGCTCCCGAAGCCGTGGAGGCCAGGGCCAGCGGTGTGGAGACCGCGGCCGCCGCCTGCCCCACCGAGTCGATCGTGGTGACAGGGGCCTTGTCGGCGCGCAGGGCGGCAACGACGTCGGTCTCCGCGTCGGCCGCGCCGACGACGACCGTCGAGGCGGCCGACGCGGTCCCCGTCAGGGCATCCACCCAGGAGGCCGCACTCTGCGCGGGTGAGGCGGAGGCGTCGACGTCGTCCCTGGATTCCGCAGTCGCACCGGTGCCGCGCGGGCCGATGACGACGATCATGTCCGCCAGACCGCCGGGCTTGGCGTCGACGGAGACCAGCGGGGTCTCAGTCGCGGTCAGCAGATCCATCAGTGTTCTGGCGCTGTCCGAGCCGCTGGTCAGCGCCGTGCCCAGTCCCTGGCCGAGCACCTTATTAGCATTGGAGGAGGCCTCCGAGTCGAGGTAGCCGGCCAGCTGTTCCGAGTAGGTCTGCCGGAAGGCGTCCCGCGAGGCATCGCTCCACACGTCCGTCAGGCTCACGCGTCCGGTGACCGTCCCGCCGGCCGTCTGAATCTGAGCGGCGACGGCATCGAGGTCGTCGTCCTCCGCATCGGGCATGAGCACCAGGGCGGCCTTCTTGCCGTCGAGAACGCCCGGCAGGTAGGCGCCGGCCGCGGCGGTGATGTAGGCGTCGCGATCATTGACGGCGGCCGCGGTCTGCTCGAGCTGGACCTGGGTCTCGTTGCGGTTCTCCCGCAGAGAGGTGACCTGGTCGTTCAGCGCCGTGCCCAAGGAGTTCTGCAGCGGGCCCGCTCCGAGCACGATTCCGATGGCCAGTGCCAGGAAGACGGAGATGAGCGAGACCAGGTGGTAGCGGAAGTCGATCATGGCGGTCCTGTCCTTGCTCAGACGGAGGGGGTGCTCGGGGCCAGGCCCACGAGCGAGCGGAAGAAGTTGACGACGTCGTCCCACACGGCGCCGGACAGGCCCAGGAAGGTCTGCCCGCCGGGGGTGGAGGCGAGGGCGGCGAACAGGGCGACGAGCCCGGCCAGTGCCAGCAGGCTCAGCTGCCAGCCGGAGATGCGGGCCCGGTACAGGCGCGAAACACCCTTGGCGTCGATCAAACGGCCACCGACCTTCAGGCGGGTCAGGAACGTCGATGACATCCCCTCGCGCCCTTTGTCGAGGAACTCCAGGAGCGTGACGTGCGTGCCGACCGCCACGATGAGCTCGGCACCGGTCTCGTCGGCCATGAGCATAGCAATATCCTCACTGGTGCCGGTGGCTGCGAAGACCTCGTGGTCCACTGCGAGTTCCTCAACACGCGCCAGACCGGGCGCCCGGCCATCGCGGTAGGCGTGAACGACGATCTCAGCTCCGCACCCCAGGGCCTTGTCGGACACGGAGTCCATGTCGCCGACGATCATGTCCGGCTTGAGTCCCGCCTCCAGGACGGCGTCGGCTCCGCCGTCGACACCGATGATCACCGGCTTGTACTCACGGATGTAGGGGCGCAGGGCCTTGAGGTCCTCCTTGTAGGAGTAGCCGCGCACAACGATCAGGACATGGCGCCCGCTCATCTGCGTGCGTATCTCGGGCACGCCCACGCCGTTGAGCAGGAGGTCGCGCTCTCCGCGCAAGTAATCCATGGTGTTAGCGGCGAAGGCCTCGAGCTGGACCGACAGGCCCTCGCGGGCCGCGTCCATCGCGGCCTCGATCGTCCGCCGGGTCTGCAGCACGCCTTCGGCGAGAACCCCGCTCTCCCCGGCCACGCGTACCTTCGCCGCCCCGTCTCCCTCGCCGTCGATGTCGACCTCGACGTGCTGGCCCTCGTGCAGTCGCATGATGTCAGGGCCGAGGTCGTCGATGAGCGGGACGTCGGCATCCAGAAGGATGCCCGGGCCGAGGTTGGGGTAACGGCCCGAGACCGACGGCGCCGCGTTGAGGACCGCCGCGGGGCGGGCCTCAACGAGGGCTTCGGCCGCCACCCGGTCGAGGTCCGTATGATCGATGACGGCGATCTCACCCGCCTGAAGGCGCTTGGTGAGTTTCTTCGTGCGCGCGTCGACGCGTACCGCCCCGCTCGGACGATCCGGGTCCGACGGCGCCGGCCTGTGCAACGGGTTCCTCACGTCGGGGATTGTGCCACGCGGGCTTCATCGAGGAGTTCCGTCGCATGTCGGAGAGCGGCCCGCGAGTTCTCGTGGCCGGAGAGCATGCGAGCCAGCTCGGTGACGCGCTCGGCCCCCGCCACCCGCACGACCCGGGTGCGGGCGGTCTGCGCGGCGGCATCCGACGCCGCGCAATCCGACGCCGTGGTGCGGGGTGTTTCCTTGATGACGACGAGCTGCGTGTGGGCCCAGGCGGCGACCTGCGCGAGATGAGTGACCACCACCACCTGGTGACGACGTGCCAGGCGTGCGAGTCTGCGGCCGATCTCACGCGCGGCGCGTCCTCCGACACCCGCATCGATCTCGTCGAAGACGAAGGTGCGCTGGTGCTCCGCGGGGCCGGTTCGGTCCGGAGCCCCGGCCGGATCCGCGTTCGTCGCGGCATCGGCGGCTGCTCGGGGGGCGTCGGCGGCGTCCGCCAGGACGACCTCCAGGGCCAGCATGATGCGGGACAGCTCACCGCCCGAGGCTCCCTTGCCCAAAGGCAGGGCGGGGGCGCCCGGGTGGGGCGCCAGCAGCAGTGCGACGTTCTCGGAGCCCGTGGGGCCGGGCTCGTCGAGCGCCTCGAGCTCGACGACCAGCCGCGCCCCCTTCATCTGCAGACCGTCGAGCTCAGCGGTCACGGCCGTCTCGAGCCGCTGGGCGAGCGCGCGGCGGGCGGCGCTCAGCTCGCCGGCGGCCTCGTCCAAATCGGCCTGAGCGTCGGCCAGCGCCTGCTCAAGGGCCGCGGCGCCGCCAGCGGACCCGTCGATCTCAGCCAGACGTTCGGCGGCGGCTCGCCCCCAGGCCAGGAGAGCGTCGACGTCGTCCAGTTCGACGTCCGCACCACCGATCTCGCGGCAGGCCCCGGCCAACTCGCCGCGCCGATCCTGGATCCAGGCGAGCCGGGCCGGGTCGGCGTCCAGACGGGTCAGGTACTCCCCCAGGTCGGCGGCGACGTCGGCGGCCAGGATGCCGAGCTGACGGGTGCGCTCGGCGAGCTCGGCCAGGGCGTCATCGAGCCCCTGCGCCCCGGTCAGGGCGCGCTGCGCGCAGGCGAGAAGAGCGGCCACGTCAGCCTGCTCCCCGGCCGCGGCATCCTCCTGGCCGACCAGGGCCGCGTGTGCGGCCCCCACCGCCAGACGCAGATCCTCGGCATGGTCCAGGCGCTCGGCCTCGATGGTGAGCGCATGGTCCTCACCGGAATCGGGGGCCACCTCCGCCAGCATCTCAAGCCATCCTCGCAGACGATCGGCCTCCTCCCGGCGGGCCCGCGCCTCGGCGCGCCACCGTCCCAGCGCCTCGGCGGCCTGCGAACGGGCCCGGTAGGCGCGCGCGTAGCGTCGGCACACGGCCGCGTGCTCGGGGCCCCCCAGGTTGTCCAGAGCGGAGCGCTGCGCGGACGCGCTGCGCAGACGCAGTTGGTCGGACTGCCCGTGGACCGACACGAGGTGCGACCCGACGTCGGCGAGTACGGAGGAGGGGACGGCGCGACCACCCAAGTGCGCTCGGGAGCGCCCGGCGGCCGGAACCGTTCGGGAGGCCAGCAGAAGATCGTCGTCGAACTCGGCGCCGGCCTGTCTCGCCCGCTCGGCGGCCCGGGAGCCCGGATCCAGCGCGAATGCCCCCTCGACCAGAGCCCGCTCGGCACCGGCACGCACGACAGAGGCCTCCGCCCGCCGCCCCAGAAGAAGACCCAACGACGTCAGCACCATGGTCTTGCCCGCGCCGGTTTCGCCTGTCAGTGCGGTCAGGCCGGGGCTCAGCAGGAGGTCCGCCGTCTCGATGACGCCGAGGCCCTCGATGTGGAGCGACTCGATCATGCGATCCCGCCCGGGTCGTCGCTTGTGGCGCGCCAGCCCTCGACCGGCAGGTCGAACTTGCGGACGAGCCGGGTGGCGAAGGGCGCGTCGTTCAGCCGCGCCAGGCGCACGGGCCGATCCGCCCGCGTGACGCGGATGCGCGAGCCGGCGGGCGCATCCAGACTCCGTCGCCCGTCGCACCAAACCTCGGCACCGCCCAGGCCCGCATGCTGGATGACGACCTCCATGCACGACTCAGGGCCCAGAACGAGGGGCCGGGTGAACAGAGCGTGGGCGACCAGGGGAACGAGCAGGAGCGCCTCGACCTCGGGCCACACGACGGGGCCGCCTCCGGAGTACGCGTAGGCGGTCGAGCCGGTAGGCGTGGCCATGACCAGACCGTCGCAGCCGAAGGAGGAGACCGCCTGGCCGTCCACGCCGATGGCGACTTCGAGCATGCGGGCCCGGTCGCACTTCTCCAGGGCGGCCTCGTTCAGCGCCCAGCCGTGCGTGACGCCCCCGTCGGGGGCGGTGACCTCGACGTCGATGGTCATCCGGGTCTCCACCGTGTAGCGGCCGTTGACGAGATCGGCGACGACTCCCTCGACCGCGTCCGGGTCGGCCTCGGCCAGGAAGCCGACGTGCCCCGTATTGACGCCCACCAGGGGAACGTCGCGCTGGCGGGCGATCTCCGAGGCCCGCAGGATCGTCCCGTCACCGCCCAGGACGAGAACGAGGTCGACTCGGCCGCCGAAGGCCGGGTCGACGGCCTGCACGCCGTGGGCGCGCAAGGCGGCCTTGGCCCGCATGACGGCAGTGGCGGTCGGTGCGGCCTTGCGGTGCGGAGGAATCGGCGCGTCACCGCGATCCCTCTCGAGCACCATGACCCGATGCAGAGCTCGACGGCCGACGCCCGGCTGCGGGCCGGCGCCGCAGGTCGCGGGGGATGGAAGGGCGGCGTTCACGGGCGTTCTCCTTCCGCGCGGCGACCGGCGGGGCCGTCGGCGACGGCCCGTCGAACCTCATCGCTCAGCGCCCGGCCGGTCAGGTCGGCGGAAGCTCCAGCCCGTCCTGCATGCAGATTGATGAAGTACTCCACGTTGCCCGCCGGGCCGGGCAGAGGCGAGGCGGTCACCGCGTCGACTCCGGCACCCAGCTCATGCGCGCGGCCGAGCACGGTCAGGACGGCCTTGACGTGCAGCCCGGGATCTCGTACCACTCCCCCGTGGCCCAGGCGCTTCCGGCCGACTTCGAACTGGGGTTTGACCATGAGCAGGAGGTCGGCGTCCCGGGCGGCGCAGGCGAGCAGCGGGGCCAGGACGAGAGTCAAGGAGATGAAGGACAGGTCGCCGACGACGAGCCCCGGCGCGGGAGCGACGTCCAGCGGGTCGAGTGCGCGCACATTCGTGCGATCCAGGACTGTGACTCGCTCGTCGGACTGCAGGGACCAGGCCAGCTGACCGTAGCCGACGTCGACCGACGTCACGTGGGCGGCACCGCGCCGCAGCAGCACGTCGGTGAACCCCCCTGTGGAGGCCCCGGCGTCCAGGCACCGGCGTTCGGCCACCTGCGGCGCCAGCCCCCGGGCCCCGAGGGAATCGAGGGCGCCGACGAGCTTGCGGGCGCCGCGCGAGACGTAATCATCCCCTCTCGGCGCAACGACCTCGAGCGCCTGAGCCGGATCGACCTGACGAGCGGGTTTGACCACGACGGCCCCGTCGAGCGTGACATGACCGTCGGCGACGAGGCGGGCGGCATGGGTGCGCGAACGCGCGAGCCCGCGTCGGACGAGCTCGGAGTCGAGGCGGATGAGTCGTGCCATGCGATGACGGTGTCTGTTCTGGGTTCCTCAGGTGCTGCTTATGTGCTGTCGGACGCGTCGAACCGGCGGCCCGTCAGTCCTCGGCGTCCCGAAGTTCGGAGGAGAGGGTCTCATGGATCGCCGCCAGGATGGCGGCACGTTCCTCCAGCGGCGCGGCGCCCGCCTTCCGAATCCTGTCGGACAGGTCGGGAAGCCGCTCCACACGGGTTTCGACGGCATCGACCCGGTCGGTCCGCGAGGGGGCCGGAACGGGAGCGGAGTCGGACAGGTCGTCGGACGTCACAGGCGGTCGGGCTCAAGCGCGCACGCGCAGATCGGGAACGGTGGGAGCGCGGTTCCCGCCGTGCTCATCCAGGTACTCCCATACGGCGCCGGCCATGGCCCGATAGGTGTCGAGTGTGATCTCGACCTCCTGCCCGGTCAGGGGGCCCGCGCCATCCAGGACGACGGCGTCATCGTGAACGCGGCAGTGCGCCGAGCCCGCGGTCCACCAGCCGGCGTCCGCGCCGCTCCTCACACGCACGGGGGCCGGATGAGGTTCGAGCAGACCGCGCAGGTCCGTGTGGAGGTAGGCGGGGCGCTCCTCGGGCCTGGCCAGGACGACGTCACGAGCGGTGCTGACACCGGTGAGCACGTGCAGTCCGGGGATGCCAGCTGCGCGGGCACCCACGTGGTCGGTGTTGAGCCGGTCCCCGACGGCCAGCGGCCTGGTGCCCCCGGCGCGGGCGAGAGCCCGCTCGTAGATGCCGGGGAAGGGCTTGCCGCCCGCCAGGGGCTCGCGGCCGGAGGCATTGACGATGGCGGCTACGAGACTCCCGTTGCCCAGTGCGAAACCGCGCTCGGTGGGCAGGGTCGCATCGAGGTTGGTCGCCACGTGGAGGGCTCCATTCGCGATGGCGTACAGGCCCTCCGACATCATCGCCCAGTCCACCACGGGATCCCAGCCCTGGACGACGGCGGCGGGTTCGTCATCGGCCGAGGCGACGACCTCGAATCCCTCGTCGGTCAGGGCGTCACGCAAGCCCTCACCGCCGATGACCAGCACCGCGGAGCTCTCGGCGAGGTGCTCGTGCAGGAGGGCCGCGGCGTCCATGGCGGCCGAGAAGATCTCCCCGGGGAAGGCCCGGATGCCGTTACGGCCCAGTTTGTCGACGACGGTCCGGGGAGCACGGGAGGCGTTGTTGGTCACGAATGACAGACGCATGCCCTGCTCGCGGGCGCCATTGACGCTCGCGGCGGCGTACTCGACCCTGGCGTCACCGGCGAAACAGACGCCGTCCAGGTCGAGTAGCGCGGCGTCGTACGCCTGTACCAGAGGGCACTGGCAGTCCAGAAGCGCAGCTGTCCCAGGCTCCGGCGTCGGTGCGGTCATCTCAGGTCTCCTCGTCGTGGATCGCGTCGTCCGCGTCCTGTTCATTCTCGTTCTCGCCGAGCAGTTCGGCCATCTCGGCCTCGACCCGTTCGCAGAAGGTGGCGGATCGCCTGTCGTCCTCGCCTGCCTCACCGCCGCCGTTCGGCGGCGCCGGCGCCTGAGCGCGTGGATTCTCCACCCCGCCCTGACCGTGAAGCTCCCGGACGTCGTCGTCGGAGGCGTCCTCCGGCGGCGTCCGCTCCCGAGTGACGGCCTGCGCCTGCTCCTGCTCGTAGTCGTCCTCGATGTCGTAGACCTCGACGACGTCGGCGTCGTCTTCGGAGCCGTTCCGGGGAGCCTCGCCAATGCGCTCGCGAACCGCCGCGGCCTCATCGATCCGGCCCAACTCGTCGAGACGGTCGGCGCGCACGGAATGCAGGCGCCGACGCGTCTCCCGGTCGCCGCGGAACATCAGGATGGCCTTTTCAATGACGACGAGTCCGGTGTCGCTGTGCCCCATCTCATGGTGCACGCCCGAGACGACCATGGCGAGCTCGGCCTCCTCGAGGTCGTCGAGCTGATCAGGGTCGACCTCCTCGGCGACCTTCAGCGCCTGCCGGTAGCGCCCCAGACCGCGTTCGCAATCGGCCTCGATAGCGCAGTGCATATTGAGGCCCGACAGGCGTCGAGCGGCGCGGATATCACGCAGAGCCTCGGTGTAATGGCCGGCCAGATAACCGGCAATGCCGGCGGACTCCCGCACGACGGCGACTCGTCCGGCATGCGAGACGGCATAACGGGCATGCCGGTAGGCCAGTTCCGGGTCCGTGTCGAGCAGCCGCTGAACCATGATGAGATGACGCGCGACGTTCTCAGCGTTGGCCCGACCCAGGGCGCGCAGCTCACGGCGCGCCGAGGCCTCCAGACTTCTGGCCTGGACATCTGCCGGTACGGAAGGTTCCGGCACACGGGAGCGCTGAGGCGGACGCCCCTGGCCCCGCCCCTTACCGCTGTCATCCGTGGACCGACGTCCGCGACCTCCCTGTTCGACGCGGGAACCGCGACGCCGACCCGCGTCAGGCCGGCCACCGCCACCATGGGCGGAACGGCCCGGAGTATCGCCGTCAAAGGATCGTGCACCATCGCCGACCCGTTCGCGGAAGCCATGACGACCGCCGACGCGGCCCGACCGAGAGTTGCGGGGGCGCCGTTGGTCGTTACGCCTGTCCTGGGCCATGATCCTGCTTCCTTAGGGGTCTCTCGAGCCGCCTTCGGAGCCCGACATGCCTCAGCCTACCGGGTGTGATGTGAGGGGTTGGTTCATATACCCCTG
>NZ_GL985606.1:1501613-1566117 GCF_000220835.1 Actinomyces sp. oral taxon 448 str. F0400 | reverse complement strand
CGAAATTCAGCACTCGCCGACAGCGCGGCGGCTTCTTTCCGGAAGCGCCCGATGAACTTTAGCGAGCCATCTCCGCCGAATCAAATCAGAAACTTGTGATCCCGATCTCATTCCTCGGTGGCTCGTTGTAAGCCCTCGGATCCCGAACGACTGCGACTGCCGTCGCGCGTCCGAGCCGTCGAAGAGACTACGCAGAGACCGCCCGCCGGTCAAACGAACGATCGGTGACGGTACCCACACGGCTGTCCACACGGCACCGCCGCGCCCACGGCTCCCGAACCGAGTCACTCTTCAGCGGCTCCTCCGACCTACCGCGAGCCCGACGGACCGATTCGGCCGCCAGGCGGCCGACCCGACCAGCACAATCCCGCGATGGCGCACCCTTCTCAGGCCCGCCGCGCCACCGCGAGATTGCGCCGCCCCTTGCGCACGAGAACCACCCCGCCGGCCAGAAGCTGCTCGGCGCCCACTGGTGCATCCTCGTCAAGAACTTTGCCATTGTTGAGATAAGCGCCGCCCCCCGCCACCGTCCTGCGAGCCGCACCACGTCCCCGCTCCAACCCGGTGTCCACGAGCAGATCCACGATGGTGGACTCCCCCACCACCAGCTCGCCCGCGGGCAGGTCGGCGGTAGCCGCCGTCATCGTCGCCTCATCCAGTTCGCGCAGCTCTCCGTGCCCCCACAGGGCCTCGGTGGCGGCCTGGGCGGCCCGCGCGGCGTCGGCCCCGTGCACCCAGGTCGTCACTTCGCGCGCGAGCGCCCTCTGCGCCTCGCGCGCCCTCGGGTTCTCGGCCGTAACGGCCTCAAGGCGTTCGATCTCGCGGCGGTCCAGGAAGGTGAACACCTTGAGGAACCGCACAACGTCGGCGTCATCGACCTGCAGCCAGAACTGGTAGAAGGCGTAGGGGCTGAGCATCTCGGGGTTGAGCCAGATCGCCCCGCCCTCAGACTTACCGAACTTGGTGCCGTCGGCCTTGGTGATGAGCGGGTTGGTCATCACGTGTACCGAGGCGCCCTCGACCTTGTGAATGAGATCCATGCCACCCACGAGGTTGCCCCACTGGTCGTTGCCACCGATCTCCAGGGTGCAGCCGAAGCGCCGGTAGAGCTCGAGGTAGTCGTTGGCCTGGAGGACCTGGTAGCTGAACTCGGTGTAGGAGATGCCCTCCTCGCTGGCCAGGCGTCGGGCGACGACGTCCTTGGAGAGCATGGTTCCCATGCGGAAATGCTTGCCGAGATCGCGCAGCAGGTCGATGGCGCTCAGGTCGCCGGTCCAATCGAGATTGTTGACGATGCGAACAGGGTTACTCCCGTCGACGTCGAGTAGGCTCTCCAGCTGGGCCCGCAGATCCTCGGCCCAGCCCGCGACCACGTCCTCGGTGTTGAGCGTGCGCTCGCCCTTCGCCCGAGGGTCGCCGATGAGACCGGTGGCTCCGCCGACCAGGGCGAGAGGATGGTGCCCGGCCATCTGGAGGTGACGCATGACCTTGATGGCGACCAGATGTCCGTGATGCAGACTCGGCGCGGTGGGATCGAACCCGCAATAGAAGGTGACGGCCCCGTCAGCAAGCGCCGCTCGCAGCGCGTCGATGTCGGTGTGCTGGGCGATGAGCCCGCGCCACTGCAGTTCGTCCAGGATGTCCGTCACTGTCCAGTCGCCTTCCGTGGGTTGTCGTGCTTCCCGCACGCGTAATCCCGGCGCGTCACGCCCGGGTCCGGCTGATACCTCCGGCGCAGATAGTCTGCCATGCTCCGATCCGACTCCCGTGATGAAGCGGGAGCGCAGAGCTGTGAGAGCTGTGAGACGGATACGGGGATTCCTTCACGAGACCCCCTGTGCCGGCCGGTCCCATATGAGGGTGTATCGGTAGTAGAAGCGCCGTCGAATGGTTGCCCCGGGAAGCAACCGGGATGCCGCTGCACGAATCTCGGCCAGGGTCTGTCTCGGAGGACGCGTGACCACACCGATGTCGGGCGTCTCCCGGCGCAGGGTACCGACCACGCGCAGAGGTAGGACAGCCAGCGCGGACAGCACCCAGTCCCACAGGCTCCCGTTGGCGGCTAGGCCGACGACGATGAGCCGCCCGCCGGGTGCCACCAGCTCGCTCAGCCTCGCCAGGGCGGGTTCCAACGGGAGGTGGTGCAGCGTGGCCACGCAGCTGACCGTCTCAAAGGTTCCGATGCGCTGAGGCAGGTCGGGATCCATGACGTCGTCGAGTAGCACCTCGGCCTGCGGATTCTGTTCCAGACGTCTACGTGCTCGAGCAACCACTTGCACGTCGGGATCAAGTCCGACGACGCAGCGACACACCGTTGCCAGGTGTGCGAGCAGGAGCCCGTCACCGCATCCGACATCGAGCGCGTTCCCACCGCGCAGTGCCGCGTCCCGCACGATGCGCCGGTGAAAGGCGACGTTGTGGTTCCAGTAGTCACCGGCCACTGCGGGAGCCTGACGGAGCGGCAGCCTTGGTCAGGCCGACCGTGTCACTCAAGGTGTTGGGGCTCGCGTTCCGACCGATGGACGCATCGGTTTCCTCGTTGGGCTGCGCTGCAGATCCGCGCACCACGGCACCGGCGTCGCCTAGCAGCGCCTCGCGCAGGCGGGGCATGGTGGCGAAGTACGCCTCATCGGCATCCTCCACCAGACGCGTTGCCCGGGCCCCGACATCCCTCCCTGCCGCTGTCGTGGTCACGATCCGGGCACGGGCGTCCTTGGGATCCTGCTGGCGCGACACCAGGCCGGCCCGCTCCAACCGGCGCAGCACCTGGCTAGCGGTTTTCACGTCCATTCCCGCCTGGGCCGCAATCATGACCTGGCTGGCCCCGTCCCCTTGCTCCTCGAGCCACTGCGTGCAGGCCAGGAGGACGAACTGAGAGTGCGTCAGTCCAACCGGTTCCAGGGCGGCAGCGATGTCGCGCTGCCAGGCCAGCGCGGTCCTCCACATGAGGAAGCCGGGGCTCGCCTCCGGCCCTTGGAACCGTGTCTTCACATATCGACCCTAGCAGCCTCGATGAGTGCGTCGATGGCCTGCGGAAAGTCCTCAGCGATTTTCGGACCGATCGCCGGGCCAACATCGTCGGCACCGGGGCCGTCGACGTCGAGGCGAGTGACAACAACGCTCTTCCCCTGCGTTCCTGTGGGCATGAAGGAGTGTGTAAAGGTCAGCTCCACTCCCCCATAGGAGACCCGGTCCGCCTGGACATGAGGCGGCTCCCAACGCGTCACCGTGATCTCGACACTGTCCTGCCCGGCCGGTGTCATCGTGATCGACGCACCAGGTCCCACTGACTCGCGTGGTTCGTAGCGGTCTCCCTGCGGGAGCTCGATCTCACCGGAGAGCACCTTGATCCAGGTCTCCCACAGGACCTCCACCGGGAGATCCGCCGTCCGTTCACACTCAGTCGACCACATCGCTCGCCTTTCCTCGGTGTTACACGACCACAATAATCTCTACAGAGACTGTCTGTGAACCTATTATTAATCGATGGTGGGTCCTCGCGCAAGAGGAAACCTTGCAGCGTGAGATTCGGTGAGGCTCAGCCCTGTGAACGTCGCCTGGTGACGGCGGCCCTGTACGGGGAGACGGTCGGCTCGCCATCGAGCCAAAAGCGCCACGGGTAGGCCTCGCCGTCGCCGCCGGGCCCGGTCACGCCCGTGCGCGGGCCAGAGCGGATGAGCGCGGCGTCCGGCTCCCGTCCCGCCTCGGGCGGGACCAGCCAGATCCGAGTACCGGCTCTCCCCAGGCGGAGCCCGTTGTCGGCCCGTGTCAGCCCCAGAGCTTGACACAGGCGAGCCGGGCCGCGGGCCAGGTCGCGATCGACCCTGGCGGCGCTCCGGCGCCGTCGGGCGAGGCCGATCCCCTCGACCACCTCACCGGCGCGCACGAGCACGGCCCGCGACAGGCCCTCGGGACCGCACACGATATTGACGCAGTGATGCATGCCGTAGGTGAAGTAGACGTAGATGCCGCCGGCCGCCTCGAACATGACGGCATTGCGGCTCGTACGGCCTCGATAGGCGTGCGAGCCGGGATCAGCCTCTCCCCGGTAGGCCTCGACCTCGGTCAGGCGGACGGCGACGACGCCGTCATCGCCTCGAACTGCCATGACCGCCCCGAGCAGGTGCGGTGCGACGTCGACCGGATCGCCCGCGAGCAGGGCGAGAACATCCGGCGGCGTCGCGACGGGGGCGGTTCTCGGATCGGACCGCACGTTCACGCCTCCGAGCCGCCCGGCTCGCGCCGTGCGGACCCTCGGGCGGGCGGGACGGCCGAATCTCCCGATCTATCGGACGGCGAGCCCTCCCGGCTGAACGCCCGCAGCTCGGCGCAGTGCTCGATAGCGCGCGCCAGCTGCTCGGCAACGCGCTCGGGCGCCGTCCCGCCGCATCCGCGCCGGGCCGCCACCGAACCGGTGACCGAGAGGACCTCGCGCACTTCAGGAGTCAGACGAGGGTCGATGCCCGCGAGGTCGGCATCGGTCAGGTCCCACAGCTCGATACCGCGCTCCTCGCACACGCGCACGCAGGCTCCGCAGATCTCGTGGGCCGACCGGAAGGGCACGCCCCTTCCGACCAGCCACTCGGCGACGTCGGTCGCCAGGGAGAATCCCTGAGGGGCGAGCGCGGCCATCCGGTCCAGGTGCAGAGTCATGGTTCCGATCATGCCGGCGACCGCGGGCAGCAGAACCGCGAGCGTGTCGAGCGCGTCGAAAACCGGCTCCTTATCCTCCTGAAGGTCGCGATCGTAGGCCAGCGGCAGGCCCTTGAGGGTGGCCAGCAAGCCGGACAGGTCGCCGATGAGGCGCCCGGCCTTGCCGCGGGCGAGCTCGGCGATGTCGGGGTTCTTCTTCTGCGGCATGATCGACGAACCGGTGGAGAACGAGTCGTCGAGAGTAACGAAGCCGAACTCCTTGGTGTTCCAGATGATGATCTCCTCACTCAAGCGGGAGACATCCACTGCGATCATGGCCATTACGAAGGACAGCTCGGCGACGGCGTCACGAGCGGAGGTCGCGTCGATGGAATTCTCCGCGGCCGCATCGAAGCCGAGCTCGGCCGCGACGGCGTCCGGGTCCAGCCCCAGGGTGCTGCCGGCCAGCGCACCGGCCCCGTAGGGGCTCACGGCGGCGCGGGAGTCCCAATCCTTCAGGCGCTCGACATCGCGCATGAGTGGCCAGGCGTGGGCCAGCAGGTGGTGGGCCACGAGAACCGGTTGAGCGTGCTGCATGTGGGTGCGCCCCGGCATGATCGCCTCACCGGCACGGGTCGCCTGGTCCGTCAGGGCGCCGACGACGTCGAGCACGAGGCCGGCCACGTGGCGCGCCCGATCGCGCAGGTACATGCGGATGAGGGTGGCGATCTGGTCGTTGCGGGAGCGGCCGGCGCGCAACCGCCCCCCCAGATCCGCTCCGGCCCGCTCCATGAGGCCGCGCTCCAGGGCGGTGTGGACGTCCTCGTCGGCGGGCGCGGGGCGGAATGCGCCGGAGACGACGTCGTCCTCGAGGCGGTCGAGAGCGGCCAGCATGCCGTCCAGCTGGGCGGCGTCCAACAGGCCGGCGGCGGCCAGGGCTCGAGCGTGAGCGCGCGAACCGGCGATGTCGTAACGAGCCAGGCGCCAGTCGACGCGGGTCGACACGCTCAGCGCCGCGAGCGCGTCGGCAGGTCCGTCCGTGAAACGCCCGCCCCACAGACTGACGACGGCGGAGACCTCGGCGTCGGCGGATTCGCGCTGGTCGGGTTCACTGGTCATGGCCCCATCATGACCCATCACGGCGCGGACCGGGCGGACCCACAGAGCCGCGCCGGCGCCCGGAACCACCCGACCCGCTCACCGCGGCTGCGAGACGGTCTCCTCCAGAGCCCAGGGGTCGTCGTGCTCGCGCTCGACCATGCGGTGCAGGCCGAGCCAGGTGCCCAAGGCGCACACCGTCACCCAATTGCCCTCGGACAGCAGGCGGGATTCGGTCATGGACTGCACAACCATGGCGGTGATGAGCAGGGCCGGCAGAAGCACCGAGGCGTCGGAGTCCAGGTAGCGCACGGCCAGTCGGAAGGAGCGGAAGACGAGCAGCACGGCGAGAACCACGACGAGCGAGGCGCCCACGACGCCGGTCTGGAAAAGGGCCTCGATATAGGCATTGTGGGCGCTGAGCGTCGGCGTGCCGTCGGGGCGAATGACAAGGGTGGAGAACATGGGGATCCACGGGACCCAGTACATGATCCACCCCCAGCCGAGGAAGGTGTGCTGCTCCCATAGGTCGAGCACCTTCTGCCAGATCTCCCACCGACCGGTCATGTCGGGGCTGCGACCGAGCAGCGCCGCCACCTGGGAGTGTCTGCCAACAGCGAAAGCGACCAGCGCCACACCCGCTGTTGAGGCGGCCACGATGACAGTGGGCCGCTGATCGACCGGGACGTGGCGCAGCAGCCACAGGACGATCATGACGGCCCCGCACACGGCGGCCGCGACGATGACCGTGGCCGAGTCGGTCAGGGCGAGCGTGGCCACGGACAGGGCCGTCCACAGCATCAGGCTGATGAACCGCAGGCGGTGGTCCCTCCACCGCACGGCCACGCACAGCAGGGTGAGCAGGGCGATGAACGCCAGGGGGTTGCGGTTGCCGACCACGCCCTGGATCGGTCCGCCCTGGAGGATCTTGCCCTCGACCCAGATATAGGAGGGGGGGACGTCCCCCCAGTCATCCATGTAGACGGGGATCAGGGGGTGGCGCAGCACGAGGGCCACGTAGAGCTCAAGCAGGAGACTGAGAACCAGGGTTGTCTCGAGGGCGCGGCTGAGGGCGTCGGTGAGCTCGCGCAGCGACAGGCCGCAGGCGAGCAGGATCCCTGCCGCGGTGGTGGCCGCCATGAGGAGCCCGGCCAGGATGGTCTCGCGCGGATAGTGCGACCATATGACGCTCGCCATGCACAAGATGGTGTAGGCGCTGGCCACCGGCGGCAGCGCCCGCAACGGGACGCGGTGCCCCTCCCTCATGAAGACGACGAACAGCACCACGCCGCTGATCGCGGCGATGACGCCGAAGGCCCACCAGCCGACGACGTTGCGCAGCCCCTGACCGGAGAAGGTGACGATGAACGTCCACGTCCCCAGAGCGGGCATGAGGCTACGTCGATTCCCGGCGAAGGCGGCTCCGCTGCGAGCCTCGACTGCTGGCACGTGGGAGTCCTCTCATGTCATCGGTCCGCGTGCACCGCACGACGGCGGCCGCCCTTGGACACGGCGGCAGTCCGCTGGTGGTCGGCAGCCGACCACCAGCTGATCGGCAGCCGGTTCACGATAGATCCGCGGCCGGTCCGTCCTGCCGCCCGATTGACGTCTGCATTGCTACCCGCATCGTAGGCGCATCACGGGCCGCGGCACGTCACCGACACCTTCCCGGCGCGCCCCGCAACGCCCGCTGCGGCCGGCCCGCCGGTTCACAAGCCGATCAGAAGCCGACGGCCTCGCCCATGCGCACGTCACGGGCGGCCGCGAGCTTGGCCTGCATGCCGTAGATCTCGATGAAGCCGCGCGAGGAGGATTGATCGAAGGTATCGCCCGTCTCGTAGGTCGCCAGATTGAAGTCGTACAGGCCCGACTCGGCGCGCCGACCGTTGACCATGACCCGTCCGCCGTGCAGGACCATGCGGATCTCGCCCGACACGTACGTCTGGGTGTCCTCGATGAAGGCGTCCATGGAGCGCTTGAGCGGTGAGTACCACTGAGCCTCGTAGACCAGCTCGCTCCAGGCCTGCTCCATCCGCCTCTTATAGCGGCGCTGAAGCCGCTCCAGGGTCACCGACTCCAGGGCCCGATGAGCCTCGATGAGGGCGATGGCGCCGGGCGCCTCGTAGATCTCACGGGACTTGATGCCCACCAGCCGGTCCTCGACCATGTCGATGCGCCCCACGCCCTGGGCGCCGGCACGACGGTTGAGCTCCTGGATGGCCTCCAAGGGGGTGACCCTCTTCCCGTCGATCGCAACCGGGACGCCGTGCTCGAAAGCGATGACGACCTCATCGGGCAACGGCGGGTAAGTCGGGTCATCGGTGTAAACGTAGACGTCCTTGGTGGGGGCGTTCCACAGGTCCTCCAGGAATCCGGTCTCGATAGCGCGGCCCCACACGTTCTGGTCGATGGAGAAGGGGTTGTGCTTCGTGGTCTCGATGGGCAGGTTGTGCTGCTCGGCGTAGTCGATGGCGACGTCACGGGTCAGGGCCAGGTCGCGTACCGGGGAGATGCAGTCCATGTCGGGGGCCATGGAGGTGATGGCGACCTCGAAGCGGACCTGATCGTTGCCCTTGCCGGTGCATCCGTGGGCGACGGTCGTGGCGCCGAACTCGCGGGCGGCCCTGACCAGGTGTCTGGCGATGACGGGGCGGGACAGGGCCGACACGAGCGGGTACTCGCCCTCGTACAGAGCATTGGCCTTGAGAGCCGGCATGCAGTAGTTCTCGGCGAATTCATCACGCGCATCGGCCACATAGGCCTCCACGGCACCGCAGTCCAGGGCGCGCTGGCGGATGACCTCGAGGTCCTCCCCGCCCTGGCCGACGTCGACGGCGACTGTGACGACCTCCCGGCCGGTCTGCTCGCCGATCCACCCGATGGCCACGGATGTGTCAAGACCTCCGGAGTAGGCGAGGACGACACGGTCCTTGTGCTCGCTCATATGCTCTCTTTCTTCTGGGTGGTACCGCCGGGGCGGCGTCGGGGATGTCGAGGATGAGGAAACCGGGCCACGCGGGTGGCACCGGGCGGGGACGGATCCGGCGCGGGCTCAACGCGGGTCCGATGATGCCGGCTCACGGCCGGGCGCCGGGGTCGGCTAGGGACAGCAAGTGCGCAACCAGCCGGCTGGCGACGTCCTCGGACCGGGTGACGACCAGGACGGTGTCGTCGCCCGCGATGCAGCCCAGCACGCCGGGGAGCACGGCGTCGTCAACGACACTGGCCAGCAACTGGGCGGCGCCCGCCGGCGTGCGCAGAATCACCTGGTTGTCCGCCCATTCGGCGGTCACCAGCAAGTCGGTGCACCAACGAGTCAGGCGGGGGACTGCGTGCCCGGCCGGGGGCCCGCCCTCGGCGGTTTCCGCGTCCGGGGCCCCGGGGTGGAGCTGACCGGGGGCGCCGGCCTCCGGGACCACGTAGAGCTGGATCCCCCCGGGGCCGCGCACCTTCGTGGCCCGCAGCTCGACGAGGTCGCGCGAGAGCGTCGCCTGGGTCGTGGAGACCCCGCGATCGGCCAGGGCGCGGCGCAGCTCAGCCTGAGAGCGGATGCGCTCCCTACCCAGGATCTGGGCGATCAGGCCGTGACGGGCGGTCTTGGTCGCGGGCGCCGTACCCGCCGACCGGCTCGCAGCCTCCGGCGCGGAGGACCGAGGCCGAGTCATGACGCCCCCGTCCGGCCCCTGGTGGAGAGGAGGTCGGCCAGTGCCGCGGTGAAGGCGTCGGCGTCGGCGTCGGATAGGACGAAGGGCGGTGCCAGCCGCAGGGTGTCAGGTCGAGGGGCGTTGACGATGAACCCTCGCCGCCCCAGCTCGTCAGCCACCTCACCGGCCGGCCCGACGGCGTCGGCCAGGCCGACGCCGCGAAGCAGGCCGCGACCGCGCACCTGGGTCACGGCGTCCACAGCCTCCAGACGCTCGGCCCACCGCTCACCCAGCGACGTGACCCGCGCCAGAAGATCCTCACGACGAATGGTGTCGATCACGGCCAGGGCGGCGGCTGCGGCGACGGGATTGCCGCCGAAGGTGGTGCCGTGCTGGCCCGGCTCGAGAAGCTCGGCCGCCCGGCCGGTGGCGACCGTCGCCCCGATGGGCATGCCACCGCCGAGCCCCTTGGCCAAGGTGACGACGTCGGGGGTCACGCCCGGGGCGAGCAGGTGGTGCGCCATCCAGGCCCCGGTACGCCCCATGCCGGTCTGAACCTCGTCGACGACGAGCAGCGCGCCGACAGCCGACGTGAGCTCACGAGCGGTCTCCAGGTAGCCGGAGGGCAGTTCACGCACGCCCGCCTCGCCCTGGATCGGCTCGACGAACAGCGCCGCGACATCGGGCCCCAGAGCGGAACGCAATGCATCGACATCCCCGGCGGGAACGAACTCGACGCCTCCGGGCAGAGGCTCGAAGGGCCGGCGGTAGGCGGCCTTGTACGTCAACGCCAGGGCCCCCATCGTACGGCCGTGGAAGGCGTCGACCAGGGCCAGCACCCGCGGTCTGGCGGAACCGCCGTGGCGGCGGACGATCTTGAAGGCGGCCTCATTGGCCTCGGTACCGGAATTGGCGAGGAAGGCCTTGGACCGCCCCGGACGCGCCCCGGGGAAGACCAGCTCGACGACCTGCTCGGCCAGACGGACCTGAGCCGGCGAGGTGAAAACGTTCGAGACGTGGCCCAGTGTCGCGATCTGCTCGCTGACCGCCGCCACGATCGCGGGATGAGCGTGCCCCAGACAATTGACGGCGATTCCCGCGAGCAGGTCGATGTACTCGCGACCGTCGGCGTCCCATAGGTGAGCGCCCTCGCCGCGCACGAGGACGCGCGCCGGGGTGCCGAACGTGTTCATGACGGTATCTGCATAGCGCTCGCGCCACTGCTCGTTAGTGGCGGCGGCATCCCGGCTCCGGCCGGGACGACCGGAGTGATCGAACTGGTCGGTCATAGGGTCGGGCCTCCTTTCGTGCGCGACTGTCCGGTGTGCTCGGGATGGACGACGGTGCCCACGCCGTCATCGGTGACGATCTCCAGCAGTATCGAGTGGGGTCTGCAGCCGTCGACGATGTGCGCCTGCCCCACGCCCCCCCGCACCGCTCGAAGACAGGCCTCCATCTTGGGGATCATGCCGGAGTCGAGGTCGGGCAAGAGCGCCTCCAACGCGTCCACACCGATGCGCGAGACCAGCGAGCTCTTGTCGGGCCAGCTGGAGTAGAGGCCCTCGACGTCGGTGAGCATGATGAGCTTCTGGGCCCGCACGGCGACGGCGATGGCGGCGGCGGCCGTATCGGCATTGACGTTCAGGACGGTGGTCGCGTCCGACACGACGGGCGCGACCGACGAGATGACGGGAATGCGGCCCTGGTCGAGCAGTTCGACGATGCTACGCGGATCGACATCGACGACGTCGCCGACCAGCCCGACGTCGACTCTCTCCCCGTCGACGGTGGCCAGGCGCTGGCGGGCGCGCAGCATCCCCCCGTCCTCACCGGAGATCCCCACCGCCGCCGAGTCGGACTCGTTGAGGAGGGAGACGAGCTCGCGCTGGACCGAGCCGGTGAGCACCATGCGCACGACATCCATGACCTCCGGGGTGGTCACGCGCAACCCGCCCTTGAACTCCGAGGCGATACCCAGGCGCTCGAGCATCGAACTGATCTGAGGTCCGCCGCCGTGGAGGACGACCGGCCGCAGCCCCACCTGGTGGAGGAAGAGGATATCGGCCGCGAAGGCCCGCTTGAGGCTCTCGTCGACCATGGCGTTGCCGCCGTACTTGATGACGATGGTCGCGCCCTTGTAGGCGCGCAACCACGGCATCGCCTCCAGGAGGACGGATGCCTTCTGGTCGGGGGTCGGACCGGCGGGCGGAACCGCGCCGCCGGCGACGCCGTCCTGAGCGGATGCGGTGATGGAGGCAGTCATGTCGTGTAGTCCGCGTTGATGGTGACGTAGCCGTGGGTCAGGTCGTTGGTCCACACGGTGGCGCGAGCGCCGCCGGCGGACAGGTCGATGTCGATACGGGTCTCGCGGGGACTCATGTCCACCAGGGCCCGGTCCTCCCCGAGTTCGCCGTGGCGGAAGAGCGTGACGCCATTGATGGTCACATCGACCTCATCGGGGTCGAACGGGCACGCGTCCTCGCTCACGGTGCCCAGCTGCGACAGCACCCTGCCCCAGTTGGGGTCCCCGCCCGCGACGGCGCATTTGAGAAGGTTGGAGGCGGACACCGTGCGGGCGGCGGTCTCCGCGGCGGCCTCGGTGATGGCACCGGTCACTGTGATGGCGATGTCGTGGGTGGCGCCCTCCGCGTCGGCCACGAGACGGCGACCGAGCCGGGAGAGGATCTCGGCGACGGCCGCATCGAAGTCCCCGGGCGCCGGGGCGAGGCCCGAGGACCCCGAGGCCAGGAGCAGGACGGTGTCGTTGGTCGACATGCACCCGTCCGAGTTGATGCGGCCCACGGTGCGGGCCGCGGCCGCCGACAGGGCGCGGGCGGCGGCGTCCGCCTCGACGACGGCATCGGTGGTGATGACGCACAGCATGGTGGCCAGGCCGGGGGCGAGCATTCCGACGCCCTTGATCATCCCGCCGACCGTCCAGGAGTCGCCGGCGGTGGTAGTGACAGTGATCGCGTCCTCCTTGGGGACGGTGTCGGTGGTCATGATCGCCGTCGCAGCGTCGTGACCGGCCCGCCGACTCGCGCTCAGGATGCGCACCGCCGAGGCGACTCCCTCCTCGAGCGCCGGCATGTCGATCGGGACACCGATGACGCCCGTGGAGCACACCAGAACATCCCCGACCGAGACACCGCAATCAGCCAGAAGGCCGGCGACGCGCTCGGCGGTGGCGGCCGCGTCCGCGGCACCCCGGGGACCGGTGCAGGCGTTGGCCGACCCGGAATTGAGGACGACGGCGCGGGCGGAGCCGGACCCGCCCCGCTCCCCGGCGATGACGCCGCGCGACCAGATGACGGGTGCGGACACGATCCGGTTGGTGGTGAACACACCGGCGGCCACGTCCAAAGGGCCGTCGTTGACGACCAGCGCCAGGTCTGGCCTGCCGGAGGCCTTGAGCCCGGCCCGCACTCCGGCGGCGCGGAACCCCTCGGCCGCGGTGACGCTCATGGGGCGACCCCCTCGACGGCGACTCCCGTGGTCTCGGGCAGACCGAGAGAGAGATTGAGGGACTGAACGGCGGCAGACGCCGTTCCCTTGCCGAGGTTGTCGATGGCGCACACCATGGTGGCCACGCCGGCGTCTCGGTCGTAGGCGACCTGCACTGCGGCCAGACCGGAGCCGACGACGGTCCCGGTGACCGGCCAGCTCCCCTCCCCCAGGAGATTGACGAGCCGCTCCCCTTCGCCGAGGGTGCCGTAGGTCGAGCGCCAGGCGCTGCGCAGGACCTCGTCGGGGTGCTCGGAGTCCAGGACGACGTCGGTGACCGGAGCGGTGACGGTGGCCAGGATTCCCCGGCTCATGGGAACCAGCACCGGGGTGAAGGACAGGCGCACGCATCCGGCGTCGGCCCCCGCACGGCAGAAGTTCTGGATGATTTCAGGGATGTGGCGGTGCGTGCCGCCGACGGCGTAGGGCCGGGCGCTGCCGAGCGCCTCGGATGCGGTCAGGTGCGGCTTGAGGGCCTTGCCGGCGCCGGAGTATCCGACTGCGAGCACGGCGGTCACCTGAGAGGTCTCGATCAACCCGGCGGCGACCCCCGGCTGAGCCGCGAGCGTGACGGCAGTGACGTTGCAGCCGGGGACGGCGATGCGGCGGGTGGACCTCAGCTTCCGTCGCTGGGCGGCCGCGACCGTCTCGTCCGCGTGGAGGAGCTCGGGCATGCCGTAGGTCCAGGCCCCCGCATAAGGCGTGCCGTAGTACCGCGCCCAGGCGTCGGCGTCGGTCAGGCGGTGATCGGCGCCGCAATCGATGACGACGGGCGCCCGGCGGCCCCACTCGCCCGCCTTCACGACCTCATCGATCGCGGCGCACAGGCTTCCCGAGGCGCCGTGGGGCAGAGCGAGAACGACGATGTCATGGCCGGCGAGGCGGGCCGCATCGGTGGGCTCCACGAGTCTGTCGGCGAGCGGGACCAGATGGGGGTGGTGCTCACCGAGCTCGTCCCCGGCGGAGGAGTTCGCCGTGACGGTACCGATCGTGATCTCCGGGTGAGCCGCGAGAAGGCGGAGGACCTCGCCGCCGGCGTACCCGGTCGCGCCGGCGACTGCTGCTGTCCACGTCATGCGAAAACCATACGCATCAATGTATATAAATACAAAATAGAACGGTCTTCTCGTTCCATCGCCTTCCTCACACCTCGCGCTCAAGGATGCACGGCACGGCGACGGACCCGCTCATGCGGGAGAGGCGCGCGGGCGCACGGCCAAGGACGGCGTCTGCGCCGAGCGGATCAGACCGGAGGAGTCATCGGACCGGAAAGTCACAGACCGTTGCACAGCGTCGCCGCGATCGAAGCGCCCCATTCGCGCACGGCGTCGAGGTCGCGGAAATCCCCCTCGGTAGCACCGCCCACACGGGCGATGCTGCGCTCCCGCAGGCTGAGCCTATCCGGCTCGAAGCGACCGGGGAAGGTCAGGTGATCCTCCGGCTCGATGGGCAGGAGGACAGGACCGATGCGGTTGAGATCGGACAGCCCGCCCTTCGGCAGGACGGACAGGCCCACCGAGAAGGCCCACACGGGACGATCCCGAAGAGCATCGCGGAAACGACGGGTGAAATCCACGGCCTCGTCGGTCCACTGCGTCATGTAGACAGCGCTGCCCAGGACGAAGGCGTCGTAGCCCTCGATATCCGTAACATCCTCGGGACGGGCCCGGACCACGTCAATCCCGGCGGCGCGCAACTGCTCGGCGATGACATCGGCCACCTCGTCGGTCGTGCCGTGACGGGAGGAGACGGTCAGAAGGATCTTCATAGGGGTAGTATCACAGCACGATCGCATCGGCGTCAGCGACATGTCCTCACAACCGCAGCGACGGTGATGATCAGCACACGCTCGACCGGCGTCCTCGCCCGGTGTCACGGGCCCGCAGCCCGCGGTCAGGCGCGCAGCTCGGCGCCCAGGCTCTTGGCGGCGCATTCGACCACGCGCCTGCGCACATCCTCCAGCTCCTGGGCCGTCAGAGTCCGATCGGGCGCCCGCAGACGCAGGGAGAAGGCGAGCGACTTGCGGCCCTCGCCCAGCTGGGGCCCGCGGAAGACGTCGAACAGCCGCACCTCCTCGGCCAGATCGCCCGCAGCCCGCCGGATGACCTCCTCGACCTGGGCGGCCGTCACCGCCTCATCGACGACGAGAGCAATGTCCTCCTTGCCCATGGGGAAGGTCGAGATCGCGCGCACCTGGAGCGCCCCCGCGGCTCGGGCGGCCTCCAGCAGCGGTTCCAGGTCGACCTCGGCGGCGCAGGCGCGCTCCGGCAGGTCGAACGCGCGCACGACACGCGGATGCAGCTCCCCCGCGTAGCCGACCACGGGCCCCGGCAGGATGGTCCCGCCCCTGCGCTCTCCGGGCAGGCGCACCTCGGCGGTGCGGCCGGGATGCCAGGGCGCCATAGGATCGGCGGGGGCCGCCACCTCGATGCTCACGCCCAGGGTGCGGGCGATGGTCCGCACCACCTCGACGGCGTCAGCCCAGGTCCACGGCCGGCCCGCGCCCAGAACCCCGGTGTGCTCGCGTTCCCCGGCCAGGATCGCGCCCACGTGGGTCGGCTGAGCGGGGATGCCCGCCTCGACAGCGGCGATCTCCTCCTCGGAGGGACGCGACTGGACTCCGGGGACCGGCGCGGGGAGGGTGCCCGCCGGGTGCGTGACGGAACCGACCTCGTAGACGGCGACATCGTCCAGACCGCGCGAGACGTTGCGGCGAGCGACCTCGACCAGCGAATCGAGCACGCTGGTGCGCAGGTACGGTGCGTCCCGCGTCAAAGGATTAGCCAACCGCACCGCCCGCCTGCGCGGGTCGTCGGCGGGCAGGCCGAGCGCGTCGTGCACGTCGCCGACGAAGGGGTAGGACAGCACCTGGGTGAGACCGGCCCCCGCCAGAGCCCGCACCACGTTGCGGCGGGCGCGTTGACGCGGCGTCAGCCCCGTCCCCGCCGGGGCGAGGGGCACGGCCGCGGGGATGTTGTCGTAGCCGTCGAGACGGGCGACCTCCTCGGCGGCGTGCGCCGCGCCGACGAGATCGGGACGCCACGTGGGCGGGGTGACGGCGAGCAGCTCGTGGCCCTCGCCATCGGTGCCGGCGGGCTCGACGGCGCAGCCGATCGTCTCCAGCAGCTCGGTGACCCGCCCGGTACCGTAGGCGACGCCGGTCAGACGCTGCGCGGAGTCAGCCCGGATGATGAGGGTGGGCGGGGTGACGGTCCTGTCGATGTCGGTGGCGGACGGATCGGCGACGCCGCCGCCGTACTCGATAAGCAGGTCGACGGCCCGCTGGGCGGCGACGGGAGCGAGCGCGGTGTCCACCCCGCGCTCGTTGCGCTTGGAGGACTCGGTGGGCAACTTGTGGCGTCGTGCGGAACGAGCGACGGACACGGAGTCGAAGTGGGCGGCCTCGATGAGGATGTCAGTGGTGCGCTCGTCGACCTCGGTGTCGGCGCCGCCGAAGATCCCGGCGAGCACGAGGGCGCGCGAGCCCTCGGCGTCGGGCGAGTCAGAGATGACGAGATCCTCGGCATCCAGGGCGCGGGTGACGTCGTCGAGGAACGTGAGAGTCTCGTTCTCGCGAGCCCTGCGCACGACGATCGGCTCGTGCAGCTTGTCTAAGTCGAAGGCGTGCAGCGGCTGGCCCAGGTCGAGCATGACGTAGTTGGTCACGTCCACGGCCAGGCTGATCGGCCGCATCCCGGCGGCGGTCAGGCGGTTCCTCATCCAAGGGGGCGTGGGGGCCGCAGGATCCAGACCGCGCACGACGCGGGCCACGTAGCGGTCGCATCCGGGGCGTCCGCGGACGGGGCTCGGGTCCCGCGGCACGACGACGTCGAAGCCGCCATCGCCAACGGGTGCCAGACCGTGGGGGTACAGATTCTCGTCGGCGGCGTCGGCCGGGTCGGTGAAGCATGCCCCGGTGGAGTGGGAGTACTCGCGGGCGACTCCGCGCATGGAGAAGCAGTAACCGCGGTCCGGGGTCACGTTGATCTCCAGAACCTCTTCGCCCAGACCGAGCAGCGCTATCGCGTCCGTGCCGGGGGCGGGCGGCTTCTCACCATCGCGGCCGTTGGCGGCCAGCCAGCGGTCGAGGACGATGATGCCGGACTCGGCGTCGGGGCCCTCGCCGATGCCCAACTCGCTCTGCGAGCAGATCATGCCGTCCGAAACATGCCCATAGGTCTTGCGCGCCGAGATTCGGAAGTCCCCCGGCAGAACCGCTCCGGGCAGGCTGACGACGACGCTGTCCCCGACACCGAAGTTGCGGGCTCCGCACACGATGCCGCGGCTGGGCAGATCGGAGGGCTCCGCGCCGGTGCCGGGGGCGTCGTTGTGGGCGGAGCCGACGTCGACGCGGCAGTAGGCGATGACCTTGCCATTGGTCTGCTTCCGCGCCTGGCAGGTGAGGACCCTGCCGACGACCAGCGGACCGGTGACGGCGGGGGGCACGATCCGCTCCTCCTCCAGGCCCACCTTGACCAGGTCGGCGGCGAGCCGGGCCGCAGTGGTGCCGGCGGGGAGGTCGACGTGCTCGCGGAGCCACTCGACGGGGACGTAGGGCATGTCAGATTCCCTTTCCGGTGGTGCCGAACTGCTGGGAGAAGCGGACGTCGCCCTCGACGATGTCGTGCATGTCGGCGATGCCGTGGCGCAGCATGAGAGTGCGCTCCAATCCCATGCCGAAGGCGAAACCGGTGTAGACCTCGGGATCGATGCCGCAGGCGGTGAGCACGTTGGGGTTGACCATGCCGCAGCCGCCCCACTCGATCCATCCCGGCCCGCCCTTCTTCTGCGGGAACCACAGGTCCATCTCGGCGCTGGGCTCGGTGAAGGGGAAGAAGGAGGGGCGCAGCCGGGTGCGGGCCTCGGACCCGAACATGGCGCGAGCGAAGTGGTCGAGGACGCCCTTGAGGTGGGCCATGGACAGGTCCGTATCGATGGCCAGGCCCTCGACCTGGTGGAAAACGGGGGTGTGCGTAGCGTCCAGCTCGTCGGAGCGGAAGACCTTGCCGGGGCAGGCGACGTAGATCGGAGGCCGGTCGGCGAGCATGACGCGGGCCTGCACCGGTGAGGTATGAGTGCGCAGCACGAGATTGGCCGTAGCCCCCGGTTCGCCCCCCACAGAAGCGCCGTCGACGTAGAAGGTGTCCTGCATCTGGCGGGCGGGGTGGTCGGCGTCGAAGTTGAGGGCGTCGAAGTTGAACCATTCGTGCTCGAGCTCGGGGCCCTCGGCGATGGCCCAGCCCATGGAGGTGAAGAAGTCGGAGACCTCGTCGACCAGGACGTCGAGGGGGTGACGGGCGCCGGGGATCGTGCGCGCAGTGGGGATGGTGACATCGACAGCCTCGGTGGCGAGCATCTGCGCCTCGGCCCGGGCCTCGAGGACATCCTGGCGCTCGGCCAGGGCCGCGTTCAGCCGGCCGCGGGCGGCGCCGAGCAGCTTGCCGGCGGCGGGTCTGTCGGCCCTGTCGAGCGACCCGATGCCGCGGCCTGCCCGGGCCAGAGCGGAGGCGTCGCCGGTGTAGGCCAGACGCACCTCCTTAAGAGCGGGCAGGTCTCGCGCGGCGGCGACGGCGGCGAGGCCCTCCTCGACGAGGGCGCTCACGCCCGCCTCATCCAGCGGCGACAACACGTCGGTGGCGTCAGTCATCTGGGACCTTCCGGTGGTCTGGGCTGCGGTCCGGGCGATCCGGGCTCGCGCCAACAGTAGCCCGCGCCGGGTGGAGGCCCGAAATCGCAGGCCGGACGACGGCTCACGCTGCGGACCATCATCCTCCCCGGGAGGGGCGCCCGTCGGGCAGCGGGCCAACCGTCGCGGAGGCGGGCGGACGAGGCGCTTGACGGTGACGCTGCGTCACCTGCTGGGATGAGAGCATGCGCATCACCGAGATCGCCGACCTGGCCGGCACCACGCCCCGAGCCGTGCGCCACTACCACCGCCTCGGCCTGCTCGAGACGCCCCCGACGATGCGCGGCCGCAGGGAGTACGGCGTCGAGCACCTGGCGCGCCTGCTACGCATCCGATGGCTGGCCGACGGCGGCCTCACCCTGCGTCAGGTGGCCCAGGTGCTCGCCTCCGACCCGCCGTCCCCCGCCGACACGACCGGCGCGAGCCCTCGCCGCGAGGCCATCCTGCGCGACCTGCGGGCCACGCGCGGCGCCATCGAGGCGCAGAGGCGCAGCCTGGCCGAGCAGGCGGTGCGAATCGACGAACTCATCACTCGAGTCGAGGCCGGGGAGGCGCTCATGCCGGTTCCGGCCGCCCTCAACCGCTTCTACGAGGCGCTCGAGACCCGTGTGCGGGCTCTGGGAGGGGATCTGCGAGCACTGCGCACGGAACGGCAGATGATGCAGATCCTGGGATCCCTCGGCCTGGTCCCGGCCAGCACGATCCCCTTCATCGAGGCCTTCGACGAATCGGAGCTCGATGCGAGCGCGCAGCAGATCACCGCCTTCGCGCACCTGACGCTCACCCGCGACGAGGAGGGCGTCCGGGCGGCGCACGCGCTGGCCGCGCGCACCTACGAGCTGTCCACCCGCCACAAGGACCTCGCCCTCGCAGTCCTCGACGACCTCCCGGACGGGGCCATGGGCCGGGCCCTGTGGCGCCTGGCCCACGTGCTGTCGACCACCGGCTACCCCCATCCCGCTCAGCAGGCCTTCGCCGCCCGGCTGCTGGAGTTGCTGCTGGCCGACCCCGACTTCGCCACCACGATCCGCCGCTCAGCGGGATCGGCGGGAGAGGACCCGGTGCTATGAGCACACGTGAAACAACTGAGACCACTGAGATCACTAAGACCGCTAAGACCGTCGATGACGTGGAGGCGGGCGCCGACGACGACGTGGGCATCGTCGGCGCCCGGACGCCCGGCGTGCCCCGCCCCGACGACGCTCCGATCCGCGTGCGCGGCCTGGTCAAGCGCTTCGGTCCCTCGGCGGCCCTGGACGGTCTGGACCTGGAGGTCGCCCCCGGGTGCGTCCACGGCTTCCTCGGTCCCAACGGAGCGGGCAAGTCGACGACGATCCGCATCCTGCTGGGCCTGTACCGCCCCGATGACGGGCACGTGCGCGTGCTGGGCCGGGACCCGGCCCGCGAGGCGCCGGCCATCAACCGTGAGATCTCCTACGTGCCCGGCGACGTGGCGCTGTGGCCGAACCTGACCGGCGGTCAGACGCTCGACGCCCTGGCGGGCCTGCGCGGGGTGCGCGAGAAGGCCCGCGAGGATGAGCTGATCGAGCGCTTCGACCTCGACACGTCCAAGAGGATCCGCACCTACTCCAAGGGGAATCGGCAGAAGGTGGCGCTCGTGGCGGCCCTGGCCGCCCCGACCCGCCTGCTCATCCTCGATGAGCCGACCAGCGGTCTCGACCCGCTCATGGAGCGCGTCTTCTCCGAGGAGGTCGCCCGGGCGGCGGACGCCGGGCGCACCATTCTGCTCTCCAGCCACATCCTGGCCGAGGTGCAGCGAGTGTGCAGCGCCGTGACGATCATCAAGAACGGGCGAGTCGTGGAGAACGGAGATCTGGAGACTCTGCGGCGCCTGTCCCGCACCCGTATCGAGGTGCGCGCGCACGCCGATCAGCTGGACGCCCTCGTGCGGGCTCTGACGGACGCGGGCGTCGGGGCGCGGCGGAACCGGGGCCGCCTGGAGGTGCAGGTGGCGGCCGACCGCGTGCCCCGAGTGCTGGCGGCGGTGGCCGAGCAGCGAGTGACGGACGTGACCTGCGAGGCAGCTAGTCTGGAGGATCTGTTCCTGCGTCACTACGAGGACGTCCGGTGAGCGCCGCGACGCGCGTCCACCGCCGTCCGACCTCGGCGGGCGCGGCCAAAGGATCCGGTTCGCGCGGCGGGGCGAGCGGGCTGGTCCCGGCGCTGCGCCTGACGGTCAGACGCTGCCGGTTCCAGGTGCTCGCCTGGGTCCTGCCGCTGTGGGGCCTGGTCATGGCGGTGCCGAGCTACGTCAGTGTCTACCCGACTATTCAGCTGCGCGGCGCGCTCGTCGAGGGAATGCGGAACAACCCTGGCACGCGGCTGCTCTACGGGAGGCTCCCCCTGCCCGGCACGATTGGTCAACTCGCACAGTGGGAGATCGGCTCCTACCTGCTCGTGTGCACGGGCCTGATGACCGTCCTCCTGACCTGCCGGCTTCTGCGCGCCGACGAGGACGACGGGCTCGTCGAAGCGGTGCGCGCCGCAGGGGTCGGACGGCGGGTACCCTTCGCGGCGCCGGTCGCCGTCGTGCTGACCGTGGTGACGCTGCTGGCCGCGGGGGTCGGCGGCATCCTCCACATACTGACCCTCACCGTCGCGGAGCTGACCGTCGGCGGGGCCTGGGCCGCGGCGGGGACCCTGGCCGCGACCGGCTGGGCCTTCACCGCCCTGACCGCGGCGGCCTGCCAGCTGGCCCGCGACGGCTCCGCGGCGCGCGCGCTGGCGCTGATGACGCTCGGGGTGTCCTTCGGCCTGCGGGTGGCGGCCGATGAGACGACGGCCTCATGGCTGCGGTGGCTCACCCCCCTGGGCTGGCGCGACATCATCCGGCCCTACAGCGAGAACCGCGCGTGGCCGCTGCTCGTGTGCACGGGCGTCTCGCTGGCGGTCCTGGCGGGCGCGACGGCCCTGGAGCGGCACCGGGAGTACCTGGGCGGATACCTGCCGGACCTCTCGGCCACTCGGCGGCGCTGGCGGGTGCGCTCTCACGCCGGCCTCCTGGCCCGACTGACCGTACGATCGACGGCGACCTGGACGGTGTCGATCGCGGCACTGTCGGCACTCTTCGGCACCATGTCGGGGACTATCACGGACCTGCTCGCTCCGGGGTCCCGGACGGCGGCCTACGTCGGCATGATGACCGCGGGCGACCCGGTGGTGCAGTTCATGTCCCTGCTGACGGTCTTCACCGTTCTCATGGTCTCAATCGCCGTGGTGCAGCGGGTGACCGGCCTGGTCGCCGACGAGCGCGCGGGTCTGACCGAGGTCGAGGCGGCCGCCGGAGTCTCCCGCACCCGTCTGCTCCTGACCCGGGCCTGCGCGGCGCTCATCGAGGGCGCGGGGCTGCTGGCGGTCTCCGGCGCGGTGCTGGCGGCGTTCACGGCCGCCCAGGTGACGCAGGATCGGGCTGTCGAACGCGCCCTCGTGTTCACCGTGACCCAACTGCCCGGGGTGGCCACCACCGTCGGGCTCGCCCTAGCGCTCGTGGGGGGTGCTCCGCGGCGGGTCCCCCTGGTGTGGGCGGTCGTGGCCTGGAGCGCATTCGCCCAGTTCCTCGGCGGGCTCGTCGAGCTGCCCGGCTGGGCGATCGACCTGAGCGTCATCGGGCACCACCTCGACGTGACCGGGCCGGCGAACTGGAAGCCGCTGGCCGTGCAGGCGGCGGTCGGGGCGGCGGGGGCGGTCATCGGCCTGGTCGCCCACCGGCGCCGCGACCTGGTGGCGTGGTGAGTCCCTGCCCGATGCGCGGGCCCGCACGCGTCGGGCCGCCGGCTCAGCGCAGGAGAGACGGCCCTCGCGTCCGGACCGACGGCCCTGAGGTCTTCCGCGTCTAGCGCGTGCGCGCCTCGATGCCGCGCGCCAGCGCCCCGAGCGCCCAGTTCATGACCGTGTACAAAAGCGCGATGATGACATAGGTCGGCAGGTAGACGTCCAGATGCACGGCCGCCCGCGCGTTGGCGATGAGGAGCTTGCCGGCGTACATGAGCTCGGCGTAGGACACGGCGTAGCCCAGGGAGGAGTCCTTGAGGATCGTCACCAGCTGCGTGATGAATGTGGGCAGCATAAGACGCAGCGCTTGCGGAGCGAGGACCAGACGCATGGTCTGACCGGGGCTCATGCCCAGGGCCATGGCGGCCTCCCCCTGCCCGCGGTCCAGGGCCAGGACACCGGAGCGGAAGACCTCCGCGGTGGTCGCCGACGTGCACATGACGATGGGGATGGCGAGCATCCAGAAGGACGGGAGCGTCGGCCCGAAGCGGGGGACGGCCAGGAGGAAGAAGTAGATGAGCAGAAGCATGGGCACAGCCCGCATCGCATCGACCCACGCACCGATCACGGCCCGCCCCAGCCGGCCGGCTTCCAGCCGCGCCCAGCCCAGGGCGACGCCCAGCGGGAAGGAGAGGGCCGCCGAAACCGCGGTGACGGCGAGGGTCTCGCCCAGGGCTCTCCCCAGGAAGCGGATGACCGACTGCCCCAGGAAGTAGCGCCACTTGGGATAGGCGAGTTGCCCCTCGTGGCCCAGCTTGAGCACCACCACGGCGAGCAGTGCGAGGACGGCGACGGTGGTGAGCCCTGAGATGAGGGCGATGCGTCGACGCCCTCTGGGCCCGGGGGTGTCGAAGAGGAGATCGGCATCGGTGGGCCCGCTCGCGCGGCGACGGCGGACCGGTGAGGAGGTGCTCATGGACGCGCCTCCGCTCCCCTGGTCAGGCGGCGCTCCAGGGCGCCGCCGATCCTGGTGGCCGCGAAGGCCAGAACGAGGTACGTCAGGCCCGACAGCAGGAAGGTGCCCACGGCCTCGGCGTACTGCAGGTTGAGCTGCTCGGTGACGTTAGTCAGCTCGGACACGCCGATGGCGGCGGCCAGAGCGGAGCCGATGAGACAGGAGATGAAGACATTGACCAGCGGCTGGATGGTGCGCGTCAACGCCTGGGGAAGCACGATCGCCCGGATGGTGAGTGCGAAGGGCATGCCCAGGGCGCGGGCCGCCTCGATCTGCCCCTCAGCGACCGAGTTGATGCCCGAGCGAACGATCTCGCACACGTAGCCGGAGCCTGCGAAGACGATCGCGCCCACGGCGGCCCAGAACAGGGAGATGGGCACGCCCGCCCGCGGTGCGACCAGACCCAGCAGGATCATCAGGCACAGGGTCGGGATGTTGCAGGCGAGCGTCACCCATACGGCGCCCAGCACCCGCAGGGGCGCAATGGGGCTGACCCGGCACACGGCGATGAGCGTGCCCACCGCCAGGGCCCCGACATAGGCGAGCAGGGCGATGACGAGTGTGGTCAGCAGACCGGACCCGATCATGCCGACGTTGTCGACGATGATCCACCAGGTCGTCTCGATGAGTCTCACGACCCCCTCCTCATGTCATGGGATGGATTGGGCGGGAACGGATGTGGCCGACGAATCGGCCCGACCGCCGCGCACTCCCGATCCGGCGCCCCGCCCCGATGCCAGGACCGGGCGGGGGTCAGTCGCTCGACGGCGCGGAGGCGCTCGGGGAGCCGGTCTCGGCCCCCGGCACGGAGCCGATCACGGGCGGCTGCGGACGCTCGCCCCCGATGGTGGTCCCGATCGTGGCGTCCCAGATCGCCGCCCACGTGCCATCGTCCTCAATGGTCTGGAGGAAGGTGTTGACGAAGGTCTGGGCGTCCGAGTCCTTGGGCAGGCCGATGCCGTACGACTCCTTCCCGAAGGAGTCGCCGACGACCTTGACGGCGTCATTGCCCTCGATCTCGCTGGTCAAAAGCGACTCGTCCACGACGTAGGCGTCGACCTGTCTGGTCTCCAGAGCGGACACGCACGTGCTGTGATCGGTCATCGGAACCTGCTCGGCCTCGGGGGCGGCGGTCTTCAAGGCGCTGATCGAGGTGGAATCGGACTGGACGGCGACCTTGACGCCCGCGAGGTCGCCTACGCCGGTGATCGTGTCATCGTCGGCGCGCACGAGGACGCCCTGCTCCGAGGAGTAGTAGGGTCCCGCGAAACCGATCTTCTCCGCGCGCTCGGGATTGATCGTGTAGGTGGCCACGACGGCCTGGACGCTTCCGTTCTCCAGCATGGTCTCGCGAGTGGCGGAGGAGACCTGGGTGATCTCCAGTAGGGAGCGGGCGTCGTCGCCGCCGATGATGTAGCGGGCGAGGGTCTGAGCGATCGCCGCGTCGAAGCCGGAGACCTGACCGGTGGCGGAGTCCTCCAGGGAGAAGACCTGGGAGGTCTTGGTCCCGCCGGTGGAGAGCACGCCGGCTTCCTTGACGGCGGACGCCCAGGCCGAAGCGGCCACGGCGTCCGCGGACGCCACCGGCCCGGAGTTGATGACCGTGGTGTAGTCGCTGCTGTGACCGCCGCCGTCGGTTCCCGAACCGCTCTGCGAGACGGACTGGCCGTCGGCGCCCGTATCGGAGCAGGCGGCGAGCACGGCCGACAGCGGGAGCGCGCTGGTCGCGCAGAGCAGGGTGCGGCGGGAGAGAGTCGCCATGATGGGGCTCCTTAGTCGTGTTTTAGTCGTGTTCTGTCGTGTTCCGTGATATTCGTGATGGCTGTCGGGCGGGCCCTGAGTCGGGTGAGGGGATTCGCGCGGGTGAGCGCGTGAGGCGCGGAGTGCGGGGTCTGAACGCCTCGGCCCGGCGGGTTCAGTGGCTGAGCACCTTGGCCAGGAAGTCACGGGCGCGCTCGGTGGCGGGGGCGGAGAAGAAGTCGGCCGGAGCGCCCGACTCCACGATCCGACCGGCGTCCATGAAGACGACCCGATCGGCCACAGAGCGGGCGAAACCCATCTCATGGGTGACGACCAGCATGGTCATGCCGTCCGCAGCTAGGCCCTTGACGACGTCGAGGACCTCATTGATCATCTCCGGGTCCAGGGCGGACGTGGGCTCGTCGAAAAGCATGACCTTGGGGTCCATGGCCAGAGCGCGGGCGATGGCGACGCGCTGGGCCTGGCCGCCGGAGAGCTGGGCCGGGCGCTTGGCGGCCTGGTCGTCCAACCCCACCCGCTCCAGCAGACGGTGGGCGGTCGCCTCCGCCTCGGCCCGATCGATGCCGCGGACCCTGATGGGGGCCAGCGTGATGTTGTCGAGCACCGTGCGGTGCGGGAAGAGGTTGAAGGACTGGAAGACCATGCCGACGTCAGCGCGCAGACGGGCCAGCTCTCTGCCCTCCTCGGGAAGGCGCTCGCCATCGATCTCGATGGTGCCCGACTGAATGGTCTCCAAACGGTTGACTGTGCGGCACAGGGTTGACTTGCCCGAACCGGAAGCCCCCACGACGGCGACGACCTCACCACGGCGGATATCCATCGAGACGTCGTCGAGGGCTCTGAAGGCGCCGTAGTACTTGCTCACATGGCTCAGTCGCACCAGAGGGACGACGGCCCCGGGCGGGGTCGGGTCGGCGGGTGCGGAATCGGGATCGGACACGAGTACCTCGTCTCGGTCGAAGGAGCGGATGGGTCGAGGGGCGTCTCAGCGACACCGACAGCAACACATCCGCATGCGCACTGCATTTCCTCCCGCATCATCCAACCGCGGACCCAGGGGCGGCCCCGCGACCTACGGACCATAGCATCGCCGTCGCCCGCCGGGCCAAGGCCCGCCCGGTGATTGAGACGCGCCGTCAGGAGCGGGAGGGTCGGGCGGGCGGACGACGCCGGCCGAGCCCTCCCGCCGCCCACGGCCTCCGACGAAGACTGCGCGGCTCCTGCCCGTCGCCGGTGCGCGGACCCGACCCGCCCGCGCACCGGCTCGAACGGGCTCCGCCGGCACGCGAGCATCGGCCTTGAGGAGCAGCAGTCCCGAAGACGCGGGGCGGGCACCAGTCCTAGCCTTCGACTCCTCCGAAGAGGACAAGCAGTCCCGAAGACGCGGGGCGGGCACCGCCCCGCTCAGCGCTGAGCACGGGCCGAGGCGTACAGGCACAGCGCCGCGGCCGAGGCGACGTTGAGGGACTCGGCCCGTCCATACAGGGGAATCGAGACGACGGTATCGGCCCGGCTCACAACCCCGGGCGCGAGCCCGCGGGCCTCGTTGCCCAGCATCCAAGCGGTCGGCGCCGCCAGCAGCCCGTCGGCGTCGAACAGATCGGTCCGGCCGCGACCATCGGCCGCAAGCAGCTGGAGCCCCGCTGAGCGCAGCGCCTCGACAACCGCCTCCAGCCCCTCCCCCGCCAGCACCGGCAGGTGGAACAGGCTACCCGCTGTGGCGCGCACGACCTTGGGACCTGTGGGGTCCACGCCGCCGCGCACGAGCACCACCGCGTCGGCCCCGGCGGCGTCAGCGGTGCGGATGATCGTGCCCGCGTTGCCCGGGTCCTGCGTCTGAGTGAGCACCGCCACCAGATGGGCACCGGTCAGGACATCCGCGAGTCCCGCGCCACCGGCCAACGCCCCGGTGCCGACCACCGCGATCACTCCCTGCGCATCCGTGCTCATAGCCCCCACCACCTCGGGAGCGGCCATGTGCGTGTGCAGGCCGGCGGCCTCGGCCTCCGCGAGGATCTCGCCATGCCGTTCAGCTGTCTCCGGGGTGAGGTAGACGTCGTGAACGTGCTCGGCCGCGCACCGTACCGCCTCGCGCACCCCCTGCGGCCCTTCGACGAGGAAGCGCCGATGTTTGACCCGCGCCTGCCGGCGGGCCAGGCCCGCCACCCGGCGCACCCGGACGGCGCGGGGACTGCTCATCAGCGAATCCGGGTCGAGGAGCGCGGGTGCCACGGACCGCAGCCTACGGCAGGTTCACAGGCCCTCGCGCGCCCCGCGAGGAACCGGCGGCGCCGCCTCCTCGTGTGGGAGGCGGCGCCGCCGCGCTGTGATCGAACCCGACCCTCAGGGCGGGCCCGGGGCGTCAGGCTCGGGGGGCGTTGACATCCTCCGGCAGAGCCTTACGAGCGGTCTCGACGAGCGCCTTGAAGGCGGCCGGCTCATTGACGGCCAGCTCGGCCAGCATGCGGCGGTCGACCTCCACGCCGGCCAGGCCCAGGCCCTGGATGAACCGGTTATAGGTCAGCCCTTCGGCGCGGGCGGCGGCGTTGATGCGCTGGATCCACAGGCGACGGAAATCGCCCTTGCGGGCGCGGCGGTCGCGGAAGGCGTACACGCCGGAATGGGTGACCTGCTCCTTGGCCTTGCGGTAGAGGCGAGAGCGCTGGCCGCGATAGCCCGAGGCCTTCTCAAGAACGGTACGACGCTTCTTCTGGGCGTTAACAGCCCGCTTCACACGTGCCATGATGACTCCTTCTGACGTGTTGTACGCGATGGGACGGTCAGCGACCGAGCAGCTTCCTGACCTCCCGGCCGTCAGCCTTGGCGACCGGCTGATCCATCGAGATCCTGCGCTTGCGGCGGGACGACTTGGCCTCGAGCAGGTGGCGCTTGTTGGCCTGCTCGCGCATGAGCCTGCCGCTGCCGGTGACCCGGAAGCGCTTCTTGGCACCGGAGTGCGTCTTGTTCTTCGGCATGGTGAATTCCCTCTTCTCGGCTCGGGCCGCGGCCCGAGCTGCGGGCCCCTGACGATCTGCCGCAGGGGCGGATGGTGGACTGTGGTGCGTCAGGCCCCGCTGCGGTGGCCGCGCCGGTTAGAGCCGGCGGCGGGGGCCCTCCGGGCCCTGCCCGCATGCTTCTCGGCACGACGGTTGGCGCGAGCCTCCTCGCGGCGCCGGCGCTGGTCGGACTTGACCTCGGCCTTCCTGCGCGTGGGGGCCAGGACCATGACCATATTGCGGCCGTCCTGACGCGGGTGGGACTCGACGTTTCCCAGTTCGCTGACCTCCTCCGCCACACGCCGAAGCAGACGGATGCCGAGCTCGGGACGGGACTGCTCGCGACCGCGGAAGCGGACGATGCACTTGACCTTGTCCCCGCCTTTGAGGAACCGCTCGACGTGCCCCATCTTGGTGGCGTAGTCGTGCTGGTCGATCTTCGGGCGGAACTGGATCTCCTTGAGCTGAGTGTTCGCCTGGTTGCGACGGGCGTCGCGCGCCTTCATGGCCGACTCGTACTTGAACTTGCCGTAGTCCATGAGCTTGCACACCGGGGGGCGCGCGTCGGGGGCCACCTCGACGAGATCGAGGCCGGCCTCCTCGGCCAGGCGTAGGGCGTCCTCCACGCGAACGACGCCGACCTGCTCACCACTGGGGCCGACGAGACGCACCTCGGGGACGCGGATCCGTTCATTGATACGGGGCTCGCTGATAACTATTCCTCACTCTCGGTGACAATGACCGTCGCAGCAGAAAGGCCCTCGCCGCGAATGCGTGCGAAGGCCTCACATGTGCTCGTCGAGCACGGTCATCGGTGCCTGAGCACCGAACCGCCGAGGATCTCTCCTCGTCATGACCCGGTTCCATCGAGGAACCCAGGTGGGATTTCTCCGCTTGCGTGCCGGAGCTGGAGCTCCAGCCGGTCGCTTGGCACTCTACCAGGTCATCAAACGTCGCCCCAGAGGGCGGACACCGCCTGCGGGCGTGAACCCGCACACCCCGGTGGACCGACCGGTATGGTCGTACCGATTCCCATTCGCTCGAGCAGGCTCAGGCCGGTAGGGGGCACAGCTCGACGGTATCGATGAAATCGCCCCACGCCGGATCGACCATGATGTGTTGGCACGCCTCCAGCGCCGCGGCCACGGCCGGCATGCCCCCGCCGGAGGCGATGCGCACGAACACCCGCAGCTCCGCCTCCTCACCGGGGGCGAAGGCCACCCCCGTCACCCCCGGCACCTCGCCGAGCTGGGCGGCCACCTCGGCCTGAACGGGACCGTTGCGCCATGACGGCACCCAGGACTCGCCCTCCGCCAGGGCGAGGACGGCCGGACGAGGCAGGCGCAGATCGTGCGTGCCCGGGTCCAGGACCCACAGCTGGTCGGTGGCCGCGCAGGCGACCCGCGCGGCGCGCACCGGCTCGACCGGCACGGGCCGCACATCGGAGCGCCAGGCCGCCATCGCGGCAGCGCTGGTGAACACCGGCAGTCCGACGTGCCCGTCCGGCAGGGAGAGGGCCGGGGCGGTCGCGTCCCGGGCGGCATCGTCAGGGCGGACCTCACGGCCCCGAGCCCGCGGCATCGAGGGCACGGCATCGGAAGCCCCCAGGCGCACGGCGTGCGCGCCGGGCGGGGCGTGGGCGATCACGGGCACAATGACGCGTGAGGCCGTCACCGCCCTCCACACCGCGTCGAGGTACTCGTGGCGCGGTCGATCGGTGGACTCCAGGACGGCGGTCACGGCCGGGTCGGCCTCACCGGTGTCGGCGCGGAAAGGGGTGGGCGCCGCCAGCAACCGCTCCAGCCTGGCGCGGGCCGCCAGCGCGGCGTCGACCTGCCCCGCACCCGCACCGGGGCCCTCGTCCCCCGCATTCCGCTCCGAGGCCGGACTCACCGCAGGTCCTGCGCCTGCGCGCCAGCCTGACCGGCGCCCTCAACGCCGCGCGCGACGGCCAGCGCGTCGGAGAGGGTGAAACTGCCGTGATACAGGGCCCTGCCCACGATGGCGCCCTCAACGCCGTCGGGCACGAGGCGGGCGAGCGCCCGCAGATCATCGAGCCGGGCGATGCCGCCCGAGGCGACCACAGGGGCGCTCGTGCGCGCGGCCACCTGGCGCAGGAGATCGGTGTTGGGACCGGTCAGAGTGCCGTCCCTGGTGACGTCGGTGACGACGTAGCGGGCGCAGCCGGCGGCGTCCAGACGCGCCAGGGTCTCCCACAGGTCGCCGCCCTCCCTGGTCCAGCCGCGGGCCGCAAGCCTCGTCCCGCGCACGTCCAGGCCGACGGCGATCCTCTCACCGTGCTCGGCGATGACCCGCTCGGTCCACTCGGGGTTCTCCAGGGCAGCGGTGCCGAGGTTGACCCGGGCCGCTCCGGCGTCCAGGGCGCGGAGCAGGGAGAGATCGTCGCGGATGCCGCCGCTCAGCTCGACGTTGATACCGACCTCGCCGACGATGCGGGCCAGCAGCGGTGCATTGGAGCCGCGGCCGAATGCGGCGTCGAGATCGACCAGGTGGATCCACTGCGCACCGGCGTCGACCCAGTCGCGGGCGGCGTCGACGGGGTTCCCGTAGTCGGTCTCGGACCCGGCCTCTCCTTTGAGCAGGCGGACGGCCTTGCCGTCGGCGACGTCGACGGCGGGCAGAAGGGTGAGCATGACAGGTTCTTTCAAGGTCTTCACAGGGTGGTCAGCGGATTCACGGCAGGAGGATCACAGGGTGGTCAGCCAGTTGCGGAGCAGCTGGGAGCCGGCGTCACCGGACTTCTCGGGATGGAACTGGGTGGCGGACAGGGCCCCGTTCTCGACGGCGGCCACGAAGTCCTCTCCGTGGGTGGCCCAGGTGGTTCTCGGCAGCCGCGCGGGACCGGACTCCAGAGGATCCAGGAGCGCGGCCGGGTCGGTCGTGGCGGCGTAGGAGTGGACGAAGTAGAAGCGCTCGCCGGCCACGCCGTCGAAGAGCACGGTGTCCCGGGGCGCACGAACCTCGCTCCAGCCCATGTGGGGGACGACTCCGGCTCGCAGCCGCGAGACGGTCCCGGGCCATTGACCGAGTCCCCCCGCCCTGCGCGTCCCGTCCCGCGCATCCCGCCCCTCGCGGTGCTCGCCGAGAGGCTCGAAGCGCTCGGTGGAGGAGTCGAACATGACCTGCATGCCCACGCAAATACCGAGCACGGGCCGTCCCCCGGCGAGTCGCCGGTCGATCAGGCGCGGGGCGTGCGCACTCCTCAACTGGTCCATGACGGCTCCGAAGGCGCCCACGCCGGGCACGACCAGGCCGTCAGCGGCCCCGACGGCGTCCGGGTCCGCAGTCAGCTCAACGTCTGCGCCAACCCTTTCCAGGGCGCGCACGGCGGAGCGGACGTTGCCGCTGCCGTAGGACAGGACGACGACGCTGGGGTGGCTCATGCGACCCACCCTACCGGGGTGCGGGAGACGCGCCTGTCCCGTCTCGGAGGACGGCCCGCCAGCACTCCCGCGGCCTGCGGCGGCCCGCCGCATTCACCGGTGCGGGCCGGGGCGGGCGGACGTCAGTCCTCGTCGCCGCGGGGCCGGCGCAGACCGCGGCCGAGCCACCGCATGGTCCGGCCGGGCTTGATCTCGCTGGTGCGCAGGGCGCCTCTGACGTCCTGCGCACGAGTGATGCCCAGCAGAACGTCCTCGGCCTCCTGGTCCACCGAGGCCAGCAGCAGCCCCGCCGAGGCCTCCTCACCGGCCTCGCCGTCCGCATAACGGCGAGCCGTGATAGTACCCGACAGCCCCGATTCGATGCCGACGTCGGTGGCCAGGTCGGCCGTGAGCAGGACGACTCCCGCGCGGCTGAGCCGGGAGAGGGCGGAGGCGAGCTCGGCGGCCTCAGCGGGCTCGGTGTCCGCTCCCCCGAGCAGCTCGCTCACGTCCCACTCGGCGTGGGCCGACACGAGCTCCTTGACGGCGAATGCGCCCGAACGCGCGGGCACGACGACGCAGTCCAGATCACTCATCGCGCACAGGGTCGCCAGGGCCTCGGCGCTCGCCAAGGGAGTGAGGACCACGGCGACCTTGACGGCCCGGGGAGGGTCGGGGGTCTGCGCGTCCAGCGCGGCGGCGAGCGCGTCGATGTCGGCGGCCTGCTCCGGAGTCAGGGCGTCCGAGCCCTCATCGTCCGCCCCGCCGCCCGCGCCGTTGCCGGCGCCATCGTCCGCCCCCTCCTCCGCCTCGTCGATCTGCGCGCGGTGATCGTCGGTCGGCCGTGCCCCCGGCGCCGTATAGGTGTTGTGGGGTACGTCCGCCACGGAGACGAGGGCGGGTCCGGTGTCCTCCTCACCTGTATCGTCGTCCTCATTCTTCTCGTTCTTCTCATCGAGGGACTCCAGGTCGGCCTGCATCTCATCGGGCAGGCTCAAACCCTCCATCATGGCGGCGAATTCGGCGTCGATGTTGTCGGATTCGCCGACGTTCCCTCCGCCGGCGGGGCCAGACGCTCGGTCGGAGCCGTCGGACTTACCGCGCTCATCGGCCCGGTCCACCCGGTCGGGCTCGTCGGGATCATGGCGAGGTGCAGAGTCGGAGTCGTGCATCACAGTGCTCCCTTCGTCGAGGGGATGTCGTCGACACGCGGGTCGGGTTCGATGGCGGAGCGCAGGGCGCGGGCGAGAGCCTTGAACTCGGCCTCGGCCACGTGGTGGGGATCGCGGCCGGAGAGGACCCGCACGTGCAGGCAGACGCCGGCGTGGTAGGCGATGGCCTCCAGGACGTGCCGGACCATCGAGCCGGTGAAGTGCCCGCCGATGAGATGGTGAACGAAGGCCTCGGACTCCCCGTCGTGGACCAGGTAGGGCCGCCCCGACACGTCGACGACGGCCTGGGCCAGAGCCTCGTCCAAGGGCACGAGGGCATCGCCGAAGCGCCGGATTCCGCGCTTATCGCCTAGAGCGGCGTGCAGCGCCTCACCGATGCAGATGGCTGTGTCCTCCACGGTGTGGTGGACGTCGACGTCGGTGTCGCCGGTGGCGCGCACGGTCATATCGATCAGGGAGTGCCGACCCAGGGCCGTGAGCATGTGGTCGTAGAAGGGCACGGACGTGGTCACGTCCGTCCTCCCGGCGCCGTCCAGCTCAAGCTCGACGACGACGGTCGATTCGCTCGTCGTGCGCTCGATGCGTGCGGTGCGGCTCATGTGCTCTCCTCCTTCTCCTCGCCGTCCGGGCGATCGGGGCGGGATGCCAGCACATCCACGAGGGCGGCGCGGAAGGCGTCCATCTCGTCGGGCGTGCCGACGCACACCCGAAGGTACCCTGCCGGGCCGACCACTCGGATGAGGACGCCGCGCTCGAGCAGCGCCTCGAAGATCGCCCTCCGATCCTGGAAGGGCCCGAAGAGCACGAAGTTGGAGTCGGAGTCGTAGGCGGTCAGCCCCCGCTCGCGCAACCAGGCGACCAGAGCGTCGCGCTCCGAGCGCAGGGAGGCGACCTGGCTCATGAGCTCCTCACGGTGACCGAGGGCGGCCAGCGCCGCCGCCTGCGTGGTGGCGGACAGGTGATAGGGCAGGCGCACGACGCGAAGGAGGCCGACGAGCTCGCGGGAGGCGGCGAGGTATCCCAGACGCAGGCCGGCCATGCCGAAGGCCTTCGACATGGTGCGGCTGACCACCAAGTGCGGATAGCGTCCGCCGTCGTCCTCGATCAGCAGTTCCAAAGCGCTGGGCACGCCGGGACGACGGAACTCGCCGTAGGCCTCGTCGACGACGACGACCGCGTCCGACGGTCCGGCGGAGCCTCCGTTGCGGATGAGCGGCCCGCCGCCGCGGGCGATCTCCAGGACGGCGCGCACGTCCTCCAACGGGAGGGCGGTGCCGGTGGGGTTGTTGGGGCTGGCGAGGATGAGGACTGCGGGTCGGACGTCCTCGAGCGCCTCGCGCACGGCGGCGATATCGAGCGTGAAGTCCTCGGCGCGCGCTCGCGTCACGTAGCGCGTGAGCGTGTCGCGAGCGTACTCAGGGTACATGGAGTACGTGGGGGTGAAGGACAGGCACGCCCGGCCCGGTCCCCCGAACGCCTGAAGCACCTGGAGCATGACCTCGTTGGAGCCGTTGGCCGCCCACACGCGCTCCGGGGACAGCCTGACCCCCGACTCGACGGCGAGGTAGTCGGCCAGGGCCCGCCGCAGGGCCGGGAAGTCGCGCTCCGGGTAGCGGTTGAGGCGGCCCGCGGCCCCGGCGACGGCCCGGGCGATGGAGTCGACGACCGCCGGCGAGGGCGCATAGGGGTTCTCGTTGACGTTGAGCCGCACCGGCACATCGAGCTCGGGGGCCCCGTAGGGCGCTGCGCCCTCAAGACCGGGTCGCACGGGAAGGGTGCTCATGGGCGGGAGTCTACGAGTCCTCCCCCTTGACGTCCCGTCCGCTCCGCTGCGGCGGCCGGACCGGCCCCGGGAAGAGGACCCGCGGGTAGTCTGAGGTCATCAGCCGATTCAGGGAGCGCGATCCTCATGAGCCAGCCGCCGTACCGGTCCCAGCAGACGCGCCCGCCAGCGGTGGCGGGTCTGTTCTATCCCGCCGAGCCGGCACGTCTGCGGGCGGATGTGGAGTCCATGCTGACAGGGGCGCGGGCCGATGCTGACGCCGCCCCGACTCCCCCGGCGGCGCTGATCGTCCCCCACGCCGGCTACGTCTACTCGGGACCCACAGCCGCCCTGGCCTGGGCGCGGGCCGAATCCCTGCGAGGACGAGTCCGCCGGGTCGTGCTGCTGGGGCCCGCACACAGGATGGGCGTGCGCGCCCTCGCCCTACCCGGCCACCGCGCCATGGACACCCCGTTGGGTCCCGTGACGGTGGAGGTTCCCGCGCAGATCGAAGCACTGGCCTCCAGCTCTCTGGTGGTCGCCAGGCCCGACGTTCACGCGGCCGAGCACTCCCTGGAGGTCCAGCTCCCCTTCCTTCTCACCGTCCTGCCCGAGGCCAGCGTGGTGCCCCTGGCGGTGGGCCGGGTCGACGCCGACCGGGTCGCCGAGGCGATCCGCCCGTTCCTGGGCGGATCGGACACCCTGGTCGTGGTCAGCTCCGACCTGTCCCATTACCTGCCCCAAGCTGAGGCTCGCCGTGTGGACGACGCGACGATCGAGCGCATTCTGGCACTGCGCGCCGATATCAGCCCGGACGAGGCCTGCGGCGCCACCTGCATCAACGCCCTCCTGCTGGCCGCCGGCGAGCAGGGTCTGGGCCCGCGGCTGCTCGGCACGGCGACCTCGGCCGACACCATCGGCACCCCGGAGAGGGTGGTGGGCTACGGCGCCATCGCCTTCGACGCCCCAGCGGCCCCGTGAATGCGGAACCCACGCCCGCCCTCGCCGAACCCCCGTCGAGGGGTGGACGTGAGTGCGGTCGCGGCCGCACCATGGATGGAAGAACCTATCGAGGAGGCGCACCGTCATGACGTCCCCGCTGCCCGCCGACGCCGGCCTGCTCCTGCTGCCCCTCGCCCGTCGCGCCATCGCCCGGCATCTCGACGCGGTCCCCCTCCCGACACAGGAGAACGCCGCACTCCCCGGGACTTCTAAGGGCGCCGAGGACCCGAGCTGGCTCCGGGCGCCGGGAGCCAGCTTCGTGACCCTGACCTCGGGCAGAGCGCCCGGCGGCTCCCTGCGCGGATGCATCGGCAGCCTGGAGGCCCACGAGCCGCTGCACGCCGACGTCGAATCCAACGCCGTCGCAGCGGCCGTCGGCGACCCGCGCTTCCCGCCCCTGACCGCGGGCGAACTGGCGGACACCGTCATCGAGGTGTCCGTCCTGTCCGCGTCGGTCCCCCTGCCGGCCGTCGACGAATCCGATCTTGCGGCCCGGCTGCGCCCCGGTGTCGACGGCGTCATCCTGTCGTCCCCCCGCCACCGCGCCACCTTCCTGCCCCAGGTGTGGGGTCAACTCCCCGATCCGGTCGACTTCCTGATCCATCTGCGCCGCAAGGCGGGCCTGCCCGCCGACTACTGGGGGGAGGACGTGTCCGTACGGATCTACACGGTGACCGCCTGGCAGGAGACCGAAGCGGGCACCGCCAGCGGCCGGCCGCGGGAGACGGGCCGGCCGTGACCGGCCCGACCGGGCGGGCGATGCCGTCCGCCGATCCCCATCCGGCCCGGTGGTGGCGGACTCTGCCGGACGGGCGTCTGCGCTGCGAATTGTGCCCCCGCCGGTGCACGCTGCGCGAGGGCCAGCGCGGATTCTGCTTCGTGCGGGCACGGGTCGGGGACGCCATCGTGCTAACCACCTATGGACGCTCCTCCGGCTTCGTCCTGGACCCCATCGAGAAGAAGCCCCTGGCGCACGTGCTGCCGGGCTCCACCATCCTGTCCTTCGGGACGGCGGGCTGCAACCTGGCCTGCAAATACTGCCAGAACTGGGAGATCTCCACCTCCCGGGATATCGACACCCTCACCGCCCCCGCCACGCCCCAAGCCCTGGCCGCGGCCGCCTCCGACGCGGGCGCCGCGGGCGTGGCCTTCACCTACAACGACCCGGTGATCTTTGCCGAATACGCCATCGACACGGCGGCCGCCTGCCGCGAGGCGGGACTGGCGAGCGTAGCCGTCTCCGCAGGATGGATCAGTCCCGAGCCGTGCACTGAGCTGTTCGGAGCGGTCGACGCCGCCAACATCGACCTCAAGGGCTTCACCGACGACTTCTACCGCCGCGTGACCGGGGCCCGCCTGACCGACGTGCTCGACACTCTCACCCGGGTGCGAGCGCTGGGGACCTGGTTGGAGATCACCACACTGCTCATCCCGGGGCGCAACGACTCCGATGCCGAGATCGCCGCGGAGTGCGCCTGGATCGCCGCCGAGCTGGGGGCCGAGGTGCCCGTGCACTTCTCCGCCTTCCATCCGGCCCACCGAATGCGCGAGACGCCCCGCACACCGGCATCCACCTTGGAGCGCGCCCGCGCCATCGCCCGTGACGCCGGGCTGGCGCACGTGTACCTCGGGAATGTGCGCACCCGCGACGGCGCCTCGACCCGCTGCGCCGGCTGCGGAACACTCCTGGTGGACCGCGAGAGCTATCGGGTCACCGATTACCGGATCACCTCCGAGGGCGCCTGCCCGCAGTGTGGCCGGCGGGTCCCGGGCCTGTGGGATCCGGCCGGCCCGCCGCCGGCGGCGGGCCAGTGGCTCCCGCGTCGGGTCGCCGTCGGCGTGTGAACCCGGCGATCTCGTCGAGCCCGGCACCAACGGCGATCAGGGCCGCGCCCGGGCCGCGGGCGCGGCCGGCGGTGCGCCGGCGTCACTGGGGGCGGGCGGTCAGCATGACCTCCTCGTAGTCCAGGCGCTTGAGGGCATATTCGATGGAGCCCGCTGAGTACAGGCCGAGCTCTCCGGCGTCCAGAAGCGCCTCGCGCTGGGCTCGGATCATGTCCAGGGTCATCCGCCGAGTCGCGGCGGCGAACTCGCGGCGGGCCGCGGCGTCCCTCCCCGACTCCTCCGATCCTCCCGTCCGCGCCGGCTCCGCCCTCCTGCCCGCGGAGGCGTCCTCACCATCGCCCCTGCGCAGGATGTGGGCCGCCAGAGCCGATGTGCTCTGCGGGATGATGCCCGTCGCCGCACCGCCGCGCCGCGAACTGCTGAGCTCTAGAGCGGAGCCCGCGGCGGCCCGTTCGGGGGCGGCGGGGTCGTCGTGCTCAATGATCGCCGCGGAGCCGCCCGCTGCCCCGGGGAGGGCCCCGTCCCGCTCGTCGTCGCGCTCGGCGACGACCCCCTTGGCCGCGATGATGAGAAGGCGGAGGAGTTCGCTGCGCTCCTCCTCGTCGGCGGGCCCCTCCATGGAGGGCTTGACGACCTTGACGACCCACGGGAGTGTCAGGCCCTGAACGATGAGGGAGCCCGCGGCCACCAGGATGGCGATGAGGAGGAGGAAGGATCGGTTGGGGGCCGAAGCGGGTAGAGTCTGGGCGGCTGCGAGCGTGACGGCCCCGCGCATGCCGGCCCAGGCGATGACCGCCCCCTCCCTCAGACCGAGCGGTTCGTCGCGGTAGTACTCCACATCCGCGCTGCGACGGCGGAGCCGGTCGACGGCCTGCGAGGCGCGGCGCCTGCTCCGCTCGGGGCTGGTCGGCAGGCGGTGCAGTCTGAGCGCCCGATTGATCCGGCGTCTGAGCCCGCGCCGACTGCGGTCCCAGGGGATCTGCATGTCGTCGGGAATATCGCCGCGGGCGATGGCCGAGCAGCGTCCTTCGAAGGCCTGGACGGATTCGCTCATCTCCTCCCAGCGGGTGGCGTAGCGTTCGTCGCGGCGACGCAGCCACGCCAGCATGGGGGCCACGACGGCGGCCCGGACCAGCACCGTGAGTCCTCCGGCGAGGACGGCCAGCCAGACGGCCGTGGTGATGCTGGGGCCCTCGGCCAGGACCTCCTCGACGATGCCGAAGAATTGCAGGCCCATGATGAGGAAGATGAAACCCTCCAGGACGAGTTCAGCGGTGTGCCAGGTCTCCTGCCCGGCGATCCGGTGGTCGGGGGGCAGGACGCGCGGGCCTCGGTGGCCGGTGACGAGGCCGGCGATGACGGCGGCCACGAGCCCGCTGCCGCCCATGTGCTCAGCGGGGATGGCGGCGAGGAAGGGGATCGTGAAGGAAACGACCGTGTCCACGCTGGCGTCCGTGATACGGGCCCGCAGATGGAGGGTCAACTCGCCGACCGCCCAGCCCACGGCGAGGGCCACGAGGACGGAGGCGGCGAAGCCCTCCACGACTCCGCTCACAGTCACGGCGCCCGCCGTCGCGGCGGTGCTGGCCGAGGACAGGACCACGAGGGCGGTGGCGTCGTTGAGCAGGCCCTCGCCCTCCAGGACGGTGATGATGCGTTGCGAGACCCCCAGGCGTCTGGCGATGGAGATGGCCACGGCGTCGGTGGGGCTGAGGACCGCGCCCACAGCAATGGCCCATGCCGGGGAGAGGCCGGGGATGACGAGGGTGAGGACTCCGCCGATGACCGCGGCGGATACGATCACGAGGAGGATCGCCAGGACGACGACGGAGGCGAGCTCGCGACGGAAGTTGATGGTGGAGATGCCCACCGCGGTGGCGTACAGAAGGGGCGGGAGAATCCCCTCGAGGATGATCTCCGGCTCGACCTCGATGGCGGGCACGACCGGCAGGAAGCCCACGACGATGCCGCCCGCGAGCAGCAGAAGCGCCGGGGCCACTCGGACGCGGTCGCTGATCTGGGTGGCGCCGGCGATCGCCAGCAGGCCCACCACGGCGATGATGAGGAGATCCATGGGGGCAAGCCTACGGTTCGCGGACCCCGCCCCGGGAAGCCGGATCCCGCCACGTCGCGCACTGGGGCGGGGTCGGGACACGGAGTTGACGACTGTGTTGGCCTAGCGCCCCGTCGCGCGCACCGGGGCGGGGTGGCAGGATCGCCCCATGACCTTCCGAGCCCTGACCTGGCGCGACGGCCGTCCCATCGACGAGGCCCCCGCCGACCTGCACGACCTGAGCGGGGCCCTCGCCGATCCCGGGCTTCTCGTGTGGGCGGACCTGTCAGCGCCCTCGCACGAGGAGCTGAGCCTCCTGGCGGCCGAACTGGACCTCGACCCGCACGCGGTGGAGGACGCCATCGCTCCCAAGGAGCGACCCAAGGCGTCCCAGCACGACGGCTACATCTTCTTCGTCACCTACATGACGCTGCCCGGGTTCGCCTCCACCGAGGGCGATGAGACGGACCAGCTGAGCAAGGTGGCGGGCTTCTCCTTCCCCGGCGGACTCGTGACGCTCGGGGCCGCCGACGGCGTCGACGCCCGCACGCTGACGCAGCGCCTCAACGCCGACCGCGACTTCGTACGGCTGGGCCCCTGCGCCCTGGTGCACGCCCTGCTGGATATCATCGTCGACGGCTACTTCACGACCGTGCAGGACCTCGACGACGCCATCGAGGATCTGGAGAGCGACCTGTTCTCCCCGCACTCGCACTCCACGGAGTTCCAGCGCGCCGCCTACGACGTGCGGACCAAGCTGGTGACGCTCAGGCGCGTCGTGCTGCCGATGCGGGAGGTCGTCAACGTGGTGTGGCGTCACCACGGGAACGCGGTCCGCGACCTGGGTCCGTTCTACGCCGACCTGAGCGACCACATCCTGCGGGTCACGGAGTGGACGGAATCGCTGCGGGACATGGTCACGACCGTCTTCGAGACCCATCTGTCCCTGCAGGACCAACGGCTCAACAATGTGATGAAGAAGCTGGCCGGATGGGCCGCGGTCATCTCCGTGCCCACGCTGGTGACCGGCTGGTTCGGCATCAACGTGCCCTACCCGGGCGCCGAGCGGCCTTCGGGCCTGGTGGCCGCGACGGCCCTGGTGATCGTCCCGGCCGTCGTCGTCTACATGCTCATGCGCAGGAACGACTGGATCTGACTGGATCCGATCACCATCCTCCGCAGGCCCGTCCCGGCGCGGGGACGAGTCGGGCGCATCCTCAGCGTCCGGTGACGACCATGACGATGAAGCAGTAGAGGCAGTAGAGGTACATCGCGCTCCGCAGGAGGCGCTCGCGTACGCTGCCCGCGTCGCCCAGGAGGGCCGGCAGATTGGCCAGGCGAGCCCTGAACAGCGGGTAGAGGAGGCCGTGCACCGATTGGGTGGTCATGTCGTCCCCCACCCGATGCACCCACATGCCGGCGGCGACGAGAGCCGGCATGAACCATAGGGCGCTGCCGCCGAGCGCCCAGGCGCCGACGACGAAGCCGACGAGGAACAGGGCCCACAGCGCCCCCTCGCGGCTGCGGGGGACGCCGAGAGCCCGGGCGGCGACGGCCAGGAGCAGTCCCAGAAGGATACCGTTGCCGGGGCGGACGTCGATGCCGTTGACGGTGACGGTCCAGAAGGTGATGTCGTAAGTGAGGAAGGCCGCCAGGGCGAAGCCGACGAGGCTGTGGGTCCAGGTCCGGTGGCCGCCCCTGGCGATGACGCGACTGACGGGTCCGGTAATGCCGGGCAGCGCCGTGGACACCGAGGAGGACGGCGAATCGATGTCCGGCAGGAGCGCCGTGACGCCCATGACGAGCGAGGCGACGACGACGGCAGACAGGGGCAGGTGCCCCAGACCGGCGCCGAGGGGGATGGTGGTCGTCCGCCCGCCGGAGTCCGCAGGGGGAATGCTCAGGGTCGCGGTGCCGAACAGAGCCATTCCGGCGGCGACTCCGGAGACGGCGTGGGAATGCCCCATCATGGCAGCATGATGCCAAATCGCGCCGCGTCATGCCGATACGCCAGTGGGCGATGGGTCGACCGCGAGGAGGTGACGGCCTCTCGGTCGGAGCGGTGAGCCCGGTCCGGGCGATCCGGGGCGGAGCCGGCGGCCCCGCTGCGCGGCACCCGGGCGGCGTCGGGGCGCCAGATGCCCGGGGCCGCTCGGGACGGCGTTACCGGGCTGCGCGGCGGCGAAGCGGGTCCGCGCCTCCACGAGGCGGGCGCTCTCACTCGTTCCATCCCCGTCCACCGCGGAGACGACGTCCGGCGAACCGGCCCTCCCGAGCCATGGCCATCGGACTGCGGCGGGAGCGGAATCCGCGCTCGCCGTCTCCGAAAGCGCACTCGCCGAACGAGTCGGAACCCGGGCCTCGGCGCCGGCTCCCGCCACCGCGTCCGCGCTCGCGCCTGGAATGGCCGCCCCGGTCGCCGAAGGGACCGAGGCCGAAACCCTCCTGGCGCATGCGCATCATGACCTCGAAGCGCTCCTCGCCCATGCGCCGCCGGGCGTCGTCCATCCAGCGGGCGGGCTCGTCATCGGGGTCGACGCCGAGCCGGTCCTTCAGGGCGTCGATGAGCTTGTCGAGGAGGCCGGACAGGGTGTCGGTCTCCTCGTCCGTCAAGACATCGAGGTAGTCGTCGGTCGCGCCCCCGATCCTGGCGTTGCGGCCGGCGCCGGTCAGGGCGACCATCATGACGCGGCGGTCGGCCTCGGAGGGGGTGCGCTCGATGAGGCCGTCGCTCTGAAGCTTCTTGAGCAGCTCATTGAGGGACTGCTGGCGGATGTCGAGCAGGTAGGCGAGCTCGCGGGTGGGGATGGGGCTCTGCATCTTCAGGGCGGCGAGTACCCGGCCGCGCCCCCGAGTGGTGTCGGACAGAGGCCCGTCGTGCACGAGGGCCTCGTCATGGCAGCGGCGCATGAGCCGATGGAGCCGGCGGAGCCGCTCGTGGAGCCCCGCGCGCTCGTCCCGATCCGGGTGCTCCAGCTCTCGGGCATCACCGGTGTGCTCTATGTGTTCTGCATCCATGGGGTTTCTCCTCACTCAGTTCCGCACCAGTTTCAATCTGGTCCCTGTTGTTTTTGACGAGAACGAACCTACAGGTACCCTCTCCTCACAACAACAATATTTTCCAGGTACCTGTATGATATACGTCATATTATATGTGTGGGCGGGCGGACGTACCGAGCCCCCGTACCGAGCCCCGCGCCGGTCCGCGCTAGCGTGGAGGCATGACTGCCGGCCCCGATCCCGCGCCTGACACCTCCGCCGCCTCCTCCCCCTCGCCGGTCCGCGAGCGCGCCGAGTCGGTCCTGCGCGTGCTCGTCGGGCGCGCTGACGCGGCGCTGCGCGAGGACCAGTGGCGCGCCATCGAGGCGCTCGTCATCGGTCGCCGCCGAGCGCTGGTGGTCCAACGCACGGGCTGGGGCAAATCGGCCGTCTACTTCGTGGCCACCGTCCTGGTGCGCGAGGGCTGGGCGTCCTGGCGACCCGGCCGGCCGACGCCCGCGCCCGGATCGCGCTCCGGAGTCGGCCCCGGATCAGGTCCAACGGTCATCATCTCCCCGCTGCTGGCCCTCATGCGCGACCAGGTCGCGGCGGCCCGGCGGGCCGGTATCAGCGCCGTCACCATGAACTCGGCCAACGCCGCCCAGTGGCCGGCGATCGAGGAGCAGGTACGCACCGGCGACGTCGACGTGCTGCTCGTGTCCCCCGAGCGCCTCAACAACCCGACCTTCCGCGACGAGATCCTCCCCCGCCTCGCCGCGGGCGCCGGCCTGGTCGTCGTCGACGAGGCCCACTGCATCTCGGACTGGGGCCATGACTTCCGCCCCGACTACCGACGCATCCGCACCTTGCTGGCGGGGCTGCCCCCGCGCACACCCGTCCTGGCCACCACGGCCACGGCCAACGCCCGTGTAACCGCCGACGTCGCCGAGCAGCTCGGCGGCACCGCGCCGGGACTTCGGGGCGCCGAGGTTCTGGTCGTGCGGGGGACCCTGGAGCGCGACTCCCTCCATCTGGGCGTGCGCCGCCTGCCGGACGCCGCCGCGCGCCTGGCGTGGCTGACCGACTACGTGCGGCGCGCACCCGGCAGTGGGATCGTGTACTGTCTGACGGTCTCGGCCGCGCAGGAAATCGCCGAGCGCCTGCGGGAAGCAGGACTGGAGGTGGCCCCCTACACCGGCAGAACCGATGCGGCCGACCGCGAGCAGCTGGAGGAGGACCTCAAGACCAACCGGGTGCGGGCGCTCGTGGCCACTTCGGCCCTTGGCATGGGCTTCGACAAGCCGGATCTGGCCTTCGTCGTTCACATGGGGGCGCCGGACTCGCCGGTCTCCTACTACCAGCAGGTGGGACGCGCCGGCCGCGGAGTCGACCGGGCCGAGGTCGTGCTCCTGCCCGGGGCCGAGGACCGCTCCATCTGGGACTGGTTCGGCTCGCAGGGATTCCCGCCCGAGCCCGAGGTGCGCGCGGTGCTGACCGCCCTCGATGAGGCGACCCGGGAGGGCGGGGGACCGCTGAGCACGAACCTGTTGGAGACCGTCACGAGCCTGCGTCGCACTCGTCTGGAATCGATGCTCAAGGTTCTCGACGTCGACGGGGCGGTCCGGCGCGTGCAAGGCGGCTGGGAATCCACCGGCCGTCCCTGGGCCTACGACGCCGAGCGGTACGCGCGCGTCGAGGCCGCCCGGATCGCCGAGCAGGAGGCGATGGAGCGTTACGAGGCGCTGGAGGCGCCCGAGTGCCGGATGGCCTTCCTGCGTTCGGCCCTGGACGATCCGGTGATGCCCGCGCACTGGCGCTGCGGGAGCTGCGACCTGTGCGGCGGGCTGGTGCTGAAGAGGGCGGCGCGGGCCGACGATGTGGAGGCGGCCCGGGCCTCGCTCGCCCGTGTCGGGGTGGTTCTGACGCCGCGCAGGCAGTGGCCGGCGGGCATGGATCGGCTGGGGCTGCCCGCCTTGCGCGGGCGGATAGCCGCCTCGGAGCGGGCCGGGACGGGCATGGCCGTGGGCCGGATGGACGGCCTGGGCGTGGCCGCCGCCCTGCGCGGACTCATCGAGCAGGACGATGCCGCCGAGGTTCCCCTCGGGTTGCGCCCCTCGGTGCTCCAGGTCGCCGAACGCCTCACAGCTCTCATGGCGGAGGACGGGGACGATACTGGCGGGGACGCGGGATCCGACGACGGGCCCCCGCCTTCGGGGGTGGTCGTCATCGAGTCGCGGCGTCGGCCCCGTCTCGTACGGCAGGTGGGCCGAGCGCTGTCCCGCCACTTGTCCGCCGCACCCCTGGGGGTCGTGGGGGCCGCCGGAGAGCCGGGCCGGCACGACGTGGGCAGTGCCTTCCGTCTGGCGCAGGTGGCCCGCTCCCTGACCCTGGCCGACTGGTCGCACGAGGCCCTGACCGGCCTCCAGGGGGCGAGCGTCGTCCTGGTGGATGACTGGACCGACTCCGGCTGGACGCTGGCCGTCGCCGCCCGCCTCCTGCTGCGCGCCGGCGCGGCCCGCGTGCACCCCTTCGTGCTGGCCCAGCGCTGAGGCGCCCCGCCATCCATCCGCTCTACCGGCCCGCGTCCCGGGCGACGGAGGCGAGCACGCCGCTGACCGGTCCGCCCGGCGCGCCGGGCCGCTCGTCCTGGAGGTAGTACCACCAGAAGGGCGCGCCCCAGGAGCCCTCGCGGCCCAGAGCGGCGCTGGTCAGGTGGCGGGCGGTGGCGGCGCGGGCGGCCGCGGCGTCCTGAGCGGAGCCGAACCACCACGGTCCGGGATCGAGGTCGTCCCCGCCGTAGCCGAGCTCGGTCAGAGCCACTCGCTGGTCCGGAAAGGCCTCCGCGAGGGCGGAGATGACACGATCGGCCCCCGTTCCCAACGGATGCCACTGGGGGTAGACGGACAAACCCAGCACATCCGTCACGGCGAGGAGCTCAGGTGTCAGTCGACGGCGTGCCCAACTGAGCACGGAGGCCTCGGCCGACTCCTGGCCGAGCTGGTAATACAGGGTCACGACGGTGGCGGCTCCCGCCGTCGCCGGATCGGCGCGCACGGCCCGCGCCGCCCGTACGGTCTTATCGACGACGTCATCCCCGAGCCAGGAGCCGCCCAGCTCGTTGCCGACCTCCCAGGCGTCGGCCTCGGGCAGGCCGGCGATCAGGGCGGACACGCGCGCATCCCACTGGTGGGAATCAAGATCGGCCATCGCCCGGGAGTCGCAGACCTGCACCAGGACGAGGGCGTCAACGGTGTGCAGGGCGGCAATGGTACTGCGCCAGGAGTCCAGCTCGTCGGCGTCGTGGGCGTCGTCGACGACGATGCGCGCCGCCATCCGCCGCCGTCCCGCACCGACGCCGGTCGCCTCGATGACCTGATCAGGGTCGGGGGGCTCGGTGAAGGTCACGCCGATGACGGCATCGCCCGGAACCAGAGCCCGGCACGCCTCATCGAGTGCGAGCTGGGCGGTGGCGGCGGCCTCCAGGGCGCGGGTGCCGCGCACGGCGCGCTCGACGGGGTCAACGGCCTCGGCGCACTCCTCCAGGACGGTCGACGTCCTCTCCCGCATCGACTCCACATCCGCGCGCGTCCGACCGGCGGGCAGGGCGGTGAGGCGCGGGGGCTGACGCTCATGCAGAGCGCGGGCGGCGAGCTCGGCCAGGCAATGGCGCCCGGGCCCGGGAATGTCGGCCAGCAGGGCGGAGTATCCGTGGCTCGTGGGCCATGACAGCGTCAACGTCGCCGGACGCCCGTCCGGCAGGTCGACGGCGGCGCTGGCCTCCTCATCCTCGTACAGGGGCGAATGGGTGAGAACCTCGAGGGTGTCGGTCGTCAGAAGCTGGTCGTCCCAGCCGTCCCGCCCCGCACCGTTGGACTGGATCCGGCGCAGCCCCTCCAGGTCGAGCAGGTCGCCGGATCCGTCGACGACATCGAGGCGCGCAGCCCCACCCCCATCGGTCCGGTCGGTCTCCCCGGCCCGGGTGCGTCGGTGCGCGAGTACCACCGCCGCGACCGCCGTCAGCGTCCCGGCCGCCCAGGCCAGGAGACGACGACGAGCAAGTCGATCCCGTCGGCTCGGTCCGTGCTCGCTGCGTGCCCCCACGGCTCCTCCTGATGGTTCCTCCTGTCGGTGCGGGTCGACGGCCGACCGCGGCCGGACCCGCTCGGCTCGGGGCGGTCGCCCGGCACGCGGGTGCGCTCAGGCCCCTGATTCTGGTAGCACCATCCTTCGACGCGTCGATGTCATGGAAATGGCGGAAGAGGGGCGCGCCAGCTCGCGTGGGCGCTGCGTTCATCCGCGTTCACCCACGCCGGTCGACTCCACCGGAGACGGGCCGGACCCGCCGAGCCCGGACGGCCTCCGCATGCGCGGGAAGATCCTCGCAGACCGCCAGCGCCGTCAGCGGACCGGTCATCGACTCCAGGGCGGCGGCAGTGTACTCGATGAGCTGGACGGGTTTGAGGTAGGTCATGACGTTCAGTCCCGCGGCGAAGCGAGCCGTTCCTCCGGTGGGCAGGACATGATTGGAACCGGCGAGATAGTCGCCCAACGGGACGGGACTGCAGGGGCCGACGAAGATCGCGCCCGCATTGCTCACGCGGCGGGCCACGGCGGGGGCGTCGGCCGTGTGGATCTCCAGATGCTCGGGGGCGTAGGCATCGACGACGGCCAGCCCCTGCTCCGCATCACGCACAAGGACGATCCCGGATTGCTCGCCCTTCAAGGCGCGCGCGGCCCGCTCGGCATGTCTGGTGGCGGCAACCCTGCGAACCAGGGCCGTCTCGACGGCGTCGGCGAGGCCGGGGGCGTCGGTGATCAGGACGCTCCCGGCACCGGGGTCGTGCTCGGCCTGGGAAAGCAGGTCGGCGGCGACGTATTCGGCGTCGGCGTCCGCGTCGGCCAAGATGGCAATCTCAGTAGGACCGGCCTCCGCATCAATGCCCACGATGCCACGCACGGCGCGCTTGGCCGCGGCCACATAGATGTTCCCGGGGCCGGTGACGACGTCGACTCCCTCGCACAGCGTGCGGCCGCTGCCGCCCGCGGCCACCGCGTCGGCCCGGTCGATGTCGTCGTCCGCCGCAGCCCCGTAGGCGAGCATGGCGATGGCCTGAGCTCCGCCAACGGCGTAGATCTCCGTGATGCCCAGCAGAGCGCAAGCAGCCAGGATCGTGGGGTGCGGCAGCCCGCCGAAGGCGGCCTGCGGCGGGGAGGCCAGCGCGATCCGCTCGACGCCCGCGACCTGGGCGGCGACCGCGTTCATCACCACCGAGCTGGGGTAGACGGCGAGTCCTCCGGGCACGTACAGGCCCACGCGCCGCACCGGGATCCACCGCTGGATCACCCGCCCTCCGGGGACGATCTCCGTGACCCTCTCGGTGGGCATCTGAGCGGCGTGGCCGGCCCGGTTGTGAGCGATGGACAGCTCCAGACCCTCGCGCACCGCCGGGTCGAGGCCCGCCAGCCCCGCCGCGATCGCCTCAGCGGGCACGCGCAGGTGCTCGGGGCGCACGCGGTCGAAACGCTCGGAGGCGTCGCGCACGGCGGCAGCCCCGCGCACGCGCACATCCTCAATGGTGGGGATGACAGCCTCCAGAGCGGCGGCGGTGTCGAGGCGCGCGCGAGGCAGGGTCTCGGCGAGTTCGCGGGCGGACAGGTCCTGGTCGCGCAGATCGATTCGGGTGAGCATGCGGGCATGCTAGCCGGACCCTGCGCCCGAGGCATCGAGGACGGACGGGCGGACGAACCGGGCGCGCCGCCCATGCGGGGCCGGGCCGCTCGTACACACTTCCGGCATCCCCACGAGGCCGGAAGCGCACGGTGCCGCGAGGGGCTCGGGCGAGCGGAGCGCGCCCGCACCAGTGACGTCGGAGATGCGGATGCTCTCTGAGCACTTTTCGGCGCCCCGCCCGCGCAAGTCGGATCCGCTCGGCCGAATGAGCGCCGGCTAGGGTACCCGTATGAGTACCCGCGAGGTCCCGACACCGCCACCGTCCGCCTCCCAGATCGATCGTGCCGAAGGGGTTCTCCTGACGCAGGCCTGCGGCGACGCTCTCGGGGTGCCATGGGAGCTCGGTCACCGCCCCGCCGATGGCGGTTGCGGATCCCGCCCGGGCGAGGCCCACATGCAGGGCGGCGGCCTGGGTCCCTACTCGCCCGGCGAGTGGAGCGACGACACCCAGATGGCGGTCATCATCGCCCGGGTGGCCGCCACCGGAGCGGATCTAACGAGTCGCCCGGCCCTGGACGCCGTCGCGGACGGCTTCATCGACTGGTACGAATCCGCGGCTTCCGACATCGGCGCCCAGACGCGCGCGGTCCTGGGAGCCGTCGCCCATCACCGCGGCGAGCCGGATGTGTCCGCCAGGATGCGGCGGGCGGCGTGCGACTACCACAAGACCTCAGGTGGGCGCAGCGCCGGCAACGGAGCGCTCATGCGCAACGGCGTCATCGGCCTGACTCGGTTGCGCGATCCGCGCGCCACCGCCTTAGCGGCGCGCGCCGTGGCGGCTCTGACCCACGCCGACCCCCTGGCGGCGGATTCCTGCGTGATCCAGGCGGAGATGATCCGCGCCAACGTCGCCGGCCCCGCCTGGCAGGGGCTCCCACTCAACGGGGCCAACCCGTTGGCCGCTCTCGCCCTCGTGCCCGAGGAGCGGCGCGCCTACTGGCACGACCTGTTCGACGGGGGCGTCTACGACCCCATGAATTGGGACTGGCCCGGCCTGCCCGCTACCGACGGTTTCACCGTCGATGCGCTGGGCAAGGCCTACCTGTCATTCATCTCCGCCAACCGGGCGGCCGCGTCCATGCCGGCGACATTCCACGAGAACCGGGCCGAGGCGGGCAGCACGTGGTTGCGGCTCATCTTGACGCGAGCCGTGCACTCCAGCGACGACTCGGACACGGTGGCGGCGATCGCCGGTGCCGTGGCGGGCAGCTACCTAGGAGCCTGCGCGGTTCCATCCGAGTGGGCCGACAAGGTTCACGGCCTGCCCACCGGTGAGGACGGTGAGCCGCTGCACGCCGCCGACCTGAGAGAACTGGGCCGGGCGACGGCACTGGCCGGCCTGACCTAATGTCCGGCCCTACTTGCTCCCCCGGCATTCGGCCAGAGCCCATCGCCGCCTCGGCACCGCATGGCATCGCATCGGACGCCCGCGGCCCGTCGCCCCGGAACCTCATTCGGGAATGGACCACATGTCCCAGCAGGCCAGCCGTGCCGTCCGAGCCCATGTGTCATCGGCCGTGCCCACCTCGCCCGTAGTCGCGCTGACGACGAGGGAGGCCAACTCCGGCTCGTTCCGCATTCGGCAGTCGTGACCGAGCATGTGCAGCAACGGCCCCATGTGACGGGGCAAGACGAGAGCGTCGATGGCCTCACTCAATTCGCTGTAGGTGATGACTTCACGGTGGGTCGCGACGTCAAGCAGGACCGTCCGGGCGCGCGCAACGGCGTCGGCGAGCCGGGGGGTGAGGGTGAACATCCGATCCCCCACCGGATAACGCTCGCCGACGTCGAGCGCCATGTCCTCCCGGCTCCCCGCCTGCGCCGTCACGCGCGCCCCGGTCTCACAGCAGTCGGGTCCGAACGGCGTAAGCGACAGCACCCAGGAGCGTGAGGGTGCCCAGGCCGACTGCACCGTACCCGATGATTCTCTCCGGACCCGACGTCGTCTGCCCCCCGGTTCCGGACTGGCCCTCGGCGATCCGTCCGCCCGGAGCCGCGGCCCCGGTTCCATCCACCGACGAGCCGCCGGTGAGCACGCCTCGCGTCGACTCCTCGCCGGCCTGCGTCGCAGCCGAGCCGTCCGGTGTCGTCGTGGCGTCGTCACCGCTCGCAGGGGCGGCCTGTCCGGAGGCGTCGTCAGTGGCGGCGTGCTGGTCCTGGCCATCGGCACCGGTGGGAGTCTGGCCGCCGTCCTCCCAGGCGGCATTAACCAGCGCCCCGCGGTCGACGACCATGCTTTCGCTGATCCCGAGCGCGTCGGCGACGTCCTGCGTCAGCTGAGTGCCCGAGTCGGCGGCGGGCCCATCGGGCGCCACGTGCAGGTCGGAGGTCTTCCAGGCCGTGGGGTCGGAGGATTCGCTCACGAGAACGGGATTGGCGTCTCGCTCACCCTGCAGATCGAGACCATGGGCCTCTCTTCCCTCCACAGTCACATCGGGGCTGTTGGAGAAGTCGGCCAGGGACTCCGCATTGAGACTCTGAGTCTTGCGGTCCTCGCCATACTGCCACAGGATGGTGGTCGAGGGCTGACTCGTGGGCTGACGGTAGTAGACGTTGTAGTCGATGCCCGAGATCATGTCGTTGGCGTACACGGCGCCCGAGCCATCGGCATTCTTATCGCCGGTGACCTGCACCATGGCGGAGTAGCGCCACACGTCGCCGTCGGTCGCCGTCTGCTCGGAGGACATGATGTTGTTGTAAATGCCCGTGCCCACGGTGTCCCACGTCAGTCCGTGTTCCATGGACCAGCGCTCGGGCAGAGTGCACGAGCCGTCATCGCCGCGCGCATTGCAGCCGTCCGAGCGCGTGTCCTCATAAACCGAGATGCTCGTCAGCGCGTGGCTGATGGTGTTGTTCCACACCTGGTTGTTCTCCGAGCCGGCGACCTGGATGCCGATGCCGGCACCCTCGATCACGTTGGAGGCGATGATGTCGCCGCGCGAGACCTCGGTAAAGATCGCCATGGGCACATTGACGAAGTGGGAGGCCACGATCTGGGAGTCGATGACCCCCTCATCGAACCAGATGCCGGCCAGCCTGTTGCTCTCCCACGAGGAGGCGTCGGAATGGTCGGTGTCCGACTGGGAGTAATCGACGGTGTTGTAGGCGTAGCGCACCTTCTCCGCGTGCGTCACCTTCATGTCCGCCAGGGTGCAGTAGCCCCCGCAGCCCGTGGTGATGAAGCCCGCACTGTTATTGCCGGACCAGGTGTTGTTCTCCACGTCGATATTGGAGCCCTGGTTGATACCCATCCCGACACCGGCGTTGTCGGTGATGGTGTTGTTCGACACCGTCGCGTCGCGCGCACTGGTGAGGCCCAGCGCCGTGCCCCCGCCGGAGTACTTGAAGGTGTTACCGCTCACCTTCAGCCCCGCGCCGGAGGCGAAAACCATGACGCCGCCGGTGTCGCCGCCGATATCGGGATCTTCATAACTCCACTCCTGGACGGGGGAGTACTTCTCCACGTCCAGGCCCTCCAAAGTGCTGTGGTCCCCCAGCAGCGTCAGCGCCCGGGAGTGCTGAGAGACCTCGACCGTGTGCTGGCTGGGATCGACGCCGATGACGTAGCTGGCGCCGCGATGCTCCGCGGTGTTGAAGCCGGCCCGGTTGTTCCCGGGCTGCTTGAGGGTGACCGGGTGATCATCGTCGACGTAGAAGGTCGACTCGGTGACCTCCTCGCGCGAGGCGACCTGGGTCAGCGGCTCGCCGTCGACGAAGACCTGCTCGGGGTGGGCCGCCATGCCCTCGGCGGAGGGGTCGGGGTTGGTCGTGCACACCGTGCAGAACCGGACCATGTCCGCCGGCGTCGACCAGGTGCCGTCGGAGGCTGTCCAGGAGGCGGGGACCTCCGCGCCCGACAGGACCGGCGCCGCACCCTCCGCGGCGCGGATGGTCACGCTCTTGTCGGCCTTGATCTCGCCCTCCCGGTAGGTTCCGTCACCCACTTCGATGGTGGATCCGTCCGGAGCCGCCTCGACGGCCTCCGAAATGGTGGCGTACGGGCTGTCGGCTGAACCGTCGCCACCCGGGGAGGCCGAGGCGGACACGTGGATGACGTCGTCGTTGGCAGCCCGAGCCGGTGCGACCTGGGTCGTCAGAACCGTCAGCGGGAGCGCGACGAGAGCAAGTATGGAAGTGGCGATAGCAGTGATGCGACGCACACTGAATCTCCTCCTTGAGGCTGTAAGGGATGTCGTCACCATACCGTTATCAGCGCGCCAGCGCGACCAGGTGTGCTCGACCGTGCACTTGACGGCGTGCTCGACAGCGCGTTCACGTGCGTGTTCACCCGCCCCGCCCGCAGCGCGTGCCGCGGGCGGGGCGGGCGGTGTCCGCCCGGCGACCTGCGAGAATGGGGGCATGGTGTCCCGAAGGTCCGCCCCGCCCGCGCCGCCCGTGCCCGTGCGCGGCCGAATCAAGCTCGGACAGTTCCTCAAGCTGGCCGGCCTCGTCGAGGACGGCGGTCAGGCCCGTGTAGCGGTCCAATGCGGCGACGTGAGAGTCAACGGCCGGGTCGACACCCGCCGAGGGCGTATGCTCGCCGACGGCGACGTCGTCACGGTGGATCTGCCGATCGGTGCCGCGGGCGCCACCGTCGAACACGTCGGACGGGACTGACCGGGCCCGCCCCAGGCGCCGCGGCCGCGCCTCAGCACCGTCCTCCCAACGCCTTCAGCGCCGCAGGCAGCCGGGGCCGAGCAGCGCCTTGATATCGGAGTAGAAGGCCGCACTGGCCTCTACCCGCAGGGAGGAGTCCAACTGCGTGCGCACCTGCCTGCCCGGACTGGTCAGGGTCAGGCGCACCGTCGACATCCCTGGATGGTTCTCGAGGACCGCCTTGAACCGCTCGACCAGCGGAGCGGTGCAGCGGTTCGTCGGCAGCGAGATGATGACCGCCTCGTGGGTCGCGCTGGAGACGTCCGGGATGGTCATCTCCTGAACGTACAGGGCCACCTGACCGTCGCGACGGTTGAGCCGTCCGCGTACGGTCACCACCGTGTCCGGCGAGAGCATCGTCGAGACGGTCTGATAGGTCGAGGGGAAGAAGAGCGCCTCGATACTCCCGCCCAGGTCCTCGATCTGGGCGATGGCCCACAGATTGCCCTGCTTGGTCGTCTTGCGCGTCAGAGCCGTGACGAGTCCGGCGATCGTCACCGTGGCGCCGTCGGGACGCTCGTCGTCCTCGACCAGGTCGGCGATCTGGGTGTCGGCGAGTTTGCCCAGGATCCCCTCCAGACCCAGCAGCGGGTGATCGGAGACGTACAACCCGAGCATGTCGCGCTCATAGGCGAGTTTGTCCTTCTTATCCCACTCGGGCAGGTCAGGAACCTCGGAGGAGAAGACCGGGCCGGACCCGAAGGGGTCGTCGCCCCCCCCTGCACCGGAGCCATCGCCCATCATGGAGGCGAACAGGTCGAACTGACCTGCGGCCTCATTGCGCTTGACGCCGATGATCTCATCAACGAGGTCCTCGTGGCAGGCCTGCAGAGCCCGCCGGGTGCGGCCCAGGGTGTCGAAGGCGCCGGCCTTGATGAGGGAGTCGATGGTGCGCTTGTTGCACACCACGGCGGGGACCTTGTCGAGGAAGTCCTCGAAACTGGTGAACTCGCCCTTGTTCTCGCGGGCTGTCACGATGGCGTCGACGACATTGAGGCCGACGTTGCGGACGGCGGCCAGTCCGAAGCGGATATCCTCCCCGTCGGCGGAGAACTGGGCGCGCGAGGCGTTGACATCGGGGGGCAGAACCGTGATGCCCATATGGCGGCACTCGCCGAGGTAGATGGCCAGCTTGTCCTTATTGTCCTTCTGACTGGTCAGCAGCGCCGCCATGTACTCGGTCGGGTAGTGCGTCTTGAGGTAGGCGGTCCAGTAGGACACGACGCCGTAGGCCGCCGAGTGGGCCTTGTTGAACGCGTACTTGGCGAAGGGGACGACGACGTCCCACAGGGTCTTCACCGACTCCTTGGAGAAGCCCCCCTCCACCATGCCGGCCTCGAAGTCGACGAACATCTTGGCCAGGATGTCCATCTTCTTCTTACCCATGGCCTTGCGAAGGGCATCGGCCTTGCCCATCGAGAAACCCGCCAGGTCGGTGGCGATCCTCATCACCTGCTCCTGGTAGACGATGAGGCCGTAGGTGTCGCCGAGGATCGGCTCGAGGGCCTCCTTGAGCTCGGGGTGGATCGGAACGATCTCCTGAAGCCCGTTCTTGCGCAGAGCGTAGTTCGTGTGGGACTCCGCACCCATGGGGCCGGGCCGGTACAGGGCGCCGACGGCGGAGATGTCCTCGAAGTTGTCGGGCTTCATCAGACGCAGCAGGGTGCGCATGCCGCCGCCGTCGAGCTGGAAGACACCGAGAGTCTCACCGCGTGAGAGCAGCTCGTAGGTGGCGGGGTCGTTGAGCTCGATGTGGTCGATGTCGAGCGGTTCCTTGCCATTGGCGACGATCCCCTCCAGGGCATCGGAGATGACCGTCAGATTGCGCAGGCCCAGGAAATCCATCTTGAGCAGGCCCAGGTGCTCGCAGGTGGGGTAGTCGAACTGCGTGATGTAGGCGCCGTCCTGAAGGCGCTGCATCATGGGGATGATGTCGGTCAGAGCCGCACTGGACATGATGACGGCGCAGGCGTGCACGCCCCACTGGCGCGTCATGCCCTCTAAGCCCTTGGCGAGCTCGACGATCTTCTGGGCGTCGGGGTCCTCGCCGTGCAGCTCGCGGAACTGCTGGGCCTCGCCGTAGCGCTCGTCGTTCGGATCGAACATCCCCTTGATGGAGATGTCCTTGCCCATGATGGTCGGCGGCATCGCCTTGGTCAGGCGATCGCCCACCGCGTAGGGGTAGCCCATGACGCGGCTGGAATCCTTCAGGGACTGCTTGGCCTTGATGACGCCGTAGGTGACGACCTGGCTGATCTTGTCCGAACCGTACCTGCTTTTGACGTACTCGATGACCTCATCGCGCCGCCGCTCATCGAAGTCGACGTCGATGTCGGGCATGGAGATGCGCTCGGGGTTGAGGAAGCGCTCGAAGATGAGACCGTGCTTGAGGGGGTTGAGCTCGGTGATGCCCATGGCGTAGGCGACCATGCTCCCCGCTCCGGAGCCACGTCCCGGGCCCACGCGAATGCCATGGCTCTTGGCCCAGTTGATGTAGTCGGCCACGACCAGGAAGTACCCGGGGAAGCCCATCTGAACGATGACGCCGATCTCGTACTCGGCCTGCTTGCGGCACTCGGCGGGGATGTCGCCGTGGAAACGGCGGTCCATGCCCCTCCAGCACTCGCCGATAAACCAAGATTCCATGGTCTCGCCCTCGGGCACGGGGAAGGCCGGCATGAAGGAGGCGCCCTCATCGACGGTGGCGAAATGAACATCGCACTGCTCGGCCACGAGCAGGGTGTTGTCGCAGGCGCCCGGCATCTCCTGGAAGAGCTCGCGCATCTCGCGGCCGGGCCGCAAGTAGTAGGTGTCCCCGTCGAACTTGAAGCGGTCGGGATCAGTGAGCACGGAACCGGAGTTGATGCACAGCATCGCGTCCTGAATGGTGCGGTCCCCGGGGCGCACGTAGTGGGAGTCGTTGGTGGCCAGCAGCGGAGCGCCGATCTTCTCGGCCAGGCGCAGCAGGTCCTTGGTGACGCGCCGCTCGATCTCCAGGCCGTGGTCCATGAGCTCGACGTAGAAGAAGTCCTTACCGAAGATGTCCTGGAGCTCGCCGGCGGCGCGCAGGGCCTGGTCCCACTGACCCAGACGCAGCCTGGTCTGGACCTCGGACGAGGGGCAGCCGGTGGAGCCGATAAGACCGGCGGAGTAGCGCGACAGCAGCTCGCGGTCGATGCGGGGGGCCTTGCCCATCTGCCCCTCCAGGGAGGCGTAGGAGTCCATCCGCATGAGGTTGTGCAGGCCTTCGTTGGTGCGCGACAGGAGGGTCATATGGGTGTAAGACCCGCGCGCCGAGACATCGTCGGACCGCTGCGACTCCTCCCCCCAGAAGACGCGGGTCCGATCGAAGCGGGAGGTACCCGGGGTCATATAGGCCTCCACGCCGATGACCGGCTTGATTCCGGCTCTGGTGGCCGCCTCGTAGAACTCGTAGGCGCCGAACATGTAACCGTGGTCGGTGATGGCCAGGGCCGGCTGGCCCAGGCGCTTGGCCTCGGCGACGTAGTCCTTGATCTTCCCCGCCCCGTCGAGCATGGAGTAATCGGTGTGGACGTGAAGATGGACGAAGTCGTCCGCGGGCGTGTTCGGAGTGTCCTCGTTGCTCGTCTGCGCCATGGGCCCCATCCTAGGGCCGGTCAGGGGTGCGGACGCGACCTCACGGGCGGGTCGTCGCCGTTCCCGCCCGCGCCCTGGCGGCGGCCTCGCGCGGGCCCAGGACGGCGGCGACGAGGTCGAGCACCGGGGTCGGCACGTCCGCCCCGTCCCCGGCTCGCACGACGGCGCCCACCTGTGCATCCAGCTCGCTGGGCGCCCCCGCCGCCAGGTCGCGCTGCATGGAGGCGGTCGCGTCGGGCGGCTGGGCGTCGGCCATGGCCAGCACGGCGGCGACAGGATCGGGCGCCTTCGGGGTCGCGAGCCGGTGCCCCAAGGCCTGCCCAACCGAGACCACCTCCTCCACCGCCGCCGTGTAGGCATCGCGCAGCTGAGTGCGCAGCCGGCCCACGGGAGCGTCGGTGAGCGCGCCGAGTCCTCCCTGAGGAACGACGAAGGCGGCTTTGCGCCACAGTTCGGCCCAGATCGAGTCGGGGACCCACCCGCGGATGCCGGCGGCGTTCAGGGCGTCGACGAGTGCGCGCACCCGGACCGAGCCGGTGCCGCCCCACTCGCCCACCGCCAGGGAACCGGAGGTCCCCAGGACGGCGATCGTGCCGCGGCGCACCACGGAGGCGTAGACTCGTGCAACCCCGGGAAGCACGTGCTCGGCCCCCACGGCATCGGCCAGAAGCCCAGGGGCCGTCAGCCCGTTCTGGGTGGAGACGACGCCGGTGCTCGCGCCGGTGAGAGCCCGCAGCGGGTCGGCCAGAGCGGCGACGGCGTCGACCTTGGTCGCCACCAGGACGATGTCGGGCGTCCCGCCCAACACGTCCAGGAGCCGGGCCGGATCCGCATCGACCACGGGCGCCTCGATGCGGGAGGCGACTTTCCCCGGGGGCCCGCCGGTGCGCTCGAGCAGGGTCAGGCCGCCGGCACGCAGCGCCTCCAGAGTGGCCCCGTGGACCAGGAAGGCGACTCGCTGTCCGCCGGCCGCCAGCCGGGCTCCGAGCCAACCGCCGATCCCCCCAGCGCCGACGATAACGATCTTCATCGCGGGTCTCCCTCGGCGGCGGGCGCCACGAGGACGCGCGACATGCGCCGATGCCAGATGCCGACATCCAGGCAGCGCTCGCCCGGCACCGTGCGATAGCCGCAGCGCTCGTAGAACCCCTTGGCCCGCTCCTGGGCGGACAGGACCACGGCGAGCCCGGACGACGCGGGCATCGTGTCCGCCGCGGCGCGGTCGGCCCTGTCCCCGCGAACGGTCGAGAAGGCGACCGGCTCGACGACCGTATCTACCGGCACGACGGTCAGGGCGGAGAAGCCCGGGCGGGGGACGGACGGCCGTCTTATCGATTCATTCGGACTCATGCTGATTCGTGGCCTCCTCGGAAGCGGTCCGGGCGGGCACCGGCGTCGGTTCTCCTGCCCCCACCGTCTCACGCCCAGGGGACGCGGCGCAGGACGTCCAGGGCGTGCACGAGGTCGTCGGGGTAGGGAGATCGGAAGGTCATCCTCTCCCCGGTGATCGGGTGGGCCAGAGCGAGCTCGCGGGCGTGCAGCCACTGACGCGCCAGCCCCGTACGCCCGCTCAGGCGGGGATCCGCGCCGTAGGCGGCGTCGCCCACGCAGGGGTGACCGACCGCCGCCATGTGCACCCGGATCTGGTGGGTCCGCCCGGTCTGGGGGCGCACCTGCGCCAGGCAGGCCGCGGGCATCAGTTCGACGACGTCGTAGTGGGTGACCGACTCGCGACCGCCGTCGACGATCGCCATCCGCCACTGGCGGCCCGGATGACGCCCGATGGGCGCGTCGATGGTTCCCGAGGAGGGGTCGAGGTGCCCCTGAACGAGCGCATGGTAGACCTTGTCGACGTCGTGCTCGCGGAAGGCGCGTTTAAGAACCGAGTAGGCCTGTTCCCCCTTGGCCACGATCATGACGCCGGAGGTGCCCACATCCAGACGGGAGACGATGCCCTGGCGCTCGGCGGCCCCGGAGGTCGCCACCCGCACCCGCATCGCCTTGAGGGCCCCCAGCACGTCGGGGCCGTCCCACCCCATCGAGGGGTGGGCGGCCACTCCCGCGGGCTTGTCGACGACGACGATGTCCTCGTCCTCGTAGAGCAGGCCCAGGCCCTCGACCGGGGTCGCCGCGGGTTCGGGGGCCCGGGGCGCGGGCAGATCCGCTTCGACCATGGCGCCCGCCCCCACCCTCTCGGACTTGCCGACCCGGGCGCCATCCAGACGCACCGATCCGAGCGCGCACAACTCGCCGACCCTGGAACGCGACAGTCCCGTCATCCTGGAGAGGGCCACGTCGATCCTCTCGCCGGCCAGCCCGTCGGGCACCGGCAGCATCCGCAGGCTCATGGCCGCGCGACCCCCGCGTCCCGATGGCCCTCGCCTCGCACCGGGTCATCGACGGCCGGGGGGTCGCCCTCAGACTCGTGGACCGCCCTGAGAACCGGCATCCGCTCCACGGGTTGCCTCAACGATTCCGCGGGCTCGACCGGTCCAGGGGCGGTGCCGGCGGCATCGCCCCCACCGCCGGCGCCGGACTCGCGCCCCGACGAAGCCGTATCGGGGCGCCCATCCTCATGGCGGTCGCCCGTCCGCCGACCGTCGAGCTCGACGCCGACCAGGGACAGGGCCATGATCGCCAGAGCCGCGCCGACGATGGCGACATCAGCGATGTTACCGACGAAGAAGCCCCCGTAGTCGATGAAATCGACGACATACCCGCGGAAGACTCCCGGATTGCGCATGAGCCTGTCGATGAGGTTGCCGACCGACCCTCCCAGGACGAGGCCGAGGGTGGTGGCCCACCACATGGATCCCAGCCGTCGGGAGACCCGGAGCACGACGACGGTGACGACTACGGCCACTGCGGTGAACACCCAGGTCCATCCCGTGGCGAAGGAAAAGGCCGCTCCCGGGTTGCGGACGAGCACGAAGCCCAGCCAGTGCCCGAGCAGACTGATGCGGCGGGAGTCGGCCAGAGCGCCCATCGCCCAGGCCTTCGTCAGCTGATCGACGACGACAACGATGAGTGCGAGCGACCACAGGACGGCGACGTACCGACCGGAGGTCTTGCTCATAGGTCCGTTACTCGGCGAGCTGCACGGATAATACGAGTGGGGACGGCGGCCCTTCCCGGGCTACTGGGACCACAACCCCTGATCACTGACGGACGCGTCGGCGGATGCGTGGCGCAGCGCATCCGACACGGTTGGTTCGGCCGACTCACAGGCTCACGACATCCGACTCCTCGCCGTCCTCGACGTTGGTCAGGAGCCCCTGCAGGTAACTCTTGAGACGGGTGCGGTAGTCGGACTCGAACCGGCGCAGCTCGTCGATCTTGTGCTCGAGGCCGGAGCGCTCCTTCTCCAGCTGCGCCAGGGTGCGGTTGCGCTGGTCCTCGGCCTCACGGACGATCTGCTCACCGGTGGCGCGGGCCTCGCCGATGATGCGCTCGCCCTCGGCACGGCCGTTGGCGACGTGCTCGTCATGCAGGCGCTGAGCCAGCTCGAGCATGCCGGACGCGGCTGCGGGCTCCTCGCCGTTGGCGCCCGGGAACATGGGCGCGGCGGCGACCGGAGCCGCCGGCACCGGTGCCTCGCGAACGGCCGGCTCGACGATGCTCGTCTCCGTCACGGAGCGCGACGCACCGTCGCCGAGCTCGGCGACGCGCTTGTTGGCCGCGTCGAGCTTGGCCTTGAGATCGGCGTTTTCGGCCTCCAGCTGTCGCATGGCCTCAACGACCTCGTCGAGGAACTCGTCGACCTCGTCCTGCTCGTAGCCCTCGCGGAACTTGGTCGCCTGGAACTTCTTGTTGAGGACGTCGTCTGCCGTCAGCAGCGTCATGGTCGTCACCTCGGTGTCGTTACGGAAGATGCCACGGTCACCGGATCAACCGGTCACTCATGCGGCTAGAGTACCTGAACTCGTGGTTGAGGCCAGTTTGGTTGTACTGGCTCATGTCACGGTGTGATATCGAAAGTCCAGGCAAAGCGCCCGAATCATGCGGTTCGCAACCCTATGATCCGCTGTCGGAAAAGCCGGACGAGGAGCGTGTCACGGCTGGTCCGAAGAGGGCGCTCCGGCGTCTGCGCCGAGGCGACGGCAGATCAGTGCAGGAGCGCCAGCACGCCCTGAAGGAGCATGATGCCGAAGACCAGGACGAGGAAACTCAGGTCCAGGCCCACGCCTCCTAGCCGTAGCACCGGCACCACCCGGCGCAACCATCGCAGCGGCGGGTCCGTCATCCCGTAGACCAGATTCGCCAGCACCAGCAGGACACCGGTCGGGCGCCAGCTGCGGGCGAACACCTGCACCCAGTCGATCACGATGCGCACGAGCAGGACCAGGATGTAGAGGCTGAGCAGGCTCGAGACGATCGAGGCGGAGGCGGCGATCACCGGCGAGGACCTCTCAGCTCTGGTTGAAGAAGCGGCCGTGGGCGTCGGCGGCGACAGCGCCGCCATCGATGTCGACCGAGACCGGCGTCAGCAGGAAGACGCGCGGGGTGACCCGCTCGATGGCGCCGTGAAGACCGAAGACCAGGCCCGCCGAGAAGTCGACCATGCGGCGGGCGTCGGATTCGCTCATGTTGGTCAAGTTGACGATCACCGGCACGCCGTCGCGGAAGGACTCGCCAATGATCCGTGCCTCGTTGTACGTGGAGGGGTGGACGGTGACGATGCGTCGCAGATCGGGGGCCGCCGCCGGCTCGGAGGCGTCTGTCTCTTCGACGAAGCCGTGGTCATAAGGCTCCTCGTAGGCCTCCTCGACGGGCGCGTACTCCTCCTCCTCGTAGCCCGCCTCCGCCTGGTGGTAGTCGCCCTCGTAGGCGTCCTCCGCGGGCTCGGAGTACCCGAGAAAGTTCGTCATCTTGCGCAGCGCGCTCATGGTTGCTCCTTCTCCGTCCGGTCCCTGAGCGATCCGGACATGCTGACGGTATCGGCGTTTCGGAGAGGGGCCGCTGATTCGTCGCGGCGTGTCCCGGCGCTCCAAAGCCGGGCGGGTCACGCTTCGATGACGCTGCGGGCGGGCCCGGCCAGGACGAGACCCGCGATACGCCCGGTGGTGCCATCGCGCCGATAGGAGTAGAAGCGACGGTCCTCCAGCGTGCACCACGGTGAGCGGGCGATATGAACGACGCCCGCCCGTCTCAGCTGAGCGCGCACCCCGGCGGCGACGTCGAGTCCGGGCGTGCCCCGCCGCGTCGTCACGGCGCTCTCGGGCTCCACGTCCGCGGCAGCGGCGCGCATCTCCTCGGGCACCTCGTAGCAGGCGCCGCACACCGACGGACCGATCGCGGCCCACACATCGGCGGCCCGCGCTCCGCGGGCAGCGAACGCGTCCAGCGTCCGGAGCACGACGCCGTCGAGCATGCCGCGTCTGCCGGCGTGGACAGCGGCCATGAGGGCGCCATCGCCGGTGGCAAGCAGGAGCGGAACGCAATCGGCGACCAGGACCCCTGCGGCGCACGGAGCACGCGGATCATCACGGCGGAGCACAAGGGCGTCGGCTGTGGGCGTCTCGCCACGCCGCGCTGGCGCCACAACGGCGGAATGAACCTGGTTCATCCAGGCGACGCCGTGATCGGGCAGCCCCAGCGCCACGGTCAGAAGACGGCGGTTGCGCGCCACCCGCTCGGGGTCGTCACCGACATGAGCGGCGAGGTTGAGCCCGGCGTAGGGGTCGGACCGCGTAACGCTCGCGGCCCGCGCACCGCGGGTGGTGAAGCAGCCGCGGACGCGGGGGCCCACAGGAACCTCCAGGAGGTCGATGGAGACCACGACCGGCTCCCCTGTTCTCCAGCGATCAGCGCAGGAAGTCGGGCAGGTCGATCTCGTCGTCCTCAGCGTCCACGCCGATGACGCGCGGGACCTCGAAGTCGGGGCCAGCCTCCGGCACGGAGTCGTCGACGTAGGCGGGCACATCATCGGTCGTCGGGGGCAGCGGGGCGGGCGCCGGCATGGGGGCGGCCGGAACCGCGGGGCGCACCACGGGCCGCACCACGGGCTTCTCGGCGGCATGAGCCCCGCCCGCCCGTGAGACGAAGACGGGAGCAGGGCTGGGCGAGGCGGCGGTGGCTGGCGTCGGCGGAGTAACCGAGGCCGCGGCCTTGGCCAGGTTCGAAACCGTCTCGGCACGACCGCCGCCGGGAACGGGCTCCTCATCGAAACCGGCGGCGATGACGGTCACGCGCACCTCATCGCCCAGGGCACCGTCGACGACGTTGCCGAAGATGATGTTGGCCTCGGGGTGGACCGCCTCGCGCACGAGATTGGCGGCCTCGGAGATCTCGAACAGACCGAGGTCGGACCCGCCCTGGAAGAAGAGCAGAACGCCATGGGCGCCCTCGATGGAGGACTCCAGCAGCGGGGAGGCGATGGCCTGCTCGGTGGCGGACAGGGCGCGCCCCTCCCCCGTGGCCGAGCCGATGCCCATCAGAGCGCTGCCCGCGTCCTGCATGACGGACTTGACGTCATTGAAGTCGACGTTGATCAGTCCCGGGGTGGTGATGAGCTCGGTGATGCCCTGGACGCCCTGGAGGAGGACTTGATCGGCCTGGCGGAAGGCGTCGACGACACTGATATTCCGGTCGGCGATCTGGAGGAGGCGATCATTGGGGATGACGATGAGGGTGTCGACCTCGGCACGCAGATTGGTGACACCGTCCTCGGCCTGGGCCGCGCGGCGACGACCCTCGAAGATGAAGGGGCGAGTGACCACGCCGATGGTCAGAGCCCCCAGGTCGCGGGCGACCCTGGCGACGACGGGTGCGGCGCCGGTCCCGGTACCGCCCCCCTCGCCGGCGGTCACGAAGACCATATCGGCGCCCTCGAGAGCCTCGCGGATGTCGTCCTCATGGTCTTCAGCGGCCTTGCGGCCGATGGAGGGATCGGCCCCCGCGCCCAGCCCACGGGTCAGATCCCGACCGATGTCGAGCTTGGTGTCGGCATCGGACATGAGCAGGGCCTGGGCATCGGTGTTGACGGCGATGAACTCGACACCGCGCAGTCCGGCCTCGATCATGCGGTTGACGGCGTTGACGCCGCCGCCACCGACGCCCACCACCTTGATGACTGCCTGGTAGTGCTGGGATTCCGCCACTGTCTGCCTCCGCGAGTTCGTGCCGAGCCCCGTGGGACTCACCTCAACCCTCAACCTCAAGTTAAGGTTTATGCTTATGTCATTCCGAGGATGACGAGGACAACGCTATGGGGGGCCCGGGCACCGCCGTCGCATTTGGGCCCGGCGTGTTCCTGCGCAGGCACAGTACCCCGAACGACGCCCTTCGCCGGGTCCGACGCGCCTGCTCGCCATCGCCTCACGACCCGTTCGCGACGTCCTGCGGACCCCCATGATCCTCATGACGTCGTCGGGCTACGCGGGCTGGAGACGTCGTAGGTCGAGGCCGTCTGCCCCAGCAGCACAGCGAGAACCTCCGCCTTGAGCGCGGGATCGGTCCGGTCGCCCCAGACGACGCGCGACCCCGAGGTCAGCACGAGCGAGACCTGGCCGGTCGCCGTCGCGCTGCCCGAGGCCACCTGCGCGCGGGTCGTCTCATCCAGGCTCCCCACGGCCTCGGCGACGGCGCCGACCTGCTCCTGCGTCAGCGCCGCTCCGTCATCAGAGGTAATCTCGGCCAGTCCCGGCTCAGGCCCGTCGGCGGTCTCCAGGACTACGGCCTCGCCGTCGAGCACTTCGTAGCCGGTATCGGTGCGGTGCTGCGCCACCGGCACCCGCATGGTCAGCGCGACGGTCAGCCCGTGGGGCCACGAGCGGGTGACGGCGGCCGATTTCACCCGGGGCAGGTCGTCCGCCACCTCATCACCCAGCGCGGCCACGTCCAGACGCACCAGAGAGGTGCCCTCATGCTCGGCCGCAACGTCCCGCACGGCGGCGGCGTCCGGGTCGGAATCGGAGCCGACCACGGCGACGTCGCGGGTGCGCAGGGCGAGCAGGGGCGAGAACGCGACGACCCACACCAGCAGCGCCACACCGATACCGACGGACAGCAGGCCCGTCGCACGACGCAGGAGCAGGGATCGGTTGGCACGACGCCGCTCGGCAAGCCGATCGGTCAGTCCGGTGGAGACCACCTGATCGCGCCGATCAGTACGCACCGGTTCGGAGGAGCGCCTGCCGAAGACGGCGAGTCCGCCCTCGCCCCGCTCCCCCGTCGCGGGTCGGGGCACGAGTTCCCGGCCGGCGCGCGCGCTGCCGACCCGGGAACCGCGGCGAG
>NZ_GL985606.1:1450944-1501563 GCF_000220835.1 Actinomyces sp. oral taxon 448 str. F0400 | reverse complement strand
GTCCCCGGCCGGGGACTCGGGAGCCGGACGCGGCGCTCGCGGCTTCCTCATCGCTGCGGACCGCTCAGACGGGCGCCCAGCCGCTGGAGGATCACGGCGCCGAGCCGGGTCACGTCGCCGGCGCCGACGGTCAGCAGGACGTCGCCGCTGCGGGCGGCGTCGGCCAGAGCGCGGGCCGCCTCGACGCGATCGGCCACATACCGGGCCTCGCAGCCGGCGATCCGGTCGACGATCATGGCGCCGGTAACATCGGGGAAGTCCTCCTGAGACTCCCGCGCCGGGTAGACGGAGGTGACGACGACGACGTCCGCGCCCGCCAGGGCCGCGCCGAAACGATCGGCGAAGGTCCGAGTGCGGGAGAACAGGTGCGGTTGGAACAGCACTAGGACGCGGCCCCCGCGGACATCGGCGACCTCGCGAGCAGTGGCCAGCAGGGCCCCGATCTCCGTGGGGTGGTGGGCGTAGTCGTCGATGACGACCACTCCGGCGGCCTCGCCGCGCGTCTCGAAGCGGCGCCCGGTCCCTCCGAAGGAGCCCAGGGAGCGGGCCATCACTCTGGGCTCGACACCCAGCTCGAGACCGGCCGCCCAGGCAGCGGCGGCGTCCAGGACGACGTGGTCGCCAGGGGCGGCGAGCTCCAGAGGCACCGAACCGGTGAGCGTGCAGTCCTCAGGGCGTACCGGCCCGGTGCCCGTCGCCGTCTCGCCACTCCACAGCGTCAGCAGCGCCGAGGTCCCGTCGGCGCGCCGCTCGGTGATCTCGACGCGAACGTGAGCGTCACCGACGAGCCGGCCCCGATCGCCGACGTCGGGGCCGGCGGTGCCGTAGGTCGTCACCGCCACGCCGTGCTCCACCGCGGCGCGCGCCAGTCGCAGACCGCCGGGATCATCGGCGCAAACGATGAGCCTGCCGCCCTCGCGCACGGTGAGGGCGAAATCGACGAAGGCCCTCTCGAAGGCCTCCCGCGTACCGTAATTGTCGAGATGATCGGGTTCGACATTGGTGACGACGGCCAGGTAAGGGTCGTAGTTGAGGAAAGATCGGTCGGACTCGTCGGCCTCGGCCACGAAGGCGCGCCCCGCCCCCAGATGAGCGCCTGTGCCCAGGTCGCGCACGACGCCGCCGACGGCGAAGGAGGGGTCCCGGCCGGCGACCGACAGAGCCTGGGCGAGCATACCGGAGGTGGTCGTCTTGCCGTGGGCTCCCGCCACGGCGACGAAGTCGCGCCCCCGGGCCGCCAGGGCGAGGGCCTGGGAGCGGTGGAGGACCTCCTGACCGCGGCGGCGGGCTATGGCGAGTTCCGGGTTGGTCTCCTTGATCGCGGTCGAGACGACGACGGTGGCCCCCGGCGGCACATTGTCGGCGCAATGGCCCACCACCACCGTCAGCCCCAGGCTGCGCAGGTGGTCGAAGGCATCGCCGCCGACGGCGTCCGACCCGGTGACGGCGGCGCCCCGCTCGGCGAGGAGCTGAGCGAGCACGCTCATGCCGGCGCCGCCGACGCCGATGAGATGGAAGGCCCGGCCGCCCAAGTCGGTCCGCTCGGATGCGCTCATCACTTGACCTCCTGATCCGCCGACTGGTCCGCGCCGCGGTCGTCGGGGGCCGCCCCGGACCGCGCTTCGGCCGCAACGGAGCGGATGAGCGCTGCCAGGCGCGCGGCGCCGTCGCGCACCCCGGTGGACGCCGCGGCCTCGGCGACGGCCCCGCGGGCCTCGGGGTCGGCGAGCAGATCGGTGAAGGAGACGATGTCGTCGGCGGACACCTCGCCGTCGGGCACCAGGCGGCCGCCGCCGGCGGCGATGCAGTCGGCGGCGTTGAGCCTCTGCTCGCCGTTGCCGATAGGCAGCGGCACATACAGGGCGGGTAGGCCCAGAGCGGTCAGTTCGGCCACGGTGCCGGCGCCGGAGCGGCAGATGACGCCGTCGGCGCACGCGTAGGCCCGTTCCATGGCGGACAGGTAGTCGAGCACGTGGTAGCGCTCGGCCAGGTCGGGGGCGCAGTCGCCCTCGGCGACGGCCCGCTCCAGGGCGGCGCGCACGGGCGCATCCTTGCCCCGGCCGGTCAGGTGGAGGACCTGAAGGCCGGATGGCAGGCGTCCGAGCGAGGCGACGATGACCTCGTTGAGATGCTGGGCGCCCAAGGAGCCTCCGGTGACCAGAAGGGTCGGCGCCTGCGGGTCCAGGCCCAGAGCCTGTGCGCCCTCCGCCCGCAGGAGCGCCGCGGAGGCGGCGTCGGCCCGCTCGGCGACGAGTGCGCCGATGGCGGGACGCAGGGGCAGGCCGGTGACCTCGGTGCGCCCGGCAGACGCCCGCAGGCGCGTCGAGGCGAAGGTCAGGGCCACGGCCGCGGCCCAGCGGGCGCCCAACCGATTGGCCAGGCCTGGACGGGCGTTCTGCTCGTGAATGACAACGGGCACCCCCGCCCGCCGGGCCGCGAGGTAAGCGGGAGTCGACACGAAGCCGCCGAAGCCGACCACGACCTGCGCGTCGACGCGATCGATGGCCTCCCGGGCCGCGGACACGGCCTTGCGCAGGTGGTGCGGCAGCAGGAAAAGGTCCCCCGTGGGCCGACGCGGCATCGGCACCCGGGGCACGTAGGCTAGATCGTAGCCGGCCTCGGGCACGAGACGGCTCTCAAGCCCTTCGCGAGTGCCCAGCACGAGGATACCGGCGTCCCCGCCCCCGCCGGTCGTGGGCTCGCGCAGGGCGGAGGCCGTGGCCAGGAGGGGATTGACATGCCCTGCGGTGCCGCCTCCGGCGAGCAGCACGCGCAGCCGGCGCGCCGATGGTGCGGGCGCGTCCTCGAACGCGCCGGTGGAATGAGTGTCAGGCACGGTTCCTCCTGCGGGGGGCGATAACGGCAAGGGTACGACGCACGGCGGCGCCGCTGGCGCGCAGGGCCTCGGGTGCGCCGGGTTCGTGGCGGGCCAGAGCGAGCAGCACCCCGACGGCCAGGAGGACGGACACCAGGGCCGAACCGCCCTTGGAGATCAGGGGTAGGGGCACACCGAGCACGGGCAGCAGCCCGACCACGACGCACATGTTGATGACGGCCTGACCGACGATCCAGGCCGCCACACCACCGCTGACCACCGAGACGTACAGGGAGCGCGAACGCCGGATGATGCGCATGCAGCACCATCCGATGACGGCGAACAGGGCGATGACGATGAGTGTTCCGATCAGGCCGAACTCCTCGCCCAGGACGGCGAAGATGTAATCGGAGTCGGCCTGGGTGAGGTACCCCCACTTCTGACGCGAGGAGCCCGGGCCCACGCCCCACCAGTTCCCCGTGCCCAGCGCCCAGCGCCCGTGCTTGGGCTGGTAGCCCACGTCGAGCGGGTCCGCGCCATCGGGGTGCCACCAGGCGATGATACGGGCGCGCCGATTGGCCGACAGAGCGGACAGCAGCGTGAAACCGCCCAACCCGAGCACGCCCAGCGCCGCGAACCAGCGCCAGCCCAGTCCCCCCATCCACAGTGCTCCGGCCACAAGCAGGGCCAGCACGATGACGGTGCCGAGATCGCCTCCGCCCAGGACGAGGGCGACCGCGAGCAGCACCGGAGCGACGATCCACCCGGCCAGCCGCCGGAACCTGCGCCATGTGTCGACTCCGGGCAGGAAGGCGTCCTGACGGGTGGTGACCATGACCCCCAGGTAGAGGCACAGGGCGAGCTTGATGAACTCCGAGGGCTGAATCGTACCGAGTCCGGGGACGCGGACCCAGTTGCAGTTGCCCCCCACGCAGCTGCCCGCACCGGGGACGTAGACCAGGAGCTGACTCAGACAGGCCAGGATGAAAGCGGGCAGGGCGAGTCGTTTGAGCGTGCGCACACGGGCGCGGGCGATGGCCGCCATGCCGGCCAGGCCGACGACGGCGAAGACGAGGTACTTGAGGAACTCGGTGACAGCATCCTGGCCCTGGGCCGCCACGGTCACCGACTGGACGGAGAAGACCATGACCAGGCCGAACAGGAGCAGGACGAGGGCAGACAGGAGCAGGGCGTAGTAGGTCAGCGTGGCCGGCTCGCCGGGACGGGGGCCGTCGCCGCCCAGGACCCGACGCCACCACGCCCGCACACCGCGGGGCGCCGGGACCGCCTCCGAGATCCTCGCAGCAGCCGAGGGCGTAGAGGAGGCAGGGGCCCTCGCATTCGTTGCCTGAGCCTTCGGGGCCCGCGGGGTCTTCGACGCGCGCGGGCTCTTCGCAGTCCCGGCGGCCCGCTTGCGCGGGCCGGCCGGACTCGCCCCGCCGACGCGCGGGGCGTCGTCGCGAACCGGCCTGCCCGTCCGCTGACGTGTGATCACGGTGCCTCCCGACCCTCGACGTGAGCCAGCGCTGCGGCGGCGAACAAGTCGCCCCGTTGAGCGTAGGAGCTGAACTGGTCCCAGGAGGCGCAGGCCGGAGCGAGCATGACGGTGTCGCCGGGCCGCGCCATGGCGCCGGCGGCGGCGACCGCGCCGGTCATGACCGAGGCGCCGTCGCCGTCGGGAATGCGGGCCACCGGTGTCCCCGGAGCGCGAGCGCGCAGGGCGGCGAGCACGTCGGTCTGGTCCTTGCCGACCACGACGACGCCGCGCAGGACCGGGCGAACCGCGCGCACGAGGTCATCGAAAACCGCTCCTTTGGTGTCGCCGCCGAGAATCCACACGCCGGTGCCGGCCGGCAGCGAGGTCAGGGCTGCCTGAGCGGAGTGCGGGTTAGTGGCCTTGGAGTCGTCGACCCAGGTGACGCCCCCGCCCCGGGCGACGGTAACGATGCGGTGGGAGCCGGGGACGTAGGCGCGCAGCCCGCGCGCGACGGCCCCGGGATCGGCGGCGACGGCGTCGTGGGCCAGGGACAGGGCGGCGGCGGCGAGGGCGTCGGCCGTCACGTGGGCGGGCAGACGTTCGGTCTCGCCGCCGGGGGCCAGATGCGCCAGGTCCACGAGCGAGGCGAGGGGCAAACCCGCGCTGCGGCGACCGGCGTGCAGCGCCCGGTCGACCAGAAGATCCTCGACCACGCCTACCTGCCCCAGGCCGGGGACGGCCAGAGTGAAGCCGACGGCGAGGCAGCCGGCGGCGACGTCGGCCTGCTCGACCATGCGCCTGGTGGCGGCATCGGCCGTATTGTAAACGGCAGCGCGCCGTGTGCGCGCGTAGACGCGGGCCTTGTCCGCCGCATAGGCCTCCAGCCCGCCGTGCCAGTCGAGGTGGTCGGGCGCGAGGTTAAGGCAGGCCGCGGCGAGCGGGCTGAGCGTGCCGGTGGTGTGGAGCTGGAAGCTGGAGAGCTCGACGGCCATGACGTCGGCCCGGTCCTCCAGAACCGCGGTGATGGTGGGCGACCCGATGTTGCCGACGGCCGGGGCATTGAGACCGGCGGCGCTCAGAACGGCCGCGAGCATGCCGACCGTCGTGGTCTTGCCGTCGGTTCCCGTCACGACGATCCACGGGACGTCGGGACGTCTGGCCTGCTGGAGGCGCCAGGCGAGCTCGATCTCGCTCCACACCTCACGACCGCTCGCCCGTGCGCGTGTCAGGACCGGGCCGGTCGCCGGCACCCCCGGGGAGACGACGAGCAGGTCGGGACGGGTCTCGTCCAGCGCGTCGGCCTGAACCCCGCCGTCCCCGATGGTCACCCGCTCCAGCGGCGCCGTCACGGCATCGGCGGCCCCGGGGCGGGCGTCGAGCAGATGGACGCGCGCCCCGAGATCGTCCAGGGCGTCGATGACGGCGAGCCCGGTACGACCGGCGCCGACGACGCCGACGCGTGCCCCGGCGAGGTTCTTCAGGGTCATGGCGTCGGCGGTGGTCACTGTGGTCTCGATCCTGGGATGCGGCTGGTGTCGTGAACGGTCTCGTGTCGGGCGGCGGTCCCGCCGACGAGCCCCACCGATGAGTGTGGGCCCATCGACCGGTTCCGTCGTCGTGACGCGCGGGTCAGGACACGAGGTACTCGGCGTAGAACAGGCCGAGCCCGACGACGACGCAGACTCCGGCGATGATCCAGAAGCGGATAACGACGTTGACCTCGGTCCAGCCGCCGAGTTCGAAATGGTGGTGGAGCGGCGCCATGCGCAGAAGACGTCGTCCCGTGGATTTGAAGGAGGCGATCTGGACGACGTCGCTGATGACCTCGGCCAGGAACAGGCCGCCAAGGATGACGGCGAGGAATTCGGTACGGGTCAGGATGGACAGCCCCGCTAGGCCGCCGCCCAGGGCCAGGGACCCGGTGTCCCCCATGAAGATCTTGGCCGGTGAGGCGTTCCACCACAGGAATCCGAAGCAGGCGCCCATGAGCGCGGCGGCGATCATGGCCAGGTCGCGCGGGTCGCGGGTCTGGTAGCACAGGGTGGCCACGAGGTCGTGGTGACCGTAGGTGCACGACTGGTTGGTCTGCCACACGCCGATGAGAGTGTAGGCGGCGAAGACCATGGCCGAGGAGCCGGCGGCCAGCCCGTCGAGGCCGTCGGTGAGGTTGACGGCGTTCGACCAGGCGGTGATGAGGAAGTTCGCCCACAGGACGAACAGGACCAGTCCCACGCCCACTCCGGCGAAAGCCAGGTCGAGGTTGGTGTCCCGTGCGAAGGAGAGGCGGGTGGAAGCGGGGGTTAGTCCGTTGCGGTCGGCGAAGAACAGGGCCGTTGCGGCGAAGGTGATGCCGATGAACGCCTGGCCCAGCATCTTCTGCCACGCCCGCAGGCCCAACGACCGTTCCTTGGAGATCTTCTCGAAGTCGTCGAGGAAGCCGATGAGTCCCAGGCCCACGATGAGGAAGAGCAGCAGGACCCCGCTGGCGCGCGGAGCGCGCAGCTCGACGAGATTGGCGACCGCGTAGCCGAGGACGGTGGCCAGGATGATCACCAGACCCCCCATCGTGGGGGTGCCGCGCTTGATGAAGTGGCCCTGCGGTCCGTCCTCGCGGATGAACTGGCCGTACTGGCGCCGGTGGAGGAAGCGGATGAGCAGGGGGGTGCCGAGCAGTGTGACGAGCATGCCGACGGCTGCGGCGACGAGGATCGCGGTCATCGGGGGTCCATCTCCTTAGCCTTCTCAGGCTCCTCGGGTTCCCTGGTCTCCCGGGACCCCTCGGGTCCTCGACGGCCGACGCGGAGCCGGTCGGCGACGCGCCAGGCGCCGGAGTCATGAGACCCCTTGACCAGAACGGCGTCGGCGTCGCGCAGCGGGGAGTCGGGCGAATCGAGCAGAGCGAGTGCCGCCTCGGCATCGGCGACCTCGATGGTCTCCACTCCGGCGCGGGCGGCCGTACGGGCGGTGGGTGCGGCGCCGGAGCCGATGGCGATCAGCAGCGCCGTCCCCGCCCGAGCCGCGAGCTCTCCGGTGCGCGCGTGGTCGGCCACCGAGGACTCCCCGAGCTCGAGCATCTCGGAGATGACGACGACGCGGCGGCGGTCGCCGGCCAGGGCCGGCAGAGAGGCCAGGGAGGCGGACATGGAGTCGATGTTGGCGTTGTAGGAGTCGTCGATGAGCAGAACACCACCCGGGCCGTCTCCCAGGGCGACCTCGTGCACCTCCATGCGATGCGGGCTCTCAATCCGGACGTCGCCCAGCACCGTGGCGACGGCTCGGGCGGGGACTCCGGCGGCCATCGCCAGTCCCGCGGCGGCCAGGGCGTTGACCACGTTGTGTGCGCCGGGCAGCGCCAGGCGCACGCGACGGGAGTCCGCCAGGCCGGGAGCGTGCAGGTTGAAGCTCGCCCGGGCGCCGTCCCCCACTCGCACATCAGTGGCGCGCAGGTCGGCGCCGCCCCCGGTCGCCGAGAAGGTCAGCACGTCGGCGGGGGCCAGAGACGACATGGCGAGGGCCCGCTCGTCATCGGCGTTGAGCACCGCCGTGCCGGTGGGCACCAGGCCGGCGATGATCTCGCTCTTGGCCGCGGCGACGCCGTCGATGGAACCGAAGCCCCCCATGTGGGCGTGCCCGATCACGAGCACGGCGGCGGCGTCCAACGGGGCGATCCGGGTGAGGTAGGCGATGTGCCCGGGACCGGAGGCGCCCATCTCCAGAACGAGGTAGCGGGTGGACTCGTCGGTTTCCAGGACGGTCAGCGGCAGCCCGATCTCATTGTTGAAGGAGGCCGCCGGCGCGACGGTGGGACTCTGAGCGGCCAGCAACTGGCGGGTGAGATCCTTAGTCGTGGTCTTGCCGACCGACCCGGTCACGGCCACGACCGTCAGCACATCGCCCCTGGCGCGGGCGCGCCCGCGCAGATCGGCCAGGTGACCGCGGGCGAGCTCGCCGAGCGCCCCGACGGTATCGGGGACGACCAGCAGCGGGAATGAATCGGGCTCGACTCCTACGGCGACCAGGCTGGAGCGAGCGGCGGCGGGGTCGGCCACCAGAGCCGCTGCGGCGCCGGCGCGGGCCGCCTGACCGACATGGGCGTGGCCGTCGGTGCGCTCGCCGGCAATGGCCACGAACAGGGAGCCCGGGCCCGCCCTGCGGGAGTCGGTCACGACCCCGCTGACAGGTGCGGCGTCGGGGCCGGTGCCGTCGCGGGGGCCGACAATGGCGGCGCCGGCCAGGGACGCGACCTGGTGAAGAGGGCGCGTGATCATGCCGGCGTCACCGGCCCCCACTTGGCCCGCGCGGCCTCGCGCATGACCGGCGCGTCGTTATAGCGGATGAAGTCTCCGGCGACCTCCAGGAAGGGCTCGTGGCCCTTGCCGGTGACGATGACGGTGTCCTGAGGACCGCACAACTCGACGCCGCGACGTACGGCATCGCCCCGCCAGGTGGTGATCTCCTCGACGTCGGCCAAGTCGGGGCGCACCGAGCGCACGCCCTCCAGAACAGCGTCGCGGATGGACTGCGGGTCCTCACTGCGCGGGTTCTCGTCGGTGACGACCAGGACATCGGCCAGGCGCGCGGCGACAGCGCCGAGCATGGGCCGCTTGCCCCGGTCGCGGTCGCCATCGGAGCCGAAGACGACGATCAGACGCCCGGGTGTGATCTGCCGGACGGCTTCGAGGGCGAGCTCCATGGCGTCGGGTGTGTGGGCGAAGTCGACGATGCAGGTGCCGCGCACCCCATCGCGCCGGGTGATGCGCTGCATGCGCCCGGGGATGTTGTGCGCACCGGCCAGGGCGGCCACGGCGGTGTCGGCGGGGACGCCCGCGCGAATGGTCATGACCAAGGCCAGAGCGGCGTTTTGAACGTTGACGAGGCCCGGCAGAGGGCAGGAGGCCTCGATGCGCTCGGAACGGGGGCCGTGGAGGGTGAAGGTGGTGGCCGAGTCGGTCATGGACACGGCGGCATCGCTCACCCACCAATCGGCGGGGGTCCGACCGGGGTAAGCCCGCAGGCGGTCCACGGGGATCAGACCGGCCCGCTCGACGCGGTCCGCGAGCTGGACGCCCCACTGATCGTCGACGCAGACGACGCCGCGGTGAGCGTGAGCGGGAGTGAACAGGCGCGCCTTGGCATCGAGGTAGCCCTGCATGGTCTTGTGGAAATCGAGGTGATCGCGCTGCAGGTTGGTGAAGCCGGCGACGTTGACCACGGTGCCATCCAGACGATGCAGGACAATCGCGTGACTGGAGGCCTCCAGGCTGGCCGCGCCCACGCCCTCCTCGACGGCCAGCGCCATCATCCGCTGAAGCACCGGAGCCTCCACGGTGGTGCGGGGGGATTCGACCGACATCCCGCCCACGCGCAGCTCGACCGTGCCCGCGACCATGCACCCACCCAGATGGGCGGCGAGAATCGCGTCGACGAAGTAGGAGGTGGTGGTCTTGCCGTTGGTGCCGGTGACGGCGGCCGTCGTCAGCCTCGTGCAGGGGTGGCCGTAGACCTCCGCGGACAGGGGGCCGACGACGGCGCGCGGGTCGTCGGCGACCAGGACGGGCGTGCGCGGGCAGGAGGCGCGGACCATCCGCGCCCCGGCCTCGTCGGTCATCACCGCGACGGCGCCGGCCGCGACGGCCTCGGGAGCGAACTCTGCCCCATGACGCGTGAAGCCGGGCAGTGCGGTGAACAGCTCGCCGGGAGCGACATCAGAGGAGTCGACGCTGACCCCGATGACAGCGAGGTCGCCGGGGGCCCCGCCCCCGTCCGCCTCGGAGGCGGGGCGCAGCGCAGCGTGCGCGGCGAGCTCCCCCAGAGCGGTCGGGGTGCCGCGGCGCGGGCGCAGCTGCGCGGCCGACTCGTACGCGTGGTTGCTCATGACTCCTCAATCTATCGTGGCCGACGGGTGGTGGCTTCCACCACCGGGACATGCAGGGGACCGCGCAGGTGGAAGGCTACGCCCTGGTCACGCCCCGCGCGGCCGGCACGGGGTGCACTCCCCCACACCGCGGATCCGCGCAACGGGCGTCGCCCGTTCCCGTCCGGTCTAGCCATCGCCCCTGGTCGCCTCCTGGGCGGCGTGCTCGGCTCGGGCGTCGGCGTCGACAGCCGCCTGCGCGGCGGTGACGGACGGGTCCGGGGCGATGCCCAGGGAGTGCATCGTGGCCAGGGCGACTTTGCGGAACACGGGGGCGGACACCGTGCCGCCATAGGTGTCCCGGGGCCGGTACACGATGACGGCCACCGCAATGGCGGGATCACGGGCGGGGGTGAAACCGACGAAGGACGCGACCGTGCCGTCCTCGGTGAGGATCTCAGTGGTCCCGGTCTTGCCGGCCACGAGGTACCCGTCGATCGAGGCCGCCTCGGCCGTGCCCCCCTCCTGGGTCACGCCGATGAGCATCTCGGTGAGCGCCGCGGCAGTGGACTCGGAGACGACGCGCACGCCCTCCGGCCTGCTCTGAGGGCTCCGTCCCCCGCCGGGATCGATCCAGGCGTCGACGAGACGCGGGGCGACGCGCAGGCCCTTGTTCGCCACGGTGGCGAGCACCTGGACCGACTGGAGCGCGGTTCCGGCGATGCCCTGACCGAACATGGTGGTGTAACTGGTGCGGTCGTCCCATTCGGAGACAGGGCCGACGATGCCGGCCGACTCGGCGGGCATCTCGATGCCGGTGAGACTACCGAAGCCGAAGCGCTCGATGTAGGAGTGACGCACGTCGCTGGAGAGCCTCTCGCCGATCTGCACCGTGCCCACGTTGGAGGATTCGGCGAGCACTTGGGCGGTGGTCAGCTGCTGGACCCCGTGCTCGTGGGAGTCGCGGAAGGTCTGCCCGTCGGCGCTCGTCCACGTGTAGGGCACGGTCCACGAGTCGTCAGGCGTGATCACCCCCTCCTCCAGGGCGGCGGCGAAGGTCATGACCTTGCCGACGCTGCCGGGTTCGAAGATCGCCTGGACGCTGCGGGCGTTACGGTCCCCCTCGGAGGTGTCCGCGGCGCGGGCCGGGTCGACCGCCCCGGAGTCGGCCAGCACGAGCACCCTGCCGGTGGCCGGCTCCATGACCACCACGCAGCCCCAATCGGCTCCCTGCGCGGTGACGGCCTCGTCGATCGCGTCCTGGGCGATCGCCTGCAGATCGGGGTCGATGGTGGTGCGCACCGTCGTACCGGGCACGGCGGAGATCTCCTCCTGCTCCCCGGTGGGGATGATGGCGCCGGTCTTGCCGATCTCGACGCTGCCCTCGCCGTCGGTGCCGGTCAGGGCTTCGTTCTGGGTGAGCTCGAGACCGGCGGAGCCGATGAGGATGCGGTCGTCCCCCTCATGGGTGTAGCCGAGCACGTTGCCCGCCACCGTCCCGGCCGGGTAGGTGCGGCGGGTGCGCTGATCGGGCTCGACCCCGGATATGCCCAGCGCCTTGATCTGCCGCCACGTGTCCGGGGGAACGGCTTCGGCGATGACGACGTAGGTGGATTCTCCGACCATGGAGGCGCCGAGCTCCTGGGCGTCGACGCCGAGGATCTCGGCCATCTGCGAGGCGGCGGCGGCCGCGCCGTGGCCGCGGACGGTCTTCGACCTCTGGCCGGTGGCGGGATCGGTGCGGTCCTCGGTCCACTCGTACTGGGCGATCTTGAGCTGATCGACGCCGATGTCGTACGAGACGGCCGAGGATGCGAGGATCGTTCCGTCGCTGCCGAGGATATCTCCGCGCGGCGCGCGGTTGACCCAGGTGACGGTGCGCTCGGCCTTCGCCCTGGCGGCGAGCTGCGGGCCGGCGACGACCTGGAGCCAGGCGGTGCGTCCGGTCAGGGCGGTGAAGCCCGCCAGGCCCATGACCTGAAGGGCCCGACGGCGGCTGGGGTTCACCACGTGCTACTCGCCGGTCGCGGCGGTGCCGCCGGACAGGGTCGAGGCGGGCAGGTCGACGACGCCGGGGGCGGCGGCGGGCACCATGCCCAGCTCGGCCGCCCGCGACGCGAGCGTATCGGGCGCGGAGGCCTTCTGGACATCCGAACGGACCGTCTCGATGTGATCGTTGAGGACGTTGAGCTCGGCCTGGGCCGTTTTCATCTTGTAGGCGGTATCGGCCATCTTGGCGTTCAGGAACATCGAGGCCGCCAGCGCTCCCACCAGGATCGCGACGACCATCAGTAGGAACGGCATGGTCGTCCGTGCCGGGGCGACGCCCCGAACGACGTGAAGCTGGGGCTGGTCCCGGGCCTGGTCGCGCGCCGCTGAGCGCCGACCGGATGGAGCGATGTCGTCGGTACGTGGGTGGCGGACTCGGGCTGCCGCTGCACTCATCGGCCTCTCCTTCCTCGTGCGGTCATTGTGGCGGGATGGGTGCGGGGTCTGGGAGCGAGCTCGGGCGCGGGGGCCTGATCGGCAGGCCGAACCCGGGTGGCGGCCCGCAGGCGCACCGAGGCGCTACGGGGGTTGGCGGCCCTCTCGACGTCGTCGGCCCGCAGCGCGCCACGGGTGGCCGACTTGAGATAGGGCTCGGCGTCCGGGGGCACGACGGGCAGCCCCTCGGGGGCCGTCGAGGAGACGCCTGCGGCCAGCGCGCGCTTGACGATGCGGTCCTCCAGACTCTGGTAGGACTCGATAACGATGCGTCCGCCGACCCGAATGGAGTTCAGGGCCCGGGGCACGGCGCGCTCGAGGACCTCGAGCTCGGCGTTGACAGCCACCCGCAGAGCCTGGAAGGTCCGCTTGGCCGGGTTGCCGCCGCTGCGGCGGGCGGCGGCGGGCACGCAGGCGCGCACCACCTCCACCAGGGCGTCGGTGGAGGCGACGGGGTCGGCCGACTCCCGACGCCGCACGATGCCGGCGGCGATGCGCGCGGCGAAGCGCTCTTCGCCGTAGTCCCGCAGGATGCGGGCGAGCTCACGCTCGTCAGCGGTGTCGAGGATGTCCTGGGCAGTGCGCCCGGCGGACTGATCCATGCGCATGTCCAGCGGAGCCCTGCGCGCGTAGGAGAAGCCCCGTCCGGTCCGGTCGAGCTGGAGGGAGGAGACGCCGAGGTCCATGAGGATCGCATCGACCAGGCCGTCTCGGCGCCCGGCGCGCGCGGCCGCCTCGCGGGCGAGGACGTCGACGTGGTCGTAGGTGGTGCGCACGGCGCGGAAGCGCCGGCCGAAGCGGGCCAGGCGGGAACTCGCGAGTGCGATCGCCTCGGGGTCCCGATCGATCCCGACGACGGCGAGATCGCCGAAGCGCTCCAGAGCGGCCTCGGCGTGCCCTCCCGTGCCGAGCGTGCAGTCGATCAGGATGGGGCTGGCGGGGGCTCCCGGGCCGATCAAGGCGGGAGCGAGCAGGTCGAGGCAGCGTTCCAGGAGGACGGGCGTGTGGAGCCCGGCAGCCCGACGGGGGTGATCCACGGGCCCGTCCTCGGCGGTCGTCAGGACGTCGTTCACCGCCCCCCCCCTTCCTGCTCGATCTTCTCGGTCTGTCTGTCTTCTCTGTCTTCTCGGTCTGTTTCAACCGGTTTCGCGGGCTCTTGAGTGCGCGCGCACGGGCTCGTCCTGCCCGTACGGGTGCACGCCGCCGCGGAGTGACCCGGTTCCGTCCCGCCAGGACTCCTCCCGCGTGTTCCGGCGCCGGGGAAGTGACGTCGGACGCTGCGGCGGGCGGAGACCTCACGGGACGGGGCCCGGGTATCCGGTCAGCGGCGGTATGCGGTTGTCGGTTCCTCGGCCGGTGGCATGCGCTGCGGCGCGAGAGTCAGAAGAAGCCCGGGATGATCTCCTCCGCCGTGTCGGCGAACACCTGCTCCTGCGCTGTCAAGTACGTCTGCCAGGCCTCGGCGTCCCAGATCTCGACGCGGGCGCCGGCACCGATGACCGCCAGGTCCCGTTCGAGGCCGGCGTAGGCGCGCAGCGGCGCGGGCAGCGTAATGCGTCCCTGCTTGTCGGGAATCTGAGAGTCCGCGCCCGAAAGCATGACGCGCACGTAGTCGCGGGCCTGCTTCTGAGCCAGGGGCGCCTCCCGCAGCTGGGCGTACATGCGTTCGAACTCCGCAGAGGTGAAGGCGTACAGGCAGTGCTCCTGCCCCCGGGTGAGGACCACTCCTCCGGCCAGCTCGTCGCGGAACTTGGCCGGCAGAATCAGTCGCCCCTTCGTGTCGAGACGAGGAGAGTGAGTACCCAGAAACATCGAGCATCACTCCTTCCTCCCCCCTCAACGATCCAGTGAGACCCACAGTACTCCACTTCCCTCCCTTTCCTTCCACCTCAGACGTCACACCGTCGTCACGATCCCGATCCTGGCGGCGCGAAATCGCCGTTTCATGCGGTGGAGAACGGTGGAGGAACTCGACCGTCGAACCGTCCCCCGGGCGTGGCGCCCGGCATCCGGCACGCCGCCGAGGCGTGCGAAGAGCCCCGCCACCGGTCGGTGACGGGGCTTGGAAGGCCTCGGGTGGAGGGAAGTGGGGCGGGGTTCAGTCCTCGCTGTCGCGACGCCGCTCCCAGCGCTCGGACTGGCGGTCCATGAAGGAGACTCGCGCGGATCGCCCACCCGAAGGATCCCCGCGGGACGAGTCCCGACGGCCCGGGGCCTCGACCCGGGTCAGCATGAGGGTCACGCCGCGCACGGCGAGCCCGAAGCCGGCCACGCCCAGGAGTATGGAGGCCACCGAGTGCCTCACCGCGACGCCGCCGATCACCAAGGCCAGGCCCACGAGCACCAGGGCCAGGCCCGCACCCACGTGGCGCGGGGAGAAGCGCCCCGAGGGCGTCTCCGCGTGATCCATGGTATGAGCCAGCGACGGGTCCTCGACATGAAGCTGGTCTTCCAGATCGCGCAGCACCTGCTGCTCGCGCTCCGACAATGCCACGAGGGCACCTCGCTTTCCCGACGGTCGAACTCCGGTGACGGGCACAGGACCGCTCGACCCGCGCCGGTGCGGTCCCGGACGACACCAGGATAGGCGGTGAGCCCGGCATCTGGGAAACCGGCGGCGTCGCGGACGTCGACGGCCTACTCCTCGCGCATCGGCTCGCGACCGCTGCGGTGCGCCGCGGCTCCTCCGACGGAGCCGGGGCGGGCGGGGGAGCCGCCGGTCGGCGGAGTCAGGAGGCTCGCGGGGGCCAGGACGCCCGCGCCCCAGCGTCGCCGCACCGCGTCGGCGGCGCGCTCGGGTGCCCCGCGCCGGGGATCGTCGTCGAGCAGGAGCTGGACGCCGTCGTCGGAGCGGGCCAGACCCTCGACCCTTACACCCAGCAGCCGGAAGCCTCCCCCAGGGGTGGGCAGGGCCTTGAAAAGCTGTTCGACGACGGCGAAGAGGTCACGCGCCAGATCCGTGGGAACGGGCAGGGTGCGCGAGCGGGTAACGGTGACGAAGTCGGCCCCGCGCGCCTTGAGCACGACGACCCGTCCGCGCAGATCGCCGGCGCGCAGGCGGGCGGCGCACTGGTGGGCCTGGTCGAGCAGGACCCGACGGGCATGGGCGCGGTCGGTGATGGTCTCGAAGAAGGTCGATTCCGTGCCGATGGACTTCTCCTCCCGGCCCGGGCTCACCGGCCTGGGGTCGATGCCGTGGGCGAGATCGTGCAGGTGGCGCCCCGCGGCGATCCCCAGGATCTTCTCCAGGCGCCGCACGTCGGCGGCGGCCAGGGCGCGCACATCGCGAATCCCCCGCCGCTGAAGGATCTGGGCACTCTTGGTCCCCACGCCCCACAACGCGCCCACCGGCAGGACGTCGAGGAAGTCCTGGGTGGCGTCGGCCGGCACGAGGAGCAGCCCGTCGGGCTTGGCGTGGGAGGAGGCGAGCTTGGCGACGAACTTGGTGGCGGCCACGCCCACCGAGGCCGGCACGCCGACACGTTCGCGAACCTCGGCGCGGATCCAGCGGGCGATCGCGACCGGGGAGCCCATGCGGCGGCGCGCCCCGGAGACGTCGAGGAAGGCCTCATCGACACTGACCTTCTCCATCATCGGCGTGACCTGACCGAGGACGGCCATCACCTGACGGGAGACCGCGGAGTACAGCCCGTGGCGCACGGGCAGGACGACCGCCTGGGGGCACAGCCGGTGCGCTCGAGCCATCGGCATGGCCGAGGCGACGCCGTAGAGGCGAGCTTCGTAGGAGGCGGCCGACACGACCCCGCGCCCGCCCGTTCCGCCCACAATGAGGGGCCGTCCGGCGAGCTCGGGATGCTCGCGCAGCTCGACGGAGGCGAAGAAAGCGTCCATATCGACGTGGAGGATCGGCGTGCCCGAATCGTCCTCGCCCCAGGAACGGCGCGCCTCCCGGGCGCGAGGGGACCGACTCATGACCGCCTCCCCTCCTGCGCGTGGTCCGCGGGCGCCGGGTCGCCCACCGGCCCGTCGGCCGGATGCGGCCACGATAACGTGCACCTGTGACACCATCGCATTCGGCCCGGGGACGCTCCCACGAGGATGCGCTCCTGCGGGCGCTTCCATCGGAGCCGGTGCGCACGTCGGCGGCGACCGCCGAGCTCCAGGTGCGTGACGGAGGCATCCTGCTCCTGCTGGACGGCGCGGAGTCGTCGTGGATCGACCTGCATGACCCGACTCACCTGGACTTCGAGTACCTCCAGCAGATGGACGCCGCCGTGACGGCGCTGCGCGGCGAGAGCGGACCGGTGCGGGCCGTCCATCTGGGCGGGGCCGGGTGCGCGCTGGCGCGAGCATGGGACGCCACGCGCCCCGGCTCGACCCAGCTGGCGGTGGAGATCGACGGCGTCCTGGCGCAGCGCGTGCGGGAATGGTTCGACCTGCCCCGGGCGCCGCGCCTGCGCATCCGCGTCGGGGACGCCGCCCAGGTGGCTCCGCGGCTGCGGCCGGGGGCGTGGGACGTCGTCGTGCGCGACGTGTTCGACGCAGGTCGAGTGCCGGGCGCATGCCGGACGCCCGAGTTCGTCGCCGCGTGCCGGCGAGCCCTGGGGCCGGGCGGGTTGTATCTGGCCAACGTCGTCTCCGCACCGCGCGAGATCGCCGCGAGCGAGCTGGCGGCCGTGCGAGGGGTCTTCGAGGTCGAGGCGGTGCTCGTGGTGGCCGACGCCGCGGCGGCACGGGGACGTCGACAGGGCAACCTCGTGGTGGTCGCCCGCGACGAGCCCTTCACGCGGACCCAGGCCCGGGCCGTCGACCGGGCGGTACGCCGCCTGCCGCTGCCGGCGCGCACCTGGCGGGCCGACGACCCCGCTCTCGCCTGACCGCCCGGAACCGCGGCCGCTGCGAGACGAGGACCGGGGCGGCGCGGCGACGGCCGGCGCTCAGTCCTCCCGATGGTCGTCGAGGCGCCAGGCGTCCGGATCGGCCCGCGCCGCCTCGAGGAAGGCCTCCAGCCGGGCCCCGATCTCGTCGGCGGAGGGGACGTCGACGATGTGCGCCGGATCCGCTCCGCTGATCGGCGCCACCGCATCGTACTGGGCCTCCAGCGCGTTGACGACGGCGGTGACCTCGGGCTGACCCGCCGCCTCGGCGTCGATCTCGGCGCGGTTGACGTTGGCGGCCGCCTCGAGGTCGCCGACCGGCAGTGCCAGCCCTGTACTCTCAGAGACGGCGACCAGCAGGGCCGCCGCCCCGGCCGGGTAATCGTCGCGGGCGACGTAGTGGGGGATCCCCGCCGACAGCCCGCGCGAATCCAGGCCGGCCCGCCCGAGCCGGATCTCAAGGAAGGCGCTCATGGAGCCGGGAACCTCGACACGGCCGAAGAAATCCGGCTGCTTGGGCAGCAACTCGGGGCGATTGCCGTGGTGGTGGACGTAGGTGGGGCGGGTATGCGGGGTCGCCAGAGGCAGGCCGGTCAGCCCCACGGCCTGGGACACGCCCATGGAGACCACCAGATGCGTGACCGCGCCCACGAACTCGTTCCACCGGAAGTCGGGTTCTGCCCCGTGGAGGACGAGCAGGTCCTCGCCCTCGTCGTCCTGGACGAGATCCAGGACGAGCTCGGGCGGTACGACGCTCTCGTAGGTGTGACTGGCATAGGTCATGACGGGACGGCGGGCGCGATAGTCGACGAGAGTGTCGACGTCGAAGGTGGCCATGCGCTCGTGCGGCAGGGTCATCAGGAGCTGCTCGACGGCGAGGGCGCCTGCATGACCGGCGTCCATCGCGCCGTCGAAGTGATGCAGGAGCACGCGCGGGGACACGGGATCCTCGGCCGGGTGCTCGACGGTGTACAACGGTCCCACTGCTCCTCCTCTCGCGCTTCAAGGCGCTCGTCACGGATGCGGTCGGTCCGCACGGAACGGATCCCGACCACCGCCAGCGTGTGCAACATCCCGCTCCGGCGGCGTGTTCCCATGACCGCGGGGGCGTGGACCACACCCCCACCGCGATCGTGTCATATCTTGGGCCTGTTCGTGGCCGGCGCCGCCGGCCTCGTCGGAGAATAAACAACTGGACCGCCGCGAGCGCGGCGCGCACAGCGGCTCATCGAGGCGGTCCCGGTGCACGTGCACCCGCCCACCGGTCCCAGTGAGGTCATGTGACTCAATCCCACGATACGCAACCCGGCCCCATTACCGAGCATCCGCAGACTCCCGCCGGCGGTCACGTCCGTGAGCGTGAAATCGCCGCCGAGCAGGAGGTCGTCGACCTGGCCTACGGTGAACTCGACCGCCGGCTAGCCGAGGCCAAGCGGTTCCTGGCCGCCACCCAGGCGCGCGGAGGCGGCGGCACCCACCAGTCCCGCGGGGAGCGCGACGCCTACGCGGCGCACTACGCGAACCTGATCTCCTCGTTGGAGGGGGTCGAGGATCGCCTCGTCTTCGGTCGAATGGACTCGGGCGCCGATGCGGCGGCGGAGCAGGGCCCGGCCCGCTCCGACCCGGTCGCCGGCTCCGGTCGGCGACACTACGTGGGGCGCACCGGGCTGCAGGACGCCCAGCACCGAGAGGTGGTCCTGGACTGGCGGGCCCCGCTGGCGCGGGCCTTCTACCAGGCGACCGCCTCCGATCCCATGGGCATCGTGCGCCGCCGGCATATCCAGACTCGGGCGCGTACGGTGCTCGGCGTCGAGGACGAGCTCATCGACGTCAGCGGGCTAGGGGCCCCGACTGACCGGACCGCGGAGCCCGGAGGCGCCGTGTCCACGGGTCTGCAGGGCGAGGGTGCGCTCATCGCCGCGATGAGCACCGCGCGCGACGGCCGCATGGGCGACATCGTGGCGACGATCCAGGCGGAGCAGGACCGGGTCGTCACCTCCGACGGCACGGGAGTACTCGTCGTCCAGGGCGGGCCGGGCACGGGGAAGACGGCAGTGGCGCTGCACCGGGTCGCCTACCTCTTCTACTCCGAGCGCACGCGCCTGGAGCGCTCGGGCGTGCTCCTCGTGGGGCCCTCGCGCACCTTCCTGCGCTACGTGGAGCAAGTCCTGCCCTCGCTCGGCGAGACGGGGGTGGTCTCCACCACGCTAGCGGATCTGGTGCCCGGCGTCCGCGCCCGCGGCGCGGAACCGGCGGAGACCGCCGAGGTGAAGTCCCGGGCGGTATGGGCCACGATCCTGCGCCGGGCGGTGCGCGACCTGCAGCGCGTGCCCGACTCGCCGCGCCCGATCACGGTGGACGGCACACGCCTGGAGCTGCGCCCCGCGGACGTGCGCGAGGCCGTCGTGCGGGCCCGCCGCTCGGGCAGGCCCCACAACCTCGCCCGCGAAACTTTCGTGCTGTGGCTGCTGGAACGGCTGACCGATCAGCTGGCCTCCGCCACCAGCCGGGACGCCTCGGACCCCGACACGCGTGCGTGGATTCGCGAGGACATTCGCACCGCGCGCGACGCTCGTCGCGAGATCAACCTGTGCTGGATGCCCACGACACCGGTCGGGCTCCTGGAGCGGCTGTGGGCCCGCCCGGCCCTGCTGGAGCGCCTGGCCCCCGAGCTCGAAGCGCACGAGCGGGCACTGCTCCAGCGCGCCGCGGGCGCCGAGCCCACCCCGGCGGATGTGCCGCTGATCGACGAACTGGCCGAACTGCTGGGACCCAGCGAGGACGCTCAGGCGCACCGGGCCCGTCTTCAGGCGCGGCGGCACGAAGAGCTGGTGGCCTACGCAGCGCAGGCGATCGAATCCCAGGAGCTGGGCGGAGGCGTGGTCGACGCCGAGATGCTGGCCGACCGCGTGGAGGCCCCGGGGCCCTCGCTCACGCTGGCGGAGCGCGCCCGAGCCGACCGCACGTGGACCTACGGGCACATCGTGGTCGACGAGGCCCAGGAGCTGGGCGCCATGGCGTGGCGGGCCCTGGCCAGGCGCTGCCCGGTGCGCTCCTTCACCGTGGTCGGCGATCTGACGCAGTACTCGGGGCTGAGCGCCCCCCGCTCATGGGCCGACGCACTGGCCGCCCTGGGAACCCGCCCGGACCCGCGGGAGGGAGGCCGGGCCGCCTCACCGGCCTCGACGCCCCTGCACCTGGAGGCGCTGACCGTGTGCTACCGGACGCCGGCCACCATCATGGCTGCAGCGCAGGAGGCGGTGACGGCCCTGGGCCGGCCGCCGGCCTTCCCCGTCAGCTCGGTGCGCGACCTGCCCGACTGCCTGAGGGTCGACGACCTGTCGGGGGAGCGGCTGCAAGACGAGGACGAGGAGGTATGGGCACGCGCACTGCGCGAGGCGGTGCACGAGGAGTCCGCGGCCCTCGACCGCGCCGTGGGCGCCGACGAGGGCCGGATCGCCGTTATCACCCCGCGCGCCGACGACGACGCCGCGGCGCTGGCCGCCGACCCGCGTCTGGCCGGCGCCCTGGAGGCGCCCGACGGCGACGTGCTGCGCAGCCGCCTGGTGGTGATGTCGCCGCGGATAAGCAAGGGCCTCGAGTTCGACGTCGTCGTGCTCGTGGACCCGGCGGTGGTCGGCCGGACGAGCCCGGGCGACCTGTACGTGGCGATGACGCGCCCCACACGCCGATTGCGGATGGTCTCGCGCACTGCTGCCCCCGGGACTGCGCGGCCTGCGAGGTCCACTTCGGCCGCTGCCGGGGTGTGAGCGGGACGCCACTGCTCCCGCCTGCCGACCTACGCAACCGTAGGTTACGGTTGCGTACGGTCACATCATCGTTCCCGGCCATGGCCGAGCACCCTCGAGGAAGGGAACTCCATGAGCAGCTCCGCCGCCGTGCCCCCGTCTGCCGACGCGTCCGCACGCTATCTGCGCCCCCACTACGCACCGGGCGTTCCCGGTGTCATCGCGCCCGTCACCGAACCCCTCTCGTGCATGCTCGACGACGCCGCCCGCCGTTTCCCCGACCGGGTGGCCCTGGACTTCCTGGGCCGGCCCACCACCTACCGCCGACTCAGCGAGCAGGTGGACCACGCCGCCGAGGCCCTGCGGCGCCTGGGCGTGGGCCGCGGCGACGTCGTCGGCGTCATCCTGCCCAACTGCCCCCAGCACGTGGTCATCGCCTACGCCGCATGGCGGATCGGCGCCATCATCGCCGAGCACAACCCGCTGGCCCCGGCCGCGCAAATCCGCGAGCAGATCGAGCTCCACCGCGGACGCGTCATCATCGCCTGGGAGAAGTCCCTGGCACGCCTCGTCCAGGCCGCCGGCTCCCTCGATGGCGCCGGGATGGGGGATCTGAGAGTCCTTGCCGTCGACCTGTCGCGAGGCCTGCCGTGGACCAGCCGTCTGGCCCTGAGGCTGCCGGTGGCCGCGGCTCGGTCCCAGCGCAGCGACCTGCGCGGACGGGTTCCCGCGGGTGTTGCCTCCTGGGACGATCTGGCGGCGACGACGACCCCGCTGCCCGCCGGGCATCCGCTGCCGGAGGTCGACGAGGTCGCGGTCCTGCTCTACACCGGCGGAACCACGGGGACCCCCAAAGCCGTGGCCCTCACCCACGCCAACGCCCGCTCCAACGCGGAGATGTCCCTGGTGTGGGCCTCCCAGACCTGCGAAGTCGGCCAGGAGACCTTCTACGCGGTCCTGCCCTTCTTCCACGCCTTCGGGCTGAGCCTGTCGCTCCTGTGCGCGGTGGGCATGGCCGCCACCCAAGTGGTCCTGCCCAAATTCGGCGCCGACATGGTGCTGGCCGCCTGGAAACGGCGTCCGGCCACCTTCTTCCCCGGGGTGCCCGTCATGTTCGACCGCATCGTCACGCGCGCGCTGGCCACCGGCGTGGATCTGTCGAGCTGCAAGATCGCCGTGTGCGGCGCCGCCGCCAACCCCAGGACGGTCGCCGAGTCCTGGGAGAAGGCCACCGGCGGGGTCATCATCGAGGGCTACGGCATGACCGAGACCTCCCCCATCGTCCTGGGCAACCCCATATCCCCCGAGCGTCGCGCGGGCGCCCTGGGAGTGCCCTACCCGTCGACCGACGTGCGCGTCATCGATCCCGATGACCCAGACCGGGACGTGGCCCCCGGCCAGATCGGTGAACTCATCGTCCGCGGGCCCCAGGTCTTCACCGGCTACTGGGAGAACCCCGAGGAGACCGAGGCCGTCATGCTGCCCGGCGGATGGCTGCGCACCGGCGACCTGGTGCGCCAGGAGGAGGACGGCTTCTACGTCATCGCCGATCGCCGCAAGGAGCTCATCATCTCCGGGGGGTTCAACATCTATCCCACCGAGGTCGAAGCGGCCGTGCGCTCCATGCCGCAGGTCGAGGACGTCGCCGTCGTCGGACTGCCCGCTGAGAGCGGAAACGAGTCGGTGGTGGCCGCGATCCTGCCCAGGCAGGGGCAGACCGTCACCCTGGAGCAGGTGCGCCAGTGGGCAGAGAAGACCCTGTCGCACTACGCCCTGCCCCGTCAGGTCTCCATCGTGAGTGAATTGCCGCGCTCCCAGATCGGCAAGGTGCTGCGCCGGGTTGTGCGCGAGGAGCTGCTGGCGGCCCGCGAGGCCGCCACTGCGGCCGGCGCCGCCGTCTCGGCGTCGGCCAGTGCCGCGACCTCGTTCGTCGGGCGTCTGGGCGAGGCAGGTCCGCACGCACAGACGCGGCCCGATGGCGGGTCCGCGCTCGTCCCGGGGGCGTCTCGGCCGCGTCGGGATCGCGAGGACTGCGAGTGAGGATGCCCGCTGCGGACGAACCTCCCGCCTCCGACGCCCGCGGGCACGCAGGGCGTGACGCATCCGCCTACCGGCGCCCCCACTACGCCCCCGGTGTGCCCGCCGTCATCGACGTACCCGACGCCCCGCTGAGCGAGCTGCTGGAAACGACGGCCCGATTCTTCGGTGAGCGCTGCGCTCTGGACTTCTTCGGGGCAACGCTGACCTTCACCGAGCTCCTTCAGGCCTCTGAACGCGCTGCCCAGCTGCTGCGCGAGGCCGGCGTCGAAGCCGGCGACCGGGTGGCCCTGATCATGCCCAACTGCCCTCAGCACGTGGTCGCCGTCTACGGGGCCCTGCGCCTGGGAGCGGTCGTGGCCGAGCACAACCCGCTGGCGCCCGCCCGGGAGGTGCGCGCCCAGCTCGCCCGCCACGGCGCGCGCGTGGTTATCGCCTGGGAGAGGGGCGTCGAGCTGATCCTGGATCCGGTTTCGACGGCGGCCGGCGGCACCGACGCCTCGGCGGATCCGCTGGCGGGCCGCACCGTATTCGCCGTTGATCTGTCGGAGGCGATGCCCGCCCGACTGCGAGCGGCTCTGCATCTGCCGGTGGCCCGGGCCCGTCGCACGCGCGCCTCGATGAAGGCGGACCGTTTGCCGGCCGCAGTGCGCTCGTGGGACCGGGAGGTCGCCCGAGCCTCGCGGCTGCCCGCATCGTGGCCCTACCCGAGCGGCGACGACATCGCCGTGCTGCTGCACACCGGCGGCACCACCGGGGCGCCCAAAGCGGCCATGCTCACGCACACGAACCTGCGGGCCAACGCCAACCAGGCCCTAGCCTGGATGAACATGCTGCACGAGGGCGGGGAGACCTTCCTGGCCCTGCTGCCCTTCTTCCACGCCTTCGGCCTGACGCTCAACCTGTTCTGCGCGGTGCAGGAGGCGGCCACGCAGGTGGTCCTGCCGAAGTTCTCGGTCAGCCAGGTGCTCGCGGCCCAGCAGCGGCGTCGACTGACCTTCTTCGTCGGTGTGCCGGTCATGTTCGAGCGGATTCTGCGCGGTGCGAAGAAGAAGGGCGTGGATCTGACGTCGATGCGCTACGGGGTGTGCGGGGCGGCGCCGATGCCGCTCGCGATCGCCGCCGAGTGGGAGGCGGTCACGGACGGGTTCATCGTCGACGGTTACGGCATGACCGAGGCGAGCCCGATCGTCGCCGGCACGCCCATGGGCCCCAGCAGGCGTCTGGGGGCGTTGGGCTTGCCCTTCCCGTCCACGGACGCGCGCATCGTGGATCCCGACGACCCCGATCCGGACCGCGAGGTGCCCGATGGCGAGCCGGGCGAGCTCCTCGTACGCGGACCGCAGGTCTTCGCCGGCTACTGGGGCGATGAGGAGGCGACGGCAGCCGCCATGCTGCCCGGTGGATGGCTGCGCACGGGCGACATGGTCCGTCGGCGCGACTCCTTCCTATGGATGGCCGATCGCAGGCGCGAGCTCATTCTGACCGGCGGGTTCAACGTCTACCCCTCCCAGGTGGAGGCGGCCATCGGGGACATGGAGGCGGTGTCGGACGTCGCCGTCGTCGGACTGGACAGCGGAGCCAGCGGGGAACTCGTGTGCGCGGCCGTCGTCCTGGAGCCGGGGGCGCCGCAGGATGCGGTCACGCTGGAATCGGTGCGCTCCCACGCCGAGCGGGCCCTGCCTCACTACGCGCTGCCTCGCCGCCTGGAGATCATCGACGAGATGCCGCGCAGCACGGTCGGCAAAGTGCTGCGCCGAGTGGTGCGCGAGAGGATCCAGGGGCGCTGAGCCGCCCGCATGGCAGGGGCCTGCGCCTCGCGCGGGGGGCCGTGTCGACGGCCTCGGCGCGAGGAGCCGACGGCCGCCCGGCCCAGAAGTGAGGTCACGGCGATGAGCTCCACGTAGCGTCGCGCCGCGAGAGTCAGCGCGACGGGCAAGCGGCCGTCGAGGGGTGGCGAGGACGGCGTCGTGGCGCGACACCAGGTCGACGAGATGGAGGTCGGTCACCTGCCTGTATCCGATGAGGCCGCTCATGTCGATCGCGGGCTGCGCCAGCATCGCCGTACCAGCGCAGTTCCGACGGCATCGTGCTCATGAACGGCGCAATCCCGCGGCAACCCGGGTGAGCAGCTCCTCATGCGACGAGCAGCTCGACGACTCGGAGGGCGGGTGAGAACGGCAGGACGTCCCGCTCCTGAAAGCGCAGCAGCCTCAGAGGAGACCGACGTCCTCCAGCACGCCTCGCAGGGCGGCGACGTCGTCCGCCTGGGCGCGCACGAGTGGAAGACGCAGGGCGGCGCATGGGATGCGCCCCTGGAGCAGCAGCGCCTCCTTGGCCATGACGGCCCCCTGCCCCCCGCCCATGATCGTGCTCACGAGCGGGCGGATGCGCCGGGCGACGGCCCGGGCCGCGACGAGGTCGCCGGCGTCGACCTCGGTGATCATCTCGCGCCAGGAATGGGCGTCGGCGTGCGCCACCACCGAGATCACACCGGAGGCGCCGTGGGTCAGCCAGGCGAAGTTGAGGCCGTCATCCCCGGAGTAGTACTCCAGACCGGTGGCCTCCATGCGCCTGAAGCCCTGTTCGACATCGCCTGTGGCGTCCTTGACCGCCAGAACGCGCTCATGCTCGGCCAGGCGGGCCAAGGTCCCATCGGTGATTCTCACCCCCGTGCGTCCCGGGATGTCGTAGATCATGACGGGCAGGTCCGTCGCCTCGACGACCGACATGATGTGACGGCGGACGCCCTCCTGGCTGGGCCGGTTGTAGTAGGGAGCGTTGATGAGCAAGCCCTGCGCCCCGGCCTCCTGGCTGCCGACCCCGATGCGCACGGCATGGGCGGTGTCGTTCGAACCTGCGCCGGCCACGAGCATGGCGCGACCCGCGAGCGCATCCCTCACCTCCCGCAGCAGGGTCTGCTTCTCGGGCAGATGGGTGGTCGGCGCCTCACCGGTGGTGCCGGCCAGTAGGATCATGTCCGCCCCGTCCTCCACGAGGGTGACGGCCAGAGCCTGCGCGGCCTCGATATCGATCTCCCCCTCGGGAGTGAAGGGCGTGACCATGGCGACGCCGAGGGAGCCGAAGGACCGGGCGGGGAGAGCACTCATGGTGCCAGCTTAACGGCGCGGGCGGCGCCGGGCCGGGGTTTGCCTTCCCGGTCCCGGTACGGGCGCGGTCCGACCGCAGCCGCCCGTTAGGCTCACCGTATGACGACACCACCGCCCCACCGCCCCACCGCGACCGCCGCTGGCGGCCGCGGCGCCACCGGCCCGGAGTCATCGGCCGGGCCCCCCGCCGGCATCGGGGCCGACCGCATCCGCGTCGCCGCGGACGCGCCGCGTCCGGGTGGCTTCGTGCGCACCGCCGCCGCGGCGGACCTGGAGACCATGGGGCGCGTCCATGCCTCGACGATGCTCGCGTCCCTGAGCGCCGCCCACGCCGACGCTCACAACGGCGCCGGTTTGCCGGCGAGTGTGACCGCCATGATCGCTGCCCCCGTCATCGCCGCGGGCTGGGAGCAGGCGGTGACCCGACCACCGTCCCCCGCCCACCACGTCCTGGTGGCGACGCAGGACGGACAGGTGGTCGGGCTCACCGCTCTGGCTCCCGCGCGGCCCGCCGGCCCCGATGGCGCCGCCGAGACGCTCGGAACAGACGACCGGGACCCGCGGGCGGGAGCCGTCGACGCGATACCCTCCGCCGTCGAGATCGTGGCACTGGGAGTCGAAGCGCCCCATCAACGCCAAGGGCACGGCTCGCGCCTGCTCGCCGCCGCGGCGGACCACGCCCGCGCCGACGGGGCGACGGCACTGCTCGTGTGGGCGGTGCGTGGGGATGAGTCCCTGGCCCGGTTCCTGGACACCGCGGGTCTGCGGCCCACCGGGTCGCGCCGCGAGCTGCCGGTCGGGCGGGGCGTCATCGAGGACTGCTGGGCGGCGACGTTCTAACGGCGGCGCGGCGGCCCTGCAGGAGCGTCCGCCGCCCGCGCTCATAAGTCGAGAAGTCCCTCCAGCCCGACGGTCAGGCCCTCGCGCCGACCGATCTCCCGCACGGCCAGCAGCACACCGGGCATGAAGCTGGCCCGATCGAAGGAGTCGGTTCGGATGGTCAGCTGCTCGCCAAGGTTACCGAGGAGGATCTCCTCGTGGGCGGTCAGACCGCGCAGCCGGACGGCATGGACATGGACTCCGTCGACGACGGAGCCGCGAGCACCGTCGGGATCTGTCCGGGTGGCGTCGGGCATGGCGCCCAGACCCGCCTCGGCGCGAGCAGCGGCGATGCCCTGAGCGGTGGCGACCGCGGTGCCCGAGGGCGCGTCGACCTTGGTCGGGTGGTGGAGCTCGATGACCTCGGCGGACTCGAAGTAGGGGGCGGCCTTGGCGGCGAAGCTCATGGCGAGGACCGCGGAGAGGGCGAAGTTGGGGGCGATGAGGACGCTGCGTCCCTCGACCCGGGCCAGGTGCTCGCGGACGCGCTCGTATGACTCCTCGGTCCAACCGGTGGTGCCGACGACAACGTCGACACCGGCATCGATGAGGGTGTGCACATTAGTCTCAGTGACGCCGGGGACGGTGAAGTCCACGGCGACGTCGGCTCCATTCAGAGGCTCGACGGCGAGCTCGTCGCCGATGTCGAGTCCGGCGACGAGATCGAGGCCCTCGGCCTCCTCGACGGCCCGACTGACAGTGGTTCCCATGCGCCCGGCGGCGCCGACAACAGCTACGCGAATCGTCATGACCCCACCCTAGCGACTCAGGCGCCGGCCGCGCGGCGAAGGCCGTCTGTCAAACGCCGGGTCTGGGGACGGACAGCGCGCCTCTCACGCGCCATCCCCCAGCAGGCCGGGACGGATGAGCTCCAGCCAGCGCAGGCGGACCTCGACGGGGCTGTCGCTGGGGCAGAAGGCCACAAGGATGTAGATGTCTGCGACGGTCAGATCGGAGCGCAGCCGCCCGCTGTCGCATCCTGCTCTAATGAGGCGCTCCAGCGCCTCGGTGGCCCGAGCCTCGGCCTCGGAGTACTCCGGCTGCACGCCCAGGGTGCGCGCGGCCGCCTTGGCAGCCTGGTTGCCCGCTGTCATCTCCAGTGCGCGAGCCACGAAGTTCAGGACCTCCTGTCCGGCATCGGCGCTGCCCTGCTCGACACGAGCCCACGCCTCCTGGATGGCCTGCGCCAGAGTCTCGACGTATTGGGTGACGACAGCGGCGAGCAGATCCGCCTTGGTGGGGAAGTGCCGGTAGAGCGTGCCGACGGCGACGCCGGCCGCCTTGGCGATCTCACCCATGGCGGCATCGGTTCCCCGCTCGGTCACTAGGCGCCTGGTGGCCCGAATAATGCTGGCCCGGTTGCGCACCGCGTCGGCGCGCCTCGACGGCGCGCCCCGTGCCGCTCCTGTCGTTGCCCGCTCCCCCGCGTCATTCGTTCCCCGCGTCATGTCGTCTTCGTCTTCCCCACGGTGCTCCATAACCGCACCGAGTGTCTCACTTGTACAAAAGTGAATCTACGTTCATGATAGTGCGTGAACGATGCTTCATGTTAGCGAAAGGAAAAGTCAGACGATGGCGACCACCACGCCCGCTCAGGCCCCCGAGACCTCCAGCGGCACCTCCACGGACGACCCCGCTATCCGCACCGCGCTCGTCACCGGCGCCTCCTCCGGGATCGGCGAGGACACCGCCCGCAGGCTTCGGGCACTGGGATACACCGTCTACGGCGCGGCCCGCCGCACCGACCGCCTCCGGACCCTGGCCACCGACGGCGTCCGCCCTCTGGCCATGGACGTCACCGATGACGCCTCCATGACCGCCGGCGTGAGCCGCATTCTTCAGGAGACCGGTCGCATCGATGTGCTCGTCAACAACGCCGGCTACGGCTCCTACGGGGCGATCGAGGACGTTCCGATCGACGAGGCCCGCCGCCAGTTCGAGGTCAACCTGTTCGGCCTGGCCCGCCTCACTCAGCTGGTGACCCCGCACATGCGCGCCCAGGGCTCGGGCACCATCATCAATATCTCCTCCATGGGCGGGAAGCTGACCACGCCGCTGGGCGGCTGGTACCACGCCACCAAGTACGCCGTCGAGGCCCTCAGCGACGCGCTGCGCATGGAACTGCGTCCCTTCGGTATCGACGTCGTCGTGGTCGAGCCCGGCGGCATCCGCACCGAGTGGGGTGCGATCGCCGCCGACCACCTGGAGGCCACCGCGGACGGCAGCGCCTACGCCGATCAGATCAGGGCCGTGGCCGGCGCCATGCGCAGCGAGTCGAACCAGCGGCACTACTCCCCGCCCATGGTCATCGCCCGCACCGTCGGCAAGATCGTCACGGCACGCCGCCCCCGGACTCGCTACGCGGTCGGCTTCCTGGCCAAGCCGCTCATCGCCGTGCGTCGCGTGCTGCCCGACCGCGCCTTCGACCGCATCATCGGCGCCGCCTTCGGCTTCCCGCAATGAGCGGAACGGAGCAACCGGCGTGAGCCTGCGCCACAGGGGCCGACGACGCGCTGCGGCCAGCGGTCGTCGGCCTCTCATGGTTGCTGCCGTCGTCAGCCGACCGGCCCCACAAGGACCCGTGCGCGCCTTTGGGCAGCCAGCCAGGCGGCGGTCTCGCGCACCTCCTCGGCGGTGACGGCATTCAGGCGTCGCAGGTTCTCCTCCATGGAACGCAGACGGCCGGTGACGACTTCGCCGCGGCCCAATCGGCCCATGCGCGCCAGGCAGTCCTCTCCCCCGAGCACCATGGCGCCGCGCAGCTGGCCGCGGGCGCGATCCATCTCGCGGTCCGCGACGCCGTCGGCGGCGAGCCTGTCGAACTCCCCGGCCATGACGGCGCACACCTCGTCGACCGCTTCGGGAGCGCAGCCGGCGTACATGCCGAAGGCCCCCGCCCCGGCGTAGGAGGCGTCGAAGGCGTAGGTGGTGTAGGCCAGTCCCCGCTTCTCACGGACCTCCTGGAACAGGCGCGAGGACATGCCCCCGCCCAGGATGGTGGTGAGCACGCTCATGACCCAACGGCGCTCGTCGCGCACCGGGATCCCCTGGCAGACCAGGTAGACGTGGGACTGCTCGCACTCGCGCTCCAGACGCACGTCGTGAACCTCCAGATCCCGGGCCTCGACGGTCTCGAAGCGACGCGGACGCGGCGGCACGCCCCCGGCCGTATCCCAGCCGGCGACCTCGAGGTTCGTCGCCACCCTCTCGCAGAGCTCGTCGTGGTCCACGGCGCCGGCGGCGGCTACCACGAGGGTGTCGGAGGCGTACGTGCGCTTGTAGTGCTCCCAGACGGCGTCGCGCGGCACGGCGACAACGGCCTCCCAGGTGCCGCCGATGGGCCGGCCCAGCGGTGTGCCGTCGCCGAAGGCGGCCCGGGCGAACGCCTCCTGGGCGACATCGACGGGATCATCCGCGGCGTCGGCGAGCTCGGAGACGATGACGCCGCGCTCGGTCTCGACCTCGGCCGGATCGAGCCTGGAGGAGGCGACCATGTCGGTCAGGACGTCGAGGGCCTCCATGGCGTCCGTCCCCTGGACGCGGGCGTAATAGGAGGTGTGCTCCTTGGAGGTGGCTGCATTGGACTCCCCGCCGATGAGATCGAAGGCCTCAGCGATATCTCGAGCGGTACGGGTGGCGGTGCCCTTGAACAGAAGGTGCTCCAGGAAGTGGGTCGACCCCTCCTGCCCGGCGACCTCGTCACGGGATCCGACGCCAAACCACGCGCCCAGGCTCGCCGAGCGCAACCCGGGCACGGCCTCGGTGATGATCCGCACGCCGCCGGGCAGGACCGAGCGGCGCAGCACGGCGCCGTCGTCGCTCAGGTGCAGCTCGGTGCCAGGAGCGCCGGCGGGGCCGCGCACGAGGTCGACCTCGGAGTAGCTCATATCCGCGCCGCCGGGGGCGCCGACGGCCGGCGCCGGACTCATTCCTCCTCGGAGGGGGAATCGGCCGTGCGCATCCGACGACGGCGCGGACGGCGCTCGCGCCGCTCCCCGTCCGCCCCGGAGCGCTCACGGCGTGGGCGGCGCTCGCGCCGCTCCCCGTCTCGAACGGCCTTACCGGCGGTGTTCTCCGCCTCCGCGGCCAACTGCTCATCGGACAGGACTGCGTGCAGGCTCAGCTTGCCGCGCTGATCGATCTCGGCCAGCTCGACCTGGACCTTGTCGCCCACATTCAGGACGTCCTCGACATTCTCCACGCGCTTGCCCCCCACGAGCCGGCGGATCTGCGAGATGTGCAGCAGTCCGTCCTTGCCCGGGGTCAAGGACACGAAGGCGCCGAAGGTCGTCGTCTTGACGACGGTGCCCACGAAGCGCTCGCCGATCTCGGGCATCTGCGGATTGGCGATGGCGTTGACGGCCTCACGGGCCGCCTCGGCGGACGGGCCGTCGGCCGCGCCGATGTAAACGGTGCCGTCGTCCTCGACGGTCAGATCCGCGCCGGTGTCCTCCTGGATCTGGTTGATCATCTTCCCCTTGGGACCGATGACCTCGCCGATCTTGTCGACCGGGATGCGAACGGTCAGAACGCGCGGGGCGGTCGGTGCCATCTCATCGGGCCCGTCGATGGCCCGAGCCAGCACATCGAGGATGAACAGACGGGCGTCACGGGCCTGGCCCAGCGCGCCGGCGAGGATGTCGCTGGGCAGGCCATCGAGCTTGGTGTCGAGCTGAAGGGCGGTGATGACGTCGCGGGTGCCGGCGACCTTGAAGTCCATGTCGCCGAAGGCGTCCTCGCTCCCGAGGATATCGGTGAGCGTGGCCCACGCGGTCTCGCCGTCGATCTCCTCGTGCATGAGCCCCATGGCGATGCCGGCGACGGGGGCGCGCAACGGCACGCCGGCCTGAAGCAGGGACAGTGTGGAGGCGCACACCGACCCCATGGAGGTCGAGCCGTTGGAGCCGAGCGCCTCGGAGACCTGACGGATGGCGTAGGGGAACTCGTCCCGGCCGGGCAGGACGGGCACGAGGGCCCGCTCGGCGAGCGCCCCGTGGCCGATCTCGCGACGCTTGGGGGCGCCGACGCGCCCGGTCTCGCCGGTGGAGAAGGGCGGGAAGATGTACTGGTGCATGTAGCGCTTGTGGGTGACCGGCGACAGATCGTCGATCTGCTGCTCCATGCGCAGCATGTTGAGGGTGGTCACACCCAGGATCTGGGTCTCGCCCCGTTCGAAGACGGCCGAGCCGTGGACGCGCGGCAGAACCTCGACCTCAGCGCCCAGGGTGCGGATGTCCTTCAGCCCGCGGCCATCGATGCGCACGCCCTCGGTCAGCGTGCGGTGACGGACGAGCTTCTTGGTGACGGCCCTGAACGCGGCCTTGAGGGCTTTGACGTCCTCCTCGGAGGTGAAGCGCTCGGCGAGATCGACCAGGACCTTCTCGCGCACGGCATCGGTGGCGGCATCGCGGGCCTGCTTGCCCTCGGCGGCGATAGCGCCGGCCAGATCGTGGGCCCGAGCCGCCTCCTCGACGGCGGCGTACTGCTCGTCGGTGTAATCCAGGTAGAGGGGGAATTCGGCGGTCGGCTTGGAGGCGTGAGCGGCGACCTCCATCTGCGCCTCGCACAGCACCCTGATGTGCGGCTTGGCGGCCTCGAGGGCCTCGGCGACGACGGCCTCGGTGGGGGCCGTGGCCCCGGCGGCGATGAGACTCCAGGCGTTCTCGGTGGCGCCGGCCTCGACCATCATGATGGCGACGTCGCCGCCGTCGAGGAGGCGGCCCGCCACGACCATGTTGAATGTGGCGCGCTCGATCTCGGAGTAGCGGGGGAAAGCCACCCACCGGCCGTCGATGAGAGCCAGGCGGGTGCCGGCGATCGGCCCGGAGAAGGGCAGGCCCGCGATCTGGGTGGACATGGAGGCCGCGTTGATGGCCAGGACGTCGTAGGCGTCGTCGGGGTCGATGGCCAAGACCGTCTCGACGACCTGGACCTCGTTGCGCAGGCCCTTGACGAAGGACGGACGCAGGGGGCGGTCGATGAGCCGGCAGGCGAGAATGGCGGAAGTGCCCGCACGGCCCTCGCGGCGGAAGAAGGAGCCGGGGATACGGCCGGCGGCGTACTGGCGCTCCTCCACGTCGACGGTCAGCGGGAAGAAGTCGAACTGCTCCTTGGGGTGCTTGCCCACAGTGGTGGCAGACAGGACGGCCGTCTCACCGTCGAGATAGGCCATGGCGCTTCCAGCGGCCTGCTTGGCCAGGCGGCCCGTCTCGAAGCGAACCACGCGCTTGCCGAAGGGGCCGTTGTCGATCACTGCCTCGGCGGCGGTGACCTCGGGGTCGTCAATGAACATCTGCGATGCGTCTCTTTCTCAGGTTTCCTCTGGGGCCGGAGCGTGGCCTTCGATCGAGGCCCACGGAGCAGCCGGCGCGACGACTGACGCGCGCTGGTCCGGAGGCCACCACCGAAAACCGACGGCTCCTGCCGTCCGGGGCCGGGGCTTCTTCCCGGGCCCGGGCCCGCGCCGGACGGGCGGCGCCACACCGGCACCGCCCCGCCGCATACGTCCGACCCGCCAGTCACGGGCACGCACACGGGCGAGCACGGTGATCCTACCGTGGGGGCGGCGCCATGGGCGGTAGCCCACGGCGGCGGCGGCGTGAGATGGGACGCGCCGTTCTCGTGGACGGGTGCGGAGGAGCCCTCGGCCCGTCGGGGCCCGGCGCGCCATTACGGCGGGAACCGCGACGAGATCCCGCCGCCCGAGGCTCCCGGCCCACCGGACGGCGGTCCCCGTCGCCTCGCGTCGATCCCGCGGACCCGCCGTACTCGCCCGGCCGCGAGCGCGGCGGGCGACGACGCATCCGCGTCAGCGCACCTCGAAGGAGGTCGTCGCTTCGGCCAGCGACGACCCTCCCACGTAGACGTCGACGGTGGTGCTCGAGTCCTGGACATGGGTGCGCGAGGCGGCCGACCAGTAGCTCAGCTCGTCGGGGCCGAGTCCGAACTCGACGGTGATCGTCCGCCCGGCGGGCACGGCGACGCGTCTGAAGCCCTTGAGCTCCCGGACGGGGCGACTCGAGCGGCCGTGCCTCTGGTGGATGTAGAGCTGGACGACCTCCTCTCCGTCGCGCGCCCCGGTATTCGTGACATCCACGTCGACGCTCACCGCCTCGCCCACCGCGATCGTCTGCGCGCTCACGCGCGGCCGGGAGTACTCGAAGCTCGTGTAGGAACCGCCGTGCCCGAAGGGGTAGAGCGGAGTGGACTCCTCATCCCAGTAGCGCTCGCCCGCCCCTTCCGGCTGAAAGGTACGGTCATGGGAATAGATCATCGGCACCTGGCCGACCGTGCGCGGCCAGGTGAAGGGCAGACGTCCGGCGGGGTCGACGTCGCCGAACAGAGCGGCGGCGACCGCCCGTCCGCCGCACGTGCCGGGGTACCACACCTGCATGATGGCGGGAAGGTTCTCATCGGCCCAGCGCATGTCGAGGGGGCGGCCGGACATGACCAGGGCGACGGTCGGCGTACCGGTGGCGGCCACCGCCGTGAGCAGATCGAGCTGATGCCCGGGCAGTTCCAGGGTGGAGACGGAGGCCTTCTCCCCGATGCAGTTCTGAGCCTGGCCGACGACGACGACGGCGACCCCGGCGCCGGAGGCGAGGCGCACGGCCTCGTCGATGGCGGCCTCGTCGTCGAAGTCGTCGGGTCTGACGGGCAGGCTCCCGGCGGGCTCCTGCTCGTCGAACATGGACGGGAAGCGGCGTGGCGGGGCCCACTCGCCCACGGCGTAGTCGACGCGGACGTCGGAGCCGGCCCGCTCGCGGATGCCGGCCAGGATCGTCGTCACCTCCGCCGGGTCGTAGTCGAAGACCCAGGGCCCCAGGGTGTCGCGCGGGGAGTCGGCGAGCTGGCCGACGACGGCGATGGACCCGCGGGCGCCCAGGGGCAGGACGCGCGAGCCGTCCGGGCCCGGCCGGTTCTTGAGCAGGACGAGAGTGCTCTCGGCCGCCGTGCGAGCGACGCGGCGGTGGGCGGGATCGGCCAGGACGGCGGGTGCGGCCTCGACGTCGACGTAGGGGTTCTCGAACAGGCCCATGGCGAACTTGGCCCGCAGGACGCGGCGCACGGCGGTATCCAGGGCCTCGACGGTGATCAAGCCGGCTCCCAGGGCCTCGGGCAGCCGCTTGTAGGCGGCGTCGTCCCTGCCCATCTCCATGTCCAGGCCGGCCATCAGAGCGCGCGCTCCGGCGTCGGTCAGATCCTCGGCGAAGTGCTGGGTGGTCAGGGACTGGACAGCATCGGCGTCCGAGACGACGAAGCCCTCGAAACCGAAGGTTCCGCGCAGGACATCGGTCAGCAGCCACCGATTGCCGCAGGCGGGCACGCCGCACAGGTCCATATAAGCGCTCATGACGTTGCCGGCCCCAGCGTCGACGGCCGCCTTGAAGGGCGGCAGGTAGACATTCCACAGTTCGTTGTCGGAGATCTCGCTGTCCTCGTAGTCCCGGCCACCGCGGGCGGCGCCGTAGCCCGCGAAGTGCTTGGGGCCGGCGAGAACGCGACCCTCACGGCCGATGTCGGGCCCGCCCTGGAAGCCGCGTACCTGAGCGGCGGCGCAGGCCGCGCCCAGGTACGGGTCCTCGCCGGCGCCCTCGACGATGCGACCCCAGCGGGGGTCGCGGGCGATATCGACCATGGGGGCGAAGGTCCACGAAATGCCCACGGCGCGGGCCTGCTCGGCGGCGGAGGCCTGCGCGGCCTCGAGGACCGCGGGGTCCCATGAGGCGGCCATGGCGATGGGCACGGGCATGATGGTGCGCAGCCCGTGAATCACGTCGTAGCCGAAGATGAGCGGGATGCGGTGGGGGCCGTGCTCAACGGCCAGGCGCTGGAGCTCGTTGCGCGTGGCGGGGTCGCGCACGAAGAGCACGGAGCCGGCCCGCCCGGCGCGGATCTCGGCCTCGACCATCGCAGGCTGGGAGGGAGGTCTCCGGTGCTCGGTCGGGAGATCGGCCGGGTCGGCGCCGTCGCTTGCGGGGTGCATGGAGCGCAGGTAAAAGTACTGGGTGAGCTGGCCGGCCTTCTCCTGCACACTCAGACGCGCGAGAAGATCGTTGACGCGGTCGTCGATCGGTGCGGCGGGGTCGAGGTAGGTATCGGACTGGGCCATCGGTGCTCCTCCGGGCGGCATCGTTGTCGACAACGGTTGTTCAACCACCCGCTCGATTGTCATGTCCCGTCCCCGCCCGCGTCGCCCTCCGAACGACCCGGCCCCGTCACCACTGCGGGTGACGGGGCCGGGCGCCGAGGGCGCGGTCAACGGCGGATGCCGAGGCGGGCGATCAGTGAGCGGTAGCGCTCGATGTCCTCCTTCACGAGGTAGTCGAGGAGGCGACGACGCTTGCCGATGAGCAGATAGAGGCCGCGCCGCGAGTGGTGGTCGTGCGTGTGGGTCTTGAAGTGCTCGGTGAGGTTGGAGATGCGCTCGGACAGAACGGCGACCTGCACCTCGGGGGAGCCCGTGTCGCCCTCATGGGTGGCGTACTCGGCGATGAGCTCCTGCTTGCGCTTGGCGGAAATCGACACTGCGGCTCCCTGGTCTCGTTGCACGGAGCGCCGGGGCTGGTTCTCCCGGGCATGACACATCCGTGGCCGATCGACGGCGCGGCAACCATACCAGGCCACCGGCCCGCGCCCGGTCGTCCGACCCGTGGACTCGGGCACACGGGCGATCGCCCGCCCCGTGGACTCCACAACCCTGTGCTCCCCGCGATCTCCCCGACCGTCCACAACTCCTGTAAGGCCCCATGGGAACCCTATACTTCGGATCGTCTCCAAAGCGGCGCCGCGCACCGCCGCGCGATCGACCTGCGACGGAACAGCACCCGTCCGTCCACCTGCGCGCCGCGGCCGCCGGGCCCGGCGATGAAGGGAGAGCTCCATGCCCCGTCGGCTTGTACTCATCAGCGGTCTCATCCTCGTCATCGTCGTCTCACTGCTCGTGGCCACGGCGATGCTCTAGCGCACGCCGCCGCGCCCGGGCGCGGCGGCCCCCTCCCCCATGCCGACCCCCTTGCACCGCTGCCTCTGGTGCTGGACCTGCACGACTCGGGCTCGAACGGCCCCTCCCAGGCTGCAGTCTCCGGGCTGGACGCCGTCGCCGACGCTGACGAAACCGGCTTCATCGTCGCCGACCCGCAGCACGTCTACGTCACCGGGTTTTTCGGCGGCGACCGCATGGCCTCGGCCCTGGCCTGCGCCCGTCCGGACCTCGTCACCGTCATCGCCCCGGTGGCGGGCCTGCGCGCCGACCGGGCCAGCGCCGACGCCCCTTCCGTCGTCGATGACGAGAAGACCTGCGCCTCCGCCCAGGGTGTGTCGGTGGTGACCTTCTACGGAGAGGACGACACCGTCGCCCCCCCTACTGGGGCGATGACGATCCGCGGTGGGGCTACGACGTCCCCACCGCCGTCCAGGCCTGGGCCGACCTCGACCAGTGCGAGGAGACGGTGATCGATCAGGTCGACCAGAGCGTCGAACGCACCACCCACAGCAGCTGCGATCAGGGCGCGGAGGTCGTGGCCTACACGATGGAGGACGGCGGGCACGCCTGGCCGGGCACCACCGTCGACCAGGGCGCGGGTGCCACGACGTCACAGATCAACGCCCCCAAACTCATGTGGGAGTTCTTCGCCGCCCACTCCAAGGAAGGGTGAGACCGGGCGAGGGGTGAGATCGGGCCCGGCGGGGCCCGCCCGGCGCCCCCTCCTCAGCCGGCCGTAACGTCCTCGGGTCGGATCGACCTGGGCGCCCCCACCCCCAGGACGCGAGCGGTTTCAACGACGTCAGCACGCATCTGATCCAGCAGCGGCTGAAGACCGTCGAAGGCGAGCATGGGCCGCAGCAGGTCGACGAGCTCGATGGCCACGACCTCGCCGTACAGATCGAGGTCGGCCCGTCCGAGCACGTGCGCCTCGACGGTGCGCTGGGGCACATCGTCGAAGGTGGGGTTGGTGCCGATGGAGATCGCCGCGGGCAGCCTCTCCTCGCGCGGCGACCGGCCCGCGGCCCCGGACAGGGCGGCGGCGCCCGGCGAGCGCACGAGCCACCCCGCATAGACGCCGTCGGGCGGGACCACGCCCGCGCTGGCCGCGTCCAGGTTGGCGGTGGGGAACCCCAGTTCGCGGCCGCGACGCCGCCCGTGGACGACCGTGCCGCGCAGGCGGTGGACGTGGCCGAGGACCTCGGCAGCGCCCTGCATATCACCGGCCTGGAGGAGCTCGCGCACCCAGGTCGATGACCAGCGGCGACCCGACGGCGAGCGCACGTCATCGACGATCTCCACTGCGAGGCCGTCGGCGCGGCCGATGCGCTCCAGCAGTGCGGCATCGCCGCTGTTGCCGCGTCCGAAGCGCACGTCCTCCCCCACGACGACTGCTCGCGCCGCGAGCAGCCCCTCGAGCCAGGTGCGCACGAACTCCTCGGGCCCCTGGTCGGCGAAGTCGAGGGTGTAGTGGACGACGAGGACCGCGTCCAGACCGGTGGCGGCCAGAGCCTCGAGGCGGTCGGCCAGCGAGGCAACCATGGGCATGTGCGCCTCAGGGCGGTGGACCAGTACCGGATGCGGGTCGAAGGTGACCGCCACCGCCATCGGACGTTCACCGCCGGGGCGGGCCATCCGCCTGGCCCGCTCGACGACGCGGGCCAGGATGGCCTGATGGCCGCGGTGCACTCCGTCGAAGATGCCGACGGTGACGACCGTCCCGGCGTCCCGCGGATCCGTCAGTCTCGCGGGCACCTGCTCGGATCCGTACCACACCTGCACGGTCGTCCTCCTGCCTTCCTCACCCGGGCGCGGGCCCGGCGACCGTCGCTGCGGCCGCCCCGGACCGGTCAACGAGCCGGCCGATCCGGCTCATCGCGTCTCCCCGCGGTCGGTTCTCCGCCGTCCTCGATCCGCCCGCCGCGCCCCTCAGGCGGGCGAGAGCACCAGGACGGGGCGTGCCCGCCCGCCCTTGCGGGTCAACAGTGCCACGACGCCCCCATCGGGTGCGAACCCGGCGACCGCATCGGGGTGCGGGCCGGCCCCCTCCCCGGCCGCGACGGCGCCCATCGGCTCCCCGGGGGTCATGACGGCCCGGTCGAGCACGTCCTCCGGCAGACTCCGCCCGTAGCGGACGGCGGCGGACTGGTCCCGATCGAGCTCGACCGCGGGCAGGACGCGCCGGACCACCGTCGAGGGCGACAACGTGCTCAGGCCCTCGGGCTCGGGCCCGGCGGCGTCCGCCGTCACCTGCGAGACCATGTCCCGCGGCCCGCAGGCCTCGTCGATGGTGAAGGGGCCCACGCGCGTACGGCGCAGCGCCGTCAGGTGGGCCCCGGTGGCGAGGGCGGCGCCGAGGTCTCGAGCCAGTGCGCGCACGTAGGTGCCCGACGAGCACGACACCCGCAGACGCAGGTCCACGACCGCGGTGCCGTCAGCGGCGCGAGCGGCCACCGGCGCGCCCAGCCGCGTCAGGCGGTGGACGGTGACGCTGCGGGCGGGGAGGACGACGTCCTCGCCCCCGCGCACGCGCGCATAGGACCGCACGCCGTCGACTCTAATGGCGGACACGGCGCTGGGCACCTGCGCGATCCTCCCGGTGAGAGAGCCCATCGCCTCCTCCAGGCGCGCGGCGAAAGCGCCGTGCCCGCCGGGCCAGGCTTCGGGGTCCGGGCATCCCCGGGAAGCGGTGACCTCGCCCTCGGCGTCCTCGGTGAGCGTGTCCTGCCCCAGACGCACGGTCGCCTCGTAGGTCTTGTCCGCGCCGACGAGATAGGTCAGCAGGCGCGTGGCCCGGCCGACCCCCAGGACGAGCAGGCCGGTGGCGGCGGGGTCCAGGGTGCCGGCGTGGCCGACCCTGCGGGTCGCGGCCAGGCGCCGAGTGAGGGCGACGACGTCGTGGCTGGTGGGCCCCGCCGGCTTGTCGACTAGGACGACGCCGTCGCGCGCCGTCGCGGCGCCGCGCACCGCGTCGGGGAGCCCCGCCCTCATTCGACCCGCCCGTCGGCGTCCGCGCCCTCGCCGGCGTCGTCGGGCTCGTCGTGCCGGTAGGGGTCGGCCTCACCCGCGTAAGGGGCGCCGGCATGAGCGCGGGAGATCTCCTCGTCCCTGGCGCGCGCCCGAGCCAGGGCGTCCTCGAAGGTCCGGGCCTGGGTGGGCAGGGCGTCGAGCCGGAAGGTCAGCGACGGGGTCAGGCGGATGCCGAGCGCCCTGCCGACTGCGGAGCGGATGAGCCCCTTGGCCGAATCCAGGGCGGCGGCGGAGTCGCGGCGCTCCTCCTCGGTGCCGTAGACCGTGTAGAAGACCGTCGCCTGCTGCAGGTCGCCGGTGACGCGGACGTCGGTGATGGTGACGAAACCCAGACGCGGGTCCTTGATGCGCCCCTGCAGAAGGCGGGCGACGGTCTCGTGGATGCGGTCGGCGACCTTGCGGGCGCGGGCGGTGTCGGCCATGGATCCTCCTCACTCGCTCAGAACGGCCCGGGCCGGGCGGGCCGGCGACGGGCGGACAGCACACTGTCACAGAATGCCCCGCTCCGCGCTACGGCGCGCCCGACGCGGGCACCCGTGCGCACGGCGAGGGGCCGGGGCTAGCATTGGCGCACCCGCCCGATAGGAACGAGCCCGCGCATGACCCCCCTGCTGCCGCCGCACCGCTCCTCCGTGCCCGGCGAGGAGGAGCCGGCGCCCCGCAGGAGGACGGCGCCGACCTCCGGCCTCGGCACGGGATCCGGCATGGTCATGGTACTGGGCTGCTACCTGCTGTGGGGAGTCTTCCCCCTGTACTTCCACCTGCTGTCGGCCGCCGGGGCGGTGGAGGTCATCGGCCACCGCATCGTGTGGACACTGGTGACCTGCGCCCTCCTGATGACCGCGCGACGAGGGTGGGGCGAGCTGCGCACCGTGGTGACGACCCCGGCCCTGATCGGCCGGCTCGCTGTGTCGGGCGTGCTGGTGAGCGCCAACTGGCTCATCTACGTCTACGGCGTCAACACGGGGCGCACCGCGGACGCGGCTCTCGGGTACTTCATCAACCCGCTCGTGACGGTGGCCCTCGCGGCGGTCTTCCTGGGCGAGCGACTGCGCCGGGCCCAGGGCGCGGCCATCGTTCTCGCGGCTGCCGCCGTGACGGTCCTGGTGGTGGTGCAGGGCTCGCTGCCGTGGATATCGCTCGGGCTGGCGCTGACCTTCGGCTTCTACGGGCTGGTCAAGAAGCACCTGGGCGGACGGGTGGACGCGCTCACGGGTCTGACGACCGAGACCCTGGTGGTGACGCCCGTCGCCCTGGGCTACCTGGGACGGCTGCAGGCCGCGGGCGCGGGGGCTCTTCAAGGGCCCAGCGCCTCACCGGGACTGGCAGTCCTCCTCGTGGTCGCCGGTCCCGTCACCGCCGTGCCCCTGCTGCTGTTCGCCGCGGGCACCGCCCGGGTGCCGCTGAGCGTGGTGGGGCTGAGCCAGTACATCGCACCGACCCTACAGTTCCTCCTGGCCTGGGCGATCTTCGCCGAGGAGATCTCCACGGCGCGGTGGATCGCAATGATCCTGGTGTGGGCGGCAGTGGTCGTCTTCATCGCCGACGTCCTGCACCAGCTCGCCCTCCGCCCCCGTCTCAGTGGGCGCGGCGCCTGACCCCCGCCCATCACCGCCCCCCGGGTCGGTCCCGGCCGTCGGGGCCCCGTCTCCGGGCGCGACGCGCGTCGTCGACGCGAAACGCTCCATGAGCGGACCGATAAGGTCCATGGGCAGGGGGAAGACGACCGTGGAATTCTGGTCGGCCCCGAGCTCGAGCAGCGTCTGAAGGTAGCGCAGCTGGAGCGAGGCGGGCGACCTCGACAGGGTGTCGGCGGCCTGGCGGAGCTCCTCGGAGGCTTGAAGCTCGCCGTGAGCGTTGATGACCTTGGCCCGCCGCTCGCGCTCGGCCTCGGCGCCGCGGGCCATGGCCCGCTGCATCTGCTCGGGGATCTCGACGTCCTTGATCTCCACGACGCTCACATCCACGCCCCACGGCTGGGTCAGGTTCTCGATGATGTCGCGCAGGTCGGCGTTCAGGGCCTCACGATGCGCCAGAACGGTGTCGAGGTCGACCCGTCCGAGCACGCTGCGCAGTGTCGTCTGGGCGATCTGGGAGGTGGCGATGGCGTAGTTCTCCACCTCCATGACCGCCTTGACCGGGTCAACGACGTTGAACAGCACGACGGCGTTGACCCGGGCGGGGACGTTGTCCTCGGTGATGACCTCCTGAGGGGGGATGGTCAGGGTGACCACGCGGGTGTCGACCCTCTCCATGCGCTCCAGGAGGGGAATCACCAGATGCGGGCCCGGCTTGTAGACGGGCCGCAGACGGCCCAGGCGGAAGACGATGCCGCGCTCATACTGCCCGATGAGCTTGATGGACAGCAGGAGCACGAGCACCAGGAGGATGATGATCGCGACGAGGAAGACGGTGATGGTCATCGTGTGTCCTTTGCGGAACGTGCTGAAGCGGTTCGCGTGCCGGGGGTGGCGTCCCGCCAGGCCGAAGCCCATGTGCGGCGGGCTCCCCCGCGCACGGGACCCTCTCCCGCGGGGGCCCGCTCGGCCGGCGTCGGGCCGTCGTCGAAAACGCGGCGGCGCGTGCGCAAGGCGGAGACCCGCCGCAGTGCCGGCTCCTCGTCCGACGAGGCCCCCGACTCGTCGGACGGGGCGACCGCCGCGCCGGCGGGCCGCATCGGGTCGGCGGTCCGGGCACGGGCCCGGGCGATAGCCTCGGCGGCCTCGCGCACGGACCGGTAGCCCGTGGGTCCGGCACCGATCTCCACCGGCGTCGGTCCGGCGACCGCGCGACGGGCGGCTTCGGCCTCGTACTCGGCGGAGCCGACGTGGGGCAGTGCGGCCGGCGCATTGTCCGGCGTGCTCCACAGGTGGCGGGCCAGCGGATAGGTGCCCGCCGCCATGATCGCGAGCGTCGTGCCCAGGACCACCAGGTCGTCAGGCCCATGGAAGAGGGTCATCATGGACAGCGACAGGAAGATCCCCACGCATGCGATCACCAGGGCCACGCCGCGGTGGAAGCGCCCCGCCTCGGAGTAGGGCCAGGGGTCCACCGGACGAGTGATCTCACGGGGCCCGGGGGTGGGTGAGCAGGTCTCCTTCGAAGGGCACCTTCCGCAGATGGCGTGAGCCCCTTCGTAGCGGATGACGCGTTTGTCCGGGTCGAAGGCCGTGGGCCACAGCCACTGGTCCTCGTGACAGCGCCAGCCGTCGACGTCGTCGTGGTAGACGAAGTCGGCGTGACGCCAGTTCATCGAGCGCCGGGCGCTGCGCGAGCCGAGGACGTCCACGGCCCACGCGACCGCCAGCATGACCAGAACGTAGACGGCGACGAGCCAGACGTTGACGTCGGGTCCCGGCATCAGTCGTCCAGCGCTGCGCGCTCGCCGCGCCACGCCTTGGGCGCAGTCGGCATCTCCTCGTAGAGCGCGTCCTCGTCGAAGGTCTCCACGGTCCGGCCCTTGCGCCAGTTCCTGACCCCGAGGAAGGCGAGGTAGAGGTAGGGCAGGGCGCCCCCGAGGATGAAGATGAGATCACCGGGCATGCGCCCCCACTCGATGATTCGGTTGACCGTGTCGGTGACGTAGGTCAGCTGGCGCGCCTCGTAGTAACCGGTGCCCACCGAGTAGCGCAGCTGGAGGATGCCCAGCGGCAGCAGGGTCGCGAAGCACATCCAGGCCAGGCCGATATTCAGGCTCCAGAAGGAGATCTTGGCGAGCCTGTCCGGCCATTTGTCGGCGGGAATGAGGTAGCGCAAGGCGAACATGCCCAGTCCCAGGGCCATGAAGCCGTAGACGCCCATCATCGAGGCGTGCGCGTGGTTGGCGGTCAGGGCCGTGCCGATCTCGTAGTAGGACACGATCGGCAGGTTGACCAGGAAGCCGAAGACGCCGGCGCCCAGGAAGTTCCAGAAGCCCACGGCCACCAGGTACATGACGGCCCACCGGTGCGGGAAGGGCCCCGCCTCCTTGCCCTGTCGGTTGGCTCCCAGCTGCATGAAGGCCCACGCCTCGACCGTCAGGAAGGTCAGCGGGATAACCTCGGCCGCCGAGAAGAAGGCGCCCAGCGCCATGTGCTCCACCGGGGTCCCGGAGAAATACAGGTGGTGCATAGTGCCGATGACGCCGCCGGCCGAGTAGAGGATGACGTCCAGGAAGATGACGCCGAGCGCGATCTTCTCCCGCACCACGCCGAGCAGCACGAAGACGTACGCCACCATGACGGTCGTGAACAATTCGAGGAAGTCCTCGACCCACAGGTGCACGACCCAGAAGCGCCAGAACTCCGCGACCGTGACGTGGGTGCCCGTGCGGGCCATCATGCCCACCGCGTAGAAGGCCGGAATCGCCAGGGCGGCGAACATGAACAGCCACGGCATGTTGGCGACGTGCTCGTTGTGCAGGCGCGAGCGCATGGCGCGCCAGATGATGAAGACCCACACGAACAGGGCCCCCGTGAGCAGGACCTGGAAGACGAACGGCAGGTCGAGATACTCCCACTGCTGAGAGAACAGGGGGCCCTTGGCCCAGCTCAGACCGTGCTGGCTGGCGGCCTCGGCCAAGCAGGACAGCACGACGACGGCGGCCGCAGCGATCAAGAGGATCCACACCAGGACGTGCTGCCTCCTGGGCTCGCGCCGCGCGATGAAGGGCGTGAGGAACAGACCCGCTCCCAGCAGGCCCAGAGCGGTCCAGAACAGGGAGAGCTGAACGTGCCAGGTGCGCGCCAGTGAATAGGGAAGGATCCTGCCCATGTCGAAACCGAAGAAAGACAGAACGTCGGCGCGGTAGTGCTCGGCCAGGGAGCCGACGAGCGTTTGGACGACGAAGAGCCCGGCGATGACGAAGACGAACCACGCGACGACGCGCTGCGACTTGGTCAGACCGATCTGGCCGGGCTGACGGAAGGACAGGGCGGGGGACTCCTCGGAGTGCCAGCCGATCCGCCGGCTCCACCGGCCGTAGACGGCGAACATGATGCCGGTGCCGCCGATCAGGACGGCCAGTGAGATCACCGACCAGATCATGAGGTCGCCGGTGGGGGCGTTGCCCACGCGCGGCTCGGGGGGCCAGTTATTGGTGTAGGAGTAGTCGAGGCCCGGACGGTCGGCTGCGGAGGCCCAGGCGGTCCAGCCGATGAAGGCGGTGACCTGTTTGATCTCGGTCGGGTCGGTGATGAGGTCGGGTTTGAGGCCGTGCTCATGGGCCTCGGGTCCGAAGATCCGGGCGTAGTAGGCCATCGCCCCGTCGTAGGCCGTGGCCTCCTCATCGGTCCAGGTCAGCACGCCGGTGCGCGAGTCGTACTTGTTGGTGCGCAGCATGTCCCTGGCGGCGGTATCGGGGTCCGCGACGCCGTCGGCGGCCAACTGATCGCGCACGGAGTCGACCTCCATACGCAGATACTCGGCGGTGAAGTCCTGGCCGAGGTAGCCCCCGTGGCCGAGGATCGAGCCGTACTCCATGAGCCCGCGGGCCTGGAATATCTTCTGGCCCGCGGTGATGTCCTCCGTGGTGAACAGGGTCTCGCCGTTGGCGGTGACGACCTTGGCGGGCTGAGGCATGGAGTTGGTGTAGGTGCGGTAGGCCAGCAGACCCATCACGGTGAAACCGAAGAGCATGACCAGAGCGACGCCCTGGATCCAGCCCTTGGCTATGAGACGGTCGCGCCTCGCACTGACCGCCCCGGTCGGGGCGGCTGAGGACGGCTCGGACGATGGCATGGGGTCTCTCCCTCAAGAACGTCGGGGACGGGTCAAGGTCGGTTGGAACCTAACGCCACCAGCCGTGACGCGCCACACCCCGGGGCGGGTCCCGCCGGAGGGGCAGGAGAAGGGCGGTATTTGACCGGATCTTACCGGAAGAATGGAGAGCCGGACCCGCCGCCGACCCGCCGGGCCGGCGAATTACCCCACGTCGACGTCGCAGAAAGCGCACCGTCCCGCGGCGGGCCCGCCGCGGGGTCCGCCGTCGCCGAGCCCGCCGCAGCAGGCCTATCGCAGCGCCGCAGTCGGGTTCATCGCCAGCGGCACGCGGGAGCGATCGAACGTTCCGTCACATAACACCGTTCACACCGGATAAAATCGATGACGTTCCGTCATCATCAACGGCACAGAAGGTGACCGATGCATCCCCTCATCCTGGCGGCCGCACACTCAGCCGCAGATCTCTCCGAGCAGTGCGTGGACACGAACACGTTCCCCCTGTGGCTGCGCGTGACCCATCTCATCAACTTCTTATTCATGGGCATGCTCATCCGCTCGGGGATCGAGATCATCGCCTCCCACCCCCGCTTCTACCTCAACGATCACTGCACTCCCGGCTCGGAATGGATCCGCTTCACCCGGGACAAGGTGCCGATGGAGGAGGGGGCCTTCACCGCGCGCGACGACCAGCGCAGCCTCTCCCCCGTCATCGCGCTGCCGGGCCGCGCCAAGATCGGCCTGGGCCGCGCCTGGCACGGGATCGCGACCTCCTTCTGGATGCTCAACGGCCTGGTCTACGTCGTCCTGCTCTTCGCCACCGGCGCCTGGCGCCGCCTGGTGCCCACCACCTGGCAGATCCTCCCCGACGCCTGGGACTCGCTGCTGACCTACCTCCACCTGCGCGCTCCCTCTCTGTGCGACTTCACCCCCTACGACGCACTCCAGCAGCTGGGCTACTTCACCATCGTCTTCATCGCCGCACCGCTAATGATCATCACGGGTCCCGCTATGTCGCCGGCCGTCGTCGGACGCTTCCCCTGGTACGCCAAGATGTTCGGCGGACGCCAGGTCGCCCGCTCCCTGCACTTCCTGGGCATGGCCCTCTACCTCGCCTTCGCCGTCGTCCACGTGGGCCTCGTCTTCATCGTGCACGCGCCGCACAACCTCACCCACATCGTCTTCGGCCACGACGACCCCAATCGCGTCGGCCAGGCCTACGTCACCGTCATCGCGACCATCATCGTGGCCGTGGCGCTGTGGCTGGCGCAATCGTACTGGACGCTGGCGGACCTGCGCCGCAGTCAGCGCATCCTGTGGAATGCGACCCGGTGGATCCGCAGGGTCACTGTGGACCGCCTGGCCTCGAGGCAGTCGATCGCGCAGCCGTGGACCGAGAAAGACATCTCCCCCTTCCACTGGGTCAACACACGCACGCCCTCCCGGGAGGAGTCCCCGGAATACCACGAGCTGGCCGCCAACGACTTCCGTGACTTCCGCCTCGAGGTCTCCGGCATGGTCAGCCGGCCCGCGACCTTCTCCCTGGACGAGCTTCGCGAGATTGCCACGCAGTCCCAGATCACCATGCACACGTGCATGCAGGGGTGGACGGGCATCGCCAAGTGGACCGGAATCCGCGTGCGGGACCTGCTCGGCCAGGTCGGCGACATCGCCCCCGAGGCCGGATGGGTCATGTTCGAGTCCTTCGGCATGGCGCAGCACATGCACGACGGTCGACCCGTAGAGCCCTACTACACCTGCCTGCCGCTAGCCATGGCCATGGAGGACGACACCCTGCTCGCCTGGGCCCGCAACGACGAGCCCCTCTCGGGCATGTTCGGCGCCCCGCTGCGGCTGCGCTGCGAGACCGGGCACGGGTACAAGATGGTCAAGTGGGTGCGCTCAGTGTCCCTCATTCGCGACTACCGCGAGGTAGGCGACGGCATGGGCGGCACCCGCGAGGACTCCGGATACCAGGACGTCAACGCCCGCATCTGACCGGGACGCGCGACGAGCGGCGGAGATCGCTCACATCGAGGTGGGCGACCCCCGCCGTTCCAACCGGCTCAGCAGCGGATCCGCCGGCCGCGGGCGACCGGTCCGAAGCCGGGTCCCGCGGTCCGCGCTCACTCCCGAGGTTTCTCGCGCATCTCCCAGGTCTCGATGATGTCGCCCACGGCGATGTCCCTGTGAGCCAGGTTGATACCGCACTCGTAGCCCTCGCGGACCTCGGTGACATCGTCCTTCTCCCGGCGCAGCGTCTCGATGGTCAGATCACCGGCGACCACCACTGCGTCGCGCACGAGGCGGGCCTTGACGCCGCGCCTGATCGTCCCGGAACGGACGATCGAGCCGGCGATCGAACCGAACTTCGAGGAATGGAAGACCTGCCGGATCTCCGCGGCGCCGAGTCCGACCTCCTCGTAGACGGGCTTGAGCATGCCCCTCATGGCGGCCTCGACGTCCTCGATCGCGTTGTAGATGACCGAGTAGAACTTCATGTCGACGCCCTCCCGATCGGCCAGCTCGGCCACCCGCTCGGCGGGCCGCACGTTGAAGCCGATGATGACGGCGGAGTCGACCGTAGCCAGATTGACATCGTTCTGCGTGATCGCACCCACCCCGCGGTGGATGACGCGCAGCGCGACCTCCTCCCCGACGTCGATCTTGAGCAGGGAGTCCTCCAGCGCCTCGACCGCACCCGAGCTGTCGCCCTTGAGGATGAGGTTGAGGGTGTCGACCGAGCCCTCCTTGAGGACGTCGGAGAGGTTCTCAAGGCTCACGCGCTTGCGGCGCTTGGCCAGAAGAGCGGCCCGCTCGGCGGCCTCACGCTTATCCGCGATCTGGCGGGCGGTGCGGTCGTCGGGGGCGACGATGAAGGAGTCACCGGCGCTGGGCACACTGGTCAGACCCAGGACGAGGGCCGGGCGCGCCGGACGCACCTCGTCCAGGTTGCCGCCGTGCTCGTCGAACATGGCGCGCACGCGGCCGTAGGCGCTCCCGGCGACGATCGGATCGCCCACGCGCAGCGTCCCACGCTCCACCAAAACCGTGGTGACGGCGCCGCGGCCCCTGTCGAGCTTGGCCTCAATGGTCACGCCGCGGGCATCGCTCCCGGGGTTGGCGCGCAGGTCCAGGGCGGCGTCGGCGGTCAGCAGAACGGCCTCGAGGAGGGCGTCGATGTTGGTGCGCTGCTTAGCGGAGATGTCGACGAACATGGTGTCGCCGCCGTACTCCTCGGGGACCAGGCCGTACTCGGTGAGCTGTCCGCGGATCTTCTCCGGGTTGGCGCCCTCCTTGTCGATCTTGTTGACGGCCACCACGATCGGCACGTGCGCGGCCTGGGCGTGATTGAGCGCCTCGACCGTCTGCGGCATGACCCCGTCGTCGGCGGCCACGACGAGAATCGCGATGTCCGTGACCTCGGCGCCGCGGGCCCGCATGGCCGTGAAGGCCTCGTGACCGGGGGTGTCGATGAAGGTGATCGGGCGGGTCTCGTCATTCAGGTGCACGCGCACCTGGTAGGCGCCGATGGACTGGGTGATGCCCCCGGCCTCGGCGGCGGCCACGTCGGTGGAGCGGATGGCGTCCAGCAGCTTGGTCTTACCGTGGTCGACGTGCCCCATGACCGTGACCACCGGCGGACGCGGCACGAGGTCGGTGTCGTCCTCCCGGGCCTCCTCGGCCTCCAAGTCGATGTCGAAGGACTCCAGCAGTTCGCGGTCCTCATCCTCGGGCGAGACGATCTGGACGTTGTATCCCAGCTCGGCGCCCAGCAGAGCGAAGGTGTCCTCGTCCAGGGACTGGGTGGCTGTCGCCATCTCACCGAGATGGAAGAGCACCGTGACCAGCGCGGCCGGATTGGCGTTGATCTTCTCGGCCAGGTCCGTCAGGGTCGCGCCCTGGCGCACGCGGACGGGGGTCGAGCCGTCACCGCGCGGGACGACGACACCGCCGATCGACGGAGCGGACTGCTGCTCGAACTCCTGACGCTTGGTCCGCTTGGACTTGCGTCCGCGGGGAGCGCCGCCGCCGCGTCCGAAAGCTCCCTGAGTCGAGCCGCGACCGCCGCGACCGCCGCGAGGACCGCCGAAGCCGCCGCGGGGACCGCCGCCGGAGCGCCCTCCGGTCCCCGAGCGACCGCCGCGACCGCCCTGACCGCCACGGGCCGGAGCACCGGGGCGAGCGACAGAGGAGTGGCCGGGCATCATCCCCGGATTGGGGCGGGGCCCGCCCGGACGCGGGGCGCCCTGGGACCGGGAGCCACCGGAGCGGGATCCCGGCGCGGGCCTACCGCCCTGCGGACGCGGACCGCCCGAACCGCCGGGGCGGGGCATGCCCTGGGATGTGGCGAAAGGATTGTTACCCGGACGCGGGCTCCCCCCTCCGCCCCGCCCGCCCGTTCGGCCGCGACCGCCGGGCCGGGGCATGCCCTGGGATGTGGCGAAAGGATTGTTGCCCGGACGCGGGGCGCCGGGACGGGGGCCGGGGGTCGAGCCGTGCCGCGGACCCGGTGTGGGTGCGGACGGCCTGCCATGCCCGCCGGACGGGGGCCGCTGCGGGGCCTTCGGGGTCGGATGGTTCGCAGCCGACTGAGCCTCGGCGCCGGGGCGGGGGGCCGCCGGCCGGGCGTCGCCCGGCTTGCGGGGCTTCGGGGTCGGGCG
>NZ_GL985606.1:1430337-1450894 GCF_000220835.1 Actinomyces sp. oral taxon 448 str. F0400 | reverse complement strand
CGGGCTTGGGCGCCCCCCCCTTACCGGCTCCGCCCTTGGCCGGGGAGGGCTGGGAGGCGAAGTGCTCGCGGACCCGGCGAGCGACGGGCGGCTCCACCGCGGAGGACGCCGCCTTGACGAACTCCCCTTGGTCCTTGAGCCAAGCCAGAATCATTTTGGATGTGATCTTCTTGCCAGAGGGATCGAGCTCCTTCGCGAGCTCGTGAACGCGTGGTTTAGCCACTTTTCTCCTGTCCGGTTGCCCACCCCGGAACAGGGCGGGCGCTTCTAGAGGCAGCTCATCGCTGGGTACTCATCGGGTGCCCATCTTCTCTACCCGCCTTTGCAATCGGTCGTGCCGGCCCCGCGGGGGACCGTTGCTTCGCGCTCGACACGGACCGCCTCGTGGGAGGCGATCCACTCGCGCACGGGGGCCACATCGGGTGACCCGCTGGTTCGCAGCGCGCGCCCGAGGGCGCGCCTGCGCTCGGCGAGGGCGAGGCACGTCGGATCGACGTGGATCCACGCGCCACGACCGGGCATGACAGCCCGGTCGTCGACCACCAGCTCGCCGCCGGTGCTCATCACCAGACGCAGAAGCTGCGTCCGGGGGGCCCTGCCCCGGCAGCCGACGCAACTGCGTACAGGCACGTGTGTGGTGCTCGCCACCGACCTCGTCGTGTCCTTCCGCTCGCTGCCCGGGCACCGCTATCGGGACGCGCCGACTCACCGAGTGAGGCCGGGCGGCCCGCGGATAGGCCCGGCGCAAGTCTACCGGTGCACGACCTCAGTCCTGAGGGCCCGGAATTGAGGGACCAATCACGTCGTCAGCACGCGAGTCATGCCCGGGAACGACCTCACCGGACTCGATGTCGGCGTGAATGTCGATCTTCCACCCGGTCAGGCGCGCCGCCAGGCGGGCGTTCTGCCCCTCCTTACCGATGGCCAGCGAGAGCTGGAAGTCGGGGACGACGGCGCGGGCGGTGCGCTCCTCGGCGTCAAGCACCGTCACCGAGGCGACCCGCGCCGGGGACAGCGCGTTGGCGACATAGCGCGCCGGATCCTCGGAGTAGTCGACGATATCGATCTTCTCCCCGCCCAGCTCAGCCATGACGGCCCGGACCCGCTGCCCCATCGGACCGATGCAGGCGCCCTTGGCGCCCACGCCGCGCGAGCGCGAGCGCACCGCCATCTTGGAGCGGTGCCCGGCCTCCCGGGCCACCGAAACGATCTCGACGTCGCCCGAGACGATCTCGGGCACCTCGCGCTCGAAGAGCTTGCGCACCAGCCCCGGATGGGTGCGGGAGAGGATGATCTGAGCGCCCTTGGCGCCGCGGGAGACCTCGGTGACGTAGGCGCGCACGCGGTCGCCGTGCCGGTACCGTTCGCCGGGCACCTGCTCGTGCGGAGGCATAACCCCCTCGTGCTCCTCGTCCAGGCGCACGTGGACCACGCGCGGATCCCGGCCCTGCTCGACGACCCCGGAGATCAGCTCGCCGGACTTGTCCTTGAAGGTGCCCAGCACCTCGAAGTCGCGCCGGTCCTGGATGCGCTGGACGATGACGGAACGGGCCGTGGCCTGAGCGATACGACCGAAATCGTCGGGGGTGTCGTCGAAGTACTCGCCCGTGGGCTCATCCTCCTCGTCGACCTCGGGAGCGAGGACGGTCATGTGACCGGTCCGCCTGTCGATCTCGACGTGGGCGCCGCGGATCGCGCCGGGGACCTTGGCATACGCGCCCAGGATGGCGTCCTCGATGGCGGGAAGGAGGCTGTCCAGATCGATGCCGAGCTCGTCGGCGGCGCCTCGCAGCTCCGGCATGTTGATGTCCATGGTTCCTCGGGTCCTCTCTCGTCTGGGCGGTGTGTCGGGCGGGCCCGCCCGTGGCCGCGGTCGGGACCGGGCCGATGGTTCGTGAGTCAGAAGATGACAACCATGCGCGCCTGCCGCACGTCGCGCAGCGCCAGGACGCGCTGCCTCCCGTCGATCATCAGGGTGACCGAATCCTCATCCGCCGCGACGACGGTACCGGTGAGCGTGACGTCGGCGCCATCGACCTCGACCGTCACCTCGAGATCGTGCCCCACCGCGCGGCGGAAATGACGCGGGGTGGTCAGACAGCGCTCGGCCCCGGGTGTGGACACCTCCAGGGTGTACCGGCCCGCGACCGGATCGGAATCGTCCATGGCGGCCGACACGGCGCGGGTGATCTTCGTTAGCGCATCCACGTCCATCTCGCCGGGGCCGTCGGGGAGGTCGACCAGGACTCGAACGGTGGAGTACCTGCCGGCCCGGGTCGTCTCGACGCCCTCGAGGAAGGCTCCGGCGTCCTCGACGACGGGGGTGAGCAGGTCAGTGAGGCTGCGTGCGAGCGCATCGGCCATGGCGGGTCCTCCCGATGGTGCTTCCCTCAAGGCCGTCCGGGGCCGCTGCGGGTTGAGTCAGTGAGCGTGGTCAGTGGACCTCATGCTACCCGTCCGTGGGAGGATCACCGCGTGATGCGCTCAACCTTCCCTTCCCCGGCCCCCGTCCCGGCGCGCCCGACCGCGGGCGGGCCCCCGCCCAGACGCCTGGTCCTGCGCGGTGCGGGCGCGGGCGGTGCGGCACTGGTGCTGGCACTGGTCGGCGGCTGCCGGCTCCGTCTGGGCACAGGCGCGCCCGAGTCGCTGCCCAGTCCCCCGGCGGCGGAGGAGGCTCGCGACCAGTTGGCGCGACGAGCCGTCCTGATCGCCTCGACAGCCGATGTCGTCGCGGACGGGGGATCGATGGACGCCGCGGGCCCCGCCCAGGGCCTGGCCTCGGCGGCGCGCACGCAGCTTCAGGCCCTGGGCGGGGTGTGGGAGCCCTGGGCGAGCGAGAGCCCCGCCGCGGACCCGGACCGCCCCACGACGTCCCCGGCGGCCACGGCCTCCCCGGGGGCGACGGTCCACGACCTGGTGACGGCACTGACCGAGGGGGCGACGCAGGCGTCAACCGTCGCCCGCGAGTCCTCGGAGGCGACCGCGGCGCGGCTGTACGCCTCCCTGGGCGTCGCATGGCTGCTGGGGACCGCGGCTCTCGACGCCCAGGCTGCCGAGATCTCCGGGAGGTCACCGTCCTCCCTGACCGATCCCCTGCCCGACGGAGTGCTGGAGGCCTACGACGCCGTCCGTTACGCGCTCCAGGAGGTGGCGGCGCGGGCAGAGGGCGACGAGCGCGCCCGAGCCCTCGCCGATGCCCAGTACGCCGCCGGCATCGTCTCCGCCTCGCTGGCGCTGGGCGGGCAGGACGGGCGCCTGTCCGCCTACGCGGCCCCCACGCGGGCCGACGACGGGGCCTCATCGGATGTGACCTGGGCGCGCGAGGCGTGGTCCACGGTCATGGGCGCCGAGCTCGTCGCCGTGGCGGCCGACGGCGGGCAGGCGACGTCGGGGGCTGTCGACGCGGCGGCGGCCGCCGGTTTACGGGCGAGGGCGTGGGGCGCCGCGGTGGACGAGGCCCTGCCCGGCTACACCTCGGCCTGACCCGGGCGGGCGACCCGCTGCGCCCGGCTCACTGGATCCAGCGGCGCGTGCGCTGCACGCTCACGCGCCGGTGCGCACCCCAGCCTCCGCGGCTGGCCAGAAGGGCCTCGGCGTCGTCGGCGTCGCGCACCAGGCGCAGCCGGCAGGGGCCCACCCGCCGCCTCCAGGCCGCCACGAGGACCTCCATGTCGGCGCGCGAGCAGGCCAGCGCCGCGGGCACGGCCAGGTGCAGGCTCCCGCCCCTGCCCCGGGCCCTGCGGGCCGCCAGTGATCCCAGAACCCGACGCACGACTCCCAGGCCGCCGACGTCCCGGGGCCGGGCGAGGGTCAGGGCGGCCGCCTCCAGCACGAAGCGGGGCCGACGCCGGGGCGGGGTCGCCAGTTCGGCCATCACGTCGGCGAAGCGGGCGCTCATGGCGGCGTCCACGCCGTCGAGGCCGAGAACCACGGTGCGCGCCTCACCGGGGCCCGGCCCGTCCTCGGCGACGACGAGCAGACGCGCCCCGTCCGCTCCGCGCTCGTCCTCGGCCGTCATGACCGTCATGACCGCCCGCGCGGCACCAGTCCAGAAGACCGCCGGAGCGCCGCGACGCAGCACGCCGGCGGTCGTGGAGACGCGGACGACGTCCAGGGCCCGGCCCGATCGCCGCGGCGGACCGCCGGCCGGCGCCTCGGAGACGGGGGCGGCCAGCGACCAGCGGCGGCCCTCCCGATCGCGGTCGCCAAGGCCGGCCAGCGTCGCGGTGTTGAGAGCGACGACGTCCCGGGCGGAGGCGCCGTCGGCGAGACGGTCGAGAGCGCGACGCTGAGCGGGGGTCAGGGCACCGGCCAGACCGGTCTCGATCGCCGGCGGGGCGGACTCATCCTCATCATCGGGATCGGGCAGGACGACCGACCAGACGCAGTCGGCCTTGCGGCGCAGACGGTCGAGGTCGGCGGTGGAACGCAGGCGGGAATCGGCGGGCAGCAGGCAGGCGACCGACCAATTGTGGGCGACTTTGCCGGGCCAGGCCGGGTCCAGACGGATGGTGCGTCCGCGCAGCTGCTGGACGGCCGTCGCAGTGGCGGCGGTGGTCAAGTCCACCAGGGTGTTGACGGCGGGGCAGTCCCAGCCCTCCCCGAGCAGGCCGCGCGTCCCGACGACGAGGCGCACATCGCCGGAGGCGATCAGATCGCTGACCGCCACGACCAGGTCCGCCGAGCCCACCCCGCCGGTGACGACCAGGGACCAGCCGTCGTCGCGGGCGCGCAGCTCCAGGCCCGTGCGAGCGCGCAAGCGCTCCAGAAGGGCGTCATCGCCGTGGGCCAGGCGCATCCGGGATGAGGTGAGCAGGACCGGGTGCAGGCCGCGCAGCTCCTCGTCCGCCAGAACAGCGGTGAAGCAACGCACGGCCCCGCCCGCGGCCTCGGCGCTCCCGGCGCCCACCAGGACGTCGAGGGCCCGATGGGGCGCAGAGCGCTCGGCCGCGTCGGTGACGACGACGGCGCGCAACTGCTCGCCCAGCGCGTCGAGCTCGTGGCGCACGATATCGACGACGGCGACATCCTTGGCCCGGGAGGCGGCGGCGATGACGTCCAGCGGCGAGCGGCCGGTGCGAATGCCCGAGTCCGTCAGATGCAGTCCGAAGCCGCGCAGCATCATGCGCACATCCTCCCAATCGGCACGGCGGGCGGGATCGGGCAGAAGGCGGTCAAGGGCGTAGCGGGCCAGAAGCTCCAGCTCCTCGGCGGCATCGAGGGCGTCGAGCTCGGGCAGGAGCGGGACGAGGCGCACGCTGAGCGGAGTGGGGGTGTAGTCGTCGGTGCGGCGCAGGAGGGCGCCGGCGCACGAGGCCAGGGACGGATTGTCGTCGAAGCCGGCGACGAGGGCCCGCACGAGGGCCGGATCGGACGGGACGGGCGCCCCGGCGGGCAGGTCGGGAGTGAGAACACCCAGGAGGTAGTCGACGCCGTCGGGGGCGAGCAGGTGCTGGGCGATGCGGTGGCGCAGCTCGGTCCCGGCGGTGGCGAGGAAGGCGGTCTCCTCGGGTGCGGGCAGGGTGAACCAGGCCAGGGGCCGGTAGGGGGCGAGGTGACCGGAGCGCACGACGGCGGGGACGGGGATCTCAGCGTCGACGTCGCCCAGCAGGGCGTGGTAGCGCCGCCAGGAGCGGTCCTCGCGGCTGGGCTCGGTGGCCGTCAGGCCGATGAGCGTGGGCGCGGCGCCGGCGGCGACCAGACGACGCCGCAGATAGTGGACGACGACGGCCCAGTGAGCGCGCAGGTGGTGGCATTCGTCCAGGACGATCGTCGCCACCCCGGCGTCGACGAGGGCGTCCAGGCGTTCGCGCGCCCCGCGGGCCAGTAGCGCGGCGACGGCGTCGTCGTCGAGCTCGTCGACGCGGGCGCGGATGGTGGCGGCGCGCGAGCGGATGCCACGGTTGTAGGCGGCGGGGTTGTCCGCGGCGAGAGCCTTCAGCCAGGCGTCGGCCCGGGCGCGGGTGCGGCCATCGCGCACGAGCTCGTCCAGCCAGCGCTCCCGGGCGGCCGCCTCCCAGGGGCCCGCGTCCGCGACCACCGACAGCGCCTGATAGGTCAGGACGGTCAGATCCGCGGGGTTCTCCCCCGCCTCGGGGCAGCGGTCGGCGACCGCGGGCGCACTGCCGTCGGGGGTGCGGAAGAACCGAGCGGCCTGCTCGGCCCACTGGGCGCGGATGACGGTGGTGGGGGCCAGGACCAGGGCGCGGCGTCCGTTGCGAACCGCGAGGGCCAGGCCGATCACGGTCTTGCCGGCACCCGGCGGGGCGACGAGGTGGAGAGCGGCACCGTCGTCGGGTCGTACGGCGTCCAGCAGGTCGGCCTGGTAGTCGCGCAGCGGGGCGGCCGGACGCCAGGAGGCGAGCGGGCGCTCGACCGTCCGATCGGCCGTGCGCCCACCCGTCGGCTCGGTTCGGCCGTGCTCGCGGCTCATGCGCGCGCCAGGGCCTCGCTCAGGGCGGCGGCCACCCGCCCGGCGGCGTCGGTGACCGGCACGCTGCTCCGCTCGCCGCTGCGGCGGTCGCGGATCTCAACCGTGCCCTCCCTGGCCAGGTCGCGTCCGACGACGACGATATAAGGCATGCCCAGCAGCTCGGCGTCGGCGAACTTCACGCCCGCCGAGACCCTGCGACGGTCGTCGTAGAGCACCTCGAAGCCCGCGGCGTCGAGCGCCTCCCCCAGGGATGCGGCGGCGGTGAAGACGGCGTCGTCCCTGCCGGTGGCCAGAATCTCGACGTGGTACGGGGCGACCCCGATCGGCCAGGCGAGCCCGTGCTCGTCGTGGTTGGCCTCGGCCAGCGCCGCCATGACGCGGCTGATCCCGATGCCGTAGGAGCCCATGGTGACCACGCGCGCCCGGCCGTTCTCATCCAGGACGGACAGCCCCAGCGCCTCGGCGTATCGGCGACCCAGAGCGAAGATGTGGCCGATCTCGATGCCGCGGGCCGGCTCGAGGGGACCCGAGCCGTCGGGAGCCGGGTCGCCGGGGCGGATCTCGGCGGCCTCGATCGTGCCGTCGGCGGTGAAGTCGCGGCCCTTGACCAGGTGGAGGACATGCTTCCTCATCGCATTGGCCCCGGTGACCCAACTGGTGCCGTCCACGACGCGGGGATCCAGCAGGTAGCGCACGGAGCCGGCGAGTCGCTCCCGGCCGTCCTGGTCGGTCTCCACGCGGCGGTCGGGCGAGTTGGGACCGATGGCGGTGGGGCCGATGTAGCCGCGCACGAGCTCGGGGTGACCGTCGAAGTCCTCATCGACGGCCATCTCGACCTCGGCGGGGGCGACGGCCGCCTCGAGCCGCCTCATGTCGATCTCGCGGTCGCCGGGCAGGCCCACGATGAGGAGCTCCTTGGAGCCGCCCGGGCGGGTGAGGGTGACGACGACATTCTTCAAGGTGTCGGCGGCGGTCCACGCCCGGCCGTCGGAGCGCGGGTAGCGCTCGTTGCACAGGTCCACGAGAGCCTCGATCGTGGGGGCGTCGGGGGTGTCCACAACGCGCGCGGGCGGCTCGGCGGAGGCGTCGACGGGCTCGGGGGCGGGAGTGATGACGGCCTCGGCGTTGGCGGCGTAGCCGCCGGCGGAGCGCACGAAGGTGTCCTCGCCGATCGGCGAGGGGTGGAGGAACTCCTCGGAGTGGGACCCGCCCATAGCGCCGGCCACGGCGTCGACCGGGACGTAGTCCAGGCCCAGACGGGCGAAGATCCGCTCGTAGGCGTGGCGGTGCAGCCGGTAGGAGGCCTCCAGGCCGGCGTCGTCCATGTCGAAGGAGTAGGAGTCCTTCATGATGAACTCGCGGCCGCGGATCAGTCCGGCGCGCGGGCGGGCCTCGTCGCGGTACTTGGTCTGGATCTGGTAGATCACCGCGGGCAGGTCCTTGTAGGAGGAGTACATGTCTTTGACCAGGAGGGTGAACATCTCCTCGTGGGTGGGCGCCAGGAGGTAGTCGTTGCCCCTGCGGTCGGCCAGGGTGAACAGGGTCGGGCCGTACTGCTCCCAGCGACCGCTCGCCTTGTACGGGTCGGCGGGCAGCAGCCCGGGGAAGTGCACCTCCTGGCCCCCGATGCGGTTCATCTCTTCGCGCACGACCCTCTCGATCTTGCCCAGGGTGCGCAGTCCCAGCGGCAGCCACGTGTAGATGCCGGGGGCGGCGCGCCGGATGTAGCAGGCGCGCACGAGCAGCCGGTGGCTGGCGACCTCGGCGTCAGCCGGATCCTCGCGCAGCGTTCGGATGAAGGCGGTGGACAGCGTCTGAAGCACGGGGCGATCCTACGTGTTCGCGCGCTGCAGGCTCGACCCGGTCTCGCGCGGGTCGGGCCCGTCCGCACTGCTCCTCGTCGGCAGAAGCCTCCGCCCCGATCGCCCTCGGAACCGGGCCCGCCGCCGACCGCAGCGAACTGGAGCGGCTAGAGCAGCTAGAGCAACATGGTCGCGAAGGTACCGGCCCGCTCGAAGCCGAGCCGCCCGTACAGGCCCAGCGCGGCGGCGTTGAAGTCGTTGACGTACAGGCTCACGATGCCGTCGGCACCCGTGTGGTCTCGGCGCACGGCGTCGACGACGGCCGCCAGCGCGGCCGTGCCGATGCCCCGGCCGCGCAGGTCGTCGCGGGTCCACACCCCGGTCAGCTGGGCGACGGTGCCCGTGGGAGCCCGCCATACGGCACCGACGTCGGTTTTGAAGGCCACCCGCCCGGTCCCTTCGGGGCGCGCCGGGGTCCCGGAGCCGTCATCCAGGACGATGTAGCTGCGCCCGGTGGCAACCAACCAGGACACGTGCCGCGCGTAGGAGCCCCCCGCCCTCATGGGGTCGTAACCGAGCTCGTCGGTGAACATGGCGACCGACGCGGGCAGGACCAGCTTCTCCTCCGCGGGCCCGGCCGGGTGAAGGGCCTCGGCAACCCACCGCAGGCGCGGCCGGCGGCGGACGACCGCCCCGGCCAGGCCGCCGTCGGGCGACGGCGCCACGAGCACCGGCTGAACCCATCGCTCCTGACGCGCCCGTAGACCGCCGGCCGCCAGATCCGTCCACACCGCCTCGACGTCCTGCACCGGCCCCACGACTGAGCCGTAGCGGGTCAGACGGGTGCGCGCATGGTCGGCCAGAGCGTGCGCCCCGTCGGAGCCGGCGCCGTCGTGTCCGAGCCCGGGGCGAGCCGCCAGACCGAAGGGAAGTAGGGAACCCGTCGCCCACGCACCGGCCGCCGGACGGCCGGCCCGGCCCAGGACGACGACGTCGCCGCTGTTCCACCGCTCCCACCGGCACAGCTGGTGGGCGAGGGTGACGGCTCCAACCGGCTCGAGGCCGCACACGCGCAGCAGCCCCGCGCGCTGGTGCGGGCCGATGGGGGTCAGCCGGTGGCCGAAGAAACTCACGATCGGCATCCGATGGGCGCGTCCGCCCGTCTCAGGACCCTGCCGTGACCACGGTGGGCGAGGTCCCGGCGAGCGCGTCCTCACCGAGCTCGGAGCGCATCCGGTCGGCCATGGCCTGGGCGTGCTCGAGGAGGGTGGAGACGACCCGGGCCTCGGGAACGGTCTCGACGACTTTGCCGCGCACGAAGATCTGCCCCTTACCGTTGCCCGAGGCGCAGCCGAGATCGGCCTCGCGCGCCTCGCCGGGGCCGTTGACCACGCAGCCCATGACGGCCACCCGCAGCGGGGCGGTGATCTCCTTGAGCCCGGCCTCCACCTCCTCGGCGAGTGCCCACACGTCCACCTGAGCGCGTCCGCACGAGGGGCAGGAGACGATTTCGAGTTTGCGCTCGCGCAGCCCCATGAACTCCAGGAGCTTGGTGCCGACCTTAACCTCCTCGACGGGAGGAGCCGACAGGGACACGCGAATGGTGTCGCCGATGCCCCGGGCGAGCAGCGTGCCGAAGGCCGCGCAGGACTTGATAGTGCCCTGGAAGGCGGGACCCGCCTCGGTCACCCCTAGATGCAGGGGCCAGTCGCCCTTCTCCGACAGCAGCTGGTAGGCCTGGACCATGGTGACCACGTCGTGGTGCTTGACCGAGATCTTGAAGTCGTGGAAGCCGCACTCCTCGAACAGGCCCGCCTCCCACACGGCGGACTCCACGAGGGCCTCGGCCGTGGCCTTGCCGTACTTCTTGAGCAGGCGCCTATCGAGGCTGCCGGCGTTGACGCCGATGCGCAGGGAGACGCCGTGATCGGAGGCGGCCTTGCAGATCTCGGCCACCTGATCGTCGAACTTGCGGATATTGCCGGGGTTGACGCGCACAGCGCCGCAACCGGCCTCGATGGCCGCGAAGACGTACTTCGGCTGGAAGTGGATGTCCGCGATGACCGGAATGCGGGACTGCGCGGCGATGATCGGCAGCGCGCCCGCGTCCTTGTCGGTGGGGCAGGCCACGCGCACGATGTCGCAACCGGCGGCCGTCAATTCGGCGATCTGCTGGAGGGTGGCGCCGATGTCGTGGGTCTTCGTCGTCGTCATCGACTGAACCGTGATGGGGGCGTCACCGCCGACGTACAGGTCGCCAACCTTGATCCTGCGGGTGGGCCTGCGAGGGGCGAGGACGGGGCTTTCCTCACGGACGGTGGGGATGCCAAGAGCAACGGCGTCAGTCACGCGCTCCAGTATGGCACCCGGACGGGCGCCTGATCCTCCCGTGCGCGCCCCCGTTGTGTGGCATGGGTCCCCTGCCGGCCCGGTCCGGCAGGGGACCGGTCAGGGCTCGCGGGACGGTCAGAAGGGGGCGACGACGTCGACCCAGATGAGGACGACCGCCATGACGATCAGAGCCACGAAGACGACCTGCCCGACCGGCAGCATGCGCGCGGTGTCGACGTGACCGGGGTCGGGGCGGTCGCGCCAGCGGGCCCGCAGGCGCCGCAGCCCCTCCCAGCAGGCCCCGGCGACGTGCCCGCCGTCCAGCGGTAGGAGCGGCACCAGGTTGAAGGCGAACAGGGCGAGGTTGAGCGACCCCAGCAGACTCAGCATGGAGGACAGGCGCGCCGAGAACGGGACCGTACCGGTGCCCACGCCCTCGCTGGAGACCTCCCCCGCGATCCTGCCCACGCCCACCAGGCTGACTAGGCCGTCGGCCCTGCGCTCCTCCAGCCCGAGACCCGCCGCCACCGAGTGGTAGAGGCCGACGGGAAGGGTGATGATCGCCTTGAGGGTCTGCCCCACCGCCGTGGCGACCTCGCCGGGCACCCGGCTCGGCGCCACCCTGACCGTTCGCGCCCTCGGCTCGATGCCGACGTAGGGCCGCAGCTCGGTGGAGGCCGACCCGTCGGCGGCCGTGACGGTGCGCTCGACCTCGACGGGGGTGACGCTCAGGGTCGTCTCCGTCCCGTCTCGGCGCACGACGACGTCGGCCGGCTCCGTGCCCCCGGAGCGGATGGCCGCCTGAACGTCCGCCCACGCGGGCGTCGGGACTCCGTTCCACGAGACGATCTCGTCGCCGGCGCGCATGCCCGCGGCGACGGCCGGCGAGACCGAGGACGCGGAGTCGGAGGAGTCGGAGGCGCACTGGGAGCCCGGCGCGCCGACAGCGGCCGGCACGCAGGGCTCCACCGAGGACAGCGTGGATGTGGCCGTGTACTGCCCGACCGCCCCCAGCGCCAGCGCGAGGCAGACGATCCCCAGGACCAGGTTGGTCAGAATGCCGCCGGCCATGACCAGGAGCTTGCGCGGCACGCTGAGACGGTAGAAGGCGCGATCCTGCTCGTCGGGTCCCAGCTCGGCCAGGGCCTCCTCACGGGCCTCGGCCACCATCGATCCGGGCTTGTCGGGGCGGCCAGGACGGGCGGGGGGCAGCATGCCGAGGAGTTTGACGTAGCCGCCGAGCCAGATGGCCTTGACGCCGTACTCGGTCTCACCGCGACGGATGGACCAGATGCGCGGCCCGAAGCCGATGAAGTACTCGGGTACTTTCACCCCGAAGCGCTTGGCCGGGACCATGTGCCCCAATTCGTGGAGGGCGACCGAGATGGCCAGCCCCGCGATGAGGACGATAATGCCCAGGATGTAGGCGAGGGTCGGACTCACGGGCTGCTCCCAGGGTCGTAGAACTGTCGGAGAACTGATGCGGACGGGCGGCGGTCACAGCGAGCGACCCGCGATGAGCTCGTCGGCTCGTCGGCGCGCCCAGGCCTCGACTGCGAGCACGTCCTCCAGCGCCGGATCCCCGGTGCCGGCCCCCTCGTGCTCGCCGACGACGGCGGCGTCGACCTCGACGATGTCCGTCCACCGCAGGCGGCCGGTCAGGAAGGCGTCCACGGCCTGCTCGTTGGCGGCGTTGAGGACGGCGGGGTGGGTGGCGGAGGCCGCGACCGCGCTGCGGGCGAGGTCGACGGCCGGGAACGTCCCGGTATCCAGCGGCTCGAAGGTCCAGGCGGCCGGCTCCCCCCAGCGGTTGGGGGTCACCAGGCCGGACAGGTCGGGGCGCGCCGGCCAGGTCAGGCCCAGGGCGATGGGCAGGCGCATGTCGGGGGGCGAGGCCTGGGCGATGGTGGCGCCGTCGACGAACTCGACCATGGAGTGGACGACCGACTGCGGGTGGACGACGACCGTGATGTCGTCCGGGGCGACATCGAACAGCAGATGCGCCTCGATGAGCTCCAACCCCTTATTGACCAGGGTCGAGGAGTTGACGGTGACGACGGGCCCCATGGCCCAGGTCGGGTGGTTCAGGGCCTGGGCGGCGGTGACGTCGGCGAGTTCGGCGCGCGAACGAGCTCGGAAGGGGCCGCCCGAGGCGGTGAGCACGAGCCGGCGCACGTCGGAGCGGCCCGTGACCTCCGGGCTCGTCAGGCCCCTGCCGTGGCGGCCCGAGGCCAGGGCCTGGGCGATGGCGGAGTGCTCGGAGTCGACGGGGACGACCTGTCCGGGTCGCCGCAGAGCGCCCCTGACCAGGGCGCCGCCCACGACGAGGGACTCCTTGTTCGCCAGGGCCAAGCGCGCCCCGGTGGCCAGCGCCGCCAGGGTCGGGCGCAGGCCGACCGAGCCGGTGATGGCGTTGAGGACGGTGTCCCCGCGCCCCAGTCCCGCCTGCTCGACCAGCGCGATCGGGGCGTCGGAACCGGTGAGGATCTCGGCGACGGGGTCGGGGCGTCCCGCCCGTTCGGCCGCGGCGGACAGGGCGGCGCGCAGATGCGCGACGGCATCCGTCTCCTCGGCGCTGATCGCGACCCTCGGCACGTGCAAAGCCACCGCCTGCTCGGCGAGCGCCTCGGGGCGCGCTCCCCCGGCCGCCAGCCCCACGACCTCGGGCGCCCCGCCATCGGCCCCCAGCCGCCCGACGACGTCCAGGGTCTGGGTCCCGATGGACCCGGTGGACCCCAGCAGGACCAGCCGGGAGGATGTGTGACTCATGCGCGCTCCTTCCTGAATGATTCCTCGCGAGCCTGCGGTGCGCAGCGCGGGTGCCGCCGCGCGACGGACCGACGGACTCAGCGGACCGCGGCCGTTCTGCTTCTCATGCCCTGATCCGCTGGCTACTCGACGGACAGAAGGACTTCGACGACGCGGGCCAGATAGCGGTCCACGCTCCTCTCGTCGTAGGCGGCGTCCTTCTTGGCCGCCGTGAAGGTCGCCGTGCGCACCTCGGTCGACGACAGGGCGGTGTCGGCGTCGAAGTAGGAGGCAATACGATCCATGAGGGCGTCGACGTCGACCTTGGAGTAGCCGTGCTTGTGGGCGGAGGCGAAGCGCGACCCGTGGGGCCGCAGCAGCCGCGGGTAGAGGGTGGTGGCCAGCTGGGCGACCTCCTCCATCCAGGCCTTGCGTCCCCGCTCGGCCACGAAGTCGGCCCGGCGGCGCTGGAGGAAGGCCGCCTCGAGCCGGTCCAGGGCGGCGTCGACGGCGGCGGGCTTGTAGCCGCCGCGCACCACATCGAAGGCGACGGTGCGCACACCCTCGGAGTCCATCTCGTCGAGCTCGCCGGCGTCGTAGATCTCACGAGCAGTCGTGAAGTAGCCGTCGACCTGCTCGCGGCGGTAGCCCTGGCGGAGGAAGCCCGCCCGGGGGAACATGTCGCTCATGCTCTGACCCTTTCCTGGTGGAGCACCTCGGTGGCCAACTGGCCGCAGGCGCCGTCGATATCGCTGCCACGAGTATCACGCACCGTCGTGGCGATGCCGGCGCGCCGAAGCGTGTCGACGAACAGATCCTGCACGTTCGGGAGCGAGCACGTCCAGATGGATCCCGGTGTGGGGTTGAGCGGGATGGGGTTGACGTGGGCCCATCCCGACCCGCGAACGTTGAGCTCGTCGGCCAGACGCTGGGCGCGCCAGGCGTGGTCGTTCATGTCCTTGATGAGAGCGTACTCGATGGACACGCGTCGCCCCGTGGAGCGGAAGTAGTCGTGAGCGGCATCGAGCAGCTCGCCGACCCTCCATCGGGAATTGACTGGGATGAGCTCGTCGCGCAGCCCGTCGTCGGGGGCGTGGAGGGAGACGGCCAGAGTCACGGGCAGGCCCTCGGTGGCGAGCCTGCGGATCAGGGGAACCAGACCAACCGTGGAGACGGTGATGGCGCGGGCGGACAATCCGAAGCCCTCGGGGACGGGGTCGATGAGCCGGTGCAGGGCGGCGACGACATTCCTGTAGTTGACCAACGGTTCGCCCATGCCCATGAAGACGACATTGCTCAACCGCGCCGGGGAGCCGGCCAGCGCCCCCGCGGCCGACGCCCGGGCGGCGTGACGCACCTGCTCGATGATCTCGGCGGTCGACAGGTTGCGCGTCAGCCCCATCTGACCGGTGGCGCAGAAGGGGCAGGCCATGCCGCAGCCGGCCTGGGAGGACACGCACAGGGTCGTGCGATCCCGGTAGCGCATGAGGACGGACTCCACCCGCACCCCGTCGTGCAGCTTCCACAGGTGCTTGATGGTACGGCCGCCGTCGGCCCGCAGGGCGCGCACCTGGTGGATGAGGTCGGGCAGCAGCTCGGCCGTCAACCGGTCGCGCTGGCCGGCCGGCAGGTCCGTCATATCGGCGGGGTCGCGGGTGAAGCGGGCGAAGTAGTGGCGCGAGAGCTGGTCGGCGCGGAAGGCGGGTAGGCCGGCCCGCCCGAGAGCCTCCTTGCGGCCGGCCAGAGCGAGGTCCGCCAGATGCCGCGGAGCCCTGCCCCGGGCGGGCGGGACGGCGAAGGACAGGCGCGGGCGCGCCCGAGGATCGGTGGCGCCCTCCGGCGGCTGGTCGGTGGGGCGCACCTGGACCCGGCCGGTCGCACCCCCGTCCCGTCGGCCGCGGCCGACGGGACGGGGACCGCGGCCTCTCTCGCGTGCGGGACTCACAGGTCCGGGACTCCTTTCAGCATATTCTTCAACACGTTCGCGCGCGGCTCCCCGCCGGCCGCCGCCGGCTCGTGAATGAGCCGGCGACGTCCGGCGGCCGGCGGCGTCAGTGGACGGCCAGAGAGAAGACGTAGACGACGGGGGCGGCCACGAGGATCGAGTCGAGACGATCCATGAGCCCTCCATGTCCGGGCAGGAGCGTGCCCATGTCCTTCAGGCCGAGATCCCGCTTGAGCAGGGACTCCCCCAGGTCGCCCAGGGTGGAGACGACCACGATGGTCGCACCCAGGGCGGCGCCCGCCCACCAGGGACCGCTCAGGGCCCGCAAGCAGCCCGAGCCCACGGTCACGGCGGCGACCATGGAGCCCGCGAATCCCTCCCAGGACTTCTTGGGCGACACGCTCGGCGCCATGGGGTGCCGGCCGAGCAGAACGCCGGCCAGCCAACCCCCGGTGTCGTTGGCCGCGGGCAGAGCGATGAGCATGACGACCTTGCCGACGCCGTGGTCCTGGTCGGTGACCAGGACGGCGAAGCTCGCCAGGAAAGGCAGGTAGGTCGCGGCGAAGACGGAGGCGGAGGCCGTCACCGACCGGGAGCGTCGCGCGGCGTCATGCTCATCCGTGCGCGGCACCGCCTGGTCGGGCGCCTCCAGGGGCGTGCCCGACTCCGCCTCCGCCTGGTCCAAGAAGCACCACAGGACGCAGGCGCCCGCCGTAGCGAGATAGGCGCCCAGGGCGGCCTCGGCCCCGATGATCCAGGCGCACACGGCCATCCCGAGGGTGCCGAGCCACAGCGGGCCCAGAGGCAGACGGATGCCCTTGCGGGCGAAGGCGCCGGCGAGCTCCCACAGGGCGCCGCACACGGCCGCGACGACGAGGCCGACGAAGAAGATCTTGTCGAACAGCAGTGAGGCCAGGACGGCGGCGACGAGGACGGCCGCGACCCCGATGGCCGCCGGCAGATTCCGCCCGGCCCGTCCGGTGGTGGGCAGGGGGGCGCGGTTGCGCGTCGGCGGCGGGGTCAGCAGTGTGCTCAGGGGGGTCACGGGTGAGATGTTCCCATCGGTGCAAGGTATCGGGCCGGGCCGGTCGGGCCGGGCTCAGACGTCGAGGAGCTCGGCCTCCTTGGTGTCCAGAGCGGCGTCGATCTTCTCCACGAAGCGCCTGGTCAGAGCGTCAAGCTCGCCCTCGGCGCGCTTGACATCGTCCTCACCGGCCTGCCCGCCCCTCTTGATCGCCTCCAGTTCCTTCTTGGCCCTCCCGCGCACCCCGCGCACCTGGACGCGGGACTCCTCGGCGCGGTGACGGGCGAGCTTGACGTAGTCCTTGCGGCGCTCCTCGGTCAGGGCCGGCAGGGTGACCCGGATGACGGTTCCGTCATCGGTGGGGTTGACGCCCAGGTCGGACTCGCGGATGGCAGTGGTGATGGCCTTCATCGCGCTGCGGTCGTAGGGGCTGATGATGACGGTGCGGGCCTCGGGAATAGTCAGGGAGGCGAGCTGTTGGAGAGGGGTGGGCGCCCCGTAATAGTCGACCATGATCGCGGTGAACATGGCCGGGTTGGCGCGGCCGGTGCGAATGGCGGCGAGCTCGTGCTTGGCGGCCTCGAGAGCCTTATCCATCTTGTCCTCGGCTTCGAGCATGACGTCGTCGATCATGATTCTTCCTCCGGTGGTGGGCTGGTGGTGGTCGGATCGCGGGGCGGGACGGGCTCACTCCCGCGTGACGAGGGTACCGATCTGCTCACCGAGCAGCGCCCGGGTGATGTTGCCGCCCTCGCCCATGCCGAACACGCGCATCGTCAGGCCGTTGTCGCGGCACAGGGCGAAGGCGGAGGCATCGACGACCTTGAGGTCCTCGGCCAGGGCGCGCTCATAGGTCAGCCGGCGGAGCAGCCGGGCGTCCGGGTTGGTGCGCGGGTCGGCCGTGTATACGCCGTCGACGCCGTTCTTGCCGACGAGGAGTTCGTCGCAACGGGTCTCCAACGCGCGCTGGGCGGAGACGGTGTCGGTGGAGAAGTAGGGCAAGCCGGCTCCAGCACCGAAGATGATGACGCGGCCCTTCTCCATGTGCCGGATCGCCTTAAGCGGTATGTAGGGCTCGGCGACCTGGGTCATGGCGATCGCGGACTGGACGCGCGCCGGCGCCCCGGCCTTCTCGATGAAGTCCTGGAGCGCCAGGGCGTTCATAACGGTGCCGAGCATGCCCATGTAATCGGCGCGGTCGCGGGCCATACCCCGCTGGGAGAGTTCGGCGCCGCGGAAGAAGTTGCCTCCGCCGACGACCACCGCCACCTGGACGCCGGCGCGAACAGCCGCGGCGATCTGGCGGGCGGCATCGGAGACGACGTCGGCATCCAGCCCCACGGCCCCGCCCCCGAACACCTCGCCGGAGAGTTTGAGAAGGACGCGGCGCGGGCGCGCCGCCGGAGTCTGCGTGGGTGCCTCGGAGGGGAGCGTCTGGGCGGTCATGAGTGGTATCTCCTGAGTCTGGCATCCGATGATGACGTGGCTCGGGTGCGCACGCGCCGAGGGCGAGCCTACCCGTTGCGCCTCTCCTCCCGCGGCGGACCCTGTCACGACTCGGCGGCGGCCCCGCCCGGGCGGGGCCGTGCGAGGGCCCCGCGGACGGATGCTCGCGGGGCCCTCAACCGTCGCGGACGGCGGCGCGCACGCCTCAGATCGGTGAAAACGCGCCGATGCCGTGCCGGAACTCCGAGACCCGGGCGCCGGCGGCCCCGGCGGTGCGCGCCACGCGCTCAGACGCCGACGCGGAAGCGGACGAAACCGGTGATCGTACCGCCGGTGGCCTCCACGACCGAGCCGACCGTGGCCTTGGGGTCCTTGGCATAGGGCTGGTCGACCAGGCAGTTCTCCTTGAAGAAGCCTCCCAGGCGTCCCTCGACGATCTTCGCGATCGCCTTCTCCGGCTTGCCCTCGGCGCGCGTGGTTTCCTCAGCGATGGCGCGCTCCTTGGCGACCGTCTCGACAGGGACGTCCTCGCGGGTCACGTAGAGCGGGGAGTAGGCGGCGATGTGCATCGCGATGTCGTGCGCGACCTCGGCGGCCTCCTCATCGGTGCCGACGAGGACGGCGACCTGGGCGGGCAGGTCGGGGCTGGTGCGGTGCAGGTAGAGCTCGACCTTCGGGGCGACCAGACGAGCGAGGCGACGCACGACGATCTTCTCGCCGATGACGGCCTGCATCGAGTCGGTCAGGTCCTTGACGGTGCCGTCCTCGACGGCGACCTCGGCGAGGGCCTCGGCGGTCTCGGCGCCGGAGGCGACGGCTGCGTCGAGGACCCTGTCTGCGAAGGCGATGAACTTCTCGTTCTTGGCCACGAAGTCGGTTTCGGCGTTGACCTCGACCAGGACGCCCGCCTGAGAGTCGCCGTCGTCGACGACTCTGGCCGCGATGAGGCCCGCGGAGGCGTTGCGGCCCTCGCGCTTGGCGACGCCCTTCAGCCCCTTGACGCGGATGATTTCGACGGCTCTCTCCGCGTCGCCGTCGGCCTCGTCGAGGGCCTTCTTGACGTCGAGCATGCCGGCGCCGGTCCGCTCGCGCAGCGCCTTGATGTCAGCGGTTGTGTAGTTCGCCATGGATGTATGTCTCCTGGAGTTTCTCCGGTAGTGCTGGAGTGGGGTGTCGGGCTCAGGCCTGCTGGGCGGTGCCGGCGGTCTCGGCCGCCTGAGGATCGGCCGGTGCGGCGGTGCCGGCGGTCTCGGCCGGCGCGGCGGTCTGCGCGTTCTCCTCGGCGCCGGCCAGGAGGGCGGCCTCCCACTCGGGCAACGGCTCGGCGTCGGCGGCGGCGACTTCCGCCTCCGCACCCGTGCGAGTGCGGCCGGAGGAACGGGCCACGAGCCCCTCGGCGACGGCGTCGGCGACGACGCGGGTCAGCAGACTCACGGCGCGGATGGCGTCATCGTTGCCCGGAACGCCGTAGGTGACTTCGTCGGGGTCGCAGTTGGTGTCGAGAATGGCGACGATGGGGATGTTCAGCTTCCGAGCCTCGGAGACCGCCAAGTGCTCCTTCTTGGTGTCCACGACCCACACGGCGGCGGGAAGCCTGGCCATGTCGCGGATTCCGCCGAGAGTTTTGACGAGCTTGTCCTTCTCGCGGCGCATCATGAGCAGCTCCTTCTTCGTGCGGCCGGAGCCGGCCACGTCGTCGAAGTCGATCTGCTCGAGCTCCTTCATACGATCCAGGCGGGCGCGCACAGTCGAGAAGTTGGTGAGCATGCCGCCCAGCCAGCGCTGACTGACGTAGGGCATGCCGACGCGCTGAGCCTGCTCGGCCACGGCCGCCTGAGCCTGCTTCTTGGTGCCGACGAACAGGATGTTGCCGCCGCGGGCGACGGTCTCCTTGACGAAGTCGTAGGCAGTGTTGATGCCCTCGACGGTCTGCGTCAGGTCGATGACGTAGATGCCGTTGCGCTCGGTGAGGATGAAGCGCTTCATCTTGGGGTTCCAGCGTCGGGTCTGGTGGCCGAAATGGACACCGCTCTCCAGGAGCTGGCGCATGGTGACAATCGCCATGTCGGTCCTTTCGCACGCGCCCCGGGGCCGCCGGGCGCGCTGTGGGTTGTGGGGCGCTCGCCCGTCATGATCGACGGCAGTCGACGGTGATCGACGGCGCCCCGGTGGTGTATCTGGGTTTCTCCCCGTTGACCGGTGGGCCCGCGCGGCGGGCCGCGGCTCCGCCCCGGCGAGGCCGAGCGGATGGGGCCTGGTGCCCGCGACGCGCGGACGCCCGCCTCGCCGGGCGAACCCGAAGCAGGACAGGACCACGACCGCGACGCCCGAAAGGACGATCCCGTGCCCAGGTCGGGTGAGCCGATGGGCGCGGGTGCGAGCACGCGAAGTCAGCCGCCCGCGATCGGCTCCGAACCGGTGAGAACCGTCCAGGACCGCCCGCAGGCAACCGCGTGCGAGAGGCTATCACAGAGTTTGGCGCGATTCTGCGCCGATCCGTACCCATCCGAGGGACGGGGATGTCATTCCCATCACCCCGCCGGGCTCCACAGGAGCGCCCCGGCGCGACCGCGCCTCGCGGAGATCCACAGGATGTTCTCCCGCATCGGGCGCCGACCGCGCACGACAGGCAACCTGGTGAGCATGAGCCCCGCACGCGCCACCTCGTCCCCGAGCCCGCGCCGGTTCTCTCGCCGGGCTCCGCACCGGGGCGTCCGCCGACGCGGGAGGCGACTGCTCGCGGTCGGCCTGGCGCTGGGCCTGGCGGCTCTCCCCCCTCTCGGCGGGGAGCCGACCGCCGCCGCCTCGGACGCGGCCGGGGCGGCGTC
>NZ_GL985606.1:1409144-1430287 GCF_000220835.1 Actinomyces sp. oral taxon 448 str. F0400 | reverse complement strand
CCGTCGGCGGGCCACGGACGCCGGCCCCGCGGGGGCGCTACGGCTGGCCGACCGGCGGCCCGACGGACGTGCTGGAGGGCTTCGACCCGCCGGCCGCCGTGTGGAGCGCGGGGCACCGGGGCGTCGACCTGGCCCTGGTCGCGGGCTCGCCGGTGCTGGCGGCCGGGGACGGGACGGTGATCTTCGCGGGCGTGGTGGCGGGCCGGCCGGTGGTCTCCATCGACCACGCCGACGGCATCCGCACCACCTACGAACCGGTCGAGCCCTCGGTGGCGGCCGGGGACGCCGTGCGCCGGGGACAGGCCATCGGAGTGCTCGTGGCCGGCCACCGCTCCGACGGAGCGGACGCGCTTCATTGGGGTGCGCGCACGGGTGCCAAGAGCTACATCGATCCGCTGCGCCTCCTGCGGCCCGCCGTCATCCGACTCAAGCCGCTCAGCGGCCGGTGAGCCCATCGCCGATGCGGTCCGGTCAGGCCCGGGGGAAGGCCTGAGCGTAGACGGCCCGCAGCCGCTCGGCCGACACATGGGTGTAGCGCTGCGTCGTGGCCAGGGAGGAGTGGCCCAGCAGTTCCTGAACGCTGCGCAGGTCGGCCCCCCCGCTCAGCACGTGGGTGGCGGCCGAGTGGCGCAGCCCGTGGGGCCCGAGGTCGGCGACGCCCGCGAGCGCGGCAGCGCGGTGGACCGCGCCGCGCACCGCGCGCGGGTTGAGACGCCGCCCGCGGACCCCGACGAACAGGGCCCGGCCCGCGGCATCACTCACCAGGTTCGCACGCACCGCGAGCCAGTCCTCAAGCGCGCGGGAGGCGGGCAGCCCGTAGGGCACGGTGCGCTCCTTGTCGCCCTTGCCCAGCACACGCAGGGTGCGGCGGGAGCGATCGATATCGTCGACGTCGAGACCGCACAGCTCCGCCACACGCACGCCGGTGGCGTAGAGGACCTCCAGGAGGGCGACGTCGCGCAGGGCGACGGCGCGAGCCGCGGCGGCCTCACCCGAGGCGGCGGCCTCCCGGGCGCGGTGGGCGGCAGCCGTCAGCAGCGCCGCCGCCTGGTCCTCGGTCAGGACCGCCGGCAGCCGGTTGTCGGCCCTCGGCGAGCGCAGTCGGGCGGCGGCATCGGCGGGCAGCAGGGCGAGGCGGTGCGCCCAGGTGGAGAAGGCCTTCGCGGCCGCCGCTCGGCGCGCGATGGTGGCTCGGGCGCGCCCCGAGGTCGACATCCGCGCCAGCCAATCGCGCAGGTCGGCCAGGTCGAGGCTGGCCAGAGCAGGACCGACCGGCTCCGTCCCGTCGTCCCCGACGCCGAGGAAGGACAGCAGGTCGCCGACATCGCCGACGTAAGCGCGCGCGGTGTGCTCGGACAGTCCCCGCTGGAGCGTCAGATGACGCCTCCACGCATCGAGCAGCTCACCGCGCGTGCGCGGCCGAACCGTTTCGTTCATGAACGCAGGCTAGGCCCCGGCGGTCCCGGGACCGCCCTACCGGACAGCGCGTCGGCGCCAACGCATCCCGTCGCGCTCGACTCGCCCCGACAGTTCGAGCAGGCCGAGCGCCGAGACGACCTCGCTCTCGGAGCGTCCGGCCGAGCGCGCCAGCGCCTCGACAGTGGCCGTCGCGCGCGCCGGGAGGGCGTCGAGGACCACGGCCGCGTCGCCGGTCAGACCGTCGAGCAGCCCCGAACCGGCATTTCCGGGGGCGGCCGCACGGGAGGCCTCGGGATCGACGCTGCCCAGGGGGGCGACGAGCTCGAGGGCGTCCTCGGCATCGGTGACGCACACGGCGCCGCCGCGCAGCAGCCGGTGGCATCCGACGGACTCCATCGAGGTGACCGGCCCGGGCACGGCCCCCAGTCCGCGGCCCAGGTCGCGGGCGTGCCGGGCGGTGGACAGCGCTCCAGAGCGCCAAGCGGCCTCGGCGACGACGGTGGCCCCGCTCATCGCGGCGATGAGTCGATTGCGCGTCAGGAAGCGGTGCCTGCCGGGCTGACAGCCGGGTGGAACCTCGGCGACCAGGGCGCCGGAGTCGATGACGGCGCGCAGCAGGCCGGTGTTCGCGGCGGGGTAGAGCCGGTCCACTCCCCCGGCGCTGACCGACAGCGTCGGACCGGCGCGCAGAGCGCCGCGATGGGCGGCAGCATCAATGCCGAAAGCCCCGCCGGAGACGACGACGGCGCCCCAGGACGTCAGGTCGTAGGCCATCTGGGCGGCGACGCGCTCCCCATAGTCGGTCGAGGCCCGCGACCCGACCAGCGCCAGGGCGTATCCGGCGCCGGGGCCCGCGGCGACCAGGTCGCCGCGGGCGCGCGGAGCCTCGCCGCCGTCCCGAACGGTCGGCTCCGCCCCGCCGCCGGGCTGGCCGTCCGCGCCGGGGCCGCGATCGGAATCGGCGCGCTCGTCCCGCGCCTCGCTGAGCAGGGCCGGATCTCCGCGGACCCACAAGCAGTGGGGCGGATTGTCGAGCTCATCCAGACCGACGGGCCACCACGCCTCGCCGGGGAGGACGAGGCTGCCGCCGAGGCGCTCGAGGACGTCGAGCTCACGGCGGATGTCCATCCCGGCCAACCTGGGCGCCCACCGGCCCGCGGCCTTTCCCCAGGCGGCGCGCTGGCGGGCCGTCCCACCGCGGGACGCGACGGGCGCAGGCGGCGCGGGCAGAGCCCGCCCCTCGGCGTCCAGGGCCTCCTGAAGGAGCCAGGCCAGCGCCGGAACGGCGCCCAGGGCGCCGACCAGAGCGCAGGCCGCACGGTCGGCGGGCTCGGCCAGCCGCGACCAGGTCGCCCGCGCCAGAGCCTCATCGTCGATGTCGTAGGGCAGCAGGGCGCGCCGTCGGTGCGGCGGTGCGCATCCCGACCGCGGATCGGAGGCGCCGCGGGGCGCGAGGGCGGCCGGTCGTTCCCCGGCATCGGCGGTCCCCCCGAGCACCGGGTCGGGCGACGGATCCAGTGCGGAATCCGCATCGGCGGTCATGGGCGCGCTCCTCTCGTGCGCAGAGCCAGGGCGGACCCCAGGTCGACGGCGGTGGGGGCGGGTCGAGCGGCGAGATCCGCCAGAGTCCAGGCCAGGCGCAGCACCCGGTCCACCCCGCGCAGGGTGAGGTCGCCGCGGTCCAGGGCGGTCATGAGGGGCGCGAGTAGGTCCGGGGCGGTTCCAGAGGCCTCCGAGCGCAACCAGGACCCGGGCACCTGGCCCATGACCCGCCAGGGCGTGTCCGCCAACCGGCGGGCGGCACGCTCCCGGGCCCGGGCCACCCGCGCGGCGACGGTCCGGCTCGATTCGCCAACGGCGCCCGCCGCCAGATCCCGGGCGGTGACGGCGGCGACCTCGACCTGAATGTCGACGCGATCCAGCAGGGGGCCGGACAGGCGCGAGAAGTAGCGCCTGCGCTGCAGGGAGGTGCAGGTGCACTCCAGTCCGCGCCCCCCGCCCTTGCCGCAGGGGCAGGGGTTCGCCGCCAGGACGAGTTGGAAGGCGGCGGGGAAGGTCGCCCGCCCGCCGACCCGGTCGATGGTCACCGAGCCGGTCTCCAGGGGCTGACGCAGACAGTCCAGGACACCGCTGGGGAACTCGGGGGCCTCGTCCAGGAAGAGCACGCCGCAATGGGCCAGTGAGACGTCGCCGGGTCGGGGCGCCCCGCTGCCGCCTCCGACAACCGCGGCCCGAGTCGCGGTGTGGTGCGGGGCGCGCAGGGGCGGTGCGGTCAGCAGCCCGGCGTCGGCGTCGAAAGTACCGGCCAGGGAGTGCAGAGAGGTGACCGTCACGGCGTCCTCAGCGTCCAACGGCGGCAGGATGGAAGGGAGGCGCTCGGCGAGCATGGTCTTGCCGGCGCCGGGCGGGCCCACGAGAAGGAGGTGGTGGCCGCCCGCGGCCGCGACCTCGAGGGCGTGGCGGGCCTCGACCTGGCCGACGACGTCGGCCAGGTCGGCCGTCCGCTCCGCGGTACGGCGGTCCTGGGACGCGCGAGGCTGCTCGCCGTGCGGGCGGGCCCGCCCCGTGAGCGCGCGCGCCCGCCGGGGCAGGCGGCCGCCGTAGTCCTCGACGAGCTCGCCGACGTGACCCACGGCCCGTACGCGCGCACCGGGGACCAGCGCCGCCTCCCGGGCGGCGGGCGCGGCCACGACGACGTCGGGAGCGCCGGCCTCCACGGCGGCGCGCACCGCCGGCAGGATGCCGCGCACCGGATGGACCGAGCCGTCCAGACCGAGCTCGCCGATGTGAACAGTGCGTTCCAACGCCGTCAGGGCGCGGGCGGGCAGCAGGCCCCGGGCGCCGAGCACCGACAGGGCCAGGGCCAGGTCAAACCCGGTGCCGCTCTTGCGCACGTCCGCCGGGGAGAGGTTGACCGTCAACCGCTGCTCGCCCCACGTGACGCCGCAGGTGGTCAGGGCGGCCCGTACGCGCTCGCGGGACTCGCGTACGGCGGCATCGGGCAGGCCGACCAGGGTGAAGCCGGGCAGGCCGGGGCTCGCGTGGGCCTCGACATCGACGAGGTGTCCCTCCAGCCCGGCCAGGGTCACGGCGAGGGTGCGCGCCAGGCTCATGTCAGTCCCACCCCGCGGTGATGGCGCAGCTCGGCGGGCAGGCCCGGGCGCAGCAGAACGGAGATGACATCGAGTCGCAGGCGTCCGTGCGGGGCCGAGTGCTCAGCGGCCCAGGCCGCCGCGAGGGTGCGCAGACGCGCGAGCTTGGCGGAGTCGACGGCGGCAGCCGGCGGACCGGCGCTCAGCGTCGTGCGGGTTTTGACCTCGACGACCACGAGGGCGGCCGGCCGGGTTCCGGCCGAGGGCTCGAGGGCCACGAGGTCGAGTTCGCCGCGCAGACCGGGGCCGGGGCGCCAGTTACGGTCCAGGACCCGCCAGCCTCGATCGCCGAGGTAGCGCGCCGCGATCCGCTCGCCCCGCCGGCCGACGGCCGCGCGCCCGGTCTCCACAGCGGGTGGACGCGCGCCGCCGGGCGCTCTCCCGGATGCTGCGCCCAATCCTGATCCCGGCGGTGCACCCGCCGCATCCACTCCCGCATCCGGCATGGTGCCGGGTCTCATGGTCATGGGATCACCTCCACCACCACAATGCGGGCGGCGGTCGGACGGCGCGAGCCGCGTCGTCGGGGTCTGTGGAGGACGCTCGCATGAAAGGCCCTGTGGAGCCCCGCAGAGAGCCGGGCCCACCCTCTTACCTGCCTTATTTACCTCTTCCCCTCCGCCGGCCCCATTCGCCCGCTACCAGTCGGCCACCGCCCGACCGTCGCCAGAGGGGTGTCAGAAGGATCAGGAGGGGATGTCCATCTCCGGCTTAGTGAGCTCCTCGACGTTGACATCCTTGAAAGTGACGACATGGACGGACTTGACGAACCGGCTCGCCCGATAGATGTCCCACACCCAGGCGTCCTCCAGGGACAACTCGAAGAAGACCTCGCCGCCGTTGGTGCGCACCTGCACGTCGACGGCATTGGCCAGGTAGAAACGGCGCTCGGTCTCCACGACGTAGGAGAACAACGAGACGACGTCCCTGTACTCGCGGTACAGGTCCAGCTCCAGATCGTTCTCGTAGGACTCGAGATCTTCGGCGCTCACGCCCCCATCATGCACGTCTCCGCTGTGCGCCCGGAGCAGGGCCGGTGGCGCGTCGTGCCTCCGCGGGTCACGGCACGGCAACGTTCTCAGCCCTCTCATTCAGTCCTCTCAGCGCCCTCAGCGCCCTCGGCGCCGGGCGTCGGGGACGTCGAGCCCGGGCAGGCGCCACGAGCGGCGGTGCTGAGCACTGGCGCCCAGACGGGACAGGGCCTCGATGTGCGCGGCGGAGGCGTAGCCCTTGTTCGACGCCCACTCGTAGCCCGGGTCGGGCAGGGCGGCCATGAGGGCGTCGCGCTCGACCTTCGCCAGAACGGAGGCCGCCGCGACGACGGCGCACCGGGCGTCGCCCCCGACCTGGGTGCGCACGAGCGGTGTCGGAAGGGCGGGCGGAACCGCAGAGTCCGGGCCGGCCCGCTCGGCGGGATCGACCCGGTCGGCGCGGACACCCGTGTCGGCGGCAGGTGCGGCGAGCCAGTCGTTCGAGCCGTCGAGGATGATCGCGTCGGGCAGGTGGTCGCGTGCGGTCACCTGGGCGAGGGCCCGCCGTCCCGCCAGGCGCAGTGCGCCGATGATGCCGAGGGCGTCGATCTCGGCGGGCGCAGCGTGAGCGACGGCCCAGTCGAGGAGCCAGTCGCGGCACGGCTCGACAAGGGCCCGGCGGCGGCGAGCGGTCAGCTGCTTGGAGTCGGCTAAGCGCTCGGGGAAGACGCTCGGCGTGCCCCTGCCGACAATGGCCAGGCCGACCGTCACGGGCCCCGCCAGCGAGCCGCGTCCGACCTCGTCCATGCCGCCGACCAGCTCATGGCGCTCCAGAAGCCCGGTCTCCAGACCCCGATCGGGACGGACTCGGCGCCGTCTCACCGGCCGGACCCGGGGACGTCGGCGAAGACGGCCTCCCCGCTGCCGAGCGACTCCCAACGGCCGGGCGGCCACACGACGTTGGTGGCCACGCCGACGACGTCGTCCAGCGGCACGGCGCCACCGTGCGGGTCGTCCTGATGAAAGCGGGAGTCCAGGGAGTTGGAGCGGTTGTCTCCCATGACCCACACGCAGCCCTCCGGCACGGTGACGTCGAAGGCGACCGCGGACGGTGTCACCCCGGGCCTGAGGTAGGTCTCGTCCAGCGGCATCCCGTTGACGCGCACCGCGCCGGTGCCGTCGGCGGTGACGCGGTCTCCGGCGACACCGATGACGCGCTTGATGAGGTGATGGCCGGAATCCTCGGGCAGGAGACGGACGAGGATGAGGCCGTCGCGCACGAGCCCCCTCAGACCGGAGGGGTCCTGGGCGTTGAGCCACCCCCCCGGGTCCACGAAGACGACAACGTCACCGCGGTTGACGTCATGGGCGTTGTACATGCGCACCGAGACCCGGTCATCGGTCTGCAATGTGTTCTCCATCGAGCCGGAAGGGATCTCGAAGGTCTGAACGACGTAGGTCTTGATCAGGGCGGCCACGACAAGGACGACCAGGACGACGGCGATGGTCGACAGTCTGCTGCGCCGCCGCGACGGGCGTTCGTCCTCATCCTCCTCGCCCGGGACGGGCAGGGGGCGTACGCGTCTGGTGGGCGGGTAGGAGGGCGGAAGATCGTCGGAGTCGGCGTCCTGAGCATTGTCCTCGGCTCGCTTCCGGGACCCCTCCGCGGGAGCGTCCTCGAAGTCGCCGTCACCGCCCTCGGAACCGCCAGCCGCTTCGGTCTCTCCAAGATCGTCCGCCTCGGATCCGACGATGCTGACGGCATCCTCACGATCCGCAGCGTCCGGCCCGCTCCCGGCCTCCTCCCGCGTCCGCTGGAGGTCATCGCGCGTCGGCGCTGTGAAGGCGGGCTCGTCGGCCTCGTCGTCCGGCTCGGCGGGCTCGTCGGAATCGCCGGGCTCATCCGCATCCGATCCGGCGGCCCGGGTGGGTTCGGGTTCCGAGTCGGCTTCGGCCTCGTCGGAGGCCTCGTCTTCGAGCGCACCGGCTTCGTCGTGCGCGCCGTCGGGCTCCCCGTCCCCGTCGTCCTCGCCGACCCCGGCGGTCTCATCCGGGACGTTCATCCCCTCATGGCCCGCCTCCGCGATCGGATCGGCGGGCGCATCGAGCTCGGTCCCGGCTGGCTCGGCACTCTGCTCGTCGTCCATCGGCCCGGTCTCACCGGCGACTCCGGCCGTGTCCGACTCCTTCTCGTCATCCTCGGCGCTGACCGCGGCGGACCCGTTGCCGTCGGCGCCGTCTCCGCCGGGGGCAGCGGGTGCCCCGTCGTCGGCCGTGGGCCGAAAGTCCTCAAGACGGTCCTGCAATGAGGTCACCGTGCTCCTGTTCCGGGTGGTGCGGGTGAGGCCGTGGCCTCCTGGAGGTAAGGAGGCGACGCCCGGACTAGGGGGCACCGGGCGTCACCGGGGCGCAAGGCGAATGAGCCCGGGGGCTCAGCTCTCGCGACGCTCCTTGATCTTGGCGGCCTTACCACGCAGGTTGCGCAGATAGTACAGCTTCGCGCGACGCACATCGCCGCGGGTGACGACCTCGATCCTCTCAATGATCGGCGTGTGAACCGGGAAGGTGCGCTCGACGCCGACGCCGAAGGAGATCTTGCGGATGGTGAAGGTCTCGCGGACGCCTCCGCCCTGGCGGGCGATGACGACGCCCTGGAACACCTGGGTGCGGGTGCGGCTGCCCTCGACGACCCTGACGTGCACCCTGAGGGTGTCACCGGCTCGGAAGGCGGGTACGTCGTCGCGCAGCGACGCGGCATCGATCTGGTCGATCAGGTTGGTCATGAGCTCTCTCCACGCTCGTGCCACTGGTCACGGGCGCTTGGTAGGTGGCGCCGCGACCGGCCCCGGGGCGAACCCGGCGGTGGCTGCGCCGAACACGATCGCCCGCGAGTCCTGCGCATGAGCGCCTCCCCAGTGGCGGAGGACGTCGGAGGCCCGAGAGCCCGCTCAGTGTGCCACAACGCGATGCGACGCTGCGAGGCCGCCGCGGTGCGAGTGCCCGACCTCACGCGCACCCGGTGTTCCAAGGATGCAGCAGCACTCCCGACCCCGGTGCTCCCGGTGCCCTCATCCCCCGGTGATCGCCGGGGTCGGCGCCACCGTCGGAGTGGAGGTCGGCTCCGGCACGTCGGAGAATGCCTCCTTCCCGCCGCTCAGCCCGGAGAGGCTCCCGAGCGGCCAGACCACGCACCGCGCGATCCCGACGACGTCATCGGCGGGCACGAAACCGCCGTGCGCGTCCCCCTGGTGCAGGCGCGAGTCCGCCGAGTTCGAGCGATTGTCACCCATGACCCACACGTAGCCCTCAGGCACGGTGACGTCGAAGGCGATCTCCGACCCGACCCGACCGGGCTTGAGGTAGGGCTCGTCGAGGACGACCCCGTTGACGCGCACCGGCCCGGTGCCATCGGCGGTGATGTGATCACCGGGCAGACCGATGACCCGTTTGATCAGATGGTGGCCCGCGTTCTGCGGCAGGATCCGCGCGAGCACCAGCGCGTCCCTCCACACGCGCGCAATGCCGGTCGGCTCAGGGTCGGTCAGCCAGCCGTCCGGGTCGGTGAAGACGACGACGTCGCCGCGCTCGACGGAGTCGGCGTCATACATGGTCACCAGGACGCGATCGCCCTCGTTGAGGGTGTCCTCCATGGAGCCCGAGGGGATGGTGAAGCCCTGGATGATCAGCGTGCGTACGGCGGCGACGACCGCCACCGTCACGACCAGAGTCACCAGCGTCCGCAGGAGCGAGTACCGGTTTCCCGCTGCGGATCCGCCGCGGGCCTCGTGCAGTCGCCGCGAGCGGCTGGCGGCGCGCTCGGGCGCTCCGCCGCCCGTCGCCGGCGTCGTTTCAGCGTGCACCGCGGGCCTCCTGCGGGTTCAGGCTCATGACCACGTCGCGGCAGCGCCGCCCGCCGACGTCGTAATCGCGGGAGCCGACTGCGCGGAATCCGCGGCGCCTGTAGGCCCTCTGCGCCCGGCGGTTGCCGTCGTGGGTGCCCAGCCACAGGGCGGTGACGCCTGCGGCGGCGGCGGCGCGGACGGCATGGTCCAGCAGCGCCGCGGCGACGCCCGAGGAGCGCAGCCGGGCGTCGACATAGACCTTGGACAGCTCGGCAGCCAGCCCTGTGGCGCCGTCGGCGCGCGTGGGGACCTCGACGGCATCGGGCCGCGAGTCCAGCCCGGAGAGGAGAGCGCCTCGGCGGTCGGCGATCTCGAGGAGCACGGCACTGTAGCCCACGAGCTCCCTCGGAGCCACGGCGCCGGCGCCTCCGGCGGTCTCGACCAGCCAGACGGCGGGCAGGCCGTCGGGCAGCTCGGCGACCGTCAGGATCGCACGCGGGTCGGCCTGCCAGGCGGACAGGCGCTCGGGGGTGAAGTTGAGGGCCGTGTGGGAGGCGACCTGCTCCGGGGTCAGGGCGGGAGGGCAGGCGTCGGGGAAGGTGCGCGCCGCCAGGTCGGCCAGGGCGTCCACGTCGTCGGGGCGCGCGGACCGCACGAGGAGTTCGACCGGACCCCGGGCCCCCGCGGGGATCGCCCACCCGTGGCGGGCCAGGGCGGCGCGGTCGTCGGCGTCGAGGCGGTCGGGGCTCAGTCGACGGATCATGTCGGGGCGGCGTCCGGCGGTGCGCGCGATGGCGGCGTCCCGGCGGACGCGGGCGACGCGGGCGTGGTCGCCCGACAGGAGGGCCGGTTCACGGACAGCCAGATCCAGACCGCGCCAGGCCACGGGGCGAGTGTAGACGGGGTACTCCAGCAGGCCGTCCTCGCCGTGGGATTCCTCGATAACCGACTCGGGGTTGCCCAGCACCCCCGGACGCAGACGGGCGATCGCCTCGATCATGACCAGGGCCGCGGCCTCGCCGCCGCCCAGCACGTAATCGCCGATGGACAGCTCGCGCACCTCCACTCCGGCGTCCCGATAGTGCTCGGCGACGCGGGCGTCGATGCCCTCGTAGCGCCCGCAGGCGAAGACGATCTGGTCGGCCCCCGCGAGGTCCTCGGCGGTGCGCTGGGTGAACAGGTCCCCCGACGGAGCGGGCATCACCAGGACCCGGCGCGCGGCGCCGCCCGTCCGCGGGGCCGTGCCGCCGGAGGTCGCCGCACCACCGATCGGCGCGGCCAGCACCCGGTCGAGGGCCCGCCCCCACACATCGGGCCTCATCACCATGCCGGCGCCGCCACCGACCGGGGGGCCGTCGACAGTGCGGCGACGGTCATCGGCCCACTCGCGTAGGTCGTGGACGACCGGTGTGATGAGCCCGTCGCCTGCGGCTCTGCCGATGAGGGACAGGTCCAGCACCTTCAGGTAGTCGGGGAAGATCGTCACGACGTCCAGACGCAGCGCCCCCATCAACGTGCCTCCTCGGCGCGCCCCAGCCCCGGGAAGAGCCCGCCCGGGGGGTCCAGAGTGACCGTACCGGAGTCGGGGTCGACGGCGGGGACGAGCTCGGCGACGAAGGGCACGGCGACCCTTCGGCCGTCCGAGGTGCGCACGATGAGACGATCCTGGGCGACGAGACGATCCTGGGCGACACCGGGCTCCAGGTCGACGATCTCGCCGAGCTCCGCGCCGGGCCGCGTATCCCCGCCCGGTCCCGGACGCACGGCCCGCAGGCCGATGAGCTCGTGGGCGTACCACGCGTCGTTCTCCCCGCCGGCGTCCTCCGGGCCGTCCGCGTCCCGGTCAGCGGTGTCCACCATCAGACGCAGGCCGCGCAGAGCCTCGGCGGCGGTGCGGTCGGCGGCCTGCTCGAAGGCGGCGAACCAGCGGGTGCCGTCGAAGCGCAGGCGCGCGACGGTCAGATGGTCGACCGTCGGACCGGGGTGGTCCCGCGGAGCCTCCACCGGAAGCACGGTGCCGGGGGCGAGGCGCCCCTCAGGGTCGTCGGTGCGGATCTCGAGGCGGACCTCGCCTTTGAGGGCGTGGGCAGGTCCGATGACGGCGACGGTAAGAAGCACGGAGCAAACCTACCGCGTGTCAAGTCGCTTCCCCACCGGGCCGCCCCGCTCCTGCGCATGCCCTCGCCCACGCCGGGAACCGGCGGCGCGGCGATCCGGGTCGTCGCCGGGCGCGAGAACGCCCGGCCCCGCGGGGGACCGGGCGCCGTCGGATGAGTGCCGAACGCGATCGAACCCGCCCATCGGCGGACCGCTCACCCGCGGTCGGTGTCGACGACGTCGACCCGCACCGGGGAGTCGGCGAGGGCTCCGACGACGGTGCGCAGCGCTCGGGCCGTACGGCCCGAGCGGCCGATAACGCGACCGAGATCCCCGGAGGCGACGCGCACTTCCAGCAGGTCCCCGCGACGCAGTGACCGGGAGGTGACGATGACATCATCAGGGTTGTCGACGATGCCTCGCACGAGGTGCTCGAGCGCATCGGCCAGCATCTCAGGCCTCCTGCGCGGAAGCCTCGGCGCCGGCGGCCTCCTGCTGGTCGGCCTCGGCCCTGGCCGCGGCGGCGTCCGCCTTGCGCTTCTCGGCGTCGGCGGCGGCGGCCTTGACGGCCGCGGTCCTGGCGGCGGTGTCGGCATCAGCGTCCTTGACCTTCAGCTTGCCCTCGGGCAGCGCAAGCCCCTTGAACGCGTGGTAGTCGCCGGTGATCTTCAGCAGGTTGAAAACGGTGTTGGAGGGCTGGGCGCCCACACCGAGCCAGTACTGGGCGCGCTCGGAATCGATGCGGATGAGCGAGGGCTCCTGCATCGGGTCGTAGACGCCGATCTCCTCGATAACACGGCCGTCGCGCTTCTTACGCGAGTCGACGACGACGACGCGGTAGAAGGGGGCGAACTTCTTGCCGATGCGCTTGAGGCGAATCTTGACTGCCACTTGGTTGAGCTCCTGGTTCTGAAATGGTGTGGCGCGCGCCGGTCCCAGGTGGGGGCAGGCAACAGTGTCCAACGCGAGCCGAAACGCGACCGCGCCCGGGAGAGGGCCGTACGCGGACGAGTACAGCCGGTCATTGTGCCAGAGCGTCCGCCGGCGCCGCCAGCCGCCGGCGGACCCGTCACTCGCGTACGAGTGCGAGATCGCCCACAGCGGGCCCACGGCGGGCCCGCCGTGGGCCGGCCCCGCCGAACGGGACGGCCTGGGACCGACGCCCTCGGCCGGCTGCCACGAGGTGACGGACGACGGTGTCCAGGAGCATGCTCCTACCTGTGAGACGTCCCACCTTCGGCATCCGTCCTCCTGGCGTCCCGTCCTCCATCCACCCCCCGGGCTCCGACCCGGGCAGGCCGAGGCGCTCACCGCTGCGCCGCCCGCAGCAACCCTCGGAGGCGGGGAACCAGGGCCCCTCGGCGACGGGTCCGCCAGGCGGCGCGGGCGAACGGCTGGGCAGGCGATTGGACATGCTCACTCGGGAGCAGACCCTCGTGCTCGCCGCGGCGGTCGCCCTGGTTGTCGTGCTCGTCGCGGTGAGCACCGCCACCTCCCTCCAGCACTCGGCGGGGAAGGCCGAACCGATGGCGACGCCGTCGCGGTGGCGGTCGAGCCCGACGCCCACGCCGTCTCCCACGCCCGCCCCCACGCCGACGCCCGACGACTCGTGGATCCAGGCGTGGAGGACCGACCTCGACCCGAACGCCCGCAATCCCCCCTGGATCTACACCGACGGCGACACCCTCGTGGTCTACGAGCGGAAGGGGAGAAGCGAGCCGGACCGGATGCGCGGATACAGTCTCGCCGGAGGCCGGCCGACCGAAACGTGGTCGATATCCCCCGGCGAAGCACTGAGGGGCTTGACCTCTTCGGCGGTGGTCACCACCCACAGCCTCATCGACCCGAAGACCGGCGAGGCCGCGCCGGCCCCGTGGAACGGCACGCCCGAGCTGGTCACGGACAACTTCATCATCACGTGCGAAAACCACCAGTGGCCCAGGTGCTCCGGCTGGGACCTGGACGACGGCGCCGCCTCGCTGCGCTGGGGCCCCGTCGACCTCCCCGCCGCGTACAACCTCACCCTCAACCCGTCGGCCATGACCGGGGACACGAGCACCGGCCACGTCCTGGCGACGTTCACGGTCCCCGACACCAATCAGGAGCAGGCCGTGTTCATCTCACTGGCCGACGGAAGCGTCGGGAACGTCCGTCCCACGAACCGCGATGCCGGGATCATCCCCGCCGCGGACGGGTGGATCGACCTGTTCCCCGACCGCGAGCGGGCCACGGCTCTCGCCCCGGACGGCACCGAAACGGACTCCTACGCCGTCTCCCGGAGCACGTCATCGCTGCTCCTGACCGACAGCGGCGCGCCTTCCCGGGAGCAGTACAAGCGGGCCTTCACGACGGCCGACACGTCCTGGGCCTCGATCGCCCTGACATGCGGTTTGAACGGCCAGCAGAGTACGGGCAGGGGCTGCCGGCTCAACGGCGTCGGGCCGGTGGCCGACGCGGATCGCGAAACGAAGACGCTCCCGGCCTACGAAAGCGGTTTCACCCCGACGATGGGGCAGCGGTACCTCATCCTGAGCTACGCGTCGGACACCAGGCCCAAGTACGTGCGGATCATCGACCTCCAAGAGCACCGCGTCATCCCCCGGGAGGACCCGCTGTACGGTCAGGAGGCGTACGTCACGGTCGTCAGCGCGGACCTCCTCATCGCCGTCGACGGAAGCGATCTGGTCGCCTACACGCCCTCCGGCTGAACGGCGTCGAGGTCCGCCCGGTACCCGCGCAGTTGCCGGCGCACTCCGGCGCGCCTGCCGCCGGAGTCCGGGCCCGCGCTCACTCCTCGTCGAGGCTGACCACGCGGGCCCGCGCCCGGTCGGCCGTCCACACGTCTCCGGGTAGCTCGTCCGGCAGGAGGGCGTTTCCCGGCGCCACGAAGACGGGCTCGCTCGCGCCGCCGGCCCGCTGGGCGTCGTAGTCGCGCAGCGCCGCCAGGACCCAGCGGCTCAACCATAGGAGAGCGATGAGGTTGAGGACGGTCATGAGCGCCAAGGCGATGTCCGCCATCACCCAGGCGAGCTCGAGGGCGACGACGGCACCCAGGCCGGTGGCCGCCGTCATGGCCAGGCGAAGGACCACACCCGTTCTCCGGCCTCCGCCGAGGTAGGTCGCATTGATCTCGGCGAAAGCCGAATATCCCAGCACGCTGGAGTAGGCGAAGGTGAAGACGACGAAGCTCATGAACCACACGACCCAACCGCCGGGCAGGGCATCGGCCAGGGCGTGCTGGACCAGAGTGGTCTCCGCCCACCGCGGTTCGACGCCGGGGGTGTAGACCTCCGGACCGGCCAGCAGCACGGTCAGACCCGTGGCCGTGCAGATGACGATGGTGTCGATGAAGACGCCGAGGGCCTGGATGAGCCCCTGGGTGACGGGGTGGGCGACGTCGGCGGTGGCGGCCCCGTTGGGCGAGGAGCCCTGGCCGGCCTCGTTGGAGAACAGGCCGCGCTTGGTCCCGTTGAGGAAGGCCGCGAACAGGCCGCCCGCAGTGCCCGCCAGGCCCGCCTTGAGACCGAGGGCGCCGGCGAGGATGTCGGCGAAGACGCCCGGCACCCGCGGGGCCGAGACGACGATGACGACGAGGACGACCGCCAGGTAGACCCCCGCCATGAGCGGGACGAGCCACTCGGTGACGCGGGCGACGACCCGCATGCCGGCGAGCAGGATGGGGGCGGTGATGGCCATGAGAGCGATGGCGGTCGTCGCCACCGGCACCCTATGCCCCTCGTTGAGGGTCAAGGCGATGGTGTTGGACTGGACCATGGGGAAGATAAGCCCGTAGGAGAAGACCAGCATGGCGGCGAAGACGACACCCATACCTCGACCGAGCCGGGCGGTCCCGCCGCGGGCGCCCCTCAGGCCCAGACCGCGCTGCATGTAGTAGGCCGGGCCCCCGCGGAAAATGCCGTCGGGGGCCCGGATCTTGAAGACCTGGGCGAGCGTGGACTCGGCGAAGGAGGTCGCCATGCCGAGCAGAGCGACGATCCACATCCAGAACAGAGCCCCCGGGCCCCCGAGGGTGACTGCGAGCGCGACCCCGGCGATATTACCGGTGCCCACGCGTCCGCCCAACCCGATGACGAAGGCCTGGAAGCTCGACAGGCTGCCGCGCTGGTGGCGCGAGCGCGCCACCAGGTGCACGGCCCGCCCGAACAGGCGCACCTGAACGCCGCGGGTGCGGATCGTCAGGTACAGGCCGACTGCGAGCAGAAGCCAGATGAGGATCCTGCCGGAGACGAATTCTTCGAAGGAGGTCAGGCTCTGGGTCAGCTCGGTGCCGGACAGGGCCGGGAGGAACACGTGCGCAGCGGATGCTGCGGTCATAGCGGACATGATGATTCCGTCTATCGAGTGGTGTCGAATGGCGCGGGACGGAGCCAGTGTCGCGCGATCAGCTTCGCGACTCGCGGCGGTCTCGGCCTGAGAGACGCCGCGGGCGCTCCGGCGGTGGCCCCGACTGCTGGGTGACACCTGTCATGCGCCGGCGATGACAGCGCTCAGTACCGCAGTTCGCCGACCCCGGCGAGCCTTGGGCCATGAGCACAGCAGCGCACTCCCCCTCTCCGGCCGTCGAGGTCACGGGCCTGACCAAGTCCTTCGGGTCCCTGACCGCCGTCGACCGCCTCGACCTGAAGGTCGCCCGCGGCGAAGTCGTCGCCTTCTTGGGCCCCAACGGCGCCGGCAAGTCCACCACCCTCGACGTCATCCTCGGTTTCACCCGCCCCGACGCCGGGACGGTGCGCGTGCTGGGGGTTCCGCCCGCGCAGGCGGTGGCCGCCGGGGGCGTCGGCGCGGTCCTGCAGAGCGGGGGCCTCATCGGCTCCTACACGGTCCGTCAGACTCTCGCCGTCGTCGCCTCTCTGCAGTGCCGCACCCCCGATGTCGAGGCCGTCATCGCTCAAGCCGGGATCGGCCCCCTCCTGTCGCGCAAGGTCTCCGCATGCTCCGGCGGGGAGCGCCAGCGCCTGCGTCTGGCACTGGCGCTGCTGCCCCGTCCCGCCCTGCTCGTCCTCGACGAGCCCACGGCCGGCATGGACCCGACCGGGCGAGCCGCCTTCTGGCGGACCATGCGCGCCCAGACGGCGGAGGGCCGCTCGATCCTTTTCGCCACCCACTATTTGCAGGAGGCATCCGACGTCGCCGACCGCATCGTCATCATCGACCGCGGGCGCCCGGTCGCCTCGGGGTCGGTCGATGAGATCCGCTCCCTCGCAGAGGGCACCACCGTCACCGCCACCTGGGCCGGCCTGACGGGCGAGGCCGAGCTGCACAGGGTCCTATCACCCGTGGCCGGCTCGCTGCTAGAGGTTGAGGTCCACGGCTCTCATGTGACGGTGCGCACCACCGCCCCCGACGACGTCGCCCGGCTGCTGCTGACGGCCACGCCGGCCACCCGTCTGGGAATCACCGCCCTGAGCCTGGAGGAGGTCTTCTCCCGCCTCGTCGGGACCCATCGCGCCGAGAACCCCGCCGCGTCCCGCACGGCCTGACGCGGAGTTCTACTCCCAGTCCTTTAGTCCTCGTCCTTTAATCCTCTCCCAGCCGACACCGACCACCGACACTCACCCGACCCTCAGGAGCATCCCATGACCGCCACCGACGCCCCCACCGCCCCCGTTCGCCGTCCGCGCCCGTGGACGTACACCATCATCGACACCCTTATCACCCTGCGTCGCCCCGACATGCTGTTCTTCACCCTCGTCATGCCGCTGGGCATGTACCTCTTCTACGGCGCCATGCAGGACTACTCCGACATCGCAGTCGGGCACGGCGACGTCGCCGCCTCCACCATGATCAACATGGCCGTCTTCTCCGTCGCCATCGCGGCGACCTGCACGGCCGCGGGCGCCGCCGTCGAGCAGGCCGGCGGCTGGGGGCGCCAGGTCGCGTTGACCCCGGGCGGACTGCGCATCTATGTCATCACCAAGCTGCTCACCGCCCTCCTCGTGGCGATCTTCCCCGTCACCGTCATCTTCATCGCGGGCGCCTTTACAGGGGCGCAGATGGACGCCCCCTTCATCTGGGTCGCCAGCTACCTCCTCACGCTCCTGGCCGCCGTGCCCTTCGCCTGCTACGGATTGGCCGTCGGAGTGTGGGTGCCCGCCCAGGCGGCGGTCGGCATCGCTGGCGCATCCATCAGCGTCTTCGCCTTCCTCGGCAATCTGTTCATGCCTCTCGGCGGAAGCCTGTTCGCCTTCGGGCGCCTGACCCCCATCTACGGGGCGGGCTCCCTGGCCACCCGAGCCCTGCAGGACGATGCCGTGGCCACCGCGACGGGCACCGTCCGGGAGGCCCTGTGGATCCCGCTGGCTAATATCGGCCTGTGGACCGCATTGTTCGTCATCCTGTGCCTGGCCGCACGGCGCCGTGCGACGGCGCGACGGTGAGACGCGCCCCGGGACCGAGCCGATGAGCCGCACGAGCCCGCGCCCCAGGGGCGGACGGGCGACGCGAACGATGCGCACCGGACCCTGGTATCGCAGGATCGACTGGATCGCCTCGGTATGGGTCGTCATCCTCATCGTTCCCCTCCTGCTCGTCGTCCGCAGCCGCCTGCCCGTCCTCGTCAGGGCGACGAGTCTGACGGGGATCATGGGGTTCGCCGGCGCCTACGTGTGGGGCGTATCGACGATGACGGCCTGGTTCGAGCTGCCGCTGGGCGCCTCCCTCGTCAGACAGCTGCGCGAGACGGCCGCGCGCCTGGCACTGCTCGTGGGACTGGCGGCCCTGTCCCTGCCGGCGCTGGGCTGGTGGTACATCTTCTATCTGCCCTACCTGTGCGCCGTCATCCTGTACGCGACGCCGCTGCGCACCGGGCTGGCCATCAGCACCGGGATCTGCGCGCTGGCCGTGGCCATGGCCGTCCTCACCCATGACCTCGGCATCGTCTCGGGGACGCTGGGGTGCAGCGGTTCGTCCCTGTTCGTCGCCCTGTCGCGCATCTGGGAGGAGGTCAATGAGCGGCGGCTGGTCAAGGAGGTCGAGCTGGCCTCTTCGATGGAGCGCGAGGAGATCGGCCGGGACGTCCACGACGTCCTCGGCCACTCCCTGACCCTTCTGACCCTCAAGGCGGAGGTCGCTCAGCGCCTCGTGCGGGTCGACCCCGGGGCCGCCGAGGCCGAATTGTCCGAGATCATCAGGTTCTCCCGGCAGGCTCTGGCCGACGTGCGCGCAACGGTCACCCGGCTGCGCACCCCGGACCTGGCCAGCCAGGTCGAGGCGTCCCGGACGGCCTTCTCCGCCGCCGCCGTACGGGCCACCATCCGCGGCGACGCCCGGGACGTTCCCCTTCCCCAGCGCGAGGTCCTCGCCTGGGCGCTGCGGGAGGCGACGACGAACGTGGCCCGCCATGCGGGCGCCTGCGGCGTGTGGGTCGATCTGGAGCCCGGACACCTGCGGGTCGTGGACGACGGCGTCGGCGCGGCGGGCGCCCCGGCGGGCAACGGGCTGACCGGCCTGCGCGAGCGGATCGAGGTCAGCGGGGGGACGCTCACCGTGACGAGCCCGGCCCCGAGCGCCCCCTGGAACCGCGACGGCGAGTCCCGGGAGTCCCACGGTCCGGGAACCGAACTGGAGGTCTTCCTATGAGCGAGCCCACCGGCGGGCGAACGCGCGGCCCGAGTGCTGCGGCGAGCGGGGGCTCGCACGGCGCCTGCGCCATCCGCATCCTGATCGCCGACGACCAGGCACTGGTGCGCGGGGCCCTGGCGACCCTGCTCGATCTGGAGCACGACCTGGAGGTCGTGGCCCAGGTCGGCACCGGACGTCGGGCGGCGGCCGCGGTCGCGGCGGGCGGGATCGACGTAGCCCTGCTGGACATCGAGATGCCCGAAGGCGATGGCCTGTGGACGGCCGAGCAGATCTCAGCAGCCGACACGAACTGCCGCAGCCTCATCGTCACCACCTTCGGACGACCCGGGTACCTCTCGCGCGCACTGGAAGCCGGAGCGTCGGGCTTTCTCGTCAAGGACACCCCGCCACCGGAACTGGCCGAGGCGATCCGCAAGATCCATACGGGCCTGCGGGTGGTGGACCCGGCCCTGGCCCAGGAGTCGGTGATCCTGGGCCCCAACCCGCTGACCGAACGGGAAAAGCAGATCCTGCGCATGGCCGCCCGCGGCGCCGACGCATCGCGGATCGCCGCCGACCTGCACCTGGGAGGAGGAACAGTGCGCAACTACCTGTCGAGCGCCATCGCCAAGACCCACGCGCGCAACCGCACAGAAGCAGCCCGCACCGCCGAAACCAACGGCTGGCTGTGAGCCTGCGCACCCCATGCAGGGCGGCAGGGAACAAGGCTGGACCACTGCCCGATATGCCGTGAGAGCACTCCCCCGACCGCGAGCGACAGGCCGGCAAGGTCGCTCGGCCGAGCGACCGGGCTCCCGATGAGCGGGACGCCCTAAGACAGCCGGCCGAGCGGCATCCGCCCGCCGGAGAGGCGGAGGAGGAAGGAGGGCAGGCTCGTCGAGACGCATTCCTTCGTTCGTGCGCACTGGAAACCGGAGCGTCGGAGGCTCTTGCCAGGGACACCCCGCCGCCGGCGGCTGGCGGCCCCATCAGCCGGCTTCGTGACTCTCCGCGGGACTACCGCACACCGGGTCGATTCGTGTACCGTAGCTCGGGTGTTCGCGACATCGTGTGATCGTTCTGTAATCGTTGGCCGGGGCTCATCGACTGTGGGTCGTATTGATGCTGGTCGTAAGGATGGCGTGGAACTGTGAGTACGGGATCGCTGGTCGCCGACCGTAAGGATTCAACGTCGTTCTGGTCGGGGACGGGCCTGGGCGAGGATATTTCAGATTTGTCGGAGTCCATTGGTAAGGGCTCGTGGGTTCAGGGCACCTTGGCGGGCGTGGGGACGGCGGCTGATGCCGTGTCGCTGGTGTTCAATCCGGTGGCCAGTGCCGTGGGATGGGTGGCCGGGTGGATCATCGAGCATATTCCGCCTCTGCCTGAGATGCTCGAGAAACTGACCGGTGATGCTGATGCCGTGCGTGCCGGATCGCAGACGTGGTCGAATATCTCAACACATTTGAATGAGCAGGCGGAGAGCCTGCGTACAACGATCAATCGTGACATGGCCGATCAGGTCGGTCAAGCAGCTGATGCGTGGCGATCTCAGGGACGGGGTCTGGCCAGCGCGTTGGAGTCCATGGGCGGTTTGGCCAAAGGCGTGTCCACTGGTCTGAGCGTGGCCGGCGTAGTGGTTCAGATCGTCCACGACATGGTGCGTGACGCTATTGCCGAGGCTATTGGCATGTTCAGCCAGTCAGTGCTGGAGGAGGTTTTCTCTCTAGGTCTGGCTACGCCCGCGGTGGCAGCTCAGATCAGTACGTGGGTCACGAGCAAAGTATCGACGATCACTCATCGCGTGAAGGACCTTATTTCCTCGTTCGAGGCTCTATCCAAACTTTTCCGCAAAATCTCGCCTCTGGCGAGCAAGATCAAGTCTCTGCTCAACAAGCTCGACGAGATTCCGACCAATGCCGGTCATCGTGCTGGTCGGTGGATCAATGAGCACACCGGGCGAACGTCGCATACCGCCTCGACGACAACCTCTGCCGCGCACACCGCTGGTACCGCTGGTACCGCCTCCCATGCCGGAACCGACTCAGCCTCCCATGCCGGAACCGGTTCCAGCTCGGCCT
>NZ_GL985606.1:1396734-1409094 GCF_000220835.1 Actinomyces sp. oral taxon 448 str. F0400 | reverse complement strand
AGCTCAACCCCCCACAGCGGGACCGGCTCCAGCTCAACCCCCCACAGCGGGACCGACTCGACCAGCCACAGCGGAACCGACTCGACCTCCCACGCCGAAACCGGCTCCAGCTCAACCGGCCACAGCGGAACCAACGCCAGCTCAACCCCCCACAGCGGAACCGACTCGACCTCCCACGCCGAAACCAGCTCCAGCTCAACCGGCCACGCCGGAACTGACTCGACCAGCCACAGCGGAGCCAACTCGGCCTCCCACGCCGAAACCGGCTCCAGCTCAACCCCCCACAGCGGGACCGGCTCCAGCTCAACCGGCCACGCCGAAACCGACTCGACCTCTTCAGGCAGGGCGGAAACCTCTTCTGCTTCTCATGCGAGCTTCGGTGCCGATTCCTCCGGTTCTTCAGCGGGTACGTCCTACCATGGTCTGGACCCGGTTCAGGGACCCGTCGACAATATGGCCTCCTCGTCCGCTTCATCTGGAGGGCCCACCACTTATCACGGTCTGGATCCAATCACCGGCGAAACCCATCAGCCCGCCCACACCAACAGCGGAGCCCATACCACCCAAGACACCACCACCAACGGAACCCACACAACCGACGACGCCGGCGCCCCCAACGACACCGGCAAACCGACAAGCACGCCCGACACCGACGCCACCACCCACCACGGGCAGAACGGCGACGATCCCAACGCCCACGGCAACGGCTCGGAGAACGATTCCCACGAGGGGAATCACGACTCATCCGATGGCTCCGATAGCCCGTCCTCCGATCACAGCTCGGATGGCAGTTCCTCTCAGGGGGGTGAGGGAAGCTCAGAGCAGACGTCTCCTGACGGCACCATCGATCCCGACAAGGTTCCTTCACCTCCACCGGATCCGGGACACTCCGCTTACAACGATACGGCGGTGAACGAGTGGGCTCAGAACACCTCGAAAGCCACAGGAATGACGCCGGAAGGAGCCCTCGGCGTCTACGATTACACAACGAATGACGGTTACCATACCATGAATCCGGCACTACGCGGTGCTCCCGACACACCGATTCCATCCAATGTGCAGACTCGGATCGACAACACATTGTCGGGAATGAACCAGCTACCCGAAGTCTCCGCCACGACCTATCGAGGAACGAACGTCCCTGATGACGTATACACTCACCTTCAGACCGGTACCGGCGAATACACGGACAAGGCATTCATGAGTTCTTCATACAACGAGAGCGTCGCCGCCAACTTCCAAAGCGGTTCAAAAAATTCCGTAGTTTTCGAGATCAATGGGAACAGCGGTGTCGACGTGTCGAAACTGTCGGCTTACGGTGGCGAAGCGGAGATCCTTTTCAAACCGGGAACCACGTTCAGCATATCTGAATCGTCTCTGGACGAGCAGAATATTCTGCGGGTGAAGCTGGCGGAGAAGTGAGCGTATTCGATCTCATCGGCGCTGATGGTGTGCGACGGCCCTTCACCGGGGACATCGAGGACCTGGACCGGCCCGCCAAGGATCGTCTGCGCATCAATCAGGCCGAGGCCACCCGCCTGGGCCTGGGGGAGATCCCCACGGATCTGGAGGATCGACGCTGGTGGCGGCACTATTACCCCGTCCGCCCCGAAGACGGCGAACTCGACTACGACCTCCTGACGCATGAAGAAGAACGGGAGCAAAGGCTGGAGAACAGCCGACGAAACCGCCTGCTCTACGAACACGCGCGCTACATCGTCCCCGAAAGAGCAACGCGTCCCCGTCACGGTCCGCCCATCATGCCCCGCTGGGCCGACGACCCGGTGTCCCTGAAGCCAGTGACACCAGCCACCTACAGCTTCAGATTGCGGCGCGGATTCCGCACTCTCATGGACCGCGGACACGGGCGAGAAGAGGTGTGGATCGTCGGCTTGTTCCACCTCACACGCTCCGACGGCTCCGCCACCTTCGTCGTCGAGCACGCCGGCGAGGCCTGGGCCACGACCCGCGCCGACGCCCGCCCCTGGCCCGCCGAGCTGAATACCATGTTCGATCGTTCACCCGACCCATGGCTCCCCGTCGATGCCCGACCTCTGCCCGCCGTACCAACCGACCCCGCCACACCACTGGACCCGCCAACCAGCATCCCATTCCCAGCGCGGATTGCAACCGAGAATATTATCAGGGGCGCCTCGTGGCGAGACGGGGCACCGACCACCCCCTACCGCCCCCACCCACCGGAAGACCATTCATGACCGACACCGCCGAACCAACCCCGCAAGAACGCTTCAACAACGCCATCGAAGGCCTGCGTCACCTGCCCGCAACCGGCGCCGTCACTTTCCGCGGAGTCACCAGCCCCCGTGGCCAAACGCCCGAAGTCCTGGTCACCCAGAACATTACCGCCACCAGCCGCGACTTGTCCGTGGCCTCCATCGGACTGACCAGTCCGGGAATCGCCGTCGTCGTCGCCCGCACCGGCCGTGACCTCGACCCTATCTCCGCCGTCCCCGCCGCCCAGGAGGTCGCCCTCCTGCCGGGCACCGTGCTGTACATCGGACGCTTCATCCACGCCGCCGGGCACGATGTCGAGCTCATTGAGCAGCTCACCCCCGATGGCTCGCAAGACGAGTGGACCGCCCACCTCACCGCACAGGCGGTCGCCGAACTCACCAGCACCGTCAACACCATCATCACCAACGCGCAGGGACGCCCCTGTCCCATCGACTCCGACTACTGTCAGCGCTTCACCACTCCGCTGGTCTGACCGACCGCTCGCACGATACGCAGCCGCTCGTGCCACTCGGGGCGAGTCTCAGCCCAGCCCCAGGCGACGGCGCAGATCCTCCGGCAGAGCGTTCATGGCGTCGACGACGTCATCACCGCTCCCGTCGGCGGCGGGAGCCACGGCCGTCTCCCGGTCGGGCATGATGCCGTAGTCGCCCGCTGCGGGCGCGGTCGCCCCGCCCAGCCCGAAGGCCGAGCCGGCGGCCGGGGCGGGCGTCGCATCAGAGGCCGAGCCCCTGCCCGCCCCAGCGCGGGCCGACGCCTCCTTCGCCTGGCGGGCCGCCTTGGCAGGGTTGCCCGACCGCCCCTTCTTCCCGCCCTTGCGCCGCTTGGCCTTGGGGGCCTGACGTGCCTTGGCGCGCCTGCCCGTACCCGGCAGCGAGCCCATACCGGGCATGCCGCCGCCCATCCCGGCGCCGTCAAGACCACCACCAGAGGCCATGGCCTCCATCATCTTCTTCGCCTGCCCGAAGCGGTCGACGAGCTCGTTGACGGCCTGAACGGTGGTGCCCGAACCACGGGCGATGCGCGAGCGACGCGAGCCGTTGAGGATGGACAGGTCACGCCGCTCAGCCGGCGTCATGGAGTGCACAATGGCCTCGATGCGATCAACCTCCCGCTCGTCGAAACTCTCCAGGGCCTCGCGCATCTGACCCATCCCGGGCATCATGCCCAGCAGCTTCTTCATCGACCCCATCTTGCGAATCTGACGCAGCTGGCCCATGAAGTCGTCGAGGGTGAACTCGCCGGAGGCGAGCTTGGCGGCGGCATCCTCCGCCTCCTTCTCATCGAAGGCCTTCTGCGCCTGCTCGATGAGGGTCAGCAGGTCGCCCATGTCAAGAATGCGGGAGGCCATGCGGTCGGCGTGGAAGCGCTCGAAGTCCGTGACGCCCTCACCGGTGGAGGAGAACAGGACCGGGGCGCCGGTGACCCCGCGCACGGACAGGGCCGCGCCGCCGCGAGCGTCGCCGTCGAGCTTGGAGAGCACGACACCGGTGAAGCCAACACCGTCGCGGAAGGCCACCGACGTGTTGACAGCGTCCTGACCGACCATGGCGTCCAGGACGAAGAGGATCTCGTGGGGGCCCACGGCGTCACGGATGCGGATCGCCTGATCCATCATCTCCGCGTCCACGCCCAAGCGCCCGGCGGTGTCGACGACGACGACGTCGTAGCCGTGGGTGCGAGCCTGCTCCACACCGCTGCGGGCGACCGCGATGGGGTCGCCCACCCCGTTGCCGGGTTCGGGCGCCCACACGTCGACTCCGGCGCGCTCAGCAACGACGCCCAGCTGGGTGACGGCGTTGGGGCGCTGCAGGTCGGAGGCGACCAGCAGAACGCGTCTGCCCTCCTCGCGCAACCAGCGGCCGAGCTTGCCGGCCAGCGTCGTCTTGCCGGCGCCCTGGAGGCCGGCGAGTATGATGATCGTGGGACCCCGGTCGGCCCAGTTGATCTCGCGGGACTGCCCGCCGAGGATTTCGATGAGCTCGTCATTGACGATCTGGACGACCTGCTGGGCGGGGTTGAGGGCCTGGGAGCGGGCGGCCTCCTTGGCCTTCTCACGCACCGCCGCGGTGAAGGCGCGGACCACCGGCAGAGCGACGTCGGCCTCCAGGAGGGCCCGACGGATCTCCGAAACAGTGGTGTCGATATCCGCCTCGGTCAGGCGGCCCTTGCCGCGCAGAGAGCTGAATGAGGCGGTGAGCCGGTCGGAGAGATTGCCGAACACGCGGTGTCCTTCCTTGGCGCCGGGCGCGCCTGCGGTGGTGTGCTTGCGGACCCGAGACCGTCGACGGTTGCCTACGGGCGCCCGGGTATAGCTGCCGACCAGGATAGCGCCAGCGACAAGCCCTCGATGCCCCGGGTGCCGCCGTGCTCGGCGGCCAGCCAGATCTTGCCGTCACCATGTTCCCAGTCCGGGCCGCCTCCGCGATGACGGTCACGGCTCACGGGGCCTCGGCGTCCGCGGCGAGCGCCTCGATGCGGACGGGGACGTAGTCGGCTCGGTACTCCACGCCCCGGTAGACCTCAGCATGTCCTTTCTGCCGGCCCGAGCCCTGCGCCTCGGAGATCGTGACCCCGTTCAGATCGACGGCCACTAGCGCGGTGGTCACCTTGTGGAGCTGGTAGGGCTGGATAATCGCGGTGATGAGCCTCATGGCTCTGAGCGCTTCTTACTTCTCGCCGCTGGTCTTCCAGCTGACGGCCTTCCCGTCGACGGCGTCGGCAGGTCCAAGATCCCCGGCGCGACCTGGCTGCTGTGCCCGCCGCCCGCCTGTGCCCGCTGGGCTCCACAGCCATGCGCACCCCTGAGATATGTCATGAGCAAGTAGTGACCGACGGACCATGGACCGCGGCAGCGGCGCAACGACTCTTGCGTCATGAGCACAACGACGACCCTGCCCGCCCCCGAGCCCCCGCTCCGGACGAGCACCGATGCAGCCATCACGACAACCAACCTTCACAAGTCCTTCGGTGACCTCACCGCCGTCGACGGTATCGACCTGACCATCCGCCCCGGCGAGGTCGTCGCCTTCCTGGGCCCCAACGGCGCCGGCAAGACGACGACCATCGACATGATCCTGGGGCTGAGCCGCCCCACCAGCGGCGAAGTGCGCACCTTCGGGATGACCCCGCGCCAGGCTGTCGACAGGGGCCTGGTCACCGCCGTCATGCAGACAAGCGGGCTCCTGCCCGACATCACCGTGCGTGAGACGGTCGCGCTGACGGCGAGCTTCTTCACCCACCGGATCGAGGTCGACGAGGCCATGCAGCGCGCCGGCGTCACTGACTTCGCCTCACGGACGGTCAGGAAGTGCTCCGGCGGCCAGCAGCAGCGTCTGCGCTTCGCCATGGCGCTGGTATCCGACCCGGCCCTGCTCGTCCTCGATGAGCCGACCACCGGCATGGACGTCGAGGGGCGCCGTAGCTTCTGGGAGGCCATCCATGCCGACGCCGCAGGTGGACGCACGGTCCTCTTCGCCACGCACTACCTTGAGGAGGCCGACGTCTACGCCGACCGAATCATCTTGATCCGTCATGGGCGCATCATCGCCGACGGCACCGCAGCCGAGATCCGCGCCTCCGTGAGCGGCCGGAGCGTACGGGCCACCCTGACCTGCACGGCCGAGCAGCTACGCAGCGCTCTGACCGATCTACATGCCCAGGGCATGGTCTCCGACATCGAGATCCTGGGCAGCGCACTCTCACTGAGTTCCACCGACAGCGACGCCGTCGCCGCGCTCCTCCTCGACAAGCACCTGGCCAAGGACCTGGAGATCACCAGCCGTGGCCTGGAAGATGCCTTTGTGGCCCTGACCAGTGGCGACGCCACTGCTCCCGCTCTGGGAGCGTCAGTATGAGCCGCACCGCTCGTACCTGCACTACTGTCACCCTTCCACCCCCTCCATCTGACGGATCCACTATGTCTTCCATGTCTTCCTCATCTTCGTTCCTGCCCACAGCCTCCAGCAGCCCGGATCTCAGCCCCCGTACCACTCCGCCTCTGGGCGGGCTGAGCCTGGCCCTGCTGTCGCTCGAGGCACGCCGGCGTCTGCGCAACCGTCGGGCCATGATCTTCTCCGTCCTGCTGCCAGTGGCCTTCTTCCTCATGTTCACCACCACCGACTACTCCTCGACGCCATACGGCAACGGCAATGTCGTGGCAAACATGATGATCGGCATGGCACTGTACGGCGCGCTCATGACCACCACCGGGGCAGGGGCGGCCGTGAGCAACGAGCGGGCCTCGGGCTGGAGCCGTCAGCTGCGTCTGACGCCGCTGAAGCCCATCGCCTACATCACCGCCAAGGCGATCGTCGGCATGCTCATCAGCGTCCTGGCCATCGGTGCCGTCTACGCCTTCGGGCCCTACCGTCATGCCCAGATGCCGGCGAGCGCCTGGATCACCTCGGCGCTCATCATCTGGCTCGGTTCCCTGGTCTTCGTCGCCTTCGGTCAGTTCATCGGCTACGTACTCCCCTCCGACAATGCCATGCAGGTGGTCGGGCCCCTCATGGCCCTGCTCGCCTTCCTCGGCGGCATGTTCATCCCGTTGACGCCGGGCTCCACCATGGACCGCATCGGCAGCCTCACCCCCATGTACGGGCTGCACAACCTGGCGCTGTGGCCCATGGGAGGCAAGACCTTTTCCTGGTGGTGGATGGCCAACGTCCTGACCTGGCTCGCGATCTTCCTGGGCGGGGCCGCCTGGAGGATGGGCCGAGACACGGCCCGCGTGTAGATGCGGGGGCGAGCATGAGTACCATCATGCCCGTGCCCGTCCACGCCTCGTCCCCAGGTGAGGCGCGAACGCGTCGCACCCGAGTCGTGGTGGTCGGCTGGGGGATCGTGTGGGCTTCCTTTATGGTTCCGGTCGTCCAGGCGGGCATAGCCCAAGGATCCAGCGGAGTCTGGGGCGCAGTCAGTGCCGTCGTCTCCTGCGTGTGCCTGTATGCCGCCTGCTCGCTGAGCGTGAGGCGGGTGCGCCGGGGACTGGCCTGGCCCAACCGACTAAGTCTGTCGCTCATCGTCGTCGGCGCACTCACGGCGACCGGAGCCGCCCTCGGTGTGGGATCGCCGGGCCTGCAGCTGGTGGTCTTCCTGGCCGTCGTCCTAGCCTTCTCCCTGCCTTGGCAGGCGGCCACCGGGCCCATCGCGATCCTGACTGGCGCGCTGTTCCTCGTCCCCAGGATGGCTCCGTCCTGGTCCGCGAGTGAGGACGCGTGGATCGCTCTGCTCGGTGCGGGAGGAGCTTGCGTCTTCGGGCGCTACATCATGGAGCAGCAGCGTGTGGCCCATATTCTGGAGCAGCGCACTCACGAGCTGGAGATCAACGAAGAGCGCAACCGCATGGCCAGGGACATGCACGACATCCTGGGGCACTCGCTGACCGTCATCGCTTTGAAGACCGAGCTCGCCACCAGACTCGTTGACACCGCTTCCGACCAGGCCCGGGCGGAGCTGATCGAGGTGCAGTCCCTGGCGCGCTCCGCCCTGGCTGACGTGCGCTCCGCTGTCAACAGCTACCGTGAGCTGAGCCTGACCGGCGAGCTGGCCCGAGCCGCGAACGTCCTGACCTCGGCTGGTATCCGTGCCGACCTGCCGCTGACCGTTGAGGCCGTCGACCCCGAGCTGCGCGAGCTCTTCGCCTGGGTGGTGCGCGAGGGCGTCACCAACATCGTGCGCCACGCCCACGCCTCGCGCTGTCGGGTGAGTCTGACCGCCGACTCCATCGAGATAATCGACGACGGCGTCGGGATCGATTCACCCAACGGCGTCGCAGACGGTCACGGGTTGGAAGGGCTGCGGCAGCGCTGTCAGGACAACGGTGCCAACCTCACCATCGAGGCACCCTCCAGTGGCAGCGGCACCGTCCTGAGGGCGAGTACCCGCCGTCTATCCTCCCGTCTGACGCACGACGCGACCGACTGACCCAGTGCGCGCATCCCACTCCGGCGAGCACTAATGTCGCCGGTCCTACGAAGCCTTGAGTAACGGAGATGATCGATGATCCGGGTGATACTGGCCGATGACCAGGCCATGGTGCGCGGAGCGCTCGCCGCGCTCCTCGCCTTGGAAGCCGATATCGAGATCGTCGCCCAGGTCGGAAACGGGGACGATGTCCTACCCGCCGCACTCGAGCACCGGCCCGATGTCGTTCTCATGGACGTCGACATGCCCGGCACTGACGGGCTGAACGCGACTGCGAGGCTCCTGGAGCGGCTGCCGGCCACAAGGGTCCTCATCGTCACGACCTTCGGGCGCCCCGGATTCCTGCGGCGCGCCATCCAGTCCGGGGCCCACGGCTTCGTCGTCAAGGACGCTCCGGCCACCGAGCTGGCCGAGTCAGTGCGCCGAGTCCATGCGGGGCTGCGCGTCGTCGACCCGGCACTGGCCGCCGACTCACTCGTCTTCGGTGACTCCCCCTTGACCGCCCGGGAGACCGAGGTGCTTCAGGCCGCCGCCGACGGCGCCACCGTCGCCGAGGTCGCCCGACGCGTCCACCTCTCGGAAGGCACCACCCGCAACCACCTGTCCCAGGCCATGGCCAAGACCGATGCACCCACACGAGCCGCAGCGGTGCACGTCGCCGCCCAGAAGGGCTGGATCATTCAGTAGCGCAGTAGTACGGGTGAGCGGGCACTCACCCTGACCGGTCGAAACGTCGCCGGCTGCCCGCGCTTTGAACGAGGCAGGTGCCGGTGGCCCGATGCGGTTGCGCGGCGGAACGGGCTCGCGAGCCCAGCGGCTCAGGACAGCAGGGCATCGACGAACCCCTCCGGGTCGAAGGGAGCCAGGTCGTCCGCGCCCTCGCCGAGCCCGACGAGCTTGACGGGCACGCCCAGCTCCTTCTGCACGGTTACCACGATGCCGCCCTTGGCGGTGCCGTCCATCTTGGTCAGCACGATCCCGGTGATGCCCACGGCCTCGGAGAAGACCTGCGCCTGACGCATGCCGTTCTGCCCGGTCGTGGCGTCCAGCACCAGTAGGACCTCTCCGACCGGCGCGATCTTGTCCATCACGCGCTTGATCTTGCCGAGCTCGTCCATGAGGCCGGCCTTGTTCTGCAGTCTCCCGGCAGTATCGACCAGGACGACATCGACCCCGGTGCGGGCCGCCTCGCCGGCCGCGTCGTAAGCCACCGAGGCCGGGTCGGCACCCTCCTTCTGACCGCGCACGACCTCGACGCCCACACGCCGGCCCCAGGTGGTCAGCTGCTCGGCGGCCGCGGCGCGGAAAGTGTCGGCCGCCCCCATGACGACGGTACGGTCCTGAGCAAGCAGAACGCGGGCGAGTTTGCCGCAGGTGGTCGTCTTGCCGGTCCCGTTGACGCCCACCATGAGGACCGCGGCCGCGGGCGCGCCCTTCGTCTCATCCCAGCCCTCGGCGGGGGCGGGCCGCTCCAGGCTCAGGGAGCGGTCCATGGTCGGGTCGACCAGCGTCAGCAGCTGGGCGCGCAGCACATCGCGGATGGCCTGGGGATCGCAGGTGCTCAGAACCCTGGCCTGGGTGCGCAGCTCATCCATGAGAGCGGTGGTGACCTCGATTCCCAGATCCGAGGTCAGGAGCGTGTCCTCGATCTCCTCCCAGTCGGCCTCGCTCAAGTCTCCGCGGGAGAGGACCGACAGGACGGCGCGGCCGAAACCGCCGGAACCGGCCAGACGCGAACGCAGGCGCTGCATGCGCCCGGGGATCGACTCAGGGCGCTCGAGGGTCGCGGTGGGCGAGGCGACGTCGTGGGTGCCGGCCTCCTCCTGCTCCGCCGGCGGAGCGGGCAGGATGTCGTCGGCGGCGGTGGGCTTGTGAGCGCTGACCTCCGGCGGCGCCTGCGAGCCGCCGCGGCCCCTGACGACGAACCAGAGGCCGCCGATGACGGCGAGAACGATGACGACGAGAACGATCATCCAGGGTTCCATGGGGCCATCATGCCCGATGGGGCCCGCAGCGCACCGCGACCTTCGCCCCGGACGTCGGGCCGACCGACGACGGCGCCCGGCGCCGGAACGTTGCCCCGGCGCCGGGTGCCCGCGTGCAAGTTCGCTGGAGGATTAGGAGGCTGTGAAGGTCCTGTCGCGCACGACCGAGGGCTTCGGCGCGGTGACGGTCCGCCCCGCGCGAGAGCGGCGCATGGCAGCCGGAGCCCCCTCCGCCGTGGTCATGGCCTTCTCGACGACGCCGACCAGCCCGGAGAAGGAGTCGGTACCGGTGTACACCGACGGGCCCTCCCGCGTCATGAGGTCGTTGAGGTGCACGTCCTGCGGCACGACCTCGACGGGTTCCTCCTTCTCGAGGGCCGCCTCACCCAGGTTGCGCAACCCGGCCCGCCACGTGGAGACGGGGTAGCGAGTGACGAGGAAGAACCCGATGACCGCCAACGCGGCGGTGACGACGACAAGCAGAGGAAACAACATGGCACCCATGGGGTTAATTGTGCCTCCTCGGCGAAGGGAGGAGAACCCGTGACCCACCGCTATGACGCCAGTCGTGACCATTGCCGCATGTGATGCGTAACCAAATGACGGTCACAAAAGGCTCACAACACCTGCGTTGACGGTCGCACGCGCCTCCCGCCGGGCTAATCTGCTCCAGGGCGCGCCCTCCTGGGAGCCGCACTCGCACGCGCCCGACAGCCCGGTCCTCTACGACCGACGCCTCGAGTCATCGACCCTGATAACACCTGTCAAGACCCGACGAGCCTCGTCGGGGCTCTCCACCGCCGTCCGACGCCCACCGCACCCATGACGTCCGGACGGCCGGTCCGGGCCCCGGCGTCCCAGCTCGCCCCGACCGGCCCCGGCCGCTCACAGATGGTCGGCGGACGGGCCCGGCCGGTCGTCCGACGCCGTCTGCTTCCGGGAGCGCGCCCCCTGCGGGCGCGCCAGCCGCTGGCTGACGGCTTTGGTCACCCCTTCGCGCATGGAAATGCCGTACAGGGCATCGGCCACCTCCATGGTGCGCTTCTGGTGGGTGACGATGATCAGCTGACTCGATTCGCGTAGCTCGGCGAAGATCTCCAGCAGGCGTCCCAGATTGGTGTCGTCCAGGGCCGCCTCGACCTCGTCCAGGACGTAGAAGGGCGAGGGCCGGGCCTTGAAGATCGCCACCAGGAGGGCCACCGCCGCCAACGACCGCTCACCGCCGCTGAGCAGCGACAGCCGCTTGACTCTCTTGCCCGCCGGGCGCGCCTCGATCTCGACACCGGTGGTGAGCATGTCACCCGGGTCGGTGAGCACCAGACGACCCTCGCCCCCGGGGAAGAGGCGGTCGAAGACGCTGGCGAACTGACGGGCGGTGTCTTCGAAAGCCTGAGAGAAGACCTCTTGGACGCGAGTGTCGATCTCCTCGACGATGCGCAGCAGGTCGGCGCGAGAGGACTTGAGGTCGGCCAGCTGCTCGGCGAGGAACTGGTGACGCTGCTCCATGGCGGCGTGCTCCTCCAGGGCCAGCGGGTTGACCCGGCCCAGCCGGGTCAGATCCCGGCTGGCGCGCGCCAGCCGCTTCTCCTGCTCGGCGCGCACGTAGGGGCGCCCCGGGACGAGCCCGATCGCGGCCGGCTCGTCCTGCTCCTCGCCGCCGGCGGCCCGCCCGGCCTCCCCGCCGCGTCCGGCCTCGACGGCATTCCCGATCTCATCGGGGACATCGGGAACAGGCACGTGCGGGCCGAACTCGTCGACGAGCGGCTCGAGCTCGAGCCCCAGCTCGTTCATGGCGCGCTCGGCCAAAGCCTGAAGCCGCGTGTGCTGCTCGGCGCGGGCGATCTCGTCGCGGTGAGCGGCGTCGGTGAGCCGGGTCCTCTCGGCGGTCAGCTCGTCGAGCTCGTCTCGGATCTCGCCGGTGGCGACGCCCGCCTCGGCCCGCTCGGCCTCGATGCTCTCACGCTCGCCCCGGGCCTGCTCGACCCAGGCGTGGGCGGCTCGGGCGGCAGCGCGGGCCTGGTCGTGCACGTGACGGGCCACGACCAGTTGGGCGGTACGGCGGGCCTCAGCGCGCTCGACGGCGTCGCGGGTCCGCCGCTCGCGACGGGCGGCGTCTCGCAGGGAGTCGGCGCGGCCGCGTCCGGAGCGCTCGCGCTCCTCGGCGGTGCGCAGTGTCAGGCGGGCCTCGGTCTCG
>NZ_GL985606.1:1331901-1396684 GCF_000220835.1 Actinomyces sp. oral taxon 448 str. F0400 | reverse complement strand
CTCGGTGGTGCGCCGGGCCGCCTCGTCCTCGGTCCGCTCCAGAACACGGCGAGCGCGCCCGGTCTCCTCCCGGGCGGCGCGGGCCGCGGATGCCAGTGTGGCGGCCTCCTCGGCGGCGCGGGCGGCCTCAGCGTCAGCGGCGCGCAGGGTCGCGAGCGCCCGGCCGGCACCGCGCCGGGCCTCCTCCTCCCGGTCGCGGGCGCGCTGAAGAGAGATATCCGCCTGTCTCTCCGCCGCCGCGGCGGCGTCGGCCCGCTCGGCCGCTTCCTCATGCGCCGCGGCCAATTCGAGCACCGAAGAGGTGCCGCGCCCGGCCGAGGTCGCCCACGCCGGAGCGAGGACGTCCCCGTCCCGCGTGGCGACGACGGCGTCGGGGACCGCCTCGCGCACGGCCCGGGCGGCCCGAAGGTCCGCTGCAACCCACGCGCCGGTCAGGATCCGGGCCAGCGAGGCGGCCAGGCCCGCCCGGTCGGCGGACACGAGGCCGACGGCCTCGCGCACGCCCTCGGTCGGCGGGTCGTCGGGCGCCGGGGGCGTCGTACCGGAATCCTGATCGCGGTCCCGGTCGGCGTCCGGGTCGGGGTCCTGGAGGAGGACCAGACGCAGGGCGCCGCCGTCCTCGTCGCGCACGTGGGCGATGGCCCCGGCGGCGGCGTCGGTCCCCGTGACGAGGACGGCCCCGGCAAGTTCGCCGAGCAGCGAGGCGACGGCGTTCTCCCAGCCGCGCTCGACGCTCACCGCCTCGCTCAGGGGCCCCAGAACACCGGGCAGGTCCGCCCCGGCTAGGGTGGCGGTGGCGTCCTTGGCGGCCAGGGACTGGGCGAGCGTGTCGCGGCGCGCGGTCCAGGTGGCCCGATTGGAAGCGGCCTCGCGGCGGGCGTCGGTGGCCGCGGCGACGGCGTCGCGGGCGGCGGCCAGGGCGGCGGTAGCGCTCTCGTGGGCGGCGACGGCCCGAACCTGCCGGTCGTCGAACGAGTCGGGTGAGTCATCGGGGCCGGCGTCCGCCCGGGGCTCGGCGCCCGCACCCCGATGCTCGTCCAGGGCGGAGCGCGCCGCTCGCTCCCGTTCCTCGGCGGCCGTCAGCGCCGAACGGGCCTGGGCGAGAGCGGCCAGGGCGGCCTCGTGGCGGGAACGGGCGGAGGCGACCCGCCCCCCGGCGCGGGCGAGAGACTCGCGCCGGTCGGCCGCCTGGCGCTGGAGCCGGGAGAGCTCCCGTTCGGCGGCGTCCTCGGCGTCCTCGGCGTCGGCGCGTTCGCTCGTGGCGCGCGCAAGAGCGGATCGGGCGGCCCGGGCGGCGTCGGCCAGCCCGGTCTCCTCGACGGCGGCCTCCTCGGCGCGGCGCTCGAGCTCATCCGGATCGGTCCCCCGGGCGGGGAGGCTCGCCGAGGCGAGCCCGCGCATGCGCTCGGCGGCGACGTCGGCCAGCGAGGACAGCGACCGGGCAGCGCCGGTCAGCTCCTCCCACGTGCCGGTGGCGCGGGTCAGACGCTGAGCGGAGGCGGCCTCGACGGCGGCGAGCTCGGCCAGGCGGGCGCGGGCGGCCCGATCGGCCTCCTCGACGGCGGCCCGGCGGCGGTCCAAGAGCTCCTTGTCCTCGTCGCCGGCCTGAAGGAGGGCTTGGGCCTGGACGACATCGTCGGCCAGCAGGCGGGCGGTGGCGTCACGCACCTCGATCTGAATGGTGCGGGCCCGTCGGGCGATGGCGGCCTGACGGGCCAGCGGCCCCAGCTGACGGCGCAGCTCAGTGGTCAGGTCGGTCAGGCGGGCGAGGTCGGCGGCCATGGTGTCGAGCTTGCGCAGGGCCCGCTCCCTGCGGCGGCGGTGCTTAAGGACGCCGGCGGCTTCTTCGATGAAGCCGCGCCGGTCATCGGGGGTGGCGCTCAGGACGGCGTCGAGCCGGCCCTGACCGACGATGACGTGCATCTGTCGCCCCAGGCCCGTATCGCTCAGCAGCTCCTGAACGTCCAGAAGGCGGCAGGCCGTGCCGTTGATCCGGTACTCGGAGCCGCCGCCGCGGAAGAGGGTGCGGGTGACGGTGACCTCGGTGTAGTCGATGGGCAGGGCGCCATCGGTGTTGTCGATGGTCAAGGAGACCTCGGCGCGCCCCAGCGCCGGGCGCGAGCCGGCCCCGGCGAAGATGATGTCGGCCATGGACCCGCCGCGCAGGGTCTTGGCGCCCTGCTCCCCCATGACCCAGGTCAGGGCATCCACGATATTGGACTTGCCGGACCCGTTGGGCCCTACTACGGCGGTGATGCCGGGCTCCAGACGCAGAGTCGTCGACGAGGCGAAGGACTTGAATCCCTTCATCGTCAACGTCTTGAGGTGCACGCGCACACCATAGTGGGCCGCCATCGCGGCGGGCGGCACCCGCTCCGGACGGTGCCGCATTCGTTGCTCACCGACGCGCGACCAGCACCGGGCTACTCTTCACATCGGGCCCGCGTGGGGAGTGGAACGAGCGCAGCGTCCGGACGCCGAGTCGTGATTCAGCCGGGGCGGCGGCTTCCTCCTCCAGACGGACGGCGTCACCGTCCCGCGGTCGATGCGACCGCCAGCCGGCGACGTTCATCATGGTCCCATGACCTTCTCACGTCCCTCTGCCGCCAGTGAACCCGTCCGCCCCCTCAGCAGCTTGCGCCGCCGCACCCTGCGGGCGGCCGCCGTGGCCCTGACCGTCGTCGTGGCGGCGGGAGCCGTCGGCGGCGCCTGGCTCGTCGACTCGGCCGGGCCGGCCTACAGCCTCCAGCAGCCCGCACAGAGCCCCCAGGCCTACGGCTCCCGGATCCTGAGCCTCATGGATAACGGCATTCACGCCACCGGACCCGAGTGGGCCGAGGCCCGGGCCGAGGCTTCCGAGCGGATCGAGCGGGCCGCGACCCACGACGAGGTCGATGCGATTCTCGCCGATGCCCTACCTGTGGCCGGCGGTAAGCACTCGTTCATGATGGAGTCCGACGACCATCAGAAGGCGATCGACTCCTACACCCCGCCGACCTCATCCATGGAGGGGTGCGTCCTGACCGTGACCCTCCCGGCCTACATGGGCAGCGCGGAGCAGGGCGAGGACTACGCCACGACCCTCGCCGACGCGCTAGAGACCGAGGGCGTGTGCGGCGTGGTGGTCGACCTGCGCGAGAACGGCGGCGGCGACATGGGCCCGATGATCGCCGGACTGTCCCCGCTGCTGCCCGACGGCGTCGTCACCTCCTTCGTCTTCGGCAGCCGTACCAGCGACGTCACCCTCGAGGACGGCGAGGTCTGCGGAGGCGGCACCCCGACCTCGGTCGGCCCGCGCCCCAAGCTCGATGCGCCGGTGGCCGTGCTGACCTCGAGCGGGACGGCCTCCTCAGGAGAGCAGGCACTTCTGGCCTTCCGCGGCCTGGAGAACGCCCGAGTCTTCGGAGAGGCGACCGCGGGCTACGCCTCGGTCAACGAGCAGATCCCGCTCGACACCGGCCGCACCATGGTGCTCACGGTCGGCACGTCGCGGGCCCGAACCGGCGAGGACTTCGGCGAGACACCGATCGCACCCGACGTCGAGACCCCGCCGCAGGAGGCGCCCGCGGCCGCAGCCGCGTGGATCGCCTCCCGCTCCTGAGCACCGAAACGGCTCGTGACGGGGTCGTGCACACCCGCCCCGGTCGGCTCGTCGACCTCCTCGACCCCGATCAGTCGGGGTCGAGGCCGATTCAGCGGGCGAAGCGGGGAAACCAGATCGCGATCTCGCGCTCGGCCGACTCCGGGGAATCCGAGCCGTGGACGAGGTTCTCCATCGCGGAGGTGCCCCAGTCGCGTCCCAGGTCGCCGCGGATCGTCCCGGGAACTGCCGTGGTCGGCTCGGTGGCGCCGATAAGCGAGCGCAACCCCTCCACGACGCGATGGCCCTCGACGATCGCGGCCACCAGCGGACCACTCGTCATGTACTCCACGATACTGGGGTAGAAGGGCCTGTCGACGTGCTCGGCGTAGTGCTCGGCGAGCAGTTCGGGAGTGGCCCTCAGGCGGTCGAGCGCGATGATGTCATAGCCCTTGGCCTCGATCCTGCGCAGGATCTCGCCGATCAGGCGGCGCTTGACGGCATCGGGTTTGATGAGGATGAGGATGCGGCCGGGAACATCAGTCATGGCTGTCCTTTCAGCACTGGGGCGGCTCGGGCCGGGGGGCGCGGCTGAGGGTACGACGGCGCGCACCGGCCCAGGAAATCCAGCGTGACGGCCATCGCCCCGCTTTGCAAGCCCTGTCACCTCCATCCTGGCCCGGGCGTGCGGGCCCTGATCTCAGTCCGCCCCGCTCCCGGCGGCTGCCGCGGCAGCGGCCAGGATGAGGGCGGTCGAGCGCGCACCGGGGTCGCAGCACCCTACCGACCGCGCACCGAGGTAGGAGGCCCGGCCCTTGCGCGCCGTCATCGGGATGCTCTCTTCGGCACCGCGCGCCGCGGCATCCGCCGCCGCCTGCAGGACCCGTGCGGGGCTCGCTCCGGCCCCGGCGGCCTCGTGGGCGGCCCGAGCCGCGGGCTGCCAGGCGTCCAGCATCGTCTTGTCCCCGGGCTCGGCCCGTCCGCGGATCTGCACGCCGACGGCCGCCTCGCCCAAGAGAGCGGCGACATCACGGGAGGACAGCACGTCACCACCGCAGACCCGCGACGCCCGCAGAAAGGCCGTGCCCAGCAACGGGCCGGCCGCACCGCCCACCGTGGCCAGCAGTGTGGTCGCCACCATCTTGAACACGCCCGCCGGCGTCGCCGATGCGCCTGCGCCCTCCGAGCCGAGCAGGGAGTCGAGCTTGGCGGTCGCCGCCCGCATGCCGCGATCGAGATTGACGCCGTGGTCGCCGTCGCCGACGGTCGTATCCAGCGCGGTCAGCTCATCACGATGCTCCGCGACCGCCTGCGCCGCGCCCCGGATCCAGGCGACGCTCCAGGCGACGTCGAGCGGCTTATCGTCAGTCACGGTTATCCTTCTCATCCTGTGCGGATTCATGCGCTGCTACATTCTCACATGCCGCACGCCAGGGCGCGCGGCATGAACCCCGGCACCGCGGACGCGCCGGCCCCTCAGCCCCTGCGGGCACCGGCGATCGCGCCGAGGAGAGCTCGAGCCTGCGCGGCCAGCACTACCGAGCCGACGATGAGGACGCCCGCGGACGTCAACGGGGCGTCGAACCCCTCCGAGAGTGTGACGGCAATTTCGATACCGCCCGCAAGGGTGTCAGCCGTCTCGGCACGATCGGCCCCGAAGACCTCCCGCGCCACGGCCGCCAGCTCCTCGACCTCCATGGCGCGCGGGGAGTCGACGGGCACGCACACCACGGCATCGCAGACCGGCTCGAGGACCGCCAACATCCCCTCGACGTCCTTGTCAGCCATGACGCCGACGACGGCGACCAGATGCCCGAAGCCGAAGGTCTCCTCCACGGCCGGCACAAGCGCCTCCAGACCGTGCGGGTTGTGCCCGGCGTCGACCACCACGGTCGGGCTGGAGCGCAGCACTTCGAGACGGCCGGGGCTAGTGACCGCGGCGAATCCGTCCTCGACGACCTTGGCCGGCAGAGCGCGTCCACCGAAGACCGCCTCCGCCGCCGCCAGCGCGAGCAGGGCGTTGCGGACCTGGTAATCGCCGTGCAGCGGGATGAAGACGTCCTCGTAGACGGCGGCGGCGGTGCGCAGCGTCGCCATCTGTCCGCCCACCGCCAGGGTGCGGTCGACGACCTCCAGAACGCCCGCGCCCGGATCATCGGGGTCCTCCTCCGGATCGAGCTCGCGGCGCCGCACGACGCCGTGGGCAGCCGCAGCCGCGGCGATGACGGCCTCGGCATCCGGCACCTGGCGGGCGGTGACGAGAATGGCGCCGTCCTTGATGATGCCGGCCTTGTTGGCGGCGACCTCCTCGATTGTGGTCCCCAGCCAGGCGGAGTGGTCCAGTCCGACGGGGGTGATGATCTCGACGTCCCCGGGCACGACATTGGTGCAGTCCCAGGTCCCGCCCATGCCCACCTCCAGGATCGCCACGTCGACGGGGGCGTCGGCAAAGGCGGCCAGGGCCATGACGGTGAGCACCTCGAAGAAGCTCATGCGCGGCCCGCCCGCGTCCACGGAGCGCTCGTCGACCATCTCCACGTAGGGGGCGACGTCCTCCCAGGCGGCGATGAATCCCTCCTGACTGATCGGCTCCCCGTCCAAGCTGATGCGCTCGCGGATGGTCGCCAGATGGGGGCTGGTGAAGCGGCCGGTGCGCATGCCGGTGGCGGCCAGCAGTCGCTCGGTCATACGGGCGGTGGAGGTCTTGCCGTTGGTACCGGCGATGTGAACGGTCCGGTAGGCGCGCTCGGGGTTGCCGAGCAGGTCGAGGACGGCCCGAACGCGTTCCAGACTCGGCTGGACCCGGTGCTCCGGGGCGCGGGAGAGGATCTCAGCCTCGACGTCCCGCATGCGCTCGGCGACCTCGACGGCATGGGCGGCGGCGCGTAGCTCGGCTCGATGACCGTCCTCGGCATCGCGGGCGTCGTCGGCAGGGGTGTCGGGCAGTCGGGGCTCCGGGTCGTCCCGATCGTCGGACTCGTCCTGGTCGACCTCGGCGAGCAGGGCGTCGAGGCGCTCGGGGTCGCCGTCGCCGATCATATTGGCGGCGATGAGCTCGCGCAGAGCCTCCAGATCCTCGGCCTCGGCCCGCGCCCAGCTCTCGTCGGCGGCCGGCCCGGCCTCATCGACGTCGTCGGCGGCCTCCAGGTAGGGAAGAAGACCGGGGTCGATGCCCATGCCGGAGCCTTCGGCGCCGGCCGGGCCGCCCGCGCCCGGGACGGCGTCAACGACGTCCTCCTGGGCCGCGGTCTCCGGGATGCCGAGAACTCCGCCGGGGCGAGCGTCGGAACGGTCGTCGCTACGGGCGCCCCGCGCCCTCCCGGTCGCGTGCGCATTCTCGCTGCTCATGCTGCGGTTCCTGTCATAGCGTCCCGTCACGGCCTCCTGATCGTCCCGTGGACCGGAGGCAAGCCTAAAGGCACCGCGTACGCAGGTCGCGCACGACGCCAGTGATCTGCTGCACGGGGAAGGTGGACAAGGTGAAGACGAGCCCGCGAAGGGCGGCGCGACCGGCCCGCGCACCGGCGGCGAGCAGCGGCGCCCGGCCCTGCCGAGTCCGGAACGAACGAGTCGGATGGACAGGAAACGGCCCGGGTCTGAGGATTCCCTGAGCATCCTCAGACCCGGGCCGCCGTGTCCCTGATCAGGTCCCTGTACTCTGAATCAGTTCCTGAGCCCGGGATTGCTCCCGGAAACCAAGCTGTGCTTGGCCCACGCCCAAGTATGCCACACCGTTGCCGGTTCAGCCAAGAGGCTGACGCAAATCCGTGCTTCGATCCGCGGCGCGGGATCGACGGCGCCGCCCGGTCCTTCCGGAGCGGTCGTGCGCACCGGCTCCACCGATCCGGTCGCGAGCGAAGACGAAGAAGCTCAGCTCCGCGCCCTGGCGACCTCCGCCCGAGCCTCCTCCGCCGCCGGTTCGGCCACGACGCTCGCACTCGCGCACCCGGTCTCGGACTTGATGAGCTCCAGGTAAGCGCCAGTCCACGCGCCCTTGTCGGCGGGCACCGTCAGCGTCATCTCCATCCTGTCCCCCACGTGCAGGCCGACCGCCTTGCGCTCGTCCTGCACGAGCCGGATCAGATCGCGGGCCCAGCCCTCGGCCTCCAGCTCCTCGTCCAGGGCAGTGTCCAGGACGACGAAGGCGCCCGAGCCGATCATGGTCGCGGCCAGCGAGTCGTCGTCGACCTCGACGCGGCTGGTGAGAGTGAAAGCCCCATCCTCGGCCTCCAGCACTACGGGGGAGCCGTCCACCAGCACACCGTCGAAGCGCACATCCCCGTCATCGGTCAGCTCCCACTCCCCCGCCTTGACGGCGGAGAAGAGCCGACTGGTGACCCTGCGGACCACCGGGGCGAAGGCGCGCGGATTGAGAGCCAGATGCTCGGTCACCTGGTAACCCGCGTCGGCGGCGTCGAGGACCCGCACCTCCTTGACGTTGACTTGGGCGGCGATCAGGGAGCGGAAGGGGGCCAGGCCAGCCGGGTCAGTCGTGGCCACGGTCAGGGAGCGCAGCGGCTGGCGCACGCGCAGCTTCTCGGCCTTGCGCAGGCTCAGGGTGGCGGAGACGGCGTCGCGGGCCCCGTCCATGGCGGTCACCAGGCCCGAGTCGGCCACGTGCGCCGGCAACTCGGGCCAGTCGGTCAAGTGCACGGAGCGCTCACCGGTCAGGCCCCGGTAGATCTCCTCGCTCACCAGGGGGGCCAGCGGCGCCATCACCCGCATGAGGACCTGCAGGACGGTGGCCAAGGTGTCGAAGGCCGGATGGGAGACGGTCGGATCGGCATCGGTGAACCGCGAGCGCGAGGTGCGCAGGTACCAGTTGGTGAGCAGATCCAGGAACTCGCGCACCGTGGCAGTGGCGCCGGTGATGTCGTAGGCGCTCATCTGCGCCCCCACCGTGGCGGCCAGGTCCTTGGTGCGGGCCAGGATGTAGCGGTCCATGACGTGCAGACGGCCGCGGGCCCCGAACAGGCCGGCGTCATCCAGGTCCACGCCGCGGGTGACGTACCCGGCGCCCCCATCGGCCTGCCCAGCGTACAGGGCGAAGAAGTACCAGGTGTTCCACAGGGGCAGGAGCACCTGGCGCACCGTGTCTCGGATGGCGCGGTCGGTGACCACGAGGTTGCCGCCGCGCACCACCGGGCTGGACAGCAGGAACCAGCGCATGGCGTCAGCGCCGTCGCGGTCGAAGACCATCGCCACATCGGGGTAGTTGCGCAGCGACTTACTCATCTTCGCCCCGTCGCTGCCCAGCAGGATGCCGTGGGAGACGCAGGTGGTGAAGGCTGGTCGGTCGAACAGGGCCGTGGCCAGGACGTGAAGGGTGTAGAACCAGCCGCGAGTCTGACCGATGTACTCCACGATGAAATCGCCGGGGTAGTGGGATTCGAACCATTCGACGTTCTCGAACGGGTAGTGCACCTGGGCGAAGGGCATGGAGCCGGACTCGAACCAGCAGTCCAGGACGTCGGGGATGCGGCGCATCATGGACCTGCCCGTGGGGTCGTCGGGGTTGGGCCGCACGAGCGTGTCGATGAAGGGCCGGTGCAGGTCGGTGACCTCGACGCCGAAGTCGCGCTCGAGCTCGGCGTAGGAGCCGTAGACGTCCTCGCGCGGATAGCGCGGGTCGTCCGAGCGCCACACCGGGATGGGGGCACCCCAGAAGCGGTTGCGGGAGATCGACCAGTCGCGAGCACCCGCCAGCCACTTGCCGAAGATGCCGTCCTTGATGTGACCGGGGTACCAGTCGATGTTCTGATTGAGCTCGACCATACGGTCGCGGATCGCCGAGACGCGCACGAACCAGGAGGAGACCGCCTTGTAGATGAGCGGCTTGCGGCAGCGCCAGCAATGCGGGTAGGAGTGCACGTAGGAGGCCTGGCGCACCAGGACGGCGCGCTGGTTCTCGTCGCGGCGGGCCAGCGGGCCGGTGCCGTCACGCAGGTCGGCCACGATGGGCTTGTTGGCCTCGAAGACCTGCAGCCCGGCGTAGTCGCGTATCTCCTCGGTCAGGCAGCCGCCGTCATCAACGGGGACAACGGTCTCGATGCCCGCCCCGGAGCAGGCGATCATGTCGTCCTCACCGAAAGCCGAGGCCATGTGAACCAGGCCGGTTCCGTCGGAGGTGGTCACGAAGTCGGCGGCGATGATCGTCCAGGCGTTCGGCCCGGGGGCGGCGCCCTCGGCCCGGTGGGCGGCGTCGTCGAAGTAGTCGAAGATCGGGTGGTAGCGCCGCCCCACCAGGTCGGCCCCGGTGCAGGTGGCCAGCACCTGCGGGTCCTCGCCGAGCTCGCGGGCATAGGAGCCCACCAGGTCGACGGCGATGACGACGTCCTGGCCGGCGACCGGCGAGTCGAGGTCCTCCTCCACGTGGACGGTCACGTACTCGACGTTGGGCCCCACGGCGATGGCCACGTTGGAGGGCAGCGTCCAGGGCGTGGTGGTCCAGATGAGGACCAGCTCGGGGCGCTCGGCGCCCTGACGCAGGGGCTCCTCCAGGCGCAGCCCCACCGTGACCGTGTTGTCCTGACGGTCCTGGTAGACGTCGTCATCCATCTTGAGCTCGTGGTTGCTCAAGGGGGTGCGGTCGTGCCAGCAGTAGGGCAGGACGCGGTAGCCCTGGTAGGCCAGCCCCTTGTCCCACAGCTGCTTGAAGGCCCACAGCACCGACTCCATGTAGTCGGGGTCGAGGGTCTTGTAGTCGTTGTCGAAGTCGACCCAGCGGGCCTGGCGGGTGACGTAGTCCTCCCACTCCTTGGTGTAGCGCAGGACGGAGGTACGGCACTCCTCGTTGAACTTCTCGATGCCGATGCCGCCGGGGCGGGTGATCTCGGTGACGTCGTCGATGCCGAGCAGACGCTGGGCCTCCAGCTCGGCGGGCAGGCCGTGGGTGTCCCAGCCGAAGCGCCGCTCGACTCGCCTGCCCTTCTGAGTCTGGAAGCGGCCGACGGCGTCCTTGACGTAGCCGGTCAGCAGGTGCCCGTAGTGGGGAAGGCCGTTGGCGAAGGGAGGGCCGTCGTAGAAGACGAACTCGTCGCAGGGCTCGTTGCGGTTGTCGATGGAGGCTTGGAAGGTGTCGTTCTCCTTCCAGTAGGCCAGCACGTCCTTCTCGATGGCGGGGAAGGACGGTGAGGGGTCGACCTCCTGACCGGGACGGTGCAGGGGGTAGAAGGCGGCGCCGGTGCGCTCGTCTGTCGTCTCGTCAGTCTTGTCGGCGGTGTCGGCCATCGGAGTCTCGCCTCGCATCTCACTCGTGAACATCTGCATGCCACGAGGACGACGCCGGCCCCCGCGCCGGCCGGTGGCCGACGACGGCGGGCGGCACCGCGGTACCACCTCGCTTGCCCCGCGTGTCGACGCCAGGTGGCGAGGACGGCGCGGGACCGCTCGTCGGGGGCTGTGCGGGCCCCTCCCGCCCGGGTCTAATGGGGCGCGACCAGCCGTAAGTCGACGGCGGTGCGCCTGTTCTTCCGGGAGGCTCTCCGGTGATGCCCGAGGTGCCGCGGACGGCGCCCCGGCCGGGTCGTTGCCTGGACGGGCTGGAGTGTAGTCAGCGGTGCCCGGCGCGGGCCACCCATGAGCGCCCGCATCGACGTCGTCCTCAACACATTCGACGCACCGGATGCGCTCGACGCACTCTCGACGCACCGTGCGCCAGCGGCCGCCCGCGTCGGTCCGTCGGACCGTTCCGCGTGACGCGAGCCGCACCGCGATTCGCCGCGCCCTCAACGACGCCCGCGAGACCGTTCCGCGTGACGCGAGCCGCACCGAGGTCGACGGGAACCAGCCACCGACCGGCATCGCTTCCGTCAGATGAGACATCCGCCCGTTTTCGTGGATCACGCCAATGACACGATGTCATCTTGCGAGGTTCCCCACCTAGGGGGTGTCGCCCTGCTTTCACTAGCGTCACTGCCATGACCGCAGCACGCCCGACTTCCGCCGAGGGGATCCGCCCCTCGGTGCGGCGGCGTGCCCGCAGCTGGGTCATGTGTTGTCAGGCCTGACGAGCGCCTGACCAATGCGGCACGGCCGCAGACGGATTCCGGCGCAACGAAGCGTCCGGGACCGACCAGCGCATGCCCGCGAAGCGGAGCAGCCACGGCGGACCGCCTCTAGAAGACGAGGGGAACCGGAATCCCGGACGCTCATTCATCCCACTCCGGAGAAGACATGAGCACCACCAGCACAACAACCGCCAGCACCGCCGCCCGCGCCCGGCCCTCACGCGCACGCCCCGCCGAGCGGGCCACCCCCGAGGCGGGCGCCTCCGGGGATGTGCGCCCACCGCACCGGGGTCGCTCCAACGGCCAGTGGCTCGTCGACGGTCGCGACCCGCTCAATGAGAACGAGGCCTTCAAACAGGACGGCAGTCCGCTGGGCGCCCGCGAGCGCATCATCGCCGACTACGCTACCGGCGGCTTCGAGTCCATCGACCCCACGGATCTGCACGGCCGTTTCCGGTGGTGGGGCCTGTACACCCAGCGCAGGCCGGGCATCGACGGCGGGAGGACCGCCCGGCTCGACGTCACCGAGCTGGAGGACCACTACTTCATGCAGCGCATCCGCATGGACGGTCAGACGCTGTCGGCGGGTCAGATGCGCATGATCGGCACCGCCTCCAACGAGTTCGCCCGCGGCACCCTCGACATCACCGACCGGCAGAACCTCCAGCTCCACTGGGTGGAGATCGAGAACATCCCCGAGCTGTGGCGCCGCCTGGACGAGGTGGGTCTGACCACCGTCGAGGCCTGCGGGGACACTCCGCGCGGCTTCCTGGTCTCACCGGTCGCCGGTATCGAGCCAGAGGAGGTCATCGACCCCTCCGAGGCGGCTCGCGCGATCCACGACACCTACCTGGGCAATCCGGAGATCGCCAACCTGCCCCGCAAGTTCAAGACGGCCTTCACCGGGTCGCCCACGCTCGACGTCCTTCACGAGATCAATGACATCTCCTACGTCGGCGTCGATCATCCCGAGCTCGGGCCCGGCTACGATCTGTGGATCGCCGGAGCCCTGTCCACGGCGCCCTTCCTGGGTAGACGCCTGGGCGCCTTCGTGCGCCCCGACCAGGTCGGCGATGTGTGGTGGGGCGTCGTCCGTATCTTCCGCGACTACGGCTACCGGCGCCTACGCAACAAGGCGCGTCTGAAGTTCCTCATGGCCGAGTGGGGACCCGCGCGCTTCCGCCAGGTTCTGGAGGAGAACTATCTGGACTACCGCCTCGCGGACGGTCCGGCCCCGCGCCCGCCGCGCGGCGGGGCCGACCATTTGGGGGTGCACGTCCAGCGCGACGGCGCCTACTGGGTCGGGGGCAAGGCGCCGTTGGGGCGGCTGTCCGGCGATGTCATGCTCGGTCTGGCCGACCTGGCCGAGTCGGTGGGCTCGGACCGGCTGCGCACCACGCCCTTGCAGAATGTCCTGCTGCTGGACGTGCCCGGGGACCGTGTCGAGGATGCCGTCACCGGGCTGAGGGACCTGGGCATCGACCCCAATCCCGGCCCGTTCGCCCGTTCCATGCTGGCGTGCACGGGCCTGGAGTACTGCAAGTTCGCGATCGTGGAGACCAAGTCCCTGGCCGCTCGCGTATCGGCGGACCTGGACGCGCGGCTGGCCGACACCGACCTGGAGCGACCGCTGAGCGTGGCTATCAACGGCTGCCCGAACTCGTGCGTGCGCATCCAGACCGCGGACATCGGGCTCAAGGGCCAGATCATCACCGTCGACGGCCAGCGCGTCCCGGGGTTCCAAGTCCACCTGGGAGGGTCCCTGGCCCGCGAGGACAACCCCGAGGCCGAGTTCGGCCGCACGGTGCGCGGGCTCAAGGTGGCCTCGACCGGCCTGACCGACTACATCGAACGCGTCGTGCGCCGCTACCTCGCCGACCGCGCCGACGAGGAGACCTTCGCCCAGTGGACCCGTCGCGCCGATGAGGAGGCCCTCCGATGACCGCCGGCGCCCCCGCCGTCAAGAGCACCCGGAATGCGCAGGACGTCCGGAGCGCCAGAGGCGGCCCCAGCGCGCGGTCCCGGCCCTCCCCCGCCGGATCCGCCCGCAACCGCTTCGGACGCGCCATCGCTCGCGGCGCCAACGTCCCGCGCTCGGCCGACGCGCCTCGCCGCGGCGAGGACGAGTTGCGCGCCCTGGCCGCCTCCGGCGCGGCCGAGCTCGGCGACGACGCCCCCGCCGAAGAGGTCGTCGCCTGGGCGGCCCGCGTCTTCCCGGACACGCTCGCTGTGGCCTGCTCCATGGCCGACGCCGTCCTGCCGCACGTCGTCGCCGCCCGGATCCCCGGAGTGGACACGCTCTTCCTGCAAACGGGATTCCACTTCGCCCAGACCGAGGAGACCCGCGACGCCGTGGCCGAGACGATGGACATCACACTCATCGACGTCCTGCCGGCGCTCACGGTGGCCGAGCAGGATGAGCGCTTCGGGCCGCGCCTGTACGCGCGGGATCCGGGAGAGTGCTGCCGCCTGCGCAAGGTCGAGCCCCTGGCTCGGGCGCTGGCTGGCTACGAGGCGTGGGCCACCGGTGTGCGTCGGGAGGACGCCGTCACCCGCACCACCACTCCCCTGGTCGGATTCGACCAGACGCACCGGATCGTCAAGATCAACCCGCTGGCCGCCTGGACCTTCGACGAGCTGCTCGCCTACGCCGCCGAGCACGGCGTCGTCGTCAACCCGCTGCTGGCCGACGGCTACCCCTCGATCGGCTGCGAGCCGTGCACCCGGCGCGTCCCTCCCGGGGAGGACCCCCGCTCGGGGCGCTGGGCCGGCTTCGCCAAGACCGAGTGCGGCATCCACCTGTGAGCGCGCCGTCCACTCCGACCATCTCTCGACCATCACCGCCCCGGAGACCATTGTGCCCATCATACGTTCTGCACCTCTCGCACCCCCTGCGCCCCCTGTGAGCACCCCGGTCGGAGGCGAGGCCCCGACGCGGGCCCGCCCTCTGGACCAGCTCGACGCGCTGGAGGCTGAATCCATCGCCGTCATCCGCGAAACCGTCGCGCAATGCCGTCGTCCCGTGCTGCTGTTCTCCGGCGGGAAGGACTCCGTGGTCATGCTGCACCTGGCGGTCAGGGCCTTCTGGCCCGCTCCCGTCCCCTTCCCGCTGCTGCACGTGGACACCGGCCACAACTTCCCGGAGGTCCTGGCCTACCGGGATGCCGTCGTCAAGCGCTTCGGGGTGCGCCTGGTGGTCGCCGCGGTCCAGGACTACATCGACGACGGCCGTCTGCGTGAGCGCGGCGACGGCACTCGCAACCCGCTGCAGACCCGCCCCCTGCTCGACGCCATCGCCGAGGGCGGTTTCGACGGGGTCTTCGGCGGGGGGCGGCGCGACGAGGAGAAGGCTCGCGCCAAGGAGCGCATCGTCTCTCTGCGCGACGAGTTCGGCCAGTGGGATCCGCGCAACCAGCGGCCCGAACTGTGGAACCTGGTCAACTCGCGCCACGCCCCGGGCGAGCATGTGCGCGTCTTCCCGCTGTCGAATTGGACCGAGCTGGACGTGTGGCGCTACATCGAGCGGGAGGACATCGAACTGCCGAGCCTGTACTACGCCCATGAGCGCGAGGTCTTCTCACGCGACGGCATGTGGCTGCCGGTCGGCTCGGTCACTCGACCGCACCGCGGGGAGGAGGTGCGCACGCTCACCGTGCGCTATCGCACTGTGGGCGACATGTCCTGCACCGGCGCGGTGGAGTCCACCGCCGCCACCAACCACGAGATCGCCGTCGAGGTGGCGGCCTCCGCCCTCACCGAAAGGGGCGCCACGCGCGCCGACGACCGTCTGAGCGAGGCGGCCATGGAGGACCGAAAGAAGGAGGGGTACTTCTGATGCCCGCCCCATCGCCCGCATTCCCGACCGCTCGTCACCGAGAGGCACTCATGACCACCAGCGACTCCCTCCTCGCCTCCCCCGCCGGGTCGCGAAGCTCGGCCGACGAGGCCGCACGCCGATTCCTGGCGGCCGCCGACGCGGCGACCGGACTCCTGCGCCTGGCCACGGCCGGCAGCGTCGATGACGGCAAGTCCACCCTCGTGGGCCGCCTCCTGTTCGACTCCAAGTCGATTCTGCGCGACCAGCTCGCCGCCGTGGAGCGGGTCAGCCTCGACCGTGGCCTGACCCACGCGGATCTGGCACTGCTGACCGATGGGCTGCGGGCCGAGCGTGAGCAAGGAATCACCATCGATGTCGCCTACCGGTACTTCGCCACCGCGCGGCGCTCCTTCATCCTGGCCGACTGCCCCGGGCACGTGCAGTACACGCGCAATACGGTCACCGGCGTCTCGACGGCCGACGTCGTCGTCCTACTGGTGGACGCCCGCCACGGCGTGCTCGAGCAGACCCGGCGCCACCTGGCCGTGTCCGCGCTCCTGGGTGCGCCCCACGTGGTGGTGGCGGTCAACAAGATCGACCTCGTCGGCTTCTCGGCCGAGGTCTACGCTCGGATCGCCGAGCAGGTCGAGCACGTCGCCGCATCCCTCGGCGTCGCCGACGTGCGCGCCCTGCCCACCTCCGCCCTCGAAGGGGACAACGTCGTGGACCGCTCGCAGCGCACCCCCTTCTACGACGGCCCGTCCCTCCTGGAGCTCCTGGAAACCCTGCCGGCGGGCTCCACGCGGGCCGACCACGCTTTCCGCCTGCCCGTCCAGCTGGTCATCCGCCCCCAGGGCGCGGCCGCTGACGGCCTGACCGACTACCGCGGCTACGCGGGGCGGGTCGGCGCCGGAACTGTGCGTGTGGGCGACGAGGTCGTCATCCTGCCGTCGGGCCGGCACACCGCCGTGACCGGCATCAACCTGGGAGATCGCCCTCTGGAGGTCGCTCGGGTCGGGCAGTCCGTGGCCCTGGAGCTGGCCGACGACATCGACATCGCCCGCGGCGACGTCATCGCCGGGCCCGACGACGTCCCGGATCTCGTGCGCGAGATAAGCGCGCATGTCGCCTGGCTGTCGGAGCGTCCTCTGCATGTGCGCGACCGGGTTCTGGTCCAGCACGGCACCCGCACCGTCCGGGCCCTCGTGGCGGGCATCGAGGGCGTCCTCGATCTGGATGATCTGACGGTCTCGCCGGCTACTGCACTGGAACTCAACGACATCGGGGGCGTCCACCTGCGTCTGGCCGAGCCGCTTCCCGCGGCCGACTACGCCTCTTCGCGCGCCGACGGGGCCTTCCTGCTCATCGACCCGCAGGACGGCTGGACTCTGGCGGCGGGCATGATCGGCACGGTCGGCACGGCCGGCTCCGCCGTCCGCGTCCCCGCTCGGACGCCTGCTCCGCACGACGAAGGCGCACGACCGTGACCTCGACCCGCCGGGCGGGCACCGTCGACGACGGCGTCGACGGCGGCTGGGTCGCCCTCGTCGGCGGAGGGCCGGGCGAGGCGGGTCTGATTACCGCGCGCGGCGCCGAATTGCTGGCCCGCGCCGATGTCGTCGTCGTCGACCGTCTGGCGCCGCGCGACCTGCTGAGGGGTCTGACCCCGGGCACCGAGGTCGTCGATGCCTCCAAGCGGCCCGGCGACCACCTGGTTCCCCAAGACGGCATCGACGCCCTGCTGGTGGCTCGCGCCTTGGCCGGGCATCGGGTGGTGCGCCTCAAGGGCGGCGACCCCTATGTGCTGGGCCGCGGCGGCGAGGAGGTGCTCGCGTGCCGGGCGGCGGGCGTGAGGGTCGAGGTCGTTCCCGGTGTGACCTCCGCGGTCGCCGTGCCCGCGGCCGCCGGCATTCCGGTCACGCACCGCGGGCTCGCCCGCGGCTTCTCCGTCGTCTCAGCGCACGAGGACCTGATCTCCACCGTCCCGGTGCGTCGCGACCACACCCTGGTGCTGCTCATGGGGGTGCGCCATCTGCGCCGCTCGGTCGCCATTCTCACCGACCGCGGCGCCGACCCGCGTACCCCGGCCGCCGCCGTCGAGCGCGGTTACCGCCCCGACCAACGGGTGACCACGACGATCCTGCATCGCCTTCCCGACGTCGCCGAAGCCATCGGCGTGAGCGCCCCAGCCGTCATCGTCATCGGCGACGTCGTCACCGTCAGTCCCGCCTGGAAGAAGAGGGCCGCGCCCAGGGGCCGACCCGCCCCCCGCCCCTGAAACAGATCGGATTACGCATGAGAAAGCTATTCGTCCTGGCCCTCGTGGGCCTGGCCTCCCAGCTCGTCGATGGCGCCCTGGGCATGGGCTACGGCGTCACCTCCTCGTCCCTGCTCCTGCTGGCGGGGCTCAGTCCGGCCCTGACGAGCGCAAGCGTCCACCTGTCGGAGATCGGCACGACGCTCATCTCGGGCGCCGCCCACCACCGGCTGGGCAACACCGATTGGCGACTCGTGGCACGTCTGGGCGGTCCGGGAGCGGTGGGAGCCCTCCTGGGGGCGGGCGCCCTGTCCGGTTTGAGCGCGAACGCGGCTGCGCCGGTGACCTCGGGCATCCTGCTGGCGCTGGGCGTCTACGTCCTGATCCGCTTCGCGGTGCGCCCGCCGACCGGCGCCGGCACCCGCAGAAGCCCGCACTCGTCCCGCCTCCTCGTTCCGCTGGGCCTGCTGGGCGGATTCATCGACGCCACCGGCGGTGGCGGCTGGGGCCCGGTGGCCACGACGACGCTTCTCACTCGTGGTCGGACCGCTCCGCGCACCGTCGTCGGCTCGGTCGACACCTCGGAGTTCATTGTCACGGTGGCCGCTTCGGCGGGCTTCCTCCTGGGCCTGGGAACAGCCGGTATCAGTCTGTCGGTCGTGGGCGCGCTCCTGGCCGGCGGGCTCGTCGCCGCGCCGGTCGCGGCGTGGCTCGTCTCGCGGCTGCCCGACCGGGTGCTCGGCAGTGCGGTCGGCGGGGTCATCGTGCTCACCAACCTGCGCACGGTCCTGTCCGCCCTGGACGCCCCGAGTCCGCTCACCGCGGGCCTTCTCTTGGGCTTCGTCCCCCTGTGGGCGCTGCTCGCCACCGCTTCGGTGCGCGGTGCCCGCAGGCCCTCGTCCCGAACGGTTGTCGGGGCCCGCCCTCACGAGACGCCGACGCCGGCCCGCGAATCCGCCGTCGCCCCGGCGGCCCGGGTCTCGTGACCCGGCAGAGCCTGGGCCCGCCGGCAGCGGATGCGGTGTCCGCTGCGCCTCTCGTCCTGGTGGGCCATGGCACCCGCGCACCACGGACCGCCCCTCTCCTGGAGCGCGTCGCCGAACAGACGGGCAGCCTGCTCGGCGACGTGGACGTGCGGTACGGCTGGACGGAGTTCCAGACGCCGAGCGCCGCCGACGCGCTGGCGGGCAGCGCCGATCCGGTCATCGTGCCCTTCTTCCTGGGCGGGGGCTACCACGTCGAGCACGATCTGCCGCGCCTCGTGCACGAGCACGGCTCGGGCACGCTCACCGCCCACCTGGGGCCGGAGCCGATCATCGTGGAGGCCGTCGCTGAGCGCACGCGTCAGGCCCTGGCGCGCGAGGGCGTGCGAGCCATCGAGGTCGACGGCGTCGTCCTGGCGGCGGCAGGCTCGCGTCGCCACGGGCCGATCGCCGAAACCGAGAAGGCCGCCGAGGAACTCGCCCGACTGCTGGGCGTCCCGGTGCGGCCCGCCTACCTGTCAGCGGGCGGGCCGAACGTGCGTCGGCGGGTGCACGCCTGGCACGAGGAGGGCGCCGAGGTCGTCATCGTGGCCGCCTACCTGCTGTCCGAGGGGCGCTTCTCGCACGCGCTGCACCATTGCGGCGCGGAACTCGTGAGTGCACCCGTGGGAGCGCATCCCGCCATCGCCGACGTCGTGGCCCGGCGCTACCACCGAGCCGCAAATAGTTATCGAAGGGGTGGGAGAGGATAAGGTTGGCTACGAGCGACCCACCGGTCATCCGATGACTGGTTGCCCGATAAGAGCCGGGCGGGAGGGAGGGGGCACGTGGCCACGGCGAAGTACGAGGAGATCTACTCGGCGCTGCGCACAGGCATCGAACGGGGCGAGTACCCGTTCCTGTCCTTCCTGCCATCGGAGAACTCCCTGGCCCACGACTTCGGGATCTCCCGCAACACCGTGCGCAAGGCGCTCCAGTACCTGGCGAGCCAGGGATATGTTCAGGCGATGCAGGGCAGGGGAATCCAGGTCATCTTCCGCCAGCATCATCAGACGTCCCACTTCCTGCTGACCGGCATCGAATCGCTGGCCGAGGCCGGCCGCCGGCTGGGCATCGAGGTGCGCACCAGACTGCTGGAGTCCAGCATGATGACCGTCGACGCCGACCTGGCCGGCCGGTCCGGCCTGCCCGAGGGCGCCAGCGCGCTCGCCCTGACGCGTCTGCGCCTGCTCGACGGGCGGCCGGCCATCATGGACCGCAACATCTTCCTCACCGAGGTCGTCCCGCAGATACCGACGAAGGCGGCCGAATCCTCCGTCTACGCCTATCTGGAGAACCGACTCGGGGTGGGTATCGTCTCCTCCTGCCGCCTGGCCACCATCGAGCCGGCCGACGAGGAGGACCTGCAGTACTTGGATCTGAGCGGGCTCGACTGTGTGGGAGTCGTCGAGTCGTTCTCCTTCGACTCCGCGGGCGTTCCCTTCGAGTACACCCGGTCCCGTCACGCCCCCAGGACCTTCAGCTTCATCTCCACCGCCCAGCGCCTGCCGGCGCAGCGGTGAGGGCGGGAGCCGATCCCCGGCTCCCGCCCTCACCGCTGCGCGATCACTGCGAGCGTGATCATCTCAAGCCTCAGGCGCCGACTGGATCCCGGCGTCCCAAACGCACCTTCTTGACCTCATGGCTCTGGCCCTCCTCGAAGTCCGACTGCTTGAAGCCGAAGAAATACGTGCACGCGAAGGAGACGACGAGCGTCACCATGGAGGCGATCCAGAACCCGGTGAAGCTGGAGTCCATGCCGTCGGGGTTGACGAAGGACGGGAACCCGGCGAAGGCGCCGGTGAAACCGTACATGTTGACGTTGAACAGGCCGGTGAGCAGGCCGCCGGCGGCGCCGCCGATCGACGCGGTGATGAAAATCCGCCCGTACTTGAGGTTGAGACCGTACATGGCCGGCTCGGTGACGCCGCAGAAAGCGGAGATCGCGGCGGGAGCCGCCATGCTCCTGATGCGGGCGTTCTTGATCTTGAGCCAGACCGCCAGCGCACCGCCGCCCTGGGCGATCATTGTGGCGGAGACGATCGCGTTGAGGTGAGAGGAGCCGTCGGTGGCAAGCTGGGACGAGATGATGGGAATGACGGCCCAGTGCAGACCGAAGATGACCAGGCACTGGTAGAAGCCGCCGATGAGCAGACCCGCAAGCGTGTAGTTGAAGCCCAGGACCGCGTTGATGGCCGCCGCAATACCGCCGGAGATGAACATGACGATGGGTCCGAAGACCAGCAGGATGAGGGCGGAGACCACGAAGATCTCGATCAGGGGCCCGAAAATCGGACGGATGACGGCGGGCAGGGCCTTCTTGAGCCGGGGCTCGACCTTGGTGGCCAGCCAGGCGGCCACGATGATGGGGAAGATCGAGTAGGCGTAGGCGTTGCCCTCCGGCAGCGCGACGGGAATGCCGAAGAAGTCGGCGTTGAACACGGTGCGCCCCACCTGGGCCACGATGTGATAGCCCTCGTCATCGGTGGTCGCCATGGTCACCACCGAGGGGTAGCACAGCACGCCGCCGATGATCGCCACGACGATGGGGTTCGAGCCCAGACGCCGAGCGGCGGTGAAGCCGACGATGATGGGGAGGAAGAAGAACATCGACGAGCTCATGGCGTCGATGAATCGGTAGGTGTCGGACGCCTCGGCCACGACCTTGAACTGAACGAGGAGCGCCAGAAGTCCCTTGAGGATTCCGGAGGCCGCCAGCACCCCGACGATGGGGATCATCGAACCGGTGATGACTCCGATGAGCGAGGAGAAACCGAACTTCACCCAGCCCCAGGCGGTGGTGGGACGCTCGACGAGCTGGACGGGCGGGGCGTCCTGTCCTTCGCCTGCGATGTGGGGCAGCTGCTTGACGACGGCGTCGTAGACGTCCTCGACCTCCGGGCCGATGACCACCTGGTACTGGCCGCCGGCCTTGGCCACGTCGATAACACCCTCGGTGTCGGCCACCGCGGCGTCGTCTGCCAGCGACTGATCCTTGAGGTAGAAGCGCACCCGAGTGATGCAGTGGATCACCGAGCTGACGTTGTCGGGACCGCCGATGTTCTTGATGATGCCGTGAGCGGTGGCGTCGAAGCCGGTCAGACCGTCGTCGGGCGCGTCGCGGGCGGCCTCATCGGCGGCCGCCGGGGCGGAGTCGGCCTCGGACTGCTGCGAGGGGTCCGCGGCCATGGCCAGGCCGATGGCGTCGCCCGCCTGAACCGGGCCGGTGGTGACGTCGATGCCCGAAAGTCGCTGCGCGGTGTTGGTGATGGCGAAGATGATGGTGGTGTCCTTGCCGGCCTCGGTGATGGCGTCCAGGTTCATGGTGCCCAGGGGCTGGCCGGCGCTGACGGTCTGCCCGGCGGCGACGCCGAGGTCGAAGGGCTTGCCCTCGAGCTCGACGGTGTCCACCCCCAGGTGCAGCAGAACCTCCAGGCCCTGAGGAGTGGAGAAGCCGAGTGCATGGCCGGTGCCGGCCACCATCACCACGGTGCCGTCCACCGGGGCGAGCACCTGAACTGTGCCGGTGGTCGGCCGGATTCCGAGACCCTCCCCCATGGTCCCGGCGGAGAAGACGGGATCAGGGACGTCGGCGAGTTCGATCGCCTCGCCTGTGGCAGGTGCGACGATTCGCATCTGCCTGTCATGCGCGTCATCGGACATGATTTTTCCTTTCGGTGCGGGTCGGTTACAGGGGAGTCAGGGGGCCGTCACGCGAGGGCCGAGAAGGGCCAGCGCCTCGTAGGGGCGCAACTGCATCCGCGGACGCAGCGGTGGGGCCGGGTAGTTGGAGATGAGTACTTCGGCGTCGAGAAGGTCCTCGGGCACGTCGATCTCGGTTTCGTGCCCGCGGAAGCTGCAGATGACCAGCAGATGATGCCGCTCGTGGCGGCGAATGTAAGCCAGGACGTCCGGGTGGTCGGGGGCGTAGGGCTCGTAGGTCCCCTCGGAGACCACGGGCATGGTCTTGCGCAGGGCGATGAGCCTTTTGTAGTAGGGGAGGATGCGCCCAGACGCCTCCTCGCGGATGACGTTGACCTCTGCCTGGTCGGTGGGGCGCAACCAGGGGGTACCGTCGGTGAATCCAGCGCCGGTGCTCGCGTCCCACTGCATGGGGGTGCGGGCGTTGTCGCGGGCCTTGGCGTGGACGATCCGGAAGGCCTCGTCCGCTTCGCGGCCCTCCTGGAGCAGCTCGATGAAGGCGTTGCGGGCCTCGACGTCGACGTAGTCCTCGATGCTCGTGTAGCCGGGGTCGCTCATGCCGATCTCCTCGCCCATGTAGATGTAGGGGGTCCCGCGCATGAGGTGGATGGCGGTGGCGAGCATGGCGGCCGACTCGTAGCGGAAGCGGTCGGGGTCGCAGAAGCGGTTGATGGCGCGGGGCTGGTCGTGGTTGTTCCAGAACAAGGCGTTCCAGCCGCCGCCGGCCTGGAGCCCGAGCGTCCAGTCGTTGAGGATCCTCTTGAGGGCCAGAACGTCGGGCGTCATAAGCGTCCACTTGCGACCTTCGGCGTAGTCGACCTTGAGGTGATGGAAGTTGAAAACCATGGACAGTTCGTGATTCTCGGGCCGGGTGTACTCCACGCATGCGGCGATACTGGTCGAGGACATCTCCCCCACCGTCACCGAGTCGGGGTCCTGACCGAAGCTGGCCTCGTTGAGCTCACGCAGGTAGGTGTGGACGAGAGGGCCGTCGGTGTAGACGGCTCGGTCATCGGTGCCCGCCGGCGCATCGATGAAGGGCTCGGGCTTGCCGATGAGGTTGACGACATCGAAGCGGAAGGCGCGCACGCCCCGGGCGCGCCAGAAGTTGACGACCTCCGCGGCACGAGCGCGCACCTCAGGGTTGTGCCAATCGAGGTCGGCCTGACCCGGGTCATAGAGGTGGAGGTAGTACTCGCCTGAGCGCGGGCGCCCGCCCTCGTCAACGGGGCCGAAGGGCGCCCAGGCGGGTCCGCCGAACTTGGAGACCCAGTTGGTGGGCAGTTCGGTGGGCGGGGATCCTTCCTCTCTCGCGGGGCGGATGTAGTAGTAATCGCGGTAGCGCTGCTCCCCGGCCAGAGCCCGCTGGAACCACTCGTGCTCGGTCGAGGTGTGATTGAGGACCATGTCGAGCATGACCCCGATGCCGTGGGCGTCCAGGGCTGCGACGAGGTCGTCGAAGTCCTCCAGGGTGCCCATGACCGGGTCGACGGCGCAGTAGTCGGATACGTCATAGCCGTTGTCCCGCCCGGGTGAGGGGAAGAACGGGTTGAGCCAGACGTAGTCGACGCCGAGGGAGGCGATGTAGGGGACCTTCTCGACGATCCCACGCAGATCGCCGACGCCGTCCCCCGTGGAGTCGCGGAAGGACCGCGGATAGATCTGATAGACGACGGCGTCTTTGAAAGACATGGCTCCCCCCGAATCCCGTCACCGGTGCTGGAACCGGCAACGGCACGGACGACTTGTGCATATGAGTACTTGTGCATATAAGTACACATCAGAGACCTTGCCCATATCAATGAGACTTGCATCACATTGTGCACGTCATGGCGAGATCCGCTCGCACCGTCCTGTTATGAGATCCTGATCACATGTCTCTCACCCGCTCCAGGCCCTCATGCCGCACGGCGCTCGACGGATGACCGCCTGACCGTCCAACGTACGCCCGCCTCGCGGACACCGACTCACCAGGTCCGCATGATTCCGCGGTTCTGACGAGTCCGGCCGCGCAGCGCAGACGCTCGTGCGCAACGGAGTCGTCGACGCGCGGGAGGTCCTCCGACGGCGGCGCCCACATCCATCTGATCGCCATTGTTCCGACGAATCGTCGGGATATACGGGTGAAAGCGTGCTTCCCTCGCGCGCATTCGCTCCGGCCCCCGGCAGCGTGTCCTCCCCTCGCCCGTCCGGCCGCCCGACGCCGGTTGAAGCCGCGCCTCACCGCGCCCGGCTCCCGACCCCGGCCGCCTCAGCCCGCGTCGTCCTCCTCGTCATCGTCGTCCTCGTCCTCAAGGGCCCCGTCGTCGGCATCGGAGTCTGCGACATCGGGCCCCCGGGGGACGGGAGCGGCCGATCCGTCGGGCCAGGACGACCCGTACGGGTCGTCCTCCTCCTGAAAGTCGCCATACCGAGGGCCATCGATGCCGAACCACGGGACCGGCTGATCGTCGTCCTCCCGCTCATCCTGGTCGGGCCCCCACCGTCTCGCGCCGTCGGCGGCCGGCGCGCTCCGTCCGGGACTCGCAGCGGCGGACGGCGGGACGGCTTGGGGAAGAATCGAGGTGACGGCAGTATCGGCAGCACCGACGGCATCCGGGCCGGCGACGGGTCGGATGCCATCCGGAGCCGCGGGGCGGGGCGCGCCCATCGCTGCTCCTTCCGATCTCAGCCGCGGGCGACAACTGTGTTGGACGCCTGGGCCCGCGGGCGCACGATCATGGAGTCGATGTTGACATGGGCGGGGCGCTCCAGCGCCCAGGTGATGCACTCGGCGATGTCCTGCGCGCTCAGGGGGCCTTCGACCCCGGCGTAGACGGCGTCCGCGCGCGAACGGTCCCCGTGGAAGCGGTTGAGGGAGAATTCGCTAGTGGCGACCATGCCCGGCGCGATCTCGATGACGCGCACCGGCTCGCCGACGAGCTCGACGCGCAACGTGTTGGCGATAATCCGCTCGCCATGCTTGGCGGCCACGTATCCCGCTCCGCCGGGGTAGGTGCCGTGGGCAGCGGTCGAGGTGAGGAAGACGACGTCGCCACCGCGCTCGCGCATGAGCGGGAGAAAAGCGCGGGTGACGCGCAGCGCCGCCAAAACATTGCGCTCGTACATGGTCAGCCACTCCTCGGGGTCGCCATCGGCGACCGGGTCGGCGCCGAGCGCGCCGCCCGCGTTATTGACCACGGCGTCGACCGGGCCGTCTTCGAGCACCCGGGCGGCGAGGGCGTCGACCTCGCCCGGGCTCTGAAGGTCGGCGGCGACCCATGTGCATCCGGTCTCGGCCGCGAGCGCCTCCAGGCGCTCGACGCGACGGGCCGTGGCGACCGTCTCCCAGCCGTGGGAGCGCAGCAGCCGAACGGTGGCCTCGCCGATCCCGGTGGAGGCGCCAGTGACGAGGGCCCGACGGGGGCCCGGGGTCGATTGGATCTGCGACTGATTCGACTCGTTCACGGTCCCATCCTGCCTCGGATGTCCGGGCCGTCGCACGGCCCCCGAGGCGGACCGCGGCCCTCCGGGCTCAGGGGGCTGTACGGGCCCTGGAACCGGGGTTCGCCCCGAGCAGCCTGGCGCAGACAGCCCGCACGAGGGGCGAAACCTGGTCGGGGCTTGTCGCAGCGGAGGTGATCGCGCCCAGCAGCGTGATGGCGATGAGGGCGAAAGCGGTCTCGGTGTCCTCCGTCGTAGCGATCTCCTCTCCCCGAGACCGGGCCACCCGAGCGGCCGCGGTCTCCAGGGAGTGGCGCCAGCCCTCGGCCAGCACCTCGCGGGAGTCCTCGTGACGCACCGCGTACAGGCAGATCTCGAGCTGGAGGAGGACGTCCTCAATGGGAATCTCGTCAAGATCGATCACCCAATCGCCGTCGGAGAGCCCGTCCTCCCGAGCCTGCCCGGAGCGACAGCGGGCCACCTCGAGGAAGACCGCCTCCTTGGAGGGGAAGGAGGCGTAGAAGGCCCCCTTGGTGAAGCCGGCGGCCGCCGCGATATCGGCCACAGAGGCGCGCTCGTAGCCCTTGGCCGCGAAGACACTTCCGGCCGCCTCCAACAGTCGGCGGCGGGTCTCCTCCGAACGGCCCCGACTGCCGTCGTGTCCGGAGGACGTCCCGCCCATCCTCTGCGCGGCCACCACGAGCGAGTCGGCCGCCTTGCGCATGGATCCGGCGACGGCGGCCTGGCTCGTTCGCGCCGACGCCTCGGCGGCCGAGCGCGTGAAGTCGCCGAGCGCCTCGTTGAGGGCGCGCGTGGCGGCGCGAACCTCCTCGAGGGCGTCGTCGCCGGAGGCGTGTGAAGAGTCCCGGGTGGCCATGACCCCACTGTAGACGAGCCACGGGGGAGGCGGCCGCCGACGATCCGGACGACCGCCTCCGTGGCCGCGTCAGGATCGGCGCCCCAGGGCCCATGACGCCGCCGCTACGGCGAGGACGGCCCAGACGCCCAGCACGATCCAGGCGCGGGCGGTCATGACGGCCTCCTGGGAGCACAAACCCGCGCGTACGACTCGTGCCATCGGCTCGAAGGGCAGCCACTCGTGCACGCCGCGGGCCCAGCCCGGCAGTCGAGAGGCCGGGAAGGAGAAAGGCGAGAAGAGCATGATGACGAAGACGAGGACCTGTGAGAGAACCTGCGCCACCGGCGGGGCAAGGAGATTGGCGACGGCGTAGCCGATGCACGCGGATGTCAGGGCGACCAGGAGCGCACCGGGGACGAGCCACCAGGCTGGGTCCAGAGCGACGTCGAAACGGGCGGCCCCCACGGCGACGCCCAGAACGAGGCCGGGCAGGGCCATGACGGTCCACAGAAGGAGGTCCGCCAGGAGGAAGGAGACCCGTGGCACGGGAAGGGTGCGCATCCAGTCCAGGCTCCCCTCGGTGCGCGCTTGACTGACCCACTGGGGCGCCATGATGAGGCCGATGGTGATCAGGGAGATGGCGGGAGCGCCCGTGGCCAGGTAAAGGCCCGCCTCGTGGCCCGCGTCGCCGGCGATGAGCCCGTAGCCCAGGACGGTGGCGACCGCCATGAGGGTCTGGACGACCATGACCAGCGGAAGCTGGGGCAGCGAGCGGCGCAGCTGCCACCGCATGAGCAGGGCGGTCTGACGCCATACGCCGGCCGTCGGCAGCTGCTCCTGTCCGGCCGGTGCGGCCGTGGTCGTGGGTTCGCTCATGGGTGCGGTGGCGGTTGCGCTCATGCCTGCTCCTCCTTGTTGCCGGCGTCCTGATCGTGATCGTGGTGATGGTCCGCGTGTGTGGTGAGCTCGACGTAGACGTCCTCCAGGGAAGTCGGTTCGAGGCTGTAGCGCTCGATGGCGCCCTCCTCTCGCAGGCGGGAGACCCAGGCCACAGCATCGGTCTCGCGGCCGGCGGGGACGCCGAAGACGGTGCGCGAGCCCTCGGTCCGGTCGACGCCCAGCCAGGGCGGGGGCTCGAGGACAGCGCCCGGGTGCGCCAGGACCTCCAGGACGACGGGGTGGGCTCGAGAGGAGACGAGCTCGTCCGGAGCGCCTCGGGCGATGACGCGACCGGAGTCGAGCACGGCGAGACGGTCGACCGCTCGGGCCGCTTCGCGCACGTTGTGGGTGACCAGCAGGACCGCGGCGCCGTCGTCGGCCAGCACGCGGATCTGCCTCCACAACAGGCGGCGGCGCACCGGGTCGACGTCGTTGGTTGGCTCGTCGAGGATGACGAGCCTGCCGGGTTCGACGGCGCACATGGCGAAGGCTGTCAGGCGCGCAATGCCGCCGGAGACCTTCTGGGCCGGCGTGCGGGCCCACCGGCCCAGGTCGAGGACCTCGATGAGGCGGGCCGCACGGATGCGGGCACGGCGCGCCCCCGCCCCGCGAATGCGGCCGACGAGCTCGATGGCGCGCTGCGGCGTGAGCCCGGTGATCGGGACGTTGGCCTGGGCCTGGACACTCGTGACGCGCCGCGCGGCGGCGGGATGGGCGACCGCGTCGATGCCGTCGAGGACGATCGACCCCGAGGTGGGGCGCGTCAGGCCCACGATCTGGTTGACCAGCGTGGTCTTGCCCGCGCCGTTGTGCCCGAGCAGGCCGACGATCTGACCGGCGCGGATGTTCAGCGAGACGGCGTTGTTGGCGTGCACCGCGTGCGCGCCGGTGCCGAAGCGCTTGTGGAGGTCGGTGATGGTGAGCAGGTCCATTGCCGCACCTGCTGTGCCTGCGCTCATGTGGGGCTCCTGGATTCTCGACGGCGGCACGCAATTGATATACTCATTAGTATCGTTCGTGCCGACTGGAACATACCATATGGTATCACCTGGCGACCCCCATGCCCGCCCTCCCCGCGGTCCGCACGCGGTACCGTGACCGCATGCACGCCGACGACGCCGAGCCCCTCCCCCCGCCGACCAACAGCCTCGGCGAACTCCGGGCGAGCCGGAGTGGGTGCGCTACGCCATCGCCTGGCACGTCATGCCGCTGGGGGCGGTGGGAGCGCCCGCGCTGTGCCCGCACGGGGATCCCGACGATCCGGACTCGCCCGCCGGAGCGATGGCCGGCGAGCATCGGTTGCGGCGCCTCATCGAGTGGCTCGACCATCTCGTGGCTCTCGGCTGCAACGTGCTCATGCTCGGCCCCGTCTTCCATTCGATGTCCCACGGCTACGACACGGTCGACCACATGCGCGTCGACCCTCGCCTGGGCACGAACGAGGATCTGCTCACCCTCATCGAGGCGGCCCACCGCCGGGGCGTGCGAGTCATGCTCGACGGCGTGTTCAACCATGTCGGGATCGACCACCCCGCCTTCGCGGCGCTCCCCCGGGTCGGCCCCGACTCGCCGCAGGCCCGCATGTTCCGCCTGACCTGGCCCGGCGGCGCGCGGGCGTGGAGCCCCGGTACCGCCCCGGAATACGAACGCTTCGAGGGTCAGGACTGGCTGCCCGAGCTCGACCACTCCTGCAAGGCGGTGGCCGATCTCGTCGTCGACATCATGACCCACTGGTGCTCGCTCGGCGTGGACGGCTGGCGCCTGGACGCGGCCTACGCCGTCGACCCCGTCTTCTGGACGCGGGTGCTGCCCCGCGTACGTCGTGCCCACCCAGGGGTCTACGTCGTCGGCGAAGTCATCCACGGCGACTACGCGGGCATTGTGGCCGCCTCGGGCATGGACTCGGTGACCCAGTACGAGCTGTGGCAATCGATCTGGCACTCGCTGGCCGAGGCGAACTTCTACGAGCTGGACTGGACACTGCGCCGTAACGCCGAGCTGCTGAGGAGCTTCGTACCCTGGACCTTCATCGGCAACCACGACACGACCAGGATCGCCTCTCAGCTGTCCGACGAGCGCCGCGCCCCCCACGCGCTGGCCCTGCTCATGACCCTGCCGGGCACGCCCGCGATCTACTACGGAGACGAGGACGGCCTGCGCGCCGTCAAGGAGGAACGTCTGGGCGGGGACGACGCCATCCGCCCCGAACTGCCCGCTTCGCCCCGACAGCGCGACGGCGGGGCGATGCGCGCCCTGCATCGTGAGCTCATCGCGGTGCGGCGCCGGCTGCCGTGGCTGCACGACGCCGACGTCGACGTGCTTCATCTGGATAACACAGTCGTATCGCTGCGCATGCGCGAGCGATCCCCGCTACCCGGGGCGGCGGCCGAGGAGGCCGTGACGGCCCTCAGCCTTCAGGAGACCGAGGTCTGGCTGCCCACCGCGAACCACCACCGTCCCCTGGCCTCGACTCACGACGCCTCGCCGCCGCGGCCTGAGCGCAACGGCGTCATCCTACCGCCGACCGGCTGGGCGGTTCTGGGCTGAGATCCGCCCGCCCCTCCCGCGAATCCGCCCCGACCAGTCCGTCCATTTGTCCGGACTTCTCGCCTGGTGGACGCCTTAGACTTCGAGTGTGATTCCCACCGTCTCGACTGCGGGCTGGTGCCTGCTGGTCGTCGCCGCCATCGCCGTCGGCATCGCCAAAACCGCCCTGCCGGGAGCGGCCACGCTCGCGGTGGCCCTGTTCGCCGCGGTCCTGCCCGCCAGGGCCTCCACCGGCGCCCTGCTCATCCTGCTACTCGTGGGTGACGTGGTCGCCATCGCCGCCTACCGCCATGACGCCGACTGGGCCACCCTGCGTCGCCTGGTGCCGGGAGTTGTGCTTGGCCTCGTCCTCGGAGCGGGATTCCTGACGCTCGCCGGCGACCGGGCGACGGCGGTGCTCATCGGCGCGCTCCTGCTCGTCCTGATCGCGGTGACGCTCACCCTCATGCGCCGCGCCGGGACGTCGGTGGCCCGGGGGAGGACAAGCCGGCTCCTCTACGGCACCCTGTCGGGGTTCACAACGATGACGGCCAACGCCGGCGGCCCGGTGATGACCATGTATCTGCTGGCCTCACGGTTCGCGGTGGCCCCTTTCCTGGGCACGACCGCCTGGTTCTTCTTCGCCGTCAACGTCGTCAAACTGCCTCTATCCATCGGCCTGGGCGTCATCCGCGTCGAGACCCTGCGGCTGAACGCCGTCCTGGCGCCCGTCGTCATCGTCTCCGCCCTGGCCGGCCGACGTCTGGCCATCCGGATGAATCAGAATCTGTTCGACCGCCTGGTCACCGCCCTGACCGTCGTGTCCGCCGGCTATCTCATCGTCGGCGCGATGTGAGGCGGCGGTCGCGTCCCGCCTCCGGACTCCCGCGGCTCAGCGCACTAGGCTGGGGGGATGAGGACCTACGGCTTCATCGGCGCGGGCAGCATGGCGGATGCGATCATCCGGGGGGCGGTCGCATCCGGGGTCCGGGCGCAGGACCTGGCGATCACCAGCGCTCACGACTCGGCCCGGCGCCTGGCGGAGCGGACCGGAGCGGTGCACCTGGAGAACTCCGCCGCCCTGGCCAGGCAGTGCGATGCGGTCGTCCTGGCGGTCAAGCCCCATGTGGTGCCGGACGTCCTCGTCCAGATCCATGATGCCGTCGCCGCCCATCGTCCCCTGGTCGTCTCGATCGCCGCCGGTGTGACTCTTGAACGAATCGAGTCCCTGCTACCGAGCGGAACCCGGGTGGTGCGCGCCATGCCGAATATGGCCGCCGCGGCCGGCGAGTCGATGACGGCGCTGGCCGCGGGCAGGAGCGCCACACGGGAGGATCTGGAGGACGTGCGCCGCCTGATGAGCGCAGTCGGACGCACCGTGACCATGGCGGAGAAGAACTTCTCCGCCTTCGTCGGCCTGGCCGGCTCCTCCCCCGCCTTCGTGCTCACCTTCATCGAAGCCCTGGCACGCGCCGGTGTCATGGACGGGATCCCGAAGGCTCAGGCCGTCGAGATCGTCACCCAGGCGGTCCTCGGCTCGGCGCGCATCGTCCAGGTCGAGGAGACCCGGCGGGCCGACGGCGCGGCGGGCCGCACACCCGCCGACCTGATCGACGCCGTGTGCTCCCCGGGCGGGACGACGGTAGCCGGTGTGGTGGCCATGGAGCGGTCCGGCTTCTCCAGCGCCGTCATCGACGCCTTCGAGGCGACGGTCGCACGCGATCGCGAACTCGGAGCCTGAGACCGCAGATCCCCGCACGGTCCCGGAGACGACGGGCGGGGCGGGCGCGCCCGGCCGGGGATCACTGAGGGAATTACTCCGAGCCCTCGGATGGGGGTTCGCTCGCCTCCTGCGTCGGCGTGGGCGGCTTCTCGAGGTACGCTGTCGACGGGGAGGCCGGTTGCCTCGGGGAGCTGGAGCCCTCCTCGGACGACCCGCCGGACTGCTCGTCCGTCGTACCGGATTGCCAGTTGGCCGCACCGTAGGCCGCCCCGCCGTCGGTGTCCGCGCCGGCGGTCCCCCGACCGCCGCCGGTCCGGCCGCGCACAGGAGCCTCGTCGGTCTCGTCGGCGGGGGAGCCGGAGGGGCCGGTCGTCCCGGCACCGTCGAAGACCTCGTCGGGAACGGCGGGCGGGGAGGCGGCGGACGCCGGCGCGGAGGGGATGGGACCGTCCTGGTCGTCATCGGCGGCGACGCTCGAGGCGCTGGGGCTGGTCGTCCCGCCGGTGCCGGTGGGGTGCGGCGTCGGCGACGGGCGCCCGGCCTCGGCGGTACTGCCGGTCGTCGGGGAGACAGCGTCCGGGCCGCCGCCCTCCCGGCTGCCGGAACCGGGCACGGCGACAGCAACGGCGACCACGGCCGCGAGACCAACGACTGCCGCGGCGGCGATCCGCACGCGGAACGGCGAGGACGGACGTCCGACTCGCGCGGCCGGCGCGGCAGCCGGCATCCCCCGGAAGCGATCGTCGGCGGCGTCCGACTCGGCCGGCCCGATGACGGGCTCGTCGATGGGTTCGATGGCGCCGGTGTCCTCGCGCAGGCGACGCTGCGCCTCCAGCTCTGGAGTATCTGCGGACACCGAGGTCGCCGGGGAGGAGGCGGGGGCGGACTCCGGGAGGGGGGCGGGGGATGTCCCGGACGAAGCCGCCTGAGGGCACTCGTCCACGGGTTCTCCTCTCAGTCGTTCGGGAAACCGGGAATGGGGATGGATCGCTGCGCTGATCAGCGGGTTGCTTACAACAGAACGATAACGTCATTGTGAAGACGTTTCACCTCCTCCTCGCAGCCGCGAACGTGGCTCTCGTCCTATCGATCCCGCCCCATCGCGGGGCTCGCGTTGGGCCGCGATAGCGTTCTCAGCCCCGACGGCGCCTACCGGCGACCGCCATGACCGCCAGCAGCAGGAGAACGTCGACGATGAGGGTGAGCGCCATGGCGATGCGGTGCCCGTGCTGGGCCGCCAACGAGTAGTAGAGGGTCCCCAGGAGGGCGACCCCCGCCGAGGCCGCGAACTGCTGGGCCGTCGTCACGATGCCGCTGGCGACGCCCGCCTTCGGCGTCGGGACGTCGGACAGGGCCACCCCGATCAGAGTGGGCAGGACGAGACCGTTGCCCAGGCCCGTCAGGCACACCGCGACGACGACGCAGGCGAGGATCGGCGCGCCGGGCGTGAGCAGGCCGACAATCGCCACCGCGAGCCCGCATACCGTCGTCGCGGTGCCGGCGCGAACCGCTCGAGGCCTGTCCCGCGCCACCCAGGAGCGCAGGAGCAGGGAGCTGAGCGCGAAGGTGGCCCCCGACGGAGCGAAGACGAGGCCCGCGTGCAGGGGGTCGAGTCCCTCGCCCCGCTGCAGCAGTATGGTCAAGCGGAACATGAAGGCGGCGAAGTAGGCCATGAAGAGCACCGACGACACGGTGCCGCGCACGAGTGACGGCTCGGTCAGGACCGACCGCTCCAGGAGGGGATCGCCTCCCCGGCCCTCCAGACGATCCTCCGCCCGCATCACCGCCCACACGACGGCGCCGCCCAGGATGGGCCCGCCCCACATCCACAGCGGCCAGTCGTTCTGACGTCCCAGGACGAAGGGGATGAGGATGAGCGCCATTCCGATGGCGAGCCCTCCCTGGGCGGGGACATCGAGGGCGGGGGCGTGCTCACGTCTGAACCCCGGAAGGACGCGCAGGGCCGCTACCGCGGTCGCCGCCACGACGGGGACGTTGACAAGGAAGACTGTCCTCCAGCCCAGGCCGGCCAGGTCGATGTGGACGAGCCAGCCGCCCAGGACCTGTCCCGCGATGGCCCCGACACCAGTGGCGACCCCGTACCACGCCATCGCCCAGCCGCGGCGGGAGGCAGGCAGGAACACGTTCACGCAGGCGAGGACCTGGGGGATCATTACCGCCGCGGCGAAGCCCTGGGCCACGCGGGCCACGACGAGCAGGCCCGCCGACCCGGCGGCGCCGCACAGCAGGGAGGTCAGGCCGAACAGCGTCAGCCCGCACAGATAGACCCGCCGCTGGCCGTACAGATCCCCCAGACGTCCACCGGTGACCAGAGCGGAGGCGTAGGCGAAGGCGTACCCGCCCACGACCATCTCGAGCTGGGCGTCACTGGCGCCGAGAGCCTCCTGGATGGACGGCGCTGCCACATTGACGACGAAGAAGTCGAATTGTCCCATGAAGGCGGCGACGAGAACGGTCGCCAGCAGGACTCCGTCACGATATTTTATCGACATCATGTGTCTACAATATCTATATGAGGAAGACTGTGCAATACTCACCGCATGCGCGTCTCGAGGGGGGTCGAGTGGGCCCTGCACACAGTCATGCTGCTGGCCCAGGCGCCTGCCGGCTCATGGACCTCCCGGCGGACCATCGCGGACTTCTACGACCTTCCCGACCCCTACCTGGCGAAGTACCTCAAACGGCTGGTCTCCGCGAGCATCCTCCTGGCGGTGACCGGGCCGCGGGGCGGCTACAGGCTGGCCGCCCCGCCCGAGAAGATCTCGGCGCTATCGGTCTTCGAGGCCATTGAGGGCTCGGGGCCCGCCTTCGTGTGCGAGGAGATTCGATGTCACGGCACGGGCGCGGCCACGCCGGAGGAGTGCCGGCGCACATGCGTGGTCCACGCCCTCATGGACGAGGCCGACGCCGCCTGGCGGGCGCGGCTCGCCGAACGAACGGTGGCCGACCTCGTCGGCGTCCTGCCGAGCACGTTGAGAACCCGGACCCGCGGCATCCTGACCGCCGCCCGACCCTCGACGATCCAACGCCTCTCCGCGCGATCACAACCTCAGCCGCGCCAGCCTCGATCCACTCCGCGGGACGAGGAGCATCGTTCGTAGGCGGCGTCGCCCGTAGCCCACCTCACAGCCAGGCGCGGCGGCCCCTCCTCGGGCCGCACCGTCGGCCCATGACAGAATCGGCGCCATGTCTGGAACCGATCACTCTCCTCGCCTCCTCCCCTCCGAGCTCCACGGGCCTCGAGTCCCCGCCAGAGTGAGCACCGAGGGCCTGGAGAGCGCATGGGGGCGGCGCTGGGAGGACGAGGGCACCTACGCCTTCGACCGGTCCGCGCAGCGCCACGAGGTCTTCTCCATCGACACCCCGCCTCCCACGGTCTCCGGCTCCCTGCATGTGGGCCACGTCTTCTCCTACACGCACACCGACACCATCGCCCGTTTCCAGCGCATGCGGGGCAAAGCCGTCTTCTACCCCATGGGCTGGGACGACAACGGCCTGCCCACCGAGCGCCGCGTGCAGAACTACTTCGGCGTGCGCTGCGACCCGGCCCTGCCCTACGACCCCGACTTCACCCCGCCGCGCTCGGGCGACGAGGGCGCGTCGGTCAAAGCCGCCGATCAAATCCCGATCTCGCGACGCAACTTCGTCGAGCTGTGCGAACGCCTGACGGTCGAGGACGAGGCGCAGTTCGAAGCCCTGTGGCGCCGCCTGGGCCTGAGTGTGGACTGGACGCAGCACTACCAGACCATCGGAACGCGGGCCCGCAAAGTCGCCCAAGCAGCCTTCCTGCGCAACCTGGCGCGCGGCGAGGCCTACCAGGCGGCTGCGCCGGGCCTGTGGGACGTGACCTTCGGCACCGCGGTGGCCCAGGCCGAGCTGGAGTCGCGCGACTACCCCGGCTTCTACCACCGTCTCGCCTTTCACCTCGTCGACCCCGCCGCTGCCTCGCAGGCCGCCGCAGCCGGCGCCCCCGTCGAGGAGGGCCCGACCGGCACCAGGGACGTCTGCGTCGAGACGACCCGCCCCGAGCTCCTGCCCGCGTGCGTCGCCCTGGTCGCCCATCCCGACGACGAGCGATTCAAGCCGCTGTTCGGCACGATGGTCGCCTCCCCCGTCTTCGGCGTCGAAGTCCCCGTCCTGCCCCACCCCGAGGCGGAGATGGACAAGGGCGCCGGCATCGCCATGTGCTGCACCTTCGGGGACACCACCGACATCGACTGGTGGCGCGATCTCGACCTGCCGCTGCGCGCCATCCTGCGCAAGGACGGCCGCCTGGAGATGCAGACACCGGCATGGATCACCGACGCCCGCGGTCGCGAGGTCTACGCCGCCATGGCCGGCAAGACCGCCTTCACCGCTCGCGCGATCCTCGTCGAAGCGCTCACGGTCGGCGGTGAGATGCGCGGCGAGCCGGTCAAGACGGTGCGCCAGACCAACTTCTACGAACGCGGGGACAAGCCCCTGGAGATCGTCACCTCCCGCCAGTGGTACATCCGCAACGGGGGCAGGCCGTGGATCAACCCCACCAGCGGGGAGGACCTGAACACCGAGCTGATCGAGCGCGGTCGAGAGCTCGACTTCCACCCCGACTTCATGCGCGTGCGCTACGAGAACTGGGTCGCCGGCCTGAGCAACGACTGGCTCGTCTCCCGCCAGCGCTTCTTCGGCGTGCCCTTCCCCCTATGGTACAAGGTCGGCGCTGACGGCGAGGTCGACTACGGGACCGTCCTCACCCCCGACGAGTCGATCCTGCCCGTCGACCCCTCGAGCGATGCGCCCGCCGGTTACACCGAGGAGCAGAGGGGCGCGCCCGGCGGCTTCATCGGCGAGATGGACATCATGGACACATGGGCCACCTCTTCCCTGACCCCCCAGCTGGCCTGCGGCTGGCTGACCGATGAAGACCTCTTCTCCCGCGTCTACCCCATGGACCTGCGCCCCCAGGGGCAGGACATCATCCGTACATGGCTCTTCTCCTCCGTGGTGCGCGCGGACCTGGAGTTCGGCGCCCTGCCGTGGAAGCACGCGGGGCTGTCGGGCTGGATCCTGGATTCCGAGCACAAGAAGATGAGCAAGTCCAAGGGCAACGTCGTCACCCCCATGGGCCTGCTGGACCGGTACGGCTCGGACGCGGTGCGCTATTGGGCGGCCCGCGCCCGCCTGGGCCTGGATGCGGCCTTCGAGGAGGCTCAGCTCAAGGTCGGGCGCCGTCTGGCCATCAAGATCCTCAACGCCTCCAAGTTCGCCCTGTCCATGGGCGTGCCGTGGGACGCCGATGAAGCGGTGCTGGCGGCTCAGCCCGCTCCGAGCCTGGAGGCGGGCGGGGTCACCGAGCCCATCGACCGGGCCGTTCTGGCCGCACTGGCCGACGTCGTCGACGCCGCGACCGCCGCCTTCGAGGACTTCGAGCACGCCCGCGCCCTGGAAGTCGCGGAATCGCTGTTCTGGACCTTCTGCGACGACTACATCGAACTGGTCAAGGACCGCGCCAACGACTTCTCCGGCTCCCATGATGCGACCGCCGTCCACTCCGCCCGTACGGCGCTGGCGATCGCCGTGGACACGTTCGTGCGGCTGTTCGCCCCCTTCCTGCCCTTCGTCACCGAGGAGGTGTGGTCCTGGTACCGCACCGGCAGCGTGCACCGCTCCGCCTGGCCTCAGGCAGCGGGACTGCGGGCGGCTGCGGGCGGAGCCAACGCGGGCCTCGTCACCCGCGCGGGCCTCGCGCTGGCGGCCCTGCGCAAGGTCAAGTCGGAGGCCAAGACGAGCCAGCGGACCCCGATCCTGTCGGTCGCAGTCACCGCGGAGCCCGCGGTGGCCGACGCCATCGAGTCGGTCCGCACCGATCTGATCGAGGCGGCCAAGGTCACAGGCCCCTTCGAAGTGGCCCGCACCCCTGCCAGTGCCGATTCCTCCGTCTCCCCGGTGTCGGTCACGACCGTCGAGCTCGGCGAGGCCCCCGCCAGGTCCAGGAGCACGAAGCGCTCCTGACCCGCGCGCCCCGACACGACGGCGCGCGGGGACGGCTGACGGGAGCGGCCTTCCAAGCGCCTTTCGATAACGTGATATCCATCATTAATATGACGAATCGTCATATGCAGCCGGATCCACGGGCGGACGGAGGTCGCTGCGTGCGATGGTTCTCTCCATCGTGTCCGCCCTCGCATATGGTGTCGCCTGTCAGAATGACCCGGTGACTCCACGAACCTCCTCCCCCATGCCGCAAGCGACCGCACCGGTAGCAGGTTCCCCTTCCGTCGTCGACGGCGTCTCGGCCAGCCCGCTCGCCAAGGAGCCCGAACCCACCTGGACGATCCCATGGCTGCTGGCCGACCGGATCGCCCGCGCCCCGGGCTCGACGATCATCGAGCGCAAGACCGGGCTGGGGCACTCCTGGTCCACGGTAACGGCGCGCAGCTTCGGCGAGGACGTCGCCCGTGTCGCCTCCGGCCTGGTGGGGATGGGTCTGGAGCCGGGGCAGTGCGTGAGCATCATGGCCCACACCTCCTATGAGTGGACGCTGCTCGACATGGCCATCGCCCGGGCGGGACTGATCTCCGTGCCGATCTACGAGACCGACTCCGCCTCCCAGGTGCAGTGGATCCTCACCGACGCGGACGTGCGGCTCGTGATCACCGAATCGGCCGCGCTAGCCGAGCTGGTGCGAGGCGCCGCGGAGGCCCGGGCCGCCTCCAATTCCTCCGACGTCCCCGAGGTCCGGGTGCTCTCCCTGGATCGGGACGCCATTACGACCATCTCGGCGGCGGGGAGGACGGTGCCCCGCACCGTCCTCGACGAACGCACCGATGCGCTCAGAGGCGAGGACGTGTACTCCATCGTCTACACCTCCGGCACGACCGGCAGACCCAAGGGCGTGGAGATCACCCACCGGATGGCCGCGGGCCTGGGCTGGAACGGCGTGCGGTGGCTGCCCGATCTACTTCTGGCCCCCAGCACCCGCCTTCTGCTCTTCTTGCCCCTGGCGCACTCCTATGCGCGGTTCCTCCAAATCCTGGCGCTGGCGGGCAACGGCGTGCTCGGACACACCCCGGACGTCGCTACGCTTCTGCCCGACCTGGCTGCCTTCGCCCCCACCTACATCCTGGCGGTTCCCCGCGTCCTGGAGAAGATCTACAACGCCGCCGATGCCAAGGCAGGCAGCGGCGTGAAGCTCAAGACCTTCCGCTGGGCCGCCAAGGTCGCCATCGAGTACTCCCGGGCCCTGGACACCTCCGAGGGTCCCTCCCCCAGGCTGGTGGCCGCCCACGCCCTGGCCGACCGTCTCGTCTACCGCACCATCCGGGCCCTGCTGGGCCCCAACGCCCGCTACGCGATCTCCGGGGGCGGCCCCCTGGGGCCGCGTCTGGGCCACTTCTACCGGGGCGTGGGGATCATCATCCTGGAAGGATACGGCTTGACCGAGACCATCGGCCCGACCAGCGTCAATCTGGACACCCTCAACAAGATCGGCACGGTGGGTCCGCCCGTATGCGGCAACAGTGTGCGCATGGGAGCCGACGGCGAACTGGAGGTCACCGGCCTGGGAGTCTTCCCCCGCTACCACAACAACCCCGAGGCCACGGCCGAGGCCTTCACGTCGGACGGCTGGTTCCGCACCGGCGATATGGGCTCGATCGACTCCGACGGCTGGATCACCATCAACGGTCGCAAGAAGGAGCTCATCGTGACGGCGGGCGGCAAGAACGTCGCCCCCGCCGTCCTCGAGGACCGCCTGCGCGGCCACCCCCTGGTCAGCCAGGTCCTCGTCATCGGCGACGGAGAACCCTTCATCTCCGCTCTAGTCACTCTGGACGCGGAGATGCTGCCGGGCTGGCTGCACAACCACGGTCTGCCGGAGATGAGCGTCGTCGAGGCGTCGACCAACCCGCAGGTACTGGCCGCTCTCGATCGGGCGGTGGCGCGCACCAACCGCGCAGTCTCCCGCGCCGAGTCGATCCGCGCCTTCCGAGTGCTCACCAACGACTTCACCCAGGCCAACGGCCTGCTCACCCCGTCACTGAAAGTCAAACGCAACCAGGTCATGAAGGAGTACGCCGGGACGATCGCCGACATCTACGCCTCGACGAGGAAGGGACCGCAGGAGTGAGCACCGCGCCGATCTCCCCCGGACGTCCAACGTCCCCGGACTCCGCACCGGCCCACGAATTCTCCGCCCCGCTGCTCGTTCCCACCCGCGCGGGCATGACCGGCCCGTGGGCGCTGGCCGAGCGGGCGCGCCGCAACCCGGATGGCGCCCTCATCGCGCGCAAGGCGTCTCTGGGTCGCTCCTGGCGGGACATGAGCGCGACCGCCTTCCGCACCCAGGTCCGAGAGGTCGCTGCCGGTCTCGTGGCGCGTGGTCTGATGCCCGGTGACGCCGTCGGCATCATGGCCCGCACCTCCTACGAGTGGACGCTGCTGGACTTCGCGGCCTGGGAGGCGGGGCTCGTCGTCGTCCCCGTCTACGAAACCTCCTCGGCGGAGCAGGCCCGCTGGATCCTCACGGACGCCGGCGTGCGTCTGGTCGTCGTCGAGGACGCGACCATGGAGACGATGCTGACCTCGTTGACGGGTACAGCGCCCGAGCTGGCGGACCTCCACGTGCTATCCATCGCCAGAGGGGCACTGACCGACCTCGTCATGGACGGCAAGGACATCGACGCAGCCGACCTCGATCGCCGGACCGCCCGCCTGACCAGCGCCGATCCGGCCACCATCGTCTACACCTCGGGAACGACCGGGCGTCCCAAGGGCGCCGAGCTCACCCACGGCAACCTCATCCACCTGGCCGTCAACGCCTGCGCCCATTTGCCGGAATTCCTCCAGGCCGAGCAGGTGCGCACTCTGCTCTTCCTGCCACTGGCGCACGTCCTGGGCCGCTTCATCGAACTGCTGGTCGTCTGTTCCCCGCGCGGGGTGCTCGGGCACACCCCGGACGTGAAGAATCTGGTGACCGATCTGTCCACCTTTCGGCCCACCTTCGTCACGGCGGTTCCACGCATCTTCGAGAAGATCTACAACGCCGCCGACGCCCGGTCGACCGGTCCGAAGCAGAAGATCTTCCGCATGGCCGCCGAAACAGCGATCGCCTACTCGCGCGCCCTGGACGCCCCGGGCGGGCCGCGCCGGACGCTGCGAGCCGAACGGGCCATCTTCGACCGTCTGGTCTTCTCCGCCCTGCGGGACCTGTTGGGGGGCCGGGTCACCCACGTCATCTCCGGCGGCGGTCCGCTGGGCGAGCGCCTGGGCCACTTCTACCGGGGCGCCGGGGTGACGGTACTGGAGGGCTATGGACTGACTGAGACATCCGCTCCCTGCACGGTCAATCGGCCGGCCGCCACACTCATCGGCACCGTCGGGCAGCCTTTGCCGGGCACTGCGGTGCGCCTGGACGACGACGGGGAGATCCTCCTCAAGGGAATCGGCGTTCTCGGCCGCTACCGCAACAACCCCGAGGCCACCGCCGAGGCCTTCACGCCGGACGGCTGGCTACGAACCGGCGACCTCGGCTCCTTCACCGCCGAGGGCTTCCTGCGGATCACAGGCCGCAAGAAGGAGATCATCGTGACAGCGGGCGGCAAGAACGTCGCCCCCGCCGCTCTCGAGGACCGTCTGCGCAGCCACCCCCTGGTCAGCCAGGTCCTGGTGGTGGGGGACGCGCGCCCCTGCGTCGGCGCTCTGATCACCCTGGACGCGGAGATGCTCTCGGGCTGGCTCGCCGGCCATGGGCTGGAGGACATGGACCCGGTCGAGGCCGCTCGGGACCCGCGGGTACGCTCCGCGCTGGAACGGGCAGTCAGTCGAGCGAACCGAGCGGTCTCGCGGGCCGAGTCGATCCGCACCTTCACGGTGCTGCCCGGCGATTTCACGGTCGCCAACGGTCTGCTCACGCCCTCGCTCAAGGTCCGACGGGCTCAGGCTCTGGACCGCTTCGCCGACCAGATCGACGCCCTCTACACTCGCGCGATCTCTTGATGTCCAGCCGGCCGGCGGCCCGAACCCGGCGTCAGTAACTACTGACAGGGCTCGGTCAGCGATCGGTCAACTCGTCGCGGATGGCCTCGTGATGGCGGATGACCTCGTCGACGATGAAGGAGAAGAACGACTCTGCGAAGATCGGATCGAGCCCGGAGTCGGCGGCCAGAGAGCGTAAGCGCGCCACCTGACGTTCTTCGCGGGCCGGATCCGACGGCGGCAGATCAAGCTCGGCCTTGAGCACACCCACCTGCTGGGTGCACCGGAAACGCTCGGCAAGAAGGTGGACGAGCGCGGCATCCAGGTTGTCGATCGTAACGCGGTAGGCGGCCAGCCGGGGTGGAACGCCCGGCCGGCCTTGTTCAACAGCCTCCGGCCTCGGCGAGGTTGAGCCGCCGGCGGCACCGCCTCCGTCGGCGGCACCGGCGGGCGGGACGGAGCTCATGCGGTCCGGCTCCGCTCCCCCTTGTAGGCGGCGGCCAGCGTCCCCGACCCGGCCTCGTAGCGGGGTCGGCCGGTCCCGCGCACGGCATCGGCGTCGACGACGACCCGGCCGATCTCCGGCATGGAGGGCACCTCGAACATGGCGTCGCCCAGAACCTCCTCAGCGATGCTGGTCAGCCCGCGCGCCCCGGTCTTGCGCTCCAGGGCCAGAGAGGCGATAGCCTTAATGGCCTCATCAGTGAAGACGAGCTCAACGCCGTCGAGGCTGAAGAGGTACTCGTACTGGGAGACGAGCGCGTTCTTGGGCTCGGTCATTACACGAACGAGCTCGGGAACGCCCAGGTCCTGGACGGTGGCGATGACGGGAAGGCGCCCGATGAACTCAGGGATGAGGCCGAACTTGTGGAGGTCCTCAGGACGCACCGGCGAGGCGAACACGTCCCGGCCGGCGTCCCTGGTCAACGTGGCGCCGAAGCCGACGAGCTGAGCGCCGACCTCCTTACGCTGGCGCTGGCGGACGATCTCCTCAATCCCGGCGAAGGCTCCGGCCGCGATGAACAGGATATTGGTGGTGTCGATCTCGAGGAACTCCTGGTGAGGGTGCTTACGCCCCCCGCCCGGAGGTACTGAGGCTGTGGTGCCCTCGATGATCTTGAGCAGGGCCTGCTGAACCCCCTCGCCGGAGACGTCGCGCGTAATCGACGGATTCTCGGCCTTGCGCCCGATCTTGTCGATCTCGTCGATGTAGATGATGCCCTTCTCTGCGCGCTTGACGTCACCATCAGCCGCCTGGATGAGCTTGAGGAGGATGTTCTCGACGTCCTCACCAACGTAACCGGCCTCCGTCAGAGCGGTCGCGTCCACGATGGCGAAGGGCACGTCGAGCAGGCGGGCCAGGGTGCGCGCCAGATGAGTCTTACCGGTGCCCGTGGGGCCTAGCAGGAGGATGTTCGACTTTCCAAGCTCCAGGCCATCGCCCTCGGCGACAGCCCGTTCGCGCACCTGGACGCGTTTGTAGTGGTTGTAGACGGCCACGCTCATGGCGCGCTTGGCGGTCTCCTGACCGATGACGTACTGGTTGAGAAAATCGAAGATCTCCTGCGGTTTAGGCAGTTCCAGGGGAACGCCCGCCCCGGAGTCGCCCAGCTCCTCGTCGACGATCTCGTTGCACAGCTCGATGCACTCGTCGCAGATGTAGACGCCCGGGCCGGCGATGAGTTTCTTGACCTGCTTCTGACTCTTTCCGCAGAAGGAGCACTTGAGAAGGTCGACACTTTCGGCGCTGCGTGCCACGTGGGGATCCTCCGTCTTGTCGAGTCGCTGCGGGCACGAGGCCCGACCCTGACGCCAGCCTACGGTGAAGGCGTCTCGACGAGGCCGGAGTACTCGGCGTGTCCGCGCGAAAGCGGGATGGGCATGGGGTGGAGTTGCACTCGTAGGCTAGCGCGCTTCCGCCGCGCGCGTCCCCCGATTCGGCCGAATTCAGGTCGAACCCAGACCGTTCTCAGGTCTCAGGCCGAGTGCGGCGGGGGAGAAGTCTTCCGGGAGGACAGCACCTGGTCGACGATGCCGTACTCCAGGGCCTGAGTCGCCGTCAGGACCTTGTCGCGCTCAAGATCGCCGTGGATGAGGTCGCGATCACGACCGGTATGAGCCGCCAGGGTGTCCTCGAGCCACGCGCGCATGCGATCGATCTCGTCGGCGACGATCTCGATGTCCGAGGCCTGCCCATGCATGCCCTCCATGGCGGGCTGATGGACGAGGACCCGGGCGTTGGGCAGGGCCAGGCGCTTGCCGGGGCTGCCGGCGGCCAGCAGAACCGCAGCAGCGGAGGCGGCCTGCCCCAGGCACACTGTCTGCACCTGCGGCTTAATGTACTGCATAGTGTCGTAAATGGCCGTCAGCGCGGTGAAGGAGCCGCCGGGACTGTTGATGTACATCGTGATCAGCCCGTCCGGATCCTGGGACTCCAGGACCAGCAGCTGGGCCATGATGTCGTCGGCGGACGCATCATCGACCTGCACCCCCATGAAGACGATGCGATCCTCGAAGAGCTTGGCGTAGGGGTCCTGGCGCTTGAATCCGTAGGCTGTGCGCTCCTCGAACTGGGGCAGCACGTAGCGCGAGGTCGGCAGACCGGCGGAGGCGACGGTACCGAAGTCCGCAGCACCGAGCCGGCGAGCGGCGTCGAAGTAGGGGGAGTTCGTCATGTCAGTTGTCTCCGTTCTGAGCGCCGATCTCACGGCTCGAGGTCACGATGTGGTCGATGAAGCCGTAATCGAGGGCCTCGGAAGCGCTGAACCAGTGGTCGCGGTCGGAGTCCGCGGTGATCTCCTCCAGCGTGTGGCCCGTGTTGGCGGCTGTGATCTCGGCCAGCTCATGCTTCATCGCGATGATGAGGTCGGCATTGATGCGGATGTCCGTCGCGCTGCCGCCCGCGCCGCCGGAGGGCTGGTGCATGAGCACGCGGGCGTGCGGGGTGATGTACCGCTTGCCTTTGGCACCGGCGGTCAGAAGGAACTGGCCCATGGAGGCGGCCAGACCGGTGGCCACGGTGACGACATCGGGCCGCACGTACTGCATCGTGTCGTAGATGGCCATGCCGGCGGTCACGGACCCGCCGGGGCTGTTGATGTACAGGTAGATGTCCTCATCCGGATCCTCGGCCGCGAGGAGCAGCATCTGGGCGCAGATGGCGTTGGCGTTCTCATCACGAACCTCGGAGCCGAGCCAGATGATCCGCTCCTTCAGGAGCCGGTTGTAGATGGAGTCGGTCAGGCCGAGACCTGTTCCGGGACCCTGGCCCTCGGCCACGGGCACGGCGGGTATCGCCGGCGAAGTCAGCTCACTCACGTCAGTCCTCTCATGTTCGGTGCTGCCAACGCTAACGCCGTCACCCCAGGCCTCATGCCCGCGATCGGGCGCTTTCGCTCACGGCACAGGTCCAGCGCCCCGTGATGCGAGGACATCCGTGCCACACGAGGGTGAGAGACCGTGAGGAAGCGCACCCGCCCCAGGGCGAGCGAGTAAGTTAGGGTTCCCTCACCCCATCATCAATGATGATCAACGGTCTGAGGAGGAGCCATTGCTATCCGCTTCCGCACCGCACGCCTCAACCGACGACCATGGCGCCCGCACCGGCCCTGAGGCCTCCCGCATGCAGGGCCAGTGGTTGCTCGCCCGTCTCGGCAAGCGCGTCCTGCGCCCCGGAGGCCTCGGCCTGACCCGCCGACTGCTGACCGTCGCCCCCGCGCACGGCGGGCGCGTCGTCGAGCTCGGTCCCGGCGTCGGCCGCACCGCTGAACTGCCACCGGCCTTCCACCCGTCCTCCTGCACGGCGGTCGACCCCGACCCCGAGGGGCGCGAGCGGGTCACCGCGATCCTCGAGGGGCACCCGGAGGCCGGCTCCGTCGTCGCCGACGCCGCCGCCACGCCTCTGCCGGACGCAAGCGCCGACCTGGTCGTCGGCGAAGCCATGCTCACCATCCAGTCGAGCGAGCACAAGCGCGAGATCATCGCCGAGGTTGCGCGCGTCCCGGCTCCGGGGGACCGCTACGTCATTCATGAGCCGGCGCTGCGGGACGACCGCTCGCCCGAGGAGCTGAAAGCGGTCCGCCAGAACATTTCCCGCACGATCATGGTCGGCGCTCGTCCACTGCCGCAATCCAGCTGGAAGGAGCTGCTGACCGGCGCGGGTCTCATGGTCAAGTGGACCGGGAGCGTCTCCATGCATCTGCTCGAGCCCCGCCGCATCGTCGAGGACGAGGGGCTCCTCGGCGCCATCCGCTCCTGGCGAGCCGTGCGCCGCACACCCGGGGCGCGCGAGAGGGTGCGGGCCATGAGGCAGAACTCCCGTCTGCAGGGGCGGATGCTCAGCGCCGTCGGCATCGTGGCACGCAAGCCTACCCAATGACGCCCCGCGACATGGCGGGCGAGACCGCCAACCTGGTTCTCGACCACCTCACCATGGTGCGCCGCGGACTCACGCTCGTCGATGATCTATCGCTATCCGTCGGTCCCGGTCGGACCCTGGCCATCACGGGCCCCTCGGGCGCGGGCAAGACGACGCTCCTGCGCGCCGTCTCAGGCCTGTCCCCCGCCGACTCCGGCACCGTCACCCGCCCGCAGGGCCGCGTCGCCCAGGTCTTCCAGGAACCCCGGCTCCTGCCCTGGTACTCCGCGCACCGCAATATCTCACTCATCATGGACGGACCGGCACCGAATCTGACGGCGATGCAGTGGCTCGAACGCGTCGGCCTGGCGGACGCGAGCCACCTGCCTCCGGGGCGCATGTCCGGCGGCATGCGTCAGCGCGTGGCCATCGCCCGGGCGCTGGCCGCCGCCCCGAGCCTCCTGCTCGTCGACGAGCCCTTCTCGGCTCTAGACCGTCCGTTGGCCGCGGCCCTGCGAGGCGACCTCATCAGGCTCCTCGCCGACCAGGACGTGGTAACCGTCTGGGTGACGCACGACCCCGGAGAGGCCGAGGAGGTCTCCCACCTCCATCTGCATCTGGACGGTCCACCCGGGACCTGGCGTCTGACCGGCTGAGAACCACTACGACCACCCGCGTCCCCGCCCCATCAGCACTTTTCGTGAAAGGACCGCATGATCAAGCGCCGCTCTCTTCTCGCCCTGACCGGACTCGACCTGCTGACCTCGGCGGTCCTGGCCGCCTGCTCGCCGAAGGGCGGAAGGGCCTCCGCCGACGCCACGGGCTCCCAGTTCCTCGACGCACTGCACGTCCACACGCCCACGACCCTCGCCTACGCTGCGCCCATGACATCCTTCGGCACCTACGGCTACCTCGACGCCCTCGTCGGGGAGGTCACGAAGGACAATTGGGCCAGCGTCGACGTGCTCAAGTCGCTGCTCCTCAACGGGGAGACCGACCTGGCCGCGGTCCCCTCCTACGTCCCCGCGAACCTGTTCAGCAAGGGCGTCGATGTGCGGCTGCTGGCCATACAGGTGTGGGGCATGCAGTACGTCATCGGCCCCGTCGGCTCGGCCGAGCAGGGTCTGGAGGCACTGCGGGGCAAGACCGTCGGCGTGCCCATGCCGGGCAACATGCCCGACCTCATCTTCCGCTACCTGCTGGGGCAGAAGGGCTGGAACGTCGATACCGACCTGACCATCCAGTCCTACACCGATGGCCAGGAAGCTCTGGGCGCCCTGCTCACCGGCACCGTCGAGTACTGCGTCCTGCCCGAGCATCCGGCGAGCATGTCCCTGGCCAGGGCCCAGCAGCAGGGAAAGAGCCTGGAGCGGACCGTCAACCTCCAGGAGGTGTGGGCCTCGGTCACCGGAGGCGAGGCGCGGTTCCCCATGGCCGGCCTGGCCATGCCGACAGCCCTCGCCGACCGTTCCGACCTCGTCGGCGCCATCCTCAGCGAGCTGGAAGCCGCCGTCGACGACGTCAACGCCATGTCGGAGGAGACGGTGGACGCGATCTCGAGCGTCAACGAGGTACCCGCAGATGTCGTCAAAGAAGTCATTCCGCGCTTGCAGCTTCAGATCGTCTCCGGCGCGGACGCCAAAGACGAGCTGGAGGACTTCTACACGAGGCTGGCCACTCTCAACCCCGACATCATCGGCGGATCCCTGCCGGCCGGGGACCTCTACATCTCGGATCCCCGCTGATGCTCGGCATGCGCCCTGCAGCTCGACGACTGCGCTCCCCCCTACTGTGGTGGACCGGTGTCGCGCTGGCGATCCTCATCTGGCATCTGGTGGCCCGATCCCAACCCGAGTACGTACTGCCGGGTCCGCAGACCACGTGGAAGGCTCTGGTCGGCCTCATACGCCACGACGAGCTCGGTGGCGCGCTCCTGCTGACCATCGAGCGAGGCGCCATCGGGCTCATGTTCTCCTGCCTAATCGGAATGCCGCTGGGATGGGCGATGGGCACATGGCCATGGATCAGTGAACTGCTGGACTCGTGGGTGCAGGTGCTCATGTCCATCCCACCAATCATCATCGTCGTGGTCGGCATGATCTGGCTCGGACCCACCGCTGGAGTCGTCATCCTCGTGGTCGCCCTGGTGACCCTGCCCCTGTTGACGACCACCGTGCGCGATGCCGTGACGGGAGTTGACATCGATCTGCTGGACATGGCGAGGGTCTTCGCCCGGAGCCGGGCGTGGACGGCACGCAGAATCATCCTGCCCGCGGTCGCTCCCCCGGTACTCTCAGCGGTGACCGTAGCTGTCGGCCAATCGGTGCGGGCCACCGTCATGTCCGAACTGCTCAGCACGGCGACGGGTCTGGGCGCACAGGTCCAGCAGGCGCGCACCAACCTGGAGACCGCCGATGTGTTCGCCCTGTCCGCCGTCATGGCGACACTCACGCTCGCCCTCGAGCTGTTCCTCCTGGGACCGCTCCGCCGCCGGTTGGCCCGCCCTCCGTCCTGAACGACGACGGCGCACCGGCCACCAGGCCACCATCACATCCGAGAACACACGAAAGGAATATCATGCCCACTACCCCCGTGAACGAGTCCCTTTTCCGCCTCGGCCTGAACGATGCGCTGCCGATCAGCGAGGAAGCGACGACTTCGCGTGTTGTGGTCAACAACGACGTGCTGCGCACCGTCATCTTCACCTTCGACGCCGGCCAGATGCTCACCGAGCACGCTTCCACCAAGGCGGTCGTTGTCACCCTCCTGGAGGGCGAGATGGACTTCTCCATCGGCGAGCGCAACGAACGCATGAAGGCCGGCGATGTCATCTACCTGGCCCCGAACGACCGGCACGCCCTGACCGCGGTGACCCCCTGCCGCATGGAACTCGTCATGGTCGACGTCAACAGCGGGGCCTGAGCCCCTGCGCCCCGTCCTCCCCGCGAGATCGATCCGAATTGGTTCACGTCGCTCCGGGTGACATGCCGGACGGACCGCTGTCTCACCCCGAGAGGCGGTCCGCCCGGTGTTCAGTTCCTCACCCGTAAGGTCGATCGCCAAAATCCCCCGAACACGTCGTTCGCCTCTGCTCTGATGGAGCGGCGAGGCCCTCGTACGGGCCCGGCCGCTCACCGCCTCTGGCTCTTCATGTCCAAATCTGCCGCAAAGACCGACCAGCTGCCGAGCCAGGTGGAGACAATCGTTGAGATTCCGGGGTTTCTTGCGATGCCTGCAACACTGCGAAAACCCCTTTGTGGCAGATTTGGACACCTCGTGCACACGAGACGGTCCCAAGCGCCTCAGACGTCCCACCAGACCTGTCTCCTCCGCTCACCGCCACAACTCACGCCTCGGCGCCGCGAAGCACGACGGCGGACAAAACGAAGAGGCGCAGGGACAGCGGCGGCCCCAGGCCACGTCCGCCACCCGGGCGGCCACAGGCCCAGGCCGATGACGCCGGCCAGGGGCGAGCGGCGCAGCGTCCGACGCGCGGATCTCAGCTCACTCGGGGCTCTGAGGGCTCTCAGCGGAAGCGACGGAGTCAGCACTTCCGGCGGAGGTCGCACTCTCAGTGCTCTCAGCGCTTCCGGCATCCGCATCGATCGGGGAGGAGCCCGTCTCGCCGGCCTCATCGGCGTCTGCGGCAGTCTGAGCGTCGAGCTCGTCGGAGCCGATAAACTCGGTCAGATCGAGGATCCGACCGGTGGAGTCCCTGACGGTCACCTGACGCAGGGCCATAGCCAACGACTTGTTGCGGGCGATCTCGGAAATGAAGGTCGGGATCTGACCGGCCTTCTGGGCTCCCTGAATGAACTGGGAGGGCTCCATGCCGTACTGCTGGGCCATCTGGACGAGGAAGTCGATGAGCTCGTCCTGGCTCACACCAACCTCCAGGCTCTCCGCCAGGGTGTCGAGAATGATCTGGTTGCGCACGCCATCGGTGATCTCGTCGCGGATCTCACCGGCGTGCTCGTCGTCCTCAGGCTTGCCCTCGGCGGTCAGATGCTGCTTGATCTCGTTGTCGACGACATCGGTGGGGACCTCGAAGGACACCTGCTCGCGCAGGTGCTCCAGGAGGGCGTCGCGGGCGGCGACGGCCTGGTCGCCGGCTCTGCGCTCGGCCACCTGCCTGCGCAAGTCCTCGCGCAGCTCATCGATCGTGTCGAACTCGGAGGCGAGCTCGGCGAACTCGTCGTCGGCCTCGGGCAGCTCGCGCTGCTTGACAGCGGTGGCGGTAACAGTGACCTCAGCCTCCTCACCCTTGTGCTCGCCACCGGCCAGTGCGGTCGTGAAGGTGATGGACTCATCAGCTTTCAATCCGCGCAGGGCGTCGTCCAGGCCGTCGAGCATGTTGCCCTTGCCAATCTCATAGGAGACGCCGGCCACTGAATCGACCTCCTCATCATCGATGACGGCCTTGAGATCGATGGTGACGAAATCCCCGGTTTCGGCCTCACGCTCGACCGATTTCAAAGAGCCGAAACGGGCACGCAGGCTCTCCAGCTCGCCGTCGACGTCCTGGTCGGTCACCTCGACGGCATCAACACCCACCTCGGTGCCGGCCAAGTCGGGCAGGTCGAAGACGGGTCGAACGGTGACCTCGGCGGTAAAGCCGAGCTGACCGCCCTGGGCGCCGGTGACATTGGGCAATTCGGTGACCGAGACCTCCGGCTGAGCCATGGGGACGCGCTCCGTCTCAGAAAGAGCGTCGCGGTAGAGGTCCGGGAGCCTGTTGTTGACGGCCTCCTGGATGACCGAGGCACGGCCCACACGCTGGTCGATGACCGGGGCCGGGACATGGCCGCGGCGGAATCCGGGCACCTGGATCTGAGAGCCGATCTCCTTGTAGGCGGCGTCGAGGCTGGGCTTGAACTCCTCGTAGGGGACCTCCACGATCAGCTTGATGCGCGTGGGGTCAAGGTTCTCGACAGTGCTCTTCACGGGGGTCTGCTCCGATGCGGGGTGCTGGTAGATGCATGTGCGGGGCGAGGACCGCCTCGCCACGGACGCCGACGGGCGGCGCCAATCCGTGCCATCCTAGGGCACGGTCGCAGCGGTGCGAAAAATGACGCTCAGCACATGATGGCTGCGCCGACGGGATCACTCGCGCCACGCGCCCGGACCGGTCGCCAGCGGCACAGTGCGTCCGGCCACGACCTTGCCCAGAAGGCGGCGGGGCGTCTCGGCCACCGCATCCACGGCGACGGTCACCCGTTCATGAACCTCGCGGGCCTCAGCGTCATCGACCCCGGTGAAGCGCACGGTCACGTGCGGCTCACCGGCGACGATGCCGACCTGGAAAGCCTCCAGTGTCGTCGTGGCCTCGACGGCGGCGCGAGCAGCGTCCTCAACGTCGCCCGGTGATCGGCCGGGGCGCAGAGCGGCGACCGTCAGAACCGTTCGATAGGAGGGCACGACCCCACCGTAGCCGAACGGAGGCCGCCCCGCGGTCCCCGGTCACGGGCGAGTCAGACAATGCCCAACGGTGCGCCGGGTGTGAAACCCGGGAAGACCTCCGCGAGGTTGTCCCCGTTGCCGAGCCTGGTGCTCACGATCTCGCTGAGCGCCTGGCGGTAGTCCAGCGTGATCGGCACATCGCCCAGCGAGAGGTTGCCCGCATCCAGACTCGGCACCGTGCCGAGCACACGGCCGCCCTTGATACCGCCTCCGAGCACGAACATGGTGTTGCCCTGGCCGTGATCGGTGCCCGCGCTGCCGTTCTCAGCCACGCGCCGGCCGAACTCACTCATGGTGACCACGGTGGTGGTCGCCCACCGGTCCCCCAGGTCCGTGCGGAAGGCGGCCAGCCCCTCGGCGAAGTCGCGCGCCCGTCGGGAGAACCACGCCTGCTCATCGGTGGCGGCGCCGAGCCCCGCGTGCATGTCCCAGTCGCCGATGTCGATGCAGGCGACCTCCACCCCAACGTCGGCCTTGGCCAGGCGGGCGATCTCGGACAGCCCGCGCCCCCATGTGGAGTCGGGATAGGTCTCCGGGGCGCCGGGTTGGTCCGCGCGGACCTGCTGAAGCACGGTGGCGGCGTCGAAGGTGGCGGCCGCCGTCTCTTGCACCTGACCGCCGGCGCCGCCGTACATCTCCTCCAGCGCCGTCTGAACGCGCGACTTGACCTGACTCGAGCTCCACACGGCCAGGTCGAAGGAATCGATGGAGGATACCGCGAGGGTGTCCATGGCGTTGGTGGCCAGCGAGAAGACCGTCGAACCGCCGACGGTCACGCCCCGGAACGTGCCGGTGTCCGCCGAGCTCGTCTGGAGATGGCGTCCGAGCCAGCCGGTGCGCACCGACGCCGGGGCGGCACGCTCGACGGTCACCTGATCCACGAAGTGGGAACGGGTGACATCCGGGGAACCCGATCCCTGGATGATCGCGAGCTGCCCTGCGTCCCAGATGGGCTTGAGAGCCCTCATGTGGGTGCTCAAGCCCCAGGTCCCATCCAACGGGACGGTCTGCTCGGCCCCGACCGCGATCGTGGAGCGGGCTGCGTAGTAGGCGGGATCGTTGATCGGCACGATGGCCGAAAGACCATCGAAGCCCCCGCGCATGAATACGCACACGAGCAGCTCGCGGGAGGCGGCGCCCTCGGCGGGAGCCGCGAAGGAGTAGCGGGGCATCGCAGTCGCCGTCAGCAGCGCCCCGAAGCCCGCTGCGGCCCCGCCCAGAATATGACGGCGCTTGACGAGGCGGGGTCCGCCCTCGACGTGCTCGACCTCGGTGAGCTCGGGCAGGTCGTAGTTCTCGGTGATGTAGCCGTCGGCCTCACAACCGGTCATGTGGCGGGTCACGCCGTCGACCTTCACCAGCAGCGCATCCTGCGACTGGTCGTGATGGTGCATGGGCGTGACGACGTCCTCTCGCATGAGGGCGGTGCCCTGGACGAAACGGGTCTTCTTGGACTCGGCCATCGTTGCTCCTTACCTCTTGCTTCAACGCAGGAAACCGTAGGGGCTGGCGAAGCACAGGCGGACGGCCTCCATGACGTCGTTGTCGATGCCGTCGCCGGCCACCGTCCACTCCTCCGCACTCCCCGAGGAGGGGGCGCCGGCCAGGACGGAGGCGACCGCCTCGAGATGGGAATCGGGCCAGGCGTAGCCGGTCAGGTGCCAGGAGATCCGGGCGGCGGTCTCCACGGCGTTCGCCCCGGCCTCCACGTCGAGCACCGTGACCCAGTCGGTGCGGCCCGACTCCTTCTCGTCGCCGATAACGGCGTTCTGGGTTGCGTTCCACAGGTTCATCATGCGGCTGGTCGACATCCAATACTCCGCGGTGTCCGGGTAGCCGTCCACCGTGGCGTACATGCGGGGATCCTGCCCAGCATCCTTGACGAGCCAGCCGTAGACGCCCGTGTTGTAGGGCTCGTCGCCGTCGTCGCGGCCGCGCGGGGTCAGCGATTGGGGGTGGGCCGCACGAGCGACGGTCATGACGAGCTCGATGGGCCGGCGCCATTTCCTGCCGACCGAGGCCTGGAAATCGGAGTGGGTCAGAGCGGCGCGGACAGCCGGAGCGATCCGGGTGTCATTGTCCAGGTAGGCCTGGGCGATGTGATCGACGACGGCCTGACTCGGCTCATCCTCGATGTAACGACGAGCAATGCGAGTGGCCAACCGCTGGGCGGTGGCCGGGTGGGCGCACAGGTACTCGACATAGCGCTTGAGCAGGTCGGGTCCTCGGGCCGCATCGTCATTCTCGTCGTGGAAGTCGAGAACATCGACCGGTCCGGTGGCGTGCTGCTCCGAGCGGTAGACGTAGCTCAGGGTCTCCCAGTCCTTGCCGTGGCCGGTCAGGAGCCTCGTGGATCCCTTGACATCGTCCTCGCTATAGGTGTCACGGCCCACGGTGTAGAGCTCGAGGAGCTCACGACCCAGGTTCTCATTGGGACTGTCCCTGGTGGATTCGACATTGTCGAGCTCCTCCAGCAGGGCGACATCGGTCAGGGCGGCGTGCAGGAAATCGGCGTAGCGCCCCAGGGCGTGCTTGCGCAGAGCGATGTCGAAGCCGGTGATGAAGGACTCGCCCTTGCCTCGCAGGGGCACGTAAACGTGATCGGCGAGCATCTCGACGATGGACTCGGCCAGGACCCTGTTGGAGAAGCGCAGTCGGGCCAGGATCGCGTTGGTCACGCTCGGCGAGGCCTTGTAGACCGCTCCGTTCGTGGGGCCGACGAGTTCGGGCGTGGTCATCTGCGACCAGGGGAAATAAGTGGAGACGATGTCCTCGGCGCGGGAGTCGTCGATGCTCTCGGGTGCCAATTGGGCGTCGAGCCACGCCTCGACCCCCATGCTCTCGATGTCGGCCGCGATCTCGGCGGTCGCCGCATCCGAGGCGCGCCGGGCCAAATGCCACGCCGGTGAGGTCCTGAGGGTAACGCCGGGCGCCAGATCGGTGGTGGCGGTCAAGGAGGCCTGCTGAGGCGCATGACTGTAGACCTCGGGAGGCGCGGGTGTCGCCGCGGCAGCGTCCCCCTGCGAGTCGCCGGACGACGACCCCGTGCCGTCGGTGCCATCCGCGAAACCGCCGGTCCGCTCAGCCACGTTGATCCCGTCGGCGGAAGGGTCCGGTGCCATCGCGCCGGTATCGCCTTCCGAGGTTCCTACGACCCGGGGCGAGGGCGCCTGCGAGGAGACGACCTGCTGCGCGGAGGCCGGCGAGGAGAGCGCCCCGGGTCCGGACGCGATGCCGGCGGCGGACGCGGAGGGGCCGGGCGCGCCGGCGGATCCGCGCGCACCGCCCCCGATCCCGCCGTTCAGGGCGCTCGCCGCGGTGCCGACGGCGCCGAGGGCGGCGGCACCGGTCAACCATAAGATGCCACGGCGCCGAGTGGAGCCCGCTTCCTCCCTGTCCGCGCCCTCGGCGTGCGCATCGGCACTCGCCCGCGCGGTCCCCTCATCGGCCGTAGGGGTGCCGGAGAAGATGCCAGGGTCAGGTGAAGGAGTGGTCGAAGAGTCGTTGTCAGGGTGTGCTTGCATTGCGCCTTCCGGTCGCCGCACCGCGCTCGGGTGTCGACAGGACGGTTCTCAGGATGTGTCGATGTCCGCGGACTTCCGGTCGCCGGCCTGCTACCAACCGGCGACCATTCAACAGGGTAGCGTAGAGAACCGGTCTCAGCGAGAGGGTGAGGGCTCTGATCGATGAGAAAAGACTCATCGGTCGTCACGCCCCCAGCGGACCGCAGTCGCGCTCACGATCGCGGTTCCCGCCCTGCGCGGCGATGTTCCGCCCGATAACCTGAGGCCGGTCAGCATCGAGTCGCCTGTTGGGAGGTCCCGCCGATGAGCTCGTCCCCACCGGTGCGAGACGGCCCCGCACCGGTCCTGCGCCCCGTACAGCGACGGCTGCTGACCTCGCACAGTCTGGATCTGGTCTTCTTCGGCATCGCGCTGGTGTGCGTGACGCTGCTCGCGCTCGCGCTGGCTCGCCAGGGGTGGCGGCTGGCGCCTCAGCTCATCTACCTCGTGGGTTTCTGGCTGCTGACGTCCTACCTCGCCCTGCCCCGGGTGCACCGCATCCTCACCGCGATCTACGTGCCCGACTACTTCATCGGTCGAGCTCGCACCACCGATGGCATGCTCGGCGACCCGATCAATCTCGCCGCGCGCGGCAGTGAGAACGATGTGCACCGGGTTATGCAGGCGGCGAGCTGGACCCGGGCCGACCCTCTGCGCCTGGATACCTCGGTGCGGATCGTGCACGCGGCCCTAGCCAGGCGTTCGTATCCGGCGGCGCCGGTGAGCACACTCATGCTCTTCGGCCGACCGCAGGCCTTCACCTACGAGCAGCAGGTGGCGGGGAACCCCTCCCGCCGCCACCACATCCGATTCTGGCCGGTGCCCGACGGCTGGCTCCTGCCCGGCGGAACGCCTGTCGACTGGCTCGCGGCCGGCACCTACGACCGCGCCGTCGGCCTGTCACTGTTCACGGGGCAGGTCACTCACAAGGTCGCCGCCGATACTGACGTCGAACGGGACCACGTGCTGTCCACCGTACGGCGCACCGTCCCCGCGGTCGGCGTCACGACGCTGAAACGCTTCTCCACCGGATACCATTCGCGCAACGGCGGTGGAGATGCCATCACCACGGACGGCAGCCTGCCGATCCTCGAGCTCGAGGAGACCGACCTCGACGACCTGCCCGCCTCCGTCGGCCCGAGTGCGGACGCTGGAGCACCGGCTCCCGACGACGACCTGGTGGTGGCGACGACGAAGGCGGCGCAACGAGCGGCCGCCCGTCCCATAGGGCTGGTCGGCGGTCTGCTGGCCATCGCGGTGGGCATCGCCCTGGACACGGTGAGCTATCTCCCGCACATCTCCCGCCTGGCCGCTCTGACGAGCACCGAACTCAACGACCTGCACGCCGCCGGGCGGCTCGATGGCGTCATCTGGGGCGTCCTGACCGCAGTCTACCTGGTCCTGGCGGCCCTGATCGCTCTCACCTTCCGCGGCATCGGTCAGAGTCGTTTCACGCTGATGGGTGCGGTGTGTCTGCAGGTGATGGGGCAGCTGTGGCAGTGGATCGCGCTGCCGCCGGGCAGCCTGTCCTTCCCGGCTCTGCTGACGACGTCGATGTACGTGCTGGGTCTCTACGGCTTGAGCAGCCTCGCCGTCGCGCAGTGGTGTCAGGAGCGGGGGAAGGATCGCCGCAGGCGACGGACCTGAAGAACCCTGCGCGAAAGCCCGCCGAAACGAGGAAGCCAGGGTACCATCATAGTGATGTGTTGCACACACTTCGGCGCGGAGCCCGCCTCCGTGTCGCCGGAGCAATCCACGGAGACCCTATGACGGCCCTGACACAAGCCAGTGAATCCACCGCCTCGTCCACCGAATCCAAGCCCAAGATCCTCTTCCCGGGCGCCGCCACGCTCCTCATCGCGGTCATCGGGTGCTTCACCGCCTGGGGCATCGCCGCCGATCTGACGACCCCCATGGTCTCGGGTTTCAAGCGCATCTTCGATATGTCCTCGTTCCAGGCGTCCCTGGTCCAGATGGCGTACTACGGCGCATACTTCCTCCTCGCCATCCCCGCCGCCTTCATCAACTCCAGGTGGGGCTACAAGGCGGGGATGGTCTCGGGCCTGGCTCTCGCCTCGCTGGGCGCTTTCGGATTCTGGCCCGCCTCCCGGGTGATGACCTACGGCGCCTTCCTCGCCGCCCTGTTCGCCATCGCCGCCGGGTGCTCCCTGCTGGAGACCTCCGCCAGCCCCTACGTCATCTCCCTGGGACCGGAGCAGACGGCTACGCGACGCCTCAATCTCGCTCAGGCGTTCAACCCGTTGGGGACCAATATCGGAGTTCTCATCGCCTCGACTCTCATTCTCCCCAGGCTCGACACTCCGGTGAATCTCGCCGATGTCAGCGCCGAGACGGAGCGGCAGATCCGCGCCGAACAGTTGCGCGCCGTCACCGGCCCCTATATCGGGCTGGGGATTTTGCTGGCCGTCATCCTCGTGATCATCTTCATCCAGAAGGCGCCGCCCGCAGCCTCCTCGTCCGAGGAGACGACCACGACGAGGCCCGCCAACCCGGCGGCCATCTTGTGGCGCTCGAAGAGGTACCGCTACGGCGTCCCCGCCCAGTTCTTCAACGTGGCCGCCCAGGTGTGCTGCTGGACGTACATCATCCAGTACACGCAGCAAGCGGTCGACGGCTCCCTGCAGCTGGGGTCGCAAATGCTCCAGATCAGCCTCATCATCTTCCTCATCGCCCGCTTCGTCATGACCGCCGTCATCGCGCGCATCCGGGCGACCAAGGTCATGACGGCCCTCGGCACGCTCGCCGTCTGCCTGTGCATCTACGCCGCGCTCCGTCCGGACTTCACCGGGGTCATCGCTGTTATCGCCATCTCCTCGTGCCTATCCCTCATGTTCCCCACGATCTACGGGGTCGCCCTCGCAGGGCTCGGCGAGGCAACGAAGTTCGGCGCCGCTGGTCTGGTCATGGCGATCGTCGGCGGGGCGATCATGCCGATGGTCCAAGGAAAGGTGATGGACATGACGAGCGCGTCGACCTCCTTCGTGGTCCCCGCATTCTGCTTCGCCATGGTCACGCTCTATGCGATCTACGACCTGCGCGCACCCGTTCAGCGAGTAATCGCCACAACCTCGACAGAGACAGAGAGGAAGGCCCAATGATGACCCCCCTGAAACAGCGCGTCGTCGCCCTTCTCACCGCTGCCATGACCGCCCTCGCCCTGACCGCATGCTCGCACGGATCCTCCCCCTCCGCGAGCGGATCCATCGACGTCCTGTCATGGTGGACGTCCGCCTCCGAGTCCTCCGCCTTCGACACTCTCATCGACCAGTACAAAAAGCGAAACGACGACGCCTCCGTCGACGAGATCGCCGTCACCGGAGGCGGGGGCTCCCAGGCCCATGTCACCCTGGCTTCGCGCCTCGCGCGGGGGGATGCCCCCGACGTCTGGCAGAGTCTTGTCGGCGGGAACATCGCGGCGTGGCGCAGCGCCGGCGCAGTCGGCGACATCTCCTCCCTCTTCTCCGACGACGTCAAGGCGCAGCTGCCCGAAAACATCCTCTCCTCGGTCTCGGTGGACGGGGCGCAGTACGCGGCGCCCCTGGCCGCGCATCGGGCGAACCTCCTCATGTTCAACAGCAATGTCCTGCGCAGCGCAGGTATCGCCGAACCCGATTCGGGTTACACCCTCAACCAGTTCCTGGCGGACCTCGACGCCCTTCAGGCGCAGGGAACGACCCCCTTGTGCATCGGCGGAGCCGACACCATCACTACGGCGGGACTCTTCGAGTCCGTTCTCCTGGCCACCATCGGTCAGGACGGTTGGGAGAAGATCGAGGCGGACCGCTTCGACTGGAACGGTCAGGAGGTCAAGGACGCCTTGGACACCTTCGGGCGCCTGATGGACCGCACCTCCGCGGATGACGCGTCCCGCACGTGGGATGAGGCCGCCGGCCGGCTGGCTGCCGGAGACTGCGGCTTCTACCAGATGAACGACAGCGCCCTGAGCGAGTCCGCCGCATCGAACGGTTCGGCCACCGGGAACGCGCCGGTGTCCTCGGTCGTCTTCCCCGGAACCGACGGTTCTTTCCTCATGGTCGTCGACTCCTTCGTCGCCTCCTCCTCGACGGACAACCAGAAGGGCGCGGACGCCTTCCTCTCCACTGTCCTCGATCCCGGAGCCCAGACCGCCGTTTGCGAGGTCAAGGGATGCGTGCCGGTGCGCAACGACGCGGACGTCTCCACCCTCTCCGCCTACCAGCAGCAGGCGTCGCAGGATCTGCGCAGTCAGACGATCCTCAACACGATCTCCTACGGGGAGGTGACCTCGCCGGCGATGCAGGACGGCTTCTTCCAGGCCGTCAAGAACTACATCTCCACCCGCGACTCCTCATCCTTCGGACGCATCCTCACAGATCGCGTCAACGAGGGGGAGGGCGGTCCCAACCACTGACCGCCGGGATTGGCTTGGGCCGGACGTTGTCCGGCCCAAGCCAATCCCGCCCGATCCCACGGCTAGGACCCGTTCAGGCGGAAGCGCGACGGAGTCGCTGCGAGAGGGAGGGCGCGTCAGGCGATCTGGTCGATGAAGGTGAGGACCGAGTGGGGCTCCTCGATGATCTCCTCCAGACGATCGTTGAAGGGGCCGCCGTAGGGCATACCCAGATGGGTATGGAAGGCGTCCTCATCGACGTAGGCCTCCATAACGAAGAACTTCGCGGGATCGTCGCTGTGACGGTAGACGTCGAAGACGCGGTTGCCGGGCTCGGTGCGGACCTTGTCGGCGAAGCCGCAAATCATCTCCGCGACCTCATCCTCATGACCGGGCTTGGCAGTGAACTGCGAGTGCAGGATCTTCATGGTTCCTCCTTGTGGCGTCACGTACAACACCGCCCTCATTCTATGATGCACACCATTTCAAGGGGGCCGTCACAGAGGTCGACTGCGCGTTCCTCTCCGCTCCGCCATCCCGACCGGTCGCGGCCATCCATGATCAGATCAGTTCATGGTCAGGGTGATGTTCAATCCGTCATCGGGGTGGTACGTCCATGAGGCGCTGATGCCCTCCCACTGACCGTCCTGCATGCCGTCGAGGGCGCGGGTGGCGGACATGCGGGATATGACGGCGTCGGATGCGCCGAGCTTGGCGAGGATGCATCGCAGGTCCTGAACGGACATACCGGACGAATGCCGCTCTGCGCCTCGCGTGCGAAGCGTGAGAGTGCGGCCGCCGTCGCCGAACTGAGCGCCGGCGGGAGAGCCACACGAGGAGACGGCGGAGGAGAACAGGGTGCTGCGCGTGGCGGAGGCCGACGCCGATGCGGCCGCGACGCCCTTCTCACTCCCGACGGCGTAGCCGCCGACTGCGCCGAGCGTGAGGGCGACGGCAGCGGTGGCGAAGATGGACACGACGACGCCGGCGCGACTCCTGCGGGACGGGCGCGAAGGGTATGGCGCGGCATGGTCGGGTCCGTCGACGGGATAGACGGGGACAGTCATGGGAACTCCTGACGAAGATTTGAAACAGCACAGCCAGCGAAACGCTAGCATGATGGTTTCTAGGATTTTAGTTCATGAGAGTCTGCACCGGTGCAAGCCGACGGATGCCGTATCGTCACAATCTGTTTCGCGCGGGCGGGCCGTACGGCCCGGCCGAGCGAGGCGGCCGCCGGTCGGGGCCTCCCCCGCTCCGCCATCGCGCCTTGAGGTAGCACCCGCCCGTGGCCACTGCTCAGCCGAGCCGGAGCGCCGGTCGCCGGTACTCGCGCGAGAAACAACCGCGGGTCGTAGCACGGCCGAAGACTCGGGCACGCATGCCGGGAACGCCGGCGAGAACGAACAGGACGGCGTGGTGGGCGTATCAGCGAACGCATTCGCAAGGGTCGAGGCGACAGGACGGCATGATAAATCATGGCATAACGGCGCGACCTTCGCAGGCGCCGGCGACTCAGCACCTCTCGATCGTCCTGACTACTCGTACCGTACAGTCGTAAATATACCGAATTCCCACAAATTTAAAATATGCAGGAAAAATGGAACATGAAACTGTTTATAAATAGTTCAAATGTGGACTCGATGGTCGGGGCAGCGGGATTTGAACCCACGATCTCCTGCTCCCAAAGCAGGCGCGCTACCAAACTGCGCTATACCCCGCGAAGAAACGAGAGAGTCGCCGCCGGGGAACCGGAGGCGACCCGCCCGTTCTACAGAGCGGGTGACGGGAATCGAACCCGCACCATCTGCTTGGAAGGCAGAGGCTCTACCATTGAGCTACACCCGCGAGGCGGATCGGCCCCGCCGACCCGCAGACAAGAGTCAGTACTCGATGAGACCGGTCCTGTAGGCCTTCACCAGACGACGGGGCACGGTGATCTCACGACCCTTGACACGAATCGTGTTGAGCTCGGGCAGCTTAGCCTTCCACTGCGAGCGGCGGTTGCGGGTATTGCTGCGGGACATCTTCCGCTTCGGCACTGCCATGAGCCCGCTCCTCTCAAAGTCTGTGGATCGTGCGATCCGTCGGAATCAGGACCGCAGGATACCTTAACGGCAGCGAGCGAGGCCCTTCCAGCCCAAGCAGGGCGTAAGCCATGTGAGATCAGTCCCGTCGTCTCGGTGCCGGTCCGTCGTGCCACGATGCCGTCATGCACGCTCCAACCGCTGCCGGCCCAGCTCCCACACCCACGTTCACCCTGGCCCGGGGCGACCAACCCGAAATCGACCTGACGGTCAAACGCTCCCGCTTCCTGGCCCGGGCGGCGCGGGCGGACAACGAGGAGGAGGCGCGCGGGTTCATCGCAGCGGTGCGTGCCCACCACCCGGACGCTCGCCACCACTGCTCGGCCTTCACGGTCCCCAGTCCCGGAGCCCTGGCGGTCGAGCGCTCCAGCGATGACGGCGAGCCCTCAGGCACCGCCGGCGGGCCGATGCTCAAGGCGCTGCGGTCAGCGGGGCTGAGCGCGACCGCCGTCGTCGTCACCCGCTACTTCGGAGGAACGCTTCTGGGCACCGGCGGCCTCGTGCGCGCCTACTCGCAGGCGACGGCGCGCGCCCTGGCCGTCGCACGACGAGTGCGCCTGACGACCCGCCACCTGTGGGAGGTGCACGCCCCAGTGGCCGACGCCGGTCGCCTCGAGGCCGGGTTGCGGGACGCGCGCGGGCGCGGAGCGCACGACCTGACCGTGGAGGGAATCACCTGGGGCCCGAACCACGCTGTGCTGACCCTGGCCACCGATTCCCCCGACGCCGTCGGGCTCGACGAACTCCTGGCCGCCCTGACCGGCGGCGGAGCCGAACCCCGCAGCATCGGACGCCGCACCGTTGAAATGCCGGCCTGACCCACCCGCCGAGCGGATGCTCGGCCTTCACCGTGTTCGCCTTGACAGCCGCAACCATCCGCGCGGTACTGTCTGTCCGGCAGGGGACCCCTTCATCAAGGTCGACGAGTCCCGATGCACGAAGCACGAGAGGAGGGCTCCCATGATGGCCAATGGCGTCATGTGCGCGACGTCCTCCTGCTGTCGGTGTCGATAGGGCGCCTGGCCACGACACTGTGCGCGCGTCGCTGCGCGCATGCCCGGCGCTCTGGGCGAGTCTCGACGCGAACTGTGCTGCAATCGCAGGAACCGCGCGCCTCATCCGCCCTCCCCACCGACGGCCGCGAACCGTCTGCCGACTCCGCTCGGCGCCCGGACCCTGCCGGTTCCCCACTCTTGTTGTTCATCGGCCGCCGTGCCTGCGCGGCCGATCCCGTCCACAGGGAAGCTCACGAGGAAGAAGCATCATGACCTATTTGTCCAACATCACCGAGGCCATCGGCGGCACCCCGCTGGTGCGCATCAATCGCGTCATCTCCGGCCCCGTCACGGTCCTGGCCAAGGTCGAGGCCTTCGAGCCCGCCGGGTCCGTCAAGGACCGCATCGCCCTGTCGATCGTGCGCGCAGCCGAGGAGTCGGGCGATCTCAAGCCGGGCGGCACGATCATCGAGGCCACCAGCGGCAACACGGGCGTCGGCCTGGCCATGGTCGGCGCGGCTTTGGGCTACAAGGTCATCATCACGATGCCTGAGACTATGTCCAAGGAGCGCCGTGCGATCATGCGCGCTTTCGGCGCCGAGCTCGTGCTCACCACGGAGGGCGGCGTCGCCGGTGCGGTCAAGCGGGCCGAGGAGATCCAGGAGGCGACCCCCAACTCGATCCTGGCATCCCAATTCACCAACCCGGCCAACCCCTGGATCCACCGGGAGACGACTGCGCGCGAATTCCTGGAGCAGGCCGGTGAGTTCGACGCCTTCGTCGCCGGTATCGGCACCGGCGGCACCCTGACCGGTGTGGGCCAGGTCCTGTCCGAGGAACGGCCCGACGTCAGGATCTTCGGCGTTGAGCCCACCGAGTCCCCTCTGCTGAGCGAGGGGCATGCCGGCCCACACAAGATCCAGGGGCTGGGCCCCAATGTCGTCCCCGAGATTCTCGACCAGAACATCTGGGACGAACTGCTCCACGTCCCCTCCGACGACGCCATCACCTACGCCCGGCGCGCTGCCGCTGAAGAGGGCCTGCTCGTGGGCGTCTCCTCGGGCGCCGCTCTGGCCGCCATCGATTCCCTCGCCCGGCGTTCGGAGCTCGCGGGCAAGACGATCGTCACCGTCCTTCCCGACACCGGTGAGCGCTATCTGTCCACCCCGTTGTACTCCGAATACCTCAACTGATAGCCCGATCGCGCCACGGGTGCCCGGTTCCCGCCGCCCTCTGAGCGGGCCGGCCGGCGGCGGCACCCGGGAACGGGGGTGCCGCCGCCGAACGTTATCTCGGCCCGGACCCCCTCCGGCCATCGGCCGCCGCGAACGGTCCCGATGGGCGCGGGGAGCCGGGCCGATAGCCCTTCGCCAACGCCCTACGGCAGTGCCGCCCGGCACCGACCCCGACACTGAGGAGCACCATGCACGACCCGAACCGTTCGCTGTGGCACCTGGCCAAGGAGGACTTGACCACAGCCCGCAGACGCGATCCCGCGGCGCGCTCCAGTCTCGAGGTGGCCGTGCTCTACCCCGGTGTGCACGCCCTGTGGGCGCATCGAGCAGCGCATAAGCTGTGGCGCTCGGGCCACAAATTCGCCGCCCGAGCCCTGTCCCAGGCGGCACGGAATGTCACCGGCATCGAAATCCACCCGGCGGCGAGGATCGGCGATCGCTTCTTCATCGACCACGGCATGGGTGTGGTCATCGGCGAGACCGCGGAGGTGGGCGACGACGTCCTCGTGTTCCACGGGGTGACCCTCGGTGGTGTCTCGATGAACCCCGGTAAGCGCCACCCCACGATCGGTAACAACGTGCAGATCGGTGCGGGTGCCAAAGTGCTCGGCCCGGTGACGGTCGAGGACAATGCGAAGATCGGCGCCAACGCGGTGCTGGTCAAGAACCTGCCCGCCGACCACGTGGGCGTGGGCGTCCCGGCGCGCGCCCGCGACCCGCGCACCGACCCCGAACTCATGATGGACCCCACCATCTACATCTGACGACAGCGTCGGACTCGCCGGCCCGCCCCGCACTCGGTCGATCGGCGCCGCTGGCGCACGACGAGGCCGGACGGCGGAGGGCCGCTTCTGCGGACATCAT
>NZ_GL985606.1:1326517-1331449 GCF_000220835.1 Actinomyces sp. oral taxon 448 str. F0400 | reverse complement strand
CCCCCGGCGGCGGGGGTCTCAGCGGGCCTGGCAGGTCGGGCACCAGAACAGCCGCCGCCCGCCCACCTTCCTCTCCCTCACGGGGGTACCGCACCGCAGACAGGGCCGTCCCGCGCGGTGGTAGACGTACCAGCGTCCGGCCTCCTCGTCGCCGGTGGGCAGGGGCTCGGGCACGTCCTCGACCTCGACGGTTGTGATGAAACCGGTGGCCACGCCGTACTCCATGAGCGGGACGAGGTCGTCCCACACGGCGCGCACCCGCGCCTCGTCAACCCGGTTGCCGGGCAGGAACGGGCTGATGTCGCAGCGCAGCAGTGTCTCGGCGCGGAAGATGTTACCGATCCCGGAGATGATGGACTGATCCATGAGCAGCTCGCCGATGGTCCTGCGACGCCGGCGCACTCCCCTTACGAAAACGTCGGGATCGGCGTCGGACCGCAATGGGTCGGGCCCCAGGCGGGCGCGCACGGCGGCCACGCCCTCGGCGTCGAGCAGCTCGCAGGCGGTCGGCCCGGTGAGGTCGGCGACGCCATGCTCGCCGAGCAGACGCAGGCGCACGGCCCCGCGCGGCTGCGGGGGCGCCCATCGCCCCGGCTCCGGGGCCGCGGGCGTCCGCGCGGAATTCTCGGAAGATGATGCGGAGGCGTCATCGCCGTTCAGGCCCGCGAGCGCCGAACCGCCGCCGTGCCGCAGCGCGTGCTCCCCGCGCTCGCCCACGCGTCGGCGCGGGGCGCCGATGGCATGTGGAGCGGTGAAGGCCGAGTCGCCGTCGAAAGTCCACGACCCGTACAGGCCCAGGTGGATGCGCAGCCAGGTGACGGCCTCGTCGTCCAGCGGCATGCCGGGCTGCGGCCCGAAGGCCAGGAACAGGTGCTTACCGTGCGCCCGGGCTCCCAGGAGCACCCCGCCGTCGAGGCGGGCGGCCCCGTCGGTGAAACGGCCCTGCGGCGAGCTCACCCTCAGGCGCTGACCGCAGTAGAGCTCGGCGAGGGCGCCGGCGAGACGGTGGATGGTGTGACCTTCCGGCATGAACGGGACAGTACTCCGGCCGGAGCCTACCGACGGGCCTCGACCTCGTCGGCGCCGGCATCAGGCCCCATCGTGGAGCCCGCGGTGGGCACGTTCGTAACGACGCACCTGGCCGATCCGGTTGCCGTGACGCTCGTCGCCGGAGAAGGACTCGGCGATGAAGGCATCGAGGATGGTCAAAGCGTCATCGGCCGAGTGCTGGCGCACGCCGAAGCCGGCGACGTTCGCATCATTGTGCTGGCGGGCGAGCACGGCGGTCTCGACGGACCACACGAGGGCGGCGCGCACGCCGTCGACCTTGTTGGCGGCGATCTGCTCGCCGTTGCCCGAACCGCCCAGGACGATGCCGAGGCTGCCGGGGTCGGCGATGACGCCTTCGGCGCAGGCGAAGCAGAACTCGGGGTAGTCGTCGGCGGGGTCGTACTCGTAGCAGCCGTGGTCGACGACGTCGTGACCGGCCCTCGTCCAGTGATCCTTGAGAGTGTTCTTGAGCTCGAACCCGGCATGGTCGGTACCGATGTGAATACGCATGGCCGGATTGTGCCTCACGCGAACAGGAGGATGCGGATCCGAGCATGCACGGATGTGCGGATGAGACGCCATTAGCGTGAGCCCATGACGACTCCCACCTCCTCTCCGGCCGCGTGCACCTCCGCCGAGGATCCGCAGTCCCTTCAGGACCCCGTTCTGGGCGGCGTGCTCGAGACCTCGGCAACCGACTCCGCCGTCCGCCCTCAGGACGACCTGTTCCGCTACGTCAACGGCACATGGCTGACGACGGTCGAGATCCCCGCCGACCGATCGTCGACGGGGACATTCCTCATTCTGCGCGACGCCGCGGAGGAGGCGTGCGGCGACATCCTCGCCGAGTTGGCCGCCGACGTCGATCCGACTGCGGTCCCGACCACGTCCGAGGCGAAAATCGCTCATCTGTACTCCTCCTTCCTCGACGAGGAGCGCATCGAGGAGCTGGGCGCCCATCCGCTGGAGGCCGAACTCGCCCCCGTCCTGGGCGCGCGGAGCAAGGAGGCCCTGGCGCGCACGCTGGGGGCCGGGATCGCCGCCGGGTTCACGGGCCCGGTGGACGTGGACGTCGAGGTCGACCTCAACGCCCCGGAGCGCTACATCGCCTGGATGGGTCAGTCGGGCCTCGGACTGCCCGATGAGTCTTACTACCGGAAGGATTCGAAGGCCAAGACCCGCCGGGCCTACACGGGGCACGTCGGTCGCATGCTGGAGCTGGTCGCACTTCCCGAGCGACTCGGCGCCGACGCCGACTCCCTGGCCGGACGCGTCATGGCCGTGGAAACCGCGCTCGCCGCCGGCCACTGGACCCGCGTGGCCTGCCGCGACATCGAGAAGATCAACAATCCGCGCACGTGGGCCGAGTTGACGGCCTCGGCGCCGGGATTCGCATGGAAGGCCTGGCGGGAGGGGATCGGCGAGGCGGCTCTGCGCGTGGGTGCCCGGAGCGAGTCTTTCCTCGCGGAGGCGATCGTCGAGCAGCCCGATTACCTGACCCACTTGGCGCGCGTATGGGAGGAGACCGACCTGGAGGATCTGCGGGTGTGGGCGGCATGGCATGTGGTCCACGGCCGCGCGCCCCTGCTGCCGCGAGCCTTCGTGGAGGAGAATTTCGATTTCTACGGCCGTGCTCTGCAGGGCACGGATGAGTTGCGGGCGCGCTGGAAGCGCGCGGTCGGTCTGGTCGAGGGGACCATGGGCGAGGCGCTGGGCGAGATGTACGTGGCCCGTCACTTCCCGCCGGAGCACAGGGAGCGGATGGACGTCCTGGTGGGGCGTCTCATCGAGGCCTATCGGGAGTCGATCTCCTCTCTGGAGTGGATGAGCCCGACCACCCGCGAACGGGCCCTGAAGAAGCTGGACCTGTTCACTGCCAAGATCGGCTACCCGCACACGTGGCGAGACTACTCGACGGTCACAGTCGTCCCCGGAGACGTCATCGGCTCAGTGCGCTCGGTCGAGGGCTTCGAGCTGGCCCGGGCGCTGCGCAAGCTGGCGGGACCGGTGGACCGCGACGAGTGGCACATGACGCCCCAAACCGTCAACGCCTACTACCGTCCGACGATGAATGAGATCGTCTTCCCCGCCGCGATCCTGCGACCGCCCTTCTTCGACCCCGCCGCCGACGACGCCGTCAACTACGCGGCCATCGGCGCGGTGATCGGCCACGAGATCGGGCACGGGTTCGACGACCAGGGCTCGACCTTCGACGGAACCGGCAAGGTGGCCGACTGGTGGACGGCAGAGGACCGCGATGCCTTCGAGGCGCGGACCGGAGCGCTGATCGACCAGTACAATGCCTACCGCCCGCAGCTGCTCGTGGCCCGGGCCGAGGCCGCGGGCGAAGCTGTGGACGAGGTCCCGCACGTCAACGGCGAGCTGACGATCGGCGAGAACATCGGCGACCTGGGCGGTCTGGGCATCGCACTCAAGGCCTACCGCCTGGCGCTGGCCGAGGCGGGGATCAGCTCGGTGGAGGAGGCCCCGGTCATCGACGGGTTGAGCGCCATGGAGCGCTTCTTCTACTCCTGGGCGCGCATGTGGCGGAGCCGGAGCCGCGATGACTACGCCGAGCTGCTGCTGACCATCGACCCCCATGCGCCGAACGAGTTCCGCTGCAACGGCATCGTGCGCAATGTCGATGCCTTCTACGAGACCTTCGACGTGAGGCGGGGAGACGCCCTGTGGCTGGAGCCGGAGGACCGCGTGTCCATCTGGTGAGGAGGACCGGCCCCGGACGGCCCGGACACGGAAACGGGAGACGACGGCCCCGCCATGCGACGTGGCGGGGCCGTCGACATCAATGACCTCGAGCGATCGCCCATGGGTGATCCGGATGAGCGCCGTGCGAACCACACCGGAAAGATGGGACTTGTGTCTCATTTCTACGAGATGTGAGTGACAGTTGTGACGACTGTTGCGTATGGTAGTGCTGTGCCGGAGCCGGTTCGGCCTTATGTCTCACTTGTGTCTCAACTTCGACTGAGAGAGAGTTGGCCTGAAGCCGGTGCCGAGCACCGTGACGGACAACCACCCACTATCCCCTGGAGGATTCCATGCGTCTCGGACGCTCTGCTGCCACCCTCGGTGCCACCGCCGCCCTCGTGGCCGCCGGTGCCGCCGTCTCAACCCCAGCCTTCGCCAACGGCGACTTCACCTACACCAGCGACTACACGGGCGTCGCCAGCCCGGACGAGACGCTCACGATCTCGGGCACCGGGTGCGCCTCCACCGACGGCAACCCGACCTCCGTCGTGTGGTCCGTCGCCGCCGACCAGGAGAGCCTCTCATCCGGGGCATCCCAGGCGACGGGCGCCTTCGGCAGCATCATCCCGAACGATGACGGCACGTGGACTGCCGCCATCGACCTGCCGACGGCCACCGAGGCTGCCGGTCTGTCCGACCAGCAGCGGGGAGTTCTCGGCTTCGCCTGCTACAACTACGACAACAAAGTCGTCGATTCCTTCAACGTGAGCCTCGCGCTGGACTCCACCAAGCCCGATGGCAGCTACACGCTGACCACTACGGCAGACGGCACCCAGACGATCGAGACCACCATCACCGGCTTCACCCCCGAAGAGACGATCCGCTTCGGCGTCGTACCGGCGGACTCCCACGGCACGGGGACCAGCCCGACCGGTGACGACTTCACCGAACTCACCACCTTCACCGCCGACGCCGACGGAGGAGCCACGGGCTCCTTCCCGGTCCCCGCCGACCTGCCCGACGGCAGGTACAGGGTGGGCGTCGTGGGCGACTCCCACGGAGAGTACGGTTACTTCCAGAACCTCCTCGTCAAGGACGGCACCTACTCCATCACGAGCGAGGACGGCTCGACGACAGGCACGGGCTCATCCGACTCGTCCTCCTCCACCGACG
>NZ_GL985606.1:1297737-1326463 GCF_000220835.1 Actinomyces sp. oral taxon 448 str. F0400 | reverse complement strand
ATCGCCCTCAGCGACCGACGCCTCCGCCGCACCCACCCCGACGACCGACGCCTCCAGCCCGACCGACGCCTCCGCGGCCCCATCGCCCTCAGCGACCGCCACGGCGTCTCTGAGCGGCAGCTACTCGCTGACCGCCGAGGAGGACGGGACGCAGACCATCACACCCGACGTCTCCGGCTTCGATTCCAATGAGGCTGTCTCCTTCCGGGTTGTGCCGGTCGACTCCTACGACTCGGCGACGAGCCCGCGCGACGCCTCCTCCACCGTCCTGAGCACCTCGTCGGCCGACACCGACGGCGCCTACTCGACCGGCTTCACCGCCCCCGCCTCCCTGCCCGACGGCAGGTACCGGGCCGGCGTCGTCGGCGAGTCGAGCGGTCGGTACGGCTACTTCGAGCACTACCTCGTCAAGAAGGAGGGCACCTTCTCCATCGAGACCGAGGACGGCACCGACATCACCGACATCTCGGATGGCGCCGAGACGACTACCGTCGAAGCGCCCGCCGCACCGACTGCGGATGACTCGACCGACTCGTCCACAACGGGGACGTCCACCGGCGAGACCTCGACCGGCTCGTCCAGCCCGTCCACCACGGCATCCCTGAGCGGCAGCTACTCGCTGACCGCCGTCGACGAGGAGGGCACGCAGACCATCACACCCGACGTCTCCGGCTTCAACGCGAGCGAGGGAGCCACCTTCCGGGTTGTGCCGGTCGACTCCTACGACTCGGCGACGAGCCCGCGCGACGCCTCCTCCACCGTCCTGAGCACCTCGTCGGCCGACACCGACGGCACCTACTCGACCGGCTTCACCGCCCCCGCCTCCCTGCCCGACGGCAGGTACCGGGCCGGCGTCGTCGGCGAGTCGAGCGGTCGGTACGGCTACTTCGAGCACTACCTCGTCAAGAGGGAGGGCATCTTCTACATCGAGACCGAGGATGGCACCGACATCTCGGGCGGCGCCGGCGCTCCCGCCGTCGAGACGCCCGCCACCGGCGGCGGCCCCGCCGCTGCGGCTCCCGCACCGGCCGCCGCAGACACCAAGGCCCCGGCCGCATCCTCCAAGCCCTCGACGCCCTCCAAGAGGGAGCTGGCCCGTACTGGTACCGGCCTCGGCCTGGCAGTCGTCGCCGCCGGCCTCCTGGCCTCCGGCGCCGTCCTCGTCGCGCGTCGCAGGGCCTGAGCCCCGCAGGCGCGCGGGTGGCGTGCGGGTGATGATGAGTCACTCGGACGGTCCGAACGCGCCGGCGCGCATGACCACCCCGTGAGCCCGGGGCGCCCAGCCTTCACCGCTGTGCGCCCCGGGCTCGCTCACGCGGGTGGCGACGCCCCTTCCTGACCGGGCTCGTCGTCCTCCCTCGTGATGGCCCTGGCACTCATCGGCGACATCGGCCTGGCGAGCGTCCGTCTCAGCCGGGTCGATGTCGCCATGCCCTGAGCCGTGGAAGCCTCCGCATCCGCGCAGACGTGGCTCGGCGTCACCACGACCCACCTCCTGACCGTCGACATGGCCCAGTTCGCCACAATCATCGACTTCATGGGCAGGCTGAGCATCACCGTCGATGAGCCCTTCCGGGATGCGAACGCCGGACTCGACATCCCCGGGCCGGCGCCCGCAGACTCACGGGCGTCAATGCGCTCGCCCTGGTCCGTTCCCGGCACCCCGAGGTCTACCGCGACGGCGCATGAGTCCTCGAGGCCGAGGGGGCGCAACGGCGCAGCCGGTACACCGGCGTCGTCATGAGGGACCTCATGCGCGCCACGGGCGAGCGGGCCCGCAACCCGCTGGCCGTCCAGTGCCTGGCATGGGCCCTCACCGGCAACCTCGACGTCGATCAATCCACCGGCGCGCGCGACCTCGCGTCCCTGGGCGACGCCGTGGCGAGGGCCGGCGCCGACACCGGGCTCCGGCTTCGTCGCCCTCCCCACCGACGAGACCTACGCAACGCTCACCGGCAACGGCTGCGAGCGCGGGCGCTGCACCCCGGCCGACTGACCACAGCGCCTTTTCCGCAGCGGGGATGACCGGTGAGAAGATGGCCCCAGCCCCGAGCCGACCCGGACCGGGGCCCCCGCACCCGATGCGGGGCCCGTTCCACCGCCCTCACAGCAAGGAGCACCCACCCATGCCAGGTCAGAACCTGACCCGCGACGAGGCGGCCACCCGCGCCGGACTCGTAACCGCGGAGAGCTACGACGTCGTCCTCGACCTGTCCGGCGCCGCCGACCCGGAGCAGACGACCTTCCGCTCGACGACGACCGCGCGCTTCTCGGCGGAGTCGACCGGACCCGCGGTCACATTCATCGACCTGGTCGCCCCGCGGGTGCACTCCATTGTTCTCAACGGCCGCCGGCTGAACCCGGCCGAGTGCTATGTCGACTCCCGCATCGTGCTGGGGGATTTGAAGGCCGACAACGAGCTCACGGTGGTCGCCGACTGCGCCTACATGCACACCGGGGAGGGCCTGCACCGCTTCACCGATCCGGCCGACGGGGAGACCTACCTCTACACCCAGTTCGAGGTGCCCGACGCCCGTCGCGTTTTCGCCGTCTTCGAGCAGCCCGACCTCAAGGCCTCCTTCACTTTCACGGTCACCGTCCCCGAGGGCTGGACCGTCTTCTCCAACTCCCCCACCCCCGACCCCGCCTCCCAGGACGGCACGAGCACCTTCGCCTTCTCTCCCACCCGGCGCATCAGCTCCTACATCACCGCCGTCGTCGCCGGCCCGTACCGGGGGGCCACCGGCGAGTATCGGGCCACCGATGGGCGCGTCGTCCCACTGGGCGTCTACTGCCGCGCCTCGCTGGAGCCGTCCATGGACTCCGACGAGATCCTTCAGCTCACCAGGACGGGCTTCGCCTATTACGAGGAACTGTTCGCCACCCCCTACGCCTTCGACAAGTACGATCAGATCTTCGTGCCCGAGTTCAACGCGGGGGCCATGGAGAACGCCGGGTGCGTCACCCATCGCGACGACTACGTATTCCGCTCCCGACCCGTCGAGGCGCGCGTGGAGCGCCGCGCCGTCACCATCCTCCACGAGCTCGCCCACATGTGGTTCGGGGACATGGTGACCATGACGTGGTGGAACGACCTATGGCTCAACGAGTCCTTCGCCGAATACTGCTCCACGCTCGCCGTGGCGGAATCCACCCGCTTCGCCGACGCCTGGACCACCTTCCAGACCATCGAGAAGAACTGGGCCTACAACCAGGACCAGCTGAGCTCCACCCACCCGATCGCCGCCGAGATCAACGACCTGCACGATGTCGAGGTCAACTTCGACGGCATTACCTACGCCAAGGGCGCCTCCGTCCTCTCTGCGCTGGTGGCCTACGTGGATCGGGAGAGCTTCTTCAAGGGCATCAAGAACTACCTGGCCGCCCACGCCTACGCCAACGCCACCCTGGACGATCTGCTCGCCGAACTGGAGCGGGTCTCGGGACGCGACCTGAGCACGTGGACCCGTCTGTGGCTCCAGGAGGCGGGCGTCACGACGCTGCGCATGCAGGTGGATGCCGACGCCGACGGCATCATCACCTCCGCCGAGATCGTCCAGGAGATCCCGGCTGATTCCCCGGCCTCGCTGCGCCCGCACCGCGTGGCGATCGGCTCCTACACGCTGACCAACGAGGGCGGTACCGCCGCCCTCGTGCGCACCGGCCGCGTCGAACTCGACGTCGACGGGGCGCGCACCGCCGTCCCGGAACTCGTCGGCACCCGCCGCGGCGACGTCCTGCTCCTCAACGACGACGACCTGACATACGCCAAGGTGCGTCTGGACGCCTCCTCGCTCGCCACGGGGCTGGAGCACGTGGACGCCTTCGCCCAGTCGCTGCCTCGTTCAATCCTCCTGGCCTCCGCATGGGATATGGTGCGCGACGGCCGGCTGCCCGCCTCCCGCTTCCTGGCCGCGGCGCTCGCCGCCCTGCGCGTGGAGACCCGATCCTCCGTGGTTCAGGGCCTGCTCGCTCGGGTGTCCACCTGTCTGAGCCGCTTCCTGCCCCAGACGGACCGGGAGACGGCCATCGCCGCGACCGCGGACACGCTGCTGACACTGGCCCGCGCCGCCAACGCAGGCGGCGACACTCAGCTCCAGCTGGCGCGCGCCGTCGCCGCCCACGCCGTGACCGAGAACCAGACGGCGGCCGTGGCCGCCTGGCTCGACGGTTCGGAGACCCTCGACGGACTCGTGGTCGATCAGGATCTGCGTTGGGAGCTGCTCATCGGACTGGTGGCCGCGGGCCGCGCGGGTGAGACCGAGATCGCCGCCGAGGAGAGCCGAGACCTGACGACGACGGGCCGCGAACGCGCCGCGCAGGCGCGGGCCGCCGTGCCGACCGCCGAGGCCAAGGCCGCCACCTGGCGCGAACTGGTGGAGAACACTTCTATGCCCAACGAGACCCAGGTCAAGACGTTGCGCGGCTTCGGCGACGTTGAGCGCCGTCCGGAGCTGCTCGCCCCCTTCATCGCGGAGTACGTGCGCGAGGCCGACGCCATCTGGGACACACGCACCTTCCACATGGCCGAGAACCTGCTCACCGCGCTGTGGTCGACCGCAACAGTCGGGTTGGAAGGCGTCGACCCGGTCGGCGCCCTGGAGGGCTGGCTGGCTTCCCACGCGGACGCGCCAGCGGCCTTCCGCAGGATCGTGGCCGAGAACCTCGACGACACCCGTCGAGTGGTCGGCGCCCAGGCCTGTCAGGCCGCGGCCGCGAACAGCGATGAGGAGCCGCGATGAGCCTAACCGTCCGAGCTCCCGCGGCCGGGAGGGTCGTGGCTCTCGACGACGTCCCCGACCCGGTCTTCTCGGGCAGGCTCATCGGGCCCGGGCTGGCCATCGATCCCAACCGCACCGGCCGCGAGGGCAGCGACACCGCAGCCCTCGCGCCGATCACGGGCACACTCTCCAAGATTCACCCCCACGCCTACGTCATCGTCTCCCCCGAGGGCCGCGCCGTCCTCGTCCACCTCGGTGTGGACACGGTCGAGCTCGACGGGAGGGGCTTCACGGTCCGCGTCGCCGCCGGCGACCGAATCCGTGCGGGCGACCCCGTCATCTCCTGGTCGCCCGCGCGGATCGAGGCCGGTGGGCGCAGCCCGTTCGTCCCGGTGATCGCGCTGGACGCCAAGGAGGAGGCGCTCACGCTCCCTCCGGCGGGCACGATCCTCGCCGCCGGGGACGCGGCCTGCACTTGGGCCTGAGGTCGTCGCGGGACCGCGGGCCCAGGCCCGGAACAGTCCCGTGACGGCCCCGGCGGCCGGGTCAGTGCCTCAGCTCGTCGCGGACGGCCGCCAGCAGGCTGCTCAGCCTCACGTTGCCCGGCAGATCCTCGACCAGGACGACCTCGCCCGAGCCGTCAGCCAGGGGGATCTTCCAGTTCGGGTACTCCTGGTCGGTGCCGGGCTGATTCTGGGTCCGCCGCTCGCCGACGCCGTCGACGAGGGCGATCCCGATCAGTGCGGAGGGGGTGCGCACGATGTAACGGTAAAGGGCTTCGACGATCTCCCGCTCGGAGGGATCGTTCCTCAGCAGCCCGTGCTCGCGCAGGCGGGTGAGCATCCGCTCGCGTTCGACGCGCGCTTCGGCACGGACCTGTTCGACGGGCTCGGTGAGCAGACCGAGACGCTCGCGCAGGGTCACGTGCTCATCCGCGAGGTATCCGGCGGTGGGCGGCAGGTCGTGAGTGTTGACGGTGGACAGGGACAGGTACCGGTAGGCGTCGGGCTGCAGCGGCCAGCCGTCCTGCTGCTTCTCGAACCACAGCACCGACGTCCCGAGCACGCCGCGGCTGGCGAGGTAGTCGCGCACCCAGGGCTCGACGGTGCCCAGGTCCTCGCCGATGATGACGGCACCCGCACGGTAGGCCTCCAGCAGGACGACGCCGACCATGGCCTCATGGTCATAGCGCACATAGGCGCCCTGGTCCGCACCCATGCCCCTGGGGATCCACCACAGACGGAACAGGCCAATGATGTGATCCATCCGCAGCGCGCCGGCGTGGCGCAGCACGGTACGCATCATATCGCGCAGAGGCGCGTAGGCGCTCTCGGCCAGGCGGGTGGGACTCCACGGGGGCTGCGACCAGTTCTGGCCGAGCTGGTTGTACATGTCCGGCGGGGCGCCGGCCTCGATGCCCGCGGCGAAGGACTCCGGGTCGCTCCACGCGTCGGCCCCGCGCGGATGCACGCCGACCGCGAGGTCGCCCATGATTCCCAGGCCCATGCCGGAGGCCCTGGCCTCGGATTGCGCACGGCCCAGCTGCTCGTCGACGATCCATTGCATCCACGCGTAGAAGTCGATCCGCTCGGTCAGAGTGCGGGCCTCATTGGCGACGAAGGCGTTCGAGGCGTCTCTCAGCGTCTCGGGCCAGTCCTGGAGCTCACCGTACTTCTCCGACAGGGCGCACCACAGGGCGAACCGTTCCAGACCCTCGCCCTGCTCGGCGCGGAACCGCTCGAAGTCGCGCTGACGCGCCCGGGAGCGACCAGCGGCGAAGATGACCTCGAGGGCCTCGCGCTTGGCCTTCCAGACGGCGTCGCGGTCGATCGGGTCGGCCGACAGGTCGGTCTCCGAAACCTCCTCGAAGGCCCACTGGACCAGCGAGCGGCGCGGCCCCGACAGCCGGGCCACCTCCGCGATCGCCTCGGGGCGGATGTAGATCGGGTTGACGAAGCGCCTGGTGACCGGCAGGTAGGGCGAAGGCGTCATGATACCCGCGGGCTCGGAGGCGTGCAGCGGGTTGATGAGCAGGAAATCGGCGCCCTCATCGCCCAGGAGGCTGGCGAGCTCGGTGAGGTCGTCGGCATCGCCGATGCCCCACGAGCCGCGCGAGCGCACGGAGTACAGCTGGGCCATGACCCCCCAGCCGCGCTCGCCCAACGACGCCGGTAGTTCCAGGCGATCGGGGGTGACCGCCAGAGGGGTGGTGGCCGAATGGGCCTCGCAGGCGGGCGAGGCGTCGATGTCGGCGACCAGCGCGTGCCACCCCAGGGGCAGATCAGCCGGCAGGGCGAAGGTGGCCCGGCCCGTCAGGACTCCGTCGACGTCGTGCGGGAGCGTCCAGTCGTCCGTCTGGGGCAGCTCGCGCCTGCTGCCGTCCTCCAGGTCGACATGCACACGCACACCTGCACCGTCGGGCACGTGGACGGGCACGCGGACCTCTTCCCCGGCGCGGGCGACGACGGACGGCGGCAGGGTGCGCCTCCAGGGAGTGATTTCGACCTGCGCCAGCGAGGTCTCGATTTCCTCGTCCGTGCCAGCCTCGACACCGAGGGCCGCCAGAACAGCGACGAGCGTGGCTCGGGACGGGGCGGCGAGATTGCCGTGGTAGTCCCAGTACTCGGTGGAGACTCCGTGCGCTTCGGCGAGCTGCTTGAGGCGCTCGCCCGCGGGCTCGGATGCGGCGATGGACTCGGTCATGGCGTGGATTCAGCCTCGTTGGTCGGTCGCATGGATGCGAAGGATGGCCCTGTCGGAATGCCTGTCGACATGATGACGCGGGTGACGTGCCCGCTCAACCGCTGCGGTGCGACAGTGCGAGTGGGCGGTCGAATGAACATCATCCGTTGCTGCAAGCGTTTCACATGTAGTCGCACATTACCATCCTCCGAACGTCGCGCCCGCGAGCGACCTCGCGGTGCCCGGAGGATTGCGGCTCATGCGCTCACCCCGCCGTCCCGCCGGACGAGCGGCGGATGACGGGGCGGCGGGCCCGCGAGCGCCTCGGACCGGTCAGTCCAGCGCCGTGATCTCGCCGGCGAGCTCGTCCGCCGTCGGGCCGACGACAACTTGGACGACCCGGCCCGACCGCACGACCCCGAAGGCGCCCGAGGCCCGCAGGGCCTCCTCATCGACCTTCTCCTGGTCGACGACCTCGACGCGCAGCCGAGTAATGCAGGGCTCGAGATCCGAGATGTTCTCCCGCCCCCCCAGGCCGGCGACAATCTGTTCAGCAGTGCTCATCTGTGCTCCTCGTACTGTCCTCGTAAGACCCCGTAAGGCTCAGTGCGGCGGCGCCCGAGGGCGCGCGACGACTCATCGCCTCCGTGTTCAGCATCACTTTACCGTAGGTGGGCGGGCCTCCGCCCCGGTGGCGCTCCAACAAGGGCCCCGCGCCGCGGTCGAACGGGCCGACATGCCCCTCCGCGGGCCCGCCGTAAGAGAGCGCGACCCGCCGCAGTCATGTCAATCGTCTTTCATCCAACGGCGGAAAACCTCCGGACGACGCCGGTACGGGGCACAATGGACCGCAACACGTGATACCCGCCTCCATCGTTGTAGGAGCACCGTATGGTCCCGTCCGACGCAACCCCAACCTCTCTGACCGGCATCGGCGTGAGCCCCGGGCTCGTCGCCGGCCCCGTCGCCCGCATGGCCCCGGGGATCACCGAGCCCGAGATCGCCACCCTCGATTCCAGTCGGGATACCGAGAAGGAGTGCGACCGCATCGCCCAGGCCGCCCAGACAGTCAAGAAGAGTCTGGAGCTCTCGGCCGCCGAGGCCAAGGGTGACGGCCGCACCCTTCTGGAGACCACCGCGCAGATGGCGGCCGACCCGACGCTGACCTCCTCGGCGCAGGCCATGGTGCGCGAGCGCCGCCTGGCGCCCGAGCGCGCCGTGTGGGAGGCCGCGGACACCCTGGCGTCCATGCTGGAGTCCCTGGGCGGCTACATGGCCGAGCGAACCCGGGACGTGGCGGACGTGCGCGACCGCATCGTCGCGGTGCTGATCGACGCCCCCATGCCGGGCATCCCGCGCCTGCCCGAGCCCTTCGTGCTCGTGGCCGAGGATCTCGCCCCGGCCGACACGGCCCTGCTCGACCCGGAGAAGGTCGTCGCCTTCGTCACCTCCGAGGGCGGGCCGACGTCGCATACGGCGATCCTCGCCCGCTCGCTGGGCATGCCCGCGATCGTCGGCGCCGGAACGGCCGTGATCGACCGCCTGCACGACGGGGACATCGTGCTCGTCGACGGCACCAAGGGCGTCATCACGCTCGACCCCTCCGAGGACGAGCTGCGTCGCGCTCGCGAGCTGGCCAACCGGGTGCGGGTGTTCAACGGCGACGGCGCCACCAGGGACGGCCACGAGGTCCAGCTGCTGGCCAACGTCGGCGACGCGGCGGGCGCGCGCAGCGCCGCCGAGGCCGGTGCGATGGGTATCGGCCTGTTCCGCACCGAGTTCTGCTTCCTCGACCAGCCCGAGGAGCCCACCGTCGAGGCCCAGGTGGAGGCCTACCGCGGAGTGCTGGAGGCCTTCCCCGGCAAGAAGGTCGTCGTGCGCACCCTCGATGCCGGCGCCGACAAGCCGCTGCCCTTCCTCACCGACGCCACCGAGGCCAATCCGGCCCTGGGCGTGCGCGCCTACCGCACGACGCGTCGCGACCCCGAGGTCCTGGAGCACCAGCTCCAGGCCCTGGCCAAGGCCGAGGCCGCCACCGACGCCAAGGTGTGGGTCATGGCCCCCATGATCTCCACTGCCGACGAGGCCGAGGCCTTCACCGACAAGGCCCGTTCCTACGGGCTGAAGACCGCGGGCATGATGATCGAGGTGCCCTCCGCCGCGCTCATGGCGGACAAGCTCTTCGAGCACGCCGACTTCGCCTCCATCGGCACCAATGACCTCACGCAGTACGTCATGGCGGCGGACCGGCTGCTGTCGTCCCTGGCGGACCTGTCGACCGGCTGGCAGCCCGCCGTCCTGCGGCTGATCAAGGCCGCCTGCGACGGGGCCAGCCCTCATGGCCGCCCAGTGGGCGTGTGCGGTGAGGCGGCCGCCGACCCGGCCCTGGCCGTCGTCCTCGTCGGTCTGGGGGTGGCGAGCCTGTCGATGACCGCCCGTGCCCTGCCCGACGTCGACGCCGTGCTCAAGTCCGTCGATCTCGCCGACTGCCAGCGCCTGGCGGGTCTGGCCACCAGCGCGCGGACCGCCGACGACGCCCGCGGCGCCGTGCGCGCTGAATTGCCGATCCTGGAGGAGCTCGGCCTGTGACGAGACCGTACCCGGTCCCCGTCGCCACCGAGGAGCCGCTGGGCTCCGTGACCCGGGTCCTCGCCCTGAGCGAGGCGGGCGGCGGCGAGGATCGGGGCGACCCGCCCGATGTCTTTACGGGCGCGTGCCTGCCCCAACTCTCGGGACGCATCTACGGCGGCCAGGTGGTGGCCCAGGGGATGCTCGCGGCGGCGGCCACCCTCGCCGACGATGGTGACGGCGAGCGCCCGCCGCATTCGGTGCACGCCTTCTTCATGCGCGGCGGCAGCCCGGGCGCACCGGTGGACTTCGCCGTCGAGCGACTCCACGACGGTCGGTCCTTCTCCCAGCGGCGGACGACGGCGTCCCAAGCCGGGGTGCCGATCCTGACTATGCTTTCCTCCTTCCAGGAGCGTCAGGAGGGCGCGGACGTGCGCATTGAGGCGCCCGAGGTGCCCCGCCCGCAGGAGCTGCGCAGCGCGTTGGAGATCTTCCGGACCATCGACCATCCAGTGGCGAAGTTCCTGGGACGCACGGCCGCCTTCGACCTGCGGCACGTCGAGGGCGATATCTATCTGCGTCCCGGCGCCCGACGGAGCAGCCAGCGTCTGTGGGCGCGCTCACGCGGACGAGTGCCGGCCGAGGCTTCCCAGACGGTGCACCGGGCGCTGCTGACCTACATGTGCGATCAAGTGATGCTGGAGCCGGCACTGCGCAGCCAGGGCCTGAGCTGGCGCAGCGAGGGGATGAGCCTGGCGACTCTCGACCACGCCCAGTGGTTCCATCGGGATGTGGACGTCGGCGACTGGCTGCTCTTCGTCCAGGACTCCCCCAGCTCCCAGGGCGGGCGATCCATGGCGCGGGCCGAGGTCTTCGACTCCTCCGGGCGGCTCGTCTCCACCATCGCCCAGGAGGGCATGGTGCGCATGCCCACGCGGACCGCCCACGGCAGCGGCCGGTGGGGAATCCGCATGGGCGAGGGCGACGACGGCAGCGCCCTCCCCGGCTGAAGCCCCCTCCGCCGTTCTCTTTTCTCGGGTGATTCACGGTGCCGATCACCGTACTTCAGGTTCTCAACGCTATCGCCGCAACAATCAGTGCGATGTCATCACTGCTGGTCATCTTCCGACCTCAGATCATGAGTAAGTCGCAAAAGGTCAGCGCCGGCGAGAGGTTCTTCGCTCAGATGTATGCGGCTCGAGCGGTTCCGCTCGGCGTCGTCACCGCGGTCGTACCTTTTATCGCCGCTTCAGATATCACTACCGTGAGGCTGATCCTCATGGCTGCGATGGTGGTCCAGGTCGCCGACGCCGGCATCGGTATCCGACGCAGAGAGCCTGCCATGATCGCCGGTCCATCGATCGCGACTATTGTTCACGGCACTATGGCATGGTGTGCCTGAGACCGCTCAGAACTCAGTCGCGCGTGAGCTTGCGGTAGGTCACCCGGCGGGGGCGGGCGGCCTCAGCGCCCAGGCGCTTGACCTTGTTCTCCTCGTAGGAGGCGAAGTTGCCCTCGAACCAGTACCAGGAGGCGGGGTCCTCATCCGTGCCCTCCCAGGCCAGGATATGGGTGGCGACGCGGTCGAGGAACCAGCGGTCGTGGGTGATGACGACGGCGCAGCCGGGGAACTCCAGCAACGCGTTCTCCAGCGACCCGAGGGTCTCGACGTCGAGGTCGTTGGTGGGCTCGTCGAGCAGGATGAGGTTGCCGCCCTGCTTAAGGGTCAGCGCCAGGTTGAGGCGGTTGCGCTCGCCGCCCGACAGGACTCCGGCCGGCTTCTGCTGGTCGGCCCCCTTGAAGCCGAAGGAGGCGACGTAGGCGCGCGAGGGCATCTCGACGTTGCCCACCTGGATGTAGTCCAGACCGTCGGAGACGACCTCCCACAGAGTCTTGCCCGGGTCGATGCCGGCGCGATTCTGGTCCACATAGGACAATTTGACGGTCTGGCCGATCTTGAGATTCCCGCCGTCGAGCGGCTCCAGCCCCACAATAGTCTTGAACAGGGTCGTCTTGCCCACGCCGTTGGGGCCGACGACGCCGACAATGCCGTTGCGCGGCAGAGTGAAGGACAGGTCATCGATGAGCGTGCGCCCGTCGAAGCCCTTGCTAAGGTGGCTGGCCTCCAGGACGAGGCCGCCCAGACGCGGACCCGGCGGGATCTGGATCTCCTCGAAGTCGAGCTTGCGGGTGCGCTCGGCCTCGGCGGCCATCTCCTCGTAGCGGGCCAGACGGGCCTTGGACTTCGCCTGACGGCCTTTGGCCGACGAGCGCACCCACTCGAGCTCCTCCTTGAGGCGCTTGGCGAGCTTGGCATCCTTCTTGCCCTGGACCTCCAGGCGCTTCTCCTTGGTCTCCAGGTAGGTGGAGTAGTTGCCCTCGTAGGGATAGAGGTGGCCGCGATCCACCTCGGCGATCCACTCGGCGACGTGGTCGAGGAAGTAGCGGTCGTGGGTGACGGCGATAACGGCACCCTGGTAGCCGGCCAGGTGCTGCTCGAGCCAGAGAACGGACTCGGCGTCGAGGTGGTTGGTGGGTTCATCCAGCAGGAGAAGGTCCGGAGCCTCGAGGAGCAGCTTGCACAGGGCCACGCGGCGGCGCTCACCACCGGAGAGGTGCCCCACCTCGGCGTCCGGCGGGGGGCAGCGCAGGGCATCCATAGCCTGCTCGAGCTGGGAGTCGAGGTCCCAGGCACCCGCGGCATCCAGGGCGTCCTGGAGGGTGCCCATCTCCGCCATGAGGGCGTCGAAGTCGGCGTCCGGGTCCGCCATGGCGGCGCTGATCTCGTTGTAGCGGTCCAGCTTGGACTTGATCTCGGCAACGCCCTCCTCGACATTGCCCAGAACGGTCTTGTCCTCGTTGAGCGGGGGCTCCTGAAGGAGGATGCCGACGCTGTACCCGGGGGTCAGACGGGCCTCACCATTGGAGGGCTGGTCGATACCGGCCATGATCTTGAGGATGGAGGACTTGCCGGCACCGTTGGGGCCGACCATGCCGATCTTGGCTCCGGGAAGGAAGGCCATGGTGACGTCGTCGAGGATGACCTTGTCACCGTGGGCCTTGCGCGCCTTGATCATCTGGTAGATGTACTCAGCCACTGCTCGTCTGCGCCTTTCGTCAGGGTGTGAGCGGAGGTTCTGCGCGACGACGGACCGCTCGGCCCCGTCCGTGCGCACCGTGGACAAGCCTAAGGGAGCCCCGGGGTAATGGCGACAACGACGGAGGTGAGACGGTGCACGCGGATCCGCGGCCTCTCGCAAGGTGTCCGCACGGTTTCGCACCAGTCCCCTGGCGAGCCGGGTAGGAGCAGAATCAGCGCCGAACGTGCCACCATGAGCAGGAAGAGGAACGAGAAGGGGGAACCGATGCCCTACCTCAGTCACTATGACTCACCCTTGGGCGCCATGACCATGGGCCGGCGACGGCGAGCACCTCACGGGACTGTGGTTCGACGGCCAGAAGTATAACCGCTCGACGATCAACGACGACGCGGTACTCCGCCCCGATTTGCCCGTCTTCACACAGACGACCCAGTGGCTCGACACCTACTTCGAGGGCGCCGACCCGGGTTTCACCCCCACCGATCAGCATCGAGGGCTCCGACTTCAGGAAGATGGTCACCTCCATTATGCTCTCCATCCCCTTCGGCACCACCAACACCTATTCCTGCATCGCTACCGAGGTCGCCCGGCGAACCGGCCGGAAGCACATGTCCGCCCAGGCCGTGGGGGCGCGGTCGGGCGCAACCCGATCACTCTCATCGTGCCGTGCCACCGCGTGGTCGGCGCCAACGGGAGTCTGCGCGGTTACGCAGGCGGAATCGACCGGAAGGAACGGCTCCTGGAGATGGAGGGCGTCAACATGACTGGCCTGTCAACGCCGCCAACCGCTGACGACGTCGGTGGAACACGAGAATGAGGAGACCGACCGCAGCCCAGATCAGACCCTGGAGCACCCAGGTGACCGACCCGACGGGGAGTTGCAGACGATCTGTTAGCAGGTCATCCGCCACGTGAAATCCACCGTGCACGCCGATCGCCGCCCAGGTCGATCCCGATACCATCCGAACGATCAACGCGACCACCGCGAAGCCACACGGTATCGTGAGATATATGATGTGATCCAGCAGGTTCTGCTGGCCCCCTTGGGAGACGAGGTGAAGAACGGTGAATACGAGGACGCTGGATACTGCTGCGAAACGCGTCTCACCCAATGAGGAGAAGAGCCAGCCTCGCCAGATTATCTCTTCAGGAATACCCTGCAGAAGAAAGCCCTGAGAGAAGATCGCCGCAGCGATAAACCACCAAGGCCCATTCGGCATCCCCTCATTCCCACCAGCAAGACCGAGGGCGTGAACAATACCGGCAACCGCGAGATTCACCGCGATTGCAACGAGAACCATCCCCACCATCCACAACAGGGCTCGACGATCTAAACGCAAATGCAGACTGACGCGGCGGCCGCGATCAAGAGTACGACGCAGCGCATAGCACAGCATGAGAACCAGAATCGTTGCCACCCCATAGAACAACAGCATGAAAACGGCCATGACTACGTCATCGGCATTACCCTGGGGATGCGGGTGCGCAAGAAGGAAGGACTGGATGGCAGGAATCTGACTCAGTAAAGACGGCGCGAGCGCGCAGGCGAACATCATCGCAACCGCGATGACGATGCGCAGAACCTTTCCGCCCGCGGTCAGGCGACGATCTTGAGCCGATCGATCCCCACTGAGATCCGAGGACTCGAGAGACGAGGGTGTTGATGATATTTCCACCGACCGAGATTTTCCATGTGATGCGCTCATGAAATTCATGGTACGCCCACCATTTTGCGACCTCAATCGCACCTCGGAGAAATCAGGGGCACGTGGAAAAGAAATCAGGGATCCCTCCGGGGGATCCCTGACTCCGGTGACGCTTCTGATGAAGCGAAGCTGATCAGGCCTCGGCGCCCTCCTGCTGCTTGCGCCAGCGGATGCCGGCGTCGATGAAGCCGTCGATGCCGCCGTCGAAAACCGAGTCGGGGTTGCCGACCTCATATCCTGTACGCAGGTCCTTGACCATCTGATACGGGTTGAGCACGTAGGAGCGCATCTGGTCCCCCCAGGACGCCTTGACGTCCCCGGCGAGCTCCTTCTTCTTGGCGTCCTCCTCCTGCTGCTTGAGCAGGAGAAGTCGCGACTGGAGCACGCGCATGGCGGCGGCGCGGTTCTGGATCTGGGACTTCTCATCCTGCATGGAGACGACCAGGCCGGTGGGGATGTGAGTGATGCGCACCGCGGAGTCGGTCGTGTTAACGGACTGCCCGCCCGGCCCGGAGGAGCGGAAGACGTCGACGCGGATGTCGGTCTCGGGGACATCGATGTGGTCGGTCGACTCGATGAGCGGAATAACCTCGACGGCGGCGAAGGAGGTCTGGCGGCGACCCTGGTTGTCGAAGGGGCTGATGCGCACCAGGCGGTGGGTGCCGCCCTCCACGCTCAGCGTGCCGTAGGCGTAGGGGGCGTGAACCTCGAAGGTCACCGACTTGAGCCCCGCCTCCTCGGCGTAGGAGGTGTTGAGGACTTTGACCGGGTAGTCGTGCCGCTCGGCCCAGCGGGTGTACATGCGCAGAAGCATCTCAGCGAAGTCCGCGGCGTCCACACCGCCGGCACCGGACCGGATGGTGACGACGGCGTCGCGCGGGTCGTACTCGCCGCTCAGCAGGGTGCGGATCTCCAGATCGCCCAGGTCCTCGCAGATGGAGACCAGGTCCAGGGCTGCCTCGGCGAGCAGCTCCTCGGCGTCCTCGCCGGACTCCTCCCCCGCCATCTCGACCATGGCCTCGAGATCGTCGATACGCCCGCCCATGTCCTCGACCCGCTTCAAATCGGCCTGGGCGTGGGAGAGGGCGGAAGTCACCGCCTGGGCGGCGTCCGGATCGTCCCACAGGTCGGGGGCGGCCGCCCTCTCGGACAGGGAGGCGATGCGCGCGCGCAGAGCCTGCGGATCCGTCACCGCCGCGATGGAGGCGTAGGTGTGTCGGAGTCGTTCGATCTGCGCGGGGAAGTCGGTGGCCACGCCGAGAGTCTACGGCAGGACGCCTCCCCCGCGGCGGGCTCCCGGTCGGCGGCGCGCTCGGGCACCCGACCCGGAGCGGTGCTCACGGCGCCGTCGACACCCGCGCCGACCCCGTGGCGCTGATGGTGAAGCCCCCGGCGGGGATCACGCCCCACGGCAGGAAGGGCGGGCGCGACCTGGCGGTCAGGGTCACGACGGCGGTGACCCCGTCCGGGGTATCCGCCTGGATGAGACTCAGCGCCTCCAGACGCTCGGGCTGGGCCTCCATGTCATCCAGCGCCGCGGCGCGCACGCCCGCATCGCTCAGGGTCCCCGGCACCCCGTCCACCTCGACGCCGCCGAAATAGCTGGCCTCATCCACACCGGTGGCGGCCGCCGCCGCGGCCGAGTCGGCCAGCGAAGTCAGGGTCTTCAGGTCCAGGTAGACGGCGGTGGCGCTGGCCACCACGAGCACGAGCACGGCCACCACCGAGATCATGCCGACCCCCAGCAGCAGGGTCTGACCGTCCTCGGTGCGCCCCGGGTCGCGCGCGAGCCGGCCCGCCGCGCGCATCATCCCGACCTGCCGGAACCGGCCAGCGTCACGGCGCGCTCGGCGTCGAGCACGACGACGTCGCGCCCCACCCCGGCCGGGCCCAGGATCGGCAGGTCGACGCCGGCCTCAACGCGGACGACACCCGCGGTGCAGCCGGCGTCGGAGCACGTCAGACTCAGGGCGCCGGCCGGATCGGCATCCATGTGCTGATCCGACAGGGCCAGGCCGACCGCGACCCGGGCATGCGCCATCGCCGCCTCCCCCTCCTCGACCTCCAGGACGCGGCCGGCGGCGTCGGCGGCGGAGGCGACGGCGAAGGACGCGGCCTGGACCTGCGCGAGAGCGACGAGCAGGTAGACGACCGGGACGACCAGGACCACGGTCCAGCCGATGAACTCCACCGGCGCATTGCCGTCCTCGACGCGCGAGACCCGGCCGGCACCCGCCGGCCGGGGCCCCGCCGCCCGCATCATCGGGCAGGATCCGGCGGGCCCGCTCATGGCGTCTCCCGCGTGACGGCGTCGACGAGTGCGGCCTCATCGACGGCGTGCCCGGTCACCCGCAGCGCGCCCGACGGGCCGAACAGCCCCAGGACGGGCAGGGGCGCCGTCACCTGGGTCTCGACGACGGGCATGCCGTCGATCACGACCCGCGACACCGTGACGTCGTCGATGTAGTCGTCCGCCAATGCCGCGCCGGTCAGCGCGGCGACGCGATCGCGGGCCTCCGCCTCGGTGCCGCCCGACAGGGCCGCCCTCCGTGCGCCCTCACCGGCGGCGTCGGTCAGGATGTTGCGCACGTACAGGCCGAGGGCGAGCTGGAGGAGGGCGGTGCTCACAGCGAGAACGAGCACGCCCACCAGCACGAAATCCACGACGGCAGACCCGGCCTCGCCCCGTCGCGGAGAGTCAAGGACCGCCGCCGCCGGCTCCCCCGTGGCCCGTCCGGGTGGGACGGGCCACGGAAGCGCAGGACGAGCGGCGCGATCAGATGGCACCGGTGACCTTGGCGATCGCATCGGTGAACACCTGTGTCAGCGCCGGCCCGGCCACCGCCCACAGGGCGACGACCAGGCCCGCCGTCATAAGAGTCACCAGCACCCAGCCGGGAACGTCGCCCCGCTCCCGGCCCGCGGCGGCGCGCAGAGCGGGAAGGCGACGGCCCGGGCGACTCCGACGGGCCGGGCGGAGCGGGAAGGGGGGATGGATCATCTGACTGTCCTTTCAGTGGTGGGTGAGCGGGGTGGGACGGGTCGGGGCGGGGCGCTCGGGCTCACAGCCCCAGGCGCAGGACGAACAGGCCGGGGAACAGGGCGAAGACGACGGTGATCGGCAGGACGAGGAAGACTACGGGCACCATCTGTGCGATCTCGCGCCTGCCGCCCTCCTCCATGAGGGCGCGCCGGGAGGCCTCCCGTGCGTCGGCCGCCTGGGCGCGCATGACGTCGGCCAGCGGCGTGCCCCGCTCGAGGGCCACGGCGATGGCCTCCGACAGGCGTGTGACGTGCAGGGAGTCGACGCGATTCTCCAGCCGGGCCAGGGCGGTGGTCAGAACCGTGCCGCTGCGCACGTCCGCCAGGGTCAGGGCGAGCTCGTCGACCAGCTCGCCGCGTCCGAGGTCGACGACCCGTTCGATCGCGGCCACGGGCCCCTGCCCGGCCCCGACGACGAGGGCGAGCAGCTCGACGACGTCGGGCAGCTGGGCCTCGATGCGCCGCCGTCGGCGCTCGACCTCACGGCTGAGCCACCAGTCGCGGCAGGCCGCGCCGCCCACCAGGGACGTCAGTGCGGCGACCATCAGCAGGGGCGCGCTCACATGGCGCACCATCGAGATGAGCAGGCCGGCCCCGACGGTGGCCCCGAAAGCGCCCGCGGCCCACAGGAGCTGCTGGAGGCGAAGCTCCTCGTAGGTCAGCGCACCGCCCGCCCGCAGCAGCCTGCGCCGCACCGACTCGGCCGAGGATCCCAGACCCTCGAACAGGCGCCCGGTCGAGCCGACGGCCGACAGGAGCACAGCTGAGATCGTGCGCCCGTCGGCGTCCGGCACGCGGGCGCCCAGCAGCCCCGAGGTCGCCGGACGCTCGTGGACGTAGGGGGCGAGCCGCTCGCCCAACGTGGGGTGGCGCCGCCGCAGCGCCGAGACGATCAGGAGCATTCCGCACCCGAGCATGAGGCCGGCCAGGGCGCCCAGAGGGACGTTGTTCATCGCAGGACGCGCTCCTCCTCCGGCAGGCGGCCCAGCCGCAGCATGAGACGGTAGGCCGCAACGCTGGCCACGGCGCCGACGACCAGCACGAGCGCACCGCTCGGCGTCGCGTAGGCCCGGGCGGCCTGCGGACGGGTCGACAGGAGCGCCAGGACGAGCCAGGGGGCCGCCACCGCCACCTTCGCGCCATTGACGGTCCAGGACTGTCGGGCCTCGAGCTCGCCGCGAGTGCGCAGGTCCTCGCGCAGCATGCGCGATAGGGCGCGCAGCAGCGTGCCCAGCTCGGTGCCCCCGACCTCGTGGGCCAGACGCAGGGCCTCCACGATCCGATCGGCGACCGGGTCGGCGAAACGCGCCTTGAGACGGTCCAGGCACACGGTGAAACGAGCCGTCGCCGCGTAATCGGTGGCGAATGCGCGGAACTGCTCGCGCACGGCCTCGGGGCCGCGCTCGCCGAGATTGGCCAGGGCCTCGGGCAGGCTCATCCCCGCGCGCACCCCCGACACGAGGGTGTCGACCGCCTCCGGCCACACCTCCCGCAGGCGGGTGCGCCGGGTTCGGGCCCGGTTGGAGACCACGACGTAGGGGGCGGCGGCGGCGATGGTGCCGAAGGCCACAGCGATGGGCCAGGCGCGCGAGGCGCCGAGGAATCCCAGGGCGACGACGGCGCCCAGCACCGCACTGCCCATGACGAACAGAGCGGGGCTGGTGCGTCCCGCCCCGGCCTGGACCAGGAGGTCGGCCAGGCGGCGCTGCCGCTCCGAGCGCCACCGCGGCGGCTCGGTGGTCAGGGCGAGCCACACGAGGACCAGGCCGATCCCTCCCATGAGTCCGGCGATCGCGCCCATCAGATCCGCTCCTCGGTGCGACGCCCGACGGCCTCCGGGGCGAGGAGCCCGGCCAGATCGTGGCCAGCGCGCGCGTACCGGTCCGGCGACGGCGGGGTGCCCGAACCGCGCACGAGGCGCCCCCGCGCGTCGCGATGGAAGACGTCGGCCAGCTCGATGACGCCGTTCTCGACCCGCCCGGACAGGGCGGCGATCTCGCGCACGCGGCGGCGGCCCCCGGTGTCGAGGTCGAGATGGACGACGATATCCACGGCGCCCGCGACCGTGGGCACCACGAAGGCGGCCGATACGTTCTCCCCCGCGAGCAGCGGGAGCGTGCAGATCTTGACCACGGCCTCGCGCGCGGAGTTCGCGTGGAGCGTGCTCATGGCCGGCAGCCCGGAATTCATGGCGATGAGCAGATCCAGGGCCTCGGCCTCGCGGACCTCTCCGATGAGCAGGCGGTCCGGACGCATGCGCAGCGCCTCCTTGACCAGACGGCGCAGGCTGATCTCGCCCACGCCCTCCAGGTTCGCGGCCCGGGTCTGCATGGCGACGCAGTCCCGGTTGCGCACGGAGAGCTCGAAGACCTCCTCGCACGTGATCACGCGCTGGCCGGCGGGAATGGCCCCGGCCAGCGCGCGGACCATGGTGGTCTTGCCGGCCTGGGTGGCGCCCGAGACGATGATGTTGAGGCCGGCCTGGACGGAGGCGTCGAGGAAGGCGGCCGCACGGGGGGTCAGGGAGCCCAGGCGAACGAGATCCGCCGTGCGCGAGGCCCGCGAGGAGTGCTTGCGGATATTGACAGCCCAGTGGCGGGAGGTGATCGGCGGGATGACGACGTGAAGACGCTCTCCCCCCGGCAGCTGGGCGTCCACGAAGGGGGTCGACAGATCCAGCCGGCGCCCCGAGACCCGCAGCATGCGCTCGACCAGGACTCTCAGCTCCTCGTCCTCCAGGATCGTGGTGGTCAGTTCAGGCCGGCCGGAGCGGGCCACGAAGACGCGCCCGGGCGCGTTGCACCAGACCTCCTCGATCGAGTCGTCGTCGAGGTAGCGCTGGAGCGGTCCGAGGCCCGTCAGGGCGTCGACGGAGCGGGCCTGGGCGTCGGCGGGGTCGTGCAGGGGCGGGACGAGGCCAGCGTCGGCGCGGGTCACGTAGTCGGCCGAGGCCTCGGCGACGAGGCCCTCCAACGCCGCGGCGTCGGCGAGCGGGTCGATGCCTCGACGGCGGACGAGTTCACGGATCTCATCGTGCAGCAGCGCTGCTGCGTCCATGGTGGGCCTCGCAGTGGTCAGGGATGGGTGGGGCGGGTGGGGATGCTCGGGGGCGGCCGTCCGAGCGGCCGTCGCACGATCGGGTAAGCAATCGGGGTCGTGTGGCGCGCGGATGACACCCGCGTGGGTGGGCCGCGTCACGCTCCGGAGCCTAGAGCAGACTTCTCTCTCGCGCCAGCCCCTCGTCACGCCCCGTGGATGATTCCGAACCGACGTCCCGGCCGAACGCACCACAATCCACAAGTGAGTCTTGAGTTCTACCGATCTCAACAGATTTTTCTACCGATCTCGACGCAGGCCATGTGCATACGGACCCCTGCGAGCCTCTCAAGAGGCTTCAGTCACATCGATTCGGGCGCGCCAGCGCCCCGGCAACCCGCCGCTCGCCTACGGTTGAACCATGTCGCAGCCGCCCACCGGACCATCCGACCCCGCCGCACCGTCGAGCGCGGAGGATGCTCCCGGTGCCGCGCCCGCCCCGGCCCCGGGCGGGGCGCGGAGGAATAAACGTTCGACGCTGGCCCTGGCGGCCCTGGCCGGTGTCGCCGTGCCCGGCCTGGACCCGGCGCGTCTGGCACTGCCGCAGAAGGAGTCCGTCCGTCTGCGCACGGTCGGCGTCATCGACACCAGGGGCCGTCACTGGGAGGTCCTCGAGGCCCACGACGACGCGATCGGCGCGAGCCTGGACGCCGAGGCGGACGTGCTGCGCCGTATCGGTCGGATCGTCGACGACGGCCGCCTGACCTTCGACGTGCCGCGCGTAGCCGGCACTCTGCGCACCGACGGAGCGCACATCCAGATTCGCACCCACCTGGAGGGGCGCCCCATGGACGTCTCCGCCCTGCACCCGGGCCCCGGCCTGTCGGCGGGGATGGGCCGGGCGCTCGGCGAACTGCACGAGCTGCCCACCTCCGTGGTCTCCGAGGCGGGCATGCCGGTCTACGACTCCCAGGAGGTCCGCGACCGCTGGCTGAGCCTGATGGATGACGCCGCGGCGACGGGGAAGGTGCCTCCGGCCCTGCTGTCGCGGTGGGAGACCGCCCTGGAGGACTCCGCCCTGTGGCGGTTCCGTCCGGTGGTGGTGCACGGGGACCTGGACGCGGAGAACGTGCTCACGGCGGGCGGGGCGGTCGTCGCCATGCGCGGCCTCGGCCAGGCCCACGTGGGCGACCCCGCCGAGGACATGGCATGGATCTACGCCTCGGTCCCGGTCGACTGCCTGGACTCCATCGAGACCGCCTACGACCTGGCGCGCAGCGAGGGCGTCGACAAGCATCTGAGGGACCGCGCCGAGCTGGTCAGCGAACTGAGTCTGGCCCGCTGGCTCCTGCACGGCGTGCGCGCCGACAAGGAGAGGATCATCGAGGACGCCGTGGCGATGCTCGCCGACCTCGCCGACCAGGTCGGCGACGAGCCCCTCGTCGAGCCGCACGAGCCCCGTCTGGCCCCCGTGCCGGGGGAGCGGACGACGAGCGCGCCGGACGCCGACACCCACGAGGTCGCCATGGCCCGCGTCGACGACCAGGAGGACGAGGACGCCGACGGACGTGAGAACGAGGACGGAAACCGGGAGAATGCCCGGCGCGCCGGCGGAGACGGCCCGGACGACGGTCCCGGCGACGGTCGCCCGACGCCTCGCGGCGCGGGCACGGCGACAGCGTCGGTCACGCCCCTGCACCCGGCCCACGACGCCGGCCGCGTCTCCTCTCCCGACGGGGCTTGAGCGGGCCCGCCGGACACCCGCGGGGAGGCGCACGGAGCGCCGCGGAAGGTCAGCAGGCGATCGGGAAGCAGATCTGTGTGCGCCACGCGGCGGCGTCGGGATTGTGGACCGGCCCGACGAAGTAGCGCTCGAAGGAGGGCCCCTCGATCGTCAGGCCGCGCTCCCCGATCTCGCGCACAAGCAGCGTGTAGGCCTCCGATATCCCCGCGTAGGGACCCGCGTGCTCGGTGGAGATGACGGTCCGCTCCCCCACCGTGCGGCAGCTCAGCGGCGACCCGACCCGGACCGGAGCGTCGATGACCTCCCAGACCTCGATATCGACGTCGTGATCAACGTGCCCCTCCTCGAAGAAGGTGGCGCCGCAGGGCGCCCCGGTCAGGCGGGCGGCACCCGCCTCGAGGACCTCGCGGACCTGCGGGAAGAAGTCCGAGAAGAGGGCGCCCTCGTCGTCGTAGGTCGGGATGATCTCCCGGCGGGCGACGATGACGTGGGCGGGGATCGTCTCGATCGTGGCGCGGACGGACCGAATGCTCATGGTCTGCTCCCCTCGATGATCCAGCAGTGCGAGCGTGCGCTCGCGTCGACGCCCGAGCTCCTCCGCCTCGGCGCCCAGACGACTCAGGTGCTGCTCGAGCACGGGCCGCCAGACCATCTCGTCCTCGGCGAGAAGGGCGGGCAGGACGCGGCCGATGTCGTCCAGGCCGAGACCCGCCTCCCGCAGGCGCAGCAGCATCACGGCCGGCTCGAGTTCGTCCCGGGAGTAGTACCGATAGCCGCTGCGCGGATCGACCTCGCCGGGGCGCAGGAGGCCGAGGCGGTCGTAGTGTCGCAGCATCCTGGCGGTCAGACGTGTCATCCGGGAGAACTGGCCGATGGTCCACCGGGGCCCGCGCCGCTCACCGGGCCGGGTGTCGGGCTGAGTGTCGGACATGATCCCATTCTCCTGGTTGTCACTGTGTCAGAGTCACTCAGAGTCACGGTCAGGGTCGAGCCGATGCGGGGACGGGCCCGCATCGGCGCCCACGACCAGCGAGGCCTCGATCTCGCTCAGAGTCAGCAGATCCGCACCACCCAGCTCGTCGACGAACCCGTCCGGGTGGTCGGGGAGATCGACGTAGACGTAGGCAGCCCGCACCGACTGCGTTCCCACGCCCCGGGAAGCGGCCAGGGCGTGGACGTAGACGCTCAGCTGGTCGACGGGCACCGGCCGTCTCCCCGTCTTCCAGTCGACGATGAGCCAAGTGCCGTCGGACCCTCGGAACACCGCATCGAGTCGGCAGCGCAGGGTCGTGGCGCCCAGCGTCAGCCCCAGCTCGGTCTCCGTGTCCTGGAGGACGTACCCGGCCAGGAGCGGCAGGCCCTCAACCACCTCCAGCCACCGCTCCAGGCGCCGGCGATCGGCGTCGCCCAGCGTGAGCGGTACCCCGGCCCGGGCGAGGCTGAGCAGCTGCCCCTGCTCCGCGAGCCGCTGAGCGACCGCCTCGTGGAAGACGGTCCCCAGCCGCCCGGCCTCGCGCGGCCGGGGCGGCAGCGGACGGCGCAGGCCCAGGGCGAAGGCATCGGGATCCGCACGCAGGTCGTCGAGCCTGGTCGCCGGCAGGTGGGAGGGCATCCGGACGACCGGCAGCGTCTCGCTGCTCCGGGTCCGCTCCGCCAGAAGCAGGACGGCCTCCTCCCGCCAGCGGCGCACGACGGGGTCCTCGCTCGCCCCGGGCGGGTCGGCATCGCGGGCGGACCGGCCCACGGCCGCCGCTGCGCGAACAGCGTCCGCCGCGGCGGCGCGGGCCCGGGCCATGTCATCGTTCGCAGCCGCCTCCGGCCACCGCGCCGTCACCGTGCGATCCGCCAGCCGGTTGACGGCGTCGGGGGCGAGCTCGGTGAATCCCTCCCCCCACGGCTCGACGAGCCCGCGGCGGCGCAGCTCGGCCAGGAAGCGCGAGACGGGGCGGGGACGGCTCGCCCCACCGGAGAAGTGGCCGGCGGCCAGCAGGAGGTCGTGGCGGGCCCGCGTGATCGCCACGTAGGCCAGACGACGCTCCTCGGTCAGGGTGTGGCGGCCCAGGGCGAGCCGGTAGCTCTCGAGCAGGTCCTTCGCCTCCTCCTTGGCCACGACCGCGGGCTCGAGTGCGCCGAGCTCGAAGGGCGGCAGTGTGCCGGCGTCGGCGCGCAGCGGGTGGGGCAGCTCGTCGAGCCCGGTCAACCACGACCAGTCCCTGACGGATAGATCGTCTACCGGCCTGGCCGAGTAGCCGGGGAAAACCCCCTCGGCCATGCCGACGACGGCGACGTGATCCCACTCCAGGCCCTTGGCGGCATGGATGGTGAGGATCTGGACGGCCCCGGGCTCCGGATCGACCTCGGGCGTCTCCAGGCCGCGCTCATGCTCGGCGGCGGCGTCGAGCCAGCCGAGGAAGTCGGCGACGCCGGGGGTCTCCATATCCGCGGTGTAGCGCTCGGCGGCGGCCCGGAAGGCGTCGAGGGCGCGGCGCCCCAGCCTGTCGCCAACGCGCGCCGCCAGTTCGATGTCGAGCCCGAGGGCCTGCTCGGCGGCGATCACAACCTCCGCCAGCGGAAGCGCCAGGACGGCGCGGACCCGACGCACCGCCCGGGCCACACGGTCGGCGGCGCGCACTCCCGCCGATGTCAGACCCGGGATCGTCACCTCGTTCACTCCCCCGGGAGCGGCATCGGCACGCCGTGCGATCTCCTCGATCGCCTCGGCGAGCAGCGGTGCGGCCTCCTCGTCCTGCGCGTCTGCGCTGCGGCCCGCTCCCGGAGCGGGTGCCGACCCCCGCACGATCGCCGCGGCCAGCGAGCTCAGCGCCCGTAGGTCAGCGGCGCCGATGCGGGCGGCGGTCAGCAGTCGCATAAGCCGATCTCCGCGCTCGGGGTCGGCGGCCACGGTGATCAGGGCGCGCACGTCGGCCACCTCGGGCACGGTGAGCATCCCGCCCAGGCCGACGACCTCGCAGGGGATGCCGCGCGCCTCCAGCGCCTCGGCGAGGACCGGGAAGGCGGAGCGGACGCGGGCGAGAACCGCCAGCTCGGCCGTGGGACTCCAGCGCTCCGCCATGAAGTCGGCGACCGCCTCCGCCTCCGCCAGCGGGTCGGCCACCCGGGTGGCCAGGACGCGCCCCTCGGCGAGACCGGCGCAGGCGGGGCGGGCGCGCAGCTCCTCGACGGGCACGTGCGCGACCCGGGCGTCCCCGGCCTGCGGGAGGTGGCGGCGCAGCGGCTCGGAGACGGCGTTGGCGGCCGCCAGGACGGCGCGGTCGTTGCGCCAGGCGGTCGACAGGGGCAGGACGGGCGTGCCCGCCGGGTCGTCGGCCTCGATCGCGCCCGAGCGCACGGCGGCAGCGCCGTCCGGGTTGAAGCGAGTGTGGAACTCGTCGAGGGCGCCGGCGCTGGCCCCGCGCCACCCGTAGATCGCCTGATTCGGGTCGCCCACGGCGGTGACCCCGCCCCCCGCGAAGAGGGCGGACAGCAGGCGCGCCTGGGCGACCGACGTGTCCTGGAACTCGTCGAGGAGGACGGCCGAGTACTGGGCGCGCACCTGCTCGGCGGCCTCGGGCACGCCCTCGGCGATGCGGCAGGCCAGGGCGATCTGGTCCCCGAAGGACAGCAGGCCGTGACGACGCTTGTGCTCGCGGTAGGCGGATACGACCTGGAGCATGCCCAACCGCTGGGAAGCGATTGTCGAGGGCCTGCCGAAGGACGTCTTGAGTCCGCGTACGGCGGCGAGGCCCTCGAACAGGTCGGCCAGCTCCTCAAGACCCTCGGCGGCCCGGTCGACATCGAGGAGGTTCTCCGACAGGGCGGAGTCGAGGGCGAGAACGGTCCTCACCGCGGTGGAGAGGGTGTCGACCGGGAGGGGCTCGGTACGGGCCTGGAGCATGTCGGAGACGATCTGCCAGGCGCGCGCCTCGGTGATGAGGGTCGAGTCCGGGTCGACGCCGATGCGCAGTCCGTGATCGCGCACGAGGGAGCCGGCGAAGGCGTTGTAGGTGGACACGGTCGGCTCGGGGGCCTCCTCCGGCGCCGGCGCGAGCCCGGAGGCGGCCAGGCGGCCGAGCCTGGCGGTCACGCGCTGGGCCAGCTCCGCCGTGGCCCTGCGGGTGAAGGTCAGGCCGAGGACCCGGTCGGCGGTGACGTCCCCCCGGGCGACGAGGTGGACAACGCGCTGGCTCATGGTGGCGGTCTTGCCGCTGCCGGCGCCGGCGACGACGAGGAGCGGGGAGAGCGGGTGGGCGATAATGCGCGCCTGCTCGGGGGTCGGCGGGTGCAGGCCGAGGGCCCGGGCGAGCGCCTCAGGCGTCGGCGCACCGGCAATCGGGGTCGCGCGGCTGCTCACGGTGCGGTCCTCCTCCCCTCGGCCACGGCCGGACAGGAGTCCTTGACGGCGCAGCGGACGCAGTGCGGCCCGGTGCGGGCGGTCAGGCGGGCGCCGCGGGCATCGGCGGCGGCGGAGGCGACCAGGTCGCGCGCCCAGTCCTCCCCGGTCCCGGGATCCGGGCTGGGATCGAGCGCGGCGCCCTTGGGCGCCAGGACGGTCAAGCCGTCCCGCAGCGGCGCAGCGCCCAGCAGGACGAGGGCGCCGCCCTCGACGACGTAGCCTCGGCTCTCCAGGGCGAGCCGATAGACGGCCAGCTGCGGGTTGCGGGCCGCCTCCTCCTTCGTCGGCTTCCCGGCTCCGGTCTTGAGGTCGATCAGGCGCACGCGCCGACCGCACCCGTCGGACAGGGGGGCGTCATCGGGCGGTTCCTGCCCGCCGGCGGGCGGCGCATCGAGGTACTCCAGGCGGTCGATCCGCCCGCTCAGCCGCACCGGGATGCTCTCGGGAGCGGCGGCTCCGTCCGCGCCCGGCCCGCCGGAGGGTGCGGCGGGCGGATCCAGACGCACATCGAGGCGCCTTTCGACGTCGACACGTCCGGGCACGCCCGACAGGTAGGAGTCGAGCCGATCAACGAGCTCGCGGGCATGGTCGGCGGCGAGCCCGCCCAGCCAGGTATCGGGGTAGGACAGTTCGGGCAGATGCTCCTCGAAGCAGGCCCGCAGGGCCTGACCGCGCAATCCCTCCCGCTGGGCCTGCTCGGCGAGGGCGTGGATGAGCGTGCCCAGGCTCTGCGCCTCGGAGAAGCCGGCATTCCCGCCGTGGCGGGTCAGGAACCAGCGCAGCGGGCAGGCGGTGATGGCCTCGACGTCAGAGGGGCTGATGCGCACCGGCTCATTCCCGCCGACGAGCGGGGCGCTCGACGTCGGCTCGGCCGCCCCGGCCCAATCCTTGGGCAGGGCCCCGGCCACCCCGCCGCCCGGCCCGCCCAGTTCGGCCAGGAGCCGAGCGGCGGCCCGGGCGCGCCGCCGCTCATCGGGCGCGGCCCCGGTCAGCATGCCGGCGACGGCGGCCCGGCGCAGCTCACCGACCAGCCCCCGCAGGGTCAGATCTCCGGTGTCCGGGGCGAGGAGCACGCCGCCGTCGGCGTCCTCGACGGGCACGTGGGCGGCCCGGGCGATCTCGACCAGGAAGGAGGAGGGGGCGTTGTCGCTGTCGGCGACGGCCGTCACGAGGAGCCGCCGCCTCGCGCGGGTCAGGGCGGCCAGAAGCATGCGGCGCTCGTCGGCGCGGACCTGAGAGCGGGCGGCGACCGGATCGGCGGCGGCCGCGCGTGCGGACGGGTCGACGGGCAGGCGCCCGGTGACGGCGTCGACGAGGAGGCCCGTGCGGGTGATCGTGTCGCGCAGACGCAGGTCCGGCCACGCGTCCCGTCCCACCCCCATGACGGCGACGACGTCCCACTCGCCGCCGGCCGCGGCCGCGGGCGTCAGCACCGCGACCCCGGCGGGGCGCACTCCCTGCGGGGCGACGGAGTCGGAGGGCAGAGCCTCATCGAACAGCTCGGCGAGGAAGGATGAGGCGTCCTCGCCGGGGTGCCGCTCGGCCCACACCTCAGCGCGTTTGAACAGGGCGGTGACGACGTCCAGGTCGTGCTCGGCGGCTTCGGCCAGGACCGCGGCCGGGCGCGCCCCCCGCCCCCCGGCCGCGGCGCCCAGGGCGGTGTCCCGCCACCTTCGGGCGCAGCCGGAGGCCTCCCACGCCTCCCACAGGAGCTGCTCGGCGTCGACGCGGTC
>NZ_GL985606.1:1291173-1297687 GCF_000220835.1 Actinomyces sp. oral taxon 448 str. F0400 | reverse complement strand
GGCGCCGGGGGGCCGGGCGCCCCGGGAGGGCGCCGGCCGCACGGGACGGCGGTGCGCGGCCGATCCGGTCACCGGAAGCCTGCCCGCCTGATCCCACCACACGGCGTCGAGCGCCCGGGTGCCCCTGTGAGCCGTGCGCAGCAGGAGGCGGGAGGCGTTCAGTCCCGAGCGATCCTCGGCCTCGACCAGGAGGCTGGGAGCCCCACCGCGGAAGGTCTCAACGGCCACATCCGGGTCCCCCAGGACGACCGCCTGGGCGCGGTGACCGTCGGCATCGGGCATCGCGAGGGCGGCCAGGAGACGCGCAGTGGCGGCTGTGCAGTCCTGGTAGTCGTCGACGACGACGAGATCGGGGACCGGACGCCGCTCGGCGACCCGGTCCGCCTCCCACGAGCCGAGGGCCTCGACGGCGCGGTTCTGAAGCCGGGCCGCGTCCATCCTGCGGGTCTGGGACCTGCGCTCGGCGGACGGGCGCCCCTGGGCGTCCCAGATGCGCAGCAGCGCCGAGGCCGGCCCCCACACGGGGACGGACAGGACCCGTCCCAGCTCGGCCAGGTCATCGGCGCTCAGACCGAGCTCGCCGGCGCGGGCCAGCAGGTTGCGCAGCTCGGTGCGGAAGGCCCGGGAGGCGACGGCGGAGGCGGGCAGACCCGGCCACTGCTCGGGGACGATGAGAGCCGCGAGCGCCGCATCCTCCTCCGCCCCGGCCAGCAGGACCGGGGCGGGCAGCGGGTCGGGGCGACGGGTCAGGGAGGTGCGCAGGACGGTGAGGGCGTAGCCCGCGGGGGTGCGGACCCGTACCGCGCCGTCGCGGACTCCCGCCTCACCCAGCAGGTGGGCCGAGCGGCGTCGCAGCATGTCGGCGCGGGCGCGCGTGGGGGCGAGCAGGAGGGCGTCGCGGCCGGAGGCGACGGCGTCGACGAGCAGATGCAGGGCCAGAGAGGTCTTGCCGGTGCCCGGGGCGCCGAGGACCACCAGGTTCGCGCCCGCCGCGGCGGCGTCGAGCACGGCGCGACCGGAGGCATCGGGCGCGGGCGGGGGCTCCGCCGTCCGGGCGGGGAGGAGCTGGACCCGATTCGGGGCGCCGTCATCGTGCATGGGCCCATGACACCACGCGGGTGCGACAAGCGCCGCCGACGATGACCGGATCGCGGCCCGGCACCGTCCGCGCGGCGCGAAACGGCGCCGCGCAAGCACCCCGGCCGCGATCGGGGCGGCGGCGGCGCCCTAGGATCATCGTCGGGAACGGCCCGGCCCTCGATCAACCACTGATCAACCACCGCCGGCAGGATTCAGAAGGAGCCAAGCCATCATGCAGGTCACCATCGGCGTCAAGCACGCCACCCGCGAGCTCACCCTCGACACCTCCGCCTCGCAGGACGACGTGCTGGCCGCGCTGGCCGGAGCGGCCACCTCGGACGTCACGCTCAGCGACGACAAGGGCCGCAAGATCTTCGTCCCGGCCGGCTCGCTCGCCTACGTTGAGGTCGGCGAGACCACCACGCGACGCGTCGGCTTCGGCGTGTGAGGCGCGAGCCGGCGGGCGCGCGAGCCGGGGGCGCGCTCACGGCGCCGAACGCAGCGGCCCGCCCATCGGCATCAGGCGTCACAGGGCGGCGACGAGCGCCGGCACGTCGATCACCGGACCGAGCAGTCCATCGAGCGTGAAGCGCTCGAGGAGGTCCTCGGCATCGCCGCGGTCGAGGAAGGCGCGCATGAGCCGCGTTCCCGGCCCCGACGCGCGTATCGGGCGGCCGTCCGCGCGGCGGCTCAACTGAGCCCTGAACGCCTTGACATCGGCGTAGTACTGCGACTTGCACTTGGCCATCGCACCGCCCGCGTAGGTGATGACGAAGCCCTCCTCCTTGCGCTCCTCGGCCGCCCGAATCCGCGCCGCCAGGGCCGTCAGAGCGGAGTCGTCGGCGGCCCTCGCCAGGACCTCAACCCGGGGCGAGACGAAGCCGAACGTCTCCGCCAGATGCAGACGCAGGTCGTCGAGGAGCTCCATGTCCTCCTGGTTGCGGATGGCGTCGAGGAGGATGACCTTGTCATCGCCCTCGTCGATGATGTGGGGGTCGCGGCGGCTGATGACCTCGAAGGTCAGGGACGCGCCCGCCCCCGAGATGATCTCGGCGAGCTCGCCGGCCCGCTCCCCCAGGTGCGCGGCCAGGAGGGAGGAGGCGTGCTCGGAGAACGGCGTGACGCCGGACTTGGACAAGACGCGCAGCCGCCCGTCGATGACCGAGACGATGGCGAGGTATCCGTTCCACTTGCGCCGCACGGTCAGGGGCCGTCCGACACCGGCGCGCACGACCTCCTCGAGGCTGGCCGGGCCCGGCGTCTGGCCGACGTTGAAGAACTTGTCATAGCCGCGGGCGACGACCTCGCAGTCGGATGCGCGCACGAACAGGCCGCGGGCCCTGCGGCTGGTCCGGTCCCACAGGCCCTTGGCGAAGGCGCGCCGGGAGAAATTGCAGGCGAGGACGCCGGGCATGTCCGCCACCTCGCGCACGCGGACCTCGGGGTGGGCGCTCATGCGCGCCAGCAGGCTGGAGGAGTCGGCCGCGGCGAGGACCATCGGGTGGTCCTCGCCGAAGGCGTGGAGGGTGCGGGTGCCGTCGGCGCCGATCTCCAGGACGGCCAGGTGACCCCCCTGCTCCACCCCGTGCTCCAGGGTGTACACGTGGTCGGCGGCGCGCTCGGGGCCGGGGTCCTCGCCGCGGGAGCCGTTGCGATGCCCGTGCACCTGGAGGATCCGCGGGTGGGACAGCCGGGGCTCGACGGCGCGCGCGTAGCTGGAGCGCCCACGGAAGGTGGTGGAGCGCTCGGAGGAGCCGAGCAGGAGCTGAAGCATGGGGATCTCCGTGAGGTCCCAGGAGAGCAGACCGTCCTCGCGTTCGGCGATGACGCGGTCGATGGTGGCCGCGTCCAGGCCGGCGTGGGTGACCAGGACGTGTCGGCCGGCCAGACGCAGGGCGGCCAGCGGCACCATGCGCGCCAGGAGCGCCTCGATGTCGCCGTCGCGCCGCCCCGAGGCCAGGATCTGGCGACGGGACTCGCGCGTGTGCGACCAGCCGACGCCGCGCACGTTGCCGACCAGCATGCGCAGGTGCTCGTCGTGGTTGCCCTCGACGAGGACGATGTTGTCCGGGATCCGCCCCGCGTCGTCGACGATGAGGTCGAGGACGCCGGCGGCGTCGGGGCCGCGGTCGAACAGGTCGCCGACGAAGATGAACAGGGAGGCGGGGTCCCAGCCGCCGAAGTGCTCCTTGACCCCGGCCAGCGCTCCGGCGCAGCTGTGCACGTCGCCGATGATGACGAGGCGCTCGTAGCGCCCGGTGATGTCGGTCTCGATGATCGTGTTGAGCCGTCGCACCTCGTCCAGGTCGACGAGGCGCTCGGTGACGGAGGCTGCCCCGGCCCGCACCCTGGCGGCGATATCCACCACGACCCCGGGCTCGACGTAGTCGAGTGCGCCGCGGCGGGTCTCGTTGCGCTCGATCAGTTCGTCGTCGGTCAGCTCCCCCTGGACGTCGACGACGTAGACCTCGTAGCCGCAGCGCCGTGCCAGGGAGGCGAACTCGCGGTAACTCCTGCGCGACGGGTTGGTGCAGTCGAGCAGCACAGTGCCGCCCTGACGGATCCGGGCGGTCACGGCGGCCTTGAACGCCGCGACGACCTGCTTTTCCGCTCCGAAGGCCATCGACAGGGTGGGCATGCCGTCCAGATCCGTGAAGGGCGCGGAGTACAAGCGGCGGAAATCGTCCAGGCCGATGGCGAGATCACCCAGGCGATGCCGACGGATCAGGGTCGTCTTGCCCGCGCCGGGCGCCCCGCGCAGGACGAACATGGTACGCATGCGCGCACCTCCTCTCGGGTGAGCGGAAGCCGCCGTCCGTCTGCGGCGACGGGTGCCAACGCTACCCGGCGGCGCCGTCTCAAGCCCGCAGGCCCAGGCCGCGCATGCGGCTGGTCGCCCCCTGCGAGAGGACCTCGTGCAGCTGGGCGGCACCGGCGCCGCCACCCAGGAGCTCGGGATAGGCCGAGAGCATGCGCTGGAGCGTCCCGATCTCCTCCCCCACGACCCGCCGTCCCCACAGGCCCAAGCGGGCGGCGAGCTGAGGGTCGGCGGCGACGTCGTCGATCAGCGCGGCGGCCGCCATGGAGCCGAAGCGGTCGGCCCCGAGCACCTCCAGAACCGATCCGCGCAGGGGCTCGTCCAGAGCGTCGACCAGCGCCATGGAGAAGTCCAGGAGCAGACCGAAGGTCAGATAGGTCTTGATCAGTCGTTCCGCCCAATCCAGTGGCCGCAGGCGCTGGTCGAGGTCCCCGAGGGAGCCGATGAACCGCTCGGCGCCGGCGGCGGCGTCCACCCCGGCCCCGCGGGCGAGCGCGCTCACGGCGTCGAACGCGGCGACGCGCTCGGCGCTCATTCGCAGCAACTCCACCCGCGGTCCCATGGAGGGGGCCTTGTCGGCGTCCTTGGCGTAGCGCGTGCAGGCGACGGTGCACGAGAAGGCGACGATGCCGATCACCGCCCGCACGTAGGGGGCCGGCGCTGACGGGGCGGGCGGGGCGGGCGGACCGGGGGTGCTCATGTGCACAAGGGTAGGCCGAGGGGCCGCCCTCCGCCGCCGCGGGGCGGCGGGCGGTGAGCGGATCCAGGGGCGCCGGCCGGGCGTGAATTCGCCCACGGGGCGCCGCCAACCGTCCGCGGGACCGGGGCGCGGGCCGCCCGACCCGCTACTGTTGGAGACGTCCACGGTTGCCCGGTCGTCCTGCAGCCCGGTCCCGCGGCCCCGACGGCCCGAGCGGGACACGATTCACGATCGGCTGCCACACTGCGACCGCGCCGCGCCTGCGCACCGGGCCCGAGCCCGACGACGTTCGGCCCCGTCGATGTCGTGCACGCCCCGGCGGCTCCGGCCGGCCGTGAGCGTGCACGGTCGGCACGCACGGTCCCACCGGAAGGAACGTCGTGACCGACGACAGCACCACCGCCCCGGCCGCGCCCGGGGCACCCGCCGCGCCCGCCGTCGAGGCCGACCGCGCCTCCGGCATCCTCCGCACCGCCGGCGCCCACGCCCCCGCCCTGGACGAGGCCACCCCCGACATTACCGACGAGGGGGATGAGACCGACCTGACGCACAAGAGATTCGCCGACTTCGGCGTCGAGCCGGAGATCTGCGACGCCCTGACCGCCAAGGGCATCATCCACCCCTTCCCCATACAGGCTCTCACGCTCCCCGTGGCCCTGGACGGCCAGGACATCATCGGCCAGGCCAAGACCGGCACCGGCAAGACCCTCGGCTTCGCCATCCCCCTGCTCATGGACACCCTCGGCCCGGGCGAGGACGGGTGGGACGCCGACCCCGCCTCGGGCTCCCCGCAGGCGCTCATCGTCCTGCCCACGCGCGAGCTGGCCAAGCAGGTGGCCGAAGAGCTGGCCGTGGCCGCGGCCGGGCGCACGGTGCGCATCGTGCAGGTCTACGGCGGACGCGCCTACGAGCCGCAGATCGAGGCCCTGGCCGAGGGGGCGGAGATCGTCGTCGGCACGCCCGGGCGCCTCATCGACCTCATGGACCGCGGCGTGCTGGACCTGACCCACGTGACGACGGTCGTCCTCGACGAGGCCGACGAGATGCTCGACCTGGGCTTCCTACCAGACGTGGAGAAGATCCTGGCGCGCACGCGCTCGGACCGCCAGACGATGCTGTTCAGCGCCACCATGCCCGGCGCCGTCGTGGCCCTGGCCCGGCGGTACATGACCAAGCCGACGCATATCCGCGCCCAGGACCCCGGCGACGAGGGCATGACGGTCAAGACGACCCAGCAGGTCGTCTACCGCACCCACGCCCTGAACAAGGTCGAGGTCGTCGCCCGCATCCTCCAGGCCGCCGACCGCGGGCGGACCATCATCTTCGCGCGCACCAAACGCACCTGCGCTCGCGTCGCCGACGACCTGGCCTCCCGCGGCTTCGCCACGGCCGCCCTGCACGGGGACCTCGGCCAGGGCGCGCGCGAACAGGCGCTGCGGGCCTTCCGCAACGGTAAAGTCGATGTGCTCGTGGCCACCGATGTGGCGGCCCGCGGCATCGACGTCGACGACGTCACTCACGTCATCAACTACCAGTGCCCCGAGGACGAGAAGATCTACGTCCACCGCATCGGGCGAACCGGACGCGCCGGCCATTCGGGCACGGCGATTACCTTCGTCGACTGGGACGACATCCCCCGGTGGCGTCTGATCGCCAGGGCCCTGGGACTGCCGGTGGCCGAACCGGTCGAGACCTACCACACCAGCGATCATCTCTACACCGACCTGGGCATTCCCCGGGAGGTGACGGGAACGCTGCCGCGCAGCAAACGCGTGCTCGCCGGTCTGGATGCCGAGGAGATCGAGGATCTGGGCGAGACGGGGCTGCGCGAGCGCGGCCGCGGCGGCCGCAGTGGACGCGGCGGACGTGGAGCGCGCTCCGAACGTGAGCGCGGCCGCGGAGCGCGCTCCGCCGGC
>NZ_GL985606.1:1260232-1291052 GCF_000220835.1 Actinomyces sp. oral taxon 448 str. F0400 | reverse complement strand
GGCGCCGGGACGAGCGGCGACAAACCGCGGCGCACTCGCAAGCGCACCCGCGGCGGCAAGCCCGTCACCCGCTCGGAGGACTGACCCGGCCGGACGCCCCGGGGCCGCGGTGCACCCGCCGCGAGCGCGCTCACAAGCCGAGGCGTATGTAGGCCAGAACGCCATCGGCGATCATCTGCACCGCGATCGCCGCGAGCAGGAGGCCGAAGATCCGGGTCAGGACCCGGATGGCGGACTCCCCGAGGAAGCGGTGCAGGCCGACGGAGAAGCGCAGCGTGGCCCAGATGACCGCGTGCGTGGCGATGATGGCCGTGGTCACCGATATCCACCCGGCGACGGGGCTCGGGGCGGATTCGACCGCCACCATGGCCGCGACGATGGCCCCGGGTCCGGCCAGCAGGGGCGTGCCCAGCGGAACCAGTGCCGCATTGGCCCTCACCGCCTCCGGGTCGGGACTCTCGTCGGTCCTGTCAGTGAGCAGCTCGAGGGCCACGAGCAGCAGAAGCAGGCCCCCCGAGACCTGCAGGGCGGGTACGGAGATTCCGAGGAACTTCAGGATGTAACGTCCGAAGATGGCGAAGGCCAGGATGACCGAGAAGGAGACCAGGGTGGCCTGACGCGCGGAGCGCCTGCGCTCGGCGGGGGTCTGCCGGCTGGTCAGCGACAGGAAGACCGGCACGGCGCCGAGCGGATCCTGGATGACGAGCACCGTCGTGAAGGACGTGGCGAACAGGGCGGGGCTGAAGACTGCGTCGATCATGAGCGGGTCCCTCGGCGGTCTCAGGCGGATACGACAGGGAGCGCGCCCTCGTCGACGATGCGTGCGAGCAGGTCGGGCGGCATGAGGTTCTCGCCCAGGCGGTTGGGCTTGCCCTCCCCGTGGTAGTCGGAGGACCCGGACATTCCCAGCTCCAGCTCGGCGGCGAGGGCCCGGGCGGCCGCCCGCCCGGCGGCGTCGTGGTCGCGGTGGTCGACCTCGAGGGCGGCCAGGCCCGCCTCGGCCATGGCGGCGAAGGTCGCGTCGGGAACGAGGCGCCTCTGCCGTCGGCTCGCGCGGGGGTGGGCCGCCACCGGCACTCCTCCGGCACGGCGCACGAGTGCGCAGGCCTCGACGGGATCCAGCGCCCAGTGGTGCACGTAGTAGGGCGAGCCGGCGGCCAGCGGTCCAGCGAAGGCGGCCGACCGGTGCGGGAAGGAGCCGGCGGCCACGAGCGCGTCGGCGATGTGGGGCCGCCCGACGCTGACCGCGTCGCCGGCCCGCTCGACGACGTCGGGCCAGGTGATCGGGTAGTCGGACGCGAGGCGCTCGACCATGCGCCGGGCGCGCTCGCCACGGCTGTCGCGGACCCGTGCGAGAGCCGCGGCGAGCGCGGCGTCGGCGGGATCGAAGAGGTAGGCGAGCAGGTGGAGGGTGATGCCGTCGGCGGCGCAGGAGATCTCCGCGCCGCGCAGCAGGCTCACCCCGGTGCCCGGGACGGCGTCGGCGGCCTCGTCCCATCCCGCGATGGTGTCGTGGTCGGTCAGACCGACGACGTCAAGTCCCGCGCGCGCGGCGGCGACCATGAGGGCGGCGGGGGCGTCGGTTCCGTCCGAGCGGGAGGAGTGGGCGTGGGGGTCGATTCGCACGCCCGTCAGTGTAGGGCCGCAGGCGGGAGCCGGCGGTCGGGCGGCCGACAGCGCCGGGAGGACGCGGGGCCGGGGCGGGAGGATGTGGGAGGATGGGGGGCATGAGCGCATCCGCCGTCGTGTCCGCACCGCCTGTGAGGATCGGTCTGGTCGGCGCCGGTTTCATCGCCCGCTGGGTGATGGACGCCGTCGCCGTCCTGCCTCAGGCCCGGGTGGCGGCCGTCGCATCCGCTCGCCCCGAGCACGCGGCCGCCTTCGCCGCCGAACACGGCATCGGAGCCTCCTACGCGACGCTGGAGGAGATGCTCGCGCACGGCCGCCCCGACGGCCCGACCCCTCTCGACGTCGTCTACATCGGCTCCCCGAACGCGCTGCACGCCGACCAGGCCATCGCCGCCCTCGAGGCGGGATTCCACGTCCTGGTGGAGAAGCCCTTCGCACTCGAGCCCGCCCAGGCCCTGGCGATGGTCGCGGCCGCACGGCGCCACGATCGTTTCCTCATGGAGGGGTGGCTTCCGGCCTTCGACCCGGGGACGGCGGCCCTCCGTCGGACCCTTCCCGCACTGCTGGGCGACGGGCCGGGCCCTCACCGGGCGACCCTGGTCAAGGAGCAGTACTCCAGCCGCATGGATCGACTGCGCGCCGGGGAGCTGCCGCCGGCCTTCGACCCGGCGCTGGGGGGCGGTAGCCTCATGGACCTGGGCGTCTACCCGGTCTCGCTGGCGATTCATCTGTTCGGGGAGCCGAGCCGGGTGAGCGCCACGGGCAGAATGCTCGACTCGGGCGCGGACTCCCACGGCGTCGTCGTGCTCAGCTACGACCGGCTCGGAGGCGCCTGCGCCCGGGGCGGGCCCGAGCAGGGCGCCAGTCCCCGCTCCCGGGAGTCGGGGCCGCGCACGGACCTGGAGGTCGTGTGCCTGCACTCGAAGACCTCGCCCGCCGGCATCGGCTGCTGCATCGCCTCGGACCGCACCGTCGCGACCTTCGACGACTGCCAGTGGCCCCGCACCATCAAGCTGACGGGACCGGACGGGCAGGAGGATCTGTCGGTGCCGGACGACGGCTCCCCCGCTCTGGCCGGGGAGCTGGCCGAGGTCTGCCGGCTGGTCGCCTCCGGGGCGAGGGAGTCCGACCTCCACCCCTTGGCGGCGTCGGTCGCCTCCACCCGCGTGCTGTCCCGGGCCCGCCATCAGCTGGGCCGGTAGCTCCCCCGACTCCGCCGGCCGGACGGGCGACGGATCGCCGGCGCGGTTCGGCTCGATGCGCTCGTGGTGGGAGGATGAGGTCATGAGCGAGATGAACCACTCCTCCCCCTCCGCCCCGCAGTCACCGGCCCAGTCCCCGACTCAGTCACTGGCCCAGCGCGGCAACAATCGCTCCCGTCAGCCCACCAACGAGGCCTTCCGCGACTTCATCGGCTCGGGCTGGGGCCCGCGCCCCTCCGACCCGCCGCGACGCAGCGACGCCGCCCCATGGGCCCAGGCCCGTCGTGCCGCTCTGGGGGCCCTCTTCCCCGGCGAGCGCCTGGTCATCCCCGCCGGACCTCTGGTGACCCGCAACAACGACTGCGACTACCGCTTCCGCCCCCATTCGGCCTTCGCCCATCTGGCGGGTACGGGAACCGACTTCGAGCCCGACGCCGTCCTCGTCCTCGATCCGCTCACCGTACCCGGTCAGCGGGTCGAGGCGGACGAGCCCACCCACGAGGCGGTGCTCTACTTCCGCCCCCGGGCCCCCCGGACGAGCGAGGAGTTCTACGCCGACCCGCGCTACGGCGAGCTGTGGGTGGGGGTGCGCCCCTCCATCGAGGAGGTCGAGGCGGCCACCGGGATCCGCTGCGCCCACATCGACACGCTCGGGGACGCCCTGGCCAAGGACGCGGGCGCCGACGCGGTCCGGCTGCGGGTGGTCGCCCAGGCCGACGCCGCGGTCACTGCGCTGGTGGACCGGGTGCGCCAGGCCGCGGGACTGGCGACCGACCAGGCCGCCCGACAGGCCGACGACGCGCTGGCGGAGGCCACCAGCGAGCTGCGCCTGGTCAAGGACGCCTGGGAGGTCGACCAGCTCCAGGCGGCCGTGGACGCCACCAAGGCCGGTTTCGATAACCTGATCCGCTCCATCCCCCGTGCGAGGGGCCATTGGCGCGGGGAGCGGGTTCTGGAGGGGGCCTTCGGGGCCAGGGCGCGCGAGGAGGGCAACGGCCTGGGCTACGAGACGATCGCCGCGGCAGGGGATCACGCCAACACGCTGCACTGGATCAACAACGACGGTCCCGTCGAGCCGGGTCAACTGGTGCTGGTGGATGCAGGCGTGGAGGTCGACTCCCTGTACACGGCCGACGTCACCCGCACGATCCCGGTGGACGGGCGCTTCACCACCGCCCAGCGCCGCGTCTACGAGGCGGTGCTGGAGGCCGCCGACGCCGCCTTCGCCCGGGCGGGCGAGCCCGGCTGCCGCTTCCGCGACGTCCACACCGCCGCCATGGAGGTCATCGCGGCCAGGCTTCAGGAGTGGGGGCTGCTGCCGGAGGGCGTCACGGCCGCGGACTCGCTGGGTCCCGAGGGCCAGTACCACCGGCGCTGGATGGTGCACGGCACGAGCCATCACCTGGGACTGGATGTGCACGACTGCGCCCAGGCGCGCCGCGAGATGTCCATGGACGCGGAGCTCGTCCCCGGCATGGTCTTCACGATCGAGCCCGGCCTGTACTTCCGCGCCGACGACCTGCGGGTGCCCGCCGAGCTGCGCGGCACGGGCGTGCGGATCGAGGATGACGTCGTGGTGCGCGAGGACGGCCGGATCGACTACCTGACCGCCGCCATCCCGCGCACGGCCGACGACGTCGAGGCCTGGGTGAGCGGGCTCATCGCCCAGTGACCGGCAGACCCGGCAGCCCTGGGCGAGGGGCGCGGTCCCGGCGTCGGCCCCATGGGGAGGCGCCGAACCCGGGCACGACCTCACCCTTGCATCATCGTCGTATACCGATATAATCGGCGCATGGCGAAGGTTCATGGGCTGTTCCCCACCGACATCATCGACGATACCTCGGCCGTTCGCGACGCGACGTCCCCGGCAGCGGTCCTGTCCGTCCTGGCGGACCCCACACGCCTGGCCATCCTCTCCCACCTGCGCGGAGGCGAGCACCGGGTCAGCGAGCTCACCGAGCACCTCGGCCTGGCCCAGTCGACCGTCTCCCAGCACCTGGCGATCCTCCGCGGCGCCGGGCTCATCTCCACCGACATCCACGGCCGCGCCCGCGTAAGCACCCTGGAGCACCCCGACGAGCTCACCGCCGTCCTGGTCGCCGCCCGGACGCTGGCCCGCTCGGCGGCGGAGTCCGCCGACGGCGACGAGGAGCCGGCATGAGCGCCGCCGGCCCCGGCACGCAGTCCTCCGATCGCGGTAACGACCGCGATGGCCCCGGGCACGGCGATCACGGGGGACGCGATCGCACGACGGGCGCCTCCCGGGGGCGTCTCGCGGTCGCCCTCGCCCTGACAGCCGCGGTGCTCGTCGCCGAAGCGGTCACCGGCCTGCTCACCGGCTCCCTGGCCCTCCTCGCGGATGCGGGCCACATGCTCACCGACACGGCCGGCCTCATCATCGCCCTGACGGCCGCTCACCTGGCGGCGCACCCGCCCACGGACCATTCGACCTGGGGCCTGCGCCGCGCCGAGGTCATCGGCGCCGCCGGCCAGGCCGGCATGCTCGCCGTCGTCGGGATCGTCGTCGGCGTACGCGCGGTCATCGACCTGACGGCCCCCGGCGAGATCGAGGCCGAGGGCATGCTCGTCATGGGTGTGATCGGCCTGATCTCCAACGTCGCCTCCATCCTCGTCCTGGCCGGCGGGCGCGGGGAGAGCCTCAACACCCGGGCGGCCTTCCTGGAGGTGGTGGGCGACGCCCTCGGCTCGCTGGGGGTCATCGTGGCCGCCGGCGTCGTCGCATTCACGGGATGGTCACGCGCGGACGCGGTTGCCTCGCTGCTCATCGTCATCCTCATCGTCCCGCGGGCGCTGAGCCTGCTGCGCTCAGCAGGACGCGTCCTCATGGGCTTCACCCCCGAGGCCCTCGATCTAGCCGAGGTGCGCCGCCACGTCTTGGGCATCGAGCACGTCGAGGACGTCCACGACCTGCACGCTTGGACCGTCTCCTCCGGGCTGCCGGTCCTGACCGCGCATGTGGTCGTGCGCGATCAGTGCCTGCTCGACGGGCACACCGCCCGCATCCTCGATCGGCTCCAGGCGTGCGTGGCCGAGCACTTCCCCGTGCCCGTGCGCCACTCGACCTTCCAGCTCGAGCCCGCCTCCCACCGCGCGCACGAGCGCATCTGCTGACCCGGTGCGCCCCGCAGAATCGACCGCGGCCCTCAGCCCGTGCGATAGCGCCTGCGCGTGGGGGCGGGGACGTGAACGTTCTCGGTGCGCCCCTGACCCTCGAGATGCTCGCGCGCGAAGGCCAGGGCGCTGGCCAGGGCCTCACGGCGCTCGACGGCCGTCATGGAGCCGGTCTTGACCTCGACGACGACCTGGCCGCCGCGCCCTTCGAAACCGGTGCCGGCCAGGTGGGTCAGCACACCCGCGCAGTCCTGATCGCCCTGGCCGGGCAGCAGGTGATCGTCGCGGAACCCGGGCACGCCGTCGGTCAGGTGGAGGTGACGCAGGGTCGGGCCCAGGGCGCGCGCCATGGCCAGGGCATCCGAGCCGGAGGTCGCCGCGTGGGAGATGTCGAGGGTGACCGAGCGGTACCCCTGCCCGACCGGGTCCCAGGTGGGCGTGTAGGCCTGGAAGTCCCGGGTGGAGTGGGCATCGCGGGGCCGCCAGGTGAACATGTTCTCCACGCACAGGTGCATGCCGGTGGTCATCTCGCGCAGGGCCACCCCGGCCACGAAGCCGCGCGCGTAGCGGGTCTGCCAGAAGAAGGGCGGATGGAGGACGACGCTGGGCGCGCCCAGGGCGAGGGCGAGCTCGATGGAGCGGTCGACCTTGCTCCACGGGTCGGCGCCGAAGACTCCCCGGGTGAGCAGGAGGGTGGGGGCGTGCACCGCCAGAACCGGCTGGTCGTAGCGCTCGGCCAGCCCGGCCAGCGTCCGCGGGTCCCGGCTGGCGCGCTCGGACCACACCATGACCTCGACGCCGTCGTAGCCGAGCTCGGCGGCCAGTGCGAAGGCGGTCTCGACGCCGGTGGGCATGAAGCAGGCGCTCGACAGCCCGACGGGCACGCTCATGCTCCGCCGCCCCCGGAGCCGTCCCGCGAGCCCGCTCCCGGGCCGCCGGGGGGCCGTAGATAGGGGTCGACCTCCTCGCGCCCGCCCGACGTCTCGGCCGGCTCGGCCGGCTCGCCGGCGCCGTCGTCCGGCGAGCCACCATCGCCCGGGGAGTCGGAGTCGTCGGAGGGGGGCGTGACCTCGGACACGCGGACGCCGTAACGGGGGCGCTCGTCGGGGCGTGAGCCGAACGCCGTCGGCGCTCCGGCGCGCGTGCGCTCCCGGGCCGAGCGACGCTCGTGCGCACGACGGGCCGCCGCACCGCCCCGCGAGAGGTTGCCGGGCACATCGGCAAGCGCCCGCGCCGCCTCGACGGCCCGCGACGAGGCGATGATCGAGTAGCGCGAGGCGACGACCTGGCTGACCGAGGTGAAGTCCCTCCGACCGCGGGTGAGCGCGTAGGCGCCCATCTGGAACACGATCCCCCACACGACGCCCAGAAGCACGGCCGTCGTCAGACCCGTCGTGCCGGTCGAGCTGGGCCCGATCAGAGCCATCATGGCGCCGAAGAACAGGCCGATCCACAGCCCCGACCCGGCGCCCGAGGCCATCGCGCGCCCCCAGCTCATGCGTCCGGTGATGCGCTCGACCTGCCGCAGGTCCGTACCGACGATGGCGAGGTACTGCACCGGGAAGCCGTCGTCGGACAGCGAATCGACGGCGTGCTGGGCCTCGGCGTAGCTGGCGAAGGAGGCCACCTCATCGCCTCGGGGCATGAGACCGCCCCGGGCTGAGAGCGCGGGTCGCGCGGAGAACTGGGTCATGATCCCATCGTCCCACGGCGCGGCCCCGCCCAGGGACCCGTTACCGGCTCATCATGCCCATGGCGCATAAGGTGTGCTCGTGGAGAACACCAGGACGCGCACAACCCCGAGGGTCTTCATCGCCCGGCTCGTGGGCACGACCATCTTCGATCCCCTCGGAGACGCGGTCGGCAAGGTCCACGACGTCGTCGTCCTCATCCAGCTGCGCGGGGAACCACGAGCGGTGGGCCTGGTCGTCGAGGTGCCCGGGCGGCGACGCGTGTTCCTTCCGCTATCACGGGTGACCGCCATCGAGCCGGGGGCGGTCATCACGACGGGGGTGGTCAACATCCGCCGCTTCGAGCAGCGTCACGTCGAAACCCTCGTCGTTGGCGAACTGCTCGACCGGGTGGTCACCATGCGGGACGGCACCGGGCGCGTGACGATCCGCGACGTCGCCATCGAGCGGGACCGCGGCATGGACTGGAAGGTGACTCGGCTGTTCGTCCAGCGCGGCGCCTCGGGTCCGCTGGGCCTGCGCCGCGGCGAGAGCCTGACGGTGCGCCCCCAGGAGGTCGCCGGTCTGGCGGGCAGCGCCGACCAGCAGGGAGCGACGGCCCTGCTGGCCACTATGGAGGACCTCAAGCCCGCCGATCTGGCGGACGTGCTCTCCGACCTGCCCCTGCCCCGTCAGATCGAGGTCGCCGCCGAGCTGTCCGACGAGCGTCTGGCCGACGCCGCCGAGGAACTGCCCGCGGACGACGCCGTCGCCCTGCTGTCGGGGCTGGACGCCGCCCGCGCCGCCGACGTCCTGGACGCCATGCAGCCCGATGACGCCGCCGACCTGGTCTCCGAACTGCCTCTGCCCAAGGCCACCGAGCTGCTCGGACTCATGCAGCCCGAGGAGGCCGAGGACGTGCGCCGCCTCATGCGCTACGACGACTACACCGCCGGCGGCCTGATGACGACCGAGCCGATCATCCTGCCGCCCGAGGCCAACGTGGCGACCTTCCTCGCCCAGGCCCGCAAGGCCGAGGTCCCGCCCGCCCTGGCGGCGATCGCCTTCGTGTGCCGCCCCCCGCTGGAATCGCCGACGGGACGCTTCGTGGGGATGGTCCACTTCCAGCGGGCTCTGCGCGAGCGGCCCCAGCGCCTGCTCGGCTCGATCCTGGACAAGGACCTCGACCAGGTCCACGCCGACGACTCGATCGGAACGGTCACGCGCCTGCTGGCCACCTACAACCTGACGGCCCTGCCCGTCTTGGACGAGGCCGGACGGCTGCTGGGCGCCGTGTCCGTCGACGACGTCCTGGACCACCTCATGCCCGACGACTGGCGCGAGGCCGACGACGCCGTCACAGACGAGATGATCGAGAGGAGCGCCAATGCCTGACCAGCTCGACCAGCCGCTGTCCACCGGCGGGGTCCGCCGCCTCCGTCTGGGATCGCGCACCTCGCGATCCGACGGCTTCGGCCGCTTCGCCGAGGCCACGGCCCGATTCATGGGATCGCCCAGGTTCGTCCTGTACATGACGGTGTTCGTCGGCGCGTGGATCGTGGCCAACCTCCTGCTGGCCAGGATGCAGAGCGCCTGGGACCCCTACCCCTTCATCCTGCTCAACCTGGCCTTCTCCACCCAGGCCTCCTACTCCGCGCCCCTGATCATGCTCGCCCAGAACCGTCAGGACGACCGCGACCGGGTGACCGCCGAGCAGGACCGTCAGCGCGCCCAGCGCAACCTGGAGGACACCGAGTTCCTCACCCGGGAGATCGCCTCCCTGCGTCTGGCCCTCAACGACGTGGCCACCCGCGACTTCGTGCGCAGCGAGCTGCGGGACGCGCTCGAGGAGATCCTCGCCGAGGAGCGCCGAACCCGCCACGAGATCCACGACGAGTTCTGCGAGGAGGAGGCCGCCCCCGACGGCCCGCCGCGAGCCGGGGAGGGAGAGCCCCGATGACGATCGGGCGCGGCGCCGGACGCCTGGTCCTGGACATCTCGGAGGCCGACGACCCCGCCGAGGTCGGGGAGGAGGCGCTGGACCTGGGAGGGCGCGCCCGCGACGGACTGCCCGTCCCCGCGGGGTTCTGCGTCACGACCTGCGCCTACCGACTGTCGCTGATCGGGATCAGCCTGCCCACCGGGCGCGCGGCGCGAGGGGCCTCCCGCGCCGCGCTACTGCACGAGGCGCTCCTGACCGCGCCCGTACCGCCGGACGTGCGCCACGCGATCACCCGCGCCTGGGCCGAGCTGGGGCGCCCGGCAGTCGCCGTGCGCGCGTCGGCCGCCACCGGGGATTCATCGCCCGCCCGCGCGGCCGGCCGACGGAGCGCCGCTCTCCTGGCCGTCGGGGAGAAGGGGCTTCTGGACGCCATCAGGCGCTGCTGGGCCTCCCTGTGGGACGGGCGGACGGCGACCCCCGCCCAGGACGGGGCCGGTCGAGCACGATCCGAGCGGGGGCCCGACGAGCCGGCTGCCGGCGTCGTCGTCCAGACCCTGGTGGACGCCGACGTCGCCGGGGCGCTCTTCACCCGCGACCCCCTCTCGGGCGGGGACGACATCGTCGTGACCGCCTCCTACGGACTGAGCGAATCCGTGGCCCCCGGCGCCGTCACCCCTGACGTCTTCCAGCTGAGCCGGGACGGACGGGTGCTCGAGCGCACCATCGGAGCCAAGCGGATCCGGGTGGACCTCGGGGCGGACGGCGCGGTGACCTCCCCCGTGCCGCCGGACGATCGCGTCCGCCCCTGCCTGGACCCGCCCGCCCTGCGGGCGCTGGCCGGGCTCGGTCGGAGGGCCGAACGACACGACGGCACGCCCCAGGACATCGAGTGGGCCCTGGCCGGCGACCGGCTCCACCTGCTGCGCGCAGGCCCGATCACGGCCGTCGCGCACCAGCCGCAGCGAGCAGGCCCCGAACCGGCCTCCGGCTCCGCTGAGTCCACCGGGTCAGCGCCGCCCGCGGGCCCGCTGGCGGCGTTGGCCCGCCTCGTGCGCCACGATCTGCTGACGCGCATGCCCTCCCCCGTTCCGCTCAACCTCGTCATGATGCGGCGGTTGGCCGGTGCCGCGCTCGGGCTGCTCGATGAGGCGGGCCTGGGCCGCGGACGCGCCGAGGACCTGCTGACCGGCGATGACGACGGCGTCCTGGCCTTCGCTCCGCCGCCGCTGCGAGCGGGACCCGGCACCCCGCTCGCCCTGGCCCGCCTGACCCGGAGGGTGCTGACGGTGCTGACCCGGGACTGCGAGGCCCGGGCGCGGGATGAGACCCGCATCCGAGCGCGCACCGACCGTCTGCGCACTCGCGCCGAGCGCCTCGCGGAGGCGACTGACGCCGAGGCCCTGGCCGTCGTCGACGACGCCGTCGAGCTGGCCGGCCGGATCCTGGAGCTGCGCTATCGCCATTGCCTGCTTCCCATGATCCTGACCATGATCCCCAGGTACGCGCGGGCGGGCGCCCTCATCCGGTTCGCCGCCCGTCCGCACGGCCCGCCGCGCCCGGCACGGCGGGCCGCCGGCGAACCGCACGTCCTCCGCCGGGAGCGGGAGGGGGCCCTCCGCCTCCTCGACGGGCCCGGGCGGGCGGCCCGTCGGGCGGTGGACGAGATCGCCTCCCGGTTGGCGGGCCGGGACCCTGACCGCCGCCGAGGACGTGAGCCTGCTCTACTACGAGGAGGTCTGTGACGCCCTCGAGGGCGCCCGCGGGCCGCGATTGCACGAGACGATCCGGCGCCGGCGACGGGCCCAGCCCCGGGCCCTCGCGCAATGGAGACGGGCGGGAGGCCTGCTCACCCCCTTCGGAACCGCCGGCCTGCGCGGGCTGCCGGGCGGCGGCGGAGCCGCAACCGGAACCGCGCGCGTCGGCCTCGACCCCGGTGACCTCCCGCGCCTGCGCCCCGGCGAAGTCCTGGTGTGCCCGTACGCCGGCCCCGCCTGGACGCACCTGCTGACGGCGGCCGGCGCCGTCGTCACGGACACCGGCGGCCCCCTGTCCGGCCCTGCGATCATCGCCCGCGAGCACGGGATTCCCGCCGTTCTCGGCACGAACGATGCTACCGCCGCCATCCGCGACGGGGCGCGGCTGCTCGTCGACGGCGACGCGGGCCGTGTCGACGTGCTCGACGGCCGGGCATGATCCCGGACGTGCTCCTCACCACGATCGGGTGGTCGCCGACCACTCATAGGATGGAGCCATGTCCGCACCCACCGAAGACGCAGTTCGTCAGGCCCTGAGTCGGGTCATCGACCCCGAGCTCCGCCGCCCGATCACAGATCTCGGCATGGTCGAATCGGTTGAGATCAGCCCGGCCGGCGTTGTGACCGTCGCCGTCCTGCTCACGGTGGCCGGATGTCCGCTCAAGGACACGATCACCGCGGACACCCGTAAGGAGGTCGGCGGCCTGGAGGGCGTCAGCGACGTGCAGGTGCATCTGGGCGTTATGACCGACGAGCAGCGCGCCGAGCTGCGCGCCCGTCTGCGCGGGGGCGCAGCCGAACCGACCATCCCCTTCACTCAGCCGGGCAGCCTCACGCGCGTGTACGCGGTGACGTCCGGCAAGGGCGGCGTCGGCAAGTCCTCGGTCACGGCGAACCTGGCGGCGGCCCTGGCCGCCCGGGGGCTGGCCGTGGGCGTCGTCGACGCCGACATCTACGGCTTCTCCATCCCCCGCATGCTCGGCGTCGAGCAGATACCCACCCAGCTGGACGGCATGATCGTCCCGCCGGTGGCGTACGGGGTGAAGGTCATCTCGATCGGCATGTTCGTCGAGGACGGGCAGCCGGTCGTGTGGCGCGGGCCCATGCTGCACCGGGCCGTCCAGCAATTCCTGACCGACGTCTTCTGGGGCGATCTGGACGTCCTGCTGCTCGACCTGCCGCCCGGTACCGGCGACGTCACCATCTCGGTGGCCCAGCTCCTGCCGGAGGCTGAGATCCTTGTGGTGACCACCCCGCAGACGGCGGCCGCCGAGGTCGCTGAGCGCACCGGCCTCATCGCCGCCCAGACCAAGCAGAAGGTCGTCGGCGTTATCGAGAACATGTCCTGGATGCCGCAGCCCGACGGTTCGCGCCTGGAGATCTTCGGCTCCGGCGGCGGGCAGACGGTCAGCGACTCGCTGACGCGCACCCTGGGCTACGAGGTGCCTCTCCTGGCCAGGCTGCCGTTGGACATCCGGCTGCGGGAGGGGTCCGATGACGGCTCACCGGCCACGGTGGCCCGCCACGGCGGTCCCACGGCCGACGCGCCGGCCGCTCAGGAGCTGGTGGAGGTGGCGGCCAGGCTCGCCCACCGCTCCCGCGGGCTGGCCGGAAGGAAGCTGAGCCTGAGCGTAGCGACCTGATTCTCCGGCGGATCCCGGGTCCGAGGCCCGGTCCCGCGGCCCTGGCTCACACGTCGAGCACGGCGGTCGCAGCCCCGGCGCGAGTACGGGCGGCGGCGTTGGCGGCGCGCACGATCTCGCGCGGGGAGATGGGACGGCCCGCCGGCGCCCCGGGCCCACCCGACGTGCCGGCGGGCTCGTCCCCGGTCAGGCTCGAAGGCACCGGAGCCGGCTCCGAGGACGCGCCGTCGGCCGGAATGACGGACCGGCCGGCGTCGGTCGACTGCGCACCGTCGACCGGGGCGGGCTCGGCGGGCCCGGGCGCACCGGTCTCCTCGCCCGGGACGTCGGATGGAGCGGAGGCGGAGTGAGCCTCGTGCGCCTTGTCATCGATCATTCGCGTGAGCTTCTTCGAGCGGGATCGGGCCTGGGCGTTGAACGTGCCCGCGGCCTCGTCCGTCGCATCCTTGGCCGCCCTGACGGTCGACTGGAAGGGGGTGGCCAGATCCCTGCGGATGGCGTCCAGATCCTCGCCCAGGGCGTCGCGCACGATCTTGCGCGGGTCGTAGTTCCGCGGGTCGAGGTCGGACAGGTTCAGATCCGCCAGCTCGGGGCCGACCTCCTCGGCGATCTGCTCCTTGGTGTCGTCGAGGAACACCCTCAGGCGGCGTACGGCCTGCGTCAGTCTACGGGTGTACTCAGGCAGGCGCTGCGGCCCGATGACGATTACCGCCACCAGTACGATGACGAGGAACTCGGGTCCGGATATGCCTAGCACGCAGCCAGTATAGGGAGAGAAGGAACGCGGCGGGAAACGTGCGCCGTTCCACCCCGTCCGGGTACGCATCGCCAAGGGCGATACCGGTCACGGGTCCACGACCTGGAACAATAATGGCATTCATCCGCGCCCGTCCCGCCCGAGGATCCGCACGGGCGGGACGCGATACTACGCGGCCACTGGTCGCAGCACGGAAGGTGGACACGGTGAGTGCCGACAAGACCCTGAGCTGGTCCTACACCGAGGAGTTCCCTCACGAGGACGAGCAGACCGCCGAGGCCAGGTTGCGCGGCATCGAGCTCGGTATCGCACCGGTCTCCCCGGGGACGGGCGCGGCCCTGCGCATGCTCGCCGCCGCCGTCGCCGCCAAGTCAGTGGCTGAGATCGGCACCGGCACCGGCGTCTCCGGCCTGTGGCTGCTGGGCGGAATGGGGCCGGACGGCGTGCTGACAACCATCGACGTCGAGCCCGAGCTCCAACGCGAGGCGCGCAGGGCCTTCGATGCCGCCGGCTACCCGGGGGCGCGCACCCGGATCATTCAGGGGCGGGCATCCGACGTCCTGCCCCGCATGGCCGCCCGCTCCTACGACATGGTCGTCCTCGACGTCGAGCCGGAGGAGACCGCCGAACTGGCCGCGCCGGCGCTGCGCATGCTGCGCGTGGGCGGCGTTCTCGCCTCCACACGGGCCCTGTGGAACGATCACGTCGCCGACCCCGCGCGCCGGGACGCCGCCACCGTCGCAGCACGGGAACTCGGCAAATCCCTGCGCGGACGCGACGATGTCCTCGCCTCTCTTCTGCCGGTGGGCGACGGGCTGCTGGTCGCCGTCCGCCGGGCCTGAGCCGCGAAACGCGCAGGACTCTCGGCTCATGAGCGCGACGACGAGCGATGAGAACTGACGACGAGCGATGAGAACTAAAGACCGCTAAAACTCACGAATATCTCACGGGGCTGCTGGACATACATCGGCCGGGGCGGACGCCGTCATCGTCCGCCCCGGCCGATCCCGATCAGCAACGGCGCGTCGTCAGTACTTCACAGAGGCCAGCGCCTCCTGGAGCTCCTTGACCTCATCAGACGTGATCTCAACGACCAGACGGCCGCCGCCCTCCAGCGGAACACGCATGATGATCGAACGACCTTCCTTGACAACCTCGAGAGGCCCGTCGCCGGTCCTGGGCTTCATGGCAGCCATGAGCTCCCCTTTCAATGCTCCAGCGCGGATTCATCACCGCACTGCCCACATCATTCTACGGCACAACGACACCGATTCTCAGGGAAACGTGGTTAAGTCCACGATGGGTGGACCGGCATCCCGCCGGCCCGCAGCCGGCGCGCGCCATCGACGACGTAGTCGACGGCCTCTTCGGCCGAGTCCACAACGTGCAGAAGATCGACGTCCTGCGGAGAGATTGCGCCGGCCCGCGCGAGTGTGCCGCGGATCCAGTGCGTCAGACCGCCCCAGTAGTCCGAACCGACTAGCGCGATCGGGAAGGAGGAGACCTTACCGGTCTGGACAAGAGTGACGGCCTCGAAGAGCTCGTCGAGCGTGCCCATGCCGCCGGGCATGACGACGAATCCGTCCGAGTACTTCAGAAACATCGTCTTGCGAGCGAAGAAGTAGCGGAAGTTGATCCCCAGGTCGACGTACTCGTTCATCTCCTGCTCGCGCGGGAGCTCGATGCCCAGGCCCACCGAGACGCCGCCGGACCGATGCGCCCCCTTGTTGGCGGCCTCCATCATGCCGGGCCCTCCGCCGGTGATGACGCCGTAGCCGCGCCGCGCCAGCCCCGCGCCGACCTGCTCGGCCATGGTGTAGAAGGGGTCGTCGGGCGTGGCGCGCGCCGACCCGAAGACGCTGATGGCCGGCCCCAGCTCGGCCAGGGCCCCGAAGCCCTCGACGAACTCGGACTGGATGCGCAGGACGCGCCACGGATCGGCGTGCAACCACTCGGTCCGCCCGCGACGGTCCAGCAGACGCGCATCGGTGGTCTGCGCGGGGATCTGGGTCCCGCGCAGCAGCACGGGCCCCTTGCGGTAGGTCTGTCTATTGCTCATGGCGGGCATGATGCACCAACCGGTTCGCGGGTGCGGACGTGTCCGCATCTTCTGCAGGAGCCGACCTCATGCCAGCCAGGCGCGCAGGACGTGCGCGACGGCCTCGATCTGCGCCACCGGGCAGTGCTCGTCGTCGGTGTGGCACTGCATCGGGTCGCCCGGACCGAGGTTGACGGCGGGCGTGCCGGCCGCGCAGAAGCGGGCGACGTCGGTCCACCCGTACTTGGGGCCCACCCCTCCCCCGCGCCCGCGCACCAGGCTGATGAGCTCGCGCGCCATCGGGGAATCGAGCCCCGGCCGTGCCGCCGGGCTCAGGTCGTCGAGCTCGACCGCGACCGTCCCGCTGCCCACGTCAATGGTCGGGTCGGCCTCGTCGCCGTCGGCGTCGAGGCCCGCCAGGATGCGCTTGGCGCGGGACAGGGCCGCCTGAGCCGCCAGGTCGGGAGCGAAGCGGTAGTTGACCGTCAGACGGCAGTGATCGGGCACCGTGTTGGTCGTCGCGCCCCCTTCGACGAGGACCGCGCTGAAGGACTCCCGGTAGGCCAGGCCCTCGACTTCGACGGTGCGCAGCGGGGCCGTCTTGACTCGTTCGATGAGGGTGGAGGCGGCGTGGATCGCGTTGACACCGCGCCAGGCCCGCCCCGAGTGGGCGGCCCGGCCGGGCACATGGAGGATGAGCCGCAGGGTACCGTTGCACCCGCCCTCGATGCCGGCTCCGGTGGGCTCGCCGAGGACGGCCAGGTCAGCGCCGAACCAGTCGGGGTGGGCCGCGAGCGCCCGGCCGAGTCCGTTGCGCTCCCCGACGACCTCCTCGTTGTCGTAGAGGACCCAGGTGACGTCGCGACGCGGGGCGGTCAGAGTCGCGGCGAGATGAAGGGCGACGGCGACACCGCCCTTCATGTCGACGCTACCGCGCCCCCACACCACGCTCCGCCCTTCGCGGGTCTCCAAGCGGCCCGGAACGTTGCCGGTGCGGCGCGAGGCCGGCACGGTGTCGAGGTGCCCGGCGACGATGACCCGCTCGTCGCGGTCCAGGTGGGTGCGGGCGACGACCGTGTCGCCGTGGCGCAGGACCTCTAGGTGGGGGTGCTCCTCCAGCGCGGCCTGGACGGCGTCGGCCAGCGGTCCCTCGGACCCCGACGCGCTCGGGATGGATACGAGGCCGAGGGTGAGCCGGCCGAGATCGCCGGCGAGGTCGGGCAGGGCGATGCCGGCGCCGGGCCCGGTCGAACGGGTCGGCTGAGTCGGTTGAGTGGAGGCATCGGTTGCGCGATCGGTCATGGCTCAAGGGTACGGCGGGGCCCGCCGGGCCGACGTCGTCCCCCGGCTCATCCGGAGCCGAGGGCACCGGGCTCCCGCTCCCCTCTGACCCCTTTGTGTCAAGTTCCACCCGTGAGCGCCGTCATTGTCCCGGTTCGAGGCGCATCCGCCGCGGTACCGTCACGGGCATGACCTCAGTCAGCCCTCTCGACGTCGCCGCCGTGACCGCCTGGATCGAGGAGGATCCCGACCCCGCCACCCGCGCTGAGACCACCGGCCTGCTCGCCGCCCACGAGCGGGGCGACGTCGAGGCCACGGCCGCCCTCGCCGACGCCTTCGGCACCGCTCTGCGGTTCGGACCGGCCGGTCTGCGCGGGCCGCTGGGAGCGGGTCCCAATCGGATGAACCGCGTCGTCGTCATCCGCACCGCCGCCGGCCTGGCCGCCTGGCTGCGCGAGACGATCGGGGAGGGTTTCACCGTCGTCATCGGCTACGACGCCCGCCACGGCTCCGAGGTCTTCGCCCGCGATACGGCCGGGGTCGTCACCGGGGCGGGTGGGCGCGCCCTTCTGTTCGGCTCCTACTGCCCCACCCCGGCCCTCGCCTTCGCACTGCGGCGTACGGGGGCCGACGCCGCCGTCATGGTGACCGCCTCCCGAAACCCGCCGCAGGACAACGGCTGCACGGTCTATCTGGGCGGGCGCGCCGTGAGGGGCCCGGGCCAGGGGGCGCGAATCGTGCCGCCCTACGACGCCGCCATCGCCGAGCGGATCGCGGCGGTCGGACCGCTGGCCCGGGTGCCGGTGGCGGACCGCGGCTGGGAGACGATCGGCGCCGAGATGATCGAGGAGTACACCGAGCGGGCGGCGCGGTCGGCGCGCGTGAACGCCCCCGCGCCGCTGCGAATCGTCCTGACCGCCATGCACGGCGTGGGCGGGAGGGTGTGCCGCGATGCGCTGAGACGGGTGGGTCTGGACGACGTCGTGGTCGTGCCCGAGCAGTTCGACCCGGATCCGGACTTCCCCACCGTGGCCTCCCCCGACCCGGAGGGGCCCGGGGCCCTCGACCTGTCCCTCGCGCTGGCCCGTGAGGTCGACGCCGACCTCGTCCTGGCCAACGATCCCGATGCCGACCGCTGCTGCGCGGCGATCCCCGACGAGCACGCCGCCGGCGGATGGCGCCGGTTGACCGGCGACGAGGTCGGGGCCCTCCTGGGAGAGCAGGCCGCCGAGCTCGCCGCCTTCACCGGCACCGGCATCCTGGCCAACTCGATCGTCTCCTCCCGTCTGCTGCGCAGGATCGCGCAGGCCCACGGGCTGGGGCACCGCAACGCGCTGCCCGGTTCGAAATGGGTCAGCCGGGTGCCGGGGCTCGTCTTCGGCTACGAGGAGGCGCTGGGCTACTGCGTGGATCCGGCCTCGGTGCGCGACAAGGACGGCATCGCGGCCTGCGTGCGCCTGGCGCTGCTGGCCAGCGTCCTGAAGCAGCAGGGCCGTTCGCTGGCGGATCTGCTCGACCGTCTGGCGCGCCAGCACGGGCTGCACGCCACGAGCCGCCTGAGCGTGCCGGCGGAGGACCCGTCCTTCGTCTCGGAGACGATGGACCGCTTGCGCGCCGGCGGCGTGCCGGCGGCGCTGGCGGGGGCGCCCGTGGTCGACGCCTTCGATCTGATGGACGGCGCTTCGGACGGCAACGGAGGCAGGCTCCCGCCGATCGACGGCCTGATCATCAAGACGGCGTCCGACGACCGCGTCGTCGTGCGCCCGTGGGATACCGGGGCGGGCCTGACGTGCTCCTACGAGGTCGTCGTGCCGGTCGCGGTCGACGACCCGGTCGAGCTGGCCCGCCGCACCGCGAGTGACCGTCTGCAGGCCGTCAAGGCCGATCTGCGCAGCGCGCTCGGCGTCTGATGGCGCGCCGCGGCGCGAGCGCCGCGGCCGGGACGCCGGCGGACACCGGCGGACACGGCGACGCCCGCGTTTCACGAAGGGTCGTACCTGGTGGACACGTCGAGCGAGCCGTCGATGATCTGCTGCCTGAGCCCCTCAACCCTCGCCTTGACATCGGCGGGCACCCTGGAATCCCAGTCGTGGAGGGGTGCTAGGGACACCCCGCCGTTCTCCAGGGTGCCGATGGACGGGTCGGCGGAGAAGGCGCCGCTGGACGCGTCGTTGACAGTATCGTAGACGGCGGTGCCGATGTCCTTGATCACGGAGGTCATCATGTACTGGCTGGCGTCGGTGTACTCGTAGCCATCGGCGTCCACCCACACGATGCCGCGGTCGCCGCCGGCGGAGGCGACCGCGGTGAGCGCGCCCCGACCGGCGTTCCCGGCCACCGGCATGATGATGCCGGCTCCCTGGGCGAAGAGCTGCTCGGCGATCCGCCGGCTCCCGGCGACGTCGGAGAAGTCGCCGACGAAGGAGCCGTTCTCGGGGTCGGCCGGATCCCAGCCCAGGAGCTCGACGCCGGTCCCGCCGTCCGCACCGCCGGTGGCGCCCGCCCTACCGCCCCTGTCGGCGTTGTACCGGGCCACGCCCTGTGCGAAGCCCTCCATGAAGCCCTGGACGGCGGGGGTCGCCCGGCCCCCGTAGGTGCCCACGGCGCCCGTCGTGGTGGTGCCGGCGGCGGTGTAGCCGGCGAGGTAGGCGGCCTCGGCGACGGTGAACAGGAGGGGCTTGGCGTTACTCAACCCGTCCCGGGTGAAGTCGGCGTCGATGAGAGCGAAGTCGATGTCGGGGTGATTCTCGGCGGCGTCCGTCAGATCTTCGGCCAGGGCGGCGCCGGCCCCGATCACGATCCTGCAGCCCTGCCGGAGGAGGGAGTCGATGGCGGATGCGTAGCCCGAGTCCGGTTCCGATCCGGTTTCCGTGACGATGGCCTTGACGCCCAGTTCGGATTCGGCCCTATCGAGTCCGTCCTTGGCGGACTGGGTGAAGGACTGGTCGCTGAAACCGCCCTCATCGGAGAGCATGCAGGCCTTGAAATCCGAGGGGCCCACGGGCGAGCCGGTGGTGGTGGCCGAGCCGCAGGCGGCCAGAGCGAGTGCGGTGGTCAGGCCGAGCGCCATCACGGAACAAGTCTTCTTCTTCACGACGGTCTCCATATGGGACGGGCGGGAGCGCCGCCCGGCGATGGAGCTGGGATCGGCAGGAGCCAGGATAGACGCGAGACGCCCGGTTGAAGGCAGGCGCCCGGCGACGCGCGCCCGTGTCGCGATCATGGCGGGCGGCGCGCCCGGCGGCCGCCCCGCCGATCTCACAGCAGGTCGTCGCGCCCCTCGGCTCTCAGCCCGTCGACGACGCCCTTGACCGCCTGCGCCCGCTCGGGGGCCGTTACGAGCAGGGCATCGGGCGTGTCGACGACGATCGCCCCGGGCACGCCCAGCAGCACGACCTTGCGCCCGGTGGTCGAGGCCGCGAGCGCCCCCGGCGAGTCCACGGCCGTGACGTCGGCCGCCGGGCCCGCTCCGGCCGAGTCGTCCAGCACGGCCACGCCGGCCGCCTTCCCCCGCGTACGCCCGGGCACAAGCTCCGACAGGGCGTCGAAGCCGCCGACGTCGTCCCAGCCCATGGCCGCCGGGACCACGGCCACTCCCCCCTGCGCCGCCACGGGCTCGGCGATCGCGCGGTCGATGGAGATCGCCTCCAGGCCCGGCCACAGGGAGGCGAGGACCTCCTCGCGCGCGGGTGTGCTCCAGGCGGCCCCGATGGCGCCGATGCCCGCGGCCAGGTCCGGCCTGCGGACCGCGAGATGGTCCAGCAGCACCCCCGCGCGGGTGACGAACATGCCGGCGTTCCAACGGTAGTCGCCGGCGGCGAGGTAGGCGGTCGCGGTGGCGGCGTCGGGCTTCTCGGTGAAGCCGAGGACGCGGCGCCCGTCGGGGGCGCCGGCCACGCCGACGGCCCCGCCGGAGTGGATATAGCCGAAGGCGGTCGACGGCCCGGTCGCCTCGATGCCGATGGTCACGACCCAGCCGGCGCGCGCTAGTGCGGCAGCCTGGCGGACGGCGTCCGCGAACGCGGCTTCGTCGGCAATGGTCTGGTCGGCGGCGAAGGAGCCGACGACGGCGTCGCGGCCGTGGCGCGCGGCGATGACGGTGGCGGCCAGGGCGATGGCGGCCATGGAGTCGCGGGGGGCGGGCTCGGCCAGGATGCTCTCGCGCGGCAGGTCCGGCAGCTGGTCGGCCACGGCCGCCACGTGCGCGATGCCGGTGACGACGGTCGTCGTGGCGGCCACGGGCGCCAGGCGCGCCGCCGTGCCCTGGATGAGGGTGCGGCCGGCGCCGGTCAGGTCGAGGAGGAATTTGGGACGGCCCCGGCGCGAGAGCGGCCACAGCCGGGTGCCGGCGCCGCCGGCGGGAATGATGGCGTGTATCGGCCTGTCGGCGGGCCCGTCCGCCGGATCGTGCGGGGTCCGGGGCAGGGACTGCGTCAGGGTCTGGGGCGCGTTGTCGATCACAGCGTACAGGCTAACGGGTTCACGGCCCGACGACATCGGCGCCGCGCGGCTCGGGGTCGATGCCCGGAGCCGGGGGCTCGCCGGCGCCGACCAGCGCCGGCGCGGCCAGCAACTGCCAGGTGCCGTCCTCCGCCAGACGGTGCAGGTGGATCCGCTCGACCACGAAGCTCGCATCGATGTCGGCTCCCTCGCGGGCCGCCATGTCGAGGGCGGCGTCGTCGACCTCGTGAGCGAGAGTGATGTGCGGGTGGAAGGGGAACCGCAGGACCGTGGCCAGGGGCCCGCCGCGCACGCGCAGGACGCGCTGGAGGGCGTCGCACTGGGGGGCGCCGGCGGTGAGGGCGACGTAGACGACGGGGCTGACGGGGCGGAAGGTGCCCACTCCACGGGCGCGCAGCACGAAGGGCGCTGTGGCGGCCGCGACCCGTTCGACGTGCTCCGCGATGGCGGGCATCCTCTCCCGCTCCACGGCGGTGGGCGGCAGGAGGGTGACGTGCGGCGGAACCACGCGGGCCAGGGGGTCCCCGACGCCGGCGCGCACGAGGCGGACCTGGGTCGCCCAGGGTTCGGGCAGGGGGATGGTGAGCCCCACGACGCACTGGGAGGGGGCGGGCACGGGTACGTCCATGTCTCCGGGTCCTCCGTCGGTCAGGGTGCGGGGCGTTGGATGTGACACTACAGCACCGCGCGCCGGCGCGGTCCCGCGCCGGCGCCCGTCCGTCTTCTCCTCACAGGGCACCGACCCGCACGCCCGAGACCTGCCATCGGGCGGATTCTGGAAGAATTGCCGACGCGCCCACCGCCTCCGCCACCGTCTACCACATTCAGGAGCATCCGATGACCGACCAGCCGATCCCAGCCGTCGCCGGCGCCGACCCCGTTTTCTCCCCGGCCCTGAGCGCCCGCGAGGGCGCCGCAGCCGCCGCCGGCCTGTTCACCGAGGCTTTCGGCGGCGAGCCCGACGGCGTGTGGTACGCACCCGGACGCGTCAACGTCATCGGGGAGCACACCGACTACAACGGCGGGCCGGCCCTGCCGATCGCCCTGCCCCATCGGGCCCATCTGGCCCTGCGCCGTCGCGAGGACCGGACGATCCGCCTCGTCTCGTCCCAGACGAGGGAGGCGATCGATGTCCTCGATCTGGACGCCATCGGCCCCAAGGGCACACCCGGCGAGGTGCGGCACTGGAACGCCTACATCGCCGGCGTGGCCTGGGCCCTGGAGCGTGAGGGGCTCGGCCCGCTGACGGGCTTCGACGCCGCCCTGTCCTCCTGCGTGCCGCTGGGAGGCGGCCTGTCCTCCTCCGCGGCCCTGGAGAGCGCCACCGCGGTGGCGCTCGACGAGGTCGACGGCCTCGGCCTGGCGGGAGGGGCCGACGACCCGGATGACGCCGGTCGCGCCCGCCTGGTGACCGCCTGCGTGCGCGCGGAGAACGAGATGGCGGGCGCCCCCACCGGCGGCATGGACCAGTCCGCCTCTCTGCGCTGCCGGGCCGGTCACGCCCTGGCATTGGACTGCCGCACCGGCGAGGTTGAGCATGTTCCCTTCGACCTCGCCGCCCACGGCCTGAGGCTGCTGGTCATCGACACCCGAGCCAGGCACTCCCTGGTGGACGGGCAGTACGGCGCCCGGCGCACCGCGTGCGAGCGTTCCGCCCGTCTCCTCGGCGTTGAGCTGCTGGCCGACATCGCCCCCGCCGAGCTGGACGCCGCCCTGGCCCGGGTGGCCGCCTCGGGCGGAGCGGACGCCGACGCGCTGGTCAGGCGCACCCGCCATGTCGTGACCGAGATCGAGCGGACGCGCGACCTCGCCGCCCTGCTGGGCGACGGACGTCGGCTGACCGGCGAGAAGCTGGCCCGCGTCGGGGCCCTGATGAACGCCAGTCACGACTCGCTGCGCGAGGACTACGAATGCACCTGCCCCGAGCTCGACGTCGCCGTGGACGCCGCCCGCGCCGCCGGCGCCCACGGGGCCCGCATGACCGGCGGCGGTTTCGGCGGATCCGCGATCGCGCTGGTGGACGACGGCGCCGTCGACGCCGTCGCCCGCACCGTCCTCGACGCCTACGCCGGCCGCGGCTTCGCCGCCCCCGCCTTCCTGGACGCGGTGCCCTCCGCGCCGGCCGGACGTCTGAGCCCCGGCCGGCGTCAGTAGTCCACGTCGAAGGAGCGGGCTCGCACAGATCCGGGCCGCAGGTCGGTGACGGCGACGTCCATGACCTGCGACCAGCGGGGGCCGCGATGAAGCCAGGCGATGAGCCTGGAGACGTCGTCCGGCTCGCCCTGGGCCGTCACCTCGACGTCGCCGTCGGAACGATTGCGCACCCGTCCGACGAGCCCGAGATCCTCCGCCACCTGGATGCACGCCCAGCGGAACCCCACCCCCTGGACGGTGCCCGAGACGACGACGTGGACGGTCCGCAGCCGGCCCGGGTGCGGATCCGGTGGATTGGAAGCGGGTGTCCTGCTCATAATCGTATTGTGACAGGCCGTACCCTGGGGGCATGCGTATCGCCACCGTCAACGTCAACGGCATCCGGGCAGCGGCCCGCAAGGGCATGTCGGGCTGGCTCGAGGCCAGCGCACCCGACGTCCTGCTGCTCCAGGAGGTCCGCGCGGACGAGGACGCCGCCGCCGGGCTCCTGCCCGGGTACAGCACGAGGACATGGCCGTGCCGTATCAAGGGGCGCGCCGGGGTCGCGGTCGCGGTGCGCGAGGACGGTCCCGTGACCATCGGCGAGGTGCGGCGCGGCGTCGCGGCCTCGGACACCGTCGAGCCCGACGTCGACTCGGGTCGGTGGCTGGAGGTGGACCTGGGTGTGGAGGGCACGCCGGGATCCGACGGCGTGGGTCGCCACACGCTCACCGTCGTATCGGCCTACCTGCACTCCGGTCAGCTGGGCACTGAGAAGATGGATCAGAAGTACGCCCACCTGGCACTGGTGGACGCCCGTATGACGGAGCTGCTGGAGTCCAGCGAGTCGGGGGGCCCGCAGACGGTCATGGCCGGGGATCTCAACGTGGTCCGCTCCGAGCGGGACATCAAGAACTGGAAGCCGAACCACAACAGGGTCGCCGGTGTGCTGGACGAGGAGATCGCCCACCTGGAGAACTGGTTCTCCGCCGGCTGGGTCGACGTGGCGCGCTCCCTGGCCCCCGACGAGCAGGGGCCCTACACGTGGTGGTCCCAGCGGGGCAAGGCCTTCGACAACGATGCGGGCTGGCGCCTGGACTACCAGGTGGCCACGCCGCGCCTGGCCGCTCGCGCGCTCTCAGCCGTCGTGGACCGCGCCGCCTCCTACGACGAGCGGTGGTCGGACCACGCCCCGCTGGTCATCGAATACGCCTTCTGACTACCGTATGCGGCTCCGGGGTCGTCAGCCCCGGCCGGCCCGGGCGCCCGCCGTCGCTCGACCCCCACGATCCCCAGAAAGCCCAAGAACCCAGTGCGCATCGTCCTCGCTCTCGGCGGTAACGCCCTCCTGCCCCGCGGGGCCACCCCGGACACGTCGATCCAGGTCGCCAAGGTCCGCCTCGCCGTGGCCGCCCTCAAGCCCCTCGCCGCCCAGCACGAGCTCGTGATCACCCACGGCAACGGCCCCCAGGTGGGCCTGCTGGCCGCGGCGACGGCCGACTCGGACCTGCCCGCCAACGTCTATCCGCTCGACACCCTGGTCGCCCAGACCCAGGGCATGATCGGCCTGTGGATCACCCAGGCGCTCGGGGACGCCCTCCCCGGCAGGCCCGTGGCCGGCGTCCTGACGCGCACGCTCGTCGACCCCGACGACCCGGCCATGAGCCGCCCGACCAAATTCGTCGGGGCGGTGCTCGGCGAGGAGGAGTCTCGCCGCCTGGCCCATGAGCGCGGGTGGGTCATGGCCCGCGACGGCGAGCACTGGCGAAGAGTCGTTCCCTCTCCCAGGCCGCTGAGGGTGCTCGAGGCCGATGTCGTATCCGCGCTGGTCGGCCGGGGCGCCGTCGTCGTGTGCGCCGGCGGCGGAGGGGTGGCCGTGCGCTCGTGGGCCGACGGCACGCACGAGGGCGTGGAGGCCGTCGTCGACAAGGACCTGGCCTCAGCGGTCCTCGCCGAGCAGATCGGCGCCGACCTGCTCATCGTGCTCACCGACGTCGCCGGTGTGGTCGAGGACTACGGAAGCCCGCAGGCGCGGCTGCTTCAGGAGGCGAGCCCCGCCGCCCTGCGCTCGCTCGGTCTGCCCGAGGGCTCGATGGGGCCCAAGGCCGAGGCCTGCGCGAGCTTCGTGGAGCGCACGGGCGGACGGGCCGTCATCGGCGCGCTCGGGCAGGCCGAGCAGATCGTCGCGGGCAGAGCGGGGACGCAGGTCCTCGCCCGCTGAACCATGCGCGCTCGACCCGTCCCTCCGAGTCGTCCCGCACCGCGCAGCACCCGCTCACCCCTCCCGCCGGCGGCGCATGAGGAGCAGGCCGCCGCCGACCAGAGTCAGCGCGCCGAGGGCCCAGGCCGCGGTCGGCGCGCCGGTGCGGGCCAGTCCACGGCGCCCGGGCGCTCTCGCCACGGCATCCGCCGCCGTGGCAGCGGGGGCGGTGATAACGTCCGAGGAGCTCGACGGCGCCGCCTCGGCGGGGTCGGTCGAGATCGTCGCTCCCGAGGACGATCCGGCGGATGACGTCGCGGACGCCGAGGGATCGGCCGGGAGCGCGCAGGTTCCGCCCGTCGTCGTACAGGGGTCGGTGAGGGGAGCGTCGGTGAAGCCGAGCCCGCCGGTGCGCATGAGTACGGTGGAATCCAGCTGGCCGTCGAGAGTGTCGGCGATCGCGATGCGCACATGCACCTGCTCCCCCGGCGTCACCGCCGTCCGGCAGGCGAGCGCCGAAGTGAAACCGTTGAACTCGACATCGATACTCCCCGGCTCGTGGCCCGAGACGTTGGAGGTGTAGAACTGCGAGTTGCTCGACTCGTTGACGGTCGCGGCGTTGACCGACGCGTCCGAGTCCGGGACGGTGGCGCACTCGGTGCCGTTGACCTGGATGCTCAGGACGTCCTTGAACCCCCGGGACTGCCAGGCATCGGGCGCGGAGCTGGCGCCTCCGGCGTACTCCTCCGACCCGAAGCCGTAGAACATCACGAAGGTGGAGGCGGTCGCGGTCACGTCGAACTCGAGCCTCGCGGCGTCGTAGGTGTCCGCGCCGGACAGGGAGTCGAGCGCCTCGTCGCCGGCCCCGCCCAGGTCGCCGGTGGTGGTCAGGTCGTGATTGGGCCCCAGGACCGACGAGCGCGTGAAGTCGACGTCCGAGTCCGCCTGCGGGTCGGCGTCGATGAGCGAGCCGCTGGTCAGCGCCACGCCGTCGGTGACGGCGTTGCCGTCGCCGGGCAGACCCGAGAAGGTCCCCGCCTGAACGTCGTTGCCGGTGAAAGTCGCGTTGGTGACCTCCGCCGGGCCCGCGATGGTCTCGGCGAGCGACTGCGCGCTCAGCGTTGAGCTGCGCAGGGAGTCGGTGGCCTGCCCCGGCGAGGCCAGAGCGGGCCCCGCCGCGCCCAGCGCGAGAGCGGCGCCGAGGACAGCGATGGGGACTGTGTGTCGTCGTTGCCAGGAATGGATGCTCACGTGGATCTCCGTTGGGGATCGGGCCGGCCCGGTCAGGTCGGCCGTCTGAACCGATGGAAGGTGGGAGGCCTCACAGCTCACGGAGAGCAACGCCTCCACCATATAGGTTTGTCAGATCACAGTCATGTGACGATTCTCTCATGTGTAGCACGGCGTGCTCGTCTTCGCCCGCAACGGCCGGGTTCCGAGACCCTCGAAACCCGGTTCGCATCGTCATCGACGGGATCCTGCTGCGCTCGCCGGTGGGCGCCGCGCGCGACGAGCGCCTACCGTGGAGTGTGGGAGGCCAATCACATCGGCTCACGGCGTCCGCTTGAGTTCCCAATGATTCCCACGTCAGAAAGTGACGACGACCGTGACACATCCACTGTTCCGCGCCCGTCGCAGACGACTGGCCGCGGCCCTCGCCTTCGCGCTCGCCCTCGGCGGGGCCAGCACCGCGCTCGCCGCCGAGCCCGATCCGGCCGGCCAGGCGCCCGACGCCGTCGCGGCGCCCGCAATCGACCCTGCCGACCCTGCCGATCCCCCCGACGACCAGGCGGCCGACGCGGCCGGCTTCCAGGCGGATAACCCGGGCTGGCCCAACGCCACCGACCATACCCAGCAGGCCTACCCCGTCGACAGCGACTTCACCTCCACGTGGACGCGCGCCGACGCCAGGCAGATCCAGCGCGTCTCCGACCCGAACGCGCCCTCGGGCAGCTCCTCCCTGCCCGAGCAGTACACCATGCCCGAGATCTCCGAGGGCTTCCCGACCACCAACGACGACGTGTGGGTGTGGGACACCTGGACCCTGACCGATGACGCCGCCAATCAGCTGTCCTACAACGGCTGGGAAATCGCCTTCTCCCTGGTCGCGGACAGGCACGCCGGCTACACCTTCGACGACCGCCACACCCACGCGCGCCTGGGCTACTTCTATCGCAAGGCGGGCACCGATGAGTCCTCCGAGGGCGGCGCCTCAGCCTCCAACGGGGGGTGGATCTACGGGGGCCACGTCTTCCCCGACGGCGCGAGCGGGTCGATCTTCGAGGATCAGAGTTTCACCAGTCAGACGGAGTGGTCCGGCTCGGCCCGTCTCATGGACGGCAACAAGATTCGCATGTTCTACACCTCCGTCGCCTTCTACCAGGGCTCGGGCGGCGGCTATGACGCGCCCGCGGCCGATACGGGCAAGCCCTACGACCCGCGGATCGTCCAGTCCGAGGGGCGCATCTACGCCGATGACACGGGCGTGTGGTTCACCGGTTTCCGCGACCAGCACCAGCTGCTGACCCCCGACGGCCACTACTACCAGTCACGGATCCAGAACCCCAACGTGAACTTCCGCGACCCCTTCACCTTCCGCGACCAGAACAACCCCGCCGACTCCACCGACTACATGGTCTTCGAGGGCAACTCGGCCTACACCCGCGAGCCCGAACTCGTCGATCAGGTGGCGGCCGCCGGGCAGAACACCACCGTGGCGTCCTGCACGTCAAAGGACATGGGTTACGAGGCCGGCGACCCGAAGGCCGAGTCCGCGCAGGAGGTCTCAGACGCCGGAGGCAGGTACCAGCTGGCCAACGTCGGTCTGGCGCGGGCCACGAACAAGGCGATGACGCAGTGGGAGTACCTGCCGCCCCTGCTGAGCGGGAACTGCGTCAACGACCAGACGGAGCGCCCGCAGATCTACTTCAAGGACGGCAAGTACTACCTGTTCACGATCTCCCACCGCGAGACCTACGCGGAGGGCCTCATGGGACCCGAAGGGGTCTACGGCTTCGTGGGCGACGGTCTGAGATCGGACTACCGCCCGGTCAATGAGAGCACGGGCATCGCACTGGGCAACCCGATCAATCTCAACGTCGCGCCCGGCAGACCCTATTCCCCCGACTGGAACCAGAGTCCGTACACCTACCAGTCGTATTCGCACTACGTCATGCCCGACGGGCTGGTGGAGTCGTTCATCGACTCCATCGGCGGCAACCATGACGGCAGTCCCGTGCGCGGAGGCTCGCTGGCGCCCACGGTCAAGCTTCTCATCTCCGGGGATACGACCACGGTCGACCGCTCCTACGGCACGAACGGCCTGGGCGGCTTCGGGCACATTCCCGCCAACCGCTCCCGTGACGACGGCGGGGACGCGCGGCCGGAGCGCCTGAAGTAGAACCTCTCCGAGCCTGGTGACCGGGCGCGCCCGGCGCCCGGTCACCAGGCGGAGACCAACGGGGTCAGGGTCCCGGAGAGGATCGTGGCGCTCCCGCGCGCCCCGAGCCCGATCCCCTGGGCGTCGGGATCGTTGAGAACCAGGAAAGTGCCCGCCGGGGCGCCGTCGTCGACGAAGACCTCCAGGCTGGAGCGATCCAGGAGCACGTGCAGGTGGACGCGGCCCCCGGCCGGCCGGTAGGCGGTTTCGCGGCGCAGAGCGAAGTCGGCCGTCCCGCCGTCCTCGGTCTGCACGGTCCGGACCCCGCCCGCAGTGCGGTCCAGATAGAGGACTCCGGCCGCGCTCGACACTCCGACGCGCACCTCCTGATCCCGACCGTCGACCCGGCCGGCGGCCAGAGACAGCCAGACGTCCTCGGCGCCCGAGATATCGAGGACGAGGTCGAGGTCGACGACCCGGCCCGAGCCCAGGTCGGTCGTGGAGTCGGTGACGCCGGTTCCGCTCAGGTCGATGGCCCGCCCCCGTAGGGCGTCGAGCTCGGGCACGGGATTCTGGAGGAGAACGCGGCCGCCGTCCCGGCTGGTCAGGCTCAGCTCGCGGGGCACGCTCATCTCGCCGTGCCAGTCGCCGGTGGGCAGACCGTAGGGATAGTTCCAATTGCTCATCCACCCCAGCCACACGCGTCGGCCCTCGACGTGCTCGAAGCTCTGTGCCGCGTAGAAGTCCTGGCCGGCATCGGTGAACCGGATCGCCGTGTCCTCGGGGAAGAAGGCGCTGCCGTCGAAATCACCGACGAAGTACTGGGCGCTCGACCCGCCGGTCTCCCCGTTGGCGCCGATCGAGACCGTCAGAATCCACCGGGTCTCGCCCGTGACGGCGTCCGTCAGCGGGAACAGGTCCGGGCACTCCCACACGGCCGCGTGGGAACCGGCCCCCTGTCCGAAATCGCCGGCGCGCTCCCACCCGAGCAGGTCGGTCGACCGGTGGAACTCGACGTGGTCGCCGGCGCAGACCACCATGACCCAGGCGCGGGACGGCTCGTGCCAGAAGACCTTGGGATCCCGGAAGTCCGTGCGCCCGTCGTTGGCGATGACGGGGTTGTGTGCGAAGCGCTCCCACGTGCGGCCCCGGTCGGTGCTGTAGGCCAACGACTGCGCCTCGCCGCCCTCGGTGGAGGTATAGACGGCGACCATGCCCCCGCCGGGCACCAGCCCCGAGGTGTCGGCTCCGTCAACGACGCAGCTGCCCGACATGGCCAGGCCCAGGGCGTCATGGCCCAGGGCGGTGTCCAGAGCCCGCCAGTGCACCATGTCCGGGCTGACGGCGTGCGCCCAGGTGCCGTCCTGCTGGTGGAACAGGTGGTACTCGCCCTCGTAGAGCACCAGGCCGTCGGGGTCGGCGAGGTTCCCGCTGCGGGGACTGTAGTGGTAAGCGGGCCGGAAACCGTCGGCCGTCCCGGAGGGCGTCGCGCTCGTGGGCGCGGGCCGGGGTGAGGAGCAACGCACGACGGCAGCCGCGACCGCGGCCGCCCCGCCCGCCGCGGCACCGGCCAGGACGATCCGGCGCCGCAGCGGCCGC
>NZ_GL985606.1:1230000-1260182 GCF_000220835.1 Actinomyces sp. oral taxon 448 str. F0400 | reverse complement strand
GGCCGCCCCGCCCGCCGCGGCACCGGCCAGGACGATCCGGCGCCGCAGCGGCCGCGGACTCGCGCTCACCGCTGCGAGCCGGCTCGCGTCCGCGCGCCGTGCTCAGCGGCCTCGACGACGTTGGCCAGCAGGAGCGCCCGGGTCATGGGCCCCACCCCCCCGGGGTTCGGGGAGAGCCATGAGGCGACGGCGTCGACGCCGTCGGCGACGTCCCCGGCGATGCGGTTCCTGCCGGTGGTCGGATCGAGAGCCCGGGAGACGCCCACGTCCAGGACGACGGCACCGGGGGCGACCATCTCGGGAGTGATGACGCCGGGGCTACCGGCCGCCGAGATGACGACGTCGGCGCGGCGCACGTGGTCGGCCAGGTCGCGCGTCCCGGTGTGGCAGACGTCGACGGTGGCGTTGACGTCCTTGCGACCCAGTAGCAGACCGATGGAACGGCCCACGGTCACACCGCGGCCGATGACGCACACGTCCGCCCCGGCGAGCTCGATGCCGTGACGCCTCATGAGCGCGATGCAGGCGCGCGGAGTGCACGGCAGCGGCGAGGAGATCGGCTCCTTCGCGCGCAGGGCGAGCCGCCCGAGATTGGTCGGATGCAGGCCGTCAGCGTCCTTGCCCGGGTCGACGCGCTCGAGGATCGCATTGGCGTCGATCCCGCGCGGCAGCGGCAGCTGAACGATGTAGCCGGTGCAGGCCGGGTCGGCGTTGAGGGCGTCCACGGCGGCCTCGACCCGCGCCTGCGTGGCGGCCTTCGGCAGGTCGACGCGGATGGAGGCGATGCCGACCTCGGCGCAGTCGGCGTGCTTGCCGGCGACGTACCTGACGCTCCCCGGGTCCTCGCCGACGAGCACGGTGCCCAGCCCGGGCGTCGCGCCCCGCTCGCGCAGAGCGGCGACGCGCCCGGCCAGCTCGGTCTTGATCGCGGCGGCCGTGGCCTTGCCGTCCAGAACCTTCGCGGCCCCGCTCCAGGGGGCCCTCACTGGACCAGTCCCGGGTAGAGGGGGAAGGCGTCGGTGAGGGCGGAGACCCGGCCCTTGAGGCGGGCGAGCAGCTCGTCGTCCGCCCTCCCGGCGGCGCCGGCGACCAGCGCGGTGGCGATGATGTCGGCGACCTCGGTGAACTCGGGCGCGCCGAAACCGCGGGTGGCCAGGGCGGGCGTGCCGATGCGCAGTCCGGAGGTCACGCGCGGCGGGCGCGGGTCGAAGGGCACGGCGTTGCGATTGACGGTGATGCCGGCGGCGTGGAGGAGGTCCTCAGCCCGCTGGCCGTCCAGGGCGGCCTCGCGCAGGTCGACCAGGACGAGGTGGACGTCGGTGCCGCCGGTGACCAGCCGGATGCCGGCGCCGCGCACGTCGTCGGCGAGCAGACGCCGGGCGAGGATGGAGGCGCCCTTAAGGGTGCGGACCTGACGGTCCTTGAACTCATCGGTGGCGGCGATCCTCATGGCCACGGCCTTGGCGGCGATGACGTGCATGAGAGGGCCGCCCTGCTGACCGGGGAAGACGGCCGAATCGAGCTTCCTGCCCCACTGCTCGGCCCGGTTGGACAGCAGCATGCCGGACCGGGGGCCGCCGAGAGTCTTGTGCACGGTGGTGGACACGACGTCGGAGGCGGGCAGCGGCGAGGGGTGCAGGCCGGCGGCGACGAGCCCGGCGAAGTGGGCCATGTCGGTCCACAGGGCGGCGCCGACCTCGTCGGCGATGGAGCGGAAGGCCTCGAAGTCGAGGTGACGCGGGTAGGCGGACCAGCCGGCGATGATGACCCTGGGGCGCTCGCGCAGGGCGACCTCGCGCACCCGGTCCATCTCGATGCGGTGGCTGGTCTCGTCCACGCCGTAGGCGGTGGCGCGGTAGTTCCTGCCGGAGAAGTTGATCTTCATTCCATGGGTGAGATGGCCGCCGTGGGCCAGCGAGAGCCCGAGGATGGTGTCCCCGCTGCGGGCCAGGGCGTGGAGGACGGCGGCATTGGCCTGGGCGCCCGAGTGCGGCTGGACGTTGGCCCACTCGGCGTCGAAGACCGCCCTGGTCCGCTCGATGGCGAGGGACTCGGCGACGTCGACCACCTCGCAGCCCCCGTAGTAGCGGCGCCCGGGGTACCCCTCGGCGTACTTGTTGGTCAGCACCGATCCCTGGGCCGCCAGAACGGCGCGGGGCACGAAGTTCTCGGACGCGATCATCTCCAGGGTGCCGCGCTGGCGGGCGAGCTCCCCGTCGAGCACGTCGGCGATCTGCGGATCGAGTTCGGCCAGCGGCAGATTGTTCACGGTGGTGGGGGCGGGACCAGTCATGGTTCTCCTCGATCTGTGCGCGGCCGGAACCGCGCGGGGCTGCGACCTCGGCCCAGGCGGGCGACCAGGTTCTCCCTTGCTCCCCCTCCACTCCCGCGGCGCGGGCGGAGGCGGGCCGGCGCTCCCCGGTGGTGGCCACCTTTTCGCCAGTCGCGCACGGCAGCGCCAGTCTAGCGCCCCTCGAGCCGGGCGCGGTTCGCCCCCCGGTCTCCTCGCCCGTCCCCACCCGTCCGCGAGGCCGTCGACGAACCCGACCGGCTAACCTGCGGTCATGACCACCCGGACCCCCGTCGACGCCGAGACCACCGCGGCGCCCGCCCCCCAGCATCTTGTCCTGACCCTGTCCTGCCCCGACCGGCCCGGCATCGTCCACGCCGTCACCGGGGCGCTGGCCCGCCGCGGTGGCAACATCACCGAGTCCCAGCAGTTCGGTGACGCCGAGTCCGGACTGTTCTTCATGCGCGTGGCCGTCCTCACCACCGTCCCGCGCACCGAGATGCAAGCCGACCTGGCCGAGCTGGCCGGCCAGTACGAGATGCACTGGTCCCTGCACGAGGCCGACCGCCGGCTGCGCACTCTCATCATGGTCTCCACGCAGGCCCACTGCCTGTCCGACCTGCTCTTCCGCGCCACCAGCCAGGCAATGCCCATCGACGTCGTCGGGGTGGTCGGCAACCATGAGACGCTGCGCTCGGTGGCCGAGTTCTACGGTGTGCCGTTCCATCACATCCCGGTCACCGGGGATACGAAGGACGCGGCCGAGGCCGAGCTGCTCGGCCTGGTCGACTCCCTGGGCGTCGAACTCGTGGTCCTGGCCCGCTACATGCAGATCCTCTCCCCCGCTCTGTGCGAGCGCCTCCACGGGGGCGTGATCAACATCCACCACTCCTTCCTCCCCAGCTTCAAGGGCGCCAAGCCCTATCACCAGGCCCACGACCGCGGAGTCAAGCTCATCGGCGCCACCGCCCACTACGTGACCGCCGACCTGGACGAGGGGCCGATCATCGAGCAGGACGTCACCCGGGCCTCGCACGCCGACTCCATCCCGGCCCTCCAGCGCAAGGGCCAGGACGTCGAGAGGCGGGTGCTGGCCCAGGCGGTGACCTGGCATGCCGAGCATCGGATTCTGCTCAACGGCCGGCGCACCGTCGTCTTCAGCTGACGGCCCCTCACCCGCCGTCGGCCCTCTACAACCCCCTGCGCAGCGCCCAGGCGCCCAGCCCCGCTCCGGCTGGCGGTGCAGTATCGCGCGGCCGCCGACACGCTCGGCGTCGGCGAGATCCTCCTCGTCCACCGCGTCGATTGCGGCATGTCGCACCTGGAGGGCCGCACTTTCGCCGATTCGCTGGCCGGAGCGACCGGGGTGCGGCCCACATGGCGGCCGGGCGGCTCGGTCAGAAGGGCGGGACGACATTGAAGAGGGCGGCCAGGCCGGGGGTGGGGGCCCGGGGACGAGATGATCTCGGCATCACCGGCCCGCTCGCCAGGGCGTGGACCAGACGCTCCCCGATGGATGCCGTCGCTCGTGCCCGCCCGGGGACTCTGGCCCGCCCTCGCCACAGACGGCCTACGGTCGTTCCATGAGCACGAACGCCGTACCGACCGACCCCCGCCTCGACCTCCTCCTGTTCTGCCTCGACCGTTCACGCGAGCGCTTCGACCGCGCCCTGGCCGGCGTCACCGTCGAACAGGCCAACACCCGGCCCGCCCCGCGCACCGCGCCGCGTATCGACTCCCTGACCTGGCTGTCCTGGCACACCGCCCGCGAGATCGACCTGCAGATCTCGGCCCTCACAGGTACCGCCCCGCTGTGGACCGCCTCAGGGTTCGCAGCGCGTTTCGCCCTGCCGTTGCCCGATGACACCGAGGACTGGCACCACACGCCCGAACAGGCCGCCCTGGTGCGCATCGACGACCTCACGCTCCTGACCGACTACCTCGACGCCGCCTACACGCTCATCCGCGACTACCTCACCAACCTGCCGGCCGCCGCACTCACCGACGTCGTGGACCGCTCCTGGGACCCGCCCGTCACCCGCGCCTCGCGTCTGGCCTCGATCATCGACGACGCCGCCCAGCACTCCGGCCAGGCGGTCTACTCCCGCCGCCTGCTCGGTCTGGAGGGCTGAGGGCCGACCGCCCCCTCCCCGAGCCCGGCTCCTCTACGAGCGGCGAATCCGAGATGACCAGCGCGATGACCTCGTCGTTCATGGCGTCAAGGACGGCGCGGGCCCGCAGGGCCGAGCCGTCGCGAGCAGCGCCGGCGGCGATGAGCGCGCCGTCCACGTCCTAGAGAACCGCGCGTCGGAAATCGCCCCGGCGAGCGGAGAGCTCCGTGGCCCTCACGAGAGCAGGCTAGCAGCGCATGGTCGCCGACATTCGCCCGCGGATGCCCTCCCCCGCGCCGAGGACGATCCCAATGACCCCGGTGTGTCAAGCGCTTGCAACCTCGCCTTGAACATGCGACCACGCGCGCAAGCCTCCCCGCTGCAGCGCTCTGCAAGAGGCGGTCCGGCACGCCCGGGTCGTCCGTGAGCAATCCCGACAGACATCATTCCGCTTCCGGGCCGGCCCGGAGGGCGAGGGCGGTCAGGGCCATGCCGGCGAGCGCGAGGAGAGCTCCGGCGAAGCCGTTCCAACGCAGGACCCCGGCGCTCATGCCGAGGCCTCCGAGCACCGAGCCGATCGCGTTGGCCAGGTTGAAGGCACCCACGGTGACCGCCAACGATAGGGTCGGCGCGGCGCCGGCGCGACGCAGGACGAGGGACTGCAACGGCGCGACCATCGCGGTGGACAGCAGGCCCAGCACCAGGACGAGCCCGACCATCGGGGCCGGATGCCCGGCCAGGACCGGGATCGCCACCAGAGTGAGGACGAGGGCGAGGAACACCCCCGCGAGGGTCCTGCTGAGGGAGAGGTCGGCCAGGCGCCCGGCCAGCAGATTCCCGACGAACCCGCCGACCCCGTAGGCCAGCAGCAGCATCGGAACAGCCCCGGCGTCCATCCCGGTCACCCGCGTGAGGAGAGGGACGAGGTAGGTGAAGACGACGCCGACCCCGGCGAAGCCGATGGCCGTGGCCGACACGGCCAGCAGCACCGGCCCGCGCGCCAGCGCCCCGACCTCGTCGGCCACGCCCGTCGCCGGGGCGGCCGCGGGGGGCATGGCGACCGCGAGCAGGACCTCCCCGAGACCCGCGAGTGCCACGACGACGACGAACGGGGCCCGCCAACTCGTGCCCCCGCCCAGCAGGGCGCCCAACGGCACACCGAGCACGGTGGCGATGGTGAGCCCGGAACCGACGATCGCGATCGCTCGCCCTCGGCGGCCCGGCCCCATCATGGCGGTCGCGGTGGTCAGTCCGATAGCGAACAGCGTCGCCTGGGCGCAGGCGGACAGCACCCGCCCCACGATCACCCACGCGTAGGTCGGCGCGAGCACGGTGAGGGTCGTGCCCGCGATGAAAACGGCACCCAATCCCAGGGCCAGGCCCTTGCGGGGCAGGCGGGCGGTCGCTGCCGTGACGAGGGGACCGCCGACAGCGACCCCGAGGGCGTAGGCGGTCACGATCTGACCGGCGGCGGAGATGCTCACCGAGACGTCGGCCGCGATCTGCGTCAGGACGCCCGACACCAGGTACTCGGCGGTACCGGTGCAGAACACCAGCATCACGAAGCCGACCATCACGAGCACCAGTCGGGCTCGGGAAGGAGCGGGAGGGGTCTGCTCAACAGTCATGCTGCTAGGCTCAACCTTCACATCAATGTGAAGGCAAGCCGCAGGAGGCACCACTCGTATGCGCATCTCGCAGATCTCCGAGCGCACCGGCATCCCGGCCCGGCTCCTGCGCTACTACGAGGAACAGGGCCTTCTTGCGCCTGCGCGCAATGCGTCCGGCTACCGCGATTACGACGACCGGGACGTCGAAGTCGCCCGCCGCGTCCGTCTGCTCCTCGACGCCGGCCTGTCCACCGCCACCATCCGCACCGTCGCCCCGTGCCTGATCGAGCGTGCGGGCCGCCTCGCCCCCCTCTGCGCCGAGATCATCGACGACCTTAAGCGGGAGCAGGCCCGCATCGAGGCCTCCATCATGACTCTGGCCGCCTCGAGGGACGCCATCGGCGCCGTCATCGCCGCCGGCCAGGACACCGCTCGTCGACAGAGGCCCTGACAGCCCCGATCCCTCACGAACGACTGGTCGGACTGGCCCGCACCTCGCAGACCGCTGCAATGACGCGGCATAATGCGGATGCCCGAGCGCGCGACAGCGGCCCCGCCTGACGGGTCTTACGCGAGTGCAGCCCGGCCCCACTCGCTGCGTGCTCCTGGCGCCGGGCCGTCTCCGTCGGGAGTGCGCAGAACGGCGTCGAGCAGGCCCGGGAATCGAGCGTCGAGGTCGTCGCGGCGTAGGGTGAGCAGCTTGCTCGTGCCCTTCGGATCAGTGCGCACCAGGCCCGACTCCCGCAGGATGCGGAAGTGGCGCGTCATGGCGGAGGGGGCTAGAGGCGTCGCAATCGATCCGCAGGCGTGCGGCCGGTCGTCCGCCACCTGGCGGACGACCGAGAGTCTGACCGGGTCCGCCAGGGCGCGCAGAACCGCCACGAGCCGGATGTCCTCCCTGCGCGGGTGGTCGTCGGAATGCACATCGGCATGATACGGTTGCGTCTATTAGTTCACTTACTTGTGAACAAACGAATATGAAAGGACCGAGCATGCCGAGCACGACAGGCCCCTCGACCCGGAACGCCGCGACGACGCTGGACCGCTACTTCACCCTGTCGGACACGGCGGGCCACTCGCAGACCGACTTCGAGGAGCTGATCGGATTGTTCGCCCCCGACGCCGTCCTCGAGCCGGCAACGGGTCCGTCCGTGCGGGGAGCAGCGCAGATCCGCGCCTTCTTCCGCACCTTCTTGGACCGCAATGCCGAATCCCGCCACCTGTGGCGGACGCGGGTCGACGACTCCGAGCCCGGGACGGTCACCGTCGAGTGGGCCGTGGCGGTCAGGCGCTCAGCGGGCGGCCTCGCGGCCATGACGGGCACGGACGTCGCAGCCCTCGCCCCCGACGGCAGAATCGCCCGCCTGCGCGTCGCCATGGAGGGCGGACCCCCCTGACCCCCGACAGCACCTCCCGGCGACCAGGAGGGACGGCTCAGGCGACGACCTCGCCGCGGCGCACGACCATCACCGGCTTCAGCTCCTCGTCGACGACCACGAGGTCGGCCCGCAAGCCCGGGGCGAGCGCGCCGACCGACTCGTCGCCCAGGATCCCAGCCCCCTGCCGGGACGCGGCGAAGACGGCGTCGACCAAATCCACGCCGCCGTGCCACGTCGTGCGGACCACGTCGATGAGGTGCGCGGTGCCCCCGGCGATCGCCCCGCCGGCCAGGCGGGCGACGCCGTCCACGACAGTCACGGCCTGAGAGCCCAGGGCGTAGTCGCCGTCGGGCATCCCCGCCGCGGCCATGGCGTCGGTGACGAGAACGATGCCGTCCCGACCGAGTAGCTCGAACATGCTGCGCACGAGCGTCTGGTCCAGGTGGACGCCGTCGCCGACCAGCTCCACGACGCACCGCCCGCTCGCAGCGGCGGCCAGGAGCTCGGGCACGGGCCCGGGCGCACGGTGGTGCACGGGCCGCATGCCGTTGAACAGGTGGGTGGCAGTGGGCCGCGTCGAGCGCACCGGCGTGCCGGCCCCGGCCCGCGCAGCGATGCGGAAGGCCGCATCGGCCAGGCCCGCGCGCACGGGCGCGGCCCCGGAGTCGGTGTGTCCGAAGGAGGGCAGGACTCCTCCCTCGACGAGCGCCGCAATGACACCGCCGTCTCCGGTGACCCCCGGCCGCTCCGGAGCGAGGGTCATGGTGACCACGTGCCCGCGCCCGAGGCCGATCAGCTCGCGGGTCAGCTCCGCATCGGGGGCCGTGATGAAAGCGGGGTCCTGGGCGCCGCAGCGCTCGCGGGAGATGAAGGGCCCTTCGAGGTGGATGCCGGCGAGCTCGCCCGCATCGCACAGATCCGCCAGCACACGGGTGCGCCGCCGCAGGATATCCGGTGCCGCCGTGACGCAGGAGGCGATAAGGCTCGTGGTGCCCGCGCGGCGGTGCTCCATGACGGCGACCATCGCCCGCCCGGGACCGTCGATGTCGGGAAAGGACTCGCCTCCGCCGCCGTGGCAGTGGACGTCGACGAGCCCGGGAAGCAGATAGCCGCCCGCGGGCGCGCGCACGGCGCGCTCGGGCAGCCCGCCCCACCCCGCCCGTTCGGCCTCGTCCGCCGTCCCCACCCAGGCGATGCGGCGACGAGCGACGACGACGAGCCCGTCGTCGATGATCCGCAGCGGGGTGACGACGGCGCCGCGGTAGGCGGTCGTGGGGGAGTGCGTGCTCACACCAGCAGGTTATTCCGGCGCGACGGGGGATCAGGCCAGGCGGCGCGCCATGCCCCGCACGGCTCCAGCCACGTCCGCCTCGAGGCGTGCCGAGCGGCGGGCGTCGTCAGCCCACAGGAGCCCCTCCCCCACGGGGCGGACGGCCACCACTCGCCCGCGATCGACCAGCAGCGGTCTGAACATGCCATTGCCCGCGGGGCAGATGAGCAGCTCGCCGGCGGCATCGGTCAGGCAGGCGCGGTCCTTGTACCCCACGTGCACCTCGTCGAAGGAGGCCAGGAAGAACGTGCCCGCCGCCTGCCGGCGACAGACCGCGAGCAGGTCCGGCAGGTCGGCGCGCATGTAGAGGACGGTGGAGCGCTCACGCCCCGACGGCGCCGTGCGCGCTCCCGCCCCGAGCACGCGCACGTCCCCGCGCAGCCCGCCCTCGGCCACCGCCCGCGTCAACGGCACCTCTCCGCGCGCGGCGTCGGCGCCGTAGCCGGCGGCGTTCGTCAGCTCGACGGCGTCCTCCAGAGCCCGGGACGCCTCCCCGACGGGAAGCGACGTCCAGCGGGCCAGGTCGGTCGCACTCGCCGGTCCATGACTGGCGGCGTAGCGCCGGGCGATCTCGGCCAGGGCGGCGCGGTGCCCGTCGGTACCGCGGCCTCCCCCGCCGGCGCCGCCGGGCCCGGACTCGGCCGGGGGAAGCGGAGCGGCGCTCACGATGAGATGCTCGTTGCCGCGGCGCGGCCCCTGGACGAGGACGCCCTCGCGTTGGAGGCGGACCAGCAGGTGTCGGCGCCATCCCGCCCCGGAAGCGACGAGGCCGGCATCCGACCAGGCCCCGATGAGACGATCTCGCATCACCGGGCCGTGCTCGGCCATCAGGGCCAGGGCGATGGAGCCGGCGCGCTCCAGCATCGCGTCGTCGATGCCCAGTCGCCTCTCGCCCGAGCGCGTCCACGCGTCGGTGCGGTGCATGAGAGCCACGCGCAGCCAGTGGTGGTCGGCGGCCGTGGTGACGTGCACGGTGCCGCGCATCGGCCAGGAGCGCACGAGCTCACCGGCCTCGAAGGCCGCGTCGACATCGTCGCGCACAGCTCCCGCCGTCCGGGAGATGATCGCGTGGGGAACGGAGAAAACCTGCTGACCCTGGACGGCGAGCTGACGGCGCACCGCCTCGGCGGGCGCGGGCGACGCCGTCGCGCTCACGAGCCCCTGGGCGACCAGACGCAGGTAGGACATCTCCCGCGGGGCGCGGGGCGCGACCGCTGCAGGCCCGGGGGCACCGGTCATCTCAACCTCCTCAGAACAGCCGCGACGAGGGGTCGTCCATGCCGCGCATGGTGTCGTAGTCGAGCACGACGCAGCGGATGCCGCGGTCCTCGGCCAGCACGCGCGCCTGGGGCCTGATCTGCTGGGCGGCGTACAGGCCGCGCACGGGGGCCAGCAGCGGGTCGCGGTCGAGCATCTCGACATAGCGGGTCAGCTGCTCGACGCCGTCGATTCCGCCCACGCGCTTGACCTCGACGGCTACCGAACGGCCGTCGGCGTCCTTGGCCATGATGTCCACCGGACCGATGGGCGTGGGGTACTCGCGACGCACCAGCCGCCAGCCGGGGCCCAGCACCTCGATCTGCTCGGCGAGGAGCTCCTGGAGATGAGCCTCGACGCCGTCCTTGGTCAAGCCCGGGTCCACCCCGAGGTCCGCACTGGTATCCGAGACGACGTCGAACAGGCGGATGACGAGCCGGTCGTCGGTCTTGGAGGCCGTCACCTCCCAGCGGGAGACGACGCCGGCCTCCCGGTCCTCCTCGTCGGGGTCGACCTCGGCGAGCCTGGCGGGAGGACTCATCCAGTTCAGCGGTTTGTAGGAGCCGCCGTCGGAGTGGACGAGAACCGAGCCGTCCGCCTTGATCATGATGAGGCGAGTGGCCCGGGGCAGATGGGCGTCCAGGCGCCCGGAGTAGTCCACGCAGCAGGTGGCAATGACGACGCGCACGCCGGCAGCCTACAGGCGAGCCGGGGCTCGGAACGGGCGAACGCGCGCGCCCGCCCGAAACGGGCGAACGCGACGAACCGACTGCTCGGTCGGCCCGCCCCCGCCCCGAACGGCGGCGCCGGGGCGCATGCACCGCCCGTCGGCCCGCCCGGCCGCTCCTCGCCCACTCACAGGAGGGCGGGCTGAGTCGGCGGTGCCGACTCCAACCAGGCGACGAATGCCGAATGGGAGTCCTCCATCATGGCCAGATCGAAACGCTCGCCGCGATAACCGCACTCGACGTCGACGATGCGCCCGTCCGCACCGCGGTGATGCACCTCGCCGAGCTCGAGACCGGCCCGCTCGAAGCGGTAGCGCGGTCGCACGGACAGGGAGACCAGACGCATCCACTCCACCGACTCGTTGCCGAAAGTGGCGATACCACTGGCCCAGCGGCCCCGACCGGGCCGACGCAGGGCGCACTCGAAGGAGCCGACGCGTCCGGCCAAGTGCCGCAGGCGGAGGATGAAGACCCCGGCCACAACCACCACCACGAGCGCAATGACGCCCGCGGCCGCCCACACCGGATGTCCTCCTCCCATAGGCTCGACCTTAGTCCTCGGCGTCGCTGGCGTTCACGGCCTCGGCCAGCTCGTCGCTGACTCGGGCCTGACCGGCCCCGTCCCCGGCGGCGTCGGCCGCCACCGTGATGACATCGTGGTCCACCGAGCAGAACCCCCCCGCCACCGGCACCTTGACGACCCCGTCGTCGGAGACGATACGCACGGCGCCGCGGCCCACGAGCGCTAGCACGGGCTGGCGCCCCGGCAGGACGCCGAGCTGGCCGTCGGCCAGAGGGACTGTGACCTGGGCGGCCTGCCCGGTCCACGCCCGCCCGCCGTCGCGGGAGACCACCTCGACACTCAGCGCCCCCGCCACGTCAGGCCGCCTTGATCTCAGCCGCGCGACGCTCGAGGTCGTCGATGCCGCCGATGTTGAAGAAGACCTGTTCGGGCAGATGGTCGTAGTCCCCGTCGGCAATGCGCTTGAAGGCCTCGACAGTCTCCGCCACGGGCACGGTCGAACCGGGCACCCCGGTGAACTTCTCCGCCATGTACATGTTCTGGCTCAGGAACTGCTCGATGCGCCGGGCCCGGCCCACGGTGACCTTGTCCTCCTCGCTCAGTTCGTCGATGCCCAGAATGGCGATGATGTCCTGGAGCTCCTTGTTCTTCTGAAGAATCGACTTCACCCGCGTGGCCACGTCGTAGTGATCGTCGCCGACGTACTGCGGCGCCAGCAGGCGCGAGGTCGACGCCAGCGGGTCCACGGCCGGGTAGATGCCCCGCGCGGCGACCTCGCGGGACAACTCGGTCGTGGCGTCCAGGTGGGCGAAGGTCGTGGCCGGAGCCGGGTCGGTGTAGTCGTCCGCGGGCACGTAGATGGCCTGCAACGAGGTGATGGAGTGCCCGCCGGCCGAGGTAATCCGCTCCTGGAGCTGGCCCATCTCATCGGCCAGATTGGGCTGGTAGCCCACCGCGGAGGGCATGCGGCCCAGCAGTGTGGAGACCTCGGAGCCCGCCTGGGTGAAGCGGAAGATGTTGTCGATGAACAGCAGCACGTCCTGATGCTGAACGTCGCGGAAGTACTCGGCCATGGTCAGGGCGGACAACGCCACTCTCAGCCGTGTGCCCGGCGGCTCGTCCATCTGGCCGAACACGAGCGCGGTCTTATCGAAAACTCCGGCCTCGCCCATCTCGACGATCAGGTCATTGCCCTCGCGGGTGCGCTCGCCGACGCCGGCGAAGACGGACACACCGTCGTGATCGAGGGCCACGCGCTGGATCATCTCCTGGATGAGGACGGTCTTGCCCACGCCCGCACCGCCGAACAGGCCGATCTTGCCGCCCTGGACGTAGGGGGTGAGCAGATCGATGACCTTGATGCCGGTCTCGAACATCTGCTCCTTGGACTCCAGCTGGTCGAAGGCCGGAGGCTGACGGTGGATGGGCCAGCGCTCCCGAACGTCCAGGGTCTGCCCCTCGGTGAGGTTGAGGACGTCCCCGGTGACGTTGAAAACGTGGCCCTTGGTGACCTCGCCGACCGGAACGGAGATCGGAGCGCCGGTGTCGCGCACCTCCGAGCCGCGCACAAGACCGTCGGTGGGTTTAAGCGAAATGGTGCGCACGATGTTATCGCCCAGGTGCTGGGCGACCTCGAGAGTGATTTCGTGCGGCTCGTCCCCATCTCCGGTGGCATTGACGGTCACCTTGAGGGCGTTGTACATCTCGGGGATCGCGTCCGGCGGGAATTCGACGTCGACGACGGCGCCGATGATCCGGGTGATGCGGCCGGTCCCGGCGGCGGGGGTGGTGGTGTCAGCCATATCAGTCACTTCCGTGCGGTCTTGCGTGGTCGTTGCGTTGGGATCCGGTACTGCTGCGCTACTCGGCGCCCAGAGCGTCGGCACCCGAGACGATCTCCGTGATCTCCTGGGTGATGTCGCCCTGGCGGGCGGCGTTGGCCAGCCGGGTGTAGGTGGTGATGAGGTCCTCGGCGTTGTCCGTGGCCGTGTGCATGGCCTGCTGGCGGCTGGCCAGCTCCGAGGCCGCCGCCTGAAGCAGGGCGTTGCGGATGCGACTGCTCACGTAGCGGGTCAGCAGCGCATCCAGGACGGCGTCGGGGCTGGGCTCGAACTCGTACAGGGGCTGGGCGCCCGTGTCCTGGGCGCGCACATGCTCCGTGCCGGCGGCGATGTCCTCCCGGTTGAGCTCGCCCGGCCCGTCGACGTCGACGACGGTCAGCGGCAGCATGCGGCGGACCTCGGGGACCTGGGAGACCATGGAGACGTAACGGGTGAAGACGATGTGGACCTCGGCCACGCCCCCGGCGTCGGCGGGCGCGAGGAAGTAGTCGAGCAGCGCTGTGGCGACCTCGTCGATGGACTCGCCCGAGGGCCGGTCGGACTCGCCCGTCCAGGAGCGCTCCACCTCGCGCTCGCGGAAGGTGAAGTACCCGGCGGCGCGCCGCCCGAAGGTGAAGACGACCGGCTTCTTGCCGTCCTCGACGAGCTGGTCCAGGAGCCGTTCGGACTCGCGCAGGATGGTCGCGGAGTAGGCGCCCGCCATACCGCGGTCCGAGGTGACCACGAGCACCGCCACGCGATCGGTGTCCGTGCGCTCGCGGGTGACCGGATGGTCGAGGTGCGCATAAGTGCCCACGGCCGCCACGGCCTGGCTGAGCGCGTGGTCGTAGGGTCCGGCCTCCTGCGCGTTGCGGCGCGCCGCACCGATCCGGGAGGAGGCGATGAGCTCCATGGCCCGGAAGACCTTCTGGAGGGTCTGGGTCGATCGGATGCGCTGCTTGTAAACGCGCTGGTTGCCTGCCACGTCAGCCCCTCTTGAGCACGATCTGCTCGCTCGTACGCTCCGCCGGCGGCTCGTCCTCGGCGGCGGCGACCTCCCCGGACAGGATCTTGTCCCCGGCCAGGTAGGTGGAGCGGAAGGACTCGACCGCATCGCGCAGGGCGGCCTCGGTGTCCTCATCGAGCTCGCCGGCATCCCGGATCCGGTCGAGGACGTCGGTGTTGCGACGCAGATGATCGAGCAGGGAGCGCTCGAAGGGCAGGACGTCGGCTACCTCCAGGTCGTCGAGGTAGCCGTTGGTGCCGGTCCACACGCCGGCGACCTGCTCCTGGACCGGGTAGGGGGTGAACTGGGGCTGTTTGAGCAGCTCCATGAGACGCTCACCGCGGGTCAGCTGCTGACGGGTGGCGGCGTCCAGGTCGGAGGCGAACATGGCGAAGGCCTGCATGGAGCGGTACTGGGCCAGGGTGATCTTGAGCGTGCCGGCGACCTTCTTCATGGCCTTGACCTGGGCGGCTCCGCCGACCCGGGAGACCGAGATGCCGACGTCGACGGCGGGACGCTGGTCGGAGTTGAACAGGTCGGACTGCAGGAAGATCTGACCGTCAGTGATGGAGATGACGTTGGTCGGGATGTAGGCGGAGACGTCGTTGGCCTTCGTCTCAATGATCGGCAAGCCCGTCATCGAGCCCGCACCCAGGTCGTCGGAGAGCTTGGCGCAGCGCTCCAGCAGGCGCGAGTGCAGGTAGAAGACGTCGCCGGGGTAGGCCTCACGGCCCGGCGGGCGGCGCAGCAGGAGGGACACGGCCCGGTAGGCCTCGGCCTGCTTGGACAGGTCGTCGAAGACGATGAGGACGTGCTTGCCCGAATACATCCAGTGCTGGCCGATAGCGCTGCCGGTGTAGGGCGACAGGTACTTAAAGCCGGCCGGGTCGGAGGCCGGAGAGGCGACGATGGTGGTGTATTCCAGGGCGCCGTGCTCCTCCAGGACGGCGCGCACGGAGGCGATCGTCGACCCCTTCTGCCCGGTGGCGACGTAGATGCAGCGCACCTGCTGGGCGGGGTCGCCGGTGTCCCAGTAGGCCTTCTGGTTGAGGATCGTGTCCAGAGCGATGGCGGTCTTGCCGGTCTTGCGGTCGCCGATGATGAGCTGGCGCTGGCCCCGCCCGATCGGGATCATCGAGTCGATGGCCTTCAGACCGGTCTGCAGGGGCTCATGGACGGACTTGCGGGACATGACGCCGGGGGCCTGAAGCTCCAGGGCGCGGCGGCCCTCGCTGGGGATCTCGCCCAGGCCGTCGATGGGGCGTCCCAGCGGGTCGACGACCCGGCCCAGGTAGCCGTCACCGACGGGCACCGAGAGGACCTCGCCGGTGCGGCGCACGATCTGGCCCTCGTCGACGCCGGTGAAGTCGCCCAGGACGACCACGCCGATCTCACGCTCGTCGAGGTTCATCGCCAGCCCGGCGGTGCCGTCCTCGAAGGTGAGCAGCTCGTTGGCCATGACGCCGGGCAGCCCCTCGACGTGGGCGATGCCGTCGGCGGCGAAGACGACGTGCCCGACCTCCTCGGCGGCCACCTGTGAGGGCTTGTAGGACTCGACGAACTCGTCCAGGGCGGAGCGAATGTCCTCCGGCCTGATGGTCAGCTCGGCCATCTGTCGTCTCCTTGGTTCGGGGTGTCGCGCACCGGACGGGTGCGCGGGTTGGTCTGTGGTGGCGGCGGGCTCAGCCCGCCAGAGCGACCCGCAGCCCGTCGAGAGACGAGCGCACGGTCGAATCGATGACGGTGTCCCGCACTGTCACCTTGACCCCTCCGATGACGGAGGGGTCAACGGTCGAATTGATCTCGACGTCCTCACCGAGCTGCCCGATCAGCACGGCCCGCAGGCGCGCCTCCTGGGCGGTGGTCAGCGGGACGGCGGAGACGACGTCGGCGATGGCCCGGTTCTGCATACCGGCGGCGAGCTCGACCACTCGCCGCAGATTGCGCGTCACCCCGCTCTGGGAGCGATGGCGCACGCACCAGATCACCAGACTCATCGCCGGACCGGACAGCATCGGGGAGAAGATCCGCCGGGCGAGTCGGACGCGGGCGTCAGTGCTGGCGCGCCGGGAGGGTTCGAGGGCCTCCCGCAGTCCCTGATCGCGCTCGAGCTCGACGGAGACCTCGAAGACCTGCTGCTCGACGTCGTCGAGCGTCCCCGCCGCCCGGGCGCCGGCCAGAATCGTCTCGATGCCCATGTCGTGCAGGGCGGTCACCAGGTCCATCGCCTTGGACCAGCGGTGACGGACCAGGCCCGCCAGCAGCTCGACGACGCGGTCGTCGGCGCGGCCGGCCAGAAGTCGTGTCGCGAGGGCCGCCTTGTCGTCGCCGGAGCGCCCCGGGTCGGTCAGAGGGGCGAACAGCGAGCCGCTGGCGATGATGTGGGCTATCTGGAGGATCTGCTCGCCGAGCGTCTGAGCCTCCCCGCCCGCGGCGGTCACGACGGGGCTCCAGGCTCGGGCTGCGGCGGCGCGGCTCGCGGCGGTGCCGGTGTTCACCGGGCCTCCTCGGCGGAGACGGCCGCATCGGCGCCTCTCAGGGGTGCCTCCTCGAGATCATCGAGGAAGCGATCGATGACGCGGGCGGACAGCTCGGAGTCGGTCAGCTGCTCGCCGATAATCTTCTCAGCCAGATCGCTGGCCAGCAAGCCGACGTCGGTGCGCAGGGAGATCTGAGCCGCTTGTCTGTCCGCCTGGATCTGCCGCTGCGCGGCGTCCATGGCCTTGCCGGCCTCGCCGGCGGCGGCGGTGCGCGCCTCAGCGATGATCTCCTTGGCCTGCGCCTGGGCATCCTCGCGGATGGAGGCGGCCTCGCGGCGCGCGTCCTCGACCAGGCGCGCGGCCCGCAGCTCGGCATCGGCCTGGTCGCCCTTGGCCTTGTCGGCCAGGGCCAGACCCTCTTCGATGCGGCGGGTGCGCTCGTCGAGGACCTTAGTGAAGCGCGGCAAGGCGTACATGATGAGCACGACCGCGATGATGACGAACGAGACCGTGCCCCACAGCAGATCGTAGCTGTGCGGCAGCAGCATGTTGTCGCCCCCGGATGAAGCGGCCGGCGCTACTTGCGGTGCGAAGAGCGGAGGGGTCATGAAGGACCGCCGGGATCAGGAGGTGAAGGCGAAGCCCGCGGCGAAGCCGAGCAGGCCGAGGGCCTCGATGAGGGCGGCGCCGATGAACATGTTGGTGCGCAGCGCGCCGGCGACCTCGGGCTGGCGGGCGGTGCCCTCCTGCGTCTTGCCGACGACGATGCCGATGCCGATGCCGGGACCGATCGCGGCGAGGCCGTAACCGATGGTGGCGATGCTTCCGGTCATAGTGGTTTCTCCTTGGGGTCGGACGAGGTTCCTCGTCTGTCCGGGTCGGGCCCGGGGCTTGTGATGATGAATTCGGATCCGGTGGCGCCGCCTTCAGTGCATGGAGATCGAGGACTCGATGTAGACGGCGCTGAGCAACGCGAAGATGTAGGCCTGGAGGACCGCGACGAAGATCTCAAAAAGGACGAAGGCCAACGCAACGCCGAATGTGACCACGCCCAGACCCTTGAGAGCGCCCACCGCATGGACGAACAGGGCGCTGGTGGCCGCATAGCACAGGGCGAGCAGGAAATGGCCAGAGACCATGTTGGCCAGGAGTCGGATCGTCAGGGTGACCGGCCGCATGATGAGGTTGGATAGGAACTCGATGGGGATGATGAGGACCCACAACGCCTTCGGCACACCCCGCGGAAGAACGGACCCGCGCAGGAAGCCGCCCGCGCCGTGATTCTTGATGCCGGCGTAGAAAAAAGTGATGTACGATACCGCGGCGAAAACGATGGGCATGCCGACCACGCTCGTGGCGGCAATATTCAGACCCGGGATGATGCCCGAGATATTGAGGAAGAGAACGCCCAAGAAGATCGTGGTGACAATGGGGACGTAGGGTCGTGCGCGTCGCTCGCCGATGATCTCCTCGGCGATGTTGACGCGGGCGAAGTCGAGCAGCATCTCGCACATGTTCTGGAAGCGGCCCGGCACCACCTTGGCGCGCGCGGCGCCGACGCCGAAGAAGACCACGAGCGCGGCCGTCATGATCAGACGCACCATCATAATGCGGTTGATCGCGAAAGGGGTTCCCACGAAGAGAAAGGTGTCGGGGAAGAAGTCGGACAGGGAAGGGGGCTCGAAGCCGTCACCGCCGGCGGCCGGGGCGATCGCCGTCAGACCGGCGGCGAGAGTCGCACTCGTGATCACCAGGTCTCCTTCGGGAAGATGTCGGGGCGCCGTCACGCCATCGCCCGGCCGCAGGCCGGACCACGGTGGGCGCCGGGAGTCACCCTACTCGTCTTCCGCCCGGGGTTCGACCGTAAAAGAGCGTCCGGAGGCCAGGAAGACGATCTCGACGCCGGTGACCCCGACGAGCACGACGGCCAGCGTGCCCAGGAACCACATCGGCGACATCTGATCCCTGCGGGGCCCGGCAAGCAGAACCACCGCGACCATGACGGCGATCTTGCCCAGGAAGGACAGCATGATGCCGCTGGAGGCCAGCAGCGGGAACCGGTCCCAGGGCGCCGTCAGCCCCGCCACGGTGATGAGCGTCAGCAGTGCGCCGGCGCCACCGCCCCACACGGCCCCGTTCCAGGCGCGTCCTCCCGTCAGCATCCCCGCCAGCAGGCCGAGCGCGACGAGTGCGGCGCCGACCGCGCCCACGCGCGCCGCGGTGCGTCGGAAGACCTCCTGGTGAGTGCGCACAGGGCGCGGGGCCGCGCGAGCCGTCCCCCCGATCCTCATCGTCGGGTCTCCTTCCTGATCCTGACGTGCCGGGCGCCCAGGCGGCGCGCCCAGGACTGGCGCACCCCCGGCATCATATCGACGGTGATGGCCAGCGCCGCCACCACGCCGACGACGGCGCCCACCAGGACGGCGGGCAACGGGAAGAAGGCCATGGCGGCGCAGGAGAAGGAGATGAGGGCGGCCCATACGTACATCACCAGGACGGCCCTGCGGTGAGAGTGGCCGGCGGCCAGCAGACGATGGTGCATGTGCATGCGGTCGGGGTGGAAGGGGCTGTGCCCGGCCCAGGTGCGGCGCGTGATCGCCATCATCATGTCGGTCAGGGGCAGCAGCAGCACCGCCAGGGGGATGATCACGGGCAGGAAGACGGGCACCGCCGTCGTCCCCTCGACGGACAGGGGGTCGATCTGGCCAGTGACGATGATGGTGCCGGCCGCCGAGATGAGCCCCAGCTGCATCGACCCGGAGTCCCCCATGAAGATCGTCGCCGGATGAAAGTTGTGCGGCAGAAAGCCCACGCAGATCCCGACCAGAGCGGCCACCACGGTGGCGGCCAGGGAGGTGTAGGAGGCCGGCTGGGTGGTGCGGGTGAGCACGTAGACGTACAGGAAGAAGGCGCTCGCACCGATGCCGATGATGCCGGCGGCCAGTCCGTCGAGCCCGTCGACGAAGTTGACCGCGTTGATGACCGCCAGCACCACGAGGATGGTGGAGAACAGGCTCAGTCGCGAGGACCCCAGGGTGACTCCTCCCACGGGGAAGGTGATGAGCTGCACCCCCCGCCAGGCCATGACGCCGGCCGCCAGGATCTGCCCGGAGAGCTTGGCCCACCAGTCCAGCTCCCACAGGTCGTCGACGACCCCCAGCAGGCACACCATGCCCGCCCCCATCACGACCGCCCACGCGGAGGAGTCGATGACGTCGGCCAGATAGGGAACCCGCGAGGCCACCGTCACCGCGGAGGCGAAGCCCGCGAACATGGCCACGCCCCCCAGCCGGGGGATCGGGGTGGAATGGACGTCGCGGGCGCGCACCGGGGTCAGGGCGTTGGACACCAGTGCGACGTGACGCACGATCGGCACGGACACGTAAGTGACCGCAGCGGCCACCAGAAGAACGAGCAGGTAGACCCTCACGCCGTGCGCCCCTGACCGCCCGCGTCGGGCAGCGGCGGCGCCCCCGCTGCCCGAAGCACAGGCTCGAGGACCGCCGCCAGGGCGGTGCGGGACAGGAGGCCGTCGCGCACCACCACCGGCGCCAGCGCCCGCTCGCCGGCCAAAGAGATGATCGTCGAGGGCACCGGACCGGGCGTGGGGCCGCCGTCGAGTACGAGGACGTCTCGACGGGGGAAGGCCCGACGCGCGGCGTCAGCATCGGTGGCCGGACGCTCGCCGGTGCGGTTGGCACTGGTGACCGCCATGGGGCCGGTGGCGCGCAGCACGGCCCGGGCCAGCGGGTGGTCGGGCACGCGCACCGCCACGGTGCCGCCCGTCTCCCCCAGGTCCCACTCCAGACCGGGGGCCGCATCCAGGACGAGGGTCAGCGCCCCGGGCCAGAAGGCCTCCATCAGAGCTCGAGCGGCGGGGGGAGCGCCGGCGATGACGCCGTCGAGCTGATCGGAGCCTGCAGCCAGAACCGGCGGGGGCATCCGCCGTCCGCGCCCCTTGACGGCCAGGAGCCTGGCGACGGCGGCTGCATCGGCGGCCGGAGCGCCGATGCCGTAGACGGTGTCGGTGGGCAGAACGAGCAGACCGCCCCCGCGCATGTGCGCGACGGCGCGCTCCAGCGCCTGAGGCGCCACAGGGAGCCCGGGGGCCCGCGTACGGTGATCGTGCCGGTCCATCACGAGGACAATCCTCCCACGATTCCTCGTGGCGAGGCTCAGCCCCGGATGAGGGCTCCGCCCCACGCGGCGGCGGCCACGAGGCAGCCGCCCAGCTCGAAGAGGATCGCCAGTCCCTGGGCCTTGACGGCCTCCCAGGCCGCGGCCCGGGCTCCGACCTGATCGGTACCGCGGACGAGCTCCCACAGGTAGACCCCCAGGGTGAAGCCGATCGGCAGCCCCACCACCGGCACGAGGAAGAAGCCGGCCATGCCGACCAGGCCGCCCACGAGCAGGGACGCGCCCGGCACCCCCGCGCGCTGGAGCCGACGGCCGACCAGGACGTACTTGCCCGCGCTCGTGACCACCACGGCGACAGCGGACACCGCCAGCACGACCCAGGCGGCGGTTCCTCCCGTCATGAACGCCCACACGGCGACGGCCGCCAGGACGATGGCCGGGCCGGGATAGATCTGGGTCAGGGCGCCGCCCAGCCCCAGGACGATGATCAGGCCGACGATAACGGTCCCCATCGTTCCCACGCGGCACAGCATGCCACAAGCGGCCGCGGCGCACTCGACGCCCCGCGGGCCGACCGCAGCCGGCGGGGCGCTAGACGAGGCGGCGGGCGGCGGCCCACCGGGTCAGCTCATTGCGGTTGGACAGTTGCAGCTTGCGCAGCACCGCCGAGACGTGCGTCTCGACGGTCTTGACGGAGATGAACAGCTCGGAGGCGCACTCCCTGTAGGTGTAGCCGCGGGCGATGAGCCGCATGACCTCGCGCTCGCGTGCGGACAGGCGGTCGAGCTCGGAATCGGCCACCGCCACCTCGCCGGCGCCGGCGCCGAAGGCGTCGAGCACGAAACCCGCCAGCCGCGGGGAGAAGGCGGCGTCGCCCGCGGCCACGCGCCGCACCGCCCCGACCAGGTCGGCCGTCGAGATCGCCTTGGTGACGTAGCCGCGCGCTCCGGCGCGAATGACACCCACGACGTCGTCGCTAGCGTCCGACACTGACAGGGCCAGGAAGCGGGTGGTCGGCACGTCGCGGCAGGCGACCACCACCTCGGCCCCTCCCCCGCCGTCGCCGCCCGGCAGGTGCACGTCGAGAAGGACGACGTCGGGGGCCAGCGCGTGGACGGCGGCGATGGCGCCCTCGACGTCGTCGGCCTCCCCCACGACCTGCAGATCGGTGGCGTGATCGGCGAGCTCGGAGCGCACGCCGGCGCGCACGAGGGCGTGATCATCGACGACGAGAATGCGCAGGGCCGCGGCGCCCGCAGCGGCGGCGGAGGTGGTGGCGGGGGCGGTGGTGGCGGGATCAGTCATCATGCTCCTTGGCGGGGGCGGGGGCGGGGGTGGGCAGGCGGAGGGCGACCTCGGTGCCCCGGGCGAGGCGCCGGACTTCGGCCGTACCACCATGACGGACCATGCGGGCGATGATGGACTCGCGCACGCCGTGGCGGTCGGGAGCGACGGCGTCGAGGTCGAATCCGGGTCCACGGTCCCGCACGAAGATCTCCATCCGCTCATCGGAGAGTTCGGCGTACACGGACACCGGCGGCTCGCCGTGACGCACGGCATTGGACAGGGCCTCGCGAGCGGCGGCGACGATGACCTCCGTGGCGCGGTCGGGGACGCGGTCGCCCACGACAACCAGTTCGACCTCGGCGCCGTAGCGGTCCTCGATCTCCCCGATGAGGTCGCGGACGGCGTCGGCCACTGACGTTCCCTCCTCGGGCCGGTCGGTGTAGAGCCAGGCGCGCAGCTCGCGCTCCTGGGAGCGGGCGAGGCGGGCGACGATCTCGGGCTCGTCCGCCCGTTTGCGGATGAGAGTGAGGGTCTGGAGGACGGAGTCGTGCAGGTGGGCGGCGATGTCGGCGCGTTCGGCCTCGCGGACCTCGGCGGCGCGGGTGTCCGCGAGCGCCCGATTGGTGCGCAGCCACAGGGGGGTCAGGATGAGGCCCGTGCCCACGACGAGGGCGGCGCCGGTCAGGGCTCCCGCGAGCAGGTCCCGCGGGGCGATGCCGTGCCCCAGCCACATGAGGATCCCGACGGCGGCCAGGGCGACGCCCCCGACCATGCGCAGGCGGGCGCCGATGTCGCGCGCGGGCCCGGTGACGGCATCGACCTGGGACCACGCGAGCGCCGCCCCGCACCCGATGACGATCAGCGGCCCGGCCCAGTCCACGAGCGAGAGCACTCCCACGCGCCACAGGGCGACGAGGACGGCGGCGAGCAGGAGGGCCCCTCCGCCCAGGAGGAAGCGCAGGCGGGTGGGGATCGTCGCCGGACCTGTCGGACGGGCGGCGAGCCGGGCGCGGATGGCGGGCACGGAGCCGGCCGCCTCCGCCCACGGGTCGCCGACGGGGACGGTCAGCCACAGCAGCAGGTACAGCAGGACGCCGGCGCCTCCGGCGAAGGCGGCCAGGACGAAGACGGCCCGCACAACCGCCGCGGACGCGTCGAGGTGGACGGCGATGCCGGAGCACACGCCGGTCAGTACGCGCCCGGGGCGCCTGCGGGACCCCCCGTCCGTCACGGCGGGGCGACCGGTCGTCCCGGAGGCCAGCCGAAGAGGCAGTCGCCGCAGGGGCAGTGGCCGGGGGGCGGCGTCGGCGGTGCCCAGGGAGCGCAGGACCGACGCCGCAGTCGGCGGGGCCGCGGACCGGCCCTGGGCCGCGCTCGTCGCACTCGTCGGGATCGTCACGGCTCTATCGTGACACGTCCCGCGGCATCCCGGCCCCGTCGTCAGACGCGATCGGGGACGATCCGGGACCCTATGGGGGGCGGTTCAGGGGCTCCCCCGATCGTCAGGGGCGGGTGCGACGGCGAGCATTGGGGCATGAGCAACTCCGACATCCCCTCCGGCGACCTTCCCGACGGGTCCGGGCCGACCCCCCGCGCCGGCTCCCCCGGCTCCTCCTCCACCGGCGCCTCCCGCCAGTCCCCCCGTCCTTCGGGCCCTCCTCCCGGCGCTCACCGGCCGGGCGCGGACCAGCAGACCCGCCCGTGGCCGCCGCGCCGAATAGCGGCCGGGCTCTTCGACTCCATCCGGCGCTCCGGCATGATGCGCACCGACCAGCGGTGGATCGGCGGGGTCGCGGGCGGCCTCTCGCGGCGCCTGGGTGTGGATGTCACGCTCGTGCGCTGCGTGTGGATCGTCCTGTCGCTCTTCTTCGGCCCGGGCCTGGTGCTGTACGGCCTGGCCTGGGCGCTCCTGCCGGAGGAATCGGACGGGAGGATTCATGCCGAGCAGGCTCTGGTCGGCGACGTGAGCGCCGGCCTGGTCGGATCGGTGATCGTCTTCATCGGCGGTTTGAACCAGGGGCTGTTCCCCTCCTGGTACATGGACCACTGGTACGACCTCGGCATCATCGCGGTCTTCTGGCACCTCTGCTGGGCGCTGGTGTGGATCGGTCTGATCGCCGGGGTAATCATCTGGTTCGTCCGGTCACTGCGAGGGAGGTCGGGCCGCCGTCCGCGGCCGGATCCCGACCGCCCGGCCTGGTTCCACCAGGCCGACCCGAGCCCCGAGCCGACGCCCGGAGCGCCGGCCGGACCGGGTCACGGGCGCACGGCCTTCGCACCCGAGAGCACGGGCGAGTCCTCCCCGTCCGACCCCGCCCCGGGCCGGGCCGCTCCCGCAAGCGCCCCGTCCTCACCGCACGGGGTGCCCGTAGCCCCCCGGCGGCCCGTCTACGGTCCCCGACCGGTTCCGCCGCGTCCGCGCGTACCGGGCCCGGGCCGGACGGCGAGTCTGCTCGTACTCGGCCTATGCTTGATCGGGCTGGCGGCCGCCGGCCTGGCCCACACGACGCACACGCTCAGCACCTTCCAGGCGATCTTCCTAACGGCCGGGGGCGTGATCCTCCTGCTGGCGAGCGGCATCATCGTCTCCGCTCTGAGGGGTCGTCGCGGCGGGTGGATGACCGGTCTGGGCTGGCTGTCCCTCCTCGCGGGTCTGCCGCTGCTCGTCTTCGGGTCCATCCTGCCCCCGCAGGCCGTCAGCGCTCCCATCGCCGGACGCCCCGTCGACATCGTCCTGACCGACGAGGACCTCGACCCCGCCACGACGTCCTACCCGGTCCTGCCCGACGGCACCATCGATCTGGGGGCCTACGCGGCCGGATCCGTCACCGTCGATCTGCGCCGGGTGGCATGGGACGCGGACGGAGACAAGGACGCCGCGGTACGCATCGTGATGGGGGCCGGACGCGTCCTGGTCAAGACCGGCGAGGGTCAGCCCGTGCGGGTCGACGGTCATGCCGAGGCCGGGGAATTCGGGACCGAATTCACCTCGGCCTGGGAGACGAACTTCCCCGCCGACGACGAGCAGTGGCCCGCCAAGACCTACACGGTCCAGGGGGAGGAGCTGCCGCTGAGCCACACGTGGTGGCCCCTGAACCACAGCCGCTCCGAGGCCGTCTCGCCCGCGGCCAAAGACCGTCACGGCCTCATCAGCGTCGATGCCGAGGTCGGCGCCGGGGCGATCAAGGCTGAGGAGACCTCGTCCCAGGTGAGCTGGACCGGCTCCACCCAGGCCGGCACATGGGTCGTCAGCTCGTGGACCGACCCGAGCAGCGGCCACCACTCCGGAGACGAGCTGCCGGTGACCGGCATGACTCATCCGGCCGTCGGCACGGACGTCGCTGAGAGCTGCCTCAGTCGGGTCATGGGCGACGACGAACCGCGACGGGCGCGGTGGAGCGACGTGTCCGGCCTGTCGGAGGCCACCCGCTCCGCCTACGAGGGCTGCCTGACCTCCGCGTGGGAGAGGGGCGAGGGGTCGGGCACCGCCGCACCCGAGCCTTCCGGTTCCGCTTCCAACAGCGGGCCCGGCGCCACTGGGACTGCCGCGCCCTCATCCACCCCGACGCACTGACACGCCATGTATCCGAGGAGATCCGCCATGAACACCGAGACCACCAAGAGCATTAAGAATGCACAGGGCCCGGAGGGCGCTGCGACCACCGAGCCCCTGCCCGGCACCGGCGCCGCCGGGACCGGCGTCCCGACGCCCCCGTCGGGCCCGGGCGAGGCGGAGACGTCCGGACCCGGCGCGGCCGTGCTCTCGCCCGAGGAGGCGGAGGCGGCGACCATCATCACCGATATGACGACACCACGACCCGACCCGGATCAGGTGTGGAGCTCCAACTCGCCGGAGCGCGAATCGCAGGAGCAGGAGCGTCGGCCGCTGCGCAGGAGCACTCTGACCTGGGGCCTGATCCTTCTCGTGCTGGGCGGACTGCTCGTCGCCTTCGGGTTCGGCGTGCACATCGACCCCGCCATGACGAGCATCATGCTGCTGGCGAGCACCGGTGTCCTCCTGCTGGTCGTCGCGCTGATCCCCCGCCCCCGCAAGCGCTCGGGCGCCTGAGTCCGGGCCGATGCGCGGCTGCGGGGGTCGGACCGTCCGGACGGTCCGACCCCCGCAGCCGTGCGAACCGCCTCAGCTCAACGCTGGTAGACGACGCTCTTCTTGAGTGCATCGACGGCGTCGTCGTCGAGCAGGAAGCGGACGATCTCCAGCCCCAAATCGACGGCGGTGGCCATGCCGCGGCTGGTGAGCAGGTCGCCGTCGATCACGACGCTGTCCCGACTGACCCTCGCACCCCCCTTCTCCAGGGCGTCGATGAAGGCCGGATTAGCGGTGGCCCGGCGACCGCTCAGCAGCCCCAGTTCGGCCGGGATCGAGGGCGCGGCGCAGATCGCGGCCAGGGGCAGGCCCGATTCCAGCCGTCGGGTCACCTCGTCGGTCACCGCCCGGGTGCTCTTGAGGTTGAGGGTGCCGGGGATGCCGCCCGGCAGGAGGACGAGGGCGTAGTCGGACAGGTCGGCGGCGGCCAGGAGGGCGTCGCAGCGGAAAGTGATGCGGTGGGAGCTGGTGACCTCGATGTCGTCGCCCACGGCGAGCATGTCGACGGCTATCCCGGCGCGGTAGAGCAGGTCGACGACGGCCAGCGCCTCGATCTCCTCCAACCCCTCGGCGATGAGTACGGCCACCTTGGCGTCGGTGGTGAGATGATCCGGGGTGGGCACGGTTCCTCCTTCTTCGAGCAGCATGCGGTGTTCGCTCTCGACCTTAGTCCGCTCGGACCCGGTCGGCGAGGCCCGGCGGCGGGTGCCCCGGTCGTCGGCTAGTCCTCCTCCAGCACCTGGCACCAGGTCAGGAAGGCCTCCGTGCGCGCCATGGCGTCGGCGAACCGCTCATCGCCGAAGCCGTGGGCGGCGCCGGGCACGCGCTCCAGGACGGCGTCGGGCAGGAGGCGCACGGCCCGTTCGGAGACGGTGATCGGGACGTCGGCGTCCCGATCACCATGAACCAGCAGTACGGGGACCCGCAGCCGGGTCAGCTCGGCGTCGACGTCCAGGCCCCAGATATCGAGGGCGTAGCGCCGCGCGAGGGTGATGTCGCGCCCGTCGACGCGGTGGGTGAAGGTCGGCGGCACCGCCGAGGGCGCGCCGAAGCGGGTGCGCATCGCGGCCGGCAGGCGCAGCGCCGGGTACCACAGGACGAGGGCGGCGACCTGGGCGGGTCGGCGGAAGGCCTCCAGCGCCGCCACGAGGCCGCCCTGACTGCGGCCGAACAGAGCCGTGCGTCCGGCGTCGATGAAGGGCCAGGCCCGCGCCGTCCCCAGGATCGATTCGAGGTCGGCGATCTCGGTGAGCACGGACATAGCGGTCGTGGAGCCGGCGGTGGGCGCCCCGCCGCCCCGGAAGGAGGGGACGACGGCGACGGCGCCCGCGGCGGCCAACCGCTGTCCGACGCCGGCTACGCGCAGCCCCGATTCCCCCAGCCCGTGGCAGCAGACGACCAGCGGTGCGCGCATCCGCCCGGCGGCGGCGTCGCGGGGCACGTAGACCAGGGCATGGACAAGGTCGCCGGGCCTCTCGGAGCCGGTGAACCGGCCGCTGTCGGCGGGAACGGCGACGGTCAGCTCGCGGCTGAGGTAGTCGCGCATACTCCCCCCGATTCTCCGTGCACGCCGGGCCCGGCGGCGCCATCGCCGTCGACCACGATAGACGTCCCGGTGGCGCGAGTCGCGCCGAAAGAGTCGGAATAGGGTAGGGCGCCCCGCGGTTGCGCCGATGCGCCCTGCGCACAATCCCGGATCGCCCGCAAGTCAACCGGATGAAGGACCATCATGGACCTGACGACCGCCATCACCTCACGCCATTCGACCCGCGCCTTCACCGATGAACCCGTCGGCCGCGAGACCATCACCGAGATCGTCGCCCTGGCCCGGCGCGCGCCGTCCTGGGTCGACTCCCAGCCCTGGCGCGTCTACGCCGCCATCGGAGCCGCCCGCGAAAGGATCGCGCGCCGTCACGCCGAATCTTCGACCTCCGGCGCGCGGGGCCGTTCCGACATCGCGACGATGCACCGCGATCAATGGGCGTCGGCGCAGCAGCGGAACATGGCCGGGATGAGCGAGAGCCTTCTCGCTCTCCTCGGGCCGGACCTCGAGCGGGTCACCGGCGAGGCCAGGGCGTCGCTGTTCGGCGCGCCCGCGCTCCTGTACCTGACGATCCCCAGGGCCGTGCCCCAGTGGTCCCTCTACGACCTGGGGGCATTCGCCCAGACACTCATGCTCGCCGCGCGCGATAGGGGGCTGGACACGATCCCCGCTTACGAGCTGGTGCGCTACCCCGCGGAGGCCCGCGAGGAGATGGGCATTCCCGATGACGAGATCCTCGTCGTCGGCGTGGCCCTGGGCCATCGCGCCGATGCTCTCATCAACTCACTCGTCACCGACCGCGCTCCGGTGGAGCAGGTCCTGACGATCAGAGACTGAGAGCCTGAGAGCCCTGCGGGGGAATTCCCCGGTACGTCGGCGCCTCACGGCCCGGGACGGGGCACGCGGGATGGCGCTCGGGCACGAGGGCGCCCTCCAGGCGCAGCAGTCGGGTCTTGCGGTCGGCTCCGCCCGCATAGCCGGTGAGCGAGCCGTCCGCACCCACCACACGGTGACAGGGCACGACGACGCTGATCGGATTGCGTCCCACGGCGCCGCCGACGGCGCGTGCCGAGCAGCGACGTCCGGTCTCGGCCTCGACGTCGTCGGCTATCTGCCCGTAGGCGCGGGTGACCCCCCGCGGGATGGCGCGCAGGCGCGCCCACACGCGCTGCTGGAAGTCGGTGCCGCGCGGGGCGAGCGCGGGAGGTTCCCCCGGGTCGTCACCGGCAAAGCACCGCTCCAGCCAGGCTCTGGTCCGCGCGAGAACAGCCGGCTCGTCATCGTCCCCGGCCCCGACGACGACGGGCGGCGCCTCGTCGTCCCGGTCAAGACCGGCCCGATCGTGACGCTGGCCGTCGAACCAGGCGCCGACGAGCGCCCCGCCCTCGGGCAGGTCCGCCCCGGTCCGCGCCACCAGGGTCATCGGGCCCAGGGGTGAGCGGTAAGTCGTGAGGTAAAGCATCTGTCTGTCCTCTCTCGTCGGTCCCGGGCTTCTCGAACCGTCCGCCGGCCTCTTAATCGCGGCGGTCGTTGCAGACCTCTCTGATCCGGCGGATCCGCTCGGGCAGGTCCTCGGGCGCCATGGTGCGCGGGACCTCGCAGGACCCCGCCGCCGAGGCGACCTCGTAGAACCAGCACTTGTAGTCGATGAAGTCGAGGGTGGTCCTGAGGTTCTCGAGCTCGCGGAGCACCTCCTGCCGGCGGGCCTCGATAATGCGGCGGCGAGCCTCGATCGTGGAGTCGCCCTCGACGTAGAGGCGCGCGTACTCCTTGATCTCCTTGATCGGCATGCCGGCCGTCTGAAGCCTTCCGATGTCGCGGATCCACTCCAGGTCGTCCTCGGTGAAGCGGCGGGTGCCGCCGCCGGTCCGGGTCACTGTCGGCAGGAGTCCCTGCCTGTCGTAGAAACGCAGCGCCGAAACCGTCATCCCCGTCGCACGGGCGGCCGCGCCGATACCGTAGACACGTTCCCCCTTCTCGGCGGCCTGCGCCATCGCCGATGCGCTCATGCCTCGTTCCCTCCCCTAAGCGGACCCGTGCGGTTTCTCACTCGCACCCGTCAGCGCCGCTCTTGATCTGAACCTTACTTCACATTGAAGAGTAGTCCTATGACACCGCCGAGTGGAACGCCCGGCGCCCTCGAGCGCCGACGCGGGCCGCGGAGAAAATGGAGATTCAAGGAGCACCCGTGTTCGTCATCAATCTCATCCTCACGGAAAACACCGACGAGAAGACCGCCGCCGAGCACCTGGCGGCTCATCGCGCCTGGTTCTCCTCCCACGTGGAGAAGGGCGACTTCGTCCTCGTCGGGCCGCGCCGTGACCGGGAGCGCGCCGGCATCATCATCAGCCGGGTGACCTCGCGCGAAGCCCTGGACGAGATCCTGTCCGAGGACGTCTACTTCCCGAGTGGCGCCGCCTATGAGGTCATGGAGTTCACCGCGGTGCAGGGCATCCCCGCCGTCGCGGGCCTTCTCGAGCGGTGAGGCGGATCCGGGCCCCATCCGCTTCGCGGCAATCCGCGACAACAGACCACCCACCGGCACTTAAGGAGTTCCGATTCCCGTGATCACG
>NZ_GL985606.1:1225497-1229262 GCF_000220835.1 Actinomyces sp. oral taxon 448 str. F0400 | reverse complement strand
ATGCGCGAGGCGATCCTGTTCGCCGGCGTCACCCGCACGACGGGCCCCAGCCACGGGTGGTAGCGGACGATGGTGTTGGTGAAAGGGATGTCGTGGAGGGCGGTGTACCCGGGCGCGACCGTGCGGCACAGTTCAGCGGCGCCCGAGCAGCCGTAGCTGAAGCGGGAGCCGGTGCCCACCACCGACCGTTCCCGCCCGTACCTGGCGAACAGGGGCGACATGACCTCCACGAGCACCGTCGCCCCAGGCAGCCCCCGGGCGATGACGCTCATCATCTGCGCCGTCTCGGTCGCGGTGAGGTACATGGTCAGGCCCTCGACGATGACCAGAACGTCCCCGGCGGCGCTCTCGGGCCGTACCTGTCGGGGCCAGGCCGGGTCGGTGGCCGAGGCGGCGATCAGGGGGTGCCTCGGGCCCTCCCCCAGCAGACGCCGCCGCAGTTCGATCACCGGCGGCAGGTCGAGCTCGTACCAGGTGGCGGCGCCGTCGTCGAGGCGGTTGAAGCGGGTGTCCAGCCCGCAGGCGACGTTGACGACCGTGGCGCCGCGGTGGGTGGCCAGGTAGCCGGCGACGAGCGGATCGAGCGTGAGAGTGCGCAGGACGACGCCGTCGGACATGAGGCGGTCGCGCCCGGCTGAGGTGAAGTCATAGTCGATTCTGCCGACGAGGTCGACGGCGGCCCAGTCCGTGAAGCGCGGACGGGCGCTGAGGGTGTGCTCGGCCCTGGCGTGGAGGGTCAGCAGCATGGTCTCGCTGGCACCGGTCAGGTCCACAGGCTCTCGCGCGCTCATGGCGTTATTATGATGCATTCATCATCGCCGGTGCCACGGCATATCGGTATGCCGGCGCTTGGGCCAGCCCCGGGAATATCGCTCCATCCGCCCGAGCCCGCGGCCCGGGACCACCGAGGGGAGAAGGAGGACGGACCTCCGAGTGCCTCAGCGGTAGGCCTGCGAGGGGGAGTTCTCGTCGTAGCCCGCCACAAGAGCCAGACCGGACATCGCATAGGGTCCGCCGATGTAGGGCAGCACCTGGACGAGCGCTGCGGCGACCTTCTGCCTGCTGTTGCCTGCTCTGATGGCGCCGGCGACATGCGGCCCGAGCTGGGTGGCCGCGCCCAGCGCCGCGACGACGACGAGGACGATGAGCTCGCGGGTGGGGACGTCGAGTACGCCCCGCGTCTCGATGTCGCCGAAGGCGTTCGAGGTCAGCAGATGCGGGAGGAACTCGCCGTAGGGCTCGGGCAGGGCTGCGAAGACCTCCTTGACCTCCTCGCCGTACAGGGGCGTCTGGATGGCGGCGCCGGCGGCCTCGCGGTCCTCGTAGGCGACCGCGCCCGCGGGCTCGAGCGGCGTCTTGACGCCCGCGGCGGTCAGGGCCTCGCCCAGCGTACCGACGGCGTTGAGGGTCTTGGGCCAGCCGATGTACGGAGCGCACTGGTAGATCGTCTCGCGCAGCTGGAGCGGAGTGAGGCCGGTGTTCAGGGCCGCGCCCAGGTGCGCTCTGAGCTGCGGCAGCGTCTGCATGGCGGCCAGGACGGCGACGGTGAGCATCTCGCGTTCGGCGTCGGTGAGCCCGGGCGTGGCGAAGACCTCGCCGAAGATCTCATTCTGGAGGATTTCGAGCAGCTCGGGGTCGGTGGGGTGGGGCGTCGGCTCCGTGCCGAACAGCCGGGTGAAGGTCCGCCTCGCCTCGGGTGTCAATGCCATGGTTCGTCTCTCCCCGCTCTTCGTTCTCCGCTCTCAGTGCTCTGGGCTCCTCGGCCCGTCGCCGGCCGGTGATGACAAGCATGGCGCCGGGCCGCCCCGGGCGGCAGGCTCTGTCAGGGCCCCGCGGAGCGACGCCCGACCGTCGCCGCTCACACGATTGTCATCCCGCCGTCGACGACCACGAACTGCCCCTGAACGTAACTGGAGGCGTCGGAGGAGAGGTAGAGGATCGTGCCGTTGAGCTCGCCTCGCCGGCCCGGGCGACCGGTCGGGTTGAGAGCGCCGTAGGCGTCCAGGAACTCATCGCTCTTGAACAGAGTGGACTCGGTCATCTCGGAGGCGAACAGGCCCGGGCCGACGGCGTTGACGGTGATCCCGTAGCGGGCGTAGGAGCAGGCCATGCCCCTGGTCAGTCCCAGGACGGCGGCTTTGGAGGCGTTGTAGGCGTGGCGGACGAAGACGTCCTGCTTGTCGGCAATGACCGCGTTGACGGAGGCGATGTTGACGATCTTGCCGTAGCTGCGCTCCTTCATATGCGGCACGACGTATTTGCTGACGTGGACGATGCCCTTGACGTTGGTGTCGAAGGAGCGGTCCCACTCCTCATCATTGAGGGTCTCGACGCCGCCGCGCACGGCCACCCCCGCGTTGTTGAGAAGGATGTCGATGCGCTCGCAGGCGTCAAGGACGGCGCTGACGGCGGTGCGGCAACTGCCCTCGTCGGTGACGTCACAGCGGACGACGACGGCGCGGCCCCCGGCGGACTCGATCTCCTCGCCCAGGGCCTCCAGTCGTTCGACGCGGCGGGCGAGCAGCGCGACGTCGGCGCCTGCGGCGGCGTAGGCGCGGGCGGCATCCGCTCCGAGTCCCGAGCTCGCCCCGACCACGACGGCGACCCTGTCGCTGAGATTGAAGCCGAGGTTGACGAAGTCGGTCATGAACGCGTCCTCTCTGCCATCACCCGTCCCGCGCTCCTGTCGGGGCGGCCGCACGCCGCGCACGGACTGATCAACCATGCCCGGACCGGCCGGGCGGCTCAAGGGACCAAGAGCCCTCTTCGATCCGCCTCCGCCGGGGCCGCACGATTCACAGGGTCCGCACGTAGACCATGCACTCGAGCGCGAGCCCGCCGCCGGGCAGCGGAAGCCGCACGTTTCTCGCCGCCGCACGGGTGAAGCCCCTGCGCTCGTAGAACTGGTAGGTGCAGCCGCTGTCCGTGTAGAGGAACACGCGCCGACCCGGCCGACGTCGGACCAGCTCGTCCAGCAGGAGCGTGCCGATCCCCCGCCCCGCCGCCCGCGGGTCCACCGCGAAGAGCAGGATCTCGCCGTCGGGCTCCGGGCTGATCCCCGAACGCATTTCACGGTTGACGGCGACGTAGGGTTCCTCCGCGCGCCCCGATCCCGTCAGCGGGGAGAGCGCGCTGATGACGCGGTGGTAGAGCGCCTCCCGTGAACAGGCGAACGGTTCGGCCTCGCCGTTGAAGGAGGCCAGAAGATAGCCCAGGAGCCGGTCGTTCTCGTAGGCCGCCAGGGGCAGGGTCGTCCCGGCCAGGGCCTCGCAGACCATGTCGCGCCCGTACATCTCCAGTGCGAACCCGCTCGCGTACCGCTCCAGGTGCATCCCCTCGATCGCGAAGCGAGCGGCACGTCCGATGTCCCCGCGCTGCAGGGGACGCAGCGCCACGGCGGCCGGTGTCATGCTTCCTCCTTCGGTGCCGGTGCGCATCCGGCGCCCGCCAGCGGGTCGCCGATCGCAGCGATCAGCAACGACCAGTATGGCCGACGCCGATGGGCGCGCCGCCCGCGACCTGCCGGCCGCGCCCCGGCGCGCCGGGAGGGCAGGGCCCCGGGCCAGCGCTCAGCCGCCGCCAGGGTGGTGCGGGCCCGGGGGCCGACGCGGGGACGGGAGCATGGCGCTCATCAGCGGCCCGCCGTGCCGGGACGGTGCGACCCGCCACGACCCCCACCTGCCCCGATGCCGGAAGATCGGGTCGTAAGCTGACACCGTTATTCGTCTCCTGGTTCCTTAATAAGGAGTTCCATTCATGATTACT
>NZ_GL985606.1:1162192-1224529 GCF_000220835.1 Actinomyces sp. oral taxon 448 str. F0400 | reverse complement strand
CGTCCGGCGAGCGGGCCGGCTCCGGAGGCGCCTGCGCTCCCCGACCGGCGTTGGCGGCCCGACCGGCGCCCTCCTCGGACATCTCCGCGGGCCCCGCCCCCGCGTCCACCGGCCGGCCCCGCGGACCGCGGTCAGCAGACGCCCCCGCATCCACCGGCCGCCATCTCCACATCGAGGTCCACGGTCCGCGGAACAACGTCAATCTGGCTCTTCCCATGCAGACGATCGCCGCCCTGACGGCTTTCGTTTCGGCCGTCCCGCAGGTGCGCACCATCGTCGAGGCCTACGACATCGACCTCGAGGCGGTGCTGGCGACCGCGTACGGCGCGCTCGACGCCGTCGGTACGAGCACGCTCCTCGACATCACCGACGGCGAGGACCGCGTCCACCTCTACGTGCGCTGAGCGCCATCTGCGCCCCGATGCGCACGGTCTCAGACGTCGAGCCGCTCGCGGTACTCGCTGGGAAGCACGCCGACCTCGCGTTTGAACAGCGCGGCGAAACGGCTGGCGGAGGTGTAGCCCACCGTCCGCGCCACACGCCCGATGGTCAGCTCGGGTCGGCGCAGCAGCAGCTCCGCCCGGCTCATCCGCCGTCCCTGCACGTACCGGGTGAGCGTCCGCCCGTTAAGCCTCCTGAAGGTCTCCTTGAACTTCGTAGGGCTCATGCACGCCATCCTGGCCAGATCGTCGATGCGCAGGTCCGCGCAGCAGTGGTCATCGATGTAGCGCAGGACGTCGCGCATGCGCTCGCGGTCCCCGGGAGCCACCCGCCGTCGGCCCGCAACGACCCGCGGATGGCGGGACCGCTCCACAATGAGCCCCATGGCCTGAAGCACTTTGCCCTCGTAGTAGAGGCTGCTGCGCTCCCGGTCGCCCGGCCGGGGCCACAGTCGGGAGAGCAGCGTTCTCATCTCGGGGAATTCGTCGAAGGACTCGAGTGAGATGAAGGCCCGCTCAACGCCCCGGAACCGGTCGGGATATTCGTCATCAAGGAACCGCGCCGAGAACTCCGGGGTGACCTCGATGGCGACGCACTGCACGGGGACGCCGCCGTGGGCCACGCCCTCCCACGGACCCGCCCCGATGCTCTGGCCCCACACACTATCGGGTCTGAGCCTGCGACGGGGGCTGAGCTCCATCCCGGCTATGGACTTGAACCACGTGACCGTCAGGTAACGGGGCGGGGTGAGGTCCATGACGAAGTCGCCCCGCATGGTGAAGTCGTGAATGCTGATGCTCCACGGAGCCGAGCCGGGCGAGAAGACGTGGAACCACCCGGTGCACCCTCCGTCCTCGCACCTGTAGGACCGCCACAGCTCGCCGAAGCCCGCCGGCGGCCGGGTCTCCACGAAGCCCGCGCCCCTCAGGGCTTCCTCCTGCAGCGGCTCTCTCACGCCACCCTCCTGACCTACGACGATGAGACGCGATCATGCGCCGATGGGACCGACGTGCTCGCTGAGCGACCCTCGGCCCGTCGACCCTCCATACACTCGACGCCAAGGTTAGCGATACCTCAATAAGACGGAAAGGACGAGGATGAGCGAACCAGCGGAGGCGTCCCCCGGCGAGAAGGGCCCGAGCGCGCGCGACCTCGTCACGACCGGTGTCTTCACCGCCCTTTTCCTCGTGCTCATGATGGTCGCCAGCGCTCCGCTCGCTCCCAACCCCGTCCTCACGTTCTGGATGCCCGCCGCCGCGGCCCTGCTCACCGGCCCCGTCTACCTGCTGCTCATCGCGAAGGTTCCCAGGCACGGCCCGCTGGTCATTCTGGGCGTTGTCGTCGGCGCGATCCTGTTCGTCACCGGCATGTACTGGGGGTGGGCGGCGGCCTCCGTCGTCCTGGGCGCCGTGGCCGACGTCGTCGCCGGCCTCGGGCGGTTCCGGGCCAAGCCGCTCAACCTTCTCGCCTTCATCATCTACTCCCTGTCCCCCATGGGCTCCTACCTCATGCTGTGGATGGACCCGAGCGGCTACGCGGCGTACCTGACCGGCAGGGGCACCGAGCAGGCGTACATGGACACCATGGCGCGCACGGCCACCGCCTGGATGCTGCCCGCCATGATCGCGGCCGCCGTGGTCTGCGCCCTCGTCAGCGGCCTGATCGGCCTGCGGCTGCTGCGCAGGCAGTTCGAACGCGCGGGCATCACCGCCGCAGGGTCGAACGGATGACCCGGTGACGACTGACGTCGGCCGTCAGCGACTGACGGCGCGAGGTGGCCGTTCCCGTCCGGCGACGGATCCCGGGCGCGATAGCGGTCGCGTCCGCCTGGACCCGCGCACCAAGCTGAGCCTCATCGCGGCTATGGCTATCGCCGTGGCTCTCGCACCGAACCTCGCCTACGAGATGCTCCTCATGACATTCGCCTTCGCCTTCGGCGTCGTGCTGGGCAGAGTCAGGGCCTCCACGGCGATGCTCATCCTGTACGCGGCGGTGATCGCCGCCGCCCGCGTCGTGCCGTGGCTGGGCGGAGTCGCCCTGCGCACCTCGTTCGGCTCCTTCTTCCTGCTGATGCGCAAGGTGCTCGCCTGCTCTCTCATGGCGTATACGACCATCGCCACCACTCGGGTGGGCGAACTCATGAGCTCGCTCGCGCGCCTGCGCGCACCGCGCGGGCTGACCATCCCCCTGGCCGTGACCATGCGCTACGCGCCCGCCGTCCGCGAGGACTGGGCCTTCATCCGGGACGCCATGCGCATGCGCGGCATCTCCCCCGGCCCCGTGAGCCTTCTGCGGGCGCCGGCGCGCACAGTCGACTGCGTCTACGTCCCGCTGCTCATGAGCGCCAGCCGGGTGTCCGACGAGCTGTCCATGGCCGCGATCGTGCGCGGGATCGAGAATCCCGCCACCCGCACCTGCTACCTGCACATCGCCATGCGCCCGGTGGACTGGCTCATGCTCCTCCTGGGCCTGGGCGCTATCGCGGGCGCTCTCGTTTGCGGTGCAGTCGCATGATCCGCTTCGAGCGCGCCTCCTTCGTCTACCGCGCGGATGCGGCCACCAGCGAGAGGGGGGTTCATGATGTCTCCATCAGCGTGCGCCCCGGTCAGGTGGCGGTTGTGTGCGGGCGCTCCGGCTGCGGAAAATCCACCCTGCTGCGCATGGCCAACGGTCTCGCCCCGCGCTTCTTCCCCGGGCGGCGGAGCGGGCGCGTCCTGCTGGACGACGAGGACGTCGGCGGCCTGGCCGCCTGGGAGATCGCCGAGCGCGCGGGATCGCTGTTCCAGAATCCGCGCACGCAGTTCTTCAACGTGGACACCACCGGGGAGGTGGCCTTCGCGCTCGAGAACGCCGGTTGGCCGTCCGAGAGGATACGGGCCCGCGTCGAGCGGACCCTCCGCGAGCTGGGACTGGAGGATCTGGCCGACCGCAGCATCTTCCGCCTCTCGGGCGGGCAGCGCCAGAAGATCGCCTACGCGAGCGTCTGGGCCCTGCGACCTGCGAACCTTCTGCTGGACGAACCGACGAGCAACCTGGATGCGGACTCCATCGAGGCCATCACCGCCTTCGTCGCGGCGGCCAAGACGACCGGCCGCTCGATCCTGGTGGCCGAGCACCGGCTGACCTGGCTGTCCGGGCTCGCCGACACCTACATCCACCTGGATTCGGGGCGCATCACCCGTGTCATGAGCGCCGACGAGTTCGCCGCGCTCGACCCACGGGAGCTGGACTCCATGGGACTGCGTGCGCGGAATCTCGACGACGTCGCACCCGCCGTCGGCCCGCACCCCGCGCATCCCGACGCAATCTTGCCCGACGGCGACGGGAGCGGCAGCAGCGGGAACGACGCCGCGCTCTCGGCCCGAGGACTGTCGGTCGGCTACGGGTCGGGCCCGGTCCTGCACGGGGTCGACGTCGATGTGCGCGCCGGGGAGGTGACCGCCCTCGTCGGCGGCAACGGCGCCGGAAAGACCACGGCGTGCCGGGCCCTGTGCGGCTTCGAACGCAGGACGAGCGGCGTCGTGCGCATCGACGGACGGAGGGCCTCGCGCAGGAGCAGGATGCGCGCGTCCGCCATGGTCTTCCAGGATGTCGACTACCAGCTCTTCGCCGCCTCCGCCGCGGCCGACGTGACCTTCGGTCTGCCGCACCGCAGGGCCCGGACCGTGGATACGGATGCCATCCTGCGCGCCCTCGCGCTGGACGACGTGGCCGGCATGCATCCGGCGACCCTGTCCGGCGGCCAGAAGCAGCGCCTGGCCGTAGCGGCGTGCGTGGCTGCCGGCAAGCGGATCATCGTGTTCGACGAGCCCACGAGCGGGATCGACGTGGACGGGATGCGCCGCGTCGGCCGCCTGCTGAGGCGATTGGCGGATGAGAGCCGCACGATTCTCGTCGCCACCCACGACCTGGAGCTCATCGCGTGCGCCTGCGACCGCGTGCTGCACGTGGATGACGGACGCGTCGTCGGCCGGGCCCGGGTTCGCGACGACTTCGACGCCGTCCGGGCGATGACGGGCGCGTCCGCATGACACGCATCCGCATGAAGGAAGAGAGCTCAGGAAGGAAAGGAGGGGGACCTCGTGAACAAGACGGGCAATCCGGTCGTCCTCGTACTCATGTGGGCGGGGAGGAACAGGACGTACCTGGTGGTCTCCATCGTCTGCGCGACGCTGTCGGGGCTCATGGTCTCGGTGCCGTACCTCGCCGTATTCGGCCTGATGCGCGCCGTGTACGAGGGCAGGTGCACGACCGGGACGGTCACCGTCGATACGGCCATCCTCGCCGCAGGCGTCGTGCTGCGATTCACCATGTTCGGTTTTTCGAGCGCGCTCGCGCACAAGGGCGCCTACGGCGCCCTGTTCGACGTGCGCTGCCGAATCCTCGAGCGTCTTTCCAGAGCGCCGCTGGGAGAGCTGGACGAGCGCAGCACCGGCAGGATCAAGGCGGTGCTCTCCGACGATGTGGAGAACCTCGAGCTCCTTCTCGCCCACAATCTGCCCGAGGCGTTCATGTACGCCTCGGGGCCTATCGCGACTCTTGTCTTCCTCCTGACCGTCAACGTCCCGCTGGCCCTGGCCACGCTCGTTCCGGTCATCGCCGCTCTCGCGGTACTCGTGTCGCTCTTTAGGATCATGGGATCGATCATGGACCGCGCCATGAAGTCGTTGGAGGACATGAACTCGGTCATGGTGGAGTACGTCAGCGGCATGCGCGTCATCAAGGCCCTCGATATGGGCGCCCGCTCGTTCACACGGTTCCGCACCGCGGTGGACGAGGAGCATGCGGTGTGGTGCGAGATATCGCGCAGGACCGGACCGGGGTTCGCCGCCTACGTCGTCATTATCGAGGCCGGACTGCTCATCATGGTGCCGATGGGGGCGTTCATGCTGACCCGCGGCGCCATCGACGCCTCGACGTATTTGCTGTTCGCATTCGTGGGGTCGCTCTACCTGACCGAGATCCGGCTCCTGCAGGACTTCTCCAACAAGCTGTCCCAGGCCTCGGCGGGCGCCGTGCGCGTCCGGGAGCTCCTCGAGGTGCCCGTGTTCGGCGCGGGCGCGCCGTTCCCTCAGGTCGCCTCGATCCGCCTGGACGACGTGTCCTTCGCATACGGAGGGCGGAACACCCCCGAGGTGCTGCACGGCGTCTCGCTCGAGCTGGAGGCGGGCGAGCGGTTGGCCATCGTGGGGCCGTCCGGCTCGGGCAAGTCGACCCTCGTCCAGCTCGTGGGGCGCTTCTACGACGCGACGTCGGGCACGGCATCCATCGGCGGCGTCGATGTGCGCGACATCGACTACGACGATCTGCTGGCCCATGTATCGGTGGTGTTCCAGAGGACGTTCCTCACCAGCGGGACGGTCGCCGACAACATCCGCATGGGTTCGCCCGCCCCGCTCGACCAGGTGCGGGCCGCCGCGCGCCGGGCCCGGGCCGACGACTTCATCATGGCACTCCCCCGCGGATACGACACGCCCATCGGCACGCTGGGGGGCGGCCTCTCCGGCGGCGAGCGCCAGCGCATCGCCATTGCCCGCGCCATGCTGAAGGACGCCCCCGTCCTCATACTGGACGAGGCGACGAGCGCAGCGGACCCGGAGAACCAGGTCCTCATCGACGAGGCGCTGGGCAGCCTGTGCGAAGGCAGGACGGTGCTCGTCGTCGCGCACCGCCTCGACGCGGCCGTCCGATGCGACCGGGTCGCGGTGGTGGAGGACGGGTCGCTCACCTGTCTGGGGACGCACGAGGACGTGCTCGCCCGGAGTCCGTACTACCGCAGCGCGTGGGACGCGTACCGCCGGTCTCGCTCCATGAGCTATCGCGCCGGCGCGAAGGGTCCGGACGCGGATACCGATGAGAAGAGGGGAGGGTCCTCCCGTGCCTAGAGCACACGCTTCAGTTCCGGCCCCCGTGAAATCGGCCCCGTTCGCCAAGAACCGGGACTTCCGCATCTCGTGCGCGTGCACAGTCGTCGAGGGCGTGCTGAGCGGGTCGAACGTCATGCTGATCTGGCTGGTGATGCGCCAGGTCTTCTCGGATTCGGTCGATCCGGGAATCCTGCTGCGGATCACCGCAACGCTCGTCGTCGTGTTCGCCGCGCGCCTCGCCGTGTACCGCTTCGGATACGTGCGCGGGCAGGTGGGCGGCGCACGTGTCAGCCGCAATCTGCGGATCATCATGGGTGAGTCCATCAAGCGCATTCCGCTCTCCCGCTTCACCGAGCGAACGAGCGGCGAGTACTTGCAAGCGCTCACGACCAATGTCAATGACTACGAGCAGATACTCACCCATCGAACGGGCGAGATCATTAAGAGCGCGGTGCTGGCCGCCGTGCTCAGCGCATTCACGATCCGGCTCTACGCCCCGGCCGGCGTCGTCACACTGGGGTCCTTCCTGCTGCTGGTGCCCGCCGTCGCGCTGGCCTGGCGGCAGGTCGGTATCTACGGTCCTCGCAAGGACGAGGTGCGCGCAAACAACTCGAGCGCCGTCATGGAGCACGTCGACGGCATGCAGACCCTGCGCGCCTACGCAGTCGCGGGCGTGCACAACGAAGCCATTGTGGAGAGCATGCGCGAGTTCTCGCACGTGAGCTACGTGTACGAACGTGCGATCATCCCCATCGGGGCGGGCCTGTCCCTCCTCGCTGGTCTCTGCCATCCCCTGCTCATATGGATATGCTATAGCGCATGGTCAACGGGGTCGCTGCCCGCCGAGTCGTTCCTGCTCATCTCCATGCTGCCCCTGCTCACCCTCAAGCTCGTGGGCGCCCTGTTCATCCACTCGACGGCGTATCGCAACCTCGAGATCGCCAAGCGGAATATCGCAGGCGTGCTCGAAGAGCCGCAGGAGCGGGGCCGCTTCGACGACGTGCCGATGAGGGGGGCGGGGATAGAGCTCTCGCACGTGGAATTCGCCTACGGGGACGGCCCGACCGTGCTCCGCGACTTCGACCTGAGCATCCCCGACAGGGGGCTGACGGCGCTGGTGGGCGATTCCGGCTGCGGGAAGTCGACAGTGCTGGGCCTCATCGCGCAGCTGTACCGGCCGAGGGAAGGGACCGTGAGCTTCGGCGGCGTGAACGTGGCCGACTACGCTCCCGAAAGCGTCCTGCGCAATGTCGCGCTCGTGGACCAGGACGTATTCCTCTTCGACGACTCGGTGACGGACAATGTGCGCTATGCGCGTCCCGGAGCGAGCGACGAGGAGGTTCACGAGGCGTGCCGTCTGGCGAACGCCGACGAGTTCGTCAGGGCCCTGCCGCAGGGCTACGGCACGAGGATCGGCGAGAGGGGCGGGAGGCTCTCCGGAGGCGAGCGGCAGCGGCTGTCGATCGCGCGCGCCATCCTGCGCGACGCCCCCATCGTGCTTCTCGACGAGGCCACGTCGAACCTGGACATCGACAACGAACTGGCCGTGCGCGAGGCCGTGGTCAATCTGCTCTCCCGCCGTAAGACCGTGGTCATGGTGGCGCACACGCTGCCCATCATCCGCCGAGCGGATGTCATCGCGGTCATTGACGACGGGGCGGTCGTCGAGCGGGGCGCGCACGAGGAGCTGCTCGCGCTCGGCGGCACCTACGCACGCATGTGGAATGCCTCGCGACTGTAGAGTGACGGCGCCGGTGAACAGCGATGAACGGAGATCCACCATGCCCATCACCGATGCCATGCGCGCTCGTCACGTGGTGCGCCAGTACCTCGACAAGCCTGTGCCCGACGACGTCGTCGCCGCCCTGCGTTCGCGCATCGAGGAGGACAACCGCGCTCAGGGGACGGATATCCGGCTGCTGACCGGCGGCGCCCGCGTCTTCGGCCCGATGTGGGGGACAGTGCGCGCACGCAGCGTGAGGAACTGCCTGGTCATGGCCGGCCCCGACGCCTCCGATCTGGACGAACGCCTCGGCTACGGCGGCGCCGACCTCATGCTCACCGCACAGGAGCTGGGACTGAACACGTGGTGGGTCGGCGGAACCTTCTCGAAGAAGGCGGCCGCACGGGCGAGCGGCGCCACGGGCAGGGTGGTCGCCGTCGTCGCCCTCGGCTACGGCGCGACCCAGGGCGTCCCGCACACCTCGAAACGCCCTGACGAAGTCGCCTCCTACGACGGCGAGGCCCCGGTCTGGTTCACCCAGGGGGTCGAGGCGGCCCTTCTCGCGCCGACGGCCTTCGGCAAGCAGGCCTTCACCCTGGCCGGCAGCGGAAACGAGGTGACGATTCGCTGTCAGGAGAGCGCCTACGCGGGTCAGGATCGCGGCTTGGTGAAGTATCACTTCGAGGCGGGTGCGGGCCGCGACAACTTCGTCTGGGCGCCCTGACCGCCGCCTGATGCGGGGATCTGGAGACCGATCCGGTCGAAGAGTCGAGGGCGTGTCCAAATCTGCCACAAAGCCTCCGCGTCTCGTCGGGCTTGTTGGAGGTGACTGTTGATATTCCGGTCTTTTCTCCGTCATCAGTGACGCCCTTCGGATTCGAATGAACCTTTTTGTGGCAGATTTGTGGCAGATTTGGACACGAAGGTCGGCGGCGCTCCTGGTGAGGAGGCCCCGACCACGACCGCGCCCCCACCGTCGTCTCCATTTCACCGCCCATGACGGCGCCGGGTCGCGGGCCCCTGCGCTCACGGATCCTGGCCGCTCCCGCGGGCAGTCTGTCGCGGAACCTGGGGCTGGCCCGCCTCCATCGGCGGCATGCTCCTGTTCCTCCCGACCGGCGTATGGATCCGCGAGCCGCTGCAGCGCCGCGCGGGCGGGGGTGCGAGCCCCACGATTCCGCTCCCGCACTGCCGACGCCGTGAGATAGAGAGGATAATAGAGAGGGTAGAGGAGCATCGTCCGCTCTTGCCCCGCCGTGCGGTGGCTCTCGAGTCGACGCTCAGCGCCGCTCGGTCCTCGAGCCGGCCAGCGGCGCGTCCTCGGGGCGGGCCAGCGGGCCCACGAGCCCATGGGCCCGGTAGGGCTCCTCGAGGTAGGCGACCTCCTTCTGGGTGAGCGTCAGGCTGAGGGCGCGCACGGCGTCGTCGACGCGGCTCGGACGCGAGCAGCCGACGATGGGGGAGTCGGCGCCCTTGGCCCGCAGCCAGGCGAGCGCGACGTCCGCCATGGGCACCCCGTAGCGCTGCGCGACCTCGGCGACGCGCTCGATGATGGGCATATCGGTCTCGCGCTCGTGGTCGTACTTGCCGCGCATGGTGGCGTCGGTGGTCGAGCGCACGGAGTCGGAGTCCCAGGTGGGGCGCGTCAAGTGCCCTGAGGCGAGCGGGCTATAGGGGGTCAGCGACATGCCGTACTGGCGGCACACGGGGATGAGCTCGCGCTCGTCCTCCCGGTAGAGCAGGTTGTAGTGGTTCTGCATGGAGGAGAATCTGGTCCAGCCGCCCGCGTCGGCCGCCACCTGCATATTGTGCAGCTGGTAGCCGTACATCGCCGAGGCCCCCAGGGCCCGCACCCTCCCGGAGCGCACGAGGGAGTCGAGCGCCTCCATGGTCTCCTCAATGGGGGTCGCGTAGTCGAAGCGGTGGATGATGTAGAGATCGAGGTAGTCGGTGCCGAGGCGCTTCAGGGCGCCGTCGATCTCGCGCTCGATGGCCGCCCGCGACAGGTGCCCCTCGTTGAAGTAGACCTTGCTCGCCAGCACCACGTTCTCGCGCTTGACTCCCAGGTTCTTCAGCGAGGCGCCGATGAATTCCTCACTCGTGCCGCGGGCGTAGACGTTGGCGGTGTCGATGAAATTGACACCCAGCTCCAGGGCGCGCGCGATCACCTCCTGGGTGGCCTCCTGGTCGATGACCCACTGGTGGACGTCGGGGAAGACCCTCCCGAAGCTCATACCCCCGATGCACAGCCTCGGAATGGTGATTCCCGTACTGCCCAGCTGCGTGTACTCCATGGATGCTCCTCCTTCATGCGGTGTTCATGCGGTGCGCGGTGCCGGCTGCGGCTCCCATCGACCCCTCGACGGCGATCGACGACGGCCGGACCGTCGTCCGCCCAGCTTCGCTCGGACCGGCCGGGCGCTCCAGGCCCTCCTGGGGCCACCCTCCCGTTCGGCGTCATGGGATCGGGCGGCCGATTCCCAGCGTCACCGGTCGGGGAGCCCAGGCCGAACGTCCGACGTCGGCGGACCGGCCTACGATGATCCGGGCGTCCCGACGGGCCGGGCGCCCGACCGCCATGCCGGCCCGAACAATCGCAGCACAGAGGAAGTACATGCCCACGACGTCCGGAACCCTCAAAGCCATCGGCGGCGCGGCGCTGGCCGCGAGCGCCTTCAGCGCCTTCTCCCATCTACGCTACCAACGCTCGGCGACCGCAACCTTCGCCGAGTACAGCACGCGCCCGGTCAAGATGCTGAACGCCCACATCTCGATGGCCGACCGGATCGCGCGGATGGCCAGCAGGCCCGAGCCCCGCCGATCGCTGTCCTTCCCCTTCTGGTCGCGTTCCCGCTACGGCGTCGAACGGCGCGAGGGGGCCGGCATGCCGGTCTACTACGTGCGCCCCCGCTCGGCGTCGCAGGTCGTGCCCGGTATCGCGTCAAGCACCGTGGTCGTCTATCTCCACGGCGGCGGCTACGCCTCCACTGCCTCACTCGGGCACGCCCTGCTCATCGACGACCTGGTCCGCAGGACGGGAGCCCGCTTCGTCGTGCCCCTCCCCCCGCTGGCGCCCCATCACACGTGGGTCGAGGCGCATCGGCTCGTCGTGGACCTGTGCCTGCGCACGTTCTCTGAGAATGAGGGCGGGCGGGTCGTTCTCATGGGAGACAGTTCGGGAGGGGGCCTCGCCGTCGTCATCGCCCTGTCGCTGGCGCGGCTGGGCGCGGCGCAGCCCGATGAGCTGATCCTCCTGTCCCCCTGGGTCGATATCACCCACACGAATCCGGACATCGCCGACTACGTCGATGCCGATCCGCTCATGTCTCCCGAGCCGCTGACGGTCATGGGCGAGGCCTGGGCCGGTGACACGCCCACGTCCGACTGGCACCTGTCCCCCATCAACGGAGACCTCTCAGCGCTGCGACAGGTGCGGGTGACCACATTCGTGGGCAGTCGGGAGATCTTCCTGCCGGACGATTCACTCCTCCACGACAGACTCGTCGAGGCCGGCGTCGACTCCACGCTGCATATCGGGCACAACCTCAACCACGTCTACCCGATGATCCCCTCCCCCGAAGGGAGGAAGGCCAGGCGCGAGATCGCCCGAATCATCTCCGGGGCCTGAGCAGGCGGTCAAGATGCGGATCGGCATCCTCGACCACGTCGACGGCGTCGTCGGTTCTGGTCGAGGATGCCGGTATCAGCACCGCACGGACGCTATCCGCCCGCGCGCGGTGACATGGACATCATTTCACCGCGACAAAGGTCTTGTCGGAGACCAGGCCGGGCTCCACTGCGAGCACACCGTCCCGGGCCGTGGCCGATGGGACCGACAACGCGACATTACCCGAGACACTACCGCCATTGTAGAGGGTCGTCGATATGTCGATGGCATCAGGGGCCACCGCCAGCGAGTCCGAGCTATCGATGGTAACCCCATCGGCGGAAACATAGCTCACATCCGCAAGGATGGGGGACTCCCCGTTCGGATCGTTACCGATATAGGTGACTTCGTAGTTGACGAGAATGTACTCCTGTCCGTCGGCGGGAGGATCGTTGAACATGTTCTCAGCGAGTACCGCATCGTTCGCATCGAAGGTGACGGAATTGACAACGACCTTCCAGTCCTTGCTGGAGATCTCAGTCCCCAGGGGCACCGGGTTGTCGCGCGTACCGGCTCGGGTCGTCGACGTCGCTCCTTCACTGGGATTCGCGCCCGAGGACGACCCGATACCGACTGATCTCGCGTTCGTGTCCTCGGAGGGGAAGGCCTCGTCAAAGGCATTCCCCACAACGGTGAGGAACACGACAACGCCGACAACCGTGCCGACCACTGCGACGATGATTGCCGCGATCGCCTGTCCATGGCTCTCGTCCTTCCGGAAGAGAGCCACCAGGCCGAGGATGAAGGATATCGGGAGCAGAACCCATCCGACGATGAGCGCTCCGGGGATGCAGGCGAAGACGAACCCGACGATGGACGCGATCAGCGCGACGATTCCGAGAATATTCCGCGACTTCTTCGTCACAGGCACAGGTGCGGGCATATAACCCTGGGGAGGCGTCGGGGTCTGTGGGGGATAGGACATTGCGACTCCTGATTGTCGTCACCATGGTGGGGAAAAGCGGTGGAAGACCGCCCGGTGATAGTACACTCACTCGGGTCCTCGAGGAACAAGGTTTATTGAATCGGGACAATCGGGAATCGTGGTCCGCGAAGGAACTCCGCCCCGCCCGTCGAGGGCACCGCTCCTGCAGGAGGCGGGAGGCTGCTGCCGTTACTCCCCCGGTCCGGCCGGGGGCACGGTCCGCATCACGAGAGGAACGATTCCGCCGCACCGCTGGACCGGCTCTGCTGCGTCAGTCGGCCCTCGCACCGCACCGGCAGCAGCGGACGCCTCACTCCCATTCGATCGTCCCGGGCGGCTTGCTCGTGCAGTCGAGCATCACCCGGTTGACCTCCGGCACCGTGTTGGTGATGCGCGTGGAGATGCGGGCGAGTACGTCGTAGGGCAGGCGCGTCCAGTCCGCCGTCATGGCGTCCTCGCTGCCGACCGGCCGCAGCACGATCGGATGGCCGTAGGTGCGCCCGTCGCCCTGGACGCCCACGGAGCGAACATCGGCGAGCAGCACCACCGGGCACTGCCAGATCTCGCCGTCGAGCCCTGCGGCGGTGAGCTCCTCGCGGGCGATGGCATCGGCCGCCCGCAGGATGCGCAGGTTCTCGGCCGTCACCTCGCCGATGACGCGAATCCCCAGCCCCGGCCCCGGGAAGGGCTGGCGGGAGACGATCTTCTCGGGCACGCCCAACTCGCGGCCGATGGCGCGCACCTCATCCTTGAACAGAGCGCGCAGCGGCTCGATGAGGGCGAAGTCGAGGTCGTCGGGCAGCCCTCCCACGTTGTGGTGACTCTTGATGTTGGCCGCCCCCTCACCGCCGCCGGATTCGACGACGTCGGGGTACAGGGTGCCCTGGACCAGGTACCCGATCTCGCCGCCGGCCGCCCCGACCTGCTGGACGACGCGTCGCTGAGCCGCCTCGAAGGATCGAATGAACTCCCGGCCGATGATCTTGCGCTTGACCTCCGGATCAGTCACGCCCGCGAGCGCGGCCAGGAAGCGCTCGGTCTCATCGACTGCAATGACGCGGATGCCCATGCCCTCCGCGTAGTCGCGGACGACCTGCTCCCGCTCGCCGGCGCGCAGCAGTCCGTGATCGACGAAGATGCAGGTGAGCCGATCCCCGATGGCCCGGTGGACCAGGGCCGCCGCTACGGAGGAGTCGACTCCGCCGCTCAGCCCGCAGATGACGTGGGCGTCGCCGACTCTCTCGCGGATGGCGGCGACCTGCTCGCCGATGATGCTCCCGGGCGTCCAGGCGGGGGGGATGCCCGCGCCCACGCGCAGGAAGTTCTCCAGGACGGCCTGCCCGTGCGCCGAGTGCAGAACCTCGGGGTGCCACTGGAGGCCGAAGAGGCGGCGCCGCCGGTCCTCGAAGGCCGCCACCGGGGTCTGCCGGGTCGAACCGGTCACTGTGAACCCCTCCGGTGCCGCCCGGACGGCGTCACCGTGGCTCATCCACACGGTCTGCACCGCCGGCGTGCCCGCGAACAGGCAGGAGTCGGGGCTCACCTGGGCCTCAGTGCGCCCGTACTCGCGCGTCCCGGTGCGCCCCACGGTCCCCCCGAGGGACCGGGCCATGGCCTGGAATCCGTAGCAGATGCCCAGGACCGGCACGTCAGCATCGAAAACGGCCGGGTCGATGACGGGAGCACCGTCCGCGTAGACACTCGACGGGCCTCCGGACAGGATGATGGCGGCCGGTCTCATGGCGAGCATCTCCGCCACGGGCATGGAGTGCGGCACGATCTCGGAGTAAACCGAGGCTTCGCGCACGCGGCGGGCGATGAGCTGGGCGTACTGGGCGCCGAAGTCGACGACGAGGACGGGTCCGGCGGGGCCGTCCTCGCGCGTGTCGGGAACGGCTGCGCTGGTCGGGGGGGGCGTCACGCGTACAGGATAACGGCGCCCGCGCACCCCGCCCCATCGCACTACCACCGCGCCGGGGCGGAACGGGAAACGGCGCCCGCCCGCGGGGCGCCGGGTGCACGTGACAGGCTTATCATTCCTTTGTCTGTACATAGCAACTCCAGCCTCCTACTCTCATACGCGCCGGTCGATGAGACCGGGCCGACCCGCGAGGTCGGGCACACCGCCGTGCGGGGCCGTCCCGTTTCGGTTCCGCGCAGGAACTGAAAGGACGTCAGCTATGAGCGCTCCCGTCATCGACACCGTCGCCGTCACCACCCCGGAATCCACCACCTCCTCCCAGCGCGAGGCCAGGGACGCCAACCTGCTCACCTTCAAGATCGGCATGGGCGTTATCGCCGCCGTCGTCTTCATCATGGCCGTCATCGGCGCGATCGCCGCCTCCCCTGTGCTGCTCATCGCCGCCGGTCTCATCGGCACGGCGAGTGCGCTGACCGGCGTCTACACCGGCATCAACCTCCTGGCCTGACGAGCACGCAGGCACCGACCCGGAGGGCCGGCCGCCGACAGCCTCGGCGAGCAGCGCCCTCCTGAGCTGCGCGGGCAATGCCGACCGCGCAGCAGGCCGCTCGCAGCGGCCTGCGACCACCGACCCACGTTGAGCGCCACCCCGCCGGGGCGGCGCTCGTGTCATGCCCGGGGTGCGGCGTCCTACCGTCCTACCGCAGGATGTCCATTGCACGGGGCAGTGCGAGCAGTGCGAGCAGCATGCTCGCCAGCTGGCAGGTCAGCACCACCGCGATCGCGACCCGCGTCGAGACGAGGAGCAGGACGGCCGGTCCGAGCACGGCGAGGAGCTGGACGAGGGGGCGGATGACCGCACCGGCGCGACGTTGGGAGCGCAGCAGCCACGGCGGCACCATCGGGTCGATGCCACCGGTGCACGCGGGCACGACGGCCACGTACTGGCCGCCGACGAGCAGCCCGGCCACGATGATGAGCAGAACCAGCGCTCCGACGCCGTGAAGCCGCTCCAGGAGCACGAGTAGCACGACCGCGCACGCCGAGACCCCGGTGCCGCCGAGCACCCAGGCGTACAGGAGCCGTTCCGAGCGCCGGCGCGAACCCGCCGCTGCCAGGAGCGCCCACAGTCCGGCGAGCACGAGCGCCGGCCACAGCGGCACCCAGGACCGCCCGCCGACGGCGCTCAGCGCCCATGGCGCGAGACATACCGCCGCCAGTCCCAGGGGCAGGGCCTGAACCAACTCGAGCACGAGTCCGGCGAGGACCGTCCTGCGCACCTGCCTGATGCGCAGATCATCGACGCCCAGGGGGTGCTGCTCGCACTGCATGCCAGCCTCCAGCACGACCCAGTCGATGGCGACCGCGGCCTCGAGCGCCCCGTGCACCCGTTTGAGCGCCTCATGAGCGGCATCGAGTCTTCCACGGGCCGCGTACCAGTGGGGCGTCTCGGGCAGGGACGCGACGAGCGCGCACGCGGTCAGCGCCGACGCGAGGGGCGCCATCCAGGCGCACGCGGCGCCCCAGCCGGGCAGAAGAGCGCCGCCGCTGACGCCGATGCCGAGCGCGGTCCCCGCCCCGGCCGGGGCCAGGGCGCGCACACGCGGCACGAGACGACGGTGTCCGCGCTCCGACAGCTCGTGGGCGAGCTTGGGGACGACGATGGTGTATCCGCCGATTCCGAGCCCCGCGACCAGCCCGCCGGCGACGCCCGTCCACAATCGGGGCGCGGCGGCCGTCGCCGCGCCGACCGCCACGAGGACGCCCGAGGCGAGGGCGGCGGGCCGGCGTCCGACGGCATGCGAGAGCAGGTCGAGCACCGGGGCGCCCAGCAGCGAGCCAACGGGGATGGCCGCGAGCAGTGCCGCCATCAGGAGCGCGGTTCGCGCCGTCGGGGCTGCGGACAGCGCCGTCCGGACGGCGACGCCGTCGACCAGGGAGAGCCCCACCGCCCCCCAGACGGCGCCGGTGGTCGTCCCGACGAGCCCAAGATGGACGCGCAGGCGCCGCTGAGCCGAGGACTGGGTCGCGGTCGTCATTGATCGCCCTCCTGTGCTGGCCGGGTGCGGCGGACTGCGCCGACGGCCCCAGCACCAGCGCTCCGGCAACGGCCCGGTGACGGCACCGTCTGAACCTAGAATGCATTTGTACGAACAAGAATGTCCACTCGGGACTCCCCTGCCCCGACTCCGGCGCCCGCCAGCGCGTCCCGGGGACTCGACCGGACCCGTGCGGCCGTCGCGGCGGCACGCCACCCCCGGGCGGCGGGAGTCGCGGCTTGCACGCCCCGTGCAACCTTGTTATTTTTGTCTTGACAAGTTGCTCACGTGTGTGAGCGCCCTTCCTCACGTCGGCCAACGACGGCCGTCAGGAGAACAGCCATCATGAGCACCAAGAAGAAGATCGGCATCGGCGTCATCTCCCTGGGATGGATGGGTCGACTCCACGCCCGCAGTTACCGGACCGTCTCGGAGCGCTTCCCCGAACTGGACGCCGAGGCGCGTCTGGTGGTCGCCGCGGACCCGGTCGAGCAGGCGCGGCGAGCCGCCACCCAGGACCTCGGCTTTGAGCGCGCCCGCGCCGATTACCGTGAACTGCTGGCGGATCCCGAGGTCGAGGCCGTCTCCATCTGCGCCCCCAACTACCTGCACGAGGAGATCGCCCTGGCGGCCGTCGAGGCCGGCAAGCCCTTCTGGGTCGAGAAGCCCGTGGGCGTGTCCGCCGAGCAGGCCCGGCGCGTGGCCCACGCCGCTACGAGCGCGGGCCTGGTCACCGCTGTCGGTTTCAACTACCGGCACGCCCCGGCCATCGAGTACATGCGTCACCTCGTGCGCTCGGGCGCTCTGGGTCGCATCACCAACGTGCGCGTGTGGTTCATCGCCGACTACAACTCCTCCCCGCTGGGCCCGCTCACCTGGCGCGCCTCGCGCAAGAGGGCCGGCGCCGGCGTCGTGTGCGACCTCATGAGCCACGGAGCGGACCTGGCCCAGTACGTCGTCGGCCGCATCGCCTCGGTCACCGCCATCACCGACACGTTCATCACCGAACGGCCCATCCCCATCACGACGGGCATCGGTCACTCCGGCTTCGAGATCGGCGACGAGGTCGGACCTGTGGAGAACGAAGATTACGTCGGCATGCTCGTGCGCTTCGACGGCGGCGTCGTCGGCACCATGGAGTCCTCGCGGGTGAGCGTAGGGCCGCGAGCCGAGTACGTCGTCGAGGTCTACGGCACCGGCGGCTCCGCACGCTGGAACTTCGAACGCCTCAACGAGCTCCAGGTATGCACCACCGCCGACGCCGGCCCGGTCCACGGCTACACCCGCGCCATGGCGGGCCCGGACTGGGGCGAGTGGAGCCGCTACCAGCCGGCCATCGGCACATCCATGGGCTTCGACGACCTGAAGTCCGTCGAGGCCGCCCAGTTCCTGCGCTCGGTGCTCACCGGCGAACAGCGGGCGCCGTCCGCCGCCGACGCCTGGTGCGCCGCCGAGGTCGACGAGGCCGTCGTCGCCTCCGCCGCCGACTCCGGCTGGCACGACGTCGCACGCGTGGATCTGCCCACCACCTTCGACGCCTGACCAAGGCGGCCGCCCGCCGATCGACGTGCGCGCCACCGAGCGCCCGATGATCCACTATGACCTGACGGCCTCAACCGGCCCGCCGCACCCACTTGACCCCGATCCGAGGAGCCGCTGCCATGACGAGGAGAGCAACCGCGCAGGAGGTCCCCCTGAAGGAGATCACCCCCGCAGCAATGCGGAAAGCGGTCGAGGCCACCCCGCCATCGGGACGCCATCGCGGGATTCTCGCCATCGCGGGCGTCGCGACGCTCGGCTCGCTGCTGTTCGGCTACGACACCGGCGTCATCTCCGGCGCCCTGCCCTACATGTACATGCCCTTCGACGCGAACGGACTGCAGCTGACGAGCTTCGAGGAGGGCGCCATCGGCGGGACTCTCCTGGTCGGCGCGGCGCTGGGCGCCCTCATCGGCGGACGCCTATCCGACCGCTACGGGCGCCGTCACAACATCACCATGCTGGCGCTCCTCTTCCTCATCGGCGCCCTGGGCACCACATTCTCCCCGACCGTGTGGGTGATGTACCCCTTCCGCGTCATCCTCGGCTTCGCCGTCGGCGGCGCCAGCGCCACCGTCCCCGTCTACCTCGCCGAGACCGCCCCCAAGCGCATCCGCGGATCGATCGTGGCCATCGACCAGCTCATGATCGTCACCGGTCAACTGCTCGCCTTCACCATGAACGCCATGATCAACACGGCCAAGGGCGGCCCCCGGATCACCATCGAGGCCGACCCGTCGGGTCATGTCGCCCCGGGCTCCTACTCCTACGACGCCCTCACCGCCCTGCAGACCTCCAAGGGCGGCACCATGAGCGCGGCCCAGTTCCACGACTTCCTCGACCAGCTCACCATCGTCTCCGGTAACGGCGAGGCCTGGCGCTACATGCTCGTCATCTGCTCGATCCCCGCCATCGCCCTGTGGATCGGCATCCGGCTCATGCCCGAGTCCTCCCGCTGGTACGTGGCCAAGGAGCGGCTGCACGACGCCATCGGCGCTCTCAAGCGCGTGCGCGAGGAGGCCGAGGACGGCCCCCTGGTCGACGAGATGCTCGAGATGGTCGAAGCCCGTCAGCACGAGCTCGCCGAGGAGGCTCGACGCCAAGGCCTGGGGTACGTGTGGCGCACGCCGTGGCTGCGCAAACTCCTGCTCGTCGGCGTCTTCCTGGCCATCGTTAACCAGACGACGGGGGTGAACACCGTCATGTACTACGCGCCCAAGGTCCTGGAGTACGCGGGCATGTCGACCTCCGCCTCGATCACCGCGCAGGTGGCCAACGGCGTCATGAGCGTCATCGGGTCGGCCATCGGCATTTGGCTCATCATGCGTTTCCGCCGCCGCCAGATCCTGATCGCGGACGTTACGGGGGTGGGCGTGTGCCTGCTCGGCATCGCCGCGACCTTCCAGCTGGCCATCGCTGGGCATATGTCCGCCGGGACCACCCCGCCGGCGTGGGCGGCGTTCCTCATCCTGGGCCTCATGGCCGTCTTCATGCTCATCGTCCAGTCCTCCAACGGGACCGTGGTGTGGACGATGATGGGCGAGATCTTCCCCGCCAATGTCCGCGGCGTCATGAACGGCACCGCCATCTTCTGCATGTGGGTGGCCAATGCGGCCATCACCTGGACCTTCCCGCGCATGATGGAGTCCCTCGGCGGTGGGGCGACCTACGCCGTCTACGGCGTGCTCAACATCGTCATCGCCCTGGTCCTGCTGAAGGTCATGCCCGAGACCTCCGGGCACTCCCTGGAGCAGATCGAGCGCGACATGGAAAGACGCTACTCCTGAGACTGGACCCGTATTAGTCCTGACAATTATGATTGATCACGACGGTCATCCACCGCAGCGTCCGACGCAGCGCGATCACCGTCCACAGCGGTCGACAGCGCCGTCGCCCCGTGATTTCACAGGAGAAAGATCATGACATTCCGACTCGACCCCGCAACCGCCATCAACGACCCGAACGGCATCGCCTGGGGCATGCACCCCATCACCTGGCGCAACGACGACATCCCCGAGGTCGGCGCCTTCAACACTCTGGAGGACATGCTCCTGGATCTGGCCGACGTCGGCTACCGCGGCACCGAGTGCGCCGGCTTCTTCCCGCCCAAGGAGGTTGTCAAGGAGCGTGCCGAGGCCCGCGGCATCGCGATCGTCGCCCAGTGGTACTCCGCCTTCATCGTGCGTGAGGGCGTCGACGCCGTCGTGCCCGATTTCACCGCCGCCTGCGAGTACCTGGAGTACCTGGGCGCCACCCGGATCGTCGTCTCCGAGCAGACCGGAAGCGTCCAGGGCATCCGCGACGTGTGCATCTTCACCAACAAGCCGGTCCTGGCCGACGAGGAGTGGACGGTCCTAGCCGAGGGCCTGAACCGCCTGGGCGAGATCGCCCAGGACCACGGGCTGGAGCTCGTCTACCACCACCACCTGGGCACCGTCGTTCAGACCAAGGAGGAGACGATCCGCCTCATGGAGATGACCGACCCGGCCAGGACCTCCCTCCTGTTCGACACCGGCCACGCCCTCGTGGGCGATGGCGACGTCATGGGAATGCTGGAGGCGACGATCGACCGCGTCAAGCACGTCCACTTCAAGGATGTGCGCCCGGACAAGATGAAGGAGTCGCGCGAGGCGGAGCGCTCCTTCCTCGACTCCTTCCTGGCCGGCATGTTCACCGTCCCGGGCGACGGCATGATCGACTTCACCGAGCCCTACCAGTTCCTCGTCAACCACGGGTACAGGGACTGGATCCTCGTCGAGGCCGAGCAGGATCCGGCTCTCGCCAACCCGCACGAGTACGCCACCAGAGCCCGCGCCTACATCGAGGGCGCCCTCCTGAAGCCCTGACCCCGCCGAGGCCGACCGCGCTCCCGCCGGATTCGACCCCGGACCGGCCCGGACCGACGAACGACTCCCCCGGGCGATGCTGTCCCCGGGCGAGCCGCGGCACCGGACGCGCATCACCCGGCGGCCGATCTGACGGGCACGCCGGCCGACCCGCGCGTCACAGGCTCATGTCGACCACAGCCCGCCCCTGGATCCGATGGTTGCGCAGCGCCTCGTAGCCGGCGCCCGCCTCGCTCAGCGGGAAGCGCCGGGAGACGACGTCCTTGTAGTTGATGACCCCGCGCGCCGCCAGATCGACGACGGCCGGCAGGTCCTGACGGGTGCGCGCCCCGTAGGAGCCAAGGATCGACTGCGAGCGGCGCACCGTGCGGTTGATCTCAACCTCGGCCGTCTGGACGCCCGCCCCCAGACCGATCGGCACCATGCGGCCGCCATCGGCCAGAACGTCGAGGGCGGTCTTCCAGGTCGCCGGGATGCCGAGAGCCTCGAAGGCGACGTCGACGCCCGTGCCCCCGGTCAGCCTCAGGACCTCCTCACGGGCGTCATGGGTCACGGAGTTGACGACGGCGGTGGCGCCGTAGCCGGGCATGGGGGCGAGCTTGTCGTCCGAGACGTCGATGGCGATGACCTGGGCGGCGCCGAAAGCGCGGGCGATCTGAACGATGTTGGTGCCCACGCCGCCGGTGGCGATGACGGCGACCGTCTCCCCGAAGCGGAGGTCGGCGCCGCGGCGCACGGCGCCGTAGCCGGTCATGGCCGCGCAGCCCAGGATGGCCGCGGGCACGAGGTCGATCCGTTCGGGGACGGGGGTCACGGAGGTGGAGGGGACGACGGCGTATTCGGCCAGGCCACCCATGGAGTACATGGAGATCGGGTCGCCCTCGAGAGTGGCCAGGCGAGTGGTGCCGTCGTAGAGAAGGCCCTTGAGCCGGTTGAGATCGAAGAAGGGCCCGCACAGCTCGTCGTACCCGCTCGCACAGGCATCGCACTGGCCGCAGGGCATGAGGAAGCCTCCGGCGACGTTCTGGCCCGTCTTCAGCCCGGTGTGCTCGTTACCGGGGCCGACCTCGACGATGGTGCCGGTCACCTCGTGGCCCAGCACGGCGGGCAGGGGGAAGGCGATCGCTCCGCCGATGACGTGGAGGTCGGAGTGGCACAGGCCGCAGGCCGCGACCTTGATGAGCACCTCCCCGGCCTTGGGGCGGGGCGTGCGGATGGTCTCCACCCGCAGGCCCTCATCGTGATCGCGCAGCACGGCGGCGCGCATGGTCTCCGGAATCGTCGGACTGGATTGGACTGCTTCGTTGCTGGTCATGTCGCTGTCGCTCTCTGAAAGGGTTTCCGGCGGCGGGCACGGGCCTCCGGTGTGACCAGGGTAGCGCATGACACGGTCTTTGTCCTATCAAATTGACCTCATGTACACGTTCATCCGACACCCGCGCGGACGTCGGCCCTCCATCTCGACCGGCACCCGGAGTACTGGAACGCAGGGCCCGCACCCTTCGGATTCGTCAAGACAAATTCTCGATGCGACCTTCACCTCAACCCGCTCGAGGAAGGCCCGGTCGTCAGCGTCCTCCTTCTGGGATACACCTGCGGCGCCTCCTTCGGAGGCCAGCTGTCTGATCAATACGGCCGCCGTCACAACATCCTGACGCTCGCCCTCATCTTCTTCATGAAGTCCTCGCACGGAGGAGTATCAGATAGAGTCCATGGGGCTCTCGCCCGAGGACGGGAGAGGAGAACGCCGTGCCGATGACCGCTCGCAACGTCACGCAGTCCGACGTTGCCGAGGCGGCCGGGGCCTCGGGCTCGTTCCGGTCCCCCTGTGGCTCACCGACGATCAGCCGACCGAGCTCGACAAGGAGGTCCCCATCTGCGCACGACCCCCGACTCGCGCCCTCCCGCGCACGAGCTGGTTCGCCAACATGGACTGCTCCGCCGGCGTCGCCGCCTCGCGCCCTCCCGCGCACGAGCCGGTTGTCACGAGCAGCCTCCTCACCAGAAGTCCCGCCCGGCCGGCACGACCGCGGCGCGGACGCGATGCGGACGGTTCCCCGCGACGGTGGACCGGGTTCTCACCGGTTCTGGCGCCCGCCCCATAAACAGATGTCCCACGACCGCAGTCGTGGGACACCTGGCCGGACCGTAGGTCAGGTCGTGGGCAACGATCCGGCTCCTTCGAGCGATATCTGACCGCTCAGTGATTAAGAGTACTCCTTCTCGAAGCGTTCCTCGAGGGCTTCGAGCGAGTCGTACTTCGTCTCGGGCACCCACCGCATGTAGAAGATGAGCGAACCGACGTTGACCAGGCAGAAGATGAGGTAGGTCAGCGACCCTCCCAGCCTCTCCATCATGATCGGGAAGACCCAGGCGACGATGGCGTTGGCGACCCACAGGGCTCCAACCGCCAGACCCATGGCCGTCCCGCGGATCTTGGCGGGGAAGATCTCGGCGACGAGCACCCAGGTGACCGTGCCCGACTGCTTGGCGAAGACGAACAGACTCACGATGATCAGCACGAGGAAGGGCGCGAAGGCCGGCGCCCCCGAGATATTGCCGTCCGCGTCCTGGTGGGGCTGGATGAGGAAGAAGAACACGGCGGCCAGCAGCCCCAGGGAGATCACGATCGAGGACTCCTGGTAGATGCCCACGTGACGGCGGGCGAACCGGGTGACCAGCCACAGGCCCACCGCCGATCCGATGAAGGACACGCCTCCGGAGACGACGTTGAGCGAGATCGCATCGCTCATGGGCAGGCCCGCGGCCGCCAGGACCTTGGGCGTGTAGTACATGGCCGTGTTGATGCCGGTGAACTGATCGGCCAGCCCCAGGATGACGCCGATGATGAGCAGACGACGAGTCCACCTGGTGCCCCAGATCTGGGATAGCTCCCATTCCTCCTGATTGGCCTCCTTGCGCTGGATCTCCAGCATCTCATCGACCTCGTCGGCGATGGAGCCGTCCTTGGCCTCATCGCGCACCCGTTTGAGGGACCCGATGGCCTCGGGAATCCGAAGGTTGGCCACGTACCAGCGGGAGGACTCGGGCATGAGCCGGATTCCGATCCACAGGGCGATGGCGGGCAGCGACGCCAGAACCAGCATGTAGCGCCACGTCATGCCGTTGCCGCCGGTGACGGTCGACAGATCGATGACGTTCCTGACCACGTCCCACTGCTGCTCCTCGCCACCGGCGACCCTGACGGCGGGACCGCCGTGGTGCTGAGCGAGGGCGGCGTTCATCGAGTAGGCGAGGAACTGGCCGAAGACGATCATCATCTGGTCGACCGCGACCAGCGTGCCCCTGATGCGCTTGGGGGCGGTTTCGCCCAGGAACACCGGGACGGTGGCACTGGCACCGCCGACGGCGAAGCCGAGAACGATCCGGAAGAAATAGAGGACCCAGATGTTCGGGGAGAAGGTGCAGCCGAGCGCGCCGAAGAAGAAGACCATCGCCAGCATGGTGATGTTGTGCCGGCGCCCGTACCTGTCGGAGAGCTTGCCGCCCGAGGAGGCGCCGATCGCGGCGCCCACGCACAGAAAGGTTCCGACCAGGCCCTCCTCCCAGGTCGTCAAGGCGAGGCCGCCCGCGGCACGGGGCAGGTGCATGTAGGGCAGGGCGCCGGAGATGACTCCGGTGTCGTAGCCGAAGAGCAGGGAGCCGAGCGTGGCGACCAGGGCGATGAGACCCAGTGAGCGCCTCCTGCCCGATGGCGGAGTGGTGTCGACCAGCTCCTGGATCTTGTCGCGGCTGTAGTCGATCGCCGCGACGGGGGATGTGGACATGGACATTCCTCCTCAAGGTGCCCGCCGCCGTCGGCGGGGCATGTCGGATTCAGGCGCCGAACTCGGCGGTGAGCCGCTCAAGGGCGGCCTTGTTGTAATCGTCGGCGTACTCGTGCCACCCGAAGACGCACACGGACGCCACTCCGTCGAAGTCGACGTCCCGCAGGGTCGAGAAGACCTCGTCCCAGGGGACCTCGCCCTGTCCGATGGCATTGTGCTGGTGAACAGTCACGTCGGCGCCGGGCGGGTTGACGATGTACCGGTTGCCGTCATTGGCCCGGTGGTTGAAGGTGTCGGAGACATGCACCTCGCGGAGCTTGCCGACCGCCGCGGCGCTGCGAATCATGCGTCCGGCGTCGCCCGCGCCATCGGAGAGGTGGAAAGTGTGCGGACAGCAGTACTCGTACCCCACCCACTCCTCGTCCACCGAGCGCACGAGTTCCAGCGCGCGATCGTGCAGCTCGACGTAATCGTACGGATGAGCCTCCATCGCCAGGCGGATCCCGTACCTCTCAAAGTCCGGGGTCAGCTCCTCGATCGACCGGTACCACTGCTGCTCGCAGCGGTCGGGGCGGTTGCGGTCCCCGGAGAACTCCGAGACGATGTCGCGCACGTCGAGGGCGTCGGCGAGCTGGAGCAGGCGCCGCCAGTTGCGCACTTGGGCCGCTCGCTCGGCCTCGTCCGGCGAGGACCAATTGAACACGGGGTTGAGGGTGCGGATCTTCACCCCCGTATCGCGCTCCGCCCCCTTGAGCTCTTCGATGAAGGCGCGATCCGCCTTGGGGTAATGGTGCCACAAGTGGAACTCGTTATTGGGTGACAGCTCCACGTAGCGGAAGCCGAGCTCCGCGGCTTTGCGCAGGGTGTCGGCCGTCGACATGGTCATGTAGTACATGTTGGGGTCGAGGGCGATGTCGACCATGGGGTCTCCTCTCAGAACGCCGACGTCGGCGTCGGCGGGATTTCGTCCGCGAGCAGGCCGGGGCGCGCCGCCCCGATCGGGCCCCGTGGGCCCGAGGCCCTCGCGCCAGCTGCTCAGTGGGGCGCGACGGCGATGTCGACTCTCCTTCAGGCGTAGAAGGCCGGCTTGTCGATGAGTGCGACATCGATCATCGGCGAGGAGCCGTCCTCGTGAGACTTCACCGCCGCGTCGACAACGGCCGTGGCCGCGTAGCCGTCCCAGCAGGTCGAGCCGGTGTGCTCGTCGCGGGCAACAGCATTGATCCACTCCTGGACCTCGCGGTTGAAGGCCGTCTGGAAGCGGTCGATGTGCGACCGGCACATGGCGTTGCGGTCACCGTACCGGTCCCGGATGTGGATCCTCTCCTGGTCGCCCAGGCGCACTGCCGCCGTCTCCAGTACGAGCTCGCACTCGATGGAGTAGGCCCACTGGAGGTTGACGTTGACCTCGTCATCGATGCGCACGCCCGACTCGGTGTAGGCCACGACGACGATCGGGTCGATGAGGTGGCCGAAGCGATGCGTCGTCGACTTCGGACGGTCGACCCGGACCTTGACGATCTCCTCGCCGAGCAGCCAGCGCATGGTGTCGAACTCGTGGATGGCCGTGTCGTCGATGGCCATGCGCGAGGTGTAGCTCTCCGGCACCGAGGGGTTGCGGTGGCGGTTGTGAACGAGCAGGGCCTGACCGTGCTCGCCGGCGTCGTAGATCGCCTTCATGTCGTTGTACGCGGGGTCGAAGCGGCGCATGAAGCCGACGGTGACCAGCTTCTTGCCGGCCCTGCGCTCGGCGTCCATGATCGCGATGCAGTCCTCGGCCGTGGTGGCCAGGGGCTTCTCGCACAGGACGTACGTACCGGCCTCGATGGCCTTGATGACGTCGGGGGCGTGGACCCTGCCGAAGGTCGCGATGATCACGGCGTCGACGTCGGGATCGTTCACGAGCTCGTCGGAAGTGTCGTAGACCTTGGCCCCGTACGGCTCAGCGGCCGAAACGGCGGCGGCGTGGTCGATGTCGGCGACGGCAACGACCTCGCCGCCCGACACCTCGCCCGTGATACGGGCGAGGTGGGCGCGGCCCATGCCGCCGGCGCCGACGAGTCCTATGCGAACACTCATGTGTCTCTCCTCCTTGAGTGACTGAACGAATAGCTGAACGATGGGGTGGAGTACAGATCAGGCCAGGCCCAGGCCGCATTCGGCGAGATAGGTGCGCATGTTGATGGCATTGGGCTTGGGGAAGGACGGGTCGCAGGGATAGCAGTCCTGCTCGCAGATGGCGTAGATGGGCTTGTCGAGTTCGGCCAGGGCGTCGACGAAGGCGTGCATCTCCGGCAGGCCGGCCGGCGGGCAGACCGAGGCGCCCTTGGTCACCGCCTCGCCGAAGGGCCAATCCTTCTCATGGGCCTGGCGGGTGATCGCCTCGTCGAAGGCCTTAATGTGGACGTAGGTGATGCGCTCGGGGTACTTCCTGCACAGCTCGACGGGGTCGCCGCCGCCGTAGACGACGTGCCCGGAGTCGAGGCAGAGGTTGACGTACGTCGGGTCGGTGGCGTCGAAAATGCGGGCGATCTCCTCCGGCGTCTCGATGTGGGAGTCGCCGTGCGGGTGGAGGACCATCTTGAGCCCGTACTCATCCAGGAGTATCCGCCCCAGGACGTTGGCGTGCTCGACGTAGAGCTTCCAGGCGTCGTCGCTCAGCACGCGGTCATCGGTCCACTCCCAGGTCTTGTCGTCGCGGTAGAGCGGGGGGCAGGTGGACGATGTACTCGGCGCCGACGGCGGCATGGGTCTCGGCGATGGCGCGGAAGGACTCGAGTGTCGTCTCCCAGGCCTCCTGCTTGTGGAGGACGCCCCAGCCGGTGCCTGCGACGACGCGCACTCCGTACTCGTCGCACCACTTCTGGAGCTCTTCGGGGTCGGTCGGGAAGTAGCCGTAAGGGCCGGTCTCGATGACCTCGAAGCCGGCCTCGGCCATCTCCCGCCATGCCCGGCGGGGCTCCATCTGCTTGGAATCGTCGGGGAACCAGACGCCCCACTGGTCGGGGCACACGCCGATGGTCAGTTTGGAGTACTTCGGATCGGATGCGTTGACGGCCTTGGACATCGTTGTCGCTCCTCATCGGTTGCCCATCCGAATCGTTTCGGACGTGGCTCCAGAATAACGAACATATCCTCAACGCACCAGATCTTTGTATGGACAAATTCATCTGATCTTCAGTCGCCTCGGTGCCGGGTGAGCCCAGCGGGCCCGACGGCGGTGGACCGCGCGCGGTCCACCGCCGTCGGGCCCGCGGACGTTCACAGGTAGTGGCGCTGCGGTCGACGCTCCTGGAGATAGCGCTCGTAGGCCTCCTGCGTCGACTCCAGACGGGAGACTTCTGAGACCGCCACGTCCCACCAGGAGGAAGACGGCGGGTTGGGACCGTACAAGTCGGTCTCGATGTGGATCATCGCGGCCTCATCACCGGCATGCGCCCGGGCGTAGGCCTGCCTGAACTCCTCGATGCTGGAGACCCGGTAGACCGTGAGCCCCCAGGACTCGGCGTTGGCGGCGATGTCAACGCCCCTGACCGGCTCGGTGTCCTCCAGGTGGGAGCCGATGCCGCGCTGACGGTACGTGGTGCCGAAGCGCTGGGAACCGTGAGACTCCGAGAGCGCTCCGATGGAGCAGAAGCCGTAGTTCTGCAGGAGTACGTAGATGACCTTGATGTTCTCCTGGACGACCGTGGCCAGCTCCATGGGCAGCATCTGGTAGGTCCCGTCCCCGACGATGGATACGACCTCGGACTCCGGTCGGGCGAGCTTGCAGCCCAGGCCGGCGGGGATCTCGTAGCCCATGCAGGAGAAGGCGTACTCCACGTGGTACTGGACGGGGGTTCTGGCCCGCCACAGCGCCTGCAGGTCTCCGGGCATGGAGCCGGCGGCGTTGATGACAATGTCGTCCGCACCCATGAGTTCGTTGAGCGCGCCGAAGACCTCCGTCTGGGCCGGCAGCGGACCGTGCCCCAGGTGGTAGCAGTGGTCGGTGGTCGCGAACCAGGATTCGCGCTCGGCCGCGATCTCGCGGGAGTAGTCGTCGCTGACGCGGTATCCGTCCAGGGCCGCGTTCAAAGCGGTCAGGCCCTCGCGCGCGTCGGCCACGACCATCTGCGCGCTCTCCTTGGCCGCGTCGAAGGGCGTGATGTTGATGTTGACGAAGCGCACATCCGGGTTCTTGAACTGGGTCTTGGAGGCGGTGGTGAAATCCGAGTACCGGGTGCCGACGCCGATGACCAGGTCGGCCCTGTCGGCGATGTGGTTGCCCGAATCCCCGCCGGTGGAGCCCACCGCCCCGATGGAGCAGGGATGATCGTCGTTGATGGCCCCCTTGCCAGCCTGGGTGTCGGCCACCGGGATACCGGTGGCGGTGGCGAGAGCGCGCAGCTGGTCGCAGGCCTCGGAGTAGATGGTGCCGCCCCCGGAGATGATCATAGGGCGCTCGGCCGCCCTGATGAGGGCGACGGCGCGCTCCAGGGCGGCGGGCTCGGGGAGCGGACGGCGCACGTGCCACACGCGTCTGCGGAAGAACTCGACCGGCCAGTCATGAGCCTCGGCCTGGACATCCTGGGGCATGGCGATGACGACGGCGCCGGTCTCGGCGGGGTCGGTGAGCACACGCATGGCGTTCAGAAGCGAGGGGATGAGCTGCTCAGGGCGGTTGATCCGGTCGAAGAAGCGCGCCACGGGGCGGAAGCAGTCGTTGACGGTCAGGTCGAGGGTGGTGGGGTCCTCGACCTGCTGGAGCACCGGGTCCGGGACGCGGGTGGCGAACTGGTCGGAGGGGAGCAGGAGGACCGGGACCCGGTTGGTGGTGGCCAGGGCCGCGCCGGTGACCATGTTGAGGGCACCGGGACCGATCGAAGTGGTCACCATGTAGGTCGACATGCGATTGCGCACCCTGGCGAAGGCCGCGGCGGCGTGGACCGCGCCCTGCTCGTTGCGGGGCATGATGTAGGGCATCGCGCCCTCGCCCTCGACGGGAGCGATCTCGTTCTGCAGCAGAGCCTGACCGATGCCGGCCACGTTGCCGTGCCCGAAGATGCCGAAAGCGCCCTCGATGAGGCGGTGCTCGACGCCGTCGCGCTCGGAGTACTGGTTGGACAGGAAGCGGATGGTCGCCTGAGCGACCGTCAGACGGATGGTGCCCGCATAGGCTTCGTTGCTCACGGTGCGTGCTCTTCTCTGATGGGATCGGATGGGGTCAGTGGGCCATGGGAAGGCGGGGGTCGGGCCTCTGGCCCTCCCACGTGCCGCGAATCCAGTGATGGGCCGGGTCGTCGGGGGCCAGCCACACGAGGTCCTCCTCAGGGCCGGCCATGACGTTGAGGTAGTACATGTCGTAGCCGGGGGCGGCCACGCACGGGCCGTGATAGCCGTGGGGCACGAGGGCGACGTCGCCGTCGTGGACCTCGACGCACAGGTCGATCGGCCGCTCTGGATCAGAGGCGTAGGTTCGATGAAGACCGAACCCAGGTCCGCCGGTGGGCGATGGGGCGATCTCGAAGTAGTAGATCTCCTCGAGCTCGCGCTCGACCTCACTGAACTCCTCGTGCTTATGAGCCGGGTAGGACGACCAGTTGCCCCCCGGGGTCAGCACCTCGGTGACAAGCAGGTGGGAGGTCTCCACATCGTTGTTGAGAGCGTAGTTGTTGACCTGTCGGGAGCAGTCCCCGGCGCCGCGGATGGTTACTCCGACCCGCTCGCGGCCGAAGCGGCGCACCGGCAGGTCCCGTTCGGCGACGGCGGAGGGAAGGGCGAAACGGCCGCCGCCCTCGGAGGTCACGGTGCATACCGTGTTCCGAGGCACGTACAGGTAGTCGGTGATCTGGGTGAAGACGCTGTCGCGTCCCGCGAGGTCGTAGGACCGGTCACCGGCCTCGATGCGGCACCCGCCCGCCAGGGGCAGGACGAGGAGCTCGGTCCCACCGGTCTCCAGGCGCACGGACTCCCCCGCCGCGAGCACCGCGACGCGCAGACCGGAGAAATCCCAGCCCGCGTCGGCGGCGGAGATATCGACGCTCAGGCGGTCGTGGCCGGTAGTACCGGCGGGAACGTGGATGTCAAGTGTCATGAGAGCAGTCCTACTGTGTTGTCGACGGCCCCGGCGACGTCGTCGTCGGGCGGGAAGAGAAGGGAACGGCCGATGACCAGTCCCCTGACGGTGGGCAGGGCCAGTGCCCTGGCCCAGGAGGCTCGGGCGGCCTCGGGATCCTCGGCGACGGCTCCGCCGAGGATGAGCGTCGGCAGTGTCGAGGCTGCCATGACGCGTTCGACGTCATCGACGGCGGGCAGCTTAAGCCAGGTGTAGGCGCTCGTGCGCCCCAGCCCGGAGGCAATGGCCATAGAGGTGATGATGGCGTCAGCGGACAGGTCGTTGACGATCCGCCCACCGACCCTCCTCGAGATGAAGGGCTCGACCATGGCCATGACTCGGCGCCCGGCGAGGTCGTCGATCGCGTGGGCGCAGGAGGCGATAGTGCCGACCGTTCTGGGGTCCTCGTAGTCGACGCGCAGGAGCATCTTCCCCCCGTCGAGGCCGGCATCCACGACCCCGCGGGCGTCGTAGCCGGTGAAGCGGTCGTCCATTTCGAAGGCCGCGCCCGCCAGGCCGCCGCGGTTCATGGAGCCGTAGACGAGTTTGCCGTTCAGGGCCCCCAGCAGCGCCAGATCCTCGATGAGGTCGGCAGTGCCCAGGAAGCCGTTGACTCCCGGCCGCTCCAGGGCGGTGACGCACCGCGCCAGCACTTCCTCGCGCGACGCCATCGCCAACGGATCGCCGCCGGCGGCCAGTGCGCCGCGAGCCGGATGATCGCAAGCGATGATCATGAGCTTCCCATCGCCGGCCGGCGCAATTCCGCGGGGCCGGTCGGCGAGCGCCCGGGCGATGCGCTCGGGATGATGGACGCGGGTCTCGATAATGGCGTCCGTCAGAGGCGTGGCGCCCATGTCACAGATCTTCCAGATCCGAGGCGACGTCGTCGCGGTGGGCGCGCATGAGAGCGAGGAGCTCGGGCTCGGCGGGCATCGCGGTGGAGCATTCCAGGCGCGAGGAGACGATCGCCCCGGCGGTGGAGGCCGCGAAGATCGTCTTGGCCAGCGACCACCCCGACAGCAGGCCGTGGCAGACGGCGCCGCCGAAGGCGTCCCCGGCACCGAGGCCGTTCTTGGTCGTCACCGGGGTCACGGGCATTGCGACGCGCTCGTCGCGGGTTTTGGCCAGGGTTCCGCGCAGACCCTGCTTGACAATGGCGAGCTCGACGCCCGTCTCCAGCAGGGCGTCCGCGGCGCGCTCGGGCTCGCTCTCCCCCACCGCGATCCGGCACTCCTCCCGGTTGCCGATCGCGACCGTCGTCTTGGGCAGAACGCGGGCCACGGCCTCGTGGGCGGCGGCCTCGTCGGGCCAGAACATGGCGCGGTAGTCCAGATCGATAATGGTGTGCCGCCTGCGCTCGCGCGCGTCCAGGGCCGCGGCATGGGCGCTGCGCGAGGGCTCCTTGCTCAGACCCGTGGCCGAGATCCAGAAGATGCGCGCCTCGCGCACGGCCTCGGAGGGGATGTCCTGCTCGGTCAGCTCGAGATCGGGCGCCGAGGGCTCGCGGTAGAAGTAGAGGGGGAAGTCGTCGGGCGGGAAGATCTCGCAGAAGGTGACCGGTGTGTTGAAGGCCGGCTTGGTGACGACGTAATCGTCGTGGACGCCGAGGCGGCGCATCTCGGCCCGCACAAAGCGGCCGAAGGGATCGTCGCCCACCCCGGTGACGACGGCGGAGCGGTGGCGATACCTGGCCGTCGCGACGGCCACGTTCGTCGGGCTGCCGCCGAGGAACTTGCCGAAGGACTCCACGTCCTCCAGCCCCACCCCCGTCTGGAGCGGGTAGATGTCGATGCCGCAGCGCCCGATGGTCAGGACGTCGAGCGGTGGAGTCAGGAAGGATGAGGTCACGATGATGGTCCCTTCCACGTCATCGGGGCGGGTGTGCCGCGAGCTCGGGCCGAGCCGCTGCCAACAGCGTGCACCACCAGCCCAATCCCGTCAAGAGATTTGTCCGAACAAATCATCAGCTCACACTCCCCGCTGCGGTCATGCGCATCGCCTCGGGCCGATTGGACCGTGCAATGTATCATGAGGCCGCCTTGTCGCCACCAGAGAAACTCCATGTCCACTACACCGTTCCACCCCAAGATCACCGTCGACCGCACGAGCGACGTCCCGCTCTACAGCCAGATCGCCGAGGCGCTGGCCACCCTCATCCTCGACGGCACTCTGGCGCCCGGCACTCGGATCGAGGACGAGGTCTCCATGGCCCGGCGCCTGGAGGTGTCGCGTCCGACCGCCAGACAGGCGCTCCAGCGCCTGGTCGATCGCGGGCTCATCTCGCGCCGTCGCGGGGCCGGGACCGTCGTGACCTCCCCACACGTGCGCAGGCCGATGGAGCTGTCCAGTCTCCTGGCCGATCTGACCAAGAGCGGCCACGTCGTGTCGACAATGATCCTGGAGCACTCCACCCACCCGGCGGATGAAGAGGAGGCGGCGCGTCTCGAGGTCGATCCCGGCACGAACGTGACGAAAATCAAACGCGTGCGCCACGCCGACGGTGAGCCGATCGCCCTCATGGAGAACCTCCTGCCCGCGTCGATCGCCCCGACGCACAACGATCTCGAGCACGAGGGCCTCTACGACCTGCTGCGCGTACGCGGCGTCGTACCGGTGACGGCCGCCCAGACCATCGGCGCGCGCAATGCGACGGCGGCGGAGGCCCAGGTTCTGGGCGAGAAGCGCCGCGCCGCCCTGCTGACGGTCACCCGCACGGCCTACGACGCCTCGGGCGCCGTCGTCGAGTACGGCACCCACGTCTACCGCGCTTCCCGGTACTCCTTCGAGACGACGCTCTTCAACGCGTAGGTCGGCTGCTCGCCGAACGGCCAGCAGAATTTGTATGGACAAAATATTGACATTCGCGTCGCTCATCACTTGAATGGGCCCAACGGGCCGCACTCGGCGAGGACGCCTCCCGCGGCCGCACATCCCCATGGAGCACGCTGATGAGCATCGAATACACACCAGGCCCTCTCCTCACGGCCTCACGCACCACGCCGACCGCCCTGTGGAACGACTCCGCGGACCCCGACGAGCTCCGCCAGTCCATTTCCTTCGGCGGCGTCGGCGCCACCTGCAATCCGGCGATCGCCTACACCTGCATCAACCAGCGCAAGGACATCTGGCTGCCCAGAATCGCCGAGCTGGCCGAGGAGATGCCCGCGGCCACCGAGTCCGAGATCGGCTGGCAGGTGGTCCGCGAGCTGAGCATCAGGGCCGCGGGACTCCTGGAGCCGATCTTCGACGAGCAGCACGGGCGCAACGGGAGGCTGTCCATCCAGACAGATCCGCGCCTGGCCCGCGACTCCGGGGCGCTGGCCGACCAGGCCGAGGAGTTCTCGAAGCTGGCGAAGAACATCATCGTCAAGATTCCCGCCACCTCCACGGGAATCGAGGCGATCGAGGAGGCCACCTACCGGGGCGTATCGGTCAACGTGACGGTCTCCTTCTCCGTCCCTCAGGCCATCACCGCCGGCGAGGCCATCGAACGCGGCCTCAAGCGCCGCGAGGCCGCGGGCGAGGACGTCTCCACCATGGGTCCGGTGGTCACCCTTATGGGCGGCCGCCTGGACGACTGGATCAAGATCGTCGCCAGACGCGACAACCTCTTCCTCGACCCCGGCCACCTGGAGTGGGCGGGTGTGGCCGCCCTCAAGCGCGCCTACCGGGAGTTCCAGAACCGCGGCCTGCGCGCACGCGTCCTGTCGGCCGCCTTCCGCAATGTCATGCACTGGTCCGAACTGGTCGGCGGAGACCTCGTCGTCTCACCGCCCTTTGCGTGGCAGAAACTCATCAACAACTCCGGCTATACGGTCGAGCCCCGAATCGACGTTCCCGTGGCCTCCGAGATCATGGAGACGCTGCGCTCCATCCCCGAGTTCGTGCGCGCCTACGAGCCCGACGGCATGACACCGGCGGAATTCGACTCCTTCGGCGCCACGCGGCGCACCCTGCGCGGCTTCCTGGCGGCCGACGCCGATCTCGATGCCCTCGTCCGCGACGTGATCATGCCCCAGCCGTAAGACCACGCCCCCGACCCTCCTGATGTCCCGGTCGAGGCGAGTCCTCGGCCGGGACATCGGAATTCTTCTCTTCGGGTCGGGTGCTGATACGCGTCACCGCCCGTCTGGGCACGAGGCGCCGCCAGTCAACCGCCCCCACCGATCCAGCACCCCTCGCCACAAGGAAGTTCTGACATGCTGAATATCGCCGTCATCGGCGCTGGCCGTATCGGCCACGTCCACGCCAAGACCATCATCGCCCACCCCGATGCCGCCCTGGCCCTCGTATGCGACCCCGTCGGCGACGCCGCCCGGACCCTCGCCGATCAATACGGAACCCGGGCGTGCGAGCGAGCCGAGGACGTCTTCGCCGATCCCGGGATCGACGCCGTCATCATCGGCTCCCCCACTGCGCTGCACATCCCCCACCTGCTGGCCGCCGCCGAAGCCGGCAAAGCCGTCTTGTGCGAGAAGCCGATCGCCCTGGACATGAAGGACGTCGAGGCGGCCCGCGCTGAACTCGACGCGGTGAAGTCCCCGGTCATGTTCGGCTTCAACCGTCGCTTCGACCCGTCCTTCGCGGCCATGCGCGCCGCGGTCGAGAACGGTCGGGTGGGCGAGCTCGAGCAGCTGACCATCATCAGCCGGGACCCCGCGGCCCCGCCGGTGGACTACATCAAGGTCTCCGGCGGAATCTTCCGCGACATGACGATCCACGACTTCGACACCGCTCGCTTCTTCCTGGGCGAGATCACCGAGGTCTACGCCGCCGGCCAGAACCTGGATCCGGCGATCGAGGAGGCCGGGGACTTCGACGCCGCCGTCGTCACGCTCAAGGCGGCCTGCGGCGCGGTGGCCACGATCATCAATAACCGCCACTGCTCCTCCGGCTACGATCAGCGTCTGGAGGCATCAGGGCGCGACGGCGCACTGCTGGCCGAGAACATCCGCTCCACGACGGTGCGCCTGTCCAACGCCGAGGTCACCGACGCCCAGGAGCCCTACCTCGATTTCTTCCTCGAGCGCTACGCCGACGCCTACCGGCTGGAACTGTCGGCCTTCATCGAGGCCGTCGAGACCGGCGCCCCGACTCCGACGGGCGTCGACGACGCCGTCAAGGCTCTGGCCCTGGCCGAGGCGGCCACCGAGTCCGCCCGCACCGGCAGGCCTGTCGCCGTCGCCTGACGGGCCGGCGACGGCGGGCGGGAGTCATCGTCGATCTCCGCCCGCCGACGAGCCGCGCACGTCGAGCCGAGGCTCGAGGGTGTCCACGGCGGCGCACAGCCCGTCGACCAGCTCGGCCTGAAAGGCCTGCCCCACGATGCAGCCGACCTCGATGAGGCCGGTGCGGACGGCGGGGCCGCGCCGCCGACCCCGCCGTCCGGCCGCCTCGCCCCGGAACGCTCACGACAGCATTGACAGGTCAAAGTCCATGACACACACTGGGGGCGCATCGTCATTCACGCGCGTTAACAATACAGCCGCCGCACTGTCGAAGAGGACAATGATGAGCACCCCCGATGTTCTTTCCGTCGGCGTCATCGGTGCCGGTATGGCCGGCACCACCCACGCCAACGCCTGGCGACAGGCGGGCACGGTCTTCGATCTCGGTCTTCCCAGGGTCCGCCTGCGCACCATCGCCGACGCCCACCCGCCCTTAGCCGAGGACGCCGCGCAGCGCTACGGCTATGAGCAGGCCGTCGACGACTGGCGCAAGGTCGCCGAGGATCCCGAGGTCGATATCGTCTCGATCGTCGTCGGCAACGCCCTGCACCGCGAGATCGCCGAGACCATGATCCGCGCGGGCAAGCACGTCCTATGCGAGAAGCCGCTCGCCGACACCCTGGAGTCCGCTCGCGCCATGGCCGCGGCCGAGAAGGAGGCCGACGTCGTCACCGCCGTCGGCTTCACCTACCGCCGCAACCCTGCCGTCGCCGAGCTCGCCGACCTCGTCGCCGGAGGACACCTCGGAGAGATCAACCACGTCGACGGCCGCTACTGGTGCGACTACGGCGTCGACCCGTCCACTCCCATGGCCTGGCGCTACAAGGGCCCTATGGGCTCAGGAGCCCTGAGCGACGTCGGCAGCCATCTCATCGACACCGCCGAGACCATCTGCGGCCCCATCGTCAGCGTATCGGGCGCCGCCATGATGACCTCCATCGCCGAGCGCCCGGTCGCCACCGAGCACGTCACCCGCGGCACCACCCTCGACGCAGGGACCGATCGGGCGACCATCTCCTACGAAAAGGTCGAGAATGACGACATCGCCACCTTCACGGCGCGTTTCGCCTCCGGCGCCGTGGGCACCTTCTCCTGCTCGCGCGTGGCCTGGGGATTGCCGAACTCGCTCATGATCGATGTCCTGGGCACCAGGGGGCGGGCCTCGTGGGACCTGGCCCGATGCGGCGAGATCAAGATCGACGACGCCAACTCCCCCGCCGACCTGGGCGGAGCCCGCCGCGTCCTGGTCAACCCCTCCTTCCCCTACTTCGCCCGCGGCTCCTCCATGGCCTTCGACGGAGTCGGCCTGACCCAGATCGAGCAGTTCACCTACCAGGCCCACGCCTTCCTCCAGCAGATCGCGGGTGCGAACAGCGAAGACGCCCTGCCGCCGTGCGCCACCTTCGCCGACGGATACCGCGAGATGCTCATCGCGGACGCCGTGGCCCGCTCCGCCGCTGCGAACGGAACCGTCATCGACGTCTGCGGACTCGGCGAGTGAATCCGGCCCGCGCTCGACCCGCGCGCGGGCCCCGACCGACCGCCGTCGTAGAACGATCACCGCTCACATCAGAAAACGAAGGAATCCACTCATGGCACTCACCTACGGCGCCTACACCGCCTGCCTCCAGGATCGCTCTCTGCCCGAGGCCCTCGATGTCCTCACGGCCGCCGGCCTGACCGGCGCGGAGGTCAATGTCGGCGGCTTCATCCCCTCTCCCCACTGCCCCGTCGACTCCCTGCTCACCTCGGTGACCGCCCGCGAGGACTACCTGGGAATCTTCGAGACGCGGGGCATGGTCCTCTCCGGCCTCAACACCTCGGGCAACCCCACCTCCCCCCTGCCCAACGAGGGCCTCAAGCACGCCGAGGACATCCGAACCGCCATCCGCCTGGCGGGCCTGCTCGATGTCAAGGAGATCGTCACCATGTCCGGGACCCCGGGCACCGATCCGACGGCGACGTATCCCACCTGGGTCGTCAACCCGTGGAACGGCATCGACATGGAGATCCTCGACTACCAGTGGTCCGTCGTGGTCCCCTTCTTCAAGGAGATCGACGCTCTGGCCCGAGACAATGACGTTCGAGTCTGCCTCGAACTGCACCCGCGCAACCTGATCTTCAACGTCCCGGCCTTCGAGCGCCTCATCGAGGAGACCGGAGCGACGAACCTGCGCGTCAACATGGACCCCTCCCACCTGTTCTGGCAGCAGATGGAGCCCATCGTCGCCGCCAGGCGACTGGGCGCCCTGGTGGGCCATGTCCATGCCAAGGACACCAGAATTCTCCCCGGCGCGGCCTACCGCGGGGTCCTGGACACTGACTTCGGCCACGTCCCCGCCGAGGCCGAGGACAAGACCCCCGTGGCCTACGGCTACTGGTGCAATTCGTGGCCCCAGGATCCGGCCTGGCGCTTCGTCGCCTTCGGACTGGGTCACGACACCGACTACTGGGCGCAGTTCCTGCGCGTTATCGCCGAGGTAGACCCGGACATGAATGTCAATATCGAGCACGAGGACGCCGAGTACGGCAACGTGGAGGGGCTGGAGATCTCCGCGAAGAATCTGCTCGAGGCCGCCCGCCGGCTGTGAGACCGTACCCGGTCCCGGCCGGCCTTCGGGACCGGAACACGCCGGACGGGAGGCGACGAGGAGGACGAGCGGCGCATCTCGGCCGAAGAAGATCATCCCTTGACGGCGCCGGCCGTGAGGCCGGCGATGACCTGCTTCTGGAAAACGGCGTAGATGATCAGCTGGGGCAGCAGGACGAGGGTCGCGGCGGCCATCATACCGCCGTAGTCGGCCACGTACTGGCCCTGGAATTTCGAAACGGCCAGGGACAGGGTCGCCATGTCGGAGTCGTTGATGAGGATTGACACGAACGGGAACTCGTTGAACACGTAAACGATATTGAAAATGAAGATCGTCGCGATGACGGGCCTCATGACCGGGAGAACGACCGACCAGCACAACCGTGTCAGACCGGTGCCGTCCATGATCGCGGCCTCCTCCAGCTCGTCGGGGAACTCTTTGAGAAACCCGGTGAAGAGCAGGGTGTTGAATGGGATCGTCACGGCGACGTACGGGAGGATGAGGGAGGCCCAGGTGCCGAACAGCCCCATGGCGAGAACAATTCGGTAGATCGGGAACAGAAGGATGTAGACGGGGACCGCGAGGCCCGCCAGGAGGTAGAGTCTCAGCGCCGACTGGAATCGGCGGCGGCGGAACACCATGCGGGTGAGCGCGAACGCCGACATGAAAGAGATCACCGCACCGACCGTCACGGACACCACTGCTACGAAGATGGTATTGGCGTACATGCGCGCCAGGGGCAGCATTTCAAGAGCACGGCGGTAATTGTCCGTCGTCAGCGCATCGAGGGAGAACGGGGAGGACAGAATCCGGTCTCTCGGCTGGAACGACAGCAGGATGATCCATAGAATAGGCAGAATGATGAGGAAGGTGACGAGGTAGGCGGCACCACCCGCGACGACGGCGGTGCGACGTCCCCGACGGCGACGAGGAGATGCGGTGTTCGCGATGCTCATGCGTTACTCCTGCTGCGATTGAGAACAAGGTTGACGATCGAGATCGCCGCGCCGAGGACGAAGATGATGACGGCGATCGCCATTCCCGGACCGTACTTCTGGTTCGTGAAAGTAACGAAGTACATGTAGCTGACCAGTGTCTCGGAACGGTGCACCGGACCGCCGCCGGTCAGCTGGTACACGAGTTCGAAAATCTTGAAAACGTTGGTGATGACGAGAACGAGGACGATCCCGAAGGTCTCTCGCATCATCGGAATAACGACGTGCCGCTGCCGCTGCCAGAAGCTCGCACCATCGATCTGACTGGCCTCGATGACCTCGTGGGGCAGCTGCTGGAGGCCAGCGTAGAAAATCGTCATCGTAAAGCCGACCGTCGACCAGATGAACACCATAGCAATGGAGTACGGCGACAGCGTGTCTCCTCCGATCCACTCGACCGAGGGCAGCCCCAGAAGGGACAGGAGACGGTTCACCAGCCCGATGCTCGGATCCAGGATGAAAACCCAGATAAGGCCGACGAGAATGGGTGCGATGATCGCCGGAGCGAAGACGAGCGCCCGGAGAGCACCGACGGCGGGGAGCCTCCTATCGAGCAGGAGGGCCAAGCCGAAGGACAGGGGGATGACCACGACCACTGCGACGACGAGAATGACGATCGTATTGCGCAAGGCGGTCCAGAAGAACGGGTCGTCGGCAAGACGTGAATAATTCTCGACGCCGACGAACCGGGCCTCGCCGAATCCGGCGAAGTCACTCAGGCTGATACGCAGCGCGTACAGCACGGGGTAGGCGATGAAGGCAGTGAAGAACACGAGCGCCGGCAGCAGCATGATCGTGATCTTCCAGCGAGAGCTGATCCAGGACATGGTGAGGTGCCATCTCTTCCGTGAGAGGCGGCGGGCCGAGCGCGAGTCGGCCCGCCGCCGAGTGTCACTCGGACTCGATGCTGGACTGGACGAGGTCCAGGGCGTCGGAGGGGGTCATCTGCCCCTGGATGACGCCGTAGATCGAGTCGTACATGCTGTTGGCCACCGAGGTCGATACGAGAAGGTCGGGCTGGGCCGGCGGGCTGGTGACCCCGTCCGCGGTCGCCGCCGCCAAGGCCGCCTTGAGCGCCGTCTGCTCATCCGAGATGGTGGGGGTGTAGGACGTGACCGGGGGCTGTCCGTTGTCCGCCATGAGCTGCTGGGCCTCATCGCTGTAGTAGTAGCCGAGGAAGGCCTTGAGCGCCGTGAGCTTCCCCTCATCCTTGCCGACCTTGTGATCGACCGAGAAGGGGGCGGAGGGGACGTTCATGATGATGTTCTGATCACCGACGCCGTCGGAGAACTCGGGGCCCTTCCAGAAGTCGATCGTTCCGGCGATGTCCGATGCCTGGATGGCGCCGGCGGCCCACACGCCCGCGTCCAGCATGGCGGCCCTGCCATTGACGAACGAGTCGACGGCCTGCTGATAGGTCTGCGTGGACACGTTGGAAGCGAAGGCGCCGGCATCTCGAAGCTCGTCGATGTGCTGATAGCAACGCCGGAAATCGTCATTGGTGTACGTGTCGGAGCCATCGAGGATGCCCGCGATGCGCTCGTCGAAGCCGAAACGGGATAGCCATGTAAGGAAGGACCACACCGAGAACGAGGACTGATTCGCCCCGTCGGAGATGGTGGTCACACCGGCGGCGGCGAAGGTGCGAGTGACGTCCAGGAGCTCGTCGAAGGTCGTCGGAATGGCGACGCCGTGCTCTTCGAAGAGCGCCGTGTTGCACCACAGGCCGGTGAGGAGGGACTGATAGGGGACGCCGTAGAGCCGTCCGGCGTCGTTCGTGAAACTCTCGATCGTGGACGATGCGATCCGATCGGTGATGCCCAGCTCGTCGACGATCGGCCCGAGGTCGAGAAGAATTCCGGAGGAGGACATCTGCTCAGCGGTGTGCTGATAGATCCAGAAGATGTCCGGCAGGGTGTCCGACTGCGCGGCGATCGACAAGCTCTGGAGGTGCTCCGCCACGGCCTGTCCGGACACGTCGATACTGACCTCGGGATGGGCCGCAGCGAAACCTTGGAGAATTGCCCATGTCGCCGGGTCGGCGGACTCGACATCGGGGTTCTGAGTCGATAGGGCGAGGGTCTGCGCTCCTGATGATCCCGACCCGCCTGAGCCGCAGGCCGACACCATGGCGACCGACGCCGCCGCGGCGAATGAACCGAGGACGAAGGAGCGGCGGGGAAGGGGCGTGGAGCCGATGAGGGAGGACACGGAACATCTCCTTTGATGTGTGACGCGACCATAATGTATCGAAACGTTTGCGCGTCGATGCCCACACGGTAGACGTCCCCGCATGCCCTGTCAAGCAGCCGACCTCAGGCGCGCCAGTCCTGCGTCGACTCCCTCCAATCGATGCTCTGGTGGAGGCGGATCGTCCGCGCCGCCAGGCACTCCTCGCCCGCCTCCTCGATCCGGGGCAGCAGCAGGTCCACCGCGGTTCTCCCCATCTCGAAGGCCGGCTGAACAACGGTCGTGATGGACGGCGAGAACAGATCGTTGTGCGCAAAGCCGTCGAAGGTCGCGAAGGCGAGGTCCTCGGGAGTCCGCACCCCCATCTCCTTCATGACCGACAAAGACGTGACCGCCAGCGGCGTCGAGCCCGCGACGATACAGGTCGGGGCGCCCTCGGCGGCGAGAAGCGCCCGCAGACGCTGCGCCAGCCCCCTGGCGTCCCGGCCCTCCAGAACGGCGCACCGCTTGAGCTCACCGGCGGACAGCGCGTCGACGAAGCCCTGTCTGCGCTCGAGAAGTGTCGGCACCCTCGTGTCCCCGGCCACGAGCACGATCCGTTCATGACCGTCTTCCTTGAGGCGCCCGACGAGCAGCGCCATCACCTCGCGGTTGTCCACCCCCACCTGGTCGACGTCGGCGTCGGCACGCAAACGATCGAGCAGGACCAGGCGGGGCGATCCGGCGGCGAGATAGGCGTCCAGGTCATCCGACGACGAGCCGCACCTGGCGAGGATGAGGCCGTCGACCCTCCGCTCGACCAGCGATCTCACGGCCCGCAGCTCACGCTCCGCGTCCTCGGCGGAGTTGGCGAGCAGAAGCGTGATCCCGTGCTCCGCCACCGCATGCTCGACGCCGTGCACCATCTCGGTGAAGGCCGGCTCACCGGCGTCCGAGACGACGAGGCCGACGCTGTCGGTCCGCGACCGCCTGAGGGCCCGGGCGAGCGTGTCCTGCCGGTAGCCGGTCGCATCGATGGCGTCGAGCACGCGTCGCTTAGTGCCGGCCCCGACATGCCGCGTCCCGTTGACGACGTGAGAGACCGTCGACAGCGAGACGCCTGCCATCCGCGCAACCTGAACCATCGTGACCATGAGGACCTTCTTCGTCGTTGAGGAGGGGCGGCCGTCCCGCGCACCAGGGCCGCCGCCGGGGCGGACGAGCACAGGCTTGCACCGCTTCGATGAGATGCGTACCATCACCCTACACGACGCGCAAACGTTTCGATACGCATTGATGCGCAGGGACAGGCATCGTGGCCTGGAATGAAAGGAACCCTCATGTCTCAGACGACGGCGCGAGCGGGTCTGCTCGACGACCTCACCCGCGCCCGCGACGCCCGCAGCGGTCGGTGCTCGAGCTTCGACCAGACCGGACGCAATCAGGACAACTGGCTGATCATGCCCGGGGAGAAACGCACCCTCGCCGATATCGAGGGCCCGGGCGCCATCACTCACATCTGGATGACTCAATGCTGTCGTCTTCAGCCGGGCCCGAGTCAGATCCCGCCGGCGGCCGTCGGCGTCCCGATGCTCGAGATCCACAACGCGCTCGGCGTCAACTGGGAGGTCGTTGACCCCGACTACTACCGCAAAATCGTGCTCACGATCTACTGGGACGATCAGGACACACCGAGTGTCATCGCCCCGCTCGGGGACTTCTTCGGCCTCATGAACTCCCTGTCCGGTTCCTTCGACTCCCTTCCTCTATCCGTGTCCGCCAAGGAACCCGAGCTGCACACATTCGGCGGCAGTGCCGCCTTCAACTCCTACTTCCGAATGCCCTTCGGCAGGCGGGCGCGCATTGTCGTCGAGAACCAGAACGACGTCCCCTACCTCCAGTACTTCTACATCGACTACGAGCTCCTGCCCGAGCCGCTCGACGACGACACCCTGTACTTCCACGCCCACTGGCGCCGCGCAATGCCCAACGCCGGGTGGGGGCCGAACCTGCAGGCGAACAGCATCGAGACGACCATCCCCAATCTCGACGGCAAGAACAACTACGTCGCCCTGCAGACCCGGGGGCGAGGGCACTACGTCGGCCTGACCCTGGCCGTCCGCCACTTCCAGGGCTCCTGGTGGGGCGAGGGCGATGACATGATCTTCATCGACGACGACACCTGGCCCCCGAGCCTTCACGGCACCGGGATGGAGGACTACCTCGGCCACGCGTGGGGCATGCAGCACAACGCCTACCTATTCAACGGGACCATCGTCCACGAGGAGGACGTCCCGGGATTCCACCACTCCTATCGATTCCACATGGTCGATCCCATCCGCTTCTCGAAGGGCATCCGGGTCACCTTCGAGCACGGGCACGGCAACCACCTGTCCGATGACTGGTCGTCAACCGCGTACTGGTACCAGACGCTTCCCTCCCCCGTCCTCACCATTCCCGACGTCGGCCGGCGCCTGCCACTGCGGCCCGTCGAGCAGGTCGTCGAGGCGACTGCGCCCGAGCTGACGGCCGAGCAGAAGCAGGCCCGCGAGGCGGCTGCACGCCGGATGGAGGAGTTCGTCCGGCGCAGGGACGCCCTGCGCGATGAGCGCCGCGTCCTCGTCGACGCCTGGGAGCGGGGCAATGCGGAGCAGGCGCGGAATCTGCGCCGTCGCTACGACGCCGGGAGGCGATGATGCGCCCCCTCATCCATCTCACCGCGCCGTCGGGCTGGATCAACGACCCCCATGCGATCACCGTCCGCGACGGCGTCCATCATCTGTTCCACCAGTACGTGCCGGACTCCCTCGTCCACGACCCGGCCTGTCGGTGGGGCCACGCGGTCAGCCCCGACCTCATGCACTGGGAGCACCGTCCCGTCGCCATCGAGCCGGGGGACGGGGACGACGGCATCTGGACGGGCAGCCTCGCCCAGGCGGACGACGGGCCCGTCATCCTGTACACCTCGGTGCGCAGCGCCGACTACGGCATGGGGCGGGTCCGACGGGCCGTCCCGGTCGACGACCGGTGGGACCAATGGGTCAAGGAGGAGATCGTCGCCCAGGCCCCTGAGGACCTGGATCTCATCGCGTACCGCGATCCATTCGTCATGCGCGAGAAGGACGGATGGAGGTTCTTCATCGGCGCAGGTTCTCGCGACGGACATGCGATGGCGCTGACCTACACCTCCCGGAACCTGCACGAGTGGACCTACGACGGCGTCACAGCCGAACGCGCGACCACGCAGACCGAGCCCGTCTGGACGGGGCGGCTGTGGGAGTGTCCCCAGTTCGTCGATGTCGACGGCATCTGGGCGATGATCAGCTCCGTCTGGGACGACGACGTCCTGCACTACGCCGCATACGGCCTGGGCCGCTATGACGGGGGGAGGTTCTCGGCAACGTCCTGGGGCCGATTGAGCCACGGCAACTCGTACTACGCCCCTTCCGTCTTCCGCGACGCCGAGGGCAGGCCCTCCCTCATGTTCTGGATGCGGGAGGTCATGGACGCCGAGCAGGGGTGGGCCGGCTGCCTCAGCGTGCCGCACAGGCTCGTCGCGACCGACGACGGCCGTCTCGGCACCATCCTCCACCCGCAGATTCGAAGGCGATTCGGCCCCGGCGACCCCTCGGACGCCGCCAGACGACCGGTGCTGCTGTCATGGCGCCCCTCGAACGGCAGCGTCCTGCACCTGGGCGAGGGGGCCCGCCTCAACCGCCATGGGAAAGTTCTGACGCTGAGGCTCGGCAGCGGCGCGCCCCGCTCGATGCCCTTTCGGGGAGGGGCGGTCGAGGTCCTTCTCGACGGTCCTGCGCTGGAGGTGTTCAGCGCGGGGGACGTCCTCGGGTCGCCGATCCCTCCAGTCGACGGCGTCGGAGTCGAGGGCGGGCGCCTCACCGCTTCGGCCTACGAGGGGGGCGAGTACGAATGAATTCCCCGGCCTCACGGGGCGGCGCGCGAATCCCCCGCCGGCGCCTCATGCGAGCAATCGCAGCCGCGTCGGCCCTCATGGCCGTCCCTGCGCCCTCGGAGGCGACCGCCCCCGCCCGAGCTGCGTCCGCCACCGGAAACGGGCTGGACGCGGTGTCGGATCTGAATGCGATATCGGATCCGACGCCACCGATCCTCATCGGACTTCTATGAGGTCCGAGAATCAGGAGACATCGATATGACCACCACCGTCTACGACGTGACCACCTTCCCCGCGTCGGTGCCCGCAACGACCGACATCGGCCGGGTCATCAACGAGATCCTCGCGCAGGTGCACGCGGAGCAGACGAGTCAGACGACTCGTCCCGGTGCCGTCATCTACATTCCACCGGGCCACTACGACCTGCTGACCAGGGTCGTCATCGATATCAGCTACGTCCAGATCAAGGGCTCGGGTCACGGGTTCCAGTCCCTGGCGATCCGTGACGAGTCCGACACGACAGGATGGGTGGATACGCTCCCCGGCGCGAGCCACATCCGAGTCCTCAACACCGACGGCGCCCTGGAGGCCTTCCTCGTCAAGCGGGACGCGAGCCCGAGCCAGGCGGGGAGAATCAATTCCGTTGAGTTCCGCGACTTCATCATCGACGGAGTCGAGGCGAGCAAGCCCTATCTGCCCGGGAGCGGGAAGATAGGGATCAATGTCGCGTCGGACAGCGACTCCGTGAGGATCGAGGGAATGGGCTTCGTCTACCTGTCGACGGCGATGGTCCTGCGGGGAGCGGACGCGGCCTGGGTGACGGGGAATTTCGCGGCCGAGTGCGGGAGCTGTCTCGAGCTCACCGGGGCGTCCCAGGTCGTCCGGGTGACCAATAACAGTCTCATCTCCGCATGGGCGGGGGCCTGCGTCCGCGCCGAGCACGCCGAGGGTCTGCTCGTTGAGGGGAACACCCTCGTGTGGCATGGTTCTGTCCACCTCTCCGAGTGCTCCCGCTGCTCCATCGCGTCCAACAAGTTCGTGAGCTCCTGGCCGGGCATGGTATGGATGGAGGGGGCCTGCGACGAGAACCTCATCACCGGGAACCTCTTCACCCGCGTCGACACCGAGAGCTCGAATGACAACGGACACGATGACCTTTTCGGCATGCTCCAGTGCAGCGGAACTGACAACCTCGTATCCTCGAATCTGTTCTCCTACAGGGTCGACGCAGGTCTGCGCCGCCCGGCCTCGGCCATTCCGACGATCGTTCTGGTGAAGTCCGGTGCCGACAACGTCATCATGGGCAACCACGTATGCGGCACCGACGACTACCGGATCGTCCTCGACCAGTCGACGACCGGCACGCGGATCGTCCACTCGGTCCCCCAGACCGCGGTCGAGGCCTACACGCAGGACTACGTCTGCGTTCCCATGCCCTGAACCAGGGCAGTCCCACGCGGACCGCGCCGAGCACGCCGCGGCGCCGCCCCATGCGGGGCGACGCCGCCTCCATGTGCGGGTTCCCACAGCCGCGAGGCCGAACAGCTCCGGTCCCTGGTCGCACGCGCCGCCGTGTAGAGGCACAATCGGACCAGGGCGTGTCGGAGGAGTCCGGTGCGACCCGTCCGTCGTCGGAACGCGAAAAGGACCCACATCGTGGCGCGCAGCATCTACATCGCCTCCCCCAGTGCCGGAACCGGCAAGTCGACCGTGGCCCTGGGCCTGGTCTCCTCCTTGACCAAGGTCGTCGCGAAGGTCGGCGTCTTCCGTCCCTTCGCCGACTCGCGCGACGATCCCTTCCTCTCCCTGCTCCTGGCACGCTCCGGCTCAAGCGCGTCGGCCGCGGATTGCATCGGCGTGACCTGGGACGAATATCACGCGGGCCCCGAGGAGGCGCTCTCACGCATCGTCTCCTCCTATCGCGCGCTGGCCCGCGACCACGACGTCATCATCATCGACGGCTCGGACTACACCGATGTCGCCGGCAGCCCCGAACTCGCCCTCAACGCGCGCGTCGCCGCGAACATCGGCGTCCCGGTCCTCCTGGTGGTCGCCGGGAAGGGCTCCCCCGAGGACGTGCGCACCAGCATCAAGGTCTCGGTGGCAGAGATCGCCAACGGCCACGCCCGGACCGTCGCCGCCGTCGCCAACAAATGCCCGGCCGACACCCGCGAGGCCATCGCCGCCGCGATCGCCGACATCGAGGGGGTCACGACGACGACCGTGCCCGACATCCCCCTCCTGAGCGCGCCGAGCGTGCGCGAGGTCCTCCGAGCCCTGGACGGCACCCTCATCTGCGGCGACGAGGCCCTTCTGGACCGGGAGGCCGAATCCGTCCTCGTCGCCGCCATGGATGTCTCCCACGTCCTGGAGCGCCTCGTCGAGGGGCAGCTCGTCATCGTGCCGGCCGACCGCTCCGCCGCATTGATCTCACTCGCGGCCGCGCAGGCCTCCTCCTCCTTCCCCAGCATGTCCGGCCTCGTGCTCAACGGCGGGTTCGCCCTCGCCCCGCACGCCCTGCGGGTGATCGAGGGACTGCGGATGCCCCTGCCGGTCATCACCTCCCCGCTCGATACCTTCGCCGCCGCCTCCACGGCGGGCTCGCTCATCGGCGAGCTGGCCCGCGGCTCGGACCGTAAGGTCGACGTCGCCGTCACCGCCTTCGAACAGGAGGCCGACGTCGAAGCGCTTCTGGCCGCGATCGAGGTCGAACCGAGCGAGGTCGTCACCCCGATCATGTTCCAGGCCGAGCTCATCGAGCGGTCGAGGTCCGACCGCAAGACCATCGTCCTCCCCGAGCCCGATGACGACCGCGTCCTGCGCGCCGCCGACGCCATCGCGCGCCGCGGCATCGCGGATCTGGTCCTCCTCGGCGATGAGACGGCCGTACGGACCCGGGCCGGTGAGCTGGGCCTGGACATCTCCGCGGCCCGCGTCGTCTCCACCCGCGACCCCGAACTGCTCGAGAAGTACGCCGCCGAATTCGCGCGCCTGCGAGCCAAGAAGGGCGTCACCCTGGAACAGGCCCGCGAGAAGGTCCAGGACGTGTCCTACTTCGGGACCATGATGGTCCACATGGGCGACGCCGCCGGTATGGTCTCGGGCGCAGCCCACACGACGGCCCACACGATCGTGCCCTCCTTCCAGATCATTAAGACCAAGCCGGGCACGGCCATCGTCTCCTCGGTCTTCCTCATGCTGCTGGCGGACCGGGTCCTGGTCTACGGCGACTGCGCCGTCAACCCCGAGCCCACGGCCGCGGAACTCGCCGACATCGCCATCTCCAGCGCCCAGACCGCCCGGCAGTTCGGCGTGGACCCGCGCGTGGCCATGCTGTCCTTCTCCACCGGCACCTCGGGCAAGGGCGCGGACGTGGACAAGGTGCGCGAGGCGACCGAGATCGTGCGCGGGAAGGCTCCCGACCTGGCCGTCGAGGGCCCCATCCAGTACGACGCCGCCATCGACCCGATCGTCGCCGCCAAGAAGGCGCCCGATTCGGTGGTCGCCGGTCGCGCCAACGTCTTCATCTTCCCCGACCTGTCCGCCGGCAATATCGGCTATAAGGCCGTGCAGCGCTCCTCGGGCGCGATCGCCATCGGTCCGGTCCTCCAGGGTCTGAACAAACCGGTCAACGACCTCTCGCGCGGCGCGCTGGTCGAAGACATCATCAACACCGTCGCCATCACCGCCGTCCAGGCGCAGAACTGACGCCGCGAGGCGCGGGTGCGGCCTCACTCCGGGGCCGCGCCCGCCCCATCCTCGAACCCACCGCGCCCGTTCGACGGGCCCCGCCAGAAAGTCAGAAAGGCCCACCGTGACCACCCGGACCGTCCTCGTCATCAACTCCGGCTCCTCCTCTATCAAATATCAGCTGGTCGACCCCGATTCAGGGGAGTCGCTCGCCTCGGGCATCGTCGAGCGCATCGGAGACGCCACCGGCTCCATCACTCACAAGCGCGCCGGGGAGAGGACGGACATCACCGAGCCCGTCCCGGACCACGGCTTCGGCCTGTCCGAGGTTCTGCGCCTGTTCGACGAGCAGGGTCCCAGCTTGGCGCAGGCCCACGTCGTGGCAGTGGGGCACCGCGTCGTCCAGGGCGGCCACTACTTCTCGGGTCCGGCGCTCATCGACGACGACGTCGTGGCCAAGATCGAGGAGCTCGTCCCGCTCGGTCCCCTCCACAACCCCGCCCACCTCAAGGGCATCGAGGTGGGACGCCAACTACTGGCCGACGTTCCCCACGTGGCCGTCTTCGACACCGCCTTCTTCCAGAGGCTCCCCGAGGAGGCCGCTCGTTACGGCCTGAACCGCAAGGTGGCCGATACCTACTCCATCCGCCGCTACGGCGCTCATGGGACCAGCCACCAGTTCGTTTCCGGCGAGATCGCCGAGCGCCTGGAGCGCGACGACCTCAAGCAGATCGTCCTGCATCTGGGTAACGGCGCGTCCGTGTCGGCCGTCGTCGCCGGCCGAGCCGTGGAAACCTCCATGGGACTGACCCCGCTGGAAGGGCTGGTCATGGGCGGACGCACCGGTGACATCGACCCCGCTGCCGTGTTCCACCTGGTGCGCGTAGCCGGCATGTCCATCGATGAGATCGACCACCTGTTCAACTGGGAGTCCGGGATGAAGGGCCTGACCGGCCAGCAGGACATGCGCGAGGTATGGAGGCTCGTCGATGCCGGTGACCAGAACGCTCGCGATGCCATCGACATCTACGTCCACCGTCTGCTGAAGTACATCGGCGCCTACACCGCCGTCATGGGCGGCGTGGATGCCATCACCTTCACCGCCGGCATCGGTGAGAACGACGCACGGGTGAGGGCCGAGTTGTGCAAGCGGCTGGACTACCTGGGAGTACGCATCGACACCGAGGCCAACGCCGTGCGCGCCAGCGAGCCGGTGACGATCTCGACGCCCGACTCCTCCGTCGTGGTCACCGTCTTCCCGACCAACGAGGAGCTGGCCATCGCCCGTCAGGCGCTCACACTCATCTGAACCGCCGATCCGCGGGAAGTCGGAAGCCGGCGAGGACGACGACGCGCCCATCGCGCTCTCGGCCGAAGCCCCGGGCCGGCGACGACACGCCCGGACGCTCCTCGCGGGTGGCTCTAGCAGACCCTGTCTGCTCGGGCCCGGACCGCATACTCTGCACCCCATGAGTGCACCACTGCTGACCCTGAACAACGGCGTCGAATTGCCCGCCGTCGGTCTGGGCGTCTTCCAGTCCTCCGCGCAGGAGACCGCCGACGCGGTCGAGACCGCGCTGAGCATCGGCTACCGGCACATCGATACCGCCGCCGCTTACGGCAACGAGCGCGAGGTCGGCCAAGGCATCCGCCGCTCCGGCGTACCCCGTGAGAACGTCTTCCTCGAGACGAAAATCTGGGCCTCCGACTACGGTCACGACGAGACGCTCCACGCCTTCGACAAGGCCATCGCCAAACTCGATACCGACACCATCGACCTACTCATCCTCCACCAGCCGATGCCCGCCTACTTCTCCCGCACCGTCGCGGCCTATCAGGCTCTCGCGGAACTGTACGAGGCCGGCCGGGTCCGCGCTATCGGTGTGTCTAACTTCACCGAAGAGCTCCTCGACCGTCTCGCCGAGTGGACCGACACGGTTCCGGCCGTCAACCAGGTCGAGCTGCACCCCTACTTCTCCCAGCCGGAACTGCAGGCCTACCACCGCGCCCACGGCATCCTGACCCAGGCCTGGAGTCCCATCGGCGGCATCACCTTCTACCCCGGCTGGGGCGAGGGCCGTCACTCGGTCATGGACGACCAGACCCTGCAGCGGATCGCCGCCGGCACGGGCAAGTCGGCGGCCCAGGTCATGCTGCGCTGGCATCTTCAGCAGGGACGCTCAGCCATCCCCAAATCGACTAATCCTGAACGCATCGCGCAGAACTTCGATATCTTCGACTTTGAGCTCTCCGCGGATCAACTCGTGGCGATCGACGCCCTGGACCGCGGCGTGCGCAATGGGCCGGATCCGACAGCCGACAACGCCAGGTACATGGAACTCACGATCCCCGAGGCCTGAGGACGGCTCAACGCGTCCACCCCGGTCCGTCGGGCACCGCGCTGCCGTGCTGGAAGGCGATGGCCGCCGCCCGGGCCCGGTCGTCGGCCGCCTCGTTCATGGGGTGGCCGATGTGCCCGCGCACCCACTCGAAACGGACGTCCCGTCCGGCCAACTCACGATCGATCTCCTTCATGAGGTCGTCGTTGAGGACGGGCCTGCCGTCGGCCTTGCGCCATCCGCGCCGTTTCCAGCCCTTCATCCACTTCGTCACCGAGTTGATGACGTATTGGGAGTCGGCCTGGACGAGAAGATCCTCCCCGGTGCGGGCGGTGGCGCGCAGAAGCTCCAGGACCGCAGTGAGCTCACCGCGGTTATTCGTCGACTCCGCCCACCCGCCGGCGGCCCAGCACTCGTCGTCCACATACCAGGCCCATCCGGCGGGACCGGGGTTGCCGAGGGCGGAACCGTCCGCCGCAGCGATGATCGTCATGTGCGCACCCTACCCGGACCCGCGGCATCCGGCCCGAGCCCCGGCGTCAACCCGCCAGACCGGGCAGGAGGTCCTTCAGACCGGTGGCCAGCATTCCGATGGAGATCGCCGCCAGGATCATACCCATCAGGCGTGTCATAATGACGCGCAGAGTCAGGGACATGTGATGGCCGATGGCACTGGAGAAGTAGAGCACGGCGCCCAGCAGCGCCAGGACGACGATCAGCGCGAGCGCCACCATCAGCTTGTCGGAGGCGCCCTGGCCCTGTGAGATCATGACAATGATCGTCGTGATCGTGCCGGGGCCCACAATGATCGGGAAGGTCATGGGGTAGAAGGAGACGTCGGCGGCCACGGCCCGCTCGGCCGCATGATCCTTCTCCGCCGAGGTTCCCTCGTGAGCGCTCGCCCCGTGCCCGCTGAGCATGCCCAGCGCGATGGTGAGCAGGACGAGCCCGCCGGCGACTCGGAAATCGTCAACACTCACCCCGAACAGCTTCAGCAGCGCGCTGCCGGCCACGGCGACCACCGCGCACATGGCGGCGCTGAGCGCCACGGTGCGCCAGGCCGTCCGGCGTTGCTGGGCGGCGTCCTCCCCACTGGTCAGGCTCAGGAACAGGGGCAGGTTGACGAACGGGTTCATGATGGCGAAGAAGGCGCCCAGGGCCTTGAAGAGCAGCGCGGTGTCCACAAGGCAGCATCATGCCCGCCGGCCTCGCTTATGGCGAGCTACGACGAGGCGACGCGACTGCGGCCCCTTACCGGCGGCACCCCGCACAGCGGCCGAGATCGTCACACCGATCCCGTAATACGTGTCACCTTGTTAGGTATGGTGGATGACGCTGGGCGACGGCCGCCCGCTACCATCCGATCAGAGGAGTCTCATGACCCCGCTCCCCGCCTCGCTCCCCGGCGCTGCCGGCTCGACGCTCATTGACGCCCGCTGGTACGACTACCTCCCCATCGCCGTGTACTTCGCCTTCGTCATCGGCGTGGGATTCATGGCCAAGCGCAAGGCGGCCTCCTCCGACGAATTCCTCACCTCGGGGCGTTCACTGCCCGCCTGGGTCACCGGCATCGCCTTCGTGTCGGCCAATCTCGGCGCTGTCGAGATCATGGGCATGTCCGCCAACGGCGCGCAGTACGGCCTGCCGACCTTCCACTACTTCTGGATCGGCGCCATCCCGGCCATGATCTTCCTCGGCCTGGTCATGATGCCCTTCTACTACGGCTCGAAGGTCCGTTCGGTGCCGGAGTTCATGTTCAGACGCTACGGGACCGTTGCGCACCTGATCAATGCGCTGTCCTTCGCCCTGGCGCAGCTGCTCATCGCCGGCGTCAACCTCTATCTGCTGGGCTCCATCGTCCAGCGCCTGCTGGGCTGGCCGCTGTGGGTGGCGCTCATCGTCGCCGCCATCATCGTCTTCTCCTACATCACCCTCGGCGGGCTGTCCGCGGCCATCTACAACGAGGTCCTCCAGTTCTTCGTCATCGTCGCCGCCCTGCTCCCACTCACCCTCATCGGGCTGCACCGGGTCGGCGGATGGAACGGTCTGAAGGAGTCGATCACGGCCGACGCCATCGCGCACGGCACGAGCGCCTACGCCGACCCCTCCGCCCAACTCCACTCCTGGCCCGGCGTTCTGCTGTCCGGTTTCAGCTCCTCGACGCTGTCCGTGATCGGCATCGTCTTCGGGCTGGGCTTCGTGCTGTCCTTCGGCTACTGGACGACGAATTTCGTCGAGGTCCAGCGCGCCATGGCCGCCGATTCGATCTCTTCGGCGCGCTCGGCCCCTATCGTCGGCACCTTCGCCAAGATGTTCGTGCCCTTCCTCGTCATCATCCCCGGCATGGTCGCCGCGGTGCTCGTCAGCGAGATCCACGGACTCAAGCTTGCCACCCTGGCCGGTGCCGAGGCTCCGACCGGGGACATCAAGTACAATGACGCCGTCCTCCTCCTCATGCGCGATGTCCTTCCCAACGGCCTACTGGGACTGGCCATCACCGGCCTGCTGGCCTCCTTCATGGCGGGAATGGCGGCCAACATCTCGGCGTTCAACACGGTCTTCACCGTCGATCTCTACCAGCGCTACATCAACAAGGACGCTGACGACGCCCGCTACCTGCGCATGGGGCACATCGCCACCGGGGTGGCCACACTCGTCGCAATCTTCACGGCACTCATCGCTTCGAGCTACTCCAACCTGATGGACTACCTCCAGCAGCTGTTCTCCATGTTCAACGCCCCGCTGTTCGCCACCTTCATCCTCGGCATGTTCTGGAAGCGGGCGACGAACCACGGCGGCTGGGCGGGTCTGACAGCCGGAACGCTCTCGGCGCTAGTCGTCAACATTCTCAATTGGCAGCACATCGTCGACTTCCCCGGGCAGGGCGCGGCCTTCCTCGCCGCGGGCTTCGCCTTCACCGTCGACATCGTGGTGACCCTGGTCGTCTCCCTGGCCACGACGCCCCGGCCGGAGGCTCAGCTCAAGGGATTCGTCTACTCCTCGACGCCCGCATCGCAGCGGCACGATCCGAGGGCAGGCGAACTGGCCTGGTTCCGCCGCCCCGTGCCTCTGGCGATCCTGTCGGGAAGCCTCGTCGTCCTGCTCAACCTCGCCCTCCACTGATCCACCACCGATCGGAGCCACCCAATGAAAGCACGCACCCGCTCGCTGGCGGACATCCGCATCGTCATCGGCGCCGTCCTGACCATCATCGGCCTGTTCCTGATCATCTGCTCGGCATTCCTCAACGGCCCCGACGAGATGGCGAAGACCGGCGGCGTCAATGCCAACCTGTGGTCCGGCCTGGGCCTGACCGTGATCGCCGCTCTCATGATCCTGTGGTGGACGGCGTCCCCGGCCGGTGAGTCCGGGGATGAGAACATCACCGGCATGCCGGAGTCGGAGGTCGAGAAGGGTCGTCAGCGCGACCGACGGGAACCGGTCGACGGCCGGTCGGCACGCTAGCGGCACCGACGACGACGGCTCGTAGGCGTCGGGGGGTGCGCCTGCGGCGTGTACCCCCCGACGCCTACGAGCCGTCAAGGGCCGAGGCGGACCGACGGCTCAGGCGTCGAGGTCGGTCTCAAGCAGAGCCTTGAGTTCGCCGAGCGCGCCGTCGGCACCGTCGGCGTCGGAGGCCAGAGTGACGACGTCGCCGAAGCCGGCCCCGAGCGTCATGACCCCGAGGATAGAGGAGGCGTCGACGGGGGCGCCGCCCTCCTTGGCGATGGTGACGGGGACGCCCTTCTCGGCGACGGCCTTGACGAAGGTGGCGGCGGGACGGGCGTGGAGGCCGACCTTGGAGGCGATAGTGGCGGTGACCTGGGCCATGGAGTTGCTCCTAACGGGGAGGGAGCCGGCGGCGACGGCGGAGCACCCGCGCCTGTGCGCCGATGCGAGACCGGCCGGCGGCTGATGACGGCTTCACACTACCCGACTTCGGCGGCCAATGGCGCTGTACGGATGCACGATGACGCACGAATGGCATATCACAACGATCCGTCCGTTGCACACCGACGAGTGGGGCGCACGACGGATGGACTACGAGACGCAGCAGCGAACCGGCGGGTGTCCTCGTCCTCAGCCGTGCGTCGAGGTGCCGAACAGGAGATTGACCTGCCTGTTGTACTCCGTCAGTGTCGAGGCGGGGACCCGGTTGGCCCATATGTCCTCCACCCCCGGCTTCATGATCGCCTTGACGCCGGCCCCGAAGTAGGTCAGCGGGAAGAAGAAGGTCGTGCCGTTCTTCACGTGATCCGTGAAGGGAGCGTTGGGCAGCCCGGCCTCCTCGAAAACCGTGATGGCCTTACCGGTCGAAGCGGTGATCGCGGGGAAGACGATCCCGTAGGAGGCGACGATGTCCTGCGCCTCCCGAGTGCCCAGGAATGCCACCCACTTGGCGGCTCCCTCGATGTTCTTCGACTGCTTGACAACCGAGTCCCCAGCCCGTTGTACAGCGACTGGCTGGTCCCGTTGAGCCCCACGGGCGTGGGAACGATGCCGACGTTGACATCGAGTTTGGCGAAGGTGGTGAACATCCACGCCCCGTGAACGGCCATCGCGACCTTCCCGGAACCCATCTGGATATCCGTGCTCGTGGCGTCAGAGAAAGCTCCGTTAGGATTCATGAATCCTTTGTCGACGAGCCCGAAGTACCAGTCCATAGTGCTCTGAAAGCCAGGGTCGTCGTAGCGGTAGTGCGTCCCCCATGTCTCCTTGTCCGTGTAGTACCAGTCACCGGTTGAGGCGGTGAATGGGCTCCACTGGGTCTGCCCGTCGGCGTCTCCGGAGTTCTGAATGCCGATTCCGTAAATCGCGATGCGCTCCGGGTTGAATCCGGGCTCGTCGCTGCGCACGCCGTTGACGTCGACGGTCAAGCGAGCCAACGCCTTCTCGAAGGTGCCGCCGTCGTCCGGATTCCATTCCAGGCCGGCCATATCCTCCTGTGACAGGCCGGTGGAGGGCGCCATGTCCTTGTTGTAGAAGATCGCCTCGGTGTCCCAATCCTTGGGGCAGCCGTACTGATGCCCGTCCTCACCCTTCCACAACTCGAGCAGGCCCTCCTGGAAGGCGGAGACATCGACATCGACCCAAGCAGCCTGTTCCTCCAGGGGCAGGAGGACGTCGAGGTCGACGAGCTGAGCGAACTTCTGAATGTGATCGGCGAAGGCGTCGGGACCGGTGCCGGCGATGAAGCCGGCGGTCAGCTTGGTCCAGTAGTCGTTCCAAGCGGTGATGTACGTAATGATGCCCAGCGTCGTAATGGGCGCCTTCGCCATGGGCAAGACGAGCTGAAGGAAGACACGGACCTTCGAGGCGCCGTCGGGCAGCGCCGCCTCCTCGAGCTCTCGTGGGATGTTCATGAAGAACTGCTTGAGGAAGAACACCGCGAAGGGCGTCATGAACATGATCGGCAGGGCGACGCCCAGAAGTGAGTCGACGAGGTGGAGCTGCTTGACCAAGACGAAGTTCGGCAGCAACGTGAAGATCTGGGGCACCATGAGAACACCGAGGAAGACTCCGAAGATGAGATCGCGTCCTTTCCAACGCAGCCGTGCGAAGGAGCAGGCGGCCATGGCGGAGAAGAAGACCTGACCCACGGTGACGAGGGTGGCCACGACGACGGAGTTGCGCAGGTAGAGCCAGAAGTTGATGGCGGCACCGGAGCCGCCGTCGTCGAGAGCCTCCTGCGTGGTTTGCATGCCGAAGACGCGCTCGAAGCCGCGCACGTTGACGTCGACGGGCAGGACCGAGGCGGGGTCGGAGGAGATCCCGGCATTCGAGGACAGCGCGGTGCGAAGGACCCAGTAGAGCGGTAGGACCGTGGTGATGAGGATCGCGATCATCATGATCCAGGCGAGGGCTCGGCCGACGCTCGGCCTCCTGCGGGCCTTGGAGTCGGACGTCCTTGAGCAGTCCGACGGCCATGGCCGAGGCGTAGCCGAACTGGAAACGACTGAAGGCCATGTCGTAGATGTAGTACTGCAGGACGCGGGTCGCGTTGACGGGACCGCCCTGGGTGGTCACCGAGACGGTGTCGAAGACCTGGAAGGAGCCGATTATCGTCATGATGAGGACGAGCGTCAGGATCGGACGCAGCAGCGGCATCGTGATCCTCCAGAACATGGTCCACTGGCTGGCGCCGTCGACCTTGCCCGCCTCGTAAACAGTGCTCGGGATCGCCTGGAGGCCGGCGAAGATAAGAAGGGCTGTGTAACCCATGTGCCTCCACACGTTGATCAGCGCAATCGTGGGGATGGCCAGGGCTGAGCTGAAGAAATTGACGCTCTCCCCCGTCAGCGCCCGGATGATCTCATTGGAGATGCCCAGGGTGTTGCCGAGGATCCACAGCCATAGCATGGCGACCACGACGTTGGACACGAGGTAGGGCGTCAGCACGATGGCCCGCATGAAAGTCGACCGGGTCAGGCGCTGCATGAGGACGGCGATGAGCAGAGCGACGGCCGTCTGAACGCCGATGTTGATGATCACGTACTCCAAGGTCACCTTGACGGCATTCCAGAAGACCGAGTCGTTCAGCATGCGCTTGTAGTTGTCGACACCGGTGAAGGTCGCTGGAGTGAGCAGGTTGTACTCGGTGAATGACAACCAGACGCCCCGGATGAGAGGCCAGATGTAGAAGGCAACGAGCCCGATGCCCGCCGGGAGGATGAACGCCAGGCCGAGTACCCGGTCGTCCTTCGGTCGCCGGCGGAGGGCCGCCCGAGTGGGTAGGGGCATCGGATGGTTCTCCATTCTTCGTTGAGGGAGGCCGGGTGCGGACACGGCGCCCGCACCCGTGAGCGGGCGGCCGAGTCAGTCGGTGAGACGGGTCAGGACGCCTCCAGCGCGGTGACGCGCACGAGAAGCATGTGGTCGGGGTGGATGACGGGCAGAGCGATCCCAGTGGTCGTCAGGTAGGAGCCGGGCAGCCGCACGCCCCCGGGGCGGGTCCAGGCGGCCGGATAGTTCAAACCTTCGTAGACGGGGGTCGCGAGCCGCACATGGTAGATGCGCGCGGAGTCCAGACCGGGCAGAGGGCGCGGCGCCCCGGGCCAGGTGGTGGTCTGAGCCAGGCCGGTGAGCTGGTAGAGCGCGTCGGTACGGTCCGGGGAGACGACGCCCTCAATGCGCACGGCCTCGTCCTCGTCCGTATCGGCGTGCACGAGCTCGCCGGCGTGCAGCAGGGGGCGCAGATTCTTGTGCACAGCGATGAGGGCCGCGAGAGCGCGCTTGTCCTCCTGGGAGGCCGAGCGTAGATCCCATTCGACACCCATGTGTCCCCACAGCGCCTGGCCGGCACGGAAGGGCAGGTCGAGATTGCGCAGGCTCGTGTGGTCGCGGCCGGAGCCCACGTGGGTGCCGACGAGCTCGGGCGGCAGCAGCAGCATGGTGGCGCGGTTGATATCGGCACGGTCGTGGGCGTCGTTGCAGTCCGACGCCCACACCCGCTGGGTCCGCTCCATAATCCCCATGTCGATGCGGCCGCCCCCTCCGGCGCAGGATTCGACGTCCAAATCGGGGAAGCGTTCGTGAAGGGCGTCCAGCAGCCGGTAAAGGGCCAGGGTCTGGTCGTGGACGGCGGGCGCCCCATGGCGCGCACCCCCTCCGGTGCCGACCGCCATGTGGCCCGCGGCCAGGATCGTGGAGTTGTGATCCCACTTGATGTATGCGATGCCCAGGGCGTCCACGAGGCCGGTGATCGCGTCGTACAAGTAGTCCCAGGCGCCCGGTGCGGTGAGGTCGAGGACTCTCTGGTCGCGATGCTCGACCGCCCCGCCGGCACCGTCGGACAGGATCCAGTCGGGATGGGCGCGGGCGACCTCGGAGTCGCGGTTGACCATCTCGGGCTCGAACCACAGGCCGAACTCCATGCCCAGGCCGCGCACGTGCTCCGCCAGCGGCGCCAGGCCCGCGGGCCAGGCCTGCGGCGAGACCTGCCAGTCGCCCAGGCCCGACGTCGAGTCGCGCCGAGAGCCGAACCAGCCGTCGTCGAGCACGAAGCGCTCGATGCCGATGGTCGCGCCTCGTCCGCGAGTGACATGAGGGCGCCCGGGTCGTGGTCGAAGTAGACGGCCTCCCAGGAGTTGAGCAGGACCGGGCGGGGGCGGGCGGGGTGGGAGGGCAGAGCGCGCAGGTGCGCGTGGGAGCGGGAGGCCAGGGCGTCGAGGCCCTCGCCCCAGGAACCGACGACCCATGGGGTGGTGTAGGAGTCGCCCGAGGCCAGGACGATCTCGCCGGGGTGGAGGAGCTCGCCGGCTCCTAGGAGCCGGTATCCCTGAGGCGGGCGGGTCGCCAGGATGCGGGTATTGCCGGACCAGGCCAGGTGCACGCCGTGGACGCGACCGCGACGCCAGCCGAAGCCGGATGCACCCGCGACGAGCCAAGTGGCGGCGTCGTGTCCGGGGCGGCCCTCCCAGGACTCACGTAGTCGGGGCCCGGGGCGAAGGGGGTGCGCACAAGACGTCGCTCGAAGCCGTGGTGGCCGGTCATATCGAGCAGCTCGACGGCGTCGGAGGGGACGGGCAGCAGCAGGGTGACCTCGTCAACCTCCAACGGGGAGGCCCCCTCCTCGGCGACGTCGGCGACCCGCGCGCGCACCCGCACCAGGCCGGTGGGCTCCAGACGGATCTCGGTGACGACGTCGATGCCGTGAACGGCGTCGACTCCCCGCGAGACGACGACATCGGCGGCGCCTCCCGGTCCCTCATCCATCGTCACCTCGTGGGAGACGGAGTCGACGTGGGCGGAGAAGACGGAACCGTCCTGCCGGTGAAGAAGGAGCGCGGGACGGGCCGACCAGCCCAGATGCGGCAGGGGCAGCACCGGCAGGTCGGAGGCAGTCCAGGTGCGGTTGGTTTCCGTGCTCATCGTCTGGGCGGTACGCAGGTCCGTCAGGGCGGCGTCCCCGAGGTCGCCGAGATCCTCACCCCAGTGGCGCACGACGAGGAAGCGGTCCGGCAGCAGGTCCAGAACCGCTGAGGTGCCGCCGCGGCGCAAGTGGTGAGGAAGAGCCTCGATGGTGGCGGTGGGGCGGGAGTCGCTCGTCGAGTTCACAACGCTCCTCCGTGAACGTCGATTCCGTTCGGCGCCGGGTGCGCCGGACGCGTCGCCGCTGGGACCGGTAGTCGCAGACCGCCCACGGCGGGATCGGGAGGAACTCTACGATATTTTTGTATCGAAAAAAGTCAGTCGTGACTGTTCCGGGCGCGTGATCAACCTCAGCTCAGCGAGTTCAGCTCGGATCGTACGGAGCCAGGACGACCTCGACCCTCTGAAGCTCTTTGACGTCGGCGTACCCGGTGGTCGCCAGGGTGCGACGCAGCGCCCCCACGATGTTGACAGTGCCATCGGCCCGGTCCGAAGGGCCGGACAGGATCTCGGCCATAGTCCCGACGGTGCCCACGAAGCTGCGGTAGCCGCGCGGCAGGCGCTCATGACGCGCCTCGGCTCCCCAGTGGTAGCCTCCTCCGGGCGCCTCCGCCGCGCGCGCGAGAGCGGCACCGAGCATGACGGCATCCGCGCCGCAGGCGATGGCCTTGACAACGTCGCCAGAATTGCCTACCGAACCGTCTGCGATGACATGGACGTAGCGTCCGCCGGACTCGTCGAGGTAATCGCGACGGGCGGCGGCGACATCGGCTACGGCAGTGGCCATGGGCATGTGAAGACCCAGCACCTGACGCACGGAGGAGGACGCTCCGCCGCCCTGCCCCACCAGGACCGCAGCGGCACCGGTGCGCATGAGATGGAGGGCGGCGGTGTAGGTGGTGACCCCGCCAACGACGACGGGCACGTCGAGCTCGTAGATGAATCGTTTGAGATTGAGGGGCTCAGCGGCGCCGGAGACGTGCTCGGCGGAGACCACCGAGCCGCGGATGACGAGAAGGTCGGCACCGGCCTCGACGGCAGTGCGCCAGTGCCGCTGGGTCTGGGCGGGACTGAGCCTCCCGGCGACGACAACGCCGGCCTCACGGATCTGCGTCAGACGAGCTGTGATGAGTTCGGAGCGCACAGGGACCCGGTAGACCTCCTGCAGCACACGGGTGGCCTCCTCGGGCACGGCCCGCCGAATGCGTTCCAGAGCCTCGGCGGGGTCGTCGTAGCGCGTCCACAGACCCTCGAGGTCGAGCACGCCGATACCGCCCAGACGACCGATGAGGATAGCAGTGGCGGGGCTCATCACCGAGTCCATGGGTGAGGCCATGACGGGCAGGTCCACGTGGTAAGCGTCGAGCTGCCAACCCACACGAACGTCATGCACGTCCCGGGTGCGACGGGCGGGGACGAGCGCGATGTCATCGAAGGAGTAGGCCTGTCGGGCACGCTTGGACCGCCCGATCTCGATCTCACCGCTCATAGCGGCATCGTATCCGCCGATGAGAGCTGCAGACCGCGCGGCGCCCCTGTCGGGGTTCGTATCCGGACATGGCTGACGGTGTGTGGTGGTGGTTGTTAGGGTGGGGTCATGGTTGATCTGGAGCGAGTGGAGTCGTCGTTGCAGGAGGATCTGCTGGGGTATCACCAGTATTATCCGATGGGTGCGGGGCATGGGATAAGTGGGG
>NZ_GL985606.1:1033143-1161204 GCF_000220835.1 Actinomyces sp. oral taxon 448 str. F0400 | reverse complement strand
GCTGAACCACGCCCCCGGCCACCACGTAGAGTCGGGACCTCGCCTGAAAGGTCACAGACAGCCGCGGGGAGAAAACACGGGCCCACACCATGTCTGACGGTCCGTGGCGGAATCCATGTCATAGACCGGTGGCACACTCCCCGTCATGAGCGAGCAGCACGAACGCCCAGTCATAGTCCCCTCCCCCGCCGACACCAACCTCTGTCTGTGCCAGGCTCGGTGGTCGACCGGCCCTCTGCTCGGTCTCGATACCGAAACCACGGGCGTGGATCCGCAAAACGACCGGCTCGTGACGGCCGCCCTCGTAGCCCGCGACCCGCTCAACGCCGATGGCACGCGCCCACAGACGGTGACGACATGGCTGACCGATCCCGGAGTCGAAATCCCTGTCGCCGCGGCGCAAGTTCACGGCATCACCACTGAGCGCGCCCGCTCCGAGGGGCGCCCGGCGACCGACGTGCTCGAGGAGGTCGCCACCGCGCTGGCCGACGCCATGGCCGCGGGCACACCCGTGGTCGTCTTCAACGGCTCCTTCGACCTGACCCTCATGGAGTCCGAGCTCGACCGCCATGGCCTGGCGACCGTGCGCGAGCGTTTAGGACACGGGCTCGGCCCGCTGCTCGACCCGCTCGTCCTGGACCGTAGGGTCGACCGCTACCGCAAGGGCAAACGACGCCTGAGCGACCTGTGCGCGGTTTACGACGTGGAAGTGGACGACTCCCTGCACACCGCCGAAGTGGACGCGATTGCAACACTCGACGTGCTGGAGGCCATAGTGTCGGCCCACCCGGAGCTGGCTCGCCTGAGACTCGATGAGCTCGTTCCTTTTCAAGCGCAGGCCCACCGAGCCTGGGCCACGTCCTTCAATGCCTGGTTAGCGCATAAGAACCCGGGACGCGCAGGTGTCGAGCTCGACTGGCCGCTACTGGCCGGGACGTGAGACACCGCGTCCCCTACGCACTCGCCCGCACGCCGAGGACGTGCGCTGACAAGCTCGACCCACACGTGCGACCACGCGTTTATCCACCCGGATCATCATGGCTCGTGAACTCCTCAACCCGGGGCGCGTCATCCACGCTCCCACCATGGGGCTCCAAGGACTCCCCCGCCGCCACCCGCCATGCCGAAGTCGATCGTGAGCAGTCGTCGAAGTCCTCGCAGCACGATCGTCTCCGCCGATGTCGGCGAGAAGATCGGTGAAGTCTTCAGCCGAGCAGCCGGCAGTTAAGCGCGATATTGCTCTTCGACGTGAAATCATTCTTGCTCTTATCCACGAAGAAATCACACCCTGCACGTCGCCCAGGCGGCCCGCTCATCAGTCGCATTCTCACCGGGCCGGCCGTCGATCCCCGTTCGGTCCCTACTCCCTTCCGGCGTAGTTGGGCGCCTCGACGGTCATCTTGACGTCGTGCGGATGGGACTCCTTGAGTCCGGCGCTTGTAATGCGCACGAATCGACCTCGTTCCTTGAGCTCGTCGATCGAACTGGCCCCCACGTAGAACATCGACTGGTGAAGTCCCCCCACCAGCTGATAGACGACGGCGGCCAACGAGCCGGAGTAGGGTACCTGCCCCTCGATGCCCTCGGGGATGATCTTGTCATCGCCGGGGACGTCGGCCTGGAAGTAGCGGTCCTTGGAGTAGGAGGTGCGGCCGCGCGAACTCATGGCACCCAGCGACCCCATACCGCGGTAGCGCTTCCACTGCTTGCCGTTGACGAAGACCAGATCCCCGGGGGACTCGGTGCAGCCCGCCAGCAGGGAGCCGAGCATCACGGTGTCCGCCCCGGCCACTAGCGCCTTGGCGATATCCCCCGAGTACTGCAGACCGCCGTCGGCAATGAGCGGCACCCCAGCCGGGGTGCAGGCGCGGGCGGCCTCGTAGACGGCCGTGACCTGCGGGACACCCACTCCGGCCACGACTCGGGTGGTGCAGATAGACCCCGGCCCCACCCCCACTTTGACAGCGTCGACACCGGCGTCGATGAGGGCCTGAGCGCCCTCGCGAGTGGCGACGTTGCCGCCAACGATCTGCACTTCGGCGAAGACGGGGTCGTGCTTGAGGCGGGCGATCATCTCCAGCGCCAGGGCGGCACCGCCGTTGGCGGTGTCGACCACGATGACGTCCGCACCCGCCTCGGCCAGAGCGCCGGCCCGCTCCCAGGTGTCGCCCCAGTAACCGACGGCCGCACCAACGACCAGGCGACCCTCGCCGTCCTTGGTCGCCAACGGATACTGCTCAGTTTTGACGAAGTCCTTGACCGTGATTAGACCGGTGAGGCGGCCGGCGTCATCGATCAGCGGCAGCTTCTCGATGCGGTGCTCGGCCAGCAGCGCTTTGGCATCCTCGCGCGAGATGCCGGCGGAGCCGGTGATGAGACGCTCGCGCGGCGTCATGCACTCACCCACGGTCAACGCGTCCCACCTCTCGGGCGGCACGAAACGCAGGTCGCGGTTGGTGATGATACCCAGCAGATTGCCCCCGCCGTCGACGACGGGCAGACCGGAGACCTTGTAGTGCCCGCACAACTCGTCGAGCTGGGAGATGCTGGCGTCCGGGCCGACGGTCACCGGGTCGGAGACCATGCCGGACTCGGAGCGCTTGACGCGACGCACCTGCTGAGTCTGATCCTCGATGGACAGGTTGCGGTGGAGGATGCCCACACCGCCCTGGCGGGCCATGGCGATCGCCATCTCAGCCTCGGTGACCGTGTCCATCGCCGCGCTCAGCAGCGGCGTGGCCAGGGAGATCCCCCCCGCCGTTAGTCGTGAGGTCGTATCGACCTCGGAGGGGATGATGTCCGTCAGCCCGGGCAGCAGAAGAACATCGTCGTAAGTCAGTCCAGTAGGGGCAAACAAGTCGGGGCTGGTGATCGAGTCGCTCACGATTTGCATCGTAGGGCCGCCCGGGCACCCGTGCACTTCGCACCGCCGATGAGCGAATCTGCTCGAGTGTGTCCAACGTACGTCAGAGTCGATCCGCCGCATGAGGACGCCCCCGCACGCGTCTTGCGCACCGGGATCGGCCGGATTCCGATGAAATATCCTCGCCCAGAAGCTTGATCTCACCCCTACGATGTACCTAATGTTGTACCGGACACAACGTGTCCATCTGCGATTCGCGCGTCCACGCGAGGAAGGGTCGTGATGGCAGAGCATGCACGACTCCCCAGGCCGGTCACGGCACTGTGGGAGTGGCAATACCAAGGAGCCTGCATGGGTATGGACTCCATGAGGTTCTTCCACCCTGAAGGAGAGCGCGGCAGCTCGCGCCGTAAACGTGATGACGACGCCAAGGCCATCTGCCGCACCTGCCCCGTCATCCTCGACTGCCGCAACCACGCCCTGAGCACGCGCGAACCCTACGGCGTGTGGGGCGGCATGACCGAAGAGGAGCGCCGCGCCTGGATCAGCCGCCAGGAGAACGGGCGAGGGACGCCGGTCGCCTAGATCCTCCGGACCCCCGCCGGATACCCGCCCCGGAAGTCCGGCGGTGCGGAAGGGGTACCCCTCCTGCACGCCCTGCGGCTCCCGTCCGCGAACGGCCACCGGTCCGGTGCGGCACCACACTTCCTGTGGTGCCGCACCGGACCGGTGAACAGGGCGGCCGGGCCGCGTCAGTGAGCTCGACTCACTTGGTGACGACGGCGAGGACGTCGCGCGCGGAGAGGATGAGGTAGTCCTCTCCCGCATAGTTGACCTCGGTGCCGCCGTACTTGGAGTAGATGACGAGGTCGCCCTCGGTGACGTCAACCGGAACGCGCTTGCCGGAGTCATCGACACGGCCGGGGCCCACGGCCACAACCTTGCCCTCCTGCGGCTTCTCCTTGGCGGTGTCCGGGATGACCAGACCGGAAGCGGTGGTCTGCTCGGCCTCGACCGTCTGCACGACGATCCGGTCCTCGAGCGGCTTGATGGAGATCGACATCTCGTCCTCCCCTTCTCTTGGTGAGCGTCTTGAATGACTGGTGTGTCGCGCCCCGACAGTGTCCGATCGCCGTCGCGGGGGTCGACCGGTCAGACGGGTGCGCGAGCCGCGAGGGAGCGCCGGGGCGCCCTCCCGCGTCTGACGAGGAATCTACGCGCGCCATTAGCACTCAGTCAACGCGAGTGCCAAAACAAGGGGGCGGGTTCGCCGTAGGCGTGCAGCGAGCATGCGGGACGGTCATCCTCCGCGCCTGGCGCGCGTGAACGCCAGAGCCTCGTCCACGCTCGTCTCCCGCTCGCCCAATAGCGGCTCACGCCTCGTGATCACATCCCAAGCGGCCTTGACGGCGGCCGGACGCTCCCTCACCCAGTTGCGCGCCCACCTGCCGCGGTCGACGGTCGCCCGAGTGTCACCCACGCCGTACGCGTCCACGCCCACCGAACGGCACACGGCCACAGCCCGTCCCAGGTGAAAACTCTGGGAAACCAGAAGCGCCTTATCGATCCCGAAGATGGAACGTGCACGCACACAGGTGTCGTAGGTATCGAAACCGGCGTAGTCCAAGGCGATCGCCTCGGAGGGGACCCCCTGACTCACCAAGTAGTCGCGCATGGCGGTCGGCTCGTCGTAACCGACACGGCCGTTGTCCCCCGAGACCAGAATGGCGTCCACCCTCCCCGAGGAATACAAGCCGGCGGCGGTTTCGAGCCGGTACTTCAGCCACGGTGATGGATCGCCAGGGCCGTAGACGGCGGCTCCCAGGACAATGGCCACGGGCGCCGCGGCGGTGTCGCCGTCCTCGCCGTAGGTGCTGACCCGGCCGCTGCTCTCCACCAGGATCCACACATTGGGCGCCAGGACCGTCACAAGGACGAGCGCCGCAGCGACGCATACCACCCGGACCAGTCGGATTCTGCGTCGTGGACCTCGTGCATGTGCACTCATGAGGACTCCCGTCCCTCTCCCTCTCCCCTCGCCGCGGCGGCGGCAGCGCATACGGTACCCCCGCAGCGGAGTCGGCGAGGAACCGACACGGCCCGATCCCCGCCGGGTGCGCGCGGCGGGGCGGCCCCCCGTCCGATGCGTGTCATGATCGCCCCGATGGACGCATCGCACCTCGCACCACTGCTCACGCCCGCCGGCTGGGCCCTGCTCGCCGATCTCCCGCCCTACGACGAATCCACCGTGCTGTCGGTGGGCGCCCGCCTGCGCGAGGCGGGGCACCCGCCCGAGATGGTCGCGGCCGCGCTGACTCAGCAGCGCCTGCGCACCCGCGCCGAAGCGAAGTTCGGGCCCTTCGCCTCCCGGATGCTCTTCACGCCCGATGCCCTGGAGCAGGCCACGAGACTGGTCGTCTCGGCCCACCACGCCGCACGCTACGAGCACGCCGGCGTGCAGCACGTGGCCGACCTGGGCTGCGGCATCGGCGGGGACGCGATGGCGCTGGCGGGTCTCGGGCTCAGAGTACTCGCCGTCGAGAGCGACGAGGCAACCGCGGCGCTGGCAACGGTCAACCTCATGGTCTTCCCCGAGGTTGAAGTCCTGTGCGCCGATGCGCTCGAAGTCGACCTGACGGCCCGCGGGATCGATGCCGTCTTCGCCGACCCCGCACGCCGGTCGCACGGGCACCGCATTGCCGACCCCGAGCAGTGGTCCCCGGCCCTCGGCCGAGTGCTGGCACTGCGTGATGACGTCGGAGCCCTCGGCGTCAAGGTGGCCCCGGGCATCGATCACGCGGCGCTTCCCACCGACGCCCACGTGCAATGGGCCTCCGTGGGCGGCGAGGTCGTCGAGGCCGGCATCTGGTGCGGCCCGCTCGCCGCCGAAGGGCCGGGGCGCTCGGCTCTCGTCCTGTCGGACCCCCCGCCCGCGTCCGACGACCCCCGGGACGCGCCGAGCGCACGGGTCCTGCGCGACCCCGACTGCCATGACCCCTCGACACCCCCCGTCCATCTCGCTCCGCTCGCCGACGTCGGGGCCCTGGGCGCCTATGTTCACGAGCCCGACGGGGCGGCGATCAGGGCCGGGCTCGTGGCTCACATCGCCGAGCGCCTCGATGCGGCACCGGTGGGGGACCGTATCGCCTACCTCAGCGGCGACGCGCTTCCCGACGCCTCCCTGGCCCCGTTCGTGCACTCATGGCGGGTGCGCGAGGTGCTGCCCCTGAACCTCAAGATGCTCAAGACCCGCGTCCGCGAGCACGACATCGGCAGCCTGGAACTCCACAAGCGGGGCGTGCCGGTCACGCCCGACGCCGTGCGCGCAGCCGTCCGCCCGCACGGCCAGGCTCACGAGACTTGGATCATGACCCGCGTCGGGAACGCCGGGGACGCCCAGCGAGCACGCGGTGCCGTCATCGTCGTCGAGCCGTGCGAGGCTCCCACCGTCCCCGTATCGTAAACCGCCCGTACGTCAGCCCCGCCGATCCGGCCCGTCCTGGAACCGTCGAGGAGCCGCTATGACCCTCCCTGCCCGTTTCGTCCACCGCCGACCCCTGCCGTTCGCCCGCTCGCAACGCTCCACTCTCGGCGTCGAGTGGGAGCTTCAGCTCGTCGACCGCGACAGCCTCGACCTGCGCCAGTGCGCCGCCGAGATCCTCCGCGGCATGGGGTCCGATGAGCACATCCACAGTGAGATGATGCTCAACACCGTCGAGCTCGTCTCGGGGGCGCGGCGCACCGTGGCCGAGTGCATCGACGATATCGCGCTGGCCTTCGACCGCCTCCTGCCCGTGACCGATCCACTGCGGGTGGATCTCATCAGCGCCGGCACGCACCCCTTCGCCGACCCGCTGGTGCAGAAAGTGACCGACGCCGAGCGCTACGCGCGCCTGGTGGACCGCACGCGCCTGTGGGGCCACCAGATGCTCATCTTCGGCACCCACGTGCACGTCGGCCTGGAGGAGCGGGCCAAGGCCCTGCCGATCCTGCGGGCACTGCTGACCCGCACCGCCCACTTGCAGTGCCTGAGCGCGTCCTCCCCGTTCTGGGCCGCCCAGGACACCGGCTACGCCGACAACCGGGCCATGATGTTCCAGCAGCTGCCCACGGCGGGCGCGCCCCACCAACTGAACACCTGGGACGAGCTCGAGGCCTACGCCGGGGACATGATCCACACCGGGGTCATCGAGGACTTCTCCGAAGTCCGCTGGGACGTGCGGCCCTCGCCGCGCCTGGGCACGATCGAGGTGCGCTCATGCGACGCCGCCACCAATCTCACTGAGCTGGCGGGCATCGCCGCGCTCACCCAGTGCCTGGTGGAGAGCTTCTCACGGGCCCTGGACCGGGGTGAGGAGCTGGACGTCATGCCGGCGTGGTACGTCGATGAGAACAAGTGGCGCTCGGCCCGGTACGGCATGGACGCCATTCTCATCGTCGACTCGCTGGGCAACGAGGAGCTGGTGAGCGACACCGTAGCGCGAATGCTGACCGAGCTGGCACCGGTTGCGCAGGACCTGGGCTGCCAGACCGAGCTGGAGGGGGTGCGGGCCACCCTGGAGGCGGGAGCCTCCTACCAGCGTCAACTGTCGGCTGTGCGCGCCGGATGCGGCAATGAAGCCGCAGTGCGTCTCCTGCTGGCCGAGATGAGGGCGGGGCGCCCTCTTCCGCCCTCCGACGTGCCCGCCGCCTCCGCCCCCCGCTGAGCCGGACGGGCGGCCGGGTGCGGACGCGACCGATCCTCCGACAGGAGGGAGCAGGTGCGGAGTTCAGCCGACGGTCGAGACAACCGGGATGTTCAAGGGCATGCCGGAGTCGGGAGCGAAGTCCATGGGACTCGGCGCTGCACCGGCGCGCACGGCGGCGGCGCCCAGCGCGGCGATCTGGGCGCCGTTGTCGGTGCAGTAGCGCAGGGGCGGCAGGCGCAGAGCGATGCCGGCGGCCTCGCAGCGCTCGGCGGCCAGAGCGCGTAGGCGAGAGTTGGCGCTGTAGCCCCCGCCGACGACGAGCGCACCGCACTCCATGTCCAGGCAGGCCCGGACGGCCTTGGCGGTCAGGGAATCGTTGACGGCCTCGGAGAAGGCGGCGCACACGTCGGCGCGGGGCACCTCGTGCCCGGCCTCCTGGAAGGACTCCACGTAGCGGGCCACCGCGGTCTTCAGCCCGGAGAAGGAGAAATCGTAGCGGTGGCGCACGCTGTCCTTACCGGCGGTCAGGCCGCGGGGGAAGCGGATGGCCTCGCGGTCCCCCGTCCGGGAGAGTCGGTCGACGTGCGGGCCGCCCGGGTAGGGCAGGCCGAGCAGGCGACCGACCTTGTCGAAAGCCTCGCCAGCAGCGTCATCGAGGGTGCCGCCCAACTCGACAACGTCGGTGGCGATATCACCTACCAGCACAATGGTGGAATGTCCGCCGGAGACGACCAGGCCGATGAAGCGCTCAGGCAGCGGGTCGTCGACGAGCTCGTCGACGGCCAGATGCCCGACGACGTGGTTGACGCCGTAGATCGGTACGTCCAGGGCCACGGCCAGGGCCTTGGCAGCACTGATGCCCACGGTCAGTGAGCCGATGAGGCCGGGGCCCGCGCACACGGCGACGGCATCGACGTCGGACAGGTCCGCCCCGGCCCGGTCCAGGGCGGAGTCCAGGGTGGGGACGAAGGACTCCAGATGGGCGCGCGAGGCGATCTCGGGGACGATTCCGCCGAAACGGGCGTAGGCGTCCATGGAGGTGGCGACCGCGTCGCCGAGGAGCTCGCGACCGCGCACCAACGCCGCACCGGTCTCGTCGCAAGTGGACTCGATGCCCAAGATCAGTGGTTCGCTCACGCCCGCCAGCCTAGCCCCCCCGCCCTCCCCCGCCCATCGCGCGGGGCCGTCGACCTCACACGAGCGACCAGCCGCGGGCGCGGGTGCGCCGGGTCCAGAAGTCGCGATAGGGGCCGTCGATCTCCACGAGCCGGGCATGCCGGCCCCTTTGAGCGACATGCCCGTCGTCGTCGAGCACCACCACCTGGTCGGCGGCGGCGATCGTCTCCAGCTTGTGAGCGATGACGATGAGTGTCGAGGTGCGTCGCAGCTCCTCGATGGCGGTGACGATGTGAGCCTCGTTCTCGGCGTCCAGAGCGCTCGTGGCCTCGTCCAGCAAGACGATCGGCGCGCGCTTGAGCAGGGCGCGGGCGATGGACACGCGCTGGCGCTCGCCGCCGGACAGGGCGCGCCCGCCCTCGCCGACGCGCGCGTCCCAGCCGCCGGGCAGACGCTCGACGATCTCGGTGACGCCGGCGAGGTCCGCGGCCCAGCGCACCTGGGCGTCGGCGGCGTCCGCCTCTCCGACGCGGATGTTGGCGGCCAGGGTGTCGTCGAAGAGGTAAACGTCCTGGAAGACCATGGACAGCTGCTCCATGAGCTGAGCCGTCGGCATGTCACGCACGTCGGTGCCGCCCACGCGCACCGTCCCGCGGTCCGCATCCCAGAAACGGGCGATGAGTCGGGCGATCGTCGTCTTCCCGGACCCCGACGGACCGACGATCGCGCACATGGAGCGCGCGGGCGCCGTCAATGAGACGCCGTCGAGCACCCGAACGTCCTCCTGGTAGCCGAAGACGACATCGTCGAGCTCCACCGCCCCAGGCTCGGCCAGCTCGGCGCGTTCGCCCGGCTCGTCCATGACGGGGGCGTCCATGACGGCGTCGAGATGGTTCATCATCTGCCGGCGCTCCTCCAGACTGAGCACGGCGGCGCCGTCATCATCGAGCATGGTGGTAAAGCGCAGGCACATGCCGATGGTGGCGATGGCGGGCAGAGGGCCCATGGTGCCGGCGACGGCGAAGAAGGCGGTGAGCACGATCATGCCGACGACGACGATCTGGGTGAGGACCCCGGACAGGAGGTTCCCGCCGGTCGCCCACCACAGGGCGCGGCGGGAGGCGCGCAACCCGTCAGCGAAGGCGGCCGTCAGACGTCCGTAGCGCCCCACCGCGCGGCACGAGCGCAAGGCGCCCTGGCACCGGGCGAGCTCGACGACGCGGATGGCGAGCTCGCGCTCGGCGGGCTCGGAGACGGCCTTGCCGTGGTCGAGCAGACGGCGCGCCAGAGCTATGAGCAGCGCCATGACCGGCGCGCCGATGGTCAGGAACATGCCCAGCCGCCAGTCCCAGACCCACGAGCCGATCCAGATGACCGCGCAGCCCGCGGACGTCGAGACGATCCTGTACAGGAAATGGGCGGCGGACTCGCCCAATGAAAGCATCTCCTGGCTGACGGCCCGCGACATGGTGCCGGCCGTGTCGGAGTCGAACCACCGCAGAGGCAGGCGGGCGATCTTAGCTCCGACGGCGTGGTGAACGTCGCGCATGAAGCCGAGCGCCCCGATCATGCCGGCGCGCTGTCCCCGGAAGTCGGAGACGGTGCTGGCGACGGCGCAGGCCACGAGCACAAGCAGCCATGAACCGAAGCTCAGGCCCCAGGCGGGCGCCCCGCTGGCGAGGGCCACGGAGGCGGGCAGGAGCACCAGAAGGGCCAGACCCGAGAAGACGCCGTTGAGCGCACCCAGGACGAGCCCCCTCACCAGGTGCGTCCAGGAATCCTCCGTCATGAGCCGGTGATAGCGGGCCAGCAGGGAGCGGCCGGTCCGGCGGGCACCGGCGCGGGGCGACGGGTCCGGTCCGCCCCCCTCCGGCTCGCCGTCCGGCGCGCCGCCCGGGGAGGGACCGGATGCGCGGCCATCGGCCTCCGGATGGGCCTCCCCGGGCGCCGGTGCGCCGTCGTCATCCTCCAGCAGGCCGGATTGACGCAGCAGGGCGCGGTAGTGGGGTTCGCCCACCAGCTCCTCGTGGGATCCGAAGGCGACGACGCGGCCCCGCTCCATGACGGCGATGCGGTGCGCCCCGTGGACGGCGGCGGGCCGGTGGGCGATGACGAGCACGGTCCGGCCGCGCACCAGGGCGCTCAGCGCCTCCTGGATCTCGGCCTCGGAGTCCGGATCGGCCATGGCGGTGGCCTCGTCCATGAGGAGAACGGGGGTGTTCAGCAGGAGGGCGCGGGCGATGGCGATGCGCTGCTCCTGCCCGCCGGATAGGGCGGTCTCCCGCCCCAGAAGAGTGTCGTAGCCGTGGGGAAGGGCCATGATCTCCTCGTCGATCCGGGCCGCGCGAGCGGCGGCGCGCACCTGGTCATCGGTCGCCTCGGGCCGGCCGAGGGCGATGTTCTCGCGCACGGTGGCGCCCAGTAGCTGAGCGTCCTGGAGGACGAAGGAAACGGTGGAGTACAGGGTCTCCTCGTCCATGTCGCGCAGATCCACCCCGCCGATGCGCACCGCTCCGGCATCGGGGTCGGCGAAGCGGGCGATGAGGGTCGCCAGGGTCGATTTGCCGGAGCCGGAGGGACCCAGCAGCGCGGTGACGGTGCCGGGCTCCAGGGTGAGGCTGACGTCGTCGACGGCCAGGGTATCCCCGTAGGAGAAGGAGACGTCGTCGATCTCGACGCGGGCGCCGTCGGGCCGCCTGGGCGCGGCGGGCGCGGGCAGGACGGGGGTGTCGAGGACATCGCACAGGCGCAGGGCGGCAGCGCCCGCCATCTGGTAGGACCAGGAGATCGTCACGATGGTGACGAGCGCCCCGGGCAGGACGAGGGCGATGAGAGTGGCCGCCAGGACCTGCGCCGGGGTGACCGTTCCGGCGTGGATGAGTAGGGCGCCGCCACTAAGGTCGACGAGCAGGACGATCGGGGTCGACACCCACGTGAAGGACAGGCAGCTGACCGTCATGAGCGGCATTGCCCAGTCGCGGTAGAAGCGAGCGAAGGCGTCGGCAGCGGCCAGATAGGCGCTGTGGGCCCGGCCGACCCGCCCGAAGGCCTTGACCACGGAAATACCGGAGACGAACTCAACCATGGTGGAGGACACATCCGCCAGCCTGCGGTCCATTTCCACCGTCTTCTCCTTCATGCCCTTCAAGGAGAAGGAGTAGGTGATGACGTACAGGGGGACGGTCGCCACCGCCAGGAGGGCCAGACGCCAGTCGATCCACACGGCGCAGGCCAGCAGTGCCAGAGGGGAGACGACGGCGTTGAGGCGTTCGACGGGAGCGTGGGCTATGACGGTGTGGACGGCGGTGGTGTCGTCCTGGACCGCCTTGCGGATGCGTCCAGAGGTGGAGTCGGTGAACCAGGACAGCGGGGCCCGGCAGATGCGCTCGACGATGTCGCGGCGCAGCCGGTCGCGCAGTTTCAGGTCCGCCAGGTGGGTGATGAGCAGAGCGACGAAGTACAGCAGGAGACGCCCGGAGTAGGCGCTGACGAGGAACATGACGACGCCGCGCACCCGCTGCCCGTCGGGGGCCAGACCGGCGTGGTAGGCGTCCAGGAGGATATCGCCCAGGCGCACGAGCGCGACGTAGGGGGCCACGGCCAGCAGGCCGGAGAGGACGACGAGCACCTGGCCGACCCGCAGGGCGGGGCGCACCGGGGCGCCCAGACGTCTGAGGGCGGCCTGGCCCCGGCGGGATCGGCCGGCGTCGTCCTGCGAGACCGGCGCGCTCCGCCCGGGCCCGTCGGCCCCGGTGGACGGGGCCGGATCGTGCTCGGCCAGCGACCCGCCCTCGCGGGGCGCGGCGGGTGCGGACCGAGGTGCCGATGACGTGACGTGGCTGTTCACTGGATGCCTCAATCTAATGCTGAACGGCTTTCATATTTGACTGAGGTCGACCTTACCGCGACTGCCCTCCGGCCGACAAGCACCGTCGTCAACCGCTACTGTGGGTCCATGTGCGGACGCAGGACCGGGAGTCGGACGAGACCGGGGCGCCCCACCGGTCCCAAGCCGGGATTCTCCCGCAAGGACGTCGTCGCCGCGGCCCTGGACATCGGCGTCGCCGACTTCACGCTGACGGCGGTCGCCGGCCGCCTGGGAGTGGCGGTCTCGGGCCTGTACCGCGCCATCTCCTCGCGCGAGGACCTGCTGCGCGCCTGCCTGAGCGAGCTCGCCACGCGGATCGCGTTCTCCCCCGATCCCGCCGACTGGCGCCGCAACGCGCACAACCAGGCGGATGCCCTGTGGGCGCTGCTCGAGGCCCACCCCGGCCTCGACCGCCTCCTGATCGGCGTCCCCTGGACGGCCGAGTACTTCGGGGAGACGATCAGCGCCGCGCACCGCGCATTCACGGCCGCCGGCATGAGCGAGGAGGACTCCGCCCTCGCCGTCGACATGATCGGTGATACCACCATCGCCTCGCACGTCGGCGTCGCCGCCCTGCGCGCGGACTGGCTGAGCGACGCCGGCCCGCCGAGCTACAGCACACTGCCGGCGATGTTCCGCCCCGACCGCTCCTGGCTGGAACGCGGTTGGCTCGACGGCAAGATCGACCTCGTCGTCGACGGCCTCCAAGCCCGACTGAGCGGCGCCTCGCAACCCGCACGACCATCACGAGTACAAGCATGAGGCACCCCTCCCGCCCGGGCGGCGGGCGGAATCACGATCGAGGACATCGAAGGCCTCGAAGGCGCGGGGCTGCGGGGCGGGCCCCGCCCCGCAGCCCCCCACCGCAGCCCCGCCGGGGCCAGCGGCGCCCGCTCAGCGCCGCTCCTCGTTCAGGCGTGCGCCTTCTGTCCCTTCCACAGGGCGTGCCCCATGTCGCGGTTGAGGCGCGTAATAACCTCCAGCGGCACGGACTTGGGGCACACCGCAGCGCATTCGCCGATGTTCGTGCACCCGCCGAAGCCCTCGGCGTCATGCTGATTCAGCATGCTCACCACACGGGCGAGGCGCTCGGGCTGGCCCTGCGGAAGCAGACCCAGATGGGAGATCTTCGCCCCGGTGAACAGCATGGCTGACGCGTTGGGACAGGCCGCCACGCAGGCGCCGCAGCCGATGCAGGCGGCGGCCTCGAAGGCGGCGTCGGCCTTCTCCTTGCGCACCGGCACGGAGTGGGCCTCAGGGGCGGCGCCGGTGTTGACCGAGATGTAGCCGCCGGCCTGGACGACGCGGTCCAGCGCGGAACGGTCGACGACGAGATCCTTGAGGATCGGGAAGCCCGCCGAGCGCCACGGCTCGATGGTGATGGTGCCGCCGTCCTTGAAAGATGGGTCCTCCGCCAGATGACGCATATGCAGCTGGCAGGTCGTCGAACGGATCGGGCCGTGCGCCTGGCCGTTGATGACAACGCCGCACTGCCCGCAAATGCCCTCCCGACAGTCCGAGTCGAAGGCGACCGGCTCCTCGCCCGCGGCGAAGAGCTGCTCGTTGAGCAGATCGAGGACCTCGAGGAAGCTCATGTGCTCCTCGACGCCGGACATCGGGTAGACCTCGAAGTGCCCCTCGGAGTTCTGGTCCTGCTGCCGCCAGATCTTGAGCTTGATGTTCACTTGTAACTCCGCTGCTTGAGCTCGATGTCCTTGTAGATGAGATCCTCCTTGTGGAGGATCGGCGGCTGGTTCTCCCCGCCCCACTCCCACGCGGCGACATAGAGGAACTCGTCGTCATGACGCAGAGCCTCCCCCTCAGGGGTCTGGGACTCGGCGCGGAAGTGGCCGCCGCAGGACTCACGACGGTGCAGGGCGTCGATGCACATGAGCTCGGCCAACTCGAAGAAGTCGAGCAGGCGGCCCGCCTTCTCCAGAGCCTGGTTGAGCTCATCGGCCTTGCCCGTGACGCGGGCATCGCGCCAGAAGTCCTCCTTGAGGGCCCGGATCTGCTTGATGGCCTCGCGCAAACCGGCGTCGCACCGCTCCATGCCGCAGTACTCCCACATGATGCGTCCCAGCGCCATGTGGAAGTCATCCACGCTGCGGGTACCGCGCAATGCCATGAGACGCGCGATGCGCTCCTCGACTCCCCGCCTCGCCTCGGCGATCTCGGGGGCGTTCGGATCGGGTTTGCCCAGCCGGAGCATGTCCGCCAGGTAGTCGTTCATCGTGTCCGGCAGGACGAAGTAGCCGTCGGCCAGCCCCTGCATGAGGGCGGAGGCGCCCAGACGGTTGGCGCCGTGATCGGAGAAATTGGCCTCACCGCCCACGTACAGGCCCGGGATATTGGACTCCAGGTCGTAGTCGACCCACAGGCCGCCCATCGTGTAATGGACCGCCGGGTAGATGCGCATCGGCACCTCGTAGGGGTCGTCCCCCGTGATGCGCTGGTACATCTCGAACAGGTTCCCGTACCGGGCGCTCACCCGCTCCCTGCCCAGACGGCCGATGGCCTCGGAGAAGTCGAGGTAGACGCCGCGGCGCATCATGCGCTCGTTGCCCGCTGCATCGCGCTCCTTGATGGCCGGGCCCACGCCGCGGCCCTCGTCGCACATGTTCTTGGCCTGGCGCGAGGCGATGTCGCGCGGGACCAGGTTGCCGAAGGCGGGATAGATGCGCTCGAGGTAGTAATCGCGGTCCTCCTCCGGGATCCGGCGCGGGTCCTTGTCGCAGTCCTCGGCCCTCTTGGGAACCCAGATGCGGCCGTCGTTGCGCAGCGACTCGCTCATGAGGGTCAGCTTGGACTGGAAATCGCCCGACTGCGGGATGCAGGTCGGGTGGATCTGCGTGTAGCAGGGGTTGGCGAAGTACGCGCCCCTGCGATGGGCGCGCCACACGGCGGTGGCGTTGCAGCCCATCGCGTTGGTCGATAGGAAGAAGACGTTGCCGTAGCCGCCCGTGCACAGCACGACGGCGTCCGCCAGATGCGTCTCGATCTCACCGGTGACCATGTCACGGGTCACAATACCCCGGGCCCGCCCGTCGATGAGGATCAGCTCGACCATCTCGTGGCGGCGGAACTCCTCGACCGTGCCGGTGTGCACCTGGCGCTCCAAGGCCTGGTAAGCACCGATGAGAAGCTGCTGGCCCGTCTGACCACGGGCGTAGAAGGTGCGCGAGACCTGGACTCCACCGAAAGAGCGGTTGTCCAGCAGGCCGCCGTACTCACGGGCGAAGGGCACGCCCTGGGCCACGCACTGGTCGATGATGTTGGTGCTGACCTCGGCCAGACGGTAGACGTTGTCCTCACGAGCGCGGTAGTCGCCGCCCTTGACCGTGTCGTAGAAGAGCCGGTAGACGGAGTCGCCGTCGTTGCGGTAGTTCTTCGCGGCGTTGATGCCGCCCTGGGCGGCGATGGAGTGCGCGCGCCGAGCGGAGTCCTGGTAGAAGAACACTTTGACGTTGTAGCCCTGCTCGCCCAGAGAGGCGGCCGCGGCGCCGCCGGCCAGGCCGGAGCCGACGACGATGATGTCGAGCTTGCGACGGTTGGCCGGGTTGACGAGCTGGGCCTCGAATTTGCGCTGCTCCCAGCGCCGGGAGATCGGTACGGCGTGGGGGGCCTTGGTGTCGGCGATCTTCTCGCCCTCGGTGTACAGGCCCTCGATGAGTTCAGTCATGGTCTTCACTCTCAGTGGGAAAGGACGATGCCGGCCTCGGTGGCCTTCATCGCGTACTCGGCGGTGCCCATGGGCGCCGGCACCCAACCGAGGAGGATGGCGGTGGGCACGCACATGAAGGCGACGAACAGGCCGAAGGCGACGATGAAGGCAATCAGGCGGACGAAGGGGACGGTGTTGCCGCGGGTGGCGCCCAGGGTCTGCAGAGCGGACCACACGCCGTGCCACACGTGCAGACACAGGGCCGCGAGTGCCACGAGGTAAATGAGGTAGACCCACCACAGCTGGAAGCCGTACCACATGTTCATGTACGCGCGCCCGTGCTCGTAGTGACCGCCGGGGGTCAGCGTCAGGGTGGTGAACTGCAGAATGTGCCACACGACGAACAGCAGCAGGATGACGCCGCCCCAGCGCATAGTGCGCATGGCGTAGCGGGAGGCGAAGTACTCGGCACCGGGCTTCTTGACGGCGTACCTGTCCGTACCGCGGGCCTTCCTGTTGCGGATCCACAAGTGGAAGGCGCTTCCGGCGTGCACCGCCAGGCACGCCAGCAGCAGGACCCTCAGGATCCACAGCACGCCGCCGTGCGGGACGATCGGGACGAGCAGCTCGCGCAGGAAGTACGCGTAGTGGTCGTAGGCGATCTCGCCCTCGAAGTAGTGAGTGTTGCCGTAAGCGTGGAAGAGGACGAAGACGATGAAGAAGAGGCCCGACCAGGCCATCAGGCGCTTCATGAAGACCGTCGTCGAGAACGCGGCCCTCTTCTTCTTGGAGGGAACAGACGTATTGGCCACGAGAGCAGATTAGCGAGATCGGGCCAGCCGATGGTCCCAGATCGCGCCGTCCGCCGCCTCTCCCGAGGTCGCTCCCCCGCCATCACGCCGAAAGACCCGGATCACACCCCGCCCGCGGAGCCCCTCCGAGCAGGCCGACGGAACGCGGGCCGCGCACATTCCGTGAGGAGATTGTCAGTCAAATGATGATCATGACGCAACGGTCCGACGTGTGCTCACCCGCTCAGCGCCGGCCCGGCCCGGGACGCCGGCCCGGCGTCGACCGCCTCCACCCCCACCGGCCCCACGACGCCCGTCGGCCCGGGTCGCCCGGGCTCGTCGTCCTGCGCGCCGACGGATGCGCGCATGACGAGCGCGTCCTCGACCGGCTCCCGGTAGTAGCGCCGTCGGGAGCCGACGGGAACGAAGCCGTGATGCGCGTAGAGACTGCGGGCACTGGCATTCGAGACGCGGACCTCCAGGAGCACGCCGGTGCAGCCGGCCTCGCCGGCGCACCGCAGCAGGTGGGTGAGCATGAGGCCGGCCAAACCCCGCCGACGAACCGCCGGGAGGGTGGCGATGGTGAGCAGATCAGCGTCCCCGGCGCCATCGCCAAACCAGAGCCCGGCGTATCCCAGAACCGCTCCGTCACCACCGGCGGCATCGTCGTCCGTGTCGACCCCCTCCCGTGACCGCTCGAGGACGACGTAGCACCGGTCGGCGTGAGGACCCGTGGCGGCCGCCAGCTCGGCGCCCAGCAGACTCGGGCTCCACGCCTCCGCCCCGAACAGGGCGGTCTCCATCCGGCAGACCGCTGGAAGGTCGCGCTCCTCCATGGGTCGCAGGCGCACGCCGTCGCACGAGGCTCGGCCCGCCCGCCCGGACGGTCGTGATGACGCAGCGCGCCGGTTCGAGGTTCTCACAGCGTTCGCCCGCGCCCGGCGGGCATGTGCACGTCGGCGTGACGCAGATACAGCGGCTCGGCGGGCAGCACCGCTCCGGGCCCGGCATCGGCGAGCCGGGTCAGAGCGACGCGGATCTGGGCGGCGGGGTCGCCGGAAACGGGCGCGAGCACCACACGCCCGGCCGCCAGGTGCGGGTAGAGGACGGCGCCCGAGCCGGCCACGGCATCGACGCCGCCGAGCCGGACCGCGGCATCGGGGGCGAGCACTGCCGGAGAGTCGAGGGGCTCAACGTCATCGGCTCCCCGGGCGCGGTAGCGGGCGGCGTAGACCTCGTGGCGGCGGGCATCGGTGACCACGAGAACGCTCTCCCCGCCGCCCCCGCCGGCACGGGCGATCTCGTCGAAGGCGGCGCGGGCGACGGCGTCCAGGCTCGGCACGCCGTGGACGGGCACGCCGCGGGCGCGCCCGAGCGCGCGGGCGGTCACCAGGCCGGCGCGCAGACCGGTGAAGGGCGCGGGACCGGTGGCGGCGATGACGGCGTCCAGCGGATGATCGGCGACCCCCGGAGCGGCAAGGACCCGAGCGAGCATGGCCCCCAGGGACTCGGCGTGGCGGCGGGGACTGGACTGCTCCGCACGGCTGAGCACGCTCAGGGCCGTGCCCGCGGTACCGGGCCCCGCATCGGCGACGAGAAGACTGGAGCCGAGGGAGGAGTCGATGGAGACGATGCGCACGACCACAAGCCTAGGCCCTCGCCAACGGCCGGGGTGCGGCGGCTCACGGGGCCGGTTCGGGGTCCTCGGTTCGGGTCGAGGAGGGGGCCTCGCGCAGAGGCGCCAGGACGCGCCGCTCGTGCACGAAGGTGATGGTGACGACGAGCGTACCGATGACGAGCACCCCCAGACCGGTGTAGAGGATGCCCAGGTCAGGCTTCCGAGGGGACTTCCTGGATTCGGAGCCGTCGACGTCGGAGCTGCCATGCGCGCGCTCACGGAGCACCTGGGCGTAGGAGGACAGGTCGACCGGTCCGGCCAGGCCGGATGCCGCCTGCTCGTCCAGTGCCGTGACGAGGCCGTCGTCCAGGGCGTACCAGGCGTCGGAGAGGACAGGGTCGGAGTAGTCCGCCGAGGCCGCCCCGCTCGGCCCCGGCGTGCTCGTCTCGGCCTGCGCCCGCGACGGGGCCGAGGACACGAGCGGGGTCGCTCCACCCGTCGCGGAGGCCACCACCGACTCGCGCAGGACGACGGCCTGCTCGGGCAGGGCCGCGAGCGCCCCGGCCAGGACGGCGTCATCCTGCACGGTCCCCGACGGCTGCGGCTCGCCGCCGCTCCCGACGTCCGTCGTGTCCCCGGTGTCGATGACGAGCACGCCGACCGGTGTCTGCCCGCAGGAGATGACGGCGGCCCAGGTCGACGTCGGTTCGGTGGGGTCGTCCAGATCGGTGGCGCTGAGAACGCCGGTCGACCAGGTCTCCACCTCGATCGGCGGCGAAACGGAGGCGTCCGGGCCGACAGCCTGGCGAGCGAGGTCCAGTCCCGGACCGTCCGCCCAGTCCTGGACCTGCGCGCCCGCCCCGGTCGGCGCCGGAGCGGGTGAGACGGTCTGCGCCAGCGCCTGCGGGCCGGGCCGGAGCATAAGCGCCAGGAGGACGAGGATCAGGAGCCCTCCGGTCAGGCGCCGCCGGATGCGCACGTGCCCGCCCTTCATGCTCGTAGACGGGTCAGATCGACGCCGGCCCACCTCGGGCCGATCGCGGTGATGGTGACGGCGCGCCGTCCATCCTCGGCGCCGGCCGGATCGGTGACGGCGGACCGAGCGCCGCTCGCTCCGATCGCGCCGCCGCGGGGTCGGGTGATGACGATCTCGAGGCGGTCGGGCGACAGGGCCTCCACTTTGTGCCGCCCCCACTCGACGACGGTGACGGAGTCGGCCATGGAGGAGTCCAGGTCGAGGGCGTCGACCTCCTCCAGGGAGTCCAGACGATAGGCGTCCACATGGATGAGGTCGGGTCCGCCGGTGAGCGCCGGGTGAACGCGGGCGATGATGAAGGTCGGGGAGCAGACGCGCCCGCGCACTCCCATAGCGGCGCCCACGCCCTGCGCGAGGGTGGTCTTGCCCGCCCCCAGATCCCCCGAGAGCATGACGAGGTCGCCGGCCCTCAGCAGGGCGGCCAGGCGCTCGCCCAGGGCCCGGGTCTCCTCGGCGCCGTTGGTCTCGACGGCCGTCTCGTGGCGCCGCTCGCCGCCCAGCATCGGGATGTGACCGGTCATCTCTCCTCCTCGTGCCCGGCGCCCAGACACACGCGGGGGACGCGAGCGCCCAGGCGGGTGACAATCTCGTAGCCGATGGTGCCGCAGACCTCGGCCCACTCCTGGGCCGTCGCAGTGGCGGGGTCGGCTCCGGGCGCGGTCGGGTCGCCCCACAGCACGGCGATGTCGCCCGCGGCGGCGGGCGCGCCATCGGAGCCGTCAGCGGGTCCGAGGTCGATGACGACCTGGTCCATGCAGACCTTGCCGACCACGTGGGTGCGCCGGCCGCCGACCGCGACGGGGCCGGCGGAGGCGGCCGCGCGCGGCAGACCGTCGGCGTAGCCAAGGGGAATGAGGCCGAGCCACCGGTCGGTGGGCGTCATCCAGGTTCCGCCGTAGGAGACCGCCCGGCCCGCGGGCACGCGCTTGACCTGGGTCAGAGGCGCCTCGAGGCGCATGACGGGGCGCAGTCCCAGTTCGGCCGCCGTAGCGACGGCGGGGTCGGGCGACAGTCCGTACAGCCCGATGCCGGCGCGTACCAGGTCCAGACGGGAGGCGGGGTGCCACAGGAGCCCGCCGGTGGCGGCCAGGTGGCGCACGCGCGGAGTCAGACCGGCGTTGCGCACGACCGTCTCAGCGGCGCGGAAGCGGGCCAGATGCTCCTCGGTGGACCCGGAGTCGGGTTCATCAGCGCGCGAGAGGTGGGACCACAGGCCGATCACCTCGACGTCGCCCACCTCCTGAGCCGCTCGGGCCGCGACGGCCAGCGCCGGCAGGTCCGCCTCGACGGCGCCGGCCCGGGACATGCCGGTGTCGACCTTGAGGTGGATCCGGGCTCCCGCGGCTCCGGGGTCCTCGGCGCGGCGTGCGGCGGAGGCGGCGGCCAGAGCCGCGAGCTGGTCGGTGGTGGACACCGACAGGTCGAGGTCGGCGTTCAGGGCCCGGCGCAAAGGGGAGCCGGGGGCTGCGGCCCGCTCAGGGGCGAGCACCGGGGCGAGCCAGCACAGCAGACGCGGATGCTCGGGGGCGGGCCCGTCGTCGGGGGAGGGTCGCGCGACGCCGGCGGCGTCGAGCATCTCCCGCAGGTGGAGAGCCTCGGCCAACTGAGCGACGCCGAGCCAGGAGGCGCCGGCGCGCAAGCAGGTGCGGGCCACCGGGCCCAGACCGTGCCCGTAGGCGTCGGCCTTGACCACGGCCATCCAGGGCACGCCGGCTGCGTCGGCCAGGACGCGGGCATTGTGCGCCAGCGCGTCGAGGTCGATGACGGCCCGCGAGGTGGTGGCCGAGCCGGGCCCGGCCGATCCTGCCGGCCGAGAGGATGCTGCGGTGGAGGCTGAGCGAGTCACGCCGCCCATCCTCCCACCACCGCGCAGGCGTGCGGCAAACGGTCGGTCAGGTCGAGGGCCGCCAGCGGGCGCCCCGGCACGCGCCCCGCCGGTCCGACGCACCCCGAGGCGAGCTCGGCGGCGACCGCGTGGAGGCGCACGGCCAGTGCGGTGAACGCCGACGAGTCGACGGCTCGGCCGCCGCGCTCCTCATCGGCGCGCCCCGCGGCCAGGACGGCGCCCAGGATCCCGGCCAGCACGTCGCCACTGCCCGCGGTGGCCAGCCACCCGGGGCCGGAGTCCACCGAGAGCAGATCCGCCGCGACGGGAGGGCCGTCCGAGCACCGGGCGGAGGCGATGAGCGCGGGCGAGCCCTTGAGCAGGACGGTGGCTCCCGTGAGCCGGACCAGGTCGCAGGCGCGCGCGGCCGGCGCGGCCTCAACCTCGGCGCGGGTGACGGAACCCTCCAGCGCCGACAGGAGGGCGGCGGCCTCCCCGGCATGCGGAGTCAGGACGTGCCCGGCGCTGCATCGGGCGCCGGCCCTCAGACGTTCGGCGAGCAGCGGCAGGGCACCGGCGTCGATGACGGCGGGGACGGGTCCCGGGGCGGCGCCGGGCGCGCCCGATCGCCCCCTTCCGACCTCCAGCGCACGTCCCAGGGCGGCGTCGATCTGGGCGGCGCACTCCGGGTCGGCCGGGTCGGTGCCCGGCCCGATGACGAGGGCCTGGCAGCGGCCGGATGCGGGGACGACCTCGGGCCGGCGCGCCAGGACGAGATCCTCGACGCGGCGCGGCGCGCTCAGGCGGACCATGCCGACCCCGCAGCGCACGGCCGCCGAAGCGGCCAGGACGGCGGCGCCGGGGTAGGAGCGGCTGCCCGACCGCAGTCCGACGACGCCGCGGGTGTACTTATGGTCCTCATCATCGGGGATGCGCAGGAGGCGGCCGAGGCCGGCATCGTCCGGCCGCCGAACGAGGGCGTCGGACGCAGCGGGGACGGGCAGGCCGAGGTCGACCACCTCGACGCGCCCGCACGCGCCGGCGGCCGGCGCCAGCAGGTGAGCGCCTTTGAGACAGGTGAAGGTGACGGACAGGTCCGCCCTCAGCACGGGGCCGCTCACGGTGCCGTCGTCCACGCCGGTGCCGCTGGGCACGTCGACCGCCAGGACACGGAACCCGCGTGCTCCCCGGCGTCCCGCGGCAATCAGCGGCGCGACGAGCTCGACGGCCGTCGGCCGCAGAGGGCCGGTCGCGCCGATGCCGGTCAGGCCGTCGATGACGAGGTCGGCGCCGCCCGCCGCGGCGTGCTCGCACGCGGCCGGAGGCGAAGCGGCCGAGCGCACGCCGGCCCGTCGGGCCTCCTCCAGGGCGGCCGCGTGGGGGCGTCCCGTGGCCACCGCCGCGGTGACGTCGCACCCGCGACGAGCCAGGAGCGCGCCCGCCAGCAGGGCGTCGCCGCCGTTATGCCCTCCCCCGACCAGGAGGAGAACGCCCCGGCCCCTCGTCCGGCCCGCGGTGGCGCGCAGCTCACGCACGGCCGCGAGCGCGAGGGCGTGCGCGGCGTGGTGCATGTAACGGTCCGTCGCAGCGGTCAGGCGCCGCTCGGCCTCGGCGACGGCCCCGGCGCGGTAGGCGGTGTCCGGGCGAAGAGTGGGTGCGGTGACCGTGCTCGTCGTGCTCACGTCCCCCATGCTGTCACGCATCGCCGCTCGCACGAATCACCCGCCCCGTCCGGAAGCCCGTTCCGCCGCTGAGGAGGCGGCTCGCCCCGCGACTCACTCCACGGTCACGGACTTGGCCAGATTGCGGGGCTGGTCGACATCGAGGCCCTTCGCCTCGGCCAGCGCGGCCGCGAAGATCTGCAGGGGGACGACGGTCAGCAACGGCCACATGAGCGTGGGGGTCTGGGGGACGCGGATGACGTGGTCGGCGAAGGGCGTGACCGCCTCATCGCCGTCCTCGGCGATGACGATGGTGCGGGCGCCGCGGGCGCGGATCTCCTGGATGTTGGAGATGACTTTGTCGTGCAGGACGGGCCGGCGCGGGGTGGGCACGATGACGAAAACGGGCAGGCCCTCCTCCACCAGGGCGATGGGACCGTGCTTGAGCTCGCCGGCGGCGAAGCCCTCGGCGTGGACGTAGGCGAGCTCCTTGAGCTTGAGCGCCCCCTCCAGGGCGACCGGGAAGCCCACGTGCCGTCCCAGGAAGAGGAAGGAAGGGCGATCCGACAAATCCGCCCCGAGCTCGCGGACGGTCGTCTCCTGCTCGTCGAGGAGCCGCTGGATCTTGGCGGGCATCCTGCCGAGCTGGGCCAGGTAGTCGGCGACCTCGTCGGGCCACTTGTTGCCGCGCAATTGGGCCAGGTAGAGGCCCAGCAGGTAGCAGGCGGTGATCTGGGCGAGGAAAGCCTTGGTGGAGGCCACGGCGACCTCGGGTCCGGCATGGGTGTAGAGGACGGCGTCGGCCTCACGGGCGATGGTCGAGCCGTAGGTGTTGACGATTGCCAGCACGCGCGAGCCCTGCTCGCGGGCGTGGCGCACGGCCTGAATGGTGTCCATGGTCTCCCCGGACTGGGAGATCGCCACCGTCAGAGTCTTCTCGCTCACGATGGGGTCGCGGTAGCGGAATTCGTGGGCCAGTTCGATCTCAACCGGCACGCGGCACCAGTGCTCGATGGCGTACTTGGCGACGTGCCCGGCGTAGGCGGCGGTACCGCAGGCGACGACGATGATCTTGTCCACGCTGCGCAGCACCGAGGCGTCGATGCGCATCTCATCGAGGACAAGCTCGCCCTCCTCGTCCACCCGCCCGCGCAGGGTATCGGCGACGGCGGTGGGCTGGTCATGGATCTCCTTGTCCATAAAGGTCTCGTAACCGCCCTTGACCGCAGCCGAGGCGTCCCAGGAGATCTCCCACTCGGTCAGCGCGACGGCGGAGCCGTCCTCGTCCCAGACCCGTACTTCGTCGGCGGTCAGCAGGACGGTCTGGCCGTCGTCGACCTCGGCGGCGCGAGAGGTGAAGGCCACAAAGGCCGCCACGTCGCTGCCCAGGAAATTCTCGCCGTCGCCGAGCCCGATGACCAGCGGGCTGGAGCGCCGGGCGGCGACGACGGCCCCGGGGGCCAGCGGCGTGACGGCCAGAAGGGTGAAGGCTCCCTCGAGGCGCGCGGTGACGGCGCGCATGGACTCCACGAGCAGGAAGGCGACGGCGTCGGGACCGGGGGTCGGCCCGGCCTGCCCGGCCTTCTCGATGCGGGCGGCCAGATCGAGGTCAAGCAGGTGGGCGACAACCTCGGTGTCGGTGTCGGAGACCAGCTCGCGACCGGCGGCCTCGACCTCGGCCCGCAGGGGGCGGAAGTTCTCAATGATGCCGTTGTGGACCACGGCGAGATTGCCGGCGCGGTGCGGGTGGGCGTTGACGGTCGTGGGCCCGCCGTGGGTGGCCCAGCGGGTGTGGCCGATGCCGGTCACGGCCGGGCGCGGCGGGTCGGCGGCCAGCGCGGCGCGCAGATTGTCGAGCTTGCCCGCGGTCTTGACGATGTCGAGGCCGGCGGGCCCGACAAGGGCCACGCCCGCCGAGTCGTAACCGCGGTACTCCAGGCGCCCCAGGCCGTCCATGAGGACGGTCAGCGAGCGGTCCGACGGGGTCTGAGGGCCGACGTGGCCGACGATTCCACACATGTGGATGATGGAACCACGCCCGCCTCGTTCAGACAACGGGTCGCCTCGTACACCATGTGAGACCTGCGGCATCTCGGGCTGCGGAATGCCCGCAGGTGCGCGCGCATCGGGCGGATGCGCCACACTTGCCCGGTGAGCTCCGCCGCCACCGCCGTGCCGACACCGCCGCCATTCCCGCCGCCGCCCTCACCGTCGCCGTACATAGAGCTCGGCCGCGACCAGTGGCGCGCGCTGGCCTCGACCGCTCCCCTGCCGCTGACGCAGACGGACCTGGAGAGCCTGCGCGGCCTGGGCGACCCGATCGACCTGGCGGAGGTCGACGTCGTCTACCGGCCTCTGACGGCTCTGCTGGAGGACTACATCGCAACGGCCCGCGAGCGCGCCCGGCGCATCTCGGACTTCCTGGACGTGGGGCCCCACCCGACTCCCTTCGTCGTCGCGGTGGCCGGCTCGGTGGCGGTGGGCAAGTCGACGACGGCCCGCCTCATCGCCCACCTGCTGGGCCGATTCCCCCAGACACCACGGGTCGCGCTGGTGACCACCGACGGCTTCCTGCTTCCCAACGCCGTGCTGGAGGAGCGCGGCCTGACGGCCCGCAAGGGTTTTCCGGAGTCCTACGACCGGCGGGCCCTGCTCGACTTCGTCGCGGCCGTCAAGTCGGGGGCCGAGCGGGTCAAGGCTCCCGTGTACTCCCACACCGTCTACGACGTCGTGCCCGGGCGGTCCGTCGCGATCGAACGGCCGGACGTCCTGGTGCTCGAGGGTCTCAACGTCCTCCAGCCGGCGCCGCGCGGGCACGGGGCCGACCCGCCCGACCCCCGCAACCGCGCGAGTCGCGCGGCAGAGGCCTCGGCCCTGGCCGTGAGCGACTTCATCGACTTCTCGATCTACGTCGACGCCGACCCGCGGGACATCCGCCGCTGGTATCTCGACCGCTTCCTGACGCTCAAGCGCACGGCCTTCCAGGATCCGGGCTCCTACTTCCAGCGCTACGCGACCGTCCCCGACGACATCGCCCTGGCCGCGGCCGATGAGGTCTGGGAGTCCGTGAACCTGGCGAACCTGCGGGAGAACATCGCTCCGACCCGCGGGCGCGCCACCCTGGTGCTGCGCAAGGACGCCGACCACCACATGACGCGGGTCCTGCTGCGCAAGATCTGAGTGGCTCGGACCGGCCCACCGGCCCACTCCGATCATCTCAGGGCGCTGCCGCCGTCGAAGTACCGGGGGCCCGAGGCGACGACGTTCTCGAGCCGCTCGCGCTGATCCGCGGTCAGGCGCACGTCACGGGCGGCGAGGTCGGCGGCCAGATGGCGCGGGCTGGTCGTACCGGGGATGGGGACAACGTCGTCGCCCTTGGCCAGCAGCCAGGCGAGCGCCACCTGCGCGGGGGACGCCCCGAGTTCGTCGGCGACCTCGCGGACGATGGCGACCTGACGGAGGTTCTCGATCAGGTTGGCGCGCCGCCATCGGGGCAGAAGACGTCGGAAGTCCAGGAGGGGCAGGTTCGTGGTCGCCGCGGCCGAGCCGGTGAGCATGCCGCGCCCCAGCGGGCTGTAGGCCACAATCCCGATGCCCAGCTCGCGGGCAACGGCGAGCGCGCCGGCCTCCGGGTCGCGGGTGAACAGGGACCATTCCATCTGGATGGCGGTCAGGGGGTGGACGGCGTGGGCGCGGCGGATCTGGTCGGGCGCGGCTTCACTGACGCCCAGGTGGCGGATCTTCCCGGCGGTCACGGCCTCGGCCATGGCGCCGATGGACTCCTCGACCGGCACCGTCGGGTCGACGCGGTGGAGGTAGTACAGGTCGATGCGATCGGTTCCGAGCCGGCGCAGGGACCGGTCGATCGCACGGCGGATGCGTTCGGGTCGGCCGTCGAACCCGACCGGCAGCCCGAGCCCGGGCAGGGTGCGAATACCGGTCTTGGTCGCGATGACGACGTTATCGCGGTGCCGCCCCAGAGCCGCGCCCAGGACGGACTCGCTGGAGCCGCGACCGTACATCTCGGCCGTGTCGAACAGAGTGATCCCGGCTTCAAGGGCACGGGCGACGGTCCGACGGGCCGAGGCGGTGTCGGGCCGCCCGTAGGCCGTCGCCATGCCCAAGCAGCCCAGACCGATGTCGCTGACATCGAGATCTCCCAGATGACGCATACGTCCTCCAAACACGAGTAGTTACTCGTAAATGATACGAGTTCATACTCGTATTTTCACATACTGCTGGGGCCGGCGATGCCGATCCCCTAGCCTCGGTGCCATGCCCGCCGCCTCACCCGAGCACCCGCCGCACCCCGATCAGCGCCGTCCTCGGCAGTACCGTCAACGCCGCGGGCTGGAGCGCATGGAACTCATCCTGGACGCCGCCACCCGGGTCGTGGCCGAGGTCGGCTACGAACGCACGACGACGAACGCCATCGCCACGCGGGCGGGCATCTCCCCCGGTTCCCTCTACCAGTACTTCTCGAGCAAGGAGGACATCGCCTCCGCCCTGTGGGAGCGCTACGCCGAGCGCCTGAGCGCCATCGTCGACGACGAGGCCCTGACCCGCCCCGACCTGCCGCCCGAGGAGGTCGTGAACCGCATCATCGACCCGGTCCACGCCCTCAAGACCGCTAACCGGGACTTCGCCCAGCTCTACGCCCGCACGAGCGCCGACGAGCTCGAATCCGTCGCACGGGCCCACACCGAATTCCACCGGCGGCTGGTGGACGTCCTGGCCGCCCGCAACCCGAAGGTCTCCCGGACCGAGCTCGCGGACGTCGCCGCGATCGTCTCCGCGATGTTCTCCACCACGGTGACCAGCGAGACTCTCACCGGCGACCCCGCCAAGGACCTGGCCGAGATGAAGCGGGCAATACTCGCCTACATGGGCGCGCGCGGGCTGCGCTGAGCGGGGCGGACCGGCCCGCCCCGCGGCGGTCGTCCGTCGGGGTCTGCGAAGCCCGCCCGCAGGAGCGGGGAGGGCCGCTCGAAGCCGGCCTAAAGCCGCGAGGGCGTAGCCTCGGGGCATGATGAAGCGAAAGCAGCGCGACCGGGGGGCGTCCCGCATGAACATTCTGGTGGTCGGACTGGGCGTCATCGGCACGACGTACGGCTACCTCTTTCACGAGGCCGGCCATGACGTCGAGCACCTGGTGCGCGCCAGCAGTGCAAGGGCCGCCGTCGACTCGCTCGATATCGAGCTCCTGGACGGCAGAACCGACTCGAAGGGGTCGAACTCGCACGGCAGGTACACCGTTCGCCGCAGGACGCGCGAGCGCTACGACCTCATCGTCGTCTCCGTGCCCTCGGGCGGCGTCGCCGAGGTGATGAACGACCTCGACACGAACGGAATCCGCGGACCCGTGCTGCTGTGCTGCGGCTTCTGGGGCGAACGCACGGAGCTGAACAACCTCATGGCCGGCCGCGAGTTCATCCTGGGGTACCCGGTCGCAGGAGGGAGCATCACGGGGAGGACGCTCAGCTGCTGCGTGTTCGACCACATCATGCTCGAACGGGAGGACACGGCGCGAATCCCGAACTACCGGGAGATCGAGGAGCTCTTCCGCTCATGCAGCATCGGACTCGAGCAGCCGTTCGACATGCTCGAATGGATATGGCTGCACATGGCCATCAATGCCGGCGTCGGTGCCGTGGCGGGAATGTACGGGGACATCGACGACACGTCGCGCGCCGCGGAGCGGCTCATGGGCTCCACCACGATGCTCGCCCGCGTCGTGAAAGCGATCCGCGAAACCTCGAGAATCGTGGAATCGCGCGGCGTCAACCTGCGGAACTACCGCGGCGAGCTGCTCCCCTACAGACTGCCGACCGCGCTGTCGGCACCCATGATGAAGCGCATGTTCGCCAGGAACATCCTCACGCGGAAGATCATGACACTGCACAGCAATACCCAGGACCTGCTGTTCGTGTGCAGAACCGTGTACGAAAGCGGCAAGGCGAACGGAGTGGAGGCGCCCGTGTACTACGAGAGCTACGAGGCGGCCCTGAAGAAGGCCTCGCGCTCCGAGCCGGATCATCGCGCGGCTGAGCTCGCCGAAACCGGTGAGAAGGAGACCTGAAACCGCAGGGGCCCAGCCTCGGGGCATGACACAACGGACAACGACGCGAACACCCTCACGCACATCGGCGCGGTCGGCGACGTCCCCGGCCGTTCAGGCCGACGGCCTGACCCGGACCTTCGGGTCCTTCACCGCCGTCGACCGCCTGGACCTGGAGATCCCCACCGGCATCGTCTACGGACTCCTGGGACCCAACGGCGCCGGAAAATCGACGACGCTGCGCATGATCACGACTCTCCTGGCGCCCACCCAGGGGCGGGCCCGGGTCCTGGGGCACGACATCGTCCGCGAGCGCCACGCCGTGCGCAGCCTCATCGGCGTCACCGGTCAGTACGCCAGCGTCGACGAGACACTCACCGGAGTCGAGAACCTGCGGCTCTTCGGCCGCCTGCTGGGATTGAGCAGGCGCCAGGCGCGCGAGCGGGCCGATGAACTGCTGGCCGCATTCAGCCTCACCGACGCCGGGGGCAAGCGGGCAGGCGGATACTCCGGCGGAATGCGACGTCGGCTGGACCTGGCCGTCTCACTGATCGCCCAGCCCCCGCTCATCTTCCTCGACGAACCCACCACCGGCCTGGATCCGCGCACGCGCGAGCAGATGTGGGACGTCATCCGCTCCCTGGCGGAAAGCGGATCCACAATTCTGCTGACCACCCAGTACCTGGAGGAGGCCGACCGACTGGCGCACCGGATCGGCATCATCGACACCGGCAGGCTCATCGCAGAGGGCACACCCGACGAGCTCAAGGACCGAGTGGGCCGCAGCTCCCTCATCCTGACCCCAGCCGCGCCCGAGGACCGGGCCGCGACCGCCGCCGTCATCGAGCGGGTGACCGGGAGCGCCCCGGCGGTCGTCGACCAGGGCGTCCACCTGCAGACACCGCTGACACGGGCCTCGGTGGCCACCGAGGTGCTCGTGGCACTGCGCGACGCCGACCTGTCCCCCCGGACCGTCTCGGTTGACCGCCCGAGCATGGACTCGGTCTTCATGTCCCTGACCGGACACGACTCGGACGATGGCGACTCGGCGGCGTCCGCTGCCCGCGATGCGCCGTCGGAGCCCGAATCCTCGCCGTCACTCTCATCCGCCCGTTCACGCGACGCCAAGGAGCAGTCATGACCCCCACCAGCATCTCATCGGCGTCTCCCGCACCGCCGACCGCCTTCTCATCGGGCGCCTCCCGCTTCAGCGAAGCACGGATCATCCCCGACACCCTCTCCATGGCATGGCGCTCCCTGATCACCATGCTGCGCAACTTTGGGGAGTCCTTCGACATCCTCCTCCAACCGATCATGTTCACCATCATGTTCGGCGAGATCTTCGGAGGCGCCATCGCCGGGAACGTCAAGGCCTACCTGCCCACGATCGTCCCGGGACTGATCATCATAAACGCGCTGACCACGAGCCAGAGCGTGGGCGTGGACCTGCGCGAGGACATGGACAAGGGAGTCTTCGACCGCTTCCGCACCCTGCCGATGTCGCGGGTCGCGCCCGTCCTGGGCCCCATGGTCTCCGACGTGCTGCGCTACCTCGTGTGCACCTCGCTGACCGTGCTCACCGGCGTCGCCCTGGGCTACCGGCCCGAGAACGGCTGGTCCGGGGCGCTGGGCGCCATCGCCCTGGCCACGGGCTGCGCCTGGGCCATCGCCTGGATCTTCCTGCTGCTGGGAACGCTCTTCTCCTCGGCCCAGGCGGTCACCTCCTTCTCGGTGATCATCATGTTCCCGCTGACCTACCTGTCCAACGCGATGGTGCCCACCTCAACGCTGCCGGGCTGGCTCAAGGCCTTCGTGCGCAACAACCCGATCTCGCACATCGTCGACGGTTGCCGATACCTGTTGGACGGAACGGCGACGGGTTCAGCCGAGGACGTGCGCACCGCGATCATCGGCTCCCTCCTGGTCCTGGCCGTCATGGCCCCGTCGACGGTGATCCGCTACCAGCGGCGCAACGCCTGACGGCGCGCCCGGGCCACGGGCGCTGGACGCTAGACGACATCGACGGGTCCGGGCGATGATCGCTCCGGGCGGCCTCGCCCGCCAGACGGCGGGCGAGGCCGCCCGCGTGCGCAATGAGTCGGACGCGGTCCAACGGCCGGATCCGCTCCTCGGCATCGGCCAGAACTCGGGCATCCACACTCCCGGCGCGCTCACGCAGATAGCGGTGCGACAGGAGGCGGCAGGTCTGGTTGGCTCCCACCGCCAGCGCGGTAGCGAGCAGTTCGGCGCCCAGGCCCTGTTGCTGCGGTCCCGCCTGCGCGCCGGCCATGGTCGACAGCCCGACGGCGGCGGCGAGCGCCATGATCGTGGGTATGTCGCGCTGCTGCGGGGCGGAGTCGGTCAGCATGTCGCGCAGGAGCGGGACGGCCCGGGCGCGCACGCCCGCGGCGTCGAGTTCGACGGCGTCGCCCTGATCGAGTTCGACGTCGGTGACCAGGCACATGCCCAGGACGTAGAGCTCCCAGGGGGACCCCGCGCCCATGACCGTGCGCCAGCGTCCGGCGTAGCGCAGGCTCACGCGCTGGATGAGGGCGGCCTCCCGGGGCCGTCCCAGCATCAACTCGAGCTCCCCGCGCACGGAGTAGAAGATGAAACGCAGGGTACCGGGGAAATCCGTCGCCTCCAGCATCGTCAGATGCTTCTCGGCAGCCTCCTGACGAGGATCGAGGCAGACCGTGCAATAGAACTGTTCAAGACGCAGCGCCGTCCGATAGCCGCCGCCCCAGGACGGCAGGATCCGATCGAGGAGCGCCAGCGCGCGAGCGCACGCCTCCACGACCCGGTCGTAGCGACCCAGCGACATAAGGATCTGGAGACGGTGGGTCTGCAGCTCGAACATGTCGATGCCGGCCAGGCCAGCGCCCTGGAGCCGGTCCAGGAGCGCCTCGATGACGTCCAGGGCGGCGTCGGGACGGCCCTCATTCTCCAGCTCGGTGGCCAGGCATCGTCCCGCCGCCCGAGCCACCCAGGGCTCGCGGTCCGCGATGAGCTCAGGCCACTGCCCGGCCGGAGCGAGCAGGAAGCGCCGCACGGCGGCCATGTCCCCCTCGCCGTCGAAGGACCGGCGCAGGGATGAGCGAATCTCCGCGGACAACGGCGGCAGAAGCCCCGACGTGGCACACAGGGCCAGAACGGCGAGGCCGGCCTCATTGCCGCGCAGTCCCCCAGCCGGCTGGGCGGCGACCCTGATGAGGCGCGGACCGTAGCCCGCAACGCGCTCATACCCCCAGGTGACGCTCCACAAACGCAGAAGGGCGGCGCCGATGAGACAAATCGCATCCCTGAGGTCGGCATTCACGCCCGCGTCAGCGCCGTCGGCCTGTTCGAGAAGTCGGTCGAGCTCCTGGAGCACAACGGCCTCATCATCCATGAGCCGCCGGAAGACGCGGTCGTGCCGCTCGGCCTGCGGATGGTCGGCGTCGCCGAAGTCGCCGGCGCCGACGGGCAGACGGACCTGGGAGCACACCTCCAGCGCCCAGTCCCGCAGGGCGCGCCGGGCCCGCACCTCGTCGCCGGAGTCGGCCAGCCGCGACAGGACGACATCGCGTACGGTGACGAGCATATGGAATCGAGGCAGGCCGCGGTCGCGCACGATGAGCAGCGAATGGGTCACCAGGGCGTCGAGCAGGTCGGGCGCCTCCGGCCCGACGACGGCCTCGGCCGCCCCCAGGGTGAAACCGTCGGCGAGCAGGGCCAGCCGGGCCAGGGCATGCCGTTCGGAGACGTCCAGCAGGTTCCAGGACCATTCGATGACCGCGGTCAGGGTGCGCTGCCGGGTCGGGGCGTCTCGCGCGCCCGTGAGCATCCCGGGACGCCCCGGCAGCCTGGCGGCGATCTGCCCCACCGACAGGGTGCGAGTGCGGGCAGCCGCGAGCTCGATGGCCAGGGGGATCCCCTCCACACGGCCCAGCAGGGCCTCCAAGTCCCCGTCGTCGATGACCTGGTCGGGGCGAGCGGCCAGGGCGCGAGCGCGGAAGAGCCCGGCGGCCGCGGCCGCATCCAGCGGCTCCAGGCGGTGGACGTGCTCCGCCCCCAGGTCGAGCCTGCGGCGCGAGGTCGCCAGCACGCGCAGGTCCGGGCAGCCGACCAGGAGCGGGCCGACAAGATCGGCGACCTCGTCCGCCAGGTGCTCGCAGTTATCCAGGATCAGGAGGGTCCCCGGCGGGGCCAGGACGGCGCGCACAACCGCACGGGGGTCGGCATCGGCGGCGAGCGGGCTCCCGACGGCGTTGAGGATGGCCCTGAGCAGATCGACTCCGGAATCGACCTCGGCGAGCGCGACGGCGTAGACGGCGGGACGGCGACTGCGCGCGGCCACGGCCCGAGCCAGAGTGGTCTTGCCGACCCCGCCCGGCCCGGTGATGGTGACCAACCGGTGAGTGCCCAAAGCCCCCAGGACACCGGCCACATCGTCCTCACGGCCGAGGAAATGGTCGGGAACCGGCACCAGGCCGCGGCGCACCGGGTTCTCAGCGGCCAGAACCGCTTCGTGGGCGGCGCGCAGGGCGGGTCCCGGCACGGCGCCCTGCTCGCGCAGACGGCGACGATGATCCTCGTAGATCTCCAGAGCAGCCGCGGGCGAACGCGTCCAGGACACGGCGCGCATGAGGGCGGCCAGGACCGCCTCGTCGCTGCCGTCGCGCCGGGCGGCGGCGCGCAGCAGAGGCAGGGCCCGCTCGCACTCGCCGGTGGCCTCCAAGGCGAGCGCCCGGTCGCGGCGGGCCCGCCACGCATGGCGGGCGGCTCGTTCGCGCAGCACCACCAAGGGCGCGGCATCCGCCACGGGCGCGACGTCGTCGGCGTCGGCCTCGGCCGGCATCGGCAGGTCATCGGTCAGCTCCAGAACCCGGTCCCACCGGCTCGCATCAGCGCTGGCCCGGGCCCGGACCGCCCGATCGGCCAGGTCTCGGGCGTCGACCGCCGCCACCGGCAGCGCCAAGCGGTAGCCGTCGCCAACGCGTTCGACGACACCCTCCCCCACGAGAGCGCGCGCCCGGGAGACGACGACGTGCAGGGCGCGCAACGGATGGGTCGGGGGGTCGTCCGGCCACAGGGCCGCAATGAGCGCGCCGTCACCCGTCCAGGCGTCCTCACCGCCGGCCAGGACGGCGAGCAGATCGACAGCCCGGCCGCTGAGAGCCCTGCCGCGCCAGGTCGGCTCAGCGGTGAGAAGGGACAGCCGATGGGCGGGCGTCACGGGGCCATCCTCCTTCATCGCCTCGCACCGGCGACGGCATCCAAGGTCGACCGCCGCGCCGGGGACCGACCCCCGAATTCGCTCGGATTCACAGACCGAGGTTGTCCTCGACGACGCCGGCGAGCTCACCGGCGACCCGGTCCGCCTCCGTCTGGGTGGCGGCCTCGACCATGACGCGCACGAGCGGCTCGGTGCCGGAGGGGCGCAGCAGAACTCGCCCGGTCTCGCCGAGCCCGTCCTCGGCGTCGGCGACGGCCCTCTGCACGGCCGCGTTGGTGCCGGCAGCGCCCTTGTCGACACCCGTGACGTTGATGAGGGTCTGGGGCAGGCGCGTGACGATGCCCGCCAGTTCCGTCAGGGTCCTGCCGGTGCGCTTGAGCCGGGCGGCCACGCGCAGGGAGGTCAGCACCCCATCGCCGGTGGTGGCGTGGAGGGTGTCGATGACGTGGCCCGACTGCTCGCCGCCGAGGGTGAAACCGCCGGCGAGCATCTTCTCCAGCACGTAGCGGTCACCCACACCGGTCTGCACAGTGCGGATGCCGTGCTCGCGCATGGCCAGGATGAGGCCGAGGTTGCTCATGACGGTCACGACGAGCGTGTCGGAGCCCAGCGTGCCGTCCTCCTTCATGCCCACGGCCAGCAGACCCATGATCTGGTCGCCGTCGACGAGGTCGCCGGCGGCGTCCACGGCCAGGCAGCGGTCGGCATCGCCGTCGTAGGCCACACCCATGTCCGCCCCGACGGAGCGCGCGTAGCTCTGGAGCCGAGCCGGATGGGTCGAACCGCAGTCGGCGTTGATGTTCAGGCCGTCCGGGGAGGCGTTGATGACGATGACCTCGGCGCCGGCGGCGCGCAGAGCGGCCGGGCCGACGCTGGACGCCGCGCCGTTGGAGGCGTCGACGACGATACGCAGGCCCGTCAGGTCGGTGGCCACAGAGTCGACGAGATGGTTGATGTAGTTCTGATCGGCGACCGTCTCGCCCTTGACGACGCGTCCAACCCCGGCCCCGGTGGGCAGGTCCTCGACACGTCCGAGCAGGGCCTCGATCTCGTCCTCGACGGCGTCATCAAGCTTGTAGCCGCCGCGGGCGAAGAACTTGATGCCGTTGTCCTGGAAGGGATTGTGGGAGGCGGAGATCATGACTCCCAGGTCGATGTCCCGGGTGGCGGTCAGGTGGGCGACGGCCGGGGTGGGCAGGACGCCGACGCGGGTGACGTCGACGCCGGAGGAGGCCAGACCGGCGCTGATGGCGTGGTCGAGGAACTCGCCGGATGCGCGCGTATCACGTCCGACGATGGCGTGCGGGCGACCCGTCCGGGAGCGCTTGACGGCGGGCGTCTGCCTGGTGAGGACGCGGGCGGCGGCCTCGCCGAGCTGAACCGCCAGAGCCGGGGTGAGCAGGTCATTAGCCAGACCGCGCACGCCATCGGTACCGAAGAGTCGTGCCATGAGCGAATTCCTCCTGTGAAGGGTGTGGGGGCGTGAGAATTGCGAGAATCGTGAGGTTTATGAGGATTCATGCGGATCGGAGTACGGCGAGCACGCTCATCCTCCCACGTCCTCCGGCCTCCCGGTGCCCGTCTCACCCCGCAGCCGGGCACGCCCCCCGCGCGGGAGGCGCGACAATGCTCCGCCCGCCCGTCACGCGACGAGCGGGCGGAGCGAGCGCATGTCGCCCGGACGCAGGAGGACGCCCGCGGCGGAGGCCGGCCAGCCGCTTCAGCGCTTGGAGTACTGCGGGGCGCGACGGGCCTTGTGCAGGCCGGCCTTCTTGCGCTCGACGACGCGGGCGTCGCGAGTCAGGAAGCCGGCCCTCTTGAGGGCGGCCCGGTTGGCCTCGCGGTCGATGTCATTGAGGGCACGGGCGATTCCCAGACGCAGTGCCCCGGCCTGACCGGAAACACCGCCCCCGTTGATGCGGGCGACGACGTCGAAACGACCCTCGAGATCGAGAATGGTGAAGGGGGCGCGCACGAGCTGCTGGTGCAGCTTGTTGGGAAAGTAATCCTCCAGACTGCGCCCGTTGAGCGTCCACCGGCCGGTCCCGGGGATGAGGCGGACGCGGGCGACCGCCTCCTTGCGGCGCCCCAGGCCGGTACCCGGAGCAGTGACGGATCGGCCGCGGCCCTCGGTGGAACCGGTGGTCTCGGTGGTGTAGCTGGAAGGGGCGTTCTCCTCATCCAGCGCATCGATATTGACAGTGGTCTCAGCCACAATATGTCCTTTGCTTGTCGCGGTGCGCCAGTGCCAAGGCGCTCACTGGGCGACCTGGGTGATCTCGAAGGCCTGCGGATTCTGCGAGACGTGCGGGTGCTCGGCGCCCGCGTAGACCCGGAGCTTCCTGAGCTGGGCACGGCCGAGCTTCGTGTGGGGCACCATGCCTTTGACGGCCTTCTCGACGGCGCGCTCAGGGCGCTTGTCCAGAAGCTCCCGGTAGGAGACTGCCTTGAGACCGCCGGGGTAGCCCGAATGACGGTAGGCGAACTTCCTATCGGCCTTGCCGTTGGTCAGGACGACCTTGTCGGCGTTGACGATGATGACGTAATCGCCGCAATCGGCGTTGGGAGCGAACTGCGGCTTGTGCTTCCCACGGAGCAGAGTCGCGGCCTGAACCGCGAGACGGCCGAGGACGACGTCGGTGGCGTCGATGACGTACCAGTTCCTCTCGACGTCGCCGGGCTTCGGTGTGTACGTGCGCACGGGCGTTGCCTTCGTTTCTCTTTGGCGGGTGGCGCGCCGGCTCCAGCGTTGAAGCATCGCTGAACGACGAGACCACCATGGTCAGATGAGTGGTCGGCGCACCGGCGACCCGGGCGAGTGGGATGACACCACGGATGCGATCACGTGCTGCACGACGGTTGCTCACCTTACCGGGGCCGCATGAAAGGGGTCAAAGAAACCGCACCATGGTGCACCGTGAATCCCACCACGCCGTGGCCGTCCGCCCATCGGCAGCAGTTGATCAGCCGCTCAGCAGCAGTCCCCTCCCCGGATCGCAGCGGCCCCGCCGGCCGGCGGCCTGCGCAGCCTGCGCGCCCGGACGGCCCGCCCGGCCAGGTCGTCGTCGTCCGGGTAGTCGACCGCCTCCAGGATGAGCCCGTGCGGCGGGGCGACCGGCGCGGCGACCTCGCGCGAGTGCCCCGTCAACAGCTCGCCGGGCCACGCCGGCGGTCTGCTCCCCCGCCCGACGGCGAGCCCGGCCCCGACGAGCGAACGGACCATGGAGTGGCAGAAGGCGTCGGCCGTCGCACTCAGCACGACCAGGCCTGCGTCGCCGCCCGGTCCGGACTCCCGACGCCACGTCAGCCCGGACAGAGTGCGGATCGTCGTCGCCCCGGCTCGCGGACGGCAGTAGGACAGGAAGTCGTGCTCGCCCAGGAGCGGTGCGGCGCTCTCCTCCATGGCCTCCACGTCAAGACGGCCCCTCACCCACAGCACGTGCCCCCGGCGCAGGGGGTCGTGCGGAGAAACAGCGTCGGCGATCCGGTAGGCGTAGCGACGACGCAGAGCCGAGAAGCGCGCGTCGAAGCCGTCCGGAACGACCCTCGCGCCGGTGATCACGACGTCGGCGGCTCCGCGGGGCCCCGCGAGAGCCCGACGAGCCAGCACCCCCGCCAGCCGGGTCGCCAGCGCCTGCGCGGGCGTCCGGTCGCTGCGCCCCGGCAGCGCCCGCCACGCCTCGACGGGCACGTCCAAGTGCGCGACCTGAGCGGCGGCGTGCACACCGGCGTCGGTGCGGCCGGCGACCGTCAGCCTCACGGGAACTCGCAGGACAGTGCTCAGCGCCGCTGTCAGGACTCCCTCAACGGTGCGCAGTCCCGGCTGAGCGGCCCAGCCGCTGAAGGCGGCGCCGTCGTAGGCGAGGTCCAGGCGCACCCGGAGGGTGCTCGGCGCGTGGCGGCGCGCGTCATCGGAGGCATCAGTCATGGCCCCATTCGACCACAGCCGGGCGGCCGGACCGCGACCGCCGACCGGGCCCGCCGGCCGATCCGAGGCCACTGCCGACCCTCCCGGCGGGTCGAACGGTAACGTCGTGCCCGTGACTACGACCTCCACTCTCTCCGTCGACTGCGGCGGCGGCGGCATCAAGGCCTCGGTGCTCGACGCCGAGGGCGCCATCGTCTCCCGCGCCGTCCGCACCCCCACCCCCTATCCCCTACCTCCCACCAAGCTCGTCGAGACGATCGCGGGTCTGGCCGAGCAGCTGCCCCGAGCCGACCGCGTCACAGTGGGCATGCCCGGGATGATCCGTCACGGAGTGGTCATCGCCACCCCTCACTACATCACGAGGGACGGCCCGCGCTCGCGGGTCCTGCCCGAGCTGGTCGAGCAGTGGGCCCGCTTCGACATGGGCGGCGCCGTCAGCACCCGTCTGGCAATCCCCGCGCTCGTCCTCAACGACGCCGAAGTCGCCGGCTGCGGGGTCGTCACCGGCCACGGGCACGAGATGATCGTGACCCTGGGGACAGGGCTGGGCAACGCGGTCTTCGACAACGGGATGCTCGCCCCTCACGTCGAAGTCTCCCAGGGGCCGGTGCGCTGGGGGCTGACCTACGACGACTACATCGGGGAGCACGAGCGGCTGCGGCTGGGGGACGCGCACTGGTCGCGGCGCGTGCGCCGGGTCGTCGACGCCCTGCGGCCCATGTACCTGTGGGACCGCCTGTACCTGGGCGGAGGGAACTCACGGCGGATCACCGCCTTCCAGCTGGGCCGGATCGGGGACGACGTGGTCGTGGTCTCCAACGAAGCCGGTATGACCGGCGGCGCCCGGTGCTGGGACATGGCCCGCACCTGAGCCGACCCGACCGCCGGATTCACGAATCCGCCTGAACGCAGACATCCAGGGCGTCGCCGTCGGTCAGGGCGCCCCGGAGGCACAGCTGGCCGTCGCGCTCGGGCGCGGCGGGAGCGACGAGATCGTCCAGACCATCGCCGTCGACGTCCCCCACCTGGACGTCCTGCACCTTCTCACCGGTGGTGCTCCAGGACAGGGTGCCGAGGTCGACGGAGGACACGGGCATCACCTCGGTACCGTAGACGACGACATCCCGTCCCACCGCGCCGCCGTCGGTCTCACGCGCGCAGACGGGGACGACCCGGGTGACGAAGTCCGTCAGGCCCTTGTCGTCGGTGACGACGGCGGTCACAGAGGCCGGCTCACCGGCAGGCACGGCGGCGTCGACCCGCTCCCCCGTGAGCACCTCCTGCGAGCCGTCGGCGTGCTCGACGTACCAGTCGACGTCGACGATCCGTCCGTCGGCGTCGGTGGATCCGGAGGCGTCGAGCGACAACTGATCGCCCGAGCGCGTCACGGCGACCTCCCCCGTCGGACGCTCGTCGGCCTCCATGTCCGCCCAGTGCGTCGCGTCCGCCCAGCCGGGTGCGGCGGCCCGTCCGTCCTGCGCCCCCAGGGTCGTGAGGATGTCCTGAGCGATGGCGGCGTGCCCGTCCTGCGTGGGGTGGAAGGGGACGGCGGACAGGAGTCCGCCGAACCAGGCCTGATCCTGCCCGCACAGCTCGTGGCCCGCGAAACCGGCCGACGGATCGGCGAAGAGGGCCCCGTGACGCTGGGCCGCGGCCTGCACGATTCCGTTGAGCTCGTTGGTCTTCTCCACCATCCAGCGCTGGTCCGCCTTCTTCACGCCCTCGCAGCGGTCGGACAGCATTCCTCCCCCGCCGCCCTCGGCCGGGAAGAGGGGCGGGTATCCGACGGCGACGACCTCGGCGTCGGGAGCGCGCGATCCGATGTCGTCCAAGATGGCGTCGTAACTGTGCACATCCGCCTGGGCGCCCGTGCCCCGCAGCGCGTCGAGCGCCGCGTCGACCCGGCCGGTGATGCGCTCTTCGCCGTGGCAGGTCTTGAACGGCAGCAGTTCCAGGCCGTCGATGCAGTCGCGCATCACGTCGGCGAACCCGACGTCGTTCCCGCCGATGGAGAAGGTGACCAGTCCCGTGTCCCGACCGAGCTGATCGAGCTGGGCCGGCTCGTCCTGCGCCTTGGCCTGATAGAAATCGTTCGTGCGAGCGCCTGCGCAGGCGTGGAAGCTCAACCGCCGGTCGACGTCCTGCCCGACCCGGTGCGGATAGGCGGCGGTCGAGCGCCGACAGCCGTTCCCGTCCGCGCCGTCCGTCCCCGGAGCGTAAGGAGCAATCCCGCTTCCCGAGGCGTAGGAGTCGCCCAGGGCCGCGTAGACGCCTTGAGGCACGCTCACGGCTCCCGCCGCGACCGCCGCCCAGGGGCCGGAGACGGCGAGGGGCGGCGCCAGCGCCGTCAGCACGATGAGCAGACCGGCGAGGGGCCTGCCGGTACGGGAAAGCCGAGGCAGGGAGACCAGGGAGCGGGAACCGGGAATCATCAGGGGAACCTTCGTGTCGATGGCGGAAGCTAGGGTGGGGCTTCGGCGATTACTCTAGCGTCCCGCCAGCGCTTTCATGAGGGTTCCCCGCGGTCGTCCCGGTCGCGTCCCGGAGCGCGAGACGACCGGCGGCGCTCGACCGAGGCCGGCCGCGGACGATCGCGGCGGCCCCGCGTGAACGCACCGGTCCCCCGGCTCATGCGAGCCGGGGGACCGGTGCGTGGTCGATCGGGCGCACCCGCGCCGCAGCAGGGCGCCGTCGTGGGCGCGGCTCGCCTCAGGCGCGACGGCGTGAGACGGCCAGCCCGACGCCACCGACGGCCATGGCGACAACAGCGACCAGACCGGCGGTAGCGGCAGCGGCACCGGTACGGGCGAGGGACGGAGTCCCGGGCGTCTTGGAGGGGGTGGCGCTGGGAGGAGTGGCAACCGGAGCGGACTCACTCGGCGTGCTGCTGGGCGGAACCGCCGGAGCGGACGAGGTCTCCGACGGGGTGGGCGTCGGAGTGGGCGAGGCGGACGGCGTCGCGCTCGGGGTGGACGTCGTGCTCGGAGGAGCCGCGACACCGACGCCGTCACCGCCGCCGATCGCCTGCGCGTCGGTCGTGGCGTCGTACTGCTTGTCATTGACCGTCGCCGTGTTCGAAGCGCTGTCAGTCGTGGTCTGCGTGGTATAGCGGGCGTGGCACACGGTGTCGGCGGAGGGGACCGTCCAGTGCACGGAGTCGCCGTTGGTGGTCACGTTCTCGGGCTTCCAGGACTTGGTCCAGTCGGAGTCCGTGCAGGCGACCTCCTGGAACGTGGCATTGTGATCAACGACCGTGTACTCCTTGGACCCGTTGACGTTGACGTCCCAGGTCCAGGTGTAGGTGCCGTCCTCCTTCTTCGTGAACCAGCCGGACTTGTGGGTGTCCTTGTCCGCCGGAGGCGCGGTGACGCCGCCGCAGCCGGCGTCGCAGGTGCCGTCCCCATTGCCGTCGCCGGGGACGACGGTGGCGGTCCGGTCGTTGACGGTGACGCTCAGGGAGGTTTTGCCCACGGCCTGGTCAGTCAGCTGTCCGTGGGCCCACAGGCTGCCGTCGACGTGGTTCCACTGCTCGACGTTCTTGTTGAGGGTGCAGGTAAGGGTCCCGGTGTCCGCAGCGGCGGCGCAGTCGCCGATCGACACGTCGGGAGCGTCCTTGTTGATGAGCTTGAAGTCGAGGCCATCGGGCCACTTGAGGCCGTCGCCGAGAGTGACGGTGAGGGTCTGCCCCGCGGTCGGGTGGTCGGCACTCCAGTCGGCGGTGAGGTTGACCGTGGCCCACGTCTCGGCCTTCTCCGAGGTGGTCGTGACATTGGAGACCGTGACGTCGTCGGAGGCCTGAGCCGCGGGTGAGGCCAGCGCCGCCCATCCCAGGGTCGTGGCGAGGCCGGTGGCGGCGAGGGCGCCGACGAGGCGCCGTACCACCGCGGGAGCAGCGCGCCTGCTCAATGCTGATCGTGTCTGGGGCATGGGAACTCCATGGGGGTTGGATTACGACTTGGAGACGAATTCACCTTAGCGCGATCGCGATCGAAGTGGAACCGCATGAGACACGTTGTGCGTGAGTCTTGTCACGACAAACATGTCATTCAGAAACGGGAACGGAAAACCGTGGGGCCCGCTCGCGCGACGCGATCGGACCCCACGGTGCGGCAGGTACCGGAGGCTCAGGTGTCGGCCTCGGCGGAGGAGGCGTCGTCGGTCGGGGCCGCAGCCGCCGTCCCCTCCTCGGCCCGCTGCGCGCTCTTCCGCGGGGACGTCGTGGACTCACCTGCGGAGGCCGCCCTCCTGGCGGTGCCGACGGCGTCGGCCACGGCCTCCTTCCTGGCCACGGGCTCGAGCACGAGAGAGATCACGGCCATAGGAGCGTTATCGCCCTTGCGCGGCAGAGTCTTGACAATACGAGTGTAACCGCCGTCACGATTGGCGAATTTAGGGGCGAGCTCATCGAAGAGACGGTAGACAGCGTACTTGTCCGTGATCTTCTTCATCACGGTACGGCGGGCGTGGAGGTCGCCGCGCTTGCCCTTGGTGATGAGTTTCTCCGCATAGGGACGCAGGCGGCGGGCGCGGGCCTGCGTCGTCGTGATGGACTCGTGGATGAACAGCTGCGTGGCGAGGTTGGCCAGCATGTGGCGCTCGTGCTGGGCAGAGCCGCCCAGACGGGGGCCCTTGGTGGGGCGGGGCATAGTGTGTGTCTCCTAGGTGGAATGACGGGCGGGCTCAGGCCTGCTGCTCGTCGCTGAAGGTGGGGCTGGTGTAATCGTTCTCGGAGACGTAGTCGATCGGGGAGCCCTTGAGGGACAGCCCCAGCTCGGCCAGTTTCTCCTTGATCTCAGAGATCGACTTGGCACCGAAGTTGCGGATGTCGAGCAGATCCGCCTCGCTGCGCGCAACGAGCTCACCGACGGTGTGAATCCCCTCCCGCTTGAGGGCGTTGGAGGAGCGGGCCTGCAGGTCCAGCTCGTCGATCATGAGCGCGAGATCCTGCTGGAGGGCCTGATCCATGGGCGAAGGGCCGACCTCGATGCCCTCAGCTTCAACGTTGAGCTCGCGGGCCAGACCGAAAAGCTCGACCAGCGTCTTGCCGGCGGAGGCCAACGCGTCGCGGGGCGTGATGGAGGCCTTCGTCTCAACGTCAACGACGAGACGGTCGAAGTCGGTACGCTGCTCGACGCGGGTGGCCTCGACGGCGTAGGAGACCTTCTTGACCGGCGAGTAGATCGAGTCCACGGGAATGCGGGAGATCTCTGCGTTCGGATCCTTGTTCTGATTGGCGGACACGTAGCCGCGACCGCGCTCGACCGTCAACTCGATCTCGAGCTTCCCCTTCTCGTTGAGCGTGGCGATGACCAGCTCCGGATTGTGGATCTCGACGCCGGCGGGAGGAGTGATATCACCCGCGGTGACGATGCCCGGGCCGGATTTGCGCAGGTACATGACGACGGGCTCGTCGTTCTCGCTCGAGAGCACGATCTCCTTGATGTTGAGGATGATCTGCGCGACATCCTCTTTGACCCCGGCGATGGTGCGGAACTCGTGCGGGACTCCGTCGATGCGCACACTCGTGACGGCCGCGCCCGGAATGGACGACAGCAGCGTGCGGCGCATGGAGTTTCCGAGAGTGTAGCCGAAACCGGGTTCGAGGGGCTCGATGACGAACCGCGAACGGCGGTCCTCCTCGATGACCTCCTCGGAGAGCGTGGGTCGCTGTGCGATGAGCACTGGGTATCCTTTCGTCGCGGCGCCCGCTATATGACGCCGTTCCTCATGGTGCGGCCGCCTTCGGGATCATCCCGGACGGCGGCCCGCCCGCCCCGGCGGGGCGGGTCCGTTCAGCCATTCGGCCGGTGCCGTCCCCGGCCCGTCGCCGGGAGCGATGCCAGCGCTGGCGTATCGAGGGCCTTCCGGTCGTGTTGGCCCCGGCCGGGCTCCCGCGGGCCCGGTGCGGGGGCTCAGACGCGGCGGCGCTTGGGCGGCCGGCAGCCGTTGTGAGCCTGAGGGGTCACGTCCGTGATGGAGCCCACCTCGAGACCGGCGGCCTGGAGGGAGCGGATGGCGGTCTCGCGACCGGAGCCCGGACCCTTGACGAAGACGTCGATCTTCTTCATGCCGTGCTCCTGCGCGCGACGGGCGGCGGCCTCCGCGGCCAGCTGAGCGGCGTAGGGCGTGGATTTGCGCGAGCCCCTGAAGCCGACCTGGCCGGAGGAGGCCCAGGCGATGACGGCGCCGTGCGGGTCGGTCAGCGACACGATGGTGTTGTTGAAGGTGGACTTGATGTAGGCATGACCGTGAGTGACGTTCTTGCGGTCCTTACGGCGCGGCTTGCGCGCAGCGGAGCGGGTCTTGGGAGGCATTCTTCCTTCTTCGGTTGAGGTCGTCGTTCCACGGCGGGCGGGGCCCGCGGTATGAACTGCTGCTGCTTACCGCTTACTTGGCCTTCTTCTTACCGGCCACGGTGCGCTTGGGCCCCTTGCGGGTGCGCGCGTTGGTCTTGGTGCGCTGGCCGTGGACCGGCAGGTGCCGACGGTGTCGCAGGCCCTGGTAGCAGCCGATCTCGATCTTGCGGCGGATGTCGGCCTGAACCTCACGGCGCAGATCCCCCTCGACGCGATAACTCGCTTCGATGTGGCTGCGCAGGGCGACCAGTTCGTCCTCGGTGAGGTCCTTAACGCGGGTGTCGGGATTGACCCCGGTGGCCGCGAGGGTCTCGTCCGCACGAGTACGGCCGATCCCGAAGATATAGGTGAGAGCGACCTCGACTCGCTTCTCGCGAGGCAGATCGACACCGGAAATACGTGCCACGGTTGTGGTTCTCCTGCTGTGCTCCCGGAGGTCGTCACCCGTCTCCTCCGTCATCTGTTCGGGCGGCCCCGGCCTCCGGGGACCGGGGGTTGCGGGCCGACGCGAGCCGGTCGCCGCTGGGACGAGTGCTGATGCGGCCGCCGACCGGCGGCCGTGGGCGAGGGCTCAGCCCTGACGCTGCTTGTGCCGGGGGTTGTCGCAGATAACCATGACACGACCGTGGCGACGAATCACCTTGCAATTGTCACAGATCTTCTTGACGCTCGGCTTGACCTTCATGATGTTCCTCCGTCATCCCCTGACGGGGAGGACTGTCACTTGTACCGGTAGACGATGCGGCCGCGGGACAGGTCATAAGGGCTCAGCTCCACGACCACGCGGTCCTCGGGGAGGATGCGGATGTAATGCTGCCGCATCTTGCCGGAGATGTGCGCGAGCACGACGTGCCCATTGCTCAGCTCCACCCGGAACATCGCGTTCGGAAGGGCCTCGACGACCGATCCCTCGACCTCGATGACGCCGTCCTTCTTAGCCATGTTCCTCCGTCGGTGCTCTCTCGCTCGGGTTCTCCAACGACAACGCCGCCGGACGGCACGCTCGTACCCGCCGACTCACCAGTGCCACGACGAAGCCGCGGAACCCCGAGCGAACACCGGACATGAGCACGCCGGGCCGTCTGGCGCACCGACTGCTTACAATACGTCAATCCTCTCGCCGACCACCACGTGAGATCCAGCACCAGCGCGGTGTTCCCAACCACACGGCTCGTCGGCCCCTTCGGCGGGGCCCGGTGCTCTCGTGAGCGTCCGGTTCAACGGAGCACGACCGCTCAGCGCAGTGGACGCGGCTCGATGCCGTAGGGCGCCAGCCCCTCCACCCCGCCGTCGGAGGCTGTCAGCACCCACACACCGCCGGGGACCAGCGCCACCGTGTGCTCCCACTGGGCGGCGTGGGATCCGTCGGCGGTCACGACCGTCCACCCGTCGTCGAGCTCGCAGATCTCGGGATCGCCGGCGGTGAGCATCGGCTCGACGGCGAGCACCATGCCCGGCTTGAGGCGGGGGCCCCGGCGCCGTACCGAGTAGTTCAGGACGTCGGGCGCCATGTGCATGGCCGTGCCGATCCCATGACCGACGTACTCCTGAAGAATGCCCATCTCAACGCCGTAGCTGCGGTGGGCCTTGGCGACGACGTCCTCAACGGCGTCGCCCACCGTGTTCAGGCGCCCGGCCCGCCCGGAGGCCTCGCCGGCGACGGCGCGGGCGAGAGCGGCGATGGCCGCCCACAGGGCCCGACGAGTCGTGGCGTCCAGGATCCGATCGGCCCGACTGGCGTAGCGCCCACCGACGACGGTGGTGAAGGCGGCATCGCCGTGCCACTGGGTCCCGTCGTCGTCGAGGACGCAGGCGCCGCAGTCGAAGGTGACCAGATCCCCTTCCTGGAGCACCCGTTCACCCGGGATGCCGTGCACGACCTCCTCATTGACCGAAATGCACACGGTGGCCGGGTAGTCGTAGTAGCCCAGGAAGTTCGAGCGGGCGCCGGCGCCGCGAATGGTCGCGGCGCTCACCGCGTCGAGCTCTGCGGTGGTCACTCCCGGACGCACCGCCTCGCGCAGCGCGGCGTGGATGTCGGCGACGACAAGGCCCGCGCGCCGCATGTGGCGCACCTGATCGGGCGTCTTGAGCTCAAGACGTTTGCGCGGTCGCACCGCTTCCTCCTGCGTGTGGTGACGGGACACTGGCCGAGAGCCGGCCGTGCCGGGACGGGGAGGTGGGGAGGGCCGCTCGGCGGCCCGGGCGTCATCGGTGGGAGGTCGATCGACGCGTTCGGCGCGGGGTCGGCCGACCCCGCGCACCCGCTCAGGCCGTGACGCCGCGGGCGCTGAGTCGGGGAACGAGCGCCGTCATTATGCGTTCGGTGACCTCGTCGACGGCGCCGATGCCGTCGACCTGCACGAGCAGCCCGCGGTCGCGATAAAGCGCGGCCAGCGGCGCCGTCTGCTCGGCGTAGACCTCGAGGCGGTGACGGATGACCGACTCGGTGTCGTCCGCACGATTCTGCTCACTCGCCCGTGTGAGGAGGCGGGCGACGACGGCCTCGGAGTCGGCGGTGATCTCCAGAACGATGTCGAGGGCGAGACCGGAGGCGGCCAGGATGGCGTCCAACTCGTGAACCTGCCCCTCGGTACGGGGGTAACCGTCCAGGAGGAAGCCCCGCGCGGCATCGTCGGCCGCCAGCCGGCTCCTGACCATCGCGTTGGTCACGGAGTCGGGCACGTACTCACCTCTGTCCATGTACTGCTGGGCCCGCCTGCCGAGCTCGGTGGCACCGGCGACATTGGCGCGGAAGATATCGCCGGTGGAAATGGCGGGGATGGACAGGCGCCCGCAGATGCGGGCCGCCTGGGTGCCTTTGCCGGCCCCGGGCGGGCCGAGGAGGACCATGCGTGCGCTCATGAGAGGAACCCTTCGTAGTGGCGCTGCTGAAGCTGGGAGTTGATCTCCTTGACCGTCTGAAGGCCGACTCCGACCATGATGAGAATGGTCGTGCCGCCGAACGGCAGGTTCTGGGACAGGCCCAGCCACATCACCGCGATAGTCGGCAGGAGGGCCAGGACGACGAGGTAGAGCGAACCCGCCACCGTCACGCGGTTAATGACGTATCCGAGGTAGCGCGCCGTCGGCTCGCCGGCGCGGATCCCGGGAATGAATCCGCCGTACTTCTTCATGTTGTCCGCGATTTCCTCGGGGTTGAAGGTGATCGCGGTGTAGAAGAAAGTGAAGAAGAGGATGAGGACGCCGTAACCGACGAGGTAGACCGGCGCGGTCTGCTGGAGGTTCTTGTCGATCCACTGCACCCACGAGCTGGCGGGGCTGCCGAATTGAGCTACGAGCTGAGGCATGGACAGGATCGAGGAGGCGAAGATGACCGGGATGACGCCCGCGGTGTTGATCTTGATGGGGATGTAGGTGGTCGAGCCGCCGTACTGGCGCCGTCCGACCATGCGCTTGGCGTACTGGACCGGGATACGGCGCGTGGCCTGCTCGATGAAGACGACGGCGATGGTGGCCACGAGGATCACGGCGACGACGGCGAGGAACTTCGAGACGCCGCCGTTGCCCCCGATGATGGAGAACAGGTTCTGCGGCATGCGCGCCACGATCGAGGTGAAGATGAGCAGCGACATGCCATTGCCGATGCCCTTCTCGGTGATGAGCTCGCCCAACCACATGATCAGGCCGGTGCCAGCAGTCATGGTGACGACCATGACCGCCATGTTGAGGGCGGAGTCATTGGGGACGACGGATACGCTGCAGTTCTGGAAGAGTTTGCCGTTGGCGGCGGTGGCCACGATGGTCGCGGACTGGAGGACGCCCAGGCCGATCGTGAGGTAGCGCGTGTACTCGGTGAGCTTGGCGGTGCCCGACTGCCCCTCCTTGTAGAGCTCCTCGAAGTGCGGGATCACCACGCGCAGCAGCTGGATAATGATCGACGCCGTGATGTAGGGCATGATGCCCAGCGCGAACACACTCAGCTGAAGCAGAGCTCCACCGGAGAAGATGTTGATCAGGTTCAGCAGCCCCGCGTCCTGACTCTCCCCGATGCACTTCTGGACGTTGGCCATGTCGACGCCCGGGGTCGGCAGAATCGACCCGAGGCGGAACAGGGCCATGATGCCGAGGGTGAAGAGGAGCTTCGACCTGAGGTCCGGCGTCCTGAACGCCTGCATGAACGCGCTGAGCACTCGGTCTCCTGTAGTCGCGGAAGATTCTCAGGGCGCCGCCGACCCGATCCGGGCGCTGGCGCTCCGGCGCCGGGAAAGCGCCGCTGGCCACCCTACCCTGCATTCGGCGGCTGTTAACCGGACGCCGCCCGGTCGCAACAGGGTATCCGTCACGCCTCGCCGGTCCCCGCGCCGTGCAGCACGCGCGGCGGAGCTTGCATGATGGAACGCGCGCACGCCGCACGTGCTGACCCGCCCTGGTGGTGGCGCAGCGGCCGCTGCGCCACCACCAGGGCGGGTCCGGTCATCAGCGCGTCCCGGTCAGGCGTCCACCGCCTGCTCGCGAGCGGTCACGGAGCCGCCGGCGGCCTCGAGCTTCTCCTTGGCGGAGCCGGACCAGGCGTCGACGACGACGTCGAGCCTGACATCCACCTCGCCCGAGCCCAGGACCTTGACCAGGCGGCCCTTGCGGACGGCGCCCTTGGCGACGAGATCCTCGACGGTCACCGAGCCGCCGACGGGGAACAGCTCGGCGATGCGACCGACGTTGACGGGCTGGTACTCCACCCGGTTGGGATTCTTGAAACCGCGCAGTTTGGGCAAGCGCATGTGCAGCGGCATCTGGCCGCCTTCGAAACCGGGACGCACCCGGCGGCGCGCTTTGGTGCCCTTGGTCCCGCGGCCGGCGGTCTTGCCCTTGGAGCCCTCACCGCGACCCACTCGGGTCTTGGCCTTCTTGGACCCCGGGGCGGGGCGCAGGTCGTGCAGCTTGATGATCCGCGCCCTCTTCTGCTCGTTCTCGGGGCCCTCGCCGGCCCCGGTCTTCCTGGCGTCAGCCATTTCAGGCCTCCTCAACGGTGACAAGATGCGACACCGTGGCGATCATGCCGCGCACGGAGGCGCTGTCCTCGCGGACGACGGATTGGCGGATCCTGCGCAGGCCGAGCGACCTGAGCGTCTCACGCTGACGGCGCGTACCGCCGATGCTCGAACGTACCTGGGTCACCCTGATCCGCTGCGACTGCTCCAGTCGCTCCGATGCTGCCTCAGCCATCACGCACCCACTCCTTCAGCGGCCTTGTCGGCCTCCTTCTTCTCGGCCTCGGCGCGCTTGTCGGCCTCACCCTCGGCGCGGGCCCGCAGCATGGACTGCGGGGCGATGTCTTCCAGGGGCAGTCCGCGTCGGGCTGCGACGGCCTCGGGCTGCTCAAGCCCCTTGAGCGCATCGACGGTCGCATGGACGATGTTGATCGCATTGGAGGAGCCGAGCGACTTCGACAGGATGTCGTGGACGCCGGCGCAGTCCAGCACGGCCCGCACCGGGCCGCCGGCGATGACCCCGGTTCCGGGGGACGCCGGGCGCAGGAGGACGACCCCGGCGGAGTCCTCGCCCTGCGTCAGATGCGGGATGGTGCGACGGATCATCGGGACGTGGAAGAAGTTCTTCTTCGCGATCTCGACAGCCTTGGCGATGGCGGACGGGACCTCCTTCGCCTTGCCGTAGCCCACGCCCACGGTGCCCTCACCGTCACCGACGACGACCAGCGCCGTGAAGGTGAAACGGCGGCCGCCCTTGACGACCTTGGACACGCGATTGATGGTGACGACGCGCTCGATGTACTTGTCGTCATTGCCGCGGCCACTGCGGTCGCGGCGGTCGTTGTTGCGGTCGCGACGACCGCGGCCGTTCTCGCGCTGGGCCGAGCCGCTGGACGACACGGACCTGTCTCGCTGCGGTGACATCAGATATTCCTCTGCTTTCTCGTCGTCCGGCTCAGAACACCAGGCCGCCCTCGCGGGCGCCCTCGGCTACGGCCGCCACGCGTCCGTGGTACTTGTAACCGGCGCGGTCGAAGACGATCGACTCGATGCCCAGGGCCCTGGCGCGCTCGGCCACGAGCTCGCCGACCCTGCGGGCGGCGCCGACTTTATGGCCCTCGATCTCGACCTCCTTAATGGCCTTCTCGAGGGTCGAGGCCGAGCACAGCGTGTGACCGACGGTGTCGTCGACGAGCTGGGCCACCATGTGGCGATTGGAGCGGGTGACGACCAGACGCGGGCGCTGCGGGGTACCGCTGATGCGCTTGCGCACGCGCTGGTGGCGCAGCCTGCGGGCGACCGCCTTTGAGTTCTTCTTCCTCTTGATCGAGTACGCCATGGTCACTTACCAGCCTTTCCGACCTTGCGACGCACGTTCTCACCGGCATAGCGCACGCCCTTGCCCTTGTAGGGCTCAGGCGGACGGATCTTGCGGATATTCGCAGCGACCTCGCCGACCTGCTCCTTGGAGATGCCGGAGACGATGATCCTCAGGTTCCCCTCGACTTTGAGATCGATGCCCGCGGGGGGCTCGACGACGACGGTGTGGGAGAAACCGAGCGAGAGTTCGACTCCGGCGCCCTTCTGAGCCGCGCGGTATCCGGTGCCAACGATCTCGAGCTGCTTGGAGTAGCCCTCGGTCACGCCGACGACCATGTTGTTAATGAGCGTACGCGACAGGCCGTGCAGCGAGCGGGACTCGCGCTCGTCGTCGGGACGGGTCACCAGAATGGTGCCGTCATCCTGCCGGGTCACGCTCAGCGGCGCACTGATCGTGCGGGATAGAGTCCCCTTGGGACCCTTGACCGTCACGTCATTGCCGTCGATGGTGACGTCCACGCCGGTGGGAACCGGAACGGGAAGTCGTCCGATGCGAGACATGATTTTCCTCCGTTCCCTCTCTCACCAGACGTAGGCGAGCACTTCGCCGCCGACGCCTCTGGACTCGGCCTGCCTATCGGTCAGCAGGCCGGAGGAGGTGGACAGGATGGCCACCCCCAGACCGCCGAGGACCTTGGGCAGGTTCGTGGACTTGGCGTAGACGCGCAGGCCCGGCTTGGAGACGCGCTTGAGGCCCTGGATGGCCCGACGGCGGTTAGCCCCGTACTTCAAGCTCAACGTGAGCGTCTTGCCCACCGCGGCGTCCGCAACCTCGTAGCCGGCGATGTAGCCCTCCGCCTTGAGCATCGAGGCGATGTTCACCTTGAGCTTGCTCGACGGCATGGAGACGGTCTCGTGGTAGGCGTTGTTTGCGTTGCGCAGACGAGTCAGCATGTCTGCGATCGGATCTGTCATAGTCATGAGTGGGCCTGCGCCCTTCCTCGTCGCGGTTTCCTCCTCGGACCTGCGACGTGTGTTTCTTACCAGCTGGACTTGCTCACACCAGGGAGCTGGCCGCCCAGGGCCATCTCACGCAGGCAGATACGGCACAGGCCGAACTTGCGATACACCGAGTGCGGACGGCCGCAGCGCTGGCAGCGCGTGTAGGCGCGAACTGCGAACTTCGGCTTGCGGTTGGCCTTCTCGATAAGAGCGGTCTTCGCCATGTCACTTCTCCTTGAAGGGGAAGCCGAGCTGCCTCAGCAGCGAGCGGGCCTCCTCGTCGGTCTTGGCCGTGGTCACCACGGTGATGTCCATACCGCGCACGCGGTCGATCGAATCAGCATCGATCTCGTGGAACACGGACTGCTCCGTGAGACCGAAGGTGTAATTTCCGTTGCCGTCGAACTGCCTAGGGGACAGTCCACGGAAGTCGCGGATCCGGGGAAGCGCGATCGAGATAAGGCGATCGAGGAACTCCCACATGCGGTCGCCGCGCAGCGTGACGTGCGCGCCGATCGGCTGGCCCGCGCGCAACTTGAACTGCGCGATGGACCTGCGGGCTCGGGTGATCTGGGGCTTCTGCCCGGTGATGGACGCCAGGTCGCGCACGGCCCCCTCGATCATCTTGGAGTCATGAGCGGCCTCGCCCACGCCCATGTTGACGACCACCTTGACAACGCGCCCGACCTCCATGATGTTGCCGTGCTGGAACTCCTCGCGCAACGCCGGGCGCACGTCCCGGGTGTACCGGGCCTTCAGTCGGGGGGTGATCGTGGCGGTCACGCCGGCAGTCTCAGAACTCATAGTCACAGATCCTCCCCGGACTTCTTGGCATAGCGCACGCGGACGGTGCGCTTACGACCATCGGGGCGCTCCCCTTCCTCGACGCGGAAGCCGACGCGGGTGCGCTTCTTGGTCTTAGGATCCACGGGCATGACGTTGGAGGCGTGGATCGGGGCCTCGACGGTCTCGATGCCGCCGGTGCGGGCTCCCTGAGCGGACTGCCCGGCCTTGACGTGCCTGGTCACGCGCTGAATGCCCTCGACGACGACGCGGTCGGCGTCGGGCAGAACTCGCAGGACGCGCCCCGTCTTCCCCTTGTCCCTACCCGCGATGACGATGACCTGATCGCCTTTCTTAATACGTGCCATATTCAGATCACCTCCAGGGCGAGCGAAACGATGCGCATGAACTTCTTTTCGCGAAGCTCACGGCCGATGGGGCCGAAAATGCGCGTGCCGCGCGGTTCGCCGTCGTTCCTGAGGATGACGGCGGCGTTCTCATCGAAACGAATGTACGAGCCGTCCGGACGGCGACGCTCCTTGGCGGCGCGCACGACAACCGCTTTGACGACCTCGCCCTTCTTGACGTTGCCGCCGGGGATGGCGTCCTTCACGGTGGCGACGATCGTGTCGCCGATGCCCGCATAGCGCCGACCCGAGCCGCCGAGCACACGGATGCACAGGATCTCCTTGGCACCGGTGTTGTCGGCGACCTTCAGTCGCGACTCCTGCTGGATCATTGAGTGTTCTCCTGTCGTCGAGCCGGTTCTCGACTCCCCCGAGGGCGAATGAGCCTAGCCGAACGTTCCTTCTTCTCTTGCGCACTGCTCCGCCCGCCGAGGGCGGGCGGAGTCCCCGGTCCGGGACCGTCAGACGCAGGCGCTCGAAGCACGGGCTCTGCGCAAGGTCTCTGACGGGCGCACCGGGACGCACGCAACCCTCGCAGCCTAGTGCAAGCCCAGTATCCCGCGGAACCGCAGCGAGCCGAGCGATCCTGTGCCTTTGCTCACCGACGTCCTCTCTCATCGACCCGCCGAGCGGAGAGCTCGCATTGTCGCCGCCACCCGTGGGGTGGCGGCGACAATGCGAGCTCTCCGCAGTGCCACCGGGTTCGGCCGTCGGCACCGGGGTCAGCGGATGATCACTTGGCCTTCTCGATGATCTCGATGAGACGCCAGTGCTTGGTGGCGCTGAGCGGACGCGTCTCCATGATCCTCACGAGATCACCGGGACGAGCCTCATTGCGCTCGTCATGGACCTTGACCTTCTTGGAGCGACGGAGGACCTTGCCGTAGAGCGAGTGCTTGTAACGCTCCTCGACCTCCACGACGACGGTCTTGTCCATCTTGTCGGACACGACGTATCCACGACGGACCTTGCGCTGGCCGCGCTCCCGCGGCTCGACACTGGTGGTGTTCTGCTCGCTCACTTGGACTCCTGACTGCTCGGGGCGGTGCGGATGCCGAGCTCACGCTCGCGCACGATCGTATGGATACGGGCGATGTCGCGACGCACGGCCTTGAGTCGGCCGTGGTCCTCGAGCTGTCCGGTCGCCGCGGCGAACCGGAGGTTGAACAACTCAGCCTTGGCCTTGGAGAGCTCCTCGGCGAGGCGCTCGTTGTCCATGGCGTCCAGGTCGGCCGGAGTCAGATCCTTCGAACCGATGGCCATCAGACGTCACCACCCTCACGAGTCACGAAACGGGTCTTCATCGGAAGCTTGTGCTGCGCACGACGCATGGCTTCACGGGCGAGCGCCTCGTCGACGCCGCCGAGCTCGAACATGATGCGTCCGGGCTTGACGTTGGCGATCCACCACTCGGGAGCCCCCTTACCCGAGCCCATACGCGTCTCGGCGGGCTTCTTGGTCAACGGGCGGTCGGGGAAGATATTGATCCACACCTTGCCGCCGCGCTTAATGTGACGGGTCATGGCGATACGCGCCGCCTCGATCTGGCGATTGGTGACGTAGGCGGGCTCGAGGGCCTGGATGCCGTAATCGCCGAAGGCGATCCGATTGCCGCCCTTGGACAGGCCCGTACGGTGCGGACGGTGCTGCTTGCGGAACTTGGTTCGACGGGGGATGAGCACGATTCAGGCCTCCCTTCCCTTGTCTGCGGCAGCGTTCTCGGTGGCCGGGGTCTGCTCGGCCTGCTGCTCACTGCGGCGCTGAGCGCGGTCCGCCCGACGGCCCCCGCGGCGCTCGCCCCGGCCGCCACGACCGCGCGGGCTGGACTCGGCCTGCTGACGGGCGAACTCGCGCTCGGTCATATCGCCCTTGTAGATCCACACCTTGACGCCGAGACGGCCGAAGGTGGTCTTGGCCTCGTAGAAGCCGTAGTCGATGTTCGCCCGCAGGGTGTGCAGCGGCACACGGCCCTCGCGATAGAACTCCGAACGGCTCATCTCGGCCCCGCCCAGGCGGCCGGAGCACTGCACGCGAATGCCCTTGGCCCCGGCGCGCGCGGCCGACTGCATGCCCTTGCGCATGGCGCGGCGGAAGGAGACACGACTGGCGAGCTGCTCGGCAATGCCCTGAGCGACGAGCTGGGCGTCCATATCGGGGTTCTTGACCTCGAGGATGTTGAGCTGGACCTGCTTGCCGGTCAGTTTCTCGAGCGAGGCGCGCAGACGCTCGGCCTCAGCACCGCGGCGACCGATGACGATGCCGGGCCGCGCGGTGTGCAGATCGACGCGGACCCGGTCCCGGGTGCGCTCGATGTCGACCTTGGAGATGCCGGCGCGCTCCATGCCGCTGCTCATGAGACGACGGATCTTGACGTCCTCGTCCACGAAGTCGCGGTAGCGCTGACCGGGCTTGGTGGAGTCGGCGAACCAACGCGAACGGTGGTCCGTCGTAATGCCCAGGCGGAACCCGGTCGGGTTGACCTTCTGCCCCATTACCGGGCTCCTTCCTTCTCGGTGGAGTCGGCGCGGTCGCCGACGATGACGGTGATGTGGCTGGTCCGCTTGAGGATCCGTCCGGCACGCCCCTGAGCGCGGGGGCGGAATCGCTTGAGGGTCGGGCCCTCGTCGGCGTACACCTCCGTGATGAACAGTTCGTTCTCATCGAAGCGCTCGCCGTCGCGCTCGGCCTTGAACCGGGCATTGGCGATGGCGGACTCAATGACCTTGCGCACCGGGACCGCAGCGGCCTGCGGAGCGAAACGGAGCACACCCACGGCCTCGACAGCGCGTCTGCCGCGAACGACGTCCACAACGCGACGCGCCTTCATCGGCGTGCAGCGCACATATTTTGCCTGCGCCTTGGCTTCCATGTTCTCTGCCTCTCTGACTTCCACCGGCGTCAGCGACGCGACTTGCGGTCGTCCTTGACGTGCCCGCGGAAGGTGCGGGTCGGAGCGAACTCGCCGAGCTTGTGGCCCACCATGGACTCGGTGATGAAGACCGGGACGTGCTTGCGGCCGTCGTGGACGGCGAAGGTGTGTCCGAGGAAGTCCGGGGTAATGACCGAACGACGGGACCAGGTCTTGATGACATTCTTGGTGCCCTTCTCGTTCTGGGCGTCCACCTTCTTCTGAAGGTGATCGTCGACGAAGGGTCCCTTCTTCAGACTGCGCGGCATACCAGGCTCCTATCAGCGCTTCTTGCCGGTCCGACGACGACGCACGATGAGGCGGTCGCTGGACTTGTTGGGACGACGGGTACGGCCCTCGGGCTTGCCCCACGGTGAGACGGGATGGCGACCACCGGAGGTACGGCCCTCACCACCGCCGTGCGGGTGATCGACGGGATTCATGACGACACCGCGAACGGTCGGACGCACGCCCTTCCAGCGCATGCGGCCGGCCTTGCCCCAGCTGATGTTGGACTGCTCGGCGTTGCCGACCTCGCCGACCGTGGCGCGGCAGGCGGCTTCGACGTTGCGGACCTCGCCGGAGGGCATGCGCAGCTGCGCGTACTTGCCCTCCTTGGCGACCAGCTGCACCGAGGTCCCGGCGGAACGAGCGATCTTGGCGCCGCCGCCAGGGCGCAGCTCGACGGCGTGCACGACGGTGCCGGTGGGGATGGCGCGCAGCGGCAGGTTGTTGCCGGGCCTGATGTCGGCATTCGCCCCGGCCTCGACCATGTCTCCCTGGCCGAGCCGGTTCGGCGCGAGGATGTAGCGCTTCTCGCCGTCGACGTAGTGCAGCAGGGCGATGCGGGCGGTGCGGTTGGGGTCGTACTCGATGTGAGCGACCTTGGCCGGCACGCCATCCTTGTCCGCCCGACGGAAGTCGATGATGCGGTAGGCGCGCTTGTGCCCACCGCCCTTGTGACGGGTGGTCACCCGACCGTGGTTGTTACGGCCGCCGGTCTTGGACAGCGGACGAACGAGGGACTTCTCGGGCTCGCTGCGCGTGATCTCGACGAAGTCGGCCACGGAGGAGCCGCGGCGCCCCGGCGTCGTCGGCCTGTACTTACGGATTCCCATGTCGATCCTCTCCCTTCCGTGTCAGTTCGCCACGTCGCCGAAGATGTCGATGGTGCCCTCGCGCAGCGTGACGATCGCGCGCTTGGTGTCCTTCGACTTCCCCGTGCCCGTGCGGGTGCGGCGGGTCTTGCCCTGACGGTTCTGGGTGTTGACCGAGGCGACTTTGACGTCGAAGATCGCCTCGATGGCCTGCTTGATCTCGGTCTTGTTGGACCCCGGCGCGACGAGGAACGTGTACTGTCCGCGGTCCATACAGGCGTAGGACTTCTCGGAGACGACCGGCGCGACGATGACGTCGCGGGGGTTCTTGGACTTCTCGAGGCTCACTTGGACTCCTCCTCGCTCCTGCCCAGGAAGCGATCCAGGGCGGCAGCAGTGAAGACGACGTCGTCGCTGTTGAGGACGTCGTAGGTGTTGAGCTGGTCGGCCCGGATCACGAGGACATCGGGCAGGTTGCGCAGGCTCAGAAAGGACAGGGCGTCCTCACGGGGCACGACGACCAGCGCCTTGCGATCGGTCAGGTTGCGCAGCCCCGACAGCGCCTGCTTGGTGGAGGGCCTGTCGGCCACGAGGAACTCGGTGATGACGTGGACGCGGCCGTTGCGGGCGCGATCCGACAGTGCCGAGCGCAGGGCGGCGACCTTCATCTTCTTGGGCGTGCGCTGGGCGTAATTGCGCGGCTGCGGGCCGTGCACAGTGCCGCCGCCGGCGAACTGCGGGGCGCGGATCGAGCCCTGGCGGGCGCGGCCGGTCCCTTTCTGACGGTAGGGTTTGCGGCCACCACCGCGAACCATGCCGCGGGTCCTGGTGGCGTGGGTGCCCTGGCGGGCCGCGGCGAGCTGAGCCACGACCACCTGATGCATGAGCGGGATATTGGGCTCGACGTCGAAGATCTCGGCGGGCAGCTCGGCCGTGCCGGTCCGCTCGCCCTTCGAGTCGACGATCGCGACGGAGAGTGGCTCTACCATGGTGTCAGGCTCCCTTCACGGCGGACTTCACGGCGGTGCGGACGACGACGACCGCGCCCTTGGGACCGGGAACGGCGCCGCCCACGAGGAGCACGCCCTTGTCGGCGTCGACGCCGCGAACCTTCAGGTTCTGGACAGTGGTGGTGGCATGACCCATGCGGCCGGCCATGCGCAGGCCCTTGAAGATGCGGCCCGGAGTGGCGCAGGCGCCGACCGAGCCGGGCTTGCGATGGTTGCGGTGCGCACCGTGGGATGCGGAGACGCCCTTGAAGCCGTGGCGCTTCATGACGCCCGCGAAACCCTTGCCCTTGGAGGTGCCGGTGACATCGACCAGCTGACCGACCTCGAAAGTCTTCGCATCGAGCTCTTGGCCGGGAGCGAATTCGCCGGCCAGACAGGTGCGCACCTCGGCCACGTGCCGACGAGGAGAGACCCCCGCCTTGTCGAAATGGCCTTTGAGGGGCTTGGTGACCTTGCGCTCGTCGATCTCGCCGAAGGCGAGCTGGACGGCCTCATACCCGTCGGTCTCGATCGTACGGATCTGGGTCACGACATTGGTGTCGACGCGTACGACCGTGACGGGGCGCAGGACGCCCTTCTCGTCCCAGATCTGCGTCATGCCGAGCTTGGTGCCGAGCAGTGCCCTGGTGGGCGCGGCGGCGGCCGGCTGGTTCAGCGTAGTCATGGCCTCTTACCTCAGAGCTTGATTTCGATGTTGACGTCGGCCGGCAGGTCGAGCCGCATAAGCGAGTCGACGGCCTTCGGCGTCGGATCGACGATGTCGATCAACCGCTTGTGCGTGCGCATCTCGAAGTGCTCACGGCTGTCCTTGTACTTGTGCGGCGACCGGATGACGCAGAACACGTTCTTCTCGGTCGGCAGCGGCACGGGGCCCACGACCGTCGCACCCGCGCGGGTCACGACGTCGACGATCTTGCGCGCTGAGGAGTCGATGACCTCGTGGTCGTAGGACTTGAGCCGGATGCGGATCTTCTGTCCCGCCATGGCGCCTCACCTCTCTTGCTTTCGTTCGACCGGTCCACGCACTCGGGCGTGTCGTGAGACGAAGCTCAGACTACGCTGTGAAGAAGATGGGCCGGTCTGGACACACGGAACCCGGTGGCCACCGGATCCGTCAGACTGAGTCCCGGGATCGATCCCGGGAAGCGGCCGAGCCGGGCACCAGGCCCGCTCGGCCCGACAACGCTAGCAGTGACATCCCGTGACGCGGAAGCGGAGGGGCGGCCTCGCCCCTGTGAGACCGCCCACCCAGTCCACGCGTTCGGGCGCGTCGCACGCCGAGCGCGTCGGGCCGGTCAGGCCCGGTGCTTGCGGGCCTTGGGCGGGTAGCCGGCGCGCCACACGTAGACCGCGTCGAGCACCACGCCGATCCCCAACGCGACCGCCCACCACGGGAATCTGGGCACATCCGGACGCTCGCCCGGGGCGGTGTCCTGATCGGGCGTGGGTATCCGCTCCCCCGTGACGAGGATGCGGTGGGTGTTGATCCCCAGCGGCGTGCAGGTCACGAGGGTGACCAGGTCGCGATCCGGGTCGGCCCGCAGCTCCTCGGTCTGCTCCGGTTCGACGACCTTGGTCTGCGCCACGCGGTAGGTCAGCACCTCGCCGAAGACCTCGATGGTGAAGGTGTCCCCCTCGCCGACCTTGTCGAGATTGGTGAACATGGTGGCGTTGGCCAGACCACGGTGCCCGGTGATGACGGCTCGGGTGCCGACGCCGCCCACGGGCAGGGAGGTCCCCTCCAGGTGCCCCAATCCCTCCAGGAGGGTCTGGTCCGCGGTGCCGTGGTAGACGGGCAGGTCCAGATCGATCGATGGGATGCGCAGGCGGGCCATGAGGCCGGCGCCGTTGGCGTCCAGAATGGAGTTGTACTCCAGGTCCGTGCCGGTTCCCGAGGAGTCCCCTGCTCCAACGGGTATGTGGTTGTTGGCCTCGAGCACGGCCCCGGAGCTCAGCGCGTCGTTGTACTCATGAGCCTGAGCGAGCTGGGTGGCGGCATCCGGATAGGCCTGGTCGACGGCGTCGGCGTAGTCGGCGACCACCCGGGACTGGTTGTACTGGGAGAACCAGCTCGCCGCCGTCGGGTAGGTGAACGTCAGCATGCCGATCAGGGCGAGGAGGGCGGGGACGAGGGAGAAGCGCGACAGACGCCAGCGGCGCCCCCCTCGGGCGGTCCCGGCCGCGCCCCCGGCGGGTCCACCGGCAGGACCGCTGAGGGACTCGCCGGCGGGGCGGGGGCGTTGAGGACGCCGTGGGCGAAGACGCGTACGAGTCCGCAAAGAGCTCATGGCGGTAGGTCTCCTGGTCGGGGTGCGGCGTGGCGGGGAGGCCTCGGGCCTCCCCGCCACGCCGCTGAGGTGCAGGGCTCGGGCTCCTGCCGGCGCCGATGGCTCTCACGCGTCGGCACGTGCCGCCACGCGCCGGCATGCGCCGCACGGCATCGGACAGGGGCCCGGCGCGGACTCAGCTCTTCTGCTCGCGCGTCCTGCGGGAGCGGGCGACGAGGGCCGAGCCACCGGCGATGGCGACGAGGATGATGCCGAGCGCCATCAGGAGCAGACGGCCGTTCGCACCGGTGAGCGGGAGCTGGGGCACGTTCTGCTTGGTGTTGGTGACGGTCAGGTCGTAGGAGCCGGTCGCCGTGACGCCGGTCTTGACCGTCAGGGGCGTGTCCGCGCTGGAGGGCAGGACGTATCCGGCCGGAGCGGCCGTCTCGACCAGGACGTAGCAGCGCTGAGCGTGGTCCGGGGTGACGGAGGCCTCGCCGGGAGCTCCGTTCTTCTTATCGACGAACAGGCCCGCGATGGACACCACGCCATCTCCGTCGGAGGTGAACTCGGTGGTGCCGTCGACCGAGATCGGGGCCCCGGTCCTGACCGCGCCCTCGCACGAGGCGGCGTACGGATCCTGGGCATCGTAGACCTGGAAGGTCGCGCCCTGGAGGGCCTTGCTGTTGTCGGCATCGGTCTTGGAGACCCTGACGTCGCCCCAAGAGGTGACGACCTTATTGGTGGGCGTGCCCGGCTCGTCCGGAGGGGTCAGCGGCGGGTTGTCCGGCGGGGTGGACTGGGGAACGGTGTCGACGTAGAACGTCGCGGTGTTGTCGATGACGCCGCCGTCGGGCACCGTGACGACCTTGGCGGTGAAGACGACCTCGACGGTCGAGTTCGGCTTGGTCTTGAGGAACTCCAGGCCCGCCTTGGTGAAGCCGAGCGAGACGGTCTGACCGGTCGTGACCGTGTAGTAGGAGCTGCTGACGTCCTCGCCGTCGATCGTCACCGAGGCAACCTGACCGTCCGTCAGACTGGCGTCCAGCGGGTCGGAGATGATGAAGTGCTTGAAGGAGTCGGTCGAGGCGATGCTCGGCACCTGCGCCTTCACCGGGTAGGAGACCTGAGCGTCGCTCTTCAAACCATTGGCGCTCACGTCCACGGTCTTGGTCGGGGCCTGCACGACGACGTTCTTCGGGTAGACGTTGACGTTGTAGAGCCAACTCCCGTCGGCGCTGGCGGTGTTCGCGGAGTTGTTCGGGAAGGGAACCGTCACCAGGAAGGGCGCGGCCTTGGTCTTGACGGTGCCGGGGGAGCTCGTCTCGCACACGAGGTAGGCCGCGACCGGCAGGTCGCCGATGCTCGTCTCGCCCTGCGAGTCGGTGGCGGCGCTGGCCTTGCCTCCATCGAAGGTGTAGGACCCCAGTGACGGGGTCTGGAAGTCGGCTCCGCAAGCGTCGGCCGGGACCTGGGTGCTCTGAAGACCGTCCCAGGCGGACTGGGTGGTCAGATCCAGATTGGTGATCCTGTAGGCCGTGAAGACGACGTCGGCGACGCCATCGCCGCCGGTGGCGGTCTGGCCGTCGGCGGTGCCGTTGGCATTCTGCGAGCCGGACTCGTGCTTGTGGATGAGGATCGACCCGGTCCTGCCGGTGTCGATGTTGCCGAGGTCGGCCGCCTGGGCGGCGGTCGTGGCCCCCAGGCCGGCGAGGCCGAGAGCAAGGGCGCCGACGGCGGCGGCCACGCGGCGTCCAAGGCCGCGAGGTGTGGTTCTCATGGGAAGGGGTGTCCTTTCATCGTGCGCGGTCAGCCGCGCGGATGCGGGATGGATGGGATGGACGGGCGGTTCGCCGAGCGCCCTCGCGGGACGGACCCGCTCGGGCGCCACGGCTCACGCCGCTCAATGGCAGTGCTTACTCAGGAGTGTGCGCGGTGCCTCCTCACGATTCCGGCGACCAGGGCGAGAGCGGCCAGCACCCCGCCTCCGATCAGGAAGATGTCCATGCCCAGGCCGCCGGTCAGCGGCAGCGTCGGCACGGTGGTCTTGGAATTCTCGAAGGCCGCATCGAAGGAGTAGTCGAGCCCATCGGGGGCGATCGTGAACTCGTGCGAGCTCTTGTCCACCTTGTATCCCGCCGGGGCGTCCTTCTCCTTCAGGGCGTACGCCTGGTCGCTCCAGCCCAGCCCGCTGACCTTGAAGGAGCCGGGCGCCGGATCCTGGTCCTTGTACGGGCCCTGCTCGCAGGTGGCCTGCTCGCAGTCGGAGATCACCGTGCCCTCGGGCACGTCCGGACCGGTGAGGGTCCAGGTCGAGCCCGACAGCGGCGCGGCGTTATCCGCGTCGACCTTCGTCCAGGTCACCGAACCGGTGAAGCGTCCATTGACCACGCCACCATCCACGACGCCGTCGGCGTCCTCCAGCGTCCCCTCGAGGGAGGAGCCGGTGATCTGAGTGAAAGTGAACGTGCCGGTGGCGGGGGTGTAGCCCGCGGGCGCCGCGGCCTCTTCGATCGAGTAAGTGCCCCATGTCAGGCCGGTCAGGCTGAACCTGCCCGGTTCGGGGTCTTGGTCCTCGTAGGGACCCGACGCGCACGTGTCGACACAGTCGGTCACGCGGGTGCCAGCGGGGACGCCGGGCCCCGACAGGGTCCACTGGGACCCGCCGAGAAGGGTCGTCCCATCGGCATCGAGCTTCTTCCAGGTCACAGAGCCCGGCTTCGTCTTATTGGTGATGGCGCATGTGACGCGGTCCTGATTGCGCACCGTCAGCGTCGCCTGGCCGTTGCTGGATTCGCCGACCGTCGACGAGTAGGACTCGCCGTTGGTGTCCGCAGTCTCCTGGCACTCCCACTGGCCGGGCTCGTACCCCGCGGCCTGCGGATCCTCCGAGCTCTCGGACAGGGACACCTCCCCTTGGGGGATGGACTGCGGGTCGCCCGTGGTGCCCTGGCCGGAGCGGGTGATCGCGCCGGAACTGCCCTCGACGGTCCACCGATCCGCGGACAGGCCGGGCACCTCGTCGGAGGCATAGGTGTTGTCCACGCTCTTGCTCAGCTGGAGGGTGGGGATGCGGATGGAGACCTTGTAGTCCTCGACCTCACCGGTCGCGGTGATGCCCGTGGGCTTCTGGCCGTCACCGCCGTTGTCGTTCGTCATGCGCACGCGCATGTAGCTGTCGGGTTTGGAACCGGGCTCGTCGTCGACGCTGCGCACGGTGTTCGTCACATCGTCGGGGACCTTCCACGTCAGCGTCGCGGCGCCATCGGTGCAGGCCACCTCATCGCTCTTCTCAGCGTCGTCGAAGACGCCGTTGTTGTTCCAATCGATCCACCCGGCGATCTTCCCCGAGCCCTCGCAGGTGAGGGACTCGGTATGGTTCTCGCCCGGCGCCGTACGGATACCGCCGTCCCACGTGGTGGTATCGATGGCGTCCTCGTCGTCGAACAGGCCGTCATCATCATCGCCCCGGGCATCGGCGCTGAACCTCTGATAGCCCTCGGCGTCGATGCGCTCGCCGAGGCGGGGGGCGCTGTGATCCAGAGACATGGTGGCCTGGGGCTGCACGCCGAAGGCGTCGGTGGTCGAGGTGACCTCGCCGCCCTGCCACGTGGGCTGGAAGAGGGCGCCGGAATAGCCGTAGGACTGCGGAGCGTCGCCGAAGTCGGTGGCGACGATCAGACCCAGCGCGACAGCCGAGTAACCCGACCCCTGCATGGTGATCGTAGCCTTGGTGGCGCCATCCATGAACATGACGGCGTCGGGGCCGCCCAGACCGTTGGGGCGGCTGTAGGACCCGCCGCTCTGATAGACGCACTCCTCGTCGCTAGGCATCAGGCGCAGGGTGCGGCCGCCGTCGGAGACCTCGGCGTCGGTGGTCACCTGCTTGCCGGTGTTCTTGGAGATGCACGACTGAGAGCGCATGGTGTCCAGGACGCGCCAGGTTACGTTCTGGTCGGTGCTGGCCTGAACCCATTCGTCGGCCCACTGGCTCGTCGCCCAGGACTTGATGCCGTAGCGCCTCGACGACGCCTCCGCGTCGGCGAAAACCAGACCCGCGACCGGGACGGAGGTGACGTTCCCGTCAGGGGCATGGAGCTCGGCCGTGCAGGAGTAGTCCACGCTCACGCGGGAGGCGTAGCCGGTCGGCTCGGTGCTGGAGCCCGGCGTCCCCCAGGGCTTGCCGTCCCATGTGCTGCTGCCGTTGTAGGCGTAGCCGTTGGCCAGGCCGATGGCCATCTGATTCTTGTTGACGTAGTCCCGGGGGTAGGTCAGGCCGTCGTGCCAGACCTCGCTGCCGTCGCTCCACTGGCCGGCACCGCCGACATTGTAGAGATTATCGAGGGCGTCGCCCGCCCAGGCTCCGGGGACGGTGGCCACCAGCGGACCGTTGGACTGCTGGTCGGACAGGTCCGGAGAATGGCCGAGATGCTGGAGGTTGGACAGAGTGCAGGTCGTGACGAGATTCCCGGCGTCACCCAGGTCCCGTTCATTGACGAAATCTTTGGTCTGCCCGTCCGATAGCACGGGAACATTCGGCTTGGCCTGATCTTTGAACTGGGTCTCGTAGTCCCCCCACTGAAGCCACTGGATGGCGTTGACATAACGGCCCGAACCGCCGGTTGCGAAAACGGCGGGAAGACTCGTGGCGTCGGAATCGGCATGAGCCGGCGCAGAATTCGGGACCGGGCTCAGGACAAGGGCCGCGCAAGCCCCGCTCGCGACGGCGAAGCCGGCGATACGACGAAGCATGCGGGCGGCACGGTGTACAGACACAACTCACTCCCATATTGCGGAGGCGGGCGCGGCGGTCCGCCGCGGTGGGACCCGCTCATCCAGGTACGGAAAGAGGTTATGGCCAGATCCGGAGAATCTTGGCACGAACCGATCTCGTTACGGCAGCGGTTCGGCAACGATGCGTATTGATACGAAAACGGGGCTCCCCCTCCGACCGTATTGGTCGGAGGGGGAGCCCCAACAGATTCTCGCTATTGCGAAGCGGCTGACCCGCAGTCAGGACGTCACTTGATGACCTTGGTGACGCGACCGGAGCCGACGGTGCGACCGCCCTCACGGATGGCGAAGCCGAGGCCCTCCTCCATGGCGATGGGCTGAATGAGCTGGACGCTCATCTCGGTGGTGTCGCCGGGCATGACCATCTCGGTGCCCTCGGGCAGCGTGATGACGCCGGTGACGTCCGTGGTGCGGAAATAGAACTGCGGACGGTAGTTCGAGTAGAAGGGGTTGTGACGGCCGCCCTCATCCTTGGTCAGGATGTAGACGTGGCCCTCGAACTCGGTGTGGGGGGTGATGGAACCGGGCTTGACGACGACCTGCCCGCGCTCGACGTCCTCGCGGCGGGTGCCGCGCAGGAGCAGACCGCAGTTCTCGCCGGCCCATGCCTCGTCCATCGACTTGTGGAACATCTCGATGCCGGTGACGGTCGTCTTCTGGGGCTCGCGGATGCCCAGGATCTCGACCTCGGAGTTGAGGGCGAGCTTGCCGCGCTCGACACGGCCGGTGACGACGGTGCCGCGGCCGGTGATCGTGAAGACGTCCTCGATCGGCATGAGGAAGGGCTTGTCCAGGTCGCGCTGCGGGGTCGGGATGTACTCGTCGACCGCGTCCATGAGCTCCTTGATCTTCGGGGTCCACTCGGGGTCGCCCTCGAGAGCCTTGAAGGCGGAGACCCGGATCACGGGGGCCTCGTCGCCGTCGTAGTCCTGGGAGGACAGCAGCTCGCGGACCTCCATCTCGACGAGCTCGAGAAGCTCCTCGTCCTCGACCATGTCGCACTTGTTGAGAGCGACCAGGAGGACCGGCACGCCGACCTGACGGGCGAGCAGAACGTGCTCGCGGGTCTGGGCCATGGGTCCGTCGGTGGCGGCGACGACGAGGATCGCGCCGTCCATCTGAGCCGCGCCGGTGATCATGTTCTTGATGTAGTCGGCGTGGCCGGGGGCGTCGACGTGAGCGTAGTGACGCTTCTCGGTCTCGTACTCGACGTGCGCGATGTTGATGGTGATGCCGCGCTGACGCTCCTCGGGCGCCTTGTCGATCTCGTCGAAGGGGGTGAAGGGGTTCAGGTCCGGGTACTCGTCGTGCAGGACCTTCGAGATCGCGGCGGTCAGCGTCGTCTTGCCGTGGTCGACGTGACCGATCGTTCCGATGTTGACGTGCGGCTTGGTCCGCTCGAACTTGGCCTTGGCCACTGGTGTCCTCCTGGGACTCGGGTAGTTCTCTTCGTCGGGACTCGACTAAGCACATGCTAGCCGTGACGACGCTGAGAGTCTCTACTGATGGATTGTTGGAAATCTTACTGGAAGTGCGCACCCCGCACGGGGCGCGCGAAGCCGGGCGATCGGACCCGGTCGGCCCCGCGAGGGTCACTCGCCCTTGGCTCTGGCGATGATCTCGTCAGCGATGTTCCGGGGCACTTCGGCATAGGAGTCGAAGGCCATCGAGTACACGGCACGCCCCTGCGTCTTGGAGCGCAAGTCGCCGACGTAGCCGAACATCTCGCTCAACGGCACGGCGGCCTTGATGACCTTGACGCCGACGGCGTCCTCCATGGACTGGATTATGCCGCGACGGGAGTTCAGATCGCCGATGACGTCGCCCATGTACTCCTCGGGAGTGCGAACCTCGACGGCCATGACGGGCTCGAGGAGAGCCGGGGAGGCCCTTCGCGCGCCTTCTTTGAAGGCCATGGACCCAGCAATCTTGAAGGCCATCTCCGAGGAGTCCACCTCGTGGTAGGCGCCGTCGAGGAGTGTGGCCTTCACGTCCACCACCGGGTAGCCGGCCAGCACGCCCGTAAGCATGGCGTCCTGGACGCCCGCGTCGACGCTGGGGATGTACTCGCGAGGCACGCGGCCCCCCGTGACGGAGTTGACGAACTCGTAGTGCGCCTTCTCCTCCCCATCCTCAGTCGCCGGGGCTTCCTCCAGAGGCTCGAAGGACATCTGCACCTTGGCGAACTGGCCGGAGCCGCCGGTCTGCTTCTTGTGCGTGTACTCGATCTTGTCGACCTTCCTGCGAATGGTCTCGCGGTAGGCGACCATCGGATTGCCGACATTCGCCTCGACCTTGAACTCGCGGCGCATGCGGTCCACGAAGACGTCCAGGTGGAGCTCGCCCATACCGCCGATGACGGTCTGGCCGGTCTCCTCGTCGAGCCTGACGGTGAAGGTCGGGTCCTCCTCGGAGAGCTTCTGGATGGCGACGCTCAGTTTCTCCTGGTCGCTCTTGGTCTTGGGCTCGATGGCCACGTGGATCACCGGGTCCGGGAACGTCATGGACTCCAGGATGATCGGCGCGTTCTGGGCGCACAGAGTGTCACCGGTGGTGACGTCCTTGAGGCCGATGAGGGCGTAGATGTGGCCGGCATGGGCCTCCTCCACCGGGTTCTCCTTGTTGGAGTGCATCTGGAAGAGCTTGCCGATGCGCTCCTTCTTGCCCTTGGTGGCGTTGAGGACCGTGTCGCCCTGGGAGACCTTGCCGGAGTAGACGCGCACGTAGACGAGCTTGCCGTAGAACGGGTGGGTGGCCACCTTGGAGGCCAGGGCGGCGAAGGGAGCCTTCTCGTCCGCCGGACGGGTGAGCACCTCCTCCTCGTTGCCGACGGCGTGGCCCTCGATGTCGGGGACGTCCAGCGGGGAGGGGAGGTAGTCCAGAACGGCGTCGAGCATGGGCTGGACGCCCTTGTTCTTGAAGGCCGAACCGGCCATGACCGGAAAGGCCTCGCCGGCGATGGTGAGCCTGCGGATTCCCGACTTGATCTCGGCGACGGTGAGCTCCTCGCCCTCCAGATACTTCTCCATGAGCTCGTCGTCGGCCTCGGCGACCGCCTCGAGGAGCTCGCCGCGCAGGGCCTCGGCCTTGGCGACCAGCTCGGACGGGATCTCCTCGTACTCGACAATGGCTCCGCGGGTATCCTTGCCGGCCGCATCCTTCTCGGGGAAGCGAACAGCGCGCATCTCCAGGATATCGACCAGACCGGAGAACTCGCTCTCGGCACCGATCGGGAAGTTCAGCACGATGGGCTTGGCATGAAGACGATCACGGATCGTCTGGACGGAGAACTCGAAGTCGGCTCCCAGCTTATCCATCTTGTTGATGAAGCAGATGCGCGGAACATTGTACTTGTCGGCCTGGCGCCACACGGTCTCGGACTGGGGCTCAACGCCCTCCTTGCCGTCGAAGACCGCGACGGCGCCGTCGAGCACGCGCAGGGAGCGCTCGACCTCGACCGTGAAGTCCACGTGGCCGGGAGTGTCGATGATATTGATCTGGTTGTTCTTCCAGAAGCAGGTGACGGCCGCGGAGGTGATGGTGATACCGCGCTCCTTCTCCTGCTCCATCCAGTCCATCGTCGAGGCGCCGTCATGCGTCTCACCGATCTTGTAGTTGATGCCCGTGTAGAACAGAATGCGTTCGGTCACGGTCGTCTTGCCGGCATCGATATGGGCCATAATACCGATGTTGCGGACCTTGGTCAGGTCTGTCAGCACGTCGAGTGCCACTAGTGAAGTCCTTCGTTCGTGAGATTGGGAGTGGGACGCCGGCCGAGGCGAGCGGGGAGCGGCCCGGCCGGACGTGCGGCTTATTACCAGCGGTAGTGCGCGAAAGCCCTGTTGGACTCGGCCATCCGGTGCATGTCCTCGCGGCGCTTGACGGCGGCGCCCAGGCCGTTGGAGGCGTCGAGGATCTCGTTCATGAGCCGCTCGGTCATGGTGTTCTCGCGGCGCTGGCGAGAGAAATCCACGAGCCAGCGCAGCGCGAGGGTGGTGGCGCGGCCCGGACGGACTTCGACCGGAACCTGATAGGTCGCGCCGCCGACGCGACGGGAACGGACCTCCAGGGCGGGACGAATGTTGTCCAGGGCGCGCTTGAGGACGGTGACCGGGTCCTGGTCCGTCTTGGAGCGCACGCCTTCGAGAGCGCCGTAGACGATCCGCTCGGCCGTGGACTTCTTGCCGTCCAGAAGAACGCGATTGACGAGCTGGGTGACGACCGGCGAGCCGTAGACGGGGTCGACGGCGAGCTGACGCTTGGGCGCGGGACCCTTACGAGGCATTACTTCTTCTCCTTCTTGGCACCGTACTTCGAGCGCGCCTGCTGACGCCCCTTGACACCCTGGGTGTCGAGGGAGCCGCGCACGATGTGGTAGCGGACGCCGGGAAGGTCCTTCACACGGCCGCCGCGGACGAGCACGATGGAATGCTCCTGAAGGTTGTGTCCCTCGCCGGGAATGTAGGCCGTGACCTCGATACCGGTCGACAGGCGCACACGGGCGACCTTGCGGAGGGCGGAGTTCGGCTTCTTCGGCGTGGTGGTGTACACGCGGGTGCACACGCCGCGCCGCTGCGGGCTGGACTTGAGCGCCGGCGTCTTCGACGACGAGCGCTTAGTCGAGCGGCCCTTGCGGACCAGCTGCTGAATTGTAGGCACTACTCAATCTCCATGCTGACATGCATCTGGACGGTTCGCTGCCCACGCACCGGCCCCGCTCCCCCGCGTTGGGCGCGTGCCTCCGCGGAGCCGGGCCGGCCCGCGTCCGGTGGGCGGCTGCAACGGCCGGCGGACGACCGGTTGCAGCGCATCACCCACGCACTCGCGTCCGGAGCCCCATGATGGGGCCCGTCGGTCCCCGCCGCGGCAGACCCGCGTGGCGTCCATCGACCGGATCAGCCGGTCCGATTGAACCGACTGGTGCCGATCGTTGAGTCATCAGGCCGAATCGTCGGGACGCTGGGGACGGAATGGAGAACGGCAGCCCGCATGCGGGCACCGTCGGCGAGAATACCGAGGGCGTCGGCGCCCCGCCAGACGAGCAGGGCGTCGGCCTCAGTGGTCCTGGACACGTCGAGACGGCTCGCCCGCCCGCGCCGCATAGGCGCGATACGCGCGGACGGGCGGATCGTCCTCACCCCGCCGGCTCCGTGCGCTTAACCGTCACGGTGGGCTCCTCCTGGCCATCAGTCCACGTGACCTCGCCGGAGAACCTGAACTGGGTCCTGTTCGGTTTGGGGGCCGAACCTCCGCCCTTAGGAGGATCGGGCGTAGTTGTAATAGATATTACATCGCTTGTGAAACGCGTCCCCGATTCCATGGTGACGCTCGTGGCGTCGGTGGTCACCTCGAGACTGGCGAGATGGCTCGACTGCGTGGCGGAGGGGCACACGGGATCCATATTGGTCGGCACCGTGACGCAGGCCTTGGCCCTGGACTTGACCGAGGACAGGACGAGGTCCTTGAGGGCCTGGGTCGGGGTCCCGCCGACCTCGACCGTCTCACCGGATGCCGACGGCATGGTCTTCGCCGTGGACGTGGAACCAGACGGCTTGATCTCGAGCGACGTCGTATCCGGCGTGAGGTACGTCGAGCGGGACGACCCGCCGGCTATGTCGTAGACGCCGAAATACGCGTACTGCACCGTCTTGTAGGTCGCGGGGGCGGACGCCGAGGAGGACGAGGAGCCGCCCTCCCTCTCCAGCGGCACCTCCTGACCCCCGACGATCAGGGAGTCGAACGACGTCGACGTCAGCGTCACCGGGGAGGCCGGGGAGTCGTCGATCTCCCAGTTATCGAGCAGCCCGTACTCCGAATCACCCTTGGTCAGCGAGAAGGTGTAATCGAACTTCTGCCCGTCCAAAGAGAAGGTCGCATCGACGCTGGCGTGATCGCCGTCGACGTCTGCGTCCTTGACGCGGATCGACGTGATGCGGGAGGTCGCGGCGCCCAGCGCCTCATCGGTCAGGAGAAGCCGCTTGTCGTTGGACACCCCGGGGTCGACCATCTCGTTGGCGGCCTGCGCGTGCCCGTCCGCCAGGAGGTTGAGGTAAGTCGCGACCTCCTTGTCCGGGCTGCGACGGGAGTTGAGAACGTGCACAGCCACGACGGCGGCGACGACCAGGACCAGGACCAGGCTCAGAACACCGACGCCCGTGCGCAGCCGCCGGCGGGTCTTCGGGCTCATCGGCGCGGGCGGGGGTGGAACGGCACCGGCCGCGGTCGACGGGGCCGGCGCCGAACCGACCGCGGGGAAGGCCCCCGTCGCCGCCGAAACCGCCGACGGAGCCGACGGGGCCGGCGCCGAACCGACCACGGGGAAGGCCCCCGTCGCCGCCGAAACCGCCGACGGGGCCGACGGGGGCGGTGGAACGGCACCGGCCGCGGTCGACGGGGCCGGCCCGGGCGGCCTGTTCGCCCTCTGCCCGGAGGATCCGGCCAGCCAGGCCGACACGGCGCTGCGGCCGGCGCACAGGGTCAACAGCCCGGTGGCGCTGGTGTAGAGCCAGGCCGGAACGTACTCGGCCAGAACAGAGACGATCATGCCTACGATGCCGAGCGTCAGGCCCGCCGACCAGGTGGCTCCGGCGGCACCGGAGACCGGTTGCCCGAGGAGGCCGCCGCTCAGGCGCAGCGGCAGGAGCAGATTGAGCACGACGACACCGACCACGAGGACCGCGGCGCCCAGCGCCCAGGTGCGCGTCAGGTCGGGCCGGACGAGCCGCACGCGTCGCACACCCACGCGCGCGGCCGCGGCGAGGACGACGACGAGCAGGGCGAGGAAGAGCAGCACCGAGACGCCTCCGAGAACATCCCAGGCGTAGACAGGCTCGACGTTGCGCAGCAGGGACTGAATCCCCGCGTCGGCCAAGCTCCCCGAGGACGAAGCCCCGGTCACCGTCAGCCCGCCGAGGCAGCCCAGGCTCAGCGTGTACAGCGCTAGATTCGGCAGGTAGACCGGCAGCGCCAGGATCAGAGGCCCGTCGCCGTTGCTCAGGGCGCCGATCACGGTTCCGGGAACGACCAGACCGCCCATGACGAGACCGGCCACCGTCGTCAGCGCGGCGAGCTCGGAGAGGACCTGCCGCAGCCCTGCCGGCATCATGAGCGCCAGCGTCTCGCCGCCGCGCGCGGCCACGAGCGCGACGAAGACGACGAGTGCGACGACGATGAGGGTCAGCGGCGCGCTGGAGCGCACGTCGCCGATCTCACCCCCGTCCACGGAGGTGAAGGAGGACGTGGCGGTGAGTACGCAGGCGGCGAGGGCGGTCGCCGCGGCCTCCACCGCGGCCCGGGCGCACAGCCCGCCGAGAGGCGCGCCGGACCCGTCAAGACCGGCGCGCCGCGTCGCTACGAGGTAGACGCCCGCCCCAGCGGCCAGAAGCGTGCCGAGGGCCGGCATCGAGACCGACACGTTCGCGCCGCCCAGGCCGGCCGACACGCTCATCGACAGGCGGCCTCCCAGGCTCGCCCCCATGAGGACCGGCAGCAGGGAGAAGCTCACCTGCAGGTCCCTGCTGGGAACGACGCCTTGGATGGCCAGGATCAGCAGCACCGCCGAGATGAAGGCCGCCCCGATGACGACGGCGATCGTGATGCCCAGCGACGTCAGGCCCGGGGAGGTCAGCAGCGGTGCCAGGGACCGCTGCACGGGGCCCGGTGACGCCGGGCGGCCGAATGCGCCGGGAGCCTCCGGCCGGTACGTGTCGAATCCGGGCGGGCCGGCTCCCGGAGCGGGCGCGGCGTCCGGAGCGGGCGCGGCAGAATACGCGCCACCGCCCGGCGGCACCGCTCCGGGCGCCGGCGTCGTCGGAGCAGGAGGCGGGGGAACCGGGCCCGGGACCGCCGGAGCCGGCGCCTGCGGGGCGCCGGGGTTCTCGGGGGTGTCGGAGGGGGAGCCGCCCGGCTGCGACTCCCCCGACGCCTGGGGCGCCTCGGGATCGGGCGGCGGGGTCGCATCACTCATGGTGAGACCTTCCTGGAACAAAAAGTGTGGCTGTATTGTGATCCGCCGACCGTCGAGCGATCAACCGCCTCCCTGCTGCGCAAGCGCCCCCGTCCGAATCGTCCGAGCCGGCCGAACGGGCAGGTCCGCCGCTCCAGCGCACCGATTCAGAACACCACGCCGGAGCGGCTGAACCCCCACAGGATGGGGTCGAGGACGCGGAACGGGGAGATCCCGCGCTCGGTGAGCCTCTCCCGGTGCTGCGGCGTCTCGCCCAGCGAGGAGACGGCGAAATGGCGCATCGACGCGATCTTGCCGTCTCCGACGGCCTGATCCGCCAGCAGGGTGACGGCGTCCTCGCCCATGTACCCGAAGATCGAGCGCACCTCGGCATCGAGGAAGGCGGAGTCCGCCTCCAGCACCCGCGCCGCCTGCGCGCACGGCATCTTCGCGCGAATCATGGTGTCGTCCCAGTTGAAGTGGGCGGCCGGGTTGGCCAGTGCCGGCGCCATAGGGCTATTGGCCCTCGGCAGCTGCTGCAGGGAGTCGAACTTGCACAGGGTCAGCGCGAGGTTGGGATGACCCGAGCTCATCTGCGACAGGATCCTGGGCAGGACCTCGCCGGGCTTCACGCCCGTGCGACTGGTGTCCACCTCGGGGATGAGCCCCGAGAGCATCTTGCGAATCGAATCCAGCATGAGCGGGTCGAATAGGAACATGACGAGGTCGGCGCGATCGACGAAGCTGAAGGCGGGGTCGCGTCCGCTGAGGTCCTGAAGATCCTCACCGGCGATGTCGCGCATGACCAGGTGGAGGCGACCCAGGTCGCCCCCGGCGAGTTCCCAGATCAGCGGGTCCTTCTGATAGGCCCCGCCGCCGCTCATGCGGGGAGTTCCCTCCATGACCACGTTCCTGCGGTAGAGCGGCACGTAGTAGAAGTCGTTGTAGACGTCCTGGGTCCCCTGGGTCAGAGCCGTCAGGATGACGGCGCGCTGCTGGGCGTAGCGCAGCAGCATCTGCACGGCCACGGCGATGTACACGGACTTGCCGGTGTCGCGCGCGCCGGTGACGGTCATGGTGAACACAGGCGTCCGCCTCCAGTCCGCGGGCAGATCCCGATGGCAGACGAGGCAGATCTCCTGGGAGGTCTGCATGCCGCAGCGCCGGCACAGCACGTACGACGGCAGCTGCTTGGTCTCCGTGCTGCGCACCATCCGGTACACCGGCGGGACCAGGTAGGGCTGGCCGGCATAGGCGGTCGCCTGGGAATCGGGTTCGGCACTGCACGCGCCAACGCATCGCAGGCCGATCTCGTCGGCCGGCAGGGGCGTGAAGCAGTACGGACAGGCGACGGTCATCAGTCGGCTCCATTCCGGGACGAGGACGGGCTGAGCCAGTCCAGGAGGGGGGCGAGCGCCTCAAGGGTTCCGCGGGTGAAGGCCGCGTCGGTCCGGGCCAGCTCCTCCCACACCTCGGGCGGGGGCGTGTAGGCGTCGCCGGGCAGCGCCGTCGACAGGTCCGCGGCGCCGACGACCAGGCACTCGCCTTGGCCGGGCGGCAGCGGCAGGTCCGTGACGACGATGCGGCGCCCGCCGTCCGCCCCGCCGCCCGGCCCCGCCTCAACGCAGCCGACGCCATCGTTACGAGCGCCGGCGATGACGGCGCGGTGAATCGTCGGCCCGGCGACCTCGGCCGTGACGTACAGGTCGTTGAGGAACCTCGTGAGAGCCTCGACCCGCGGGGCGAAACGACGCATGGAGGAGGAGGTGTCGATCACCACGTCGGTGACCGTGGGTCTGAGGGGCCGCCCCTGCTCGGCCCTGCGCTTGGCGCACCAGCCGCCCAGTCCCGTCGTCGCGCCACCGCCCTCCCCCGGTCGGGCGATGATGCCGCCCTCGCGCCGGGAGAGTTGGAGGACCGGGGCGCTGATCCGACCGGCGACGGGTACCCGCTTGAGCAGGAAGGAGTGCCCTCCTCCGGTCGAATCCACGGCCAGGTCGATGGTCCCGTCGCCCGGGAACGGCTCCCCCGCGGCGCTGCGGACCCGCACCCCCACCGGCCCGCGGTCGCCGACCGCACCGGTGGGGAAGGCGACGACGTCGTGGGCCGGGCCGAGGTACTTGGGCGGGCCGGACGTCCCCGTCACCTCCAGCCTCGCCGCGACGGCGGAGACAAGACTGATCCGGATGGCGCCGTCGTCGACCAGCGACAGCATCTGCCACTGTCCGCTTTCCAAGATGTCGGGCATCATGTACTCCTTTCGCGTCCTGCGGCCCGGTGGCCGCCGAAGAGCCTGCGCCGCAGGCCGGAGGCCCCCCTGGCCGGGTCGGCGGGCAGGACGCACCCGTCCAACCAGCGGTCGGCGTCCGGCGCTTGCGCCATCGCACTCACCAGCTCATCGCGCAGCGCCCGCCCCCACTGCGGCCCCAGGTAGACGTACCAGGCGCGCACGATGGCGCGCACCGTCTCGTCGCGCCCGCCCAGCGCAGCGCTGGAGCGCTCCTCCGCCCCCCTCACCTCGCTCAGCTCCCGGCGGACCGAGGCGAACAACTCCTCGGGGATCTCCGTATTGTGATCGCACCAGTACAGGCGGTCCACGGCTCGCGCCAGCAGTCTGCCGGCACCGGTCTCCCCCGGAGCGGCGAGCAGGCCGGGGTCCCGGTCCAGGTGGGCGTCCAGCTCCTGCACCGCCGCGCCCCAGGTGCGCTCGTGCCCCGGCAGTCTCACCGGCCGGCCGTTCCACACCACCAGGGTCAGCACCGCCAGGGCCTTGCTCCGCGCCGCCGCCACCGTCGGGGAGGCGGCCAGCGCCGCGTCGGCGCCCAGCACTCCGACCGCGACGAGGACGTTGCTCGCGTACGTCACCGCGGCGTCCACGCTGCTGCGCGTCATGAGCGGGGCGTGATGGACCAGGACGACCAGCGACACCGCCGTCGGAACCGAGAAGCGAGTGTAGACCGCCCGGCCCATCGAGGCCTCGGGGTGAGCGCGCCCGGCCAGAAGCTCGCGGCAGATGCCGGCGGACGTCGGAGACCGCGGGTCCGCCAGCAGCGCGGGGGCCAGGACGTCCCACGCATTGCGCCACCCCTGCGGGCGGGTCCGCAGCAGGTCGACGGTGGCATGGGCCGCGAGCGCACGGGCGGCATCGGCCCTGATCTCGAAGCTGCCGGTCACGCCGTTCAGCGCCTCGACGGCGCGCCCCGCCTTCGCCGCGTCGGGGTCGTCGACCAGGTCGGTTAGGGCGATCTGGGCCGTCAGCCCGGTCAGTCCCTCCCGCATCGCGCCGTGACCGAGCCAGGCGACCGCGTCGTGGGACATCCACGGGATCGCCCTGTCCCGGGCAGGCTCCTCGCGGAGCACCTGCTCGACGAGCCGCGCCAGCCGCGCCCTGCACCGTCGAGCCAGGTCGAGCCGGACGACCCGTTCACGCAGCCCTGTGGGATCCTGATCGGCCGCGAGGGCCCGGGCCGCCGGAAGGAGAAGCTCATCCGTCCTCGCCCGCGGCAGCACCACCCCGTCGCGCGTCAGCCGATCGACCATGACGAGGACCGCCGTGTCCCGCCGATCGTGGGAGACGGTGTCCACGGCCGTCTCCAGCGCAGGGCCCAGAGCCCGTCTCCCCTCCTCGCTCCCGCTCCACGAGCTCAGGCGGTCCGCGGCGCGCCGGTCGCAACGGCGGGCCCCCTCCAGCAGCCAGCGCGGAGCGCGGACCGCGGTCTCCACGTACTTGCGGGCCAGCCCCGTGACGACGCCCTCCGCAGGTGCGCGCTCGGGGAGGGCCGACAGCTTGTCGTACCAGTACGCCGGATCGGTCCGCGTCGACCCGAGCACCCGATCGCCGACGACGGCGACCAGGTAGTCGTCGTCGACGACGGCCCTCGGCTGGCAGGCGACGAGTTCGTGGTCGGCGGCCTCGTCCACCGGTCCCTCCCCCCGGTCCGAACCGGTCAGGACGCCCGGGTCGCAGGCCTCGGCCATCGCCAGCGGCCATCCCGGTGTCAGGTCCCGGTGGTCCGACAGCCGATCGAGGACCTCGCGCACGACCTCGACTCCGGCCACCCAGGCTCCCAGGTCGGTCGTCATGCCGGCGACGAGCCGCGCCCACGCGGTGGCCGGCGGGAGCGTCGGCGGAGCCTGCGGGTCGACGACGACGACGCCGCGGCGCGCGCTCAGCGCCTCCAGGTCTCGGCGGGGGACGCACGCCAGGTCGACGCCCGACGCCATCAGGGACTCGATGTCCCTGGCCGAGCCGACTCTCTCCAACGTGGAGAAGCCCAAGCGCCTTCCGGTGCATGGAGCGCAGGTGCGCTGCAGCGCCCCCACCCACAGCGCCGCTTCGTCGGTCGAGTCCGTGCCGAGCAGCACCGTCGTCGTCTTGTCCGCCGGTGCGTCGGCGCGTCGGGCGAGCACGTCACCGAGCAGGTCGGCCAGCGCCACCAGGACCGCAGCGCGCCCCGATTCCGCCATGAAGTCGGCGACGGAATCGTCCGAGACGTTCCGGCCGGGGATGATCTCGCCGGCGGCGGGCATCCTCGTCGCGCGCACCTCGTCGGGGCCGAACGGGACGCGCCAGCCCGGTGAGCGCCACAGGTCGGCGGTGCAGACCGCGGGCCGCTTCTCATCGGCCAGCACGGCGATATGGGTCATGGTGTTCGGACGGCCGGTGGCGTCGGCGCCAGCCGGTGCCGTGTGCACCAGGACCGTCCCGTCGGCTGTCGGCACCTGGGCCAGGCGGCGGGCCGCGCTGCCGACCTCCTCCGGCGTGGGGAAGCCGGACAGGGGCGCGACCGGGTTCAGCCGAGGCTCGACGAGGGCGAGCAGGCGCGAGGCCGTCGCGTCGTCGAGGGTCGGGGACCGGGCGAGAATCTGCCAGCCACCGGCCCTGGCGCCGTCGACGACGCGGTCGGTGTTCGTGTACAGCAGCTGGCGCACGGCCCCGCGGTCCGCGTCCGTCGCTGCGGGGATCGGCGCGGGACCCGCCGTGGACGTCGTCGTTGAATGCGTCATCATCTCATCTTGATCAGGTGGCCGAGGTCGGGGTCGATGAGGCAGTAGCGTTCGAGGGCCTGATGCTGATGGTCGTCGTCCATGGCCGAGCCGGGATAGGAGTCGACCATGAGACGGAAGTAGCCGGGACCGGCCTGGGCGTGGTCGAACCACAGCGACAGATCCCGCCCCTGCGGGGGCACGCGCACCGCCGTCACCGGCGTCTGGCCGCCGTCCTTGGTGGGCCGCTCCAGGTAGACGGGTATGCGCCGGCCGTCGTTGGCGTGCAACGGCAGCCGATCGCCCCTGTGGATGAGGGCCACTCCGATGACGTCGTTCTCGCTCGTCACCCCGTGAATCGCAGTCAGCGTCACCTCGACGAGGGTCCGGCCGAAGAGGGCCGCACCGCGACGGACCCACCCGCCCCGGCCGATCCTCTCCCCGGGCCACGACAGGGTGTACCGGTACTCCCACTGGGCGGGCACGTCGACGCTCGTGGGAGCCGACAGGATCTTCTCCCCTTCGAGATAGGTCACCGCGGTCGCGTGGAGGCGACCGCCTCGCGACGCCAGACCGCCGGGAATGATGACCCCGCCCTCCAGGCGGTAGGCGTCCTGCGTTACGACGGCGATCGGCGCGGCGGCCGGGTCGACGGGAGCTCGGGCGTCGGTCAGCCGCAGTTCGACGCTCGTGGCCTCACCCGGCCAGGTGAAGGTCACCAGGTCCCACTCCCGGCGCCGGGCCAGGGTCAGATGCCCGACCTCCCCCGCGCGCTTGAGCCGAACAGGGGCCCCGATGGTCGCCTGGTCGTCCGCGTGCACAGTCACCGGCGTGAGATGAACGGTGTCCCAGTCGGCGCCCGCGGGCCACACGACGTTCTCCAGGGTGCGCAGCTGACGGCCGGGCGCGTCCGACTCGCCGATCCCGGCCGCCGCGGAGATGGCGGCGTCCTCCGGCAAACCGGCCTGGGCGAGCTGGGAGACCGGCACGGTGCGGCGCTCGAGGGCCTCGGGGGCCACCGGCGAGCTGGTGCGGTAGATGGTGACCGAGGTCGACGGCGTCTGCGTCCAGCGCACGGTCAGGGACGTGTCCGCCCCGTTGCCCCGGCGACGCTCGACGCTCAGATCGTCGATCGCCTCGACGACGACATCGGGAATGATCTGCCTGCGCGCGGGGGGCGAGGTGTAGCGCCTGCCAGCGGCCTCCACCTCGACGGCGGCGACGTAGTTGTGGGTCTTGCCGCCCTCGACGTCGAGGTCCTGGAAGCCGGCGCCGTTGTTGGGGATCCTGTACTCGTCGGACATCCATGACGAGCCGCGCAGGAACCGCCCCACCGGCTGGTCCAGGGGCAGACGCGCGGTGCGCACGCTCACGCGCACGCCGGGAGGCGCCGGAGGGGGTTCCCAGGCGGCGTCGACCGAGCGGGACTCAGCATCGAACGTCAGGGTCCAGCCCGCCAGCTGATGGACGATCACCCGACTGGCCACCCGCCGGCACTGCCCGAGGATCCTGGGATCGGAGGAGCCGCCCAGCCGGGAGTACCCCCAGACGGTGATGAAACGCACCGCGGAGGTCAATGGGGTTTTGTCCCAGCAGTCGGTGCCCTCGGTGACGGCGACCTCAGTGAAGTCGTCCGGGCTGTAGGGGTCCTCCAGATCGGAGACGACGACGCGGTAGACCTCGCCGTCGCCCGCATCCGGCCACGCGTAGTGAAGACGACCCTCGACGTGCTGGACCTGGACGCCGACATGGTTGCCCGACTCCTCGAAGGAGTCGAGGTCCTCCCGGGAGTAGTCGTAGGCGGGGAACACCCACGGGGGCCGAGGCGCCGCGGCCTCTCGCCGCGGGTGTGCGGGGCCGTTCGACCGACGCCACTCGGGCGGAGCCGCCGGCGCGCCCGGCCGAACGGCCCGAGCGTTCTGATCCGCGGAAGTCGGCGAAGGGCCGAAGCGGCTGTTGAGCATGAGCGAGACCGGCAGCGCCACGCTCATGGACAAATCCTCCCGCCCCTCGAGCACTCGCTCCACGATCTCCTGGGGTGCGAATCGGGTGCCGCCGTCGACGTCCTCCCCGGTGCGCAGGAGCTGCTTCCAGGTCGAGGGGCGCAGATGCTCCCGCGCCTCGGGCGGCGCCTGCGGCATCCACTCGTTCATCGCCTGAGTGAATTCACGCAAGTTGATGGGCATTGTCGGATCCTTGTCGCACAATCGAACAGCTGAGACAGCGCAATGGCGGAGACGGTCGCAAGACGCTCCTGAAACGGAGACGGCTTGGGGCATCAGTACTCGAGCGGATCATCCTCCTCTTCGCCCGCGTCGCCGGCCTCGCCCGGGTCCGCGGGTCCGGGTCCGGCGGGGTAGACGAAGGCCGTCTCGGGCAGCGGCTCGGTGGAATCGGCCAGGACGAGCGTCTCGGACAGGCCATTGCGGCTCTCGGAGAACCAGTGGCCGGCGTCGGTGGTGAAACCGCCCTGCCCGGACAGGGCACTCGCGCCCAGGACGTCCAGGGCCGCGTTCCTGCCGCGCCGGGCGGCGAGATCCTCGCGGTAGTCGGTGATCCGGCGCCGCCCGTCGGGGGTAAGGGCCATGAGCTCCAGCGAGGGGCCGCCACTCCCACTCAAGAGCCCGATGCATCTCGCCCAGCGCTCGGTGCCGGCGTCGGAGCGCACCCCTTTGACGGCGAGCCCTTCAGCCCAGTTGCTCAGGGCCGAGCCCCGCTCGCCGGGCTCGGAGAACAGCTCGAGCTGCCTGCTGCGCAGCAGACTGCGCTGGTCGGGAGTCAGGTCGTCCTTCACCCGCGCCTGAAGCGCCTCCCACGCCTGCCCGGCCCAGCCGACGGTGAAGACCATCGAGCGCAGGTCCGCCGCCGTATCCGCCAGGGCGTCGTCGTCGGCCTCGACGACCACGCGCTGGATCGGGGCGGGCAGCTCGGCGGCGTGCTCGCACGCAGTGCGTCCGGTGCCTCGTTCGCCCAGCGGGTCGGCCAGGAAGGAGGTCAGAACCGACGCCCAGCGGTCGAACTGGGCGTAGGCCTCCCCCTGGGCGGCGAGGTCCTCGATGGCCAGGCGCAGATTGGCGTTGATGACCGGCAGCCGCGTGCGCCGCGACCTGGCCGCGGCGATGAGGCGGAAGACCTCTCGCTGGCGCCGGACGAAGGTGATCAACGAACCGGTGAGCCACGCCAGGAGCACGAGGGCCGAGACGATCGCGAAGGTCATCCAGGAGATCACGTGAATCGCCCCGAGGAGAGTGCACACCGCGAGCACGGTCGCCAACGCGGCGAGCAGACCCCTGAGGATCCCGGCCAGCCGACGCTGGCTGCGCTCAGTCCGAGCGGTCGGGTCCTGGTCGATGAGCTCCTCGAGCTGGGCGGCCAGAGCGGCGATGTCCCTACGGGTCCTGGAGAAGGAGTCGGCCAGGAGGGCGCCCACGAGCGGGAGGAAGCGCAGATCGCCGCGGCCGCGCCACGCCCCCATGCGCGCCAGATACTGGGCCGCCGCCTGGGAACGGGGCTCGTCGGCTTCGGCGATCCTTCTCAGAGCGGCCCCGACGCGGTCGATCTCCAGGCGGTCCCAGGCGTGGATCACGGTGCCGGCGGGGACGTCGCCGATGGTCTCGGCGACGGTGAAGGAGCCCTCGCCGTCCCGGGGAGGAGCAATGATGTCGCGCTCGCAGACGTACCCTTCGTAGGCGGCCAGCCCCAGCTCCGCGCACCCCGATCCGTCGACGAGAGCGCGGGCGCCGAAGACGAGATCCTGCCACAGGGCGGAGAAGTCCCGGCGGACGGGCCGGCCGGCGCGGGGGAAGTCCTCGGGCATGACGGCGCAGGCCCGCCTGGCGGCGCTGGCGAGATCGCGCCAGCCCGCGGTCCTCCCGGCGGCATCCACCCCGCCGACGACGACGCGCACCGGTGAATCCCGCCCGAAGACGATCGTGCCGGTCGTGGCGGCGATACTCGCCTTGGCGGAGCGCAGGTGACCGCGCAGCCAGTCGCCGGGGGCCCCCCTGATCACCCTGACCATGAAGGAGAAGAACATCGTCAGGGCCTGGAGGAACCCGATCTGCTCGTGCTCTTCGTCGGGCACGGGCGCCATCGGGCGGCGCAGCGCCGACCGGTGGCGTCGGCCCCACGCCCGAGCGGCTGTCGTGGCGCGGTCGGCCGGGTCCGGATAGGGGGCGATCCACACCCCGGTCTCCGCCCGGGTGGGCCGGGGGAATCGTCCGTCCATGCGCATGACCCGACGGCGCAGTTCGTCTTCGGCGGCATGCGCGTCGGTCATGCGCACGAAGGAGCGCGTGACCTCGATGTAGGTCGACGACGTCGTGCGCCGGCCGTCGTGGGGCGCGTCCTCGACGGCGCCGCACAGGCCGGCCTGCACCGCCAGCCCGACGGCGGCGGCGCCCGGGATGCATTCCGGCTCCTCCCACCAGGGGGTCGGGCTGTAGGCCGGATCGGCGGTCGCCTCGGGCGAGAGCATGACGTTGTTCCACCCGGACCGCCCGAGCTCGGCCGCCAGCGGCCGGGCCGACCAGGGCACGAGCACGCGGGTGCATTCGCGCCGGGCCGTGGATGTGATGCCCAGGCCATGGAAGTAGAGCTCGGTCTGCGAGGACAGCGCATCCTGGTCCGGGTGGCCGACCGGGACGACGATCAGGAGTCGCACGGTTCTCAGAGCGTGCCGGTTGACGACGCGGGAGTAGCGCGAGGCGCTGACCCGCCCGTCGCGCACCGAGACGAGCGCGGGGTCGGCGGCGCGGCCGGCGGCGTCGGCACCGGCATCGGGGGCGGACTCGACCCAGTGGAACGGGGCGATCAGACCTGCGCCGGACAGGTCCGTCAGGGCCGCCAGCAGGGGTCGCTGGCTGACGGGGGCGATGAAGACGCTCACGGCGCTGCGCTCCTCCACGTCGCCCGGCGCGGAGGCGGGAGCCGCGTCAATACTCAATCTCGTCCTCCTCGATGGGGGCGTCCTCGCTCAGCGGACTCACCCGAGTCAGGATGGAGCGCACCTTCGCGAGCTCGTCGCGCATCTCGCGGGCCATGTCCACCGACAGCGGCGTCGTGGCCACCTGGGAGCGCCTGGTGTAGTTCGTGAAATGCCTGGCGTCGTCGGTCTTCCCGGCGCCGGGGAGGTACTTGGAGTCCAGATCCTTCACGATGACGTCGCACTGCCCGACGAGTGCCCGACGGCGCTCCTCGGGAGCCTCCAGTCCCTCCAGGGGGCCGGGCACCGGCAGGTCGCCGACCCGCCCCCTCCCGAGCAGTTCGGCGAACACATCCCACAACGGGCCGTCGTCGTCGATGGAGATCTCCTTGCGGTTCTCCCCGTCCTCCGCCCAGCGGCGCAGCACCTTCCAGGGGCGAAACGCCTCCAGACCCCTCCTGCCCGCCTGCAGGTGGGCCAGGAGCATGGACTCCAGCACCGAGGCCAGCCACGCGTTGGGCGCGATCATCCGCGAACGCGGGGTCAGCATGGGCTGCGGGAAGTCCACCCACTGGGCCTCCTCTCGATCCCATACCCGCACCGGCCGGGCGTCGCGCTTGTCCTTCCACGCCGGGCGGTCCAGGCCGCCGGCCAGGGTCGCGGCCCACCAGCCGCTCACCATCGCTCGGCGTTCCCCGTCGCCCACCGGCACCCCGCCGGGCAGCGGGCGGGCCCGACGCCACGTCCAGAAGGCCTCGCGCGCTCCTTCGGAGCCTGCCGCGCGGTCCCAGGCCGTCGACACCGAGCTGAGCAGGCCCGAATAGGCCACGGGGAGAGTGCGCGGATAGGAGCCGAACACGTCGACGCGCGGCACCTCCTCGTCCCCCAGGCTCTTCTCGACGACCTGCACCATGGACGGGTCCACCGACGGGTTGGTTCTGAGGTATTCGAGGAACTCCCCTGCCACCCCCGTCTCCAGTCCGCGGAACGGGATCGAGGAGAAGGTGAAGGACAGCAGCGGGTGCTCACCCTCGTGCAGCCTGGAGTAGATCCGCTCGTCGATCTCCACCAGGGGACGGGCCATGTCCAGCACCCGCTTGAGCCCCACCAGCACCTCCTCGCGGCGCTGCGACTTCTCGAAATCCCCCGCCGACTCGTCGGTCAAGTAACCGCGCAGCGACTGCGAGGCGAACCTCGCGAAGACCTCCCCGCGCCGTCCCACGAAGGCCCGTGCGCGGGCGAGCACGTCGGCCGACCGCAGCTTCACCTCGTACTTCGCAGCGGTCGGCAGCGCACTGCCGGTCGCCCCCTGAAGGCCCGCCGGCACCCAGCGCGTCACGACCGTCAGCAGGTTTTCGGGAGGGCGATCGCCGCTGCCCTGCTCCCACGATCCGGTCAGGACTTCACGCACGGCTTCGGTGTAGGCCCGGTGCAGGTCACCGCCCGATTCCTCGGGCACGGCGGCCACGATGTGCTCCAGGAAGCGCCCCGGGTACTGCTCGACGCCCATGAGGACCACCTCGTTGTGCGCCGTCGCGAACCGCTGCGGCACCGCGGCCCCGTCCGCCGCCCCGGCCGGTGGCTCGCCGGGCCACGCCTGGTAGACGTCGGTCGCCACGTCCGCAACCCCGAATGCGTTGTGGTCGTCCCTGCGCTCGCGCTCGAGGACCTTGCGGGCCTCGTCGAGCGCGTCGGACAGGGGCTTGACCGCCGAGGCCGCCAGATCCCGCAGGGCCGTCGCCAGGTGGGTCGCCGTGCGGGCGAGCAGCCACTGGAACACCGATTCCGCCAGCCCGGCCGTCATCCGGTCCACCAGCTGTTCGCTGCCGGCCTCGCCGAGCCGCGTGCGGCCCATGCCCCGCATAGCCGTCGACAGGGAGTCCGGGACGGCCAGCGCATGGGTCGGGCACTGCATCCCCACCTGCTCCAGCCGGTCCGCCAACGGTTTGAGCACGCCACCGACCTGCCCCAGCTCACCCATGACGTGGATGGCGTACGGCAGCCCCAGGTCCGCCAGGTCGCGGCGCGTCCGGCCGACAATGCCCTCCAGGAGCTCCTGGGCCCGCTGCACTGCGAGCTGGAGGCTCGCGCCCTCCAGCTCCTGGCCGACCAGGTTCTCCTGGGAGCGCAGCCAGTTCGTCATGGCGGTGCCCCACTCGGCCACCGGCATGCCCTCCGTTTGCGGACGGCGGCCCATGACGGCGTCGGCGGTGGCGCGGGCGCGGGCCGCCAGGTGCGCCTTGCCGATCGTCGAACCGGGCCGGTCCGACAGCAGCCAGCCGACGGTCTCACGGTCGACGGCGCCCGTCGCGCCCATCATGGTGGTCCCCGCCGAGACCGGCAGCCCCATATGGACGAGTTCGTCGGACCGGCGGTGCTCCCACAGGTCGGACAGGCGCTGGGAATCGTTCGACGCGCCCCCGGGGGCGCGGAACCCGTCCAGAGCGTGATCGACCGTGCGCCGGGCGAGCCTCTGCGCCGCGTACTCCGCGTACCGGTCGCGCCCCGTACTCAGGGAGGCGTACCCGAAGGACGACCAGGCCGTATCCGTCGGGTCGACGTCCCAGCTCACCAGGTCGCGGTTGGGCACCGTCACCTCGTTGGCGATGTCGTAGCTGACGTACTGCTCGAAGGCGGGCGAAGAGATGTACCGAGCCAGTCCGCGCCCCATGCCGCGGAAGACCCCGTCCGTGCTCCCGTCGCCGAAGACGGCCCCGGTCCCCGCGGCCTTGAGCCCGATGGGGGTGACCCGCTTGAAGGCGCGTCCCGCCGGAACCGTCATCCCCAGCAGCGAGTACAGCTCCTCGTCGAGGCGCGCCGTCTCGCCCCCGGCGCCTGCCTGGGCGGCCACGATCTCGCCCAGCATGGCCAGGGTGTTGCCCGGCATGCCCGTCCGCAGGTGCTCGGGCACGGAGCCGAACACCTCCGCCGTGTACAGGAAGACCGAGATCAGCTGGGGGTCGATCGCCGGGGTCGCGGCGGCCCCGGCCACGAGCCGGCACACGTCCAGGGTCATCGAGGCTCCCGAGCCGCCCGCCATGGAGGAGACCACCAGCACCATCGGGGGCGCCGACGGATCCGGAGCATCGCCCACGCCCGGCACTGCGCGCGCCACCCGCTCGGCGGCCTCACGGGAGGAGGGGCCGGCCATTCGCGCCAGAGCCGCCTCCACCGCCCCGCGCACCTGGCCGAGCCGGCGCAGGATGAGCAGCCGCCCGATCCCGCGGAACTGCCCCGCGCCCACGGTCACGGGGAAGGACACGTCCTGCGGACGCCGCGGCATCCACGTCGCCAGGTGGCGCAGACCGGCCCCGCCGCGGGAGCGCACCCGCGCCGTCAGCGCCTCGTCCACCGCGCGATAACCGCCGTCGGCCACGCCGCAGGCCACGTACGCCCCGCCCTGCTTGCTCACCGAGCCGACGGCCTCGCCCTCCTCCTCCTGCAAGGGCGTGTCGACGTTGAGGAACTGCCAGCAGCCCGGGATCTCGTCGATCCCGTAGGCCGCCAGATCCGCGTCCAGCTGATCCATCATGTAGGACAGCGTCTTCGCGCCCGAACCACCGCAGCCGATGACCAGCACCTTGTGCATTCTCTCGTTTCCTTGTCTCCGGCGCCCACCGCCGGGTCAGCTGTTCACTATCCGGAGGGCCCGCTATCGGGAGGAGGTGTACCCGGCGAACGGGTCGTCCTCGCTGAGCGTCGGCAGCCCGGAGGATGAGGTCGTCGAGGCGGCCGCTCCTCCGGCGTCGTCCGCGAGCCCCGTCGAGCCGCCGCCGGCGTCGTCCGGACGGGCTCCGGCCCCCGCCTGCGGGCGGAGGCGGGCGACGCGGGCGGCCAGCTCACGGCCGGCCCTATCCACGAGCCGGTCCCTGGCAACCTCGGCGGTCCCCTGGGCCACCATGACGAGGGTGACGCGGCGGGGGGAGTCGGGCTGGTCGAGGATAGCGATCCAGTTGCCCCTCAGACTCACGGGAACGGTGGCGCGTCCCCCGCGCTGGCCGACGGGGGCGCCGGAGACCGAGGGCGCGCGCGGCGCGACGACGACGGCGTAGGGCACGCGGGTCGGCCACACGCCCACCCGCGTGCGCAGGACGCAGGGGCCGACCGTCACCTCGCGCGCGCCCCTGGGCACGGACACCCACGTCCACTCCCGGGAGGGGACGTCGATGACGGCGCTCGTGCCGTCGTCCGGCACGTCGACGACCGTGCTCGCCACGGCGATGGTGCCCGGAGGGATGCGGGCGGCGAGGAACGTGAACAGGTACAGCAGGCCGACGGGGACGCCGATGCCCGCGGCCAGCGCGATGGCGAAGGCGGTCCACGCCGTCCCCACGTCGAGCGGCCGGCGCATCTCCGCCCGAAGGGGCACGTCGACCGCCTGGGCGCGATCCGGCTCGTCGAGCGGGGCCACCATGACCGAGGCGCTGCCCGTGACCGCGCCGTTGGCGTGGGAGTCGGCCGACAGGTCCAGTCCGAGCTCGGCGGTCCGCCCCTCGGGAACGCTGACGCAGGAGTCCTGCGAGGAGGCGTCGGAGACGACCGTGATCGCGCCCGCCTGCGCGGGCGCACCCGTCAGGGTGACGGCGTCAGGGGGCACCCAGACGCAACCGGGCCCGGTGACGGCCAGGGCCGCATGCGCCGTCGTGTCCTCCTCCAGGCGGCCGAAGTCGATCGGGGAGGCCAGGGTCGGGAAGTCCAGCGGCGGGTTGATCGAGACGGTCGTCGTCGCCTGCGTCGGCGCCAGGGTCGTCCCGTCGACCCGGCCGCCGTCCGCGCCCGTGGCGGGCGCAGTGGTGACGGTCACCGATGTCGTCACGCTCGCCTCGCCGAGGGCCACATCCCGCCCGACGGGGATATTGACCGGCCGGTTCAGATCCTCGACGTCGTCGGACTCGAAGAGGGTCGTACTCGTCCCCTTCGAGTCGGTCAGGGTCACGGTGGCGGAGAGGGCGCCCGTCAGACGGGAGGTGTCCACGGGCCGGCCGCCGGCGTGGTCGAGGAGTGCGAGTCGCACGTCGTCGACGGTCTCGCCCTGGCGCAGCTCGGTGGTCGCCAGATCCTGCCAGGCCAGGGTCAGCGGCGAGGACAGGTGGAGGTTGACGTTGACCTTCTCGCCCTCGGTCCGGGACTGCTCGTCGATGAAGGACAGGCGCCACTGCCCGTCCCAGGTCGGGGCCGAGTCGGCGGCGAGGTCGACCTGGAGGGTGCGCCCGGTCAGCCACTCGTAGCTCACGCCGTCGGCGGTCTGAGGCCCGGTGGTCTGCGACATGACGATCGGGTCGCTCGCCCCGGGCGGGTAGAGGCGGGCCTCGAGGCCGTCGACGTCGGAGGAGGCCAGCACGTGCACGTCCTGGAGGGAGCCGTCGACGACGAAGCTCGACTCCCCCTCAGCGCAGGCGCCGCCCTGGCAGACGCTCACCGAGTCCGAGCGCACCGTCGTTCCCGCGGCCGAGATGGAATCGAAGGCCATCAGCAGGGAGTCGATGTCGGAGACGGGGTAGAACGAGCCGGTGGGCGAGGACACGTCCCCGCACGACTCCACGCCGTTGGCGGCGGCATTCGTCCCGCCGCCGCCAACGATCCGTCTCATGAAGGTGAAGTCGGCGCCCCCATCGCTCAAACCGAGCCCCAGGAGGGTCACCCCCGAGGAGCGCAGCTGGTCGGCGACGCCGGTGGGGCGGCAGATATCGGCCGTCCCCGCCTGCTCCGCCTGAGCGACCCCGTCCTCGGAGTCGAGCCGGACGCCCGGGGCGTAGGGCTTGTCGGTCCCGATGTCCTGACCGGCCCCGGAGTCGCGCATGTCCAGGTCGTACTCGCCGTCGGAGAGCCACGCCACCGCCCGGCAGCCGGAGGCGTCGTGGTCGACCAGATCCTGGCGGGCGCCCTCCAGGGCGTTCCAGTAGTCCGTGTCGTAATCCTGGACGTCATCGCCGACGGCGGAGATCCGGCTCTTGACCGTTTCCAGCGTGTCCGGCGTCAACGCGGTCCAATCGCCCGCGCCCGCGTAGGAGGCGGCGAAGCCGGCGACGTGCACGTTCAACGTGATGCCGTTCGTCGTCGAGAAGGACGCCAGGCGCTCGGCCAGGTACTGGGCGGCCCTCACCCTCGCCCGGTCGGGGTCGGTGGTGCGCAGGGAACCGGACTGGTCCATGAGGATGACCACAGACCCCTGGCCGCTACCGGCCAGGCACGAGCCGAACTCGGACAGACCGCCCTGCTGGCCAGCGGGCTGGTCGGACGGTTCGGCCGGCTCAGACGGTCCCGATCGGTCGGTCTGTTCGGCCTGCTGCGGGAGAGCCCTGGCGGGGGGCGTCGGACCCGGGAGGGTCGGCGGGGTCAGACACAGGGCGCACAGGAGGACGGCCGCCAGCGTGATCGCCCGGCGGATGGGCGAGGCCGTCATCGCGGGCCGCGTCATGGGCCGATCACATCCTTCCCACGAACAGGGCGATCCGCGCGCAGGCCGCGACGATGCCGACCAGGGCGACGACGATGCTCACCCGGTACAGGAGCGCCGGAAGAGGCTGATGGTCGTACCAGGGACTGGCCTGCCGAGCGGTGTCCCTGACGACGAACACCATGGCCAGTCCCAGTCCCAGAGTCACGGACAGGAGCCAGGCGGCCGCGGACAGGAGGAGAGAACCCGCCAGAGCCGTCAGGACGAGTGAGACCAGGACGGCCAGCATCGAGGCGTACAAGTAGGCCACCGGCGCTGAGACCGGGCGGAGCGTCTGCGGCTGACCGCCGAAGGATTCGCCGCCGAAGGGTGAGTCGTCCGGGGATATGACGTCGGCACGACTCCCGATGCCGGCCCCGGAGGTCGAGGGGCCGTCGATCGGATCCCCGGCCGGCGCGTTCGGCGAGCCGGCCCGCCGGTCCTCCCCACCGAACGCGGGCGAGGCGTCCCAGGCGCCCGCGGACGGGATGTTCGGTCTCGAGGTCATCGTTGCCCCTCCTCAGCCGCCCGGTCTCCCTTCAAAAACGTCGTCATCATTCGCCGCTCCGCAGGATCTCCATGATCTTGTCGCGCCCCGGGACGGATACGCCCCTGTCCCTGAGACGGTCGAATGCCGCGTCCACCGTCTGAGGGTCGACCCGCCCGGCGTAGGCGTTCGCGCTGGCCATCGTCTCCTCCTTAAACGTGCGCGTCCCCTGGACCAGCCCGGCCCCGGCCAGGGGCAGGGGCGCCAGCAGCAGCGCGATCACCAACAGGGCCGCCGGCCATCGCACCGCCGAGCGCACGAGAGCCACGATCGCGGTGATGAAGGCGATCAGGAGCAGCAGCGGTCCGAGGACGATCATCACCGCGTCGACCCGGTTGATCAGCGGCGCACCGTCGAGTGCGACGTCGAAGACGTCGACGGAGGCGAGCAGGTCGTAGCACCCCCACGTCAGCACCCCCGTCCCCAGGAGGCCGATCACGACGCCGACCGGCAGCGCCCTCGATATGCGGGGCCGGCGCGCTCTCCTGCTGGGCGCCCGCGGCTCGACGACGTCCTCGACACCCCATCCCATCGGGGGCGCATCCGCGAACTGCATGGGCCGCCCGGGTCCTGTGGCATCCGCTTCGGGCGCCCCGGCACCGCCGAGGGCCGGCCGACCGACGGCACCGGGGTCGCCGTCAAGATCGGCGCTGGGGTCGGGCGACGGGAGAGCGGACATCGAAGCGGGCTCCTTCGGAGGGCGGGGCCGAGGTTGACGGGACTGCGGAATGAGGCGGCGGTCACCGCCGTCCACGCGCAACGGTACCGGGTGCGGCGGACATCAGAAGGTCGAATAGGCCGGCCGCGCGACGACGAAGTCGTGACCGTTGCACTGGTTCCAGCGCGTCGTATCGTTCCCGGCATCCGCGCAGTCACCATCCGCGTCCACCAGAGGCGCGCTGCGACGGGGGACTGAGACCATGTCGCGCCTCACCCCTGGGTGTCTCCCTACCCCTGGGTGTCTCCCTGACCCCCCTCACCGGCGTTGTTCCCGTGACCGCCGCCGTGATCGCCGGAGCCGTTGTTGCCGTTGTTGCCGTTGTGGTCGCCGGCGCCGCCGTTATTGCCGTTGCCGCCGCCACTTCCGTTGCCGTTGTGGTCGCCGGCGCCGCCGTTATTGCCGTTGCCGCCGCCGCTCCCGTTGCCGTTGTGGTCGCCGATATTGCCGATATCGCCACCGTTCTGGATGATCCGCGTCAACTCGTCGCGCCAGGGCCCCGTCACATTGACGCCCGCAACCTTGACCTGGTCGAGGGCGGCCGCGATCTGCGAGGTGTCGAGCATGCTCCCCCGCTCCTTGGCCTCGGCGACGGTCTGGTCCTTCAGCTGAGTGCCGCCGTAGTAGGCGCCCACGCCGGTGGCGACCAACGGGAGGACGAGAGAACCGATCAGCAGCAGGGTGGCCGCCGTCTTGGGGCGGGCCCGGGTGCAGGCAACGATCGCCGTGATGACGGCGACGAAGGCCAGGAGCGCTCCCGCGCCGATGGCCTTGAGGGCGGTCTGGTCGACGGGTTCGGCGCCGTTAAGGACGACGTCGAAGACGTGGAACGAGGTCAGCAGCGTGTAGACGCCCCACCCCAGCAGCACCACCGAGGCCAGCATCAGAACGGTCCCGATCGGAGTGGCCATCGTGCGCCGCCTGCGGGATCCGCCTCGCCGCGGCAGCGCCTCAGGCTGGGGCTGGACCGCCGGCTGGGGCTGAACCATCGGTTGAGCCTGAACCATCGGTTGAGCCTGAGGCATCGGCTGGTTCCATTGGGAGGCCGCAGGGGCCTGAACCGCCGGCGCCGGGGCGTAGGCGGCGGGAGGCTGACCGGACCACTCGCCCGCACCGGCGGGCATGACCGAGGTGGCGGGCTGCTCGCCGGCCGACCCGTCCGCACCGGCGGGCATGACCGAGGTGGCGGGCTGCCCCGCGGCCCAGTCGGCGGGCAGGGCCTGGGTCGCCTCCGAGTCGACCGGCTCGGAGGATCCGGTGCGGCCCAGGATGCTGGTGCGTTCGGCGGGACGCGGCGTCCCGGACGCGGGGTCGTACGAACGGGGTTCGGGCGGTGTGGAGGTGGACAAGAGCGCTCCCGTAAGACGCGGACGGCTGTCGGACTGTCTGGACGAGGCTACGCCCTCCGCCTGTGGACGTCACCGACGTGCGTCACGTCGTGCCCTCCCCCTCCCCGCACCACGGTTCCCCGACCCGCCCCGAGCCCCTCTGGTCGCTTCGGACCCGCCCGAACCGGCGCCGCGGGCCGGGACCGACGACGGCGTCGTCGGTCCCGGCCCGCGATGTCGGTCTCGCGCCGAGGCGCCTCAGAACTGGTAGTCCTCGCTGGAGGAGAAACCGGTGCGGAAATCGTCGGAGAAGTCCGCACTGAACCCGCCCCCGAAGGAGAAGTCGTCCAGAGCCACGGACTCGCCGACGCCGAACACGTCGTCGCCGAAGCTGGAGTGGGAGAAGACCTCCGCCTTGACCTCCTCGGTCGGCTCGACCTCGATGTCCGAGTAACGGGCCAGCCCCGTACCGGCGGGGATGAGCTTTCCGAGGATGACGTTCTCCTTCAGGCCCAGCAGCGGGTCCGACTTGCCGTTCATGGCGGCCTCGGTGAGCACGCGAGTGGTCTCCTGGAAGGACGCGGCGCTCAGCCACGAGTCCGTCGCCAGGGAGGCCTTGGTGATGCCCATGAGCTCGGTGCGCCCGGAGGCGGGCTTGCCGCCCTCGGCCACCACGCGGCGGTTCTCGGCGCGGAAGTGCATGACGTCGACCAGGTCGCCCTGGAGCAGCGCCGTGTCGCCGGCCTCGAGCACCGTGACGCGACGCAGCATCTGACGCACGATGACCTCGATGTGCTTGGAGTGAATGTCCACGCCCTGAGAGCGGTAGACCTCCTGAACCTCGTCCACCAGATGACGCTGGGTCGAGCTCACCGAGCGCAGGCGCAGGACCTTCTTGGGGTCGACCGGCCCTTCGGTCAGGGCGTCACCGGGCTCGACGCGGTCGCCGTCGACGACCAGCAGACGCTGGCGGCGCGAGACGGGGACGACGAGGTCCTCCTCGCCGTCGGCGCGGCGGATGACCAGGCGCTTGCCGTCGGCGTCGTCATCGATCGCGAGAGTGCCGGCGGCCTCCGCCACGGCGGCCTCACCCTTGGGCGTGCGGGCCTCGAAGAGCTCCTGGACGCGGGGCAGACCCTGGGTGATGTCGGCCGCGCCGGCGGCCCCGCCGGTGTGGAAGGTGCGCATTGTCAACTGCGTACCGGGCTCGCCGATGGACTGGGCGGCGATGATGCCGACGGCCTCGCCGATGTCGACGCGCTTACCGGTGGCCAGCGAGCGGCCGTAGCAGGCCGCGCAGGTGCCGACGGCGGAGTCGCAGGTCAACACCGAGCGGCACACGACCTCCTCGATGCCGGCCTCGATGGCGGCGGCAACCGCGGTCTCGTTCAAGTCGGTCCCGGCCTCGATGACCACGTCGCCCTCGGCGTCGACGGCATCGCGAGCCAGCGTCGTGCCGTAGACGGTGGTCTCCAGGATGTCGGAGACGACCTTGACGGGCTCGCCATCGGTGTCCTTCCAGGTGAACAGGCGTTTGGTCAGGCCCTTGCGGGTGCCGCAGTCGTCCTCGCGGACGATGACGTCCTGGGAGACGTCGACCAGACGGCGGGTGAGGTACCCGGAGTCGGCGGTGCGCAGCGCCGTGTCGGCCAGACCCTTGCGGGCGCCGTGCGTGGCGATGAAGTACTCCAGGACGCTCAGACCCTCCCGATAGTTCGACTTGATCGGGCGTTCGATGAGACGCTGCCGAGGGTCGGCCACTAGGCCGCGCATCCCGGCGAGCTGGCGGATCTGATCCCAGTTGCCGCGGCCTCCGGAGGCGACCATTTGGAAGACGGTGTTGCGCTCGGGGAAGTTCGCGCGCATCGCCTCAGCGACCTCGGCGGTCGCTTTGGTCCAGATGTCGATCAGCGACTGGTAACGGTCCTCCTCGGTCAGGGCGCCGAGCTCGAACTGCTCCTCGATCTCGGCGGCCTCGCCCTCGTAGCGCACGAGGATCTCGAGTTTCGACGGAGGGGAGACGACGTCGGCGAAGGCGACCGTGATACCCGACCAGGTCGACCAATGGAAACCGTTGGCCTTCAGAGCGTCCAGTGAGGCGGCCACGTCCACGCGCGGGTAGTTCTCGGCCAGCGCGTTGATGATGTTCCCCAGCTGCTTCTTGTCCACCGTGTAGTTCACGTAGGGGAAGCTCTCGGGCAGGGCCGTGTTGAACAGGGCCCGCCCCAACGAGGTGCGCAGGGTGATCGGGTCGCCCTCGGTCCAGCCCTCGGGGGCCCGCCAGTCCTTGGGGGCGGTGATGCCCTCCTCGAAGCGGATGAAGGCGGTGGCGTTGACGTCGAGCTTGCCGAAGTCGTAGGCCATGACGGCCTCCGCGAAGGAGGAGAAGGACGGGGTGATCTCGTTGCCCTCGGCGTCCCGGGCCACCTCGACGTCCGGGTCGGGACCCTGGGTCAGGTAGTAGGTGCCGATGATCATGTCCTGGCTGGGCATGGTCACCGGGCGTCCGTCGGAGGGCTTGAGGATGTTGTTGGACGAGAGCATCAGGATGCGGGCCTCAGCCTGCGCCTCGGCGCCCAGCGGGAGGTGAACGGCCATCTGATCGCCGTCGAAGTCGGCGTTGAAGGCACCGCACACGAGCGGGTGGAGCTGGATGGCCTTGCCCTCGATGAGCTGGGGCTCGAAGGCCTGAATGCCCAGCCGGTGGAGGGTGGGGGCGCGGTTGAGCAGCACGGGGTGCTCGCGGATGACCTCAGCCAGCACGTCCCAGACCTTGGGGTTGGCCCGCTCAACCATGCGCTTGGCGGCCTTGACGTTCTGGGCCTCCTTGAGCTCGACGAGCCGCTTCATGACGAAGGGCTTGAACAGCTCCAGGGCCATCTGGCTGGGCAGGCCGCACTGGTGCAGCTTGAGCTGGGGACCCACGACGATGACGGACCGGCCCGAGTAGTCCACGCGCTTGCCCAGCAGGTTCTGACGGAAGCGGCCCTGCTTGCCCTTGAGCATGTCGGACAGGGACTTCAGCGGCCGGTTGCCGACACCGGTGACCGGCCGGCCACGCCGTCCGTTGTCGAACAGGGCGTCGACGGCGTCCTGAAGCATGCGCTTCTCATTGTTGACGATGATCGTCGGAGCGCCCAGGTCCATGAGCCGCTTGAGACGGTTGTTGCGGTTGATGACACGACGGTAGAGGTCGTTGAGGTCGGATGTGGCGAAGCGACCGCCGTCGAGCTGGACCATGGGTCGCAGGTCCGGCGGGATGACCGGGATGTTGTCCAGGACCATCGACTCCGGAGCGGTGCCGGTGATGCGGAAGGCGTTGATGACCTTCAGCCGTTTGATGGCGCGGGTCTTGCGCTGGCCGGAGCCGCCCTCGACGATCTCGGTCAGGGAGGCGGCCTCCGCCTCCAGGTCGAAGGTGCGCAGGCGGGCCTGGATCGCCTCGGCCCCCATGGCGCCCTTGAAGTAGATGCCGTAGTCGGCGACCATGTCGCGGTAGAGGATCTCGTCGCCCTCGAGGTCGCCGACCTTGAGGTTGACGAACCGGTCCCACACCTTGTCCATGTGCTCCAGAGTGCGAGCGTTCTTGCGCCGCAGAGCGGTCATCTCCCGCTCAGCCGTCCTGCGGACCTTGTCGCGCTGGGAGGCCTCGGCGCCCTCGGCCTCGAGCTGGGCGAGATCGGCCTCCAGACGCTGCTGGCGCGCCTCGACGTCGGCCAGTCCGGCCTCCTCGACGTGCTTCTTCTTGACCTCGAGCTCATTGCGCAGGCTGGGCAGATCGTCGTGACGGCCCTCCTCGTCGACCTCGGTGACCATGTAGGCGGCGAAGTAGATGACCTTCTCCAGGTCCTTGGGCGCCAGGTTGAGCAGGTAGCCCAGACGCGAGGGGACGCCCTTGAAGTACCAGATGTGGGTCACGGGCGCCGCCAGCTTGATGTGGGCCATGCGCTCGCGGCGCACCTTGGAGCGGGTGACCTCCACCCCGCAGCGCTCGCAGACGATCCCCTTGTAGCGCACGCGCTTGTACTTTCCGCAGGCGCACTCCCAATCACGGGTGGGACCGAAGATCTTCTCGCAGAACAGGCCGTCCTTCTCCGGCTTGAGGGTGCGGTAATTGATGGTTTCGGGCTTCTTGACCTCGCCGTGCGACCAGGACTTGATGTCCTCCGCGGTGGCCAGGCCGAGCTGGATCCTGTCGAAGACGTTGGCGTCGAGCACAGTTCCTACTTCCGATTAGGTGGTCAGCTCATGAAGAATGGGAAGGCCGTCGCGCCGTGTTCCACGACAGCGCGAGGGCCCGGCGGCCCGGGAGGGGCGGCCGGAGCGCACCGCGCATCGGCCGTCCGCCGACCGGGGCCTGCGGCGGATCAGATCTCATCGACACTCGAGGCGGTGGCCCCGCCCGGGCGCCGCCCCAGGTCGAAGCCGAGCTCCTCGGAGGCGCGGCGACCGTCGTCGTCGGTGTCGTCCAGGCCGATGACATTGCCCTCGGCGTCGAGCGCCTCGACGTTCAGGCACAGCGACTGCATCTCCTTCATGAGCACCTTGAAGGACTCGGGAATGCCGGGCTCGGGGATGTCCTCGCCCTTGACGATGGCCTCGTAGACCTTGACGCGCCCGTTGACGTCATCGGACTTGACCGTGAGCAGCTCCTGGAGGGCGTGGGCGGCGCCGTAGGCCTCCATGGCCCACACCTCCATCTCGCCGAAGCGCTGGCCGCCGAACTGCGCCTTACCGCCCAGCGGCTGCTGGGTGATCATGGAGTACGGGCCGGTGGATCGGGCGTGGATCTTGTCGTCGACCAGATGGTGAAGCTTGAGGATGTACATGTAGCCGACCGAGACCGGGTACGGGAACGGCTCACCGGAACGCCCGTCGAAGAGCTGAGCCTTGCCGTCGGGACGCACCAGTTGGACGCCGTCGGGGTCGGGCAGGGTGGAGTCCAGCAGGCCCATGAGCTCGTCGTCGCGCACGCCGTCGAAGACGGGGGTGGCCACGGGAGTCCGCGGCTCGGCGACGACGCCGTTGTCGGGAAGGCGCTCCGCCCACGTCTGACCGGCCTCGCGGGCGGACGAGGCGTCCCAGCCCCGCGAGGCGACCCAGCCCAGATGCAGTTCGAGGACCTGGCCGACATTCATGCGGCTGGGCACGCCCAGCGGATTGAGGATGACGTCGACCGGGGTGCCGTCGGCCAGGAAGGGCATGTCCTCGACCGGGTTGATCTTGGAGATGACGCCCTTGTTGCCGTGGCGGCCGGAGAGCTTGTCACCCACGGTGATCTTACGGCGCTGAGCGATGTAGACGCGCACCATGCGGTTGACGCCGGCGGGCATCTCGGCGTCCTCGGTGGCGGCGTCGAACTCGCGCACACCGGTGACGATGCCGTACTCGCCGTGGGGCACGCGCAGCGAGGTGTCGCGCACCTCGCGGGCCTTCTCACCGAAGATGGCGCGCAGGAGGCGCTCCTCACTGGTCAGTTCGGTCTCCCCCTTGGGGGTCACCTTGCCGACCAGGATGTCGCCGGAGCGGACCTCGGCGCCGATGCGAATAATGCCGCGCTCGTCGAGATTGGCCAGTGTCTCCTCGGACACGTTGGGGATGTCGCGGGTGATCTCCTCGGCGCCGAGCTTGGTGTCGCGGGCGTCGACCTCGTGCTCCTCGATGTGGATCGAGGTGAGCATGTCCGCGGCCACCACGCGCTGGGAGACGATGATGGCGTCCTCGTAGTTCAGACCCTCCCAGGTCATGAAGGCCACCAGGAGGTTCTGCCCCAGGGCGAGGTCGCCGCTGTCGGTGGCGGGGCCGTCGGCCAGAACGCTACCGACCTCGACCCGCTCGCCCTCGGAGGCGACGACGCGCTGGTTGTAGCAGTTGCCCTGGTTGGAGCGACGGAACTTCGCGGCCTTGTAGACGGTCTCGGTGCCGTCGTCATTGGCCACGCGCACGAAATCCGCGCAGACCTCGGTGACGACGCCTCCCTTGGAGGCCACGAGCACGTCCCCGGCGTCGATGGCGGTGCGCCGCTCCATCCCGGTGCCCACGAGCGGGGCGTCGGGGCGGATGAGCGGGACGGCCTGACGTTGCATGTTGGCGCCCATGAGGGCCCGGTTGGCGTCGTCGTGCTCCAGGAAGGGGATGAGCGAGGTGCCCACCGAGACCATCTGGCGCGGGGAGACGTCCATGAGGTCGACCTGGCCGGCCGCCACGAGGGCCGGCTCGCCGCCGGTGACCCGGCACAGGACGTGGTCCTCGGCGAAGTGGCCGTCGGCGGTCAGCTCGACGTTGGCCTGGGCGATGACGTGGCGATCCTCGTCGTCGGCCGTCAGGTAGTGGGTCTCGTCGGTGACCTGACCGTTGACGACGACACGGTAGGGCGTCTCGATGAACCCGAAGGGGTTGATGCGGGCGAAGGTCGCCAGCGAGCCGATAAGGCCGATGTTCGGGCCCTCGGGGGACTCGATGGGGCACATGCGTCCGTAGTGCGAGGTGTGGACGTCGCGCACCTCCATGGAGGCGCGCTCGCGGGACAGACCGCCGGGGCCCAGCGCGGACAGACGGCGCTTGTGGGTCAGGCCGGCCAGCGGGTTGTTCTGATCCATGAACTGGCTCAGCTGAGAGGTTCCGAAGAACTCCTTGATGGCTGCGGTCACGGGCCGGATATTGATGAGAGTGTTGGGCGTGATCGCCTCGACGTCCTGGGTCGTCATGCGTTCGCGCACCTGGCGCTCCATGCGACTCATGCCGGTGCGCACCTGGGACTGGATGAGCTCGCCCACGGCGCGGATGCGGCGATTGCCGAGGTGATCGATGTCATCGAACTCGACGGTGATGTCGACGATCTCGCCGTCGCGCACGCCCTCGATGGTCTCGGCGCCGGCGTGCAGGGCCAGAAGGTACTTGACGGCCGCGGTGATGTCCTCGATGCGCAGGACGGAGTCGGTCAGGTCCCCGTCCAGGCCGAGCTTCTTGTTGATCTTGTAGCGGCCGACCTTGGCCAGGTCGTAGCGCTTGGCGTTGAAGTAGAAGTTCTCCAGCAGGGTGCGTCCGGCTTCGACGCTGGGCGGCTCCCCCGGACGAATCTTCTTGTAGATGTCCAGGAGGGCCTCGTCCTGGGTGGCGACCTTCCGGTCCTCATCCAGGGAGGCGGTCAGCGCCGGATAATCCTTGAACTCCTCGCGGATCTCGGACTCATCCATGCCCAGGGCCAGGAGGAAGACGGTGATGTCCTGCTTGCGCTTGCGGTCCACGCGCACGGCCACATGGTCGTTCTTGTCGATCTCGAACTCGAGCCAGGCGCCGCGCGAGGGGATGAACTTGACGTTGTAGACGTACTTGTCGGACGCCTTCTCGGTAGTGCGCTCGAAGTAGACGCCCGGGGAGCGCACGAGCTGGGAGACGACGACGCGCTCGGAGCCGTTGACGATGAAAGTGCCCTTGTCGGTCATGAGCGGGAAGTCACCCATGAAAACCGTCTGAGATTTGATCTCACCGGTCTGGAAATTTTCGAAATCAGCGACGACGTAGAGGGGGGCGGAGTAGGTCAGGTCCTTCTCCTGGCAGTCCTCAACCGTGTACTTCGGCTCCTCGAAGCGGTGGTCATGGAAGGACAGTGCCATGGTCTCGCCGAAATCCTCGATCGGGGAGATCTCGTCGAAGATCTCCTCCAGCCCGGAGGTCTCGGGCAGGGAACCCGGACGCTCGGCGTTCGCGGCGGCGACTCGAGCGCGCCACTTCTCATTGCCGACGAGCCAATCGAAGCTCTCGGTCTGGAGGGCGAGAAGGTTGGGAGCCTGCATGGGCTCGGCGATCTTCGCAAAATTGATACGCCGCGACGCGGTTCGCGCGGCGATGTCAGCGGCAGTAGGTGCGTAGGTGCGCGAGGCAGCCAAAGGGGATCCTTCCCTCATCTCGGGGATCACTCTGCGCTCACCGCGGTACGTGCGGGACGGGCCTCCTGGCGTGAACCCGACGGTCGACGTCGGGAGTCGACCAGTGCCACTGACGCCAGTACACACAATGGACGCAAAGCGCTAGCGTACACGTCTGACATACCACGGACCATGCCCGTACGGCACTGGTTCTTGCGATTCACGCCACAGTCGCGCATACTGCCCCACTCGACGTCCCGACCGCGCCCCGTCCCGGGTACGACGGCGCCCCGCCCACCCGTCGGGTGGGCGGGGCGCCGTCCGGCCGGACTCCCCGATCCTCCGGCCGTGCACCCGATCGGATGCACGGCCGACCGGCGTCGAACGGAGCCGGGCGGCCTCACGCGAGGGTGACGGTGGCGCCGACGCCCTCGAGCTGAGCCTTGGCCTTCTCGGCGGCCTCCTTGTTGGCGCCCTCGAGGACGGGCTTGGGAGCCCCGTCGACGAGCTCCTTGGCCTCCTTCAGGCCGAGGGAGGTCAGGGTGCGCACCTCCTTGATGACCTGGATCTTCTTGTCGCCGGCGGCCTCGAGGACGACGTCGAACTCGTCCTTCTCCTCCTCGGCGGCGGCCTCGCCGGCGGCGGCCGGGGCGGCGGCGACGACGGCGGCGGCCGGGGCGGCCGCGGTGACGTCGAAGGTCTCCTCGAAAGCCTTAACGAACTCGCTCAGTTCAATGAGAGTGAGCTCCTTGAAGGCCTCAATGAGCTCGTCGGTGGTCAGCTTCGCCATGATGGGCGTTCCTTCCTGGAAAACGGGTCTGCACCGCCGGTGATGTCGGAGCCGACAAAGCCGGTGGCCGCCGGCCGGCGCAGGGATGGGAGTGAGTGGATGTGGGTGGCGCGCGCGGCCGTTCAGATCAGGCCGCGGCCCGCTTCTCGCGCAGGGCGTCGACGGTGCGGACCGTCGTGGAGGCGGGTGCCGCGAAGAGACGCGCGGCCTTGGACAGCGACGCCTTCATGGCACCGGCCGTCCTGGCGAGCAGCGCCTCGCGGGATTCGAGCGACGCGAGTGCGTCGACCTCGTCGGCGTTCATGACGTTGCCGTCCATGACGCCGCCCTTGATCACGAGCTTCCGATTGTCCTTGGCGAAGTCACGCAGTGCTTTGGCGGCCTCCACCGGTTCACCGGTGACGAAGGCCAGGGCCGTGGGGCCCTGGAGGTTCTCAGCGAAGGTCTCCAGCCCGACCCGGCGGGCGGCGATCGCAGTGAGCGTGTTCTTCACCACGGCGTACTGGGCGTTACCGGCGAGGGAACGACGCAGCGTCTCGAGATCGGCGACGCTCATCCCGCGGTATTCAGTCAGCAGGACGGCGCCGCAGGAGCGGAACCTGTCCGCCAGCTCGGCAACAGCCGCTTCCTTATCAGGCCGTGCCATGGGCCCTCCTTCCGTGATCTGCCGCGGGCGTTCGGCCACCATCGGAAAAGCCCCGCGCCGGTGGGCACGGGGCTCGCGCTCCGGAAGCGGAGCGGACTCGTCTCTCACCTGCGCGGGCTCCGAATGACGTCGGACTTGGCCCCGGCCCTCGCCAGCCCCTGCTGACGAAGACCGGGAGACCCGCGGTCTCTGGCAGGCAACACACTACAGGTCGACGGTCGCGGTGGCGCAGGCAGAAACGTTCCCGTAAGGGTGTGATCGGTCACGGCCGACGTCGGCCGAGTAGGACGACCTCCGCAGGCGCCGTCGAAACCGCGCGGACCGCCCCGATCCCCGCAATCCCTCCGGCTCAGCCGGCGTCGACGGCGTAAATGGCCAGATCGCCGATGGAGGTGGGGGACGTGCTCTGCTTCACGAGGATGCGCGGCTTGTTCGCGACGCCTCCCCCGACGTTCGTCGAGGACGGCAGCGCGTTGAGGAAGGTGCCCCCTGTACGCCACAACTCCTCGCCGGAGTCGAGGTCGTAAGCGATGACGTGGTCCCCGGTGGCGTCCTTGCTGCTTGCGGGCTGCCCCATCGTGAACAGGACCGCCGAGTCGCCTCCGATCAGTCCCTTGGGCGTGATGACACAGGATTCTCCCCTGGTCATCTCGGGCGGGGAGTAGGTGGTCCCTTCTTTGCCCAGACGCGTCGCCTGGCAGGCGGAGGTGTCCACGGAGATCCCCTGCGCGGAGCCGGCGCCGACGACCTCGACCGTGTTACCGTCCCCCTGACCGTCCTGGAGAGCACTGTAGATGTCCTTCGCCTTCGGGTCGGAGGAGACCGTCCAGCCGGGCGCGGGTGAATCGGCGCTCCCGACGGAGCCGACCTCATCGCCCTCGGCATCGTAAACGGTCGTCGTATCGCCGACCACGACGAAGGCCCTGGTGCCCGCGTCAATGCTCACGCCCCCGGGGTCGAGGGGATCCCCGGAGCTCGTCTTGAAGTTGGGCTCCTTGTCCATCGGCTGGGAGTAGAGCATCGTGCCGGTGGAGGCGGACAGGACCTGAAGACTCCTCCCCCGAGTCTCGTAGGCCAGGATGAACCCGTTGTGGACCCGGGCCCTGGAGTACTCGCCGCTGGACCGCCACACCTCCGTGCCGCTCTCGTCGAGCGCGACCAGGGGCCCCTTGTAATCATCGTCGATCAGGATGGCCCGTGAGCCGTCAGTGCCGACAAGTTTGTGGTCGGCGGGTCCGGGCACCTCGTCGGTGGTCGAACCGTCCATGGACACGAGCGTGACCGCGTCGCCGCGCATGCTCTCCTCGCACATCAGTGTCGAGTCGTTCCAGAACATGGCATCATCCGAGCACTCGCCCGTCCACACCGCGGACTGATCGGCGCTGTCGAGGTCGTACAGCGACCACTCGGAGCTGGCGGTGATGCCCTTCCCGAACGAGAGCACCGCCAGCGCCCTGCCCGACGGGGAGAGCTGGTATTTGGACACCGAGCTGAAGCGCTCCGCCTCGACCAGTTTGGCCTTGGCCCCCGGCAATGAGGCGATGGTGCCGGCGAGGGCCTCCTGCTGGCGGTGATTCGTCCACAGCACCATCCCGGTGGCGACCAGGGCGACGACGACGGCGGCGGCGATGCTCGTCACGACGAGCACCCGCCGTCGGCGACCTCGGCGCGACGGCGCGGCCTCATCCGCCCCGACCGTGGTCGGGGCGGATGCAGACATCGAAGAGGCCTGCATCGGCGCCCCGGAGGAGGCCGACGGCGCGACCATGGTCGGCGTGTGCCAGTCGGCGACCGTCGGGGCGGTCTCCACCGCGGAATCGGCCGAGTCCGCCCGCTCGGATTCGGAGGACTCCTCGTGCCACATGTACGGCACGGCCGAGGGTGTCGAAGCCGGTGGCGCCTGCATCCGCGGGGCGGCGGGGAGTCCCACGAGCCCGGGGACCATCGTCGTCAGGCACTGCGCGATCTCCCGCGCGCCGGGCCGTGTCGTCGGCTGCTTGGCGAGCATCCGCTCGATCATGGCCCACAGATCGTCGGGCACGCCTCGGGGCCGTCCCGGGGCGCGCCGTGCATGCTGCCCCAGGATCTGGGTGGGCGCCCCGACGAACGGCGGCACGCCGCAGAGCGCCTCGTACAGGACGATTCCCAGGGAGTAGACGTCGGCGGCCGGAGTCGGGGCGTGAACGTCGAGGATCTCCGGAGCCATGTACAGCGGCGTGCCGATGGCCCCCGTGGCCCTGGAGGAGGCCACCGTGTTGCAGATGCGCGCGACGCCGAAGTCGGCCAGGCGCGGGGTCCACGAGGTGGCGGCCGGGGTGCCGGGCGCCTGGACGGGGACGTCGATGAGGACGTTGGCCGGCTTGACGTCGCGGTGGACGATGCCGGCGTCGTGCACGGCGGCCAGCCCCTCGGCGACGAGCGCGCCGAGCTGGGCGACGTCGGCGGGCGGCATGGTGCCGGCGGACTGGAGGAGCAGTTTCAGATCGCCGCCGCCGACGTAGTCCATGACGATAGCCGCGGTCGTCCCCTCCACCACCATGTCCTGAACGCCGACCACGTAGGGCGAGCGCACCCGCATGAGGGTGGCCCGTTCGCGCACGAAGCGTTCGATGACGCCGGGATCCTGGAGGAGATCGGCGCGCAGGAGCTTGACCGCCAGGCTGGACGCGGGGTCGCTGACCCGGTTGCCGAGCCAAACCTCCCCCTGAGCACCGGTGCCGATGAGAGAAGTCAGCACGTAGGCGCTGCCAAGACGACGGGGCTCTCCAGAAGGAGTCTGAGTCGGGACGGTCATACGGGATCCGCTCGGGTCGGGGCTGGTACGGGACCAACCTACTCGGCGTCGGTGCCCAGCGCGGTCGCGCTCGCTCAGGCCTTGGTGACGTCCATCGGAATGCCGGGCCCCATGGTGGTGGCCATGGTGGCCTTGAGGATGTAGCGGCCCTTCGAGGACGAGGGCTTCAAGCGCAGGACCTCGTCGAGGGCGACCCGAAGGTTCTCCTCCAGCTGGTCCTCGGTGAAGGAGACCTTGCCGATGACGAAGTTGAGGTTCGCGGCGCGGTCGACGCGGAACTCGATGCGGCCGCCCTTGATATCGGTAACCGCCTTGGTCACGTCCATTGTCACGGTGCCGGTCCTGGGGTTGGGCATGAGGCCGCGGGGGCCGAGCACGCGACCGAGGCGGCCGACCTTGCCCATGAGGTCGGGAGTGGCGACGGCGGCGTCGAAATCGGTGTAGCCGCCCGCGACTTTGGCGATGAGGTCGTCGCTGCCGACCTCGTCGGCGCCCGCGGCGAGAGCCTGCTCGGCCCTCTCCCCCTGAGCGAAGACGACGACGCGGGCGGTCTTGCCGGTGCCGTGCGGAAGGGACACGGTGCCGCGCACCATCTGGTCGGCCTTGCGGGGGTCCACGCCCAGACGCAGGACGACGTCCACCGTGGAGTCGAACTTCGTGACGGACGTGGCCTTCGCCAGCCTGACGGCCTCGGTCGGGGTGTAGAGGATTCCGGACTGAATCTTCTCGGCGGCGGCCCGGTAGGCCTTGCTGCGCTTGGTCATCTGCTTCTCCTTAGCAGTCGTGGTGATCGGGCCGCGCCGGCCCTTCCACGGGTTCGGTTGATCGGGGAGAGGGGACGCCGGGCTCAGGCCTCGACGGTGATGCCCATGGAGCGGGCGGTGCCGGCGATGCTCTTGGCAGCGGCCTCGACATCGTTGGCGTTGAGGTCGGGCATCTTGGTCTCGGCGATCTGCCTGACCTGGGCCGCGCTGAGCGAGCCGACCTTGTCGGTATGGGGGGTCGCGGAGCCCTTGGCCACGCCGGCGGCCTTCTTGATGAGCTCGGGGGCCGGCGGCGTCTTGGTGACGAAGGTGAAGGAGCGGTCCTCGTAGACCGTGATCTCCACCGGGATGACGTTGCCGCGCTGGGACTCGGTGGCGGCGTTGTAGGCCTTGCAGAACTCCATGATGTTGACGCCGTGCTGACCGAGGGCGGGACCGATCGGCGGGGCCGGATTGGCCTGGCCGGCCTGGATCTGGAGCTTGATGAGCCCGGAGATCTTCTTCTTGGGAGCCATGTGGATGGATCTCTTTCTTGTCCGGAAGAGCTGCACGCCTGCCGTGCAGCGAGTGCGCACATGACCGCACGCGTGCGCACGATCGCTCATCCTAATCCTCGGGCGGAGGTCGGCAGAACTCCCGGTGCGCGGAATCACAGGATCGGACTCACGGAACCCGGGCACTGGTGCGACCCGCGGGGAGAGGGCGGCGCTCGCCGCGCAGGCCCGCCGTGCCCCGCGGGGGGGGCGAGCCGATGGGCGCAGGCGTCCTCCCCCTGTACTTGTCAGATGCTCAGATCTTAGCGACCTGGTTGAAGGACAGCTCGGCCGGGGTGTCGCGGCCGAACAGGGAGATGAGGACCTGGAGTTTCTGAGTGTCGGGATGGATCTCGGCGATGGTGGCCGGGAGAGACTCGAAGGGGCCGTCGGTGACGATGACGGACTCGCCGGCCTCGAAGGCGATCTCGTAGACCTGCCCGTCGGCCGTGACCCGAGTGCGGGAGCCGCCCTCCGGCTCGGTGCCGGCGGCCTGCTCGGCGGCGACCTCCTCCGGCGTGGGGCCGAGCTGGGAGACGGCCTCCTCGAAGGTCAGCGGCACGGGGTTGTACCGGTCCCCCACGAAGCCGGTGACGGCGGGGGTGTCCTTGATGGTGCGCCACACGCGATCGGAGGTCTCGGGGTCGTCCAGGTCCATGCGAACGAAGACGTAGCCGGGCAGGCGCACCCGGGAGATCTCCTTCTTCCTGTTGCCGTTCTTGATCTCGACGACCGTCTCCATGGGGGCGACGGCGTCGAAGACGTAGTCCTCGATCTCGAAATTCTCCGCTCGGGCCATGATGTCCGCGGCGACGCGGCGCTCGTAGCCGGAGTAGGTGTGCAGGACGTACCACTCGCCGGGCAACGAGGACATCCGCTTGCGGAACTCCTCGACGGGGTCGGTCCGCGGAACGGACGTCTCATCCTGCTGCGCCAGCGCCTCCTGCGCCCTCGCCGTCTTCTCGGCACGCTCGGCGGCGGCCTCTTCGGCCTGGGCATCCAACGACTCCGGCTGAGCCTCGTCCAGCCGGACGACCTCCTCGTCGACGACGGGGCCGGTCTCCTCGGGGGTGATCTGCTCGGACTGCTCGGACGACACGGTGTACCTGCTTTCCTCGGGCGTGCGCGGCTGAACGACGGCCGGCTTCGGTCAAGTGAGAGAGCGTTGAGAGGCGGGATGATGAGGGTCCGGCGCGGAACTGCGGACCTGTGGGCCGGTCCCTCAGGCGGCGAAGGCCCACATGACCAGCCGATCGAAGCCGAGGTCGAGCAACCCGGTGAAGGCCATGATCGCCACGATGAACACCACGACGACGACGAAATAGGTCCACAGGTCCTCGCGGGTGGGCCACACGACCTTGCGCAGCTCGTCGATCACCTGGCGGAAGAACAGCATGATGCGGCCCAGCGGGCCGAACCTGGTGCTCTGCTTGCGCCCGGCGACGCTCGCGCTCTCGCTCATGCTCTGGTTCCTCGGGGTCGTACGGCTCGGTCATGCCCTGGATGGGTGAGAGGACGGAACCGACGGGATCTCCCGACAGATCCGCCGTTCTCAGCAGGGCAGGCGGGACTCGAACCCACAACCGCCGGTTTTGGAGACCGGTGCGCTACCAATTGCGCCACTGCCCTTCAGCGGAGGTCCATCCTGCCACACACGAGGCTCGGGCGGCGCCCCGCGCGCCGTGGGCTGCAACACGTCCGGTCCGACGGCGACCCACAGGGAAAGCCCCGGCGGTGCGCCCGCACCGCGCTCGTGCGACCATAGGGGCGTGAGCACTGCAAGCACCGCGCCCCGAAGCCGCGTCTCCGCCCGTCTGGCCGCTATCGCTCCCTCCGCCACCCTGGCCGTCGACGCCAAGGCCAAGGCCCTCAAGGCCGCCGGCCGACCCGTCATCGGCTTCGGCGCGGGCGAGCCCGATTTCGCCACCCCCGACTACATCGTCGAGGCGGCGATCGCCGCCGCCAAGGATCCCGCCAACCACAAGTACACGCCCGCCAAGGGCTTGCCGGCCCTGCGCGAGGCCATCGCCGCCAAGACTCTGCGCGACTCGGGCTACGAGATCTCCCCCGCCGACGTCATCGTCACCAACGGCGGCAAGCAGGCCGTGTTCGAGGCCTTCGCTGCGCTGGTCGACCCCGGCGACGAGGTCATCCTCCCCGCTCCCTACTGGGTCACCTACCCCGAGTGCGTCCGCCTGGCCGGCGGCACCCCGGTGGAGGTGTTCGCGGGCGCGGACCAGGACTACAAGGTCACCGTCGCCCAGCTCGAGGCCGCCCGCACCGAGCACACGAAGGCCCTTCTCGTCTGCTCCCCCTCCAACCCGACCGGCGCCGTCTACACGCCCGCCGAGCTGGCCGCCATCGGCCAGTGGGCCCTGGAGCACGGCATATGGGTGATCGCCGACGAGATCTACGAGCACCTCCTGTACGAGGACGCCGAGAGCGCCCACATCGTCGGCCTCGTCCCCGAACTGGCCGATCGGGCCCTCGTCCTCAACGGCGTCGCCAAGACCTACGCCATGACCGGCTGGCGAGTGGGCTGGCTCATCGGCCCCTCCGACATCGTCGAGGCCGCCACCAATCTCCAGTCGCACATGACGAGCAACGTCGCCAACGTCTCCCAGCGCGCGGCCCTGGCCGCCGTCTCCGGGGACCTGTCGGCGGCCGCCGCCATGCGCGAGGCCTTCGATCGCCGTCGCCGTCTCATGATCTCCATGCTCTCGCAGATCAAGGGCCTTCGGGTGCCCGCGCCCAAGGGCGCGTTCTACGCCTACCCGAGCGTCGAAGGCCTCATCGGCCGCACTCTGCGGGGGCGCACCATCGACTCCTCGATCACGCTGGCCGACGCGATCCTCGAGCATGTCGAGGTCGCCGTCGTCCCCGGCGAGGCCTTCGGCCGCTCCGGCTTCCTGCGCCTGTCCTACGCCACCAGCGACGACGCCATCACCGAGGGCATCGACCGCATCCGGACGCTGCTGGCCGAGGTCGAGTAGTCGATCCCCTATCTCTTAGTGGGCGCCGCGCCGGGCCTGGATCTCGCGAGCCTGAGCGAGCCAGGTTTCAGCGCGCGCGAGCCGCCCCTCCGCGTCGGGCCGCCACGGGCCTCCGTCCTCCCGGCGCGCACCTGCTACGAGTGACAGGACGACCCCCGCGCAGCGAGCCCGCAGCGAGACGGGGTCGACCTGCTTCTCCGCCAGACGCGTCCACGCCTCCAGAACCGGACGCAGGTGCGGGTAGGAGGAGGGAGCCAGGTGGTCCAGGACACTAACGTGCCCGAGCAGGCAGGCGAGATCGTCGACGCGGTGCCCCGGCCCCAGGGAGTCGACGTCGAGTAGGCTCGCCACGCCCTCGCCCTCCATGAGCACGTTGGCCTCGTAGAAGTCTCCGTGCACGGGCACGACCGGCCCGGGATCGCAGGCCGCCATGAGCTGCTCCACGCCCTCGGCGACGGCTCGGGCCCGCAGAGCGTGCTCGGGCAGGACCGTCGAGGCGGCGTGGGCGTAGTGGCGGGCGCGCTCGGACCAGGCGGGGTGGGGGGTCAGCTGGAGGGCGCTGGCCGGCAGCGCATCCAGCAGCGTCGTCAGGGACGTGAAGACGCGCGCGGCCCGGCTCTCATCCATGCCGCGGGACAGCAGGCCCGACAGAGCCATGCCCCGTCCGGTCGACAGCAGGACCAGACCGTCCGGGTCGTCGCGCAGGACGTCGGGGGCGGGTACGCCGGCGGTTCGCAGCATGCGGTGCCGCTCCACGAAGGCGGCCGACTGCCCCGGCCGCAGCACCTTGGCGTAGGCAGTCGAGGAGTCCGGGTAGGTCACGCGCACCACGGCGCGCCGCGTGGGCCGGTAGGCGACCATGGTGGCCTTGATGAGTGCTCCCAGACGCTGCGAGAGCAGGGAGGGCGTGCAGGCGACCGCGAGCGCCGGCAGTTCGGGGTCGGCGGGATGCCGCCAGACGTGGACGACCGGCCCGTCCCCTCCTCTAGGCGAGACCCGGGTCAGCCCGGCCGCCTGGGGGTTGGATAGCCGCGCCGTCGTCGCGCACAGGTACTCGGTGCTGCGAGCCCCGGTCGGGGCGGCGACGACGGCGGTGTAGCCCACTGAGACACCGGCCCCCGGGCGGTGGTGGACCGAGTGCACCTCCCAGCTCAGCAGCTGCTGACCGGCGGGGGCGAGGGCGCCGGCCAGGACGGAGGCGGCACGCGGACCGGTGAGGAGGGCGACTTCCTCGGGCTCATGGGCCGTCTGCGTGCTGCTCATGGCAGTAGTCTGCCTCACCGGACGGGCTCATCCGCGCTGCTCGGGCGGGCAACCGGTACGCAGCCGACGAGCATGCGGGACGCACCCGGTGAGCGGACGCCGTCGGGGCGCGCCGACGGGATGGGCGAGCCGGCGGACCGTGGCACAATCCGGCCATGCGCGACCTGTCCTCCCTGCCCAAGGCGCACCTGCATCTGCACTTCACGGGGGCGATGCGTCTGGAAACGCTGGTGGACCTGGCTCAGGGATCGCGCACGCGCCTGCCGTCGTCCTTTATCGACGGCGACCCGTTCCACGTGCCGGCCGACCACCGCGGCTGGTTCCGCTTCCAGCGAGCCTACGATACGGCCCGCCACCTGGTGACCACCGAGGAGACGATGCGGCGGATCGTGCTGGAGGCGGCCCTGGACGACGCCGCGGAGGGGTCGCGGCGCCTGGAGATCCAGGTGGATCCGACCTCCTACGCCCCGTACGTCGGCGGTATCACGCCCGCCCTGGAAATCATCCTGGATGCGGCGCGACAGGCGACGATTCTGTCGGGGGTGGAGGTCGCGGTCGTCGTGGCGGCCTCCCGGATGCGCCATCCGTTGGACGCGCGCACCCTCGCACGGCTGGCGGTCAGGTACGCGGGGGACTCCCCGGGCACCGTCATCGGCTTCGGACTGAGCAACGACGAGCGCGCCGGTCGGACGGACTCGTGGGCTCCGGCCTTCGCGATCGCCCGGCGCGCGGGGCTGGCCTCCCTCCCCCACGGCGGCGAGCTTCTGGGGCCCGAGCACGTGCGCGACGTCGTGGAGACCCTGGAGCCGACCCGCCTGGGGCACGGCGTGCGCGCGAGCGAGGACCCGGCCCTGCTGGACGCGGTGGTGGCGGCGGGCATCAGCCTGGAGGTGTGCCCGGCGTCGAACGTGTGCCTGGGCGTCTACCGCACGCCCGAGGACGTGCCGCTGGTCGTGCTGCTGGAGCACGGGGCGCAGGTGGCGCTCGGGGCGGACGACCCGCTGCTGTTCCAGTCGCGGCTAATCGACCAGTACGAGATCGCACGTCGTCTGGGCCTGGATGACGTCGCGCTGGCCGAACTGGCTCGCGGCTCCATCAGGGCCTGTCTGGCCTCTCCGGCTTCGAAGCGGCAGTGGCTGGCGGAGGTGGACGTCTGGCTGGCCGGTTGACCGCGGCCGGCGGGCGCTGAAACCGTATCGTCCGCCGGAACCGTGCCGAGGCCGCGATGTCAGGAGTCCGCGGCAGTCCGGTCGTCCGCATCGGCGGCGCCGTCGACCGTATCCACGCGCATGGCGGCACGGCGGTTCACCCGGTCGAGGATCACGGCGGTGGCGCAGCCGATCACCGTAACGCCCGCGGTGATCATGAAGATGATCCGGTATCCCGCGGCCGGGTCGGAGGCGTGCGAGTCGAGGAGGTAGCCGTTGAGGTTGTACCCCCACAGGATGGAGGCGTACGCGAGGAACGAGCCGACGGCCATGGCGGACCCGGCGATCTCCTCGGGCAGTTCCAGCTCGCCGATGGGCGCCAGGATGACGGACTTGCCGAGGAAGGTGGCCAGGGCCACCACGATGAGCAGGACGAGGATCGGGATGATCATGACCCTTGTGACCGGCAGAAGGAGGACGAGCCCGCAGGTCACTGCGACGCAGCCGAGCGCGACCGCCATCATCCTGGTCGAAGACTTGAAGACGTAGTCGGAGACGATCCCTGAGACCACCCCGGCAACGATGGCGACCAACCCGGTGTTGAGAAGGCCGAAGGCCCCGGACATGGCGGTCGAGACGTGAAAGACCTGCTGGAGGTAGGGGGCCGAGACGTACATGAGGTTGATGTCTGCCCAGTAGACGGTCATCGCCGCGATGCCGGCCAGCCAGATCCGGGGCCGTGAGAGCACGTGCAGCAGCCCCTTGAGCGCGGCCACCGAGTGCGAGGCGCGGGCCTGCGTGGCGATCCTCGTATCGGGAACGTAGCGGACCACGGCGATCATCATCGGGACGATGAGCAGGGTGTAGGCGATGGCGAATACGCGCATGACGGTCGTCGTCGCGTCGGGCAGGAACATGAGGACGACGATGACGATCCCGTTGAGGGCGAACTCGACGAACCGACGGATCGACTCCAGCAGGCCCATGGCCAGGCCCCTGCCCTTCTGGTCCTCATCGGCCGCCAGGACGCAGACGCCGTTGGCGACGGCGGGCCACACGATGGCGTCGACGATCGCCCAGGTGACCGCGATTGCCGCCATGAGTCCGAAGGGCGGATCGAGCAGGAACAGGACAAGGTAGGTGACCAGCCTCCATCCCAGGCTGCACAGGATGATCGTGCGCACCCGGAAGCGGTTGTTGATCCAGCCGGCGGGCAGGTAGAAGAACAGCGCCAGGCCGACGTAGGTCATGAGCAGACCGAATTGGGTTTGGCTGATCCCGAGCATCTCCTGAAGGGGGATCATGAGCGCCCCCTTGAAGGCCTCGAAGGCCGAATAGAGGACCTCACCGGAGACGGCGACGGTCAGGAAGGGGACGAGGCGGCCCTTGCGCATGAACGGGGGAAGGCCGAGCGCTGAACGCGTACTCATGGAGCGGCTCCTGCAGGGGTGACAGGTGGGGACGGACGCCAGAGGATTATCGGTGTCCTCTCAAGAGGTTCACAAACTGAGTTCGCCGGCGACGTCCGTGAACACACCGGTGCAGCCCCAATCGAAGAGTCGGCCGGCCCTCTTCTCGTCATTGATCGTCCAGACGTTGACGCCGTAGCCGGCCGCTATGAAGGCCCTCACGCGGTCCGCCGTCAGCCCCGCGTCCTGCGGGTGAACGAACGAGGCGCCGCACAGCTCCAGGACGGAGCGCCAGTCCTCGCCCAGCGTCGCGGTCTCGTAGAGAACCCCGATGGCGAGCTCCGGGTGCCGCTGGTGGAGGGTCATCAGGAGCGGCTGGGAGAAGGAGGAGACGATGATCTCGCGTTCGGCATCCAGACGTGCGAGGGCCTCGACGACGGTGTCGATGAGGGCCACCGTGCGAGCGGCTCCCTGCTCATTGGCCTTGAGTTCGATATTGGCGTTGACGCGGCTGGTGTTGAGGAAGGCGACGACTTCGTCGAGGGTGGGAATCCTCTCGCCCGCGAACCGCTCGTCGTACCACGAGCCGGCGTCGATGCGCTCGAGGTCCTCACGCCGCAGGTCGTACATGCTGCCCGATGCGTCGGTCGTCCGGTCGAGCAGGGTGTCGTGGAGGATGACGGCCGTCCCATCGCCCAGCAGATCGACGTCGGCCTCGATCCACCTCGCTCCGGCGTCGACAGCGGCGCGGAAGGACGCCATGGTGTTCTCGGGGGCGGCCGATGGCAGACCGCGGTGGGCGATAATCGCGCGTTCGACGCTCGGCGCACGGCGGTCGGAGCGCGCGGCGGATTCCCCGACCCCGTCGCCAGCAGCAGGCATGCGCGATCCCCCGACCGGACGCCGGCTCCGACGTCCGTCACGCCCGGGTTCGACGATCATCCCGGTACGGGCCGGTCGATCCCGCCTCACCATCCCACGGCGACGGGCTCGGGCACGAGCGTAATCCCGTAGCGCTCGCGAACCCCCTCCACGATCGTCTCGCGCAGAGCGACGATGTCGGCGGCGGTGGCGCCGCCCCTGTTGGTCAGGGCGAGCACATGCCTGGTGGACAGGCTCGCCGGGGCGCTCGCACCGTCGGATCCGTGAACGGCGAAGCCCTTGGAGAAGCCGGCGTGGTCGATGAGCCAGGCGGCCGAGGTCTTGATCAGCCCGTCGACGACGGGGGCCTTGCGGGTGCCGGCGACGACCCGCGTGTGGTCGGTGACGGGGTAGCGCGGGGCGCCCTCGGGCAGGGCGGCGGCCTCGGCGTCGGTGAGAACCGGGTTGGTGAAGAAGGAGCCGGCGGACCAGGTGTCGTGGTCGGCGGCGTCCAGCACCATGCCCTTGGAGCGGCGCAGTTCCAGGACGGCTTCGCGCACGTCGCGGGCGTCGGCGCGCTCGCCCATGTCGACGCCGAGCACGTGGGCCAACTGGCTGTAAGCGATGGGAGCGGACAAGGAGGCCTGGCGCACGTGGAAGGTCGCCGAGAGCACGACCCAGCGCCCCGTCGGGCCCCAGGTCCGCCCCGCGCCGACGGCGGGGTCGGTCAACGAGCGCTTGAGGTCGGAGTCGCGATAGGCCAGGCGCAGTTCGGACAGCGGCAGGTGGACAGTCCGTCCCGCGGCGCGGTCCCAAGCGCGTACAGAGGCCAGGAGTTCGGCGACCTCGGTGCCGTAGGCGCCGATGTTCTGCACCGGCGCGGCGCCGACGGTGCCGGGAATGCCCGACAGGGTGGCGAAGCCGCCCCAGTGGGAGGCGATGGCCTGGCGCACGAGGTCGTCCCATGTGGTGCCTGCGGTGGCCGTGATCTCCACGCCACCGCAGGCGTCGTCGGACACGAGACTGACGTCGCTGCGCGCATCGCGCACGACGAGGCCCTCGAATCCCGTATCAGAAGCCAGAATGTTGGATCCGCCCCCGATGACGAGCAGGGGCGTGGAGGCGTCGTCGGCCTGCCTGATGACGTCGATGAGTTCGGCCTCGCTGGCCGTCTCGACGTATCGGCCCACGGGCCCGCCCACGCGCAGCGTCGTCAACTCGGCCAGGGCGGGGGGCGCGGCCGGGGCGCCCCGCAAACCGACCGCGCGGGCCAGAGCCTCGACGGGGGCGGGCCAGTCGTCGGAGTCGGCGTGAATCGACAGGGGCATGGTGCACATCTCGTCCTCGGTCAGGGGCTCAATGGGGTCGAGGGCGCCGCTGCTGGTGAACTGGCTCATGGGGTGACTCCTGGGATCGGCGGGCGGTTCGCGGCCCGGCTGCCGGCTGCTGACGTGGACAAGAATGCCCCGCACAGAGCGGTGCGGGGCCTACGATCACGGCGGGGCGATCATCACTTCTTGTTGCGACGCTGGTGGCGGGTCTTGCGGAGCAGCTTGCGGTGCTTCTTCTTGGCCATGCGCTTGCGACGCTTCTTGATGACAGATCCCATGGGGACTCCCTCGGTAGTGGTGCATCCGGGCTCCCGATCGCCTCCTCGTGTCAGCCGGGGGCACGAATCGGGATCCGGGTGAGCATAGCGATCGGACAGCGGGAGCGTCCGTGGATTCTCCCGTACTCCGGTCGCAGTGGTGACCCGCGCGAGTCTAGCGGGTCTCAGGAACCCGTCGACTCCGCCCCCTCGTGGCCCCAGTCACCCAGACCGGCGGAAAGGTACTGCTTGACCGCGCGCTCAGGGACGCGGAAAGACCTGCCGACCTGCATGGCCGGAAGGTCGCCGGAGTGAACCATGCGGTACACGGTCATCTTGGACACACGAAGCATGGTGGCGACCTCGGCCACGGTGAGGAAGGAGGGCGCGCTCGAAGCGCCGGAGGGGGAGGAAGGGATGCCCGGTGCCATGGGTGGTGAGTTTCCCGTCGTCGAGTGGTGATGGCGCAGCGGTCTCGCTACCGCTGGACGGGCCCGCGTCGCAGCAGGCCCGCGGTGGCCAATATAACCTGAGTCCCTCCCGCCGCACAGGTCATTTCCTCTCACACGGGCCACTCGCGTTGCAGATCACATGTCGATCACGATGATGAGGCGCCGGGAATTCCCGCGGTCGGGCCGTCCGGGCGACAATGGCCCCGTGTCCCCCTCGCGTCGGCCCTCCGCACCCATCAGCTTCTCGCCCTCCCACGGGGGGAAGAGCGAGAAGGGTGTGCGCGCCCGCGCACCCCGGCCGCGCCATTGGCGCGCCCCGACCACCGTCCCCTCGCGGCGGCGCCCCCCCGCCGTGACGAGGACCGCCGCATCAGAGCCCTCCGGCGGTCCCGACGACTCCGACGGCCTCGACGTCCGCAAACTCAGGGCGCTCCTGGAGCGCTGGCGCGTGCGCGCCCGCCTGGCGCGCGCCGCACGCTTCACACCGGCCCGCCTGGCCGTCGTCGTCTTCGCCGTCATCGTCGCCGTTGTCACAGCGCTGCTCAGCCTGCCCGTGGCGACATCGGCCAGCGGTCACGCCAGCATGATCGACACCCTGTTCACGGCCACGTCGGCGGTATGCGTCACCGGACTGACCACCGTCGACACCGCCACCTACTGGTCGCCCTTCGGCCAGGCGGTCATCATCCTGGGCGCCGCCGTCGGCGGACTGGGCATCATGACGCTCGCGTCGCTGCTGTCCTTCGCCGTGTCCCGACACGTGGGCCTGACCCAGCGGATGCTCGCCGCCAGCGAGAACCAGTCCCGCCTGGGGGACGTCGCCGCCCTACTGCGGGCGGTGGTGTACACCGCCGTCGGCGTCGAGCTCCTGCTCGCTCTTATCCTGCTGCCCCGCTTCCTCACCCTGGGCCTCGACCTCGAGCACGCCTGCTGGTACGCCTTCTTCATGGCGCTGTCGATCTTCAACAACGCCGGATTCGTCGTCATGCCCGAGGGGCTGGCGCCCTACGCGACGGATTGGTGGATGGGCATGCCGATCGTCATGGGCACCTTCGTGGGCGCCGTGGGCTTCCCCGTCATCCTCGACGTCATGCGCCATCGGCGCCGCCCGCGTCAATGGACGCTGCACACCAAGCTGACCCTGGCCACCTACAGCTGTCTGTCGATCGTCTCCTCCATGACCATCGCCGCCTTCGAATGGGCCAACCCCCGCACCTACGGCGCGCTGCCGACGGGCGGCAAAGTCCTCACGGCGCTGATTAACGGCGTCAACGCGCGCTCCTCGGGATTGTCCACGATCTCGCCCGGGCACATGCGCGAGTCGACCTGGTTCCTGCAGGACGCTCTCATGTTCGTCGGCGGCGGGTCGGCCTCCACAGCCGGCGGCATCAAGGTGACGACCTTCGCCATCCTGGTACTGGCGATCCTGGCCGAGGCCCGGGGCGACCGCGACATCGAGGCCTTCGGACGGCGCATCACCCTGTCCTCGGTCCGTCTGAGCGTCGCCGTGGCCTTCATCGGAGCCTCCATCATCGGTGTCGCAACACTGCTCCTGCTGCAGATGACCGACCTGACCCTGGATCGCATCCTGTTCGAGGTCATCAGCGCCTTCGCCACCGTGGGGCTGTCCACCGGGATCACGCCGTTGCTGCCGACCAGTGCGAAATACGTCATCGTGGTGCTCATGTTCGTCGGGCGCGTGGGCACCATGACGGCGGCGACCGCCCTGGCCATGCGGGAACGGCGCCGCGTCATCCGCGTGCCCGCCGAACGGCCGCTCATCGGTTGAGGATCGGCTGCCGGGGCCATGTGGTACGACGACCTGCTGGAGGAGGTCTCCGACCCGGAGACCAAGCGCCTGCGGTCGCTGGCGGTGCGCGCTATCAATCAGGGCATGTACGACGATGGCGCGAACCTGGCCGTGCGTGCGCGGAATGCGGCGATGGCGGGGCGCACCCGGGCCGAGCGGGCCGACCTGCACCTGGACCTCATCGCCTACGGCCCGGCCCGGCACCTCGTCTCCGCCGCTGTCAGGCACCTGCTGGCGAACCAGTACGAGGAGTGCCTGCATGCGATCCAGCTCGCCGGAGCCCTGTACGAGTACTCCAACGCCTCCGACTACGATCTCAAGGAGTACTGGGAGATCGTCGGCCTGGCCTACCGCGGCCTGGGCGACGAGCGGGAGATGGACAACGCCTTCATCCTGGCCAGGCTGTCAGATTCGAGCCTTCAGCGGCCCCCGTCCACCGATCCGCCCGAGGAGCCGCCGCAGTAGCACGTGCCCCAGAGGCTTCCTCGCCTTCTCCGGATGCTGCTCCGGAGCGTCAGGCGGGTCGGGTTCAGCGGCCCCGGCCGGTGTCGCGTCCTGTGATGGGACAAGTCCTGCGGCGGGGCGGACGTGCCTCGCCCGACCTTCCCGGCCGGCGTCCGGGGCGCGGGCGCCTCGACCGGGCGTGCTGGCGCCGCCGGCGTCCAGCAGGCTCCGTCCCTGGGACGATGCCGCCGCCCGCCGAGCAGCCGGGGAGACAGAGCCCGACGACGGAGCCGCACCGCTCCGGAGTCAAGCGCCCAGGAGGCGAGCGATCGCGCGGGCCGTCGTCACGGCATCGGTTCGGCCGAACTCCCCGGTGACGATCCGCTCGGCGACGAGCCCCATGGCCGCATTATGAACGATGGCCGCCGCTTCGTCCGGATCGATCCTGCGCGCGATGATCCCCTTATTCTGCCACCGACGGATGAGACCGACGATCTCGGATCGTACACGGGCGTAGCGTTTCGCATTCGCCTCGCGCAGGTCCGGCTGACGCGCCAGCTCCGCCCAGACGCTGACCATGAGCTCGATCCGACCGGCCTGCGACAGGTGACATCCCGACGACTGGGAGCCCGACGATCTGCCGCTCCGGCAGGCCTTCCCGGGCCTCGCGGCGGTTGCGTCCTCCTCATCGGAACCGCCCCTCTTGAGAATCCAGGAGCGCTCGACCGCTCCGGCGAAGGCATCCTCGAGAGTGGGAAGCTCGTCGGCTCCGGCGAGCTCCTCGATCCACTCCACGACCGGGTCCGTGGTCTGGCTGAGGACGGCTCGTACAAGGGAGCGCTTCCCCTCGGGGAAGTATCGGTAGACGGTGCTCGACGACATGCCGGTCTCGGTGATGATGTCATCCATCGACGCCCCGTCGAAGCCCCGCCGGGCGAAGCAGATCTCGGCCGCCGCCAGGATCCTGGCGGCCTGCCGGTCTCGATACGACTGAGTGACACGGGGCATGAGGCCAGGATACGGCGGCTCCCCCGCCTCACGAGCCCGACCCGGAGACCCCACCGCCCCGCGGACGGCGGAGTCCCACGGATTCATCGGTCTGATGTCGTACGACACGCCAAACCGAAACACCTATTTTGACTGCAGGGATCCGACGCTCTACCGTCTATGCCTGCATACAGAAACACAACATTTGATTTGGTGATGCTCATGTCTCTCGAACCCACCGTGTCGGAACCGATCGGTCGCGCCCGCCCCGCGCGATCGCACGACCACCTCCTCGCCGCGGGCTCCCTGATCACCCAGCTCATGATCGTCCTGGACATGACGATCATCGCCGTCGCCCTGCCCAGCATGCAGGCCGATCTGGGGCTGACCGACTCCCAGCGCCCGTGGGCGGTCACCGCCTACACCCTGGCGAACGGAGGACTCGTCCTGTTCGGCGGGCGCCTGACCACCATCCTCGGCATCCGGCGTTCCTACTGGATCGGGCAGACGGGCTTCGCCGCGGCCAGTCTCATCGCCGGTCTGGCCTCCTCCTTCCCCGTCCTCGTCGGAGCCCGCACCGCCCAGGGCGCCTTCGCCGCGCTACTCGGCCCGACGGCGCTGTCGCTTCTCAACACCGCCTTCCCCGACGGTCCCCGACGCAGGCGGGTCTTCGCACTCTTCGGCGCGACAGCCGGTGTCGGGGCCGCCGCCGGCCTCCTCATCGGAGGAGCCCTGACGGATTGGTTCAGCTGGCGCTGGTCCCTCTACGTCAATGTGCTCATCGCCGCTATCGGTTTCCTCATCGGACTGCGTGGCCTGCCGACCTCGAAATCGCGGCACGACGGGCCGGCCTTCTCCGACCTGCTCGGCCTCGTCCTGGGCTGCGGCGCCTGCTTCAGCGCCGTCTTCGGCCTCGACCGCGCCGAGCAGACCTCGTGGACCTCGGCGACGACGATCGGGTGGTTGAGCGCCGCCGCCGTCCTGGCCGTAGCGTTCCTGCTCCGCGAGCGCGTCGCAACCGCCCCCACCCTGCCGTTGTGGATCATCTCCCAGCCGGCGCGCGCCGCCTCCTACGCCGCCGTCGCCACCGTCGGCGCCGCGCAGATGGGCGGCGCCGTCTACCTCACGTACTACCTGCAGAACCACTTCGGCTACTCGCCCCTGCGCACCGGCATCGCCTTCCTGCCCATGATCGGCGCTCTCGTGGTAACGGCGCCGCTGGCCGGCCAGTACCTGCTCCGCCGTCTGGGCACCCGCGTCGTGCTGCCCCTGGGCATTGCCATCGAGGGCGCGGCCTTCCTGATGCTGTCACGGATCGAGACCACCTCGACGTACGCCGGCGCAGTCGTTCCGGGGATCATCGTGCTCGGTATCGGCATCGGGTGCATCATGCCGGCCGCCATCAACACCGGAACACGGGGCGTGCCCGGCCCCCACGTCGGCCTGGCCTCGGCCGTCGTGACCGTCGGCCAGCAGATCGGCGCCTCCCTCGGGGTGGCCCTGCTGGCCACCTATTCCACCTCACGGGCCGATGACTACGTCACGGACCACGCCGATACCACCCGGGCCGCCGCCGGTCAGGCGCTCCAGCAGGCGCAGGCGGCCCCGGACTCCGAGGCCGGGCGGACGATCATCGCACGCTTCACCGCCGATCTGGCCGATCGCGCCCAGGTCGACGCCTTCGGCGGCGGCTTCCTCCTCATGGCACGCATCCTGGCAGCCGCGGCGCTGCTGCTGGCCCTCGCCGCCGCCATCGTGCTGATCCGTCGCAGACGGACCGCGGTGCCGAGCTCGACGTCGGCGGTCGAATCCCCGGCCGTACCGGCGCGGCCGGACATCGCACCCCCGCAGGCCCGGTCCGCGTCCGCGCAGACGCGGCCCGCCGCTCCCGGCGCCGGGCCGGCGACGGTCACACGGACGGACCTCACTCACCCCGTCGACCTCACCGCCGCCCCCATGGGTCTGCGCGTCTTCCACCCGAACACCGACATCAACTTCCAGGCCAACCGATGGGCCGAGGCCATCGGGCCGCGGTCCGTGCCCGAGATCCGCGCAGTCGCCGGAGCATTGGGCTCTCTCCCCGGCTGGGTCGCCTCGTTCCTCTCTCTCGCAGACGCGGCGCGAGCCGACGGCAGAAGGCTCGATGCCGCCTACTACGACCGCGCCGCCGAGTTCTTCATGCCGCCCACCGACGCTCGTAAGGCGCCGACCCGAAGCCGGTATGTCGACGTGATGCAGGAGGTTTTCGGCCTCCGCCCCCTCCACGTGCCCTACGGGAGCGGGTCCCTGCCCGTCTACGACATCGCGCCCGCCGGCCCGGCCATGAGCACGTGGGTGATCTTCGGCGGTTTCGACTCCTACATCGAGGACTACCTGCCCATGTACGCCGCTCTCGCCCGGCGCGGGCGCCGCGTCGTCGCCTTCGACGGCCCCGGCCAGGGCGGAGCCCTCATGGACGATCGCATCCCCATGACGCATGAGTGGGAGTGGCCCGTGCGCGCCGTGCTCGACAGCCTTGGCCTCGCCGACATCACCCTCATGGGGATCTCGCTGGGCGGTGGTCTCGCGATCCGCGCCGCCGCCTTCGAACCGCGCGTCGCGCGCGTCATCGCCTTCGACGCCATGGACGACTTCGCACAGGTGATCACCGGTCGGGTCGCACCGCTGGCGGCGGGTCCCGCCTCCCTCGTGGCGCGCCACTGGCCGACCAGGACGGTCGACGCGACGATGGCCCGGCTCGCCCGCCGTTCCGCCGTCATCGACTGGGGCATGTGGCAGGGTATGCATGTGACCGGCACGACGACCCCGTCGGCCTTCCTCCGTACGGCGGGCCGTATGCGCACGGCGGCAGTGGCCGAGCGAGTGAGAGCCGACGTCCTCCTGCTCCAGGGAGCCGAGGACCACGACGTGCCCGTCGAGCAGATGCACCGCCAGGCGATGACCCTGCGTCATGCGCGATCGCTGACGACTCGGACCTTCACCGCCGCCGAGTCCTGCGCCTCGCACTGCCAGGTCGGCAACATCGGCCTGGCGATCAGGACCATGCTGGAGTGGGAAACGGCGGTATCGCCGATGTCCTCGGCGTCGTCGGCATCATCGACGTCGGGTCTTGACTCAACCGATGGACTCTGAGCGCCCCTCATGCGGGCGCCGGGAGTCGGCGCCCGCATGAGGAAGTCGCACCTGCACTACGGTGGACTCTGGGTCCGGCGCTCCGCCCGACCCGACCGCCGTACCGCCCGAGCAGGAGGCCTCATGCCAGCCCCAGCCGATCGCACCGACTCGACCCTCGTCATCGGACTGGGTCGTTTCGGGGCCGCCGTGGCGGCGACCCTGGACCGGCTCGGTCGGGAGGTCCTCGCCGTCGAGTCCAATCCGGCGATCGTGCGCCAGTGGACCGGACGCATCCCCCTGGTCGAGGCCGACGCCACCGACATGGAGGCTCTCGAGCAGCTCGGCGCCACCGAGTTCGGCACCGCCGTCGTAGGAGTGGCGACCTCCCTGGAGGCGAGCGTCCTGATCGCCGGCAACCTCGTGGACCTGGAGACGCCGCAGATCTGGGCCAAGGCGATCTCACGGGCGCACGGACGCATCCTGCGCCGGATCGGCGCCCACCACGTCGTCTACCCGGAGTTCGACGCGGGCCAGCGGGCCGCCCACCTGGTGTCGGGCCGGATGCTTGACTACATCGAGATGGAGAAGGGCGGCTTCACCATCGTCAAGATGCGTCCGCCGGCCGAGCTGCACGGCTTCACCATCGGCGAGGCCAAGGTGCGCAGCCGCTACGGCATCACGGTCTTCGGTCTCATGAGCCCCGGGGAGCCCTTCGAGTACGCGAGTGCGGAAACGCTGGTGAGCGCCGAGGACGTGCTCGTCGTCGGCGGTGACGCCACCCTCCTGGAGCGCTTCGCCAACCGGGCCTGACGCAGACCCGCACCGCCCCGCCGGCCGGGGGGGGGAAGAGACGACTGAGAGGGGAGCGGGCGGCACGACCCCGACGACGGCCGAATCGCGGCCCGCGGCGGAAGGATCTCAGTCCTCCTCATGCAGGCGGTAGACGAAGGCGTGCGACTGCCCCACCTCGAGTTCGATGAGGTCGCGCCCGCTGTTGAAGGCGTCGGGAGGGCAGGTCATGGGTTCGACGGCGACGCCGCGGCGTCCCAGGCGCTCGGCGGAGTAGATCTGCACCCACGGGGCCCGGGCGCTCATGACCACGGTGCGCCCGGCCTGGCCCCCGGTCAGGCGGACCTGCCAGGTGCCCTGCGGCAGGCCCGTGTAGGCGTTGTCCGTTGACGTCGTCCCCACCTGCCGGCCTCGGCGCCAGTCCCAGTCGGTGCCGGTCACGTCGCGCTCGTCGACGGGGGCCATGCTCTCGTCGACCTCGAGGACGCGCGCGGCCGGCACGTGAAGGACGCACTGATCCAGCGGCACGGACCGGGTGAGATAGGGGTGGAAGGAGACGCCGTAGGGCGCCGGGGCGGGGCTGCCGCCGTTGCGCTGCGGGGCGCCGACGACGTCGGGCGCGGGCGACGCGGCCGCCCCGACGTTGGTGGTGGTTGCCGTCACGGTCAGCCCTGTGCGCGCGTCCAGGGCGAATCGCACGTCGATCTCCAGACTCCAGGGGTAGGCGTAGGAGGCGGGGAGGGTCAGACCGAGCGTCGCCGAGGACGCGGGAACACCGCCGGCGCCGGTCTCCTCGGCTCCGGTGACGGCGGTGACCTGGAAGTCGGCCCACCCGACCAGGCCGTGGAGCGCGGAACCGGTCTCGGGCTCGTTGCAGGCCACCGGGTACTCGGTGCCGTGGTAGGTGTAGCGCGCTCCGGTGATTCTATTGGGCCACGGTACGAGGGTCTTGCCCTGCCAGGCCCCGGGCAGGCTGGTCTCGGCGTCGAAGGGGATGATGAGCTCGCGGCCCGCCTTGCGCAGGTGGACGAGTGCGGCTCCCGAGGTGGCGACGCGGGCCTCGTAGTCGCCGGCCCGCAGGTCGATGAGTTCTCCGTTGATCATGCGCACCGTCCAAGTGGTGTCCGAATGGTATGGCGGGATGCTCCCGGTTGACACGGCAACGGTACGGCATCCGGACGCTGCGTCGCTCGCCGCGCACGCTAGGCCGCGAAGAACCAGGGGCTCACGAGCAACCACACCTGCAGTGAGGTGGTGGCGATGAGCGCCATCTCCTCGGGTCCGGACGGCCCGGACGATGCCATGGAGGCGATGGCCTCCGGCGAGGCACCGGATTCGAGGGCGTCGGCGAGGGATCTGGGATGCACCTCGTAGAGGCACTCGGGGACGGACAGGGTCGTCAGGGCGCCCGCCAGTTCCCAGCCGGCTGCCCCCGGCGTGTCGGTGGAGATCAGGCTGAGGGTCCACATCCGGTGGGCGAAGCCCTCCGTCAACGGTGTCGGCCCGCCGATCTCACCCGGTTCGCCGCCCTGGTCGAGGCGGCGGGCGAGTCTGGCCAGCTCGTCGGCGAGGGCGCCAAGGTCGCCGACCTCGAGGAGGTTGTAGACCCGTTCGGGCAGGACCCGGGGTCCTAAGTCGATGTTGTGACGCGGCCCGATGTCGAGCAGCTGAGCGAAGGCGGAGGGGACGTCGCAGCCGTCGAGCCCGTAGACGTGGAAGCCGTCCCGCTCGTGCTTGACGAGGGTGGCCCGGCGCGGGCCGATCCAGGCCTCGGCCCGCCGTCCCGGGCCGTCCGCCTCGAAACATGCGGCGTCGAGGTGCCGGGTCGCGCCGGCGACGCCGTGCAGCGCCGGCGCGGCCTGCGGCGTGATGCCGTCGTCGTCCAGGATCCCGTTTCGGCGCAGCCGGCGGGCGACCCTGTCGCCGGCGACCTGCTTCCCCATCGCCACGCCGTGCACGACCGACCATTCCGCGTCCCCGAGGATGAGGACGGGCGTGTGCCCGCTGGTGTCCAGATGAGCCATCAGATCTCCTTGAGGGTCAGCGCCATGTCTGAGAAGCGCGGGGCCGCGGCGGCGCAGGTGCTCGTCGGACAGGAGAAGGTGGCGGTGATCCCGCGCCGTGACGTACGACCCACCCATGACCACTGCAGGAACGTCACCGAGACGGTGTCGCTGATGTAGACGCCGGAGCGCAGCAGACCCGTGCGCTCATCCACGTCCCACTCCGACATGTCGATCATCTGCACGCCGGGTATGGAGGACATGATCTGGGCGGTGGAGTCGCGGTACCAGTCCTCCTCGGAGGTCCCCGTCGGCAGGGCGACGACGGTGACGACGCAGTTCTCGGCGAATCCGGGGCCGCGCAGCGGCTCGGCGCAGGCGAGGTCGATGAACTCCGTGACGGTACCGGGCGGGGCGCCGGTCTCGCGGAGGACCTCCGGGTCGAGCTGGGCCCAGGTGTCCGGGAGCGACATCTCAACGGCGCGCCCGGACACGGTGCGCGGCAGGGGCGACGTCGGCCGGGGCATTACGCGTCATCTCCTGGGATGCGGTGCTTGCTCCGACGGCGGGCCCGGTCGCGTTCAGTCCACGGCCGTGACGTCGTCGAGAAGCGCTTTCTGGCGCGGCGGGCCTGATGCCACTCGGGGTACATCCATGCGGGCAGGGTGATGGGTATGAGGCCCAGTATCAACACCAGCATGGCGATGGCGGTCGCCACGCCGCAGGCGAAGACGAAATCCGAGTCGGAGTTCTCCCAAACTATCGGGACGGAACCGAAGATGCACATGAACCCCACGGCCGGGAAGATAAGTGAGAGATTGTTCTTGGGACCCCCGTCCGCACTCATCGCCCGAGCCGACTCGCCGTATCCGGTATCCGTGAACATGGCCAGCGCCCAATGCACGAGAATAACGAGCCCGAAAACGAGGCAACCGATTCCGGTCCACATGACAACCGTTCCCTTCTACTCCATGAGAATAGCGGACGTCAATGAAATAACTTATGCCATCCTTTATTAAAGAAATCTCCAGCTTTCTTGCCTGCCGCAGTACTGGCTATTCCTCCGAAGGCGCCACCAATAATGCTTCCGGCCGCAATCCCGATGGGCCCGCCGAAAGACCCGAGCATGGCCCCGGCCTGAGCTCCCATCCAGGCGCCTCCCCACCCGCTGACACCCTGGGTGACGGCCTGCGTCCCGGCACGGGCGATCTTCTCCCCCTCTCCCATGCTGGGGTTGGACGAGTCCTTCTTGTACTGGTCCCAGCCGGCCAGCGCCCCCGACAGGACCGCCGACGCCCGACCGGCCCACTTGAGTGCCGGCGCGGCCTTATTCGCAGCCTGTTGCACCTTCCAGGCGGTCGTCCCGCGGGTGTAGGGCCTGTTGACCCAGTTCCTGGCCTTCGTCTTGGCCCACAGCGTGGCGAGGGGGCCCATCTTGCTGCGATCGGCCACCGACATGAAGGCCCCAGCCCTGGGATGCCACTTCGGGTAGCGGGGCTGGAAGACGGCGATCGACCGGACCGCGGCCCAGGAGGCGCCGGTCGACAGGCGGCTCGCCCACCCGGTTATTTTGGAGACATCACCCACGTCGCCACTGGGGAGATACTTGTCTCGAAACCATTCTCCGGTGCTCTTCAGGGAGTCGCAGGAGGAGATGAGCGTGTCATGGGCGGAGGACTCGTCCTGACGGATCAGGTACAGAGTCTCCTTGAGCTCATCGAACGTCGCCTTCTTCGTCTCGTAGTTTTCGTCCGAGGCGTCGTCGGGCGGGCGAACGAGCGATCCCGACACGGTGAGCTCGGCGGCTGTGGCGTCGGCGAGGACCTGCCCCAGGCGCTTCTTGACCGAGTCCATCGAATTGCCGAAGGTAGTGAGCGTCGTCGCGAGCGTGGACGTGTCCTGCGACAGAGAGTCCAGAGTGGTTCGCTGCGAGGACAAAGCGGAGAGCGCGGCGTCCGTCGTCTGGCTGGTGCACTCCGAGGCCACCTGGTTGCGGGCGGACGAAATGTCGTCGCCCGCCTCACCGACGGTCGTCGAGATCGAGCTCAGGCTGCTCGCCGCGTTCCAGGCGTTCGCAGGCTCGGTGATGACCTTGGCATCAAGACTGTCCATGCGAGCCCCCCGGGGTCGAGGAGGCCACGGACTCGTCGGTGCTACGGAAGGACGCGGCAGCCACTCTCATAGCGCTCGCCACCGACCGGGCCTGCACGACCGCGCCGGATGCCTTCGACGACAGGCGACTGATGGCGGTGGTCGCCGACGATGTCGACCGCCCTAGATCCAGGCCGGTGGGATAGGACACGGACTCGAGATCACCCGCAACCTGATCGAGTTTACCCGCTTGACTGTCGAGAATATCAGGATTGACAGAGAATATGCTCATATATATCACCTACAGGGCATTGTGGTAGAGCATTACCTATTATTTACCGTGCGCCCCACCTCCGTCAACCGCGTCAGCACCGCAGCCTCGCCCTCCTCCACTCGCCTCGGAACGCGTCCATGCGCGCCCCCACGGCCGGCCGGCTCCGAGGCGGAGGCGGCGGAAGAGGCGATAGACGATAGAGTCGTGCGCGTGCTGCCCAGCCCGCCCACCACCGCCCGGCGCGACGGCCGCCGGAGGGGCCCTCGCATCCGGGACCGCCGAGGAACGAGGACCGCGGGGCGCAGGACGAAAGGACGACCATGACCGGAGCGACTGCCGCGGATGCGTCGCCGGCCACCGGCACCGCGGCGGGGGCGGGTGGCTCTGACGCGGCCGACGGGGCACGGCCCCGGCCGGCGCCCGACACGACCGGCGGCCACCCCTTCCCCCAACTGCGCCGCCCCCGCTGGTGCGCCCTGGACGGCCCCTGGGACTTCGCCTACGACGACGCCGACTCGGGTCTCGAGGAGGGGTGGCCCCAGCGCGGGGTGAGCGGGCGGACGATCACCGTGCCCTTCCCTCCCGAGAGCCCCCGCTCGGGCGTGGGCGGGACGGGGTACCACCCGGTGGTGTGGTACTCCAGGCGCCTGAGCGCCTTGGACCTGGAGGCCGCCGGCGCCGGGGTCCAGGGCGATCGGATGCTGCTGCATCTGGGGGCGGTCGACTACTGCGCCGCGGTGTGGGTGAACGGCCAGCGCATCGCCGAGCACGACGGCGGGCACACCCCGGTCGTCGTCGACATCACGCACGCTCTGGCCGTGGACGGGCGGGGCCCCGACGGGCACCTGCTGGTGGTGCGGGCCGAGGACCGGCCGCTGGACGCCGGTCAGCCGCGCGGCAAGCAGGACTGGCGGACCGAGCCCCACGACATCTGGTACGCGCGCACCACCGGCATCTGGCAGAGCGTCTGGTTGGAGGCGGTGCCGCGCACGGCGATCGCCGAGATCGCGTGGACACCCGCCCGGACCTGCGAGGCCGTCGAGCTCGAGGCGACCACGACCCGCCCCGTCCCGGCCGGCTCACGCCTGACCGTCCGCCTGAGCCTGGCCGGACACCCGTTGGCGGAGGTGTCCGCCCATCTGCCGGAGACGTCGACGGCGCGGCTGACCGTCGACCTGCGCGAGCAGTTGCACGGCCAGCGCTGCGGCGAGCTCCTGTGGTCGCCCGAGCATCCGAGACTGATCGACGCCGAGGTGGTTCTGGCGCCCTCGTCGGCTCCGCTCGCCGGCGAGCGGGCGACGCCGGCGGGACCGGGCGGCCCCGCCG
>NZ_GL985606.1:999400-1032911 GCF_000220835.1 Actinomyces sp. oral taxon 448 str. F0400 | reverse complement strand
GACCGGCCCGCCGCACCGGACGCGGGCGGGCCCGCCCCCGACGTCGTCTCCTCCTACCTGGGGCTGCGCTCGGTGGGCACGGCCGGCCGCCGCTTCCTGCTCAACGGCCGCCCCTACTACGTGCGGGCCGTCCTGGAGCAGGGCTTCTGGCCGGACTCGCACCTGGCGGCCCCCGACGACGACGCCCGCCGCGACGAGGTCGCCCTCATCAAATCCCTCGGTTTCAACACCGCGCGCATCCACCAGAAGGTCGAGGACCCGCGGATGCTGTACTGGGCGGACCGCCTCGGGCTGCTCCTGTGGGGGGAGATGGCGGCGGCCTACGAGTTCACGACCCAATCGGCCGCCCGCCTGGTGACGGAGTGGACGGCGGTGGTGCGCCGCGACCGCTCCCACCCGAGCATCGTCACCTGGGCGCCGTTCAACGAGTCCTGGGGCGTGCAGCGCCTGGCCGACCGCCCTGAGCAGCGAGCCCTGAGCCGCGCCGTGGCCGATCTGACCCGCGCCCTCGATCCGTCCCGCCCGGTGGTCTCCAATGACGGCTGGGAGCACACCTGCTCCGACATCATCACGATCCACGATTACGACGGCGACGACGTCGCGACCACGCTGCGCTACGCCGAGGCCGACCGGCTGGAGACGGTCCTGGACGACTTCGGCCCGGCCGGTCGCCGCATCATGGCGCAGGGGACGGCGGATCGCGACCTACCGGTCATGGTCACCGAGTTCGGCGGCATCCGCTACCTGCGCGGCGGGGCCGACGCGGACGGCGACGGTAGTGCCGACGGCGGGACCGCGGAGGAGACCAGCTGGGGCTACACGAGTGCCGAGTCCCCCACGGATTTCGAAGCCCGCCTGCGCAGGGCCTTCAGCGCCCTCCAGGCGAGCCCGCATCTGGCCGGCTTCTGCTACACCCAGTTGACCGACACCATGCAGGAGGCCAACGGTCTGGCCGACTCCCGCCGTCGTCCCAAGATCGACGCCGCCCTCATCCGCGCGATCGTGACGGCGCCCATCACCTCCTGACGTCGGATCGCCGACCGGCGAGCCGACGGACAAGTCAATGTGCCGGGCGGTGACCCGTGATGGGTCACCGCCCGGCACCCTATGCAGGAGCGCGTCGGTATCCGTCAGGCATTCGAGCGGCGTTTGCCGACGATGTCGACGGCGACGGCCAGCAGGAGCACGAGGCCCTTGATGGCCTGCTGCCAGGCGGAGTCGACCGCCATGATCGACAGACCCATGTTGAGCACCCCCATGATGAGGGCCCCGACGATCGCGCCTGAAACCCGGCCGATCCCTCCGCTGACTGCGGCGCCGCCGATGTAGGCCGCCGCGATCGCGTCCATCTCGTAGAGGTTGCCCGCCGTGGAGACGGCCGCCCCGGCGCGTGAGGTGGTGACGATGGCCGCCAACGCGGACAGGAAGCCCATATTGACGAACACCAGGAAGTCGACCCGGCGCACATCGACCCCCGACAGCCGCGCCGCCTTGAGATTGCCGCCCACCGCGTAGATGTGACGCCCGAAGACCGTCTTATTCATGACGAAGGAGTAAATGAGGATGACCAGACCGACGATGACGAGCACGATCGGGGTGCCGCCGGCGGAATAGGCCAGCAGCGCCGTCATCACCGCAATCGCCGACGCGAAGACGACCTGACGCACGACGAACGCCACCGTGCCCTCGACCACGTGCCCGGCAGTACGAGCCCGCCGCCGAGCACGGATCTGAGAGAGCACCAGCCCGCCCAGAGCGAGCAGCCCGATAAGGATGGTAACGCCGTCGTAGTTCTTGAGGTAGCCGAGCCAGGCCGGCAAAGACCCGTTGGCGATGGATACAAAGCTGCCCGGAAGACCGGAGACCGTGCGCTGAACGAGAACGACGGTCAGGCCGCGGAAGATGAGCATACCCGCCAGCGTCACAATGAAGGCGGGAATCTCCATAATGGCAACCCAGAAGCCCTGCCAGCAGCCGATGATCAGCCCGATGGCCACCGCGATGAGCACCGCCACGGGCCACGGCACCCCGGCGTTGACCACGAGCAGACCTATGACGCCGCCGATGAAACCGACCAGCGAGCCGACGGACAAGTCGATGTGCCGAGCGATGATGACCATGACCATGCCGACAGCCAGAATCATCACATAGGCGTTCTGCTGGATGAGACTCGCCAAGTTATTGGGCGACAGCAGCAGACCACCGGTAATGACCTGGAAGAAAACGATGATCGCGACCAGCGCCGCGAGAATCCCGTACTGACGCAGATTACGCCCGAGATAGGCCCTGGCGCCGCTCACCTCGCCACCGCCTTCGCACTCCCGTCCTCGCCGCCCCGGCCACCCGGGACGCCCGGGTCGTCCGGACCCGCTGGGATCGCTGAATTCTCCATAGTCATAAGCTTCATGAGGTTCTCCTGATCGGCCTTAGCACGTGGAAGCTGTCCGGTGATACGACCCTGACTCATCGCGTAGATACGGTCGCAGATACCTAGGAGCTCGGGGAGCTCCGAGGAGATGACGAGGATCGCCTTGCCCGAATCGGCCAGCGAATCGATGATCTGGTAGATCTCGAGTTTCGCCCCGACGTCGATGCCGCGAGTGGGCTCATCGAGAATGAGGACGTCAGGGTCAGTGAAGATCCACTTGGCGAGGACGACCTTCTGCTGGTTACCGCCCGACAACGAGCCGACGGGCGCGGCGAGCGAGGCCGTCTTGATGCGCAGCTCGCGTCGATAGCGCTCGGCCACCTCGCGTTCGGCTGAATCGTCGACAACGCCGTGCCTGGAGATCTTGCTCAGAGCGGCCGCCGCCGTGTTGGTCCTGACGTCCGCGATGAGATTGAGGCCGAGGACCTTACGGTCCTCGCTGACGTAGGCCAGCCCGTGCCCCATCGCTTTGGCGACAGTGGAGGTCGAGATCTCCTCACCGTCCTTGAGAACCGTGCCGGAGATATCGGTTCCGTAGGAGCGTCCGAACAGGCTCATGGCCAGCTCGGTGCGTCCGGCCCCCATGAGCCCGGCCAGTCCCACGATCTCTCCGCGCCGCAGGGTCAGCCCCGCACCGTCGACGACTTTGCGGGAGACGTCGATGGGGTGGTGCACGCTCCAGTCGCAAACCCGGAGGATCTCCTCACCCACGGTGGAGACGTGGTCGGGGTAGCGGTTGCCCAGGGAGCGCCCGACCATGAGGCGGATGATCTCGTCCTCGCCGATCATGCCCTGTCCGTGAAGAGGCGCGGTGTCAATGGTCCGGCCGTCGCGGATGATGGTCGCGCGGTCGGCGGTGTGCGAGACCTCGCCGAGTTTGTGCGAGATCATGATCATGGAGATGCCGCGCTCGCGCAGACCCCGCATGAGGTCGAGCAAGTGGGCGGAGTCGGTGTCGTTGAGAGCGGCGGTCGGTTCGTCGAGGATGAGCAGGCGCACGTCCTTGGACAGGGCCTTGGCGATCTCGACGAGCTGCTGGTGGCCCACGCCCAGGTCCGCCACCCGGGTCTGGGGGCGGATGTCGAGGCCGACCTCCGCCAGCAGCCGGGCGGCCGCCTCGTTGGTCGCGTCCCAGTCGATGACTCCGCGCCTGTGCTTCTCGTTGCCGAGGAAGATGTTCTCGGCGACCGACAGGTAGGGGCTCAGCGCCAGCTCCTGGTGGATGATGACGATGCCCACGGCCTCGGAATCCCGGATGGAGCGGAATTCGCGAACGTGGCCGTCATAGATGATCTCGCCCTCGTAGGTCCCGCGCGGCCAGACGCCGGAGAGAACGTTCATGAGAGTGGACTTGCCGGCGCCGTTCTCGCCGCACACGGCGTGGATCTCACCGCGGCGGACATCGAAGGTGACGTCGTCGAGCGCCTTGAACTCCCCGAAGGCCTTGGTGATGTGCCGCATCCGGAGGATGAGATCGTTCGGCTCCCCGCCCGGAACGGGCTCGCGCGTCTCGCGCGCCGCCTCCCCGGTCACAGTCCGACCTCCTCGGCCGTGTAGTACTCGGAATCGACCAGGATCTGCCTGACGTTCCCGGCGTCAACCGTCACCGGATCGAGAAGATAGGAGGGAACCACGAGGGCTCCGTTGTCGTAGGACGCGGTGTCGTTGACCTCGACGTCGCGCCCCTGAGCGATCTGATCGACCATGGTGACGCAGCGCTCCCCCAGCGCGCGGGTATCCTTGAAGACCGTCATCGACTGCTTCCCGTTGACGATATTCGCGACATTGGCCTGGTCGGCGTCCTGGCCGGTGAGCACCGGCCAGTCGGAGCCGCCGTAGCCGGCGGAGTCGAGCGCCTGGCCGACGCCGAGCGCAATGGCGTCGTTGGGGCACAGGACGACGTCGACTCGAGTGGTTGCGCTGTAGAAGGAGTTGAGCCGGTTCTCCATCTCCGCCTGAGCCGTGGTATTGGACCAGGCCTGGATGCCGATGGATTGCCAGTCGTCGACCGAGGCCGGCAGCTTGCCCGACGGGCACACGAGCTTGCCGGAGCTGATGTAGGGGGTCAGGACGTCCCACGCCCCGGCGAAGAAGAACCGCGCATTGTTGTCGTCCGGACTCCCGGCGAAGGGCTCGAAGTTGAAGGGGCCGGCCGTGTGGTCGAGATCGAGCGCGTCGACGATGTATCTTCCCTGCAGGGCCCCGACATTGTAGTTGTCGAAAGTCACGTAGTAGTCGACGGCCTTCGTATCGCGGATGAGACGGTCGTAGGCGATGACCTTGATGCCCAGGCCGCTGGCCGTCTCCAGAACCGGCCCCAGAGCCGATCCGTCGATCGAGCCGACCACGATCACAGCCGGGGACTTGTTGATCATCGTCTGGATCTGGGAGTTCTGCTGCTCGACCTTGTTGTCCGCGAACTGGAGCTCCACGACGTACCCGAGGTCCTCCAGCAGGGACTTGAGGTTCTCCCCGTCCCGGCTCCAGCGCTCGAGGTTCTTCGTGGGCATCGACACGCCGATGAGCGCGCCGTCGCCCCCGTTCGCTCCCCTGTAGTAGTCGGCGGTCCTCTCAGCGGTGCACGCCGTGAGCGTCCCCGCGAGGACGGCCGCGCTCCCAGCGACGAACGTCCTACGTGTCAGATTCACCTCTGGCCTCCTTGCCTTGCAGGCGGCATCATCGCCGTCCTGAATGTTTCATGGAAAACGTTATCCATCGATCCCGGGTTTGGCAAGCAGGTCGCAAGCGTCTACGACGATCGCCGATAGCATGAGAGCACCGAACATGCACGTATTGAACCAGATTGTATTGACAGTCAACGAAATGAGTGAGGGGCAACCGACGTTCACGGCCGCATGCCGCCGACCACGCACGGCGTGCGGAGCCCGGACGAACTCGAAGGCGCCACGACCGCCTCGCCGCACAGATGATCGTTCGGGCAGCACCGGCGTCGCGCTGCGTGGACCGGTCGGGCGACCGCGCCGCCCTCGAGGCGGGAGAGGAGGGAGAGGACTAGCCCCCGAGCAGGGCCCGGGCGCTGTGGACGTCGGTGATCAGGACGTTGACCCACTCCCCCAGAAGGGCTCCGCGGATGGCCGCGTGCTTGCGCTCGCCGCCCGCGGCCGCCACACGACGCGGGACGGCGCGCAGCTGCTCGGCACTCGCCCCCACCAGCCGCGCGTCGTAGTCGCTGGCCACGGGAGCCCCCTGCGCGTCGAAGAACCGCAGGCACACGTCGCCGACCGCCCCGGCCGCCGTCAGCTCGGCCACGTCCGCCTCGGTGGTCATGCTGCCCGAGCGGCGCAGCAGCGCCGGGGACTCCAGACTGCCGATGCCCACCAGAGTCGTAGTGACGCTCGGCAGAAGGTCCAGGACGCCGCGCACCGAGGCGTCCTCGGCGAGCTGACCGGCCGCCGCCGCCGAGCCGAGAACCGCCGGTGAGGGGAAGAAGACCGGCTCCGCTCCGGTGGCGTGCGCGAGCAGGTCGATCAGACGGGTCGCCTTGACCTGCACCTCGGGATTGCCGACGCCGCCGAAGAGCTGAATGACCTTCTGCGCGACCGGCGCACGAAAGGAGGGGAGCTGCTGGACAGCGCCCAGCCAAGTGGAACTCCACGAGGACAGGCCGATGACGTCCCCGCCGGTCAGGGTGGTCTCGAGGTAGGTCGAACCGGCCGAGGCCAGGGCGACGTCGATCTCGGCCTCCTCCCGTCCGGTGTCGACGACGACGCACTCGGCGAGCCCGTAACGACGCTCGAGGTCCTTCTCCAGGTCGGTGTACGTGCCTTCGGGCGCGGAGACCACGGTCCGCACGACCCCCTCGGCGGCCGCCCGCTTGAGCAGGCGGGAGACGCGCGGCTGGGAGACGTGCAGCTCGGAGGCGATGTCGGCCTGACGCATACCCAGCTCGTGGTACATCCGAGCGATTCTGGCCATCAGGCGCAGCTGCGCGGTGTCTGCACGAGTCGACATGGAACGGCCCTCCCAGGCGTCGGCGACCCGCACCTCCTGCGGGTCGCCGCCAGCCTAGACCGCACGGACGCCGGGAACGCGCAGGACGCCGCCGGAGTCCTCACGCGGGGCGTCGGAGATGAGCGCGGCCGCCCGGTCGTAGGCAGCGCGCACCGCCGGCTGCGGAGCCGCCTCCAGCCGCTCGACGGGTCCCGCCTCCCACATGGGGGGCTCGGACCCTCCGGTCAGGATCCAGGCCGCCTGCCTGGCGGCGCCGTTGGCGACGTACTCCCCGGGCTCGGGCACGTCCACCGGGACCGCGAGCACGGCCGGAGCCAGCCGCCTGGCGCTGGCCCACTTCACTCCCCCGCCGACCATGGTGACGGCTGTTACATCAACGCCCTGGGCGCGCACCGCGTCGATGCACGCCCCCATGAGGCACAGCAGCCCCTCGACGGCGGCCCTGGCACAGTTGGCCGGCGTCAGGCTCGCCAGGGTCATGCCCGTCAGCAGCCCCGTGGCGTCGGGCAGGTTGGGCGTGCGCTCACCCTCGAGATAGGGCACATGAACCAGACCGCCGGCGCCCGCCTCGGCGGACAAGGCCAAGCGATCGAACTCCTCGTACCCCACGCCGAGGATCCGCTTGGCGGCGTCGAGCACGCGCGCGCCGTTGAGGGTGCAGGCCAACGGCAGGTAGGCGCCGGTGGCGTCGGCGAAACCGGACACCAGACCGCTGGCATCATGCGTGGGCGTGGCGGAGACGGCCGCGACGACGCCGCTAGTCCCCAGGGACACGCTCGTGCGCCCGGGCCGCAGCCCCAGTCCCAGAGCGGCCCCGGCGTTGTCCCCGCAGCCGGGTCCCAGCGCCATATGCGACAGGTCGCGGCCAAGGACGTCGGACCCGCCGTGGGCGACGACCTCCCCGGGGCCGGCCACGCGCGGCAGGATGATGCGCCCGACCTCCTCCTCGCTGCGGCGCAGGGCCAGAGCCAGCAGGTCACGGCGGTACACGTTGCGCACGGAATCGAAGTACCCGGTCCCGGAGGCATCCGAGCGATCGGTGACGAGCTCGTCCAACGACGTCGCGCCCGAGAGCCTCCAGGTCAGCCAGTCGTGCGGCAGGCAGACGGCGGCGATGCGCGCGGCGGCCTCGGGCTCGTGGTCGGCCAGCCACCGCAGCTTGGTGATCGTCAGTGAGGCGACCGGCACACTGCCGACCCCGTCGGCCCAGGCGGCGCGCCCAGCCGCCTCATCGCCACAGCCCAGCTCGACGATGAGATCGTGGGCGGCGGACGCCGAGCGGGTGTCGTTCCACAGGAGCGCGGGCCGGATGATCTCGCCGCCGGCGTCGAGGACGACCATGCCGTGCTGCTGGCCGCCCACGCTCAGCGCGGCCACGTCGTCCAGGCCGTCGGCGGCGTCGACCGCCTCCCCCAGAGCCCGCCACCACTGATCGGGATGGACCTCGGTTCCGTCGGGATGAGCCGCTCTGGCCTCGCGGACGAGCGCGCCGTCGGCGGCGTCGCGGATGACGATCTTGCAGGACTGCGTCGAGGAATCGACGCCAGCGACCAGGGTCATGCTGAATTCCTTCCACGGTGAAGGCGGCGGTATTGAGAAGCGGTGATGCGGAACGCCGAATCGTGCCGTCGATGGGACGATGCAGGCGGAGCCCGGACGAGTTTAAAAGAGCCGGGGATAATCCTGTGAACTATGAGATGAGGTGCTGGACCGCCTTCTCGTAAAGGTCGACGAAGTGATAGTCGCGCGCGGCAGCGGCTCGGACGTCGACATCCTCGAAGGCGGAGCGGTCGGCGACGAAGTCGTCCAGGGACTCGCCGGCGCCGAGGGTCGGCTGGCCGAGCTCGTAGACGCCGGCGATCTCGAGAGCCTCGCGAACCTCGGGGTCGGCGCGGAAGGCCCTGGCCTTCTCGGCGAGCTGGAGGTACATCTCCATGTTGGCCGCCGCCGACTGCCACACACCCTCGATCCCGTCGGTGCGCGAGGGCTTGTAGTCGAAGTGGATGGGACCTTCGTAGCGGGGGCCGCCGCCCGGGAAGCCGTTGACGAGGAGGTCCACGGTGAAGAACGCCGACAGCAGGTCGCCGTGACCGAAGACGAGGTCCTGATCGTACTTCAGACCCTTCTGGCCGTTGAGGTCGATGTGGAAGAGTTTACCGGCGTTCAGCGCCTGAGCCAGGGCGTGGGTGTAGTTGAGGTTCGCCATCTGCTCATGACCGACCTCGGGGTTGAGCCCGACGACGTCGCCGTTGTCGAGCTGGGCGATCAGGGCCAGGGCGTGGCCGACGGTGGGCAGGAAGATATCGCCGCGGGGTTCGTTGGGCTTGGGCTCCAGACCGATCCTCAGATCGTACCCCTTGTCCTTGATGTACTGGGCGACGGTGTCCAGGCCCTCCTTATAACGGTCGAAGACGGCATTCAAGTCCTTGGAGGAATCGTACTCGGCCCCCTCGCGTCCGCCCCACATGACGAAAGTGGTGGCGCCCAGCTCGGCGGCCAGATCGACATTGCGCAGGATCTTGCGCAGCCCGAACCGGCGGATGGAGCGATCGTTGTTGGTCAGCCCCCCGTCCTTGAAAATCGGGTGGGTGAAGGTGTTGGTGGTGACCATCTCGATAGTCAGACCGGCGGCGTCGACGGTCTTCTTGAGCCTGGCGACGATCTTGTCCCGCTCAGCATCCGTGGCGTCGAAGGGGAAGACATCGTTGTCGTGGAAGGTGATGCCCCAGACGCCGAGTTCGGCGAGATGCTCGGCGTACTCCCACGGCCTCAGCGCCGAGCGCGTCGTCTCACCGAAGGGGTCGGCGGCGAGCCAACCGACCGTCCACAGACCGAACGAGAACCTGTCCTCCTTGGTGGGCGTGCGAACCATGGTCTCCTCCTTGAGCCAGAATTTGTTTGTTGGGACAACTATGACATGGCGATGGGGTAAGGTCAAGAGCGTGTCTCGAACGCAGAAGACGGCGGGGCCGACGCCGCCCACCCGACCGGCCGCAGCGGCCCCCGCCTCGCCGGCCGCCTCAGCACGCCAGTCCAGTCTGCGCACCTCCAACCTCGCACTGCTCGCCAATCAGGTCTTCGCCTCCGGCGATCCCATCTCCCGGGCCGACGTCGCCGCGGCGACCGGGATGACCCGCTCGACGGCCTCGCGACTGGCCGACGAACTCGTCGCGGCCGGCATCCTCACCGAACTCGAGCCGACTCACCCCACCGGGCCGGGCCGCCCCGCGGTCCCGCTCGCGCCGGCGTCGGGCACCTTCGTCGCCGTCGGACAGGAGGTCAACGTCTCGCGCATGGCGGTGCGCGTCATCGACCTGTCCGGCGAGGTCCTGGCCGAGCGCGTCGTCGTCGACGATTTCGAATCCTCCGACCCCGCCGAGGTCCTCCCCCGGCTGGCGGCCCTGACCACCGACGTCCTCGCCCTGGATGCCGTCCGCCGCGCCCGCAAAGTCGGCGTCGCGCTCGCTCTGCCCGGCCTCGTCTACCACAACCGCCTGCTGCGGGCCCCCAACCTCGCCTGGCGGGACCTCGCCCCGGCGCCTCTGCTCGCCGACGCCCTGGCTCCCGACTCCCTCGACCTGCACCTGGGAAACGAGGCGAGCTTCGGCGCACTGACGGCCGGGCGGACGCGACCGGCCGGCCCCTATTCGACACCCTCCTGCATCTACCTGTCGGGCGAGATCGGCATCGGCGCCGCCCTAGTGCGCGAGGGCCGCCTCGTCGAGGGAGATCACGGCTTCGCCGGGGAGATCGGGCACATCCAGGTCGACCCGGACGGGCCGGAATGCACCTGCGGCAACCGCGGGTGCCTCGAACGGTACGCGGGCCGCAGACTCATCCTCGCCGCCGCCGGGCTGCCGACGACGGCCCGACCCGATGAGCTCGTCGCGGCCTGGCGGACCGGAGCACCCGCCGCGCGCAAGGCGGTCTCCCGGACAGCCCGGGCGCTGGGCGTCGGACTCGGCGCCGCCATCAATCTCCTCGACGTCTCCACGGTGGTCCTGGGCGGGCACCTCGCCCCGCTCACCGACATCCTGCGTCCCGAACTCGAGGCCGAGCTCGAGCACAGGGTGCTGGCCTCGCCGTGGGCCCGCCCGACGATCGTCACGGCTCCCGACGATCACATGCCGGGCGCCACCGGCGCAGCCTGGTCCCTGCTCGAGACCGTTGTCGCTGATCCCGCTGCCTGGATCTGACGCGGACCGGCGCGGCAATCAGCGCCGGCCGACGGATCCTAGGCCCGGCGGGAGCGGACTGCCTCCTCGCGCTCGCGCAAGTAGCTCACCGTGTCCTTGACGAGCCGATCGAGCGCCGGGACGTCGGGCACGCCGTTGCGCGCCGGGTAGGGGCCCGCGCCGGGCCCCAACGGCTCCGGGGTCAGGAAGCGGCCCTCCGTATTGCACCCCACCAGGTAGGCGGCCATGAGGATCGTGTCCAGGTCCATCGAGCCATCGCCCAGGGCACGTCGGTTGGAGTCCGCCAGGTGGAGGTTCACCAGGCGCTCGCCCGCCTGGAGGATGGCGCGCGCGATGTTCTGCTCCTCGACCTGCATGTGGTACACGTCGCCATTGATCCACTGGACGCCCGGGGAGTCGACGGCGTCGATGTAGGTCAGCGCATCGGCGACCGTATGGACGATGGACACCTCCGCCGACCTGATGGGCTCGATGGCCGCTTTGACTCCCAGCTCCTCGAAGAGACCGGCGACCCGGCGCAGGGCGATCACCGAGCGCTGGAGCTCATAGGCGTCGTACGCCTCCGAGCGCCCGCACGACCCGGGCACCACCAGCAGGTAGTGGCCGCCCATCGCGTGAGTGAACTCCACCTCCCGGCGAATATAGTCCAACGCCGCCTGCTGCTTGACCGGCCGGTTGGACGACAGATCGTTATCGTCGGAGAACATGCCGCACACCCCGGAAGTCCGCAGGCCGTACTGGGACAGCACCCGCCGGGTCTCCTCGACCTCGTACCCGAGCGAGGGCCCGTAATGGTTCCCGTGCAGCTCGATGAAGGACAGCCCGTTGCCGGCCAGCCGCTCGGCCGACCTCTCCAGCTCCTCCAGACCGAATCCCCAGTTCGACCACGAGATGTTCAGCCTCCGCTCGAAACGGCCGGGGTCCTTCCTCTTCGCCTCGAGGTACTGCTCCTCGACTTCGCGACGCCAAATGTCGACGTTCTGCTCATCCGCCACGCCGGGCTCCTCTCCGATTCGTCATTCCAATGTACGAAATATGGGATGTGTGAAATATAAAATGTGAGGAATAACTGCGGTCACCGGTGGTCCGCTCAACCTGAGCGGACCACCGGTGACCGGGCTATGCCGATTGCCTGACGACCAACTCGGCCTCGAAAGTCCTGCCCGATACCGGGGCGCCGTTCTCGAAGCTGGAGACGACCTCACCGGCGATGAACTCGCACATCTCGGCGATCGGCTGACGCACCGTCGTCAGGGGCGCCTCGACGACCGAGGCGTAGGGAACGTCGTCGAAGCCCGAGACCCCGACGTCGGCGCCGACGCGCAGTCCGAGCTCAGTGACCGCCTTGGACACGCCGAGCGCCAGGTAGTCGTTGAGGCACACGAAAGCGTCCGGCCAGTGCCCGCGCCCGCCAGCGAGCACGCGCCGGGCCACCTCGTAACCGCCGTCCCAGGTCGGCCCGGAGGCCCACTGGACGTCGACCGACTCCAGGTCCAGCGACCGGCTCGCGAGCTCGTCGGCGAATCCCGACCACCGGTCCTTGTGCTGGGTCGCCCGGATCCCCTCATTGACGAAGCAGAACCTGGTCATCCCCCTGGAGCACAGGTGCGCGGCGATCTTGCGCATCCCCTCGTAGTCGTTCACGCCGACCGCCGGGAAGCCGGGGCGCTCGCTGCGCTGGGCCATGAGCAGGACGGGTACCCCGCAGTCCCTCAGCCGCGCCAGTTCCTCCCAGCACCCGCCGGTCGAGCACACAATGACCGCGTCGACACCCACGCGCTCCAGGCTGAGCAGAGCCCGCTTCTCCACCTCGGCGATCTGCCCCGTCTCGGCCACGACGATCGAACACCCCGAGGCCTCGAAGCACCGCCCCAGCCCGTGGGCCGTCTCAGCGAAGAACGGGTTCGAGATGTCGAAGAACACCGTGCCGACGAGGGAGGACCGACCCAGGCTCAGGGCTCGTGCGGTCGCGTTCGGGGAGAATCCACTCGCCTCGACGACCCGCTCGACCCTACGGCGCAGAGCGCCGCTGACGCGCTCGGGGTGGTTGAACACGTTGGAGACGGTGCCCACGGACGTGCCCGCCAGGCGTGCGACCTCCCGGATGCTCAGCTTCCTGTTGCGGTCCGAGTCCACGGGGTCAGTCTCTCATCCGGTAACGGCGAGCGGCATAGCTGTTGACCAGGATCGAAGCGATCAGGACCAGGCCCAGTGCGAGCAGCTGGGCGCGAGAGCCGGCGGACCCCTCCATGGAGATCAGCAGTCCGGCATTGAGCCAGGTGATCAGCAGCGCACTCGTGATCACGCCGCTGACGCGTCCGAATCCTCCCTGGATGAGCACCCCGCCGAGGGCGGCGATGGTGATGGCCGGCAGGGCCATCCCGCTGCCGGTCGTACCGGCGTCAGGGCGAGCCGAGGCGTACTGGGCCACGTTGACGACGGCGGCCAGGCCGCACAGCAGACCCGAGGCGAGATAGGCCGACGCCCGCACCGCCCTGACGTTCTGGGCCGCGTACTCGGCAGCGACCTCGTTGGTCCCCACCGCCAGCAGGGAGCGCCCCCAGGCCATCCTCTCCAGCAGGATCCAGGCGACGACGACGCTGGGCAGCAGAAAGGTCAGAACCTGGACGGGCAGGAGCACATCGCCCCACAGCGCGATGCGACCGGTGAGCACCCCGTTGGAGGCGGTGATCCTGTCGCCCGAGATCGGCGCCTGACCGCTGACGACCATGGCGATCGACGCGTAGGCGTACTGGGTCGCGAGGGTGGCGATCAGAGGCGGGAACCGGAAGTAGCCGACGAGGACGCCGTTGACGGCTCCCAGGACCCCGCCCGCGATCACGGTGACCAGAACGGCCGGCAGCAACGGCATCCCGGCGATCTGCACCAGATAACCGAAGAGCATCCCGGCCAGGGACACGATGGCACCGACCGACAAGTCGATCCCGGAGTACCCGGAGATGATGACGAACATCTCCGCGAGCGCGAGCAGGGCGATCGGGACCAGCGACTGAAGGGAGGAGGCCATGTAGATGGCGTCGAAGGGCGCGAACAGGTAGCCCTGGCTGCTCAGGGCCATGAAGACCGCCACCAGCATGACGGTGAGCAGGGCGAGGGCGGCCACTCTCTCGGTGAGCAGGACGCGGAGCATGCGGGCGGGAAGCGACTCGCCGACGCGGTCCTCGACGGGGTCCTTGTGCGCGGGCGCCGTCCCCGGTGCTGTGGTGGTTGAGGTCATGCGCGGGCCCTCCTGGACTGGCGAAGCAGGTCGACACCCACGGCGACGAGGATGATGACCCCGACGAAGAGCTGGGTGATCTCGGTGGGAAGGTGGAGGTGGATGACGGCCGCCTGGACGGAGCCGACCAGGACTGCGCCCAGGAGCGTGCCCAGGACCGTCCCGCGACCGCCGACGACGGAGGTGCCGCCGATGACGCAGGCCGCGATAACCGACATCTCCATGCCGTAGCCGACGTTCTGCTGGATGAGGCCGCCGCCGCCCACGGAGATGACCGCGGCCAGGCCGACCATCATCCCGCAGAAGACGTAGAGCTCGAACAACCGGCGTCGGACCTTGACCCCGGCGAGCCGGGCGGCGTTCGGGTCGTTGCCGATGGCGTAGATGTGCCGACCCGTCGCCCAATTCCTCATGTAGTACCAGACCGCCGCGGTCAGAATGAGGGCGAGCCACATGGCGTACGGCAGGCCGAGGAACTGTGCCTGCTGGAGGTTGCCGCCCAGAAACCCGAGGGTGCCCGGGACTCCGGAGACCTGGGCGTCCCCGAAGATCTGAAGGGCGATGTAACGGAAGACGTTGAGCGTCCCGAAGGTGCACACCATGGCGGGCACCCGTCCGAAGGCGATGAGCACGGCGTTGACCGCGCCCAGGAGCGCCCCGATGGCCAGGGCGGCCAGGATCGCCACGGGCGCGCCGACCCCCGCGTCGCGGATGAGCTTGGAGACGACAACCATGACGACGGCGAGCGAGGCGCCCACCGACACGTCGATCCCCGCCGTGCACATGATGGGCGTCATGGCGATCCCGATCACCGCGATGGGGGCGATCGTGTAGAAGATCGCGAAGACGCTCGCCGGTTCCATGAAGGTCGGTGTCGTCACCCCCATGGCCACCCACAGGAGGGCGATCACGACGATGAGAACGGCCTCCTGCCCCTCGAGGAGGCGGCGGCTCCTGCGCCGTCCCGCTCCCAACAGGGACAGTCGTTCGATGATGCGCGGTGTCATACCCTCTCCTCCACTTCCGCCTCTTCCACCTCGCCCGACGCGGCGCTCAGAAGGGAGACGGCGGAGACCTCCCCGTCCATCTCCACCGTCGACTCCCCGTGCCTCATGACGAGGATCCTGTCGGAGAGGAAACGGATCTCCTCCAGGTCCGTCGAGACGACGATCGCGGAGCGCCCCTGCGCCGCGTGGTCGAGGATCAACTGGTGGATCTCAGCCTTCGCCCCGACGTCCACCCCCTGGGTCGGCTCCTCGACCAGGAGGATCTCGGGGGCCTCGACCAGCTGCCTGGCCATGACCACCTTCTGCTGGTTGCCTCCTGACAGCGACCCGATAATGGTGGACGGGCCCGGCGCCTTGACCCGAAGACGGGCGATGAACTCCTCCACGGACCGCCTCTCCCGCGCATAGCTGAAGAACCCGAGCCGGGAGAAGAAGGGCAGGTGACTGGAGCTGAGGTTGAAGGACAGGCTCTTGGGCAGGAAGACGCCCTGGAGCTTCCGGTTGCCCGGCAGCATGGCCATGCCCAGTCTCATCGCCTGATGAGGAGAGCGGATCTCCGCCTTCTCCCCCTTGACGCGGATCTCGCCGGAGGCGGCGGGCACGATCCCGTACAGGGCGCGCACCAACTCGGTGGTCCCGGAACCGATCAATCCGTAGATCCCGAGGATCTCACCCCGGTGCAGGTCGAAGGACGCGTTCGTCAGCCGAGGCCCCTGAGACAGGGAGCTGGCGGACAGAACGACCTCGTCGGTCACGACGCTGCGCCTGTCGGAACGGTCGGCGACCTCGAACTTGTCTCCGACCATCGCCCGGGCGATCTTCGTCGGCGACATCTCGCGCGCGGGATAGGTCCCGATCACCGATCCGTCGCGCATGACGGTGATCCTGTCGGTGATCCGCCCGAGCTCATCGAGGCGGTGAGAGATGTAGATGACGCCGATGCCCTCGTCCCGCAGACCCCTGACGATCTCGAAGAGACGGTCGATGTCGGAGCTGGCGAGGATCGCACTGGGCTCGTCGAGAATGAGCAGCCGCACGTCGACGGCGAAGGCCTTGGCGATCGACACCAGCTGCTGCTCGCCGACCGGCAAGTCGGCGACCCGCTTGTGCATGATGCCGGGCTCGAGCTTCAGACGTTCGAGGAGCGCCTCGACGCGGCCGCGCTGATCCGCCCAGTCGACCTTCCCGAACCGGGTCTCCTCGCGTCCCAGGAAGATGTTCTCCTCGACGGTGAGGTCGGCGAACAGCTGCGGCTCCTGGTAGACCGGGGAGACGCCGGCCGCGAGCGCCGCCTGCGTGTCCCCCGAGGGAACCTGCGAGCCGTCGACGAGGACGATCCCCTCGTCGGGCATCTCGGCGCCGCTGATCATCTTGATCAGGGTGGACTTGCCGGCGCCGTTCTCCCCGACCAGGCCGTGCACTTCGCCGCTCCTGACCGACCAGGTCACCTGGCGCAGTGCATGCACCCCGCCGTATCTCTTGTCAATACCGCGAACCTGGAGGACGTCGTTCGGCGAGTCCTCAGTCATCGCATCATCTGTCATGTTCCGCGTCTTTCCGACCGGCTTCCCCGACCGCTCTGCGACGGTCCGCGCGGGCACCGGGTGCGGGGCCGGCCTGCGACCCCGCACCCGGGTCGAGCGTCGCCGCACGATCGGTGGGTCAGTAGTCGTAGTCTCCGGCGTTGTCCGCTGTCAGGATCAGTGGGCGGCCCATGACCAGAGTCTTGGAGGACTCGTCGTAGGTGACCCCTGAGATGCGGCCGACGTCCTGGGTCGGCGCGAAGGTTTCGCCCTGGGCCAGCTTCCACCCGGCCCAGGCGGTGAGGTAGCCGAGGTTCTCCACGTCCCAGAGAACGGAGGCCGATGAGGAGCCGTCCTGGAGGTAGGGCAGCATCGCCTGGGGCGTGCCGACACCGGTGGTGTGGATCTGCCCGGTCTTGCCCGATTCCTGGACCGCCTGGGCGACACCGGGCGCCGCGGTGGTGCACGGGCCGATGAGACCCTTGAGGTCGGGGTAGGCATTGATGAGGTTCTTGGCCATCGTGACCGCCTTGGCCTGGTCCTCGTCGGCGTAGACGGTCTCGACGATCTTGAGGTCGGGGTAGTCGGTGGCGGCCTTGTCCTGGATGACCTTGATCCAGGCGTTGAGGTTGGCCGCGGTCTGGCCGCACGAGACGATGGCGACCTCGCCCTCCCCGTTCAGGGGCGCGGCGATCTGCTCCAGGAGGGCGGTTCCGATGGCCTCCTCGGTCGCCTGCGTCACGAAGACCTCACGGCTGGAGCTCGAGGCATCGGTGTCGGCCGTACCGACTTTGATGCCCTGCCCCTGGGCCTCGGTGATAACCGGTGCCATGGAGTCGGGATCGTTCGGGGCGACCATGAGGGCGTCGACCCGCTGCTGCATGAGGGAGCGGACGACCTCGCTCTGGGCCGCAGGGTCGGCGGTGGTCGGACCGCTGTAGACCCATTGGAAGCCGAACTCCTCGCCGGCGTCCTGGCCGCCGGAGTTCATGGCCTCGAAGAACGGAATCCCCTGGACCTTGGGAACGAAGGCCACCGAGGTGGAACCCGAGTCCCCTCCCGCCCCGGCGGTGCCCCCGGATGAGCTGGCGCCCTTGCCGCCCGCGCAACCGGCCAGCGCGAGCGCCGCACAGGCCACGCCGGCCACGAGTGCGGACTTGAAACCACGCTTCATGTCAATCCTCCATCGGAACTCGTTGCGCTCGCCGTCGAGCACACGCCGTCGTCGTCCGCCCCTTCTTTGGACCGGTTCAAAACGCGGCGGATGAAGTGTGGCACCACGCAACTGCAAAGTCAAGCGGACGATCGATACCCCATGAACAAGGACTCTCCATGATGCTCGTCAACTCGGTAAACCCGCACCATCCCGGGCCTGACTCGCACGTGCCGATATTTTTGTTCCGTTGGAGGACTATCCGTGGCAGGATGTCCTCCGGATCCGACACGCCGAGGCGAGCATCCGTTCACGACGTTTCTTGCCACGCTCCCCGGCACCGCATGAGGATGCCGACCGGCACCGCATCGAACCGCCCGGCGCGCGGACGCAGACCCATCAGCTATGACGTAAGGAGTTCCACAGTGAGTGCTGAGACCCTCCAGCTCACCGACCTCGACCTCAAGGCGATCAACGTCGCCAAGGCCCTGGCCGCCGACGCCGTGGAGAAGGCCGGTTCGGGCCACCCCGGCTCCGCCATCTCCCTGGCTCCTGCGGCCTACCTGCTCTACCAGTACGAGATGATCGGCGACCCGGCCGACGACCGGTGGCTGGGTCGCGACCGCTTCGTGCTCTCGGAGGGCCACGCCTCGCTGCTGCAGTACATTCAGCTGGCCATGGCGGGCTACGGTCTGGAGGTCTCCGACATCGCAGCGCTGCGTACCGCCGGGTCGCTCACACCGGGGCACCCGGAGTTCGGTCACACCAAGGGCGTCGAGACCACCACCGGCCCCCTGGGCGCCGGTTTCTCCAACGCGGTGGGCATGGCCATGGCCGCCCGTTACGAGCACGGCCTGCTGGACCCCACCGCACCCGACGGCGAGTCGGTGTTCGACCATTACGTGTACACGCTCATGGGCGATGGCTGCCTGCAGGAGGGCGTATCCTCCGAGGCCGCCTCCTTGGCCGGCACCCAGCAGCTGGGCAACCTCATCGCCATCTACGACGACAACGACATCTCCATCGAGGGGGACACCGACCTCTCCTTCACCGAGGACCCCTCCGCCCGCTTCGCCGCCTACGGGTGGCAGGTCCTCGAGGTCGACTGGACCGCCGGCGGCCAGTACCACGAGGATCTCGCCGCCCTCCACGAGGCCATCGCGGCGGCACGCGCCGAGACCGCCCGCCCCTCCCTCATCCGCCTGCGCACGATCATCGCCTGGCCCGCCCCCACCAAACAGGGCAAGGAGTCCAGCCACGGGGCCAAGCTGGGCGCTGAGGAGCTCGCCGGACTCAAGCGGACTCTCGGCCTGGACCCCGAGAAGGCCTTCGCCACCAATGGCGTCCTGGAGCGCACCCGCGCCCACGCTGCCGAGCGCGCCGCTGCCGAGCGCGCCGACTGGGACGCCCGCTTCACCGCGTGGCGGGCGTCCAACCCCGAGCGGGCCGGTCTGCTGGACCGTCTACTGGCCGGCGAGCCGCCCGCGGGTCTCGACGCCGCCGTGCCGACCTGGGAGGTCGGGGACTCGGCGGCCACCCGCAACGCCTCGGGCGAGACGCTCTCCGCCCTGGCCCCCGTGGTCCCCGAGCTGTGGGGCGGCTCGGCCGACCTGGGCAGCTCCAACAAGACGGACATGGCCGGAGAGCCCTCCTTCCTGCCCGCCTCCCTGGCTGCGGAGGAGGGCGACGGCCCCTGGGGGCGCATCATCCACTTCGGAGTGCGCGAGCACGCCATGGGCGGGGCCCTCAACGGCATCGTTCTGGACGGCCTGACTCGGGCCTACGGCGGCACCTTCATGGTCTTCGCTGACTATATGCGCCCAGCCGTTCGCCTGGCCGCTCTCATGCGGATCCCCACCATCTTCGTGTGGAGCCACGACTCGATCGGCGTGGGCGAGGACGGCCCCACCCACCAGCCCATCGAGCACCTGGCCTCCCTGCGCGCCATTCCCGGCTTCGACGTCGTCCGACCGGCCGACGCCAACGAAACCGCAGCCGCCTGGGTCGAGATGCTGCGGCGCCGTCACGAGCCCGCCGGCATCATCCTGTCGCGCCAGAACCTCCCGGTCCTGACCTCGGCGCTCGCCGCCCGCGAGGGCGTGCGCCGCGGCGCCTACGTCCTGGTCGACGCCACCGACGCCGAGGGCGTCCCCGTCACCCCTGAGGTGACCATCATCGCCACCGGTTCCGAGGTCTCGGTCGCGGTCGAGGCCCGCGAGCTCCTCCAGGCCGGGGGAACGCCGACGCGCGTCGTCTCCGCCCCCTGCCTGGAGTGGTTCGACCAGCAGGACGAGGCCTACCGCGCCTCGGTCCTGCCCGAGAACGGCGTGCGCGTATCCGTCGAGGCCGGCATTGCCATGGGCTGGCGCGAGCGCGTCGGCAGCGGCGGGGCGATCGTCTCCATCGACCACTTCGGCGCCTCCGCCCCGGCCGCCGACCTGTTCCACGAGTACGGCTTCACGGGGGAGAACGTCGCCGCCCGGGCGCGCGAAGCCCTCGCTCGGGCCTGACCGAGTCGGGGACGACGCCGGGGCCGGCCGCTCGTGCGAGCGGCCGGCCCCGGCGTTATCCGCTACCGCCCGTCAGCAGTGGGCAATAGGACACCTGGAATCCCGACGGTCCGGATCTCGGCGCTGAAGACGGGGCTGACGTGCGAGATGCCGGGCCGTCCGGCCCCGCCGCGCCGCGTCCCGCGACGGGGCGGGGCCCGGTCAGAAGACCTCGGCGGCCGCGGCCTCGACCGGCAGTGCCCGCATGAACGTCTCCAGGTAGCGGGCATACTCCTCGGCCTGCTCGGGCGCGGGCGCAATGGTGAGGATCTCCATGTCGCGGAAAACAACCTGTGAGAGGTAGTCCTCCAGCGGCCGGCCCTCGGCCCACAGCATGTAACCGGCGAGCAGGGCCATGCCCCATGCCCCGCCCTCGGAGGCGGTGGCGCCCACCGACACGGGCGTGTTGAAAGCGGCGGCCAGGACGCGCTGAGGGATCTCGGGCGTGGCGAAGATGCCCCCGTGGGCGAACATCGAGTCGATGGGGACATCGGCATTGGCGCGCAGCACTCTGACGCCATAGGCCATCGAGGCGAAGGCGGCGAACAGGTGGGCGCGCATAAGGGCCGCCAGCGACAGCGTGCTCTCGGGGCGGCGCACCACCATGGGCCTGCCCGAGGCCAGACCCACCAGGTGCTCCCCGGACAGGAAGTTGAAGGCCACCACCCCGGCGTCGTCCATGGAACCGTCGTCCGCTGCACCCAGCAGGACGTCGAAGAGCCGGCCGCGCTCGACCGGGGCGCCGATGGCCCGAGCGAACTGGTCGAAGACCTCGACCCAGGCGTTGAGGTCGCTCGTGCAGTTGTTGGAATGGGCCATGGCCACAGGCGCTCCCGACGGCGTGGCGACCAGGTCGATCTGCTCCACCAGGGTCCGCAACGGCCGCTCCAGGACGATCATGGCGAAGGCGCTGGTGCCCGCCGAGACGTTGCCGGTGCGCGGGCGCACCGAGTTGGTGGCCACCATGCCGGTGCCGGCGTCGCCCTCGGGCGGACACAGCGGCACCCCGGGACGCAGCATGCCGGTGGGGTCGAGCAGGGCCGCGCCGGCGGCGGTCAGCGTGCCGGCATCCTGACCGGCGACGGCGATTCGCGGCAGGACGTCGATCAGGGACCATGGCACATCCACCGCTTCGTCGAAGGCGGCGACCATCCCGGCGTCGAAGGAGCGGCCGTCCGTCCCTATGGGGAAGACGCCCGAGGCCTCCCCCACGCCCAGAACGTGGCGACCCGTCAGACGGTGGTGGACGTAGCCCGCCAGAGTTGTGATGCGGGCGATGCGCGCCACGTGCTCCTCGCCGCGGACGATGGCGTGGTGGAGATGGGCCACCGACCAGCGCTGGGGGATGTTGAGCCCGAACAGCCCCGACAGGACCGCCGAGGACTCCTGGGTGAAGGTGTTGCGCCAGGTGCGGAAGGCGGTCAGCAGCTCGCCGTCGGCATCCAGGGGGATGTAGCCGTGCATCATCGCGGAGATGCCGATGGCCCCGACCGTGGTCAGCTCGATGGAGTACCGGTCCCGCAGGTCGCAGGCGAGCCCGGCGTAGGCGGCCCGCAGCCCCGCGACGACGTCGTCGATGGCGTAGGTCCACACGCCGTCGACCAGGTCGTTGGCCCACTCGTGGGAGCCGGAGGCGACGACGGCATGGGACCGGTCGATGAGGACGGCCTTGATGCGGGTCGAGCCGAGCTCGATGCCCAGCGCGGTCCTGCTCAGATCCAGGGCGACGGCCTGCGGTGGTGTCGTGGTGGAAGGGGTCATCCGAATCCTGCTCCGTTGCTTCTCGGGGTGGCGGCGCCCTCGCCCCGCCCGGCGGGCGCCGACCAGAGCGCGGCGACGACGTCAGAGGCAGATGCTAGCCCGATGCCGCACCCGACGTGAATGCTTGCCTCTAGGCTTGGCGCACCCCTGCTGCGCCGCCCCTGCGCAGCGGCGCACGTCCGTTCACCGCGGCGGGTGCTCCGCCGCACCGGAACCGGCACAGTGGGGCGTACCGGCGAGGCCCGCCGCTCGTGCGGGCGTCACCACAACAACACGCACGCTGATGAGTAGAGAGAACGAAAGAACGGTGCCCGAGTTGCCCCAGACACACACCTCACCAGACCAGATCGTCCTGTCCGAGCTGGACGCCGATATCCAGGAGGCGGTGGCGGCAACCCGCGAGAGAGTCTCGGCCCTGCACGCCGAACTGCCCCGGTGGGGCCTGGTGGTGTGGACCGCCGGCAACGTCTCCGAACGGGTCACCCTCACGCGCAACGGCGAGACGATCACGACCGATCTGTTCGTCATCAAGCCCTCCGGCGTCTCCTACGACGAGCTGAGAGCCGACACCATGGTCGTGTGCACCCTGGAGGGGGACAAGATCGACGACGGCACGCCGGCCTCTCTCACCCCGTCCTCCGACACCGCCGCCCACGCCTACGTCTACCGCCACATGGACCGGGTCGGCGGCATCGTGCACACCCACTCCACCTACGCCACCGCCTGGGCGGCGCGCCGCGAGCCCATCCCCTGCGCCCTGACCATGATGGGCGACGAGTTCGGCGGCGACATCCCCGTAGGACCCTTCGCCCTCATCGGGGACGACTCCATCGGGCGCGGCATCGTCGAAACCCTGTCCGACTCGAAGTCCCCGGCCGTCCTCATGGCCAACCACGGCCCCTTCACCATCGGAAGGGACGCCCGTGCCGCCGTCAAGGCCGCCGCCATGTGCGAGGAGGTCGCCCGCACCATCCACATCGCCCGCGCCGGCGGCGAGATCACACTCATCGACCAGAACCTGGTCGACAAGCTCAACGACCGCTACCAGAACGTCTACGGGCAGCACTGATCGGCGGGCACCGGGCTGATCGCCCCGCACGCAACCGCGCAGCCCGACAACGCCGACGCGTCGGCTCCCCCGGGACCATGAGAGCATGCGAGGGCGCGGGAGACGGTTCGGAGACGGCGGGTCGTCGGTACGTCCGTCTCCCATTCGCCCAGTCCTCGTCGAGGGACGTAGAGACGCACGGCCTTGCGACAGCCGGGGTGAGGACGGATGCTGTGGCCGGGCGTCCGACGTCACCGTGTCCCAACCCCGCGAAGGAGCCTCCTCATGGCAGACGCAGACAAGCCGAAGGAACCGCGCTCGAAGCTCTACCCCCTCATCCTCACCCTCATACTCATTCTGGGGGCAGTGGGATTCATCATGTTCCTGGCCTGGCTCTCGAAGGGGCCCCGCGTGCGCATCCCCTTCTTTCTGATCGCCATTCCGGTCGTCATCCTCATCGGCATCGCCCAGCTGCTCGACGACCTCGTCCTCAAGATCGCCCCTCGCATGGTCCGCAATCGCGACCGGGCTCTGCTGGCCCACAAGCTCGGCCGGGATCCGGTCACCGGCCTACCGCCGGATCTCCTGCGGCTCGCCCCCGGCCAGGCCGCCGTCCCCCAGCAGCCCTGGGGCGCTGCGCCGCCGGCCCAACCGGTGGGGGTCCAGGCGGCAGCGGGCGGAGGGCGGACTCCGACCGGCTACACCAACCTCTACGGGCAGGCCCCGCACGCTCCCTACGGGCAGGCCCCGCACGCTCCCTACGGGCAGGCCCCGACCTCCGCGACCGGCTACACCAACCTCTACGGGCAGACCCCGCACGCTCCCTACGGACAGGCCCCGACCTCCGCGACCGGCTACACCAATCCCTACGGACAAGCCCCGCACGCTCCCTACGGACAGGCCCCGACCTCCGCGACCGGCTACACCAATCCCTACGGGCAGACCCCGCACGCTCCCTACGGACAGATCCCGACCGGCTACACCCCTCCCGACGGGCGGGCCCAGTCCGAATACGGCCGGACTCCGACGGACCCTCAGCCGTCCGCGCAGCAGAACGCACCTCGCGGGAGACGACCACCGGCCTGCGACGATGACTCGTCGTCGGCCTGACTCCTCCTCCGCGGTCTCCCGCACACTTCCGTAACTTTCACAACTTCTCGACGCAGCCGCCGCCGCTCCCCGGGCAGGGGCGGCGCTCGTCGACGGCGGCCACCAGGACGGTGCGACCGGTTCCCACCGCCGGTCTCCGCGGGGGAGGGAGGAGGGGGCGGGTCAGATGTCCTCCAGGGACGCTCCCTTCGTCTCCCTGGCGAAGAGGTAGATGACGCCTCCCAGCAGCAGGAGGACTGCGAAGATCATGAAGGGCAGGAAGACGACCTCCGCGGTCAAGTCGCTATTGCCGATGAGAGCCCCGACGACGTACGGGCCGACGACCTTGGCGACCGCGCCGATGCCGTAGCCCAGCCCCAGGCCGGTCGAGCGGGCCTCGGTGGGGAACTGCTCGCCGCCGAAGGCATTGAGAATGCCGAAGGCGCCGTCGCCGAACATCATGATGATGAAGATGCCGGCGAAGAAGATGTGGCCGGCGCTGCCGACGTCGTCGCCGTGGACCATACGGGTGGACAGGGCGGCTACGAGGGCGCCGGCGGCGCCGATGAGGCCGTAGCCGAACATGGTCCAGCGCCGCCCGATGTGATCCGAGATCCACGCCGAACCCAACCGTCCGAGCAGGTCGCCGAGCGAAACGAACATGAACAGGGTCGCCACCGTCTTGGGGGCGAAGGTGAAGGACTGGCCCAGCAGCGTCTGCCCCCAGGACTGGACTGTGAAGGAGCCCAGGATGAAGCAGAAGGAGCCGAGGGAGACGACGAGCAGCTGCTTGGGGTACTTGGTGAAGATGACCGAGTAGGAGGCAGAGATCTCCTTCGGCAGCGCGGGGAGCTCCGCCACCTGGTCGACGGGGATCTCCATGGCCCAGGCGTAGGCGTCCCTCGCTTCCTGCTCACGGCCCCGCATGAGCAGGAAGCGGGGGGACTCGGGAATGATCCTGGCCCAGGCCAGCAGGATGATCGGGATGCAGCCGACGGCGATCAGGCCGCGCCACCCGAGGTCGTCACCGAGGTACTTGGTGACGAGCCCGCCCAGGAAGATGCCGGCCGGAATGAAGACGCTCGTCAGCCCCGCCAGCAGACCACGCTGCTTGGCGGGCACGAACTCCTGAACGTAGGGCACCGAGGTGATGTTGAGACCGCCGACGCCGAAACCGACGCCCGTGCGCAGGATCGCCAGGACGATCCACCCGTTGACGGGCGTGAAGGCCGAGGCCGCGGTGAAGGCCACGAGGACGCCGATGCACCAGATGAATGCCTGCTTACGCCCGATCTTATCGGCCAGCCGGCCCCAGGCGATGGACCCCAGCACGGTCCCTAGACCGGCACCGGCCAGGATAATGCCCGAGTGGAACCCGGTGAGCTCCCAGCCGGGCGCGTTGGTCAAAAGGTTAACGATGAATCCGATGAGGAACATGTCGAAGAACTCCGACACGTTGCCGATGATGGCCATCGAGATGAGGGAGATCTGGTGCCCGGTGAGACGGTGGTTGTCGATCTGTTCAGGGGCCGTCTTCCCCTGAGGCGCCGCAGACGCCACTGCTCGTTGCGCGCTCATATGCCGTCCAATCTTATTACTGTGAATCAATGGGAGTTGACGTCGTCACCGGACGATGTCCGAGCTGCCGAGGAACTGGAGCTCGCCGAGCCGCACGTGCGTGAGGTCGCCGTGGTGGGTCAGTGCGAGCTGAGCCACCTTGGTGCCCATCTCGATGCCGTGCTCGACGTCGCCGTCGAGCCACCCGTGCAGGGTGCCGGATACGAAGGAGTCGCCGGCGCCGGGACGGTCGATGACCGGAACCGACTTGATCTCGAAGACACGATCCTTCCTCTCGGTGGACAGGTAGGTCCCCGCCCGGCCGTCAGTGGACACGACCGTGGGCGCGCCCATCTCCTCGCGCAGAGCGCGGCACACGGTCACGCCCTCGCCGTCGATGCCGAAGACGATGCCGGCGTCCGAGCGCGAGCAGAACAGGATCGCCGCCCGCCGCGCGATGGGCTCGAGCACTGTGCGGGCCTGGTCGCCGTCCCACAGCAGGGAGCGGAAGTTGACGTCCAGAGCGACGTCGACGCCCCGCTCGCAGGCGGCGTCGGCGCAGTAGCGCACCACGCGGGCGGTCTCGGGCGTGAGGGCCGCCGTGATTCCGGTCAGGAAGACGACGCGGGTATCGAGCAGCGCGTCCCAGTCGAACTCCTCGGGGACGATGGAGCGGAAGGGCGTGTACTGGCGGTCGTAGGTGACCTTGCCGGGCAGGGGGAACTCACCGGGCTCGAGAAAGTAGAGGGCGACGCGGCCCTCATCGGCCATGACGATGCGGCTCATATCCACACCGACGGCGGAGTACTCCAGAGCGATGCGGTCGGCCAGCTCGCCTCGGGGCAGTTTGGTCGTCCAGGCCGTGGAGCGGCCGAGCTCGGCCAACAGCCCCGCGACATTCGCCTCGGAGCCGGCGGCGGTCATGCGCAGCGAGCGGGCGGTGGCCAGACGGTCGCCGCGTTCGCACGTCAACCGAATCTGTCCCTCGCCAATGGTTGTCAGGTCGTACGTCATTGTTCGAATCCTTCTCCGACGGCCGTTCGTCGGACCGTCTCGCGGCGGGTCCGCGGACCTGGCCGTCGGGGTTGCTCAAGGTGCTGGGGGTGTAGGGGTGGCTGAGGATGGACGCCGGAGCGGCGCCGTATGGTGCTGCGGGCCGGCGTTGAGGCGGGGTGCCGCACCAGCGGTCGGAACCGCGGCGCGACGCTCCCCGCGGCGGTACCGCTCAGGGCGACAGGACATCGATCCCGGCACCGGCCGCCTTGCGCTCGATGAACTCCCGGGCGGCCGCGCACCGCTCGAGGGAGTCCGGCGCGTCGTCGTTCCACATCTCGATCATGAGGCGACCCGCCCAGTGCTGGTCCCGGAGCAGTTCGAAGGAGCGGTCCCAGTCGACGATGCCGGTGCCCACGTCGACGCGGCGGGGCTCGCCGCGGCGCACGTCCTTGGCGTGCATCGCCACCATGTGCCCCGTCCCGGCCTGAAGCTCGACGGCGGGATCGAGCCCCTGCTCGGCGATGTTGCCGAGGTCGGGGTAAACCTGAAGGTAGGGGGAGTCGACGGCGTCGACGAACTCCATGGCCTTGCGGATCGAGGTGACGTCGGTGCCGTCGACGTTCTCGATGCCCATGACCACTCCCAGTCGGGCGGCCATGGGGACCGCGTCGGCCAGGAGCTGGCCGTACCAGCGCTCCGCGTCGGGGTTCGGGTCCTCGTAGTAGCAGTAGTAGCCGGCGAGCTGGATGACCGGGGCGCCGAGGTCGTGGCAGACCTCCAGACCCCGCGCCATGACCTCGCGGGCCCGGCGACGCACCGCGGGATCGGCCGAGCCCGGGGCGATCCTGCGGTGGATCGACAGGCAGATGCCGCCGACGTCGGTGCCGACCGCATCCGCGGCGTCACGAACCCCGCGGCACTGGCGCGGTCCCCACTCCAGGCGGGCCTCCCTCTGAGGGGACTCGTCGATGGAGATGTCCAGGTAGGAGAAGCCGGCCCGGGGCACCTGGTCGAGGAAGTCCCGCCAGACCTCGCCGCTCGCGCGGCTCCCGGAGCCTCCCAACGGGCCGCTGCGCAGCGCCTTCTCATAGATGCCGAGACTGATACCCGCCCTGAGGCCCGTGCCGGCCGCGGCACCGGTCCGTGCGGCATCCGCTTGCGCGACGTCGGAGCTCATGGCCACACCTCCTCCACGGTGGTGCGCAGCTCGGCGGCCGCGGCCGCCGGGTCGTCGGCGGCGACGATGGCCCGGCCGGCGATGACGATGCCGACCCTGCGGCCCGCGAAGGCCGGCAGATCCGCGGCGCTGACCCCGCCGGTGACGGTGACGGTGAAGCCCATCGCGGCCAGCTCGTCGACGCGGTCCATGTCCTCGGGCCTCCAGGACAGGTCGCCGGCCGCCTCGCGGTCCCGCGAACGCTTGACGATGACGTGCTGGACTCCGGCCGCGCGCCAGGCGCGAGCCCGATCGGCGTCGTACCACTCGTCGGCCAGCTCGACCTGCACTTCGCCGTTGAACTCGGCAGCGACCTTGCAGACCTGCTCAATCGTGGCCAGGGAGGCCCCCGCCACGCAGGAGACCAGGTCCGCGCCGGCCTCGAAGGCGAGTCGGGCGATCGTGGAGCCGGCCTCGGCGATGCGCACGTCGGCCAGGATCTGCTTGTCCGGGAAGAGGGCCCGGATCGCCCGCACAGCGCGGTAGCCCTCGCACAGCACGAGGATGGTGCCGCACTCGACGATATCGACGTGGGGGGCCGCCTTCTGCAGCGGTCCCAGCGCACCGGGCAGGTCGAAGGTGTCCAAGGCGATCTGCAGCTTGGGTGCCATCTCGACTCGCCCCCGCTCAGCCCGCGAGGGGCTCGAAGGCGAAGAAGGCGGCGGCGTTGTCCACCAGGAGGTCCTGGACGTAGTCCGGGTCCACACCCTCGTCGTCGATCAGGCGCGGGCAGAAGACGGCCGGGTCATAGTCGATGCCCGAAACCGAGCCGTAGACCTTCTGGTAGGACGCCTTGCCCGAGTCGGTGCCCAGCAGGACCTGCTTGCCGTAGCCCTTCTCCTTCAGCGTCTTGATGAGGTTGACGCGAGCGTTGTCGGGCACGTACTTGATGCGGTTGGTGCCGTCGAGCTCGACGTAGGCGCCGGCGGAGACGATCTGCTCGTGGATCCACGGGTCCCAGTTGCGCTGGATGTGACCGATGGCGATCTTCTCGGGCGCCACGCCCTCATTGATGAGGAAACGGGCCTGCTCCGGGCCGCAGGTGCCGGCGGTGACGTGGGTGTTGATCGGGGCGCCGGTCTCCTTCGACGCAATAGCGATGGCCTTCCCGGTCTTGACCTCCCAGTCGGTGATCCTGCCGTAGGCGGTGGCCCACTTGATGACGCCGGCGCGCACGTCGGTGCGCTTGACCAGAGGGCCCATGTAGTCGCCCGCATCGATGCCCTCGACGACGTCGGCGATGAGCAGGTCGGCGATCTCGGTGACCGTGTACTGATTGGCCCAGGACTGGCGCCACTCCAGGTAGACCTTCTGCTGGTGGAACCCGGTGGCCGCGACGACCTGGAGGTCGGGGACGCGGTCGACGACGCGCTTGAGCTTGACGACGCCGCGGCCCGAGGAGGCCGGGCACATGTCGACGATGGTGGCGGTGGGGGCGAAGCGTTTGGATGCCTCGACGAAGTAGGCGGCCTCCTGAGCTGCCTTGTCCTCATCGACGAGGAGGTGATCGGGGTCGATGTAGACCTCGCCGGCGCCGACGCGGATGAGGTGGTCGTGGGCGTTGACGACGCCGAGGGTCGACGGGTCGACGTCGCCGTGGATGGTGCGGACGATACCCATGAGGCTCTCCTTCGAACTGGTGATCTGCGAGCGATCCGGCGACGGCGCTCTCATCAGGGGCCCCGCCGACCGGTGACATTCACGGTAGGAATGAGCCGCGCTTCCGCCGGAGGGCGGAAGAGAACATTCGTGCGGATGCGTTTTCTCCAGCCCCGACCGATTCGTCGATTCATTGAATTCTCCGGACGAAGAAGGAGTACGAGCGACGCGATCCTTCTAGGATGAACACGTGTGCGCCGACCTCACTCGCGACCGCGCCGCCGTGCTGCTCGAGGTCTCCCGCCTCTACTGGGAGGAGGACCTCGGCCAGGCGGAGATCGCCCGCCGCACGGGCTACTCGCGGCCCACGGTCTCGCGCATGCTCACCGAGGCGCGCCGCGTCGGCATCGTCACCGTCACCGTGGCCCACCCCATCGAGCGCCTCATGGCTCTGGAGGAGCGGCTCGTGGCCGCCTTCGGTCTCACGACCGCACGCGTGAGCGAGACGGCGCCCGCAGGCGGCTCCGGCATCGGCCCCGACGTCGCCCGCAGCGCGGCCGACCTGCTGGTCGAGAACTGCGGACCGCGCAGCGTGATCGCAGTGTCCAACGGGCGGGCCGTGGCCGCCGTCGTCCACCATGTGGCCGAGCGCAGCTGGCCGGCCTCGACCACTGTGGCGATGCTCGGCAGCGTCGGGGAGTCCTTCAACCTGGAGGACGGGCCCGACGTGTGCCGCAATCTGTCCCTGCGGTTGGGCGGCCGATTCCGGTCCCTGACCGTGCCGCTCGTTTTCGACTCCCCATCCCTGGCCCGGGCCGTGCGCAAAGAGGACCAGGTCGCCACCACTCTCGAGCTGGCCGCCCGAAGCGATGTCGCCCTGACGGGGATCGGCACGGTCGGATCCTCCGTCAGCCCGCTGCTGCGCCGCTGGATGACTCCCGGCGTCGTCCGCGAGTGCCGTCAACGCAACGTGGTGGCCCATGTGTGCGGCCACCACCTCGACGCCGCCGGCCGCCACGTGCGCACCTCCCTGTGCGACCGCACCCTGTGTCTCGACCCGGACAGGCTGAACGAGATCCCGCTGGTCATCGGCGTGGCCGCCGGTTCCGACAAGGTCATGGCCATCCTCGCGGCGCTGCGCGGGGGCTACCTGTCCGCCCTGGTCACCGACGAGCCGACGGCGCGGGCGCTGCTGCAGAACGCGTGAACCGGACGACCGCGGGCCGGACCGGTTACCGGCGGAGGCCCGCCCGCCCCGTGTCGGCGGCGCCCGTTAGTCTGCCGTCATGGCCTCCAGAACCACGCGAGTGCGCACCTCCTACGTCTGCACGGAGTGCGGCTGGACGAGCCCGAAGTGGCTCGGCCAGTGCCGCGGCTGCAAGGCGTGGGGCACGCTCGAGGAACTCACCGAGACCCCGGGGGCTGACGCCTCGTGCGCGAACGGGCCGGAGCTCGTCCGGGCCGCGACCGCGCGGCCCGCGACCCCCGCCCGCCCCATCGGCGAGGTCAGCGCCGAGGAGGCCCGCGCCCGGCCCACCGGCGTCGGCGAGCTCGACCGGGTCCTGGGCGGAGGAATCGTTCCCGGCGCCGTCGTGCTGCTGGCCGGAGAACCGGGAGTCGGCAAGTCGACCCTCCTGCTCGACGTCGCCGCCCGGGCGGCGACGGTGGCCAGGCGGCGGGGGGAGGGGCCCGTCCTCTACGTCACCGGCGAGGAATCGGCCAGCCAGGTGCGACTGCGAGCCGAGCGCATCGACGCCGTCGACCCGGCCCTCCTGCTCGCCGCCGAGACCGGGCTCGGAGCTCTGCTCGGACACGTGGAGGCGGTCGGGCCCTCGCTGCTCGTCGTCGACTCGGTGCAGACGATCGCCTCCACCCGCATCGAGGGGTCGGCCGGCGGCGTCACCCAGGTGCGGGCGGTCGCCGGAGCACTGATCGCCGTGGCCAAGGAGCGCGGCATCCCCGTGCTGCTGGTCGGCCACGTCACCAAGGACGGCGGCATCGCCGGACCGCGGGTGCTCGAGCACCTCGTCGACGTCGTCTGCCAGTTCGAGGGCGACCGGCACGCCCGCCTGCGGCTGCTGCGCGCGATCAAGAACCGCTACGGACCCACCGACGAGGTCGGCTGCTTCGACCTGGGAGAACGCGGCATCGTGGGGCTGGCCGACCCGTCGGGCCTGTTCCTGTCCGCAGCGCGCTCGCAGGTGCCGGGCACCTGCGCGACCGTCACCCTGGAGGGGCGCCGCCCTATGCCCGTCGAGATTCAGGCGCTCGTGGCCGGCACCGCCGCGGGCTCGCCTCGGCGCACCACTTCGGGCGTGGATCACTCGCGCGTGGCCATGGCGCTGGCCGTCCTCGCCGCGCGTCTGGGCGTGGACACGTCCGGGACCGACGTCTACGTCTCCACGGTGGGCGGGGCGCGCGCCGTCGAGCCGGCCACGGATCTGGCGGTGGCGCTCGCCGTGGTCAGTGCGGCGCGGAATCTGCCCACGCCGGCCGGACTGATCGCCTTCGGGGAGGTGGGTCTGACCGGGGAGGTGCGGGCTACGGTCGGCATCCAGCGGCGCCTGGCGGAGGCCGCCCGTCTGGGCTTCGACCGGGCCGTCGTGCCCCTGGCCGGCAGCGAGGAACTGCGCGACGCCGCCGGCGTGCGGGTGGTGCCCGTGGGCCACGTGGGGGAGGCGGTCGGCGCCGCCCTGCCCCGAGGCTGACAGGAGCCCGCACCCCGCCCCCGGCGGGCACGGCGCTGAAGGGCACTGCACGGCGCTGAAGGGCCGTTCGACCGCGCGACACACCTCACGGCGGCTCGGCGGGGACACGGATACGATGACGCCGCCCGATCCGGGGGCGCCGACCGGAGCCCCCGGACCTCGTTCCCCCGCCTGGAGACGCGAATGACTGAGCCGACCGGCAAGCCCGGCACCCTGGTGCGCGAGACCCTGGCGCTTCTCGCGCCCGGGACCGTGCTGCGCGACGGCCTGGAGCGCATCCTGCGCGGACGCACCGGCGCGATCATCGTACTCGGCTACGACGAGACGGTGGAGTCGATCTCCTCGGGCGGCTTCAACCTCGACGTCGAGCTGTCCGCCGCCCGGCTGCGCGAACTGTCCAAAATGGACGGCGCCGTCGTCGTGGACCGCACCGCGGGACGCATCCGACGCGCCAACGTCCAACTTCTCCCCCACGCCTCCATCGAGACCGCCGAGGCCGGCATGCGGCACCGCACGGCCGAGCGCGTCGCCCGTCAGACCGGCTACCCGGTCATCTCGGTGAGCCAGTCGATGCAGATCATCTCCCTGTACGTCGACGGGCGCCGTCACGTCATCGAGCCCAGCGAAGCGATCCTCGCCCGCGCCAACCAGGCGCTGGCCACTCTTGAGCGGTACAAGGCGCGCCTCGACGAGACGACGGCCGGCCTGGACGCCCTCGAGATCGAGGACCTCGTCACCGTCCGCGAGGTCACCTCAGTCCTTCAGCTGCTGGAGATGGTGCGTCGCATCGCCTCCGACATCGACGGCTACGTTGTCGAGCTCGGCACCGACGGGCGTCTGCTCGCCCTCCAACTCGAGGAGCTCACGCGCGGCCTGATGGCCGAGCGCGACTTCCTCCTGTCCGACTACCTGCCGGCGGGGCTGGACGCCGCCGCCGTCGACGCGCGGCTGAAATGGGTGGGCTCGCCCGCCCTGCTCGACATGGCCATGGTCGCCCGCTCCATGGGCATCGGGGGCGACGACGGCCAGGATCTGGACTCGTCGATCTCGCCGCGGGGCCTGCGGATCCTGGCGAAGATCCCGCGCCTGCCGCTACTGACAGCGCGAGCGGTCGTGCGCGGCTGGGGATCACTGCAGGCGATCCTGGGCGCGACCGTCGAGGAGATCGAGGCCACCGACGGCGTGAGGGCCGGCCAGGCGCGCACCCTGCGCGACGGGCTGTCGCGGCTGGCCGAGGTCTCCATCGTCGACCGCTACGCGTAGGCCGCAGTCCCGGCGCATCAGACGCTCGCTCACGTGACGATGAAGGTCTGCTCGCCGGTGAGGTCGACCCCATCGAGCCGGAGACGGAACCGGTAGGTGCCCGCACCGGCCGCATTCGGGTCGAGCGGCGTCGGGGTCGGGGTCGGCGACGCGGACGGGCTCGCCCCGTCCTCGGCGGTCGCGGTGTCGCGCGGCGCCGGGGTGGTGG
>NZ_GL985606.1:996450-998819 GCF_000220835.1 Actinomyces sp. oral taxon 448 str. F0400 | reverse complement strand
CGGGCGGGGCGAGCCGGAGGCGCGGGCGCCCGGGATCGTCCGGTGCGCGCGGCCCGAGCCCGCGCCGGACGATCGGGCGCCGCCGGTGCGGCGCCTCCTCTTGCGCGGCGGAATGCCGCGCCCCCTGCGTCCCTGTGCCATGCGAGCGACTGTACCGGCGCCGTCGGCGCCTCCCGATCCCCCTCGCCGAGGCGCGGCGAAGTCCTCATGACGCCGGCCGACCGTCGACATCCCGTCCATGCCGGACCTGGTCCGCTCCGGGCTCGCGGCGCGACCGACTCCGGCACCGGCCTCAGGGCAGGGGGAGGGCCGCTCCGTCGTCGGAGGCGATCAGCCCGTCGGCCAGCAGGGAGGCCAGCGCTCGGACCGGCCGTCCGGCCGCCCGCACCGCCCTCACTGGGTGGGCGGCGCCCAGGCCAGCTGAAGAGCCTGAACCCCGTGGTCGCGGCTGATCAGGCGCGCCCGCCCCGCGGGCCCGGGGATCGGCTTCTGTCGCCCGATCAGCGGCCCCTCATCAGGACTCCCGGGCAGCATGATGCCGGGAGTCGACAGGTCATTGAGCGTCTGGGTGACCGGCTCGTACATGGCGCGGCTGGCGCCTCCGATGCGACGGGTCAGGACCAGGTGGAGACCCAGATCCTGCGACTGAGCGAGCAACGGCTGCAGGGGCAGCAGCGGATTAACGGCCTGCCCCGAGGACAGCAGGTCGTAATCGTCGACGAGGATGTAGACGTCCGGCCCTTCCCACCAGGACCTGTGGCGCAGCTGGTCGGGGGTCACATCCGGCCCCGGCATGCGGCCCTGAAGGAAGCCGGCGAGCTCAGCAATCTCCCGGGCGGCATCCTCGCGAACCGTGACGTAGGTCAGGAGGTGCTCGGCGGAGAGCTCGCCCAGCAGGGAGCGACGCAGGTCGATGGCCAGCAGGCGAACCTGACTCGTCGTGCGCCCGCGGCACAACTCATTCGCCAGGGCGCGCAGGAATGAGGACTTGCCGGTCTTGGCGTCGCCCAGGACGAGCAGGTGCGGTTCATGACGCATATCGAGGCACACGGGCTCCAGACGCGCCTCGTCGATCCCGATGACGGGGTCGCCGCCGGCCGGCACCCGCTCCTGGAGCGTCGCCAGGTCGATGCGCGTCGGCAGCAGGCGCAGCTTGGGGCCCTGCGGGCCGGTCCAGGCATCGGCGATCGTACGGCAGGCGTTGTTGGCGCCGCGGGCCAGCGTCGCGGGGTCATGATCGCCGTCCGTGCGCGGCAGCGCCAGCAGCATGTGCCGCGCCTCAGGGTCGAGGCCGCGCCCGGGCCTACCGGTCGGGACCTCGCGCGCGACCTTCCGGCTGATCTCGGAATCAGCCGGATCGCCCAGCCGCAGCTCGATGCGGGTGGAGAACATGTCCTTGATGGTCATGCGCATGTCGGTCCACCGTCCCGTGGCGACGACGACGTGCACGCCCAGAGCCAGGGCGCGCGGCGCGATCGCCATGATCTGGTCGGAGATCTTCTCGAAATCCGTCTTGAGCGTCGACCAGCCGTCGATGATGAGGAAGACATCGCCGTACCCGTCGTCGAGGCGGCCCGCGGCCCGCTCGTGGCGGTAGGTCTGAATCGAATCGATGCGGTTGGCCTTGAAGAAGCGCTCGCGATCGTCCAGCAGGGCGGCCACCTCGGCCACGATCCGGGCGACGACGTCGGGCTCATCACGGGTGGCGACACCGGCCAGGTGCGGCAGATCGAGCATGGTCGAGAACGTGCCGCCGCCCAGGTCGACGACGTAGACCTGCACCTCCGCCGGCGTGCGCGTCAGCGCCAGCCCCATGACCAGGGAGCGCAGCGCCGTCGACTTCCCGCTGAGCGGACCGCCGATGACGGCGACGTGCCCGCCGGCGCCGCCCAGGTCGACGCTGTAGTACTCGCGGCGCTGCTCCAGGGGGATGTCGGTGATACCCAGGGGCACCACGAGGTCGCCGCGCTCGCGCCATGACGGGGACACCAGGCCCAGCGTCGGATCCGCCACGAGATCACTCAACAGCGAGTCGAAAGTCTCGCTGACGTCCAGGGGCGGCAGCCAGATCTGGTGGGCGGGCGTGCCGTGCCCGGCCATGCGCGCCACGGCGATGTCCATCGTCGTCATATCCGCGTAGGCGGCGTCCCGATCGGGCGACGGGCCGCTCCCCGCGAGGCCGCTCGGGTCGTCCGCCTCGGACTGGGCGGCCGGGACGTCGGCGCTGGGCTCGTCCTGCCCGATCGACGGCGGGTCCGCCCGACCGTCCCTGCCGTGAACCGGCCGCGCCGAGAACGGAACCACCTGGGGCGCGCGGACCCGCTCGCGCTCACGGGACTCGTCCGGGTCGCGCGCGGGCGCGGGCACGG
>NZ_GL985606.1:990411-995945 GCF_000220835.1 Actinomyces sp. oral taxon 448 str. F0400 | reverse complement strand
CGCGGGCACGGCGGCGCCCGCGCGCTCGGGCGGCGGGCCGGCCACGTAGCAGGCCCGAAAACGAGTCATCTCGCGTGTGCCGCTCTTGAGGTAGCCGCTGCCCGGGTAGGGCGGCAGGTCGTAGGCGTCGGCGACCCCCAGAACGATGCGCGACTCGGCCGCGGAGAAGGTGCGCAGGCCGACCCGGTAGGACAGATGGGATTCCAAACCGTGGAGGCGGCCCTCCTCCAGGCGCTGGGAGGACAGCAGGAGGTGGATCTGCATCGAGCGCCCCAGGCGTCCGATGGCGACGAACAGCTCGATGAAATCCGGCTTGGCCGACAGCAGCTCGGAGAACTCATCGAGGATGACGAACAGGGCCGGCAGCGGCTCCCCGTTATGCCTGCCCGCGCGGCGCGCCTCCTCGTAGTCGGAGACGTTGGCGTAGTTGCCCGCGTCGCGGAGCATCTCCTGGCGGCGCGTCATCTCCCCGCGCAGGGCCTCCTCCATGCGATCGACCAGCCCCAGCTCGCTCTCCAGGTTGGAAATCATGGCGGACACGTGCGGGAGCTCCGACATACCCGCGAAGGTGGCGCCGCCCTTGAAGTCCACCAGCACGAAGTTGAGCTGATCGGGCGAGTGGGTCAGCGCCAGCGCCAGCACGAGGGTGCGCAGGACCTCGGACTTGCCCGAGCCGGTCGCGCCCACGAGCAGCCCGTGGGGGCCCATGCCGCTCTCGGCGGACTCCTTGATGTCCAGAACCACCGGGGCGCCCTCCGGCGTGACGGCGAAGGGGACCCGCAGGCGGTCCCGCCCCGACCGCCTGCGGCTCCAGACGACGTCCGGGTCGACGTCGCGCACGTCCCCGAGTTCGAGAAGATCGAGGAGATCGGCCGAGCGCTTGAGGTCGGTGGTGCCCACCGGGGCGCTGACGGCGGCCTCCCCGGAGGTGCTGAAGCGCGAGGACAGGCGTCTGACGACGGCCTCGGCGGTTGCGATGTCCATCAGGTCGGCTACGGCGGGGGCGGGGTCCTCCCCGGCGCGCACGACCTCCATGGGAGTGGCGTGGGTCAGCATGGAGGCCGGGTGCAGCAGGAGGCGGAGAGTCGACAGCGAGGTCAGCGCGCCCCACCTCTCGGGCAGGTCGATGACGGTCGCCCCGTTCACCCCGCTGCTCGAGGCGATGGGAGCCCCGGGGGGCACCAGGCCGCCGTCAACCACGACGATGATGTACGGCATGGGAGTGTCGGCGACGTCGTAGGAGAAGGCCCCGCGATCCTCGAGATCCTCGGGCAGCAGCTCGAGCGCCTCCTGCCACGACGTCGTGATCACACGGGCGGGGCCGGCATCATCCTGAACCGTGTCCGACCAGACGTGGGGCGCCCATTTGAGCCATTCCCACTGCCCTAGATTCTCCTCGGAGGCCACCACCGCCACGCGCAACTGGCTGGGCGGCGTCATGGACAGCAGATGCGCGAGCAGAGCGCGTGTCAGCGCGCGAGCGGCATCGGCCTGACCAACGACTTCCACGCGGGAGAAGTAATTCAGCGAGGTCCCCAGCGGCAGACCGTCGACGTCGCGGTGGGTGACCACGAATCGCGACATGGCGGACAGGCACACGGGGTCGGGCTTGGCCAGCGCGTCGAGCTTCTCCGGGACCAGCTCCACGCACAGAGGCTGGGTCGAACGCCCCAGCCGCACGAGCACCTGGTCGTCGCCGGGAGTGCGCTCCCACACCCGTCTGCCATCCTGGACGAAATAGGGCAGCGCCTCCGGCTCGGGCAGGACGTGCACCGCGTGACGCCGCTGCTGACCGGCCACCGTGCGCACCGAGTCCCGCAGCTCGGACAGATAGGCGAGGTACTCGCGCCGCTGATCCTTGACACTCTCACGATGCTGATGCACCTGACGATAGATGTTGACTCCGACCATGGACAGCATGGCGATCACCATGCCGCCGCCCATCAGGAGGGTACGGGTGCCGTTGGAGTTCGAGATGGCCATGAACACCATGACGCCCATGGAGCCGGTCAGCGGCAGCACCGTGGCCAGGACGTTCGACGCGTCCTGAGCGACGACGGCGTCCGGCGGCGCCTTGACATCGATAGTCCCCGACGGGCGCTCGGGGGCGTCTGAGGTGCTCACCTGGTTGTCGCTCATAGGGCGGCCCGAAACCTTCCGATTCGTCAGCGGCGGACTCGCCGGCTGAAGGGCGGCCCGATTCTCATGGACGACACTCGCGCGGGGTCGCAGAATAGTCGGTGCCTCTAGAGTACTCGTGCAGTCCGGTACGCCTCCACGTCGAGCACCCGTGCAAGGACCCCCGCGAACGACCCTTAACACATGAGAAGCGAGAATCCGCATGAATGTGGCGAACGTACGCGTCACCCTCGTCGACGACGGCGGGCGGACCGATGTCGCCGTCGCAGCGGGAACCCCGGTGCGCGCGCTCCTGGAGGCGCGGACGGGCGCAGCGGTCCCGGACGACGTTCGGGTATCGACCACCACGGGGGCGCCCGCCCCATTGAATTCCCTCATCGGCCAGGACCTCGGGAGCGGCACCGTGCTGCTCGTGGGCGGCAGGGTCACCGGCAGGCACGCGGCCGATCGCCTGGCCATCCGCTCCGCCTCCCGCCCCGTGCGGCCCGCTCTCGATGCGGCCGCCGTCGTGCTGGTGGCCTGCCTGCTCCTGGCGCTGGGGTGGTACTCGGCGCTGACCGTCGGGGAGGCGCGCCTGCCGTTGCCGGCGCGCGCGGGGGCCGCTGGTCTGGCCGCCGCGCTCCTGGCGGCCCGGGCGATCCTGGCGAACAACCGGCTCACTCCCGTGCAGGAGGCGTCCACGATCCTGCCGCTGCCGCTGCTGGGCGCCGCGACGGGGGCCCTGCTGGTGCCGGCGGACGCCCTCGAGCCGGTCGCGACGACGACGCTGCTGAGCGCATGGGGGGCGGGCGCCGCCTCTCTGGCCCTGTGGCTGCGACTGCGATCCGCGTGCGCCGCGACGGGCGCCCTCGCGTGGACGACCGTGGCCGCCCTGGCCACGGCGATCCTCGTCCTCGATGTCCCCCGGACTTCGGTGGTCGTCATCAGCCTGGCGCTCGGCGCCCTCTTCATCACGCTCGTGCCCGCCGTGTCGCTCTCCTCGGTTCCCGACCAGCAGCTGCTCGACTTATCGGAGCAGCGCGCGGGCAGCAGGGGCGTGCGGGTGCCGACCGTTGAACCGCCGGCGAGGGTCACCGGCGCCCGGATCTCGCGCACGCTGGATCAGGCGGAGTCGATGTCGGTGGCCACCGGAGCGGTGATCGCCGTCGTCGTGGTGGCGTGCTCACCGGCTGCGGTGGCGGTGGCCCTGGGCAGCGGACCGTCCGCATGGGGCGCCCGCGTCGAGCTGATTCTCGTGACGGCGCTCCTGCTGCTCCACCCGCGCACGGCGCGTTCGCACACCGAACGCGTTCTGCCGCGGCTGGCGGTGGGCGCCGCCGCCATCGTCTCGATTCTGAGCTCGGGCTCCCAGCCCGGGACGGCGACGTTCACCCTGCTCATCGGAATCGCGGCGGGGGCCGGGCTCGTATCCGTCGTCATCATGTTCACACGACTGGGCGGTCGCCCATCGGCGTGGTGGGGCCGTTTCGGAGACATTCTGGGGTCTCTCGCAGGTTTCCTGGCGCTCCCCTCGGCAGTGGTCGCCGCCGGAATCATCGACTTCATGAGGCAGCTGTGAGCACTCGACTCCACGACACAATCAGCACAACCGAGGCCCCCAGCGTCACCGGAAGCGCCGGAGGTGGCGCTGGCGTGCGCCAACGGCGTCCGACGAGGCCCGAGCTGATCGGCGCCGCCGCCATCGACCTGGCGATCCTTCTCGTCCCGCCCGCCGCGCTCGGCCTGCTCAGAGGATGGACCCCGCTCGCCGTCATCTCCGCCGTCGAGCTCCTCGCGCTGGTCATCATCGTCCTGGCGTGCACCGGCAGGACCCCGGGACTGGCCGCGATCGGAGCGCGCGTCGTCACCGCCGAGGGCTCGACCACCCCCGGACTCGGCCGCGCGGCGGCCCGCGTCGCCCTGACACCGCTGATCCCGGCGGGCAGCGGGGAGGCCGGGTTCGTCGACACGCTGACGCGCTGCCGGACCCGAACGGGCCGTCGGTCGTCCCGGGCGGATCGACCCCGTCGGGGCCCCGGTCCCAGCGATGCCGGGAATACCGCATGGTCCGCGCACCCGCGCACCCCCGCGAGCGGGAGGGCGGAGCGCCCCACATCCGTGTCCCCGCAGGCCTCGTCAGCCGTCCCGTCCTCGATGCCGACGGGCGCTCCCTCCTCGCCCCCGACGCCGGGCATCGGGGGCGAGGACTCCCCTCCCGGGCCAGCTCCGGGCGCACTTGCATCCGCGCCGCCGGCCTCTTCAGCTCCGGAGCCCGCCGTCCGATCCGCCCCCATTGCACGCGAGGGGATCCTCGGACCTGCGGCGCCCGACCCGCGCACGCGCTCCGAGACGGGCGCGAGCGACTCGCCTCGACATGACGTCACCGGCGGCGCACCCGCCATGCGCTCCGAGACGGGCGCGAGCGACTCTCTCGACTCGGGGCAGCCGATCCCACCCGCCTCCGGGCGCGCCGCCGCCTCGCCCGCCTCCGGGCCGATAGCGCCCGCCGACCCCGTGCCGACCGGGCGCGCGGCCCCCGCCGCGCAGGAGATCCCTCCGCCGCCCGCCGGCCCTGTGCCGCCCGTCTCACCCGCATCGCCGAGCGCCCCCTCCTCCGGACGGCGGGTGCGCGCCGGAACGCCGGACGAGACGACGCCGAAGGCACCGACGCGCAGAAGGCGCAGGGCCACGTCCCACCGCGCGCCGGCCTCCCCGGCAGCCTCATCACCCTCATCACCGTGGAACCCCTCCGAGACTCCACCGCCGGCTCTCGCCGGCGAACCCGCGGCAGGGGCTTCGGCGGGGCCGGGGAGCGGGGCCGCCGAGCCCGGCGGTCCCCATGCGACCGCGCCGACGGAGCAGGCGGGTCCGGGGGCGCCCCCGCGGGAGGACACGCGCATCGCCCGACGATCCGACCGTTCCGACATCGTCCTCATCACAGGTTCGGGCCGGCGCGTCCCCCTGGAGGGTCAGTGCGTCATCGGCCGGGCGCCGCGGCCGGCCGATCCCGGGGACATCCAGCTCGTCGCGCTGGACTCCTCGTCGAGTGCGCTCTCGCGCTCCCACCTGCGCATCGGCTTCGACGACCGGCAGGTGTGGGCCGAGGATCTGAACTCGGCCAACGGCACCGTCATGGTGCACCCCACGGGGCAGCGGATCCGACTCGGGCCTCAGTGGCGCACCGCCATCGTTCCGGGCGCGGTCCTTCTGCTCGCGGATGAGAGCATCACCGTGGAGAGGAGCGCCTGACGGCGGGGCCGGAGGAATCCGCAGCGCCGACGAGCCGCGCTCCCCCGTCCGCAGGCGGGGACGACCTTTCGGCAGTCCCAGCCGGGCCACCGCATCCGCGCTCCCCCACTCGCGGGCGGGGACGACGGCTCCGACGCCACCGCAGACGCGGGCGGGTCTTCCACACA
>NZ_GL985606.1:974160-990030 GCF_000220835.1 Actinomyces sp. oral taxon 448 str. F0400 | reverse complement strand
GACCCGCCCGCGTCTGCGGTGGCGGCCGCGACTCAGGCGCCGAAGCTCGCGGCGCCCTGCCTGTCGGCGGTGTTGTAGTTGCCGGACGAGGTGTCCACGTGGGTGCCCATCTGCGCGAGCAGCTGGTTCATATCCGTGAGCGACTGCGACCACTCGGCCTTGGCGGTCAGGTACTGGGTCTGAGCCTCACCGGTCCACTCGGACTGGGTGGGCTTGAGCTCCCCGTCCATGGATTCCAGGTCCGAGGAAATGGCCTGCGAGGCACGAGCGAGCTCACTCGAGGCGTTCGACATTGATCCGTAGTCCACCAGCATGTCTTCGGACATGATCGATTCTCCTTATTCTCGGTTCTCGGCTTCGGCGTATTTTAATCGGGAGTGGACGGTCCGGTCAGGACATCATGCCGTGATAGCCCTGCGAGGCGCCGCCGATCTTCTGCGCCCCGGCGGCCACGTCCGCCTCGGTGCTCTGGTAGGTGCTCTCGGTCCCGCGCAAAGAGGACTCGAACCTGTCCAGAACGGCGACGATGTTCTTGGCGTCCTGGATCCACTGGTTGGCGGCGGTGGCGAACGCCGTGCCGCCCGAGCCCTTCCACCCCGGCGCGAGCGTCTGGACGGTGCTCTCGACGCCGGTGATGATCGACTGCTGCTGCTGACGGTGGTTGGCGACGACGTTAGCCGCATTGGTGAGTACGCCGCTGCCTGCGGCGAGATTCTGTGCCATGGTCTCTCTTCCTGAGGGTGGGGGGACAACTGGATGCTCGTGGGGAAGCGCCGCCCACCTCCCGGCTCTCCCGGCTGCTCCTGAGCGGGCTCAAACCTACCCAATGTCTCCGCCCCGGTGCGAGTCTTCCGGTGAAGCACCTTATGGGTAGTACCTCCCATCGCTCGCCGCGATCCCCGCATCCGCCGAGCGCTGCCGGGCGCCGTCGGGTGTCGAGACTCACGGGAGAGGAGCAGAGCGGGACGCGGGCGGGTCCGACGTGCCAGGATGGTCCGCGGAGCCACCCGGCTCCACGCGGCGCGCCCGCCCGACGCGTCGGCGATCACTGCCACGTTCACGTTCCCGTCCCTGGAACGTCCCTGGAACCAGGAGAGAACCAGGAGAGCGCTGTGCCCCTTACGACGAGCACCCGCCGAGGAGTGGCCGATCTCATCCCGGTCACCATCAGGCACCGCAACATCCCGACGGACGTCGCACTGCCGTCCTCGCTCCCGCTCGCGGAGATCCTCCCCGCCGTGGCGGCGCGCCTGGGCGCTCTGGACGAGGAGTCCGCCGTGTACGGCCTCATGCTCGTCACCGAGGACGGCAAGCCCCTGAGCGACTCGCGGCCGGTCGACGAGCAGGGCGTGAGGGCGGGCGCCCTGCTCACACTCGAGGTGCGCAGCACCCAGGCCGAGGCGCGCTACGACGACCTCGTCGAGGCCGTCGCCACGGCGGTCGAGACGAAGCAGGTCGCCTGGAGCCGGGAGGACTCGCTGTCGATGTCCGTGGCCTCCACCTGCCTGCTGTTCCTCGTGGCCGGACTGCTCCTGCTGCGACAGGGCCCCGGCCAGATCGTCACCCCCGTGTGCGCGCTGGTGTGCGGCTGCCTGCTCGTCCTGGCCGCCTTCGTGATCTCGCGCCTGCGCGGCGAAGGCGCCTGGCCGCTGGTCATGACCGCCGGGGCGCTCTGCGCGGTCGCCGCCCACACCGCCTTCGACGGGCCGCCGACCGGCATGCGGATGATCGCGGCCGGCGGCGCCCTCGCCGCCGTCGTCCTGGCGTGCCTGCCCCTGCTGGGCGAGGACCGGTGGCTGATCTCGGGCCCCCTGCTCATCGCCTCGGCCCTGGCTCTGACGGGGGCGGGCGTCGAGTTCCTCGGCCGTCCGCTGACCAGCGTGCTCGCCGTCGCCGCCGCGGGCGCCGCCATCATCTCCCTGCTCGCGCCGTGGCTGGCCCTGGCCTCGGTCCCGATAGACATCTCACTGCCCGATCGGACCGACAAGCCGGTCCTGGAACCGGGCACCGAGGTGACGCCCACGCTGACGGCCCGGGTGCTCGATGCGCACGGCCTGGTCCTGTCGGCGCGCATCGCCTGCGCGTTGATCGTCCTCGCCTGCGTCCCGACGCTGACCTCCGTCGGCTACAGCGGAGCGGGCCTGATCGCCGCCATCGCGGCGGCCTGCCTGCTCGGCACACGGGCGGCGCGCTCCCAAGCGGACGTGGCCGCCGGTATCGCCGGGGGCATGGCGATGCTGGCGGCCCTGGTCATCACGGTCATCGTCTCCCGCACCGACCTGCTGATGCCGGCCACCGGGGTCGTCGGCGTCACCGGCGTGGTCGTCCTCCTGCTCAACGTGCTCGGCCCGAGCTACCGGCCCCGCCTGGCGCGCGCGGCCGACGCCCTGGAGATCATCGTCCTGCTGACGATCCTGCCCCTGGCCGCCGTCGTCTGCGGAACGCTGTAGGAGCACGGCAATGGCCTCCAACAAGGACATTCTCGACGCGCAGCGCTTCAATCGGCGCCGACTGGTCACGGCCTTCGTGGCGGGCGCCCCGGGGGGTCGTGAGCTCGAGCCGCGGCGCATCACCCCTCCCCTCATCGGGGGCATCGTCCTGACCCTGGTGATCGCCCTGGCCTCCTGGATCTCCGGCATGTTCGTCGGCTCCCTGCCCTCGGACTGGCAGAACAACACCCTCATCGTCGTCAAGGGCGAGGGAACCCGCTACATCACCGTCGACGGCCGTCTGCGCCCCGTGACGAACCTGGCCAGCGCGCGGCTGCTCGCCGAGTCGGGCAAGTTCCGGCAGACGACCCTGAAGTCCTCGGTCCTGGACGGGATCGAGCGCGGCTCCCGGGTGGGGATCGAGGACGCGCCCGAGCAGCTGCCCGCGACCGGTTCCCTGACGGCGCACGGGTGGACGGCCTGCTCGACCTCCGAGGGGCGGACGGCCGTCGGCGTCGGCGCATCCCCGAAGGGCCTGAGCACCATCCAGCACGCCCTGGTGTCGGTCGACGGCCGAACCTACCTGGTGGCCGACGGCGTCAGCCACGAACTGCCCGCGGACAACCTCGGCTCGGTCCTCCTCGCCCTCGGGCTCGACTCCGAGCCCATCACCGAGGCCGACGCCACGTGGCTCTCGCTGTTCACACCGGGCAGCACGCTCCAGAGCCTCACCGTCCCCGACGCCGGAACACCGGTGACCGGCCTGTCCTCGACGATCAAGAACCCGGTCGCGGGAATGCTGCTGTCGGTGACCGACTCGGCGGGCGGTCAGCGGCACTACATCGTCCAGGCCGACTCGAGCCTGGGCGCCCTCAGCGACGTCTCACTGGCGCTGTACAGGCTGGGCGGGGGCGCGGCGGCGCCCGTCCAGGACGTCAGCGTTTCCGACCTCACCCAGGTCACGACGACGACCGCCGCGCCGGAGGACTGGCCCTCCACCCTGGACCAGGGCGCCGCGTCGGGCACGAGCGTGTGCGCCGTCCTCGGCGAGTCCACCTCCTCGGGCACGGCCAAGACCACCCTGGCCTCGGCCGATCAGATCGAGTCGGGAGGTGTGAAGGTGACCGGCGGCGCCGGCGCGCTCGTGCGCTCGTCCGCCGGCGGCAGCCTCGGACCGGTGTTCCTCATCACGGATGCGGGCCGAGCGTGGGGTCTGGGCGGCGAGCTGAGCGATACTCTCGCACGGCTGGGCTACGAGGAGAGTCATGTCGCCGCCGTACCGGCCGCCTGGCTCGCCCTGTTCCCCACGGGGCCCGAACTGTCCACGCAGGCCGTCTGGGAGGGGGTCAGCGAGCAGTGAGAGCGCACCGAGTACGACGGCGCCTGCGCCGGACCCTCCGGGCACCGCGGGCGCTGGCCGCATCGTCAGCGCTGACGGTGCTGACAGCGCTGACGGTGCTGATGGTGCTGGCGGTCTGCTCCACCCTGACGGGCCCCCTCGCCGCTCGGGCCGATGAGACCCCGCCCCCCGCGCAGGGCGGCGCCGACGTGATCCCGACCGCGGCCCCGGAGCCGACCGGGCAGCCCGAGCCGACGGACGCGGCCCCGGCTGAGCCGGAGCCGACCGCGGAGCCGACACCGACCGCGGAGCCGACACCGACCCCCGAGCCCGAGCCGACGGACGCGGCCCCGGGGTCGACGCCGACCGCGGAGCCGACACCGACCCCCGAGCCCGAGCCGTCGCACGACGCCGCGATCTCCAGCTGCGAGGAGGGCCGCACGGCGCTTATCGCCTCGGCCCCGCCGGTCATCTCCCAAATCGGGATGGAGCGGGCGTGGTCGATCACCCGGGGAGAGGACGTGACCGTCGCCGTCGTCGATTCCGGGATCGCGGGGGACAACCCCCACTTCGAGGGGGCCCTGACCACGGGCGTCGACCTGACCGGCAAGGCTCGCGCCGACGGCGCCGCTGACGCCAGCGGCCAGGGCACGGCGGTCGCCGGGGCCATCGGTGCGCGCACCGTGCCGGGGTCGGGCCTGGTCGGCCTGGCTGACGGCGTCGAGCTCATGCCCGTGCGGGTGTTCGCCAGCACGGCGAATGAGACGACCGGCGCGGGAGCGGGGCCGATGGCGGGAGCGGGATCCAGAGCGGGGACCGCGCCCACGGCGGAGCGGACCGCGGCGGGCATCGGCTGGGCGGCCGACCACGGGGCGCAGGTCATCGTCGTCCCCCAGGCGCTGACCGAGGACTCCCCCGCCCTGCGGACGGCGACGGAGCGGGCGATCGACTCCGGCGCGCTCATCGTCGCCAGCGCGGGCGACCGCCAGCAGTCCCAGACCCGGACCCAGGAGGCGGACGACGAGAGCACGGAGCGCTTCCCGGCCGCCTATGACGGCGTTCTGGGCGTGACGGCCCTGGACTCCCAGGGGTCGGCGTCGGGCGCAGCCGTCCGCAATGACGACATTGATCTCGCGGTCCCGGCGCAGTCGGCCCCGACCGCCTTCCTCGACGACGGCGACTGCGTCGTCGCCCAGGAGTCGCCGTCCTCGGCCCTGGCAACCGGGTACGCGGGAGCCGTAGCCGCTCTGGTCGCGGCCGACCATCCGGATGAGGCACCAGCGGACTGGGCCTACCGGCTGATGGTGACGGCGCTGCGCACGACGCCGGCCGAGTGGAGCCCGACAGTGGGCTGGGGCACGATCGCTCCGTATTCGGCACTCACATTCATCAACGACGGAACCGCCCTGGGACCGCAGAATCCGCGCGGGACCCGCGCCGCCGAGACCGTCGCCCCCGCGTTCGCCGCGCAGCCGCAGCCGGATCCCGGCCCGCAGCGGCGCCAGCGCCTGGCGGGTACAGTCGGTCTCGGCGGCGCGACGCTCCTGACTCTGGCGCTGGTCGCATCGCAAGCCCCTCGCCGCGCGAACGCGCATACGACGAAGAAGGGAGAACCCCATGCCCGATGAGTTCGAACTCGCCGCTCAACGCGCGCGGGAGCAGGTGGACGGCTGGTTACGCCAGTCGCAGGAGCAGGCGGAGAAGGCGCAACGCGTGTCCAGGGAGGTCGAGGCGATCCGCGAGACGGAGACGGCGAGCGACCGCACCGTCACCGTCGCCGTCGACGCCGGGGGCCGTCTGGTGGACCTCAAGCTCACGCGGGAGGCGATGGACCTCTACCCCGCCGACCTGGCGACGACGATTCTGGAGTGCGTCGACAAGGCCCGCTCGCGGGCCGGCGCGAAGGCGTCGCGCCTGGCCTCGGAGGCCTGGGGGGAGGAGTCGGATCTGGCTCAACGGATGCGACAGGCCTACAGCCCGCGGACGAATGGCACGGCGAACACAGCGAACACCCGCGACCGGAGTCCGCATGGTTCCGGTATCGGGCAGAACGGCATGATCGGTTTCAATCGAGGAGGTCGCTGATGGCGGATCTTGAGGTTTCCCCTGAGGTGTGGCGCACGCACGCCTCGCATGTGGATCAGATCAAGGACGGGTTGGGGGAGGTGACGTCGGCATCGCAGGCGGCGATGGCGGGGCTTCCCTTCGGCGTTCTGTGCTCCCCCCTGTTCCTGCCGCCCTACGAGATCGCCAAAACCGGGTTCGACTCGGGCGTGTCCACGGTGTCCGAGCGGATCGGAACGGGCGCCTCGAGCGTGCGCCAGGTGGCCTCGTCCTTCGAGACGACCGACACCGAGGCGGCGAGCCAGGCGAGGCAGTACGGTTCGGACCACTGATCGGGCCTCTGAGGCCCCACGACGCGGTGGTGGTGCTCCCGGGAGCACCACCACCGGTCATCGCAGGCCGAAACGCCGCTCCTGGCTCTCGCGCACCGCCTGATGGACGCCCAGCGTCTCCGCGAGCGCCACGTACTCGTGCGTCTCACGGGTGTAGCCGCGCGCGACGGCCCACTGCCAGATGCGGTTGCACTCGGCCACGCCCTTGGCCTCGAGCGCGGGAACCCAGGGCCCCGTCCATGACAGGCCCGTCAGTTCCAGGTCGCGGCCGTCGGGGAGGACGACGCAGGCGAAGGCGCGGTTGGTGACCGCTTTCGCACCACCGGTTCCCAGGGCGATCCGGACGTACAACCCGGTGCGCGAGGCGGGCCAGGGGAAGCTCTGCTCTCTGCCGATGGCGCGCTCATGAATGCCCGTGGCGTCCAGCACGGTGCGTATTGAGAGCATGAAGGCGGCGGCCGGTATGGAGAAAATCGCGACGATCGCCAGGATGATGGCGTTGACGATGCTCGCCCCGTCGTCGTTGCTCACGAGGTTCCACACGACGCCGTAGAGGCTCACGAGCCCGAAGCCTCCGCCGACCAGCGGCAGGACCGCCGAGGAGAGGGTCGAGTAGATGGTCAGCGTGATGCGCTCCTGAGTCAGGGGGATCGGTCTTCCGGGCGCGTAGGTCGCCTCCGGAGGGACCGGAGGGAGTGGGCCCGGCGCAGCCGGTGCCGGGCCCGGCGCAGCCGGTGGCATCATCCCGTACCCGCCGTACCCGCCGTACCCGACGTCGTAAGGCCGACCCGTGCGGACCGCACGAGGATCGTAGGATCCGTACTGCTGGGGCTCCTGCGCCATTGAACCTCCTCTGAACCTCCTCGCGGTTGTGCGGACCAGGTTAGACGATCGCTTCGGGTTCCGCCGGGACTCAGCAGGATCCGATCCGGCGCGGGTCCGACCGGGCCGGGGACGGTCCGGGCTCTTCTCCCCATCCGGCATGTCGCGTCCCATAGTTCCCACCGCCGCCGCCCTTCGTTAGAGTAAGCGCAGTTCTCCCGCGATCCCTTCGAGAAGGAAGCATGATGGCAGGCAACCAGACATCCGTCGACTACGATCAGGCGTCCTCCAACTCCTCGGAGATGGCCACGGCTTCAGCTCATGCGGACCCTGCGGCCACGACCATCGACGACGTCACCGTCAACCAGACGACGACGACGTGGAGCGACCACATCGAGGCGGTCACGTGCAAGGACGCCTACACCCGGGCACTGGAGCAGCTCAAGGCCTGCATTACGGCGACCAAGGCGGACATCGACGCGCTCAAGACGAACTACGACAAGGCGGTCACCGCCTTCGAGCAGGGTGATCGGGACACCGCGGCTGAGGCCGAAGGGCTCCTACGGGATTGGAAGTCGCATCGCACCCCCATCGCCTTCTCCGCGCCCGCACCCATCCCGGGAGAGGACCCTGCCGGAGTCTGCACCGCGCCGTCGTCCTCATCACCCGCGCCCTCGGCCTCGCCCTCCGGAGCCGAACCCGGCACTCCGACGCCCTCGGCCTCGCCCTCCGGAGCCGAACCCGGCACTCCGACGCCCTCGGCCTCGCCCTCGGGAGCCGAACCCGGCACTCCGACGCCCTCGGCCTCGCCCTCGGGAGCCGAACCCGGCACTCCGACGCCCTCGGCCTCGCCCTCGGGAGCCGAACCCGGCACTCCGACGCCCTCGGCCTCGCCCTCCGGAGCCGAACCCGGCACTCCGACCGCGAGCCCGTCGGGTCCCCGGCCGACCCCTTCGCACTGACCGCCGACCGGCCGCCGGCATTCCGCCGTCCCATCCGTGACCACCCCCGCAAGCACTGACCCCAAGGACGCACCATGGGCCTCACCGTCGACGAACTCAAGAAGATCAACGCCCTGTCGCTCGACGACCACACCGACGACACGAATCTGGACAAGATCCGCTCCGAGTTGGTCTCCTGCGATGACTCCATCCGACTCATCGCCAAGTCGCCGGCTCTGACGGGCGAGACCCAGGACGCCGTCACCCAGGCTCTGGCCCAGTTGCAGGCGGAGGTGCGCAAGTGGCACGGCCTCGTGGCGTCGGTCCATTCGCAGCGCACTGAGGCTCGCGACGCCATGCGCACCGCCAAGCCGAAGTTCGACGCCCTGCCGGCGACCACGGGCGACCAGGTGCATCAGGGCGCTCCGCTGCGCGTGGAGTACCAGACCGACGTCGACCCGGATCCCGTGGTGGAGGCGCAGCGCGAGAGCGCTGCGAGCGAGGCCATCACGCCGATGGACGCAACGCTGACGACGACCACCATCGGTCTGAACGTCCTGGACTTCACACGGCCGGCCTTCGACCCCAACCGTGCGGTGGACCAAACCCCTCTGCCCACCACCACGTTGAACGGCGACGCCGGTGGGGACGGCGCGTCCGCAGGGGCGTCCGCAGGAGGCGGTGCGGGCGCGTCCGCAGAGGCGTCAGCAGGAGGCTACGCGGGCGCGTCCGGTTCGGGGGGCGCGACGGGCTACGCGGGCGGCACCGCCGCAGCGGGCTACGCGGGCGGCACCGCCGCAGCGGGCGGTTACGGGGCGTCGTCGGCGGACGGGAGCGGGGCGACGGCGTCGTACGACGGGTCCTCAGGCGGTTCGGGCTCACCCGCCGGTCTCATCACCCCCGGCGCGCAGGCCGCCGGCAGCGTTTCGGGCATCACCGACGCCACGGGCCACTACGGCTCCGCGATGAACGGCCACAGTACGGGCACGCTGGACGGGCTGATCCGCAACGGCTTCGTCAGCAACACCTCGAGCGCCTCGGCCACCCCCATCATCGCCGGAACCACAGGCAGCGCGTTCCTGGCCAGAAAATCCCGCGGCAAGGGAGCGGGCTCCGGCCTCAAAGGCGCCGGCGGTCTCCTGGCGGGGTTGGCCGGTCTTGCCGGTATCACTCGTGCTACGGGCGCCGCGATGGGGTCCGCGTCCGCCTACACGACGGCGCAGGCCGCCTCCGGAGCAGCGGGCCTCGCCAACGCCGGATCAGCTTCGTCCGCCCTCGGCGTCAACGGCACCACCGGCGTCGGCGCATCGGCGGCGGGCGCTGCGGGGTCGTCCCAGGGCTCGGGGGCCGGATCCTCCGCTGCGGGAGCCGCTGGTCGGGGGGCCGGAGGCATGGGCGGGCGCCCGATGGGCGGCGCCCCCGGCAGTGGTGGCGCCAATGGGTCCCGACGCCGCCGGAAGCGAGCCCGGGGTACGTACGACGTGCCGGTCTTCGACGAGCCCGAACGGCTTCTGCCCGGTGACCCGGGACCGAGCGGCGAAGCGGGCTCACGCGCCACCATCAGCACGATCGGGCAGTGGATCGAGGAATCCGACTCCTGGTGAGTCCTGGTAGCGCTGGACGGTCCCGCCGACCCCCAGCGCCGTCCGTCGCCCGGCCGCGTGCCTCATGCTTTCAAGAGGTTGGTTGCGTTCTATGTCCGGTTCTGTGCTCCGTGGTGATCGGTCGTGAGTGAGGACTCGATGGCGGCTTCGCGACAGGATTCGTCGTTGTTCTGGTCGGATACGGGTCTGAGTGAGGACATCTCGGATCTGTCGGAGGCCATCGGCGAGGGTTCGTGGGCCCGGGGCACCATGGCCCGGGCCGGGGCCGACGTCGCCTCCCTGGCCTAACCCCGTGGCCTCGGCCATCGGCTGGGTGGCCGGCTGAGTCAAGGAGCACATCCCGCCCCTGCTCGACATGCTCGACAAGCTCACCGGAGCGCCGACGCCGTGCGCGCCGGATCCCAGACCTGGACCACCATCCTCACCCACCTGAGGACCAAGGCCGTCGACGCCGGTTACAGCGGGCGGATTCGTCCACCGCCGGTGGTGGGACCGGCTCTCCCACCACGGCCCGGCCCCGTCACCGGTCGCACCCACGCACCCGAGGTCCCGCAGGCTCCGCACTCCCGACGTCCCGACGTCCCGACGGCAAGGATCCTGACACCGCCCGCCCTGAGGACGACGAATCGGCATCTTCGCGATCCAGCGACGATGACGCCAACGCACGCATGAGTCTTAGGAGAGGCCCGTCATGGATGTTTCGACGAGCGCGCGCATGAAGAAGTCGCCGGAGCCGTTCTTCGCCACGTACAAGCCCGGGGACGAGCAGCGCCGCTTCTACGGCAGGTCGCTGCTCATGTGCGCCATCGCCAACACCGACATGAACACGCGGTACACGATCGCGGACTTCCTCATCGAGCGCGATGCCCTCATCGGGCCACCCGGATCCGAGGGGCACACGCCCCTGCACGTGCTGTTCAGCCACACCCACCGCAACGTCGCCCGCGACCTGACCATCGCACGCTGGCTGATCGACAACGGCGTGGACATCAACGCCACGGACAGGCGCGGCACCGTGGCCATGTGCGAGCTCATCACCGGAGGCATGTCCGACCAGGAGCTCGCACCTCTGTACGACCTCATGCTCGCCCAGCCCGACCTGGACCTCACCATCGCCAACGCCGTGGGCCGCACGCCGATCGACATCGCCGACCGACTGCCGCACCGCACCGTCATCACCGACCGCATGAAGGAGTATGTCCGTGAGCACGCCTGAGTTCACCGAGTTCATCTAAGGACTCCGGGGGCTGCCTGGTCTCCCGCAACATCATCGACGGTCGGGGCCACATCAAGTGGGCCCGCCGGGAGAAGGCCGTCAACCCCGTCGACAACGGATGGCGGATCCTGTCCGACGCCGACGACTTCCACAACACGCCCGGCAACCTCGTCGTGGCCAGCTTCAACTCCATCGCCAACATCGAGCCCGCCCTGATCGGCATCTACACCCTGCCCGTGGGCACCGACCTCCAGCTCGCCGTCCACGACGGACACCGCCGCTGGTACGACAACACCACCGGCCAGGACATCACCGACCGACTCCCGCGCACACTCCCGCGTGCACCCTCTCCGACACACCCCGTCCCGGGGCCTGTCCTGACCTCCAAAGATGTCCAAATCTGCCACAAAGGCCGTCTTTGTACACTTGAAGGCACAGGGGATCCGCATGATTTCAATGATCTGCGGTGCACGGAATGGTACAAAATGGACTCTTTGTGGCAGATTCGGACATGCCCCCACCCGGATGAATCCAGTTGCGCCGCAGAAACCCCACGCGTCCCACCGGAAGGGCCCACCCTCGCCCGCATCTCACTTCTCCGGCCCCGCTGCACTCCTATCGCCCCTATCGACTGTCGCTGTCGACATGCGGGCCTCAGGGCAGGCGGAAGGTCGTCCCGTCGTCATCGGTGGCGATGAGCCCGTCGGCCAGGAGAGAGGCCAGTGCGCGCCCCGGCTGCTCGCGGTCCGCCGCTCGACCCGCATGGGCCCCGGCACCGGCTCCCGCCGCAAGGAGCGCCTCGGCGCTCAACGTCGCGCCCGCGTCGGCCCCGCGCAGCCGGGCCATGATCAGGCCTCGCGCCTGGCGGTCCGTCCCCCGCCACGCCTGCCGACGTCGCCGTCCGGCGTGCTCATCCGGGGGCGTGCCCGCGGTCAGCCACGCGCACTCCTCGCGCCACGGGCAGTCGTCGCAGCGCGGCTCGCGGGCGGTGCACACCAGTGCTCCCAGTTCCATGACCGCCACCGACCAGGCGGCCGCCTCGCCGTCGGCCTCGGGCAGAAGCGCCTCGGCCCGCTCGCGTTCGGCCCGCGCCAGCGCCGGTGGGGGCAGGGCCCGGCCGCCGACCGCGCGAGCGAGCACGCGCCGCACATTGGTGTCCAGCGCGAGGGCCCGGCGCCCGAAGCCGAAGGCCAGGACGGCGCCGGCCGTGTACTCGCCGATCCCCGGCAGCGCCCGCAGCGCCTCGAGGTCGCAGGGCAGTCGGCCGCCGTAGCGCTCGACGACGGCACGGGCGCAGTCGATGAGTCGCAGTGCCCGACGGGGATACCCCAGTGCGCCCCACATCCGCAGAACCTCGGCGGTTCGGGCCTCCGCCAGGGCGGCCGGATCCGGCCAGCGGTCCATCCACCGCCCCCACGCGGGCACCACCCGGGCGACCGGAGTCTGCTGGCTCATGACCTCCGAGACCAGCACGCCGTAGGGCGTCGTCCCCGGCGCGCGCCACGGCAGGTCCCGGGCGTGCCCGCGGTACCACTCGATGACCGCCCACGAAGGCGGCGCGCCCCGGGCATCGCACGACGTCATCGCATCCGCTCCGCTCGCGGCCGCCGAGGGACTCGCAGAGCTCACGGGTCCGCCCGTACTCACAGCTCGATGAGCATGCGCGTGTTCCCCAAGGTGTTGGGCTTGACCCGCGCCAAATCGAGGAATTCGGCAACACCGTCGTCATGGCTGCGCACCATCTCGGCGAAGGTGTCCATTCCCACCGGCGTGCCCCAGATCGGGTGAAAGCCGTGCGCGGCGAAGAAATCGACTTCGAAGGTCAGGCAGAAGACGCGCCGCAGACCCAGCGCACGGGCGCGCTCAAGCAGCTCAGTCAGAATGGCGCTGCCCACGCCCCGGTGCAGATAGTCCTTGCGGACGGCCAGCGTGCGCACTTCGGCGATATCGTCCCACATGACGTGCAGGGCGCCGCAGCCGATGATGGTGCCGACGTCCTCGCTGCCCGGGCCGTCCGGCGCACCAGCGCTCTCGGCCACGGTGAACTCCTGGATGTCCTCGAAATAGGCGATGAGGTCCTTGGCGATGAGGATGCGGCGTTCGGAGTAGGGACGAACCAGTTCGGCGACGACCCGGGCATCGGCCGGCCGGGCGGGACGCAGGACGGTGCGCCACCCGGTGGCGGCGCCGGCGGGGCGGTCGTCGCGGACGGGAGTCGTCGCGCTCATGAGTTCTCCTTTCGCTGGGACAGAGCCAGCACCGCACGGGCGGTGGCCTCGTCGACGACGAGGTCCGTGGCCGCCCGTGCGCGCAGGGCCGCAAGACAGGCGCGGGCCTTGCCCGTCCCGGCCACGACGCACAGTCTGCGCGGGATGCGCGCCAGACGGCCGGGGGTCGGACCAGTGGCACGGGCATTGAGGTCGATGTCACTCCAGGTGCCGTCGTCGCGCAGCAGGACGGTGCACACATCCCCGACGACGCCCTCGCGCCGGGCGACGGCGAGGTCGGCCCGACTCAGGTGCCCGCCCGCGTAGACCTGACTGGGCAGGGCACCCGAGCCGGTCTCCAGGGTCCCCACGCCGAAAACCGCCAGGCGCGCCGTCCCCGCTACCGACAGGACGCGCTTGACCGAGTGCTCCAACCACATCGCCCGTCGGGTGTCGGCCCGGTCGAAGAAGGCCGGTACGGGGAATCCGATCGTGCGCGCCCCCAGGGCGGCGCCCATCCGGGAGAGCATCCGCCCGGCCGACGGCCCTTCGTGCACGGGGTCGGATGCGCCGTTGAGCTGAACGATCGTCAGTCCCGGGATCCGACGGTTCGGCAGCGCCGCCGCCACCTCGCTCATCGTCGTACCCCAGGCCACGCCGATGACGGGCCCGCCGGCCCCGGATGCGCCGGCCCGCGCCAGGTCGGCCGCCGACTCCACGACACGCGCGGCGGCCACCGCCGCCACCTGCTGAAGACGGTGGATCTCGGTCGTGCCCTCGCGCACGGGCACGACGTGCACGCGCACGCCGAGCTCGGTCTCGAAGCGCGCTTCGAGACCGCCCGCCCCACCGGGTTCGGCCAGTTCGATGCGCACGACGCCCTCGGAACGGGCGCGGGCGAGCAGGCGGGAGACCGTCGAACGCGAGCAGCGCAGGTGGCGGGCGATGACGTCCATCGTCTCGCCCTGGACGTAGTACATGGAGGCGGCCTCGTAGACGCGCCGCCCCTCCCGCGCCTCCTGGTCCCGCCGAGCCCCCGCGGACCATGTGAGCATCATCTCCCGACCTCTCTGCCATGTGTGCACTTTCGTGCATCTGCTTTGCCCATCGTCTCATGAGCCCGCGATCCTGGGGACACGAATTCATTCGGCCGGGGCCGCCGCATCCGCCGTGCGACGGCCGCGCAGCCGGACCGGTCCCGCTCGAACGGAGAGCCGGTCCACACGCAGACCAGCGAAGGAGCTCTTATGCGCAGGCAGACCACCCCGGAGAACACCGCCCTCACCCGCGAGCAGCGCACCGCCGCCCTGGAGGCGATGAGCGGCGGGGAGGGACTCGACGTCCTCGTCGTCGGCGGTGGCATCACCGGGGCGGGCATCGCCCTGGACGCCGCCGCCCGCGGCCTGCGCACCGGTCTGGTCGAGATGGGCGACTGGGCCTCGGGCACATCCTCATGGTCCTCCAAGCTCGTTCACGGCGGCCTGCGCTACCTCTACCAGCTCGACTTCGCCCTGGTCCACGAGGCCCTCGCCGAGCGCGGGCGCCTACTGACGACGACGGCCCCGCACCTGGTCAAGGCTCAGCCCTTCCTATGGCCGCTCAAACACGCCTACGAGCGCTCCTACTCGGCCATCGGGGTGGGCATGTACGACGCTCTCGCCCTGGCCAGCTCCCGCGGACACCGCACCGTCCCGGTTCAGAAGCACCTGGGGCGCAAGGGCACGCGCGCGCTCGCCCCGGCTCTTCAGACGACCGGGCTCGCCGGATCCATCCGCTTCTACGACGCCCGCGTCGACGACGCCCGCCTCGTCATCGACCTCGTGCGCACTGCCGTCGGCCTGGGCGCCCTGGCTGCCAACCGCACGCGGGTCACCGGCTTCCTCACCGACGCCCGCGGCCACGTGGGCGGCGCCGCCATCACCGATCTCGAGACCGGCGCCGTCCACGAGGTCCGTGCCGAGCGCACCATCAACGCCACCGGCGTGTGGACGGAAGCCACCCAGGACCTGGCCACCGACGCCGGAGGTCTGAAGGTGCTGGCCTCCAAGGGCATCCACATCGTCGTCCCCAAGGAGACGATCGACGCCGAGACGGGAATCTTCCTGCGCACCGAGAAGTCGGTCCTGTTCATCATCCCCTGGCCCCGCTACTGGGTCATCGGAACCACTGACACCCCCTGGTCCGAGGACGTCGACAAGCCGGTGGCCACCGCCGCCGACATCGACTACGTCCTCAACCACGCCAATGAGGTGCTCTCCCGCCCCATCACGCGCGATGACATCATTGGAGTCTACGCGGGCCTGCGGCCCCTGCTCCAGCCTCGGCTCAAGCCCGGCCGCAGCCCGGAGCAGGCCTCCAGCACGAGGGTCTCCCGCGAGCACACGGTCACTCGCGTCGCCCCGGGACTGACCGCCATCGCCGGAGGGAAACTGACCACCTACCGGGTCATGGCCCGAGACGCCGTCGACCACGCCCTGGGCGAGGGCCTCGCCCACGCTCACCCGTGCACAACGGCCGATCTCCCCCTCGTGGGCGCGGCCCGGTACCGCGCCCTGGCCGCGCACGCCGGCGACATCGCCCGCGAGCGCGGCTGGACCCTGGCCCGGGTCACCCACCTGCTCGACCGGTACGGGGACGAGGTCCCGGCGCTGCTGGCGACCATCGACGACGACCCCGACCTGGCCCGCCCCCTGGCGGCCGCCCCCGCCTTCCTGCGCGCCGAAGTCGCCTGGGCCGTCACTCACGAGGGCGCCGCCCATATCGACGACGTCCTGCTGCGCCGTGTGCGCCTCGACATCGAGCGCCGAGACCGGGGTCTGGCCGCCACCGGCGAGATCGCCGAGGTGATGGCCCCCCTGCTGGGCTGGTCCCGGGCCGACGTCGAGGCCGAGCGGGCGGCCTACGCCCGGCGGGTCG
>NZ_GL985606.1:958894-974110 GCF_000220835.1 Actinomyces sp. oral taxon 448 str. F0400 | reverse complement strand
TCGCCCGCCTCAGCCGCCGCGTGTGAGGCGACCGCGGCCGTCCGACCCGCCCCGTCCCCGAAGCGCGAGGACGCGGGCCGCCGCGCCCTCATCCCCCCGTCCGCCGCACGGCTCTGCGTGGATGGCCGAGCCGCCGACCGCGCGGACAGCCGCGCCGAGAACCTGTGCAGACCTGTAGAGAAAGAGATCCACGATGCCCCTCACCACGGGACAGATCTTCCTGTCCGAATTCTTCGGAACCGCCATTCTCATCCTCTTCGGCGCCGGCGTGTGCGCCGCCGTGACCCTGCCGCGGTCTAAGGCGAAGGCCTCGGGCTGGATCGTCATCGCCTTCGGATGGGGCCTGGCGGTGTTCATGGGCGTGTACGCCGCCTACGCCACCGGCGGGCACCTCAATCCGGCGGTGACGGTCGGCCTGGCCGTGGCCGGCAAGGACCTCGCGCCCGGTGTGAGCGCAACAGCGGTCAACGTCGTCGTCTACATCGTGGCGCAGATGCTCGGTGGGATCGTCGGGGCCGTCGGCGCATGGCTGGCGTACAAGCGGCACTTCGACGCCGAGGCCCCCGCCGCGGACAAGCTCGGCTGCTTCTCCACCACCCCGGGGATCCGCTCCTACGGCTGGAACGTCGTCACCGAGGCGATCGGCACGTTCGCCCTCATCACCTGGGTGCTCATCAATGGCAAGTCCCCCTCTCAGCTCGGCCCGCTCGCCGTCGCCCTCGTCATCGTCGCCATCGGCCTGAGCCTGGGCGGGCCCACCGGCTACGCCATCAACCCCGCCCGCGACCTGGGTCCCCATCGCCCACGCCCTCCTGCCGATCAAGGGCAAGGGCTCCTCCGACTGGACCTACGCCTGGGTCCCCGTCGTCGGGCCCCTGCTCGGCGCGGTCGCGGCGGGCCTGCTCGTCCCCCGCATGGCCGGGCTCTACTGAGCGGACGGGCCGGCACGGCCGAATCGACCGATACGGTCGGCATGACCGGCCCGTCATCAACCGCTCATCCGCATTCACCCGCGCCGTCCCCCGGCGACGCACCGCAATCCGCAACGACGCGAAAGGACTCCTCGTGACCGAGAAGAACACCAGCAAGAGCAAGAAGGACGCCGAGCACGACGACCAGAGGTACGTCCTGGCCATCGACCAGGGCACGACCTCCTCCCGCGCCATCCTGTTCAATCACGACGGCGAGATCGTCGCGGTCGAGCAGAAGGAGCACGAGCAGATCTTCCCGCGCGCCGGGTGGGTCGAGCACGACGCCGTGGAGATCTGGCGCAACGTGCGCGACGTCGTCGCCGGCGTTCTGGCCTCCGCCGAGGTCAACCGCCACGAGATCGCCTCGGTGGGCATCACCAACCAGCGCGAGAGCGCCGTCGTATGGGACCGCACCACCGGCGAGCCCGTCCACAACGTCATCGTCTGGCAGGACACCCGCACCCAGAGGATCTGCGACCGCCTGGCGGCCGCCGCCACGGACACTGCGGGCGACGCCGACTACGACCGCTACAAGGACCGGGTGGGTCTGGGCCTGGCCACCTACTTCGCCGGCCCCAAGATCGCCTGGGTGCTGGAGAACGTCGAGGGCGCCCGCGAGCGGGCCGAGGCCGGCGACCTGCTGGCGGGCACGATGGACACCTGGGTCCTGTGGAACCTCACCGGCGGGGTCGACGGCGGCGTCCACGCCACCGATGTCACCAATGCCAGTCGCACGATGCTGATGAACATCGACACCCTGGACTGGAACGAGGAGATCTGCGCCGACATGGGGATCCCCGTCTCCATGCTGCCCCGGATCAGGCCGAGCGTGGGCGTCTTCGGGTACGGGCGGAAGAACGGCCTGCTCATCGACACCCCCATCGCCGGCATTCTGGGCGACCAGCAGGCGGCGACCTTCGGCCAGGCCTGCTTCGAGGTGGGCCAGACGAAGAACACCTACGGCACCGGCTGCTTCATGCTCATGAATACCGGCACGACGCCGGTGCGCAGCACCAACGGTCTGCTGACGACCGTGTGCTACCAGATCGAGGGCGAGGATCCGGTCTACGCCCTGGAGGGCTCGATCGCCGTGGCCGGCTCGCTCGTGCAGTGGTTGCGGGACAACCTGGGCATCATCGCCGAGTCCCGGGACGTCCAGGCGCTGGCGCGCACGGTGGACGACAACGGCGGAGCCTACTTCGTGCCCGCCTTCTCCGGGCTCTTCGCCCCGTACTGGCGCCCCGACGCGCGCGGTGCCCTGGTGGGACTGACGCGCTATGTCAACAAGGGGCACATCGCCCGCGCCGTGGAGGAGTCCACCGCCTTCCAGACCCGCGAGGTGCTTCAGGCCATGAACCTGGACGCGGCGGCCTCGGGCACCGTCCTGCGGGAGCTTAAGGTGGACGGCGGCATGACCCGTGACGAGCTGCTCATGCAGTTCCAGGCCGATCAGATCGGCGTGCCGGTGGTGCGTCCGCACGTGAGCGAGACGACGGCGCTGGGCGCCGCCTATGCCGCGGGCATTGCGGTGGGCTTCTGGTCGGGCACGCGCGACGTCGTCGACAACTGGGCCGAGGGCCGCCGCTGGGAGCCCGCCATGGCCGATGACGAGCGCGAGCGCCTCTTCCGCAACTGGCGGAAGGCTGTGACACGCACCCTGGAGTGGGTGGACGAGGACGTCGTCGAGTAGCCTCTCATTCGTCCCGGGTATTCGTCCCGGGCGACTGATCACCATCGAGACGATGCGGCAGGCGCTCACGCGAGACCGGGACGGACCAGCTGCCGAGGGCGAGGAGACACAGCATGGAGCCGGACCAGATTGTGGGAGCCCTGCGTCGGCACGCGCTGCTCGCACTGGCGCACATCGTCGTGGGCGCCATCATCGGGTTCGTCGTCGCACTGGTGAGCACGCCGGTCTACACCTCCCACACGAGCGCCCTGGTGGCGGCCGACGGCGGGGGCGGAACGCGCTCGATCTCCTCCTCTTCGACGACCATCATGCCCACAGTGGTGGAGATCGGCACATCCCGGTCGGTCGTGGATCAGGTCGCCGCGTCCACCGGGATCGACCGGGACAAGATCACCGGCGCCGTGGAGCTGTCGAACAAGACGAACAGCCTCATCGTCGAGGTGACGGCGCGAGGATCGTCCCCGCAGGAGGCGCAGGCCATTGCGCAGGCCGAGGTCTCCGCCCTGCGCAATGTCGTCGGTGACATGTCGGTCCAGCAGCAGGAGGACGTCACTCTGACGCTGACCGACGTCGACGCCGCCTCGTTGCCGACCTCGCCCTCGGGGCCGTCCCACACCCGCTACGCCCTCATCGGGGCGATCGTCGGCGCGGTCCTGGGCGTCGTGACCGCCCTGCTCATCGGCCGCGGGGGCTCCGCACCGGACGGCGTCGGAGAGGACGCCGAGGTCCCGGAGCCGGCCCGGGCCGGGGGAACCGCCACCTACGCGGGGGTCGGGAACAAGGAGGTCGGGCGCGCGCCGAGCTACGCGAGCACCGGGGGCCCCCGCCGATCCTCCAGATCCGTCATGGGCCCGCCGCCGTCCTACAGGCCATCCGCCCCGCGCGGCGAGACCCGGGCCACGCCGCTGGACTTCAACCCGACCGGTTCGGGGGATTCGCCGACCGCGTCACGACGGACGTGACCGGCCGCCCCCACTCCCCCGCCGGAGCCATCACCGCCATCACCACGGCCGTCACCGTCCGGGCCTCGGCGCCGGCTTCGGCGTCCAGCGGCCCGGGCGATCCAGAGCTGGTGGAGGCCGAGGAAGTCGCAGCGGAGAGCGCCGACCCGCGCTGGGCGTGGGAGCCGCCTCTGGCCGCGGCCCTGCTCGTGCTCGTGGGCTGGCGCACCGAGCTCGCCGGGGGGATCGTCCTGGGCGACTGCATGGCGCTCGTGGCCCTGCCGATGACTTGGACAGCCGTGCGCAGGTCACGTCGCTTCTCGCTCCTCCTCGTCCTGAGCGGCCTGGCCGTCGCGACCGGTCTGGCGCTCTCCCTCGGGGTGGGCGACTACTTCAAGGTGACCCCGTCCGCCCAGCGCACCCAGCTGCTCATGGCCGCGGGCATGCCGGCCGCCGTCGCCGCCATCGTCTGGAGTCGCGAGCGCCTCGGACTGGAGCGGGCCGCCGCCGCCCTGGGCGCGGGCATGATTCTGAGCAACCTCCACCTCCTGCGTTCCTCGGACAACCCGTGGAAATTCGGCCTGGGCGCCGCCGTGTGCATCGTGGTGCTGGCGGGGGTGCAGCGCTACGGGCGCGGCACCCAGCTGGTCGCGGCGACGGTGCTGGGCGTCCTGTACCTAATCCACGACTCCCGCGCCACCACCGGCATGCTCATGCTCATCGTGGCGCTCCTGATCTGGCAGATCGTCTCCGCCGGGCTCACCGTCGTCGAGCCGTCGCCGGGGCGTCTGCGCACTCACCAGATTCTGCTGCTGGCGGGGCTGGCGAGCGCGGCGGTGGTCGTGATCGTGGCCGCGTCCCTGGCCGGCTACCTGGGGCAGGACGCCCAGCAGCGCACAAGCGCCCAGGCGCACGGCACCACCAACCTGGTCCTGGCGGCGCGCCCCGAACTGGGCGCCTCCTGGGCCCTGATAACCCACCGGCCGTGGGGCTACGGCGCCGGGGTGCAGCCCCGCTACGAGGACGTGAGCACCGCCATGCAGGGGATGGCCTCGCTGAACTACAACCCGGACAACGGCTACGTCCGCAACTACATGTTCGGACACGGTTTCGAATTGCACTCCGGGCTCGTGGACGCCTGGATCGCCCTGTCGCTGCCCGGCGCCGCCCTGGTGGCCTACATGATCTGGCTGGCGCTGCGCGCCCTATGGGAGAACCTGGGCACACCGCGCCTGCGCTCATGGCTGCTGTTCACGGTGCTGTTCGTGCTCATGAACGCGGCAGTGGGCCCGCTGTCCGTACTGCCGTCCTACCTGGTGCTCGTCGCGGCCGCGGGGCTACCCTCCGCCGCGACCGGTCGGGCCGTACCCGGCCGGTCGCGTTGAGACCGGGCACGATCCGGCGGCGCTCACTGCGACCTGCCGTACTCCGAGTGCACCCCGCGCCCGACAGAGGCCGCCGCCATCCCCTGCCCTCGGGCCACCAGCCGCGCCCCCCGCGCCCGGTGCACCGGCGACCCGCCGAGCGCGCCGACGCCGATGCGCACCGAACCCACCAGCACGCGAGCGAGACCGCCGCTCAGCGCTCTGACGCGCTTGACGGCGTGGGCCCCCGGGCCCGCCAGGGCCAGCCCGACGCGCACAGCGGTCGCCGCGTGCGAGCGCTGACGCTGCAGGATCCAGGACCGGTGCAGGCGGTCGACGGGCACGTGGTCGCGCACCCGCGCGCCGTCGCACCACCGGATGACGCCCCCCGCCGCCACGATCCGCCGGGTGAACAGCGTGTCCTCCCCGCCCGTGGCGCCGAAAGCCTCGTCGAAGCGCAGACCGTGGGCCCGCACGAAGTCGAGATCGAGCAGAAGGTTGTTGGTGGCCGCCACGGGCCGCGCCGTTCCAGTGGGCCACGTGCGCCGCTCGAAGAAGGCTCCCGCACGCACCCAGGCGTCGGGCTCGACCTCGTAGACCGGGACGACGGGCCCCGCGACGGCGGCGGGAGTCGTCGCGGCGAAGGTCTCCAGTAGCGCCGCGAGCCATCCGGGAGCGGGATCCTCGTCGTCGTCGATGAAGACCAGCAGAGCGCGTCCGGCGGCCTCGTCCAGAGCCCGGTTGCGCACCGCCGCCACACCGGGGCGCTCCTCGACGACGTAGCGCAGCCCCACCCCGTCGGGCGTCTGGGTGCGCAGCGCGCGCACGGCCGGAGCGGCGCAGGCCGCCGGGTCGTTGTCGATGACGAGCACGTCGATGTCACTGCGGTCGTCGTGGCCGGCACGGCCGGCCGCGGGGTGGGTCCGACCGCCGCCATCGCCGTCCGGGCCCGGCGCACCGGCCCGCCGCCCCGCCCGCGACACCTCGGTCGCCTGGCTCAGGGCGCCGCGCACGGCGCGCACGACGGCGTCGGGGCGCCGGTAGGTCGGGATCGCGATGGTCACCCCGGTCGCTGCCCGCGCACCCCCGCCCGGCCCCTCCGGCGCCCTCACGAGGCGCTCCGTCCGTACTCCAGGACCCTCCCGCCGAAGGCCCCCACGACCATGCCCAGCCCTCCTCGGCAGGACACCTCATGGACGGCGCGGGCGGCCGTGTCGCCGCGGCCGCGGGCCGCCTGGGCGCGCACCGCGTCGCGTCCGGCCCGGGCCAGGCCCTTGGCGGCGTAACCCAGCCGCGCCGGCAGACGCGAACCCGTGCTGGTGTCCACGCGCACGCGCGCCCAGGAGGAGCCCGCCCGGAAGGAACGGCGCAGCACCCAGTCGCGGGTGGCCCGCTCCGGCGCCACCCGCTTGTCGACGACGGCACCGGTCGTGAATCGGATAGTCGCCCCGGCCAGCGACAGGCTGCGAGTGAACAGGGAGTCCTCGCCTCCAGTCAGCCCGTAGCGGGGGTCGAAGCGCAATCCCAGGCCGCGCACGACGGCCAGATCCAGCAGCAGGTTGCCGGTGTCAGCACTGGTCACGCGAGCGCCGTCATCGGCCTGCCAGGAGTCGAAGGCGCCACTGGCCGTCACCCAGTCGTCGGGCACCTTCTCATAGGCGGGCGGGGTGGGGCCGGTCACCGCCGCACATCCGTGCTCGCGCCAGGCGGCCAGCAAGGCGGCCAGCCAGCCGGAGCGGGGCATCTCGTCGTCGTCGATGAAGACCAGCAGATCCTCATCCGCGCACTCGGCCAGCGCGCGATTGCGGCCGGCGACGATGCCGGGCTCCGCCTCATGGACATAGGACGGGCTGATCCTCCCCGGTTCGCCGGCCGCACCGCTCACGACCTCGGCCGCCCCCGCCCTCGGGTCGTTGTCGACGACGAGGACGCGGGGGCGGACCCGCTCGCGGACTCCGTCGACCTGAGTCAGGAGAACGGGCAGGAGCTCGGCGAGGTAGGCGTTGCGACGGTAGGTGAGTACCGCCACGGTCAGGTGCGGAGCGTCGGGCGTGTCGGCCCGGCCGCGAGGCACGGGCGCCGACCCCCGCCGCCCGACGACGCCATCGGACTCGTGCTGCTCGCTCATCGCGTCCTCCCCTTCCGAATATACGTGTCGGGCCCCGACGGTACTATTCCAGGGCGCCGCAGTCCCAGCCACCTCGGGGACCGTAACTGCAGGAAGAGGCCGTCATGGGCAGTGACCACACGAGCACCACACCGGCAACGGGCGGAGAGACCTCCCGTCTGCTGGAACGCACCGCCGTCATCGTCGTCAGCTACGGCTCACCGGAACTCCTGAAGAGCAACCTGGCGCAGATCTCCCAGGAGGTGCCCGAGGCTCGCATCGTCGTGGTCGACAGCTTCTCGACCCCCGAGATGCGAGAGGCCACGATCGCCCTGGCGGACGAGCACGGCTGGCTCGTCGAGCTTCCGGAGACCAACACGGGCTTCGGAGGCGGGATGAACCTGGGCGCGGCGCGGGCGCGCACCGAGGGCGCCGAGATCCTCCTTCTGCTCAACCCCGACGCGATCATCTCCCGGGAGAGTCTCATCCGGCTCGTCAGCCGGGTACGCGCCGAGCCGCTGACCCTGGTGGCTCCTGTACTGACCAACTCCGAGGGGCGGATTGTGGCGGATCGCACCGTCGTGTGTCTGGCGGACGGCTCCATGCGCTCGCCGCGCTCGACCCGCCCCATTCCGCCGGGCGGCACCCGCCCGTGGCTGTCGGGCGCCTGCCTGGCGCTGTCCACGAGGCTGCTGGAGGCCACCGGCGGCTTCGACGAACGCTACTTCCTGTACTGGGAGGACGTCGACTTCTGCGCCCGCGTGCTCGACGCCGGCGGGGCTCTCATGCTCGTGCGCGACGCGATCGCCGTCCACGATGAGGGCGGTACGCAGGACGGCACCGGCACCGGCCGGGCCAAATCCGATACCTACTACTACTACAACGCGCGCAATCGGCTGCTGTACGCGGCCCTCCGACTGGGGCGGAGCGAGCAGCGCCGCTGGGCCGCAACGTCAGCGGCAGCCGCCCGGGAGATCGTCCTGCGCGGCGGACGGCGCCAGCTGCTCGGCTCGCGTTCCTCCCTGCGGGCGACGTGGGCCGGCACTCGCGACGGGTTGCGGCTCCTGCGCCGCTGTCAGCACGGCGATCCGCCCGCCGAGGGAGTGCCGCTGACCCGTTGAGATCCCGGCCCGGAATTCGCGGGCGGGGGCGGCCCCGGGCCGGGGTCACCCAACGCATCTCGCGCGACGGAACGGCGCTGAGATGGATCGCGCCGGAGCCCGTTGCGGGCTCCGGCGCGATCCATCTCATGCGATCTGCTGGACTGGCGAGACCAGTGCGATCAGTGCAGGCGGTTGACCTTCACGGAGTCGACGTCGAGGTTGACCGTCTCGCCGCCGGCCGAGGCCGACACGTAGGTCATCAGGCCGACTGAGCCGGGCGCCGCCAGAGCGGCGTCGTCATCGGTCGTGTCCACCTGCCAGGCGCTGGGCTCGGTGTCGCCGATCCAGGCGCGGGCGCGCACGGCTGTCGACGCATTGATCTGCGACGCGGAAGCATTGGCGCCGTCCAGAGCGAGGCGCAGGTGCAGGGCCTCGCCCGGCTTGTACGTGCCCACGGGAGCCGTCCCGAGAACGGTCTCGGTGCCGTCGACCCGCTTGGCCACCGTCATGGTCACAGTCCCGTCGGAGGCGACACGGAACTCCGTCTGGTAGCGACCCGAGTCGGTCTGGCGACCGACGTAGGTGATGTACGCCCCGTTGCCGCCCGCCAGGGCGTCCATGGACAGGTCGACCTGGGACTCGGTGGCCGTCGAGTCGATGACCGGGGAGTGGATCGACGTGGACGAGCGCGCGCCCGCGAGGGCAACGCGGCCCTTGGAATCGAGGGTGGAATAGGCGTTGCGGCCCCAGTCCACAGTCCAGTCACCGCCGGTGGAGGCCGTTCCCCAGCCCGCGGTGGTGCTGCGGTCGAAGGAGTCCTCAAAGATGGCCTGACCCGCCGCGACGTCGTCCGCCTTCACGGCCGGCTTCTGCTGCTGGGCGTCCTGAGCCTGCTGATCATCCTTCTTCTGCTGCTGGTCCTCCTGGGCCTGCTGATCCTCGGCCGCCTTCTGATCGCCCCAGCCCTGGGCCTGGTCGCCCTGGCCCGGCTGAGCCTGGCCCTGGCCCTGCTGCTGGCCAGCCTGGGCCTGGTCGCCCTGAGCCTGCTGGCCAGCCTGACCCTGACCCTGCTGAGCCTGAGCCTGGTCCTGCTGCTGGCCATCCTGGGCCTGGTCGCCCTGAGCCTGCTGGCCATCCTGGTTCTGCTGCGGAGCCTTGTCACCCAGCTGTCCAGCCGCCGTGACGCTCACCCAATCCGAGTAGGTCGAGGCTCCCCACTTGTCCTCCACAACGACCCGATACCTGTGGCTGGTGCCGGGATCGACGGTGTCGGTGGCGGTGAGCTGAGGCAGCTCCCAGAAGCCCGCCGTGACCGTCTGGGTCGACACCGGCTGGGAGTCGGTGGTGTCGCGGTAGACCTTGTAGGTCAGGGTCTTGTCGTCACGATCCCAGTTGGCCTGGAAGGACAGCGTCACGACACCGGAGTCGACGGAGTCGGCGGTCACCTTGTACGCACCGCCCTTGTTCTCCGGACCCATCTTGTTGGGAGCGATGTCGCGACGGGCGAAACGCACCAGACCCTGCTGGCTGGTGCCGTTGACGGCCGTGAACTCGCCGCCGTAGGCGACGTAGTCGCTATTGCCCTCAACGGTCCACGTGGCCTGATTCACCCCGGTGTACGTACCCGTGGTGAAGGCCGGGTAGAAGTTGAGGTTGGTGGGAGCCGGCTCGCCCTGGTGGTCGGCGTAGTAGCGAGCCGTGTTGGGACCCACCGTCCCGGTGGCGTAGTTCGTGAAGGCGACGCCGTGGTGGTACTCCGTCGTGGAGTTCGGGAACCCGCCGATGTTGGAGCAGTCGTGGGTGTGGCTGGCGACGTAGACGACGTCGCCGGCCGGCAGGACGTCATAGGAATCCCCGTGACAGTCCGCCAGGAAGGAGAGCTTGCCGGTGGTCCAGTCCGCCCGGAACATCCCCTCGATATTGGCCTGACGGCTCGACTGGGAGAACCCCACGCCGTACAGACCCCCCTTCGAGTCGGAGCGCAGGCTCATGATGGCCCCGTAGGTGTCGGCATTGCGCACCACCGTGTTGATCTCGTTGTTGCGCAAAGAGCCGTCATTCTCCAGGATCGCCAAGCCGTAGCCGGGGTTGTCCGAGGAGTCGACCGACGTGAAAGCGCCGCCGATCGCCACACCGTTGCCGTCCGGGGAGGCGGTGAGTGCCCGAACCGAGAAGTTGTCGACGTGGGGCGCGAAGTCCGTCAGCTTGTTCGTCTTCAGGTTGAACGCGGCGACGCGGTAGCGGGCCGCCGAGTTGGCCTCGGTGAAGGAGCCGCCGATGTAGAGAGTCGAGCCGTCGGCGGAGAGGGCCACAGCCTTGACCGTGGCATTGGTCTTCAGGCCCAGTGAACGGCTGGAGCCATCGGCCGCGGAAATAGCGCCGACACGGTAGGCGTTGGCGCCGTTGAGCTGAGTGAAGCTCCCTCCGACGTACAGGGTCGAGCCGTCGGCAGAGGCCTCGATGGAGTTCACATCCCCATTGGCCGACGGCGCCCAACTCAGCAGATCGCCGGTGGTCAGGTCATAGGCCATGAGATTGGAGCGGGACTGCTCATTCTCGCCGGCCGCCGAGCCGGCGGGGCGGGCTGACGTGAAGCTCCCGGCGACGTAGACCGTGTTGCCGACGACAGCCTGATCCCACACCACGCCGTTGATCTGGGCGGTGGGCAGGGCGTCGGCCGATACCGTCTGCGGATCAGCCGCCGCCGCATCATCGGCACGGGCGCTCGTTACCGGAATCAGACCGGCGACGAGCAGAAAGATGCTCAAAAAGAACGCTGGTAGCGACAAGGGCAAGTGGCGACGCACGATGCGGCTCCGTCCGAGTTACGACGCCCACCTGGGTTCGGCGGGCGTACTTATTGGGAAGCGTCGCCCTCCACCAGGTAGTAGGGGGCGACGCGGGATGGAGGAGACGTTACATCATCGAGACCGTATGCGTGGAACTTATGGACGGCGTGGCGTCCGACGATCGTCGGAGCGCAGTCAGGAAGTCGGGGCCTCCCCCTGGAAGACAGCGGCCCGCGAGTCGGCGCCCGGGTCGACGGTGACACTGACCGATCCCCGCTCGTCGACGGGGACGACGAAGGCGTATTCAACGACAATCGCCTGCCCGGGCGACAACGAGGCAGGTAGCGCATCGGAGGCGGACTCGACGGGGGAGGCGGGAACGCCGTCGGCTCCGTAGGAGACGTTCACCACAAGACCCGACAGAGACATCTCTTCATTTGTGTTATTTCCCACAGTCACTGGAACAATGATGCCCGCGCCCCCGATCTCGCCGGGACCGGCCGTCAGATCGGTCGCCCGCAGCGCCCCGATCTGCACGGCGAGACCGTCGTCCAGACCCGCGGGCTGATCGAGCCCCTGGGGGGTGAGCTGGTCGTCCGCCTCCGGCTCGCCGGACGCGTCCGTCTGCTCGTCCGCCGGATCCGAGGCGGTGGACGTCGGAGCGGGGGCCGCCGTGACATCAGGCACGACAGTCGGATCCGGAGTCCCCGCGACGGGTTCGGGCGAGTTCACGGACTCCTCCGCGTCGGCGGTCTCATCGGCCGCAGGCGTGCCCGAGTGGGAGCAACCCGCGAGCAGCGCAGCGGGGAGGAGGAAAAGAGCGGCGAGGCGCGTGGGTCTGGTCACTGACGCAGGATAGGCCCCCGGGCGCCCGCGCGCAGCGCAACCGGGGTACGCCGGAACGCGGTCGTGAGGCCCCCGGACCTCCTCCGCGCGATAGCCTGACAGCGCCACCCCGACCGTCGCCCATCCCGGAAGGTGCATCGTGACCGCCCCCAACCCCCAGAGTCTGAGGATCGCGATGATCGGGACGCGCGGCGTGCCCGCTCGCTACGGCGGTTTCGAGACCGCGATCGAGGAGGTCGGTCGCCGCCTGGCCGACCGGGGTCATCGCGTGCTCGTCTACTCCCGCAACCCCGATGCCTCCACCCCCCTGCCCCGCACGTACCGGGGCATGCGCGTGGTCGAGCTGCCCGCCATGCGGCGCCGCAGTCTGGAGACCCTGTCCCACACCGGGGCCTCGATCACCCACCTGCTGAGCCGAATCCACCCCGATGTCGCCTTCGTGTTCAACTCCGCAAACTCCCTCTTCCTGCCCGCCCTGCGCGCCGCCCGGATCCCCGTAGCCACGCATGTGGACGGCCTGGAGTGGAAGCGAGGCAAATGGGGCCCGACCGGTCAGCGCTACTACCGGGCGGCGGAGGCCGCCGCCGTGCGCTTCTCCGACGCCCTGATCGCCGACGCCCGGGGCATCGCCGACTACTACGCCCAGGAGTTCTCGGCCCCCACCGAGCTCATCGCCTACGGCGCCCCGCAGGTGGCGGCGCTCACCGACCGCCTGGGCGAGCTCGACGTGAGCGCGCGCGAATACCACTTGGTGGTGGCGCGCTTCGAGATCGAGAATCACGTCGACGTCATCGTCGACGGCTACACGCGCTCACCGGCCCGCCTCCCTCTGGTCGTCGTCGGCTCCGCCCCCTACGCCGACGAGTACACCCGCCGGATCGCCTCGCTGGCCGACGCCCGCGTACGCCTCCTGGGCGGGGTGTGGGACCAGGAACTGCTCGACCAGCTCTACACCGGGGCTCTCGTCTACTACCACGGGCACTCCGTGGGCGGCACGAATCCTTCGCTGCTGCGCGCCCTCGGCTCGGGAGCCGCCGTCGACGCCTTCGACGTATCCTTCAACCGGGAGGTCCTAGGCGGGGCCGGCCGCTACTGGACGGACGCGGACGACGTCGCCGCCCTGGTCGCCTCCGCGGAGGCCGACCCCGATGCCCAGATCGAGCGGGGGCGGCGCAGCCGGGAGCGCGCCCGCCTCTACGACTGGGACGAGGTCGCCGACCGCTACGAGGCACTGGCCCGGCGCCTGGCTGCGCAGGGCCCGTCCCGGCACCGGCCCAGCGGCAGGCGCGCAGGAGTGAGAGCATGAACGGGCGGACGAGAACCATTCTGGTAGCCCATCCCTCCCCCGACCTCTACGGCTCCGACCGTCAACTGCTGGAGACGATCCGGGCTCTGATCGACGCCGGCCACCGGGTCAACACGGCCCTGCCCGCGAGCGGGCCGCTCGTCCCCGAACTGGAGGCCCTCGGCGCGCGGGTGGCGGTCGTGCCCTTCACCGTGCTGCGCAAGTCCCTGCTGAGTCCCCGCTCACTGGCCGGGCTGGCGGCGCGGGCCGTCGGGGAGATCGCCCGGCTGCGCTCCCTGATCAGGGCCGACGGCGCCGACCTCCTGCTGGTCAACACCGTGACCCTGCCGTGGTGGGCTCCCGCGGGGCGTGCCGCCGGGGTGCCGGTGCTCGCGCACGTCCACGAGGCCGAGGACACCCAGAACCTGCTGGTGCGCGCCGGGCTCAACGCCCCGCTGCTGGCCGCCTCCCGCGTCGTGGTCAACTCCCGGGCCGCCCGCGACGCCCTCGTGCGCGCCCAGCCGCTGCTGGAGCGGCGCACCCGAGTGGTTCACAACGGCGTTCCGGGCCCGCAGACCGAGCCGACGCCGCTGCGCGAGCGCACCCCGCACGCCACCTTCCGCGTCGCCATGGTGGGCAGGCTCTCCCCGCGCAAGGGGGTCGACGTCGCCCTGGATGCGCTGGGGCACCTGCGCGCCGACGGGCTGAACGCCTCGCTGAGCGTGTGCGGCACGGTCTTCCCCGGCTATGAGTGGTACGAGGCCGAGCTGCGCGAACGCGCCGAGCGGCCCGACCTGGCCGGGCACGTGGAGCTGCTCGGCTACGTGCACCCGACCTGGCCGGTGCTCGACGAGGCCGACGCCGTCGTCGTTCCCTCCCGAGTCGAGCCCTTCGGCAACACGGCGGTCGAGGCCATGCACGCCGCCCGACCGCTGGTCGCCTCCCGGGTGCAGGGGCTGGCCGAGGTCGTCACCGACGGGGTCACCGGGCTGCTGGTGGAGCCCGGCTCGCCGCGGATGCTCGCCGACGCGCTGCTCAGCCTGGCGGCCGACCCCCCGCGAGCCCACTCCCTGGCCCGCGCTGGCCGGCAGGAGGCCGCCGAGCGCTTCGGGGTCGAGCGGTACCGGGCGGCCATGGCCGAGGTCGTCGACGGCATGCTGGCCGACGCGTGAGCCCGAAGGCGCTCAGGCGTCGCGCAACTCGAGATACCACTTGGGCAGCGCCAGGACGACGTAGACGGTGTAGCCGACCAGCATGACGCCGTAGACCCACACGAACGCCACGGGCGCGAAGCGCAGCATGAGGACGAAGCACATGAGCCCGTAATCGGTCGGCGCGGAGAGCACCGATTTGGCCAGTCCGGGCCTGCCCTCGCCTCGGGCCAGCGGCGTGCCGCCGTGGTAGCGCAGCTGGTAGGTGAGGATGTAGCTGAAGAAGTGGATGCTCTGCACCGCCCCGAAGGCCAGCGGCACGAGCAGCGCCGCCGTCGGCAGGGCGTCCATGCAGAAGCGGAAGAGGCTGATGGCGATCGCCGCGTGGATGGTGGAGAGCTTGATGACGTCGGCGACATGATCGAGCCACTCCCCCGCTGCGGAGCCGCCGTGGCGCAGCCGGGCGAGCTGGCCGTCGGCCGAGTCGAGGGCGTAGCCGAGCATGAGCAGCAGGGAGGTGAGAACTGCGGCCCACGCCGAGGGTGCCCAGACGGCGATGAGCACGATCCCCAGGTAGGTGCAGCAGGCCGACAGACCCGTCACCTGGTCGGGCGTCAGGCCGACGCGATGGGCGAGCGCGGCCAGCACCCGCCCGACGGGACGGTTGATGATGCGCGAGTAGAGCGGGGCGCCCGCGTTGGACTTCTGCGCCGCGGACAGCGCGCGCACGGAGTCCGAGACGCGAGGGCGGGCGGGGGGGCTGGATGCGGGCATCATCTCTCCGGTCGTGTCGGGTGCATCGGTGCGGGCGCGGGCTCGGCATCGCCGACGGACGGGGCCGCCGAGACTGGGACGGTCGGCTCGACGACGCGCGGACCGGCGGGGGCCCGCTCGGGTTCGTCGTTCCGCTCCCCGGCGGCCCCGACACTACGCCCGGCGGCCCGTGCGGGCCCGCAGCCGCCCCCGTCC
>NZ_GL985606.1:921276-958844 GCF_000220835.1 Actinomyces sp. oral taxon 448 str. F0400 | reverse complement strand
CGGCTCCGGGGCCCGCCGGCCCCCGGCCGCCGTCTCCTCCCTCTCGGCCGCGGAGGCGACGCAGGTCGCGGGCCACCCACAGCGAGTAAGGCACGAGCTGGCACACGATGACGGAGACCACGGAGCCGATGAGCGGCCCCGCCGCCCCCAGAGGCGGGATGAGCACCCAGGACAGCGCCAGGTTCATCACCACGACGACGAGCACCGGCACCACCTGGGCGCGCAGCCCCCGCGGGTCGGTCATGTACATGCCCAGCGGCTGCTTGGCGGCCTCGACGACGACGTTGGCGACGTTGGCGACCAGCAGCGTCATCGGCAGCTCGAACTTCCCGTCGGACAGGAACGGCGTGACCCACGGCGTGACCACAAGCAGAGCGAGGCCCAGGCCCGCGCCCAGGCCGGCGAAAGCGCCGGCCGCCCGGAAGGGGGATTCGATCCGCCCCTGGGCGCGCGCCTTGGCGAAGTGGGGCCACATCGCTATGCCCGTCACAGCGACCGTCTGGGTGAGCAGGCCGAACAGCTGCTGGGCGAGCTGGTACTGCGCCAGGGCCTGGCCGACCCCGCGGTGGGACAGGAGCAGGCGGTCGGTCTGGAAGGCGATGGGGATGACCAGGGACTGCAGAAGCGAGGGCGCCGCGGTGTCGATGATCTTGACCCCGCGCGCCCGCCGCAACCGGGGCACGTCGCGCAGCGCCTCGCCCAGCAGGGGCCCGGTGGCCCGCCAGGCCACGACTATGCAGATGATCGAGACGAACGTGTTGGCCACGTAGGACATCACCGGCACGCTGTTGCCGGCCTCCAGACGGGTGACGACGGCGAGCAGCAGCATGCAGGTCAGGGCCGGGGAGACGATCCCCTGGCTGATGACCTGCGTGGCCGAGCGCCCCATCCCCACGACCACCCGCTGCCCGACGCTCAGCGGCAGGGCGGCGGCGTACACCAGCAGGCACAGGGTCGCGGTCACCCCGCCGCCGTCCATGAGCTTGGCGCCCAGCAGCGAGGGCCACAGGCCCAGCAGTCCGAGAACGACCCCAACGGTGGCGATGATCAACGCGAAGCTGAGGAGCACTCGGATGGCAGTGGTCAGGACCCGTCGCACGACCGCATCGTGATGAAGATCGCTCGACCCCGCCACCGCGTTGAGGATGACGGCACCGATGCCTAGATCCGTGAAGGGCATGAGGCTGGGGAAGGTGGCGAGCAACCCGTACTGGGCGTAGGAGTCGGGCCCGAAGTGGCCGATGATGAGCCGGGTATTGATGAGTCCGAACACCCCGGCCGCCCCCATGACGACGACCTTGGCCATCGCCGCGCGGCGCACCGGCGCCCACGACCCTGAGGAGGACCCCGGAGAGGGTGCCGAGCGGGTCCGAGTCATGAACAGGTCTCCTCGAGAAGCGGTAGTGTGGGGGTGAAGGCTAACGAACGGATAAGCTGGTGACTCCTCTCACGGGCGTCACGACCACCGGCAGGGTCACGGTAGCATTGCCAGAACAACCGTCCCCGGCGGAGACGCGAAGGACGCCCGTGAGCCCGGGAGGGCACTCACGGGCTCCCACCGACGGCGGACGGACGACAGAGACACAGCAGCAGAACAGACAGCACGCGCACGACGGACACGACAGAGCAGCACAAGCAGCACAACAGCATTCAGCACGAACAGCACGCCGATCATCGGCCACAACGCCTTCACGGAGAAGCCTTGACGCCCACAATCCCGCCTCAGCCCACACGGCGCCTCGTCACGACGAGGCGCTCGCTGCGGGCGGGCGCGCGCGGCTCCCTGCCCTCGCTGGACTCGCCGACCTTCACCTCCTGGCCGGTCATGCGCCGCGACCTGCTCACCTGGCTCGTCCTGGGGGACCTGGCCGCCGTCATGCTGCCCACGGCACTGCGCACGGCCGACGGCGTCGGCGGGATCCTCACGGCCGCCGCGGACGGCATGATCATGATGCTGCTCTCGTGGGCCCTCGGGGCGCTGCGGGTCGACGTCATCGACCAGGCCCGCTCCGGCTGGGGCCACGTGCTGGCCGCCGCCGTGGTGGCCGCTCCGCTGGCCATCATCCTGGTGCAGGCGCTTTCGCCCGCCACGACGCCGACCTCCATCCTCGTGCCGCTGGTCGTCCAGGCCGCCCTGGCCATCGCCAGCCGCGTCGTCGAGAGCGCCTGGCTGCGCCGCTGCCGCATGGACGGCCACGGACTGCGCCGCACCCTGATCGTCATGGGCACCGGGGCCGAGGTCATCCTGCGCCAGCTGCACCGCCACCCCGGTGACGGCTTCCTCGTCGTCGGCTACCTGTCGGCCACCACCGGTCGCTCGCCCTCGGCCGCACCCCTGGGCGACGTCGACTCGATCCGCCACACGGTCCACTCCGAGCACATCGACGTCGTCATGACCCTCGGCGGGGTCACGCCGGACTCACTGGTCTCGGTCATGCGCGCTCTGGAGGCGACCCCCGCCCGCCTCGTCGTCGCCCCCGGACTGCAGGACGTGGTCCCCGGCCGCATGCGCGGACTGCCGGTGACCCACGGCTGGAGCGGCCTGATCGACGTCAGACTGCGCCGGGTGCGGCTGGTGAGTAAGGACGTCGTCGACCGCCTCGTCGGCGCTCTCCTCCTCACCCTCGCCGGCCCGATCCTCCTCATCGCCGCGGCCGCGGTCCGCCTGGACTCCCCCGGGCCCGCCTTCTACACCCAGACCCGCGTGGGCGAGAGGGGCAGGCCGTTCACCATGGTCAAACTGCGCTCCATGTACGTCGACGCCGACGCGCGCCGCGCGGCCGTCGTCGCCGCCGGCGGGGACGCCGGCAACAAGGTCCTGTTCAAGGACCGGCAGGACCCCCGCATCACCCGGGTGGGCCGTGTGCTGCGCCGCACCTCGCTGGACGAGCTGCCCCAACTCATCAACGTCGTGCGCGGGGACATGAGCCTGGTCGGTCCCAGGCCGGCTCTGCCCCATGAGGTGGCCGAGTACGACGCCGAGGCCCGGCGCCGCCTCCTGGTCAAGCCGGGTCTGACCGGCCTGTGGCAGATCTCGGGGCGCTCGGACCTATCCTGGGACTCCACGGTGGCCTTGGACCGCCACTACGTGGAGAACCGTGGCGGACATCTCGATGTGGAGATTCTCGCGGGCACGCTGAAAGCCGTCGTCGGGGGACGGGGAGCCTACTGATGCTCACCGGCTACGTGCCCGGTGGCTTCGACATGCTCCACATCGGACACCTCAACATTCTCACGTCGGCGGCCGCCCGGTGCGACCGCCTCGTCGTCGGCGTCGCCACCGACGACTCCTTGGAGCGCATGAAGGGCCGTCGCCCCATCGTGCCCCACGCCGAGCGCATGGCGCTCGTGGGCGCACTGCGGATGGTCGACGCCGTCGTGCCGGATCTCGACCAGGACAAGCGCCTGGCCTGGCGCCGTTCCCCCTTCGACGTCCTGTTCAAGGGCACCGACTGGGAGGGCACCGGCAAAGGCCGCGCGCTGGAGTCGCAGATCGCCGAGGTGGGGGCGCGGGTCGTCTATCTGCCCTACACCCCCACCACCTCCTCGACGATGCTGCGCCGAGTGCTCGCTCAGGAGGTCGCCGCGCGCACCCCCGTGCCGGACAAGAGGTGAGGGCCGTGCCCCTGCCCTCCCCGCGACGCCCCCGCACCCGTGCGGCCCGCGGGACGCGCACGACCCGGCGCCGGGTCTCCACGGCCGCCGCGGCTCTCATGCTCGCGGCCCTGGCCGCCGCCGCCTGGCTGCACGAGGGCGCCTCGCAGGCCGATGTCGAACTCGACGACGGCGGCGTGTGGGTCACCAGCACCTCCCAGCACCTCGTAGCGCGCCTGAACTACCCCTCCCGCCAGGTCGACGGCGCCATCCGCACTACCTCGGCCAACTTCGACGTCACCCAGAGCGCCGACCACGTCCTGGTCCCGGACACGGCCTCCTCCACCGTCTCCGCAGTGGACCCCACGACCGTCTCCCTGTCCACCGGCACGCCGCTGACCAGCGGCGCCGCCGTCTCCCAGGGCGCCGACCGGGTCATCGCCGCGGACCCGGCTGAAGGGACCGTGCGGGCCTCCTCGGTCGACGCCGTCGGCTCGCTGTCCTCGGCGCCCGCGCTGATCGAGAACCAGCCCGACGTCGTGGCGGTCGCCGGGACGGACGGATCCGTCCACGCCGTGTCCCCCAAGACCGACACGATCACGACCGTTCCGGTGCGCGGCGCCGGCTGGGCAGAGGCCGACAGCGAATCGGCCTCGCTGACTGCGGGAACCGACGTCGCCGTGACCGCCGTCGGCGGGGACACCATCGTCCTGGAGCGCGGCACGGGCGTGCTCCACCTGCCCGGCGGCAGGACCCTCGACCTGGGCGAGGCCGGGCTGACCCTCCAGCAGCCGGGCCCCGCCTCCGACACCGTCCTGGTGGCCTCCCGCACGCATCTGATGTCCGTGAACCTGGACGGCTCGGGCTCCACGAGTCTGCCGGCGAGCGAGGATGGCGAACCGGTCGACGGCGTGGCCGCCGCCCCGGTGCGCCTGGGCGAGTGCGCGTACTCCGCCTGGTCGGGGTCGGGCCAGTTCGTACGCCAGTGCGCAGGGGCCGTCGAGACCCGTCACGACGACAGGCTCGCCTCGTCCGCCGCCCCGGTCTTCCGCGTCAACCGGGACGCCATCGTCCTCAACGACATCGCCGAGGGCACCGTATGGCTGCCCGACGACGAGCTCGTCCTGGTCGAGAACTGGACGGACGTGACCTCGCAGACCGACGAGACGGCGGATGACAAGGACGACTCGGCGCAGACCACCGAATCCCAGACCCTGCCCGAGCGCACCGAGGAGAACCACGCGCCCGAGGCCGTCGACGACTCCTTCGGGGTCCGCCCCGGCCGCTCCACCGTCCTACCGGTACTGGCCAACGACTCCGACCAGGACGGCGACGTGCTCACCGCCATTCCCGGCGAGGGGGCCGCGAACGCCCGGGTGGATCAGGCCCAGGAGGGCCTGGCCCTGCGCATGGAAGTCGCCGACGACGCCGCCGGCACCATCACGGTGCCCTACACGGCCGACGACGGGCGGGGCCTGAGCGACTCGGCCGTGGCCACCGTCGACGTGCACCCCTGGGACGTCAACACCGCGCCCGAGCAGATCACGACCCCGAAGATCGTGGTCTCGGGCTCGGCCTCCGCCTCTGCCGGTGTGCTGAGCGCCTGGCAGGACCCCGACGGCGACACCCTCTACCTGGTCTCCGCCCAGGGCGAGGGCATGGATGTGCGCACGACGAACGAGGGCACGGTCGCCGTGCGCGACCTGACGGGCGCGCCCGGCACCCGTCCGCTGACGGTGGTCGTCTCCGACGGGCGCGAGACGACCGCGGGAACGGTCGACGTGGACGTCCAGCCCGCCGAGGCGGCCGAGCCGATCGCCAACGCCGACCACGTTCAGGTCGTCGCCGGCACGCAGGCGCTCTTCTCCCCCCTGGACAACGACACCTCCCCCAGTGGCGAACCGCTGAGCCTGGCCGGTCTGGACGACCCGCCCGCCGGCACCACCGCCGAGATCAACCGCCAGGCGGGGACCGTCACGTTCACCGCCGAGGCGGCGGGAACCTACTACCTGGGCTACGACGTCACGGCCGGCGCGGCGGTGGCCAAGGGGATCGTGCGCGTCGACGTCATCGCCGCTTCCGACTCCTCGGTGCCGCCGGTACCCGAGAATGACACCGCTCTGCTGCGCGAGGGCGGGTCGGTGACCATCGCCCCGCTGAGCAACGACTTCGACCCCTCCGGAGGCATCCTCGTGCTCCAGTCGGCCTCGACCCCGGCTGATTCGGGCGTGACGGTCACGGTCGTCGACCACTCGCTGCTGGAGATCACCTCGGCGGGGAACCTGCCCCAGAGCGTGGACCTGGAGTACACGGTCTCCAACGGCGCCTCGACGGCGACCGGGCGGGTCTCGGTCGTCCCCATCACCTCGGGCGAGGCCCAGGTGCCGGTCACGGCGGCCGACACGGCCGTGGTGCGAGTGGGCGACGTCGTCACCGTGCCCGTGCTCAACAACGACACCTCGCCGTCGGGTCTGGCGCTGTCCCTGTCCGATGAGCTGGGCACCGCCGGAGACGCGCTCGGCACGGCCTGGGTCTCCGAGGACAGCGTGCGCATCAAGGCCGGCGACGTTCCGGGGCGTACGACGCTGACCTACACCGCCACCGACACGCTGGGTCAGACCGCCACCGGCCGGCTCGACGTCGAGGTGCGCGATCGCGACGACGCCGCCAACACCGCCCCCAGCCCGCAGAGCCTGGAGGCGAGCACGGTGGCCGGTTCGCCGGTCAACATCACCGTGCCGATGGACGGTATCGATCCCGACGGCGACTCGGTGAGTCTGGTGGGCCTCAACCAGCCTCCGACGGGCGGCACCGTGCAGGTGGACAGCACTTGGCTGACCTACACGCCCACCGACGGCACAACGGGCACGGACACGTTCACCTACACCGTCCAGGACCGCTTCGGCGCGCAGGCGAGCGCCACGGTGCGCGTCGGCGTGGCGCCGACGTCGGCGACCAACACGGCCCCGACCGCCACCGACGACACGGTCGTGGCCAAACCGGGCCGCACGGTGGCCGTGGACGTCCTGTCCAACGACCTGGACGCCGACGGGGACAACCTGGTCCTGGAGGGCACACCCGTCTGCGACGACGACGCCCTGGGGGTGTCGGTGCGCTCCAACCGCGTCATCCTGAACCTGCCCGCCACCGAGGGCGTGCGCACGGTGCGCTACATCGTCTCCGACTCCCGCGGCGGCACCGACACCGGCACGCTGACGGTCGACGTGAGGGCCGACGCTCCCCAGGCCAGCCCGATCGGCGTGGACGACTACGTGACCGTGGACAAGGTGGAGGCCGACGGTTCGGTCACCGTCCCGGTCCTGGACAATGACTCCGACGCGGACGGCTCGCCCTGGGATCTGACCCTGACCACCGACGACCCAAACGCCCAGGTGATCGACGGCCAGTCGATCCGGGCGACGGTGGGCGACCAGAGGCAGTTCGTGCTGTACACCGTCACGGACGTCGACGGGCTGACGGGCCACGCCGTGGTCGTCGTGCCGGCGCGCTCCGAGCTGCGGCCGCGGCTGAACTCCTCCGCCGTGCCGGTGCGCATCCCGCCCGACCGCACCAGCGACGTGGACCTGTCGTCCTTCATCCTCTCGCGCGCCGGCACGTCGCTGAGCGTCACGGACCCCTCCGCTCTGCGTACGGGCACCGGTCTGGAGTCGGCCGCCGTCGGAGGCAACGGCGGCGCGCTGTCCCTGACGCCGACGACGGGCTTCACCGGGCAGACCTCGGTGACGCTCACGGTGGCCGACGGCACCGGTGACGACGCCCTGAGCTCGACGCTGACGCTGCCGGTTCTCGTGGAGTCCTCGACGAATACCGCCCCCGTGCTGACCCCGACGCAGATCTCGGTGGCGCCCGGCGAGGGCGCCGTCACCGCCGACCTGGCCGCCATGACCAAAGACGCCGACGGCGACCGGCTCAGCTTCTCAGCCAGCTCACCGTCGGCCGGCTTCGATGCGGACCTGTCCGGCTCGATCCTGTCGGTCAAGGCGGCCGATGACGCCTCCATCGGCACGACGGGCAGCACGACGGTGGCCGTCGACGACGGGACGAACCCTCCGGTCAGCGCCGAGATCCCGCTGCGGGTGGTCGACTCGACCAAGCCCCTCATGACGACGACGCCGGTGATGCTGGTCTCGGACGGCTCGCCGGTGACGGTGGACGTGGCCTCCTTGGTCACCAACCCCTTCCCCGACAAGCCCATCACGCTGTCCGGGGAGGCGAGCGTCACCTCCGGTCAGGGCACCGTGACGACGTCGGGCACGACGCTGACCATCAGTCCCGCCGCGGGCTTCACCGGGCGCCTCGTCGTGGGCTACGGCGTGCTGGACGCCACCGGCAGCGCCGCCCGCGGCGTCAGCGGAACCGTGACGGTGACGGTCGCGGGCGTCCCGGACGCCCCGGTCGGGGTGAGCGCGGAGCCGCAGGGCTCGAGCGCCATGACGGTGACCTGGTCGCCGGGCGCTGACCACGGGGCGCCGGTCACCTCCTACACGGTCACCGAAGTCGACGGCGCCGGCTCGTGGACCTGCACGGGCTCGCCGTGCCTGGCCTCCGGTCTGAGCGCCGGCGGCAGCTACTCCTTCCAGGTGGTGGCGACCAACGCCGCGGGCAGTTCGGCGCCCTCGGCCGCATCGGCGCCGAGGGCACTGTCGGTCACGCCCTCCGCACCCACGGGCGTCACTCTCGCCGGCGGCCAGGGGCAGGTGACCGCCTCGTGGGCGCCCGTGAGCGCCGGCGGCTGGGACGTCACCTACGAGGTGGAGCTCTCCGACGGCCAGACGCAGACGACGGCGGGGACCTCCGCCTCCTTCTCCGTGAGCCCGGGCAGTTACGTGGCCGCGGTCCGCGCCGTCCTGGCCTCCTCGGGCGCCTCGCAGTGGGCGATGTCGAACGCGGCCGGGCCGTGGAGCCCTCCCGGCAGGCCGTCGGTGAGACAGGAGAGCGGCGGGGTCACCGTCTCCTGGAATTCGGCCGGAGCGGGGTCGGGCGTGATCTACACCGTCAACGTCTCGGGTGACGCCACGACCTCAGTCGGAGCGGGCTCGGGCTCCTCCGCCTTCGTTCCCCTGAGTCCCGGTTCCTACAGTGTCACCGTCACCGCCTCCCAGGGCGGCAGCTCCGCGACGTCGCCGTCGGCGGACGTCCAGGTCACCGGCGCCCCGCCCGCGCCCTCCGTGCCCGTCATCGCGGCCTACGGCGCCTCGGGCACGCTCGAGATCGCCACGCCCGCCACTGCGGTGACCGGCAATGGCTGGAACGCCAACGACCTGGACGTGCAGTACTCCGTCGGCAGGGGGTGGACCTCCGGCACGACCCTCACCGGTCTGAGGAACGGCACGGAGTACACCGTGTACGCCCGCACCGTCGCGTCCGACGGATCGGTTTCGGCATCGGTGACCGGCAACTCCGCCACTCCCTACGGGCCTCCCGGAACGCCGTCGGTGACCTGCTCCCCCTCCGGAACCAGTGTGAGCTGCTCCTTCACGCCGGCGGACACCGGCGGGCGTCCCGTGTCCTATCAGCAGGCGAATTCCGCCGCCGGGGACGGCGCCACGTCGGTGCCCGCGGGGGGCACGGGCCCCCTCTACGACGTCGGCCCGGGCGAGAGCGCCACCTGGTGCGTGCGCGCCTTCAACGACGCCGGCTCCTCGGGCTGGTCCTGCGACTCGGCCACGGCGAACGGGGTGGCCATCGGCACTGAAAGGAGCTTTCAGATCACGACGAATACCCCGGAGGCCGCCTGCTCCGAGCAGGATTACCAGGAGACCGGCTTCTTCCGCGGCTGGTGCTGGAGAATCGTCCTGGACGTCTCGGGCTTCAACCCGAACAGCAACGTCTCGTGCTCCTACCAGTACCGGGACCGTCAGGACGGGGATCTCAAGTCCTACACCGGGACGTTCACCGTCAACAGCGGGGGCGGGGCCCGGCACGTGTTCCCGCACCGGAGCCCGAACCCCGATCTGGGGGTCACCTGCACTCAGCAGTAGATCGTGTACCCTCTCTTGCCGCGTCCACACATCCGACTTTCTAGGAGGCCCCTTCGCTCATGGCCCTCACGCAGGACAACGCGGCCTGGTTCGCCGACACCTTCGCGCGCATCGTCGACAACGTCGGTCAGGCCCTCCTGGGCAAGCGGGACGTCGTACGCCTGGCGCTGACGACCATGCTCGCCGAGGGTCATCTCCTCCTGGAGGACGCACCCGGCACCGGCAAGACCGCCCTGGCCCGCGCCCTGGCCGCCACCGTCCAGGGGACCCATTCGCGCGTCCAGTTCACCCCCGACCTGCTGCCCAGCGACATCACCGGCGTGACGATCTTCGATCAGAAGACCGGCGAGTGGACCTTCCATCCCGGCCCCGTCTTCGCCTCCGTCGTCCTGGCCGACGAGATCAACCGCGCGAGCCCCAAGACCCAGTCCGCCCTGCTGGAGGTCATGGAGGAGTCCACGGTCACCGTGGACGGTGTACGCCACGAGACCGGACGCCCCTTCATGGTCATCGCCACCCAGAATCCGATCGAGCAGGCGGGCACCTACCGCCTGCCCGAGGCCCAGTTGGACCGTTTCCTGATGAAGACGACCATCGGCTACCCGGACCGGGCGGCCCTGACCCGAATTCTCGCCGGCTCGGCCAATCCGGACCGCTCGACGTCGCTGAGCACCGTCATCACCGCCTCGGCGGTCGCCCAGATGGCGGACCTGGCCGCCGGCAATCACGTGGACGACTCGGTGCTGGACTACATCGGCGCCCTGGTCGAGGCCACCCGCGAGTCCCCCGACACGCGCCTGGGCGTGTCCACCCGCGGGGCCATCGTCATGACCCGCACTGTCCGAGTGTGGGCGGCCTCCCAGGGACGCGCCTACGTCCTGCCCGACGACGTCAAGGATCTCGCCGAGACCGTCTGGGCCCACCGCCTGGTCATGGATCCCGATGCTGAGTTCTCCGGCGCCACCGCCCGCGGGGTCATCACCCGCGCCCTGGAGGAGACGCCCGCGCCCACCACCCGACTCTAGAACCCGGAACACGCCGCATGACCATCCCTGACGCCACGCCAGCACCGCCGCGCACGGAGCGCGGGCGCGCCCGCCGGCGCGGCATCGCACCCGCGTGGCACGGGTCGATCCCACTGCGGCGCATTATCAACGGGGTCCCGGCCTCGGGCCGCGCCCTGGGTATCGTCACCCCCACTGGATGGGCCTGCCTGGCGCTCCTGGTCGCCACCGGCCTGGCCGCGCTCCGCCTGGGCTGGCAGGAGGCGCGGGCCGCGGCCGCCGTGCTCGCCGTCATTGCGGGCACCTCATGGCTGTGGCTCCTGCCGCGCGGAGCCCACCGCGTCCATCACGAACTCCTCGAGCCGCGGGTGACGGTCGGCGACGAAGCGATCATCCACCTCTCCGTGCTCAACCCCACCTCCCATCCGCTTCTGCCGGCCCGCATGGAGATGCCGGTCGGCCCCGGCACTGCCGTCTTCGCCGTCCCCACCCTGCGGCCGGCCGCCGTCCACGAGCGCGGCTTCGTCCTGCCCACCGCTCGTCGCGGCGTCGTCACCGTCGGCCCCGTCGTCTCGGTGTCCGCCGATCCCGTCGGGCTGCTGCGCCGCGAGCGCGAGCGCACCCGGGTCCAGCTCGTCCACATCCATCCGCGCACCGTTCGCGCGGGCTCCACCATGCACGGCCTCATGCGCGACGTGGAGGGGGCCGTCACCCAGGAGCTGTCCAGCTCCGACGTCTCGTTCCACGCCCTGCGCGACTATGTGCCCGGCGACGACCGCCGCAACGTCCACTGGCGCACCACTGCCCGCATCGGCCGCCTCATGGTCCGCCAGTTCGAGGAGACGCACCGTTCCAGCCTCCTGATCCTTCTGGACTGCCTCATCGACGACTACGAGGTGGAGGAGGACTTCGAGACGGGGGTGTCGGTGGCCTGCTCCCTGGCGCTGGCCGCCGTCGGCGACGGCCGCGAGATCGCCCTGGCGACTCAGAAGGAGGAGCTGCCGGTGACCACCGGGCTTCGGCTCCTCGACGCCTCGTGCCTGGTGACACCGACCGCCGAACAGGGCTGCGACGATCTGGCCAGCCGGGCCTGCGCCCGGCATCCGGAGGCCTCCGTCGTCATCCTGGTCACTGGTCAGCGTTGTCAGGAGCGGACGCTGGCGCGCGTGCGCACCCTCGCGCCGTTGGACGCGCTCGCCCTGGCTCTGCGCTGCGGTTCGAACGCCGCGGGTCGCCGCTCGGTGGGCGGGCCGGCCGGACTGACCGCCTACGACCTGGACCGGGTCGAATCCCTTCCCCGCATCATGAGGAGGGCGTCGTGAGCGCCCCCGCCGGGCGGGGAGGCCGGAGCACCGCCGGCCTGCGGGAGCTGCCGCCCGCGCGGTGGGTCGACTTAGGGCTCGTCGTCATTCTGGAGCTCGTCGCCGCAGTCCTGTTCGTGCCGCCCTTCGGATCCCCCGTCGGGGCAATGGCGGCCGCCGGCGGGGTCGGGGCCGGAACCGTCGTCGCCCTGGTGTGCACCGGCACCCGCCAGGGGCCGGCCCCCGCGCTGGCCCTGGCCGCGCTGGTCCATGCGGGCCTGGCCCCGTGGGTGCTGCCGGACACCGGCAGCGGCCGGCAGGCGGTGCGCGCGGTGCTGGCGGCCACGGTGACGGTGTGGCGCGACGCCCTGACCCTGCCGGTGCCGCTGACGTCCTTCCCCGCCATGACGGTGCTGCCGTGGCTGGTGGGCATGGCCGGCGGGGTCGTGGCCGGCCGGGCAGCCCTGTCGAGCCGCGTCCTGGTCGCCGGCACGACGGTGCTGGCCCAGGCGGCCCTGGCCATCGCCTGGGGCGATGGCACCACCCTGGCGCCCACTGCGGTGGGCGCGGTCCTGATGACCGGAGTGCTTCTGCTGTGGGCGCTGACGGCCCAGCGCGGTCGGCGCGAACGCGTCGCCGAGGCGCTGGAGTCGGGGGACGCCGGCGTGGGACGGGGCTCGCGGCGCGGGCTGGCGCGGGTGCTCGCACTCCTGACGGTCACCGGCGCGGTCGTCGCCCTGGCCGCCCCGACGGTCCCCCGCGAGCGGACCGTGCTGCGAGACCTGTTCGAGCCGCCTCTGGATCTGACTCAGTACGCCACGCCGCTGTCCCTCGTACGGACCCTGGAGACGGACCTGGCGTCGACCACTTTGATGACCGCCTCCGGGGCCGACGACTCCACCCGCATCCGCCTGGCGGCCCTGGACTCCTACGACGGGCTGTCGGCCCGCATCGGCACGCCCACGTCCGGGGCCGCCCGCTTCCAACGCGTCGGCCGCGACACCCCGCTGGCCGCCTCCGGGGGGACCCGCTCGGAGTTCTCGCACGAGACGAGCGTGCGCATCGACGGCTATACCTTCCCGTGGGTGCCCACGGTCTCCGACTCCCTCGGGCTGGAGGTCTCGGGTCCGAGGGCGGACGCGGTCTCGCAGAGCCTGTACTACGACGCCTTCTCCGCCACCGGTATCGCCACCGCCGGCCTGACCGACGGCGACGTCCTGACCGAGCAGGTCGACGCTCCGCCGACGGCCTCGGACACGCGACTGACCGAGCTCGGCGTCGACGATGTCGCCCTGGGACCGGTCGAGGACGTGCCGCCCTCCGTGCAGACCCTGGCCACAACGCTGGTCGGTTCGACCTCCGAGCCCCTGGCCCAGATCCGCATCCTCCAGCAGGCGCTGCGCACCGGCTACTACTCCGACGGCACCAAGAGCCCCTCCCAGCCCGGGCACGGCGCGGCCCGTCTGACGGCGATGGTGGAGGCCGGGGCGCTGGTCGGGGACGACGAGCAGTACCCGGTGCTCATGATGCTCATGTGCCGCTCGCTGGGGATCCCGGCCCGCGTCGTCATGGGCTTCGAGCCCGCCATGGACGGCGACGCCTCCAACGTCACCGGCCAGGACGTCAGCGCCTGGGTGGAAGTCCCCTTCCGCTCGGTGGGGTGGATCGCCGTCGACGTCGTCCCCGACCGCGACCAGGTGCCCCAGCAGCAGACGACCGAGAAGGTCTCCAACCCCGAGCCCCAGGTGCTTCAGCCCCCTCTGCCCCTGCAGGACCCGGCCGAGCTACCGCCGACCTACGAGGATGAGGACCGCAACGACTCCGACGATGACAGCCGGCACCGCAGCGCCGCTCTCGTCCTGGCCGTGGCCGGCGGGCTGGGGGCCGTGCTGCTGCCGATCGCGGCGGTGCTGGCGGCCAAGGCGCTGCGTCGGCGGGTGCGCCGACGACGCAGCGGGGTGGCCGGCGTGCTCGGCGCCTGGGACGAGGTCGTGGATCGGGCGCGCGACTTCGGACGCCTCGCGCCGCCGCGCGCCACCCGGCGCGAGGCCGCTTCGAGTCTCGCGCCGGCCTTCCCGACCGCCGATCTGGGCCGCTTCGCGGCAGCAGTCGACGCGCAGGTCTTCGGTCAAGGCGTGCCATCGTCGTACGCTGTGGGCACAATCTGGGAATCGGCCGACGTCATGGTCCCCGCCATGGGTTCGGAGCGCTCCCGACCGCGACGCCTTGTCGCACGCCTGTCGCCGCGCTCCCTGCGGCGCTCGGGCAGATCCCGATCCCGCTCATTCCGACGATTCGCGAATCGTCCCGCATCCAGGAGGAAGCGCCAGTGACCTCGACGCCGTCGCCCCGCGAGGCCGTTCCCCCGCCCGCCGCGGTGCGCGATCGCATCATCGCCGGGGTGATCGATCTCGTCAGCGGCGGCGTGCTCTGGGCCGGTCTCGTCCTCCTGCTGACCGCAGTCCTCTCCAAGGATCTTCTCGTGTGGGGCGCGGCGACCGTCGTCATCGCGGCCCCCCGCGAGCTGGTCTTGGCCCGCACCGGCTGGAGCCCCGGCGGCCGGCTCATGGGGGTGCGCCTCGTGGACGCCTCCACCGGCGGTCCGCCCATGACGCGCCTGTTCGTCCATGCCGATCTGCTGTTCTTCGCGATGATCTCCACGGCGTGCCTGGGAGCGGTCGCCTTCATGCGCTCGTCGGCCGCCGACCCGAACGGGCAGGGCTGGCACGACCGCATGTCCGGGATGATGGCGGTGACGACGCGGTCCCGTTCCGATCAGCGGCCCGAGCACCAGGGCCATCAGACCCCTCGGAGGCAGTCCCCCAGACGGCAGGTGCCCCGGCGTCAGGTGCTGTCGCATCAGGGGCCCCAGCACGCGGCTCCTCGGACGACCGGGCGCGACCGCGTCTTCCCCGAGAACACGTTCTTCCTCGCCCCAAACGATTCCACCGCCTCGGACATCGGCAACACGGTCGACACGACGAGCATGGTGGCTCCCCCTCCCAGCGCCGACCGTGCCATTATCGACTCGGTGCCCTGGTCGTCCGTGCCGACCCACCTCGACACGCCCACCGGGGACGAGGCTCCTCTGGCATCCGCTGCGGCCGAGCCCCTCGCCGTGACGACGGAGACCATCAGGTCCGTCCCCGGCGGCGTGTCGTCACCGTCGCCGCACGAGACCGTGGTCACCTCACCACTGACCGCATCCGCATCATCCCCCCATCCACCATCAACCGAGGAGCCCGTCACCGTGTCCCCGTCGTACGAGCCCACGCCCTCCGTCCCCCGGACGCGCGGCCGGCGCGCGTCGTCCCACTCGTCCGCGTCATCACCCGAGCTCATCAGTACGGACTCCGTCCCGGTCGCCCCGCCGGTGATCTCCGCCTCCTCCCCCGCGGCCGCTCGGGGCCGGCACCGTCACACCGAGGATCCGCGCGCGAGCCGACTGATGCCGCTGACCGGTGGCACCCCGATCGTGCTGGACTCGACCACCGTCGTGGGCCGCGACCCCGATAACATCTCCGAGTACCGCGACGCCACCTGCGTGGCCCTGGGCGACGCGAATCGATCCATCTCCAAGACGCACGCGGCATTGGCGCCCGTGCCGGGCGGATTGTGGATCACCGACCTGCACTCAACCAACGGCACCCGGGTCGAGGAGGAGGACGGCTCCGTGACCACGGCTAAGCCCGATGAGCCGGTTCCCGTGCCCACCGGCGCCACGATCGTCCTGGGCAGTGCCGCCTTCCGGGTGGAGGACTGACTGAACGGCTGGGCAGTCCGGCCGGTCAGGGCCGGTCAGGGGGTCGGTACGCAGGTGCGGCTCGCCGCCGAGATCTTGCCGTCCTGGCGCACGCTGAAGACCTCGATGCAGGTGGAGCCCGACTGGGCGGGCAGCGATGCGCTCGTACTCCCCGTCGGCTCGAGGGTTTCATCGTCCTCACCAGCGATATCGCCGCGGTAGAGGTAGGTGCCGGTCCACCCGTCCTCGGGAACCTCCCATGTGAAGGTGACCCGTCCGTCCGCGCCGAGGGCGCCCTCGAGGTCGCGCGGTTCGGGGACCGTGGCGCCCAGGGGGTCCGAGCGCGCCGGAGCCAGCGTCGCGAAGGACGACGCCGGGCGGGCCTCGTCCATGGACCGTGAGGCGATCACGGCGCCCGCGACCACGGTGGCCAGGACCGCGACGGCCGCCGCGCCGACAAGGCGGGCGGGAACCCGGGAGCGATGGTCCTCGGCGCCCGCCTCCGGCTCCGCGTCATCGGTCGTTCGGGGCCCAGCGGGCACGACGACGGGCTCCTCGACGCGGGAGAACACGCCCAGGCGGGTCGCCTCGGGGTCGTCGACGTCGAGAGCCGGCCGGCCGGCGTCCTCGTCCTGCCCGTCGTCGTACAGGTCGACGGCGGTGGTGGGCAGCTCGAGCTCGGCCTGGATCTGCTGGAGAGCCCGTGCGAAGGACAGCATCGTCGGGTAGCGGCGGGCGGGATCCTTCTCCAAGGCCACCGTGAGCACCCGCCCGAGGGAGGGGGGCACATCGGGCCGCCCCAGCGGCGGCACGGCGTCCTTAACGATGCGCCGCGCCAATTCGTAGACGCCCTCCGAAGCCCCGGGCGTCTCGAAGGGGCTGTGCCCGGTGAGCATCGCGTAGACGGTGGCGGCCAAAGAGTAGACGTCAGTGGTCGGCTCGGCGTTGCGGGACCCGATGAGCTGCTCGGGCGGCGCCCAGGGCACACTCATGCCGCGCAGCTCGCTGCCGTCCGAGGCCCGCCGCGGACCGCTCATCGCCGAAATCCCGAAGTCGGCCAGAACGGGCCGCCGGTAGACGGTGAACAGGATATTCGCAGGTTTGATGTCACGATGGATGATGCCCGCTCGGTGGGCCGTCTCGACGGCGCCGGCGATGCGGATGGCCGTATCCAGCGTCTCGGGGATGGACAGCGCCTTCTGCCGCAGCCGCATCTCCAGCTGCGGGGGCGGGCAGTACTCCATGACGATGAAGGGCCGCCCGTCGGCGGAGACGCCGGCGCCGTAGACGGACAGGATCGCCGGGTGGGAGGAGACCTTCGCCATGAGATTGGCCTCGGACTCGAAGCGGGAGGCCGAGCTGCCGGCGACGTCGGTGTCCATGACCTTGACCGCCACCTCGCGGCGGGGCATGTGCTGCTCGTAGAGGTGAACGCGCGAATAGCCGCCCGCCCCGAGCTCGTGCAGGTAGGTGTACCCGGGAATCTCGGGGTGGGCGGCGCTGGTATCTCCGCTCACGGAAGATCCTCGAGCACGAGCGACTGGTCGTCGCCGAGATCGAGGATGTCACCGGTGCGCAGCACGACGGAGTCGGCGCTGGGGAGCTTCTGGGGGGCGGCGCCGTCGCGCATGAGCATGGTGCCGTTGCCCGCGGAGAGGTTGCGCGCGAGGACGGACCATTCGTCGAGTTCGATGAGCACGTGGTTGCGGGAGACGAGTCGCTCGGGGCTGGGCAGCGTGACCAGGGTCGGTTCCTCGTCCTTCAGCTGAGCCACGTCCTCCGGCGTGGGACGGCGACCGACCAGCACCGGTCGGTCGAGGGGGATGGCCTGCCCGGAGGGAATGCGCAGACGACCCAGGGGCGGGCAGGTGATCATGCGGGCGGGCTGGGACAACTCCGCGCCGCAGGTGCGGCAGCGCACGTAGTTGGTCGGGTTGGCGTGGCCCTCGGGGCAGAGCACCGACAGGGCCTGGCGGCCCGACACCGGCTCCTCGGGCTCCTCGACGACCACGGCGATGGACAGCGGGGTGTCGGTCGAGGACTCCTGCTCCTGGGCGGAGGTTGTGCTCCCGGGGGCCGACGGCGCACTCACCGAGCTGAACGGCACGCTCCCCGGGGTGACCAGCGGGCCGAGGTCATCGACTAGGTTCTCGGGCAGGGCGGCCCTCGTCCAGCCGTCGTGGTCTCCCGGGAGAGGGCGGCCCGATCCCGTCAGCGCGGCCATCTCGGCCTCGTCGTCGAGCGCGGAGCCGAGCCCGGGCCGGTCGTCGGACGCCATCTCGTCCTGGACGGAGACGCCCGGGACGGAGGCCGGGTCGTCCTGCGCGACGGGGCCATCCGCCTCCCGGGCCTCGTCGGCCTCGGCGGGGTCGTCCGAGGAGATGGCGGGCTCGGCGGACTGGGCAGACCCCACGGGCTCGGCGGACTGAGCAGGCTCGGCGGACCGGCCGGGCTCGGGGGGCACGGAGTCGGAGTCGACGGGTTCGGACCACTCGGCATCGGTCATCTCGACGACCTCCGAACCGTCCACCGGCACGTCATCGACGTCGATGTCGGGAGCCTCGGAGACGAGCTGCTCGTCCGCCTCGGTCATCTCGACGACCTCGGAGGCGTCGGACGCGCTCACGGCGGGGGCCTCGCGCTCGGCGAGGAGCGTGCGCCCCGCGGCGGGCGCGAAGGACTGCGATCCGGCCGAGGCCAGGCCCCCGGGAGCGGCCTCGCGCTGCCAGCCGAGCGGAGCGGCGCCGGTCGCCTCATCCACCGGGGCCGGCACCGCGGCGGGCGCGGACGCCGAGGCGACCGGGGCTGCGGACGCGACCGGCGCGTAGGAGGCGTCGCCCCCGCCGGGGGCGTCATCCACCGGGCCCGGCGCAGCGGTGAACGACGAAGTGTAGGAGGAGGGTCCGGGTTCCTCCGGGGCGGGGAGCTCCTCGTGCTGGGCGGGAGCGGCGTCCGTCATCGTGTCCCCCACGAAGACGGCGGAGGCCGCCAGGACAGCGTCGGCCGCGGGGCGCAGGACCGAGCCGGTCCGCTCGGGCGCGCGCAGGATGATCGTCGGGGAGCCGGACAGGAAGATCTCCCGCCACGTGGCGACCCGGCGGGCGTCGACGGACTCGCCGTCGATCTCCAGACCGACCTCCCCGCGGGCGGCCACGTGCACGCCGTCGGGAACGGCCACGACCAGGGCGAAGTCCGGGATGTCCGCCAGGCGCCCGCCGGCCCCCACGACCAGCTGATCCAGGACCGCCGTCAGACTGGCCCGGGAGGAGCGCATCTCCTCCCACAGGCCGGTGACCACTTCCTCGGACAGGCCGGGGGGCAGCAGAAGGACGCCGTGCGGTGCGACGACGCTCGTCCAGCTCCCCTCGGCCCAACGGTTCCAGCGTGCGACGCCGTGCTCGGACACGGTCTCCTCCTTCGCGACTCACCCAGCGGGTTCGGGGCGGCTCTGTGGTGACTGACGGTGGATTGCGGTGGATCGGTGACTGCAGTGGGACGGGGTGGATCGGGGATCGGGATGGGATACGGCGACCGAGCGACAGCCCCGCGGCTGTCCCGGACGGGCCCGGCAGCCGCTCGCCGGCTCCTCGCCGACTCGGTCTGGGACCCTGTTCCCGTCTCACCGGACGCGGCACTCGGCCTCGCCGAAGTATATAGCCCCACCCCGGGGCACTGTCTCGGCCAGTCCGGGGGCCAGCTCATGGCTGCCGCGGAAATCGACCAGGTAGGTCCCGTTCGTGGAGCCGAGATCGGTCACGGCCAGCCCCTCGGGGGTGGGTTCGAGCAGCGCATGCGTCTTGGAGACCGTGGCGTCGTCGGAGGGAACCGAGACCAGGCGCACCCCCTCGCGGCCGGGCCCGCGCTCAGGGGCCCGGCCCAGGAGCACCGCGGCGTCCACCAGCACGGAGCGCCCTCCGATGACCAGGGTGTAGACCGTCTGCGAGCGCCGGGAGACCAGCACCGTCCCCGAGATCCGGTCGAACCAGGTGCGCCGCATGCCGGTCGCATCCGCGCGCATGACCATGATCAGGGGCGCGATCCCCAGAGTCGCCGCACCCGCCATCGCCATCAGGCCCGCGCGTCCCACGGCCGCCGCCCCGGGCGGGCCGCTGTCGTGCGAGACCCGGTGCAGACGCATGCCCACCACGGCGCCGCCGGGGCCGGCGCCCGTGACGGCCTGCGCCGCGACGAGCACGACCAGGACGAGCCCCGCGCACAGGACCCTGCTGGCCGCGGACACCGGCAGGAAGCACGAGACCCCGGTCACGAGCAGGACATCGATCCCGCCGGCGAGGAGGCGCTGCACGGGCGAGGCGGGGACGGGCACGGTTACTGGCACAGCCACAGCATAGAATGGTGAATCCTACAAGTGCCGACTGTCCGTCGACCGTCTTTGAGACCGTCTCGACCAGCGCGGCACGCGTGTCGCACAAGAAGTCCACAAGGAGACTGAAGGATGCAGATCGCCGTCACCCCGAAGGCCTCGGCGTGGATCGTGGTGCCCGAGTTCCCCCCGCCGGGCTGGGAGCGCGCCGAGGCGCGTCGCCGCACCTATGGTCCGGCCGGAGGGGACCCGCGGCGGCGCGCCAGCCTGGAGGATCTCCTCATCGCGCTCAGACGCATCGAGCGCCGCTCCCCTCTGGCGCGGCTGCTGCACGTCGGGGACGGCGAGCGGGGGCTGTTCGCCGTCGATCTGAGCCTGGTCGTCGTCCATGACGACGGCTCCAAGGAGGGCCGCCACGCCACTCAGCTCGGCCTGCTGGATGAGAACCTGCCGGGCGCCGAGCCGCACCGTGTGCGCCCCAACCTCAGCACGGCCGGCTACTGGGCGCTCGCCGAGGGCGGGGAGATGGGGTCGACCCTCAGACCCTGCGCCGTGGTCGTCCTGCGCAAGGCGGGGCTGCCCACGGTGCCCGTGGACCTCCTCATGCGCGTGTGGGGCGCTCCCCCGGCGCAAGTCGCCCCCCTGATCGGCGAGGTCGTCGCCCTGGCCGACGACGTCGCCCCCGCCGACCTCCAGCGCTCGCCGACCTCGCCCGGCCCGGTGAGCACCGCCGCGACGCCCTGAGTCCGGGCGGCGGTGAGGACCGCGGCGGCCTTCGCGCAGCGCCGGCGCAGCCTCTCCGGGCCGTGTCCGCCTGACGGACCGGCCGGGCCCGCGGAGGCGTCGGACCGCCGACCCGACGCGTCGGCGGTCCGGGGCGCCCGCGCGCACGTCGGCCAGGAGGACGACCTCGCCGAGCGAATGGTCGGGCCGGAACCATCGACCGCGCGGAGAGCCTCCCGCGATCGCCGCTTCTGGGACTCATGTCCCAAGACACATCTCCTGCTTTCCTCTACGCCACCCGGGCGGGCATGGCATGATCGGGGCGTTCCCGTCGTGCGCGCAGGCCCGGCACCGGTGCCCCCGCCCCGCGATTGGGCCCGCCCCGCCCCCCCGACACCGGAGTCAGAGTCATCATGCCCTTCGACATGCCATCCGACGCCCTCCCGCTCCTCGGCCCAGCGCCGGCGTCCTTCACCCCGTCGACGACGGCGGTGGGCGGCAACGTGCTCCTCACCGCGGTCGTGGGCCTGGCGCCCCTGATCGTCTTCTTCATCCTCATGGGCGCCTTCAAGGTCGCCACCCACTGGTGCGCGATCATCTCCCTGGCGATCTCGGCGGCCATCGCGGTGGTCGCCTTCCGCATGCCGGTGGGAATGACGGCCATGTCCGCCGCCCAGGGGCTGGCCATGGGCTTCGTCCCGATCATCTACATCATCGTCGCGGCGGTGTGGCTGTACAACCTGACCGAGACCTCCGGGCGCAGTCGGGACCTCAAGGCCGTATTCAACACGATCGGCAGAGGCGATCAGCGGGCGCAGGCCCTCATCGTCGCCTTCTGCTTCTGCGGTCTGCTGGAGGGTCTGGCCGGTTTCGGGGCGCCCGTGGCGATCACCGGCGCCATGCTCGTCACGCTGGGGCTGCCGCCGGTCAAGGCGGCCATCACCACGATCGTGGGCAACGCCATCAACGTCGGCTTCGGCGCCATGGCCATCCCGGTGACGACGGCGGCCAAGCTCGGCGGCGCCGAGTCCGTCGCCGTCGCCCGGGACATGGGCCGCCTGACGTGGATCATCTGCCTGCTCGTCCCGCTGCTCTTGCTCGTCATCCTCGACGGGGTGCGCGGCGTGCGTCAGCTGTGGCCGCTCGCGCTCGTGGCCGGAGCGGCGGCGGGCGTCGGCCACGTCGTCACCCCGGGCGTCTCCTACGAGCTGACGGCCGTCGTCGGCTCCCTACTGGGCCTGACCGCCTGCTACCTCTTCCTGAGGGTGTGGACGCCGACGACGCCGGAGGAGGACCGCACCGCGGTCGACGAGGCCGACCGACCCGATCGCGAACGCGTCGTCATGGCGCTGGCGCCCTACGTCCTCGTCGTGGTCATCATCGCGATCACCAAGCTGTGGAAGGCCGGGGGAGACCTGGCGGCCCTGCTGGCGAGCACGGACGTCAAGATCCGGTGGCCCGGTGTCTACGGCGGCCTGCTCACCGACAGGGGCGAGCCGGCGTCCTCGGCGGTCTACACCCTGCAGACGCTGTCCAACCCGGGCACGTGGATCTTCCTGACGGCGGTCATCATCGCGGTGCTCTACGGGGTCCGGTCCTCCGGCGGCCGGTATCCTACGAGCGTGCGCGCCATGTTCGCCGTCCTGCCCAGGACCGTCTACACGCTGCGCATGTCGATCCTGACCATCGCCATGGTGATGGCCCTGGCCTACGTCATGAACTTCTCCGGCCAGACCACGGCCGTCGGCGCCGCCCTGGCGACCACCGGAGCCGCTTTCGCCTTCCTGTCCCCCATCCTGGGATGGATCGGCACGGCCGTGGCGGGATCGGCCACGAGCGCCGGCGCCCTGTTCGCCAACCTTCAGTCGACAGCGGCGGCCGGCGCGGGCCTCGACCCGCGGATCCTTCTGGCGGCCAACACGATCGGCGGCGGCCTGGGCAAGATCGTCTCCCCGCAGAACCTCGCGATCGCGGCGACCGCCGTCGACGCGGAGGGGACGGACGCCGAAATCCTCAAGAAGGCGGCCCCCTATTCGATCGGCCTGCTGGTAGTCCTGTGCTGCCTGATCTTCGCCGCGTCGCAGGGCTGGTTCGGCCCGCTCATGGTCTCCTGACTCCCGCGGAGCCGTTCCACCGCGGCCGGCTCCGAACGTCCGCGCCGTCGGGCGGCGCGGACCGCCTCGGGCGAGCGCCTTGGTCGTCCTGCCCGTGCGGCGCGCAGCCTGGGGCATCGACGAAGGAGCAGCGATGACGCGCAGCGCACGGCAGGCCGGGGATCCTGCGCTGGCCAGGATCGAGCGGGTCGTCTCCCAGATCCGGGAGGTCTACGGCCGGGAGGCGATCGCCGTCGACCTGGAGCGGGACGCGTCGCCGGACGTCACCGACTCCTCCGTCTTCGGCCCGCCCTTCCTGCCCGACGGTGAGGAGATCCCGCGCGACTGGCGCGGGGAGCAGCTGACCCTCCTCGCCCAGGTCAACCTGACCCAGCTGCCCGCCAACAGCGTGTTCTCCCCGGCCGGCATCCTGCAGGTGTGGCTGGAGTGCACGGAGGACGACGGCGCCTACGGCATGGGCGATCCCGACTTCAGCCCGACCGCCCAGAAGACTTTCCGCGTGCGCTTCTTCCCCGACGGCGGGACCTCGCTGACCTCGCGCCCCCGCGCCGAGGTGGAGGCGCTCTACCGCCCCGACTGCTCGCAGCCTCCGATTGAGATCGATCACTGGGATGATGTCACTGCGCTGCGACCGGGCTTCAGGATCATCCACGACGCTCCGTCTCCGGCCGGCTACGACTTCGAGCCGCTCTTCGTACGGACCTGGAACACCTGCTTCCCCGATGAGCCGTTGGCGAGGGCAGCGGATCTCAACGTGATGCCCTACGACGACTACATGCGCGATATCCGGGGCATGCTCGACGCCTCAGGGCACCGGCTCGGCGGCTACCCCGCTTCACGCAGCAGGATCCGCGGCTGCGCGAGAACAGCGGCACCGACTTCGACCAGCTCCTCCTGCAGCTCGACTCGATAGCCGACGCCCCCCTCTGCCGGGGCGACTGCGGCGTGGGCGTCTTCCTCATCCCGTCCGAGAACCTGAGCCGAGCGGACTTCTCGCGGGTGTTCTACACCTGGGACTGCGGGTAGGCGGTCCGACCCGGCTCACCCGGGGAGCGACCGCGCCGATTCATCCCGCGCCGCGGCTCGAGCGGTCCGAGCCCGCCGGGCCCCCGACGCTCGTGACGGCACTGCGTCATAATCGCAGGCGCCGCTTGCGCAAACCGAAACGACGGGCCGCTGCGGCGAGCGCTTCCGCCCCGCTGCCCGACCATCGGACGATCCTCGTCTTCCCCCGGAACGGCGCCACTCCCGCATCCCCGCCCCGCCCCCTCGGACGCATCCGTCCACGCGGTACACCACGCGCGTCTACGGTGAGCATTGAGACAATGACGCCGACGAAAGGTCCATCCGTGCGCATCGCACTCTTCGCGACCTGCATCGGAGATTCGATGTTCCCGCAGGCGCCGCAGGCGACCGTCACCATCCTGGAGAGACTCGGCCATGAGGTCGTCTTTCCCCAGAACCAAGTCTGCTGCGGCCAGATGCACGCGAATACCGGGTACTTCACGCAGGCGGCCTCCCTCATCCGAAACCACGTCAGGACCTTCGAGCCGGTTCTGGACGGCGAGTGGGACGCCGTCGTCGTGCCGTCGGGCTCCTGCGCGGGGGCGACCCGCCACGAGCAGGCGCTCGTGGCCGAGCACGTGGGCGATGACGCACTGGCGCGCCGTTCCAAGGAGGTCGCCGCCAAGACCTACGAGCTCTCCGAACTGCTCGTCGACGTCCTGGGCCTGACCGATGTGGGCGCCCACTTCCCCCACCGGGTCACCTACCATCCGACCTGCCACTCGCTGCGCATCGCCAGGGTCGGGGACCGCCCCTACCGGCTTCTGAAGGCCGTCGACGGCATCGACCTGACGCCCCTGCCCGACGCGGAGGTGTGCTGCGGGTTCGGCGGCACCTTCGCCATGAAGAACCACGAGACCTCCACATCCATGCTGGCGGACAAGGCCGCCAATGTCATGTCGACCCGGGCGGAGGTGCTGTGCATGGGCGACTACTCCTGCCTCATGCACGTCGGCGGCGGCCTGTCCCGTCTCAACTCGGGGATCCGGATCATGCACCTGGCGGAGATCCTCGCCTCCACCGAGGACCGGCCCTTCGAGGGCAACGTGTCCTTCGCTCCCGCGGCCGAGGAGGCGAGGGTCCGATGACCCGCAGGACCTTCCTGGGCATGCCGGCCGGCCCGAGGACGGCGGACCACTCCGACGCCAGTTCCGACGCCGGTGCGGGCCACACCGGCGGGTGGCGCACCACCGTCGATATCCCGGAGCACCCCCTGCGGTGGGGCGAGACCTTCCCGGCCGCCGCGCACAGGACCCTCCAGAACACCCAGCTGCGCCGCAACCTGGGCCATGCCACGCGCACCATCCGCACGAAGCGGGCCACCCGTGTGGAGGAGATGCCGGACTGGGAGGATCTGCGCCGCTCGGCCAGCGCCGTCAAGAACGAGGCGATGAGCCGCCTGCCCGAGCTCCTCGAGCAGTTCGAGGCCAACGTCACCGCGCGCGGCGGCGTCGTCCACTGGGCGCGCGACGCCGCCGAGGCCAACCGCATCGTGACCTCGATCATCAAGTCCAAGGGGGTCGACGACGTCGTCAAGATCAAATCGATGGCCACCCAGGAGACCAATCTCAACGAGCACTTGAAGGCCGAGGGCATCACCGCCCATGAGACCGACCTGGCGGAGATGATCGTCCAGCTCGCCGACGACATGCCCTCCCACATCGTGGTGCCGGCCATCCACCGCAACCGCTCCGAGGTGCGCGGCATCTTCCTGGACCGCATGGGCGACGCCCCGCCGGACCTGTCCGACGACCCGGTCGAGCTGGCCGGGGCGGCCCGTGCCCACCTGCGCAAGAAGTTCCTGCACGCTCCCCTGGCGGTCTCGGGCACGAACATGGGCGTGGCCGAGACCGGCACGGTCTCGATCTTCGAATCCGAGGGCAACGGCCGCATGTGCCTGACCCTGCCGGACACGCTCATCACTCTCATGGGCATCGAGAAGCTCGTCCCCCGCTTCCAGGACATCGAGATCTTCTCCCAGCTGCTGCCGCGTTCGGCCACCGGCGAGCGGATGAACCCCTACACCTCCATGTGGACGGGTGTGACCCCGGGCGACGGCCCGCAGGAGTTCCACCTCATCCTCATGGACAACGGACGCACCAAGACCCTGGCGGATCCGATCGGCCGAGAGGCCCTCCACTGCATCCGCTGCGGAGCCTGCATGAACATCTGCCCCGTCTACCAGCACACCGGCGGACACGCCTACGGCTCGGTCTACCCCGGCCCCATCGGCGCGATCATCACGCCCCAACTCACCCAGGGGCTGGCCGACGACGACCCGGTGCACACCCTGCCCTTCGCCTCCTCGCTGTGCGGGGCCTGCGGGGAGGCGTGCCCGGTGGCCATCGATATCCCCACGATCCTCATCCACCTGCGGGCCCGCAGCGTCGACGTCAAGCGCACGACGCTGCCGGACATGTGGGACGTGGCGATGAATGCCACCCGGGCGCCCATGAGCAGCGGCCGCCTGTGGGGTCTGGCCGAGAGGGCCGTCAAGATGTCTCGGCTCGTCGGGCGCGATGGGCGGATCGGTGCGCTGCCCTTCCCGGCGTCCATGTGGACCGGGGCTCGGGACATCCCCGAGGCGCCGCGCGAGAACTTCCGCCAGTGGTGGGAGCGCACGCACCCGGGCGCGGCCGCGTCATCAGCGTCACCGGCATCACCGGCGCCGCCCGCCCGCCGCTCCGACGGCAGGTCCGAGCGCGAGGAGGAGAAGTGATGGATGCGCGCAGCGCCGTCCTGGCGCGCGCCCGCGAGGCGCTCGCCCGATCCCAGCGCGGCCCGGCCCGCCCGATCCCGCGCGACTACATCCGCGTCGGAGAACACGCCCCCGGCTCCGAGCCGGTCGTGGCGGACATGGTGGACAAGCTCGAGGACTACGACGCCGTCGTGCGCACCGAGTCCGACGACGCCGGCATCGCCGAGGCGATCGACGAGCTGCTGGGAGGGGCGGGGCGCGTCGTCGTGCCGACCGGGCTGCCCGAGGCGTACAGGCGGGCCGCCGCCCGATCCGGGCGCGAGCTCATCGAGGACTCCCCCGAGCAGCCGATCGCGACTCTCGACCTGGATCGCGTCGACGCCGTCGTCACCTGCTCACGGGTCGGCATCTCCATCTCGGGCACCATCGTGCTCGACGGCGAACCCGACCAGGGGCGCCGGGCGATCACCCTGGTGCCGGACAGGCACGTGTGCATTCTGGAGCGCGAGGCGATCATGCCGACCGTGCCGCAGGCGGTGGACGTGCTCGGCGAGCACCCCACCCGCCCCATGACATGGATCGCGGGCCCGAGTGCGACCGCCGACATCGAGCTGGTGCGCGTCCAGGGAGTCCACGGCCCGCGCAACCTCGGCGTCGTCATCGCGCACTGAGCGCCGCGAGCCGTCCCCTTCTTTCGCTGAGATCGGTCCAGTTCCGGACCGATCCCGGCGAAGGAGGGCGGGACGCTCGAACTCCGTACGCGGAGCCACGGGCGGCGTCAGAATCGACATATGGTCCCTACGCAGCCCTCGCCCGCCTCGCCTCCCTCCTCCACGCCGCCGCTCGTCTCACCTCGGGCCCCGGCCGCGAGCTGCGGTCCTCCACCGCCAGGCGTCGTCACCGGCGAGGATCGCTTGACGGGCGCCGGCACGCGGCGATGACGCACGGCGCGCGCCGGCGCCGGCACGCGGCGATGACGAGCGCCCCGACGAACGAGCACCGGTCACGCATCGGTCGAAACCGGTCGTCTCACGGGCCGGGCCGCGACCGCAGACTCGAATCAACGGTCCTCGGGGCCGCGACAGCGCCGTCACCCACCAACGAAGGTCCTCCGATGCCCAGTTCCAACCGCTTCATAGCCGCCGTGCAACGCACCGGCTTCCCCACCGATCTCACCGTCGGCTTCCTCGCCGTCATCGGAGACGGCATCGAGGCCGTATGGATCACCGATCACCAATTACCTGTCCAGCCCCGACGCCGGCTTCACCGTCTCGCAGGCCTCCTCGATCGTCCTCCTACGGCGTCGTCGTCGCGATCGCCGCCTTCCTGTCCGGCGCACTGTGCGACGCCCTGGGCTGCCGCAAGGTCATGCTCATCGGTCTGGTCTCGTTCCTGGTCTTCGACGCCCTGTTCATCGCCGTCGGCCTGCCCAGCCGCACCATGCACCTCCTTCTCCTCCTCTACGGGATGCGCGGCTTCGGCTATCCCATGTTCGCCTACGAGTTCGTCGCCATCATCGGGGACGTGTTCTGGGGCGTCATGGGCGACCGCATCGGCTGGCGCAACACCCTGCAGTGGGCGGCCACCCCGATCACGGCGATCGCCCTGGTCTACATCTACGTCATCCCCCTCGTCGCGGGTCCGAACTTCCTCCTCATCGCGCTGGGCACTTCGGCCGTCGGCATCGGTCTGAGCGCGCACGTGCCCACCACGCCGTTGATCACCGCCCACGCGCACGGGGAGACCGGCAACGCGCTGGCGATCCTCAACCTCGGCGCCGGCCTGGGCGCCTTCGTGGGCCCCGCCGTCGTCTCCGCGCTCCTCGGCAAGGAGGACACCGCCTCCGGGTACGTCGCCGCGGCCATGGCGCTCGCCGGTCTGTACGTCATCTCCTTCTTCCTCTGCTTCGCCCTCAAGCTTCCGGGCAATGCCCGGGTGCTCGACACCGCTCCCGCCGTCTCCGACGATGAGGCGGAGCCCGCAGCGCCCATCCGTGCCTGACCGCTCTCAGGGGCCTCTCCGGCCCCAGAACCCTTCCAATTCCAGGGCCCCTTCGGTCCTTCGACTCGCACCACCGGCCGACCGCAGAAGACACATCAGAAAGGAACCTCGATCATGCCCACCACCCCCGACCTCAGCACTCTCGCCCCCGCCTACGACCGCTCCGCGATCACGACCGGGATCGTTCACATCGGCGTCGGCGGCTTCCACCGCGCCCACCAGGCCATGTACATCGACCGCCTCATGCGGGAGGGCCTCGGGTCCGGCGCCCCGGACAGCACAGGGTCCGGCGCCACGGCGGGCGCAGGGTCCGGCGCCCCGAGCACCTGCCTGGACTGGGGCATCTGCGGAGTCGGCCTTCTGCCGGGCGACGCCCGCATGCGCGATGCACTCGCCTCCCAGGACCACACCTACACGCTGACCCTCAAGCACTCCGACGGGCACCACGAGTCCACCGTCATCGGCTCGATCCACGACTATCTCTTCGCCCCCGACGACCCCCAGGCCGTCCTGCGCCTCATGGCCGAGCCCGCCACGCGGATCGTCTCCCTGACGGTGACCGAGGGCGGCTACAACATCGACGACGCGACCGGCGCCTTCCGCACCGAGTCGGACGGCGCCCGTCACGACGCCGCCCGCCCGCATGAGCCCACCACGGCCTTCGGCTACATCGTCGAGGCGCTGCGCCGCCGCCGCGAGGCGGGCATCATCCCCTTCACGGTCATGAGCTGCGACAACCTGCCCGGCAACGGCGCGGTCGCCCGCACCGCCGTCGTGGGCCAGGCACGTCTGGCCGACCCGGAGCTGGCCGCGTGGATCGACGAGCACGTCTCCTTCCCCAACTGCATGGTCGATCGGATCACGCCGGTCACCACGCCGCGGGACATCGACGAGCTCCGCCGCGAGCTGGGCATCGTCGACGCATGGCCGGTCGTGTGCGAGCCCTTCGCCCAGTGGGTGCTCGAGGACGACTTCCCGGCGGGCCGCCCGCCGTACGAGAGAGTCGGGGTGCAGATGGTCGACGACGTCGTGCCCTACGAATTGATGAAGCTGCGTCTGCTCAACGCCTCCCACCAGGGGCTGGCGCACTGGGGCCGTCTGCTCGGCATGACCTACGGGCACGAGGCCGCCGCCGACGCCGACATCTCCACCTGGGTGCGGGCCTACCTGGAGCGCGAGGCGCTGCCGCGTCTGCTGCCGGTGCCCGGCATCGACCTGACGGAGTACGTCGACACGCTCTTCGAGCGCTTCACCAACGCCGCCATCGCCGACACTCTGGAACGGCTGGCCTTCTTCGGCCCCAGCGGCATGCCCAAGTTCGTCGTGCCCACCGTGCGCGACAACCTCACCGTCGGCGGGTCGATCCGGCTGGGCGCCGCCATGTGCGCCGCCTGGTCGCTGGGTGTGCTCGGCACGGATGAGAACGGGGAACGGATCCCCCGGGTCGACGACCTGCGCCCCCTGGCCGAGCGGCAGGAGGCCGGGGACGAGACCGCGTTCATCTCCAACACGGAGATCTTCGGCGATCTGGCGGGCAACGAGCGCTTCCGCACCACCTACCTCGAGGAGCTCGCGGCACTGCGCTCTCAGGGGTCTCGTTCTCGCATGCGCGCACTCGTGACCGAGGGCTGAGCCGAGTCGATCGGCGGCCGGGCGCCATGGGAGGATGAGACACCATGTGCGCGCAAGTCATCCTGCTGACCGGGCCGTCGGGTTCGGGCAAAACCTCCCTTCTGCGCCGTGTCGGAGCGCACCGGCTCAGGCTCGACGACTTCTACCGCGACGGCGACGAGCCCGGCATGCCGCTCCTGGACGGCACCTTCTCCGGGGACGAGGGCAGCACCCGCACCGAGGCGATGGCCCGGATCGACTGGGATCATCCCGCCTCCTGGGACGCCGACCGCGCCATGGATACGATCGTGCAGCTGTGCGCCGAAGGGTCCGCGAAGGTGCCCGTGTACTCGATTCCCGACAACGCGACCGTCAACTGGACGACTCTCGACATCGGCGCCGCCCCCGCCTTCGCGGCCGAGGGCCTCTTCGCCGGCGAGCTCGTGGAGCGGTGCCGACGGGCGAACGTGCTGGCCGACGCGCTCGCGCTCAGGCGGCCCCGGGTCCAGACGTGGTGGTTCCGGCTGCGCCGGGACCTGGCCGAGCGCCGCAAACCCATCCGCGTCCTGGTGCCCCGGGGTCTGCGCCTGACCCATGAGGAACCGGCGCAGATGAGGCGGTGGACGGCCCAGGGGTGCCGACTCGTCGGACGCGCGCAGTGCGAGGCGACCGTCGCCGAGCACATCGGCTCGGTCGCCGTGCCCGGCAACCGCGCCGACGGCATTGGCTGACCGGCCGACGAGGCCGAAGCGCCCGGTCAGGCGGCCCGGGCGCGGCCTCGCCGACGCGCCGCTCGCATACCGATCACACATAAATACGTTACTCGACTCTTGCGTATAGGTCGTTCGTCTCTCTATTCTTGCGGGGCCGACGATGCGGGGGCCGCAGAACCGCCCCGTCGTTGCGGCCGCGCTGTCATGTCGCTCATCGAGGAGGCCTTTACACCATGGTCAAGCGCCAGATCCCGAACCCGTACGAGATCTTCGATCTTCTTCACTTCAAGAAGCCGGATCTGAACGGGAGGCACCGCCGGCTCCAGTCGGCCCTGACCATCTGGGACCTGCGCGCCATCGCCAAGCGCCGCACGCCCGCCGCCGCCTTCGACTACACCGACGGCGCCGCCGAGGGCGAGATCTCTCTGCGCCGCGCCCGCCAGGCCTTCCGCGACGTCGAATTCCACCCCGACATCCTGCACCCGGCGATCGACGTCGACACCTCCTGCGACATCCTCGGCGGCCGCTCGGCCATGCCCTTCGGCATCGCCCCCACCGGCTTCACCCGCCTCATGCAGACCGAGGGGGAGATCGCCGGAGCCGGGGCCGCGGGCGCCGCCGGCATCCCGTTCACGCTGTCCACGCTGGGCACCGCCTCCATCGAGGACGTCAAGGCCGCGAATCCGTACGGGCGCAACTGGTTCCAGCTCTACGTCATGCGCCAGCGGGAGATCTCCTACGGGCTGGTCGAGCGGGCCGAGAAGGCCGGCTTCGACACTCTCATGTTCACAGTCGACACCCCGGTGGCCGGAGCCCGCCTGCGCGACAAGCGCAACGGTTTCTCCATCCCGCCGCAGATCACCGCCGGGACGGTCCTCAACGCGATCCCGCGCCCGTGGTGGTGGTTCGACTTCCTGACCACCCCGAAGCTCGAATTCGCCTCGCTGAGGACCACCGGCGGTACGGTCGGCCAGCTGCTCGACTCCGCCATGGACCCGACGATCAGCTACGAGGATCTCGAGGTCATCCGCTCCATGTGGAGCGGGAAGATCGTCATCAAGGGGGTCCAGAACATCCCGGACGCCAAACGGCTGCTCGACCTGGGCGTGGACGGGATCCTTCTGTCCAATCACGGCGGTCGTCAGCTCGACCGCGCACCGGTGCCGTTCAGGCTCCTCCCCGAACTCGTGCGCGACGTCGGTTCCCACGCCACCATCATGATCGACACCGGCATCATGAACGGCGCCGATATCGTAGCCGCCACCGCGCTGGGCGCGACGTTCTCGGTCATCGGCCGCGCTTACCTCTACGGCCTCATGGCTGGCGGGCGCGCCGGGGTGGACCGGGCGATTGAGATCCTGCACGAGGAGATCGTCCGCACGATGAAACTCCTCGGAGTATCCAGCATCGGGGAACTCGAGCCGCGCCACGTCACTCAGCTCACACGTCTGATGCCGGTGCGCAGCCAGGTCAAGGCTGCCGCCGACACCCTCTCGCGCTGAGGCCCGTCCCGCCGAGAACCCGTCCCGAACGTCGAAGGTCTTCCGGCCCGATGGCGCACCCGGGGCGCCCGGGCACGATAAGCTGGGCCAGCCAGCTGTGATGTGAGCCATAACCGTGGTCCGGCTCAGCACCGCGCCCGCAGAGAGGGAGAGTTCTCATGCCAGCTTCCCCGACGTCCGTCGAGGACCGAACCCGCCCCGAGCACATGATTGCGAGCCGCTGGAGACCTCGCACGCTGCGCACCACGCCGTCAGTGGAGGACCGCGGGATGTTCGGCCACCCCCGAGGCCTGCCGTGGATGCTCAACGTCGAGCTGTGGGAGCGCTTCTCCTACTACGGGATGCGCGCCATCCTGCTGTACTTCATCACCGACACCGCGGCCAACGGGGGTCTGGGCCTAAGCGAGAACAGCGGCCAGGTCGTCCTGGCCTCCTACAGCGCGGCCGTGTATCTACTGGCGATCCCCGGAGGCATCTTCGCCGACCGCGACATCGGCCCCTGGCCATCGACCCTCTACGGGGGCGTCGTCATCATGGCCGGTCACCTGTGCCTGTCGATCCCCGTGAACGCCTTCTCCTGGCTGGGCATCGTCCTGGTCGCCATCGGCACCGGCTTCATCAAGCCGAACCTGTCGACGATCGTGGGCGGACTGTACGACAAGGGAGATCCGCGTCGCGACGCCGGCTTCCAGATGTTCTAATGTCGATCAACATCGGTTCCCTCGTCTCGCCCCTGGTCACCGGCTGGCTGCGGTGGCACCACGGATACCACGCCGGCTTCTCCGCGGCCGCCGTCGGCATGGCTCTGGCCCTCGCGGCCTTCATCCACGGTAGGCACAGGCTCTCGGCATTCGCCTTCACCGTGCCCAGCCCCCTCGTGGGCGACGAGCGCCGCCGGCTGATCATCGGCTCGTTCACGGTCCTGGCGGGCGCGGGGATGCTGCTGGCGGCACTTCGGGGAATCACCGGCGATCTGCTCCCGGCCATCTCCACCACGATGCTGATCGTCCCGGCGGCGACGGCGATCGCCTACTTCACCATCATGTTCCGCTCCTCGAAGGTCACCCACCGCGAGCGCGTCCACCTGCGCGCCTACATCCCGCTGTGGATCGGCGCGGTGCTGTTCTTCATGATCTCCGAGCAGGCCGCCGGGAAGATGGCGACCTTCGCCAAGGACAACACCGATGCCCACGTCCCCTTCTTCGGGTGGGCCATCAGCCCGGAGACCTATCAGGCGGTCAATCCGGGAGCGATTGTCGTCCTGGCTCCGCTGGTCAGCTGCTTCTTCACCTGGCGGGCGGGCAGATTCCCCTCCACCATCATGAAATTCGCGATCTCGGTGCTCATTATCGGACTGACCGCGATTCTCATCGGCTACGGTTTTCAGACCTGGACGGGCGGGGACGATCTGGCGCCGTGGTGGTTCCTGGGCGTAACTTTCGTGATTCTCACCATCAGTGAATTGTTCCTGTCGCCGGTGGGCCTGTCCACGACCTCGGCGCTGGCGCCCAAGAATTTCGCCTCTCAGGCGATGGCGCTGTGGCTGCTGACGACCGCCACCGGTCAGGGCATCGCCGGTTTCGTCATCTCGCGGACGGCGGGCATCGCCGACTCGACGTACTACTTCGGCCTGGGCGCGGTCACGCTCGTCGCCGCCGTCCTCCTGTTCGCGGTCGCCCCCTGGGCGCAGCGCCAAATGAGCGACGTCTGAGCGCATTGGAACGGTCTAGGGTAGGCAGGCGCGACCCGGCGCCCCGGGAACCGGCTCCCGTCGACCGACTTCCCGCCCGGCCCCTTCTTCCCCGCCCCGTCGGCTCCGCTCTCCTCCCTCCCCCGCTCAAGAAACAACGAAGAACAGGAAACGAGATGACTCTGACCTCTGATGCGGCCGCAGCCATGACCTTCGCGTCATCGGGATTCAAGGAAGGGTACTCGCGCAGAGGGGTCGACGCCCTGACGGCCCAGATCGTCTCGGCACTGCGCGCGTGGGAGCAGGGCACCGAGTTCGGCAGTCGCCAGTGGGCCGACGCGTCCTCCGCGCCCCTGACGTCGAGGGACGTGAGGGAGGCGGGGATTCTGACCAGCGGATTCCGCGGCTATGACATGGGCTCGGTCGACGCCTTCCTCGACGAAGTCGTGACGACGCTGGCGGACTACGAGGCTCGCAACGGCATCGACGTCAGCCCCGCCGCACCCGGCACGGGACCCGCCCAGGCGGCGGAGCCGTCGCCCGCGGTGACGGCCGACCACCTCTCCCGCACGATCTTCCCGTCGACGAAATTCGAGGGGTACCGGAGGGAGGAAGTCGACGCTTTCATGGACACGCTCACCGCGACCCTGCGCGCCTGGGAGTCCGGCACCGGCACATCCCGTGCACTGACGTCCAATGACGTGATCAACCAGAAGTTCCAGGCCACCAGACCCTTTCACGAGGGCTACGACCAGGACGCGGTCGATGAGCTCCTCGACGAAGCCGCGGAGATGCTGCAGGTCTACGAGGCCCGCTCCCGCGGTGAGGGTGCGACCGCCTGACGCGTCAGGGAACCGGGAGCGCCGGGCCGACGAGCTCCCCGCCGCGTCTCGTCAAGAGCGCCGCACCAGCGGGAAGGTGATGGTTTCGCGAATGCCCTGACCGGTCAGGGCCATGAGCAAGCGGTCGACGCCCATGCCCATGCCGCCGCACGGCGGAAAGCCCTGCTCCATGGCGGTCAGGAAGTCCTCATCCAGGACCATGGCCTCGGGGTCGCCCTGGGCCGCCGCCAGCGCCTGGGCCTGGAAGCGCTGGCGCTGGATGACCGGGTCGGCCAGCTCGGAGTAGGCCGTGGCCGTCTCCATACCGCGCACGTACAGGTCCCACTTCTCCGTCAGACCCGGCCGGGAGCGGTGGTTACGAGTCAGCGGCGAGGTGTCCTCGGGGAAGTCGTAGACGAAGGTCGGCGACCACAGCCCGTCTCCCACCGTGGCCTCGAAAATGTCCTCGACGATCTTGCCCGCCACCGCGTAATCGTCCACCTCCAGGTCCAGTCCCCCGGCGATGGCGATGAGACGCTCGCGCGGGGTATCCACCGTGATCTCCTCCCCGACCGCCTCGGAGACGGAGGTGTACAGGTCGATCCTGTCCCACCGCCCCGACAGGTCGTAGTCGGTGCCGTCGGCCAGGGTCACGATCTCCTCGCCCTCGGCCAGGCCGAAGGCGTCTCGAGCCGCCCGCTGGATCAGGTCGCGCGTCAGGTCGGCCATGCCGTTGTAGTCGGAATAGGCCTCGTAGGCCTCCAGAGCCGAGAACTCCGGCGAGTGGGAGGAGTCGGCGCCTTCGTTGCGGAAGTTGCGGTTGATCTCGAAGACGCGGTCCACACCTCCGACCACGGCCCGTTTGAGGTAGATCTCCGTGGCGATGCGCAGGTAGAGGTCCATGTCGTAGGCGTTCATGTGAGTCACGAACGGTCTCGCTGCGGCTCCGCCGTGGATGACCTGGAGCATCGGCGTCTCCAGTTCGAGGTAGTCGCGACGGTGGAAGTTCTCCCGCAGGGAGCGCACGACCGCGGCTCGGGTGCGTACCATGTCACGGGCGGCCGGACGGGTCAGCAGGTCGAGCTCGCGGTGACGCACCCGATTGTCCTCGCTCAGCGTCACCGATTCGCCGGCCTCGTTGGTCCACGTTTTGGGGATCGGGCGCAGCGCCTTGGAGGCGATGCGCCAGGCCGGGGCGGCGACGGCGTCGTCTCCCAGCTCTGCCAGAGCCGCCGGATCGGCGCCGTCGACCAGGCCGGTCTCGGCGAAGACGCTCAGCTCGCCGCGGCGCGAGGCGATGACGCGGCCGCGCACGAAGAGGTGGTCGCCCAGGTCGACGTCGGTCTTGAAGGCGGCCAGGGACGTATGACCGATCCCGGGCAGGGACTTGGCCGACAGCATGGCCTGAAGGGTGGTGCCGGCGCCGTCGGCGAGGGTAGCGAAGCAGAGCCTGCCGGAGCTGCGCAGGAAGACCACGCGCCCGGCCAGACCCACGACGTCCCGCGTCTCCTCGCCGGCCCTGAGATGGCCGTAGCGCTCGCGCACGGCGGCGATGGTCGTGGTGATGGGCAGCTGAACGGGGTAGGGGTCCCAACCCTCGGCGCGCAGGCGCTCGCGCTTGGCGGCGCGGACGTCGAACTGCTCTCCGGGACCCGGGTCCTGCCTCGTCCGCCTCGACCGGCCCCTCTCCGGAGCCGCGGAGGCGGCCTGAGCGGCGTCGGAGTCGGGAAGGGCGTTCTGCTGGGGCGCGTCGTCAGTCACGCGCGCGAGTCTAGCGGCCTCCCGTCCTCCGCTCCCGCCGGGCGGAAGACGCCGACCACGCGGCCGGCAACGCGCCCGAGGACTCTCAGATGCGCGCCTCGGCGAGGGTCAGGCCCGAGGGGCGCAGACCCTGGAGGCGGGCGACGTCGGAGTCGGCCGGCACCTGCCCGGGCTCGACTCCCCGCTCCGCGATGCGGTTGCGCTCGTCGACGAAGACGACGTGCGGCAGATAGGTGCGTGCGGTGTCGTCGTCGAGCTGGCAGTAGCCGATGAGGATGACGACATCGCCGGGACGCACCAGGTGCGCGGCGGCGCCGTTGACGCAGATCCGCCCGGCGCCGCGCTCGCCCGGGATGACGTAGGTGGACAGGCGACTGCCGGTGGTGCAATCGCAGATGTCGACGCGCTCACCGGGCAGGAGGTCGGCGGCGTCGAGGAGGTCGGCGTCCACCGTGATGGAGCCGACGTAGTCAAGGTCGGCCTGAGTCACGGTGGCGCGGTGGATCTTGGAGGTCATCATCGTTCGCAGGCGCATGGTCATCGCCGACCAGGCTAAGGGGTCGGACCCGCCCCATGGGATCGAAGGTGACCGACACGACAGGCCCGTCCTACCCGTCCAGGCGCAGCCCCGGCGGAGTCGCGGTCCCGGCGCCGGGTCGTGCGCCCGGGCTCGGCCGGCGCAGCTCGATGAGCGCATTGTCGATGAGCCGGGTGGCGCCGACCCTCGCCGCCACCGCCAGCAGAACCGGGCCGGCGGTTCGCGCGTTTCCGCCACCCTCCCGCCCGGTGCCGGGCAGGCCGAGCCCCGCACCGGCCAAGTCGACGAAGCTGTCCGGGTCGACGACCGCCGCGTAGTCGACCTCGACGCCCGGCGCGGCCTCCAGCACCTCCAGCGCCGCGGC
>NZ_GL985606.1:917892-921226 GCF_000220835.1 Actinomyces sp. oral taxon 448 str. F0400 | reverse complement strand
GAGCCCGGCGCCGTCCGCGCCGGCGCGCGCCGCCTCCCGCCCGGCCGCGAGCGCGCGGGAGAGGGCGAGCGCCTGCTCGCGCTCCTCCGACGTCAGGTAGGCGTTGCGCGAGCTCATGGCCAGGCCGTCCTCCTCGCGGCGGATATCGACCGGCACGATCTCGACCGGCACCGCCAGGTCGCGGACCATGGCGCGCACGATGGCCAGTTGTTGGGCGTCCTTGCGGCCGAACAGCGCCCACCGCGGGCCGATGAGGTGCATGAGGGTGAGCACCACCTGCAGGACGCCGGCGAAGTGGGTGGGGCGGGCGGCTCCCTCCAGGACGGTGGCGATCGGCCCGGGGGCGAGACGGACCTGCGGCTCGCCGTGCGGGTAGACGGCCTCGGGGGCGGGGGCGAAGACGACGAGCCGCCCGATGACGAGCCCGTCCCCGTCCGGGGGGCGCACAGCCGCGGCCAGAGCCTCGAGGTCGGCGGCCAGGGTTCGCGGGTAGGCGTCCAGGTCCTCCCCCGCGGCGAACTGGAGGGGGTTGACGAAGATGGTGACGACGATGACGCCCTCGGGTCCGACCCGGCGGGCCGCCTCGGCCACCAGGTCGAGATGCCCCTGGTGGAGCGCCCCCATGGTCATGACCGCGGCGCGCAGCGCCCCGGCGTCGTCCTCGGCGAGGGCCGCGGCGAGCTCAGCGCGGCTGCGAGCCAGGTCCACCCGCGTGCCCACCCGGCGGGGGAGGGCGGGGGGAGGCGGTCGCGGCCAACGGGGTCGGGCGGGGTCGGCGGCGTCATGAGCCCACGCTAGCCCCGCGTCCGACGACGCCGCGCCGGGCCGACGCGCTCACCGGGGGCGCTCGTCGGGCGTGAGCGCCGTGCGCACCGCCTCGGCCCGGTCACCGGTCAGGCGCCCGGTGGCCTCACGGCGCGCGAGCGTGGCCTCGGCCAGCGCCCGGTAGGTGTCGACGACGTCGTTCAGGGGCCGACCCTCCCCGTCGCGCAGCGCGCCGAGGGCCTCGAGGTGGGAACGGACGGTTCCGGCGTCGCCGCGGGCGACCGGCCCGGTCAGGGCGGCATCGGTATCCTCGGTCAGAGCGCGGTCCAACGCGGCGGTCAGCAGCGGGCCGAGAGTGGCGGCGGCATCGGCCACGCCGGCGGCTTCGAGCACCCGCTCGGCCTGGCCGACGAGGGTGAGGAGGTGGTTGGCTCCATGGGCGAGGGCCGCGTGATAGGCGGGGCGCGCCTTCTCGGCGAGATCGAAGGGCTCGCCGCCGAGCTCGACGGCGAGGGCCTGACCGACCGGCACGAAGGCGGGGGGCGCGGTCACCGCCATGGGGCAGCCGACGAGGCGGGCGAGGTCGACGGACCACCCGGAGAAGGTCATCGCCGGATGGAGGGCGATGGGGATCGCGCCGGAGCGCCGGGCGGGCTCGAGGATCCCGGTGCCGTAACGGCCGGAGGTGTGGACGACCAGCTGTCCGGTCCGCCAGGCGTTCAGGTCGGCCAGACCCGTGACGAGGGGGGCCAGGGCGTCGTCGGGCACGGCGAGTACGACGAGCTCGGCCCGACGGACGATCTCCTCGACGTCGAGCACGGGGACTGCGGGCAGAAGCATTTCGGCGCGTTCGCGGGAGGCCTCGGAGACGGCGTGCACGCCGACGATCCGGTGGTCGACGGCACGCAGAGCGCTGCCCAGGACGGCGCCGACGCGTCCGGCCGAGATGATGCCGACGTCGAGCCGACCGGGACGCCCGGAGCGCGCGCTGCGGGTGGGGGGCTCAGTCATACCGTCGATCGTCTCACACGGCCGGGCGGGACCGCTCAGGCGGGGGCGCTGCCGTCGGGCACGGATGAGGTCCCCGAACCGTGCCCGTCATGGTCGTCATCGTCGTCGGCGTCGATGGCGCACCAGCGCTCGACGAGCAGACCGATGCCGCACCACAGGGCGCACGAGGCCAGGCAGGCGCCCGCGGACCACGCCAGGGAGGACATGGCGGGCGAGGGCGGGGCGAGTAGCGCAGTGGTCAGTCCCCCGCCGTAGATCCCTCCGACGAGAGCTCCGACGATCGCCGAGGCCTGTGCGGCCACGGCGGTGGTGGCCGCGCCGGTGGGCGTGATCCATGTGGGCTCGTGGGCGCGCAGACGCCGCACGGCGAGCCCGGCGAAGAGCACGACGACGGCGATCACCAGTGCCACGCCGGCGCCCCAGGGCGTCAGCGACGTGACCCAGCCGCGATGACGCAGCGAGAGGTCGGAGACGACCCACGTGAGAACCGCGGGCGTGATGAAGCACGCGAGGACCGTGGTCCAGCGCGTGCGGAACATCAGCGGCCCTGTCCGTTCCTGCCGATGACGTCATTCCACTCCAGGGGCGAAGACCAGGGCTCGCCCTGCGTCCCGGCCCGGGGCGCGGAGGAGGCGTGCGGGGCGGAGCCGGCCGGGGGCGCGCCCGTCTGCTGGTGGGTCGTCGGCTCCTGTCCGGACTCACGATCGGGCTCTGAGGCGACGGGCGTCTGACCGGCGCCGGCCACCGGCCCGGCCGGGCGCTGCCCGTTCCCGGCGGACGGGTCGCCCGGCCCGGCGTCGGCGGGGAGTCCCTCGTCGGCCGGGGCACCCGCGGCTCCGTCGAGCCCGCCGGGTTCGGAGGCGCCGGCGCCGGTCGGCTGATCGGGCTGGTCCTCGCCGGCCTCGGGCGGCGCCACGTACTGGCCGGTGGGCAGCGCGGGCAGGTGGTCGGAGTCGAGCCAGTCGAGGGCGAGCCAGCGCACACCCTCACGATCGGGGGCGGACTCGACGAGGGAGGCGACGTACTGGTCGCCGATCTCGGCGAAGGGGTCGGCCTGCGCCCAGGGGGCCAGGACGAAGGCGCGTCGCGCCGCGTTCGGGTGCGGCAGAGTCAGGTCGGCGGCGTCGGAGGTGACGCCGCCGTAGGTGATGATGTCGGCGTCCAGGGTGCGCGGCCCCTTGGGCTCGGTGCGCACCCGCCCGGCGTCGGCCTCCAGGCCCTGGCAGACGGCGAGGACTTCGCGGGGCGAGAGGGTGGTCTGCGCGAGAACGACGGTGTTGAGGTAGTCGGGCTGCTCGGGGCTGCCGGGCTCGACGACGGCGGCCGTGCGGGCCAGCGGCGCGACGGTGGTGACGGTGATGCCGTCGGTCTCCCGCAGGGTGCGCACCGCGGCGCGCAGGGCGGGGACGACCCCGCCGACGTTGCCGCCCAGGGCGATCACGAGGCCGACGGGCTCCGCCGGGTGCTGGGTCAGGACGTCGACCGGCGGCTGGGCCGGCATCTGGGGCGGCGCAGCGGCGTCGGGCGTGGCACCGGCCGGCGCCCCCGTCCACGATTC
>NZ_GL985606.1:907206-917271 GCF_000220835.1 Actinomyces sp. oral taxon 448 str. F0400 | reverse complement strand
CTGCGGCCGCGGCGGCGTCCTCGGCGGGCGCGGCGGCCTGCGCCCGCCCGACGGACGGCGCGGCGTCCTCGCCGGCGCGGCGGATTGTCACCGACACGTCGTCGAAAGCCACGTCCAGGGGCGCCTGCGGCTTGTGGACGGTGACCTCGACGGCACTCACGCGCGGGAAGGCAAGCACGGCCTCGCTGACGCGGGCGGCGAGAGTCTCGATAAGGCCCACCGGTTCGCCCTCGATGACGGCCACCACCGCCCTGGCCACCGCCGAGTAGTCGGTGGCATCCTTGGCCTCATCGGTGACGGAGGCGACCGCGGTGCCGCGCTCACCGAGGTCGAGAGTGACGTCGACGGTGAAGAGCTGCCCCTCGGCGCGTTCGAAGGGGAGGACGCCGTGATACCCGCGGGCGGACAGGCCCGACAGGCGGATCCGGTCGGGTGTGGTGGTGCTCATCGGTGTTCCTTCCAGAGGGAGGCGGTTCGGACGGCGTCCCGGTTGGCCGGGACCTCATGGACTCTCACGGCCCAGGCCCCGGCGAGGGCGGCCAGGGCGGTCGTGGCGGCGGTGGCGGCGTCCCGGGCGATCGGGTCGGCCGCGGCGGAGCCGGGGACGGCGGCGGCGAGGAAGCGCTTGCGCGAGGAGCCGATGAGGACCGGCAGCCCCAGATCGACGCGCAGGCGCTCGGTGGCGGCCAGGAGCCGCCAGGACTGCGCATGGGTCTTGGCGAAGCCGAGGCCGGGGTCGATGACGACCTGCCGGAGGCCGGCGCCCGCGGCGTCGAGTTCGTCCAGGCGCTCGCGCAGCTCGGTCTCGACGCCGTCCACGACGCCGCCGAGAGCGCTGTAGTCGGTCAGACGGTCCATGGTCCCCGGGTCGCCGCGCCAGTGCTGGCAGATGTAGACGACGCCGGTGTCGGCGACCACCCGGTGCATGGCGGGGTCGGCCAGGCCCCCGGAGACGTCGTTGACGATGACGGCACCAGCGCCGACGGCGGCCTCAGCGGTGGCGGCGTGGACGGTGTCGACGGATACGGCGGCTCCGGACGCGGCGAGCGCGCGCACGACGGGGATGATGCGCTCCTGCTCGGTCGCGGGGGTGATGCGGGCGGCGCCGGGGCGGGTGGACTCGCCGCCGACGTCGAGGAGATCGGCGCCCTGGGCGCGCAACTGGCGACCGTGGGCGACGGCGAGGTCCGTGGTGTCCCAGCGGCCGCCGTCGGAGAAGGAGTCGGGGGTGACGTTGATGATGCCCATGATGAGGGTGCGTCCGGCCTCGGAGGCCTCGGCGAGCGTCGTCGGCAGCGGTGCCGGTGCGGGGGGCAGGACGTCAGTCACCGTCCCAGGGTAACGGTGCGCACCTGAATCCTTGGGAGCGGCGAGGCGAAAGAGCTCAAGCCGTTTCATCGAGATCGGCCCCGCCTTGCGGACGGTCGGCCCGGCCTCGCGCAGGGCGCCGAACCCGGTGGAGCTGCCCGGGACGACGGCGGGCCAGCGAACCGGGGCCACCATAGCACCGGCAGCACCGGCGACGGCCTCGGCCTTCGCCTGAGGGTACGGGGAGGGCGGCGACAGCGCCGACAATGTCCGACGCCCTGCTCGACGACCCGTCAGGCGCCTGCCTCGGCCTCCCGGTGGACGACGAGACAGGCGCGGGCGGGATCCTCACCGCCGCGCAGCGCCGACGGGTTCACCGCGGTCCTCTCGGCGCCGTTGACGACCCGGGTGACCGGCTGAGCGACCGAACGCCGCGGGCCCGTCTCAGCCCAGCCGCTGGATGAGCGCCGCAGCGAAGGACGCCGAGGACGCCGGGTTCTGACCGGTGATGAGGTCCCCATCGGTCTCGAGGTGGTCGTCGAAGGGCGCCGCCGTCCGCACGGCGACCCCGGCCTCCTCCAGCCGGGTCTGCAGAAGCCAGGGAGCCCGGGGAGCCGAGCCGGCCAGGGTCTCCTCCTCGTTGGTGAAGCAGGTGATGGTGCTGCCGGCGAAGGTGTTCGTCCCGTCCGCGCGCGTGGCCGCCAGGAGAGCGGCCGGGCCGTGGCAGACGGCGCCGACGGGCTTAGCCGCGTCGCGGAAAGCCGTCAGCAGGGCTCCGCTGACGGCGTCGACGGCGAGGTCCTCCATGGGACCGTGCCCGCCGGGGACGTAAACGGCGTCGAAGTCCGCGGCGCTGACCGAGTCAAGGGGCACCGGGTGGTTGAGCGCGGGGCTGGCGGCGTCGATCCGGCGGTAGTGATCCCCGTCCTCGACGCGCAGCGAGGCGGGATCGAGCGGGCTCTTGATCCCGCCCGGCGTGGCGACCACGACCTCGTGGCTCGCCGCCTCGAAGGCCTGGAGCGGGACGATCGCCTCCTCGGCCCAGTAGCCGGTGGGCGTCGTCGTGCCGTCGTTGAGCGTCCAGTGGTCGGAGCCGGTCATGATGAACAGGATGCGGGCCATGCGTCTCCTCGGATGCAGTCACCGGGGTCGCGGGCCGGCCCCGTTCGAGCGTCAACCCAGCACGACCCCGAGGTATTCCCGTCCGATCGAAGCGGGCGTTCGGGCCGAGGCCGAGACGGACGACGCCACCGGCGGAGCCGGTGATGAGGCGGAGCCGACAGACCCCAGGGCGGAGCCGGCCGGCGGGCCCGGTCGTCTCACGACCGCCGGCCGAGGATGAGGCTCATGGCCTCGCTGCGAGTGGCGGCAGCCCGCATGATGCCGCGCACAGCGGATGTGACCGTGTTGGTTCCCGGCTTGTGCACCCCGCGCATGGACATGCACAGGTGCTCGGCCTCCACCACGACGAGCACGCCCTTGCAGCCCAGGCGCTCGACCATGGCGTCGGCCACCTGCGCCGTCAGCCGCTCCTGCACCTGGGGACGGCGGGCGTAACCGTCGACGAGGCGCGCCACCTTGCTCAATCCGGTCACCCGCCCGTCCTCGCCGGGGATGTAGGCCACGTGCGCACTTCCGTGGAAGGGCAGGAGATGGTGCTCGCACACCGAATACAGGGGGATGTCGCGCACGAGCACCATCTCGGAGTGCCCGACGTCGAAGACCCTCTCGACATGCGCGCCCGGGTCCTCGTCGAGCCCGGCGAACATCTCCGCATAGGCGCGGGCCATCCGCTCCGGCGTCTCGCGCAGGCCGTCCCGATCGGGGTCCTCGCCCACCGCGACCAGCAGGTCACGCACCGCCCGGCGCACGCCGTCGACGTCGTAGGTCACGATTGCGGGTCCTGGCCGGCGCCGTCCCCGCCATCGTCATCACCGTGGGTCAGGGCCCCGGCCGCCGCGGGGAAGTCGGAGGCGGAGACGGCCTCCTCCACGACGAGGGTGTCGTCGGCCCTCCACAGCGGGCGCTCGGGCTGTTTGACGACGGAGGAGAAGATGCGCTCCAGGTCCTTCTCCAGCAGGGTCTCCTTCTCCAGCAGCTGGCTGGCCAGGTCCTCCAGGACATGCCGGTTGCGGGTCAGGATCTCCCAGGCCTCGCGGTGGGCGTCGTCCATGAGGGCGCGGACCTCGGCGTCGACCTGAGCGGCCACCGACTCGGAGAAATCGCGGTTGGTGGCGGACAGCCCCAGCACCGTCTCGTTCTCAGTGGTACCGAGCTTGACGGAACCGACCGTGCGCGTCATGCCGAAATCGGTGACCATCTTGCGAGCGGTGCCCGTGGCCTTCTCGATGTCGTTGGAGGCGCCGGTGGTCGGGTCGCGGAAGACGAGCTCCTCGGCGGCCCGCCCGCCCATGGCGTACACGAGCTGATCGAGCAGCTCATTGCGGGTGGTGGAGTACTTGTCGTCGCTGGGCATGACCATCGTGTATCCCAGCGCCTTGCCGCGCGGCAGGATGGTCACCTTGGTGACCGGGTCGGAGTAAGCGCCGGCCGCCGCGCACAGAGCGTGACCCGCCTCGTGATAGGCGGTGACGGCCTTCTCATGATCGTTCATGACACGGGTGCGCTTCTGGGGGCCGGCGATAACGCGGTCGATAGCCTCGTCCAGGGCGCGGTTGTCGATGAGCTGGGCGTTGGAGCGAGCGGTGAGCAGGGCCGCCTCGTTGAGGACATTGGCCAGGTCGGCGCCGGTGAAGCCGGGCGTGCGCTTGGCCACCAGGTCGAGGTCGACGTCGCGGGTCATCGGTTTGCCCTTGGCGTGCACGCGCAGGATGGCGGCGCGTCCGGCCATATCGGGGGCCTCGACGCTGACCTGCCTGTCGAAACGGCCGGGCCGCAGGAGGGCGGGATCCAGGACGTCGGGGCGGTTGGTGGCGGCGATGAGGATAACGTTGGTGTTGGCATCGAAGCCGTCCATCTCGACGAGCAGCTGGTTGAGGGTCTGCTCGCGCTCATCGTGCCCGCCGCCCATGCCGGACCCGCGGTGGCGGCCAACGGCGTCGATCTCGTCGACGAAGATGATGGCCGGCGAGTTCTCCTTGGCCTGCTCGAACAGGTCGCGCACGCGCGAGGCGCCCACTCCGACGAACATCTCGACGAATTCCGAGCCGGACATGGAGAAGAAGGGCACGCCGGCCTCGCCGGCGACTGCCTTGGCGAGCAGGGTCTTCCCGGTCCCGGGCGGGCCGTACAGCAGGACGCCCTTGGGGATCTTGGCGCCCACGGCCTGGAACTTCTCGGGTTCGGAGAGGAACTCGCGGATCTCCTCCAGCTCCTCGACCGCCTCGTCCTCGCCGGCGACATCGTCGAAGGTGACGTCGGGCATCTCCTTGGAGCCCACCTTCGCCTTGGACCGTCCGAAACCCATGGCCCCGCCGCGGCCTCCGCTCATCCGCCCCAGCAACCACCACATGATTCCCAGGAAGACGGCCATCGGCAGCAGCAGCTGGAGCATGGAGGACCACCAGCTCGTCGTCGGGACGACGGAGTCGAAGCCGCCCGACGGGTCGGCCGCCTGGACGAGGTCGTCGACCTGATGCTTCTGGGCCTCGGTGTAGTTGAACTGGACCTTCTTGCCCATGGGTTTTCCGGTTTCACCGGCCTCGGAGGGCGTGGAGGTGTAATCCTCGGTCAGGTCGAGCTCGACGCGCTGGTTGCCGTCGACAACGGTGACGGATTTGACGGTCGAGGGGTTGTCCCTGAGGATCGCCAGACCCTCGGAGGTGTCGATCGAGCGGTAGCCGCCCAGCCCCGACACCACCGCCCACACCAGAAGCACGATCAGGATGAAGGGCGCAACCCACAGCAGGGGATTTCCGAGCATGTTGCGGCGGTTCTTGTCCCCATGCTTGGAGCCGCCCTTGTCGCCCTTCTTCGCGGGCCGGGTGGTCGGGCGGTTCTGTCCGGTCTGACCGGGTATTCTCATCGACGTTGGTCCCTTTCGCGAGTCCGACCCCCCGACGTTAGCCGAAAGGCCCCGTTTTCCGCCGCGAGGACCGTCACCGTTCGCGACCGGCGTGCAGACCGCTCGGACCGCCGTCTCAGGCCTCGCGCTCACCGGAGCGGCGACGCGCCTTCAGCAGCATCCCGGCCCCCAGAAGAACGGCCGTGAGCAGGATGAGCCCGCAGCCCGCGCCGGTGGAGGCCAGAAGCCCGCTCCGACGATGGCCCGCGGAGCCGTTCGCCGCGACGATGACGTCGTCGGAGGCGGTGGAGGCTCCCGCCCCGGGGTCGCGGTCATCGACCACGACGGCCGAGTTCCTCGAACCGGGTGCCGAGGACGGCGCCGCGGTCTCCCCGGCTCGTGCCGACGCGGGATCCGTCGCGGTCGCCCCGGGGGCACCGGCGGTCGGCGTCTCGGAGGCGGCGGGCCCGGCGGACAACGCCGAGGGCCAGCCCGTCGCCACTGGGGCGCTGCGCCACTGGGGACGCGCAATCAGGGACAGGTCTCGTCTGAGGGATTCGGGCAGCGATTCGACGACGACGCCCGCACCGGCTCCCCGGGAATGGATAACCTTCCCGTCCCCCAGGTAGATCGCCGTGTCGTAGACGTTGGCGAAGTCGTCGCCGGTGGTGCCCGAGCCCTCCGGGGACTGCCGGGAGAAGAAGAGGATGTCGCCGCGCTGGTACCCGCCGCCGGCGTTGTCGGCGGCATTGTCGGCGGCGAGCCACAGGTCGCCGTTGACGTAGAACCAGCGCGCGAGCTCGTGGGCGTGCCGCAGTTCGGAATCGGGAGTCCGACCGAAGTCGACCCAAGTGCCGGCGCACGTGTTCGCATCGGCGGCGTACGTGGTGTGCGTGTAGTCCCAGCCCTTGAGGATCATGGCCACCAGGGAGGAGGACGTGATCGGGTAGGGGCCGGTCTGGGTGGAGCGGACGATCTCGTCGGTCTCCAGAGGCGAGGGGCGATCCGCGTCCTGTACGAGGCTGCTGCCGGCGTTCGCGAAGGTCATCGCCCGGGCGATCTCGTTCTCGACGGCGGCCGCCTCGGGCCGGGTGGACGGCTGCGCGGCGAAACCGGTCGGCACGGCCCACTCGCCGTCGGCCGTGGGCACGGCGAGGTCCCCCAGAGGGCCCGACGCGTTCGAGGGCTGGACGAAGTAGGTCATTCCGGCGCCGTCGCCGGCTGCGGCGTAACCACGAGTGCCCACCGTTCCATCGAGGCCGGTGGCCGCCATGAGCTCGTCGACGGTGCCGAACTGCGCGCCCGCCTCAGGGGTGCCCGACGCCGAGGGGGCGCCGGTCTCCTGGGCGATGGCCGGGGCACCGAGCGCCAGTATCAGCGCCAGAGTTGTCATCCCGGTGGCGGCGGGAACACGACGAGTGGTCACGGCGACTCTTCTCTTCAATGGCAGGACGGCGGAGACCGCAGTCGGCTCTGCCGCATGGGCGGCGCATGGGGCGGTGCGCCGCAGCAGTCTACCTCAGATCACGAAACGATAACGATTGCGCTCGGAGCCGGGGCGCACCGACGTCGGCGCCTACGAGCGCCGACGGGAGGAGGAATGCAGGAGGACCGAGCACCGATCGTGGGAGGAGAACGGGCGCGCTGAAGTCGCGGCCGGACCGGCTGCGGCGGCGCAACGGGCGCGCGGACCCCGGGCCGGGCTCCAGAGCCCCGCGGCCCGAGGGGTCACAGGCTCGCGCGCTCGTCGACCTTGGTGCGCCACAGCATGAGCAGACCGATGACCAGGAGGATCAGCGCCGCCAGAACGAGGGCGGCGCCCGCGCCGGTGAAGGCCAGCAGGCCGCCGATGGTGCGGGGCGGGGACTCTCCGGCGGCCGCGATGGCGGTGCTCGCCGCGGCGGACCGCTCGGCCCCGTCAGCGGTGTCGTCGGCGCCGGCGGACGCACTGCTCGTGCCGTACGCGCCCGACGCGGGGGCTCCGGGGGAGCCGGGGGCGGAAGGGAGAGGGACGAGCGACGTCGGGTCCGAGGACGCCGAGGAAGTGGTCGGCTCGGATGCGGCTGCGTCCGTGGGCGCCGGCATCGACGCCGAGGCCGATGGCTCGGGGGCGGGCGCAGTGGGGGGTGCCGCGGTCGGCAGTGCCGGATTCGGCTGGACGGGGTTCGGATCCACCGGATTCGGCTGGACGGGGTTCGGATCCACCGGGTCCGGTTGGACGGGGTTCGGGTCCCCGGGGTCGGTCCCCGGCGCCTCGGGCGCGGAGGACTGCCCATGCCCACCGGGATCCACCGGGCCGGAGTCCGCATCCCGCCCCCCGTCCGGAGAATCGGGATCGGACGCGTAGTAGTGCGGACCCGTCCCGTCGGAGTCGCCCTCGGCCGCGAGGACCGCCTGCGCGGGCAGGAAGGCAAGCATGAGGGCGACCAGAACCGCAGCGAGAGAAGCACGATGACGGATCATGAAGCCTCTCCTTTGCGGTCAGGGGTGTCCTTCGGGGTACGACGGGAACGTCGGGGTGGGGGGGGGTTGTAGCCTTACACATATCACGTCGACAGACATGACACTGAAGCCACATACGATGGTTACTGTACCCGAGGTTACCGTGGCATCACAGTGCCCTACGCCTCACTGGCACCTCGCCGTCGTGCTCCTCGTCCTTCTGGGACGGATCCCGACGTCCGCCGACGCCGGTCTTCGCCCTCTCAGCCGCTGTACGCCTCGGGGCGCAGCGTTCCGATGAAGGGCAGGTTGCGGTACTGCTCGGCGTAGTCCAGCCCATAGCCCACGACGAACTCGGTGGGGATGTCAAAGCCGACGTACTTAACGTCGACCTCCACTTTGGCGGCCTCCGGCTTGCGCAGAAGCGCGGCGATCTCCACCCCGGCGGCCCCCCGGCTCGACAGATTCCCCGCCAACCACGACAACGTCAGCCCGGAGTCGATGATGTCCTCCACGATGAGGACGTGGCGGTCGGTGAGATCGGCGTCGAGGTCCTTGAGGATGCGCACCACGCCGGACGATTTGGTCCCCGAGCCGTAGGAGGACACGGCCATCCAGTCCATGGGCGCGCTGCGGTGCAGGCGCCGCGACAGGTCCGCCATGACGTAGACCGCTCCCTTGAGCACGCCGACCAGCAGCAGGTCGCGCCCCTCGTAGTCAGCATCGATCCGAGCGGCCATCTCGTCCAGACGCTGAGCGATCTGCTCCTCGGTAATGAGAATCTGCGCGAGGTCGGCTCCCATGTCCGCAGCGTCCATGCGTGCTCCTCCGTGTGCGTGAGCGGTTAGCGGCATCGCCAAGCCTGCCATAGCGTCACCGGCCCCGCCCCTCACGGTCGGTCACAGTCCGAGGCGCTCGATCCACTGCTCGGGGCGGGCGATCTCGTCGGGAAGCGGCAGGTTATCCGGCGCGGCCCACACCGTGTTGAGCCCCTTATGACCGACCCGTGCGATGACGGCCCGGGCGAAGGCGGCGCCGTCGGCGTACTGGGTCTCCTTGGCGTCCAAGCCGATGAGTCGACCCAGCAGCGCTCCGGGACCGGCGCTCAGCCCGTGGCCGTAGGAGCGCGGCGTGCGCGACAGGACGGCGCGCAGGCGATGGACCGAGGGCATGCGGCCGGGCTCGACGGCGTCGAGGACCGCATCGGCGTGCCCCTCCAGAAGAGTCAGCAGTGCGACCAGGCGCGTCAGGTGCTCGCGCCCCGGAGCTGTCAGGAGGTCGCCGAGCGGCGGACCGTCCGGCTGCTCGTCCCGCTCGTCCTGCTCGTCCGACTGCTCATCCGGCTCAGTGCGCCCGGCATCGGCGTTGCGAACGGCGGCGACCAGGGCGCCGATGACCAGGCGCATCCGATCGGTCAGCCGCTGCGCGAGCCAGGGCGCGGCGCTCAGCTGGACCAGGTGCACGGCCTCGTGGAGTGCGACCCAGGCGGGCAGGTCGAGGACGTCGAGGTCGAAGCGCCGCTGGAAGGCCAGAACGTTGGGGGCCACGAGCAGCAGCCGCGCGTCGGGCCGGGTGACGTCCCCGCCGGCGGGGTCGTCGAGGCGGGGCAGGACCTGGCCGAGGACCCGCGTCGACAGGTAGCCCAGGGCGACGCCGACCTGGCCGGTGGCCAGCGCGCGCGAGGCGGGGCCGGCATCGGGCATGGGCAGGGCGCCGGTGAGCCCGCGTAGCCAGGCGGCCGAGGCGGTCATGAGACCGGCGCGGTCAACCACGAGGATCTCGGCGTTCAGCGCGGCGCTGCGGGCGGGGCCGGGCAGGCCGGTGATGCGGCCCGCCCAGGGCAGGGCATCGTCAACGCTGCGGCGCAGCAGAGCGACGCTGGCGCGCCGGATGGCGTCCGGCACATGCGGGCCCGCCGGCGTGGCGATGCGCGCCAGTCGCGCAGCGGCGTCCCAGTCGACGAGATCGGCGGCGGTCGGTGCGGAGGCTGGATTCGGGCTCACGGGAATCAGACTATGGCGGCCCGTGGCACGGCGGCGGTTGACGACTCGCAGCATCTCGCGCGGGGCTCGCCGACACGTTCGGGATGCCTCCCAGGACGACGCGTCGCCTCGGGAGGCATCCCAAGCATCCATCGAGTAAGCTCGGCGCACATCACCCCCGTGCGTCGTCGCACGCTCTCACGATCCTGAACAATTCCCAATTAGGAGGTCGGCGCATGCCGTCTCAGTTCCTTATCTCCAGGCGTTCACTCATCACCGCAGCGGGCTGCGGGCTTCTGGCGTACGCCGCGGGCCCCGTCCTGGTCCCCTCCGCGATTCCCACCGCCCTGGCCGAAGGCGACGGCCAGG
>NZ_GL985606.1:772375-906888 GCF_000220835.1 Actinomyces sp. oral taxon 448 str. F0400 | reverse complement strand
GGCCAGGAATCCTCTCCCGAGGGCACGGGCGACACCACTACGGGTGGTGGTCGCTTCAATGCGGGGATCGTGGCGGCGGCCTCCCAGTACGCCGACGGCTCCTGGGGCGACCAGTGCGCGGTCTTCGCCGAGAACATGATCGCCGCGGCGGGAGGTCCCCGCATCTTCCTGGGCAACGACCCGGCCGGCTACCAGGCCGCCTGGGCCGGCTGGTGCACCGAGCAGACCTGGCAGACGGTCGCCGCCGGGGACATCTGCCAGTGGTACGACCCGTCCGGTGCGTACAGCCAGATGCACACCGCGATCATGACGAGCGGTGGTTCGCCCGACACGGCGACCGTCGTCGACTCGAACTTCGGTACTCCGCTCAACCAGGAGCTGGTGCACCGGGGCTCATGGAGCTCGCGCAACGTCTGCTTCCACGAGGGGACGTACAAGTTCTGGCGGGTCAACTGACGTCCATCATCCTCCCGCCTCACGGCGGGAGGATGATGCTCAGGACAGGAGACCGGGCCCCTCAGCCGCTGCAGCCGCAGCCCGCCAGGGGGACGATGACGTCGTCGTCGATGGCCGTGCGCGCCGAGGTCAGACCGCCCCCCTCGAAACCGTCGACGATGACGGCGAAGGCCACCTGACGGCCGTCCGCGGTCACAACGGTTCCGGTCAGGGAGGCGGCGGTGTCCAGGGAACCGGTCTTAGCGCGCACGGTGCCCGCTCCCGCGACGCCGACGAACCGCTCTTCCAGGGTCCCGTCCAGGCCGCCGACGGGCAGGTCGGCCAGCAGCGTCCTGCCGGCGGAGCCGCCGTCGGATCCCGCGGAGTGGGCGATGATCTGAGCGAGCAGGCTGCTGGGAACCCTGTCCGCCGTCGCCAGCCCGGAGCAGTCGACCATGGTGACGCCGCCGGTCTGGAAGCCGTCCGCCGTCAACTGGGCCAGGACGGCCTTGGTCGCCCCTTCGAAGCTGGCCTCCTGCCCGGCGGCGACGGCCACCATGCGCCCCTCGACCTCGGTCATGGTGTTGTCGGAGGCCTTCAGGGAGACGGACAGGACGTCGGCCAGCGGTGCGGAGGCGACGGAGGCGAGCTCTGTGGCGTCGGAGGGTGCGGCGCTCCGGCTCACGTCTCCGCTCACCGTGACGCCGGCGGACGCGAGCTGGTCGGAGAAGGTCTGGGCCGCCTCCATGGCGGGGTCGGCCGGGTAGCCGCCGGTGTGGGAGTGGGCGGTCACGTCGAGCATGATCGGCTGGATCTGCGCGACCCACGCCTCGTTGCCGCCCTCCCAGCTGCTATTCCAGCTGGGGCCGGTGAACAGAGTGTCGTCCAGGGCGACGTTGACGCTGGTGACTCCCCGGGCCTGCAGGGCTTGCGCGGTGGAGCGGGCGAGATCGCCCAGGCCCGCGTGCCCCACGGTGGCGTCCGGGTCACCGGCGTCGGCCGCCAGCAGGACATCACCGCCGCCGACCAGGGTGACGGTGCCGCCCGACACGACAGCCTTGGTGGTCAGGGCATGCTCGGGCCCGAGCAGGGAGAGCGCCGCCGAGGCGGTGAGAATCTTGTTGGACGACGCCGGGGTCAGAGGGGTGCTGCTCGTGTCGAGCAGAGTCTCGCCGGTGGCGACGTCGATCACAGTGACGGCAGTGGTGGCACCGCCGACCTGGGAGTCCGAGGCGAGGGCGTTCGCCAGGGAGGATAGGGACGTTGCGGTGGGCGCGGGGGCGTCGGGGTCGAGTCCCGACGGCGCGTCCTGCCCGTCGGGTGGGATCGACGGCGTCGGGTAGGGCTGCGTCTCGTAGGACTGCGACGCGGCGGTCAGCGGCCCCGGAACGATGTCGAGGGAATCTGCGAGGCCGTAGTAGGCGCCTGCGACGACGAGCGTGGCGACGGTGAGCGCCGCCGTGTGAACCTTACGCACATCTCCTCCGGTGAGTCGGCCTGACGGGGTGACGGCCCGCGGCAAGAGTCGGGACCCTGTCATGAAGAGCCGGGCCGTACGATGTCCCGCTGGATGCGCCGTCGTGGGCCACACTAGTGCCATCGGCACGGCCGTCGCCGCAAGGATGAGATGTGAAGGAGAGACCCGTGGAGTTCGACGTCACGATCGAGATCCCCAAGGGGAACCGCAACAAGTACGAGGTGGATCACACCACGGGCCGCATCATGCTCGACCGCATGCTGTTCACCTCGACGCGCTACCCGGACGACTACGGCTTCATCGAGGGCACGCTCGGCGAGGACGGGGATCCGCTCGACGCGCTCGTGCTGCTGGAGGAACCCACTTTCCCGGGCTGCCTCATCCGCTGCCGCGCCCTGGGGATGTTCCGCATGCGCGATGAGAAGGGCGGTGACGACAAGGTTCTGTGCGTGCCGTCGGCCGACCAGCGCGCCTCATGGCGCACGGATATCGAGGACGTCAGCGAGTTCCACCGCCTGGAGATCCAGCACTTCTTCGAGGTCTACAAGGACCTCGAGCCGGGCAAGAGCGTCGAGGGCGCCCACTGGGTCGGCCGCGAGGAGGCCGAGGAGGAGATTCGCCGCTCCTACGAGCGCGGGGCCGAGCGCGCCGCCCGCGAGAGGCACTGACCCCGTATCGGGGCGCCCCGGTGGGCGGCGCCCGCTCGTCCCGTCGCCCGCCGCCGGCGTGCGCAGAACACGCAGCGCCCTGCACCCCACCTGACGGCACGTGTCCCCGACCTCGTTGCGAAGGTCGGGGACACGTCTGACCCGCCCGGCACGAGCCGGTCAGGGGCGCACGGCGTCGGGCATGACGTCCGCGTAGCGCATCGAGGTGATCCGAACGGGCACGCCGAAGGTCGGGGCCTCGATGATCTGATCGTCGCCCAAGTAAATGGCGACGTGATAGATGCCCTCCTGGCTGCCGTCGGAGGACCAGAAGACGAGGTCGCCGGCCTGAGCCTCCTCCAGGGGGACCTGCAGGCCCTCGCCGTACTGCACGCGCGAGGAGTGGGTGAGTTCGACCCCGGCCGACGCGTAGGCGAGCATCGTCAGGCCCGAGCAGTCGACACCGTCGTAGGACTCGCCCGCCCACACGTAGGGCACACCGAGGTAGCTCTCGGCAGTGGTGATCGCCACGTCCGCGCCCGCGCCGTAGTCGGGGGCGGGCTCTTCGGCGGGAGCCTCCTCCTCGGGGGCGGGCTCTTCGGCGGCGGGGGCCTCCTCCTCGGGGGCGGGCTCTTCAGCCTCGTCGGGGGCGGGCTCTTCGGCGGGAGCCTCCTCCTCGGGGGCGGGGTCCTCGGCCTCGTCGGGGGCGGGGTCCTCAGCAGGAGCCGACTCCTCCTCGGTGGCGGTCGGTTCGGCCGTCGGCTCGGCAGAGCCCGTGGGCTCGGCGGACGGCTCAGCGGAAGCCGTGGGCCCAGTGGTCGGCTCGGCGGAAGCCGTGGGCCCAGTGGTCGGCTCGGCGGAAGCCGTGGGCTCGGCGGACGGCTCAGCGGAAGCCGTGGGCCCAGTGGTCGGCTCAGCGGAAGCCGTGGGCTCGGCGGACGGCTCAGCGGAAGCCGTGGGCCCAGTGGTCGGCTCGGCAGAGCCCGTGGGCTCGGCGGACGGCTCAGCAGAAGCCGTCGGTTCGGCCGTTGGAGTCGTGGAGGCGGACGCCGCGGCATCGGCCTTGGCCTTGGCGGCCGACCTGGCGGCGGTTTCCTCGCGGGCCTTGCGATCGGCCTCTATCTGGTCCTGGCGCTGGGTCTCCAGTGCGACGGTGGTGTTGCGCTGCTCGGCCAGCTGCGCAATGAGACTGGTGCGCTTGGCCTCGGCGGTCGTGACGGCGTCCTGCGCGGATGTGACCTTAGAAGAGGCATCGTCTTTGGCGGTCTGGGCCTGCGCGGCCACGGTCTGCTTATCCTCGACCTTTTGGTCGGCCAGCGACCGCGCGTTGTCGGCCGTGGCCTGAAGCGCCTCGACGTTCTGGACGCGGGCATCGGTGTCGCCGCCGGCGCGCTCCAGAGCGACGTCGTTGTCCGTGAGGTCGGACAGCGACTCGCTGGTCAAATACGGAGTCAGGGAGTCGACCGGCCCTGTGCTGCCCTCCTCATACGTCTGAGAAACGACAGCGCCCAGATCCTCACGAGCGGAGGACACATCAGCGGCCGCCGTCTCGGCGTTCTGCTGAGCCGTCTCGGCCTCCGCGGTCGCGGTGTCGAGGTCGTGGACCGCCAGGAGGTAGTCCTCGTTGGCCGATGCGGCGTTGACCTGGGCGGTCCTGAGGTCGACGTTGAGCTGAGCGACCTGGCTCTCCAGATCGGCGATCGAGACCGACGTCGCGTTCTCGGACGCCTTGGACCGATCGATGTCGTTCTGCGTCACGTCGTCGGCGAGGGCGATGGGAGCCGCGGCCGGCGCAAGGGCCACAGCCAGGGTCAGGGTGGCCAGTGCTGCACTCAGGCGCCTACTGGTCCGCCCAGTGAGGCGCACGGCACCGCGCGATCCTCGCGTGCGATGGGTAAGACTCACAAGTTCTCCATCATGTCGCGGCGCGTCACCTTGACGGACGCGCCCCCGGTTTCAGTGAGAACACTAGCCGCACCAACCTCAAGAAGAAACACAAACAACACGATTCACAACAATCACATACGCCTCGGCCTCCTCGCGCTTGCCACAATTCCGCGGAAGCGCGCCACGCCCACGTCACAGTGATCTTCACCATAGACTCCAGTCGTGCAGCCCCGCTCGTGGACGAGAAGGTGTCGAAGCGGGCCGCACGGGCTACGGTGTCGCTGCACACTGTCGTCCACGCGAAGGAGCGCCGCATGTCCACCGGCAACCCCGCCCCTCCCACCGCCGCGAACCCGGACGGCTGGCACTTCGAGACCAAACAGGTCCAGGCGGGGCACACCCCCGACGCCGTCACCGGCGCGCGAGCCATCCCGATCTACCAGTCGACCTCCTTCGTCTTCCCCGACGCCGCGGAAGCCGCCGACCGCTTCGCCCTGGCATCGCTCGGCCCGATCTACACGCGCCTGGACAACCCCACCAACCAGATCGTCGCCTCCCGCATCGCCTCCCTCGAAGGCGGCGTCGGCGCGCATCTGGTCGCCTCCGGGCTCGCCGCCGAGACCCTGACCTTCCTCACCCTCGGCGGAGCGGGCAGCAGCATCGTCTCCTCCCCCTCCCTCTACGGCGGCTCCGTCAACCTCCTGACCCGCACCCTGCCCAAGCTCGGCATCACGACCCGTTTCGTCGAAGACCCGGGCGACCCGGCCGCCTGGAGCGCGGCCGCCGACGAACACACCATTTGCTTCTTCGGCGAATCGATCCCCAACCCCAAGGGCGACATCCTCGACATCGCCCCCATCGCCGAAGCCGCGCACCGGCTCGGCATCCCGCTCGTCGTCGACAACACCACGGCATCGCCCTACCTGACCCGCCCCATCGAGTGGGGTGCGGACATCGTCGTCGAGTCGGCCACGAAGTTCCTGGGCGGGCACGGCTCGTCGGTGGCCGGCGTCGTCGTCGACTCGGGGAACTTCGACTACGCCGCGGCCGCCGAGCGCTTCCCCGACTTCAACACCCCCGACCCCTCCTACAACGGCCTCGTCTACGCCCGCGACATGGGCGTCGGCGGCGCGATGGGCGCCAACATGGCCTTCATCCTCAAGGCCCACGCCCAGGGCCAGCGCGATCTCGGCTTCGCCGCCTCCCCGCTGGGCGCCTTCCTCATCGCCCAGGGCGTGGAGACGCTCTCGCTGCGCATGGAGCGCCACGTCGACAACGCCCTGGCGGTGGCCCGGTGGTTGGTCGATCGCCCGGAGGTGGCCGAGGTGCGCTATTCCGGCCTGCCCTCCAGCCCGTACTACGACCTCCACCGCACGTACTGCCCCCGCGGCGCGGGATCCGTCTTCGCCTTCGACCTGGTCGGCGGGCGTGAGGCGGGGGCCGCCTTCATCGACGCCCTGAGTCTGTTCTCCAACCTCGCCAATATCGGCGATGTCCGCTCGCTGTGCGTCCATCCGGCCACCACGACCCACTCCCAGCTCGACGACGCCGGTCTGGCCAGGGCCGGCATCAGCGCCGGCACCGTGCGTCTGAGCATCGGCATCGAGCACGTCGACGACATCATCGCCGACCTCGAGCGGGGCCTGGCGGCGCTCGCCGGCTGAAGCCCGCCCGCACGCCCCTTGCTACTCTCGCGGGGTGACCAGCCGCGCCGGCGCCCCCGGGAACCACCCCCGGCAGTCGCGCCCCTCCGTCCTGCACTCACCCCCTGTGTCCCGGCGCCGCCGCGTGGCGATCCTCGCCGCCTGCACGGTCGCCATGCTCGTCGCCCAAATAGACTCCACCGGTGTCAACCTCGCCCTGCCCTCGGTCGCCCGCGACCTGCGCGCCACCACCGGTGAACTCCAGTGGATCGTCGACTCCTATCTGCTGGTCCTGGCCTCCCTCCTCATGTTCTCCGGAGCGCTGGCCGACCGCGCCGGCCGCCGTCGCGTCTTCGTCTCCGGGCTGCTGATCTTCGGGCTGGGATCGGCCCTGTGCTCGATATCGATCAACCCGCTCATGCTCATCGCCATGCGCGCCCTCCAGGCGATCGGCGGTTCCATGCTCGCCCCCGTCGCCCTGTCCATCATCACCAACACCTTCACCGACCCGCGCGAGCGGGCCCAGGCCATCGGTGTATGGGGCGCGGTCGTCGGCGTCGGCATGGCGCTGGGCCCGATCGTGGGCGGCGCCCTCGTCGACGCCGTCGACTGGCGGGCGGTGTTCTGGATCAACCTGCCGGTCCTGGCCGTCACCGTACCCGCGGTGCTGGCCGTCGTGCCCGAGTCGCGCGCCCGGGCACACCGCGGGGCGGACGCGCCCGGCCAGCTGCTGGCCGTGCTCACCCTGGCGGCCCTGAGCCTGGCCATCATCGAGGGCGGCGAGACATCCTTCACCGCCCCGGGCATCCTCACCTCCTTCGCTGTGGCACTGCTGGCCGGCGCCGCCTTCATCGGCACCGAGCGACGCGCGAACGACCCCATGATCGAGTTGCGCTTCTTCCGCTCGGCGCCCTTCAGCCTGGCGACCCTCATGGCGCTGGCGCTCTTCATCGCCTACGCGGGATTCATGTTCGTGGCCACCCTCTACCTCCAGGACGCCCGGGGACTGGGGCCCCTGCGCGCCGGACTGCTCACCCTGCCGATGGCCCTGTCGAGCGCCTGCGCCGCGCCGGTGTCCGGCTGGCTCGTCGGGCGCACGGGCGCTCGTACACCCATGCTCGCCGGGGCGGCGAGCTTGACGGTCGGCTCGATCCTGCTGCTGACCCTCCTGGGGCCGACGTCACCGCTGACCCTGTTCGTCATCGCCGGCATGTGCGTGGGGGCCTCCATGGGGCTGATCAACACGCCCATCTCGAACACGGCCGTCTCGGCCATGCCGCCCGAGCGCGCCGGGGTCGCGGGGGCGACGGCGTCGACCTCCCGCCAGGTGGGCCAGGCCCTGGGCGTGGCCGTGCTCGGAGCCTGCCTCAACGCCGGCATCGGCGCCGGTGAGCCCTTCACCACGGCGGCGCGGTGCGGCTGGTGGATCATGCTCGCCTGCGGAGCAGGGCTGTGCGTCATGGCCGTCGCCTGCGAGACGGTCCGCGCTCAGCGCTCGGCCCGGCGCGCCCGCGAGAGCTGGTGAGCGCCTCGCCGCCGGCCCTCCGCGGGCCGCGGCGAACGAGCGCCGGGCACCGAGACGCTCATACGATAGTGTCATGACCTCGGCCCCGTCCTCCCCCGCCCCCGGCGTCGGCACCGCGGCCCTCAAGCTCGTCGACCGCAAAGCGGGCTCCCCCACCGGTGCCTGGCGCCCCGGCGATGAACCCGGCAATCGCCGCTTCGTGGAGATCGGCGATCTTCCCCTGGAATCCGGCGAGGTCCTACCCGATACGCACCTGGCCTTCGAGACCTGGGGCGCGCTCACCCCGGAGCGGGACAACGCCGTCCTCGTTCTGCACGCGCTAACCGGCGACTCCCACGTGACCGGCGAAGCCGGCCCCGGCCACCCCGCCGCCGGCTGGTGGAACGCCGTGGTCGGCCCCGGCCGGGCCATCGACACCGACCGCTACTACGTCGTGGCCGCCAACATCCTCGGCGGCTGCCAGGGCTCGACCGGTCCCTCCTCCACCGCCCCCGACGGCCGACCCTGGGGCTCGCGCTTCCCGTGGCTGACCACACGCGACGCCGTCGAAGCCGAGACCCGTCTGGCCGACGCCCTGGGCATCGGGACCTTCCACCTGGTCATCGGCGCCAGCCTGGGCGGGCACCGCGCCATCGAATGGGCCGTGTCCCACCCCGAACGGGTGCGCAACCTGGCTCTCGTGGCCACCGGTGCCTCCACCACCGCTGACCAGCTCGCCTGGTGCCACCTCCAGGAGCTCGCCATCGTCGGAGACCCCTTCTTCTTCGACGGCGACTACTACTCCCACCCCATCGGCCCCGTGCGGGGCCTGGGGCTGGCACGCGCCCTGGCCCATACGACGTACCGCTCCGCCGCCGAACTCGACGCCCGCTTCGGCCGGGCCCACCAGGGGCAGGAGGACCCGGCCGTGGGCGGGCGCTACCAGATCGAGTCCTACCTCGACTACCACGCCGGCAAGTTGCTGGCCCGCTTCGACGCCAACACCTACCTCATCGTCAACCATTCGATGATGGTCCACGACGTCGGTAGCGGCCGCGGCGGCATCCCGGCCGCGCTGGACGCGGTCACGGCCCGCGCCCTCGTCATCGACATCGATTCCGATCGTCTCTTCCCGGCCGCCCAGGCCGCCGAGCTCGCCCAGGCCATCCCCGGAGCCCGCCGCGAGACCGTCCACTCTCTGCACGGTCATGACGGCTTCCTCATCGAGGCCGAGCAGATGAACGCGATCCTGCGCTCCTTCCTGGACGGCCCGGAGAACGGAGCACGGGCCGACGCATGAGCGCGCCACCGGTGGACGCCTGGGGACCTGACCTGCTGGGGCCCGGCTTCGAGGCGCGCACCCTGCCACTGCTGCCCGACGAGGAGGACGACGACGCCGTTGCCACTCTCGTGCGGCACATGCCCGCGTCCGACCCGCAGGCCCTGACCGGCACCCCCACCACCCCGACCTTCGCCGCGCTGTACCTGCACGGCTGGAACGACTACTTCTTCCAAACCCACCTGGCCCGGGAGATTTCACGCCTGGGCGGGGCCTTCTACGCCCTGGACCTGCGCCGCCACGGACGCTCCCTGCGCGAGGGACAGATGCTCGGGTGGATCACCTCACTGACCGACTACGACGAGGAGATCGGCCTGGCCCTGGCCGTCATCCGCTCCGAGCACGGCTGGGACGGCGACGTCGTCCTGCTCGGGCACTCCACCGGCGGTCTCATCGGCTGCCTGTGGGCCGACCGCCATCCCGGTGCCCTGGCCGCGCTCGTGCTCAACTCGGCATGGCTGGAGAATCAGGGGGCCGAACCGGTGCGCATGGTCGGCGAGCCGGTCGTGCGGACGCTGGCGCGGCGCGATCCGCGCATGCCGATCCCCCTCCCGAGCCACGACCCCGAGGCGCTCTTCCGCGTCACCGACGGGTGGCTGGAGCGGGACGGCGAGCTTCCCGACCCCGCCTGGGCGGATGACCCCTACATCACCGGCTGGGACATCGTGCCCGAATGGTCGCCCCGGCCCTGCGCGCCGATCCGCCCCGGCTGGCTGCGGGCCATCCTGGCCGGGCAGGCGCGCGTGGCCGCTGGCCTTGACATCCGCTGCCCGATCCTGTCGATGGGCTCGGCGCGCAGTCACCTGGCGCTCACGTGGACGCCCCACTCGCGGCGCGCCGACACGATCGTCGACGCCGACGCAACAGCCCGCCGCGCCATCGGCCTGGGCGCCCTGGTGACGGTGGCGCGCTTCGACGGCGGCGTGCACGATCTGACGTTGTCCGCCCCGCCCGTGCGCGAGCAGGTCTTCGCGGCCCTGCGTCGCTGGCTCGGCGGCTACGTCCTGCGCTGAGCCGTCGGGCGGGGAGGAGGACCGAACGGCGGCATCCGACCGTTCGCCCGCCGCACCCCGCCCGAGACAGGATCAGGACGCGCACTCCTCCTCCGCCAGATGGAGGTTGGGGCACGCCGCGTCAGTCATGATATGCACATGTCGTCCCAGGCCGCACCGCACACCGCCCGCATCACGGCGCACCTGTCACCGCGCATGACCGCCAGCGCCAGAACCACCCACGCCTGGCTGCGCAAGGGGCGGGTCTGCACGGCCCTCGCCGGGCTCCTTCTCCTGAGCACCGTGGCGCTCGCCGTCATCCACCGCACCTCGCCTCTGCGGTTGCCGAAGAATCCCTTGGCCGCCGAGCCCGCCCATCCCATGCGTCTGTGGTCCCTGCTGACCGCCTGGACCGGCACTATCCACCTAAGTCCCTTCGTCGGCGTCGTTGTTCTGCTCACCGTCGGCATCGCCATCGAGCGATTCATCGGCTCGCGTTCCTTCCTCATCTCCGCCTTCGTATCCCACGCCGTCGGCATCGGCGCCGCCCTGGTCGCTCACCCGCTCATCACCGCCGTCGCACCCGGGTGGGGGCACGCCATGACCCGTCACCCGATCTCGGGAATCCCACTCCTCCTCCTCGGCCCCGTCATGGCGTCGACAGCGCTGATGAATCATCTGTGGTGCCGCCGCACTCGTGTGCTCGTGCTCGGGTTCCTCCTCGTCGAGACCGCGGTGACCGGAACGCCCGGCGCCCTCGCCCGCCTGGGCGCCGCCACCACAGGCCTGTTCGTGGGAATGATCACCTGGCGCGGGTCCGTCTCCTCCGCTCGGCTATCACGCACGCGCAGGACGTCCCGCAATCTCCTGGCGCTCGTCGTCGCCTGCTGGTCGCTCATGCTGGCGCTGGCGGCCGTTTCACGGGCGGCCTTCGGCCCGCTCGCCAGCGCCCGCTACGGCGTGTTCCCCGAACGGGAGGTCGTCCACCCCGTCACCGGTGCCCTCGGCCTGAGCCTCATGCCGCTTCTGCTCCAGCTGGCCCTGGCGGACGGGCTGCGCCGCGGGCGCCGCACCGCCGCCGTGGGCACGATCCTCCTTCAGCTCTTCCTCGCCATATGCTCGGTCCTGTCGGTCAATGCCGAATTCACCCTGGACGGCACCGAGCCGCCGACCGTTTCCAGCCCGCCGAGCTCCTGGAACATCTCGAACCATATGGCCCTGCCTCTCATGCTCAACGCGGGCATCGTGCTGCTGGTCGTGTGGAACCGCGACCACCTGAGACTGCACACCCGTCCAGGGGTCGTGCGCAAAGCCATCCTGACCTGGACGATCACCGCGTTCGCCTGCGCCGCGGCCAGCGTCGTGCTGGGGACAATCGTCGCCCACGACTTCGAGCCCGAGGCGACGCCTTCGGTGCTGATCACCGATTTCCTCGTCAGGCTTCTGCCGACCTCCGCCGAAGGTCTGCTCGCCCCCACCCTGCGACCCCATGGTCCGCTCGCCTGCCTCGCCACCTGGTTCTTCCCCACCTTCGCCTGGGTCTCCGCCATCGTGTGCGCGTGGGTGGCCATGACCAAGCCCGCGATCACTCCCAGCGTCAACCATGAGGACCTCGTCGCTCTTGTCCGGGCGCGCGGAGCCGGCACCCTGGGCTGGATGCTCACCTGGCCCGGCAATGACGCCTGGATCGCGGATGACAAGCGCACCGGCTTCGCCTACCGGGCCGGCTCCGGTGTCGCCCTGACCCTGGGCGACCCGGCCGCCGCCAGTCCCGAGGAGACCAAGGAGGCCGTCGAGGGGTTCACCGCCTTCGCGCACGAGGCCGGGCTCGTGCCGGCGCTGTACTCCGTGCACGAGCCCACGATGCTCGTCGCTCGCGAGCACGGCTGGACGGTCCTGCAGGTCGCCGAGGAGGCCGTCATCGACCTGCCCGGGCTCGCTTTCAAGGGCAAGGTCTTCCAGGATGTGCGCACCGCCCTCAATCACGCGCGTCGCGAGGGCATCACGGCGGAATGGACGACCTGGCGCACCGCCCCGGAGGGCCGCCGCGACCAGATCCGCGCCATCTCGCAGGCGTGGGTCGGGGAGAAGGCTCTACCCGAGATGGGTTTCACGCTCGGCGGTTTGCGGGAGATCGACGACGACGACACGCGCCTGCTGCTCGCCGTCGACGAGGGCGGCACCGTCCACGCCGTCACCTCCTGGATGCCGGTGCACCGCGACGGCGAGGTGATCGGGCTGACTCTGGATCTCATGCGGCGTCGGGAGGGCGGCTGGCGTCCGGCGATCGAGTACCTCATCGCCCGGGCCGCCCAGGACGCTCAGGGGGAGGGTCTCGAGGTGATGTCGCTGTCGGGGGCCCCGCTGGCCCGATCGGGGATCTCCGGGGACCTGACCGGGGACGGCGTCGACGACGTGGGCGCCTCGCGCTTCGACCCGCTGCTCGATCTGCTCGCCTCGCTGCTCGAACCGGCCTACGGCTTCGCCTCCCTGCACTCCTTCAAACGCAAGTTCAAACCGCGCAAGGTCCCCATGTACCTGGCCGTGCCCGACGTCGTGGATCTACCCGCGGTCGGGGTGGCCATCGCCCATGCCTACGTGCCCGATCTGACTCCGGCCCAGACCGCGCGCTTCGCGCAGGTGCTCGTGACCCATGACTGAGTCGGCGACCGGGGCGCTGCGCTCGGTACGACTGCTTCAGCCGTGGATGGGCGGTGCGTGCCTGGCCCTCGTCGTGATCCTCGCAGCCGTCCTGTGGGTGACGCGGACCCGGCACCTGCCCCGTCCGCGGCAGCTGGCGGCCCCCGCCGCCGGGCTTGCGCTCGGCGCGGGCTGCTGGCTCGCGGTGGATGTCGTCTGGCGACCGGTGGCCGACGGCATCGGCCCGCTGGTGTGGATGTGGGTGGGCCTGGCCGCTTTCGTCGTGGCCCAGGTGCTGCTGGGCGGCAGCGCCGAGGCCGACCGCGAGCGCGTGCGAACCTGGAAGCGGCGGCTGGTGCGGGCCTCGGGCTCGGGTGCGAGCGTCGTCGCGGTGGTGGCGGCGGCGCTGCTGGCCATCAACGCCTTCTTCGCCGCCTTCCCCTCCCTGGCCGCCGTTCTCGGCCTCGGTGTGGCGACGACGCCGCTGGCCGCGCTGCCCACCGCGGCGCCCCACGCCAAGGCGCCCCAGCGCGGGGAGGGGGCGCTGTCGACGACGTGGGTCGCCCCCGATGACATGCCTCCGCGCGGCCAGGTCGTCACGGCACCGATCCCCGCGGGCGATCAGTCGGGCACCAGGGGTTTCAGTCCCCGGGACGCCGTCATCTACCTGCCGCCGGCTTATCTGACCCAGGAGCGGCCGGCCCTGCCGGTGGTCGTCGCGCTCACCGGGCAGCCGGGAAGCCCCTCGGACTGGTTCGAGTTGGGCGGTCTGAAGGACACCATGGACGCCTACGCCGCTGCCCACGACGGCCTGGCGCCGGTGGTCGTGGTCGCCGACCTGCTCGGCAGTCCTTACCGCAATCCTCTGTGCTCGGACACCGTGCGCGGGGGAAGGGTGGCGACCTACTTGGAGCGCGACGTCCCGGACTGGATCCGCCAGAACCTGCAGGTGGACCTCGACCCGGAGCACTGGGCGGTGGCGGGGCTGTCCAACGGCGGGACCTGCGCGCTGCAGGTGGCCGCGCGGTCCCCGGAGGTGTACCGGAACTTTCTGGCGATGAGCGCGGAGGAGCATCCGAGCCTGGGCTCCGAGCAGCGGACGATCAATGTCGGTTTCGACGGTGACCGCGCGTCCTACGAGGCCAACGATCCGCTGACGATCATGGCGTCCGCGCCCCCGGGGCGGTATTCGGGTGTATCCGGGATCGTCTCCGTGGGGCGCGATGATAAGCAGTACAGGCCCGTCGTGCCCGTGCTGGTGGACGCTACGACGCAGGCGGGGATGAGTGTCTCACAGCGGGAGTACGCCGGCGGGCACACCTGGGCGACGTGGTCGGTGGCGATGGCGGACCAGATGGACTGGCTCGGCCGGCGTCTAGGGATCGTCCCGGACGTCTGATATCGCCCCGAGGACCGTCCGGCCGCAATCAGGTGAGCGCGATGTAAAGCCGGGTCAATCCCGCTCCTTTGCGCCTGCGCTTCACATGCGGTTCACCATCGAGCTCGGTCATGCTCCGCACGTGAGTCCCGCCGCAGGGGATCTCGATCTCTCCCAATCGAGCACAAGATGAGCCCGATCGCCAGCAACGAGACCGTGATCGGGTACCGTATGAACTACGGTCGACTCCAGGGGGATGGGTATCCCCTCGGGCGTCGATCTCTCTGAGATGGTCACGCGTTCGAGTCGATGTACCGGGATGCCGTTCAATGTTCCCGAATCAGCCGCCTGACCCCCGCCCTCGGGATAGAATACGGTTCTATCGAGAACCAGATCGTCACCACTCGCGGCGATAACCGAGGCTTCGCACTCAGCCGCATAAGGATCATCGTTGTACAGCAGATCGGTTGGTGGAAGATCTTTCGCGTTCATCGTCGTAACATCTCCTCGAGAAAATACTGTCATAGCGTTCACCGCTATTAGGACAGGAACAACCCCGTCTCAATCCTCGATGAAATCGCGCAGTGCGGGTCCCTGTGCACCGATGCGCCACACGCGCCACCCGTCCATGTCCTGGGTGTGCTGCGCGGCGTTGGCCGCGGCGGAAGGGTCGCGGAAACGCATTCCGTTGGACAGAGTGATGATGCCGTCGGCGCTGAGCACCGCCTCATGGTGGATGCCGCGCCGCATCCGCTGCCACACGAGGGTGACCGGGGTGTCGATCCGGGCGGCGACGGAGGCCAGCACGGCCGCCGACTGGCCGCCGGAGGGCACGGTCGGCTGCGCCCCGAGGACCGGAGCGGTGGCGCGGTGGTTGCGGTCGGCGTCGGTGTCCGGCGTTCTCGTCAGGCGCGCGCTGGGCGCAGTCACATCGTCGGGACTCGCGGTGGCGATCGCACCGGTGGTCTCCGATTCGGCGACGGCGGTGGCCGACCCGCCGGCCCGGGACCGGTCGACGCGCGGCCCCGCGGCGCGAGCACGGGCCGCCTCGACTCTGCCACCGGCCCCGCCGGTGCGCACGCCGCCCGTCTGCGCAGCGACGGCGGGCGCGCCGCCGGTCTGAGATGCGTGCTCCTTCCTGCTCGAGTGCGATGTCCGGCTCGTCCGCCTCACGCTCGGCACCGGAACGGTGGCGGGATTCGTCCTGTCCGCGACCGGGCCCCGCTCGTCCTCGTCATTCCTCCTCGTCCCTCCGAGGCCGAGATTCGCGCGCGAATTCCGGGCCACGAGGACTGCGCCGGAGCCGCCCAGGGGGTCCAGGGCGTCGTGGCGCACCGGGTCCAGCGCGACCAGCGTGCGCCCCTCCTCCGTGGTGCGCACCTGAGCCTCGTGCACATCGATACCCGCGCATAGCAGGGCCAGAGCGGCGCGGACGTCGTCGTCGACGCTCATGGCGATGAGAGTCAGTCGCGGTCCCGGACCGACGCCGACGGGGACCGTCTCGCGGAACTCCTCCCAGTCCTCCCGGAAGACGGTGCTGCCGCCCGGGTAGTGGGAGGCGAGATCCCCCCATCCGCTCTGCGCGGCGGCAGCGGTGCGCGCCATCGCCGACACGAGCGCGGCGCCGTCGAGGTGATCGAGCAGTTCAACGCACATCACCTGGCAGGCGGCGTCAAGGGCGGTAAGCACGTCGACCTCGCCCTCGCGCTCCCAGACGACGGGGAAGACGGGACGCCGCAGGACCTCCACGAGCTGGCCGTGCACGGCCCCCAGCACGGTGGTTCGCTGTGAAGCGTCGGCGGGCTCCCCCAGGGCCGTGGCCTCGAGTCGGTTGCCGGTCAGCTCGAACAGCGCCATAACGTGCCTCTCTGGATCATCTCGATCAACTCGGTCGTAACGGCGGCCCCGGGCGGTGACGCCATCCGTCCGGCCATCCTCTCATGCTCGCCACCGGTGCGGCACCACGGATTCCGGGGCGAGACGTGCTAGCAGACGGCGACGGCGGGGCGCGCGAGAGACGAGCGCTCCCCGGTCCGTTCGACGCATCGGGCGAGGTCGTTGCGAGAGCGGGCATCCGCGCTCGCCGCATCACCCGCCCCGTCGGCCGGACCGGGCGGCACTGCGCTCTGCGAGAAGCGCCCGGCGACGGCCCATGAGACGACGCCCCGACGAGCTCGGCCGGGTTCGGCGATCGCCTCGGGAATGCGTGGGATGACGCGATCGAGCTCATCGGTGACGATGACGCCGGGGTGGAAGCGGAATTCCCGGCAGGCCCGGTCGAAGACGGGCGGGACGGTGACAGCAGCGGGCGGGCCGGATGCGAAGTCCGGCCCGCCCGACTCAGCGAGCCGAATGCGAAGCCCGGCCCGCCAGTACCGGCGTCATTTCACTCCGGAAGCCGTCCCCGGGAACGCCACCGCGGCGCGACCGGCCTCCAACCGGGCGACCGGAACACGGAACGGCGAGCAGGACACGTAGTCGAGCCCGGCCCGGTGGAAGAAGTCGATGGACTCCGGATCGCCGCCGTGCTCGCCGCACACGCCCATCGTCATGCCCGGTCTGGTCGAGCGCCCGCCCTCGATACCCAGACGCACCATGCCGCCCACACCGTCGGCGTCAATGGACTCGAACGGCGAGGTCCCGAAAATGCCCCCCTCGATGTACCGACCCACGAAGGAGGACTCAACGTCGTCGCGGGAGAAGCCCCACGTGGTCTGAGTCAGATCGTTGGTGCCGAAGGAGAAGAAGTCGGCCTCCTCGGCAATGTGGTCGGCGGTCAGCGCAGCGCGCGGCAGCTCGATCATGCACCCGATCGGGAAGTCGAGCGCGTAGCCGGAATCCGCCGAGACCTCGCGGAGGACGGCCTCGACGCGCTCACGGGCGATCTGCATCTCCCGAACCGAGCCGATGAGCGGAACCATGATCTCCGGATGGGGGTCGCCGCCGGCCGCGAGGCGCTCGACGGCGGCCTCGGCAATGGCCCTCACCTGCAGTTCGATGAGGCCCGGCATGATCAGCAGCAGGCGCACGCCGCGCAGGCCGAGCATCGGGTTGGCCTCGTGACTCTTGCGCACGATGGTGAGCAGCGTCTCATCGGCGCTGTCGAGGACGCCGCGCTCGCGGTCGAGAGCTACCTTGACGCTCAGCTCGGTCAGGTCCGGCAGAAACTCGTGCAGCGGCGGGTCGATGAGGCGCACCGTCATGGGCCTGCCATCCATCGTGGCGAGCATCTGGACGAAGTCGCCCTTCTGCAGGGGCAGCAGGGCCGCCAGAGCGTCCTCCCGTTCGGCGTCGTCGGCGGCGAGGATGAGGTTCTGCACGAACTTCTTGCGCTCACCGAGAAACATGTGCTCGGTGCGGCACAGGCCCACGCCCCTGGCCCCGCGGTGGAGGGCGTGGCGGGCGTCGTCGGGGGTGTCGGCGTTGGCCCGCACCCGGAGACGCCCGACCTCGTCCGCATGACGCATGAGGCGGTCCACGCTGGTGACGAGTTCGCGGGTGTCGACGTCCCCGGCGTAGTCCAGAGCCGTCTCCAGGCCGCGGCGCAGGTAGGTCATGACCGGGGAGTCGACGACGGGGACCTCGCCGAGGAAGACCTCGCCCGTCTGCCCGTCGATGGCGATGATCGCCTCGGAGGTGAGCACCTCCTCGCGTCCGGCGACGCGCACGGTCCTGGCCTCGGCGTCCACCTCGAGGGCGTCCGCGCCGCACACGCAGGTCTTGCCCATGCCTCGGGCGACGACGGCGGCGTGCGAGGTCTTGCCCCCGCGGGAGGTGAGCACGCCGGTGGCCGCGACCATGCCGGGCAGATCGTCGGGATTGGTCTCACGGCGCACGAGGATAACCGGCTCGCCGGCCTGCGAACGCGCGATGGCCTCGGAATTGTCGAAAACGATGTGACCGACGGCCGCGCCCGGGGAGGCCGGCATGGCGCGGGTGAGCAGGTCGCGGTCCCCGACGTCGGCGAATTGGGGGAACATGAGCTGGGTAAGCTGCTCGCCGGTGACGCGGGTGAGGGCCTCGTCGGCAGTAATGAGCTTCTCGTCGACCAGCTGGGTGGCCACACGGAAGGCGGCCGCGGCGGTGCGCTTGCCCACACGGGTCTGCAGGAGCCACAGCTTGCCGCGCTCGATGGTGAACTCGATGTCGCACAGGTCGCGGTAGTGGGTCTCGAGCTTGCGCATAGCGGCACGCAGGTCGTCGTAGGAGGTCTTGTCCAAACGCTCCAGGTCCGTCAGCGACAGGGTGTTGCGGATACCGGCGACGACGTCCTCACCCTGGGCGTTGACCAGGTAGTCGCCGTAGACGCCGGAGCGGCCGGTGGAGGGGTCGCGGGTGAAGCAGACGCCGGTGCCGGAGGTCTTCCCCATGTTGCCGAAAACCATGGTGCACACATTGACGGCGGTGCCCAGGTCGTGCGGGATCTTCTCACGGCGGCGGTAGATGTGGGCGCGCTCGGTGTTCCAGGAGCGGAAGACGGCCTCGGTGGCCATGTCGAGCTGGACACGGGGGTCCTGGGGGAAGTCGATGCCGGCGCGCTCGACCACGATCCGCTTGTACTCCTCGACCAGCTCTCTGAGCGCATCCACGCTCAACTCGTAGTCGAGGCCGACTCCGCGCTCGGCCTTCTTGGCATCCAGCACCCGGGAGAAGTGATCGCCGTCGATGTCCAGCACCGTCTTGCCGAACATCTGGATCAGACGCCGGTAGGAGTCCCAGGCGAAGCGTTCGTCGCCGGAGACCTCCCCCAGCCCGACGACGGAGTCGTCGTTGAGCCCGATATTCAGGACGGTCTCCATCATGCCGGGCATGGAGAATTTGGCACCGGAGCGCACGGAGACCAGCAACGGATCCTTCGCCGCTCCGAGCTCACGGCCGAGCTCCTCCTCGACCCCGCGCAGCGCGGTGGTGACCTGGACGGCGAGCTCATCGGGGACGGCGCCGTCGGCCAGATAGGCGCGGCAGGCATCAGTGGTGATGGTGAATCCGGGTGGAACCGGTAGGCCGAGGCGGGTCATCTCGGCGAGGTTGGCCCCTTTGCCGCCCAAGAGGTCCTTCTGGTCCTTGGTCCCCTCGCTGAAACGGTACACGTACGTGGGCATCCATGCCCCTTTCGATCTCGTTCGGTCTCACGTCATCCTGACGCAGGCACGACGCAGACACCGCGTCGTCTCGTGCATCACTCTAATGTGACCTCGGTCCTAGACCAAACTCATCGGTCTCAGCGCGCCCCATTCTGCCCGCCCAGGCGGGAGGGGCGCGAGCCGGCCCCGCTCAGAGACCGCCGGCCTCGTCGGGCAGGAATGCCCGGCCGATCAGGACGGCGATATAGGGGTAGAAGGGCAGACACCGATGGTGTACCACTCCATGATGTTGCTGACGACGGAGCCCATGATGGCTCTGCGCAGAGCCGACTCCTCGATGACGGTGACGTCGTCGGCGCGCAGTCCGCGGCGCCGTCTCATGGGTACCAGTCTGCGCTGATCCCGGCGGATCCGCTCCGCGCGCCCTTCCTCCGCCCTTGATGGGCCGAGCGTCCGCCGTCTCGCCCTGCATGATGGACGTATGGTCCATACCCAAGGCGGGAGCACAGTCACGGTGCGTCCGTCACCCCCGCTCGCGGAGGGCGCTCGGGGGGGCGAGGACATCGTCGCCATCAGGGCACGACGACGAGGACGTCGCACTCCGATTTGCGCAGCACCTGGATGCTGACCGCGCCGAACAGCCTGCCCAGGAGCGAATCAACGCCGTGGGAACCGACGACGACGAGATCCGCCTGCGCCTCGACGGCGACGAAGGTGAGGGCGGAGACCGCCGCCCCCGCCACAACGACCCCCTGGCACAGGGGCACTCCGTGCTCGACGGCGAGGGTGCGCGCCCGCTCGACGAGGTCGTAGGCCTCCTCCTCACTCAGATGGGTCTCGGAGAAGCGCGGCTCCGACGCCGCATCGGTCAGACGGGCCCTGTCCCGGGCCGTGACCGGGTCGAAGCCCGCGACGAGCAGAAGGGTGGCGTCGTTGAGGCGGGCCATCTCGAAGGCGCGATCGAGGACGTGCTTGTCCTCCACGAGGTCGCCGACTCCAGCGACAATGGTTGTATACACGAGTATCGGTCCTTTCGCGTGTGTCGCGGGTGCTGGTCGGTCAGGCGACGGCGGTCTCGGTCGTGGTGACGGCGGCGCGCACCCGCGGGTCCGCGTCCTTGACGGTGTCGATCCACTCGATGAGCAGACCGGCGATGATGAGGAAGACTGCGACGAAGAGCAGGGCGTTGACCGGGTGATCGCCGAGCAGGTGCTTGTAAATGGGACCGAAGGTGAGGGTCTGGATGAACTGGGGGATGACGATCATCATATTGATAACGCCCATGTAGACGCCTCGGCGCTCCTTGCGGATCATCTCAATGGCCATGATGTAGGGTACGCCCGTAATAGAAGCCCAGGCCACACCAATGCCGATCATGGGCAGGTAGAGGACCGCGGTGTGGCCGGGGCTGCCGATGCGGGTGAGCAGGACCAGGCAGACGGCGGCGAGGCACAGCGCCGCGGTGTGGACGTGCTTGGGGCCGATGCGGTTGGCCAGTCGCGCCAGGAAGAGGGCGACGACCGTGCAGGAGACGTAGTAGACGACCATGAGCCCGGTGGCGAAACCGGAAGCGTCGTTGAAGGCGGCCGTCTCGGCGTACCCCTCCTGATGGACGTCGACTCCGAAGTAGGCGGCCGCGCACATGAGGCCCAGGTACTGCCAGAAGACGTTCATGGCGTACCACTGGAAGAGGTAGACCAGGGCCATCTTCTTCAGGCCGCGGGGCATCTCGACGATGGCGACGCCGATGTCCTTGACGAAGCCGAAGGGGCCCTCCTCCCGCTTCTTGCGCTCGAGCTCGACCAAGCCCTCCGGCGTGGGCGGCAGCTCCTTGGTGGAGAGCACCGAGATGAGCACCGAGCCGATGGAGCACACCGAGCCCACCATGAAGGCGCCGAAGACCCAGTAGGGGATGCCGGCGGCGGTGGCGCCCGCCAGGGTCTTCTCCAGAACGACGAGGGTCCCGGCGGCCAGGGCCGAGCCGGCGCCGATGAACAGGGACTGGGCGAGGAAGCCCTTGGCGAGCTGCTTGGAGGGCAGGCGGTCGCCGATGAAGGCCCGGTAGGGCTCCATGGCCGTGTTGTTCGAGACGTCCAGCAGCCACAGGCACAGCACCGCCATCCACACGGCGGTGACGAAGGGCATGAGGAACAGGAACACGGAGCAGCCGACGGCCCCGATGAGGAAGAAGGGCTTACGGCGTCCCCACTTCTCGCTCCAGGTCCGGTCCGAGAGCGCCCCGATGAGCGGTTGGATGAGCAGGCCGGTGACGGGTCCGGCCAGATTGAGGATGGGGATCTCGTCAGCGGAAGCCCCGAGGAACTGGTAGATGGGCGACATGGCGTTCTGCTGCATGCCGAAGGAGTACTGGATGCCGAAGAATCCGACGTTCATCAGCAGGATCTGAGCAGTGCTCATCATGGGCTTGTGCGCGATGTCCGCCGCGCTATTCTGGGAAGTCTGTGCCATAGGTCATCCTTGTCCTGGGCCCTGTGGAACTCTGTCGACGCCGCCCGAGACGGACGCCGCGCTTCCTGCCCGAGAGAACGCTGTACGGGACGGCGGGGATCTCAGGAAGTCAAGCAGGTCAATGATCCACCCAACATGACTAACGTTTGACAGGTCTTTAGTCCCATTATCGGATCTCGCACGAGCCGGACCGGGTCATGACTCAGGCACGCAGGGCAATCATCCCACGATGCGCGCTGAGGGGCACCTCCAGAGCCAGCGCCTCACCGTCCGGGTCCCCGGTGGGCCCCGGTGACCTGAGGCCCGCCGGGAGACGCACGGTGCCGCCTCCCTCCTCGCCGAGCGCGACGGCGGCCACTCCGCCCTCGAAATCGCGGCGCCACACGCCGTCGTCCCTCGTGGCCTCGCCGAGGGGCGCCCCGAGGTCCGCATCCAGCGCCGGGAACCAGGGAGTCCGCGAGTAGTCGTCGGCCCCCGTGGCCGCGTAGGCGCGCAGCGCGGCACCGCGCGGGAGCGACGGGGATGCCGTCCCCGACCAACTCGACCGCCCCGGCCGCGGATCCGCCGAAGTCCGCACGTAGTCGGGCCCCCCTCCGAACACCCAGAACGCCGCCAGCCCGTACAGGGCGGAGGGGGATCCATCGAAACGCGGCCCCGACCCGCCCGAGGGGGTGCGCACGATGCTCAGCCCCGGACCATTGAGCTGCGACACCTGCGCGAGCGCCGTGTTCTCGCTGAAGAAGGAGTCATCCCCCCACCCGAGCCAACACTCGTCGAAACCACCGCCCCAAGAGGCGTGGTGACGCCAGCGCCCGGGCTCCCGGCGCGCCTCGGCGATGTTGGGCACGAGCAGCAGTCCCTCACCGTTCAGCGCGCGCCCGGCGTCGTCGACGAGCTCGCTCAAAGCGGCGCGCAGCCCGGCGGCACTGCGGGGCGCCGAAGCGTCGGCGGGATCCAAGTCGGGCAGATCAATGCCGTAATAATCCTCGAAGACGTCGTTGTCGGCCATGACCCCGTCGAAGGCGGTGCCGACCATGGCCTCCAGAACCCGTTCGGTCCAGCGCCGCCGGTAGGCCTCATCCCACACCCGCATCTGATAATGGCCCGAGTAGGTGCTCCACTCGATCGTATTCCCCGAGGCTCGGCGCGCCAGCCAGCCTCCCCGGCGGGCCTCGCCGGCGCTCAGGCCCGAGGCGCGTCGCTCGGCCGGCTCGAAATCCCGCACCGACGACAGGCACTTGTAGGCGAGGACCACCATGTCCTCGCGCATGTCCTTCAGGCGGGCCGCCGCCCCGGTCTCCCACGGCTGGAGGATCGCCGCCCGGTAGTGGTCCGCAGCGAAGGCCAACTCGTCCTCGCTCAGAGCGCCCCCGTAACGGATCCAGGCCCCCGACCCCCGTCTCGATGTCATGAATGTCCTCCTTCCCACGCCTCGGACGGCGCGATGACTCCTCCGGCTGCCGGGGCGGTTCTGCGCCCGGCTCTGATCCGTCCGACCCGGGCGGCCCGGCCCGCGCCCCGGCGACCCGCCCCCCGTCTGCTCCTGCGCCTGACCTCCCGACGGCCGGCCCCGCCGCGCCGGTAGATCTCGTTGTAGGAGGCGTTGACGCGCCGCAGGTCGTAGGCGGCCTCCACTCTGCCCCTGGCCGCCAGGCTCAGACGCTCGTAGAAGTCCATGTCGCCGATGATCCGCTGGACGCAGTCGGCCATGACCGTCGGGTCGCCCGGCGGGATGACCAGACCGCACGGCCCCCAGGATCTCCCGTCCGGGCCGACGACCTCGGTCTCGACGACGGTGCGCACCGCCCCGACGTCGGTGCTCACCGTGGGGATGCCCGCCCCCATGGTCTCCAGGGAGACCACCGGCAGGCCCTCGTTGTAGGAGGGCAGAAGGAACAGATCGAACTCGGTGAGACACTCGCGGACCTTGACTGTGCCGCGGATGGTGATGAGCTCGGCCAGGTCGAGCTCGACGATGCGCGCCCGGCACCGCTCGTAGTACTCCGGCACGTGCTCGGTGGGGCCGCACACGTCCAGATGAATCCGACAGCCCCGGTCGCGCAGGATCCGTATGGACTCGATGAGGTCCATGAGCCCCTTGATGGGCACGACGCGCGCGATGTAGACGAGCCGCCACAGGTGCTCGTCCGCTCCCTCGGCCCGGATCCGACCGGTCACGGCACGACGCGCCGCGTAAGCCGCGTCGAACTCCTCGACGACGACCCCGTTGGGGATGACGACGGCCTTGGACGGGTCACCGCCCAGGGCCCGGGCCTCCTCGACGGCCGCCGGGTAGAGGTAGGTGGTCGTGTAAGCGGTCGGATAGCACATACGCCCCATCTCCAGCCACCAGGCCATCCACATGCGCTCACGGGGCGTGACGTCGAAGAACCGGTAGTCCGCCAGCGTGACGATCTGATCCATGCGGCGGCCCAGGAGCGTGTTGACGGTGTCGCGCACGTAGAGGTTGTGCTCGGTCAGCAGGTAGGAGGTGCCGTGCTCGCGGGCCGCATTGGCGGCCAGAAGCGCGGCGTAGCCGGTGGTATGGGCGTGGTAGACGGCGGCCCGCGGCATGGTCTCGGAGAGCACCGCGTAGGCCAGGGAGAAGAAGTCGCGCAGCAGCCAGAACAGGTCGGCCATGCTCATGCCCAGGCACGGCATGGACTCGCGGTAGACCTCCATGAACTCCTGCGTGCCGAGCAGGGCCCACAGCGGGTAGCGACGGGTCGAGGCAGCCATGCCGTCGGTGATCAGGTCCCACAACGGCCCGGGGTCGGCATCCTCGGCCAGTGAACGCAGGGCGGACACCAGCCGCCGGGCCAGCGTCCGGCGGTCCCGGCGTCCCATGTGCAGGTCCTGCGGCCTGGTGCGCAGGAAGTCCTCATGCTCCTCCATCGACAGGTAGACCACCCGCACCCACGCCACATTGGAGGGCATGGTGTACAGGTCCTTCAGCGGCGAGGTGGAGCACCAGGCGATGTGAATGATGCCGAAGCGCAGGTCAGGATTACCGGTGATGATGTCATGGACGACGGCGCTCACGCCGCCCTTGAGGTACGGATAGGTGGACTCCATGACAATGGCCACATCGACATCCTCGTAGCGTCCGTCCAGAGGGACGCCGTCGGGGCGGGGGCGTTCGCCGTCCTGCGGCACGACGTCCTGGTTGCTCTTCACCACGTCTACCACGACAGTGCCTTTCCCCAGAAGAACGCGTACTCCGGTGACCTCCACCGCGACCGGTACACGGTCAACGCCACCACCACCAGAACGAGATCGACGAGACCGACCGCTGCGTAGGCCCGGACGGCATGGGAGCCGAGCCCGATGAACAGGCCCAGCGCGGCGGCCAAATGGATGCTCGACAGTACGAGCCCGCCGGTGCGGTCCCCCACGTGCTCGATCTCGTAGGCCAGGAGTGTGAGCACGGTCAGCAGAAGGCTGGCGGCGGCGATGACGGCCACCTTAAGGACGCCGATGGCACCGAGCCCTCCGATGGCCGTCCCGCTCCCGCTGAGGAGGGCCGCGGTGAGGACCGCGACCCCCACACTCACGACGCCCACGACGACGGCGCGCCGCAGGGAGGCGGTGACGGTGCGCCGCAAAAACCTGCCCTGATCATGCAGCCTGTCCATGCTCGCATCAGTGAGCTCGGTCTGGAAGTGGGCGACAGCGCGATTGATCCTCGGCGAGGTGACCGCGAAATAATAGGAATAGGCGACGACCGCGGGCTGGAGGCAGAGATAGACGACGACGATCTCGAAATCGGTTCCATTGACCAGGAACATGAAGAGCTTGTCGGACCACAGGACGCCGCCCATGATCAGGCCCCGGGCCGTGTCGGCAAGGAAGGGGCGCAGGGGCACCGACATCGGGTGAGCGAGCCCGCCCAGGGCCCGGCCCATGAGGACCACCTGGCTGATCAGGCCCGCCAGCGGCGGGAGGATCCAGACGGTGGGCGCGATGAGCAGGACGATCGCGTAGGCGACCCAGCCGATCGTCCAGCGTCCGCGGCTGCCCGCGATATCGGCGACGACGAGCGACTGGACGAAGAGCATGTTCATCAGCGCCAGTACGAGGTAGGCGGCCATCGCCGTCGTCGACCAGCCGGTGGTCAGAACGACCAGGGCGGCCACGAGCAGGACGGGGGGGACGACCAGCACCACGAGCGCGGGCCACATGCGCGCGAAACGGTAGGCGGCGCTGGTGCCGCTCGCGTACGAGATCTCGCCGACGAGCCGGTAGACGGGCGTGCCCGCGACCTGGCTGAGCCACGGCACGGCGACGGAGACGGACAGGACCAGGGAGGACAGGTGCACTCCCCCGACATCGTGACTGGCGAGTTGGGAGCTGACCATCGGGTAACCCAGACCCAGGAGGATGGCGGGGGACATCGCCTGCAGCATCGTCCACAGCGCCCGGGCGCGTGCTCGACCCGAGCGGTCCTGGGCCTCGAAGGCGGCCAGGGCACGCGCCCGGGCCCGGGCCTCGACGACGGACTCCTCCGTGCTCGCACTGGCCGAGTCGGCGGGCGGCGCCGTGAGCAGCACCAGTGATATCAGGATGAGGACGACCAGGGCGAGGACCATGGCTGCCGTCGAAGCGCCCAGCGCCGTCAGGACGAGGACCCCCTCCGTCGCGACGACCGCCAGGAAGACGGGCACCCACCGCGCACGCGCGCTGGCGTGCCGGGAGTTGACCGTGGTGCCCGTCGGGGCGATCGTATAAAGCTTGTTCAGGGGTTCTCGTCGCATCATTCGATCCATCGTCAACGAACCGGGAAGCCGATCAGCACCAGGGAAGTGCGCCGCTGACCCGCTCCGCCCGGCGTTGGAGTCACATTAGCGTAACAATTGTTCGCTCAGCCGTCTCAAAGATCTATTCGGGCGTTTCTCACCGGGGCGGGGGATCGGACGCCGAGCAGGACCCGGTCCGATGAAGGGACCGACGGGGAACGCGCGGCAGAACGCCGGAGGCGATGCGCCCCGTCAAGAGCGCATCGCCTCCGGCGTTCTCAGACCGGCACGAGTCGTCGCCGATCCGGGGTAACAGGAGTCACATGGGAGTCAGGGCTCCCCCGGTCCACTTTGGGTCGCGCCCACGGTGTCGACGACTGCCTCCGCATCCTCCTCGGCGGCGACCTCCGCGCTCAACGGGTCGGAGCCGACCCGAGGGTCCCATGGTTCGCCGTGGAAGGTGAACTCACCCAGAATGCCCTCGCCCTCGGCGTCGACGACGACCTTCTGGCCGCGCTCGATCTCACCGAAGAGGATCTTCTCGCTCAGGGCGTCCTCGATGTCGCGCTGGATGGCACGGCGCAGCGGACGGGCCCCGAGCACCGGATCGAAGCCGCGCTCGGCCAGAAGCTCCTTGGCGGCGTCGGTCAGGACGATCGTCATCTCCTGATCGACCAGACGCCTGTCGAGCTGAGTGATCATGAGGTCGACGATCTGGCGGACCTCGTCCTTGGTCAGCTGGGGGAAGACGATGAGATCGTCCACGCGGTTGAGGAACTCGGGCCGGAACTGCTGCTTGAGTTCGCGGTTGACGTGAGCCTTCATCTCCTCGTAGTCCATAGTGCCGCCCTCAGTGGACTGGAAGCCCGTGGCCACGGACTTACCGATGTCCTTGCTGCCGAGGTTGGTCGTCATAATGATGACGGTGTTCTTGAAGTCGACCTCGCGCCCCTGGGCATCGGACAGGTGGCCGTCCTCCAGGATCTGAAGCAGGGAGTTGAAGATGTCCGGATGGGCCTTCTCGACCTCGTCGAACAGGACGACGGAGAAGGGCTTGCGGCGCACCTTCTCGGTGAGCTGACCGCCCTCGTCGTAGCCGACGTAGCCGGGGGGCGCGCCGAACAGCCGCGAAACCGTGTGCTTCTCGGCGAACTCGGACATGTCGAGCTGAACGAGGGAGTCCTCGTCGTCGAAGAGGAACTCGGCCAGCGCCTTGGCCAACTCGGTCTTGCCGACACCGGTGGGGCCGGCGAAGATGAAGGAGCCGCCGGGACGCTTGGGGTCCTTCAGGCCGGCACGGGTACGGCGGATCGACTTGGACAGGGCCTGAATGGCCTTGTCCTGACCGATGATGCGCTTGTGGAGCTCAGCCTCCATGTTGAGCAGCTTGGCCGACTCGGCCTCCGTGATCTTGACGACCGGGATGCCGGTGGACATGGCCAGAACCTCGGCGACGAGGCTCTCGTCGACCTCGGCGACCTGGTCGAGATCGCCGGTCTTCCAGGCCTCCTCCTTGTTCTCGCGCTCCTCGGCCAGGCGGCGCTCATCGTCGCGCAGAGCGGCAGCGCGCTCGAAGTCCTGATCATCGATCGCGGACTCCTTCTCGCGCTTGACCTCGGCGATGCGATCATCGATCTCACGGAGCTCGGGCGGCGCCGTCATGCGGCGGATGCGCAGACGCGCCCCCGCCTCGTCGATGAGGTCGATGGCCTTGTCGGGCAGGAAGCGGTCATTGATGTAGCGATCGGCGAGCTTGGCGGCGGCCTCGATGGCCTCGTCGGTGATGACGACGCGATGAAAAGCCTCGTAACGGTCGCGCAGGCCGTTGAGGATGCCGATGGTTTCCTCAATGGAGGGCTGGTCCACCGTGACCGGCTGGAAGCGGCGCTCCAGGGCGGCGTCCTTCTCGATCTTGCGGTACTCCTCCAGGGTGGTGGCGCCGATGGTCTGAAGCTCGCCGCGGGCCAGCATGGGCTTGAGGATGGACGCGGCATCGACGGCGCCCTCGGCGGCCCCGGCCCCGACGAGGGTGTGGATCTCATCGATGAACAGGACGATGTCGCCGCGGGTGCGCACCTCCTTGAGGACCTTCTTGAGCCGCTCCTCGAAGTCGCCCCGGTAGCGCGAACCGGCCACCAGCGAGCCCATGTCCAGGGAGTAGAGCTGCTTGTCCCGCAGCGTCTCGGGGACGTCGCCGTGGACGACGGCCTGGCTCAGGCCCTCGACGACGGCGGTCTTGCCCACGCCCGGCTCGCCGATGAGGACGGGATTGTTCTTGGTGCGCCGGGAGAGGATCTGCATGACGCGCTCCATCTCCTTGTGACGCCCGATGACCGGATCGAGCTTGCCCTCGCGCGCGGCAGCGGTGAGGTTGCGCCCGAACTGATCGAGGATCGCGGAGCCGGAGGGCACGCCCTCCTTGCCGGATCCGCCCGCCGTGACGGTCTCCTTGCCCTCGTAGCCGGAAAGCATCTGCATGACGGTCTGACGGACGGTGGACAGGTCAGCGCCGAGCTTGGTCAGAACCTGAGCGGCCACGCCCTCGCCCTCGCGCAGCAGACCGAGCAGGATGTGCTCTGTGCCGATGTAGTTGTGGCCCAACTGGAGGGCCTCGCGCAGCGAAAGCTCGAGGACCTTCTTGGCGCGCGGGGTGAAGGGGATATGACCGCTGGGCGCGGACTGACCCTCGCCAATGATCTCGACGACCTGGCCGCGCACGGCGTCCAGGGAGATGTCCATCGACTCCAGAGCCTTGGCGGCGACCCCCTCGCCCTCATGGATGAGGCCGAGGAGGAGGTGCTCGGTGCCAATGTAGTTGTGGTTGAGCGCCCGAGCCTCGTCCTGAGCCAGGACGACGACGCGGCGGGCGCGGTCGGTAAAGCGTTCGAACATCGCTGGTTTCTCCTCGGCACATGCGGTCGATCGGTGCGCCCGCCTGGGGATGGCATAACGGGGCTCTGGGCACGTGCTGACAAGGCTAACTGTGCCGACGGGGTCGTCATGCCCCTGTTCGCAGTGGGCGTGAGCCGGGGTTGAGCGTGAACGACTCAAGCTCGGCAGCGTCTGCGCAGGCCCCACATCATCCCGTAGGTCATGAGCCTGGCGACAGGGCGCATCGCCCGCACCACCGCCGTCGTCGCACCCCGGCGGGGCCGGTAGCGCTCCCGGATCCGCAGGCGGCAACCGCCCGAGCCGAGCCCGCCGGGCTCATCGAGCACGAAGGCCCAGGAGAAGTCGAAGTCCATGCCCGCCCCGGGCGGCGCGGCACCGCCATCGGAGGACAGGACGAGGCAGCGTTCGGGCTCCAGGCGCGCGACGACCAGGGCGGCGTCGGCGGCCAGGCGCACCTGATCGCCGACGGCAAGGTCCTGCCACTGCGGCTCGATGCGTCGAGCATTGGTCATCCCCACGCCCGCCAGACGCTCGAGCAGGTCGAAGCTGTAGAAGCCGCCGCGCCCGTAGCCCAGCTGCACCAACCAGGGCCAGATCGTCGCTGCCGGGGCGTCAATGTCGATCTGGTGGGTCTCGACGATGGTCGCCCCGGGCACCAGGTCGTCGCCGGGCAGCGGAGACGAGTCGTCCCCTCGCGGGCGGAGGGCGCGAGCGGCCAGCGCCACGGCCCCGAGGAAGCCGACGCCGGTGGTCGTGACGAAGGCGATGCGGCGCTGCGAACGATCCATAGGAGCCATGGTATTCCGCCCGCTTCGCGGGTTCGCCCTCTCCTGCATAGCCGCAAGCGAAGCGGAGGGCCGCCCTGCGAAAAAGACGTCAGAAGATGCTCACCCCAGATCCAGCAGCCCCCGCCTGAGCGCCTCGGTGACGGCGGCCGTGCGGGAGTCGACGCCGAGCTTGTTGTTGATGCGCAGCAGGTGAGTCTTCACCGTGGCCTCGGTGATGTACAGCTCACGGCCGATCCGGCTGTTGGACAGGCCTCGGGAGACGGCGATCAGGACCTCGCGCTCACGCGGGGACAGGGTCACCGGCGCGCCCGCGCTCGCGCCGCGACCGGACCCGGCGGAGCCACCGGTCCCGCGGGCGGCTCCCACCAGACGCGTGGTCACCGACGGGCTCAGCGCGCTGCGGCCCGCGGCGGCCGCGCGCACCGCTTCGAGGATGTCCTCGCGCGGGGAGTCCTTGAGAAGGTAGCCGATGGCGCCGGCCTCGACGGCCCGCAGGATGTCGCCGTCGGTGTCGTAGGTGGTCAGGACGACGACGCGGGGCGCGTGAGGCAGGGCGAGGATGCGCCGGGCGGCCTCGACGCCGTCGAGAACGGGCATGCGCAGATCCATGAGGACGACGTCGGGGACGAGGCCGGCGGCGAGCTCGACCGCCTCGGCGCCGTCGGCGGCCTCGCCGACGACCTCGAGGCCCTCCTCGGAGGAGAGCATGCCGACGATCCCGGAGCGTACGACGGGATGGTCATCAGCGACGAGGAGCCTGACGGGGAAGGACTCCCGGTGCTGGCTCGGGCCGGTTCGGGGGCCGGAGGGAGCGGGCGGAGTGTTCACAGTGGGATTCTCGCTTCAATAGTGGTCCCGGTGTGTCCGTCCGCGTCGGGGGCGTGAGCGGGGTCGACGGTGAGAGTGCCATCGAGGGACTCGACGCGCGAGCGCATTCCCGTCAGCCCGGTTCCCTCGGCCCGTCCGCCCGTGCCCACGCCGTCGTCGGTCACCGTGATGACGAGCTCGCGGACCGCTCCCAGACGCTCGGTGCCGATGAGAACCTGCGCCCGTGCGGCATCGGAGTGGCGGGCGATGTTGGATAGGGCCTCCTGGACGGTTCGCAGGACGACGACCTCGATCGGTCGCGCCAGCCCCGGGGGGAGGCGGAGGTCGATGCCAATGGTGCGCCCGGGCTCGCTCTGGGCGTCGACGAGCCGTCGGAGGGCCCGGGGCAGGTCGCCCGAGCGCAGGGCGGAGGGGCCCTCGCCGGCGACGAGGGCGCGCGTCTCGGCGAGGTTGTCGCGGGCGAGCGCCTCCATCTGGTCCAGGCGGGTGACGGCCTCGTCGGCGCGGCCCCGAATCAACTCGGTGCGGGCGGCCTGGGCCAGGGTGATGACGCAGATGAATCCCTGGGCGAGGGTGTCATGGACCTCGCGGGCCCAGTACTGATGCTCGGCGGCCCGGCCCGCGGCGCGCTCGGCAGCGGCGAGCTCGGCCTGGGCGGCGGCCAGAGTCTCGCGGGCGACGCGCTCACTGTCCAAGGCGGAGGCCAGGACGGCGGAGACGTCGTAGAGGCGCCAGAACCACAGGCCGATGAACAGGGAGAACAGGCAGGACAGGACGCCGTTGGCGGCGGCACGGATCCAGTCGTGGTCCGGCCGCACCAGCATCATCGCGCCGATGCCGACGGAGAAGATGACGGTCGCCACCACACCGGAGCGACGGGTGCGGTGGACGGCCCATAGAAGGGGATAGACGACGAAGAACAGGATGGTCGCCCAGCCGCTGGACAGCACCGCGAGGAGCACGGCCCCGGCCCCCGCCCAGATGATGATGAGAGCGACGCGGTGACGACCGGGGTCGTCGGGGGCGCGCACGAGGCCGAGCAGGTTGATGCGCCGTCGGATGATGAAGAGGTTGAGCCACCACGGGCGCCGGCCCGCCTCCGCCAGTGCGACGGGTGCGGGCCGGCTCGGGGCGGGGGCGGCGGAGGCTGCGCCCCTCATGCCCTGCATGTCCCTCATGGCGGGTTCCCTCACCGGTCGACCGTATCGCGACGGGTGATGACGATGGCGGCGACGACGCCGATCGCCAACCAGGCGACGACGACGGCCAGGCCCTTGCCGGTCTCCCAGGCGCCGGTGGGCTCGGCCACGGCGAAGGTGGAGGGCAGGAAGGCCTCGCGCATGAGTTCGGCCGACCAGCGCACCGGCAGGACGGAGAAGGCGTCGACCATCCAGGTCGGCAGCTGAGCCAGGGGGAAGAAGATGCCGGAGACGAACTGGAGGACGAGGACGATGGGGGTGACCAGGGCGGAGGCGGCCCGCTGAGTGGGGCGGGTGCGACCGATGGCCAGGCCCAGGGCGGTGCAGGTGGCGACCATGAGGACGATGGTGGCGGCGAGCAGCCCCCAGGCGCGGGCGGTGCCGGGCAGATCGATGTCCAGGACGCAGCGGGCCACGAGAACGAGCATAGTGGCGTTGAGCAGGGCGAGAATCGTGTTGGACGCGCACTTGCTCGCCACGTGCGCCCACGACGGGGTGGGCAGCACCGCCAGGCGCTTGAGCTCACCGTTCTCGCGCTCCCCGGCCACGGTCACCGCCAGGTTCTGCAGGCAGGTGGTCATGATCCCGGTGGTGACCATCGCCGGCAGCAGGTACTGGGCGTAGGACACGCCGGCGAAAAGCTCTCCGGGGAAGACCGCGTGGAAGATGAAGAGCATGAACAGCGGGTAGAGGAACTGCATGACGAAACCGACCGGTTCGCGCACGAAACCGAGCAGCGTGGCGCGGACCAGGGCGCTCATGATCCTCAGGCCGCCCGCGGGAGCCCGCAGGAGACGGGCGGCCGATGAGGCTGGTGCTGAGGAGACGGGGGGGACGGGAATGGAAACGGTGGCGGCAGTCATCAAGGAGAAATCCTTCGGAGAGTATCGGCTGGTGATCCGGTTGTCAGGCTGCGGTCGCGACGGCGGCGGTCCGACGGGCAGCGGTCTCGTGAGCCGTGACGAGCTCGAGGTAGCGGTCCTCCAGGCTCGGGGCGGTCACCTGGAGGCCGGGGACCTCGCCGCCGGGCCCCGCGAGCCGCTCGATGAGGCCGCGGACGACAGCGGTGGGGGCGATGGTGCGCACGCTGCGCTGCTCGTCGTCCTCGAGCCAGGAGACCGTGACCTCGCCCTCGCCGCGAGCCAGGTCGGCGGGCGCGCCCTGCGCCACGATCCTTCCTCCCAGGACGACGGCGACATCATCGGCCAGGTGGGCGGCCTCGTCCAGGTAATGGGTGGTCAGCAGCACGGTCGTGCCGTCATCGGCCAGGTCCTCCACGAGGCCCCAGAATTCGCGGCGCGCCTCCGGGTCGAAGCCGGTGGTGGGCTCATCGAGGAAGAGCAGCTCGGGACGTCCGATGATCGCCAGAGCCACATCGAGGCGGCGCCGCCGTCCACCGGACAGACGAGAGGCCCGGGTGCGGGCGTCGTCGGCGAGACCGACCCGTGCGACGGTCTCGGCCGTATCAGCCGGTTCGGCGTAGAAGCGGGAGATGTGCTCAACGGCCTCGGTGACCGTCAGGTCGCCCATATCGGTGGAGGACTGGGAGACCACGCCGATACGCGCCCGCCACGCCCGGCCGGCACGGGCGGGGTCCTCCCCCAGGACCGAAACGGTGCCGCCGGCGCGGCGGCGCAGGCCCTGGAGGATCTCGACGGTGGTGGTCTTACCGGCGCCATTGGGACCCAGAAGCGCCAGAACGGACCCGGTGGGGACCGTGAGATCGAGGCCGTCCAGGACGCGCTTGGAACCGTAGGACTTGGTGAGCTGGTTGACGCTGATCGCCGTGGGCGAGGGGTGCGCGGTCTGCGCTGTCGGTGTTGTCATGGCCCCAAGTCTTCGCCGCCGCCTCCGGCCCCGGTAGCGACCGCCCGGACCACACAGGCATCCACCGGACGGTGGACGCCCACCCGCCACCGATTGTTCCCCGGGTCGGTGCGCCGTCGTCGGCCGGCCCGCGACGCGGCTCGCCCGCCCCTACTCGAAGACGCCCTCGAGGGTCGCTCGCTGGAGGACATGCCCCTTGATCGCACGCCGGAGCCCGGCCAGACGGGTCAACGACGAGACCGTCAGCTCACAGTCCAGCGCGTACACCGTGAAGCGGTAGGTGTGGGTACGGCCGCGAGGAGGCTTCGGCCCTCGATACCGGTGCAGTCCGTAGGCGAGTCCCTGGACGACTCCTGTTGACGGGTCGGTGCGGCCGGAGGGGATCGCCGGCGGGATCAGCCCGCCCGCGGGGATGTTCCACGCCAGCCAGTGGGCCATTGTGCCGAAGAGGGGGTGGGTGAGGTCTTCGAGCGTGACCGCCAGGGTGCGGGCACGCGGATCGAGCCCGTCGAGCTGCAGGCCGGGCGAGACGTCGTCGCCGCGCCCGGTGCACTCGACGGCGAAGCGTCCGTCGGACCCGATGCTCGTCGAACGGACGGTCAGTGCGGCGCGGCTCTTCTCCGAATCATCGGCACCATCAGCGACCTCTCCGTCGCTCATGTCATTCATATCACTCATGGGCGCATCTTCGCACCCCCCGGTCACCGCGGCCAAGGGGTCCATCGGGTACACCGGCGATGATCTCGACGAGCAGGGGCGGCCGGTTATCAGCAGCTCCAACACGATCACGTCCGCGAGCGCCTCCACGCCGACACCCTACTCGTCCGACGCTCTCGGAACCCTGCCCGCAAAAGCACGCTGCGCCGACGCGACCCGCGCCCCTATTCGTCCCCGCGGCACCCGCCTCATTACCCGGCCGGCGCAGGGCAGGCAGGGCGTCATCGAGACCCGGGCCGAGGGCCCCGGCCCCTCACGCCTCCACGAGGATCGTCACCGGCCCGTCGGCCTCCATATCGATGATCATGTGCGCGCCGAAGCGCCCTGTGGCGACCTCCAGGCCGCGGGTCCTCAGCGCCGCCACGACCGCCTCGACAAGCGGTTCCGCCACCGGCCCGGGCGCGGCCGCGTTCCATGAGGGCCTGCGCCCCTTGCGCACGTCCGCGTAGAGGGTGAATTGGGAGACGACGAGCACCGGCGCCCTCAGGTCGCTGACGCTCACCTCATGACCCGGTGCGCCGCCGTCCTCACCCGGACCGTCGAACAGGCGCAGCTCGGCGATTTTGCGGGCGATGGTGGCGACCTGCTCGGGGCCGTCGTCATGCGTGGCGCCCACGAGCGCGAGCAGACCCGGCCGCGGAATCTCCCCGACGACGACCGGTCCGCCGCCGTCGTCGACGCGTACAGCGGCGCGGGCGACACGTTGAAGGACCGCGCGCATCAGCGCCGCCGGCCGCCGGCGCCGCGCCCCGAATCGCCCCGTCCGGGCCTGCGGATTCGTGAGCGCACTCGCACGGACCTGTAGTAGTTCAGCGCCGGGCGCACGTCCGCGAGGTAGACGGCATTGGCGACCACGCCGAGCAGGCCGAGCATCGAGGCCGCCCCCATGAGCGCGACCACCGCCACCCCGACGGCGTTGACGGCCAGCCAGAATCTCTTGGTGCGCTTGTCGGCGGCGATGAAGTGCTGGTCCGAACGCCGGACGGTATCGATGAGCGCCCACACGCCCAGGCCGACGGCGCAGAGCTGGGCGACGTGCCAGATCCACATCACGGCGTGGCTCAGGTAGGACGCGGTCATGGCGAGAGCAATCACGCATCCACCCTACCGGTCGTGCGGCCCCGTGCCCGGAGGCCGGCATGTGTCCGCCGTCAGTGCAACAGGCTCTTGCGCAGCCCGGCCCCCGGGCGCTGAGCCGGGCTGGCCTGCGCCTTGCCGTCCGGGCAGACGAGCGGTTCCTGAACGGCGTCCACGCGGGCGGCCGCCCCGGAGCCGCCGCCCGGCCCGGCCCCGGCGGATCCGGGACCGGCCTCCTCGGCCGCGTCCACCGTGAGGGCGGCGTCCACCGGCGCACTCCGACGCAGCAGGGCGAGAGCCATCGGCCCCAGCTCATGGTGACGGGCCACCGAGGTCACCGACCCCACGGCGCGCTCCCCCAGGCGCACGACGGCGCCCGGCGCGGGCAGCCGGCCGGTCAACCCGTCGAGCTGAAGGATCGTCAGGCGGCGTGGCGGCCGCCCCAGGTTGAGAGTGCGGGCGATCGTCTCCTGCCCCGGGTAGCAGCCCTTGGTCAGATGGACGGCCGTGCGCAGCCAGTCGAGCTCGTGGGGGATGGTCCGCTCGTCGACCTCGCGCGCCCAGCGCGGTCGCCCCGCCTCGATGCGCAGCGCCTCCCAGGCCAGCGACCCGGCCAGGGCTCGCCCCGGCCCGTCCGCCAGGAAGTCGTCAACGACCTCGCCGACCGCGTCCACGGGCACGATCACGAGACCCGCCCGCCAGGAGGCGCCTGGATGAGCACGGGCGAGGCCGACGTCGTAGCTGGTGCCGCCCGGGACGACACCGGGCCACGGGTCGCGCCACGCGCCCGGGCCGCCGCGGTCCGCGGCGTCCGGGTCAGCGGCATCGGGTCCAGCGGGATCGGAGCCCGCTCCTCCACCGAGCCGAGCGAGCCGCACGCGCCGCGCGGCCCCGTCCAGGGCGTCCGCTCCACCGCCCATGGCCGCCAGCACGGCGAGGTCCCCGGCTGCGGCGACCTCGACGCGCAGCATGAAGCGCATACGCTGAAGATGCTCGGCCAGAGCGGCGCCCCGTCCGGCCTCGGTGACGAGCCGGAGCGTCCGGCCGTCATCAAGGGCGGCCAGCGCGTGGGCGATGTGCCCGTGAGCGTCCAGGATGAGTGTCTCGACGCCGCCGTCACCGGGCACGAGGCCGGTGAGCACCTGGCTGGACAGGGTCGTCAGCCAGCTCAACCGATCGGGGCCGGACACGACGACGACGTCGCGGGCCAGCGCGGTCACGGCGGCCCCGCCGACCAGGAGCCTCTGCTCGCGCAGAGGGTCGCCGTAGTGGGCGGGGACGGGCTCATCAGGATCGCCGACGGCGTTGGGAACCGCGCCCGGGCGGTTCAGGAGCGGGGACTGCCGCATCAGGCCCGCCCCTCGGCCCGGGGCCCGGCCGAACCGTCAGCCTGGTCGGCGGCGATGGCTGCGCGCAGGGCCGCGCCCGGGTCGTCAGCCGGCTCGTCGGGGCCCGGGACCCGGCCCAGCCGGCCCGAGGCGTAGGTCGTCAGCTCCTCGACACCGAAGGCCGCCATGTCCTGGGTCCACATGAGGTCGCCGCCCACGAGCCCGAACATCCGGGTCATCTCAGTCAGAGCGGCGGCGGTACGGGTGCGGCCCACCGCCTGAGTGCCGACCTGGGCGCGCGGTCCCTGAATCCAGCCCTCCCACACGGCGACATGTCCGGCGGGGTCAGCCGAGACGAGCTCGAGGGAGGTGACGGGAACGTCCGGCGATCTCGATGAGGCCGCGTCGAGGCCGCCATCGGCGCCGTCGGCATCCGCCTCCTCCTGATCCGCCTCCTCCCGACCGACCGGCCGCCAGTACGCGGTCTCCGCGGACCAGACCCGAGCGGGCGCCAGGCGCGAGAAGCCCTCCAGTCCGGGCGTTTCGAAGTCGAGGTCCCGGGAGCGATCGGCGTCCACAGTCCACACCGTCGTGCGCTGGCGCAGGTAGGGGCCGCCGTCGTGGTCGAAGACCATCTGCTGAGCCACGGCCTGCTCGGGCACGGTCTCGCCGTAGGTGAGAATGCCGTAACCGCGCCACGTGCCGATCAGCCAGGCCAGCGGGTAGATCTCGGGCGCCAGATCGTCGGGAAGCGTGAATGCCATGCCCGCAGAGTACGTGCCCGGCCAACGGCCCGCCGTGACCGCGCCCACCGGCCGCGGCGCGACGAACGCGATGAAGCGGGGATGAGGACGTCGGGCCGGAGAGCGCCAGTCGGCGCGAATGCCGCTCGCGGCGGCTTGAGGTGGAGCCCGGGGCCCGTCGCGGCCCGACGCCGCCACCAGGATACAGGCGCTTCACGGCTCGTCCGAAACCGTCCGCCATCCGCGGAGTGTCGGCGAACCGGCGAGTCGGCGCCAGTCGCCGCCTACTCCTCGTCGGGGGCGTCGAGGCGGTAGCCGACATTGCGCACCGTGCCGATAAGATGATCGTGCTCGGTGCCGAGCTTGGCGCGCAGACGGCGGATGTGAACGTCGACCGTGCGCGAACCGCCGATGTAGTCCTCGCCCCACACTTCATCCAGGAGCACCTCGCGGGTCAGCACCCGCCCCTGATTGAGGGCGAGGTACTTCAGCAGCTCAAATTCCTTGTAGGTCAGATCGATGATCTGCCCGCGGATGCGAGCCGTGTAAGCGGTCACGTCGATGACGAGGTCGCCGACCTCGATCTGGTCGTCGCCGACCTGCTCGGGAACGACCGCCCGAGTGCTCAGCAGCCGCAGGCGAGCGGAGAGCTCGGCCGGCGTCGCCCCGGCCATGACGAAGTCAACGGCGCCCCAGTCGGGCTGGACGGCGGCGGCGCCGCCCTCCGCCACGACCAGGATGATCGGCGGGCAGTCCATCGGGCCGCTCAGAAGCTGGCACAGGGCCCGCGCCCGCATGAGGTCCCCGCGGGCGTCGATCATGACGACGTCGGCGTCATCCACGGTGCTGTAGGAGGCGGGGGCGGGGGGGCGGCAGTCGACGCTGAAGTCCAGGAAGGAGGCCGACGGGAGAACAGTGGAGACATCATCCTCACGGGTGAACATGATGACACGCATGCTCAGAACTCCTTCCGCTCCCCGGTGGGCTCCGGATGTCAGTGAACCACATCCCCATGTTTCAGGTATGGGACGATGCCTCCGTGAACACCCAGGACGCCTTCGCCTCGCCGAGCTCCGCCTCGCCGTCCTCCCCGGGGGCGACGACGGAGCTCGGCGCCTACGGCACCCGCCGCGGCGGGCACCACCCGATCGAACCCGGCCTGGTCGACCCGGCCTGGACGCGCCTGGCCACGGCCGGCGTCGTGCCGCTGCTGCTGGCCGTCTCCGCGGTACTGCCGGCGTGGATGAGGCTCATCGTCGTGGCCCTGCTCGTCCCGCTCACCGCGCAGGGCTGGCCCGCCCTGGTCCGCTCCCAGCACGACCAGGGCGCGACGGCCGTGGTCTGCCTGACCGGGCTCACGGCGGCCGTCGCCGTCGCCCTGCGCGGGGACTACGGGATCGCGGGCGTGGTCATGGCGCTGAGTGTGCCGACGGCCTTCATCTCGCAGATGGCCCGCCACGACGGACGCGAGGACCTCGTAGAGGACCTGTCGGCGACCGTGACCGGGTGCCTCATCATGGTCTCGGGCGCCGCCTGGTGCGCACTGACCCCGGGTCTGGCCGACCCGGCGGTCATCGTCCCCTGCGCGCTGTCGCTGTTCACCGGCGCGCTGCTGACGGTGCTCGAAGTGCGCGCCACCGTTCTGGAGGCGTTGACCCTGACGGTGCCCACACTCGTGGCGGCCGTGGCCGGAGGCGCGCTGGCGACGGTGGGGTTCTTCGGGCCCAGCCACGTCGGTATCGAGCCGGCTCTCCAATCGGCGGCCGCATGCCTGGTGGTGGGATTCGTCGCGGGCGTGCTCATGGCGGCCTCCAACCGGGTGCTGTGGACGCATCGGTGGGTGCCCGGCGGCCGCGCCGCGGTGGCGAGCGCGATCGTGCCGATCCTGGCCCTGGGCGCACCGGTGTACACGATCGCGCGCCTCATGGGCGGCTTCGTCGCCGGCTAGCTCCTCGGCGAGGCTTCCGAGCGAAGCGGCCTCGGCTCTCAGCGGCCCTCGGACAGGACCGGGCGCTGCTTCTCAATGGACACCGCCCGGATCTTCCCGTGGGGCCGCCGGGCCATGTGCACCACGAGGATCTCCCCCGTTTTGAGCCACGGGTCCCGGTCGGGCACCGACCGCAGCAGCTTGCCCGGCGCGTACTGGGAGATCACCTTCATGACCGTGGGCAGCACAGGACGATGCGTGCACAGTGCCACCGGTGCGTCCCGGTGGCGCAGCACCTCGGAGACGACTTTGCGGGCCGCCTTGCGGGAACGGGAGTGGGCCGCCTCCGTCAGGGCAGGCTGCGCGACGACGTCGAGCCCCGCGGCCCGGGCGTAGGGCGCCACCGTGTCCGCGCAGCGCCGCCACGGGCTGGTCACGACCCGCCCTACCCCGTAGGCCGCCAGCACCGGCACGAGCGCGCGGGCGCGCACCTCCCCCTGGTCGCGGGTGAGCGGGCGGGTGGCCTCGTCCGCCTCCTTGTCGCGCTTGTCGCTCGCCCTGGACCGGTTCCACACCGAGCGCTTGACCGCACGAGCATGGCGCACGAGAACGAAGGTCCACGTGTCGAGCTTGCCGTCCTCCCACAGGTCCACGAGACTGCCCAGCAGATCGCGGTCCACCGCGTGCGTCAGCAGTCCGCGGGCCTTCTTGGCGCGCTGCCATGCCACGCCGTCGATCTCACGGGCCGACGCCGGGGAGACCGCGGCCCGGGCCCGTGCACTCGGGTCCTCGTCGGGCAGTTCGCGTGCGGCCCAGTAGTGAACGTGCTTGCGGCGCCCATCGGAGATCTTGTAGCGAACCGTCTCCAAGGGCTGGCCCAGGGCAATCCGGGCGCCGGTCTCCTCGGCCACCTCGCGCACCGCGCACGTGCGCACGGACTCGCCCGGCTCGACCTTCCCCTTGGGGAAGGACCAGTCGTTGTACTTGGGGCGGTGCACGAGCAGAACCTCGAGACGATGGTGGCGCTCGCGCCACACGAGCGCGCCGGCGGCGCGCACGACGCGCTTGGCGCGCTTGGCGCGCTTGGCGCGCGACGACGATGACATGGCCTCTCCCCCGCTGACATCTCAGTGACGGCCCTTGACGCGCGAACGCGCCCGGGCCATCAGGGTGCTCTGAATATCCTCGAGCCGCTCGCCGTCGGGGCCGTAGGCGTGACGCGTCCAGGTGCCGTCGGGGTTGAGCCACCACGAGGAGACGGCGTCGGATGCCGCGTGGGCGACCAACCAGTCCAGCTCATCGATCATCGCCGGGTCGGTGATGCGCACGAGCTCTTCGACGCGCCGGTCCAGATTGCGATGCATGAGGTCGGCCGACCCGATGAACAAGTCGGTCCGCCCGTCGTTGCAGAAGGCGTAGACGCGCGAGTGCTCCAGGTAGCGCCCCAGGATGGAGCGCACCCGGATGTTCTCGCTCAGCTCCGGCACGCCGGCGCGTATGCCGCAGATGCCGCGCACGACGATGTCGACCGGCACGCCCGCACGACTGGCGCGGTAGAGGGCGTCGATGCAGGTCTCGTCGATGATGGAGTTGACCTTGATGCGGATCCACGCGGGCCTGCCGGCGCGCCTGTTCGCGATCTCGCGTTCGATGCGCTCGACGAGCCCGTCGCGCACGGTGCGCGGCGCCACCAGCAGGCGGCGGAAGCGGGCGCGCGGGGCGTAGCCCGACAAGAGGTTGAACAGGGTCGTCATGTCCTGAGCGACGTCCCGGTCGCAGGTGAGCAGTCCCAGGTCCTCGTAGCCGCGCGCCGTCTTGGGGTGGTAGTTACCGGTGCCGACATGGCAGTAGCGGCGCAGCCCGTCGCTCTCCTGACGCACCACCAGGAGCAGCTTGCAGTGGGTCTTGAGCCCGACCATGCCGTAGACGACGTGAACGCCGGCGCGTTCGAGCTTACGGGCCCAGGAGATGTTGTTCTCCTCATCGAAGCGTGCCTTGATCTCCACGATGGCGACGACCTGTTTGCCCTCCTCGGCCGCCTCGATGAGGGCGTCGACGATCGGCGAGTCGCCGGACGTGCGGTAGAGGGTCTGCTTGATGGCCAGAACCTTGGGATCGGCGGCCGCCTGGGAGACGAACTCCTGCACGGAGGTGGAGAAGGAGTCGTAGGGGTGGTGCAGCAGGACGTCGTGCTCGCGGATCGCGGCGAAGATGTCCCCCGCCGAGCTGGATTCCTGGGGGGCCAGGCCCGCCGGGGTGACGGGCACGAACCGCGGGTACTTCAGCTCGGGCAGGTCCAAATCGTGGAGCTGATTGAGGGATGTCAGGTCCAACGGAGCGGGCAGCTCGAAGACGTCGTCATCGTGCAATCCCAGAGCGCGCACAAGGTAGCGCCGTACGAAGGGCGTGATGGTGTCCTCGACCTCCAGGCGCACGCCGGCCCCGAAGCGACGGCGCTCGAGCTCCTTCTCCATGGCTTTCAGGAGGTTCTCGGCGTCGTCCTCCTCGACCTCGAGGTTCTCGTTGCGGGTGACGCGGAACAAGTGGTGCTCCAGGATGTCCATGCCCGGGAAGAGGTGGTCGAGGTGACGGGCGATGACGAGCTCGATCGGGATGAGCGCGGTGCCCGCGGCCTTGTTCCTCGTGCTGAGCTCGCGGCCGGGCACGGTGATGTAGCGGGGCAGCGACGGCGGCACCTTGAGGCGGGCGAAATGCTCCTTGCCGGAGCGAGGATTGCGCAGCAGGACGGCGAGGTTGAGCGACAGGCCCGAAATGTAGGGGAAGGGATGGGAGGGGTCGACGGCCAGAGGGGTGAGGACCGGGAAGATCTGGTGGCGGAAGTAGCGGGTCAGGCGCTCGGCCTGCTCCGCCGTCAGGTCCTCCCAGGCGAGGATCTCGATGTTGTGGGCGGCCAGCTTGGGGCGGACGTCGTCCTGGAAGAGGGCGGCCTGGCGGGCGGTGAGATCCTTGGCGCGCTCGGTGATGGCGGCGACGACCTGGTGGGCATCCAGGCCGGAGGCGCGCACCGGGGTGATGCCGGCCTTGATGCGCCGCATGAGGCCGGCGACGCGCACCATGTAGAACTCGTCGAGGTTGGAGGAGAAGATCGCCAGGAACCAGGCGCGCTCCAGCAGCGGGAGGTCCTGGTCCTCGGCCTGCTCCAGGACCCGCTCGTTGAAGTCCATCCATGTCAGCTCGCGGTCGGTGTAGCGCTCGGCGAAGGACTCCAGAGGAGGCAGGTCGTCCTCGGGATCGGGCGGGTCGGACACGGGCGCCTCCCCGTTCCGCGCCTCGCAGACGTCGTCGGCCCGCGACGGGTCGGCGGCGATCGCCGGGGGCGGCGCGGGCCTGGCGATCGCCGCATCGATGAGGGCGTCGGTGCTCTCCGCGCCGAGCGGGCCCCGGCCGGTCCACCCGGGGTCGTCGATGTTCTCATCGAAGTCCTCGTCCTCGTACTGGGGACCGGCGTCGTCGGCGAAGTCGCGCGGATCCGCCGCCTCGATGACATGATCGACCATCTCGGGGTCGTCATCGGGGTCCGCGGGGATGTCGATGTCCTCAGCCTCCGCGAGATCCTCGCGGGCCGACGCCTCCGCGACGTCCGCAGCCGGCTGGGGCCCGTCGACGGATGCGGTCCCGTCCCGGGCCCGGTCGTCGGGGAAGGCGGCGGGCGGTACGGGGCTCTCCTGGGATGGCGTGGGTGTCTCGGCGGGGTCGGGCGTCGTCATGAGGGCATGGTCCCACGTCTGGGCCGGTGTGAGGAGTACGTCGGCGAGCGAATCTTCCGCACGATCGGATCGTGCCCCACGATCGGGCGGCACGGCCACGGCCCGGGCCCCGATCAGTCCAGACGGCCGGAGGCGGCTCGGCGCGCGGCCTCGGTCACTTCATCGGCGGTGGCCAGGAGGGCGGAGTCCCGACGGGTGACGCGGTCGGCGAGCTCGTCGGCATCGTCGACGATCCACGCCGGGTCGCTCCCGGCCGCGAGCGCGCGCAGAAAGGCGGCGACGGTGGCCAGCACGGGCACCAGTGCGGGCAGTCCACCGTCGGCCCGCCCGGTGAGGACCCGGTCCAGGAGGGCGCGCACATCGAGCGGGGAGGGGGCCGGGTCCGCCTCGGCCAGGGCCGCCTCGAACCGGGCTAGGACCTTGTCGTCCCGTCCGGTCAGGTCGACGACGGTGGCGTAACGTCTGGCGACCAGCGCCGGATCGCGCCGGATCCACTCGCGCACCAGGAAGAGGCGCCACAGCACCCCGGGCAGGGTCGTGGCGGGCGAGTCGGCCCACAGCTCGGCGACGGCGTCGACGCCGTGGGAGGCGACGGCGGCCACGACGTCGGGGCGGGCGAGCCACTCCCCCGGTTCCTCGGAGGCTTCCCCGGCGGCGCAGTTCCCGAGCGGTGAGCCGGGCGCCTGCCCGTCGCCCGGCTCACCGCCCTCAGAAGGATAGCCTCCCAGGAGGGCCTGGGCGGTGCGATGGGCCAGTTCGGAGGAGGCGGCGGTATCGGCGGTGCCCTCGATGGACTCGGCGGCCTCCGGGTCGAGGCGGGCGGGACGGTGGAACTGGCGGGTCATAGGGGCTCCTCATGCGGGATTGCTGTCGGCGCGCCCTCGCCGGGCGCGGGGACGCTCTATTCTCCCGCATCGGGTGCTCCGGGGAACGGGGCGCGCGAGCTCCGCGGGGACGACATATCAGGATATCGGGAGGGGTGATGCGGCCGCCTCGGCGGCCTCTTGCGGCTCGGAACTTCCCGCCGGCGGCGCGGCGGCCCGGAGGCCGGGACCGGCGGAACGGGGCTATTCCCCCTCGCTGCTCCCTCCCGGCAGCGCCGCGGGCAGGCGCCTCAGCGCGGTCAGCGCCACCACGGCGATTCCGCCCGCCAGGCAGGCGCATGCCCCGGGATAGCCGATCGTGGAGGTGAGCGCCCCGGCCAGGACGGGTCCGAGCGTCAGCCCCGCGGCGTAGGCGAGGTTGTAGAGGCTGTAGGCGCCGCCGAGAGCGGGCGGCGTCGTGCGCGCCCCCTGCACGCCGATGAGGGTGCTGGCCGGGGCGATGAGGAAGGCGATGGCCGCGCCCAGGGCGACGATCCCCGTGATCATGGCGGGCAGGTGCGAGCTGGCGCCCGCGATCGCCAGACCCGCGATCGCCAGACCCGCGCCGATGAGCGTGAGCAGCCTCGGGGAGACTCGGCCGAGGGCCGCGCCGACGAGCGGGTTGAGAACCGCCCCGACTATGACGAGCAGGGCGAACAGCAGGCCGATCCCCGCAGCGTCGAGGCCGAGGCCGTTCGCCAGGCGGACCGGGAGGATCGGCTCGATCGCGCTCGTGACGGCGGACCCCAGGCAGATGAGGACGACGACGGGCCACGACCCGTTGACGCGCAGCACGTCGCGGGCGGTCGCCGGGTCGTCCGTCTGGGGCGGGGTGGGCCTGATGAACACGACGCGCAGGATGCCGTCGACCAGGAGGACCGCCGCGGCCAGGACGAAGGGGGCCTCATGGCCGTGATCGCGGGCGAGCCAGCCGGCCAAGGGCGGCCCCGCGAGAGTGCCGACGGATACCATGCTCATGGCCAGGGCGAGGTACGGCCCGCGCCGTGCCAGGGGGATGGACGCGGCGATGAGGGCGAGGCTCGCCACCCAGCCGAGCCCGGCGGCGGCCCCCTGCATCAGACGGGAGATCAGGAGCAGCCAGTACGGGCCGCCGACGGCGAACAGCAGGCAGACCGCGGCCAGGCCCAGGAGCGCGGCGAGCAGCGGTCCGCGGGGGCCTCGGCGGTCGACGAACCGTCCGGCGAGGGGCGTGACCGCGATCATCATGGCCGCGTACGCGGCGAACAGCAGTCCGGTCGCCGACGCTCCGAAGCGTTGGACTGCGGGCATGAGGGGGAGGAGAGGTATGAGCATGCCGTAGACGAGCATGTCGGTGAACAGAGCGGTGCAGGAGACGATGACCGCCATGCGCGGACTGGTCCTGCTCGTTACGGGTGCTGGGACGGACGCGGGCATGAATGCTCCTCGGTAGGCGTGGGCCGCGGGCGCCGGCCGTCCGGCAGCGAGAGTGCGCGATTCCGCCGACGGCGGAGTCGGTGGCCTTCCGGCCTCCCGTCATTCCCCGGCGGAGAGCCTCGGAGGATCTCGCAGGGGCGATAGCCGGCGGAGCACGGCAGTACGGATGAAGATCGTGGATGAGGGGCCGGCGTCGAACGGGCGCAACACCAGAGAGCGATGGCTTCGCGGACCGGCGCGGTGTTCGCGACGGGCGCCTCACGACATACATACAAACATGTACGTATATTTTCGTCAAGAGATCGGTGCCGCGAAGACATGCCTGCTCGCCGCCGCCCGCACCCGCTATGCTGACTGCCGCCGCTCGACGCGAACCGTTCCCGCGCCCGGCGCAACGCCCCCTTAGCTCAGCTGGTCAGAGCTGCGGACTTTTAATCCGAAGGTCGTGGGTTCGAGCCCCACAGGGGGCACCCCGCCCGCGGGCCCGGACGCCGACACCGGCACCCACCTGGCATCGTCCTCCTCTGAGGTCGACATTCTCGTACGAGGTCGACGGCGGCGCCGTCGACCTCGTACGAGAATGTCGATATCGCCAGTGGGCGCGCCCTAGAACAGCCCAAGGACGAGGGCGATGACGCTGATCGCCACCATGGCGGTCACCGACAGGAGCGTCTCCATGAGCGACCACGTTTTGAAGGTCTGCCCCACCGTCATCCCGAAGTACTCCTTAACCAGCCAGAAGCCGGCGTCGTTGACGTGGGAGAGGAACACCGAGCCGGCGCCGATGGCCAGCACGAGGAGGGAGACCTCGACGGGGGGCATGCCGGCGGCGAGCGGCGCCATGATCCCCGCGGCCGTGACGGTGGCCACCGTCGCCGACCCCGTAGCCAGACGCACCGCCACGGCGACGAGCCACCCGGCCAGGAGCGCCGGAACGGCGGCCTGCTGAATCCAGGAGGCGATGATGTCGGCGATGCCGGAGTCGACGAGGGTCTGCTTGAATCCGCCACCGGCGCCCACGATGAGCAGGATCCCGGCGATCGGGCCGAGGGAGGAGCCCACCCGGTCCGCCACCTGGTCGGCGCGCAGGCCCAAGCGGAAGCCGAAGAGGTGCATGGCGACCAGAACCGTGATCAGCAGCGCGACGATGGGCTGACCGACGAACAGGGCGGCGTGCGCGACAAGAGCGGGCGAGCCCTCGGACACGGTGGTCTCCACGACGGTGCGCAGGAGCATGAGCGCCACGGGCAGCAGCACCACTGTGATCGACGCGACGAAAGAGGGGCGCGCACCGTCGTCACCGTCCTCGGACCCGCCGAGAGGCTCGGAGGCCTCGATGGGGACCCACCGGGCCATGGCGCGCGCGGCAACGGGGCCGGCGATGATGACGGTGGGAACGGCCACCAGCAGGCCCAGGCCGAGGGTCATCCCCAGGTCGGCGTTGACGGAGTCGATGGCGAGGAGCGGCCCGGGGTGCGGAGGCACCAGGCCGTGAAGGGCGGACAGCCCGGCCAGTGCGGGTACACCCACCAGAACGAGGGGCTGGCGGGCCCGGCGCGCCACCATCATGACCACGGGGATGAGCAGGACGATACCGACCTCGAAGAACAGCGGAATGCCGACAACGAAGGCGATCAGGGCCATCGCCCAGGGCAGCCGGGGGCCGGGCGCGCGCGCCAGGACGGTGTCCACGATCTGATCGGCGCCGCCGGAGTCGATCAGGAGTCGCCCGATGATCGCCCCGAAGGCGATGAGCGTGCCGACGTTCCCGATCGTCGAGCCCAGGCCGTCGGTGAAGGCGGCGAAGGTGTCGGCCAGGGGGACGCCGGCGACGGCGGCGAGGACCGCCGACCCGAGAGTCAGCGCGAGGAAAGGATGCATCTTGCGCCATACGATCAGCACGATGATCGCGATGATGCCAACAACCGCGGCCGCGATGAGCTGCACGTCGTTGTCGGCGTGCGTTACCGTGCCGGCGGCAGGAAAAGCGAACGCCATTGTCGTCTCCAGATTGTGTCGATGGGCGGAAATCGGATGTCGGGCAGGACGGGCATCAGGACATGTCAGGCGCGCTCAAGCGCGGCGAGGATCGCGTCGAGGGTCTCCTCGGGGGTAGGACGCGACACCACGGTGACGCCGTCCTCGTCGTCGTCCAGGGGCTCGAGGGCGGCGAACTGGGAGGGTAGGAGGGCCGGGGGCATGAAGTGCCCTTCGCGGTGGGCCATGCGCTCGCGCAGCTCGTCGGGATCGGCGAGCAGATGGATGAAGAAGACGCGGCCCTCCGCCTCGGACAGCAGGTCCCGGTAGGAGCGCTTGAGCGCCGAGCAGGTGACGATGGTCCTGATGCCGTCAGCGGCGCGCGCGCTCATCCAGTCCCGCAAAGATGTCAGCCAGGGCCACCGGTCCTCGTCGGTCAGGGGGACGCCTCGGCTCATCTTGGCGATGTTGGCGGCCGGGTGGAAGTCGTCGGCCTCGGCGATCGGCCAGCCGAGGGCCCGATGGAGATTATCGGCGGCGGTCGTCTTACCGCAGCCCGCCACGCCCATGAGGACGAGGTGCTCGACGGGGCGGGTCATGGTCACTCACTCCTTGATCACATCATTGTTGATCACTGATACAACGATTATACATGGAACATACTATTTTTGGAAGAGGTGCGTTCTCCCATCGTCGGGCGAGCGTTGACGGAGCGGAAGCGCCCGCCCGCTAGGATGAGGGCGGCGACTTTCGATTCCGCCGGCTCCGCGCATCGACGCGGTGGTGGATCCGATCGCCTGCGGACGTTCCCCGTGCGAAAGTGCAGTCATGCCCACCACCGATCGACACCACGACGTCCTGGATGCGCTCGGGCGCGCCGTCGTCGGCGGCGAGATCGCTCCGGGCGCCTCACTGACCCTGGAGGACGTCCAATCCCGATACGGGGTGTCACGAACCCTGGCCCGCGATTGCGTGCGCGCCCTGGAATCCTTGGGCGTGGTCGTCTCGCGCCGTCGCGTCGGCATCGTGGTGCGCCCGCGTGAGAAATGGTCGGCGCTGGCGCCCCAGGTGGTGCGCTGGCAGCTCGAGGTCGACCCGCGCGGCCCGAAACTCGGCGCCCTCACCGAGCTGCGCGCCGCCGTCGAACCGGTCGCCGCCGCGGCGGCGGCCCGCCGCGCCACCGAGAGGCAGCGCTCCCGGCTGCTGACGCTGGCGGACTCCATCCGGGTCAAGGGAACCACCGGAATCGTGGCCTCCTACCTGAAGGAGGACATCGCCTTCCACAGTCTCGTGCTCAAGGCCAGCCACAACGACACCTTCGAGGCGCTCACCGGCGTTGTCGCGGAGGTGCTCTCCGGGCGCGCCCGCCTGACCGGCGAGGTCCAGGTGCCCGTGGCCGAGGCGCTCGAACTTCACGAGCGCGTCGCTCACGCCATCGCCGCCGGCGACGCCGAAACCGCCGAGACCCGCATGCGCGACCTGGTCGCCGAAGTACGGACGGTCCTCCTGGACCGCGGTCTGCGCGGTTTCCTCGAGGCCTGAGCCCGGACTCCTCCCATCGCCGACCGGAAGGCGGAACCGTGATCGTGGACCGGGGTTCCCCTTTCGTCTACGCTGTTGAACCACCGCACTGCCGCGTGTTCGAAGGAGGTTATCGCGATGCGCCGGGAGATCTCACCGTACGAGACGCGCTCGAACGCCCGGGTGCGGATCAGGATCCTCATCGGCCTCCTCGTCCTCGCAGTCCTCGTCGGCGGTCTCCTGTGGGCGTGCAATCGAAAGGGCGACGATCAGCCCCCGCAGGACCGGGCGCGGGACGCCTGCCAGGAGCGCGTGGCCAGCGGACTCGACGACCCGCAGCGCGCCGCCTTCTCCGACGTGACCGTCACGGCGGTCAACGACACCCACTGGGAGATCACCGGCACGGTCGCTCAGTCGGGCGGCCCCGACGAGGCCGGCACAGCATTCACATGCAAGGTCAAGCACGAAGACGATAAGTACTTCGCCACCTACAAGCTCGACGAGTAGCCCGGCCGATTCGGCCGGCGCATTCCATCTCACTCACCCCAGCACCGCGGCGGCGATCAGGATGATCGGTGCGAATCCGACGGTCGTCAGCAGCACGGCGTCGCGGGCCAGCGGCTTGGCCACGCCGTAGCGCGAGGCGTACATGAAGACGTTCTGAGCCGTCGGGAGGCAAGCGGTGGTGACGGGGACGAGGAGGTCCGGCCCGCGCAGCCCCAGGCCGAATCCGCCCAGAGCCGCGATCCCCGGCAGAACGAGCAGCTTCCAGCCCAGCGCCCAGCGCAGAGCCGCCCGGTCGGCCGCATTGTGCACCGGTTCGGGCGGCGGAGCGGGGGCGCCCTCGCCCGACGGCGCGCGCAGCCGGGAGGCCGCCAGACTCATGCCCAGGGAGAGCATCATGAGCGGCACGGCGATGCGTCCGAGAGTGCTGATGATCTCGCGCAGACGGCCACCCGCGATGCCGTCGAGGTCCACCCCGCCGAGATTGACGGCGACCCCGGCGACCACGGCCAGCAGGAGGGGATTGCGCACGGGGATGGTGAAGGTCGCCAGGCGGGAGGGGCTGCCGCGCCGGGTGACGGCATCGAGGATCGCGAAGGTCGCGGGCGTGATGACGAGGAGCTGGAGGAGCAGGACCGGGGCGATCGGAGTCGCGTCGCCCCGGACCAGAACAAGGACGGGAATGCCGAGATTCGCGGCATTGACATAGCCGGAGGCGAGGGCGCCGATGGTCGCCTCCGCCGTCGTGCGGTGCAGGATGAGCCGGTGCAGGAGCCAGGCGCTCAGGATCGCCAGGACTTCGGCTGCGAGCGCGGCGAGCGTGCCGGCGCTAGCGACGGCGCTCAGGTCGGTGTCCGCCAGGGTGCCGATGAGCAGAGCCGGGGTAGCGGCGAAGAAGCAGACGCGGGTGAGGACGGTGTCCGCGTCGGACTGGACGGCGCCGGTGCGCACCAGCAACCAGCCGACGCCGATGACGACGGCGAAGACGGCCAAGCTGCCGATGACGTCGCCCACGGCTCCGCCTCAGTCCAGCGATTCGGAACCCGCCGCGTCATCGGCCTCGAAGGTCAGGCACACGGAGTTCATGCAGTAGCGCCGGCCGGTGGGCGTGCCGGGCGCGTCGTCGAAGACGTGGCCGAGATGGGAGCCGCAGGCGGCGCAGCGGACCTCGGTGCGCGCCATCCCGTGACTGGTGTCGGTGGACAGGGTCACGGCCCGCGAATCGGAAGGATCGTAGAAGGAGGGCCAGCCGCAGCGGGAGTCGAACTTGGCGGCGGAGCGGAACAGCTCGGCACCGCAGCCGCGGCAGCGGTAGACGCCTGTGCGACTCTCGTCCAGAAGAGCTCCGGTGAAGGGCCGCTCGGTGCCGGCCTCGCGCAGGACGTGGTATTCGAGTGGATCGAGCAGGGCGCGCCACTGGGCATCGGTGCGGGCGATGGCGGCCGGGTCGAGGCGGGGCTCGTCGGCGGTGCTGCGGGCGTTGGTATCGGTCACGGGGACATGGTGGCCCGCTTCCGGCGCGGGTGCGAGCAACGTTCACGCATCGGGAATGGCGAGGGCTCCGCATGCCGGGCGCCGGCGTCCGGCACGCGGAGCGCGCCCACTCCGGGAGTCTTTATTCGAGGAGCTTCTTCTGCTCGTCGGTGGAGATGATGCTCGTGGACTCGGTGGGATCGGCCTCGTGCCGGGGCAGGGAGGAGTCGTCCTGACGCCACTGGGCATCGCGCGCCAGGATCCGGCGCCGGCGCACTTTTTCACGCCGCGCCCGACGCAGGCGGGACAGGCCCTTGGCGGCCGCGCGCACACGAGCCTCCTCGATGGGATCGCCCTCCTTGGGCCGGCGCACGGCGGTGGTGGTGTCGGCGCTGACGGCGGCGCCGTCGTCGTGCTGGAGGGCGACCAGTTCCTCGGCCAAACGGGCCACCTCCTCGGGCTGGGGGTCGTGGGTGACCTGGACCTGCTCGACCTCCACACGGGTGCGAGGCAGAGCGAAGGGCGCCTCGCGCTGGAGCCAGGCCACGAGCTCCTCGCGCACGTAGCACTGGAGGGTGAAGACGTCGGAGGGATTCTTACCGGACACGGCGATGCGCAGCGTGACCGTGCCGCTGGAGGTGTCGGTGACGTCGAGGTTGGCGGTGCGCCCGTCCCAGACGGAGGAGGAGGCGACCACGCGGGCGAGCTCGGCGCGCACCGAGGCGACCGGCACCCGCCAATCCAGGTCCAGGGTCAGGGTGCCCACGTGCTGCGTGCCGCGCCGCGACCAGTTGGCGAAGGGATTCTGGGTGAAGTACGTGGAGGGGTAGATCAGGCGACGATCGTCCCAGATGCGCACGACGACGTAGGTCAATGTGATCTCCTCGATGGCGCCCTGCTCCTTGCCGACGACGACGATGTCGTCGACGCGGATCGCGTCGGTGAGGGCCAGTTGGATGCCGGCGAAGACATTTCCCAGCGTCGACTGCGCGGCCAGACCGGCGATCACGGAAACCAGGCTGGCCGAGGCGAGCAGGGAGCCCATGGCCAGACGGGCCCCCGGGAAGGTCATGACGGCGCCGACCAGGCCGCAGATGATGATGATGACCTCGGCCACGCGCCGCAGGACCTGCGCCTGGGTGGTGACGCGACTGGCGCGCCCCGGGTCGCCGCTGGCGTGCACGCCGGCGACAATGCTCGACTCGAGGGCCTTGGCCAGGCCGACGACGACCCACGAGAGGGAGAGGATGATGCCGATGCGCAGCGCCTGCAGGGCCGCCTGGGCCCAGTCGGGCGTGGCGACGGTGGCGACGGCCAGCTCCGCGCCGAGGTAACCGCCGGTGACGCCCGCCAGGACGTAGAGAGCGGTGCGCGTGTAGCGGCCGATTTCGGCGTACATGGTCTGACGGCGGCCGAGTGCGCGCAGGATGACGATACCGATGAAGGCGAGGATGAGACCGATGGCGGCTCCGGCCCCGACCCGCAAGGCGATACTGGCCACGTTAACCGCGGTCTCGGTGACGGTCTCGGCAGTTTGAGCGATGTCGATGGTCGGAGATTCGGAGGGACCGGGGGTGGGGGTGGGGCCGGCATCGGTCGCACGCGTGACCGTTGTAAGGGAGGTGCTCGCTACCACTGCGAGAGGCGGGAGGTTCATGGCCGTCACCTTAGGAGTCGCTCCTGGGAGCCGGCTGTGCGAGGACCGGGGGCGGCTCGAGCAGCACCTCGACGTCCTCTCCTACGAGCCTCGCGCAGCATGCGAGACACAGCACGCACGGTGTATCACGTCGGACAAACCATGTTAGACACAGTACGACTGTCGTAGTATGTTAGTCGTACGCATCCCTCAGGAACCGATCCGAAAGGAGTTCCGAGTGATCAGCGCCGATGCCATCCGCGGCTACATCGATCTCATTGTGCTGACGCTCCTGCACGACAGACCCTCGTACGCCTACGAGCTCGCCAAGACGATCACCGAGGTCTCGGCGGGCGAGTACACGATCAAGCAGACCACTCTCTACTCGGCGCTCAAGCGCCTGGAGGCCGCCGGGCTCGCCTCCTCCTACGCGGACACCTCCGCTTCCGGCAAGCCCCGCACGTACTACCGTCTCACTGATGGCGGCGCCGCCCATCTGGCGGACAAGCTCGCCGAGTGGGAGGACACCAAGACCCTCATCGACCGATTCGCACAAGGACACCGCCACTGATGGACGCCATCGACACCTTCCTCGACGCCATGTTCGTCCCCTACCCCGCCACCCCCCGCCTCCTGGAGGCCAAGGGAGAACTTCGCGCCATGATGGAGGACGCCTACGCCGACGCCATCGGGCGCGGCAAGACCCACAATGAGGCCGTCGGCCAGGTCATCACCGACTTCGGCAACCTCGAGGAGCTCGCACCCGCACTCGGCATCCTGCCGGACATCCGCTCGGCCGGCGACGCCGGAGCCGCCGGCGTCGCCGCAGAGTCCTCGGCCGCCCCGAAGACCGGGGCCGCATCGCTCTCGCAGGACGACGCCTCCGTCGGCTACCCCGTTATCACCCTCCCGGACGCGCAGGCCCTCGCCGAGGCCCGGCGCCGGACCGGCCGACTGCTCAGCCGAGGCGTCGCCCTGTTCGTCCTGGCCCCCATCCCGCTGCTCACCGCGATCGGGCTGAGCGGCGACGACGGAACGGGAACGTCCGGATTCGGCGAGCAGCTGGCGATGGTCATCGGCCTGGCCCTGACCCTCGTCCTCGTCATGATGGGCGTCCTCATCCTCATGCAGCGCCACCGGTCCTTCGCGGGTCTGGAGCACGTAACCGATGGACGGTTCACGAGGAACCCGATCGTCTCCGCCTGGGCGGCCCGCCTGCGAGTGGAGAACGAGGGCCCCCGATCGCGCGCTCTCATGCTCGCCGTTGGGCTGTGGATCATCTCGGCCATCCCGACCGTGGCCGGTGGCATCCTCAGCGACCAGCCGGGCCGCTCCCAGTACCCGCTCTTCGGCGTCTCCACCACCCTCGCGCTCGTCGCCGCTGGCCTGTTCATCCTCCTGCCGACCACCTGGGCATCCTCCACTCACGAGACCCTCACCGAGGAGGGCCGCTCGGCCGGCGTCCCCGGGCAGTGGGACCGGTGGAGCCGGAAGGACTCGGACAACCCCGTCGTCAACGCCATCGCGGCCATCTACTGGCCCCTGATCCTCGTGATCTTCCTGGCGTGGGGGTTCCTCGGCAACGGATGGCACATCTGCTGGATCGTGTGGCCGATCGGCGGCATTCTCTTCGGCGCGATCTCCTCCTTCATCTCCACCCTCTCCATCGGCCGCCGGACCCAGCGCTGAGACCGAGCCGAACCGGCCACCGCCCCCCTCTCCCCCGCTCCCCGCCGAGATCGGTTCGCACCCAGGCGCAGCGCGCCCGCCATCGCCTCCGGGCAGAGCGAAGCCCTCGGAACCTTGTGAGTTCCGAGGGCTTTCGCAGTGGCTCCGACCGGCGTCGATCCGGTGACCTTTCGATTTTCAGTCGAACGCTCTACCAACTGAGCTACAGAGCCTCGGGATGGGATCGGTCCGGTCTCACCAGACCGGACCGACCTTCCGCGACCTCGACGGGACTTGAACCCGCGACCTCCGCCGTGACAGGGCGGCGCGCTAACCAACTGCGCCACGAGGCCTCGCTCGGCACGAAGCCGGACTCTGAACGAGCCGCTCTATACCACTCGCACGAGTGAGTACCCCCAACGGGATTCGAACCCGTGCTACCGCCGTGAAAGGGCGGGGTCCTAGGCCGCTAGACGATGGGGGCCTGGTGCCCTTGGCGTCGTCGCGCCTCGAACCGGGTAGAACAGTAAAGGGCGGGTCTCCTCCCGCGCAAATCCCCTCGACGTGACCCTGCTCACCGCAGCCCGTCCGATGTGGCAGGCTCATCCCATGAGCCCGGTGCACCTGTCCGAAGAGGAGTTCGAGGCCGCCGTCGACGACGGCCTGGACGCGATTCCCGACGACCTCGCCAACCGGATGGACAACGTCGCCATCCTCATCCGCGACGAGCCCGAGCCCGAGCTCCTCGCCGAAGCCGACTACGACGAGGACGGGCTGCCGACTCTACTGGGGCTGTACGACGGCGTTCCCCTCACCGAGCGGGACGAGAACTGGTCGATGGTCCTGCCCGATCGGATCCTCATCTTCAAGGGTCCGCTGGAGCGCTGGTGCCGCGACCGCGGGGAACTGGTCGACGAGATCGGGGTGACCGTCCTCCACGAGGTCGCCCACCACTTCGGCATCGACGACGACCGCCTTCACGAGCTCGGCTGGCAGTGAACGACCCGGCGACCCTCCGGCCGACACCGCGGCCACGAGCCCGCCCCTCCGACGTCGTGTATAGGCTGCCCGCCATGGACGACCTCTCCAGCCCGGACGCGCCGAGCCTCGCCCCGCGCCGGGGGACGGGCCGGCGCCCCGTGGTCCTCGCCGGTCTGCTCGCGGCCACCGCCCTGACCCGGTGCGCCCGGGGGGAGTCGGGGCCCGCCACGGAACAGGCTACGGCCGATCGGACCCGAACGGACCCGGACGACGTCTCCGCCTCCGCGGCCGCCTCCACCGCCCCGGCGGACACGGACCCGCTGGAGGGCTGGAGCCCGGAGGAGAGGGCCGGTCAGCTCATCATGGTCGGCGTCGAGACCGCGGGCCCCCGACTGGCCTCCATCGACGCCGTATCCACCCACCACGTCGGCAATGTCTTCATCGCCGGCCAGACCCACGCCGGGGCCGAGGCGATCCGCGGCGTCGTGGACGCCATGACCGCTCTGGTCGGCCCCGACACCACCCACGGCACCCCGCTGCTCGTGGCCACCGACCAGGAGGGCGGCCAGGTCCAGGTCCTCCAGGGCAGCGGCCTGTCCACCATCCCCTCCGCGCTCGAGCAGGCGGCCATGCCCGCCCAGGACCTCCGCGCCCGCGCCCTGACGTGGGGTCAGGAGCTGGCCGACGTCGGGGTGACGATGAACCTGGCGCCCGTGGCCGACTTGGTCGACGTCCCCGATCCCTCGGCCAACGCTCCGATCGGGGCGTGGGAGCGGGAGTACGGCAACGACCCCGCCACCGTGCTCGACCACGCCACCGCTTTCGCCCAGGGGATGGAGGAGGCCGGCGTCATCGCCGTCTACAAGCACTTCCCCGGCCTGGGCCGGGTGGGAGCGAACACGGACACGGCCTCCGACGTCACCGACGGGACCACTGCGCCCTCCGGGGACGCGGCGGTCTCCGTCTTCGCCGACGCGATCGGCGGCGGCGCCCGGGTCGTCATGGTGTCCTCGGCGGTGTACCCGCTCATCGACGACTCCTCACCCGCGGTTTTCTCCCCCGCCGTCGTCACCGACATGCTCCGCGGCGACCTCGGCTTCACCGGGGTGGTCATCACCGACGACGTCTCGGCCGCGGCGCAGGTGCAGGAGTGGGACCCCGGCCAGCGTGCGGTCCAAGCGGTGCGGGCCGGCTGCGACATCGTCCTGGCCTCGGGCGATCCGAGCACGGCCATCGACATGGTGCGAGCGCTCGTCGACCAGGCGCGCGACGACCCCGCCTTCGCGGATCGAATCGACCAGTCGGCGGCCCGCGTGCTCGACCTCAAGACCGCCTCCCGATAAGAGCCCCGGACGCGGGCGGGACGGCGACGCCCGCCAGTGGCACCCGCCACCGGTTCGCGATCACATCGAACGCAACCGATAGGCTCGTCACCATGGGCAAGCACCTACCGGATCAGAACGAACCCAACGCCCGCCACCTCAGCACGCCCGCCGACGCGGAGCAGGCGCGGACGCGGCGCGCCCGTCCTGCAGCCGGCCTGACCGTGCACGCCCCGGTGGACGACCCGGTCGTCACGGCCCGCACTCTGACCAAGGTCTACGGGCGCGGGGAGGGTTCCGTGACCGCCCTGGACGCCGTCGACGTGAGCATCGCCCGCAATCAGTTCACCGCGATCATGGGCCCATCCGGCTCGGGCAAGTCCACCCTCCTGCACTGCCTGACGGGTCTGGAGTCCGCCACCTCCGGGACCATCGTGCTCGACGGCGAGGAGATCACGTCGATGAGCTCGCGGCGCCTGACCAGGCTGCGCCGCGAGCGCATCGGCTTCGTCTTCCAGACCTTCAACCTCGTCCCCTCGCTCACGGCCGAGGAGAACATCACCCTGCCGCTGACCATCGCCCACCGGCCGGTCAACCCCGAGCAGCTCGATCGCATCGCGCAGTACGTGGGCCTGACCGGCAGGCTCGGCCACCGCCCCGCCGAACTGTCGGGCGGTCAAATCCAGCGCGTGGCGTGCGCCCGGGCGCTCATCGGCGGCCCCGCGGTCATCTTCGCGGACGAGCCCACCGGGAACCTCGATTCCCACTCCACGGACCAGGTCCTGGAGGTGCTGCGCACCAGCGTGGACCGGCTCCGCCAGAGCGTGGTCATGGTGACCCATGAGCCGGATGCCGCCGCCTGGGCGGACACCGTGCTCTTCCTGCGCGACGGCCATCTCGTCGCCGAGATGCACCAGCCCGATCGCCTGCGCATCCTGGACGCGCTGGCCGAACTCCGCTCCACCAGCGGCGCCCAGATCGCCGTCGGAGTGGACGAGCGCCGCGACATCCAGGAGGGGTGGGCCCGGCCCCGCCCCCAGCCCCCGACGACTCCGCCGCCGCCGGCCGTCGGTGCGGGAGTGGGCACGAGCGCGGACACCCGTCGGACCGAGCGGGGCACGCGTCCGCCCGGCGGCAACACTCCGTGGGGGGTCGGTCGATGAGACGCCTCGCATGGCGCTCGGCTCGCACCCACGCCGGCCAGTTCCTGTTCACCACCCTGGCCGTGGCCCTGGCCGTGACCTTCCTGTCCGGAACGCTCGCGCTGGGCGGCACCCTCACCGAGGCGCTGTCGTCGGGGACGGCGGCCACTCTCAAGGCGGACCTCTACATCTCGGGCCAGGTCGTTCCGGGCACGGTGGGGCGCGACGGCGTGGTCACCCAGCCGGTCGACTCCTTCCTGGCGAACGCGGTCTCGCGCATGGACGGCGTCGCCGCAGCCTACCCGTACACCACGACGACGGTCACCCTGCTGGGCACCGACGGGCGGCCGGTGGACCTGGCGGCGACCACGACGACGGCGGTGCCGCTCTACGACCGCGGGCAGACGATGGTGGCCGGCTCCCGGCCCACCGGCCGGGACCAGATCGCGCTCGACTCCCACACCATGAGCAACTCGGGCCTGGAGATCGGCGACAGCACGCGACTGGTGATCAACGGCACGGCGAGCGACGTCACCGTCGTCGGCGAATTCTTCTACGACTCCGAAACGCCCGGCTCCGCCTACGTGGGACTGGATCCGCAATGGATCATGGAAGCTGCGGCGAGCGACGGCAGGGTGTCCTCCATCGCTATCTACTTGGCGGACGGCGCCTCGGCCCAGTCGGTGACCAGCCGGATCTCCTCCCTGCTGCCCGCGGGCGAGCGCGTCCTGACCCGGGAGCAGGCCGCCGACGAGCAGAACACGGCGCGAGACACCTTCCTGGGCTACATTCAGGCCTTCATCCTCGTCTTCGTCATCCTGGCCATGTGCATGGGCGCCTTCATCATCATGAACACCTTCGCCATGAACGTGCGCCAGAGGCAGAACGAGTTCGCACTCCTGCGCGCCATCGGCGTCGCGCCGTCCTCGATCCTGGGCGTAATTCTAGCGCAAGCCGCCGTCATCGGCCTGATCGGCTCGATCCTGGGGATCAGTCTGGGCATGCTGCTGGCCAACGGGATCGTCGTGCTTCTGCGCCACGAGGGTCTGGCCCTGTCCGCCGACGCGGTCATCGTCCCCGTGACGGCGCTGCTCGTCTCACTGTGCATCGGAGTGGCGCTCACCTTCGCGGGGGCGCTGCTGCCCGCGCGCAGGGCCGCGTTCACAGCCCCCGTCGAGGCCATGCGCGACAGCTCGGGGGCGAGGGAGGGCTCGTCGCGAGCTTACGGCTACGCCAGCATCGTGCTCATCGTCCTGGGGACAGCGGCCGTGGTCGCCGCCCGGCTCATGGGCAATGAGGAGCTGGGTGATCGTGCCACAGTGTTCGGCGCGGGCGCGGGCGCGATCGTCCTCGGGCTGGTCGTCGCCTCGCCCGTGATCGCTCGACCGGTCATGACGTTGCTCGGCCTGCCCCTGCGACTCATCCGCCCCGGCGGCTACCTGGCGGTGCGCAGCCTCAACGCTTTCTCCAGGCGCACCTCCGCCACCGCAGCGGCGCTCGTGATCGGAATGGCGCTGGTGAGCGCGGGAACCACCGTCGCCTACTCAATGCACGAATCCATCCACGAATCCGTGCACGAGTCGATGTATGCCGACCTCGTGGTGCGCCAGACGGACACCTCCAATGAACTGCACCCTCTGCCGGCCGATATGGTCCGGCAGATCTCGGATCTGGAGGACGTGGAGTCGACGACGGCGGTCTCCGCCAGCCTGAACACCCTGACCGAACCCGACGGGTCGCAGATCACCGAGTACCTGGCCGTCGTCGATCCCAAGCACTATCTGGAGTTCTACGACCCGGGTATCGTCGACGGCTCGGTGGAGTCCCTCGACGCCTCGCACGTGGCCGCTTTCGCCTCGACGGGTTTGAAGGTCGGCGACCGGGTCGAGATCTCCGGCCCCAGTCGCAGCGTCAATGCGACGGTCTCGGCCCTGGTGGAGGACAACGCGGGAATCACCGGCAAGTTCCTCGCCTCCCCCGAACTCGCCAAGGCGGTGGGCTCATGGACCAGTGCCAGCACTCGCTCCTCAGCGGATCCGAACGCTCTGCTGACCGAACCGCTGGCCCTGTTCATCACCACCAGGCCAGATGCCGATGCCGAGCATCTTCAGTCGCAGATCGAGCAGATCATCGCACCCACCTACACCTTCACGGTCGTCGACCCCCACGAGCTGTCCGAGATCGTCGGGCAGAGGACCAACGACATGCTCACCGTCCTGTACGTCCTGCTCGCCCTGTCGATCGTCATCGCCGTGCTCGGCGTCCTCAACACCCTCGTACTCTCGGTCGCCGAGCGCACGCGGGAGATCGGCCTCATGCGAGCCGTCGGGCTCGGACGCGCGCAGCTGGTGGGACAGGTCATATGCGAGTCCATTCTCACCGCCGTGTACGGAGCCGTGCTGGGCGGGGCCACGGGCATCGCACTGGCCGTCGTGCTGCGCTCGATCCTGACGGATCAGGGCGTGACCATGCTCGTCATCCCATGGGGCAGGCTCCTGCACATCCTCCTGGCCGCGTGCGCGATGGGGATCGTCGCCGCCCTGTGGCCGGCGCTGCGAGCCACGCGCCTGCCCGTGCTGGAGGCCGTCGCCGCGGAGTAGACCCCTCGGCCCCTGGCGCGCCGTCCGTATACCATGCTTTTATGCGTAGGCGATCGGGAGGGCTGAGTTTCACAGTCGCTGTGATCGCCTCGGCCTCTGCTCAGGTCCCTAGGAGTACCCGTGACACGAACCTCGATTTTTCTTTTCCACCCGAATCTCGACCAGTCAACTGTGAACCTCCGGCTCGCTCAGGCGGCCGAAGGGCAGGAGGGCGTGCAGATCCGCGACCTTTACGGCCTGTATCCCGACTTCGAGATCGACGTGAACGCCGAGCAGGACATTCTCGAGGCGAGCGACCGGATCGTCCTCCAGTTCCCCATGTACTGGTACTCCTGCCCGCCCCTGCTCAAGAAGTGGGAGGACGACATCCTCACCTACGGCTGGGCCTACGGGACCAACGGCGACGCCCTGCACGGCAAAGAACTGCTCATAGCGGTCTCCCCGGGGGCCCCGGCGGCGCACTACACCCGGATCTCCGCCGGCCGGCGCTCTATGACGGATCTTCTCCTGGGCCGCAGACCCGGCCGCGACGAGTCCGTGTCCGGCTACCGGGTCACCGATCTGCTGCGCCCCTTCCAGGCCATGAGCAGCCTCGTCGGCATGCTGTACCTGGAGCCCTTCGTGACCCCGGGCGCGGCCTCGATCACGAAACCCGATCTGGAGGCCCGGGCCAAGGCCTACGCGCGCTACGTCGTCTCCCGCCGCATCCCGATGCTGGACATCTACCAGTGATCCGCTGCCCGGCGGGTTGTCGATCCGCGCGGCGGACGGGCCCGGGCCGGGACCGGCCACGAGCTCAGCCCCGCGTGCGGAGGACCGCCGTGAACGCGAATATGAACGACTCGGGCTCCGACGCGTCCCGAACGCTCGAACAACGATTGGGAGGATGACCGGGACGAGCGGGATGACGCCGACGCCCTCGGGGACGCCGAGCCCTGGAAATACGGCGGTGATCGTCGCTCGGAGTACTGAGCTGTTTCGGCGGTCCGACGAGCCCGGCGTTCTTCGGGCCGACCAACGGCGTGTTCTCCCCATAGCCCGGTCATGCCGAGAACTACAGCCCCGTATTCCCAATTCCCTCCGCGGTTCTTCTCACCTCGCGCTCGGCGAGCGCGTCCTGTCGCGCCCCGGCGCGCTCCGATAGCCTCACTGCATCATGCCGATGTCCTTCTCCCGAGTGGTCGAGCGGCTCCTGCCGGCCCCCGACGCTCCCCTGCCCCGACCGCCGTCGACGCGCACCCGCTCACTGCTGGGCTGGTTCACGCGCCGGGCCGCCGGTCCGCTCGCCGTGGCCGGTCTGGCCTCGGTCGTGGCCAACACCATTCAGGCGGTCGCGCCCGCCTTCCTGGGCGCGGCTCTGGACTCCGGTATCGAGAACGGGCTCAATGCGCGCGTGTGGACGATCTGCCTGAGCCTGCTCGGCCTGTTCGTCATTTACGCCGTCGGGGACACCGCCCAGTCCTACTTCGGGCTCTGCGCGTGGATGCGCACCACCTTCGACGTCGTCCGGATGGCGGGCCGCCAGGTCTCCATCACGGGCGCCGACCTGTCCCGCCAGGTCTCCACCGGCGAGGTCGCCTCCGTGGTGGCCTCGGACGCCCAGTACGTCGGCAACTTCTTCGAGCTCCTCGCCCCGATGGCCGGCGCCGTCGTGTCCTTCGGGGTCGTGGCGGTGCTCATGGTCTCGGTCTCGGTGCGCCTGGGTCTCATCGTGCTGGTCGGCATGCCGCTGGTCGCCTGGATCGTCACCCTGGTCATCAGGCCGCTGCAGCGGCGCCAGGCCGTCCAACGGGAGGCCCAGTCGGAGGTGACCACCATCACCACGGACACGGTTGCGGGCCTGCGCATCCTGCGCGGCATCGGCGGCGAGGACGTCTTCGCCCGCCGCTACCGCGAGGCCTCCCAGGAACTGCGCCGGCGCGGGGTCGAGGTAGCCGGCACCCAGTCGGTGCTCATGAGTCTGCAGGTACTGCTGCCCGGACTGTTCGTCGCCGTGGTCGTGTGGGCCGCCGCCCGCCTGGCGATCACCGGAGCCATTAGCGCCGGCGACCTCGTGACCTTCTACGGCTACACGGCCTACCTGTCGTGGCCGCTCATGGTCTTCTCCAGCTCGGTGCAGGACTACGCGCGCGCGGTGATCGGGCTGCGCCGCCTGGGCCGGCTGCTCGACGTCGTCCCGGCCTCGGGCACCGTCGACGAGCGCCTGGCCCTGAATCCGGCCGACGGCACGGCGATCCGCGGCGAGATCATCGACACCGCCTCCGGGGTGCGCTTCGCGCCCGGCCGCCTAACCGCCGTCGTCGCCTCCGACCCCGATGTCTCCGCCGCCCTGGCCGCCCGGCTCGGGCGCCTGCGCGACGACGCGCCCGAGGTCACCCTCGCGGGCCGGTCCCTGACCGGCATGCCGCTGAGCGACGTGCGCGCCTCCGTCGTGGTCTGCGGGGCGAGGGCCGAGCTGTTCACCGGCACACTGCGCTCGGCTCTCGACGTGCGCAGCGCCCGCGCCCCCGAGAACGTCGGCGTCGAGGAGCTCGTAGCGGCGGAGGCCGAGCGGGCGGGCGTCGACGCCGTCGACCAGGACGTGCGCCGAGCCGTCGAGGAGCTGCCCGGAGACGACCGACTGATCGCCGCCCTGGAGGTCGCCGACGCCCACGACGTCCTGACCTCCCTGGACCGGGGGCTGGCCGGCATGATCACCGAGAAGGGGCGCTCCCTGTCCGGGGGCCAGCGTCAGCGCGTCGCCCTGGCCCGCGCCCTGCTCACCCAGGCGCCCGCCCTCGTGCTCGTCGCGCCCACCAGCGCCCTGGATTCGCACACCGAGTCGCGCGTGGCCCGCCGTCTCAGACGCGCGCGCCGCGGGCGCACGACGATCGTCGCCACCGAGTCGCCGCTGGTCCTGGAGGCCTGCGACGAAGTCGTCCTGCTGGACGACGATGGCCGCGAGCGCGTGCGCTCAACCCACCGCGAGCTCCTCGCCCGCGCCCATCGCCGGGAGGCGGTCGCGCTGGCCTACCAGGCCATCGTGGCTCGGGCCTGCGGGGACGACGGGACGGTCGGGCCCGCGACGGACGCCGTCGAAGACCCGACGGCCCTCCGGCGGGACCGGGAGGGGGCGGACCGCTGATGGCTCTTCCCGTCGCGCCCGGCAGGGTCGCCATGCGCAAGACCTTCGGGATCATGACCTCCTACCGGCGGCGCTTCGCATGGGTGCTCGTCCTCCAGGTGGCCGCGGTCCTGGCGACCCTCGTCGCTCCGCAACTGCTGGGCCGCCTGGTCACTCGGGTGTCGGAGGGCACCGGCACCGTCGGCTACGTCGACGGGGTCGTCGCCGTCATCGTGGCCGTCACCATCGCGGGCGCCGCCATCAACCGATTCGCCCAGATGTACGCCCGCACACTCGGGGAATCGGTCTTCGCCGATCTGCGCGAGCGCATGATGACCCGCGTCGTCCATCTGCCGCTGAGCACCGTGGAGTCCGCCGGCACCGGCGACCTCGTGGGCCGCACCACCAATGACGTCTCGCGCATCGAATTCCTCGTGCGCGTGGGTGTCCCCCAGATCATGGTGTGCACGGTGACGATCGTGTTCACGATCGTGGCGGCCGCCGTCAGCGATCCGGTTCTGGCGGCGGGCCTGCTCGTCGTCGTGCCGCCCGTGTGGGCCATGATGAGCTGGTACCTGCCCATCTCCGTGCCCGCCTACCGGGCGGAATCGGCGGCCCACGCCCGGCTCAACGGGGCGGTGACCGAGACTGTGGAGAATGCCGAGACTGTCGATGCCCTGGGCATCGGGCGGCGCCGTGAGGCCGTCATCGCGGACCGCGTTGCGCAGGCGTGGGGCCTGGAGCGGTACACGGCGGGTCTGCGGCTGCGCCTGTTCCTCGTCCTGGATGTCGCCTGGCGCTCGCCCGTCGTCGTCATCCTGATCTGGGGCGGCTTCCTGGCCGCCCGCGGCCACGCGACTCTGGGGGCCATCACCACTGTGTCCCTGTACGCCATGGAGCTGCGCAAACCCATCGCCCAGCTCATGTTCTGGATCGACCTCGTCCAGGTCTCGCAGGCCTCGCTCACCCGCATCCTGGGGGTCGAAGAGGTTCGGGATGATCGCACGCCCACCGGCGCCGTCCCCGATGGGACCCGTATGGCGCTGCGCGGGGTCCGATTCTCCTACCGTCAGGGCGTCGAGGTGCTCCACGGCATCGACCTGGATCTCGTGCCGGGCGAGCGGCTCGCCGTCGTCGGCCCCTCGGGATCGGGCAAGTCGACGCTGGGACGCATGCTGGCGGGCATCAATCCGCCCACCTCCGGCTCGGTGACCGTGGGCGGGGTGCCTCTGACCGATCTGAGCGAGGCCGAGCTGCGCCAGCATGTGGCCCTGGTGACTCAGGAGCACCACGTGTTCGTCGGCACCATCGCCGACAACGTGCGTCTGGGCCGCCCGGACGCCGACGACGGGACCATCCGCCGCGCCATCGAGGCCATCGGGGCGAATTCCTGGGTGGACGCCCTGGGCGAGGGTATGCGCACCATGGTGGGCTCCGGGCATCTGACGCTGTCCCCCGCCCAGGCCCAGGAGGTGGCCCTGGCGCGTCTGGTGCTGCTGGACCCGCACACGCTCATCCTGGACGAGGCGACCTCGCTGCTCGATCCTCGCTCCGCGCGCGCACTGGAGCGGACCCTGTCGACGGCGCTGGCGGGGCGCACGGTCGTCGAGGTGGTCCACCGGCTCTACACCGCGCAGGACGCGGATCGGGTGGCGGTCGTCATGGACGGGAGGATCGTGGAGCTGGGCACGCATGAGCAGCTGGTGGCACTCGGCGGTGAGTACGCGAGCCTGTGGGAGGCCTGGAGCCAGGAGTAGGCGCCGGCGCCTGCTGCGCACCGGCCCGAATCGCCTAGGATGGCGCCCCGTGGAGATTCAACGGATCGATCGCACTGTCTCGCAGGAGCGGGAGCGCTGGCACCGCGAGGCCCTGGGATCCTTGAGCGGCAGAGTTCTCGATATCGGAGCCGGTTCCGGCATCAGCGCCGCCTTCCTGCCGGGCGACGCCGTCTGGATCGCCCTGGAGCCGGCGCCCTCCCGGCGTCTGAAGCGCGCCGTCGCCGGCAGGCCCGGCTCCAGGCTCCTGGCCGCGAGCGCCGAACAGATCCCCCTGGAGGACGCGTCCGTCGACGCCGTCGTCTGCTCCATGGTGCTGTGCTCGGTGGACGACCCGCAGCGCGTCCTGGCGCAGGTGCGGCGGGTGGTTCGTCCGCGGGGGCGCATCGTCTTCCTCGAGCACGTGGGAGCGCCGCCCGGGTCCGGAGCGCGCCGGATCCAGGGGCTCATCGCTCCCGCGACCAGACGGTTCAACAGCGGCTGCGACCCGCGGCGGGAGACGGCCTCGACCCTCCGGTCCGCCGGGTTCTCGGCGCTGGAGCTGCGCACCCTGCGCACGGCGGGCCTGTTGGGTGGGCTCGCCCCGGTCATCGAGGGACGGGCCGTCGTCTGAGCGAGTCTCGCACTCGACGCCCGCAGTTCCCTCCGCGGCCGGTCTCGCCCCGCCGACGGCCGCCGTGTGTGAGATGACCCCCGCCGTATGAGATTCTGGGGGCGGTACATTCATGCACACGCTCCTACCGCGAGCGTCTGTGCTCCTCCGGACGAAGGTCGATCCCATGGCCCAACAACCCCAACCACCTCGCACGCCGCCCGTCTCGGGGGCGTCCCGCCCCGGCCAGCCCAGCATCGGCGAGCTGGTCAGCCGCATCTGTGAGAACATCACGGACCTGATCAGGAGCGAGCTCGCCCTGGCCAGGGCCAAGGGCGTGCGCATGGCGACGGCCATGAGCGCGGGCGCGGCTTTCCTCGTCGTGGCCGGCATCATGGCGCTCTACGGCCTCGGATTCATCCTGAGCGCCGTCGTGGATCTGATCGCCCTGGCCCTGCCGGTATGGGCGGCCGAGCTCATCGTCGCCGCCGTCCTGCTCCTCGTGGCGGCGGTGGCGGCCGCGCTGGGCATAAGGAGGCTGAGCGCCGCCAAGCTCGACGCGCCGGACCCGCAGGCGCGGCTGAAGGATGACGTGGACGCCGTCAAGCGGGCTGTCGCCTCCGGTCTGGAGAGGGGTGGTCAGCAGTGAGCCCGCAGCAGGATTCCCCGGAGTCACCCGAGGCGATCGAGGCCGCTGCGAACGCTCAGCGCGCCCAGCTGGTCGACGACGTCGAGCTGCTCGCCGCCCGCCTGGCCCCCAGGGCGCTGTCGTCGACGGTGCGCCGGTCGGCTCAGGAGACGGTCGCGGCGGTGCGCGAACGGACGCTCACCGGTGCGGCCCGGCTCACCGCGTGCGCCAATCCGAGGAGGGACGACCCGCTGGTGCACGAGGCGCACGGCTCCGCCGGAGTCGAGCGCACGTGCTGCGGGCGGGCCGTCGCCGCGGCGGCGGGGCTGCGCCCCGCCCCAATCCGCGAGCGGCTGACTCGCCTGCTTCAGGACGCCCGCGACGGCGAGCCGGGGTCGTTGGCCGTCGTCACGGGTGCGGCCCTGGTCCTGGCGGGGGTCGGCGCGGTCGCCGTCCTCAGGACGGTGCGCCGGTGAGCGGGCGAGCCGCGGCGAGGGAGGACCTGCCCAAGGATCCCGAGGACATCGAGACGCGACTGCGCTCTCAGCGCGAGGCCCTGTCGACCAGCGTGGATGAGCTGGCGGCTCGGGTGGACCCGCGGGTTCAGGCGCGCCTGGCCGGTCGAGAACTGCGCGGGCGGGCCGAGGGCGCCGTCGCCGGTCTGCGCGAGCGCACCGCGGATGCGGCCGACCGCGCTCGGGAGGCGGTCGACGATGCCCGGGCCGGCGAGACCGGGGCTCTTGCGCGGGTGGTCGCGCTCGCCGGCGGGGCGCTCGCCGCAGGCGTCCTCCTCAGGCGGCTGCTGCGGCACTGAGGCCGTCCGCGGCGCACCGTCGCGCCTCCCGAGCGTATTCGGCGTGGGCGGCGCCACGGACACGGGGGCGGCCTCGAATGGTGCTCACGCGCGTGCTCGTTGTACGGTTGCCCCACGACACATTTGCCCAAGTGAAGCGCGACCATGTGCGCGCCCAGAGATTGTTGGAGGGGGTCGAGCCTATGGGGCGCGGCCGTCAGAAGGCCAAGGCGACCAAAGTCGCTCGCAAGCTCAAGTACTTCAGCCCGGAGACCGACTATGCGGCACTCGAGCGAGAGCTCGTGTCGACGTCGTCGGGGCCCGAGACCGACGACGAGGTCGACTACGAGCAGCTGGCCGCCAAATACGCGGTCGACGATGACGACTGGGACGAGTCGGAGGCGGATAGTGCGAAGACCACCCCCCGGAAATAATCCGTACTGACGTGCGAGAGGGCCGGCAGGCAGCGCCTGCCGGCCCTCTCGCACGTCCGACCCCGGCCGCCCCGCCGGAGTGGGAGCGGCCGGTGCGCAGCGCCTGACGCGGGTGCCAAGCCGGCCTTGCGTTCGAGAAGCGGTGTGGGCATACTGTCTCCAGAACCGACCGACGGTCGGTCTGTTTTTAGATGTCGTCGGACCCGAGAGACAAGATATGACCACCCAGCACCTCAACGCCGCCGCGCGCCAGGAGCAGATCCTCGACGCCGCCCGCCGCCTCTTCCTCACCAAGGGGTACGAGGCGACCACCATCGAAGACGTCCTGACCGCAGTCGGCATCGCCAAGGGCACCCTCTACCACCATTTCCCCGGCAAGGAGGCGATCCTCGACGCCATCGTCCTGCGCACCGTCGACGCCATCGTCCAGCGCGCGCAGGCCGCGGCCGACGGCCCGCAGCCCGCCACGACCCGCTTCCTCGCCGTCGTCGGCGCGGCCCGCGCCCCGCAGGAGGACATCGAGCTCGCCCAGCAGATCCGCGCCACCGGGAACCTCCGCCTCCACGTCCTGGCCATGACCGAGACCTGGACGCGGCTGGTGCCCATCCTCACCCGCCTCGTCGAAGAGGGTGCGGCAGCAGGAGAGTTGAGCACGACGGATCCACGGGGCAGCGTCGAAGTCATCCTCTCGGCGGGTCTGACCATGCTCGACGGCGGCCTGTTCCCGTCCGTCGACGACGACGACACCTCCGAGCGGCGCCAGGACGCCCTCATGCACGCCTTCACCCTGCTGCTCAACCCCGTGCGGGCCTGAGCCCCGACATCCAGGAGTACTCGTGCGCCTGCTCTCCGTTCTCGTTCTCGGCTCTTTCGTCAGCTCCCTCGGCTCGGGCATGACCGCCTTCGCGCTGGGAGTCTGGGCCTTCACCGCCTTCGGCACCGCCTCATCGGTCGCGCTGCTCCAACTGGGCGCCTTCGCCCCCATCGTCCTACTCAGCCCCGCCGCAGGTGTTCTGGCGGACCGGTACGACCGGCGCATCATGATGGTGCTGGGAGACGGCGGATCGGCCCTCGGCCTGCTCATCGTGCTCGCAGCCGTCACCCATCCGGCCCCCTCCCTGGCCCTCGTGCTGACGGGGGTGACGTTCTCATCCTGCCTGGCCTGCCTCACCGAGCCGGCGCTGCGCGCCAGCGTCAACGAACTCGTCGACGCCGAGCACTACGCCCGCGCCTCGTCCCTGCTCCAACTGGCCTCGGCCTCCAAATTCCTCCTGTCCCCCGTTCTGGCCGGGGCCCTTCTGCCTCACGGCGGAGTGACGGCGGTGCTGTGGGTCGACGTGTCCACCTTCGCCGTCACTGTCACCTGCACGCTCGTCGTCCGCATGGCGACCAGCGGGCGAGCACCGCGCCCGACCGGGGACGGGGCGATGAGATCGCTGCGCCGCACCGTAGCGCTCCTGCACGAAGAGCCCGCGGTGCGCACCGTCATCATCCTGACCTCGCTGCTGACCGTTGTCCTCGGCGTCCTCCAGGTGCTCTTCACGCCCATGCTCCTGCCGCGTTTCGCGGTCGGACAGGTCGGAACCGCCCAGTCCGTGGCCGCATGCGGTCTGCTCGTCGGCGCGGCGATCGTCGGGGGACTGGGCCGCGTCGCGCCCTGGATGATGCTCAGCGCCGGCCTGACCCTGGTCGGCGCCGGGATGGTCGGCCTCCCCCTGAGCGATTCCCCGCCCGCGCTCACGGCCTGCGCCTTCCTGGTCTTCGCGGCGCTGGCCTGCTGCAACACGGGCGCCGAGATCGTCGTGCGCACCCGCATCGCCGACGACCACCAGGGCCGCGCCTGGGGCCTGATCTCGCTGGTGACCCAGACCGGCTATCTCCTGGCGTACGCCTTCGCGGGCCCGCTGGCCGACCGCGTCTTCGAACCGCTCCTGCTCCCCGACGGCGCCCTCGCCGACGGTCTCGGCCGCCTGACGGGCACCGGCGCGGGCCACGGCACCGCGCTGCTGGTCGGGCTATGCGGGCTGGGCGCCCTCACTCTCATCCCGCTGGCCCTCTCACCCCGCCTGCGCCGAGTCCCCGCACCGGGCAGAGCCGACCGCGAGGCGCAGGTCCCCGCACCACAGGAGGAGGTGAACGCCGATGTCACGGCTGCTCCTGCGGCTCGGGCGCGCTGAACTGCGCCGCTCCCGCACCGTGACGACCACGCTCGTCATCCTCATCACGATCTGCGCGGCGCTGTCGGCCGCGGGATCGGCCCTCATCGCCCGCACCATGGACGCCACCGAGTCCCTGTGGAAGCAGGCAAACCCGCCCGATGTCGTCCAGATCCACTCCGAACGATCCGGCTCCGACTCGAGCTGCGACGCGGACTGCCGAGCGGACCTGGAGAGCCGGGTCGACGCCTGGGCGGCCGACGAGCCGGCCGTCGCCGACCACATGGTGATGGCGACCCTGCCCGTGCCGGGCTCCCAGCTGTGGATCGACGGCGTCAGCCAGGCCGACTCCGTCCTGGAGCCGGCACTGGTCACCTCACCCGAGCACTTCGACCTGCTCGTCGACCCCTCGGGGCGGCGCGTCGACCCGGCGCCCGGGGAGATCTGGCTGCCCGTGTACTACCAGGCTCAGGGAACGGCAGCGGTGGGGGACCCGGTGCGCGTGAGAGCCGGCGACGTCGAGCTCGACCTGACGGTGGCGGGCTTCGTCCGCGACGCGCAGATGAATTCCTCTTTGACGACGTCCAAGCGGCTGGTGGTCTCCGCAGCCGACTACGAAGCCGTCTCCCCTTATCTGGAGGCCGAGGACTACATCGAGTTGCTGGGCGCCGACGGCGTGACGAACACGGAGCTCAAGGCCGCCTACACCGCCTCGGGCCTGCCCGCCGACGGCATCATGGTCGACTCCACGGTCTTCCGCCTCCTGAACGGCGTGAGCACGTTCGTGCTGGCCGCGGCGGTGCTGCTCGTCGCCGGCGTACTCGCCGTCGTCGTGCTCCTGGCTCTGCGCTTCGCCCTTCTGGCCGCCCTCGAAGAGGACCTCGGACAGATCGGGGCGCTCAAGGCGATCGGGGCGCCCACCGCCTCGATCCGGTGGCTCTATCTCGTCACGTACGCGGCACTGGCGATCATGGGGGCGACGGCCGGCCTGGCGGCCTGCCTCCCCCTGACGAACGTGCTCCAGCGCCCCGTCCTGCTCTACCTGGGCAGCCCGGACGGAGTCGGCCCCCTGGTCCTGGCCCCCGTCGGGGGAGCGCTGCTGAGCGTGCTCGTCGTCATGGGCTCCTGCTGGTTCATGCTGGCGCGAATCGACCGGATCAGCGTCGTCGAGGCCCTGCGCGCGGCCGCTGGGGCCCCGGTCCCCCGACGTCGTCGAGTCCTGCCGGGTCGAACGCGATCCCCGCGCCGGCGGGGCCCGCGGACCCGGCCCGCACTGACGTCCTCGCGCCTGAGCGCTCCCGCACGTCTGGGACTGAACGCAGCCGGGCAGCGCAGCAGCATCCTGCTGGCGGCGGTGGTCGGGCTGTGCGTGGTGGCGGCGGTGGTGCCCGCGAGCATCCTGGCCACGGTTCAGGACGCGCGCTTCGTCACCTACCTGGGAGTCGGTCAGGCCGACGTGCGCGTCGACGTGCGCGATGGAATGACCACCACTGCGGATGTCGAGGCCGCCGTGAGCGCACGCACCGACATCGGCAGCAGCGTCGTCCTCGCCTCGGATCGCTACGAGCTGGGCAAGGACGACGGCGAGTGGGACACGGTGGTCATCGAATCCGGCGACCACGAGGTCTTCCCCCTCAGCTACGATCGCGGCTCCGCACCGACGACCGACCAGCAGATCGCACTGTCAGTGGGGGAATCCACCCAGCTGGGGGTCGACGTCGGCGACGAGGTGACGATCAGGGACGAGGGCCAGGAGCTGAGCCTCACCGTCAGCGGCGTCTACCAGGACATCACCAACGGCGGCAAGACCGCCAAGACCCGGCTGGAGCTCTCGCAGAGCCCGATGTGGCAGGTCGTCTACCTCGACGTAGCCGACGACGCCGACCCCGCAGCGGTCGCCGACTCCCTGTCAGCCGTACTGCCCGGCGCCAAGGTCACTCTCATGACCGAGTACGCCGCCGAGACGATGGGGGCTCTCGCCGGGCAGCTGCGCACGGCGGCGGTGGTCGCCGTCGCCTCCGGGTGCCTCCTGGTCCTGGTCATCACGACGATGAACCTGTCCCTGATCATCACCCGTGAGCGCGGCATGCTCGCCTCCCTGCGGGCCATCGGGGCGAGTCGGGCGCAACTGGCCCGCATCTACCTCGTGCGCTTCGGAGTCGTCGCCGCGGCGGGCGCCGTGCTGGGGGCCGTGGCGGCCCAGCTGTGCGGGCAGGGCGGCCTGCGTCTGATCCTGGGCACCTTCGGGGCGCCCGGTGTGCGGCTGCTGCCCGACCCGCTGGTGAGCTGGGTGGGAATCCCGCTCGCCGTCCTCGCCTGCGCGCTGGCCGCCATCGGATTCGGCCTGCGCGCCCTGAGCCGTATCCACCTCACCGAACAGGAGTGACATCATGCTCACCGCCACCGGCGTCATCAAGGACTACCCGGGCGCGCCCCGGGTGCTCGCCGGCATCGACCTGACGGTCCCCGACGGCCAGTTCCTGGCGATCATGGGCCCTTCGGGCTCGGGAAAATCGACCCTTCTGCACGTGCTGTCCGGCATGGAGCCTCCCACCGCCGGCACGGTCGAGCTCGACGGCGAGGAGCTGACCGCCCTGCCGGACAAGAAACTGGCGGCGCTGCGGCTGCGGCGTCTGGGGTTCGTCTTCCAGCAGCCGCGTCTGCTGGCGAGTCTGTCGCTGCGGGACAACGTCTCCCTGCCGGGACTGCTGGCGCGGGCCGAATCCCGCGGGGTGATCGCCCGGCGCACCGACGAGCTGCTGGAGACGATGGAGGTCGCCGGGGTCGCCGACCACCTGCCGTCGCGGGTCTCCGGCGGCCAGCTCCAGCGCGCCTCGATCTGCCGGGCACTGGTCAACGGGGCCCGCACCGTCATGGGCGATGAGCCCACCGGAGCGCTCAACCGGGCCGCGGCCGAACAGGTGCTGGGACTGCTCGGGAGGGTGCACCGCCAGGGGCGCAGCCTCGTCATCGTCACTCACGACGCGCAGGTGGCGGCGCGCGCCGATCGAGTCCTGGCCCTGGTCGATGGCGTCGTCGTCACCGACCTGGAGCTGGGCGAGTGCCCGCAGGACTACGGCGAGGAGGCGCGCGCTGAACGCGTCGGCGCGGTCGCCGAGGCCATGGCGCAGCTGGGGGTGTGAGCGGGGCGGCGGACGGCCCCGCGCCACTCGTGCGGTGCCCGAACGGCGGTCAAGCTGTGCGGTACTGGCCGAAGACGTCGACGGTTCCGCCGTCCGCGCCCTTGGTGCCGGACACGAGGCGGCCCTGCGGCTCGTACTCCTCGGCCCTGTGGACGCCCCCGAGCACCCACGCGGGTATACCCGAGCCCTCGGCCACGTGCAGGACGGCGTCGGCGGACTCGGGCGAGACGACGGCGACCATGCCCACCCCGAGGTTGAGGGCGGCCTCCAGGTCGTCCCACGAAACGGGGCCCAGACGACGCACGAGGTCGAAGACCGGCGGGACGACCCATCCGGAGCGGTCGACGTCGGCGATCAACCCGGCCGGCAGGACCCTCGCGAGGTTGGCCGCCAGCCCGCCGCCGGTGACGTGGGACAGCGCGTGGACCGGGGAGGGCGCCGCCTCCGAGCCGAGCGCCCCGATCATGGCCAAGCAGGTCTTGGCATACAGGCGAGTCGGTTCGAGCAGCTCCTCGCCCAGGGTGCGTCCGAGCTCGGGCACCTGCCGCTCCAGTTCCCAGCCGGCGCGGGAGACGACGCGCCGCACGAGGGAGTAGCCGTTGGAGTGCAGGCCCGAGGAGGCCATGGCGACCAGGACGTCTCCGGCGAGCACGCGGTCGGAGCCGAGCACGCGGTCGGCCTCGACGACCCCGGTGGCCGCGCCGGCGACGTCGTACTCGTCCTCGCCCATGAGGCCGGGATGCTCGGCTGTCTCCCCGCCCAGCAGCGGCGTGCCGACGGCGACGCAGGCGGTGGCCACGCCGCGCACGACGTCGGCGACGCGCTCGGGCACGACGCGTCCGCAGGCGATGTAGTCGGTCATGAGCAGAGGCCGGGCGCCGACCACGACGACGTCGTCGACGACCATGCCGACCAGGTCCTGACCGATGGTGTCGTGAATGCCCAGGGCTCGGGCGACGACGACCTTGGTGCCCACGCCGTCGGTGGAGGCGGCCAGCAGCGGACGGCGGTACTCGCGCAGCCCGGAGACATCGACCAGGCCGGCGAATCCGCCGACGCCGCCGACCACGGACGGTGTCATGGAGGCGGCGATGGAGGTCTTCATGAGCTCGACGGCGCGATCACCGGCGGCGGTGTCGACCCCCGAGGAGGCGTAGGTGATCCCGGCGCCGGGGGTGATGGCGCCGGCGGCGTCGGGGTCGGTGGCGTGAGTACTCATCTGTTGTTCCCTTCAGAGGAGTCGGTTGCAGCGGGGGCGACCCCCGCAGACGCGGTCCGGGCGACGGAGCGGGGACTGCCCGCAGCCAGGTCGGGGCGGGTGATCGCCTCCGCGGCCCCGGGCGCGAGAGCGCGGGCGTCGGCGCAACGACGGCGGACGCCGGGAGCGCGGGAGACGGGCAGGGTTTCCGGCGCCGCGTCCTCGACGGGCGGCGCCATGGGGTAGTCGCCGGTGAAGCAGGCGGTGCACAGCTCGCCGCGCGGCTGACCGCAGGCCTCGACCATGCCGTCCACGGACAGGTAGCCCAGGGAGTCCGCGCCGATGGACCGGCGGATCTCCTCCACACTCATGCCGGTGGCGATCAGCTCGGCGCGGGTGGCGAAATCGATGCCGTAGAAGCAGGGCCACAGCACCGGCGGGGAGGAAATGCGGATGTGGACCTCGGCGGCGCCCGCCTCCCGCAGCATGCGCACCAGAGCCCGCTGAGTGTTGCCGCGCACGATGGAGTCGTCGACGACGACGAGCCTCCTGCCCTCGATGACCTCGCGCACGGGGTTGAGCTTGAGCCGGATGCCCAGCTGACGCAGCGTCTGGGTGGGCTGGATGAAGGTGCGGCCCACGTAGGCGTTCTTGACCAGGCCCTGCCCGTAGGGGATGCCGGAGGCCTGTGCGTAGCCGATGGCGGCGGGGGTGCCCGACTCGGGGGTGGCGATGACCAGGTCCGCTTCGACCGGGTGCTCGCGGGCCAGGGCGGCCCCCATGGCGTTGCGCGAGGCGATGACGGAGCGTCCGGCGATCTTGGTGTCGGGGCGGGCGAGGTAGACGTATTCGAAGACGCAGCCCGAGCGGCGCTGGCGGGCGAAGCGGGTCGAGCGCACGCCGTCGGCGTCGATCTCGAGCATCTCTGCGGGCTCGACCTCGCGCACGACGGTGGCGCCGACAATGTCGAGGGCGGCGGTCTCCGAGGCGATGACCCAGCCGTGCTCCAGGCGCCCCAGGACGAGGGGGCGCACGCCGTGGGGGTCGCGGGCCGCGTAGAGGGTGCGCTCGTCCATGAAGACCAGGGAGAAGGCACCGCGCAGCATGGGCAGGACCCGGCGGGCGGCCTGGGAGACGGTCAGGGGGGCGGGCCGGAGGGCCTCGGCCGCAGGGACGTCGAGGTAGAGGTCGGAGTCGACGTCGTGGGAACCGCCCCAGCCCGAGATGCGGCCGCGCTCGCAGACGAGATTCATGAGCGCGGCGATCACGGCCGTGTCCGTCGAGGAGCCGCGGCCGAGCTCACCGGTCAGGTCCTCGCCGCTGGTGGCCCGCACGGCGGCCATGAGCTCACGGGTGTTGGTGAGGTTGCCGTTGTGGGTCAGGGCCAGGGTGGAGCCGGCGACCGGCCCGAGCATGGGCTGGGCGTTCTCCCAGGTGGTGGCGCCGGTGGTGGCGTAGCGGACGTGCCCGACGGCGAGGTGCCCGGCCAACGAGGTCAGACAGCGGTCGTCGAAGACCTGGGAGACCAGGCCGAGGTCCTTGTAGACCAGGATGTTGGAGCCGTCGGTGGTGGCGATGCCGGCGGCCTCCTGGCCACGGTGCTGGAGGGCGTAGAGCCCGAAGTAGGTCAGCCGGGAGACCTCCTCGCCGGGCGCCCACACACCGAAGACGCCGCACTCCTCGGCGACGGCGGGCTCCAGCTCGGCCCGGCGGTCGGTCGAGTCGGGGACCGGACTGGTGGTCTGGGTGGTGGCACCGGAACTCACCGGTCCAGTCTGTCACCCTCGCGCGGACAGGTCAGGCGCACATCCCGCTGCGGCCGATCGCGATACGGCGCAGTTCGCCACAATCGCCGAGTCCCAGCGGCGCCCGGCAGCGCGCGGGCGACACGGAGCGTCGCCCGGGTGGGAGGATCGATCCTCCCACCCGGGCGTCGAGCAGTTCCCGTGCGGTGCACGAGCGGGCGGCGTCAGGCGGCGGCGACCGCCTCGGAAGCGGGCGTCCTGCTCACGGCCATCCGCTTGAGCCCCACGACGCCGGCGCAGGCCACGACCATGCCCACCAGAATGGAGACGACGAACCACAGGAAGTTGTCCATGGCGAAGAACACGAAGATGCCTCCGTGCGGAGCCTTGGACCCGGCGTGCAGGGCCATGGACATCGCCCCGGTCACCGCGCCGCCGACCATGCACGGCGGGATGATGCGCAGCGGGTCCGCGGCGGCGAAGGGGATGGCGCCCTCGGAGATGAAGGAGGCGCCCAGCAGCCATGCGGCTCGGCCGTTGTCGCGCTCGACGTCGGTGAACAGCTTCGGGCGGATCGTGGTGGCCAGCGCCAGGGCGAGCGGCGGGACCATGCCCGCGGCCATGACCGCGGCCATGACCTCGTACGAGGCGTTCGTGGCCTGATCCAGGCCCGCGGTGGCGAACAGGTAGGCGGCCTTGTTGACCGGTCCGCCCAGGTCGAAGCACATCATGAGACCGACGATGATCCCCAGGAACAGACCCGAGCCGTTGGTGGCCATGGAGTTCAGGGAATTGGTGAGCCAGCTCATGAGAGCGGCCAGCGGCTTACCCAGCAGCATGTACATGATGGAGCCGGTCACAAGGGTCGTCAGCAGCGGAATGATGACCACGGGCATGAGGCTGCGCAGCCAGCGCGGCGCGCTGAGACCGGCCAGCCAGGCCGCGAGGAAGCCGGAGAGGATACCTCCGATCAGGCCGCCGATGAAGCCCGAGTTCGTCGCGACGGCCACCATGCCCATGATGAAGCCGGGCGCGATGCCCGGACGTCCAGCCAGGCCGAAGGAGATGTAGCCGGCCAGCGCCGGGACGAGCAGATCCATGCCCGTGCGACCCAGCAGGAACAGCACGGCGCCGACGTAGGCCGCAAGCGGGGATCCGAACAGGGCGTGGTCGGCGGCGTAGTTCGCGTTGGACAGATCAGGCAGGTTCCACAGGCTGGTCGCGAGGATGTTCTTATCGGGGTCGGAATTGCCGACCACGATGTTCTTGGCGGTATCGGTGATGTCGTAGCCGCCGAACAGGAAGCCGAGAGCGATGAGCAGACCGCCCGCGGCGACGAAGGGGATCATGTAGGACACGCCGGTCATGACCGAGCGCTGAATGCGGCGGGCCCAGTGGACCTCCTCCGCGCCGGCCTCGGTCTCGTCCCCGCCGCCGGCGGGAACCTTGGGGGCCTTGGGGTCGGAGGCGGCGGCGAGAGCGCGATCGACGAGCGAGCCCGCGTCGTTGACGGCGGCCTTGACGCCGACGTCGATGACGGGTTTACCGGCGAAGCGGTCGCGATTCTTCACCGGCAGATCGTGAGCGAAGACGACGGCGTCGGCGCGTTCGATGAGATCGGGGTCGAGCCAGTCGATCCTGCCCGAGCCCTGCCCCTCGACGCGCACTGTGACGCCGCGCTCCCGGCCCGCCCGCTCCAGGGCCTCGGCGGCCATGAACGTGTGCGCGATACCGGTGGGGCACGAGGAGACGCCGACGATCACCTTCCCGCCCTCCGAAGGCTCGGGGGTCGTGCGCCCGGAGGCCGGCCCGGCAGTCGCCGACGCGGACTCGGACGGCCCGCCGCCCGTGGTATCGGGCTGGACCTGCTCGGTGACGATGCGGGCGATGTCCTCCGGAGTCGTGGCGGCGCGCAGGGTGTCGGTGAACTCGCTCTTCATCAGGCCACGGGCGAGCTTGGCCAGCAGCTTGAGGTGGACGTCGTCGGCGCCGGAGGGCGCTGCGATCATGAAGACCAGGTCCGCCAGGCCGCCGTCGGCCGCGCCGAAATCGACGGGCTGGGCCAGCCTGGCGAAACCGAGGGAGGGCGCCAGCACGTGGGGACTGCGGCAGTGCGGAATGGCGACGCCTCCGGGGATCCCGGTCGACGCGGTCTCCTCCCGGGCGATGGCGTCACCGGCCAGGCCCTCGGCTGTGTCGGCGCGTCCCGCGGAGGCGATGACCTGCGCCAGGTAGTCAATGACCGCCTTCTTGTCGTCCCCGGGAAGGGCGTCGAGTCGCACGAGCTCGGGGACGATCAGCGGTGTGGACGCCCCGGAGGGCGCTGCGGTTGGGGACATGATGCTTCCTCACTGTGTCCGATGAATAGTCCGATGAATAGTCCGATGGATGGGCGGCGCGGTCCGACGGTCGGAGGCCGCCGACCCGGCGCATGGCGGGCCGCGGTGAGCACGAGGCTCGTGCCGGGCGGACGCAGCGGTTCAGGCGAGCCGGGTGATGACGGCGGCCCGGGCGGGCAGGTCGCCGGGGGCGGGCAGGGTCGTACCGGGCAAGGACGCCGCCGCCGACCCGTAGGCCATGGCGCTCGCCAGACGACCCGCCGGTCCTTCGCCGCGCACGTCGGCCAGCACATAGCCGGCGACCGAGGAGTCGCCCGCCCCCACCGTGGAAACGACGGGAACGTCGGGCGCCGTGGCGTGCCAGCTGCCATCCCCGGTCGCCAGCACCGCCCCGGCGGGGCCGAGCGTGGCCAGGACGGCGCCGACACCGCGGTCGACCAGAACCCCGGCGGCGTCGATGACAGGCTCCAGCTCACCGCGACGAGCGCCCTCCTCCAGGGTCATGGCGCGCCCGGCGGGCAGCCCCACGAGTTGGCCGAGCTCCTCGCCGTTGGGCTTGATGAGGTCGGGGGCGACGTCCGGCAGGGCGGCGGCGAGCGCCGCCAGGGGCGCGTCCGAGGTGTCGACGGCGACCTGCAGGCCGGGCGCGGCCCCGCGCAGGACTCGCACGAGGTCGACGTACCAGTCGGTGGGGGCGCCCGGCGGCAGGGAGCCGGAGAGGACGGCCCAGCGCCGGGCCCCCGCGTCCTTGGACGGGCGCGCGGTCGCGGCGGCCTCGAGAAGCGCCGCCCTGACGGCATCGACCTCCTGATCCTCAAGCCCGGCGCCGGGCTCATTGAGTTTGGTGGTGGTCCCGTCGGGCTCGGTGACCGCGGTGTTGATGCGAGCGGGCGAGCTCACGGTCACGGCGCGCGTGCTCAGGCCGGGGACGGCCACCGCGTCCAGGGCGCGCAGAAGCGGGTCATGGACGGCGGCGGGCAGCACCGTGGTGACCGTCTCCCCCGCCGCGACGAGAACCCGGGCGACGTTGACCCCCTTGCCGCCGGGCTCGATGGTGACGGTGCTCAAGCGATTGACGCCGCCGCGCACGAGAGCGCCCGGCAGGGTGACGGTGCGGTCCAGGGACGGATTGGGGGTGAGGGTGACGATCATGGCGTGACGACCTCGGTTTCTGCAGTGGCGAGCAGGGATGCGATCGGGGCCGGCAGCGGCGAGTCGGTCACCAGGAGGTCGACGTCGTCGAGGTCGGCGAAGGAGATGAGGTGCTCCTGGCCGATCTTGGCGGCGTCGGTGAGCACGGCGACGTGTCCGGCGGCGTGGATCATGGAGCGCTTGACGGCGGCCTCGTCCGGGTCGGGCGTGGACAGCCCGTGCTCGGCGGTCAGGCCGTTGGTGCCCATGACGGCGACGTCGACGCGGATGGATGCGAGCGTCGCCAGAGCCTCGGGTCCGACGGCGGCCTGGGTGAGACCGCGGACCTGGCCCCCCAGAATGCGCACGGTCAGATCGTCTCGCCCGGCCAGGTGCGCTGCGGTGAGGACCGAATCGGTCAGGACCGTCAGGTCGAGCCCGCGAGGCAGGTGCCTGGCGAGAGCGCCGACGGTAGTGCCCGCGTCGAGCAGAAGGGTTGAGCCCCGGCGCAGGGGCAGACGGGGCAGCGCCGCCAGCGCGATGGCCCGCTTGGCGGCGGAGCCGACGAGCTCGCGTTCGGCGACGTCGGTCTCCGGCGTGGCGCGGACCGTGGCCGCAACGGCGCCGCCGTGCACTTTGCGCAGGGCGCCGCGGCGGTCGAGAGCGGTCAGGTCTCGTCGGACGGTCTCGACGGTGACCTCGAAGTCGACGGCGAGGTCGGAGACGGTGACGCGACCGTCTCGGGCGACGGCGTCGACGATCGCCTGCTGGCGCTCTTCGGCATTCATGCGCGTCCTCCTCGACCTCGCTCGACTCCGCTGTCCGTACGGGCACCGGAATGCCCGTACGGACATTACCGTACGCCCGATCGGGCATGGAGGGGAAGCGGCTCGCGGACCCGTCCGACGGATCGGTCGGCCGCGGCCGGTCGCGGCCCGGGCGGCCGACGAGGCGCAGACCGGGGATCAGACGCGCAGCAGGGGCAGGTACGCGGACAGGTCGCAGCGCTCCCCGGAGGCGTGCAGCGCACCGTCGTTCACGGCGTCGGCCCAGGCCAGTCGTCCGGTGACGAGCCGCAGCCAGGTGTCGGCATCGGTCTCGACCACCGACGGCGGAGTACCACGCCGGTGGACAGCGCCGGACACCGCCTGGGTGACGCCGTACGGCGGCACGCGCACCTCGACGGCGCGGCCGGGCGCGCAGGCGGTCAGCTCCTCCAGCGCGAATCGAACGGCGGTGGCCAGCGCCCGCCGCTCGAGCGCCGGTCCGCCGGCGGCCCACCGGCGGACCGCCCGAGCTCCTGCGGCGGGATCGATCCGACGTCTGGCTGGCACGAGGCGAGAGTACGCCATCGCGGTCCTGCGGACGGAGCGCGGCCGCCGGCAGGATGCGAAGAGCATGCGCAGCTCACCGCGTCAGTCGCCGGGGTCATCGAAGCGGTCATCGTCATCAAGGCCCCCGTCGGTCCTGCGGCGGCGGATGAGGAGGATGACGCCTCCGGCGACGAGTACCACGGCCAGGACGCCGACGCCGATCGACGCCCCGGTGCGGGCCAGATCCCGACCGCGATCCGGCCGGGCGTCCGTCGTCGGGGCGACAATGACGTCCTCCCCGCGCTCAGAGGCGATGGGGGCCGTGCTCGCACCGGCGGACGGGGCGGCTGCGGGGGCGTCCATGCCGGTCGTGCCGTCCGTGGTCAGCTCGTAGTCGTAGCTGTCGACCACGGTGCCCGCGGCGTCGAGTAGATCGATGGAGGCCAGGAAGCAGGTTCGAGGCCGGCCGCTGTCGGTGAACGTGCAGCTCCGGGTAGCGGCGTCCTGGCCGAAGACGACCTCCAGGGTCGCCCGGCCGGTCTCGGGCAGGTCCGCGACGGTGGCGGTGTCCACCGCGACCGGATCGGAGGTCACCGTGGCCCCGGCGGTGTTCTGGTAGGAGTAGCGCACCCGTGCGACGCCCCCGGGCTTCTCGGAGTCGTTGGAGTAGGTCAGCCCGGTCAGACGCAGAGTCACCGCGCGCGGGTTCGTCGTGGAGACCGTGTCGCCCAGACCGATCTGATGCTTGACGTAGGAGGCGCTCGCCGGCCGGTCCGCGAAACTGTTGAGGTAGTCGGCGGTCGCGTCGCGGTCGAGTGTGCCGGTGCTGATCGACGGAACCTGGGACAGAGCGGTGTAGCCGTCCCCGCCGGTGATGAGGAAGGAGTTGGAGGCCACGAGGACGGAATCGTCATCGGCCACGGCGGTGCCGTCGACGACGACCGAGCCGATGACCCGGCTGCGCGCGTCGGCGATGCGGTTCGCGGCTCCGTCCGCGGTGGTGGTGCCGGCCGAGATCTCGGCCTGAATGGCGTACAGCTCGTCGGCGGCGTCCTGGTCGATGAGGACCGAGACGTTGGAGGAGGTGCCCAGGGACAGGACGGAGCGGGCGGCGCCGGGCTGCCACTGCTGGGCGAGGACGGCTTTGAGCTGGGCGCCGGTGATGGTGGCGTAGCCCATCTCATTGCCGAAGGGCTGGACGGAGCGCGACTCTCCCTCGGTGACGATGCCGTCATCCGCCTCGCCCCCGGCGGCGTTCCTGGCGTAGAGGTAGTCGGCGCGCACGCCTCCGGCGTTCATCAGGCCGATGACGTGCTCGGCGTCGCCCCGGGGCACGTTCCCCGACGCCCAAGAGGCGAAGGAGTCGGCGATGAGGTTGGAGGCGGTGGACTCGGTGCCGCGGTTGGTCCCGGGCGTGGTGCCGTCGGACGAACCGCGCAGGAAGTCCGAGCCAATCGCGGCGGCCCTCTCATTGCCGACCTCGGCGGCCCTGGTGGAGGCGTTCGAGACGATCGACTCGACGCCGTAGGCATCGGTGGTGCAGTCAGAGGTCCTCAGATCCTTGTTGTCGGCGCTGACCACGGAGACGGCCCTGGTCGCGGGGTCGTAGGACAGCGAGAGCTCGGCGAGCCTCCAGCCGTAGTGGTCGGCCTGGAGGACGGCGATGTCCTGCCCGTCGGTCGACTTCACGACGGCCGACCCGCCGTCGGCCGGATAGGGCACGTGGGTGTGCCCGCCCAGGACGGCATCGACGTCGCCGGTCAAATGGGGGGCCAGCTCGGCGGCATCGGCATGGGCGAGTACGACGACGACGTCGGCGGCCCCGGAGTTCTTGAGTGCGGCGGCTTTGGCGTTGGCGGTGGCGGCGGCCGGTGCGAGGGTCAGCGCGTTCGCCGTCGCCGGGGCGAGGAGCGTGGGCAGCTCGTCGGTCATGATGCCGACGAAGCCGATCTTGACTCCGTCGACCTCCTTGACGAAGGCGCCGCCGCCGTCGCCCTCGGCGTCCAGAGGGGCCGAGCCGGTGACGTTGGCCGACAGGTACGGAAAGTCCGCGGCGGGCAGAATGCGGCCCGTGAAATCGTCCAGGCCGCCGTCGAACTCGTGGTTGCCCACGGCGGAGACGTCGGTGCCCACGGCGTTGAGAACGTCCAGGGTGGGCTGGTCATCGAGCAGGGCCGAGGTGAAGGCGGAGGCGCCGACGTTGTCCCCCGAGGAGACGAGAAGGGAATTCGGGTCCGACTGACGCGCTCTGGAGACCTCGCAGGCCAGGGTCACGGCGCCGGGGTCGGTGACGGCCCCGGTGCCGGGGTCGGTCGTCGTCTCTATATGGCCGTGCAGATCGGTGATGCCGAGAACATTGATGGTTCTCGTGCCGTCCTCGGTTCCGACCGCAGCCGCGGCGGGGGTGGCGGGAGCGAGGGCAGGGACAGGGACGAACGCACCGAAGGCCAGGGCCGCGAGCGCGGCGACCGCCTTCACGCCGGGACGGAGTCGCATGGGTGGTCCTCATCGGGAGGGAACGGGAAGTAGAAAGCAAGTTTAGTGCGTCACGGAGCCGTATTCCATGCACGATTCGTTGCGGTTCGATGCTCGGCGCGCCCCGCGTCCGCCGCTCGCACGGCGGCGGACGGCGCGAAACGACGCCCGGCCCGCCCCGCTCAGGAGCCGACCGGACGCCGGTCGTCGGAGGCGTCCGAGCGTCGGGGTCAGACGATGCCGTGGGCGATCATGACGTCCGCGACGCGGGTGAAACCGGCGACGTTGGCGCCCAGCACGTAGTCGCCGGGGCGGCCGTACTCGTCGGCGGCGGTCACGCAGGAGTCGTGGATGTCGGACATGATGGCGGCGAGCTTGGACTCCGCGGTGTCGAAGTCCCAGCGCGTCCGGCCGGCGTTCTGCTCCATCTCCAGGGCGGAGGTCGCCACGCCGCCGGCGTTGGAGGCCTTGCCGGGGGCGTAGAGGATGCCCGCGGACTGGAAGGCCGCGACGGCCTCGGGGGTGGAGGGCATGTTGGCGCCCTCGGCGACGACGGCGCAGCCCCCGCGCAGCAGGGTGGCGGCGGCGGCGCCGTCGAGCTCATTCTGGGTGGCGCAGGGCAGGGCGACGTCGACCGGCACGTCCCAGACGGAGCCGTCGACGACCAGGCGGGCGCCGGGCCTGCGATCGACGTAGTCCTTGACGCGGCCGCGCTCCACCTCCTTGACCTGCTTGAGCAGGTCGAGGTCGACTCCGGCCTCGTCGACGACGTAGCCGGAGGAGTCGGAGAAGGTGATCGGGGCGGCGCCCAGCTGCTGGGCCTTCTCAATGGCGTAGATGGCGACGTTGCCGGCTCCGGAGACCGCGACCCTCTTGCCCTCCAGGCTCTGCCCCTTGGTGGCGAGCATGGACTGGGCGAACAGGACGGTGCCGTACCCGGTGGCCTCGGTGCGCACGAGCGAGCCGCCCCAGGTCAGGCCCTTGCCGGTCAGGACGCCGGCGTCGTAGGCGTTGCGCAGGCGCTTGTACTGGCCGAACAGGTAGCCGATCTCGCGGCCGCCCACGCCGATGTCGCCGGCGGGGACGTCGGTGGACGGGCCGATGTGCCGGGCCAGCTCGGTCATGAAGGATTGGCAGAAGCGCATGACCTCGGCGTCGGACCTCCCGTGCGGGTCGAAGTCGCTCCCGCCCTTGCCGCCGCCGATGCCCTGGGCGGTCAGAGCGTTCTTGAAGATCTGCTCGAAGCCGAGGAACTTGATGATGCCGGCGTTGACGCTCGGGTGGAAGCGCAGACCGCCCTTGTAGGGTCCCAGAGCCGAGTTGAACTCGATCCTGAAGCCGCGCTGGACGTGGACCTCACCCGCGTCATCGACCCACGGGACGCGGAAGATGATCTGGCGCTCCGGCTCGACGAGGCGCTCGAGGAGCGCTCCCTCGGCGTAGGAGGGGTGCTTGGTGATGACAGGCTCCAGGGACTCCAGAACCTCGCGGACCGCCTGGTGGAACTCGGCCTCGCCGCGGTTGCGGTCGACGACCCGCTCGTAGACCTTCTCGACAACGCCCTGCATGGGAACTCCTTCACTCCATATCGTGCGAGGCGCACGGTCGCATCTGCGAGGCGCGCGTCCCCCTCACCGGGCAACCCTGTCACTGCACCGGAAACTGAGACGAAACATCTCATCCTCTGACGGCTCATCGTCACCCGCCGCCGGCCGCGCCGGCCCCGCGAACGGCCCCGAACGCATCACCCGACCAACGTTCTCGCCCCGCGAGACGAGGCCGTCTCCGCCGACCCGCCGGCCTAGCGTCAGCGGCATGTCCGACGACCTCGGCCCGGCCTCGCTCCCGCACTACACCCATGGGCACGCAGCCGCCGTGCTGGCCGCCCATGCCCGCCGCACCGCGGCGGACTGCGCCCCCCGCCTTCTGCCCGTCCTGCGCCCGGGCCTCGACCTGCTCGACGTCGGCTGCGGGCCGGCGACCATCACCGCCGACCTGGCCGAGGCGGTCCTCCCCGGGCGGGTGGTCGCGCTCGACGGCGCGCCCGCCGCTCTCGACGCGGCGCGGGCGACCCTGCGGGAACGGGGCCTGGACGACCGCGTCGAACTGGTCGGCGCGGATGCGCAGGCCCTCCCCTTCGCCGACGGCTCCTTCGACGTCGTCCACGCCCACCAGGTCCTCCAGCACGTCGCCGATCCCGTGGGGGCCCTGCGCGAGATGCGCCGGGTGACCCGCCCGGGCGGAGTCGTGGCGGCTCGGGACGCCGTCTACTCCGCGATGGCGTGGTTCCCCCGACCTCCCGCGCTGGAGGACTGGCGCCGGGTCTACACCGCCACGGCACGCGCCAACGGGGGCGAGCCGGATGCCGGCGCCCGACTGCTCTCCTGGTGCCGCACGGCCGGCCTGACGGAGGCCGCCCCCTCCGCCTCGACGTGGTGCTACGCGACGCCCGAGCTGCGCTCATGGTGGGGCGGGACCTGGGCGGAGCGCGTCCTGACCTCCTTCGGCCCGCAGGCGGTGGACGCCGGCCTGGCCACGAGCGCCGATCTGACGCAGATGGCCCGCGCATGGCGACGGTGGGCCGAGGCCGACGACGGCTGGTTCGTCGTCGTCCACGGCGAGGTCCTGGCCCGCCGGTAGCGGCCGCGACGAGTCAGCGGGTCCGGCGTCCCTCCAGCCGTCGCAGCCGTCACGTTTATGGCAGCTGCGACAATGCGGCGTAATGGGCGTCGTCGACCGGGTCGAACCACTCGTTGGAGGCGCCCTCCCCGGGGATCGCGAGCGCGATGTGGGAGAACCAGGAGTCGGCCTTCGCGCCGTGCCAGTGCTTAACGCCGGCGCGAGTGTAGACGACCGAGCCGGGCTCGAGCGAGACGGCGTCCCGGCCCTCCTCCTGATACCAGCCGGAACCCGCCGTGCAGATGAGCACCTGCCCCCCGCCGGAGGAGGCGTGGTGGATGTGCCAGTTGTTGCGGCACCCCGGCGCAAAGGTGACGTTGTGCACCCCGACGACGCACTCGGGGTCGGCGACCAGATTGTTCAGGAAGCTCTCCCCGGTGAAGTACTGGGCGAAAGCGGTATTGGGCTCGCCCCTGCCGAAGATGTTCTCGGCCGCGAAGACGGACTCGTCGGTGGCGGATGTCATGGCTGCTCCTGAAGTGAATTCCTGAATCGGGTGATCGGTGGGTGAGCCGGGGCCGGCGGCAGCGAGCCGACGCAAAGTCGGCCGGCGCCGGCGGGCCCCTCTCAGACTAGAGACGGTCCCCTCGTGCGAGCCAGGCCCCCCGGACCCCGTACCGCCTCCCTCCGCGGGGCCGCACCTGACGAAGAGGTGTCTGAGTCCTTCCGCCTCCCGCGGGGCCGCACCCGCGTCCGGCGCCGCCGACGGGTGCGCTCAACCGTGCAGCCGACGCCAGATCCTGCGCGCGGCCTCGGCGCCGGCGCGCGCGGCCCCGCGGGTCGAAGCGCTCGGGCCGTAGCCGACCAGCAGCACACGCGAATCCCGAGCCGCACCGGTGCGCCCCGTCATGCGGATACCCACCTCGCACCGGGGGGCGCCGTCGGTCGGATCGCCAGCCGGGGCCTCGCCCTCGTGCAGGTGCAGCGGTCTCAGATGCGTCAACGCTGGCCGGAAGCCCGTGTTCCAGAAAATGGCATCGATCCCGACCCAGACGGGGTCGGGGCAGGGCTTCCAGGAGTCGGGGACGACCAATCCCCCGCCCACGACCGCGGCGGCCCCCAGCCCGTCGGGACGCGCTCCGGTGGCCGTCGGGGAGAAACGAACGGCACGCTCGTCGATGAGATCGATCATCCCTCTGGAGACGAGCATCCCCCGTTCGACGGCGGCGACGTACTCCGTCGGATCCGGGACGATCGCCCCACGCCCGGTGCGGGCCGCCGCAGAGCCTCCGGCGGCCCGCACGCCGTCGACCTGCTCGAGGGCCGCGGCCCACAGGTCGCCGGAGCCGGCGGAGACGAAGTTAGGTGGGCGACGCGTGGCCCAAACCACCGAGGCCGCGTGGGGTTCGACGTCGAGGAGCATCTGCACCGCGGTGAGCCCGCCGCCGACGACGAGGACACGTCGACCGGCCAGGTCCTCGGCCCGGCGGTAGGTGGCGGTGTGGAGCTGGAGACCGGTGAAACGGTCCGCCCCCGCCACGTGCGGGACGCGGGGGCCGGTCCACGTGCCGGTCGCCGAGACGACCATGCGGGCGAGCCAGCTGCGTCGCCCCGTCCCCGTCCGGGCCTCGACGGCCAGGAGCGTGTCGCGACGCACCGGATCCCGCCTGCGGCTCATGCGGGTCGGGGCGGCGCCGCCGGCCGCGTGCGCGCCGCCTGCGCTCAGGCGGGGGGCGGGCACGTCGGTGGAGCGCACGGAGGTGACGCGCGCGGGGCGCACGACCCGAAGGCCCAGCGCCCGCTCGTAACGTCGGTGATAGGCGGGGACGACGATGTTGCTGGGAGCGGCCTCATCCGGTTCGCCCGCCGGCATCCCGGGCAGGTCGGCGATCCGCGTCCGACCGATCGTCAAGGAGTCCCAGCGGTGGCGCCAGGCGCCGCCGGGGCCCTCCTCCGCGTCGAGCAGGAGGAGCTCGCGGCCCGGCGTCAGTCCGCGGCGCACGAGCTCGCCGGCCGTGGCCAGCCCCGCCTGCCCCGCTCCGATGATGACGACGTCGTGGACGTACTGGTCGGGCTCCGCGGCGTTCACGTCACCATCATGCGTCATGAGCCCGGGCCCGATCTCCCCGGGCGAGCGGGGCGCTCGGCTCGCCCGGGGATGGGGGTCCACCGGCTCGCCCGGGGCGCCACCGTCTGGCACGCTGCCGTCCGTGTTCTCATCTTCTGCCGCCATGATGCACATCCTCACCGCGCGATCGGTGCTCAACAATCCGCTGGCCCGCCGCCGGCGGCTCGACGCGGACCGTGTCCGCGCGCTCGCGGGGGTGAACCGGTGCGGGGACCTGGGGGCGCGGCATGTGATCGAGCTGCCGGTGCTCGCCGATCTCGCCGAGACGACCGCCTCCCGGCTGCGTCTGCCCGACGGCCCCGGGTGGAGGCTCGGCCAGGCGCTCGGGCACGCCCTGGAGCAGGGGGTGCGATTGTGGTTGTGCGACGTGTCGGCCGAGGCCGTCCCGTGGATCGTCCGCACGGCCGGCGAGGGGCTCGTCCACGTCGTCTCACTGCCGGGGCCGGCGACGGACGACGCCGGCGGCGGTACCGTCGTCATCGCCGTCAGCCCGCTCGCGCTGATCCTCGCCCTGGCTGACGGCGGGGACGCCTCGCGCCGCTATCTGCGCACCGTGCTCGCCGGCGTGGACACCCTGCGATGCTCGCGCCACGCGGTGCGGGCGCTGCGACGCAGCGGCGTCGAGGCGGTCCAGCATCCGCACGCGCGGCGCCTGCTGCGCAACCCCGTGGCTCTGGCCTACCTCGCCGTCTTCATCTACTCGTCCCTGAGGGCCGTCCCCGTGGCCTTCGTCCCCGGTTTCCACGGCCGGGTGTGGATCCTGTGGCTGATCGACATGGTCACCGCCGTGCCCTACACCTGGGGCATCGTCGAGATGGTGGCGGGACGCGCGATTCGCCGTCGACTGCTCGGGTTAGCGACCACCGTGATCACTTTCATCGCCCCCTACGTGTACTTCTGGATCAAGGGGCGCGGCTATCCGCCGACCGTGGTCGTGGTCGTCGCGGCGATGATCGTGGGCAGCGCCGGAATCGAGGTGGTGCGTTGGCTGCGGAGCACGGCGATCGTTCAGGGCCTGGGGGCTGGCGCATGAGGCGCCCGCAGCGGGTCGTTCTCCCCGCGGGCGGAGCGCAGCGCACCGACGAGAAGGAGCCAGAGCCCGCCCCCGACGGACAGGACCAGGCCCGCCATCGGACGCGCCGGGTGGACGACGAGGAGCCAGGCGGTCCCGCCGATCCACGCGAGGGCCGTAGCGATGTTGACCGGGCGGAAGCGCCTGACGCGGACCGGGTGGACGTAGTGGGTCGGCACCAGCGTCAGAACGGCCAGGACGATCGTCACTGCGATATTGAGCCAGCCCGGGGTGGCGAGCACCCACAGCATGACGGCGGCGATGTTCCATGCCGCGGGGAACCCGACGAAGTAGTTGTCGGTCGACTTCTCGCCCTCGTTGGCGTAGCAGAACATCGAGGTGGTCAGAATGACTGCGAGCAGAGCGCTGGCCACCGGCCGGGGCCCCATCGGCAGCCGCAGGTACATGAAGAGCGCCGGGACGAAGGTCCACGTAAGATAGTCGACAACGATGTCGAGCACATCGCCGTCGAACCAGGGAACGACCTCCTTGACGCGGGCGTGGCGGGCAAAGGTGCCGTCGACTCCGTCGACGACGAGGGCAACGGCGAGCCACGCCCACATCCAGCCGATCTCGCCGTGGATGAGGGAGAGCATTGCCAGGCAGGCGAAGACCAGCCCCGACATGGTGAGCGTGTGCACGCCCCAGGCGGACAGATGCGTCGTCGGGGCTGCGGGTAGAGCGGGAGAAGCGGGCTGTGCGGACGTGGCGGACACTATGAGCCTTCTAAGAGTGCGATGTGAGGGTTCTCGGCAGGTGACGGCGTTCGTGGCGTCGGCGTCTCCCCGCCGCGCGGGGGGACCGCCCCGCGGGCGGCCGGCGAACGGCCTCCCGCACTGCTTCCGAACCTATCGCACCGAGTGCCGACTGCAAGACCGGGAGAGCCCGCTCACCCCGCGCTCATTCCGCCAGCCCGAGGCCTCCGACGAGGCGACGGGCCGCCCCCCCCATCGTGCTCGCGCCGGGCGCGGGACATCATCCGGCATCGGGCTGCGCGGCCTCGTGCCACACGAGGACCGACCACGGCTGAACGGCGGCGCCGTCGGCGACCGCCGCGCCCTCCCCCTCGGCCCAGCAGTTGCTCTCCCTCTCCGCACTCACGGCGGTGTCGACCAGACGCCGCCACACGCGCCCCTCGCGAGCAGCGGGCACGCGAAAGTCGACAGGAGTATCAGCCATGTTGATCATGAGCCGGAAGCCGTCGTCGGGCGCGTCGATGTGGACGGCGAGCGCCCGGTCACCCTCGCGCGGCGCCCCGTCGGCGGCGGGCGTGAGGAACAGGTAGGAGACGTCGTCACCCCCGGCCGCCAGGTCCCCCCAGGCCGCCCGGTGCAGGCAGGCGTGCCGGCCGCGCAACCGCATGAGGAAGGTGCTGAAGCGGAACAGGGGGTTGACCCGCTCGCCGGGGGAATCGAAGACGCCGAGGTTGTCATGGTAGACGGCGCCGGTGCCGTCCTCGACCGCCACTCGCTGCGGGGCGTTGGTGGCGATCATCGCGTAGTTGTTGCGCATGGCCGTGGAGTCCAGCGCCCACGGGTTGTTATTGCCGTTCTGAGTGCGGCCGAATTCATCGCCGGCCACCACCATCGGGACGCCGCGCGAGAACATGAGGATGGTCCACAGGTTGCGCAGTCGCTGGCGGCGCAGCCCCTGGTCGCCCCCGGAATCCCAGGACAGGTTGTCGTCGCTGCCGCCGTCGGAGGGGCCGAAGGGGTAGGGCTGGTCGTTGACCTTGGTCTGGTAGCTCACGAGGTCGGCCAGGTTGAAGCCGTCATGGGCGACGACGAAGTTGATGGACTTCTGCGGGCCGCCGTTGTCCTCGAAGTGGTGGTAGTCGCCGTTGACCATGTTGAGGAAGTCCGCGGTGTTCGCGTCGCCCTTGGTGAAGCGGCGCACGGCATCGCGATAGCGGCCGTTCCACTCGCCCCAGCCGCGGGGGAAGTTGCCCACCTCATAGCCCCACAGGTCCCAGGCCTCGGCGATGACCTCGATGTTCTCGGCCTCGGCCAGCGCCGCGATGCCGGTCAGCAGGGGGTGCTCGTTGAAGAAGCGCTTGAGGGCGCCCCAATCGTCGGGCGCGGCGTCGGCGGGCAGTCGCCCCAGCACGGTGGCCAGATCGAAGCGGAAGCCGTCGACCCCCATGACGGCGCTCCAGTAGTGCAGCGAGTCCAGCACGAGTCGGCGGGCCGCCGGGGAGGAGTAGCTCATCTGGTTGGAGGTGCCGGTGGCGCCGTCGACCAGACGCTTGTCGCCGGTCATCTGGTAGTACTCGGCGGTGGCGAATCCGCCCAGGGAGGTGAAACCGGTGGTGGCGACGTCGCCGTTCCAGTTGCCGCCCTCGGCCGTGTGGTTGTAGACGACGTCGAGGTAGACCTCCATGCCGGCGGCGTGGAAGGCGGAGACCATCTCCTTGAACTCGCGGGTGGGTCCACCCGGGCTTCTGTCTGCCGCGTACTGGCGGTTGGGCGCGAAGAAGTCCAGGGTCATGTAGCCCCACGCGTTGGTCGCGCCCGGGCGGGCCGACTCGGAGGCGTTGGTCTCGTGGACGGGCAGGAACTCGATGGTAGTGACCCCGGCCGCCCTGAGATAGGGGGCCAGGAGCCCCGCGCCCCTGTAGGTGCCCTGATATTCGGCCGGAATGTCGGGTACGTCTTCGAAACCAGGCTCGCCGGCGAGCAGGTCCGTCAGACGGGCCGTCGACGGGTGACCGGTGAACTGTCTGACGCCCGTCTCGTAGATGATGGCCCGTTCGGGCGGCAGCTGCGGTTTGTCGGCCGCTGCGGCCTCCTCGTCGACGACGACGCCCTTGGGGGCGTAGGGGGCGGTGTCGATCTGACGGCGGGGCACGCCGTCGACGAGGTCGCCGCCGGTGCCGAAGACGCCGACGTCGACGCCGAGCCCCGCCAGGGCGTCGGTGTCGACGTTGTGGGTGATCTCGCGGGAGTAGGGATCGAAGAGGACCTTGTTGGGGTTGAAGCGGTTGCCCTGCTCGTCGAGGTCGGCGATGAAGCCGGCCGCGGAGCCGGGGGCCCAGGCCTCGTCATAGGGCCAGTTCTGGCCCCATGCGCGAAAGCCGACGAGGGCGCCGGCCTCCAGCCTGCCCAGTCGGGCGCGCCAGACGCCGTCGGTTCCACGGGCGGGCAGGAAGGCGGCAGAGGCCGTCGCGCCGAGCGCCTCGGGGTAGATCTCCAGCTGGAGGCGAGTGGCGGCGGGGGCGTGGACGGCGAAGGTGACGCCGCCGTCGGAGTCGACGTGAGTGCCGAGCGGCCAGGTCGCGTCGGCCCATGCGGTCTTGTCGAGTGCGGTGAGCTCAGACATGGTCGTCACCGTGTCACGCGAGCCTGAACATCCGCTGAGCGCGGGACTCTCCGGGCGGATGCGGACAAGCGGGCCCTCCTTCCCTTCCACGACGGCGGGGACCCTCATAGACTGAGGCGCTCGGTGAGGGCGGGTCGCTGTAACCACCGTCTTGCACTGACGACGCGTTCGGGAGGCCATGATGACGGCGAAGACGGTGTTCAGCAGGTCGACGGCACGACCGGGACTGCTCGCTCTTCTGACAGGAGTGCTGCTCGCGAGCGCTGCGGGCTGCGCGGGCAACGGCCTGCCGGAGGGCACGTGGGCCGTCACGGCCGTGGAAGGCCGCGACCTCGTGGACGGGTCGGAGCCGTCCGTGACCTTCGACGGCGGCGATGTCCTCATCCGGACGGGCTGCAACCCGATCAACGGGACCGCGCACTACTCCCACGACATACTGTCCGTGCCCGACGGCGCAACGACCCTCGTAGGGTGCGATGCGGCCCTGAGCGCCCAGGAGCAGTGGCTGGGCGAACTCTTCGCCACGGGGGTGAGGCTCTCCCTCGACGGCGAGACGATGACGCTGTCCCAGGACGACGTCACGCTGACCCTCGAGCGGCAGCGATGAGCACGAGGTCGACATTCTTGTACGAGATCGACGGCGGCGTCGTCAACCTCAGCCCGCAATGTCGATCTCGGCGATAGCTCCGGTTCAGAACAGCGCCGGCAGCGTCCCCTCGACGCCGCGCCGCAGCTCGGCCAGGTCGAGGACGAGCGGGCCGCCCGCCGAGCTCCCGGCCTCGGCGCCCTCGGCGAGCAGGTCGGTGCCGGAGACCACGAGCATGTCGCCACCCGTCGTCCCCAGACGCGCCCAGGCGACATCCTCCGCCTCGGCGGCGGCCGCCACGGCCGCCACGGCCCACTCGGGCACCGCCACGAGCGCCCGCGCCCCGGACTCGGACAGCAACGCGGCGAAGTCGTCGACGCCGTCACGGCTCTGCAGCTGGGCCAGGTCGACGCTCGCCCCCACCCCGTGGCGCAGCACGGAGTCGACGAGGCTCTGAATGAGCCCGCCGGTCGACATGTCGTGGGCGGCGCGCATGAGTCGCTCGCCGTCGGGGCCGTCCACCTCGCTCAGAGCGAGCAGTACCCGCCCGAGCGCCGCCTCCGCCTCGAGGTCGACCCTCGGAGGCAGGCCGCCGAGGTGGTCGTGGATGGTGCGGGTCCAGGCCGAACCGTCCAGCTCATCGCGAGTCGTCCCCAGCGCGAGGATCGCCAGCCCTTCCTCGAACCAGCCCGAGGGGTTGGCGCGGCGCACGTCGTCCATGACGCCGAGGACCCCGACGACCGGCGTCGGGTTGATGGAGGAGTCGGGCAGCCCCTTGGCCCTGCCGTGGGAGTTGTACAGCGAGACGTTGCCCCCGGTGACGGGCACGCCCATGACCCGGCAGGCGTCGGCCAGGCCGGTGATGATCTCCACGAGCTGCCACATGGCGTCCGGGTCCTCCGGAGAGCCGACGTTGAGGCAGTCGGTGACCGCCACAGGACGCGCCCCCACGGTGCATACATTGCGGTAGGACTCGGCCAGGGCCGCGGCGGCGCCGGCCGCCGGGTCGAGCTTGGTGAAACGTCCATTGGCATCGGTGGCGATCGCGATCCCGCGGCCGGTGGCCTCGTCGACGCGGACGACGCCGGCGTCGTCGGGCTGAGCCAGGGCGGTGTTTCCGCGCACGAAGCGGTCGTACTGGTCGGTGATCCAGGCCGGCGAGGCCTGGTTGGGACTGGTGACGACGGCGAGCACCTGCTCGGCGAGCTCGGCGGCGGTGGCCGGACGGTCCAGGCGCGCCGAGGAGTCGGCGTTGAGCTCGTCCTGCCAGGAGGGGCGGGCGTAGGGGCGCTCGTAGGCGGGCCCCTCGTGGGCGACGGTGCGCGGGTCGACGTCGACGATCCGCTGCCCGAAGTGGTCGATCGTCAACCGCCCCGAGTCGTTAACCTCCCCGATGACGGCGGCCTCGACGTCCCAGGTGTCGATGACGGCCATGAAGTCGTCGAGCCTGTCGGGGGCGACGACGGCCATCATGCGCTCCTGGGACTCGCTCATGAGGATCTCACCAGCGGTCAGGGTGGGGTCGCGCAGGAGGACCCTCTCCAGATCCACGTGCATGCCGCCGTCGCCGTTGGAGGCCAGCTCGCTCGTGGCGCAGGAGATGCCCGCGGCCCCCAGGTCCTGGACGCCGAGCACGAGGCCGCCGGCGAACAGGTCGAGGCAGCACTCGATGAGGACCTTCTCCATGAAGGGGTCGCCGACCTGGACGCTCGGCCGCTTGGCGGGCATGCCGTCCTCGAAGGATTCACTGGCCAGGATGGAGGCGCCACCGATGCCGTCCCCGCCGGTGCGCGCGCCGAAGAGAACGACCTTGTTACCGGCCCCGGAGGCGCTGGCCAGGTGGATGTCGTCGTGGCGCAGCACGCCCACGCACAGGGCGTTGACGAGCGGGTTCTCCTGGTAGGAGGGGTCGAATTCGGTCTCACCGCCGATGTTGGGCAGGCCCAGGCAGTTCCCGTAACCGCCGACGCCTGCCACGACGCCGTGGACGACGCGGGCCGTGTCGGGGTGATCCGTCGCTCCGAAGCGCAACTGGTCCATGACGGCGACGGGTCGCGCACCCATGGAGATGATGTCGCGCACGATCCCGCCCACGCCGGTGGCCGCCCCCTGGTAGGGCTCGACGAAGCTGGGATGGTTATGGGACTCGACCTTGTAGGTGACGGCCCAGCCGTCCCCGATGTCGACGACGCCGGCGTTCTGGCCCATGCCGACCAGCAGATGCTCCTTCATCTCGGGCGTGACCTTGGCGCCGAACTGCGCGAGGTGCACCTTCGAGCTCTTGTAGGAGCAGTGCTCCGACCACATGACCGAATACATGGCCAGCTCGGCGCTGGTGGGCCGGCGTCCGAGCAGCTCCTTGATGGAGGCGTACTCCTCATCCTTGAGGCCGAGCTCTCGGTAGGGCATCTGCCTGTCGGGGGTGGCGGCAGCGTCCCCGGTGGTGTCGGGATGCTCGACGGATCCGCCCTGATCGCTCGTGCGGACGGACTCGGAGGAGGACTCAACGGCCATGGGTGCTCCCGGGTGAGACGGAGTGGGACCGCATGCGAGGATACCCGGGGCTCGGCCCGCACCGCCCGTCGGCCCGCCCGCGCCGCTGCAGAGCCGGCGTCGCCGCGCAGGCCGTGGACGCCGATCCCCCAGCCTCCCCTCCCACGACACACCGCGCCCGAAGGCGCCTCGCATCACACGCAGTTGGGGCAGGATCAAGCCATGAGAACCATCGACGTCGCCCCCCTGCCCTTGTCGGAGCTCGAGAGCCACCTGGATGAGGTCGCCTCCCACCGACTGAACGGCGGAATCGAGGCCGCTCGGGTTCTGCTCGAGGGACGCACCGTGTGGACGGTGACGCCTTCGGCCGCAGCGGGATCGGGCCCCGCCGAGACGGTCGCGCCTCTGGTCGGCTACGCGCTCGGCCTGGGCATTGACGTGCGATGGCTCGCATTGGACGCACCCGCCGACTTCGTGCGCGTGGCCGCGCGCCTCCACGCCGGCATCCACGGCGATCGTGGAGACGGCGGCAAGCTCGGCGAGAAGCAGCGCGACCTCTACGAGCATGTTCTGGCCTCGAACGCGGAGAACGTCACCGAGGACGTCCGCGAGGGCGACGTCGTCATCCTCCACGACCCACCCACCGCCGGCCTGGCGCGTTCCCTCAAGCGCGCCGGCCTCACCGTCATCTGGCGCTGCCACCTGGGCGGCGGTCCGTCCGGAGTGGCGGCCGAACGCGCCTGGGCCTTCCTCGACAGGTACTTGGAGGACGTCGACCTCGTCATCGTCTCGCGTGAGGAGTACCGTCCCGCCTTCATCGAACCGGAGCGGTGCGTCGTGGTGGCGCCATCGGTCAACCCGGACTCCCCCAAGAACCGGGTCCTCGACCTGGATGAGGCCTGGTCGGTGGCCCGCCTGGCGGGGATCTACGACGGAGAGCCGCCTTTCGAGGCGGTGCCCTTCGTGCACGAGGACGGCCGCCCGGACGCCATCCGTTCGATGCCCTCCCTCGCCGGGGCCGGGCTGCCGGTGCCGACCGGAGTGCGCACGATCGCCCAGGTGGGCCGCTGGGACCGTCTCAAGGGCGCCGAGGAGCTCATCGAGGCCTTCGCCACGAATCTCACCGCCCTCCCCGGGGACGCGCACCTGCTGATCGTGGGTCCGGAGCCGGACCCGAACCGCGACGAGGCGGCCGCCGCGTACCTCGGCGAGGTGCTCGACCGGTGGGACCTCCTGCCGGAATCGGTCTCGCGCCGAGTGCATATCGCCGCGGTGCCGACCTACGACCGGGAGGTCAACGCGACGGTGGTCAACGCCGTCCAGCGCGTGGCCGACGTCGTCACCCAGCGCTCGCTGGTCGAGGCCTTCGGTCTGCCAGTGGCCGAGGCGATGTGGAAGAAGGCACCCGTCGTGGCCTCCGCGGTCGGGGGCATCCAGGACCAGATCGTCAACGGCATCGACGGGGTCCTGGTCGACCCGGCCGACGCGAGCACGTGGGCGCAGGCCGTCGCCGATCTGCTGCGTCTGCCGCAGAGAGCACGGGAGATGGGGCTGGCGGCGCACGAATCGGTGCGTCGGGAGTTCCTCCCCGACCGCCACCTGCGCGAGACGGCCGGCGCCATCGACCGGGCGCTGGAGCTCCACGCGGACTGATGACCGGGCCCGGCCGGCTACCGCTCCCCGCTTCACGGCGTTCGACGCCCGCCGCCCGTGCCCATCGGCCGGCCGCTTCGCCTCCGCATTCCCGGCACGGCACAGCGCACGAGTTATCCACAAGAAGCATCCACAGGCTTGTGCACGCGGTGGTGGAGGGGCGCGGTCGCGCGGCTGCCGCTGTGGCTACCTCTCCGCCCTCGCCCGCATGAGCGGTCCCCGGGCGACGGCCCGCTCACCCCCTTCTCGCGGGGCCCTCGGCCGGCCGGGGCGCATCAGAACCATCAACCGTTGAGATCACGCGAATATCACGCCGACCGGAGGCCCGCCGCGACGCCCCCCGGTTCGCGGCGGACCCACCCGGATCCGCCAGCGGCACGAGATCGGCCGGGACGTGCTCGCACCGCCGTCGACGATCAGTGGAGCCGGTGTATCCTCCACCGCCGTCCACAGTTATCCACAGCGCCGGCGAGTTGCCCACAGGCCCGGTCAGGCTCCCACCAGCGAGCTGATCGCCGACTGGAAGATTCGCAGACCGTCCACTCCGGTGCGCGAGCCCGCCGCGGAGTCGGGGCCGAAGCCGGGCTCGACGGCGTGCTCGGGGTGGGGCATGAGGCCGATGACGTTGCCGCGCGCGTTACGCACTCCGGCGATCTCGTGAGCCGAGCCGTTGGGGTTGCCTCCGACGTAGCGGAAGACGACCAGGCCCTCGCCCTCGAGGCGGTCGAGCTCGCCGGCGGAGACGACGAAGTTGCCCTCCCCGTTCTTGAGCGGAATCGTGATCTCATCACCGATCTCGAACAGGCTCGTCCACGCCGTGGAGGTCGACTCGACGCGCACGCGCTGCTCGCGGCAGAGGAACGTCTGATGATCGTTGCGGATGAGGGCGCCGGGCAGCAGGTGCGCCTCGGTGAGGATCTGGAATCCGTTGCAGATGCCCAGGACGGGCATGCCCCTGCCGGCGGCCTCCACGACCCGCCCCATGACCGGGGAGAAACGGGCGATGGCGCCGCAGCGCAGGTAGTCGCCGTAGGAGAACCCGCCGGGGACGACGACGGCGTCGACGCCCCTGAGGTCGACGTCCTTGTGCCACAGGCCGACGGGCTCGGCGCCGGCCAGACGCACGGCGCGGGAGGCGTCGACGTCGTCGAGAGTGCCGGGGAAGGTGATGACGCCAATGCGAGTCATCAGCTCAGGCCTCCTCGTCGGCGCGCACGCAGATGACGTCCTCGATGATCGGGTTGGACAGCAGTCTCGAGGCGGCCTCGCTCGCGGCGGCGAGGTCGGCGTCGGTGACCGGGCCGTTCACGGTCAGCTCGAAGCGACGCCCCTGACGCACCGCGGTGAACTGGTCGTACCCCAGGCGCGGGAGGCTCCCCACGACCGCCTTGCCCTGAGGGTCGAGAATCTCCGGCTTGGGCATGACCTCGACGACGATGCGTCCCATCGATCCTCCTGAGTACGGGTGCGGGGAGAGGGTCCGGTAGCAGCGTACCCGCTGCACCGGTGGAGCACCCGCCGCGCCCCGCCCGCTCGGGCCGCCGCCTCCGGCCGAGCACCTTCGGACGCGCTCGCAGCCGCGCAGACGCAACCGGCGCAGGCGCATCGAGCGGGCATCAGATACGGCCGAGCCAGTCCCCCGCCAGGTGGATGGCGGTCACTCCCCCGGTCCCCAGGAACACGGTCCCCAGCAGCCATGCGGGCCCGAGTGCGAGAGCGAGAATGGCGCACACCACAGCCGAGGCCAGCATGAAACCGCCGACGGCTCCGGCCACGCCCGCCGGTGCATGGACGCTCTGGTCGAGGGTCGAGCTCCCCATGATCGGGATCGGCCCCGAGTCCAGTGCGACGCGCGGCGGCGCCGACCCCGCCCGCCCGACGCCTCCCCGGGCCCGTGCCCCGGCCTGCGGGGCACCGGGCAGCTCCTGTCGCGCATCGGCGTCCCCGCCGCCGGTCAGGAGGCGCTGAGTGTCGACGACGTCGACCGCGCCCACGGTCAGGCCCGCGGCGGCGTCCAGGACGGTCGGCTCCCAGCGCTCGCCCTCGCCGCGCACCGCGGTGCCCCCGGCCCAGGCCAGGTAACCGGCGGCCGACACGAGCCCGGCGCCGGCCAGGACGACGACGAGCCACGGCGGGATCCACAGGCGCCCGGCCTCCGCGTTGGTCGCCAGGTTCATCGCCGACCAGGTCGCCAGGCCCAGCCCCACCAGGGCGAAGGCGATCCCCGCCAGACGCTGACGCCGCACGGCCACCGGCCAAGGCGTGCGCGCCCTCTGTCCCGGCGTCGGCCCGCCCAGCGCCGCGCCGCGCCCCACGCCCCAGTCGACCGGGCCGCGCTCGGACTCGGGCCGCCGGTCCCGGCTCGGCGGGGGCGTCATGCGAGCGCCTGCCGCAGGATCGAGGCCAGGCCGAGAGCCACCAGGAGGAAGCCGACGGAGCCGGCCAGAAGCTGGGCCACCCGAGCCAGCCCCTCCCCCGCCGTCGTCCCGGCGAGACGCTCGTCCGCGGCCCGCCCGGCGGCGGTGGCCGCCAGCGCGGTCGTCACGGGACCGGAGACGACATCGAGGGCCGTCAACTCGCGCCGTCCGGCCGACTCCGGAATCGCGATATCGGTGCCCGGAACGGTCAGGGGGACGGCGAGGTCGCGTCCGGGTGCGGACGAGGGGCCACCGGGGTGGGCCGCCCGCCCGGCCTGATGGATCGCGCTGGCCTCACGGGCGCGGCGTCGGGCAGCACGGGCTCGATTGCGGTCCAGCCGCAGCCTCGGGGCGTTGACGACGAGCGAACGGGCCGGGACGCGCAGCACCGCGAGCAGGCCGACGCCCACGATGATCAGAGCGGCACCGCCCAGGACGGAGGAGACTGCGCGGACTCCGAGCGCCGCGGTGACGGCAGCCGCGAGCGCAAGCACGACGATCAAGATCGCCGTGACGACCAGGACGATGAAACCCGATCCGGGGCGGAAAGTGCGCGTCGTCGGCCCCGAGACGGGGCGGCCCGACTGATCGGAGGGGCTCGGGTGGCCGGGAGCGGTCATGACGTCCTACACCTCCAGCGGAGAGCCGGTGAGGCGCTCGTAGGCCTCGAGGTAGCGTCCGCGGGTGCGGCCGACGACGTCGGCCGGCAGAGCGGGAGGCTCGGCTCCGCCGGCCCGGTCCCAGCCGGAGGCGGACGAGGCGAGCCAGTCGCGAACGTACTGCTTGTCGAAGGAGGGCGTGACCCGGCCCGGGATCCACTGGTCGGCCGGCCAGAAGCGCGAGGAGTCGGGGGTGAGGACCTCGTCGCCGAGCACCAGCCCGCCCGCCGGGCCAGCACCGAATTCAAACTTCGTATCGGCCAGGATGATGCCGCGTTCGAGGGCGATCTCGGCGGCGCGGGCGTACAGGGCGAGGGAGATTCCGCGCAGCGCGGCGGCCGGCTCCTCGCCGACCATTGCGACTACGCGGGAGAAGGGGATGTTCTCATCGTGGCCGCCGAGTTCGGCTTTGGCGGCGGGGGTGAAGATGGGCTCGGGCAGCCGGGAGGCCTCGGCGAGCCCCTCGGGCAGGGCGATGCCGCACACGGTCCGGCTCCGGCGGTACTCGACCAGGCCGGAGCCGGTGAGGTAACCGCGGACCACGCACTCGACGGGATGCATCGTCAGACGGCGGCAGATCATGGCGCGGCCGGCGACGGCGTCGGGCACGTCCAGGGACAGGATATGACTCGGAACGATGTCGTCCAGCTGCTCGAACCACCAGGCGGACAGCGCCGTGAGGACCTTCCCCTTGTCCGGCACCGGTGTCGGCAGAACGTGGTCGTAGGCGCTGATGCGGTCCGAGGCGACGATGAGCAGGACGTCCCGTCCGGCCCAGGGCGAGGCGGCGGCGGGGGTGTAGACGTCGCGGACCTTGCCGCTGGACAGATGCGTCCAGCCGGGGAGCTCGGGGGCGACGGGCAGGGTGGAGGCGCTCATGGCACCATCCTGCCACCGCAGCGGCAGTGCCTCCTTTTCAAGAGCAGGGCAAGAGCGGAGCAAGACCACAGTCCAGGGTTGACGCGGACCGACGGTAGCATGACTCGGAACTAGATTATTTGTACTTTCATTCTGCGATTACTTACGGGTCTTCGATCGTCCTCCTTGAACCCCTGGATGGTGCAGCTATCGCCACCGACCGGACCATCCGCGGCGCGCCCCGGTAGCACAACGCTGTCAACGACCAGCGGCAATATCCGTGCGGTACTGGCCGCCGTCGAGGTGAATGCGTGAGACGGCCTCATAGGCACGGTCCCGGGCCGAGCCGACCGTATCCGCGAGCGCCACCACGGACAGTACGCGCCCGCCGGCGGCAACCAGACGGCCGTCGTCGTCGAAGCCGGTGCCGGCGTGCAGGACATGAACCCCGGGGAGGGCCTCGGCCTCCTCAACACCGGTGACGGCACCGCCTGCGGCGACGGTGCCGGGGTAGCCGGGGGCGGCCAGAACCACGTCGACCGCGGCCTGCTCCGACCAGGTGGGGGCGGGGGCGTCGGCGAGGCGGCCGCTCGCGGCGGCGAGAAGCAGGTCGGGTAGGGAGGAGGTCAGGCGGGCCAGGACGGCCTGAGTCTCGGGGTCGCCGAAACGCACGTTGAACTCGACCACGCGCAGCCCGTCGGAGGTCAGCGCCAGTCCGCAGTAGAGCAGGCCGATGAAGGCGGTGCCGCGTCGGGCCATCTCGTCGACGACGGGTTGAGCAATCTCGCGGACGACCCGCTCAGTGAGGTCGTCCGGCGCCCAGGTCAGGGGGCTGTAGGCGCCCATGCCGCCGGTGTTGGGGCCGGCGCCACCGTCGCCGAGGCGTTTGAAATCCTGGGCGGGGGCGAGCGGGCGGACGGTGGCGCCGTCGCACACGCAGAACAGGGAGATCTCCGGGCCGTCGAGGTAATGCTCGACGAGAACGCGGCCGCCCTCCCTCGACAGGCACGCCAGGCCGTGGTCCCTAGCGGCGGCACGCTCAGAGGTGACGACGACGCCCTTGCCGGCGGCCAGGCCATCGTCTTTGACGACGTGGGGCGTCCCGAGACGGTCGAGGGCCGCGGCCAGCTCGGCCTCGGTGGAGCAGACGGCGGCCTCGGCCGTGGGCACGCCGGCGGCCCTCATCACCTCCTTGGCGAAGGCCTTGGAGCTTTCCAGACGGGCGGCCTTCGCGCCGGGGCCGAAGACGGGGATACCGGCCTCGCGGACGTCGTCGGCCACTCCCGCCACAAGCGGCGCCTCGGGGCCGACGACGACGAGGTCGGCTCCCATCCGGGTGGCGAGTTCGACGACCTCCCCGGGCGCGGCGGGGTTGATGTTGAGGTTGGTGGCGATCGCGGCGGTTCCCGGGTTCCCGGGGGCGACGACAAGGTCGCTCGTGGCTGGATCGGAAGCGAGAGAGCGGGCCAGGGCGTGCTCTCGCGCGCCGGAACCGAGAAGCAGGATCTTCACGCGCTCAGGGTAGCGGGACGACAGCCCGTGGTCGCGGCGGCCGAGCCCGTGTCACGGCGATATCACGATGTTCCTCCTGGTTCCTCCTGGCCGCTCGCGCGGGAGTCGCTGAGCCCACCGTCACCGACCGACTACCTGTCGCTCCTGTCGTGCTAGCGCTCGCGCGATACCTGCGCTGCGATCGCACTACCGGGGTGCCACTCATGGCCTGCGACGCGGCGCTCCACGAGGGGCACACCACAGTCGCCGCCATCAACGCCCACTTGCGCGGCCCCGGGTCCCGGTTGGCGCAGAGCCGCCTCGCTCCGCCGGCCTCAATGTTCGTGAGGGATCGTGACACGTCGAATCATCAAAACCGGCTGAAAGTCGAGCACGCACCAGGCCGGGAAGCCGGAAGCGCCCCCGACCGGTCTCCCGGTCGGGGGCGCCGTAGCGGGTGGTCACCCGTCTCAGCCAGCAGCGAGCTTCACGCCGGCCCGGTGCGCCGTGCCCGCCTCGAGCCGCGCCTGCCTTGCCGCGCTCCGCTCAGGCCTTCTCGGCCTTGGCCTTAGCCTCGGCGATACGCTCGCGGAAATCGGCCAGCTGAGCCCTGATGGCGTCGGGGAGCCTGTCGCCGAACTGCTTGAAGTACTCCTCGGTGTCGTCCATCTCGGCGGCCCAGGCGTCGGGGTCGATGTCGTACATCTTGTCCCAGGCGACCCTGTCGACATCCACACCCTCGAGATTGAAGTCCTCGAACTTCGGATACAGACCGGTCACGCCCTTCTCGGCCCCGACCTCACCGCCGGCGCGGCGGACGATCCAGTCGAGCACACGGGAGTTGTCGCCGTAGCCCGGCCACAGGAAGGCGCCGTCCTCGTCCTTGCGGAACCAGTTGACCTGGTAGACCTTGGGGAACTTGTCGCCCAGCTTCTCCTGCATCTGAAGCCAGTGACCCCAGTAGTCGGCCATGTTGTAGCCGCAGAAGGGCAGCATAGCGAAGGGGTCGTGGCGCAGTGCCCCGACCTTGGCATCCAGCGCCGCGGCGGTGACCTCAGAAGCCACGGAGGCGCCGATGAACACGCCGTGGGCCGGCTCGTACTGCTCGGCGACCAGCGGCACATTGCTCGCACGACGTCCGCCGAACAGGACGGCGTCGACCGGAACGCCCTCGGGGGCCTCCCAATCGGGGCAGATGATCGGACACTGCGAAGCGGGGGTGGTGAAGCGCGAGTTCGGGTGCGCGGCCTTCTTGCCGGCCTCGGCGTCGGCGGGGGTGTAGTCGTTGCCCTGCCAGTCGATGAGGTGGTCCGGCAGCGGGGCGTCGATGCCCTCCCACCACACGTCGCCGTCGTCGGTCAGAGCGACGTTGGTGAAGATGGTGTTGGCCCTCATGGTGTCCATGGCCATCGGGTTCGTCTTGTAGGACGTGCCCGGGGCGACGCCGAAGAAGCCCGCCTCCGGGTTGATGGCGCGCAGGCTGCCATCAGGGCCGGGACGCATCCAGGCGATGTCGTCGCCGACGGTTTCGACCTTGTAACCGGAGATGGTCGGCCGGAGCATGGCGAGGTTCGTCTTGCCGCAGGCGCTCGGGAATGCGGCGGTGACGTGGTACTGCTTGCCGGTGCTCTCCTCGGTCAGACGCAAAATGAGCATGTGCTCGGCCATCCAGCCGTCGCGTCGAGCCATGGTCGAGGCGATGCGCAGCGCGTAGCACTTCTTCCCCAGCAGCGCGTTGCCACCGTATCCGGAGCCGTAGGACCAGATCTCGTTGGTCTCCGGGAACTGAGTGATGTACTTCTCATCGTTGCAGGGCCAGGGAACGTCCTGCTCATGCTCGGCCAGCGGCGCGCCCACGGAGTGCGCACAGGGGACCCAGGTGCGGCCCTCATTGATGAGGTCCATGGCCTTGGCCCCCATGCGCGTCATAATGCGCATATTGACGACGACGTAGGGAGAGTCGGTGATCTCAATACCCAGCTGGGAGATCGGACCGCCGAGAGGACCCATGGAGAAGGGAATCACGTACATCGTGCGACCGGCATAAGTGCCGTCGAACTTCTCATTGAGGATCTTCTTCATCTCGACCGGGTCGCACCAGTTGTTGGTCGGGCCCGCGTCCTCCTCCTTCTCCGAGCAGATGAAGGTGCGGGACTCGACGCGGGCGACATCGCTCGGCAGCGAACGAGCGAGGAAGGAGTTGGGTCGCTTCTCGGGGTTGAGGCGGGTGAACATGCCCGACTCGACCATCTCGGTGGTCAGACGGTCCCACTCCTCGTCGGAACCGTCGCAGAAGTAGACGCTCTCCGGCTTGCCGAGCTCGGCGAGGCGGACGGCGAACGCGATGACGTCCTCAGGAGCGTTGGCGGGCGCGGCAGCGCGAACATCCTGCTCAGACACAGTCATATGAGTCCCTTCCTTGAATTCTTGCGACTCTTGCTGTCGGGGCAATCCTCCCTCATCAGCCCAGATCGATCACGCCCACTTAGGTCCCAACGTGGCCTTCTCCGTCACATCCCTCCCGTGTTCCCGGACACACCGGCGTCCGTGTAACGTCGCGGGCGTGAGTACTCGTCGTCGCACCGCACCGATCCTCGTCGTCGCGAGCGCCGCCGCAGCGCTCGCCCTGTCCGCCTGCACAGCGCACATGGACCTGACCATCTCCGAGTCCGACACCTACGACGCCACCATCGTCATGCGCGACACGACCGGCTCGGTCCTGACCGCCGACACCGACTGCCAGTCCTACGCCGACCCGTCCGTCCTGGGCTCCGTCGCCGACGCGTCCGTCTCCGCCGTCCCCGTCGGCTCGGCCAACGACGACGCGGGCGTGGGCTGCGAGGTGACGGCCACGGGAGTCAAGGTCCCCGACGCCGCGGACGCCGCGGACGCCGATCCGCTCGTCGAGCGCGACGGCGACCTCTACGTCTTCACCCTCGGCGCGCTCGCTCCGGGCGGCCTCGGCGGCCCCGACTCCGACGCGACGGCCGACCCGGAGCAGCAGGGCGCAGATCCGACGTCCGGATCCTCCTCGGACGACTCGCTCAACTCCGCCATCGACACCCATCTGTCGGTCACCTTCCCGGGCGCCGTCGTCGACGGAGGCGGCGGGACCGTCTCGGGGCGGACCGTCACCTGGGACGACGCCGACGTCCTGGCCGACGGCGTGAGCGCCTCGGGCTACGCAACTCCGGACGAGGGCGTGAGCACCCTGGACCGCTTCGGGCCGTGGATCATCACGGGGATTGTCGTGGCCGGCATCGCCGTGGGCGCGGCCGCGATCATGCGCCGACGCCGGTCGACCGCGCGAGCCGACTCGGGCGCTCGACGGTCCGGCCAGACGCCGTCGGGCCGCAAAGGGAGCGCGACGCGCTGAGATGCGCGAACGCCGGCGAGGGCTCCCCGCGTCGCCGTTCTATCGGATGCCCATCGCTCGTAAACTGCCGACTATGAATGTTCGAACTCCCTCGCGCCGCCTGGCGGCGGCCGTCGCCATACCCGTCCTGGCTCTTGTCGGAATCGCGGGCCCCTCCCCCGACGCCTCAGCCGCGTTGGGCGACACAACCGGCGATATCACGATGACTGTCCACGACAATGACACGGCCGATACGACCATGACGGTCAAAGTCGAGGGCGCTTCCCCTTCCGCATACTGCGACAAGGACCTGCTGAGCGACTTCAACGACTTGAACAGCGGCACGGCCAATGTGACCACCAACGGCGATCAGTGCGTCCTATCCGTCACCGGCACGCCTCTCAGCGGAGCCGGAGGCGGTGATCCGATGATCAGGCACGAGAACGACAGGTACATCTTCGAGACCTCCGACCTGGACGAATTCCGAAGCACTACCGTCAACATGAAAGTCAATATGTCGGTGACTTTCCCGTACAAGGTCGTCGACGCCGACGAGCACGCGACGGTCGACGGCGAGACCGCCTCCTGGGCCAACATCGGCTCGCTCAGCTCGATGAGAGCCGAGTCCAAGGATTCCGCCGATCCGCCCTGGTTGTGGATCATCGTAGGAGCCGTGGCCGTCCTGGCGGTGGCGATCGCCGCCGCCGTCGCCATCCTCCTCAGCCGCAGGAAAATGCGTCCCAGTGCGGGCTACGCGCCGGTCGATGCCTACGGCCAGCCCCAGCAGCCCGGCCAACCGGGCTACACCCAACCGGGCTACGGCCAGCCTCAGCAGCCCGGCCAACCGGGCGCGCAACCGGGCTACAGCCAACCGGGCCAGCAGACGTACAACCCCAACAACCCGTACTGAAGGCTTAAAGGTCGGTGTCTGCGGCGGTCCGTCGCGGAGCAGCGCGCCATATACTGCGGCAATGAGGTTCACCACCAGATCACTCCGCGGCTGCCTGAGCGGATGCCTAGCGGCGGCGCTGTGCGCCTTCGCCCTGGCCGGCGTCGCACCCACCTCCGCAGCCGATATCGCCGGCACCCAGGCGACCGGGAGCTACGAGATCACGATCCATGAGGACGAGACGGTCGACAACGTCATGACGCTGACCGTCGACAACATGCCGGAGGAGCAGTTCTCCGCATTCTGCACCCAGACGTCTTTCCTCTCCTCGGGAGGCTACCCGACTGACGTCGAGCAGATCGAGAAGGACGGGAAGCCCGCATGCAAGGTGTCGAACACGGGCGTCCCCCTCGACGAGGTTTCGCAGTTGAGCATGACGATCACCCACTCGGGCGGCCAGTTCGACTTCTCCACAATGGTGTCCGGCGAGGTCCGCGTCGCTACTGTGACCGTGACCTTCCCCGGCAGGGTCACCAACGCGAACGAGAGCGGAGTGACCGACGGGAACTCCGTCACATGGACCGAACTCAAAGACAGTACGCGGATCGAGGCGACAGGGAAGGACTCCCCGGGCTCGCCCTGGCCGTGGATCATCGCGGGAGTCGCCGCCGTCGTGGTGGTGGTCGCCGTCGCCGTCACCGCCGTCATCATTCTCACCCGCAGGAGACGGCGGCCGAGCGCCGGAGGTCCTGACGGCATCTACGGGCAGCCGGGGGCGCCGCTGAGCGGCCAGCAGCCGAATCAGCCAGGCCCACCCCAGCAGCCCGGCTACAACCAGCCGGGCCCACCCCAGCAACCGGGCAGGCCTGACGGAGGCTACGGCGGGCCCCAGCCGCCGGATCAGCAGCCGTACGGCGCCAACGGTCAGTACTGAGCGACCGGACGGCTTCCCGGTCCGGGGTCCGACACCCGAACGGTGCCGGGCCCCGACGTCTCTCCTGTTGGACGGGGCACGAGGAGGTCCACGCAGACGCGGCCTCCCGGTCAGCCGAGCAGCCTGTGACGCGTGATCGTGGCCTCCCGCCCGGGACCGACGCCGATCGCGGACACGCGCGTGCGGGCAAGCTCCTCGATGCGCGTCACATAGGTCCGGGCTTCGGCGGGCAGATCGGAGAACTCGCGCACGCCGGTGATGTCCTCCCTCCAACCGGGCAGCTCCTCGTAGACCGGCACGGCATGGTGAACATCGGACTGAGTGAGCGGCATCTCCTCGGTGCGCACGCCGTCGACGTCGTAGGCCACGCAAACGGGGATGGTCTCATAGCCGGTGAGGACGTCGAGCTTGGTCATGACCAGATCGGTCAGGCCGTTGACGCGCGCGGCGTAGCGGGTGACGACGGCGTCATGCCAACCGCAGCGGCGCGGGCGGCCCGTGGTCACCCCGTACTCGCCGCCCTCGGAGCGCAATCGCTCGCCCTCGACGCCGGTCACCTCGGTGGGGAAGGGCCCCTCCCCCACGCGGGTGGCGTAAGCCTTGACGACACCGACGACGGAGTCGATGCGGGTCGGTCCCACGCCCGTCCCGGTGCAGGCGCCGCCGGCGGTCGGGCTGGAGGATGTGACGAAGGGGTAGGTGCCGTGGTCGATGTCGAGCATAGTGGCCTGTCCGGCCTCGAACAGGACCGTCTTGCCGTTATCGAGAGCGTCGTTGAGGACCAGGGAGCAGTCGATGACCATGGGCCGTACGCGGTCGGTGTAGGACAGCAGTTCGTCGGCAACCTCGTCGGGGTCGATGGCGGGACGGTTGAAGATCTTCAGGAAGAGTCCGTTCTTCTGGTCGAGGGCGGAGCGGACCTTCTGGCGCAGAATCGACTCGTCGAACAAGTCTTGGACGCGCAGGCCCACACGATTCATCTTGTCCGCGTAGGTGGGGCCGATGCCCCGCCCCGTGGTGCCGAGCCGACGTTCCCCCAGAAAGCGCTCGGTCGTACGGTCCAGCACCCGGTTGTAGGAGGGGATGAGGTGAGCATTGGCCGAGATCCGCAGGGATGAGGCGTCCCGGCCGCGGGAAGCGATCTCGGCGATCTCGGCGAAGAGCACCTCCAGGTCCACCACGACGCCGTTGCCGATGACGGGCGTGACGCCGGGCGTGAGCACGCCGGCAGGCAGGAGGTGGAAGGCGAAGGTCTCCCCGTCGATGACGACGGTGTGCCCGGCGTTGTTCCCGCCGTTGAACTTGACGACGTAGTCGACGTCCTGACCGAGCTGGTCGGTCGCCTTGCCCTTCCCCTCGTCTCCCCACTGTGTCCCGACGACGACGACGGCTGGCATGGGCATCTCTCCTATTGCGACGGCGGCATGACGGTGGCCACGCCGCCGCCCAGACTACCGGAGACCCGCGCCGAACAGGTCGCGGTTCCAGGGCGGTCGACGCCGAAGAGGCGGATGCCGAGGGCACTGCCGGCGCCGAAGCAGGCGCGATGAGTCCGCGTGCGCCCGGCGCGCGCCCGTCTCGATACGCGCGGCTGCGCACCCGGATCAGCGGTCGAACACCAGACCGGCGCGCCGTTCGAAGACCTCGCGCTCGCGCTGCTGCTCACCGTTCCGCAGGGGAATGTAGTGACCGGTCTCGCCGGTGGCGCCGACGGCCACGCCCCAGCTCCAGATCTCCTCGCACTGCGCAGCGGCCGTTTTCTCGCGACGGGCGAACCCACCGGATGCGCCGCCTGTCCCGAGCAGAGGAACGGGTATTCCTTCACGATCGACCATGACGACCCGATCTCCGGCCACGTACAGGTTCAAGCGGGAATCGGGCCACCCATATTCCTTTCCACCTGCACGAATCGCTCCACGATCCACGACGGTCTTCCGGAAGCACATGCTCATTTTGACCAGAGGAAACACCACTGCAGCCGCCCCGAGAACCAGGCCGAGGAGTCCCACGGCAGTATTCACGTTGTTGCGAGCGGGCTGACTCAGCATCAGGCCCGCGACCGCGACGAAGACCGCCCCCGTACAGATGAGGGTCGCCCCGCCGTCCAAAACGGACTCCAGGAGCCGGCCCCAGGCGGGAGCATCGTAGACCAGCGGTTCGTCGTCCACCGCGCTTCGTGCGGTCCGGACGTCCTGCGAACCCTGATCCGAGCACGCCTGCGCGAGCGCGGGATCGACCGCGACGAGGGCCGGATCGGAAACGATCCAGCCCTGGGCGACCGCGAATGCCCAGATCCTCTCCAGGGCGAAACGGGCTCTGGTCTCGCAGTTCTCGCCGAATATCCGGAGCGTTCCGCCGAAGACGCATCCCGGCATTCTCCTGACATCATCGAGGGCGCCATTGACGAGAATCAATCGGCACCGTTGGATATAAAAAGAGTGAAAGCCATCCGAATCCCGTACATCAGCCCTGACTCCCGAGACGGCGAAGCCCGAGCGCGTCGCCGGCCATGGCCGTCTCTCCGTGCGGAGCAGACGACGCATGTCAATACCGCAAGCGCTCATAACCGTTCGGCACCGCAACACATTCATACTCCACAGCAGCACCGGGAGATTCACGAAGACGATGAAAAAGAAACCGACCCCCGGGGCGCCCCTCCCCAGAAGCTGGCCGATCAACCATGGGGCGGAGAGCACTTGCTGAGCAGCGGCGGGGATCGCGATGATCCCGGCGATGGCTCTCGCAACGATCGATCGGCGCAGGATGAGCCGGGGGCCTGCCGGGCCGCCTGTCTTCACACTCGCCCGACCTCTCAGGAAGGGCTCGAGCGTTAACGGGTCGACGCGGGCGGAGGGCCGTTCCGCGTCGGCCGCAGAAGGGTCGCCGTCCTGTCCCATGCTCCTCTTCCACGAGTGGTCGTGCACCGGTCGGCGGGTCGCCCGAGCGGAGGCGGACCAGGCCCTGCTCCCCATCCGGCCGCACCGGCATCCGACGGTCATGAGTCACTGCCAATTCCTGCCACTTCACTGTAATCCGCCATGCGGCTGACAGGGCGGCGCGAAGGCGGGCACTCCTCCCCATGCACCCAGTGGCCCCGGCGATGCCCGACGACATCGGCTCAGCCGTCGGGCTCAGCCGGAGGCGCGGCGCAAACGGTCGATAACACTGCGCTGGATGAGAGCCATGAGGTATCCCTGGAAGGCGAGCCCCAGCAACACCATGAACCATGTCACGGCCGCCCTGGACTGCGGCACTGCGCAGGCCAGGATCGCAGGGGCGGACGTCACGACCAGACATGTCGCGGTCCGCCCGAGACAGCCGACCGCCAGTCTCACCGCGTTGGCCGCGTGCGCCGCCGTCGTATTCTCGAAACGCGCCGTCAGGGGCACGAGCCAGACGAGCACGCCGACCACGATGGCGCCGCCGGCCAGCAGGAGGCCCGAGAGCGCGCCGAGCCCAGCGGGATTCGCGCCGATCGCCCCGCTCTCGGCGCCCGCTGCGACCGTCCGGTTCTCCCATACGGCCAGCGCAAGCACCCCAACCGTCGGAAGCCACCAGGCCAACGACCGGATCAGTTCACCGCGGAAAATCCGCCACCACGTGCGAACGATGTAGCCGTCCTCGTCGCGCACCATGTCCATGGTGATACGAGCGCATGCGGTCAAAGCGGCTCCGGCCGTCACCACCGGCAGGCAGCCGATGAGGGTGAGGGCATTAATGATGACAAGATCGGCGGCGCCGGTCCAGGCCCGATAGAAGGGCGAGTCGATCCGGAGGAACCCGGGCACGTGGAACTCCTTGTGTCCGCGAGGGACGGGACCCGCGGATGCCCGCTCAGCCCTTGACGGCGCCAGCGGCGACGCCCTCGATGATGTGCCTCTGCCCGAAGAGGTAGAAAGCGACGATCGGAATGATCGCCAGCACGAGCATGGCCATCTGAGCGCCCATATCGCGGTTGCCGTTGGATCCGATGAGCGACTGAATGACGATCGGGATCGTCTTGTAACGCTCGTCCTGACCGATCACCAGGTTCGGCAGGAGGAAGTCGTTCCACACCCACATGGCGTTGAGGATCGCCACCGTCACCGCCGTGGGCCTCAGCAACGGCATGACCACCTGGAAGTAGCTCTGCAGCGGCGAGCAGCCGTCCATGAAGGCGGCCTCCTCGATATCCACCGGGATAGACTTCACGAAGCCGGCGAAGAGGAACACGGACAGTCCGCCGCCGAACCCGAGGTAAAGCACGATCATCCCCCACGGCGTGGCCAGGCCCAGGGCATCAGCGACCTTGACGGTGGGGAACATGACGAGCTGGAAGGGCGCGACCATGGAGAAAGCGAACAGGTAGTAGAGCAGAGTCGTCCACCATGTCTTGACGCGAGTGATGTAGTACGCCGTCATCGCCGTGAGCATGACGATGACCGCCACCGATCCCACGGTGACGAACAGCGACCAGCCAATGGCACGGAGGAATCCCGACAGCCCCAACCCAGTGGCGTAGTTGGTCAGCCCCGCGAAGGCCTTCCCGGTAGGTATGGAGAAGGGGGAGTCCGAGATGTAGAACTTGCCCTTGAATGAGTTGATGAGGATGAATAGCAGCGGGATGATCCAGATGAGGGACAGGACGGTCAGCATCGTCACCAGCACGTGCTGGCCCGTCCCCCGCTCCGGTGATGAAGTCGGGGACGAGGGTGCCTCGTTCCCATCGACGGATGCGACGGATGCGGATGATTCGGTTTGCGATACAGTGTCGGCGCTCACGCGTCGATCTCCTTCGAACGGGTCGCGCGCAGCTGCAGCACGGCGATGATGGACACGAGGATGAAGAAGACGACGGCCTCGGCCTGAGCCACTCCGTGCCATGCCTTACCGGGTTTGTCATACATGAGAGACACGATATTGAGGGCCGCCATCTGCGTATGCTTCAACGGGTTCCCGTCGGTCAGCGCGAGGTTCTGATCGTACATCTTGAATGTATTCGCCAGTGTGAGGAACAGGCAGATCGTGATCGAGGGCATGACTATCGGGATTGTCACGTTGCGCAGCGTCTGCCACTTACTCGCACCGTCGATCTGCGAGGCCTCGACGAGTTCGGGCGGCACGTTCTGCAGGCCGGCGATGTAGATGATCATCATGTAGCCCATGAGCTGCCAGTTGACCAGCATGATCAAACCTGCGAGCCCCATGCGCCAGTCGTTGATGATGGTCTGGTCCCAACGCTGGAGGACGGCATCGAGCATGACCTGCCACGTGTAGCCCAGCACGATTCCCCCGATGAGATTGGGCATGAAGAACACCGAGCGGAAGAAATTCGTACCGCGCAACTTGCGTGTCAGCAGGTAGGCCAGGCAGAAAGCGCCCAGGTTGACGGTCACGACCGAGATCGCGCAGACGAGCACCGTGAACCACAGGGCGTGCACGAATCCGGACTCGCCCCCGAAGGCGTTCGCGTAGTTCTTAGTGCCCACCCACGTCGCATCGGTGAGTGTCGAGAACTTGGTGAAGGACAGGTACAGACCCATGAAGAACGGCACGATGAACGCGATGAGGAAGGCGATCAGCGTGGGACCCGCGAAGATCGGGAAGTATTTCTTGAGTGATTTTTCCATTTGTTCCCCTAGTCGGCTCCGTGCAATTCGGGTATCACGATGGCCTGAGACCCGCGGAGGGAGTTCATCGGCTGACGCCCGACGCACCGCCGCCTCAATGCACGAGGACGGAGCTCTTGTTTCAGATCAGGCCGTCTTCTGGGCCCTCCATTCGCTGACGAAGTAGTCCTTGACCGCGTTCCAGTCCTCCTTCCCGGAGGCGTACTGAGCGAGATACGAACCGAGCTGGTCCTTGAAGTCCGGACTCGGGAACGTCTGGAAGACCCAGTTGATCGGGTAGAGTTCCTTGTCATTGAGGAATTTTGAGATCTCCTGCCCCAGCGGATCCGCGGGCACCAGATCCGAGAAGACCGAGTAGGGACTGACGGAGACGATCGAGCCGTCCACGAGCATTCCGGCCCCCTCGGCGTCGTTGAACAACCAGCTGAGGAAGTCGATCGACGCCTGCTGCGCCTCCTGGGAGGCCTTGGAGTTGATGGACAGGTAGTTCTCGGTGCCGAGTGCGATGCCTGATCGTTCCTCGCCGCTGACGCCGACGTAGATCGGCATGAAGTGGATATCCTCCTCCTTGACCGTGTTCCCCTCGACCTCGGAGATCTGAGACCAGGCCCAGTTGCCGTTCTGAACGAAGACGCACTTTCCGAGGGCGAAGTCCGCCATGGAGTCGGTCACGCTCTTCGCCGCGGCGGCGGAGGGCTTGACCGTCGAGTTGTTGAGGTAGAGATCGAAGATCTGCTTGTAGTCGTCCGAGTAGGTCAGCTCCAGGTCCGGGGTGTCCGTGACCCCCTTGTCTCGGAACTCGTAGAAGACGGGGTAGTTGGCCAGATGAGTATGCCACCGCCAGTCCTCGCCGGACGCCAGGGAGGTGCAGGCGAAAGCCCCCTCGACACCGAGCTCGGCCTTCCTCTCCTGGATGTCCTCGGCAACCTCCTTGAGCGTGGCGAAGCTCTTGATCTCCTCAACGGAGGAGGCCTTGGCCCCCTCCATGGCGAAATACTTATCGAGAATCGCGGCGTTATAGATGATGCCGTACCCCTCGGTCGCCAGCGGCGTCCCGTAAACGACGCCCTCATCATCGGTCAGGGCCATCGACTTGTCGGTGAGAGCCTTGACGAAGTCCGTATCGGACAGATCGAGAGCGTAGTCCTTCCATGTGGCGAGCCCGACCGGGCCGTTAATATTGAAAATGGTCGGCGGGTTGGACTTGGCAACCTCGCTCTGAAGCGTCTGCTGGTAGTTCCCGGAGGCGGCGGTGACGACCTTGACCGCAACGCCGGTCATGTTCGTGTAGGTGGCGGCGATGGTCTTGAAGGCCTCTTCGGCCTCCGGTTTGAAATTGAGCAGGTAGACGCCTCCGGCGGGTCCCGAGTCGCCGGAGGAGCCGCCGGAGCAGGCGGTCAGCGTGGCGGCGACGGCGAGTGCGGCGGAACCGCCGAGCATCGAACGGCGAGATAATAGTCGGGATAGCATTGCCATGAGGTTCTCCTAGCAGGGAGTGAGGGTGCCCGAGCGCCTCCCTGCATCCAGGGGGCGGGCACCCGACCAGCACTGCAGCCGAACCGGCATGAAGACCTGCCCCGCTGCAGCGCCAACGAGGCCATGATGCCATATTTTGCACGGCGCCGCCCACCCGTCCGCGGGAGAGCGCACGCCCGGCCCGTCGTCCGATCGCCGGCCAGTCGGCCCGGAGCACGGCGGCCCCGACACCACGCGAGGGCGCCGGGGCCGCCGGTCGAAGTCACCGGTCGCGCCCGCTCGGGGCGCGTCGACTCATCTGCTGATGGAGCCGACGGAGCCGAGGCGCTCGCACGCCTCGACGACGCGAGCGGCCATGCCCTTCTCGGCGGCCTTGCCCCATGAACGGGGGTCGTAGACCTTCTTGGAGCCGACCTCGCCGTCGACCTTGAGGACGCCGTCGTAGTTGACGAACATGTGGTTGGCGACCGGGCGGGTGAAGGCGTACTGGGTGTCGGTGTCGACGTTCATCTTGATGACGCCGTTGCGCACCGCGGTGGCGATCTCCTCGGCGGTGGAGCCGGAACCGCCGTGCATGACCAGGTCGAAGGGGGACGACGTGTCCCCGACCTTGGTGGCCAGTCGGTCGCCGAGGCGCTTCGCGACGTCGTCCTGGATCTCGCCGAGCAGCTCGGGGCGGAGCTTGACGTGGCCGGGCTTGTAGGAGCCGTGCACGTTGCCGAAGGTCAGGGCCGTGGTGTAGCGGCCGTTCTCGCCCAGGCCGAGGGCCTCGACGGCGGCCCATGCATCGTCGGCCGTGGTGTAGAGGCTGGCGTTCTCCTCGCCCTTGACGCCGTCCTCCTCGCCGCCGACGGCGCCGATCTCGATCTCGAGGATGGTGTTCGCCTTCTTGCTCATGGCGAGCAGCTCGACGGCGATCTCAATGTTGTCCTTGAGGTTCTCGGCGGAGCCGTCCCACATGTGGGACTGGAAAGCGGTGGGCTCGCCGCGTTCAGCCTGCTCGATCTCGATCTCGAGTAGCGGCTTGAGCCAGGTGTCGACCAGCTTGCGCGGGCAGTGGTCGGTGTGGAGGGCGACGACGCCCGGGTAGAGGTCGGCGACCGTGTAGGCGTAGGCGGACAGGGCGAGGGAGCCCTTGACGCGGTCGGCGCGTGAGGAACCGGACCAGTAGGCGGCACCACCGTTCGAGACCTGGATGATGCCGTCGGACTCGGCGTCGGCAAAACCCTGAAGTGCGGCGGAGAGAGTCTGCGATGAGGTGACGTTGATCGCGGGGATGGCGTACTTGCCGGCCTTCGCGCGGTCGATCATGTCGGCGTAGGTCTCCGGGGTTGCAATGGCCACTGGATGCCTCCTGAGTGTCAGTTAAATGGGCAGCGGTGCACGAGTGATTCTCCCACGGATCGGGGAGGTCGGGTACCGGCTGATGGTCCCGAATCGGTCCGAGCGCCCCCCAGTCGCTCCACTCTGAGCGATATCGTTTAGCACTCTCGAGCCTGGAGTGCCAGACTGGGGTCGTCCGGGAGGGGCGCGGAGAACGCTCCTTCCCTACTGCACCGGACAGTCCGGTGCAGTAACCACATGATGGGAGATGGTTGACATGGCGACGACATCTTTCGACCCGTTCCGCGACCTGGACCGCTGGCTGTCCAACGGCATGGTTCGCACACCCGCCTCCGTGGGCATGCCGCTGGACCTGTACCGCAAAGGCGAGTCCTTCATCGCCCGTATCGATCTGCCGGGGGTCGACCCCTCGACGATCGACGTCGACGTCGAGGACCGCACCCTCACGGTCCGCGCCGAGCGTCCGGCCCACGACGCCGAGGACGTCCAGTGGCTCGCTCACGAGCGTCCGTCCGGCACCTTCGCCCGCCAGCTGACCCTCGGCTACGGGCTCGCACTGGACAGGATCTCAGCCCAGTACACCGACGGGGTCCTTACGCTGACGATCCCCGTTGCCGAGGAGGCCAAGCCGCGCAAGATCGAGGTCACGCACGCCTCGTCCTCGCACCCGGTGATCGAGAACGAGAAGGGGCAGGCCTGAGGCCGGCCCACCCCGCACCGCTGATCGCCGCCGCCGCTGCCCACGGGTGGCGGCGGCCGCGTCTACCGCTGGTCATTGCGACTCAGTCGGGCGCGGAGCCGCCGTGCTGGAGAACCCAGGCGTGCATGGCGATCGCGGCGGCGGCGGCCACGTTGATCGAGCGTGTCGATCCGTACTGCCCGATGCGCAGCGTGCGCGAGCAGTCGGCCAGCAGCCCGGCGCTGATTCCCGCTCCTTCACTGCCGAAGACGAGCAGGCAGCGCGGGGGCAGGACGGAGGTCTCGAGCGGCTCCGAGGTCGGCCCGTTGTCGATGGCGACCGCCTCGTATCCCGCCCCAGCGGCCCAGGCGAGCAGTTCGGCGGGCTCGGGATGGTGGCGCACGTCGAGGTAGCGGTTGGTGACCATGGCACCGCGCTTATTCCAGCGGCGCCGACCCAGGATATGAACGGCGCCGACGTTGAATGCGTTGGCCGTGCGCACGATGGAACCGATATTGAGGTCCTGGCTCACATTCTCGATGGCGACGTGCAGCGGGTGCGCGCGGGCGGCGAGGTCGGTGCGGATCGCTTCGACGCTCCAGTAACGGTAGCGGTCCACGACGTTGCGCCGGTCGCCTTCGGCGAGCAGCTCGCGGTCGTAACGGGGGTCGTCGGGCCAGGAGGCCTCTCCGCCGGGCCATGGTCCGACGCCGACCTCGCGGCGGTCCGCCGGGGCGTCCTCCTCCGCCGGCGGGAGCGCCAGGTGGTCACCTGGCGGCACGATCCGTTCGCTCACGAGGATGTTCTTCGTCGAGCCCTCTCCCATTCCCAATAGCTCCTATGCGCATCGGCGATCACGTCGTATCCAACGGAGTCCGCCGAGCGTACGTGTTCGCCGTGCTCGGCGCCGATTCCCCCGACCTGCGGATGCTCGACCAGCGGGTCGATATCCTCACGCTCGTCAGGACCCGGCTGAAGCTGCAGTGCCGCAGACTGCGCGCCCGGCCTCTCAGCCGAGTCCGAGGTCGGCCGGGCCCAACGCGGCGTAGTAGGGCAGCCCCTTCGACTCGATGCGTTCGCGCGCACCGGTGTCGCGATCGACGACAACGGCCACGGCCAGCACGTTCGCCCCATCCTCCCGCAGCGCCTCGACCGCCTCCAGGGGGGAGCCGCCGGTCGTGGAGGTGTCCTCCAGGACGACCACTCTGCGGCCCGAGACCTCCGGCCCCTCGATGCGACGCCTCATGCCGTGGTCCTTGGCGGCCTTGCGCACAACGAAGGCATCGAGGTCCAGGCCGCGCGAGGCGGCGGCGTGAAGCATGGCCGTGGCGACCGGGTCGGCCCCCATGGTCAGGCCGCCGACGGCGTCGACGTCGTCCACGCTCAGACCGACCTCCTCAAGCATGTCGAGCATGACGTGGCCGATGAGGGGGGCGGCATCGTGGTGCAGGGTCGCCCGGCGCATATCGACGTAGAAGTCGGACTCGGCACCGGAGGCAAGGACGACCCGGCCGCGCACAACGGCGAGATCGGTGACGAGCCGGGCGAGACGGGCGCGCTGGGAGTCGTTGGTACTCACGGGCTCAGGCTAGGCGACTCGGCCGTCGGGATCATATCGGTCCCCGTATCGGTATGGTGCGCGTTGGAACGGCAGTCGCAGGCACTCACCAGCCCGGCGGCCCGATCACCACGGCCACGACCACGAGGATCCCGCGACATGACGCGGGATCAGGATCAGGAGGTCCTCAGCGCCTCGATCGACCGGGTCATCTGCTCGGGGCTGAGCAGTCCGACGTGCACCTCACGGACGACGCCGTCGCCGTCGATGAAGAAGTGCGAGGGCACGCCCATGACCCCGTACGCGGCGGAGATCTCCTGGCTCTGATCGGCCACCTCGGCGAGGCCACTACCACTGCTGCCACCATGATCACCGCCGCGATTGCCGACGCGATCGGAGTAGGAGCGCACCGCGGACGCGCTCTCCCCCACGTAGACCACGACGACTTGGACGTCGTCGCCGTAAGCGGTGACGGCGTCCCGCACATCGGGCATCTCGGTGCGGCATCCCGTGCACCAGGTGGCGGCGAATATCAGCCACACCGGCCTGCCCCGCAGCTCCGTCAACGACACCTGCCGGGAGTCGATGTCGGTACCGGCGAAGGCCGGGGCGGTGTCTCCCTGCGTCGGGGCCCTCTGCGCGCCCTCGACATCCACCTGGGTGACGACGGCCGTCTTGGCCTGCGGGTCCTCAGAATCGCTCGGCTTGACCGCCCACCAGGCCGCGATGGCGATGGCGAAGGAGGCCGTCAGGAGGACGGCGACCTGGCCGAACCCGGAGCGGCGGATTCTGGCTCGCCAGTCCGCCTTCACCGTGGACGCCGGCTCCTCCCCCGCGGGCGCCGGCTCTCCGGACCCGGGAAGCTCGAGCGAATCCTCCACCAGCTCCTCGCCCGGCTCCTCGTCGTGATCAGGCATAGGAGTGCAGGCCTCCGAAGAACAGGTTACCCAGGTAGGTGAAGATGACCGCGACGAAACCGAGGATGAGCAACCACGCCGACCTGGAGCCCCGCCAACTGCGGGTCACCCGCGCGTGCAGGTAGGCGCCGTAGATCAGCCAGGTGACCAGGGCCGCGGTCTCCTTCGGGTCCCAGCCCCAGTAGCGGCCCCATGCGACGTTGGCCCAGAGCGCGCCCAGAATGAGCATGAGTGTCAGCATCGGGAACGTGACGACCGTGGCCTTGTAGCCGAGATCGTCGAGCACCTCCGGCCTGGGCCAGCCCTTCCACTTCACATATGGCGAGAGCAGGTACATGACCGCGGCAGCGAAGGAGACCACTGCCGCTCCGTAGCCGATGGAGGCGGTGAGCACGTGCAGGGTGAGCAGTGGGGAGTTCTGCAGAGCCGGCATGAGCGGGCTGGGCTGGTAGGACAGTGTGGAGGCGTAGATGAGCATCGCCAGAATCACCGGCAGCACGATGATCGACACGGTGCGCACGCGGTAACGCCACTCGAAGTACACCTGCGCGAGGATCATGCCCCAGGCGAAGGAGATGGCGAACTCGTAGTGGTTCGAGAAGGGGGCATGACCGGTGGCGATCATTCGGATGATCAGCGATCCGGTCAGCAGCACCAGGCTCAGCTGCGTGGACTTGGCGGCCCACCAGGTGACGGTGAACCGCTTGACGGGGGCGTGACGGATGCCCCCGGTGACCGCCACGGTACGGTCGCCGTCGCCGGCGTTGATGACCACCGTGCCGGCCGATTCGGTGGCGGCCGTCGCCACCGGCGCCCGGGACATCCGGACGGCGAAGAAGGCTCCCAGATAAGCGATGGTGGATACGACGACGAGCGTCGTGGTGATGAGCAGGATGGCTTGGGAGTACTCAATCATCGGCGCGGGTCCTCTCATTGGCTCGGGTCATGTCGCTGCTGACGCGCACGGTCATGTCCGTGAAGAATCTGGTGAACCCGAAGTCCTGCCGGTCCGGTGAGGCCATCTGGACGAGGGCCTCGTCGTCGTCGGTCTCGGTGACCCGTACCCACATCCGCTGGTGCCGGAAGAACATCGTCATGCAAGTGCCGACTATGAGCAGGACGAACCCGAACCATACGATTCCGATCCCGGGATCCTTCTTGACGATCATCCCGGTGAACTGCTGCTCTCGCTCGAAATCGAAGGTGTAGGCTCCCACGGTCGCAGGGACTCCTGTGTCGAGCACGGCCTCGCCGACCGGGGTGTTGGTCTCGCCCTCGTACACCTCGATCTTCATCTGGCCGGGCTCGATGCCGGTACCGGACTGGCCGGAGGCCGCCCCGATGACGAAGACGGTGTTGCCGTCGGGCAGAGTGGTGCGGCCGTAGGTGAGCTTCTTGTCCCGGGTGGTCCGGTCCAGGGCGACACCGTCGTGGAAGACCTCGGCGCCGGAGTCGTCGGTGATCGTCAGGACGGCGGCCACACCGAAGTAGGCCTGGTGGAACACGACGCCGTCGTAGCTCAACGGGGAGTTGATGCGCACCTCCCGGTCGGCCACCTCCTCGTCGCCGTCGTAGATCGCTAGATCGGCGACGTAGTCCTTGGGGGATCCGTCCTCGTAGTAGGTGTCCTGGAAACTCCTCGCCTCGGCCACAAGGGTGGTGCCGTGGCCGACGTCCTTGGGATATCCGATGGTCAGCGTGAACTCCTGGTCGTTGAAGCCGGTGACCGACGAGACGACGAAGCCGGCCATGATGATGACGAAGGCGGTGTGGGCGAATACGGTGCCGAAAGGTCCCCAGCGGTTGCGGTCGATATAGGCGTTGCGCCCCGGCCCCCCGTCGTCGACAATGAACCGCATGCGGTGCTTGCGGGCATCGGCGCGAATGACCTGAAACGCCTTCTCGGCCCTGACCGGGGCGGTGAAGCGGGAGCGTAGCCGGGCCCGGTCGAAGAAGCGGGCGGTCACCCTGGTGCGCGGGTAGCGGGCGGCGTTCCAGATGACCGGCAGCCGGTGCACGGTGCACGCGATGATCGACAGGGCCAGCAGCGCCATAACGGCGAGGAACGGGATCGAGGAGAACATCGCGAAGATGCCGACTGCGTGCAGGACGTCGGTCCAGCCGCCGAAGGTCTGCCGGGCCGACTCCACCCATCGGGCGGCGGCCTCCGGGTCGCCCCTGACGGAGGAGGGCATCTGCGGGAAGAGCACGCCGAGCAGGGAAAGCGTCCCGGCCAGCAGGAGGAGGACCAGACCAACGGCCTTCTTGTAGAAGAAGGCGTAAATCTGCATGAGAACCTGGCCCGGGGACAGGGCGGTCTGGTCGTCAAGGCCGTCCATCGGGCCGGAGCTGTCCGTCCGGTCCGGCTCGGGGGACCGCTCCGGTTCGGGGGACCGCTCGGGCTCGGGGGTGGTGTCGTCGCTCATCCGTGTCTCCTCAGAGCCCGAACTGCGGGATCAGTCCGGCCAGTTTCGCGAACAGGTTGGTGATCATGAGAAAGCCGACGACTACCAGCAGGCCCCCGCTGAGCAGCGAGACGCCCGCGTGGTGGCGTCGGAACCAGTCGAAGCGCCTGGTGACCCCCGCCGACCCGAGGGCGACCGCGACGATGGGGACGCCGAGCCCCAGGCAGTACGCGCCCATGAGGGAGATGCCCGACCAGGCGGTAGCGCTCATCGTCGCCAGGGCCAGGATGCCGCTGAGGATCGGCCCGATGCACGGGGTCCAGCCCGCGCCGAAGATGACGCCCATGAGGCCTGCGCGCAGCGCCGATGCGTCTCTGCCTCCGGATGGCAGGGCGCCCCTGACCGGAGTGTCGAGCAGGCCGATGCTCAGGACTCCCGCCAGGTGCAGCCCCATGAGCACCAGGACGGCGCCGCCGACGATTCGGGCGTGCACCGCGTAAGGGCCGAGCGACCGCCCGATGAGTCCTATCGAGGCCCATACGGCGATGAAAACGGCGGAGAACCCCGCCACGAAGCACAGTGCATTGATCAGGGCCGCGCGCCCGCTCACCCGTCGGACGCCCGTCCCCACAAGCTGGCCGACGAAGGCCGGGACAATGGGGAGGAAGCAAGGCGAGGCGAAGGAGACGAGTCCCGCGAGCAGAGCCACCGGAAGCGTGATCTCCACGGCTAGCCCTCGGCTGCCGTCGTCGGGGCCGCCGCTGAGGCCGAGCCCATCGAGCCCTGGTGGGCGCGGACGGACGCGGCCATGTCCGAGTCGGGGGCGATTGTGAGCACCTTGTCCCAGCACTCCGTCGCCCGCTCGGCGTCCGGCGGGGTGCGTGCCATGTAGAGGAGCCCCAGGTTGTACCAGGGCTCGGCGACGTCGGGGGCCAGCTCGGTCGCGTGGAGTCAGTGGTTCTCCGCGGCCTCGTACTGATTCGACTGGTACTCCGCGACGCCGATGGTCAGAAGCGCGTCCAGGTTGTCGGGATCGACGTCGAGGATCTGCTGCAGGTAGGTGACCGCGTCCTGGTACAAGGCCGCCTTGAGGTACATCTCGCCCAGCTGCTGACGGGCCGAGACGTTCGCGGAGTCCGCCTCGGCCTCGGTCTTCAGCCTGGTCTCCTCCTCGGTGTCGACCGGTTCGGCCTCGTCCATCTGGGCGATGGCGGAGGGGTCCGCGCTGGAGGTGACCGCCGGATGGTCGGAGGGCATCGTCATCTCGGAGGCGGACTCACCGCCCCTCGTCTGCCCCATCTGCCGGACGATGATGACGGCGGCGGCGGCGAGGAGAACGACCAGCACCAGGTTCACGCGGGAGACGCCGGTCCTCCGTTGCAGCTTCGACGGAGTGCGGGGGTGGTCTCCGCCGGCTCTACCAACCGTCCGAGCGGTTCTCGAATCGGGTTCCGGTCCCTCATCGTCCGCAAGCAGGTCCTCGACGTCCGCCGCCCCGCCGGACTCATCATCGTCGCCGGCGCTAGTACCGGCACCGTCATCCGGGGACTCATCGCCATCCTGGCGCGCCCGCTCATCGGAGAACTCGGGCTCAGCGGCCGATTCACCCGGGCCGTCGTCACCAGTGGACAGCTCGGCCAGCTGCTCGTCGGCCCAGGGCTTCAGGTGCTCCGGAGCGGTGGCGAGGAAGGCCGCGAGCTCCTCCCGATGCGCCCCGTCGTCCTCAGATTTCATCGTCCGCGTCCTTGCATCATTCCTCTTCGCCGCTCCTCTCTGCGCGACTGCGCTCGCTCACGGCCCCTTCCGAGGCCCCGTCACTTGCTCCCACTCGGCATGTGCTGCTCCGGCACCGCCGGACCGACGTCGTTGCTCACCTCGACGCCGCGCAGCGCCAGCTGGCCCGAGCGCGCCCAGTCGGTCGCCTGGTTGAGGATGGAGATCGAGTAGGCGGGAGCGTGGAAGCCGCGTCCGTTCTCGGAGAACGAGTAGTCGACGACGAACTGGGCTTTGCGCTGGTAGTCGCGCGCCGCCGTCAGCTGCTCCTCGGTGGCCGTGCCGTCATCGGCAGCCGCGGTGATGTCGGTGATGAGCGCGTCCAGGGCGGTGAAGCTCACGTCCAGTGAACTCTGCCAGCGGTTCTGGATGCCTTCGACTCGTTCTCGCATCTCGTCGGCGGTCGAGTGGTGGCAGGTGAGGCAGGACGAGTTGATCGTGTCGTCGTTGGCCATCGGACTCATGATCTGATGGTTCGAGACCTTGGCCGCCCCCTCGCGGTTGTACGACATGTGACAGTCGGCGCAGGTGACGCCGTTGGCCGCGTGAATGCCCTGCGACCAGGTCTCGAAGTCGGGGTGCTGCGCCTTGAGTACGGGGGCGCCGGATTCCTCGTGGGTGAAGTCGGTCCAGCCGACCTCGTCGTAGTAGTTCATCTCGTCGTAGACGGTCAGGCCGTTCTTCCAGGGGAACGTGAGGGTTTTGCCCTCACCGGCGAAGTAGTACTCGACGTGGCACTGGGCGCACACATAGGTGCGCATCTCCTGGTTGGTGGCATCCCGGTTGACGTCGTAGTCGGCGATGCCCTCGGCGGCCTTGGCCTGTCTGATGCCCTCCATGAATGCCGGGCGGGTGATCTTCAGCTCCATGGTCTGCGGGTCGTGGCAGTCGATACAGGCGATGGATGAGGAGGCGTGCTCGTAGGCGTCGTCGTAGCTCATCGCGTTCAAGGCGTCGAACCCGGCCTGGCGGTCGCCGTCGCCCAGCTCGTCGTAGACCTGGGGCATCGACGCGTGGCAGTTCAGGCAGGTGCCGGGCTGCTTGAAGCGCGCAGCGGTGCGCTCGGTGTACCGCTGGTCCTGCAGCGCCCACTCGTGGCCGCGAGGCTCGTCGTAGTCCACGGCGAAAGCGTATCCGCGCCACATCTTCTGAGCCCGGGTCTCGGAGTCGATACGGGAGATCGTGTGGTACTCGCGCGGGTCATCGGCGGTGGGATCGACTTTGACGAAGTCTCCGTCGGTGTCCTCGGCGGTCTTCTTGTACTGCTCGTACTCGATGGGGAAGTTCTCTCCCCACACGGCCGGGTCGTAGGTCGTGTCGGTCAGCTGGACCGTCTGAGCGAAGGGGGACTTCGCCTCCTGCTTGTGCTCGAAGATGGTGATCAGCAGCCAGGTGAGGGCGGCCGATGCCATGGCGACGACGATCAGGACGGCGATTGGTACCCACCTCCTGCGCGGCCCGGTCCGGGCGGTGGGCTCTTCGGGGCCCTCCGCCTCCGTCTCGCCGGTCGTCTCTGTTGCCTCGGTGCTCATGCTGCATCACCTCTTGTGCCCGACGCCGTCGTGGCAGCGGATGCACGACACCGTCTCGCCCTTGCGAGTCGAACTGTTGGTGGCCTGATCGACGAAGTCGCTATGGCAGTAGAGGCAGGCCGCCTCGGTGATCTCACGATTGTGCTCGCGGATCTGGATATTCTCCGGATAGTTCTGAAAGGTGAACTTCAGCGAGTGCCAGAAGCCGTTGTCCGCCTTGTTGATGTACTTGTAGACGATATTGTCGTGCGGCGTGTGACAGGAGTTGCAGGTGGCCACATCATGGTGGCTGCCCCTCTGCCAGGCCTCGTACTCTTCCTGCATGGCGTGGCAGTTCGCGCAGGTGGCCGGATTATCGCCGAAGTAGCTGGTGACGCCCGAGTACTGGAGGGTGAAGACGCCTACCCCCAGGAGGACGCCCATCAGCCCCGCGAGGGCGATCCTCGACCATCCGACGAAGGCACGCGTGAAGCCGCGCCACAACGACGTGATGAGGCGTACCACGCGGCCTCTCCTCGCACTCCGTGACGACCGTGTCTCGATCTCGCCGCGCATCGCCATCGAGGGTGACGCCCGCCGAGCATGACAAGGATAACACAGCGTGTCGTAAAAGTCGGGTGGAGGGCGTCTCGCGGGTTCGGCGCGGACGACCCCGCCCGCGCCGGGCCTCGCACGTGGACGCTGGGGTCGATCGGGTGAGCGGGGCGCCCCCGCCTACCCTGAGCTCCGAGGAGACGACCGGCGATTCAAGCCAGGGGCGGCCTCAGGCCAGGGCCGCGACGGCCGCCTCGTAGTCGGGCTCCTCGCCGACCTCGGGCACCTGCTGGGTGTAGAGGACCGTGGCGTCGCCGTCGAGTACGACGACCGCCCGCGAGAGCAGTCCGGCGAGCGGGCTGTCGGTCAGGGTCACTCCGTAGTCCTCGCCGAAGGTGGAGCGGAAGGCGGAGGCGGTGACGACGTCGTCGAGACCCTCAGCTCCGCAGAAGCGGGCCTGTGCGAAGGGCAGGTCCTTCGAGACGCAGACGACGGTCGTGTTCGTCAGGCCGGAGGCGCGCTTGTTGAACTCGCGCACGCTCGTGGCGCACACACCGGTGTCGACCGACGGGAAGATGTTGAGCACGACGCGTCTACCGGCCAGGGACGCCGAGGTGAGGGAGCCGAGGTCAGCGCCGACGAGTTCGAAGGCGGGGGCCTTGGAGCCGACGGTGGGCAGTTCGCCAATGGTGTGAGCGGGAGAGCCGTGGAACGTCACAGAAGTCATGGGCTCATGGTCCCACGGGCTTGGACCGGGGAGCCAGAGCGGGTATTGCGCCGAGACCGAACAGCAGCGGACAGGACGCGCCTCGGGGTACCGTCCTGGCGTCAGAGGCGGTCGGTGGTGTCCTGCCCGGTGGTGGTGTTGTACCAGCATCGGCGAGAGATCTGCTCGGTAAGCCTGTCACGTCAAGACCGTCTCACTCTCACTCACTCAGTCGCAGGCCTCGAAAGGATCTTGTAGCGGGCGGATCCGTCGCGCTCGCCGGTCAGCGGCCAGAGTCGGCACCGTCCGGCGGGTAGGGCACGTCGTTCTCGTCGGCGATCTCATCGAAGTACTGGGCCTCACCCCTAGCCGCCTCATTGCCCGCCGGGGAATCGACGTCGACGGATACGACGCGGCCGATGGTACCAATGTTCACCAATGTGTCGCTGGGCAGAGTCCATTTCACCGACAGGACACCACGACTACGTGAACGAGCGCCCTGGCCGTAGATGGCGGTGAGCGCCTCAACATAGGCATCAAACGCCCTCTCCGCAGTAGGAACAGCCTCCGCCCTGACCGGCTTGGGAATACGGGACGTCAAAGACATGTTGAAGCTGCCGACCGTCTGCCCCCTCTTGATGGTGGTAAAGGAGGCGTCCTTCTCCTCCAGATCATGGTCGGTCGTGAACATCCGCTCATTAGTGGGTGAGGAGGTCCAGCCGAGCCTGTCACGCAAAGCCAGGGCCTGAGCCGGACTCATAGGCCACGGATACTCGGCCCAGACACGGATCGCCCGCACACCAGCCTCAACCGGCACTACCCGGTACACGGACCCATCCGACAAAACCGTCTCGGCCGGGAAAACAGCACCAGTAGTCACAGGGTGTCCTCCTCATCAGAATGCTGCTGCCCGTGAGAGACCGTAGCACAGCTGATGGTCAGCTGTCCGGGTTATCGATATCGATGTAGGGCACGTCGTTCTCGTCGGCGATCTCAGCGAAGTACTGGGCCTCACCCCTAGCCGCCTCATTGCTCGCCGGGGAATCGACATCAGCACCAATGACCCAGCCGACGGTGCCGATTCTCACCGATGCGTCGCTGGGCAGAGTCCACGTCACTGAGGCATGCTGCTTGCGCTTTCCGCGCGTGCCCTGACCGTAGACGGCGGTGAGCGCCTCAACATAGGCATCGAAAGCCCTCTCCGTAATAGGGACGGCCTCATCCATCACATCCTTGGGAATACGGGACGTCAAAGACAAGTCAAAGCTGGCGACCGTCTGCTCTCTCTTGATGATGGTAAAGGAGGCGTCTTTCTCCTCCAGATCATGGTCGGTCGTGAACATCCACTCCTTGGTGGGTGAGGAGGTCCAGCCGAGCCGGTCACGCAGAGCCAGGGCCTGAGCCGGACTCATAGGCCACGGATGCTCGGCCCAGGCACGGATCGCCCTCACACCAACGCCGACCGGCACCACACGGAACACGGACCCGTCCGACAGGACCGTCTCGGTCGGGAAGACCGCATCAGCTGTACTAGCAGTCACGAGACATCCTCCTCATCAGAATGCTGCTGCCCGTGAGAGACCGTAGCACAGCTGGTGGTCAGATGTCCGGGTTGTCGATGGGTCAGCGGGCGGGGTCGTTCTCGTCGGCGATCTCATCGAAGTACTGAGCTTCACCCCTAGCAGCCTCATTGCCCGCCGGGGAATCGACGTCGGCGGATACGACGCGGCCGATGGTACCAATGTTCACCAATGTGTCGCTGGGCAAAGTCCACTTCACCGACAGGACACCACGATTGCGTGAGCGCTTGCCCTGACCGTAGACAGCGGTGAACGCCTCAACATAGGCATCAAACGCCCTCTCCGCAATAGGAACAGCCTCCGCCCTGACCGGCTTGGGAATACGGGACGTCAAAGACAGATGGAGGCTGGCGACCGTCTGTCCCCTCTTGATGGTGGCGAAGGAGGCATCCTTCTCACCGATACCATGATCGGTCGTGAACATCCATTCCTTGGTGGGCGAGGAGGTCCAGCCGAGCCGGTCACGCAAAGCCAGAGCCTGAGCCGGACTCATAGGCCACGGATACTCGGCCCAGGCACGGATCGCCCTCACACCAGCACCGACCGGCACTACCCGGTACACGGACCCATCCGACAAAACCGTCCGGCACGGGAAAACAGTACCAGCTGTATCGTCAGTCACGGAGTAGCTCCTTTCTGATGGTGGTGGTCAGGTGTCCGGGTTATCGATATCGATGTAGGGCACATCGTTCTCATCGGCGATCTCAGCGAAGTACTGAGCCTCACCCCTAGCCGCCTCATTGCCCGCCGGAGAATCGACATCAGCACCAATGACCCAGCCGACGGTGCCGATTCTTACCGATGCATCACTGGGCAGAGTCCACGTCACTGAGGCATGCTGCTTGCGCTTGCCACGCTTGCCCTGACCGTAGACAGCGGTGAGCGCCTCAACATAGGCATCAAACGCCCTCTTCGTAATAGGGACGGCCTCATCCATCACATCCTTGGGAATACGGGACGTCAAAGACATGTTGAAGCTGGCGACCGTCTGCTCTCTCTTGATGGTGGTAAAGGAGGCGTCTTTCTCCTCCAGATCATGGTCGGTCGTGAACATCCACTCCTTGGTGGGTGAGGAGGTCCAGCCGAGCCTGTCACGCAGAGCCAGGGCCTGAGCCGGACTCATAGGCCACGGATGCTCGGCCCAGGCACGGATCGCCCTCACACCAACGCCGACCGGCACCACCCGGAACACGGACCCGTCCGACAGGACCGTCTCGGTCGGGAAGACCGCATCAGCTGTACTAGCGGTCACAGGATGCCCTCCTGCATTGGTGGTGGTCAGGTGTCCGGGTTGTCGATATCGATGTAGGGCACATCGTTCTCATCGGCGATCTCAGCGAAGTACTGAGCCTCACCCCTAGCGATCTCATTGAGCTCCGGGGAGTTGACACCGACATCAATGACCCAGCCGACGGTGCCGATTCTTACCGATGCATCGCTGGGCAGAACCCATGTCATCGAAGCGTGCTGTTTGCGCTTTCCGCGCGTGCCCCGACCGTAGACAGCGGTGAGCGCCTCAACATAGGCATCAAAAGCCCGTCCCGTAATAGGGACGGCCTCGTCCATCACATCCTTGGGCACACGGGACGTCAAAGACAGGTGGAAGCTGGAGACGGTTCTGGTGTCCCCGCCAGCCTCGACGGTAGTGAAGGAGGCGTCTTTCTCCTCCAGATCATGGTCGGTCGTGAACATCCACTCCTTGGTGGGTGAGGAGGTCCAGCCGAGCCTGTCACGCAGAGCCAGGGCCTGAGCCGGACTCATAGGCCACGGATGCTCGGCCCAGGCACGGATCGCTCTCACACCAGCCTCAACCGGCACCACCCGGAACACGGACCCGTCCGACAGGACCGTCTCAGTCGGGAAAACAGCATCGACTGTATCAGCGGGCACAGGGCGTCCTCCTCGTCAGAATGCTGCTGCCCGTGAGAGACCGTAGCACAGCTGGTGGTCAGGTGTCCGGGTTGTCGATGGGTCAGCGGGCGGGGTCGTTTTCGTCTGCGATCTCATCGAAGTACTGGGCCTCACCCCTAGCAGCCTCATTGAGTGCTGGGGAGTTGACGTCAACACCAATAACCCAGCCGACGGTACCGATTCTTACCGATGCATCGCTGGGCAGGGTCCACTTCATTGAGGCATGCTGCTTGCGCTTTCCGCGCGTGCCCCGACCGTAGACAGCGGTGAGCGCCTCAACATAGGCATCAAAAGCCCGTCCCGTAATAGGGACGGCCTCGTCCATCACATCCTTGGGCACACGGGACGTCAAAGACAGGTGGAAGCTGGAGACGGTTCTGGTGTCCCCGCCAGCCTCAATGGTGTTGAAAGAGGCGTCCTTCTCCTCCAGATCGTGGTCGGTCGTGAACATCCGCTCATTGGTGGGTGAGGAGGTCCAGCCGAGCCGGTCACGCAAAGCCAGAGCCTGAGCCGGACTCATAGGCCACGGATGCTCAACCCAGGCACGGATCGCTCTCACACCGGTACCGACCGGCACTACCCGGTACACGGACCCATCCGACAGGACCGTCCGGCACGGGAAAACAGCACCAGTAGTCACGGGGTGTCCTCCTCATCAAAATGCTGCTGCCCGTGAGAGACCGTAACACAGCTGATGGTCAGCTGTCCGAATTGTCGATAGGTCAGCGGGCGGGGTCGTTCTCGTCAGCGATCTCAGCGAAGTACTGAGCCTCACCCCTAGCAGCCTCATTACCCGCCGGCGAGGTGACGTCGATACTGATGAGCCAGCCGACGGTACCAATGTCCACCGATGCGTCGCTGGGCAGAGCCCAGGTCACCGTGGTGTGCTGCTTGCGTTTGCTACGCGTGCCTTGACCGTAGATGGCGGTGAGCGCCTCAACATAGGCATCAAACGCCTTCCCCGCAATAGGAACAGCCTCCGCCCTGACCGGCTTGGGAATACGGGACGTCAAAGACATGTTGAAGCTGCCGACCGTCTGCCCCCTCTTGATGGTGGCGAAGAAGGCATCCTTCTCACCGATACCATGATCGGTCGTGAACATCTCCTCATCGGTGGGTGAGGAGGTCCAGCCGAGCCGGTCACGCAAAGCCAGAGCCTGAGCCGGACTCATAGGCCACGGATGCTCGGCCCAGGCACGGATCGCCCTCACACCAGCACCGACCGGCACCACACGGTACACGGACCCATCCGACAAAACCGTCCGGTGCTGAAAAGCATCGGCTGCATCGTCAGTCACGAAGTTCCCTCCTCGTCAGAATGCTGCTGCCCGTGAGAGACCGTAACACAGCTGATGGTCAACTGTCTGGGTTATCGATGTCGATGTAGGGCACGTCGTTCTCGTCGGCGATCTCAGCGAAGTACTGGGCCTCACCCCTAGCCGCCTCATTGCTCGCCGGGGAATCGATGTCGACGGATACGACGCGGCCGACGGTACCGATGTCCACCGATGTGTCGCTGGGCAGAGCCCAGGTCACCGACAGGACACCACGACTACGCGAACGATCGCCCTGACCGTAGACGGCGGTGAGCGCCTCAACATAGGCTTCAAACGCCCTCTCCGCAATAGGAACAGCCTCCGCCCTGACCGGCTTGGGGATGCGGGACGTCAAAGACAGGTGGAAGTCGGCGACCGTCTGCTCTCTCTTGATGGTGGTAAAGGAGGCATCCTTCTCACCGATACCATGGTCGGTCGTGAACATCCACTCCTTAGTGGGTGAGGAGGTCCAGCCGAGCCGGTCACGCAAAGCCAGAGCCTGAGCCGGACTCATAGGCCACGGATACTCGGCCCAAGCACGGATCGCCCGCACACCAGCCTCAACCGGCACCACCCGGTACACGGACCCATCCGACAAAACCGTCTCGGTCGGGAAGTCGTTGTTGTCAGTCATCAAGGACTCCTCTCATCATGTCACCGGCCAGTCTAACCCTGACCGCCGTCATCATCACCAGCGGCCCGCCGACCACTCGCACCATCATCCGCCTCACCATCACCATCGGACGCAATGTCACATGACCCTGCGAGGCCCTCGGGTATGTTCGAATGGGGTGGTGCGGAAGCGCCGTCGAGAGCGTCGATCCTGGCCTGGAGCGCATCACGAACCTCCGAACCACCACTGTTCGTGGTCAAATCGAAGGGGAAATCACGCACGAGAGGCGGCCCATCCGGAGTACGGGTGAAAATCGCCTTGAAGTTCAACCGGGTGTCACCCCGCTTAATACTCTCCCATAGGTCAGGATGATCATGGAAATACTGAGCGAAACGCGGATCAGTCAACAGGTGATTACGAGAATAGGCCGGATCCCCCTGACGCGCAGGCCCCTCGAACTCGGTTCTCACCGGCCTCCGGTCGAGCTTCGCACCACCACCCTTGAACTCGGAAATATCGAACTCCGACCCATCGATCTTGACAGCCGCACCATCCGACCAGCCCCCCTGCGGCGTCTCCCCCGGCCTCGTGCGGAACTCCGGACCAGCAACCTCATAATCCGGATGCTCATCCAAATACTGTTCCCCACCGACCTCACCAATACGCGCCGTCGTCTGATTCACATCACGCCGCGCATCAGTCGCATCCCTAGCCGCGTTCCGGAGCTCTTTGACCTCGTCCGGGTCGTAACCAGAAAGGCGGAGGTCCTTCAGAGTTGTTTTCCTGTTGGTGGCGTTGAAGTCGCTCCTGGAGTGGTCTTCGGGCATATGCGCATCGAGCCTGCTCAGTGCCTCATCACGTGCCTCCATGTAGCGGGAGCGGTCTTCGAACAGCTCGGGAACGGTCTTGTCATGGTCGGGCGACCCGCCATCACCGGAGCCCGACTGGTCATGATCGGAATGGTCATGGTCCCCACTGTCTCGGTGATCGTGGTCGTGCACCGAGTCATCGTCAGGCCCGTGCCTGTCGGCATCAGTGGCAGCATTGGAATCACGAGCAGCACCAGTATCAGGCGTGTCGTTCTTCTTAGGCGCATCCGAAGTCCCGGACTCATCGGGCCCCGCGCCCTTGGGACGGGTGTCCTGCGGCTGACTGCCCTCGGGGCGGCCGTTGTCGCCGGCCCGTCGAGACGAGTGACCGCTACCAGGGCCATCCGGGCCCTGGTAGGACCGGGCCCCCGCACCATGAGCCCCACCGGTATGCGTATGCGGGGTCGCGCCACCCAACCCGTGGGCATGCGTTCCACCACTGAGAGCATGAGCAGCACCAGCCCCCGCAACACCCAGCCCGGCCGTACCAGCCACAGCAGCACCAGCCTCATGAGCCGACGCCGAACCCCCACCATGAGACCCACCGGCCTCATCAGCAGACGAACCGCCCGCACGCCCACCGGCATGACCGGCTCCATCGGCGGCAGCATCGGCATGCGAAGCCCCAGAACCACCACCATGACCGCCACCGGCATCCGCATGCGAGGCCTCAGAACCACCGACATGACCGCTACCAGCATCCGCATGCACCGGCGCCGGCGAGGCGCCCGCATGACCCGCAACAGGCGAACCAGACCCCGAACCACCACCATGACCAGACCCACCGCTGGCGGCATCGGCATGCGAAGCCCCAGAACCACCACCAGTGTGACTGCTACCGGCATCCGCATGGACCGGCGCCGGCGAGGCGCCCGCATGCGAGGCAGACGCCCCCGCCGCCGAGTGCGAGGCAGCAGCCCCATCGCCAGCACGACCGGACCCACCCTCGCCAGCATGACCGGACCCGCTGGCGTCGGTGCGACCGGCGCCGGAGTCGGCATGACCGGTTCCACCGCTGGCGTCGGCGTGCGAGGCTTCAGAACCACCGGCATGACTGCTACCGGCATCCGCATGCGATGCAGACGCCCCCGCTGCCGGGTGCGAGGCAGCAGGCCCATCGCCGGCATGGCCGGCTTCACTGGCGCCCTCGCCAGCATGACCGGTCCCGTTGGTGTCGGTGTGACCGGCGCCGGAGTCGCCGTGGCCGGTTCCACCGCTGCCGGCGTCCGCGTGCGAGGCCTCGGAACCACCGGCATGACTGCTACCGGCATCCGCATGTGAGGCAGCAGACCCATCGCCGGCACGACCGGACCCACCGGCGCCGCTGGTGTGGCCGGCGCCGGTGTCGGCATGGCCGGTTCCGCTGCTGGCATCGGTGTGCGGGGTTTCGGAACCGCCGCCCGTGTGGCCGCTGCTCCCGCTGGTGTCGGTGTGGCCGGTCCCGCCGGCGCTGGTGTGGCCGGCGCTGCTGGTGTGGGTGCTGGTGGGGGTGTCGGTGGTTGTTGCGGTGGCGTGGGCGGTCTGGGGGGCTTGGGCGTGGGTATGGCCGGTAACGGGATCGAGACCGTGATAAGTAGTCACGCCCGTGCTAGCACTGGCCGTCGCGGTGTGGGCCGGTGCTCCCGCCATTGCTGGAACGGGGCCCGTGAGCGGATCCAGACCATGATAAGTCCCCGAACCCGACCGGGCCGTCGCGTTCTCGCCACCACCGCTACTGGTGGACGAGCCCGGCTCGGCTTCCCGGCTTTGGGCGCCGATCCCACGATCACGGCCAGCGCCCGAGCCCGCCCCAGCCGACTCACCACCGTGACCGCCGCTGGCCGACTCACCACCGGGCCCGGCGCTGGCGTCCGCATGACCGCTGCTGGTATGCCCACCAGCGCCGTGCCCGGCGCTGGCGTCCGCATGACCCGTCCGGGCTGATTCACCGCCGGTCGATTCACCGCCGTGCCCGGTGCTGGTGTCCGCATGACTGGTGCTGGTGTGCCCGCCGGTGTCGTGACTGG
>NZ_GL985606.1:766973-771022 GCF_000220835.1 Actinomyces sp. oral taxon 448 str. F0400 | reverse complement strand
CGCCGCGTCCGCTCGGGCCGGCGCATCCAGGTCGAGCAGACCGCGGTCCGCCGCCACCAATGCGCTCCAGGCAACGATCGGCTTGGTCACGGAGGCGAAGGGGAGGACCTCGTCGACCTCCCCCGCCTCCAGGATCGTGCGCACCCTCCCGTCCGCCCCCAGGTCGGAGATGACGACGGCCACCGGGAAGTCGAAATCGGCCAGCGCGGGCAGCGCCGCCGCCGCGGCCCCGCCCGTGAGCGCGGGCGGGGCGTCGAGCGAGGAGGACGACCGGGTCATGGCCCGCTCAGCTCAGGCATAGGAGCTGCTCGTGGAGGACCTCCAGGACGGGGGCCCGGGAGGACGCGCCTCGCCCGAGGGCACGGACGATCTGGGTGGAGAAGGAGTCCACCCGCCTGCCTGTGTCGCGCAGGTCGTCATACTGCTCGACGGTGGCGTCGTAGTCCTTCAGGATCTCCCCGCGCTCCTCCAGCGCGGGGTAGGAGTTCACGCCGGTGGTGATCTCGCGCGGCAGGCGCGGCTTGTACTGGGGTTCCTGAGCCGAATGGCCGACGAGCAGGCCGAGCAGCGGGTAGGTCCGGGTGGGCAGGTGCAGGGCCGTGATGACACGACGCACGTCGCCGACGATGGAACCGAGGTAGACGGTCCCCAGCCCCAGGGACTCCGCGGCCACGACCATGTTCTGGGCGGCGATGACGGCGTCCTCGACGCCCTGGAGGAACAGGGCCGTGCGCTCCAGCGGTTCGAGGTCGGCGCCGGCGCGCTCGCGCAGGACGGCGTTGCGGTGCAGGTCGACGACGACGACGAAGAGCGCGCCACGATCCCCGCCGACGTAGGGCTGGCCGGAGGCCTCATGGATCTGCTCGCGCACAGCCGGATCGGTCACCCGGATGATGGTGACCTGCTGCTGAAAGGAGGAGGTCGCGGCGTGCCGGGCGACGTCGAGCAGGGTGGTGACCGTGTCCTCGTCGACCGGTTCCCCGGTGTAGGCGCGGATAGTGCGGTGGGCGAGCTGGGTCGCGATCGTGGAGCTGACGACAGGGACGGTGGCGGGAGTTCGCAGGGTTTCACTCATGACCCGGAGCCTATCGGGGATGGCCCGCCTCAACACGCGAAACCGTGCTGCGACCGCACGCCGACCAGGCGGACGCAACACCACCGCGGCGCCTCGAGGCGGCGGCCGGTCGCGGCTACGATGCCGCCGATGCCCTTCTACCGTCGCCCCAACCGCAGGCTGCGTCCGCTGACCCCCCGCTCCCCCGCGCCGGCCGCGCCCCCGAGCGCGGCCGGCCCCGCCGATCCGGGGGACGTGGGGTACGCGGTCGTGGACCTGGAGACCACCGGACTGTCTCCGGCCACGGACTCGATCATCGAAATCGGTCTGGTGCTCCTGGACCCCGACGGCTCCACGCAGCGCAGCTGGACCACTCTGGTGAACCCGGGCGCGGACGTGGATGCGGGCCCCACCTCCATCCACGGGCTCGTCGGCGAGGACCTCGCCGACGCCCCGACGCTGGGACGGGTCGCCGATCTGCTCGTGCGCGATCTCGCGGGCCGCGCCGTCGTCGCCCACAACGCCCGCTTCGACGTCGGCTTCCTCACCCAGGCGCTGGGCGGGCTCGGCCGACTCGGGCGCGGAGCCCGCATCCCGCGGGTGTGCACCATGGAACTCGCCCGCAGCTACATGACCACGCCGTCGCGGCGGCTGGTGGCGTGCTGCGAAGCGGCCGGAGTGCGAATCGGCAGCCACCACTGCGCGCTGGACGACGCCAACGCCTCCGCCGGGCTGTTGCGCCACTACATGAGCGTGGGCCGCGAGCGCGGTGACGAGTCCGTCGCCTGGTCCCGATCCCTGGAGGCCGCAGCGGCCTTCAGCGCCTGGAGCTGGGACGGCGCGGCAGCCCGGACGCAGGAGGGCGGGCTGGTCCCCCGCGACGGCGCCGGAGTCCCGCGCGCGCCGCGTGAACCGCGCATGCGAGCGAGCTGATCCGCCGGGCGAACCGCGGGCGAGGAGGGGCCGCCCCGCCGCGTACGCCGGCCCGGTCGGTTCGAGCCGGTCCGGCCTCTCGCGTTCATTCGAGGGCGACGAGGAACCCGTCGTCGTCGACCGCCACCCCGCGCGCGGCCCCGGCCAGCGTCCGGGCGATCTGCTCGATGCGCACCCGGGCGGCGCTGCGGGCGCGCCGACCGACGCGGGAGATCGTCTCGTTGCGCGCGTCGGCGGGGTCGACCGGGTGCCAGACGATGCCGTAGGCGACAACGCCGCCGGAGGCCCACGCCTCGCCGCGCACCGCCAGAGGCATGTCCTCGGTGCCCAGGACCCGCACCTCGATCGTGCCCCGGCCGGCGTTGTCGGGGTCGACGTCCGCGACGACGGAGTACCCGTCGCGCATCTCCTCGATCGGCTCGCCCAGGGCCAGAGCGCGGTCCTCCCGCTCCCCGGCCTCGCGTCGCTGCCGCTCGGCCCGTCGCCACGCCTCGTCCAGGACGTCCTCGCCTATCTCGGCGACCAGGCGCTCGAGCGCCTCCTGGCCGACGGCCTCCAGCCCGCCAGCGCCGAAGAGCTGCGCGGCGTCCATACGCACGTGGGCGCCGGGGGCCACGGACCCGACGAGGTCCGCGGACGCGTCCGGAGCGATCCACACCGGTGCGTAGACGGTCAGGGAGGTCGACATCTCCGGGTCGGGGGCGATGAGCACGGTCCGCGGGGCACCCCCGCGGACCTCGGGGTCCCCGGCCAGGCGCAGAGCTCCGGCCAGACGGCGGGCGATGGCCCGCAACCGGGTCAGGGCGATAAGTTCGGGGCCGGCCGGCTGCGCCAGGGGGAAGGCGTCCGAGACGGGGTCGATGCCCTTCAGCGCGGGCGGCAGCGGGCCGGTGCGCGTCGGCTCGCACTCCAGTATCATGACCTGCGCGGCCCAGCGGGGCAGGCCCAGCAGGGTGCGCAGTTCGCCATCCAGGTGCCAGGGCCCCTGGAGTTCGGCGCCGGGGAGGAGCTGGAGTCGTGAAGCGCCCACCCACCCGGACTGCAGGTCCTGGGACAGGGCGAGTGCCTCGACCTCGTCCGCGGTGACGTCCTCGGCCAGCACCAGCAGATGATGGGTGTCGACGCGCCCCACCGGCAGGGCGCCCACGGCCAAGAAGGTCATCGTCCCGGTGGGCAGTGACGTGGCCAGGTGCCGGGTGCTGGGGCTGACGGAGATGGAGGCGGCCGCACGGCTGCGGCGGCCGCGGCCGGCCCCCGGGGAGGTCGGCGGGGGTGAGGGGGTCGAAGGGGTTGAAGGGGAGGTCACGGCCGCGTCCTCGCCCCGGGGTCGGAGCCGTCCGCGCGAGGGGCGGGCTCGAGGGAGGGCGCGCCCGCCTCCTCGATGCGGATCCGATGGAAGGACAGGTGGCTGCGCGACGCCGTGGGACCGCGCTGGCCCTGATAGCGCGAGCCGTGGGCGCCCGAGCCGTAGGGCGCCCGGGCGGGGCTGGAGAGGCGGAAGAAGCAGAGCTGGCCGACTTTCATGCCGGGCCACAGAGTGATGGGCATGGTGGCCGTATTGCTCAGCTCGAGGGTGACGTGCCCGGTGAAGCCGGGGTCGATGAATCCGGCGGTGGAATGGGTGAGCAGCCCGAGCCGACCCAGGCTCGACTTGCCCTCCAGACGGGCGGCGACGTCGTCGGGCAGGGTGACGCGCTCATAGGTGGAGCCGAGGACGAACTCACCGGGGTGGAGGACGAAGGGCTCGTCGGGGCCGACGTCGACCAGGTGGGTGAGGCGGTCCTGGTCGACGGCGGGGTCGATGACCGAGTACCGGTGGTTGTCGAAAAGGCGGAACCACCGATCCAGGCGCACGTCGATCGAGGCGGGCTGAACCATCTGCGGGTCGTAGGGGTCGAGGATGACGCGCCCGGCGTCGAGCTCAGTGAAGATGTCGCGATCGGAGAGGAGCACGAGTGCGATTGTGCCAGGGGTCGCGCGCTCGCGTCGGCGGGGCGCGACGTCCGGCGCGCCGGCGGCGGGCGACCACCGGCGCGGGGGCGGGTCAGCTCGACAGCGGCAC
>NZ_GL985606.1:742389-766412 GCF_000220835.1 Actinomyces sp. oral taxon 448 str. F0400 | reverse complement strand
ACCGGCGCGGGGGCGGGTCAGCTCGACAGCGGCACGCCGCGGGCGTCCACGCCCCACGGGCGCGAGCCGGGCTGGGCGCACAGGATGAGAATGCCCTCGATCAGTGCCCAGATCCATATACCCAGGAAAATGAAGACCCCGATGAGCAGGATCCACAGAAGCACTCCGACGATGGTCCCCACGAGCTGCCCCACGGCCTTGCCGGTGTAGCCCAGGTAGAAGTTGTGGACGCCGAGCGTCCCCAGGAAGATGCCGAGCAGGCCGGCGGCGACCTTGGATTTCTGGTCGTAGTAGGCGCCGGGCTGCTGATACCCTCCCTGCCCCGGAACGGGGGCCGTCCCGGGGTAATAGGCCTGCTGGTAGCCCTGGCCGGGCTGGCCCTGCGCGTAGGCCGCCTGAGCGGGCTGCTGGAAGCCGGGCTGCTGGAAGCCGGGCTGCTGGGGGCCCGACGCGGCGGAGGCGTAGGGGCTCTGGGAGGAGTAGGGTGCCACGGCCCGACCGCCGTCGGCGCTGGGGGCGCTGTACCCGCTCGACATCCCCTGCGGGTGTGCAGCCGGGTCGTACGCGTTACTCATAACGGGCCTCTCACAGTCGATGGTCGGGTCGCCCGGGTGCGACGACCCGACGCCAGACTAACCGGCAACCGGCGAGTAACTCCATACGGGCCGCACGGGCTCCCCGCGACCCGTGACGAGCACCGGGTTCGACGGCTCGCGGAGGATCGGCGCGTCTTCACCTCGGAGCCCACGTGCGGTATGCTGCTCCAGCACCTCACAGAGGGTGAACGCGGGTGTAGTTCAATGGTAGAACTTCAGCTTCCCAAGCTGACAGCGCGGGTTCGATTCCCGTCACCCGCTCCATCGAGGTGCGGAGCCGGAGCGGCCCGCACCGCACGCCGATGGTCAAGTGGACGCGCCACGGGGAACACGCTCAACGGCGCTTGCGCCGGGTGAGGACGAGCAGCAGTCCGCCGGCGATCGCCGCATTGTTGAAAGCCCCCGACATGGCCGTACGACGCTTGCCCTCATCGTCGATCTTCCAGAAGGGATGGCCGACGATCGTCGTGGGGACGAGCATGCCGATGAGGGCTGCAGCACACAGACGCGGGGCGATACCCAGGGCGAGAGCCCCGCCGGCCAGCGTCATGCCCGCGCCGTTGAGTCTGACCAGGTCCTCCCCCGACACCTCGACGGCGACGTCGTACTCCTCCTTGGCGGCGTCAACCTTGGGGGCGAGCAGGCGCGCCCCCTTGACCTGGTCGATGCCGCCGCGGATGAAGACGCCGGACAGAAGGCCTCGGGCGAGAAGATTAACGGGACTGGGCATGGTGCTCCTCACTGTGAGTGCTGCAGGACGGGCCGGTGTCGTCCGCCGTCGCGCACCGAGCGTATCGGCCCGACGCGCTCGGGCTCTCACCGACCCGCCGCCCAGGATCCGCTCGCGCCCGTCGTTGACGCGCACCGCCCCGCCGGCCCGGTCCCGCTCGCGCCCCGCGCGCTGAACCGCCTCGAGGTCCGCCCGCCGCTCACGTCAGACCCTCCCACACGCTCCGGGCCACCGCCGCGGTGGCCAGGGCGTCGACGAGGAACCAGGTGGCCAGCCACACACCTGCCGGCGCGCCGGTGAGCGACGCCAGCGTGCGGTGGTCCTGCGCGCCGTCCCGGGAGGCGGCGACGTCGCGCAGGGAGTCCCAGGCGCCCACGAGCAGCGCCATCCCCGTCCCGGCCACGATGCCCGCGCGCAGCGGAACGCCCCCGATCGCATCCCCCCACCACCACAGGGCGAGCGTGAGGACGATGACGAAGGCGACGAGAAGCGCCGTGCGCACCGAGCGGGACATGACCAGGAGCACGAGCAGGGCGACGACGGCCAGAATGAGGACTGCGCCGCTCCACCCTCCCAGCGCGGCGAGGGCGACGAGGGCGCCGAGCACCGCGGGGGTCGGGTAGCCGGCCCACGTGGTGAAGGCTCGCCCGGGGCCGCGCTCCCTGCCCGCGGTCACGGCATGGCCGGCGAGATTCTTCTCGACGACGAAGCCCTGGAACCTGCGGCCCACGAGAACGCCGGCGGCGGCGTGCCCGGCTTCGTGCACGATGGTCACCAGGGTGCGGCCCCAGCGGCGCGGCGTCGGCAGGGTCAGAACGGCGACGAGGACGGCCAGCGCGATCCACAGGGCGCGGTGGCTCGGACCGATGTCGGGCAGGGTGAGGTTGAGGGCGTTGGACCACCAGGAGCTCCAGTCGATGTTCACGATGCGAAGTGTGCCAGGTCCGGCCGCGGGGGCCCGACCGCCCGGCGGGTGCGCGCCGGCCCGGGCCGTCGCCGCGCCGGGTCCGAGGCGATCGGGCGGGTCGGCACCGCTCGCACGGAGACGCCGCGCATCCGCCTCCTCGTTGCCCCGGCTCCCGCCTACTAGAGTCCCTCCATGACCGATCCCGTGACCGATCGCCTCTCCCGGCTCGTCGTGGCCGCCGCCGTCGTCGACTCCCTGGCCGCTCCCTCCGCGATGCTGTGCGCCGCCCGCTCCTACCCGCCCGAGCACGCCGGCAGGTTCGAGCTGCCCGGAGGCAAGGTCGAGCCGGGCGAGACCCCGATCCGGGCGCTGGCGCGCGAGCTGGCCGAGGAGCTCGACCTGCACGTGACCCTGGGGGCCGAGGTCCGCCCGACCCCCGGATTGGCCGTGGCGGCACCGAAATCCTCCAGCGGGGGCGGGCCCCGTGAATTCCCCGACGACGACGCGCCCGCCTGGCCGGCCATGCACGGGCACCGGATGCGCGTATGGCTCGCCGAGCCGGCCGACGCCTCCCACGGCCCGCGGCGCAGCGGGGCTCATGAGTCGCTGCGGTGGACGCCCTGGGACGACCTGGAAGCGCTCCCCTGGCTCCCGGCCGACCTGCCCATCCTGGCGGCGGTTCGCGCCGCGGCGATCCCTCCCGTCCAGAATCCGACCTCTTCGTGACGGTCATCGCTCTTCCGTCACCTCCTGGGATAGGGTGGCCTCATGCCGAAGATCATGGGAAACTCGCTCGCCGAGCACCGCGAACGCACCCGCACCGCCCTGTTCGACGCGCTCTCGGAGCTGATGAACCGGCACTCCTTCGACAAGATCACCCTGTCGGACGTCGCCGCGCACGCCGGCGTCGGACGTACCGCGGTCTACAACCACTTCGCCGACAAGGAGGACCTCCTTCTGGCATTCATGGAGCATGAGACGGCGCGCTACGCCAACGAGCTCTCCGTCGCGCTGGCGGGCATCGAGGATCCCATCGACCGGTTGCGCATCTACGTGCGTCAGCAGGCCCTCATCAAACGGCACTTCCACTTCCCCGCCACCGGTCCTTTGGCCGGCTCGGTCTCCCGCGGCACGGCCGGCCGCCTGCGCGCCCACGCCGAGCTCGTGACGCAGATGCTCACCCGGATCCTCAACGACGCCATGGACAGCGGGGCCATCCCGTCCCAGGACCCCGCTCAGGTCATCCCGCTCGTGCACGCCTGCGTCATGGGCGGACGTCCCACACCGCTCGATCCCGCGGCCCGCGCCGCCTATCTGGACGCCCTGGACACCTTCGTCCTGCGCGCGGTGGGTGCCTCGATACCGGAGCACGAGATCCCCGAGGTGCCGGTCGCCCACGCGGCGCAGCCCCCCGACGACGTCGACCACGCGGTGCGGACCGGGCGCGCCGCCCGCGCCGTCGCCGGCTGAACCGACCGGCCGAACCCGCTCGACTCCCGTCCCGCTCAGCCCCAGTGCGGGGGGACCTCGCGCAGCAGGCGGGCGTCGTTGGCCTCCTCAGCATCGCCCGCGCCGGCATCGCCCGCGCTCGCGAGCGCACCGCCTTGACGGCCGAGCACATCGGTGAGGGCGTCCAGGCCTCGGCGGCGCTGCGCCTCGGCATCCGCCTCCGGGCGCTCGCCGCGCGCCACCCGCGCCCGGTCCTGGGGCGAGAGCGCCACGACGCGCCGCCTCCCACTCACCGGGACCGCCGCACGGCGTTGGAGAGCACCGCATCGATGCCCGTACCGCGGCGGGTCAATGAGAGCGCCGTTCGCAGCTCCTCGACCTCCGCCCTCTCGTCGCGTTGAACGCCGTCGGAGCGGATCCACGCCACCATGTCGTCAAGCTGATCGTCGGAGTAGGCCTGCAACGGCAGACCCTCGGCGACCGAGGGCCTGGGAGCCCGTCCGCGATCGGCCGGGTCCCCCGCCGCCCCGTCCCGCCCCGCCGGGCGGGTCGATGCCGCGGGCCCGGAAGGGGGAACGGGGATGGTCGGAGGGGCCGGGGCGGAAGCGGGACCGGGCGCCGGGGCCGGCTCCTCCGCGCGCGGGAGAGCCGCCGGCCCGCGCGGAGCCCCATCGGCCCGCGCGCGGGCGGTGAGCACGGAGACGACCAGCTCCTCGACTCGGCGCGCCTCCGCCTCAGGGTCGACGAAGACACCCGCGGAGAACGCCGTGTGCACGAGCCATCCCCGCTGCTGAAGCCGCTCCACCCAGTGGCGGTCGCGTCGCCGCAGGCTCGGCTCGGCGACATAGGCGTCGTCATCGGTCAGCACGGCCACGAAGAGCTCGCCGGGGTAGTCGGAATGTCCGATGGCCAGGGGGATGCGCGGCCCGTCGGCGACGCCGTAGTGGGGCACCACCTCCAGACCCTTGCGCCACAGGTGCTCGGCGAGGTCCACGAGGAGCCGCTCGGGCGCGGCCCCGTCCGCGCCGCCGTCGACAACGCCGGCCTCCCCGCGGGCGCGGACGAGCACCTCGCGCAGCAGACGAGCGCCGGGCGCGTGCAACCGCTCGGGCTCCAGGTCGTCGGGCCCCAGGCAGGAGGCGACCTGAGTGCGGTGTCGGGAGACGCACAGCGCCTCCACGAGCGCGACCATCCCCCCGGCCTCGGAGACGGCGCCGAAGCTGTGAATGGTGCGGCCGTGCGGCGTCTTGGCGTAGCCCACCGAGATGATGGCGTGGTCCCGCCGAAGCGAACGCGCCTCGGGCAGGTCCACGACGATGAACGGCTCGGCGGCGCCCGCGGCGAAGAACTCCTCGAGAGCCACCGAGCCAGTCACGGCGGCGGCGACCGCCCTGCGGATCTCCTCGGCGTGCCTGGCGTTGAGGGCCACGACCGCCAGAGAGCTGCCGGGGCGGCTCAACGCGTGATCGATGACGAGGTCGACAACGCGCTCCACCTCGGCGGGCACCGACTCGACGGCCATCTGCCCGGGGGCGGGCATGCCCCGCCCGTCGACGCGCTCAAGAGACAGAGGAGACGTTCCCGGCGGAGAGGGCACCGCCTCCACGACCCCCTCATAGCCGTTGGAGGCCAGGAAGGCGGCAATCTGCGGGTCGAGGGTGTTGCGCCCGGTGGGCAGGGTGACGCTGGGCAGCAGAGGGCCGAGCTCGGCGGCCAGTCCGGTGGCCGCCCGCCGCGGATCGCCCACGACCAGGACCTGCTCGGCCCGCACGAAGGCCGGCATCACCTGGGCCACCGGCATGGGGGTGCTCGCGTCCAGGATCGCCAGGTCGATGACGGCGTCGGGGATGAACACCTGGGGGACGAGCGTGGGCGGCACGATCCACACCGGTTTGGCGACCAGGGCCACGGGGTGGGACGCGATGATGTCGCGCAGCGGCACGCCGTTCTCACGGGACAGGGCGCGGTAGAGCTCGCGCGCGTCGTTCTTGTCGGTCTCGATGGCGGCGCGTACGCGCCGAGCGCAGGCGTGAGCGACGGGCCCCGCCAAGCAGGCCGCCTGGGCGGCGTCCAGCTCGCGCAGCGAGTCGGCCATGTCGTTGAGGGCACTGGCGTCGAGCCCGCCCATGGCGGGGTCGTCACGCAGGATCCGGGCCAGCAGGGAGGACCACCAGCAGTAGGTGAGCTCGTCCTCGATCTGATCGGCCTCGACGCGGCGGTCGGCCAGATCCTGCGCCAGGGGGATCAGACCCATCTCGTCGAGCTCGGCCATGACGCGACCGCGGTCGGGCAGTGCCTGGGCCGTGGCGTCGTCCTCGGCCAGGGCACGGGTACGGGTCTCGAGATCCCCCAGGCGCATGGTCATCAGATCAGGCGCGTCCTCGGCGCGGCCCAGCACGGGCTGGATCTCCCGGACCGCCCGGCGGGCCCGGTCTGCGGTCGCCTGCATCTCATCGAGCCCGGGCGGCAGGGAGGGCCAGCCGCCGTCGGGGTCGTGGCGTCGCCAGACCTCGCGGCGCTGCTGAACCTTGACCAGTTCGGCGTGCAGATCGCCCACCTCACGGCCCGGTCGCACCAGATCCTTGGCCTGGCGGATGAAGCGGCGGCGGGTGGAGGCGTTCATCTCAATGCTGCGCTCGTCGCGCCACCGTCTGGTGGCCGTGGCGATGACCATGTCGGCGGCCGAGCGCTCGAAGACCTCGGGGACGAAGACGTCGAGGCAGTCGCGCACGCCGTCGAGCATCTCGAGCTGCTCGCACCAGTCGGCCAGGGTGGTGGCACGAGTCAAGCCGGTGCTGGAGGCGACCTCGGCGGTGTGGCGCAGGACGGCGGGCAGGAGCTCGTCGGCGAGTCGGCTCAGGCGCGCGAGCACGTCGGTGGCCTCATCGATGTCGGTCACCCTGATGCCGTTCCACGCCGAGGCGCGGCTTCGCGGATCGAAGACGCCCAGCCGACGGGCGCGGGTGAGCAGCGCGGCGGCGCGGGCGAGGCCCTCCTCATCGAGCTGCTCCAGATGGTCGGAGGCGATGCGCGTCTTCGTGCGGGCCCGCACCCGTCCGGTGGTCAGGTCGGCGAGCTTCTGCAGGGCGTCGTAGGCGGACACGCCCCAGGGCGCGCGTCGCTCGTGGAGCGCGCCGACGTACCGAGTCAGGCGCTCGCGCACGGCCGTCAGCCGCTCGCGCATGTCGACGATGGCGGCGACGTCGAGTTCGGGCGGGGTGGCGCCGAGCGCCTCCTTGATGCCCTCAGCGGCATGACGGCGCCAGGAGGCGTCCTCGGTCAGGTCCAGCACGAGGTCGCCGAGCCCGAGGTCGCGCAGCGCGTCGGCGACGGCGTGCCCGTCCGCGCCGGTGGCGGGCACATGCAGCACGGTACGGCCCGAGGCGGCGGCATCGGCGACGACGGCGGCCAGGGTCGCGGCGACGTCGGAGCCCGGAGGGGCGTCCAGCAGCAGGGAGGCGCCCGAGCCGACGGCCTCGACGGCGTCGAGCTGCGCGGGGTCGAGATCACCGGCGCCGCGCTCGGCCTCGGGCGGGCGATCGCAGGCGCGGGGGCGGGCAGCTCGACGTCGAGTGCGCCGCGGGCGACCTCGTCTCCGGCGAGAGCGGCGACGAGGGCGGAGGCGCGGGCGCGCTCAATGGTGGCATCGAAGTCCTCGATGAGGGCCTGCCCGGGATGGACGAAGGCGCCGACGACGAGGCGCTCGTGAATGTCGAAACCGGGCAGGTACTCGCGGCCCAGGTTCCCGATGCGGGCCAGCGCAGCGCGCGGAGTGAAGCCCTCAGCCGACAGGGCGGCGTGCGCGATGGCCTCGACGTCGGCGGTCGAACCGTAGCGCCGCAGCGCCCGGGTGAGCACCGGGTTGACTTCGATGGAGGGGTCGAGAGTCAGCGACGCCTCGGCGGTGGCGTCGGACAGCCGCACGGGGCGCAGCAGCACGGGCGCGTTCACGGTGCGCACGATCATCGAGCCGTCGGGCGCATCGCCGCCCTCGACCGCCCGGGCGGCTCGACGAGAATCCGACATGCCGGCCCCATCGTGCTCGCCGCGGCCATCGGCGGGACCGCAGTCGCGCCGATCCGGAGAGTCGGCACGGGCCAGCGGCTCGAAGGGGGCCGCGAGCCAGGGGACGGGCTCGCCGACCGGCACGGTCTCGGTCCAGCTCGCCACGCCGATGGCGAGGTAGACGGGGGCGACGCCGAACCTGCGGGCCAGCAGGTCCGTATGACCGGCGACCTCCCGCAGATTCTGACGCGCCCGCCCCAGGGCGCCGCGCTCGCGCACGAGGTTGCCCAGGTGGGTGGAGCGCCCGGCGTACAGCTGCGCCAGGCCGGAGGGGTGCGCGGCCGTGAGGTCGACGACGTGATCGAGCAGCGCGATGTCGTCCAGGCTCGAGGTTCCTCCGAGGTCGATGAGCTCATCGCGCCACGACGCCAGGGCATCGTCCACCAGGGCGCGACGCTCCGCGGACACGGCGGGAGCCGGAACCTCGGTGACGGGCGGAGCGGGCTCCTCCTCGGGTACGGCCGGTGACGAGACGGGTGCCGCAGCGCCTTCAGGCCGGCCCGTCGGGTCGCCGGCACGACGCCGGTTGCGTCCGAATGAGAAGAGTGAAGGCGTCATATCACCAACATATCGGCAGCGGCGTCCGGCAGGGCGCCGACGCTCCGTGGCGGGGCCGCGGCGGCCCGCCGCGACGCGCCCGGAACGGTTGAGAGCGGTGGCCCCGGCGGGCTCCGGGGCGCATCCGCACCATTCACGATTCCACACGAATCAAAAATATTCCCCTCATCGCCGCTCGCCCTCGTCGATAGCGACAAAATACGGCTCAATCATGCCGGCCCGCCCGACGTCGGGCTCGACATCCCTCCTCATCGGGAGCGGACCCGCGGGTGTCATCCGCACGAGTTCTTCTCCTGGTGCACGCCAGTGCGGCGATGGCGCCAGCCAGGCACAGGCCGGCAACGATCAGCCCCGCCCCGCCGACGCCCGCCAAGGAGGTGTCGCCGTAACCGACGGTGAACATCTGCGCCGTCACGGACAGGGTGATGACGCCCATCAGGACCACGGAGGCCCACTGCTCGGCGCGCTCGCGAACGGACGCCGCATGCAGGGCGGCGATCAGCGAGCTGACGGTGAAGTACACGCCGACGAGCACGCTGAGCGCCTCGATGGTGTCGTTGAACAGGCCTTCGGAGACGAGCAGCAGTCCGCTCCAGAAGACCGAGACGGTGGCCACGGCAAGTGTGGACCATCGGGCCTCGGACAGGATCGCGGCCCAGGAGGGGACCTCGCCGGCCTCGGCCATGGCTTCGACGCCGCGGGCGGTGGGAACGAGGGTGGAACCGAGACTCATCACTGCGGAGGTGACGACGGCGATCCGGACAACGGGGTTGGAGACGACCGGCGAGGCGTCGGCGGCGGAGCAGGCGGTCCCACCGACGGTGAAGAACACCATAAGGGCGATCATGGTGGAGACCGCGACCCGCTGAGGCGCGCCCGTCTCCGCCTGCTCGGTCAGGGCGTAGATCGCGTCGAAGCCCCAGTAGGCGAAGACGGCCAGCAGAACGCCGTGGAACCAGTCGAGGGGAGAGCCGATGGTCGGACGCAGACTCACGGAGCCGTCCATGATCATCATCAGGCAGGTGAGGGTCGCGCCCGCCCCGGTCACGGCCGCGAGATACTGGAGGACGGCCATGGCCCTGATGCTCCCCACGTCGATCGCCGTGGCGACAGCGGTCAGGAGAGCGGCGAGCCCGACCCTGGCCCATGCCGGGGCGGCGGGGGCCAGAAGGTCGGCGGCCACGTAGGCCATGCCGGAGGTGGCGATGATGCCGGTAGCGGCCAGGCAGAACCCGGCGAACCACCCGGTTCGGGGGAAGCGGCGACGCACCCAGGAGTACACGGTCCCCTTGTCCGGATCCCGCCGGTCGTTGGCATTCATGCCGCGGGCCACGCCGATAGCCGGGACGGCGGCCAGGAGGTAGACCAGCGCGGTGCCCGATCCGACCAGGGCGGCGATGAGCGGGGCGGTGACCATGATCGAGTACCAGGGAGCGGTGGCCGCCAACGCGAGAGCGAAGCCCTGCACGGCGGAGAGCCTGGGGGTGTCGGACACGTGGTCCCTTCCGGTCATGAACAGCGGGGGGCCGGATCCGGGACTGGCGGATCCCTGCGCGGGGCGGCGGACCTCAGCTGATGGGTCTCAACTCCTGACGCGGTTGGGAACAAATCGGCAGTAATAGTCCGTGATCGGACCGTCGGATTCGCGGACGCCGAGCCCGTAGCACTCGTCCCCGACCATCCAGGTGCCCAGCACCGGGCGGTTGTGCGGGTGGTCGGTCCAAGGGAAGTCCGGCAGTTCGCAGAATTCCTGGATGACGTGCCCCTCGACGCCCCAGCCGCCGTCCTGGACGATGTCGAGACCCCCGCCGTGCAACTCGATATTGGCGCCCTCACGGGCGTGCAGGGGCTTGACGACGTACTCGGAGAAGCCCATCGTGTCGCCGGATGCGCGGGCCTCATCGGGGTACATGTAGGTCGGGATGAGATTCTCATGCCCCGGGTAAAGATGCCACAGCGCCGCGGACAGTGCCTTGGTGGACAGGAACATCGTCCACGCCGGCTGGAACCAGTAGTCCGGCCTGGTGCGGGCGATGCAAGGACCGAACTCCTCGAACATCATGTCCTCCCACGGGTACAGCTTGAAGATCGCCTCGAGATGGCGGTTCTCGCCATCGGTGAAGCGGGAGGTGGCGCGGTCGTAGCCGATCTGCTTCATCTCGACGAGCTTGCCGGTCAGACCGGCCTGCACGGCGGTGTCCATGATGTAGCCGACGGTCATGAGGTCCTCGCCGGAGTCGTCGGCGTCGGTGTACCCGAAGTGGTACATGTGCGGGCGCACACCGTGGAGGCGACCGAGGTGGTCGTCGATGCGCTTCCACTGCTCGATGAGTTCCTCGTGGAGGCCGTTCCACTGGTCGAGACCGGGTTCGAGCAGCGCGCTGCCGCCCTTGAGGTGCATATCCTCATGCCAGTACCACTGGATGAGGGAGGCCTCGATCAGACCGGTCGGGGTGTCGGCGTTGTACTCCAGCATCTTGGGCGGCCGCCCGTCGTTGCCGGAGTAGACGAGGTCGAAGCGGGAGTAGAAGCTGGGATCGCCCCGCCGCAGGGACTCCGCGGCATATTCGATCGCCTCGCGGGGGATGCCGAGGTTAAACACGGAATCGGGTTTGAGGGATTCCTCGGCGAGGAAGGCCGCAGCATCCTTCGACATGCGGTGCAGGTTCTCACTCACCCCCTCCAGCAGATTCACCTCGCCCACGGTGAGCTCGTAGCAGGCGGATTCGTTCCAGTAGTGGGAGATCGTGCCGGTGACTTCGTTGACGGTCTTGTCGAACACGAGACCCTGGCGGGCGACCGTCTCCTGCCAGCCGGGTCGGGGTGCCATCGGGATGCGCAGCACGTCAGGACCCCGATCCGCCCTTGGAGCCACTGCCGAAACCCCCGTGACTAGTGTCGGAGCCCTTGGAGAACGAGCCGCCGGATCGGCCGGCCGTGGTGACCCTGTCCGATGACGGTTTCGAGTCGGTGTAGTCGGAGGGGACCTTCTCCCCCACCCCCGGTGCGCTCACGGAGCGGGAGCCGGAGGTGGGGACGTAGACCCAGTACGGGCCGGACACGACGCTCTTATTGCGGTCCTGCGGGCATTTCTCGTCATCGACGCGCTGGCCGGTGGCCGGGTCCTTGCAGACGCTGACGTAGTCGGCGTCGGTCTTGTCGCCCATGGAGGAGCAGCCCGTTAGACCACCCACCCACAGCGCGGCCGCGGCAGCGGTCACCGCCGATACCACGAGCTTCCTGGACTGGTTCTTCGTGTGCATGATGTGACTGCTTTCCTTCCGGTGGAGGATCGGGGGCGGCGCGGTCTTTCGGCGGTGGAGAGCGCGGACCCCGCGCACCCGCCGATCCCACCGCGCGCCCGACCGGAACGCACAGCCACGCCGATCGCCCCGGACCGGCCCTGTCGTCCGCGGCGTCCCAGCGCGGCGAAAGCACCGCACGAGCGCGATTCGCGCCACTATGAAGCCGGGCTCTCCCTGTTGCCACAAGGAAAACCCGGCTCGTGCCCCCGGCGCGATTCGAACGCGCGACACCCGCTTTAGGAGAGCGGTGCTCTATCCCCTGAGCTACGAGGGCCCGTGCTCAACCCTACCGCACGCGGCGGAGGGGCAGGGCTGCAGCGTCCGCCCGCCCGGCGGGGTGGGGCGGGCCGCCGCCGTCGAACGCAGCGGCTCCGGTCGGCAGCTCCGGAGGCCGCCGACCGGACCTTCGGGGTCGACTCAGGCGCGCTTCCAGGGCGTGCCCTGGTTGCGCCCGGAGCGGGGCTCCTCGTCGTCCTTGGCCCGGGCGGGCACGACCATGACCGGGCAGGACGCATGAGCCAGAACTCCCTGGCTCACCGAGCCCAGCAGCAGCCCGGAGAAGCCGCCCCGTCCGCGTGATCCGACGACGACGAGGTCCACAGCCGTGGAGAACTCCGCCATGAGCTCGGCCGCGTTGCCGTCCAATGCATGGCGGCGGACCACGACGCCGGGGTGGTCCTGAAGTGCGTCGGCGACGGCCCGATCCAGGCCGGAGCGGACGTCGGCGAGCACCTGCTCGCGGTCGACGGCGGCCGGAAGCCACGCCAGGGCTCCGGCGCCGGACGCCATGGGCACCGCCGCGATGGCGGTCAGCTCCGCGTCCCAGACGTCCGCCTCGCGCACGGCCCACCGCAGGGCCTTCCGGGCTGAATCGGAGCCGTCCACTCCGACCACGATGCGGCGCACCGGGGTGTAATCCGCGCCCTCCGTGTGCCTCGGCACCACAATGGTGGGGCAGTGGGCGTGCGCCGGCAGTGCCGAGGAGACGGTCCCGAGCAGGCGGTCGGTGAAGCCGCCACCGCCCCGGGTCCCGACGACGGTCAGCGCCGCCTCGTCCGACAGGTCGACGAGCACACCGGCAGGGTCGCCCGTTTCCAGTGAGTTGGTCACCGTCACCCCCTTGCCCTGGGCCCGATCGGCCGCCTCGCTGACGACGGCCTGCGCGCCCGACCGTATGGCCGAGTCATCGAGGGCCGCATACCCCCCGTCCAGGGAGGCGGTGGTGAAGGACGGCAAGGAGTAGGCGCACAGAATGTGGACGCGCCAGTTCTCCCGCGCGGCCCGGGCGACCGCCCAGTCAACCGCACCGAGCGACTCCGGTGATCCATCAACTCCGACGAGGACGACTCTGTCTTCGGCCATAACGTGTACCCCTTTCTCCGGGCGCCGGGGATCCGACGGGGCCCATTCTGCCTCGCAATGGGGGTGTGGTCCAAAGCACGTGACCGTGGAGGCGGGTCACATCGGGCCGCTGGCGGCTTCGCGTCGCACCGGGAACATGCGAAGGCGGCCGCTCCAGAGAGGGGCGGCCGCCTTCGCCGGCGGTGCGCCGTGCCGTTCGTGTCAGCTGACTCGGACGAAGCCGATCGGCGTCTGGTAGATGTCGCGGTAGACGACGCCGGTGGACTCGTTACCGGCATCGATCATCTTCCCATCGCCGGCGTAAATGCCCACGTGACCGCCGAAGTAGACGATATCGCCGGGCTGGGCCTCGGCTGCGGAGACGAGCGTGCCCGCCGACCCCTGCGCGTATGAGGTCCGCGGCAGGGAGATGCCCAACTGCGAGTAGACGTACTGAACGAGCCCCGAGCAGTCGAAGGCGTCCGGGCCGGAGGCGCCCATGACGTAGGGGGACCCGACGTACTGCATGGCGATCGCCACAGCACCACTGGCGTTGGAGGCCGGAGCGGCCGTGCTGGATGTGGACGCGGAGGGAGCGGAGGCCTGCACGTCGGCGTTCGAGTCCGAGGAGCTGGAGCTGCTCGCGGGCGCCGCTTCTGTGGTCGTCTCAGGCTGGGCCGCCGCGGCGGTGTCGGTCTGCGCGACAGCGGGCTGCTCGACGACGGGAGCCTCGGCGGTGACCTCCGCCGAGGCCTCGGCCTCCGCATCCGCGGGGGCGGCAGCGTCCGGAGAGACCAGAACGGCGGAGTTGGTGGTGATCGCCGCCCGCGCACCGGCGGTGAGCGTGTTCACGCCGGTCGACTCGAGAGTGCCCGAGGAGGAGGCCGCCTCATCGGTGCTGGGAGCCGCGTGAGCGCCCGAGGCGATCATCGCCAGTGCGACACCAGAGGAGGCGGCGGCAGCGATACTGCGTCGCGCCACCGGGCTGACAGAGGTGACAGGACGGGCGTCCTTGCGGTGACGGGCCTTGGTACTGGTGGACATGTCTCTCCTTATTGAGCTGCCGAGGTGAGCTGTCGGGTTCGGACTGGAGAAGCCCGGCCTGTTCTCACAGGCTTCACCCCAGAGACCCGCTGAGCGCCGTGTCGGCGCCCTGCGAGCCGTTCGTGGTTCCCCCGTTCCTGCCATGGTCTGGGAAAAGAACTCCGGACCGGACGGCAGGACGAAGCCCCGGACCGGAGATCGCGCAGGCGGCTCCGCGACGGGAGTGACAGTACCTGACTAGGAGGTAGCGTGTCACGATCAGATCACACACATGGCTGTGATTGATCACACCTAGCCGTCGAACGCCTCCTCCTGTAGGAGGAATTGCACGATGAAGAACCGCCCTGATCGAGCGGATGTGCATCAGGGCGGTACGTGTAGACGTCGGATGACGTCAGAAACGCAGGAAGGTGCCCCCGCCGTCGACAGCACGGTACTGGACGCCCTGGCCAGGGCTGTCCGCGGAGACCATCATGCCATCGCCGGTGTAGATAGCCACATGGCCGGACCACCAGATGACGTCGCCGGGCTGGGCGGCCGCAGCGGAAACGACGGTGCCGGCGCTGCGAATACCACCGGAGGAATGAGGAACAGAGATGCCGAACTGGCCGTAGACGTACTGGACCAGGCCGGAGCAGTCGAAGGAGCTCGGGCCGCTGGCGCCGTACACGTAGGGAGCGCCGATGTACTGCATGGCGGTCGCCGCGATGGAGCCGGCTGAGGACGAGGAGGGGGCCTCAGCAGGAGCGGCGTCCTGATTGGACGTGGACTCCACATTGGAGCTGGAGTACTGCTCGGCGGGAGCGGCCTGAACGGCGGCGGAGGCGGTCTCCTCAGCGGGAGCGGTGGTCTGGACGGCCTCCTCGACGGCGGGAGCGGGCTGCTCGACGGGAGCAGCCTCGGTGGTGACCTCGGAGGTGGCGGCGTCGGCCGTGGCCTCAGCGGGCGCGGCGGCCTCGGAAGAGACGACGATGGCGGCGTTCGTGGTGACGGCCTCACGGGCACCATCGGCCATGGTGCCGATGCCGGTGTCCGCCAGCGCCCCGGCGGACTCGCCGACATCCGTACCATCCCCGGCGGCGTTGGCGCCGGAGGCGATCATCGTGAGCGCCAGACCGGAGGACGCGGCGACGGCGAAGCCGCGACGCGCCGTGGGACCTGCGGTCGACAGCGGGGTCAGCGGACGAGCGGCCTTACGGTGACGGGCCTTGACGCTTGAAGTCACTGGTATCTCCTGGTGAGCCGACGGAGTTAGCTGTCGGGTTCGGGCGGGAGACGCCCGGCCCGCTGTGCGGGCTTCACCCCGAGGTCCGGGCCAACCGCATGAGCGGCGCCGAACCGGAAGAAGTGGTTCCCCCGGGCCTGCCGATGATGCTCTAGGTACGGGGAGACGGACACCGACAGGCTTGGGCTCTGCCCGTCTCTCCACAGCCAGTGGTGCCGGCTGCGCCGGTAACGTTAGCGGACTTTTACCTCTCGTGTGAACTCGGGACGACCGCTCACCGCTGTGGCATCACCCACGCGTCCGAGCCCGCCATCACAACGATCTCCCGGGCGATGCACAGGGCCGGCCCCGCGGATCTCAGCGACGCAGGAAGAGATGGCGCGCCAGGTCGTCGGGGATGACCAGCGGTTCCTGGGCGGAACCGACCAGGCGCACGCCGCCGGCGGCCCTGCGCATGTGGACCGTCTCACCCGCCCGGATCCCGGCGTTCTCCACCTCGGCAATGAGCGCGGCGTCGGCCTGAATGGGTTCACCGACGCGGGCCACCACCGCCGGAGCCTCCCCCTCCCCGTCCCGGGTCAGCTTCGTCGCGCTGATCTCGTCCCGGGCCGGGGCGGGATGACCCGCCGCACGAGGAGGAATGGGGTTGCCGAACGGATCCTGCGCAATGACCTGCAGAATGTCCGCCAGACGATCCTCGACCTGCTCGCTCATCACGTGCTCCCAACGACACGCCTCCTCATGGACCAGACGCCGATCGAGTCCGATCACGTCGAGGAGCAGCCTTTCGGCAAGTCGGTGCTTACGGATGACCTCGGTGGCCCGCAGACGGCCCTCATCGGTGAGCTGCAGGGAGCGGTCATCCGCCACCCGGATGAGGCCGTCGCGCTCCATGCGGGCGACCGTCTGGGAGACCGTCGGTCCGGAGTGGTCGAGGCGCTCGACGATGCGCGCGCGCAGCGGGGGGACGCCGTCCTCCTCCAGCTCGTAGACGGTCTTGAGGTACATCTCGGTCGTGTCGATGAGCTCGCTCATTGCTCGGGTCTCCTCACGCTTCGACGGCGCAGGCCGGGCGCCGTGCGGACGGCGGGCTCGTCCGGCCCGCGCGCCGCGCTCAGAATATCGGGATCATGCAGTGCCCGCCGCGCAGGGCGACTTTCCCACGCCCTGACGCCCGCGGCTCCGTCCGGGCGCTGTCCTCCGGCTAGCGGTCGCCGTCGGCGTCGCCCGGGGAGGCGGCTCCGGGCGGCAGAGCCCGCTCGCGCGGCCCCACCGTCGACAGGTGGGGCCGAGTCGCGGAATAGGCCAGGCCCACATGCCAATGGCGCCGCGCCCACACGACCGCCGCCAGCGAAGCGGCGAGAGCCGCGACACCGCCCACCGCCAGGCCGGCTCGGGGCCCCCACGCGTCCGACACACGGCCGATGAGGGGCGCACCGATCGGCGTCGTGCCCAGGAGACACATCATGTACAGACTCACGACCCGGCCGCGCACGGTGGGCGCGGTGCTCAGCTGAACGGTCTGGTTGGCACCGGTCAGGACCGTGAGCACGCACAGCCCGACGGGGATCGTGGAGACGGCGAAGAGCGGGTAGGTCGGCATGACGGCCATGAGCAGCGTGAACACCCCTAAGAAGAACGAGGCCACGATCACCGTGCGCACGCGCGGGGACCGTCGCCGCGCCGCCCACAGGGCGCCGGCGAGCGAACCGATCGCGAAGATCGAGGAGACCGTGCCGTAGGCGTCGGACTCCATGGCGAACACCGAACGCACCATGGCGGCCATCGTGACCTGGAAGTTCAGCGTCAGCATGGAGACCACCGAGATGACCACGATGATGACGATGAGGTCGGAGCGGCGGCGCACGTAGGCCAGGCCCTCACGCACCTGGCCCCCGGCCCGCTCGGCGCGGGGGACGTCGTAGAGCTCGGCGATGCGCATGGTCGCCAGCGCCAGGGCCGGGAAGAGGAAGGTCAACGCGTTGACGAGGAAGACCCAGCCCGCGCCGACCCAGGCGATGACGAGACCGGCGGCTGCGGGTCCCAGCAGGCGGGCGGCGTTGAAGGAGGCGGAATTCAGGCCGACGGCGTTGGAGAGGTCGCCCGCGGGAACCATCCGCGCCACGAAGATCTGACGAGCGGGCGAGTCGTAGGCGGCCGCCACACCGGTGGCGAAGGCGGCGACGTAGACGTGCCACAGCTGAGCGCGACCGGCCAGAACGTCGACGGCCAGGAGCGCGGAAATCACACCCATCGCTGACTGGGTCACCATCAGAAACCTGCGCTGATCCACGCGATCGGCGATCAGGCCGGAGTGCGCGCTCAGGAACAGGGCCGGCAGGAACTGGAGCGCCGTCGTCAGCCCCGTGGCGGAGGCGGAGTCGTCAGTCAAGATGCGCAGCACGAGCCAGTCCTGGGCGACGCGTTGCATCCACGTGCCCGTGTTGGCGACGAGGGCGGCGAAGAACCAGATGCGATAGTTGTGGAATTTCAGCGACTCGAAAATGCTGCTCATCACAGTGGGGAGGACTCCAGATTCGTCGTTGACCCTACGGAACGGTTGACTTTACGCCCGCCCGGACCGCCCGGCCATAGCGCACCCCGTGGCGGCCGGTGGGCGCGGCTGATGCTGCTGGAGACGGCCACGGCTCACGACCCGCGACCGCCGGCGCGGGTGCCGACGAACCTGCGGGCCGGCCGGGGGGGAGAGAGAGTGAGGGAGGCGGTACGGGCCGAGCTCGACCCGAGGCCGCTCCATCCCTGGCCGCGCCCTCCTGCGCACCGCCGCTCACCGCGGCCCGCCATCAGCCGACGCCGAGGATCGCCTTAATGGGCGTGAGCATGAAGTAGATGGCGAACAGCAGACAGGCCAGCCACATGAGCGGGTGGATTCTCGTCGCCCTCCCGCGCGCCAACTGCACGACGAGGTAGGCGATGAAGCCGGCCCCGATGCCGTTGGTGATCGAGTACGAGAAGGGCATCATAATGATCGTGACGAAAGCGGGCAGGGCGATCTCCGGGGACTTCCAATCAATATCGGTCACCTGGGTCATCATGAGGAAGCCGACGATCACCAGCGCCGGCGTCGCCGCCTCGTAGGGGACCATGGAGACGATAGGCGCGAGGAACATGCTGGCGAGGAACAGGATCCCGGTGACCACGGAGGCCAGCCCGGTGCGGGCTCCCTCCCCCACTCCGGCGGCGGATTCCACATAGGAGGTGGCCGAGGAGACTCCGCCCAAACCGCCAGCGATCGCTGCGGCGGAGTCGACCACGAGGATCTCGCGGGTCCTCGGCGGGTTCCCCTCGTCGTCGAGCAGATCGCCCTCAGCGCCGATGGCGACCATCGTGCCCATGGTGTCGAAGAAGTCGGCCAGCATGAGTGAGAAGACCAGCAGGGCCACCGAGACGACACCGACCTTGTCGAGGGAGCCGAGCAGGTCGAACTCTCCCAAGGTCGCCAGGCTCGGCAATTCGACCGGGGAGCCCGGCAGCGCCGGCACCGACAGGGACCAGCCCGTCGGATTCGACTCGGCGTCGAAGGCGCCCAGACGCGCCACGGCCTCGATGACGGCGGCGAGCACCGTGGAGACGACAATGCCGATGAGGAGAGCCCCCTTCACTCTGCGCACGTGCAGCACGATGATGAGGAAGAAACCGGCGAGGAAGACCAGCACCGGCCACCCCTGGAGAGAGCCGCCCAGTCCCAGCTCCAACGGAGTTCCGCCCGCTCGCACGACTTTGGCGTCCACCAGGCCGATGAGCGCGATGAACAGGCCGATGCCCACACTAATCGCCGTCTTGATATGCGGCGGCACAGCCCTGAAGACGGCCTCGCGGAAACCGGTGAGGACGAGCACGAGGATAATGACCCCCTCGATAACCACCAGCCCCATGGCATCGGCGTAGGTCACGCCGTCGGTGCCGGCGATCGTGTAGGCGATCATCGCATTGATGCCCAGACCGGCGGCCAAAGCCATGGGGTAGTTGGCCACAACCCCCATGAGGATCGTCATGACACCGGCGATGAAGGCGGTGCCCGCGGCGATCTGCTCCGTGGTGCCCAACGGAGCGATGCCGTCGTGCGGAGTGGACAGGATGAGCGGATTCAGCACAAGGATGTACGCCATCGTGAAGAAGGTGACGATGCCGCCGCGAATCTCGCGGGAGAGTGTCGAACCGCGCTCGGTGATGTGGAAGAAGCGATCGAGGACTCCACTGGGAGCCGGCGCGATCGTGGAGGGAGGATGGGGAGTGCTCACGTGGTGTGATTCTGGCATATCGGTGCGCCACCGGTGGCACTGAACCGCAGGACCAGGCCGCCGTGTCCGGTCCGAACGTGACAGGGTGAAGCCATGAAAATCCTCCTGACCGACTCCGGTTACGTCGACCCCGCACCCATCCGAGCCGCCGGCCACGACGTCGTCCTGTTCAGCGAGGCCGAGCCGATCCCGGCTGAGCATCGCGACGCCGAGGGGCTGGTCCTATGGGGCGGCGGGGGTTCGGGCCGCGCCGACATCCTGAGTGCGATGCCCGGCTACCTCACCCGGCTGCGCTGGATCCAGACGCTGGCCGCCGGACCGGACAACGTGCTGGCCGCCGGCTTCCCGACGTCGGTGGCGATCACCTCGGGTCGTCATTTCCATGACCGCACGGTGGCCGAGCACGCGGCCGCGTTGGCGCTGGGATGCGTGCGCTCACTGCCGACAGCGGTGCGCGCAGCCGACCGGCACGAGTGGGAGCCGACTCTGGGCGGCGCCCATCCGATCCACGACCCGGAGCGTGCGACGACGCTGTACCGAGCGCGAACGCTCGTATGGGGCTTCGGCGCGATCGGGCTCGCAACGGCACGATTGTTGACGGCCTTCGGAGCGAACGTGCGCGGGGTCGCCCGGTCGGCCGGCGAGCGCGCCGGCTTCGAGGTCATCGCCGTGGCCGACGTCGATGCGGTTCTGCCCGATACCGACCTGCTGGTCATGGTGCTTCCGAGCACGCCGCAGACCACTGGGGCACTGAGCGCCGAGCGGCTCGCCCTGCTGCCGCGCCGCGCCGTCGTCATCAACGTGGGTCGCGGCACGACGGTCGACCAGGCGGCGCTGGAGACCGCCCTGCGCAACGGAACGATCAGCGCTGCCGGTATCGACGTCACCGACCCCGAGCCGCTGCCCGCGGACTCGACCCTGTGGGACGCCCCCAACCTGCTGCTCACTCCCCATGCCGCCGGCGGCAGGGTGGTGGGCGCCGTGGAGCGGATCATCGCCAACGCCGCAGTCGTCGAAGCGACGCCGCCCGGCGAACCGATCACCGGCCTGGAGGCACTCGTCAGGTGAGGAGGTCCGCCCCGCGGGGAGCGGAGGAGCTCAGTCGCCTCGGCGGGGAAGACTGGCCTCCAGCTCGGCCAGCGCTGTCAGCCCTGCAGCCTCATGGGCATCGCTGTGAGAGCGCGGTCTGGCCTTGAGGTCCGCAACCGCGTCGCGAGCGGCGGCCGCCCGGTCGACGGAGCCCTCGACCGGTGCGCGCTCGCCCTCAGGCTGCTCGTCCTTCTGATCCCGCTCCAGCGCGTGCTCGTCCTCCGACCTGCGTGAGCCGGACGCGCGCCGGGTAGACGAGCCGCGTGCGGGCTCCCGCGCGAACTCGGTGTCCTCCGGCGTCGACGCGGGCCCCTCCCCCGCCTCGTCCGCGCTCTTCGCCCGGCGCTTCTCCGCATCCGCGGTCTTCCTCGGCTCGTCGCCGACAGCCGGGGCGCTCTGACCCACCGGATTCGCAGACGCAGACGCGCCCGGGCGGGAGCGGCGCGTCCTCCTCCGCCCGTTCCCCGCGGACTCCTCCTCGGACCTGCGCCCGCGCGTCCTCCTGCGCTTCTCAGGCTCTTCGACATCCTCGCTCGTCTCACCCGCGTCCTTCTCGACTCCGGCGCCATCGGCCGGTCCGCCCGTTGGATCGTGCGGGCCGCGGTTCGACGCCCCGTCGGCGCCGAGCGGTTCCATGAGCCTCTCATCCAAGCGCGACGGCGTCACCGGCCACTCGGGCCCCTGATCCTGCAGGTCGGTCTCCGAATGCGCCCCGCAGCCGTGGTCCAGGGAGACGACGCGGCCATCATCGGCGGCCCACTCGTTGGCGCAGATACCGAAGAGATGACGCATGAGACCTGCGATGGGCAGGAAGAAGCCGCAGGTCGAGCAGGCCGCGTGCGCCTTGCGGACACCGTCGGCGTCCGGACCGTGGTCGCCGTCGTACCACCGCTGGGCGGCCCGCTGAATGCCCTCGGAACTGAGCACGCGGGCGCGCCCGAGGTCGAGCTCGTCCAGGGCGACCGCGTCTCCCTCCTCCCCCGTGGCCTCCCACCCCGGCTCGAGGCGCTCGTCGGTTTCGCGTTTGGGCAGACGGTCGGAGCGGGTGACGTCGCCGGGGCGGATCCGGTCGGCCCAGGGCACCCAGGCCGGGGCGAGGAGGGCGTCCTCCCCCGGCAGGAGCTCCAGCTCGCAGACCGTCGCTGTTCGGCTCCGCGGAGGCCGCGCCATGGTCACCGCCCACCGCCAGCCGTTGTAGCCCGCCAGGTTGCACTCGAAGAGGTGGGTGACCAGGCGCTCGGCCTGCAGCTTCGCGGCCGTGTGCTCGCCCACGGACAGCGGCTCGGTGATCTCCCCCAACGCCGCCCTGGCCCGTTCGACGGCGGCCGGCGAGGTCAGCGTCCTGTCCTTGGCGGCTGCGGCGCTCTCGGCCCTGGTCGGCAGGGAGCCCGGCCGCTCGACGGCGGTGACCGGGTCGGGCGTGCCGCTCGAAGCGGTGGCGCCCGCGGAGCCGGTCACGGCCGATGCATTTGTCGCTGCGTCCATCACGTGTCCAGTGTAGGGGGTCGGTTCCCCGGGCCACCGAGGCGGATCGACCGACCGCGCCGGCGCACCGGCAGGACGAACCAAGCGGCGGTCATGCCGATGGCGCCGCCGACAGCGATCCCGAGCAGTCGACGGGCGAGCAGGTCCGCCCCGGACTCGCCGAAATAGCTGTACAGGAAGACGAGGGCGGCGGTGACGCCCGCCGACCAGAACAGGTACCCGTACGGCCGCGCCGCGGCGGCGAGGGCGAGAACGGCGAACAGGGCGACGAGCGCCGTCCTGCTGCCGGTCTGGAACAAACCGCCCAGAACGGTCCCCGCGCCGGTCCCCACCAGGGCGCCGACGGTACGCTGAGCGCCCTTGCGCAGCACGTCGCCGCGACCGCGGTTGGCGCTGTGAACGACCATCACCGTGAGCACCGGCCACACCAGGTGGTCGGGATCCAGCCACTGGGCGGCTGCGAAGGATGCCAGAGTCCCGCAGCCGAGCTGGACCGCCATGCGGGTGCTCGCCGGAAGCCCGGCTGCGGGACGGCGGGAGGGGGCGGGCCGCACCGCGACGGTCAGGCAGCGGAGTGCCAGGGCCCAGACCAGGGCGACGCCCGCGGCCACGAGCATCCAGCCCAGCTGCGACCAGGTCCGAGGCAGCGGCGCGAGGCGGACCAGGACTGCGAGGAATAGCGTCGACGCGACCGTCCCGGCGGCCCGCCAAGCGGAGCCGAAGCGTCGCAGCCACACCGCGATGGCAGCACCGGCGGAGAAGGCGACCGCACCGACGGCGCGCGATGCGCCGCCATCCGACAGCAGCATCCCGCAGCCGACCGCCGCCGCGCAGGCCGGTCCGAGCAGCACGCCGATCGCCGGCGCGTCCGCCCAGCGGGCGCGTGCCAGGGCACGAGGCAGGGCGATCCCCAGCATGACCGCGAATACGATCGCGTCCACCGGCGGTTTCCGCCAGAGGGCCAGCTGCTGCATCGACCAGAAGGTCGGCAGGACGACGATCATCGTCGCCACCCCGGAGCGCAGTCCTCGCGCGACCATCATCGCAGCCCCTGCCGATGTCCTCCCCCTCATCTCATAATAATAAGCGTTCACATACTAAATAATACGTGATAACGTATTAGTTGTGGATCCGACTCCGGAATCAGTGGCGCCGCTCGTGCGGTTCGCCGTGCTACGGCTGGCGCGCCGGCTCCGAGTCGGCCGCGACCAGTCGGCGCTGAGCAATAACAAGATCGCGGTGCTCGGCCACCTCGCCCGACGGGGAACGAGCAGCCCGTCCCGGATCAGCACCGAGGAGAACCAACGGCCACAGTCATTGACCCGCCCGATCACCGAGCTGGAGAAGGCCGGACTGATCGAGCGCATCTCCGACACGACCGGCGCCAGACGCAGCCTCCTGAAGCTGACCGCGGACGGACGCGAGGCCTTCGAGGCCGACATGCGCCTGCGCGACGAGCGGCTGAGTCGCGCGCTCGCCGGACTCGATCCGGACTCGTTGCGGCTGCTCGTCGAGGCCGCACGTCTCCTCGACGATCTCGATCACCTCGACGACGGCTGAGTTCCGATACCCGGAACCGGCGCCCCGGAGCCCTCAGCTGGCCGCGGGCTATTCGGCGACGACCGACACAATCCGGTGAACGGCCACTGTCAGCTCGGTCTGCCGCACGACGTCGGCGATCCGTACCCGTCCCGCTTCAACGGCGAGCACCCGCACCCGCCGTTCCTGCACCGCGCCGTCCGGCCCCGCCAGCCGCAGCCGTAACCGTTCCTTGGAGGCTTGAGCCTGACGAAGCAGGGCCAGGGCGTGGACCGGATCCGTGGCGGCGTCCGCCGGCACGCCCGAGTCGTCCCGTGCCCGCTCCCCGGCGCGCAGGCGCGAGACCAGGGTCCTCAACTCGCGCGCCCCGGGGCTGCGGCGGCGCGCCGCATGCAGTGCGCCAGGGCGCGCCGGCTCGGGCGCCGGAG
>NZ_GL985606.1:733456-742339 GCF_000220835.1 Actinomyces sp. oral taxon 448 str. F0400 | reverse complement strand
GCGCCGGCTCGGGCGCCGGAGCCCCGCCGCGTCGGACCCCGCCGCCGTCGCCCGCGATGATCGGACGGCCCGAGTCGTCCTCCAGGACGGGAGCGAGTCCGGCCGAACGCAGCTCGCGCAGCACCCGCCCCGACGGCGCCGAGGAGACCAGGACGCCCGGGGCGAGCTCGGCCAGGGCCAGGTCGGTCAGCCGCCCCTCGGAGACGAGCCCCGCCGCCACCGCCGGGTCGCCCACCCGCAGCACACTGGCGACCTCCCGCACGCGTACGGCGCCGTGGCGGCGGGCGGCGTCATCGACCAGGACCGTCAGGGCGGAGGGCAGCGGCGTCGGAGTGTGCCCACTCAGCTCCTCGACGAGCTCATCGCCCGAGTAGCCGGCGTCCAGCGCGCCGCGCACCGACTCCGGGGTGAAGCGAACCGTCAGCGCCCCGCCGCGCGACTCGACCACGGCGCACCGCTCGAGCACCTCCGCCAGCGCCGGGGCGGGCCGTCCGGGGACGATCGCGGTGAGGTCGGACTGGACCAGCAGCATGTCGACCGGTTCGGGCAGGTCAGCGGCCAGAGCATCCTCCAGCCGGGCGGCAAGCCCCTCCTCATCGCCCGGCTCCCCGCCGTCGTCAACCTGACCACCGGCGTCGGAATCATGCGAATGGCCAGTGCCGCGCACGGAGCCGGCCAGGACGCGTCCGGCGCGGCTCAGCGCCCCGCCCCCGGTCAGGCCCAGCAGCTCGGCCTCGGCGAGCACCGCGCTGACGGCGCCCTCGGGCACGGGGCGCCGGGGTCTGGCGAAGGTCAGCGCGGCGCGCACCCACGTCGGAGTGACAGCCGTCCCCTCGGGCAGCGAGTCGAGCAGCGCCAGCAGGCGGCGACGCAGGGTGCGGGCCCAGGCGGCCTCGACGTCGGCGCCCAGTACGGGGCGCAGGGTACCGTCATCGTTCCGACGGCCGACGAGCCAGGCGGTGCGGGCGCTGGCGGCCCAGGCGGCGGCCAGCGCGGCCCAGCGTTCGGGGAGCTCAGCGCCCAGCCAGGGGGCGGCCATGGCGGCGGGCACCCAGGTGGCGCCGGCGTCGTCGAGGCCGAGCAGCCCGGCGGCCGCGGCGGCCTCGATGAGCGTGGCGGCGGTGCCGGTCTCGACGTCGAGGGCCTCGGCGGTGCGGGTGAGAGCGCGCACGCCCACTCCCCCGGTGCGCAGGATCGGTCCGCCTTCGCGGCCCCACTCGGCCAGCAGTCCGCCGATGAGGCGGACGACCTCCTCGGCATGGCGTGCGGCCTCGGAGGCGACGGCATCGGCGGGCAGGACCTCGAGCTCGGCCGTCGAGGGGGCGGTCAGGGGCTCGCGGGGCAGGACGCCGCCGCGCAGGGCGAGAGCGACCTGCCTGGGCATGATGAAACGGGTGCGGCCGGCCGCGTCGTGCTCGCGGACCAGCCAGCCGCGTTCGAGAAGCTCGGCCGCACCTGGCGCCCTGCCGCCGGCGCGCAGCGTGCCCACGGGCGGCCCCCAGGCGAGGGCCCGCAGCATTCCGAGCGCGGCCCGGGACACCTCCCCCGAGTCGGTCTGGAGCTCGGCGAGCGTCGGCGGCGGGGGCGGCGGGTCCGCGGCCGCGGGCCCCAGGCCGAACGGGTGGGGGCCGAAGACGTCCACGAGGCCCGGCACGGGCCCGGCCTCGATCACGAGGGAGAGTCGGGTCAGCCTCTCCAGCCGGGCCGCCACGTCATCGGCCTCCAGGCCGAGCGCCTCCGCCAGGACAGTGGCCTCCTGCGTTCCGAGGGCGACGACGGCCTCGGCGACGGCCAGGGTGGGCGCATCGAGACGCGCCAGGGCTGCCTCCACGCTGGAGCGGGCACCGGCGCGGGCCGCGAGCGCGGTGAAGGAGGCCGACGGAGGGGTGGTCAGGTCGGGGCGGGCGGCCAGGAGCGCGGCGACGTCGACATCGGACAGGGCGGCGATGTGGGCGGCGAGGCCCTCCACGCTCGTCCCGGGGGCGTCGTGAGCGCGAGCGTCCCGCTCAGCGCCTGCGGCGTCGTTCTGCTGGGCCCCCGTGCTCATTAGGACAATATTAGTGCGGTTGCGCCGCCCTGCCCACTGACGGACGGCTCGTGGCGGGGCGCGGTCCGGCGATATCGTGGGCCGGGCGTCGCCAGAATCACGGCGCCGACCGCCCGTGCCTTGGGATACTGCCGTCCATGTCTGCCCCTGCAACCCCCGACGGCCCCCTCATCGTCCAGTCCGACAAGTCGGTGCTCCTGGAGGTGTCCCGCCCCGGCGCCGACGACGCCCGCCGCGCCATCGCGCCCTTCGCCGAGCTGGAGCGCGCGCCCGAGCACGTCCACACCTATCGGATCACTCCACTGGCGCTGTGGAACGCACGGGCCGCCGGTTTGGACGCCGAAACCGTCGTCCACGTTCTCATCACCTACTCGCGCTTCCCGGTGCCCCACTCCCTGCTCACCGAGATCGCCGAGACGATGGACCGCTACGGCCGTCTGCAGCTGGTCGCCGACCCGGTCCACGGCCTGGTCCTGCGCACCACGGACGTGCCGGTCCTGGAGGAGGTGCTGCGCTCCAAGCGGACCAGGGGTCTGCTGGGGGCTCGGCTCGGGCCTCAGGATGTGCTCGTCCACCCTTCGGAGCGCGGTCACCTCAAGCAGGTCCTCATCAAGCTGGGCTGGCCGGCGGAGGACCTGGCCGGCTACGTCGATGGCGAGGCGCACCCGATCGTCCTGGACGACGACCCGGTCGGCGCCGAGGCGGGCGCGCCCGGGGCGTTCGCGCTGCGCCCCTACCAGACTCAGGCCGTGGAGGCCTTCTGGGCGGGCGGATCGGGGGTCGTGGTCCTCCCCTGCGGGGCCGGCAAGACCCTGGTGGGCGCCGCGGTGATGGCCAGGAGTTCGACGACGACGCTCGTCCTGGTCACCAATGCCGTCTCGGCTCGGCAGTGGAAGGAGGAGCTCATCCGCTTCACCTCGTTGACCGAGAATGAGATCGGCGAGTACTCGGGCTCGCGCAAGGAGATCCGGCCGGTCACCATCGCGACCTACCAGGTGCTGACCACCAAGCGGAAGGGCGTCTACCCGCATCTGGACCTGCTCGACTCCCATGACTGGGGTCTGATCGTCTACGACGAGGTCCACCTTCTGCCCGCGCCGATCTTCCGCATGACCGCGGACCTGCAGGCGCGCCGCCGTCTGGGCCTGACGGCCACGCTCGTGCGCGAGGACGGCCGCGAGGACGAGGTCTTCTCTCTCATCGGCCCCAAACGCTACGACGCCCCCTGGAAGGATCTGGAGAACCAGGGGTGGATCGCCCCGGCGATCTGCACCGAGGTGCGTCTGACGCTCGACGCCGGGGAGCGGATGGCGTACGCGACCGCGGAGAGGGAGGATCGGTACCGTCTGGCGGCGGCCACGCCCGCCAAACTGCGCATCGTCGACGGGCTGCTGGCCCGTCACCCCGGGGAGTCCGCGCTGGTGATCGGCCAGTACGTCGATCAGTTGGAGGAGCTCGCCAAGCATCTGGACGCCCCGCTCATCACCGGGGCCACCACCGTGCGCGAGCGCCAGCGGCTCTACGAGGCCTTCCGCGCCGGCGAGGTGAGCACGCTCGTGGTCTCCAAGGTCGCGAACTTCTCTATCGACCTGCCCGGGGCGAGCGTGGCCATCCAGGTTTCGGGGAGCTTCGGCTCCCGGCAGGAGGAGGCCCAGCGTCTGGGGCGGATCGTGCGGCCCAAGGCCGACGGGCGTCAGGCGCATTTCTACACGGTGGTCGCGCGCGACACCGTCGATCAGGATTTCGCCGCCCACCGTCAGCGCTTCCTGGCCGAGCAGGGCTACGCCTACGACATCGTCGACGCCGAGGAGATGTGAGCGGGGCTCGTGGTCGAGCCTTCGTTCGGCCCGGGCGGGCCTCGCCCCAGGGCGGCCCGGGCAGCGCCGATGATGTCAGCGAGTCGTCGCTGCGGCGGTCCGGTAGGCGCGCGCGTTGCGCACGAGCGTGCGCGCCAGCGCCCGGCCGAAGGCCTGGAGAACCGGTTCGACCTTCTCCGCCTCGACTCGGGCGCGCGCGCCGGCGGCGACGGCCTCCTGCGGCAGGTCTGCGTCGGGCAGCGCCTCGGCCGCTTCCTCCCCCTCGACGACGCCCAGGGCGCGGGCGGCGGAGCGGGCGCGCCAGTACTCGATGCGCGCCGGGGTGGACTCGGGGTGGTGCTGGAGGGCCAGGAGCTTGCCCGCACGCCATGCCTGCACGGGGGAGCCGGGCGAGGAGGCGAGCAGCGTCGTTCCCTCGGGCAGGCGGACGACGCCGTCGTCGTGAGAGACGATGACCGGCAGCCGGGTGCCGTCCCGGGTGGGGATGCCGGCGCGAACCGCGGCGCGCACGGCCTCGTCGACGATGTCGGAGAAGACGGCGTCCTGGCCGGCCGCCTCGGTCAGCTCCAGCTCGACGACGCCGCCCTCCGGGCCGTGCGGCGACGGGCAGGCGGTGTCTCCGCCCAGCGCTTCGGCCGCGACCTGAGCTCCCAGGCAGATGGCGACGGCGGGGACGCGCTCGTCGACGATGCGGCGCAGCAGACCGCGCAGATCTGCCAACCAGGGGTGGTCGGCGTCGTCGTGGGCGCTCATGGCCCCGCCGAGGACGACGAGGCCGCTGCCGATCTCGGAGAAGTCGGGGATGGCGTCCCCGGACCAGGGGCGCACCATGCGCAGGGTGACGCCCTCGGCGAAGAGCCACTCACCGAGGCGCCCCACGGGCGCGAAGGCCTCGGGCTCGATCACGGTGATGACCGGTGCGGACGCCGGTCCGGCGTCCCCCTCCGGCGCAGCGGCACGGGCGGCCGACACCGCCGTGGGCGAGTTCGAGTCGACAGTCATGGCTTCTAGGTTGGCCCCTCCCCGGCACCGGCGCAACAGGGGGAGGGGCACAGTGCGCCGGGAGTGCCGGCTCGCGTCCTCGTCCCCTCCACGACCCCCGCTGCGGGCCCTCACGGAGTCGACCACAGCCAGGGACAGATGGTGGCCCAGATCTCGGTGCCCATCACGGGCCGGATGGGGATGTGGCTCGAGGGGCCGTTGGGGTCGACGACGGGGCCGTCGTCCTCCTCGAGCACGTAGGTCATGTTGCTCACGCCCAGAGTGAGCAGCTCGCCGGTGGCGGTGAAGCCGTCCCGGTCCCGGTCCTGGCGGAGGCGCATCACCATGGTCCACCGGTCGGCTTTGGCATCGTGGACGAAGTCGGAGGCCGCCGGCCCGCTCCGCCCGATGGAGCGCATGATTCGCACGGCCGCGTCGACGTCCGCCAGGCGGGCGGCGGCGGCCAGGGTGTCGTAGACGGATTCGGGGCCGTCATGGACCATGGGCCTGGGGTACAGGTGGTCGTTGGCCAGGGCGATATGGGGGACGTCGACGTCGTCGCAGGCGTAGAGGTGGACGCCGTCGGCGTCGTAGCGCTCGACGGTGCAGCGCGGCGCGGCGAGCCAGATGGTGATGTCGCGCACGGGCATCGAGTCATTCGGGTCGAGGCGACGCAGGGAGTATCGAGCGTCGGCGATCATGAGGCCACCGAGGATCTCCCGAGCCGGCGCCGTGAGGCCGTAGCGGTCGATGACGCCGAGGTCCTCCAATCCCGCGGGGGCGCCTTCGGCGTAGGTGACGCGCTCGGCGACGGGCCCGATAATCATGCGCTGAAGCACCTCCCATTGGGAGGGTTCGAGGATGATGACGCCGTGGTCGGAGTCGAAGGAGCTCATGGCGCCACCTCCAGAGTCTCGCTCATGGCGAAGATATGCTCGAAGAGGCTGCCGAACTCGCGAGTGGCGCAGGTGAAGGTGGCGGTCCACAGGTTGACGCCCTCGGCGGTCTCGTCCAGCCACGCCACCTGGACGACGGTCAGGGCCTGGTCATCGAGGCTGTAGATGCCGCTGCGCAGGCGGCGCCCCTCGTAAGGGCCCGCAGCCGCGAACTCGTCGATCATGCGCATACCGGGGACGCTGTCCGCCATGGTGCGCGCGGAGCCGACCAGGACCTCCTCGGGGTTATCGTCCGGGGCCAGTGGCGTCCTGACGACGACGAGGTTGGGGGCGTAGGCGGGCGCGGCCGGCACGGCCGCCGCCACGTACCGGACGGTGTCGCCTGTGACGTCGAGAATGCCGGCGGGCAGATCTTCAGGGCTTATCGTCTGCCACCCGGGAGCGAGAGTGACATTGATCGTCTCGCGCATCATTCTCCTCATTGTTCGCGGGCGGTTCCGCAGCCCGGGGCCCGTCCTCAGGCCGGCACCGGAGCCGACGTCGGCGCCACGACCAGCCTAACCGGCACGCGGGTGATCGGGCGGCGGGTCCGCCGGCGCCCGGAAGATTTCAGCCGCCTGCGTACGGGCGGTGTGCGGAGCGGCCGCCCGCGGCTCATCCGGTTCTCCGGTTCGACCCGCCGGGCCCGGAAGTCTCCCATCTGCGGTGAGCCTCCTCCGCCGGGACGCCGGCCGCACCGTGGCCAGCAGCATCCGCCCTATTCTGATCACCGCGCCCCGCCTCGGCTCGTCGCCGCCGACGCTTCTCCATCTGCCATTCCGGATACATCGGTCTAGGCAGAGGGAAGGGAATCAGAGCAATCAAGGACAACACCATCGATAGAACTACCCCGACAGTGAGAATAACTCCCGGTATCGAAATGTCATCATCAGAAACTTGCACAAAAAATAGCCCTCCGCCGAACACGAACATCGAGCCGATCGCAGGCTTAAGAAGCGCGATCGTGTTGCGCCCCATATAAAAACCAGGCTGGTCCATAAACGACCGGCTCAGCTGTGCATATCCACTGTCAGAGAACATCTCAAACCACCAGTCCATCAATGTCACCCCGCCGAGCGCCACGCAGCCGAGGCCGTACCAGAGATCGCTACTCATCCGCTACCATCCCCCGAACGGTTCAGTGGAACCACTTCGCAGCACTATGGATACCGTTGTTCGCCTGATCTGCGAGCAATGATCCAGCAGCCGACCCGGCTACTCCACCAACAGCGCCACCGACAACGCCGCCGACCGCAGCGCCCACCGGACCGCCGACGCACACTCCAATAGCCGCCCCTGCTTCCGCACCAGCCCAGCCGTCGGCCCAGCCGCCTCCGCCGGTTGCCACGCTCCCCGCGGCGCCGGCCACCTTGAGCCCCTTGCCGACCTTACCTGCTTTGGAGGCGACCTTCGCCGCAGTGGATTCCTCAAATCTGCCACCTGGTTTCCAGTTCCCCAGGTCGCCGTCATGGAATCTGAGTCTCGGCCTGCCAACCGGCTTGCCGCCACGAGCTGCGTGACTGGTCCTGAGCTTCCCGTTACCCACATCGGTCGTCAGGCGCGGGTTAGCCTTACTCAGGGAAATACCCTGCGTCAGGGTAGTGACATTCGATGCACGTCCGATCGCCCAGTTGGCAGTATTCACTGCCGCCTTCACTCCGCCGCTCCTGGTGTTAGGCCTGATAACCCCGAGAGCGGCCTCACGCACGGGGTGGTTGGCGGCCGTGATGTTCGCACAGGCATCCGCAAATACCTGACGAACCTCCGTTTCGCTCACACGAATGTCGCTGGTTTCGGCCTCCAGCTCCTTGTACAAGGCGGCCTTAGGATCTTCACGGCCTCCACTGGAAGCACTACACCCGTCAGCAGGCGGAGTCACCACGGTCACTGGATTGGATATACTGCTCTCAGCGACCTGCAGGCCGCCCTCTCTCGCCGATTCACGAACGCACCACAACCTGTTTTTAATCGATTCCAGTCCGTTCGCTAAATTATTCAGAGCATTCTTGTCATTCATATAACTCAGGGTAGCCGAGAGCGCATGTCCTAGCCCCTTGTGGGAACGCTACTGGCAGCCTCATCATCCGTCGTCCGCATCAGCTTATCGGCTGCAGTCAGGAGACTCGACTGCGACGAGATCGCCTTCGCAAGACCCGTCAGCGCCGACTGGAGATCCGAGACCACCGCCTCCGCCGACGCCGCCGAGCTCCCGCACCCGGACGGCTCACTCACCGACTGATTGCTGATTTCACTATGCGTCGCGTCCAGGTGCGTCACCGAGGACGACACCGCACCATGATCCCACTGCAACTGATCGGACATCCGCTGTCCTCCTGCCGTTTGCCGTCGGCTCATCGGACGCACCGGACTGTACCACCAAGACTTCCTCAGGTTCACGGACCCGGACCGCGCCGCCCCCATGCCGACCCCGAAGCGGGCTCCCAGGGCCGACGTCCGCCGCTGCCGGAGAAGGTCGTGCTCGGCCCTCCGCGGGCAGAGGCGGTGGGCTCGGTCTCGTTGGCGGACGTGATCGTGCATAGCTCGGGCCTCCGCGGGCAGGGGCGGTGGAGCAGGGCGCAGGGAGTTGCCGGGCCCGCTCCGAACGGGGACCATTGGCCTGCTCGTACTCATCTCCTCCGAGGAGCCCGACGTGTTCTGGAACCGCAAGCGCGGCACCGCCGCCCACCCGCAGCAGCAGGCGACGGTCGAGGACCTGCGCACCAGGGCCGGCGAAGCCCTGGTGAAGGCGGACGATGCGGTGCGCGCCGCCGACGAAGAGCTGTCCTACGCCCAGGCCCAGTTCGGGCTGTCGGCCACAGACGCTTTCACCCAGGCATTGAGCACCGCGCGCGACCACCTCGCCCGCTCCTTCGAACTGCGCAGGCTCCTGGACGACGACATCCCCGAGACCGAGCCGCAGCAACGCCAGATGTACACCGAGATCCTCCAACGCTGCACCGACGCCGTCACCGTCATCAAGAATCAGGAGACGGCCTTCAACGCCCGCCGTGGCCTGGAAGCGAACCTGCCCACGTCGGTGGCCGAGACGGCCCAGCGGGCCCAGGAGACCGAACAGGTGATCGCCATGGCCAACACCCTGCTC
>NZ_GL985606.1:714337-732095 GCF_000220835.1 Actinomyces sp. oral taxon 448 str. F0400 | reverse complement strand
CCAGCACTCGCGAGCGCCTGTCCAGCGCCGTCTCGGACCTTCAAGCCGCGATCGCCTCCATCTCCTCCGACCTGACCGACGCCGAACGGCTGTCCGACCAGGTGCCCGAGGCCTCGCTGGCCCCGCTGGTCGCCGACGCCAAGGCCGCCATCACCGAAGGGCGCGCCGCCTGCGGGGCTGATGCGACCGGCGATCCCCTGGCCGCGCTCGACCATCTGACCCGGGCCGAGGCCGCAATCGACGACGCCCTGGCGCCCGCTCGGGCCGAGGAGGAGAACGACTCGCGGGCGCGCGCCTCGCTCGAAGCGCGGCTGACCCGGCTCGGCTCGCAGGTCGACTCCGTCACCTCCTACATCACCACCCACCGCGGAGCCGTGGGCCCCTCGGCCAGAACAGCGCTGAGCGAAGCCGCACGGCACGCCTCAGCGGCGTTCGCCCTTCGCGACTCCGACCCGTCGGCGGCGCTGACCGAGGTCGCGGCTGGTGAACCGCTCGCCGCTCAGGCGCAGACTCAGGCCCAGGCCGACGTGCAGCGCGGACCCGGCTCGTGGAACAGCTCACCGGGCGGGGGCGCGGGCGGCATCAATCTCGGCTCGCTCCTCCTGGGCGGGCTCCTGCTCGGCGGCGGGAGCAACCACGGGGACTACGGCGGCTGGGGCGGGCACTCGCACGGCGGCTTCTTCGATGGAGGCGGCTTCGACGGCGGAGGCGGCTTCTTCGATGGAGGCGGTTTCGACGGCGGAGGCGGTTTCGACGGCGGAGGCGGTTTCGACGGCGGAGGCGGTAGTTTCTGACACCGGCATTCACCTGCGGGCCGAGGGCCGCCTCCCGCCGGCCACTGTTCCGCGCCCGCCGGGACCGCATGATTTCCGGCCCGTCCCTCGGACACGCCCTCCGCGTCCTCATGCCTTCAGCGATAGGCTTTCGGCCCGTCGGGCGGCCGGTAGTGTTGTCATGGGACGATGATCCGAACGCCTCGCCGAGCGCAACCCGCCCGAGCGACGCGCCGCCGGGCACAAGGAAGGGAACAATCACACCATGGCTGAGAAGCAGTCGGTCCTGGGCCGTATCACCCAGTTGACGCGAGCCAACATCAACGCTCTCCTCGACCGCGCCGAGGACCCCGAGAAAATGCTCAACCAGCTGGTGCGCGACTACACCGCCTCCATCTCCGAGGCGCGCGACGCCGTCGCCCAGACGATCGGCAACCTGCGACTGGCCGAGAAGGACCACGACGCCGACGTCGCCGAGGCCAGGGACTGGGGCAACAAGGCCCTGGCGGCCTCGCGCAAGGCGGACCAGCTGCGCGCCGGCGGGGACGCCACCGGCGCCGACAAGTGGGACTCGCTGGCCAAGATCGCCCTCACCAAGCAGATCACGGCGGAGAACGAGGCCAAGGCCGCCGAGCCCATGATCGCCTCCCAGCAGCAGGTCGTCGAGCAGCTCAAGACGGGGCTCCAGCAGATGGAGTCCAAGCTGGGGGAGCTGCACTCCAAGCGCGACCAGCTCATCGCCCGGAAGAAGACGGCTGAGGCCCAGGTCAAGGTCCAGGGCGCGATCCGCTCGATCAACGTCATGGACCCCACCAGCGAGCTCTCCCGCTACGAGGACCAGGTCCGACGCGTCGAGGCGCAGGCCGCCGGCCAGATGGAGTTGGCGGGTTCCTCACTGGAGTCGCAGTTCGCCGAGCTGGAGGCCTCAAGCGCGCAGATGGAGGCCGAGGCCCGCCTGGCCGCGCTCAAGTCGGACGGCGAGGACTCGCTGCCCTCCTCCTCGGAGCCGGCGCAGATCACGGACGGTGACGACGTCGAAGCGGCCTTCGCCGCGCTCAAGGCCGAGAAGGCCCAGCCGACTGCCCGCCCCGCCGACCCAGACAGGTCCTCGTACTGATCCCCCACCGGCCGGCGCCGACGGCTCGCACAGCCCCTTCAGAAGACCGACAAGCGGGACTCTTCCAAGAACCCGGTTCCCAGGGAAGTCCTCTTATACGGCACGCCTGCACGTCACTTAAATCGGGGGGCGCCTTCCGGCCCGCTAGCATGTGCGTCATGAGCACACCGACCTATCTCCTCGTCGACGGCGAGAACATCGACGCCACTTTGGGCATGAGCGTTCTGGGACGCAGGCCCGAGCCCGAGGAGCGGCCGCGCTGGGACCGTGTGCTCTCCTTCTGCGACGACCTGTCCGACGCCAGCGCCGGCGGCCAGGGCGATGACACGATCGCCCTGTTCTTCCTCAACGCCACCTCGGGGCACATGCCGATGGGCTTCGTCCAGGCGCTCATGGCCATGGACTACCGCCCCCTGCCGCTGGCCGGATCGGGGGATCCCGAGGAGAAGGTCGTCGACATCGGTATCCAGCGCACGCTGGAGGCGATCGCCCTGCGAGTCGAGGCCGGCCAGGGCGCTCAGGTCCTGCTCGGCTCGCACGACGGCGACTACATCCCGCAGGTCGGGCGGCTCCTGGACGCGGGAGCCCGGGTCGGCGTGCTGTGCTTCCGCGAATTCCTCAACTCGCAGCTGGCGATCCTGGAGGCGCGCGGCCTGGCCATTCATGACCTCGAAACCGACGTGAGGGCCTTCACCAGCCCGCTGCCGCGCATTCGGATCATCCCGCTGGATGAGTTCGACCCGGTCACGTTCATCTGACGACCCGACCCGGCGCTCAGGAACCTTTCAGACTCGCCGGGCACAGTTGCATACATGGATCGCATCCAGGACTCCCACGCGTCTCACGAGGCTCACCTGCTCGTCGTCGACGACGAGCCCAATATCCGTGACCTGCTCGCCTCTTCGCTGCGGTTCGCCGGCTTCGAGGTGACGACGGCGGCGGACGGGAACGGCGCGCTCCACGGGGTCGATGCGGCCGACCCCGACCTCATCGTGCTCGACGTCATGCTCCCGGATATGGACGGCTTCACCGTGGCCAGGCGGCTGCGGGAGCGCGACATCACCACCCCCATCCTCTTCCTGACGGCCCGCGACGACATGGCCGATAAAGTGCAGGGTCTGACGGTCGGGGGCGACGACTACGTCACCAAACCCTTCGGGCTGGAGGAGGTGGTCGCGCGCATCCGCGCCATCCTGCGCCGGACGAACGGCACCGCAGACGAGGACGACGGCGTGGTGCGCGTGGCCGACCTCATCCTGGACGAGGACGCCCATGAGGTGCATCGCTCCGGCGTGGACGTCGAGCTATCCCCCACGGAGTTCAAGCTCCTGCGCTACCTCATGCTCAATGCCGGCCGGGTGGTGTCCAAGGCCCAGATCCTGGATCATGTCTGGGAGTACGACTGGAACGGGGACGCCGCTATCGTCGAGTCCTATATCTCCTATCTGCGTCGCAAGGTCGACCAGATCGAGGGCCAGGACGGCCGCACCGTCGCGCCACTTATTCAGACCCGCCGCGGGGTGGGCTACATGCTGCGCGAGCCCAAGGGCGAGTGACCGGTGCGCACCGCCAGGAGGACCACGCGCTCACCCACGCCCGGAGCGGGCCCCGCCCGCCGCGTCGCCCGGCCCCCTCGGGCCTCGACGGGCCCGGCTCGCAGGGCGCGCTCCGCCCGGCAGACGCGTCCTGCGACCAAGGGTCGTCAGTACCGCCCGATCAAGAGGGGGCGCTGGCATCCGCTGACCTCGGTGCGGCGGTCCTGGCACACCCTGCCCCTGCGCAGTCGGCTCGCCCTGATCACTACGGGGCTGCTGACCGCCGGCCTGCTCATCGCCTCCTTGTCGGTCACCTCCCTACTCAACCAGCATCTCACCACTCAGATCGACGACCAGCTGCGGACGACCGCCGGGACGATCGGTCATCAGGGACTGGACCAGATCCACGCCGGTGAGAGCTCGAAGATGCCCTCGACCTACTATGTCGAGGTCCAGTACCTCGACGGACCGTCGGGCCAGATCGTCTCCGACGACACGGCCGCCGAATACGGCGTCCCGGTTCTCGGCACGCTCTCCCTGGACGACGCCATCAACCAGAAGATCTTCACCGTCAATTCCAGCCTCCTGGGGCAGCAGTGGCGCGTGCAGACCCTGGCGCTGGCATCCAGCAACGGCGTCGACGGCGAGTTCACCGGGATCATCGCGATCGCGCTGCCCCTGACCAGCGCCATCGACACCGTCTCCCAGACCCGCATCATCGTGGCCTTCACAGACGTCTCGGTGATCCTTCTGGGCGCGGCGACGGCCACGTATCTAGTACGCCGCTCCTTTCGACCGCTGCGGCAGATCGAACGGGTGGCCGGAAGGATCGCCTCGGGCGATCTGTCGGCGCGCGTGCCCAACACCGAGCCATCCAGTACCGAGGTCGGCTCCCTCCAGCGGGCGCTAAACACGATGCTCCAGCGTAACGAGCAGGCTTTCGACGTCCAACTGGTCGCCCAGGAACGCATGACCCGATTCGTCTCGGACGCCTCGCACGAGCTGCGCACCCCCTTGTCGGCGATACGCGGCTACGGCGAGCTCTACCGCATGGGAGGGGTGCCCCCCGAGCGGACCGAGGAGGTCATGAACCGCATCGAGTCCGAGGCCTCGCGCATGGGGCGCCTCGTCGACGATCTCCTCCAGCTCGCCCGTATGGACGAGGGCCGCGAGATGACGATGGAGAGGGTCGACCTGACGGCCATCGCCGCCGGCGCCCTGACCGATATGACGGTCCTGGCTCCTCAGCGCGACTGCGCCCTGATCCCGCTCGACGACGACGCGGCGGCAGCCGACCAGGAGCCCCCCGAGGCCATCGTCATCGGCGACAAGGATCGGCTCTCCCAAGTGCTGACGAACCTGCTGGGCAACGTCGTGCGGTACACCCCTGAGGACTCGTCGGTGGAGATCGCCATCGGACTGTGTCCCGGAACGGTACGCGTGTCTGCCTCCGAAACCGAGTCGGCCGCCACGGAACCCGCCGCGCCCGGCCGCGGGCCGACGCGCGACGCCGCAGGACGGAACCCGGCGCGCAGGCCGGCGTCCGCTGGCGCCGCTCCGGAGGCGGTCGCCGTCGTCGAGGTGCGCGACCACGGTCCGGGCGTCTCCGACCAGGACGCGCAGAAGGTCTTCCGGCGCTTCTATCGCGCGGACACCTCCCGCAACCGCGAGACGGGTGGCTCGGGGCTGGGGCTCGCGATCGTCTCAGCGATCATCGAGCGGCACGGCGGCACGGTGCGCATGCTGCACACCCCGGGCGGCGGCGCAACAGTGCGCATTGAGCTTCCCGCCCTCCTGTCGGACGCCACCGACGCCTGATCGCCCCGGGGGACGGGGATCCGGCGGGGCCGGCCGCTCGGGGACGCCCGCGGAGCACAGCGTTTTCAAAGGTGGTCCGTCGAACATGTCCGAAACTTCGACATCTTTCGCGCTGCAGCAATACGATGACTCGCGTCCAGCACCCGACCTCGGAGGCTCGTATGGGCGTCATCGACGCACCGCAGTGGCTTCTTCCCGCCTATGTCCGCAGTGTGCGAGCACTGGGCGCCACCGCTCCGGTCGAGGCCATCGGCCAGTCGGGGGAGACCCTCGTCTCGATGTGGTCCAGTCCGGATCGCCGCTTCCACAATCTCAAACACGCGATCGACATGCTCGCCCGCGTCGACGAACTCGCGGACGAATCCCACAACCCCGACGTCATGCGCCTGGCCGCCTGGTACCACGGGTGCGTCTTCTCCTCGGCCTCGGAACAGACCTACAGACGCAATGGCGGCGAGGACGAGGTCGCCTCCGCAGCCTACGCGGCGCACGACCTGCGGGACCTCGGCCTGCCCGACGCGACGGTGGACCGCATATGCGCCCTCATCCTCAACCTCAAACGCCACAATCTGCCCTCCAACGACATCGACGCCATGGCCCTCAACGATGCCGACCTGGGAGCGCTCGCCGTCGGACCCCAGCAATACAAGCGCTACCGTCAGCTGGTGCGGGAGGAGTACGTCCATATCCCCGCTGAGGACTACCTGCGCGCGCGCCTGGCCATCGTCACCCGTCTCCTGGATCGCGACGTGCTGTTCTCCTCCCCGCTCGGCCAGCGGTGGGAACTGCCCGCCCGCCAGAATCTCCAGGCCGAACAGCGGCGACTGACCGACGAGCTGGCCCGCACGTGCGCGTGTACCGGGACCTCCGGCGAGACCGAGTCCGCCCCCGGGGGACCCGCCGTCAAGGAGGACGACGGGGCCTCACGCGTCAGGTCCGCCTCCGGCTCCCCGGACCCGTTCCCGGCCTCCTCTCCTTCTCGGTCCTCCCCTGCGTCGGCCGCCTCACCGGGCACACCCGCCGACGGCGTCGCGGTCGGCACGGGTCGGGCCTCCGCCCGGCCCGGACGGAGGCGTCCGACGCAGGAGGAGGGGGACCTGGGGCACACGACCTCGATGGAATCCTGCGCGGCCGACCTGGACCGGCTCATGACGGCCCGCCGCGTGCTGGTCGCAGACGGTGAGCGGGCGGCGGACCGGGCGGCCCTGGTCGAGGCCGAACGCGCCAAGTTCGCCGAGCGCCTGCGAGCACGCACCGAAGCGGCCAAGGCTCTGCGGGAGGCGCGAACCGGTGAGATCGCGCCGATCACCGACCCCATCGTCGAGGATGGCGCGGGCGATTCCTGACACTTCTCAGTCCGACGGCGAGGCATTTTCACCTTTCACCGCCGGACTCCGGCATGTCATCGCGGAGCTTCACAGGAGTCTCCGCGCCGAGGTTGTCCACAGCGTCCGCACACCCTCGGTGCGCGGACGGGAGCGGGGTCTCTACGCTGAGTGCACGCCCCACGTCGGGCTCATTCACCGCACCGCTGCGGCGGTTGCTCCAGGACTCTCACGAAAGGCCCCGCCATGCCCGTTTTCTCCGTCGACACCCAGGCCGTCGCCGACACCGCGGCCCGCACCCGCACTCGTATCGCCACGATCCAGACGGAGACCGACGGTCTTAAGGGCGACATCGCCCTGCTGCAGTCCTCATGGACGGGCGGCGCCTCGGACTCCATGGCCACCTGTGCTGCCGACTGGCATGTGACCGCCATCCAAGTGCAATCGAGCCTGGACCTCATCAGCCAGGCCCTCGATCAGGCGGCCGTATCCTACGACGACGCCGAGACCGCCAACACCGGCCGCTTCGGTTACCGCCCCGGGGTCTGACCAACCGGCGAGAACAGCGAGCGTACGAGGCGACGGCGGGCCGCCCGCCTGCACGCGCAGGGGACGACCCGCCGTCGTTCGCTCAATGAGCGTTCCGTCGCCGGCTTCCGGGCCGGCGAGAATTAGACGGGACGGCTCAGTACATGCCGCCCATCTCGTCACCGCCGCCGCCAGCAGCCGGCGGAGCCGGGGGCTCGGGCTTGTCCGCGACCACGGCCTCCGTGGTCAGGAACAGGCCCGCGATGGAGGCGGCGTTCTGCAGTGCCGAGCGGGTGACCTTGACCGGGTCGGCGATGCCGGCGGACAGGAGGTTGACGTAGTCGCCGGTCGCGGCGTTCAGGCCCTCGCCGGTGGGCAGGTTGCGGACGCGGTCGACGACGACGCCGCCCTCGAAGCCGGCGTTGACGACGATCTGCTTGAGCGGGGACTCCAGAGCCACCTTGACGATCGCAGCACCGGTGGCCTCATCGTCGACAAGGTCGAGATCGGCCAGGGCCTCACCGGACTGAAGGAGAGCCACGCCACCGCCGGCGACGATGCCCTCCTCGACAGCGGCCTTGGCGTTGCGCACGGCGTCCTCAATACGGTGCTTGCGCTCCTTGAGCTCGACCTCGGTGGCGGCGCCGGACTTCAGGACGGCGACACCGCCGGCGAGCTTGGCCAGGCGCTCGGAGAGCTTCTCACGGTCGTACTCGGAGTCGGAGTTCTCGATCTCGCCGCGGATCTGGGACACGCGGGCGTCGATGGCGTCCTTCTCCCCGGCGCCCTCGACGATGGTGGTCTCATCCTTGGTGACGACGACCTTGCGGGCCTGGCCCAGGTCCTCCAGGGTGGCGTTCTCCAGCTTGAGGCCGACGGTTTCGGAGATGACGGTGCCGCCGGTGAGGATGGCCATGTCCTGGAGCATCGCCTTGCGGCGGTCGCCGAAGCCGGGGGCCTTGACGGCCACGGACTTGAAGGTGCCGCGGATGCGGTTGACGACGAGGGTCGCCAGGGCCTCGGCCTCGACGTCCTCGGCGATGATCGCCAGCGGCTTGCCGGACTGCATGACCTTCTCCAGCAGGGGCAGCAGGTCCTTGACGTTGGAGATCTTGGACTCGACGAGCAGGACGTAGGCGTCCTCCAGGACGGCCTCCTGACGGTCGGCGTCGGTGACGAAGTAGGGCGAGATGAAGCCCTTGTCGAAGCGCATGCCCTCGGTGACCTCGAGTTCGAGGCCGAAGGTGTTGGACTCCTCGACGGTGATGACGCCGTCGTGGCCGACCTTCTCCAGAGCCTCGGCGATGAACTCGCCGATCTGCTCGTCGCCGGCGGAGATGGAGGCCGTGGCCGCGATCTCCTCCTGCGTCTCAACGTCCTTGGCGTCGGCGAGCAGGCGCTCGACGACGGCCTCGACGGCCTTGTCGATACCACGGCGCACGGCGATCGGGTTGGCGCCGGCGGCAACATTGCGCAGGCCCTCGCGCACGAGCGCCTGGGCGAGGACGGTGGCGGTGGTGGTGCCGTCACCGGCGACGTCGTCGGTCTTCTTGGCGACCTCCTTGACGAGCTCGGCGCCGATCTTCTCGTAGGGCTCCTCGAGCTCGATCTCCTTGGCGATGGTCACGCCGTCGTTGGTGATCGAGGGGGCGCCCCACTTCTTGTCGAGCACGACATTGCGGCCCTTGGGGCCGAGAGTGACCTTGACGGTGTCGGCGAGGGTGTTCAGGCCTCGCTCCATACCGCGGCGTGCCTCCTCATCGAAGGCGATGATCTTGGGCATTGCTGCTCCTTCGTGGCATGCGGCCGGGCGGTGCCCGCGACGGACGGATCGAGTCCCGGCGTTCACGTCACGCCCGGTCCCGACCCTCACCTTGCGGCCTGGGTCGTTCACGCGCGACCGTCGAGCGATTGTCACTCGACGGCCCCGAGTGCTAACCGCAATGCTGGCACTCTCCACTCCCGAGTGCAAGGCTCACCGGGTTCGCCCTCGGCAGGATCGTCGTCGGCGGCGCGCCCCATCCGCGGTGACACGGGTGACATGCGCGAACCCGCAAGCCGGCCCCCGGCATTCGAGGACGGCTCACCCCGTCTCTCCCTCTCCCCCACCCCACCGTCTCACACCGTCTCACGCGCCGCCAGGAGAACGAGCGCGCAGGTCCACGCCAGGGGCGCCGGCCCCGCCGGGGTTCCGTCGGCGCGAACCTTCTCCGGCAGCGCCCCCACCGCCGTGCGGTGGTGATCCACCCAGTCCAGCAGCCCGGCGGCCTCTCGCGTCAGGCCCAGCGCGGCCGCCGACCACGCCAGCAACGTCGTCTCAGGTGTCCACGAGACGCCGTCATCGCGCCAGGACCGGCCGGGGGCTACTCCCCCGCTCGCCCGGCGCATCCGCTCCGCAGCGCTGCGGCGCGCCGCCGTCGCCCCCGCCGGAGCCCTGGTGAAGGGCGGGCCGACCAGCGCGATGGCGGCATCAACGTCGTCGTCGCCCGCGTGACGGCCCCAGTCCGGGGAGAAAGCCCGTTCCATGGCGGCGCGCACGGTCTGCGCCCGCTGCGCCGAGAGCCCGGCGAAGGCGCCGACGCCGAGCCCCGCCCCCTCCAGGGCCGCCGCCGCCTCCAGCCCCAGGAGGACGGGCGCCGCCGTCCCCAGGGTGAGGACCCGCTCGGGGACCTCCCAGTAGTCCGGCGAGGCCGGCGGCAAGTGCGACGGCGTGTCGGTCAGCGCCATCAGGTTGCCGACGGCTCGCACCAGTCCCGCGCCGCAGACCGTCCCCAGCTCATCGATCCCGGCCCCGTCGGCCATGACCCTGCCCGCCGCCCACAGCATCCAGCCGGCGCCATCTCCCTGGGCCGGCCGGGAATCGGGGACGCCGCCGGAGGCCGTGTAGCGCGCCTCGAAGCCGCCGTCGGGACGCTGCACCTCGGCCAGATGGGCCAGGACGGCGAGCGCCTCGTCGCGCAGGCCGACAGCGGAGAATGCGGCCGCGGCGAAGGAGGCGTCGCGCGGCCAGGTGTAGCGCCAGCCGCCGACCGGTCCGGCGACGACCGCACCGGTCGGGAACACCGTCGGTGGCTGACCCTGAGTGGCCAGGATCGGACCGGTCAGAGCCAGAAGATCAGCCAGGGCGTCGTCGGCTAGGCCGGCCCATCGGCTCTCCGGCAGGCGAGCGCCGCTGCGTCGCCGCCGCTGTCTCGAGGCCGCCTCGCTCCCCCGCGCGGACGCGCGCACCCGGGTCCCGGGGCCGTAGACGGCGGCGGTGCCGGGCGACAAGGCGCACACGGCGCCGTCGGCCTCGATGACGACGCCCTCGCAACGGAGAGCGGGCTCCCGCCGCCACGGGTGCGACCCTGCGGCGGCGCCGGCCACGACGGCCGCACCCGTGGCGGGCAGCAGCGCAACGGCCCGCAAGAGGTCTCGCCGGGCGGGCGGAACGGGAGCCGGGCTCACTCCTGGTAGTCGTCCCGTAGGACGACGACGATCGGGTTGGACTCGGCCGCGTCGGAGGACTCCACGACGTTGGTCACGTTCAGCGCCTGGGCCGCAGCCTGAGCGGCCGGGGCGTTCTGCGGGGAGGCGTAGAAGATCGTCGTGGTGGTCGGCTCATCGGAGGGGTACACGCCCTGGGAGACGTTAACCGAGGTGAAGCCGGCGTTCTCGAGCTTGCTGCCGGTGCGAGCGGCCAGGCCGGTGGTGGTGGTGCCGTTGGACACCGTCACGCCCGTGGTTAGGTCGGCGTTGCCGCTGGGCGTGGGCGGGGAGTCGGGCGTGGCGCTCTCGGTCGGAGTGGGGGACCCGGTGACCGGAGCGGTCTGGGGCGCCGTCGTCCCGGTGCTCGGGCTGGACGAGCCGGTCGCTGCGGGAGAGCCGCCCGTGCGACCCAGCAGGGCGACGGCGCCCCAGGCTACGAGCGGCACGATGATGAGCACCGCCGCCAGTGGAATCCAGCTGCGCCACGCGGGCACCTGAGCACGATGCACGCCGACAGGTACCGGCCCGTCGGCGTCCGCGGCGTCGAACTCGTCGTCGGGGTACTGGTAGTCGCTCACCCAGCGAGAATAGCGGGCCGTCCCTGTTGAACGCGGGCGACCCGCGGAGTCTCCCCCGGACGGAGGACGAACGGATAGGGTTGCGGAATGAACGACCCCAAGCCTTTATCCGAGATCGTCCACCCCTCGTGGGTCGATGCTCTCAAGCCCGTCGAACCGACCATCCACGAGATCGGCGCCCGCCTGCGCCAGGAGGTCGCTGAGGGTCACGGCTACCTCCCGGCGGGCACCGACGTGCTGCGCGCCTTCACCTACCCGATGGAGGGGGTCAAAGTCCTCATCGTGGGGCAGGACCCCTATCCCACCCCCGGGCACCCGATGGGTCTGAGCTTCTCCGTGCAGCCGGGTGTCAAGCCACCGCGCAGCTTGGAGAACATCTACACCGAGCTGGTCAGCGACCTGGGCGTGGAGCGGCCGACGTCAGGGGACCTCACGCCCTGGTCGCGTCAGGGGGTCATGCTGCTCAACCGGGTGCTGACGGTGCGCCCCGGCGCCCCCGCGTCGCACCGCGGCTGGGGCTGGGAGACCGTGACCCAGCGGGCGATCGAGGCGCTGGTCGAGCGCCCGGAGCCGCTCGTCGCCATTCTGTGGGGCCGCCCGGCGCAGTCGTTGACCCCGTTGCTCGGAACCACGCCGGTCATCGCCTCACCGCACCCCTCCCCGCTGAGCGCCTCGCGCGGATTCTTCGGATCCAAGCCCTTCAGCCGCGCCAATGCCGAACTGACCCGGCTGGGCGCGCAGCCCGTGGACTGGCGCCTTCCCTGAGACGACGCCCGTTCCCCGAAGCGGGCCGGACCCCCCGCACCGGACCGCCCGGTCCCAGTGCATGCCCCGCGGCCTACTGACGCACCGGGGTGGCGGCGCGGTGCTGATGCATGCGCGCGCCCGGGCCGATCTCACCGGAGGCCGACAGCGTCTTGATGGTGTCGGCCGAGGCGGCCTCGGGGTCGGGGATGTAGCCGGTGACTGTGTCCACGCCCAGATCGAGCAGGAGCGGGTGCATGGGGGTGGACGGGCCCACGAGCACTGTGTGCGCGCCTCCGCCGACCGCCAGATCGAGAAGCCGGGGGGCCGTCTTGTTGACGAAGCTCGACGAGGAGATGAAGACGTAGTCGGCCTCGGGCAGCAGGTACTCGCAGGCCGTGTCCGGATAGTCCCCCGGTTCGGGGGTACGCTCCAGGGTCTGCAGGTCGGCGGCCCTCCACAGGGCGCGGCGAGCGAAGGGGAAGTGCCCGACGATCGCAACGGTGCGACCCTCGACGGCGTCAGCGTAGGGGTCGAAGACCTCGCGCCAGGTCAGCCCCGCGCCGGTGGGCACGAAGCCGTGCTCAGCGGCGACCTCGGGCCGGGAGTACCACGAGTTGATGGCGGCCAGTCCGACACTGGCCTCGGCCAGGTTCCAGCTGCGCACCAGGGCGGCGACGTCGCGGACCGGGCGGCCCGCATCCGGGAGATCGGCGGAGAGCGCCGGGCGGCTCACGCCTCGCATGGTCCACGCCGAGCCGACGCCCCCGGCAGAGTTGAGCACCCGGGTCCACCGGGCGCCGCGGTCGGAGACGGTCACAGTCACGTCCTCGGGCAGATCATCGATGAGGGCGTCGTAGATATCCCAGCGGCTGGTCACGGACGGGCTCCTTACGGCTTGTCAGCGTGTCGCGGTTCGTCGCGGCACGGCGAACGAATCGATTTCTCAAGGAATAAGGGTCACCTTACTCGCTGTTGCCGCGGAGCCGCCCGGGCTCGCCGTCGCGGAGCCGCGTGCCGGGCTCGAACCGGCGACCTGCTGTTTACAAGACAGCTGCTCTGCCAACTGAGCTAACGCGGCGTGCCCATGAGCCTACAGGGTCGGCCACGAGCGCGGGGTCACCCGGCCGCCGTCGAGGAGGACTCGGCCGACGCGGCGCCGCCCTCGGCGGGAGCCTGGCCGTCGTCGCCCGGGGCCGGAGTCCCCGAGGCGCCGCCCGCCAGGCCGTCGACCGCCTCCGTCAAAGCGGTCTCGGTGGAGAGGGTCTGCAGATCGAGCTGCGTGCCGTCGAGCAGGACGGTCGGGGTCGATTGCAGCCCCTTGTCCTTGAAGGTCCCAGTGCCGGTCTCCGTCCACGTGCCGTAGGAGTTGTCCTTCACCGTCTTGTTGAAGGCGTCGACGATGCTCCCCGATACGCCGGTACTCTTCGCAGTGCTGGCGAGCTCGTCGACCGTCAGGCGGTTGCCGTCCTGAGAGTTGTAGATCTCGGAGAAGAGGGAGAAGGCGGCGTTGTGGAAGTCCAGCGCCGTGTCGGGCTGCTGGTCGAGCACCAGGCCCATGCCGTTCATGACGATGTCGGTCCAATTCTGACCGAGGATCTTGCAGGGGCGCAACGCCAGAGTGATCCTGCCGTCGCGCAGGAGCGTGGTGATCTCCTCGGTGTGGAGAGTGTCGAAGGCCGCGCAGAAATGGCAGGAGTAATCGAAGAAGACGTCGAGGACGGGAGCGCCGTCGTTGGAGGTGCCCGGTGTCAGCGGGGCACCGAAGGTCACCGAGCCGTCGGCCTCGGCCACGCCCGGGAAGGAATTGCCCACGACGGTGTTCTTCCGCGAGTAGACGACGAGCCCGGCCCCGGCGCCAACAACAACCACCGTGGCCGCCCCGAGCAGGCTTCGCCGCGTGATCTTGGCGCGGCGCTCTCGTCGCTCCTGCTCCTCCCGGAGCGCCTTCGCCTTGGCACGGGCCGCCGCACGGCGCTCGGCCTTGGTCGGACGGGGTGTGTTCGAGGCCACGAGGACTCCTCAAATCGGCTACAGGACCGCACAAGGCTTAACAGTCCTGACGGCATGACATGGGTATTCTGCCTGGCCATCGCCCCATAAGCACCGTCCGAACACTGCGGCCTGCCTCACGCTCCGGCCTCGGCCCGCTCAGGCCCGCTCAACCCGCGGTCGTCGTGGCGAAGGGGTGCAGCCAGGCGGGAGGAAGAATGCCCAGCCCGTGGAGGACGAACACGCCCGCGGCCAGCGCGAGCACGACGACGGTGCCGATGACGAGCCGGCTCCTGGTGCCCAGGGCGGCTCCGATCATGCGCGCCGCCCCGCGTCGCGTCGATGAGCCCCACGGCACCATCCAGGCGACAAGGAGCATCGGCGCTGTCACGCAGCACATGAGCAGGCTGCCGCGATCGTAGGAGGCCCAGTCCTCCAGAATCGTTGGAGTCGAGCCGCTGCTCTCCCCCAGCAGCGACCCGCCGGCCAGGAGGAAAATGATGGTGGAGACGATGAGGGCCGGGATGAGTGCGAAGACGTTAGTCACGAACGAGCTCACGAGGTACCAGGGCATGGCCGCCCACATGCGCGAGGTGTCCCCGGCGCAGACGCGACCGGCCTCCAGACGGCGCCACCGCCGGGCGTCGTCGGCCCGACCCACGGTTCCCGCCACGACCAGGAGCACCGCGTACACGAGCATCACCCAGACGGGGATACTGGCCGACAGCGACACCAGGAGCACGAACAGGGAGAAGACCACGAACGGATGGCGGCGCGGTTCGCGAGCCCAATCAGGTAGCGAGGACCCCATCGCCGGACCGGCGTACGGCCACTCGGCGCCGGGTCGGCGCGCCATCGGCGCCGGCTGCGGGAGCGCCGGCTGCAGCGCCGCCGGTCCCACCGGCACGCGCGCGGACATGACCGCCGGCTGCTGAACGGGCATGGGAGCGGGCGAGGGCCGGCGGGCCGGTCCGCCCGGGGCGGGGTATCCGCTGGATCCGCTGCCCGGCGCGTAAGCCACGGGCATCCCGCCGCCCGATGCCATCGCCTCGGGGGCAGGACCCCCGCCGGGGCTGAAGGCTGGAGACGCTTCGCTGTTCCGACCGGGGCCCGCCGCCGGGGTCCCCGGCCCGCCAGCTGCGCCGACGTAGCCGTAGTCGGCCGGCGACGCACGACCACCGTGCGGGCCGGCACCGGCGGAGGGCCCCGACGCCCCGTCGCCGTACCCGCTGGCCGACGGCGCGCTGGGGCCGGAGCCGTAACCGGTGGAGTGCTGAGCACCGACGACGCCGTAACCCGAAGCGAAGGTACTGGTGGCCGCATCGGCTTCATCGGCCTCATCCGCCTCGGCTCCGAGAGCCTCATCGATAGCCTCCTGTCCCGTTCCGCCGTCGGCGATCTCATCGAGGACGCGCAGCAGATCCTCGATGGCGAGTCGGTCGGCGACCCGCGGTGCGAGGGCGGCGGCGAAGGCCCGCGCCAGTGCCGGGCAGTCCTCCTCAAGCGAGCCGAGCTCGGGACTGCCGGCGTAGACGCGCCGGAAAACGGCTTGCCAGGGGCCCGATCCGAAGGGGGCCTGACCGGTGACGGCGAACAGGAGCACACCCGCGCAGGCGTACCAGTCGACGTCGGGGCTGGGCTCGTCGCCGTCGAGCATCTCCGGCGGGATGAAGCCGGGGGTGCCGGTGACCTGACCGGTCTGCGTCAGACGGACGTCGTCGGCGACCTGGGCGATGCCGAAGTCGATGAGAACCGGGCCCTGCGCGCCGAGCATGACGTTGGACGGTTTGAGATCGCGGTGGATGACACCGGCGGCGTGGACCGCCGACAGCGAGTCGACCAGCCCGTGAGCCAGGTCCGCCAGATCGCGCGCGTCGGTGGTCAGGTCGTAGGCGCCCTCGTGGTCGACCTCGTACTGAAGGGTGGGCCCGTCGACGAGCTCGGTGATGACGAAGGTGACGCCGGTCCCGTCGGCGCCATCACCGGTCTCGATATCGAGGATGCGGGCAACGCGGGAATCCCTGACGCGCGCCAGGACCGAGGCCTCCCGGTCCAGACGGCGCCTCGCCATGGGATCCGCGGCGATCTGAGGGTGAAGGATCTTCATGGCGATGTGGTTGCCCGCGCCATCGGCGACCTCCCAGACCACGCCCATACCGCCGGCCCCCAGCCGCCGGATCAGCCGGTATCCCCCGACCTCGGTGCCGGCGCGAAGTCCCGCCAGGGAAATCGGAGTGCCTGCTCCCAGGTCCGGGTTCTGCGTCATGACGCCCACAGTACCGGGCACCCCCGTCGCGACATGGGATGTGAGGGGCTTCACCGTCATCCGGAGCGAGTGGAACCCCGTAGATCTACCGGGCCATGCCAAACCTGTGACAGCATGAGCCCTGCGCGCGACCGACCGGCCGAGCGCACGTGTCAATGCGGACACGCATTCGGCACCTTTCACAACGGATCGTCCGGCACGTACCTGCCGGTGAAGGGATACCACTCATGGCAACGGTGACTTTCGATCACGCCACCCGCATCTACCCGGGCAATGACCGCCCGAGCGTGGACGCGCTGAACCTCGCGATCTCCGACGGCGAGTTCCTCGTCCTGGTCGGCCCCTCCGGATGCGGCAAGTCCACTTCTCTGCGCATGCTCGCCGGTCTGGAGGACGTCAACTCCGGGCGCATTCTCATCGGGGACAAGGACGTCACCGATGTCCAGCCCAAGGACCGCGACATCGCCATGGTCTTCCAGAACTACGCCCTGTACCCGCATATGAGCGTGCACGACAACATGGGCTTCGCCCTCAAGATTGCGGGCACCCCTAAAGACGAGATCGACAAGCGGGTCAGGGAGGCGGCCAAGATCCTCGGCCTGACCGAGTACCTCGACCGCAAGCCGAAGGCTCTCTCCGGCGGCCAGCGCCAGCGCGTCGCCATGGGCCGTGCCATCGTGCGCAAGCCCAAGGTCTTCCTCATGGACGAGCCGCTGTCCAACCTGGACGCCAAGCTGCGCGTTCAGACCCGCACGCAGATCGCCTCCCTGCAGCGCTCGCTGGGCGTCACGACCGTCTACGTCACGCACGACCAGACCGAGGCCCTCACCATGGGCGATCGCATCGCGGTGCTCAAGGATGGAGTCCTCCAGCAGGTCGGCACCCCGCGCGAGATGTACGACAAGCCCGCCAACGAGTTCGTCGCCGGCTTCATCGGGTCGCCGGCCATGAACCTGGGCCAGTTCACGGTCGACGGTGAGGTCGCCACCATCGGCGAGGCCAAGATCCCGCTGAGCCGCGCCACCCTCGATGCCATCGCGCCCGAGGACAACGGCAAGGTCACCATCGGATTCCGCCCCGAGTCCCTCGAGGTCGTCTCCGCAGAGGACGAGCACTCCATTCCGGTGCGCCTGTCCTTCGTCGAGGAGCTCGGCTCCGACGCCTACATCTACGGCGAGCTCGTCGGAGCCGAGAAGTCGGAGGACAAGCTGGGTTCCGGTGAGGATTCCAGTCAGATCATCGTCCGCGTTCCTCCGCGCACCGCGCCGAACTCGGGTGAGAACGTCTATGTGCGCATCAAGCCGGGCGAGGAGCACATCTTCTCCGCCTCGACCGGCGAGCGTCTTCCCGCCTGAGTCAACGGCATCCATCAGCCCGACGGCGTCGCTATTCGGCCGGTCCCGCCCCTGACATCAGGGGCGGGACCGGCCGACGAATGGACTGAGGACGGCGTGCGCATCCGGACATGGCCGGTGGTGTGTGGTGGTGGTTGTTAGGGTGGGGTTATGGTTGATTTGCCGTGGGATCTGGAGTGGGTGGAGTCGTCGTTGCAGGAGGATCTGCTGGGGTATCACCAGTATTATCCGATGGGTGCGGGGCATGGGGTGGATGAGG
>NZ_GL985606.1:604624-713834 GCF_000220835.1 Actinomyces sp. oral taxon 448 str. F0400 | reverse complement strand
CTGGGTCCGGTGGGTGAGGGGCAGGTGTACGGGTTCACGCCGGCCTATTGCTTCACCGGGCGTATGGAGGCCCGTCTGCTGGGTGTGGAGGACGCTATCGCTCATCTGGTGTTCCTGGCCCAAGCCCAGGACCACCAGCTAGTCGAAGACTTCTCCGCGGCGACCGCTCAGATCGCCGCCCAAATCGCCACCGACGACGGCGAGAACGATGCCCAATGAGTCCACGCACCTGACCGGCTGAACCACACCCACCGGATGAAGCCGTGGCGCGGCGCGACACGCACGACATCCGGCACGGCTCCACTCCGACACGCCGACATCGCACCTGACTCATGACGCTTAGTGTGCCGGGGGTGGGGTGCTCAGGGCGGTGAGGATGTCGTTGGCGGTGTCGGTCAGACGCGGTGCGGCTGCGAGGTGGTGGCCGTTGAGGTTGATGGTAACTTCCTGCAGGCTGCGTAGCTCGCGCACGATCCTGGCGATGCTGATACCGGTGGCCTCCTGGAGGTGCCGGGCGACGGCCAGGGCGGCCATGACCACGGTCAGGTGAGCCTCGATCGCGTCTCGGGTGTGGTGGAAGACCGGCCGGGCTCTCAGGTCGTGCTTGCTCATCCGGAAGGACTGCTCGACGTGCCACAGCTCGTGGTAGGAGGAGACGACCTCACCGGCGCCCATCAGGCGTGCGGGGACGAAAGGTGACGTAGCCCTTGAGACCCACCAGGGACCGGGCTCTGGCGATGGAGGCCTCATCAAGGACCTGATCGCCTTGATGGACGGTGACAAAACGCGTGCCCTTAGGGCGCTTCTCGCCGGCGATGACAGCCCGGGCGCGGTTGGCCTGAGCTGTGAGAGTCTGGTTGTCCCGGGCCGCTCGCTTCTTGGAGTAGACCCATACCGCTCTCCATGAGCCTGGATGGGTGTGCGGGTCCCACACCGGCTCATGACGCCTGCTGACGTCGCGCTGGCTCCTGGAGCCTCTTCTGGGGGTGATGGTGTCGATGACCTGGCCGTCGGTGAAGGCGTCCCCGTGCCAGTGGAAGTGGGCCTCCAGGTCGCCTGGGGCCCGGGTGGTGCGGGCCCCGACAATGAAACGTAGGTGCGCCTCGTCCAGGGCCGTGAGGTTGGCGGCTGAGAGCATGCCTGCGTCAGCGACGATGACGAGCTCCTCGATGCCGTGGGCGGCCTGGAAGGCCTCCGCGATGGGGATGATCGTGGTGGTCTCAGCCTTGTTTCCCTCCCAGCAGCCGACCTGGAGAGGAAAACCATGACGGTCGACCAGCAGGCCCACGATGACCTGAGGGTCAACCCTCCTCTCCTTGGAGTAACCCACCCGCCGCAGGTCGTCCTCACGCTCGGCCTCGAAGTACAGGGTGGTCACGTCATACAGGCACAGGGCCAGACCCCCACTGGCGGTGACGTGCTCGAACAGAGCCCCAGACAGGCTCTCGCGGTAGCCCCGCTCCTGGGCCCGGGCCAGGCAGGCTTGCAGGGTGTTGCGGTGGGCCGGGGCTGGCCAGCCGATCTCGGACAGGACTCTGGGGGTGTCGGCCTTGGATGTCGGCTCGATCAGACGCGCCAGAACCATCTGCTCAAAGGCCCGATCACCCCCAGTGGCGTCCCTCAGCCCCAGACGGGTGTAGACCCCGTGCAGAACGTCCCACAGCAGGCCCGAGCGCTTGGACTCCACCACCGCATCAGTGCCGACCGGGGCTGAGGCCGTGAGGAGTCCCGAAACCGCCGGTGGCGTGGGAGTCAGGTCCAGGGCCAGCTAGTCCGGGGCAATGCGGTGCCGGCCGATCTCCATCAGAGCAGCCAGCTCGGCCTCAGTGTGGGCCGATCCCAGGTGCTCGATCACCTTGTCCCGGCGCCCTTCCTTGACCGCGATCTGCACCGCCGTCGCCCCAGAGGCTGTCTTGACCTTACGCAGAAACGGGCTCACCACCCCCACCCTACCGGCCCCTTAGTGTGCCAGCACACCCACAACCACCACGCGACATCAACGAAAAACCCACCTCAAAACCCAGACCCCACCAAACTGTCACGAGTCAGGCCGTGGCGCGGTGCGACACGCACGACATCCGGCACGGCTCCACTCCGACACGCCGACATCGCACCGGAGGAAACGCCCGGCAGCTCGGGGAATCACGATCCAGTCCAAGCGCCGGTGCGCTCTCGCGTCGCCGTCGGAGCAGTTTCCTGGGAGAATCGTCGCATGCCCCAGTCCATGCAGATCACCGCGGCCACCATCGACCCCGCGTTGCTCGACCTGCCCTGGGAGATCCCGCTGGAGGAATGGCCGTCGGAGGTTCTCGCGGCGCTGCCGCGCGGCCTGTCACGACACATCGTGCGCTTCGTCAACCTGTCCGACCGCGTCATCGCCGTCAAGGAGATCGGCGAGACGGTCGCCTACCGCGAGTACGAGATGCTTCGCAACCTCCTGCGCCTGGGGGCGCCGTGCGTGACCCCCACCGCCGTCATCACCGGACGCACGGACCTGTCGGGCCATGCCCTCAACTCGGTGCTCGTCACAGAGCACTTGGCCTACTCACTTCCCTACCGCGCCCTGTTCAGCCAGTACATGCGCCCCGAAACGGCCACGCGTCTGATCGACGCTCTGGCGGTTCTGCTCGTGCGCCTGCACCTGCTCGGCTTCTACTGGGGGGATGTGTCCCTGTCCAACACGCTGTTCCGACGCGACGCGGGGGCCTTCGCCGCCTACCTCGTCGACGCTGAGACCGGTGAGCTGTACACGGAGGGGCTCACTGAGGGCAAACGCCTGTACGACATCGACATCGCCCGCACCAACATCATCGGCGAGCTCATGGACCTCCAGGCCGGCGCGCTGCTGGAACCCAGCGTCGACACCGTCGAGGTCGGCGATTGCATCGTGACCCGCTACACCGACCTGTGGGAGGTGCTCACCGGTGCGGAGACCTTCGACATGGGCGAGCGGTGGCGCGTGGGCCAGCGCATTGAGCGGCTCAACAAGCTGGGATTCGACGTGGGCGAACTCATGATGAAGACACAGGCCGACGGCTCGGGCACACGCATGGTCATTCAGCCCAAGGTCGTCGACGCCGGCCACTACCACCGCCAGGTGATGCGTCTGACCGGTCTTGACGTGCAGGAACGTCAGGGGCAGCGCATGCTCAACGATCTCGAAGCCTTCCGAGCCTACACCGGCCGGCAGGACGACCCGATCGAACTGGTCGCTCACGCCTGGCTGGCCGAGGTCTTCGAACCGACCATCCGGGCGGTCCCACTGGAGCTGCGCCGTAAACTCGAGCCGGCGGAGATCTTCCACGAGGTTCTCGAGCACCGCTGGTACATGTCCGAAGCCCAGCAGCGGGACATCACCACCGAAGAGGCGACCCAGGACTACGTGCAGAAGGTTCTGCCCCAGTACCGGGACGAGCAGTCCTACCTCTCGCTCGGGGACACCCAGGAGATGGCTGCCATCTTCGACGGCGAGGAGGAGAACGACGACGTCGCCGACGACGAGGCGTTCGCCGCCCGCGACGAGGAAATGGCCATGGCCTACGAGCTCAACCCCATGGGATTCACCGCCGGTATGAGGTTCAAGGGCGAGTAGCCGGCGACGGGCGTCAGCGCCGTCGGAGAATGACGAGGCCGTCCGAGGCCGGCCGGGTCCTCAGTCGGCGGACAGGGCCTCGGCGCATCTGCTGAGGGCCTCGCCGAGCGCCTCGACCTGAGTGTCCGAGAGCCGCGAGATCATCCGTGACTCGACCTCACGCACGACGGCGGAGGCGCGGCGCAGAAGATCACCACCCTCGGCGGTGAGCCCGGTCGGCATCGCTCTTCCTGCGCAGGCGCGCTCGGACCGCTCGACCAGCCCCCGGGCCACGAGACCCTTGAGGAGCGTGCTCATCGTCTGACGCGTGACGAAGGCGGCCCGAGCGAGCTCGGCGCTCGATGCTCCCGGCCGGCGCTGAATAAGCTCGAGGCAGGCGTATTGCGGCGAGGTGAGCCCGAGAGGGCGCAGCCCCTCGTCCATCCGCGACCGCAGGGAGATCTGAGCCCGCTTGAGCCGATAGCCGATGAGGGCACTGGTATCCACCACGTCCTTCATGTCAATAGGGTGCCATACAGCGTTAATGTCAGCATATTGGCACCGGCAATGAACATTCTCTAACAATGATTGACCCCGACGTCATCGGCCCTCAGGTCCGGGACCGCGACCGCGCCGTCCGCCTCCCCGAGGAGCGGGTCGGTCTTCAGCGGGCATCGCACGCCGGAATGCGACGTGCGCATCTCAACCAATGGGTTCCGGTCAGGCCCCGAGCTCTTCGGCGACCAGCGCCATCTCCTCATCGGCCCGTCGACGCAGCTCGCGATGACGGGTCCAGGAGGCCAACGAGGTCTCGGCCACCGCGTCCACCAGCAGCACGATCCCCACGCCCACCAGCCCGCCGGGGGCGCGGCCGGTCCGACGGTAATGGCGCACTGCCGTACCCATCAGCGCACCGCCCAGGCCCGCCTCGGCAATGGCCGCACCACGCACGACCCAGGGCATCTCGGTGACCGTGCGGACGTAGGACTGCCAGAAGGCCGAGCCCGGAGTAGAGGGGTCCTGCAGTAGCAGGCCGACGCTGCGGCCCACGGCGTTGGACAATCCGCGGGGCTCATGGACGACGGCTCCGGGCGCCTCCGCCGGTGCCAGCCGCCCCGCCAGGACGGAGCCGACCCAGTCGGGCAGACCCAGGGCGCGGGCGAGCGCAACAATGCCCTCCAGCCCCGGGGTCGCGAAGGCCGCGGCGACCTCCTCGACGTCGGCGCCCGGCACGGTGGAGGCGATGAGGGACGCATCCGTCGAGTCGGTCAGATGCTCGGTCACGAGCGCACGCAACTCCGGCCCCGGATCGCCAACCCCGCCCCACACGTAGCGCGAGGTCATGCCCCAGGAGAAGACGGCGTCGTCCTCGCTCTCCCCGGTGGAGATCGCGCGCGCGGCGACATCTCGCTCATCGACGGTCAGGACGAGCGCCGGCAGGGATTCCTCATCCCAGCCGAAGGCGCCCAGGCCCGCACCATCACCGGAGTACATGACGATCCGGCGGTTTAGGCCGGACACGGAGGCGACAGCGAGCGGCCGCTCCAGCAACGTCGCCTGCAGGGGCACCATGTAGGCGCTCAGCGGGGAGACCACGAGCGTGCGGGTGGTCGGCCCGGGGTCGCCGGGAACCTCGGGCAGGACGACGTCGTCGGGCAGCGCATTGAAGGAGGCCGGGCCGATGGTCACGTCCGCCTCCAAATCGCGGGCCAGGGCCTCGGCCAACTCGCTGACGCCGGCGCCGGCCGTCACCCCATCGCCCTCGGGCGGGGCGACCGCGACGCGGCCGCGCGCATCCGTCATGAGCGTCACCGACAACAGGTGGGAGCTGGAGGGGAACCATTCGAGACGGGCGACGACCCGCTGAGCGGCAAGGCGATCGGCGACCGCATCCGGCCCGGTGCCCGGGGCGACGAGCACGCCCTCGGTGCGATTCCAGCGCTGCGCGGTGTCCTGAGCCATGGGGGCCTCCTAGCCGGCCGGGACTGGCCGCGGCGCGGTCGGTCCGAATGAGTACGGGGTACGGTTCTCACATCCATTGTGTCAGCAACGGGCACGCGGGTCAGCCCCTAGCGGGCCGCCCGGGTCCGTGCGGGCGGCGACCAGGCGCACCAGCCTGCGCGCCGGAGGCGGTCTCAGGCCCCACCCGCGTGTCCGGTGGCGCCCGCAGCATCGGCGTCTTCGGCACGGGCCGTCCGCCGCAGTCGATCGACCTCGTACAGGCCGATGCCGGTGGCCACCGCCGCGTTAAGCGACTCGACCGCGCCGGCGATCGGTATGGAGGCGATGACATCGCAGGTTTCGCGCACGAGGCGGGACAGACCCGCGCCCTCGGCGCCGGTGACGACGACGAGCGGGGCGTTGGCGAGAGCGAGATCCTCGACCATCGTCTCCCCCCCGCCGTCGAGCCCGACGACGAAGCAGCCCTCCCTCTTCAGGGCGGTCAGGGTGCGCACGAGATTCGTCTCACGGGCCACGCTCACCCGGGCGGCCGCCCCGGCCGACACTTTCCACACGGTGACGTTGACCCCGACGGAGCGCCGCTCGGGGATGATCACGCCGTCGGCTCCGAAAGCCCCGGCACTGCGCAGAATCGCCCCGAAGTTGTGGGGGTCGGTGACGCGGTCCAGAGCGATGAGCAATGGCGTACGGCCGGCGTCCCGGGCGCGCTCGAGCAGGTCGCGGGCGCGGACGTACTCGTAGGCGGGCACCTCGATGGCCACACCCTGATGAGCGGCGCCGCCGGTGAGCGCCTCCAGGTCGAGCCGAGTCGCCTCGACCATGGGCGCGCCCAGCAGAGTCGCACGTCGCACGACGGCGGCCAGGCGGTCGTCCGACTCCGCGGAGACGGCCATGAAGACGCGCACGATCGGGATGCCGGCGCGGGCGGCCTCGGCCACCGCATTGCGGCCGCAGACGACCTCGTGGTCCGCGGGCACGGCGAAGCCCTCCCTGGCCCTCTCCAAGCGCTTGGCGTGCGTGGGCCGGGCAGCGCGCGCCTCGGCCCGCGCCTTCGCCCGCGCCCTGGGGTGACCGACGCGGTCCTCCGCCCTGGGCGTGGGGCCGCGCCCCTCCAACCCTTTGCGACGCCTGCCGCCGGAGCCCTTCGTGGGCCCCTTCTTGGAGCCGGGCCGCCGTCTGGGGCCGGGGTAGCGCTCATTTCCGGGCATGGGTGTCCTCTCCGGTCTTCGCATTCCGTCTCAGGCCACATGCCAGCGGGCGCCGGCGGCCGAATCCTCGACGACCACGCCGGCCGCGGTCAGTTCGTCGCGCAGGGCGTCCGCACGGGCCCAGTCCCTGGCGGCGCGCGCCTCGGCGCGCTGATCGAGCAGAGCTGTGACGAGGTGGTCGAGAGCATCCGCAGCCGCACCGTCGGCACCAGCCGGCCCCGTGCCCAGCACGCGGGATCGCCAGGGCTCAGCGAGCGGATCCAGTCCCATGACGTCCAGCTGGGAGCGCAGGTCCAGCGCCGCGTCGACGACGGCGTCGCGCTCGGACACGCGGGCCGCAAGCACCGTGTTGAGCCGCTTGAGCGTGGCGTGAACGACGGCCATGGCCCCGGCGAGATTGAGATCCTCGTCCATGGCGGCCGTGTACTCCGCCGGGAGTGCGCGTGCGCGAACCGTCTCCACGGCGGCGTCCACCGGGCTCGTCCCCCCGCCTCCGGTCTCCTCGCGGGCGCGCAGCACGGCGCCGCTCAGCCGCTCCCACAGGCCGGCGGCGTCGGCGAGGGTCTCATCGGAGAACTCCACGGTGGAGCGGTGGTGGACGGTGCCCAGAGCCAGGCGCAGCACGGGCGCGTCGTAGGTCTTCAGCAGCTCGGCGACCACGAGCGAATTGCCCAGCGACTTGCTCATCTTCTCGCCCTTGACGGTGACCCAGGCGTTGTGGACCCAGTGGCGGGCGAAGCCCCAGCCGGCGCCGTGGGACTGGGCCTGCTCGTTCTCGTGGTGAGGGAAGCGCAGATCGATGCCCCCGCCATGGATGTCGAAGACCTCCCCCAGGTAGCGTCTGCTCATGGCCGAGCACTCCAGGTGCCAGCCGGGCCGGCCGCGCCCCCAGGGGGCGTCCCAGGCGGCGTCGGCGGGTTCGGCGGGCCTGGCGGCCTTCCACAGGGCGAAATCGCGCGGGTCGCGCTTGTCCGCCTCGACGTCGTCGTCGATCTGGGACTCGTCCTCGGTGGTGGCCAGATCCTCCACCCTCTGGTTGGTCAGCGACCCGTAGTCGCTCAGAGAGCGCACGTCGAAGTAGACGTTGCCGCGCTCGCCGACGTAGGCGTGCCCGGCGTCCAGCAGGCGCTGGACGAGGTCGATCATCTCAGGGACGTGCCCGGTGGCGCGCGGCTCGTAGGTGGGGGGAGCCACGCCCAGGGCCCGGTAGGCGGCGTCGAACTCGCGCTCGTAGCGCTGGGCCCAAGCCCACCACTCCACGGGCGGGTCGGCGGCGGTCGACTTGGCGAGGATCTTGTCGTCGATATCGGTGACGTTGCGGATGAGCACGACCCGCTGCCCGGAGCGCTCCAGCCAGCGGCGCAGCACGTCGAAGGCGATGGCCGAGCGCATATGGCCGATGTGGGGCGAGCCCTGGACGGTGGCGCCGCACAGGTAGATGGCGACCGTTCCGGGGGTGACGGTGGGAGTCAAGGGCACGACGGCGCGCGCGGCGGAGTCGTACAGGCGCAGGTTCGGTGCAGGGCGCTCGGTGCGGTCGTTGCTCACGAGGGCAAGCCTAGCCGGTGAGGCAAGGGCGTCCGATCGGCGTCAGTTCCGCGAATGGCCCGGGCGGTAGATCAGCGCGGTGGCGAGTGCAGCCAGCCCCTCCTCGCGCCCGAGGAAGCCGAGGCGGTCGGTGGTGGTGGCGCAGAAGGAGACATCGGCCCCGGCGGCGGCGCTCAGCGCGGCGCGGGCCTCGCCGGTGCGCTCGGCGACACGGGGACGGGCCCCGATCAGTTGGACGGAGACGTTGCCGATCTCGTAACCGGCCGCACGCACCCGGCGGGCGGCCTCGGCCAGGAGCGCACCGCCGGAGGCTCCCCTCCACTGCGGCTCCGCAGTGCCGATGTTGCTGCCCAGATCTCCCAGGCCGGCGGCGGAGAAGAGGGCGTCGCAGCAGGCGTGGGCGACGACGTCGCCGTCCGAGTGACCGGCCAGTCCCACCTCCCCGGGCCAGGTCAGGCAGGCCAGGTGCAGAGGCGCGGCGGGGTCGGCGGCGAAGGCGTGGACGTCTGCGCCGATGCCGGTGCGCGGGATGAGGGGCGTCGTGGCGTCCGGTTCGGCGGGGGTGTGCTCGCTCATGGGCACAGTGTGCCCGACGCGCGCCGGCGCGGTCGGGGCGGAGCCGGAGGCGGCGCAGCGGCGATGTCGCGTTGTGGGCGCGCGGGCCGGGTCGGGTCGCGAATCAGCGCAGCGGCGGGCCCCTGCGCCGGTCGCCGCCGCATCGGGGAGGGCTCAGAATGTCCCCATGCGCGTCGACACTCGCCACCGGCCGTCGTCGGCCGCCTTCTGCCCGCTGCATCGCAGCGGCGCCTGCCGCTCCTGCCCGCACCAGGGCATTCCGCTCGTCCTCCAGCTCGCCCGCAAGCAGCAGCGCGTCGCGAGGCTGCTGCCCCCGGTCGACGACGACACCTGGCAGTCCCCCGTGCCGAGCGCTCGCAGCGCCTTCCGCAACAAGGCGAAGATGGCGGTGTCGGGACGGGCGGGGGCGCCGGTGCTCGGCGTTCTGGACCGCGCCGGCCGTGGCACCGATCTGCGCTCGTGCCCCGTGCACGTGCCGGCGATCCGCCGGGCGCTGCCGGTGCTGGCCCGTCTGATCGGCGATCTCGGACTTATCCCCTACGACGTGTCCGCACGGCGCGGCGAACTCAAGCACCTGCTCGTGACGGCCTCCCCCGACGGCGACCTCATGATCCGCTTCGTCCTGCGCAGCCGACGTCATCTGGGGGCGCTGCGGCGGGCCCTGCCGCGGCTGCGTCGGGACCTGCCGACGATCGCGGTCGTCTCGGTCAACCTCCAGCCGGTGCACCAGGCGGTAATCGAAGGGGAGAAGGAGATCGTACTCACCGACGAGCCGGGCGGCGACCGTCTTCTCATGCGATTGGTCCTTCCCGGCGCGCAGCGCGCCGCCGACGGCGAGGGCGCCCTCACCGGACGTTCCGCGGGCGCCCGCGTCGTCGTCGAGCTGCCGCTGCTGCTGCCGACGCGCTCCTTCTTCCAGACGAACACGGGTGTGGCCGAGAGGCTCTACGCGACGGCTCGGGCCTGGGCCGACGACGTTCCCGCCGCTCTCCCCCGTCCCGCCGAAGTGTGGGATCTGTTCTGCGGCGTGGGCGGTTTCGCTCTGGCGCTCGCCCGTCCGGGGCGCCGGGTCCTCGGCGTCGAAATCTCGGCCCCGGCCATTGCGGGCGCCCGGGACGCGGCCGCACTCATGGGGCTGGAGCCCGCCGCCGCTCGCTTCGAGACCGGCGATGCCCGTGTGCTCGCCCCGGGGACCGGGGTGACGCCGGATCTGCTGGTCGTCAACCCGCCGCGGCGCGGGATCGGGGCGGACCTGGCCGGTCGGATCGAGGAATCGGGGGTGCCGCGAGTGCTGTACTCCTCGTGCAACCCGGCCTCCCTGGCGGCCGATCTGGCGTGCATGCCGTCGCTGCGTGCGCGCCGGGCGCGCCTGTTCGACATGTTTCCGCATACCGACCACGCCGAGGTGCTCGTCGAGCTGGTGCGCTGAACGCGCCCCGCCCGTGCGATCTCCCCTTCGACCGTCTAAGGCGCACCGGGGGTCGCGAGCACCGGTGTGACGGGCGTGTTCCGAACTCCGTCGTAGCGTGTCCGCAACCGCAGCAGGGAGGAACCGTCATGACCCGCGCACTCGTCATCCGCCACGTCGCCTTCGAGGACCTCGGCATCGCCGCACCGATTCTAGCCGGCCACGGGCTGGAGGTCGTCTACTGGGACGCCGGCGGCGATGCGCCCTCCGTCCTCGCGTCCGGCGGCCCGGCCGATGACGCCGACCTGCTCGTCGTCCTGGGAGGGCCAATCGGAGTGGGCGATCAGCGCGCCTACCCGGTGCTGACGGCCGAGCTCGACGCCGTGCGCCGGCGGCTGGCGATCGGCGGGCCGACCCTCGGCATCTGCCTGGGCGCTCAGCTCATCGCAACGGCTGCGGGCGGACGGGTAGTCCCCGCAGACCCGGAGATCGGGTGGGCGCCGGTCGCGCTCACCCCCGACGGCGTCGGAACGCTGCGGCCGATTGAGGGTCTCGCCGTGCTGCACTGGCACGGCGAGCGCATCGTCCTGCCCGCCGAGGCCGAGGGGGCGCGCATCCTGGCCTCCACCCCGACGACACCGGTCCAGGCCTTCGCCCTGCCCGCAGCCTTGGGTCTCCAGTTCCACCTGGAGGCGGATCCGGCGCGCATCGAGCGCTGGCTCATCGGGCACGCCCATGAGCTGGCCTCCAACGGCATCGACCCCGCGGCGGTGCGCGAAGGCGCCGTCGTGCACGGCGAGCGGCTGATCCCGGCCGGCCGCGCGATGCTGGACGCCTGGCTGGAGTCGGTCGGTCTGTAGACCCGGCATTCTACCGGCCGACGTCGTCCCACAGCAGGAGGTGCGGCGTGATCGAGGTCAGTCCGTCCACGACGATCAGGCCGGGGTCGCCAGGGAAGTGCTTGGTGCCGCCCACCTGGATAACCCGCAGGTCGTTCGAGCGCGCGGAGGCCGCGCCCGTGGCCGAGTCCTCAACGGCGACGCATTCGGCGGGCTCGAGGTCGAGCAGCTCGATGGCCGTCGCGTAGGGCGCGGGGGCGGGCTTGCCCGGCAGCCCGTCATCGCCGGTGACGAGCTCGACGAACACGTCGCCGAGCGCGTGGGCGACCGACTCGACGATGCGACGCGGGGACTGGGTGACGATGACCTGCGCCAGACCGATCTCGGCGAGCATCGAGGTGATCCTGGGGGCGCCGGGCACGATCGGCGGCTCGGTGCGCACGGCGTTGGCCACGTCGGCGGCGATGAGGGCGAACAGCTCCGTGGTGGCCGGGTCGTGGGGCGAGTCCGTGGCACCGGTAGCGGCGATGATCTCGCAGGTGCGGGCGATGGACGCGCCCGCGATCGAGACGACCTGCTCGTCAGTCACGCTCCCGCCGCGCTGCTCGCAGCGACGCCGGAAGGATTCGTCCCACAGCGGCTGGGAGTTCATGAGGGTGCCGTCCATGTCCCACAGGACGGCTCTGACGTAGTCCCCGGGGGGCGTCATCGCTTCTCCTCCTGCACGCCGTCCGGCGCGGCCTCGTCGGCGGCGTCGGCGGCGTCGGCGCGGATGCGGCCCCGACGACGCTCAGCGCGGGCCGCCTTCTTCGCCATTCGCTGTTCATTGCGCTTCTTCTGCTCGCGGGCCCACTCGATCTGCTCGGCCAGCCACGCCTTGGTGGGGGCGGTGAGCATTTTGTTGTCCTCGAGCAGACCGGAGGCGCGCAAGTCGGTGAACTCGAGGTATTCAGGATCCCTCGTGCGCTTGTACTGGCGCTGAGCCTCCTGGAGGTCGGAAATGACGCCGGCCACCTGTCGTTCGATCATGTGGCGTCCCAGCACCAGGAAGACCGCCAGGGCGAGCGCGACGACGCTGCCGTAGCCCTTCGTCAGCGGGTAGATCAGGCCGGCGAGCACCGACAGGCCGGTGGCCGGCCCCATCATGCCGTAGGTGAAGCCCTCCGGACGGTCCGCGTCCCCCTTGTAGCCGCGCATCCACTGGCGCAGCTTGGCGCGCCCGTCGGGGCTTCCGCCGTTGAACCAGTCGCTGACCCTCGTCCCCAGTCCCGTCATCGGTTCCTCTTCTCTCCGGCAGTAGTGGTGGCGGTGGTCCGGCCCCGTCGGGGCCCGAGGACGGACTCGACGAGTTCAGCCATGGAGCCCGCCGTGCTCTCGCACGCGGCCACAACCTCCTTGGGGGACCAGGGCAGGGCGACGGGGTGGTCGGCGACGGTGTGCATGGAGATGTCGTTCCACGAGTCGCCGAAGCTCCAGGTCTCGATGCTCTCGCCGGAGCGGGACCCGTCGGAACCGGTAAGCCGGGCGAGCAGGTCGGCGAGCCCGGCGCCCTTGGTCGCGCCGGCGGGGATGACGTCGAGGAACTCCTGATTGCGCACCACCTCGATCGCCTCGCCCCAGCGTTCGGTCAGGCGCTCGACAATGCGCCGGCGCACGTCGTCGTCGCGCACCCGCATGGGCACGCCGATGAAGCGGTGCTCGGTCATCTCCTCGGGCTCCATGGGGACGAACACCTGGAGGATCGGGGACACCTCGTGATAGGTGTCCTCGACGACGTAGTCGGTTTCCAGCGTGGTGGCGAAGACGGTGAGGCCGTCGATTCCGCGCAGGCTCATGACGATCTCATGGGCCAGGCCGTCGGGGAGGAAACGGGAGGCCAGAACGCGGTAGTCGCCGTCGGCGAGCACCGCGCCGGTGAAGGCGACGGCGTAATCGAAGGCGAGTCCGACCGGCTCCAGGGTGTCGCGGGTGGCGAAGACGGACTTGCCGGTATCGACCACGAGCAGATTGCCGGCCGCCCGCCACCGTCTCATGGCGTCGAGGTCGGCGGGCGCGACCTTGCGGTCGAACAGGATCGTGCCATCGAGGTCGGTGGCGATGAGCTGGGGCACGTGTGCACTCCTCGGAATTCGGGTGGCCGGGTGAACGGGCCGTGAGGCGGATGGACGGGGTCGCCGGGGACCCTGTCCCCGGCGACCCCTCGTCATCGGCCGCGAGTGGGCCCGCGGGCGGCGCGCACGCCTACGGCGTCTGCGCTGTGCGTCCTGGTTCGAGGCCTACAGCCCCAGCCAGCCGGTCCAGGCGCCCAGGATGCCGATGACGAACATGCCCAGGATGATCCACAGGGCGTTGATCTTCTTGTTGAGCAGATACATGCACAGGAAGGTCAGACCGAGCGCGGCCAACCCCGGCAGCAGGCTGTCCAGAATGTCCTGCACGGTCTTCGCGTCCGTGGAGTCGGTGGCCTCCGTGACGATGCCGGGGAACTTGATATTCGTCCACTTGGAGACCAGAGCCCCCATAACGAACAGACCGGTGACGGCCGCGATCTGGGTAATGCGCTTGAGCTGGTTGCCGCCGACCTCGGTGACCATGGCGGTGCCGCGATCGTAGCCCATCGTCAGACCGTACCAGCGCACGACGATGCGGATGATGTTGATGCCGAAGAAGTAGACGAGCGGGCCGAGCCAGGAGCCGTTCAGCGCCAGGGTGGCGCCGAGCGCCCCCAGGACCGGACGCGCGGTGCCCCAGAAGATGGGGTCCCCGACTCCGGCCAGCGGCCCCATGAGGCCAACTTTGACGTTGGTGATCGTGTCGTCCCCGATATCCCCGCCCTTAGAGCGCTGCTCCTCCATGGCCGCGGTGATGCCGAAGACGACCGAGGAGATCCACGGGTGGGTGTTGTAGAACTCCAGGTGGCGCTTGAGCGCCGCCGCCTGCTGGGTCTTGTCGTTGGGGTAGAACTTCCTGATCGCCGGCATGAGGGTCAGGCAGAACCCCATGGCCTGCATGCGCTCGAAGTTGAAGGAGCCGAGCAGGAAGGTGGAGCGCCAGTACATGCTCCACATGTCGGAGGTGGTGAGCATCCGCTCGGGAGCAGCGGTGGTGCCGCTATCGGTGGTCGCAGTGGTGTCAGTGGTCATGATCGTGGTTCCTTCCGCGCTCAGTCGAGCTCGTCGTCCAGGTCGTCGTCCAGGCTGTCGTCGGAGCCTCCGCCCGCTGTGGCGGGGGCCGGCTGCGGCAACCGGACGGCCTCGTGGAACTCGGGGTTGAGCTGGACGTAGATGAAGGCCAGGCAGACGCCGAGGATGCCCAGGGCGAGAAGCGTGATGCCCGTGTCCAGAGTCGTCATGAGGGTGGCAATGATGAAGCCGATGAAGAAGAACGGCATGAGTTTGCGCGCCCTCATCATGTTGATGACCATGGCGTATCCGACGACGACGATGAACCCGCCGGCGATCTGCAGGCCATGGGTGATGACGTCCGGAATGGTGTTGAGCGCCCTCTGAACGCTGTCGCCGGAGGCGAGCACCGCGACGATGGCGGTCGGCACTGCGACGCGCAGGCCCTGGAGGGCCAGCGCGATGAAGTGCATGATCGTGATCGCGCGCATGTTCGCGTTCTCGGCGAATCGGTCCGCCTGGTGGGCGAAGAAGACGTTGATGGTGCGCACGAAGATGGTCAGAGCCTGGCCGGCGATGGCCAGGGGGACGGCGACGGCGATAGCCTCGTCCTGACTCTGGCCTCCGACGATGACGATGACGGTGGAGACGGTGGAGGCGAGGGCGGCGTCGGGCGCCATGGCGGCGCCGACGTTCATCCAGCCCACACTCAGCAGCTCGAGGGCGCCGCCGACGATAATACCGGTGGTGGGGTCGCCCAGAGCGAGACCGGTGAGGGTGCAGGCGACGATCGGACGGTAGAACATGCGCTCATCCAGGACGGAGTCGCAGCCGGCTAGAAAGGCTACGAGCGTCACCAGGATGATCTGAATCATATTGACGTCATGCATGGGACTGCTTTCTGACTGGGGGCGGGGGTGGGGAAGAGGGCACCCGGACACGGCCCGGGTGCCGGAGTCGTCGATGCCCCTCCTCGGGCGGGACGACACTCACTCGGGTCGCGGCCCGCTTCGCAGCGACGTTCGCGACCGAGCGGGCGATCAGGAGATGAATCCCTTGGACTTCAAGGCGCTCATGAGATCCGTGCGACCCGTGGAGGGAACCTGCTGGATGTATTGAGTCACCCCCCGGCGGTCGATCTCCTGGAAGGCCTTGACGTCCTCGTCCGAGATGTAGACGGCCTGGGACAGGGCCTTGGTGCCCTGCTTGAAGGTCATGCCGCCGACGTTGACCTCGTCGGCCTCGACGCCCAGGTCGAGCAGGCGGACGATGTCAGCCGGGGTCTCGACGACGATGACGGCCTTCATGGAGTCGTACTTCGGGTTCTTGTAGACGCGTCCCGCCTTCTCCACGCCCAGGACGTGAACCTTGACCTTGCCGCCGCCGGTCTGGAGCATGAGGGTCTTGCGCAACTCGTCGTTGGCGGCGCCGTCGGAGACAGCGAGGATGGCCTCGGCTCCGAGAGATCCGGCCCAGTTGTTGGCCACCTGGCCGTGGACCAGGCGTGAGTCGATGCGCAGGAGCTTGATATCCATCAGAGCTCGTCTCCTTCGTCGTCGGATTCGTTGGTGGTGGGGGTGAAGATCTCGGAGAGGACCTTGACTCCGCCAGCGCCGGCGGTTCGCGCCGTGTCAACCAGCTCGGGGAGGCTCCCGCCGGTCAGGCGGCGACCGAGGACCTCGACGAGCATAGGCAGGTTGACACCGGTGACGACGTCGGCGTCCTCGCGCTCCGCGGCGAAGCGCGCCGCGGCATTGTACGGGCTCCCTCCAAGAAGGTCCACGAGGATCAGATAGCGGTCGCTCGGGGACTTCTCGACGGCGGCGGTGTACTTGGCGAGAAGATCATCCGGGCCCTCCGAGGGGTCGAAGGTGACAGCGACCAGGTCCTCCTGCGGACCGGCGATCATGGCGGACGAGGCTATCAGCCCCTCCGCCAGGCGCCCATGGGCGGCGACGATCACGGCAACCATGCTCACTCCTTTTGGTGACGTGCATGCGCTCCCCACCCGGACGGGCAGGGGCGTAAGAGCAGCCTAGACGTTGTTTGCACCACATCGATAACGTCGGAGTTACGCACCGCGATCCGGTCGCTCTCGTCCGCATGGTGGGCGGCCGCGCGCGGCCGAGGCGCCGTTCTCACCGGCCGGTGAAGCGGTAGACGTTGGTCTCGCGCAGGTGGAAGCCGGCACGCTGGTACAGGCGGTTCGCGGCCTCGCGGGAGGGCCGGGAGGTGAGGTCGACCGTGCGGGCGCCGAGCGTGGCAGCATGGGCGACGGCCGCTTCGACGAGCGCGCGGCCGGCGCCTTGGCCGCGCGCGGCGGAATCGACGACGACGTCCTCGACCCAGGCGCGCAGCCCCGTGGGGATGGTGAATGTCGCTAGCGTGAGCATGCCCAGGATGGGGCGGACGCCGCCGTCCGGGGATTCATCGGAGCGGAAGATGAAGAGGTAGACGCCGTTCTGCGCGACGAGCGCCTCGCACTCGGCGGCGGTCAGCGCCGGTGCGGAGCGGGAGAGCTGCGGGATGAGGCGTCCCATCGCCTCAACGAGCTCGGGGGTGGATCCGGTGACGATCTCGACGGTCATGAACTCTCCTCAGGTCGCGGCCGACGTCCCCGACTCCGGCCTTCAGGGAGCTTACCGGTCAGGCGTCTCGCAGGAGGGCCGTCGACGAAGTCGGATGGAATCCGAGAGGAACCGAAGGGGAATCGGCCATCACCGGGATCGCCCGCTGTCGGCGGCGAGGACGCGGTCGATGAGTCGGGCGACGGAGACGGTGGTGGCCTCGCAGGCGTCGGTCACCTCCGCGGGGGAGTCGCTCATGGCGACGGCGTGGGCGGCGGCCCGATGCATGGGGATATCGTTCCACGAATCGCCGACGCTCCAGATCTCGATGCTCTCGCCCGAGTAGGGGCCGTCGACGGCGGTGAGGAGGTCGACCAGCGCCCTCAGGCCCGCGCCCTTGGAGGAGCCGAGGGGAACGATGTCGAGGAAGTTCTGGTTGCGGAAGACCGTGACGGTCCCGCCCCAGCGGTGCTCGATCTCGGCCTGAGTGCGCGCCAGGAGCGCCGCATCGGCTATGCGCAGGGGGACGCCGACGAGGGTGCGTCCGAGCAGGTCGGTGCAGGAGGCCCGTGAGAACAGGGTGAGCAGACGCGTGTCGGAGCCGAGCGAGTCGTAGAGCTGAAGGTCGCCGTCGAGCGTCGTGGCGAAGACGGTGACGCCGTCCTCGCCCTGGAGCAGGTCGAGGATCTCCTCGGCCAGGCCGTCGGGCAGGGTGGAGGCCCTCAGAACGCTGTAGTCGGAGCTGACAAGAACGGCCCCGGTGTAGAGCACGGAGTAGTCGAAGGTCAGATGAGAGCCGTCCAACGCAGTGCGCAGGGCGGACACCGACCGTCCGGTATTGGGGACGAGGAGGTTGCCGGCGGCGCGCCATCGGGCCATGGCGTCCAGATCCTCCCGGGAAATAGCCGCGTTGAAGACAATCGTTCCATCGAGGTCCGTGGACAGCAGCTTGCGCACCGTCTCAGCCTATGCGATCGCACCGGTGCGAACCGGCGGGGCCGGCGGGCGGCCGGTGGATTCAGACCTGGGGGACATTGCGCTCGAGTTCGGCGATCCAAGCGGCGCCGCCGGCGTCCGAGGGCATGCGCCAGTCCCCACGCGGGGACAGCGAGCCGCCCGCCACGACTTTCGGTCCGTTGGGCAGAGTGGAGCGCTTGAACTGGTTGGAGAAGAATCGACGGAAGAACAGCAGCTCCCATCTCCTGATGGTGGCCAGGTCGTAAGCGGTCCTGTCCTCGTCGGGCAGGCCGGCCGGCCATCGCCCGGCGTCCGCGTCCGCCCAAGCCTTCTCGGCCAGGAAGGCGATGCGGCTGGGTCGCGATCCGCGGCGCAGCACATGCCACAGGGTGAAATCCTGCAGAGCGTAGGGGCCGATCTTCGCCTGAGTGGATTGGATGGGTTCGCCGTCGGCGGCGGGGACGAGCTCGGGGCTGATCTCGGTGGCGAGGATGGCGAGCAGGATCCGCCCGACCTCCGCCGAGAAGATCCGTTCGCCGGCGACCCAGCGGATGAGGTGCTGGATGAGGGTCTTGGGTATGCCGGCGTTAACGCCGTAGTGGGCCATCTGATCGCCCACCCCGAAGGTGCACCAGCCCAGCGCCAGCTCGGAGAGGTCCCCGGTCCCCAGGACGATGCCCCCGCGCCGGCCCGCGACGCGGAACAGGATGTCGGTGCGCAGGCCCGCCTGAACGTTCTCGAAAGTCACGTCGTACACCTCGCGTCCGCGTTCGCCGTGCCCGTAGGGGTGATCGATGGCGGCGAGCATCTGCTCGGCGGCGGGGCGGATGTCGAGCTCCTCGACATGGCAGCCCAGCGCCTTAGCCAGGGCGAGCGCGTTGGACCTGGTCTCGGCACTCGTGGCGAAACCGGGCATGGTGATGGCGTGGATGCGCTCACGCGGCAGGCCGAGACGGTCGACGGCGCGGGCGGCGACGATGAGCGCGTGGGTGGAGTCCAGGCCGCCGCTGACCCCGATGATGATCCTGGGAAGCCCGATGGCCCGCAGCCGCTGGACCAGACCGGCCACCTGGATGTTGTAGGACTCGTAGCAGTCCCGGGCCAGGCGGGCCGAGTCGTCGGGGACGAAGGGGAAGCGGTCGACGATGCGGCGCAGGCCGATATCGGTGCGCGGGGCGGCCAGAGAGCGGCGTCCGATACGGACGATGCGGAACCGACCGGGATCGATGAAGGTCGCGGCGCCCTCATCGAGAGGACCGGCCGGACCGCCGCCGGTGAACGTCACACGGTTGTCATCGAAGGAGCCCTGGCGCAGCCGCTCGGCGATCAGCCCTTCGATATCGACGTCGACGACCGTGGCCCGCGGTCCGTCGGGGAAGCGCTCGGTCTGGCCGAGCAGGGATCCGTTCTCGTAGACGAAGGTCTGCCCGTCCCAGGCCAGATCCGTCGACGACTCCCCTTGACCGGCCGCGGCGAAGACGTAGGCGGCCAGGTTGCGCGAGGATGAGGCGCGGGCGAGCAGCTTACGGTCCTCCGCCCTGCCGACGGTGATGGGTGAGCCGGAGAGATTGACGAGCACGGTAGCGCCGGCGAGCGCCGCCAGAGACGACGGCGGGACCGGCACCCACATGTCTTCGCAGATCTCGACGTGGAAGATCAGGCCCGGCACGTCCTCGACGTCGAAGAGCAGGTGGGGGCCGAAGGGGACGCGGGCGGCATCCCCGACGCCGGACAGGGTCAGGTGGCAGGACTCGACGCCGTCCCCGGCCGCGAAGTGCCGCTTCTCGTAGAACTCGCGGTAGTCGGGCAGATAGGACTTGGGCACGACGCCGCGCACCGTCCCACCCTGGATGACGAGGGCGCAGTTGTACAGGCGACCCGCCACGCGCACGGGCGCACCGACGACGATCGCCGGCAGGAGACCGGCGCTGGCGGCGCGGATGGTCTCGATGGCGGCGAGGGTCTCGTTCAGGAGCACGTCACTCAGCACGAGGTCGTCGATGGAGTAGCCGGTCAGGCTCAGCTCGGGGAAGGCGACGAGGCACACGCCGTCGTCGGACAGAGCGCGAGTCCGTTCGATGATGGCGGCGGCGTTGGCGTCCGGGTCCGCCAGCACGACGGGCAAGGTGACGGCAGCAACACGCGCGAAACCCTGATCGTAGGCGGAGCGGAACTCGATGGTCGGCTGCGGGGCGGGGGCCCGCGAGGCTGCGTCCTGGTGCATGCGTCGAATCCTCCCATGGGCGAGTGCCTCGGAGGAGCGCCGGGGCCGGCGGGGCGGCGGGCAGGGCCGGCGGCCCCTGTGCGGGACCTTCGAAGGCTCGTCGTTACCGTTCCGCGACCTCCTGAAGCGGATCGAGATCAATTCGTTATCTTGCCTCGACGGAATCTCGCGGAATCCCCGTGGGCGTCGAGTTGGATTTCTGCGTCCGAACCCCATATGATCTATCCCGTCGGAACGCAAGCGGCACGAGGGGATCAGGGACCCCGTTGACTGGCGCAGCGTTCGGGGATGTCGCGATTCAGGGACCGCGCCCCCGAGCCCGGCGAGAGGCCCCGCGCCGCGCGGCGCGGGGCCTCCCCCCTGCTCTCCGGTGGGGCTGTGTCCGCGGGCGCACCTCATCGGAGAGCTCGTGGGGGCGACTCGCGGGTCCGATGGTTGGAAGGCCCACTCAGCGAGTCGACAGCGATCAGTCGGTTCTGCGCGCGCCGGGATCGATGCGCCAGCGCGCCTTCAGCCCGTCGATGAGGAGACGAATCTCCGAGACCATCGTGGTCGATAGACATTCGCCCGCCGCACTGCCCGACGTCGTCGAGCACAACCGCTGGATCTGCAGCCCATCGCTGAGCGCCACGACCGACCGAGCGATGACCCGCGACGGGGCCTGCGGACGAACGGTTCCCGCCTTCTTGCCCCGCTCTAGCGCCGCCTCGATCATCGTCACTGAATCCGTCAGGTGCCCGGCGAACCATCGGTGCGCCGGATGCTCGGCGTCCAGCACGGAGATCGCCGTCGCCGTGTAGATCGCGACCAGGTCGCGATTCTCCGCATTGTGCTCGACCAGGACGGTGAAGGCGTCCAGCAACTCCCACGGGTCCTCGATCCGCCCGTCCCCCAGGAGGCCGGCCCGATCCCTGCGGTCGCGCCGTTCCAGTACCTGAGCGAAGAGCTCCTCCTTGGAGGAGAAGTGGTGCAGCAGCCCCGCCTTCGAGATGTCGGAGGCCGCCGCGATGTCGGCCAGGGACGTGCCGGCGTATCCGTGCGACCCGAACAGCGCGATGGCCTCGTTGAGGATCCGCTCGCGCTTGTTCTCGCTGCCCACCCGGGGACGGCCCGGCCCGCGCCTTCTGCCTGCCGCGGATGCGGACGGGTGACTGCGGCGGCCGGCGCTGTGGAAATTGCTCATGCGGGCAATTGTGGCATCGGCCCCGGTCCCGACGGCGCACCGGGTCGAACGGTGACCGCCACGCGCCGAGGTCGCCCGTCGCACGGACGCGACGGGCGACCTCATCCGATTCCCCGCGGCCGCACCGCCTCAGACGGCGCTGGTGGCGCTGGTGGACCGGGCCTCGCCGCGCGCGGTCAGAGTGAGCCCGGCGAGCACACCGTCGGGGCTGACGTCCACAACAACCTCCTGACCGTCGAGGACCTCACCGGCCAGGATCATCCGAGCCAGCTCATCGCCGATCTCACGCTGGACCAGACGGCGCAGTGGACGAGCGCCGTAAGAAGGATCGTAGCCCTCGTCGGCGAGCCAGGCGCGGGCCTCGTCGGTGACCGTGAGGGTGAGCCGATGGCTCGCCAGACGCTCCTGCATCTTGGCCAGCTGGATGCCGACGATCCGGCCGAGCTCCTCCTTGGACAGCGGGTCGAAGACGAGGATGTCGTCAAGACGGTTGAGGAACTCCGGTTTGAAGGAGGCGTGGACCTGCGCCATGACCTCCTTGCGCTTCTCCTGCGGGGAGAGGACCGGGTCGATGAGGAACTGACTGCCCAGGTTGGAGGTGAGCACGAGGATGACGTTGCGGAAGTCGACCGTGCGCCCCTGGCCGTCGGTCAGCCGGCCGTCGTCGAGCACCTGCAGGAGGATGTCGAAGACCTCGGGGTTGGCCTTCTCGACCTCGTCGAGCAGCACCACCGAGTAGGGGCGCCGCCGCACGGCCTCGGTGAGCTGGCCGCCCTCCTCGTAGCCGACGTACCCCGGAGGGGCGCCCACGAGCCGGGCCACCGAGTGCTTCTCGGAGTACTCGGACATGTCGATGCGCACGATGGCGCGCTCGTCGTCGAAGAGGAAGTCCGCCAGAGCCTTGGCCAGCTCGGTCTTGCCCACGCCCGTAGGGCCGAGGAAGAGGAAGGAGCCGGTGGGCCGATCGGGGTCGGACACACCGGCGCGCGAACGGCGCACGGCGTCGGCCACGGCCGCCACGGCGGCCTTCTGGCCGATGAGGCGCTCACCGATGACGTCCTCCATCTCCAGCAGCTTCTTCTGCTCGCCGGCCATGAGCTTGCCCACGGGGATGCCGGTCCAGGCGGAAATGACCTCGGCGATCTCGGTCGGACCAACCTTCTCGGCGATCATCGGAGGCAGAGCCTCGGGGCCCTCCGGACGCTCGACGCCGTCGGGGCCCACGACCGTCTTCTTGCCGACGGCGTCGGCCGCCTCGGCGTCGCGGATCTGCTTCTCCAGGGCGGGCATCTCGCCGTAGCGCAGACGCCCGGCCTCCTCGAAGTCCCCCTCGCGCTCGGCCAGGTCGGCCCTGGTGCGCAGCTCGTCGAGAGCGGCGCGCAGTTCGCCGATCTTGTTGTGGCCGGCCTTCTCAGCCTCCCACCGGGCGCCCAGAGCGGTCAGCTCCTCCGAGGCGTCGGCCAGCTCGGCGCGCAGGCGCGCCAGACGGTCGACGGTGGCCGGGTCGGCGTCATCCCCCTCCTCCTCCACGGAGTCGGCCAGGTAGGACTCCTCCATGCGCATGCGGTCGACACGGCGCTGAAGCTCGTCGATCTCGACGGGCGAGGAGTCGAGCTCCATGCGCAGGCGGGAGGCGGCCTCGTCGATCAGGTCGATGGCCTTGTCGGGCAGCTGACGGCCGGTGATGTAGCGGTCGGACAGGGAGGAGGCGGCCACGAGGGCGCCGTCGGAGACGGTGACCTGGTGGTGGGCCTCGTACTTGGGGGCAATGCCGCGCAAGATGGCGACCGTGTCCGCCACGGAGGGCTCACCGACGAAGACCTGCTGGAAGCGACGCTCCAGGGCGGGGTCCTTCTCGATGTTCTCGCGGTACTCGTCCAGCGTGGTCGCGCCCACCAGCCGCAGCTCGCCGCGGGCCAGCATGGGCTTAAGCATATTGCCGGCGTCCATAGCGCCCTCGCTCCCGCCGCCGGCGCCGACGACGGTGTGGAGCTCATCGATGAAGGTGATGACCTCCCCGTCGGAGTCCTTGATCTCCTTGAGGACCGCCTTGAGGCGCTCCTCGAACTCGCCACGGTACTTGGCGCCGGCGACCATGCCCGCCATGTCGAGGGCGATCAGACGCTTGTCGCGCAGCGACTCGGGCACGTCTCCTGCGACGATGCGCTGAGCCAGGCCCTCGACGACGGCGGTCTTGCCGACGCCGGGCTCGCCGATGAGGACGGGGTTGTTCTTGGTACGCCGGGACAGGACTTGGATGACGCGGCGGATCTCGGCGTCACGGCCGATGACCGGGTCCAGCTTGCCGGAGCGGGCGGCCTCGGTCAGATCGGTGCCGTACTTCTCCAAGGACTTGTAGGTGCCCTCGGGGTTGGGGGAGGTGACGCGGGCGTTGCCGCGCACCTTGGGCAGGGCGTCGCGCAGCGCGGTGGCAGTGATCCCGTTCTCGGACAGGATGCGCGCAGCGGTATCCGAGGAGGTGTTGCCCGCAGCGATGCCGATGAGCAGATGCTCGGTGGAGATGTACTCGTCACCGAGGTTCTTGGCCTCGGTGGAGGCGGCCTCGAGGCCCGCGAGCAGGCCGCGAGAGGGCTGAGGTTGACTCACCGAACTGCCGGAGGACGCCGGAAGCCGGGTCAGAGCGCGGCGAGTGGCCGCACCGATGGTCTGGCGGATGCCGGCATCGGGGTTGACGGCGGCGAGCAGACCGAGGGCGACGCCGTCCTCCTGGCCGAGGAGCTCGGCGAGCAGGTGAAGCGTGTCGACCTGGGGGTTGCCAGCCGCGGCGGCGGCCTGCATCGCTGCGGAAATGGCCTCCTGGGAGCGGGTGGTGTAATTCGTGTCCATGTAGGGACCTCCTGAAAAGTGTGCTGACGGTGCGGACCTCGACGAACGGGACATCGGGGTCCGCTCCTCCGAGCCGACATGCGCGGCCGTCGATGGCGGTGAGGCCCGATTCCGCGGATCCGCGGGGTCCTGGTGTCTCCGACCAATGCAACCCGACGAAGATTGAGTCTATTCCGCTCAATCTTGTCGACGGCACTATGAGCTGTTCCATGAACGCATGCGACCAAGAGCGGCGGGAAGCGCACCGCGACCATCGCCAGCCGGCACGGACGGCCCGTCGCAGCTCGCCCTCCCCCGCCCGCCCCCACCGCATCCGCGCCGCGGCCTTCGGCGACCACGCGTCACGCACCACGTCGACCGGATCTCGAAGGCCCGCGACATGACGCCGGCGAGCCCGCGGAGCGGGGGGGGGGGGGACGATCGCCATCGATCTCTCCGCGCTCGCGAACGGCCGGGCCGGAGCTATACGCTTCATCACCCGGTGGCCCCGAGCCGAGCACGGAATGCGAGGTCGGCGATCCGCTCGAAGCGACGTCCGAGGGACATCCGCCTGGGGACTTCTCCCCCGTGACTCACTCATGGCAGGATGTGAAAATCGCCGCGTCTCAAGACAAGGAGATGATTATGAAGACTCTTCACCGCACAACCGCCGCCGTCGCAGCCGTACTCCTGTCGACCTCCCTGGCGGCGTGCTCCCAGTCCAAGAACAACACCGGTCCGGAAGCATCCAGCGCCACGGGGCAGACCACGCAAGCGGCCGAGCAGACCAGCACTCAGGCCGCCTCCACCCAGGCCGCGTCGACTCCCGCCCAGACGCCCGCCGGATACCAGAGCATCTCGGCGCCCACCACGTCGATCTCCTTCGCCGTCCCCGAGGACTGGGTGACGCTCACCCAAGACGATCTTCAAGACGATTACGTCATCAACATTTTCGCCAATGCACTCAACACCGACCCCGACAGCGTGCGAGAGAGATTCTCGTCGGTGGACCTGATGTCGATATCCCCGGACGGCACGAACGGATTCGCCGAGAACGTGACCGTCTCGCCCACGACGGGGGCCACGTCCCTGCCGACCGAGGAGATGATGTCCCAGAACATCGAGCAGCAGGGGGGCGCAGCGGGTACGTACTCCACCCGTCAGACCTCGCTCGGGGACGCCGCCACCTTGACCTACACCTTGTCCGCAGTGCAGGGCATCGAGATCGCAGTCGAGAGCAGCAACGGCGAGTGGGGGCTCATCTCGGTGTCGACGACGGATGCCTCTCGCACCCAGGAGCTGGCCGACACCATCCTGCAAACGGTTCACTGACAGGTGTCCGGGTACGACGACGCGCCCGCCCGGCCCAGCCTCCCGCCCGTGCCCTCCTGGCTCGACGAGGTCGAGGGAGAACGGGCTCTGGCCTGGGTCGCCGAGCACAATGCCGCCACCCGCGCCGCAGTCGAGGGAACCGAGCGGTTCGAAACCATTCGAACCGAGATCGAAGCGATCCTCGACTCCTCCGATCGCATTCCCCACGTCGCGCAGGCGGCCGGTCGGCTCTACAACTTCTGGACCGACGCCGACCACCCGCACGGCCTGTGGCGCCGTACCACCTGGGAGTCCTACCGCGCCAGCGGTCCCCTCCGAGCGGGCGGGACCGCGTCGGCCGCCACCACGCAGTGGGAAACGCTGATCGACCTGGACGACCTCGGCCGATCCGAGGGCACCACCTGGGTGTGGCACGGCGCCCAGGTTCTGCGCACCGGCCCCCTGGCCGGACGGCGGGCCCTCGTCGACCTGTCCGACGGGGGATCCGATACCGACGTCACTCGCGAAGTGGACCTGGACACCGGGCGCTTCATTCCGCCTGCCGAGGGCGGCTTCCACCGGGAGGCCTCCAAGGGAGCGCTGGCCTGGGCCGACGACGCGGGCGACCGTGTGCTCGCCGTCGTCGACGCCGGTGAGGGCTCCCTGTCCCCCGCCGGCTACCCGCGCCAGGTCAGGCGCCTGCGCCGCGGACAGTCGCCGGCCGAGGGCGAGGTCCTGCTCACCGCCGCGGCCGACGACGACGGCGCCTGGGCCCACCGCGACCGCTGGGGCCGCACCTGGCTGCTCACCCGCCCCGACTTCTACACCGAAGAGTTGTGGCTACTTCCCGACGGGGCGCGCACGCTCCCGCCGTCGGCGGGACCGATCGCCCTGGCGGAGGACGGCACGACGGTGGCGCCGGGAGCCGTGCACATTGACGTGCCCTCCTCCGCCCGGGCCACCGCGGTCTGGGACTGGCTCCTGATCAGCCTGCGCGAGGACTGGGAAGTCGGAGGCGTCACCTACCCGGCGGGCTCACTGGTGGCCGCTCCTCTGACCGCGTTCCTGGCCGGGCAGGGCCGCCTGCAGGCGCTGTTCACTCCGACATCATCGGCCTTCCTGACCGGTTTCACAGCGACCGCCCACCACCTGGTCCTCACCCTGCTCGACGACTGCGTGGACGCTCTGGAGGTGCTCACGCCTCCGCGGGAGGGACCGGTCGAGGGCCGGGACGGGTGGGCGCGCCGCTCCCTCGATCCCGGAGCACTCATCGGCGGGCAGTCGGACGAGTGGGGATCCGCCGGCGAACCGCGGCCCGACCCCGCCGCGCTGCGCCCGGGCCGCCCTCTCATCGACGTGAGTGCCTCCGCCGTCGACGGGCGCGAGAACGATCGGCTGTGGTTGACGGTCTCCTCCTTGACCCGGCCGTCGACCCTCATGGTCGGCGAGCTCGGCGCCGACGGGACGCTGAGCGGCGTTGACGTGCTGCGCGCCGCACCGGAGCGCTTCGACGCGCGCGGCATCGAGGTCGGCCAGTACGCGGCGGTCAGTGCCGACGGGACGCGCGTGCCCTACATTCAGGTCGGTCGGCCGGCCACCGACGTCGAGGGGCGCGCCGCTCCCCGGCCCACGATCCTGTACGGCTACGGCGGCTTCGAGGTGCCGCTGGGGATCGGCTACCTGCCGGTGGTCGGCAAGGCCTGGCTGGAGCGCGGCGGCACCTACGTCATCGCGAACATCCGCGGGGGCGGCGAATACGGCCCCCAGTGGCACCGGGCCGGCCTGAGGGAGCACCGGCACCGCGTCTACGAGGACTTCGCGGCGGTCGCCCGAACGCTGAGTGAACGGGGCGTGACGACGCCGGATCGGCTGGCCGTGCACGGGGGCTCCAACGGCGGCCTGCTCGTCGGCAACATGCTCACCCGCCATCCCGAGCTGGTCGGCGCGGTCCTGTGCGAGGTTCCGCTGCTGGACATGAGCCGCTACACCCACCTGCTGGCGGGAGCCTCCTGGCGGGCCGAATACGGGGATCCGGACGACCCGGCCCAGTGGGAGTACATCCGCACCTTCTCCCCCTTCCACCTGCTGCGCGCCGGACACCGCTACCCGCCGGTGCTACTGGTGACTTCGACCCGCGACGACCGGGTCCACCCGGCGCACGCGCGCACCATGGCGCACCGGCTGGAGGATCTGGGGCAGGCGGTGACCTACTTCGAGAACTCCGAGGGCGGCCACGGCCGGGCATCGACCAACGCGCAGCGCGCCTTCATAAGCGCCCTGGAGTACGACTTCGCCTGGCGCGCCTTGAAGGGGCGAACCTGACGGCGAGAACGCCACCGGTGCTGTAGGCTCGGCGCATCAGCTCCTGGTGCGCGAACCGCACTGCCCGGTGGGAAGTCCGGGCGGCACCCACAGTGCCCGTCGCCTCGCCCCTGGCGGGGAATCCGGCGTCATCAGGTCCGCTTTCGGCGTACCTGGAGACACGATGACGACGACTTCCACCATTTTCACCATCTTCTTCGACGGCCATCTGTGGGTGGGCGTCCTCGAGCAGCATGACGGCGGCCGCATCCGAGCGGCCCGGGTCGTCTTCGGCCACGAACCGAGCGACGTCGAGGTCGCGAACTGGTTGCGTCACCACGGCGACGACCTCATCGACCGCGCGAGCGCGGCCCGGCCCGTCGCCGATGACGCCCGCCCGAGGACACGGGCCCGCAGCCCGAAACGCGCTCAGCGAGAGGCCGCGCGGGCAGCGCGCCGCCCGCGCTTCAGCACTGCGGCCCAGGAGGCGCTCGCCGCTGACCGGCAGGCACGGGCCGTCGACCGCGCCCAGGACCGTTCCGCCCGGCGAGGTCGCGAGCGCGCCCAGATCCGAGCGAAGCGGCGCGCGCGGGCCAAGGCGCGCCACCGGGGCCGGTGACGTCCGGCCGCCCGCGGTGCAGTCCGGTGGGGTCGCCCGACCGCACGGGCGACCCCACCGGCTCGCATCGTCGTCGCCGACGGCGCCGCTACTGGGAGTTGAGCGCCACTGTCGGAGGCGTGCGCGCCGCTCGCACCGCCGGATACAACCCGGCCAGCGCTCCGATGAGGACCGTGACTGCGAGCCCGGCCAGGACGATGAGCGGCGGCAGGGCGAAGGGCCAGCCTCTGAGGGCGGCGATCCCGGCCGTCACCCCGACCCCGATGACGCAGCCCAACGCCCCGCCCGCTCCCGCCAGAAGCAGAGCCTCAGCCAGGAACTGCACGAGAATATGGCTGCACATGGCGCCCAGGGCGCGTCTCAGACCGATCTCACGGCGCCGCTCCAGCACGGAGATGATCATGGTGTTAGCCACTCCGATACCGCCCACGAGCAGGGCGATCGAACCGACCCCCGCCAGCAGGCTGGTGAAGGCCTGGTCGGCGGCGTCCTTGGCGGCCAGAGCGTCCGAAGGCCGTGAGATCTTGACGGCGCTCGGCTGCTGGGGGGAGATCGTGGGGGCGATCAGGGCCCTCACCCGTTCGACGGCGGAGTCCCGGCTGCGCTCGTAAACGGTTGTGGGACTGCCCTCGTGGTTGAACAGCCGCTCGGCCGCGGGCCCTCCGATGAGCGCCGCGCTGTCGAGTTCGGGAGCCAGCACTGAGGGTTTGAGGATCCCGACCACGGTGAAGGATGTCCCGCCGAGCCACACCTGGGTCCCCGGCTCCACCACGCCCAGTCGCTTGGCGGCGCTGGCCCCGAGCACGGTCGCCGGGTAGGCGGAGGTGGCCTCGTTGAGCCACGTCCCCTTGTCGACCTCGCCCGCGACGACGTCGAGCAGCCCCTGCTCGGCCGCAAGGGTTGAAATGCCACCGGTGGCGCTCGTGTCGCTCAGCGAACTGCGGTAGACGGACGCCTCGACCAGCGAAGTCGAGCTCGCCTGCTGGATGCCCTCGATCTGCCTCATCCGTCCGACGGCGTCGACGGGGAGCTTGACATCCGTGCCGCCGAGATCGGTCCCCGGGGTGACCGTGAGCATATTAGTGCCCAGGGACTCCAGCTGGTGGGTGAGCTGAGCCCGGCTGCAGGTGGATACGCCGACGACCGCGATCATGGCCGCGATGCCGATGGCGATGCCCAGGGCGGACAGGAAGGCGCGCATCGGCCTGGCGCGCAGGCCCGTCCCGGCCAGACGCAGGATATCAGCCGGGCGCAGGCGCGAACTCTCCGGACGCGTCGTGGTCGACATCATGAGACCCCCCTCGTTCCGTCACTCGATGCGGCAAGACTCGATGCGGCGACCGCCTCCGGATGAGCGGAATCAGCGACGATCCGCCCGTCACGAATGGCGACGCGCCGCGGCAGACCGGCCGCCAAATCGTTGTCGTGGGTGATGACGAGGATCGTCGTGCCCTGCTCGTGCAGCTCGTGGAGGAGCTCGACGATCGAGGCGCCCGAGACCGAGTCGAGGTTTCCGGTCGGCTCGTCGGCCAGGAGCAGGGGAGGATCCCCGACAATGGCACGGGCGATGGCCACGCGCTGCCGCTCACCGCCGGACATCTGATGGGGGCGGTGGTGCAGGCGGTGACCGAGTCCCACGCGGTGCAGGGCGGTCTCGGCGCGCTCGCGCCGCTGCGAGCGCGACACCCCCTGGTAGAGCAGTCCGTCGGCGACGTTGTCGACCGCCGTCACGCCGTCGGCCAGGTGGAACTGCTGGAAGACGAATCCGATGCGGCGAGCGCGCACGGCCGACAGCTCCTGATCCGACATGCCGGCGATGTCGAGGCCGTCGATCTCGATGGTTCCCGAGCCAGGTCGGTCGAGGGTGCCGATGAGATTGAGAAGGGTCGATTTTCCCGAGCCGGAGGGACCGACGACGGCGACGAACTCGCCGCGGTCGACCTCTAGATCGACCCCGGCGCAAGCGGCGACGGGCGGCCGTCCGTAGGTGCGATGCACGTCGCGCAGGGACAGGATGCGGCTCATCGCTGCGGCACCACCACATGCTGCCCCTCGGCCAGATCATCACCCGAGACCTCGACCCGGCCGGCGGCGAACAGGCCGGTGGTCACCGGGACCCGCTTCGTCGTGTCGTCATCCTGGACCACCTCGATGCCGAACTGCTCCGGACTCAGGGCGATGAGCGCCGCCACGGGCACGGACAGCACGTTCTCGCGCTTCTCACTGGGCAGACCCACAGTAATGGAGACCTCCTGGAAGTCGGAGGTGACCGCGGCGTCGTCGGGGACGACGGTCACCGGGATGACGCGCTCCTTGGTATCGCCCGACCCGCTCTTCTCCGTGGGAGTGCCCACCGACGTGATGGTGCCGGTGGTGTCCACGGCTCCGGGCAGGTGCAGAGTGGCCTTGTTGCCGACGACGCCGAGCCGCTGGTCGGCGAGCTTGATATTGACCTCGACCACCTGCGCGGTGGAGGTGACGTCGTAGAGCTCGCCGTCGGATGCCGCCCGGTCCCCCACGCGGGACTTGATGGTTCCCACGCGCAGGTCGTCCGGAGCGAAGACGACGCGCCCCAGGGGGATCGTGCCGTCCTGGGCCAGGCCCGCATCCTTCTGCCAGGCCCTGATGGCCCTCGCGGTCCACCAGCCGAAGGCTCCGTCCGGCTCGGGGGTGAAGTACCCCATGGACCGCAGAGCGGCCTGGAGCTGCTGGACGTCGCTGCCCTTGCCCATGCCCGCCTCGAAGGCGCGCCAGGCCGGGATGGAGCCGTGCATGAGGTAGGCGGACTCGTCGCCGACCTCGTAAAGCTCGTCACCGGCTCGGATCACGGTGCCGGCGGCGGGCAGCCGGGTGACGACCCCCTCGAAGCCGGAGCGCAACGCGTGGGAGTCGGAGAAGCGCAGGGTGCCGACGGCGCTGGTCTCTCCCTGGAGGTCGCCGCGGGTGATCTCATCGGTCGCCCCGGTGAAGGCCGCGGGCTCCTCGGCGCTCCCGTCCCGGCCCGGGAGCGCCCCGGCCGCCGCCGCGATTCCCGCCCCCGCCCCGGCCAGGAGGACGGCGGCGCCGATGAGGAGCCGGCGGCGGCTCGGCCGCGTGGGGGAGTCCGCCCGCGAGTCCCCCTTCCGCCTCTCGCCCGCGCCGGCGGGCCCGGGTCCACTCCCGGGAGCGGTCCCGGAGTCGGCTCGGGAAGCGGCGTCAGCGCCGTCGAGGCGATCCCGCCACGTCACTTGTCGCCCTCGGTCGTGGAGGCGGCGCATTTCTGGAGCGCCGAGTCGGGAATGACGCCCAGGTCGAGGGCCAGGCCCTTGCCGGGCTCGGGGTCCTTGACGTCGTAGCCGTCGGCCCGCAGGCACTCGGCCAGTTCGACCCCTGCGGCGAGGGTGTCGGGGTCATCGAGGTCGTCGGATCCGGCCCCGGGCGGCGCGCCGAGCTTGTCCTCGCACGCCTGGGTGGCCTCATTGAAGGCGGCCGGATCCCCGCCCACATCCTCGGAGCGGACATCCTTATCGGCGGAGGGGTCGGATACGTTGAAACCCGCGTCGCGCAGGCACTGGGCGAACCTGAGGCCGTAGTCCTCGGCGGATCCGGTCGCGCTAGTGGCGGACGGCGCGGCGTCGGTCGCGCTCCTGCTGCCGCAAGCGGCCACCATCCCGAGCGCGCACACCATGCTCGCGGCCGTTGCGAGCATCTTCATGCTGCCATTCCTCATCAAGGTTCTCCTTATGTGTTCATCCGTCCGGTATCCGGCCGGCGCCGGGCCCCGGCACCTCCGGAGCCGTGGCCCATTCCAGCGAAGAGGATGTTGCGAGAGCCTTCAGAAAAATCCTTACGCGGGTTTTATCCCCTTCTCCCTTATCGTTGTGGCGGAGCGGGCGCCCTTCGGCCGCTCTGTGGAAAGCAGGAGGTCGATGACGTGCGTGTGCTGGTGGTCGAGGACGAGTCCTACCTCGCCGATGCGATAGCACTGGGGCTGCGTCGCGAGACGATGGCGGTCGACGTCGCGGGGGACGGCGCTGAGGCGCTGGCGCAGGTGGAGATCGCCGACTACGACGTCGTCGTCCTGGACCGGGATCTGCCCGGCATCCACGGCGATGAGGTCTGCGCCCGCCTGGCCCGAGAGCACCCGGATGTGAAAGTCATCATGCTCACTGCGGCCCGTTCCCTGCGCGAGCGCGTCGAGGGCTTCGAACTCGGAGCCGACGACTACCTCGTCAAGCCCTTCGAGTTCCCCGAACTGGTGGCGCGGTTGCGCGCGTTGGAGCGACGCAACCAGCCCGCGCGCGAGCCCGTCCTGGAATCCCGGGGGGTGCGGCTGGACCCCTTCCGCAGAGAGGTCTCGCGCGACGGCCATTTCGTGCGGCTGAGCCCCAAGGAGTTCGCGGTCCTCCAGCTGCTCATGGAGGCCGACGGCGGGGTGCTCAGCGCCGAGACGATCCTGGAGAAGGCCTGGGACGCGAACGCCGACCCCTTCTCGAACACGACGCGGGTGACGATCTCCCACCTGCGCAAGCGCCTCGGGCAGCCCTGGGTCATCCAGACGGTTCCGGGCGCCGGCTACCGCTTCGGGGACTGACATGCCGCACCGTCCTTCGACCGCAGCCGAAGAAGCCCCGCCGCCGGCGGCGAGCGCAGCCGGCCCTCGATCCCGCAGGCTAACCATCCGGGCCCGGCTCACCCTCACCTACGCGGGCCTGGTGACCGGCTCGGGCGCCGTCCTCATCACCCTCGTCTACCTCTACATGAGACGCTTCCAAGTGGCCGTCCCAGGGGAGTCGGCGGGCATGGACGGGGGCGAGGAGTCGATCTATCTCCGGGTCACCCTCATGTCCGAGTTCCTCAACCGGATGCTCGCCATCTCCCTGGGAGCGCTCGTCCTCCTCGCTCTGCTCTCCGGCGCAGTCGGCTGGGCGGTCGCCGGCCGCATGCTCGCCCCGCTGTCGACGATGAACGAGGCCGCCAAGCAGGCCGCCTCCGGCGATCTCAGCCGGCGCCTGGCGCTGGAGGGCCCCCGCGACGAGATCCGCGACCTGGCCGACACCTATGACCGCATGCTCGACTCCCTGGAGTCCTCCCTGAGCACCTACCGCCGCTTCGCGGCCAACGCCTCTCACGAGTTGCGCACGCCGCTAGCGACGGCCCAGACGATGATCGACGTGACACTGGCCGATCCCGCCGCCTCGGTGCAGCAGCTGCGGTCGCTCGCGCAACGGCTGCGGGAGACCAACCGGGCGAACGTCGAGACCGTCGACGCCCTGCTCGACCTCGCCGAGGCGCAGTCGGGAGACATCTACCGGGAGGATGTGGACTTGGGGGAGGTGGTGTCCGCGGTGCTCGCCCGGCTCGCCCCGGAGGCGGACGCACGGGGCGTGACCCCGCCCGATCCGCCGGACGTTCTCGTCGTCGTGGAGGGGGATCCCGTACTGCTGCGCCAGGCGGTGTCGAACCTGCTGCGCAACGCGGTGCGGCACAACGTCCCTGGCGGCGGCATCGAGCTCGCTCTCACTCGCACGGGCGGAAGGGCCCGACTGCGGGTGTCCAACGACGGCTCGCATGTGCCCGCCGAGCGGCTGGAGTCGCTGCGCGAGCCCTTCGTGCGCGGCGCGGGCCGGGGCCGCACCCGTGGCGCGGGTCATGGCCTCGGGTTGGCCATCGTCTCGGCTGTCGCCGCCGCCCACCACGGCGTCCTGGAATTATCCGCCAACCCCGGCGGTGGTCTGACCGCCGTTCTCGACCTGCCCGTGCACGCGGGCGAGGCGGAGCGCTAGCCCCGACCCGGCGGCCCCGCGTCAGCGCCGGGGCGAGGGAGGGACGGCGGAGCCGCGGACGGGGCGGCGCAGTAGCCGGACGGCGCCGATCGTCGTCATCACCAGGCCCGCCGCCCCGATGAGGCCGGCTGCCAGGAGCAGCGCCACACTCAGCGGTAGGCGCGAGACGCTGACGGGCGGACCGATGATGACGTCGGCGGTCCCGCCCGGGCAGGACACCGTGAAGACCCCCGTCCCGGGGGCCTCGAAGGAGGCGTAGGGCATATCCTCGGACAGGGGTGTCAGTGTCACGGCCGAGCCGTCGGGGCCGGTGACGGTGCACTCGCTCGTCGTGGCGGCGGCCGAGGAGTACAGGACGGAGGTGGTTCCCCGCTCCAGATACACCGTGCCGGCCTCGCCCAGCGCCGCACCCGGCCCACGAAAGCCCTCGAATGCGATGAGGACGGCGCCGACGACGAGGACCATCGGCACCACGAGCATGAGGACCAGGCCGATCGTCGGCAGGCGCCATGGACGGCGCGCTCCGGCCGAGTCGGCGGAGCCGTCGGGCACGACCGAGCGAGAGGACGAGGGCGACGCGGCGGTCGCAACCGGTGACGGGCGCCCCGCCGCCGAGCGGTCAGCACGCCGGGGGCTGTACGCGCAGGAGGCGGGGACCGCGGGCGGGACGGCGTCCTCCTGCGGGGTGCGGAGATAAGGATCGGGGCCGTCGCCCTCGCCCGGCGCCGCCCGACCCCGCTCCTCAGGCGGCTCACCGTCCTGCTCGCGCAGGTAATCGGCCAGCTCCTCAGGGCTCAGACGCCGCCCGTAACGGGGTTCGTCGTCTTCGGTCTCGGGACGGGCCATGCGGTCGCTCAGTGCTGCTGGGCCCTGGGCCCGCCGAGCCGGGCGGCGATCTCGACCGCCAGGCGCAGTATGAAGATCTTGATGCACGCCTCGGGAGCGTTCATAATCAGATTGATGAGGAACTTGTCGAAGGCGAAGCCCACACCGGCGCCGGAGAAGCGGTCTCCCATGGCGTAGGCCCCGTAGAGCCAGGTCAGGGTGTAGCCGACGGCGCCGACGATCATGATGATCTTGCCGTACTTGATGGCGAAGGAGCGTGTGGCGTCGAACAAGTTCGTGAGCAGGGAGTCCGCGGTCGGACCGGCGTGCGGGGCTCCGGCCACGGGGGCGCCGCCCTGGCTGTACTGGGCGGTCGGCGGATTGAATCCCTGCTGCGGCTGCGATCCTGCCTGAGCGTACTGCTGCTGCGGACTGTAGGAGCCGGGCGCCGACTGCGCGGAGGACGGCGGGATGTAGGGCTGTCCGGGATTGGGGGGCTGCGTCATGTCAGATTTCCTTTTCTGTTGGGACCATCCGCAGACTACAGCGCGTGAACGATGCGCGGCACTGCCTCGTACCGCGGATCACGTCACGGTCTCAGGCGCGGCGCAGGATGACGGCCGTGCCCGAGCGGGGTCGGAAAGCTGACGCACTGCCGGGGGCGCCGGAGGCCTCGGCGCCTGCGGCGGCGCGCCCCGCCCGACCGGTGCGGGCGGGTACGACCCGGACCTCGCCGTCGGCGGCGGCGGCGAAGACCCGCTCAACGGCCGCCTGGCGCTGGTGCAGGGCGCGGTTCTCGCGCTCCGCGCTCTCCAGGCGGCGCTCGAGCTCGAGGATGCGCCGGATGCCCTCGAGGTTGACGCCGTCCTGACTGAGGGCCTGAACGCGTCGCAGCCGCTCGACATCGCGGTGGGAATAGCGCCGGCCCCGCCCGGGGGAGCGGGCGGGGCTGACCAGACCGAGGCGGTCGTACTGACGCAGCGTCTGCGGGTGCATGCCCGCCAGCTCGGCCGCCACCGAGATGACGTAGACGGCCCGGTCGGCGGCGTCGTCGGCGAGGAAGTCGACGCCCTGGCCCGTGCGACGCCGCGGACTCACTGCGATGCCTCCCGAGCCAGGTCGGCGCGCGGGTCGGCCTCCATGGCGACATCGAAGGCCTCCAGGGCGGCCTTGGCATCCTCGGAGAGCCTCCTGGGCACGGCGACCTGGACGGTCACCAGCAGGTCGCCCGTCTTCTTGGAGGTGGCGATCCCCTTGCCGCGCACCCGCAGGACAGTGCCCGAGGACGTGCCCGGCTTGATCTTGATACGGGTGGTGGACCCGTCCAGGAGCGGTACCTCGACGGTCGCGCCGAGCGCCGCCTCTTTGAGGGTGACGGGGAGGTCCATGCGCAGGTTGGCGCCGTCGATGGAGTAGACGGGGTGCTTGGCGACGGTGATCGTCACAACCATGTCGCCGTTCTCGCCGCCGGCCTGACCGGGGCGGCCCTTGCCGCGCAGGCGGATCTTCTGCCCGTTGCGGACACCGGCGGGAATGCGCACGTTCATGGTCCTCCCGTCGGCTGTCAGCTCGACAGTGGTGCCGGCGACGGCGTCGCGCAGCGACAGAGTCGCACTGGTGAGCACATCGGGGCCCTTGACGGGCTCGGGCTGGGAGCCGAAGCCTCCGAAGCCGAAGGTGTTGCGCGAACGTCGCCCGCCGAAGCCGCTCGTGCCGCCGAAGCTACTCGTGCCGCCGAAGCGACCGCCTCCGGCGGCGCCGAACTGGCGCAGAAGCTCGTCGATGTCGGGCTCGGCGCCGCCGGAGGTGGAGGTGGAGAAGCGGACGTTGCCGCCTCCGCCGCCGAACATCGACGAGAAGATGTCCTCGAATCCGGAACCGTCGGCTCCGTCCGTGCCCGAGGTGAAGCGGGCGCCGCCGCCGGCCATCGAACGGATGGCGTCGTACTGCTGACGCTCCTTGGCGTCGGAGAGAACCGCGTAGGCCTCTCCGATCTCCTTGAACTTCTTCGCCGCCGCGGCGTCGTCGGGGTTGCGGTCCGGGTGGTACTTCTTGGCGAGAGTCCGGTAGGCCTTCTTGATCGTCGCGGAGTCGGCGTCCTTGGCGACGCCGAGGACCGCGTAGAAGTCCTTGGTCATCCAGTCCTGGCTGGCCATGGGTCACCGCCTCCTTGTCTGAGTGGTGGTCGTGGGTCTTGTTCTTTCTTCTGATGCGGCTGTGCTGCGGGCACCCCCATTACCGGCCCGGGCATCAGGTCGGGTTGACGACCTGGACACGGGCTGCTCGTACGACGCGCTCACCGAGGCGGTAGCCGGGTTGGAGCACGAGGGCGATGGACGGTTCGGACACCTCGTCCGATTCGGTGGCCATGAGGGCCTCGTGAATGGTCGGGTCGAAGGGCTCGCCCTCCTGACCGAAGCGCTCCAGACCGAACTTGTCAGCCAGGACCGCCTCGAGCTTGTCCGCAGTGGTCTCGAACGTGCCGGTCAGGTCACCGTGCTGACGGGCCAGAGCGATCTCGTCGAGCACCGGGATGAGGGCCTCGACGACGGCCGCCTGCCCGGCCTCTCGGTGCCCGGCGGCGCCTTCGCGGGAACGCCGCACGAAGCCCTGGTACTCCTGCTGAAGGTTGTACAGGTCGGCGCGAGCGCGGGCCAGGTCGTCGGCCGCCCGGGCGGCCTCGGCCCGGGCCCGGTCGAGTTCGCTCTCCCCGGCCTGCCCGGAGTCCGCAGTGTCCCCGGCGTTCCCGGAGTCCTGGACCGCACGGGCCCCGTCGTCGGCTGCGCCGGGCCCGGCCTCCCCGGTCGCCTCCGCGGAGGCGACCGGGTTGCCCGACTCGTTCAGGACGACGCCGTTGAAGGCGGACTCGATGTCGTCGGCCAGGGCCGAGTCGACCCGCTCCTCGCCGTCCGCGTCCTCGTGTCCGGTGCCTTCGGTGCTCACTTGGCGTCCTCGTCGTCGATGATCTCGGCGTCGACGATGCCGTCGTCCTCGGCCGGAGCCTCGGAGGAGGATGAGGAGGCGGAGGCCTGCGCCTGCGCGGACTGCTCGTGCTGGTAGAGGGCCTCACCGATCTTCTGAGCGACGTCGTTCAGCTTGTCCTGAGCGGCTCTGACCGGCTCGATGTCGGAACCCTCGAGCGCCTTCTTGAGCCCGTCGACGGCGGTCTGGACCTCGGAGTGGACATCCTCGGGCAGCTTGTCCTTGTTGTCCTTCAGGAGCTTCTCGATGGAGTAGGCCTGCTGCTCGGCGGTGTTGCGGGTCTCGGCGTCCTCGCGGCGCTTCTTGTCCTCCTCGGCGTGGGCCTCGGCCTCCTTGACCATGCGGTCGATGTCCTCCTTGGGCAGGGCGGAGCCGCCGGAGATGGTCATCGACTGCTCCTTGCCGGTGCCGCGGTCCTTGGCGGAGACGTGAACGATGCCGTTGGCGTCGATGTCGAAGGAGACCTCGATCTGCGGAATGCCGCGGGGAGCCGGAGCGATACCGGTCAGTTCGAAGGTCCCCAGCGGTTTGTTGTCGCGAGCGAACTCGCGTTCGCCCTGGTAGACCTGGATGAGCACGGAGGGCTGATTGTCCTCAGCGGTGGAGAAGACCTCGCTGCGTTGAGTCGGAATGGCCGTGTTGCGCTCGATGAGCTTGGTCATGACGCCGCCCTTGGTCTCGATGCCGAGGGACAGGGGCGTGACGTCGATGAGCAGAACGTCGTTGCGGTCGCCTTGGATGACGCCGGCCTGCAGGGCGGCGCCGATGGCGACGACCTCATCGGGGTTGACGCCCTTGTTGGGCTCCTTGCCGGTCAGCTCGCGCACCACCTCGGTGACGGCGGGCATGCGGGTGGAGCCGCCCACGAGGACCACGTGGTCGATGTCGGAGACCTTGACCCCGGCGTCCTTGATGACGTTGTGGAACGGGATCTTGGTGCGCTCGAGCAGGTCCGCGGTCATCTCCTGGAAGTTGGAGCGGGTGAGCTTCTCATCGAGGTGGATGGGGCCGGACTCGCTCATGGACAGGTACTGCAGGTTGATGTTCGTGGAGGTCGCGGAGGACAGCTCCTTCTTGGCCTGCTCAGCGGCGTCGCGCAGACGCTGCATGGCGATCTTGTCCTTGGACAGGTCGATGCCGTCCTTGTTCTTGACCTGCTTGACGAGCCAGTCGACGATGCGGGCGTCCCAGTCGTCGCCGCCCAGGCGGTTGTCGCCGTTGGTGGCGCGCACCTGGATGGTGGAGAAGCCGTCGTCGTCCTTGCCGACCTCGAGCAGGGAGACGTCGAAGGTACCGCCGCCCAGGTCGAAGACGAGGATGAGCTCGTCCTCCTTGCCCTTGTCCAGGCCGTAGGCCAGGGCCGCGGCGGTGGGCTCGTTGACGATGCGGTCCACGGTCAGACCCGCGATGGTGCCGGCCTCCTTGGTGGCCTGGCGCTCGGCGTCGTTGAAGTAGGCCGGGACGGTGATGACCGCATTGGTGACGGGCTCGCCCAGGTAGGCCTCGGCGTCGGTCTTCAGCTTGGCCAGGATGCGAGCGCTGATCTCCTGGGCGGTGTACTTCTTGCCGTCGATCTCGACGGACCAGTCGGTGCCCATGTGGCGCTTGACCGAGGAGATGGTGCGGTCGACGTTGGTGACCGCCTGACGCTTGGCGATCTCGCCGACGAGGATCTCGCCGGACTTGGAGAAGGCGACGACGGAGGGGGTCGTACGGCCGCCCTCGGCGTTGGGGATAATGGTGGGCTCGCCGCCCTCGAGGACGGCGATGGCGGAGTTGGTGGTACCGAGATCGATACCGACGGCGCGTGCCATATGCGGAACTCCTTGCTGCCCCTGACGGAGCGATGGTCGATGGTGAGTAGTACGCACTCAGGGTTGTGCTTGAGCTGAACTGTGTCAACTTCACACGTCGAACCCTTGAGTCTGATGAGCTCAACCTTAACGAGAGACGCGTTATTCCACAGGAGCTCGACAGCGATTATGGGCTGCGTCACGTCTAAATTCCCATCCTTCTTGGCCAAATGGCTGCGATCACCGTGTTGGTGTGGGCCGGTGAGCTGTGGGAGACTAGGGACGGGTTCCTCGGGCCAGGTCAAGCTCGCCAGTCTTGAGACGTCGCAGCGTGAGCAGGTGGAACGGGAGGCCGAGATCTACCAGCGGCTGGTGATCGGGGCCCAGGGCACGGCTCTTGAGCGTCGCTACGAGCAGGCGGCTGCCGAGCTGGGGGTGTCGCCACGCACCGTCAGGCGTCAGGTCGACCTGTGGGAGTCCCAGGGGCCGGCGGGGCTGGTGGACGACCGCCGTGTCGCGGCCCGGCCGGCGGGCCAGTTCGCCGTATGGGACGAGGCGTGCGTCGAGGTGCTCGAGTCGATGACGTACCGGTCCAATCCTCCGACGCGGCAGGTGATCCGGCTGGCCGGGGAGGAGTGCGCGCGGCGTGATCCGGACGCTCGGATCCCGTCGGCATCGACCGCTACCGCCGGGTGAAGCTGCTGTCCAAGGGATTGGACACCTTCGGGTCGGCGAAGCAGCTCCGGTCGCGGGCGGAGGCTCCTCACGGGGTCCTGGGGCGCTTGCGTGCGGACCGGCCGGGGCAGTTCGTCGAGCTGGACACGACCAGGCTGGACGTCTTCGCGCTGGATGAGGCCACGGGTCAGTGGATGAACACGGAGCTGACCCTACGTGGCGACATCTGAGTTCCTGGCGGCGTGGGACAACTGCCGCTGGGACAGGATCGCCTCGATGGTCGCGCCATCCGCCGGCGGGCCAGCGATGTCCCCCAAGCGGATCAAGGGTGACTACGCGACCGAGGAGCTCACGAGCTACCAGATCGACACCTTGGCCGAGCAGAGCGCCGCGGTTTGCCTCGTCCACGTCACGCTCACGATCAATGACGAGGTCTTCCATCCCGCACTGCGCTGGGTCTACCAGAACGAGGGCGGACAGGTACAGGTACCTGGGCTCGACGAAGGCAGCTGGAGGCTGATGTGTTGGGGGGCGCCCTGGATGAAACGCGACGTCGCCGCCGACGACGCCGAGCCCAGCGCCTGAGTTACAGGGGCGCCCTGCAGCGGGCCCCCTTCACAGGTAGGGGCGGTGTGCAGTCGAAGGCGCCAGGGCAGGCGACCTACGAGCGGAGATCGGCTCGTGTGGCCGACGCGGGTTGGCGATTAGTGCGCCTGGGTGTTCATGAGCTGGTCCCAGCCGGGCGGGTTCTCGCCAGCCATGAGGACGAACTCGGGCTCGCGCCCGCCCAGGAAGATGCCGCCGCAGACCTCGGGCTGTCCGGGCACGGGGCACACCTGCACCTTGGAGGCGCCGTACCGGACCAGCGCCTGCTCCAGGGTCTCGCCCAGGTCGATGCGCCCTTCACGGGTCCACAGAGGTGGATGATCTTGACGTCGAGGTCGGGGACCTGCGCAACGACCTCGACCCTCAGGCCCGAGGAGCCGAAGGTCTCCTCAAGATAGGAGGCGACCTGCCTGGTGCGGTAGCCGACAGGGTCTCGTATTGAACAGGGACTGTGGTCGTGTATCGCACGGCGCGTAGTGGGGTGCCCAAAAACGGTCGATATCGGACGCTGGCTTGGATTCGTGGGATTCTCACGAGGTTCCCGGGCGTGGAGGGCGGAGAAGTATGGGTCCTCGGACGTCACACCACGGATCTGCCAATGGGCGAGCGTTGCCTCAAGACGTCCGGTGCCCACTAGCACCCTCAACGGTGGATTGGAGGAGATCGACCACGTAGGAAACGGCCGCGCTCCTGCGGTTGATCAACGCCCCCGATCAAGTACACCTAGAGCCAGCTCATCAACACACGTGCCTGCTCTCTTGGAAGAACCGGGACGCGGTGCGCCCCGTGGCGTCGCGACAGTTCCCGCCGCACCCTCGGCGTCGCCCGCGCCGTGGGACACTCGCTGGGTGAGCACCCCCGCGCCCGTGATCGTTTCCGCCTGCCTGGCCGGCATCCCTTGCCGCTACGACGGCGCCGCGAAGCCTCATCCCGAGGTCGTCGCCGCCGTCGCCCAGGGACGCGCCGTCCCCCTGTGCGCCGAGGTCCTCGGTGGGCTCCCCACGCCCCGGCCGCCGGCGGAGATCGAGCCGGGAGCGGACGGCGCTGACGTCCTGGCCGGCCGAGCACGAGTGCTCACCGACACCGGTGAGGACGTGACCGCGGCCTTCGTTAACGGCGCCGCAGCCGTCGCCCGGCGGGCGGTCGAACTCGGGGCGAGGCGCGCTGTCCTCAAGGACCTCAGTCCCTCCTGCGGCGCGGGCCGTGTCTACGACGGCACCTTCTCCGGGACCGTACGGGAGGGTGACGGCGTCGTCGCGGCCGCGCTGAGCGAAGCGGGACTCGACGTCGGGGCCCGCTGAGCCCCAGTCACCGGTCACGCACTCAAAGGGACGCCTTCTCCCCGACTGCGGGGAAGATCACGTCGTCGACACCCTTACATCGGGGCGACCCCAGCACGGCCCGTGCCACGGCGAGACCGTCGTCGTTGACGAGCCCGTCATGGACGGCGATGACACGGCGCGGCCGGACGCGTTGGACGTAGGCGATGTGGTCCGTCGCCCGGATCCAGGGAGCGTCGATCGGGATGACGAGGGTGTCGATGGGTGCAGAGATGTCCGGGTGCTCGTCACCGGTGATGAGGACGGACCCGTTGACCAGATAGGCCCGGTTCTCCGGGCCGACGAGCTGGTCTCAACGGTTGCGCAGCGCATGCACGATGCCCTGACCACGTCCGAGCGATACGTCTTGCGTGAACCTGCTGACGTGCTCCCGGCACGCCGCTTCGCGTCTGGAGTGCCCCCCGGGCGCGTCGCCGCGGCGGCCGTCACGGGGCTGGTCAGTCACGGTGCCTTAGGGAGCGAGCGTCGGCGTAGCCCACGGCTCGGGCGGCGGCCTGCCAGGTCCAGCCGCGGTCGTGGAGGGCGGTGGCGTGTTCGCGGCGGGCGGCAGTGACGTAGGCCTGTGAGGTCAGGCCGGTGGCCGCCTTGAAGTGGCGGGCGAGGGTGCGGCCGGCCATACCGAGTCGACGGCCGAGCTCGTCGAGGGTGAGTGGTGGGTTGGTGGGGTCGTCGAGGATCCCGGCCCGGGCCAGCAGCAGCGCACCGGCGCAGATGCTCGCGACGTGCCCGCCGCAGGCCCAGTGCGCCGCGACATGGCCGAGCATCTGGTCGTTGAGGGGGTCGGGGACGACCTGGTTCCAGCCGGGCACCACGACCAGGTCATGCGGTTCAAGAGCGGGCCAGGTGGTGTTAGCGACCAGGGGCAGGCCCTGGTGGGTGGGGGTCAGGGGCTGGTCGGCGACGTAGTCGACCCGGTAGCCGCCATCGGTGAGTTCGGCGGCGCAGGTGATCACGGGTCTCAGCCTTGCACGACCTGGTCGATGGTGGTGATCGTCGCGAACCGTCCGGCCAGTGCGGCCAGGGTGCGCTGCGTGACCTGGTCGGCGGATAGCACGCCGGTGCCGTCCGCGAAGGGCAGGGGATGGGTGGCGCAGGCGTCGGCGACGAGCTCCACGTCATAGCCCGTATCGCTGGCCAGACGGGTGGTGGTCTCGACGCACTGCTCGGTGCGGATCCCGCAGATCCGGAGCCGGGTGATGCCGCGACGGCGCAGTTGCTGGTCGAGGTTGGTGGTGGTGAACGCGTTGTGGCTGGTCTTGGTCACCTGGATGTCACCCTCGGATGCTTCGAGGCCGGGCTGCAGGACGCACAGCCCGCCGTCGGGGTCGAACGGCGATCCGGTGCCGGGCGAGTGGTGGAGCACCCAGGCCACCAGTTCGCCGCGGGCGCGGGCCGCCTCGATCAGGTGCTGGGTGCGGGTGACGATGTCGGGCAGGGAGATGTCGGCCCACGAGGGCTGTAGGCGGAACGAGTCCTGGACGTCGATCACGACGAGTGCGGTGTTCATGCCGTCAAGGCTCTCGTGCGTCCAGGGCTCATAGCGAGGGATTCCCAGGCCACCCATCGGAACGATCAGGACACCGCCCTGTTTCCTCCCCTCGACGGGGCATGCCCCGCGGCGCCGATCGGTCCACGAGGCACGACCCGCACGAGATTCCCGTCCGGGTGGGCTACGACGAAACTACGACCGGAGACACCGTCGTTGGGGCTTCGACCACGCACGCGTTCTGAAGGGCGGTCCCGTGCAGCAAGCCTCGATCAATGTGCCCGGTCAGTACATGCAAGCTTCGAACCACGCAGTATCAACTGCTCCATGATGAACTCCGTCGAGTTGCCTACATGTGAGGCACCGATCGTGCTAGTCAGGGCGAGTCCCGCGCCGGCTCACCACCCGTGCAGGACGACCTTGCCTGCGAGGTGCCCAGTCTCGACGGCCTCGTGGGCGCGCACGAGGTTGGCGACGTTGATCGGGGTGAGCTCGGCTTCGATGACGGGGTGCAGACGACCAGCGTCGACAAGCTCAGCGACAGCGTCGAGGAGTTCGTGCTGGGCCACCATGTCGCAGGCGTGGTGCAGGGAGCGCGCGAACATGAACTCCCAGTGCCAGGAGATCGCCCGGCTCTTCAGCGGCGCCACGTCGCGGGAGCCGTCGTCGATGGCGACGACGCGGCCGAAGGGGGCGACGATCTGGCCGTACAGCGCCACCTGCCCCTCGGAGTAGGCGGTGAAGAGCCAGTCGACGCCGTCGGGCGCGATCGCACGAACCTGCCTCTCAAGGTCCCCGTGGTGGTTGACGACGTGGGCGGCGCCGAGGCTCCTGATGAGCTCGGCACGCTCTGGACCAGAGGCGGTGGCGATAACCTCGACGCCGGGCACGAGAGCCGCGGCGAGCTGCGTCATGGCGATGCCGACGCCGCCGGTGGCGCCGACGATGAGGAGTCGTCCCGAGGAGTCGGAAGTGAGTCCCAGGTGGTCGAAGAGAGCCTCCCAGGCGGTGATCACCGTCAGGGGCAGGGCGGCGGCCTGGGCCATGGTGAGGGTCGTCGGCTTGCGGCCGACGAGCCGCTCGTCGACGGCCTGAAGTCGCTGGTTGGTTCCGGGGCGGTTGATGGCGCCAGCGTAGTAGACCTCATCGCCGACCGCGAAGAGGGTGACGGCCTCGCCCACGGCACGGACGGTGCCCGCGGCGTCGAAGCCGAGGACGCGCAGCCCATCCGGCACGGCCCCAGCGCGGAGCTTGACGTCAACGGGGTTGACGGAGACGGCCTCGACCTCGACGAGGAGGTCGTGGGGCCGCAGCTCGGGGACGGGGACGTCCTCGGTGAGGAGGCAGTCGGGGTCGGTGACGGGTAGAGCGCGGCGGTAGCCGATGGCGGTCGTGGTGCTCATGGGCCCACGGTCCCCTACGGAGCGTGGTTTCCTGCAAGGACCCTTACTTCCCGTTGGGTACCATCGGTACTGTGACTGCGACTGCCTCCTCGTGTGACCGCAATGACGTCTACGCGGCGATGTGCCCATGCCGAGACATGCTCGACCTGCTCGCCCAACGCTGGACGGCCCTGGTGATCGGCACGCTCGAAGAGGGGCCGCAGCGCTTCGGGAGGATCCGGGACCGGCTCGAGGGCGTCAGCCCCAAGGTCCTCACCCAGACTCTGCGTCGCCTGGAGGACAAGGGGCTGCTCACGCGAACCGTCTATGCGGAGGTGCCCGCGCGCGTCGAGTACGAGCTCACCAACCTGGGCCGCAGCGCAGCGGTACCCCTGCGGTCGCTGCGCACCTGGGCCGAGGAGAACACGCCCGCCTGATCCGTGCGCTCAGACGCCGAGGTCCTCGCCGAGGTGGCCGACCCCGCGGGCCACTCGCACGGCGCGGGTGTCGCCGACCCTCACGAGGGAGCCGGTCTGGAGGAGGCCGGTTGTGATCGCGGCACCGAGCTCGCCGCCGAGGTGGAACCTGCGCTCGGTGGAGTCCAGGCACGGGCGCCCGTGGAGGCCCTGGAGGTCTGGTCGAAGAAGAGCCAGTCCTTGCGATTAGGCGTGCGCGGGGCGACCCCCTCACCGGGGTGGATCAGTGTCTCCTGACCGTTTCGGCGCACCCGTACCTTGATGGCGGAGGTGCCTGGCATCATGTCTGCGATCATCTCGGCGGACGAGGCGTCCGACGACTTCCGCTGCCACGACTCGGCTTCTTGCCAGATTCTGTCGTAACTGTGCTCCGCGGTCGGAAGGACACGAGCTTGACCGCCACTCGGCGGGGCGAAGGTCGGCAGGAGGACTGCTGAGGTGTGCTGCATGCGGTCAGTATTCCGCCAGCCCGCGACCCGAATTCTTTGGTACTCGATTCTTTGGTACTCGAGATTCGTGTCGGTAGGCCAGCGTAGAACGGTGCCATGGGCGCACGAGGAGTCAGGACGAAGCCTGTTCGGGTCCGAGGGCTGTTGCTGGAGCCGCCGGACGGGGGTGGGCCGCGGGAGGTCTACGTCAACGATGACGACGACTGGGAGGTGTTCTACCGGCACCCCAAGGTCAAGGTCGCCTGCCTTGAACCGGATTGCCCCAGCCTGCTGACCGCAGGGCCGGCGCGCGCGACACGATCTGGCTCGTGCCCGGAGAGCTCGACCAGAAGCGGGCCTTCCAGTCCGCGATCAGCCACGGCGCCATGTACCTCAACGTCGTCGACAGGGAGAACTCATTTGCTCGTTTGACGCCGTGGGAGCACCACGAGCAGAACAAGGATGCTGTGCTCCACGTCAGCGGGTCGATCGTCGCGTACGACAACGAGCTCAGGCGTCTCACGCAAGGCCCCACCGGCGGCTGCGAGCACCGACGCGCCCGCACCTGAAGCCTCTGCCCCTTCGCCGGAGGCCCCGGTCGCGATGGAGCAGCCCCCGACCACAGGGCTCGCTCACCCTGAACCCCAGGATCACGACAGCCCGCGGCTCGAGCCCACAACGAGTGACGTGAAGGTCAATCCGTCTGGGATCGCGTTGTCGCCTGGCTCCGGGGACTGTGACCGCATGGCCCACCTCCGCCCCAGGCCCCGTCCAGCCCCCTCGGGGGATCGTTGACTGCGACCTGCGCAGGCGGTGTCATGTCTAGCAGCCCGCTCCGAGGAAAGGCGCGACCAAGCACCGTTTGCACACACCGTGCACACAAACCGCGGGTTTCTTGCCAATTTGAGCGAGAAACGAACCGTGGGCAGGAAGGAGAACATGCAGGTCAGAGCCGTGGACGTCTGGCAGGTTGGGCGAGAACCTACAACGATCCGCCGCCCCGGCGCGACGCGCACCGCGCGTCTCCCACCCAGAGGGCGCGGGCGGGCGCGAAGCCCCGCACGAGGACCAGCGGTTCCGCAGCCAGGCGCGGCCGACGGCGCCTGACCGCTCGGCGAGTGCCTGCGCATCGCCGGCCCGCCCCTCCTCCCGAAACGCCCGCCGCACTCACCCCCTCCTCCACCGGCTGTCCCGGCCCTTCGCGAAGCACCGCGGCTGGCACCCGTGCCCGCGCCGTGATCTACTGCGGCTGACCTCGCGTCGCGCCGCCGTCGGGGCGGACTACGCCCCCGCGAGCCCCGCCGCGGGGCCCGCCGTACGAATGAACCAGCATGAGGAAGGCGCGACCGCAGTGAGCACTAACGCCTACGGCGACCCGGGGGACCAGGCCTACGAACGCACCTACGGGCGGGCCTGCGCCCTGATCGAGGCGAACCGTCCCGATCAGGCGATCGGCCTATTCTCCGGGCTCCTGGCCCACTACCCGGACCAGGCGGGCCCCGTCCGCCTCGGGCTCGCTCGAGCCCATGCCTGCGCCGCGCGCCCCTCCGAGGCCCTCGCCGAGGCGCGCGCCGCCGTCGCCGCCATGCCCCAGAACGCGGATGCTCAATTCCTGCTCGGCAGCCTGCTCAATCAGGCGGAGGACCAAGCGGGTGCCGAGCGCTCTCTGCGCGCCGCCCTGGCTCTCGACCCCGAGCACGTCCTCAGCTCCTGCGCACTCGTCGACCTGCTCGTCAAGCAGGACCGCTGCGCCCAGGCCTTTCCACTGGCGCAGCTGGCGATCCGCCTGGCACCGCAGGAGCCGGACAGCCATATCGCCATGGGACGCGTTTACGAGGAGATCGATCCCCGAATCGCGCGACGCGCCTACAAGAAAGCGGTTCAACTCGACCCGGAGAGCCCGACGGCGTCCATGGAACTCGCCACTTTCGATTTCAACCACGGCAGCAAGTCCGGCATCGTGCGGGCGGTGGCCCGCGCTGTCGCCTGGAGGCCGCAGAATCAGGTGGCTCGACCGCTCGTCGACCTCACACTCATCGTCCTCACACTCTCCCTGGGCAAGATCCACGGCTCGTGCCTCGCCCTGACGATCCTGGTCCAGCTCGTCTTGTGGTGGTTCGGCGCCCCCGCCCGGCTCTGCCTCGCCCCGGCGGTCCCGGCCCTGATCTCGGCTCTGCTGCTGTCATGGGTGATCTGCCGCCCGGTGAGGACGAATCTTCCCGACGGCGGGCGCCCGGCCATGCGGTCCTTCCTCCGACGTCACCGCCGCTTGGCCTCCGCTGCGGCACTCGTCGCACTGACGTGGCTCGCAGCCCTCATCCTGCCACTGATGGTTCCGACGACGGCCGCTGTGATGACGGCGGTCCTCGCCGGGGTCGTGGCCTGCACGGTCCTCGTCGCCATCGCCCGGACCATCGAGGCCACGGCGGACGACATCGAACGGGCGGAGCAGGCGGCCAGAGGGATGCAGTCCGAGCAGGAGGCGCCGCGCCCCATGTGAGGTCGGCTCTGAGGACATCCCCCGACGCCGATCATCGCCCCAGGCGGCGCCTCCGGCGTTCGGCTTCCTCAGGCAAACGCTCCTCCCCCTTGTCCCCCTTGCCGCGCAGGCCGAAGGCGGCCAGAACGTTGGCGATCACGCCGAGCCCCACGATGACGACGCCGAAAGCCGCACCATTCGCCTCACCGGTCAATCCGACCAGCGGGCTGACCAGCCCGCCGACGACGAACTGAATGAAGCCTAGCAGCGCGCTGCCCGTCCCGGCCCAGCGGCCGGTGCGGTCCAGAGCGAGCGCGGGCACGTTGCCCATCAGCGGACCGAGGCAGGCCACGTGCACGAGGAAGAGGGCGATCACGCCGACGAGCAGCGGCGCTCGCCCGGCGCCGTCGACGGGACCGCGCAGCCGGATCAGGCAGACGGCGGCGAAGACCACGTCGACGGCGAGCACCGCGAGCAGCCCGGCACGCACCTGCCGAACCTGTGGGAAACGGCGGGCGAGGGAGGCGGACACTGAGACCATGACCGTCACCGTCGCCCCGCACAGGCCGAAAACGCCCGTGTAGGCCGCCGTCCCCATTCCCAGCACATTGCGCAGCACGAAGGGCGCGGCCGACAAGTAGGACATGAGAAGGCCGAAGGCGAGAGCGTTAATGACCAGCAATCGCACGAGGACGCGGTCGCGCACCAGCTCGCGCGTGCCATCGATGAGGAGCCTCAGACCGCCGTCACGGCGATGCGCAGCAGGCAGGGACTCGGGCACCCAGAAGGCGACCATGAGGACCAGCACCCCGGTGAAGGCGGCGACGACCCCGAGGATCCCGCGCCAGCCGATCGGCTCGACGAGGAGACCGCCGAGAATGGGGGCGGCCACCGGTGCGATGCCCTGGATCGCCATGACGAGGCTGAGGGCCTGGGTGGCGGTGATGCCGCGGGAGCGGTCGGCGATGACGGCGCGACCGAGCACCATGCCGGCGGCCCCGCCGAGCCCCTGGAAGAAACGGGCGATGAGCAGGAGCGGAAGGGCCGGCGCCACGGCGGAGCAGATGCTCGCCACGAAGGCGAGCACGCTGCCCCACAGCAGGAGCGGGCGCCGGCCGGCGCGATCCGACAGAACGCCGATGCTCAGCTGGCCGAGCGCCACCCCCGCGAGGAAGGTCGTCATCGTCAGTTGGACGCTGGAGGCGGACACGCGCAGGTCCTCCGCCATCTGGGCGAAGGCCGGCAGGTAGGTGTCGGTCGCCAGGGGCGCGACGGCCGCGAGCGCCGCCAGGGAGATGAGGAGCGTCGTGGAGAAGGTCCGTCGCAGACCGGCGTCGGGAGCGGATCCGACGGGCTTCGCAGCGGGATCGGCGGAAGGGTCGGCGTCGGAGCTCCGACTGGTCGCTCCCTCCCCGCAGTCGGGGACGGCTCCGGCAGAAGAAGGTGTGGCCATGCCTTGAGGTTATGGACGGCGGCGTCGTGAGCGCATACGCCGAACGGCGTGAGATCCTGCACGATCGGACGCCGCCGGGGCCGTACCGGTCGCCTCCCCGTTCACTGCCCCGACCGCCGTCTCGCACCCCCGACCGTTCCCTTCTCTTCTCTATAGACTGGCGCGGTGAGCGATCCTCTTATCGACTCCCTGTCCCGGGCCGTGGAGGCGGCCCCCGACGATGTCCGCCTGCGCACGCACCTGGCCGGGCTGCTCGTGTCCGCCGGTCGCGGCCCGGAGGCGGTGACGCACTGCGCGATCGCCCTCCAGCATGACCCCGCCGACGAGGACGCTCGCGCTCTCATGTCCCGGGCTCTGATGAAGCCGGATCCGGCCCCCGAGCGGGGGTGCCCGGAGGATGGCGCGGCCGATGGCGCACCCGCGCCGTCGGAGCCCGAGACGCCCGCAGCATCCGGGCGGGCGCAGAATGCGGACGCCTCGCCGGGAGAACCCGATGACGCGCCGTCGCAGTCGCCGGCCGCCTCCGAGCGGACGCCGCCGGTCGACTTCGACTGGCATCAGGCCGAGAAGGACCTGGACATCGGCCCGGCCGCCCCCTTCGAGCCGGGCGGAGAGATCGGCGCCCGACCTGTTCCCGTGCCGGTCAACCCCGATAAGAGCGGCGACCCGACGGACTGGGACGTGGAGACGGCCGATGTCACGCTGGCCGATGTCGGCGGCATGAGCAACGTCAAGGATCGTCTGCTCGCCTCCTTCCTGGCCCCGATGCGCAACCCCGAGTTGCGCCGCCTGTACGGCAAGAGCCTGCGCGGCGGGCTTCTTCTGTATGGGCCGCCCGGCACGGGAAAGACCTTCATCGCCCGTGCCGTCGCCGGGGAGATGGGCGCCGGGTTCCTCAGCGTCTCCATCACCGACATTCTCGACCCCTACATCGGCAAGTCGGAGATCAACCTCCACAACATCTTCCAGCAGGCCCGCGATCACAGCCCTTGCGTGCTCTTCCTCGACGAGCTCGACGCCATCGGCCTCAAGCGCTCGATGATGACCTACAGCGCCGGTCTGCGCGGTGTGGTCAACCAGCTCCTGGAGGAGCTCGACGGCATCGGCGCGGACAATGAGGGCGTCTATCTCCTGGCGGCCACGAACGCCCCCTGGGACATCGACCCCGCGCTGCGCAGGCCCGGGCGACTCGACCGGGCTATTCTTGTCCTCCCGCCCGACGAGCCGGCGCGTACCGCCATCCTGCACACGCACCTGCGCGATCGTCCCGTGGAGGGGATCGACCTGCGGGGCCTGGCCCGCGCCACCGAGGGGCTGACCGGGGCGGACCTGTCGCATCTGTGCGACAGCGCGGCGGAGAAGGCGCTCATGGACTCGGTGCGCACCGGCGCGCCGCGCATGATCACCATGGTGGACATGCGCGCAGCGCTGCGGGAGATCCGCCCTTCGACGGGCCCGTGGTTCGACACGGCGCGCAATGTCGTCGAGTACGCGGACACCTCCGGTGAGTACGCCGAACTGCGCGCGTGGATGAAGGAGCACAAGCTCTTGTGACGCGTCCTCGCCCGCCCCTCGCCGGGATCGGCATTCTCATCGTCACCCTCGCCCGCGTTGTCACTGTCGGCGCTGCTCGGTCTCGGGGGCCACCATGACGTGCTCGCCGTCGGGGACGATGCGCACCCGTACGCCGTAGACCCTGTCGATGACGTCGGGGCGCAGGACCCCGGCGGGCGGTCCCTCGGCTCGGACCCGTCCGTCGCCGAGGACGGCCAGGCGGTCGCAAAAGCGGGCGGCCAGGTTGAGGTCGTGCAGGGCGACGACGGCGAGGCGATCGGTGTCGCGATGGCAGATGCGCCGCACGTGGGAGAGCACCGCCACCTGGCGGCGCAGGTCGAGGGCCGATGTGGGCTCATCCAGCAGGAGGAGCGTCGGTTCGCGCACCAGGGTCTGGGCCAGGGCCACGAGCTGGCGCTGACCACCGGAGAGCTGCCCGAGAGGCCGATCGGCCAGGTCGGCGACCCCGATCTCGTCGAGGGCGCCCCAGGCCGAGTCGATATCGGCTCGGCTGGTGTGCCAGGCCACTCCGCGCCTGGAGGCGGTCAGCACCGATTCCAGAGCCGTCAGGGCGGCGTCGCCGGGCAGACCCTGGGGCATGTAGCCGATCATCTCGCGCAGATCGCGCCCGGTGCGGTCGGCGAAGCTCACCGTCCCGGTGTAGCGGCGCAGTTGGGCGATGCAGGTCACCAGAGTGGATTTGCCGGCTCCATTGGGTCCCAGGAGCCCCACCATTTGACCGGTGTCCCACCGGGTGTCCACGCCCTCCAGCACGGTCCGCTTGCCGTAGGCGAAGTGCAGGTCCTTCAGATCCAGACTCATGATCCGCTCCTCGCCGCGGAGCGCCGCCGTCCGAAGATGATGAGCAGGAACACCGGCACTCCCACCAGGGCGGTGAGGATGCCGACGGGTACGGAAACCCCCGGGATGATCACCTGGCTGATGGCGTGGGCGGAGGTCAGCAGCGCGGCCCCGGCCAGAATGGAGGCGGGGACCAGGAACCGCTGGTCCTCCCCCACCAGGCCCCGGGCCATGTGCGGACCCACCAGGCCCACGAAGCCGATGATCCCCACGAAGGCCACGGACAGTGCAGCCAGCAGGGACACGCCCACCAGGCTCCACGAGCGCAGACGCGAGACATTGATGCCCATGGCGGCGGCTCGCGCCTCCCCCAGACTGATCGCGGTCAGACGCCAGCCGTTGATCCAGAACACGGGGGTGGCCGCCACCAGCGCCACTGCTGCGGCGCCGACCGCCGGCCAGGTGGCGCGCATGAGGGAGCCCATGGACCAGAAGACGATCTGCTGCAGACTCTCGGTGGAGGCCCGGTACTGCACGAGGGCCAGCAGGGCCTGGCAGCTGAAGACCAGCGCGATACCCAGGAGAATGGTGGTCTCCTTGGTGACCGAGGGCAGACGCGAGATCAGCGCGATGGACAGGGAGGCTGCCAGTCCGGTCGTCATGGCGGCCACTGCCAGGGTGGCCCCGGGTGCGATGGGCAGCGCCAGCCCCGTCACGATCGCCACCGCCGCGCCGAGGGCCGACGCGGCGGAGATGCCCAGGGTGAAGGGCTCGGCCAGGGGGTTGTCCAAGATGGTCTGCATCTGCACGCCCGCCAGGGACAGAGCCCCTCCCACCAGAACCGCCAGGAGCGCCGGCGGCAGGCGCAGGTTGACGACCACGTCGGCGATCCGGGGGTCGTAGCCGGGCTGGATCAGCGCGGAGAGCACCTGGCCGGGGGTGAATCTCAACGACCCCACCATGAGGGCGGCTATGAAGACCACGAGGAGCAGCGCCGTCAGGCCGAGCAGCACGGCCGCGCGCCGCACCGTGCGACGACGATAGGAGGCGTAGGCGGCCTCGCCCCCCGCTGGTCCCGCCGCCCCGTCCTCACCCGTCATCGGACGTCCCATCAGATGCCGGTGATGAAGACGCCCTGGGACTCCCACGGCATGTACTTGTCGTGGAAGTCGTCCCACACGCCCTCAGGATCCAGGTCGGAGAAGAGGTCGGGGTTCTGCCACTTGGCGAAGGCCAGGTAGGCGATGAAGTTGAAGGGGGCGTCGTAGAACTGGTGGTAGACGCCGAAGACGCGGCCCTCGTCGAAAGCCTCGACCTGCTCGAGGCCGGGCTGATCCTTCAGCTGAGCCAGACTGGCCTTGGCGGAGTCTTCGTCGGCCTCGTACCCGAGATGGACGTAGCTGGTCTTGGCGGTGTCCTTGAGCTTCTGGGCGCCCCACTCACCGCCGGTGGCGATGATGTTCTGGGGGGCCGATTCGATGATCTGCTCGACGGTGAGCACCCCCTCCTCGCCCGACAGCAGCGAATCGGCGATGTTGGTGCCCCCGGTCGCCGTGATCACGGCCCCCAGATTGGCCTTGGCATAGGTGGAGCAAGGATCGTTCAGGCCCGGGGCGCGCCACAGGAAGGTGGTGGGCCTGGGGTCGGCCGACGAGGCCCTGCCCACCACCGGGTCCACCTGCTCGTGGTAGAAGTCGAGGAAGGCCTGGGCGTCATCACGCCGGTCCATAGTGTCGCCCAGGAGCTTGACCGACGTCTCGGTGTTGTTCACCGGATCGCGCCGGAAGTCGGTGACCACGTAGCGCAGGCCCTGGTTGTCGAGGTTGTCGATGAACCCCGCCTGCTGACCGGCGTTGTAGATATCCAGGGTCAGGACGACGACGTCGGGCTGGTAGGCCTCCAGCGTCTCCACGCTGAGGTCGCCGTTGCTGACGGAGCCGATCTCGGGGATGTCCTTCGCGGCGGGGAACGCCCCCACCAGCATGTCGTAGAAGTCGGGGGCCGCCTTCTGAAGGTCCTTGCCCCAGGCCACCACCTTGTCGATGGGATTGTCCTTGTTGAGGAACAGCAGGGAGTAGATGTGTCGGGACTCGCCCAGCACCACCTTCTCGGGCTGGGAGTCGAAGCCGACCGTGCGTCCGAGGACGTCGGTGACCTCGAAGGAGCTCCCACCGCCGGCGCTGGCGTTGTCGTCGGAGCTCTTGCCTGCGCGGGAGACGGCCCCGCATCCGGCGAGGGGTGCTGAAAGGGGAAGAGCGAGGAGCAGGGTACGTCGACGCATGCGCATGAGACTCCTTTGCAGTCGGGTGGGATGCCGAATAACGGCGCAAGAGAAGATTAGGGACGGCTCACCTAACTGTTCAAGAGGCGTCAGGTCTCTTCTTCTGGTGTCGTTACGCGGGCCGGCCGCGGGCGAGGCTCCGTGCACCGGTCTGGCGCGGGCGGTCCCATCCGCACCGGTGGACGTCAGCCCGCTCTCATCCGTGCACCGGCCTGGCGCGGTGGTCCTCCTGCGGCCGGAGGCCGACGTCGTGCGCCCCGGCGCGGGCGGACAGCGCACGCCCGCCGACATCGCCGCGGCCGTCGCCTCTCCGCGGTCAGGCGTGCAGCCAGTCGGGCGTCGTCTCGGGGCGGCGCGGGTACAGACGCAGCTCGGTGGCGCAATCGGCGAGCGTGTAGGGCGGGTCGAGAGTGGGCGCGGAGTCGTAGTCGAAGTCGGTGGTCAGACGGTAGTCGTCTGCCTTCATGGCGAAGTGGCCCTTGGTCCAGGCGCCGCCTCCGAGTTGGGCCATGGCCGCGCGCGCATCGGTGGCTTCGCGCACGATGAGGTCGGGTACCTCATCGTCGATCCAGCGTCCCTGATAGAAGGCTCGAGTGCGGAACAGGACGCGCTCACCCAGGGCATCGATATCCATCACGGTCTCCTGCACGCCGGTCTGCTGCATCCACTCGCTCAAGTGGGTGGCGACAGTCTGGATCGCATTCATCTGGTTCTCGAAGGACCAGGTGCTCATGAGGGCTCTCCTTGTCGACGGGGTGCCGCGGAGGCGCCCGCGGCGCTGCGGTGTCAGTCTGCCGGGTCGGCGGGCGGCGGGCCAGCGCGTCACTCTGGCGCGGCGATGTTCGCCCTCCGCCCCGGTCGAACCAGCCCCGACTCGTCGACGGCCCTCGTAGGCGGCGACGAGCCGAGGCGCGGTTGTGCGGCGCCGGCCGGGCCGGCGTCGCGCAACCGCCCCTGGGAGCACTCAGCTCAATGCCGCGATGGCCTCGGTCATCAGCCGCCAGAAACCGGCGTGGTCGAGCTCGGTGGCCACCTGGGTGTGCACGTTCTCGGGAGCCTGACCGCGCAGATCCACCACCGTGGCCCCGGTCGTGTACTGACCGTGCGTCTCGATACGGACGGGGGCGCGGCGCGTGCGCACGATCGCGGGGTCGATGAGGTAGGCGATGGTGCACGGGTCGTGCACCGGCGGGTCATCGAAGTCCTGATTCTCCTTGTAGGCCCTGCGGAAGAAGGCCATGAGGCCGAGGAACGCCTCCGAGAGCTCCGACCCGATTCGCCTGATGCCCTCCTCCGCCTCCGCCGTCGCCAGGGCCTGGTGGGTCAGGTCGAGACCCACCATGGTGATCGGCCAGGACTCCTCGAAGACGATGCGAGCGGCCTCCGGGTCGACCCAGATGTTGAACTCGGCCGCCGGCGTCCAGTTGGCTTCGTGGAAACCGCCGCCCATGACGACCAGCTCGGCGATCCTCCCGACGATCCGCGGCTCGATGCGCGCCGCCAGAGCGATGTTGGTCAACGGACCGGTCGCCACGAGGGTGATCTCGCCGGGTGCGGCGGCCATGACGGTGTCGATGATGAAGGACACGGCGTGGCCGGGGGCGACCGGGACGGTGGGATCGGGCAGCTCGACGCCGTCGAGGCCGGACTCGCCGTGGATCTGCGCGGCGACCTCGACGTCGTGCAACAGCGGCCGGGAAGCACCCTGATGGACGGGAACGTCCTCGCGGTTGCACAGGCGCAGGACGCTGCGGGCGTTGCGGGTGATCTTCTCCACCGTCTGGTTGCCTCCCACGGTGGTCACGCCGAGCAGGTCGATGGCGGGGTTGCCCAGGGCGAGGATGATCGCGGCGGCGTCGTCGTGCCCGGGGTCGCAGTCCAGGATGATCGGACGCAGACGGGCTCGGGAGGCGTCGACCCGGCCGGTCGCTGCGGTTGTGCTGGTCGTGGTGCTGGTGCTCATGGTCAGCATGATGTCAGTCTTTCGCTGCGGGTTCGGCCTTGTTGACCGATGCGGGGGAGGGGATGAGGAAGGATGCCGCCAGGGCCAGGGCGACGACGACGATGGCGGTCACGAGCCCGCCGCGGTAACCGGCGGCCTCGCCGTGGCCCGACGCCAGCGCGGTGTTGACGGCGAACAGCAGCGCGTAGCTCAGGCCGGCCCCAATGTTGAAGGCGCCGGAGTTCATTCCCGGCAGGTAGCCGGCGTTGTCCTTCGGACTGAGGACGACACCCAGCCCGTTGAGCATGATGTTGACGACGCCCGCGTAGGCGATGCCGAGCCACACCGACACGATCAGGAGGGTGACCGCCGTCGGCACGGAGACGACGAGCAGGGAGAAGACGATCCCGCCGACCGTCACGATCATGCCGCCGCGCAGCACCGTCACGTAGCCGTACCGGGCGGCCAGGCGACCCGCGACCGGCCCGAAGACCAGTCCGGCCAGAGCGTAGGGGGTGAGCGTGACCCAGGAGACCGTGCCGGCGTCGAGGCCGGCGAAGGTCTGCGACTGGGCGAGGTTGGGGATCAGGCCGTTCATAATGGCGAACACGCCGGTCATGGTCAGGGTCGTGGTGGCCAGGAGACCCCAGGTGCGGCGCTGCTTGAGGTAGTGGGTCGCCACCAGCGGGGCCGACGAGGTGGACTCGATCCGCCAGAAGGCCGCGAACGCCACGGCTCCGATCACCAGCAGCACCGCGATGAGAACGAAGTCGGCCTCACCGAGCTTGCCGAGCTGGTTGAAGGCGGTGAGCACGGTGCCCAGGGAGACGACGAGCGCCGCCGAGCCCGGCCAGTCCATGGGCAGCTTCTGGGCTCCGCGGGTGTCCTCGGTGCCCATGAGCACGAAGACGACGGCGAGGACGGCGACGGCGGCCATGGCCCAGAAGACCGAGCGGAAGCCGAAGGCCGAGGCGAGCCAGCCGCCCGCCAGGGCGTCGACGCCGGCGATTCCGCCGTTAACGGAGGCGAGAACCGCCATCCACAGGGCGTACTTCTTATCGTCGTTCATCTGGGCCCGCAGCATGATGAGGGCCATGGGGACGATGGGGCCGGAGACGCCCTGAACGACGCGGGCGACGAAGAGCATGCCGACGTTGACGCTCAGCGCCGCGATGATCGAGCCGACCGCGGTCACTGCGACCATGGCGACCATGATCTTGCGACGGCCGACCAGGTCCCCCCAGCGCGGCAGAATGAGGGAGAACAGCGCGGCGGCGGTGAAGAAGGCGGTCTGGGTCAGTCCGATCCGGGCGGTGGTGGTGCCGAGCTCCTGCTCCATGGTGGCCAGCACCGGGGAGAGCATCGACGCGTTGAGTTGGAAGGCGAAGATCGCGAAGAGGAGGGCGAGAATCAGGCCAGCGGTGCTGGACGACTTCCTCATTGAAGTGACCATGCGTGTGTCCTTTGTCGGTATCGGGGTGGTTGGGGACTAGTGACGAGCGGCGGGCCGTCGACGGCGGCGCCGCGGTCGCGGCGCCGCCGTCAGTCGTCGGGCTCGGTGGCGCCGGGACTGGCCAGGACGCGCCTCGACAGGGCGTGCGCGGCTCGGACGTTGCGCTCGGGGTCCGGCCCGTCATTGACGAGGCTCGCGAGGAACCCGGCATTGAAGGCGTCTCCCGCACCGGTGAGATCCTTGATCTCCTCGGCCGGCTCGACGGGCACGGTGCACACGAGGCCGTCGCCGGTCAGGACGTGGGTCGCCTCGGCACCGTGGCGGGCCAGCAGCATCGTCTGCGGCATGCGGGCGAGCGCCGGCCCGGGCCGCTCGCCGTCCGCCAGAGCGAGCCGAACGGTCTCATCGGCGTTGGCCGACAGGTAATCGGGGGCGATGGCCAGCATCGTGTCGCAGAAGAGCTCCTCCCCCAGGGACTCGATGGTGAAGACGCTGGAGACGTCCAGGCACACCCGCCCGCCGTGGGCGTGCACTCGGGCGGCCGCCTCGATGACGGCGTCGCGCGGTCCCGGAGTCTCGAAGGAGTAGGCCGTCAGGTGCAGGAGGTCGACGCCGGCGACCCAGGCCGGATCGATCGTCGTGAGCATGGCGCTGGCCCCGCGCGAGGGGAACATGCTCCGCTCGCCGTCGAGATCGATCTGGAGGACGATCGTTCCGGTCGCGCCGTCGGCGCCGCGGACCTGATTCTTGACCTCAACGCCGTGGCTCTCCAGCTCCCTGGTCAGGACGAGCCCGGCCAGGTCGTCGCCCACGCAGCCGATGAAGCGGGTCGGCGTGCGGGGGCCGGCGAACGCCGCGACGTTAGCGGCCGAGCCGCCGCGCTGGATGAAGATGTCGGAGGCGGTGTCGGTGGCGGGACGCACCTTCTCGCGCTGCCACACGACGATGTCCTGGACAATGTCGCCGATGACCGCGAGCATCACTCGCCTCCATCGGTCAGAGCGCGGGCCACATGGGAGGCGAGCGCGATGTTGTTGCGGTAGAGGGCGACATTCGCGTCCAGGCTGCGGTCGCCGGTGGCCACGCGCAGGTAGTCCAGGAGGTAGGGGGTGATGGCCTGGCCGGTGACGCCGTCGCTGTCGGCTTGAGCCCATGCGCGTTGAAGGATCTCGTCGAAGTCCTCAGCGTTGAGCTGCTCGTCGACGGGCACGGGGTTGGCCAGGTTGATGCCGGCGGGGACTCCCAGAGCGCGTTGGGTGCGGAGCATCTGCGCGGCCTGCTCGGGGGTGTCCACCCGCTGGTTGAGGGTGAAGCCGGAGTCGGCCACGTAGAAGCCGGGGTACGCCGTGGTCCGGTAGCCGACGACCGGCACGGAGAGGGTCTCGAAGCGCTCCAGGGTCGCCCTGATGTCGAGAATGGCCTTGGCGCCCGAGGAGACCAGGATGAAGGAGGTCCGCGACAGGGCGACGAGGTCGGCGGACTCGTCGAAGGTGGTCGCAGCGCCGTGGTGGACCCCGCCCAGTCCGCCGGTGGCGAAGACGTCGATGCCCACGCGGGAGGCCAGGAAGGACGTGGCCGCGATGGTGGTGCCGGCGCTCAGGTCGTGGACGCGGGCGTAGGCGAGTTCCCTGACCGAGGCCTTGAGCAGGCCCTCGGATCCCGAGAGCTCCTCGATCTCGGCCTTCGACAGGCCGACGACCGGTTCGCCGCGGAAGACGCCGATGGTGGCGGGGACGGCCCCGTGACTCCTGGCGATCTCCTCCCCTTCGAGGGCGACCTCGAGGTTGCGGGGCCGAGGCAGCCCGTGGGTGAAGATCGTCGACTCCAGGGCGACGACGGGACGGCCCTCGTCCAGCGCGGCGCGCACCGGCGCGCTGACGCGGATGGGGCTCGTGGTTGCGGCTGTCATGGCGGCACTCCTTCGTGGTCGGCTACTGGAAACACGGTAGCGAGCCCTATATTCGAAAACAATATCAAGATTGGAATTCCAACATAGACTTTTACTATGTCGAGTTGCACCACCAGCCATGTGACCCTCCGCCAGCTCGAGGCCCTCGCCGCGGTCGCCGACGCCGGCGGCTTCACCGCGGCCGCCGAGCTGCTGGGCCGTTCCCAGCCGACGGTGAGCAAGGAGATCCAGACCCTGGAGCGCACCCTGCGCCATGAGCTGGTCACCCGGTCGGGCCGCAACACCCGCCTGTCCGAGGAGGGGCTGCGACTCCTGCCCCGGGCCAGGCGGGTCCTGTCGGAAGTCGCCGAGCTCGAGCTCACGGCGCGCACTCCTCAGCGACGGCAGACGATAACCGTGCGCGTCGCCTGCACCCCGAGTGTCTCCAACCGGCTCCTGCCCGAGCTGCTCCAGGAGATCGAGCGGTCGATGTCCCAGCTGGACGTGACGGTCAAGGAGGTCGAGACCGGCGGCGTCGAAACGCTCGTCGACCAGGGGGAGGCGGACCTGGGGCTGTGCCACCACCCCCGGCACACCCGCTTGACGCGCACCGACGTGCTCGGCTCCGACGAGCTCGTCCTCATCGGGCGCGACGACGTCCTGTCCGGTGTCCCCTCCCCCGATGATCTCAGCGCGCTCGCCCCGATCCCGCTGCTGCTGTGGCCGCGGGACAACCACCCGGAGTACTTCGATTCGCTGGTCTCCCTGTGCCGCACGCGCGGCCTGTCGCCTCTGCTGCTCATCGGAGCGGACCGGCTCTCGGGGGCGCGCCGTTACCTGCTGACGCAGGGCCGCGCTGTCAGCATCGTCCCGCTCGACGCCGCCCAGGCGCTCGAGTCGGGCCTGGCGCGCCTGCGACTCGGCGACGACGCGCGGGCACCACTGGGGGCGGTCCTGCCGCTCTCCCCCGCCCGGGTGGTCCTCGACGTCGTCGACCTGGCGCGCGAGCTGCACGAGGCCGCACGGACCCGGCCCGAGCGCGGGGCGTCTACAGCAGAAAGGAGGCGACGCCGGTGACGACGGCCAGGGACAGGCACGTCAAGCACGACAGCCAGGCGGGGGCCAGCCCCGTGAACTTCGAGCGCACGTGAGCGGCAACGGCGCACAGGAAGTAGCACACGACGCCGATGACGGCGGCCGCGGCGACGCCCGGGACCCGCAGGCCGACCACCAGGCCCGCGGCGGCCAGGATCTTGATGACGATGAGGGCCCACCACCATTCGCGGGGGAAGCCGACCCCCGTGAGGCAGGTGACGATGAAGGCGGGAGGGCGGAGCATGAGGAGGGCGTCGCCCAGTAGGACGACGGCGAGGGTCAGGACGAGCCAGGGCGCGCAGGGCTGCAGAATCATGATCGGTCCTTCTGGAGCGCGGGCATGAGAGGCGGGAGCGCCTCCCGGATCCGGGAGGCGAGGGCGCCGGCGTCGAGCTCGGTACCCGTGGCCCACTCGAAGACGGCCCCGATGTAGAGCAGGTGGATGCTGGCCGCCAGAGCATCGGCATCGACCCGACTCCCGGCGTCACCGCCCGCCGCCCGGGAGAGCACGGAGGCGATCTCAGCGATGAGGAGAGTGCGAAGTCCGCCGAAGACCTCCGAAGCGTGGGCACCGGAGATGAGAGCGGCGGCGTAGGCGCGCGACAGGTCGGGATGCGCAGCGAATAGGGAGATGAAGGGCTCAAGCAGATCGGTCACCTGCGCGGCGAGCGTCTCGGGCGGCACCGGGCCGGCCGCAGATCCGTCCGGCGTCGCAGACTCGACCGGTTCGACCGCCGCCGCATCCCGGGTCGCCGACTCACCGTCCGGAGCACGGAAGGCGCGAGAAGCGTGGACGGCCCCAATGGCCTCGTCGAAGACCTTCACGAGCAGGGTGCGCTTGTCCCCCACCGTCATGACGGTGCCCGCGCTCACGCCGGCGTCGGCGGCGATGGCCCGCACGGTGGTGGCGTTGAAGCCTCGGGCCTCGAAGAGCCGGCGGGCGCTGTCCAGCACGCGCAGACGAGTCGCTTCACGCAGCTCGGACCGTGTCGGCACGACAACCCTTTCACTGAACATGTTTAGTGAACATGTTCAGCGTAGAGGGTCGCCCACCATGCGCGCAAGAGCATCACGGCGATAGGGCCTCCCCGCTGCCGCATTCCCCCGCTCGAACCGAGCGGGCCGGCGCCGGTTCTCCGCCGGCAACCGCGAGCGATGACGGAACGGCGGGCGTGCCCGGCATCGAAGCCCGTGGCAGGATCAGGGCATGACCGAGCGCATCCAGCACCCCGTCGTCCCCTCTCCCGTTCCCGAGGAGTGCGTGCTCGCACCCGGAGACGCGGACCTGCTCTTCGGCGGGGCCCGCACCGCCTACGCCTTCACCGACGAGAGCGTGACCGACGCCGACCTGCACGCCATCTACGAGCTGGCCCAGTGGGCGCCCACGGCGGTCAACGCCCAGCCGCTGCGGGTGGTCGCCGTGCGCTCCGAGCCGGCCCGCGAGCGCCTGCTGGACTGCCTGCCCCGGGGCAACCGCGAGCAGGCGGCCGGCGCGCCGCTGACGCTCGTATGCGCCGCCGACCGCGCCTTCGCCGACGCCCTGCCCCGGCTCCACCCGCGCGGCGAGCGCTACCGGGACCTCCTGGAATCCGGCGGCGAGCAGATGCGGGAACGATGGGCGCGCACGAGCGCCCTGGTCCAGGTCGGCTTCCTCATCATGGCCATCCGCGCCATCGGGATGGCCGCCGGGCCCATGAACGGCGACGACGCCCAGGCGCTCGCGCGCGCCTTCTTCCCCGAGCAGGACGTGGAGATCCTCCTGGTCATCAACGTGGGGCGGCCGAGCGCCGACGCCTTCCAGAAGCGCAACCCGCGGCTGACCTTCGAGGAGGCCTACAAGGTGGAGTGAGGGAGTGAGGCGGAGCGAGACGGTCGCGCCTCCCTCCCCGCCCGGGCGGAGAACGCCGACTCCCCGGGTCGACACCGACGTCGATGACATCGGCCTCGTGAAGCGAGGCGCACCACTCGCAGCGGAGTCGGCCGGAAACCCTATTCTGAGGGCATGCACACGTGGCGCCTCGGCCTGCGCAGGCTGGGCCGCAGCCTCATCACCTTCCAGCCCGCCCCCGGGCGCGCCCGCCGGGCACTGAGGTGGGTGGCCGCCGTCGCCCTCGGCCTGATCGGAACCGTCCTCATCCTGGGACCCGCGCGCGGCTCACTGGGCCTGCTGGGGGCGATGGCGGCCAACGCCGGGCGCGAGGCGCCGCTGCGCCGTCGCGCGCGCATGCTGCTGACCGTCGGGGCCACGACCCTGACCTGCCAAGGCATCGGCATCCTCACCGCCCCGCATCCCGCCCTCATCCCCCCGGTCATGACGGTGATGACGCTGACGGTCGTGTGGGCCTGGCACGCGCTCCAGGCCGGGCCGCCCGGGCCGATCAACACAGTCTTCGCAGGAGCCTTCGGCACCTACATGGGCTCCCAGGGCTGGACGATCCCGACCCTCGTCCCGATCACCGCCCTGGCCTGGGCATTGGGGGCGACGGCGTCCCTGCTGCTGCTCGCCCTGGACCCGCACGCGCCCGAGCGCGAGAGCGTGGAGGTGGCCGAGCGGGCGGTCGACACCTACTGCGACCCGCCCGAGCCCGCCGGTGGCGGCGGCGAGGCCGCCGGGACCGCTGCCGCCGGGGACCCCGCGATCGGCCAGCGCGCCATCGCGCGCTCGCGGGCCTGGATCGACGTCGATGACGCCTGGCACGTCCTGCGCACCGGCCGCACCCCGGGCACCGTGCCGCTGAGCGCCCAGGGGCGGGACCTGGAGGAGAGGCTGCGCAGGGCCCACCTGCGACTGGTGTCGACCCTGCACGACCAGTCCTTCCCCGGCGATCACCTCGACATCACGAAGAACTTCGACCTGGTGCCCATGGGGCTGCCCAGCGCTCGCTACCTGCTGCGCACCGCGGCCCAGCGCGGCTCCCGCCCGCGCCTGGTGGCGGGACGGGCGGCGACGGCGGTGCTCCTGGCCTCCTCGGCCGCTCTCCTGTCGCCGGTGGGTCACCCCTACTGGGCGATCCTGTCCTCGCTCATCGTCCTGCACATGGGGGCCTCGCGCGCGGACCTGACGGTCCGGGCCGCTCACCGCGTCGTGGGCACGGCCCTGGGCACGCTCGTCTACATGGGGATCATCGCGCTGGAGCCGCCGGTCTGGCTCCGTCTGTGCCTGGTCATCGCCGCGGTCTACGGGCTGGAGAGCATCGTGACGCGGAACTACGCCGTCGCGGTCGTCTTCGTCACCGTCTTCGCGCTCATGCTCACCCCCACGGCCTCCTCTGCGCAGATCGCGGTTCTCATGCGCGACCGCGTGCTGGAGACCGCCATCGGTGCGGGGGCGGCGGTACTCGTGACCTGGTCCATGGGGCGCAGGGCGCCGGTGCTGCTCGTGCGCAGGCAGTATCGACTCACTCTCGATTCGATCGTCACGGTGCTGGCGGATCTCGCCGACGGGCTGGAAGACACCACTGTGCGCACCGGGGAGGCGGTAGGAGCGGGTCGCGACCGCCGATGGCGACCGGTCGGGCTGCTCGGGGCGGCCGGCCGAGTCGAGCGGCATCCGCTGACCTCCCTGGTGAGGGAGCATCGCCGCCACCTCGTGTTCGAGCTGGGGCGGGCCGGAGCGGTGCTGTCCTCCGCCCGGCCCGACGACCCCGCCGCCCTCGGGCCATGGCGGGGCGTCCAACGGGAAGTCTCCACCCTGGGCTACGACGTCGTCGCGGCCACGTGGCGGGACCCGGGCGCGAACCGGCGAGCGGCGGCCAGAGCGTACACCGAGCTCGTGTTCCTCATCGCGACGCTGCCGCCGATCTCCTCGAGGAACATCGCGCCCGGGCCGCTGGCGTCCAGGGTCGCCGCGGTAAGAGCGGTCTTCCTGACGTGCGGCTGACGAGTCGGGCGGCGTCGGCCAGACGGGCAGCGCGGGTGGGAACGGCGCCCCCGGAAGAGGAGCCCGCCGCACGCCCGAGCGTCCACGATGAGTCGCGGGGCCCCGTCCGCGCCGCACTACTGTTCGACGCCCGGCCGTCCTCACGCCGGCCGGTACGTGAATCTCTCCCAGCCCAGGGACCGGATCTCGCCGGCCATGCGCTCGCACTCGGCGTCCCAGCCCGGGACCGTCACCGCGAAATCGCCGCTCGTGCCCTCGGACCGCGCCTGCTGGAGGGCGTAGACCCGCGCCCCCGCCTCGTGCACTCTTCGAGCGACCTCGACGGCGTCGGCGGCGGTCATGTCCCCGGGCACGACCGTTGTGCGCACCTCGAACGGGACCTCCGCCTCCAGCAGCACCTGCAGACTCTCCCAGGCCTTCGCACCGCCGGAGGGACGGCCGACCACGGCCCCGTAGTGCTCGGGCAGAGCCTTGACATCGAGCCCCACCCAGGAGATGAGCCCGGAGTCGAGCAGGTCGCGCAGGCGCCGCGGATACGCGCCGGCGGTGTGGAGCCCCACGCGGAATCCCGCCTCGGCGACCTCGCGAGCGGCGTCGGCGAGCGCATCCTGGCGCAGCGCCTCGCCACCGGTGAAGACGACGCCGTCGAGTAGCCCGCGGCGCCGCTCCAACAGGGCGCGCACCCGACCCCAGGCGATCACCCCGGGCGTGCGCGTGGGAATGAGCGCCTGATTGTGGCAGTAGAAGCAGTTCCACGGACAGCCCTGCAGGAAGACCGTCGCGGTGAGATGGTCGGGCCAGTCGACGGTGCTCATCGGGACCAGCCCGGCGATGACCAGGGCATCAGCAGGACCAGTCGACCGGGTTCCCGCCTCCTCAGCCTCAGGCATCGAGGCCGAGGGCCGCCGCGATCTCATCAAGACGGCGCGTCTTGATCTCACCGCGCCGCACCGCCTCCGCGTCCGCCTTCAGCGCGTACGCGTACTCCAGGTCATCGATGGAGGACTCAACGGCCTCGCGCACATAGAACGTCGCCGGACGACCGGTCCGACTCCCCAGGTCATCGAGCCGGCGCTTGAGCTCCTCGGGCAGCCGAACGCTCAGAACCGCTGTAGACATGTTTACAGCGTAGGTGCCGGTCATTCACACCACAACTCCTCAGCTCAATATGGAATGGAGTCCGGGCATCCCCTTGCCCCTTTACGCAGAGGCGCCGGGGCGCCCACCGCGGAAGCGGCAGGCGCCCCGGCGCTTCTGCGGCCAGCTTCGCGAGCAGGCCCGGCATTATCACCGGTCATAGACATCCGCTGCGAGTCCTCAGGCGCTCACGGCGCTCAGCCGGGAGGTGGCGGCCCCGTGGGCGCCGGCGGCGTCCTCGGTGAACATCCGCCGCTCCATGTACTCGCCCTTCTTGCCGATGTTGAAAGACTTCACGGGGCGGAAGTAGCCCATGACTCGAGTCCATACCTCGCACTCGACCGGCTCGGCGTCCGGGTGCAGCTCGGCGCACTTCTCGCAGGTCAGGTGCTCCCCGACCAGATAGCCGTGAGTGGGGCAGATCGAGAAGGTCGGAGTGACGGTGATGTAGGGGGTGCGGAATGCCGTCAGACTGCGCCGCACGAGCTCCTTGCAGGCTGCGGCCGAGGAAATCCGCTCATTCATGTACAGGTGGAGGACAGTGCCCCCGGTGTACTTGGTCTGGAGCTCCTCCTGCATCTCCTGGGCCTCGAAGGGGTCGTCGGTGTGGCCGACGGGCACCTGCGAAGAGTTCGTGTAGTACGGATTGGACTCGGTGCCGGCCTGGAGGATACCGGGGAAGCGCCTGCGGTCCTCCTTGGCGAAACGGTACGTGGTTCCCTCCGCCGGAGTCGCCTCGAGGTTGTAGAGGTGACCGGTGGCCTCCTGGAACTCCACCATCTTGTCACGCACGTGATCCAGGATCCGCACGCACATGGCGTGGCCGCGCGGGTCGGTCAGATCGAACTCGTCACGGGTGAAGTTGCGGACCATCTCGTTCATGCCGTTGACACCGAGAGTCGAGAAGTGATTATCGAGCGTGCCGAGCCACCGCTTGGTGAAGGGGAAGAGACCGGCATCAATGTGGTGCTGAATAACCGTGCGCTTGAGCTCCAGACTGTCCCGCCCGATGGCGAGCAGCCGGTCGAGGGCGGCGGTGAGCCCGGCCTCGTCGCCGGCGTGCAGGTACCCCAGACGCGCCATATTGACGGTGACGACGCCAACGCTCCCGGTCTGCTCGGCGGATCCGAACAGGCCGTTGCCGCGCTTGAGCAGTTCGCGCAGGTCGAGCTGGAGACGGCAGCACATGGAACGGATCATGCCGGGATCCAGCTCGGAATTAATGAAGTTCTGGAAGTAGGGCAGCCCGTACTTCGCGGTCATGGCGAACAGGCGGTCGCAGTTCTCCGACTCCCAGTCGAAGTCCTTGGTGATGTTGTACGTGGGGATGGGGAAGGTGAAGACTCGCCCCTCGGCGTCGCCGGTGGTCATGACCTCCATGAAGGCGCGGTTGATCATCGCCATCTCGTCGGCCAGGTCCCCGTAGGTGAAATCGCACAGCTCGTCGCCGACGAGCGGGTGCTCGTCGGCGAGGTCGGCCGGGCAGGTCCAGTCGAAGGTGAGGTTGGTGAACGGCGTCTGGGTGCCCCACCGGGAGGGGACGTTGAGATTGAAGATGAGCTCCTGCATGCACTGGAGAACCTGGTCGTAGGTCATCGAGTCCAGGCGGACGAAGGGCGCCATGTAGGTGTCGAAGGAGGAGAACGCCTGGGCGCCGGCCCATTCGTTCTGCAGGGTGCCCAGGAAGTTGACGATCTGCCCGACGGCGGAGGAGAAGTGCCTGGCCGGCGCGGAGGCGGTCTTGCCGGGCACCCCGTTGAAGCCCTGCTGGAGGAGGTTCTTGAGCGACCATCCGGCGCAGTAGCCGGCGAACATGTCGAGGTCGTGGATGTGGAAGTCGCCGGCTCGGTGGGCGTCGCCCGCCTCCTGGGAGTAGATCTGGCTCAGCCAGTAGTTGGCGATGATCTTCCCCGAGGTGTTGAGAATCATCCCGCCCAGCGAGTAGCCCTGATTGGCGTTGGCGTTGACCCGCCAGTCGGAGCGGTCCAGGTACTCGGTGATGGTGGAGACGGCGTCGACCGTGGGCCGCGAGCCGTGGGCGACGGCGGAGTCGGCGGAGCCCCGCGCGACGAGCTCGGGGTGCGCGGCGGCGAGGTGCGCGGCGGTGGGGATCTGACTGCTGTCTGACACGGGCGTCTCCAGTACTTCGCTGAACGGATGCGGCCGCCGTCATCACGACGGCGGGTGCTGCCGCTCCGGTCCCGGACGGGGCGTCCGGAGCAGCACCACCAGGACCGACAGTACAACCGAACGACAGCCATGCAACACATCATGTAGGTGTATCACCCTTTTCCGACCACAATATGTTGTGGTTACAACGGCTCTCATCGATCCCATCGGTGGGTGCTTTCGGCACGATTCCGCCGCTCCCCGCGGCCCGACATATGTGTGTGCGGGATCACAACACCTGCATGTCGTGCACCGCGTCTCGCGTGTCGTCGGCGTGCGGCACGTGAGACGCACGCTCCGCCCGCGGCTCCGCCCCGCATCCCCCGCCGAAGACCGGGCCGCTCGGGCCGTCCGGCCCTGTTCGGCCCATACCGGCCCCGCCCGCCGCCTACCATGGCCGTATGGGGACGAAGGGGCTCGGCGCGGACCAGCTGCACCACGACCACGACGTCCCCGCCCGCGGCCTGCGCGCGAGCCAGTACGTCTACGCCATCGGCTCCTACCACTACAACTGGCACACGGCCCTGGAGCTGCTCGCCGTCGTCTCCGGGGAGGTCGACGTCTGCGCCGCCGGGAAGGTCGACCTCCTCGCGCCGGGCGACGTCGTCGTCATCAACGCCAACGACGGGCACGCCACGCTGGCCACCCAGCCGGGCACCGCCGTCATGTGCCTGCACGTCGAAGCCGACTACCTCGCCTCCTTCACCGGCGACGGCGCCATCCCCCGCTTCGAGTGCCGCTCCGCCGCGGCCACCCGCGGCGAGCCCGGCTTCGTCCGCCTGCGCGCCCTGCTGGCTCGCATGATGCTCGCCGCCCACCGCACCGGCCCGGGAGCGAGCGCCTCCTGGGAGGCCCGCCTGCTCGACGTCGTCGCCACGCTCTTCGACCACTTCCCGCCCGAGCCCGCGGCCGCCGGCGCCCCCGAACTGCCCGCGGCGATCGAGAACCATCGGGCGCTGCGCCGAGCGGTGGCCTACATCGACGCCTCCTTCCGCGAACGCATCACCCTGGAGCGGCTGGCCCGGCACGTCGGATTCTCCCCCGGCTACCTGTCCCAGGTCTTCTCGCAGCAGGTCGGCATGACCTTCTCGGAGTACCTCGCCCGGGTGCGGTTGCGGCAGGCGACCCGGGACCTGGGCGAAACCGATCGCCGCATCGCGGCCATCGCCGCCGACGCCGGCTTCCCCGACGTCAAAGCCTTCAACACGGCCTTCCGCCGCACCTTCGGACGCACGCCGTCGGCCTACCGGCGTCTGCTCACCGCCGAGACGGCCGCTGCGGACGAGGTCTTCCACCGGCGTTACATCTCCCGCGCCGACGAGGGGGTCATGCGGGTGCTGCGCGCATGGGCGTCGCGCGACGTCGTCGGCGGGATCCACGAGCCCTGCACTACGGCGGCGCGGCTGTCCCGGCCCTCCCCCGCCGAGGAGGCGCTCGACCTCACCCGGTCGCTGACGGCGCGCCTGGAGGAGATGGTCGACACCGGCGCCCGGTGAGCGCGAACGCCCGGCGACCGGCCGCGTCGCGAGGAGCTGCGCGGCGCGCGGAGCCGTCGGACCCGGTGTGCGGAACGCGGAGTGCGGCCGGCGCGCCGGGCGGATCTGCAGGCGCGCACCGGCCCGACGGGGCGGCGGAGCATCCCGCCGCCCCGTGAAAACCGCGTGACCGCACGGGTTCCTCGAATGGCCGCCATCGGGTGAATACCCAGGTGAGTGCGCACCGAGCGCCGGTCTCGCGACGGACGGAATGGGACGTGGGTCCCAGCAAGAATGCTGAGCTCGTGGACAGACGGCGACCGGTCTTCGGCGGAGCCTTGATCACAACGCACTCGATCACCGCGCACGCCGAAGGAGGACCGCCGTGACCGCCACACCCGCCGCCGGCACCACGGACGCAACCCAGGACACCAGCATCCCCACCCTCTCCGCCACCGCCCCGGGCGCCGCCGGACTCGCCGAGCTGGCCGACGTCGTCGCCCGCTTCACCGCCGTCATCTCACGTCGTCTGCCCGACGACGTCACCGCCCGCCTCAAGGAGCTGGCCGAGGAGGAGACCAACCCGATGGCGACGATGATCTACCGGACCATGCAGCGCAACCAGTCGTTGGCGCTCGAGCTCAAGCGGCCCTCGTGCCAGGACACGGGCCTGGTCCAGATCTTCGCCACCGTCGGCAGCCACTTCCCCTGCACCGACGGTCTGGCCGAGGCGCTCAAGGCCGCCATCGCCGAGGCCACCCGACTGGCCCCGCTGCGGCACAACACCGTCGAGACCTTCGACGAGTACAACACCGGCACGAACATCGGCACGAAGTCGCCCTGGATCTACTGGGACGTCGCCGAGGGCCGCGACGACCTCACCCTGCACGTCTACCTGGCCGGCGGCGGATGCACGCTGCCGGGTCAGGGCAGGACGCTCATGCCCGGTGAGGGCTACGAGGCGGCCATGAAGTTCGTCCTGGACGTCATGACCTCTACGGGCTCAATGCCTGCCCGCCGCTGCTGGTCGGGGTGGGCATCGGCTCGTCCATCGACGCTGCGAGCTACATGTCCAAGCTGGCCCTCATGCGGCCGGTCGACTCGCATGCGACCAACCCGAAGGTCGCCGAGTTGGAGACCAACCTGCAGGCGGCCATCGACTCCATCGGCCTGGGGCCGCAGGGGCTGGGCGGGACCCGCTCGACCATGGGCGTCAACATCGAGAACGCCGCCCGCCACCCCTCGGTGCTATCGGTCGCCGTCAACACCGGCTGCTGGTCGCACCGCCGCGGCACCATTCATTTCGATCATGACCTGAACTACGAGCTCATCACGCACAAGGGAGTCACACTGTGAGCACCACCGACACCACCGACGCCGCCAGGACCGGCGCCCGGACCGGCGCCACCCAGAGCGCTGAGCAGGCCATCGAGCAGGCCGCCGACGCCGAACGGCACGAGGCCGAGGCCGTTGAACGGACCGGCTCCGGTCGGGCCATCACCCTGAGCACGCCGATCAGCCGCGAGGACATCGAGGACATACGGGTCGGCGACGTCATCTTCCTCGACGGGCACATCACCACCTGCCGCGACGTCGCCCACCGTCGCCTCATCGAATACGGTCGCGATCTGCCCGTGGACGTCCGCAACGGCGCCATCCTTCACGCCGGCCCCATCATCCGGGTCATCGACGAGGAGGCGGACCGCTTCGAAGTCGTGGCGGTGGGCCCGACCACGTCGATGCGCATGGAGATGTTCGAGGAGGAATTCATCGCGCGCACCGGCGTGCGCCTCATCGTCGGCAAGGGCGGTATGGGTCCGGGCACCGAGGCGGGCTGCAAGAAGTACGGCGCCCTGCACTGCGTCTTCCCGGCCGGTAACGCGGTCATCGCCGCCACCTCGGTGGAGGAGGTCGAGGGGGCGCAGTGGCGCGACCTGGGCATGCCGGAGACGCTGTGGACCTTCCGGGTCAAGCAGTTCGGCCCGCTCATCGTCTCCATCGACGCCCACGGCGACAACCTCTTCGAACAGCAGAAAGTCGTCTACAACGAGCGCAAGGAGGCCGCCCTGGCCGCGCTCAACGAGAAGGTCCGGTACATCAGATGAGCGCCGACGACGTCCGCCGACCCACCCGGGACGCCGCCGATACGGGTGCCGTCGTTCTCGACGCGCGCGCCCCCCGCGACGCCGGCAAGGACGACCCGGCCTCCGCCGGCGGGAACGGCCCGGCCTCCGCCGGCGGGAACGGCCCGGCCTCCGCCGGCGGGAACGGCCCGGCCTCCGCCGGCGGGTCCGGAGCCGGGAATCACCGGCCCGCCGCGCCGGCGTCCTCGTCAGCCCCGCAGCAGGCGCCGTCGTCCGCCCCCGGACGGCCGGGCCTGGGACGCGAAACCAGGCCGACGGCACTGGCGGCGTCCCTCCTCGTCGGCGCGGCCGTCTGGATCATCCCGACACCGCAGGGCCTGGAGCCCGGCGCCTGGCACTTGTTCGCCATTTTCCTGGCCACCATCGTGGGGATCATCGCCAAGGCCGCGCCCATGGGCGCGCTGTCGATCATCGCCATGGCCGTCTGCGCCGCCACCGGCGTGCTGGCCCCCGACGGCGAGGCCGGGGACAGGGTCTCGGCGGCGCTGTCGGGCTTCTCCAACTCGACGATCTGGCTCATCGTCTCCGCCTTCTTCGCTGCCCGAGCCGTCATCTCCTCGGGGCTCGGCGAAAGGCTCGCCTACCTGTTCGTCAAGGTCTTCGGGCGTTCGAGCCTCGGCCTGGCCTACGGGCTGGGACTGGCCGACCTCGTCACCTCGCCGGCGATCCCGTCGAACACGGCGCGCTCCGGCTACGTGTACCCCGTCATGATGAGCGTGGCCAAGGCCTTCGGCTCGGAGCCGGAGCGGCCTGGCACCCACCGGCGGCTCGGCTCCTACCTGGCACTGACCACCTACAATCTCAACCTGGCCGTCTCGGTCATCTTCTTCACCGGAGCCGCGCCCAACGCCATGTCCGCGCGACTGGCGGCGGCCTCCGGCGTCGGCGTCGACTGGCCCGGGTGGTTGGCGGCCTCGGCAGTGCCCGGGGTACTCGGCGTCATCGCCGTGCCGTTGGTCGTCTACGCCCTCAACAAACCCGAGATCCGCCGCACCCCGGACGCTTCCGCCATGGCCTCGCGCGAGCTGGCTCGGCTCGGACCGGTGACGGCGCACGAGCGGGTCACATTAGTGGTCTTCCTCATGATGATCGTCCTGTGGATGATCGGCGAGTCCCTCATGAGCGCGACGACGGTGGCCCTGCTGGGCCTGGGCGTGCTGCTGCTGACCGGAGCGCTGACGTGGGAGCAGATGAAGGCCGAGCGGAGCGCATGGGACACCCTCACCTGGTTCGCGGCGCTGGTCATGATGGGCACCTACCTCAACAAGCTCGGCTTCATCGGGTGGTTGGGAGACCAGATCGGCGCGCGCATGGGAGGGCTCGGCACCGTGGCCGCCTTCGCCGCCCTGACAGGTGTGTACGCGCTGACCCATTACCTGTTCGCCTCGGGCACCGCTCACACGGCCTCCATGTTCGCGGTGTTCCTCGGGGTGGGGCTGGCGCTCGGGCTACCGGGGGTGCCGCTGACCGTGTTCCTCGGTGCGATCCCGACCCTCATGGGATGCCTGACCCACTACGGCAACGGGCCGGCGCCGCTGTACTTCGGATCCGGGTACGTGGAACTCGGGGCGTGGTGGCGGACCGGGCTCGTGCTGGGAATCGTGCACATGGCCATCTGGCTGGTGGTCGGGCCGATCTGGTGGAGCATCATCGGGGTGTGGTGAGCGGTGAGTGGTGCGGGGTCGGTCGGGTCGGAATGTGCGCGCCCCCGCCTCCGGCGGGTCCCGGACCGTGGCGGGTCCCGGCCTCCGGGGCCCCGGCGCGCCCAGGCCTCCAGGGCGCCCCGGAACGTGGCGCGCCCAAGCCTCCGGGGCCCGGGCTCCGGCGCGCCCAGGCCTCCAGGGCCCGGTCGGCTCCAATGGCCTCCGCTGAAGAGGCATCCATGTCCAAATCTGTCACAAAAGGGCTCACGAGCCCCTCACGTCGCCGGCAGAACCGCGGAATCATGCGGTTTCACATCGCCCGCCCGCGCCCAACCGCGGCCTTTGTGACAGATTTGGACATTCTTCAGCGATTGAGGGTCTTCAGAACGTCCGGAACGACCTGATGCGCGTAGACCTCCTTCCGCGTGAAGCGCAGAGGCAGGTAGCCGCGGGCGACGAGCCGGCGGTCGCGCCACCTATCGAGGGTGAATTGATACTCGTCGCAGTGATAGGTGTAGCCGTCGAGCTCCACGACAATCCGCCCCTCGACCACCAGGTCCACCTCACCGACACCCTCGACATCCACCCCGTCCTCGAGAGTCAGACCTGCGGCCTCGAGGTCTATTCGCGCCAGCGTCTCCAGGGGAGATCGCGACCGGGCACTCGCGCGATCGAGTCGGGCGAGCGCCCTGACCGAGCCGGGACCGCGCAGCAGCGCGCGGACCTGCTCGGCCGTGACCCGCTCGTCATGGAGGGCGGCGTCAAGAGCGATGAGCGGGGAGTCGTCCCGGGCATGGCAGCGCAGGAAACGCGCCAGGGCCTCGGGAAGCGACTGCACCGGGAAGGACGTGGGCGACGGCTGGGACTGGTTCCGGTCGGCATGGAGAACCTCGCGCCCCAGTGCGGCGAAGCGTCCCCTGCCCGGGACGACGAGATGAACTTGCTCGCGACCCTGAGCCACCGGCAGGCCGTAGTGGCTCATGGCGGCCTGGCAGGTGAGAAGTCCGCCATGAATACGGGCTAGAACGAGGGCGCGGTCGGTGCCCGGAATGCTGATGACGCCGTGCTCGTGGGCGGTGAGATCGCCCGCCTCGACGAGAGCGGCAAGGTGACGCCGTTGGGTGCGATTCAGTCCGAGGTCCCGTATGCGCACTGCGCCGTAGCAGCCGCGCACGAGGGCGAGGAGATCGTCGTGCATGAGTCCATTGCTGCGCACCGGGTAAGGGAGCGGCAATATTCCGGATCGAGCCCTGTGAACAGGTGGCGCGGAGCCCTGCTTGTGGAGCCCGGCTCGTCACACCAATCCGGGGATCGAGCCGCGCACACGCGGTTCAGCGACCGGCGGCCCCGGCTCAGGGCCCTCTCCACGAACCGGCGCCGGGCCCGAATCGGACCCCGGACTCACGCACGATGTCCAAATCTGTTGCAAAGGCGCCCGCGAACCCCATGCACTGGTGACAGAACCGCGGAATCATGCGGTTTCATCTCAGCCACCCGGACCCCGCAACGGCCTTTGCAACAGATTTAGACAACCGGCGACCCTTTCGGCCATCCACAGCACGCGACCCGCGACCTTCAACGAGCCCGAGCGCACCCGCTCCGGTCACCGCCCCGACCACGGGGCGGTGCGGGAGGAGAACGCTAGCCGCCCGGCCATCACTTGGCCGCCCTCGGGCCGGGGAGCGCGGATGAGCAGGGCCGCGAGCGCCGCGGCGACGAGGAGATGGCCGACGAGGCCCAGAACGCGACGCTGTAGCCGTGGACCGTCCCCGCGGCGGAGCCGCCGGACTGCCCGGCCCCCGCCGGGTGGCTGAGGAGCCAGGCGGCGGTCGCCGAGGTCGCGATGGTGTTCATCAGCGCGGTGCCGGTGGCTCCGCCCAGCTGCTGGAAGGTGCTGTAGACCGCTGCGCCGATGCCGGTGTCCGATGTCGCCAGACCGAGGGGTGGCGGTGTTGGACCCGGAGTTGAACATGATTCCCAGCCCGATCCCCGTGAGGGCGTGGGCCGGGACGACGAGGGCCCAGTACGAACTGTCCGGTCGCATCTGAGCGAACGGTGGCCTCGGTCTCGGGCTCGGGGATCTGGAAGACGCCGAGGCCCAGGATCGGCATCTCACGCCGTTGTTCAGGGTGACGTCCTCCGTGGGCGGTTCCTTTCAGCGGTCGGGCGACGGCCGAAACAGTCAGTGGGCGGAAGCGGGTCACCGGGCCGCGACGACCCGCCACCAATAACAGACCTTCGGTCTATTGAAGGGCAATGCAGCACGTTATGGAACCGCCGATCCATTGAGGAGAGGTGTAGCTTGCGCCGGGCGGGTGAGCGACCTCCGCCGCCTCGCCCTCACCGATCTCCGCCGACCCTCACCGACCCGTGCTCAGCCTCCCGCCTCCGGGGCCGCGCCAGGCTGACGGCCGAGCGCGGCGGCGAGCCCGTTGAAGTAGGGGTACGGCGCCCAGGCCGCGCGGTCGCCGATGACGTAGAGGCGCCGCTTCGCCCGGCTCACGGCGACATTGACGAGGTTGACGGTCGACGAGGCCCAGCCTTTCGCCCCGGGGGCGCTCGGGTCCCCTCCCAGAACGAGGAACACGACGTCGGCCTCCCTGCCCTGTGCGGTGTGGATCGTGCCGCCGCGCAACCCCGGGTACTGCCGCCCAAGGGACTCCAGCTTGTCGGCCACCACCCGGAAAGGCGAGATCGCGATCATCTGCGAGGTGGCGATGCCCTGATCCCCGAGGTCCTCGAGCAGGCGGCGCACCTGCACGATCTGTTCGTCCTGAAGATGTGTCCCGGACGTGGTCGCCGGGACATCGAACCACTGGCTCGCCAGAATCCTCGGCTCGCCGTCCGGCCCGTCGAAGAGGTCGGGGTGCTCGGGGTCGTCCAGACGACGATGGACCGCGCTGACCATCATGCCGTCATAGGCCATCCTGTTGCACAGGCTGAACATCGGGTCATCGCATCGGCGGTGCACCGTCAGCGGCATGCTCACCCACACCGACTCCTCGCCCTGACGCAGGGCGGTGCCGTCGCGCGACATGCGGTCAGCCAGGGTCTGGACCGACGCCCGCGGCGGAATCCATGTCGGGGAGACGTGGAAGGCGGCGGCGATGTCGCGCTGGGCCTTGCGCGGCATGGTGACAACCGGCTGCAGCTGCAGCGGGTCGCCGACGGCGATGACCCGCTGGGCGCGCCAGATCCCCCCGACGGCGTACTGCGGGGGCGCCTGCCCGGCCTCGTCGATGAGCAGCCAGCCGAGGGACTCGGCCCCAAGACCCGCGAACATGCGGCCGACGGAGGCGAAGGTCGTCGAGACCATCGGCACGGCCAGGAAGAAAGTCTGCCACGCCGCCAGTAGCTTCTCGGGCTCCAGGTTGCGCGGGTGGGCGCCGGACACCACCTCGATGGCCGCGCGCAGCCCCTTCAGCATGTCACCGGCCGCGTTGGCCAGGAAGTCCTCGTGGAGACGCATGGCCGCCAGGAACAATTCAGAGCGAGCCTCGTCGAGCCGGGCGTCGAGCCACGGGGTGCTCTTCTCACGGGCCTTCCCCGCCCGGGTCCGCTCAGGGTATGCGGGCCCGTACGCATCACGGTCCGCGGCCACCCGCGAGCGCAGTTCGGTCGCCTCCCGGACCGCCTGCAGGCGCCTTGCTTCGAGAGTCGTCACTTCCTCCGACAGCCGGCGCGCCCGTCCGTCGAGGTACTGCGCATGGTCGCGCGTCTGCCGCCAGTGCTGCTCCGCCGCTCGCAACCGGCCCTCAAGCGGCTCCAGCCGCGCCCTCCACTCGCGGACGGCGCGTCCCAGGGTGAAGAGCGTCTCGAGCGCCCCGGGCCTGGTCTCGACCTGCCGGTCCCGGACCGTGCGCGCCTCGGAGCACTCCGCCGCCGCGCGCTCGACGGCGGCCGCGTACGCGCGGCTCTCGCCAACAGCCGCGGAGACCTCGGCCCCCCGCCCCTGCGCCTGCGCGGCGAGCTCGTCCTCCTCCCGGAGGATGGCCTCCAGACGGTTCAGGCGATCCTGGGCGGCCCGCCGCTGCGCGAGGAGCTCATCGACGCGCCGCTCGGCCCGGCGGAAGTCCTCCCGCGCCCGCGACCAGTCGGTGCGCGGCGCCGTCCCATCCCGCCACTGACTCAAACGCGTCTGCATGCGCGGGGCAGCTGCCGGGACGCGCTGCCTCGTGCGCGGGTCGACGGCGTCGAACCAGAACGCCGACCGGAAGTCTGCCCGGTTCCGTTTGTTGCCCAGTCGGGCGGCGACCAGTCCCCAGGCCCTCCGGTCTGATCCTTCTGCTCCTTCTGTCCGCTCTGCTCCTTCCGGCGTCTCCCCCTCTTCTGCACCGGCGACGGCGGTCGCCAGGATCGCGGAGGCGATATCCGCGAAGTAGTCGGCGTCGTCCCTCCACCGGGCGGCGATCGCCTCTCGGGCGGGGATCTCGACGCTGATGTTCTCGACGGCGGCGTTGTTCGCCGAGGCGACGACCATCTCGAATCCGGTGAGCTCCGGGCGCAGCTGGCGGATCGTGCGCGAGTATCCGTCGCTGGACGACCACCGGTGCGTGGTCGCCGTGAAGGCGTGCTCGGGGCGCTGCAAGGAGGCGAGACGTCGTGCGCGCTCAACGACGTTGCCGGCGAGGATGTCGCGCAGCATCGTCGTCTTGCCGGTGCCGGGCGGCCCGTTGACGCCCATGAGGCCGCGAGTCCCGGACAGGTCGTCCAATGCCCGGTTGACGGCGAACTGCTGCCGCAGCGCCAGTCCGTGCTCGGGGTTGGAGGGCCATCGCCCCTTCGGCAGCCGGTCGATCCCGACCCCGGCGTCGACGACGGCGTGCTCCGTCATGACGTCCGACCGCAGATCGGTGGGGAGCAGGGCGTCGGCGGTCAGGTACTCCGACAGCGCCGGCGAGCAGCGGCCGTTCGTCAGGGCCACCTGCACGGCCGCGAGGTCGTCGAGGAAGAAGCTGTTGAGGAAGTCGATGTCCGCAGCGGCGCCGCCGGTGCGGCGATCGGAGACGGCGACCGATGAGATGACGATCCGCTGGCCGGCCAGCCGGGGCGTGCCGGCGATCCCCGAGGCCTCGTGGGCGATGTGCAGCAGCGTCCACAGAGAGTCCTCGTCCTGGGGCGGGGCCTTCTCGGCCCGGGCCGCCTCGCGGCGGAGTCCCTCGACGACGTCCACCTCCTCCTTGAACTCCTGGGCGGCCAGGGAAAATCCGCCCGCCCATTGCGGGCTCGGCGCCGCGCCGGAGTCCCTGATCCGAGCGACGGCCCACAGCGCCGAGGAGAGCGTCGCGGAATCGACCATCAGCACCCCGCGGTCGTCGAGCATGACCGCCGCGCAGGCGCTGACCCCGGCACGGCGCTCGTCGTAGGCGTCCCGGTCCTCGGCGAAGGCGTGATGCAAGTACTGGTAGACGTCCTCGAGGTCGTACAGGCCGAGGTAGACGGTGTGCTGCCACCTCCGTCTCGTTCTGCCCACCGGTGCCGGCGGGCGCAGGGACCACCACGGCAAGGGCTCACCTGGCCGCCACTCGATGACCTGGCGGCCTTCCGGACGTGTCGATTGTTTGATTGGCTTCGGCACCTTCTGCGGGCTGAACAGCTCGAGCATCCACCAGTACTGCAGGGTCCGAAGGCGGTCATCAGGGGCAGGGTCCATTCCCATACCAGGATTCTGCCTCGCGACCCCGGCCCGAGGGGACGATTCGCGTGGTTCGGATGCACTGGACCGCATGATGACCGGCCCGGGGATGACGACCGGCCCGGGGCGGAACGATGCACCGCTCGTCGCCGCCCATCGACGCCGCCCGCCAGGCAGGCTGTGCTCGCCGTCCAGGAGCCGGGAATAGATGGCCGCCAGATCGCCTCCCGGCTCAATAGACGTTCGGGCTACCCCTTCCCGCCGACCCGCTCGTAGATCCTGACGTCCTCCAGGGCGCGCATCTGGTCCTCGACTGCGCGAGCGAGGAGCGGATCGTCGATCCGCAGGCCCAACTCGACGTTGCGCTCCTCTGCGCTCAAGGAGAGATTGGCGCTCGTCACGACGAGGATCTGGTGGTCGACGACGAGGAACTTGGCGTGGTTGCGCATGCGCCGGCCCTTGTCATCGACGGCCGGGCGTAGGATAACGGCCTGCTGCATCGGTTCGGGGCGAGGCGCACGCCTGCAGCTCTGCGGCGGCGAGCCCTCGAGGGAGAGGCACTGGCGGTAATCCGGCCCCGAGGCCGCATTGGGCGCCAGAATCGCTCTGGTGTCCAAATCTGTCACAAAGGCCACGATTGGGCGCGGGCGGACGACGTGAAACCACATGATTCCGCGGTTCCGTCGGCGACATGAGGGGCTCGTGAGCCCCTTTGCGACAGATTTGGACAATCACCGTCTAATCACCGCCTGCACGACGAGGCACGGCTCGACGGCACGCGACTCGTAGCACGAGTGCGAGCGCTCCCGACCCCGATCGGAAGCAGAAACCACCGCCGACTCCTCTTCGCCGACCCCCGCCAGTTCTCACCGACTCGGAGAGCACAACCACGCAGACGACCTCGGTGCCACGCTCCTGCGCATAGGATCCCTCGCCAATCCGACGGAAGCCCGCACTAAACGGCCCGCACTAGTCTTGAGTCTTCATGATTGGCGGAAGACCCGCGCCCCGAGGTCACGGATCGGTTCCGCCTCAGCAGCGGCTCCGCCGTGTCGGTGGTCCTCTCTAGGATCATGCCTGTGACTACAGCCGTCCCTCCCAACGCCGCCTCCACTGCGCCGTCCCCCGCAGCTCCGCCGGCGCCCGGCCCGGCTGCGCCCGCTTCGCCGTCGCCGGAGACCCCGTCCCTCGACGTCGCCCCGGGTTCGGTGGTGCGAGTGCGCGATGAGGACTGGCTCGTCACCCAGATCTCGCAAACCAGCGACGGCACGCTCATCACAGTGCAGGGCCTTTCGGAGCTGGTCCAGGATACGACCGCCCAGTTCTCCGCTGGCATCGACCGCATCGAACCGGTCGATCCGCGCCGCACGCGCGTCGTCGCAGACACCTCCACTCGCCACCGCCTCTCGCGCCTGTGGCTGGAGGCGACGTTGCGCAAGACGGCACTGCCCGCTTCGTCCACCGATCTGGCGGTAGTCGGCGGCGTCCTGGCGGACCCGCTCCCCTATCAGCTGACAGCCGTGCGCCAGGCGCTGGACCCGGCGAGCCTGCGCCCGCGCATCCTGCTGGCCGACACCGTCGGCCTGGGCAAGACCCTGGAGATCGGGATGATCCTGGCCGAGCTGGTACGCCGCGGCCGGGGCGAGAGAATCCTCATCGTGACTCCCCGCCATGTGCTGGAACAGATGCAGCACGAGATGTGGTCCCGCTTCGCGCTGCCCTTCGTGCGCCTGGACTCGCTCGGCATTCAGCGGGTGCGCCGCTCGGTGCCGGCCACCCGCAACCCCTTCTCGGTCTTCCGCCGTTCGATCATTTCGATCGACACCCTCAAGTCGGACCGCTACCTGAACCACCTGCGCCGTCAGCGGTGGGATGCCGTCGTCATCGACGAATCTCACAACGTCACCAACCGCGGCACCCTCAACAATCGTCTGGCGGACATCCTGGCGCGCCAGACCGACGCCCTCGTCCTGGCCTCGGCCACGCCTCACAACGGCGACCCCACGTCCTTCGCCGAGCTCATCCGCCTCCTGGAGCCGACGGCGGTGCACGCGAACGGCACGCTGGATAAGGAGGCGGTCCGCCGCCTCGTCATCCGCCGGCACCGTCACTCCGATGAAGTGCGCGACGTCGTGGGCGGCCGGTGGAGGGAGCGGTTGGTCCCGGTCAACCGGCTGGTGATGCCGTCGCCCGCGGAGGATGCGGTGGCCAGTGAGCTGTCACGCGTGTGGCTGCACCGGCCCGACGGCGCGGCGGCCCCGGGCGCGGTTCCCGGCGCCACCGCCCGGGCCGGCGACGCTCTGTTCTCCTGGACATTGGCTAAAGCTTTCTTGTCCTCACCCGCGGCGCTCATCGAGACGATCGACCAGCGTGTCAACCGACGCCGGCAACGGGCAGCCAGTGAAGAGGACCTGACCACCTCGGAGCAGACCCGGGCGCTGACCCGCCTGCGCGCCCTCGCGGCTCGGGCGGACGCCGCCGACTCGGGCAAGTACCGGGCCCTGCTCGCCGAGCTGGCCCGCATCGGGATCGGGCCGCGGTCCACCGAGCGTGTCGTCGTCTTCGCCGAGCGCATTGCGACATTGACCTGGTTGGCGGAGCATCTGCGAGCGGACCTGGGGCTCCCGGAGGAGGCGGTGCGCATCATGCATGGAAGCCTGTCGGACGTCGAGCAGCAGGAGGTCGTCGAGGATTTCCGCCAGTCGCACACCCCGGTGCGCATTCTTGTGACCGGTGACGTGGCCTCGGAGGGCGTCAACCTGCACGCTCAGTGCCACGAGCTCATCCACTACGACATTCCGTGGTCGCTCATCCGCATCGAGCAGCGCAACGGTCGCATCGACCGCTACGGCCAGGAGACGAGCCCGCAGATCACGACTCTTCTGCTCAGCCCCTCGGATCCGGGCTTCTCCGGCGACGTACGCGTGCTGACCCGTCTTATGGAGAAGGAGGATCAGGCGCACCGGGCGCTGGGCGACGCGGCCTCTCTCATGGGCCTGTACTCGGGCGAGAAGGAGGAGGCGGCGATCCGCGAGGCTCTCGCAGCCGGCACGGACATCGACGAGGTCGTGCCGGATGCGGACGAGAGGTCGGCCCTGGATCCGATGGCGGCGTTGTTCGCCACACTCACGGGCACGGCCGAGGCCAGGGCCGACGGTGCAGCCGTGGCGGGCTCTGACATCGGGGCACGCCCTGGCGCCGCGGCGGACCTCGGTACTCCAGCGGGCCGCGACCAGGCCGGCCCCGGAGCCCCGGCCGACTCCCTCCCGACGGCGCCGGGCTCCGGGTCTGCCGCCCCGCTGCCGACCTCGACGCTGTACGCCACCCAGCTGGACTATCTGCGTCAGGCCCTCATCGAGCTCTACGAGCGTCCGGAGGAGAAGGAGCTCGCCCGCTCCGATGGTGGCGGCGTCTCCTGGCGGGAGCACCCCACCCAGCACATTGCGGAGCTGGTGCCGCCGGCGGGTCTGCGTCGCCGCCTGTCGGTGCTGCCGCAGTCCTATCTGCGTGAGCGCCGCGTCCAGGAGCACCTGTTGCTGGCGACGACGCAGAAGAAGGGCGCGCGCCTGCTGGCCGACGCGCTGCGGGACTCCTCGGATTCTTCCTGGCCGGAGGCTCATTACCTGGGGCCCCTGCACCCGGTGCTGGAGTGGGCGGGCGACCGCGTCCTGGCCAGGCTCGGGCGCTCCTCGGTCTTCGCGGTGCGCGGCGAGGTCGAGGCTCCGACGGTGCTGCTCATGGGGACGCTGACGAACCGTGCGGGCCGGATGGTCTCTCTGGTGAGCGTGAGCGCCGCCTTCCCCTTCCTGGATCTGGAGGCCGCACGGGCGGAGCTAGCTGCGGGGCGTCGGCCCGAGGCGGTGGCGATCGCCCGGGTGCATTCCTCTCCCGCGGACATGTTTGAAGCGGCGGGGGTGACTCACGAGCTGACGAACTCGGGTGTCACCGCGGACCCCGCCCTGCTGGAGTCGCTCATCGCCCCGGCCGTGGATGGGGCCGAAAGTCAGATGCGGCTGACCGTGGAAGCGGCACGAACTCAAGCGCAGGTCCGGGTGGAGGCGTGGGCGAGCCATGCGGACGCCTGGGACGACGAGGCCGGTTCCCTCATTCAGAATCGCCAGCTGCGTGCACAGCGCAGCATGGTCAAGGAGGAGCAAGAACTGATGACCCAGCACCTGCCGGCGCACACGCTCGTGCGGCCGCTGCTGGTCGTAGTGCCAGCGGACTTCGGGACGGAAGAGGAGCGCTGATGGCGACGTCGGATGCGCTCGTTGTGGGCGAGGACTGGATCAGCGAACACTACGTCACCACCGACGCCACCAAGGAGTCCTTCCTGGCGCGGGTGCTGGAGCGCCGCAAGGAATGGGAAGCTCTGGAGAAACCGGCTGACCCTCGGACTGCGCCGGTGGCGACGCCGCGGTCGCGTTTCCGCGCCGAGCGGTCCCGTCTGGAGGCGCTGCTCGCAGCGCTTGCGGCAGCGGAGGAATCGACAACAGGGGCGGCCTTGGAGGCGACGGCCGAGCTTGATGCGCTCATGCGCGAGATCCTGGGCTTCGCCTCGGCCGAGTACCGCCTGACCGAGCGCGGGCCGGTGACCCTGGTTCGCCCAGTGGGGGATGAGGGACCGGCGCCTGCGGCGCTGCTTCGGGCCCGCCCCGCGGCGACCATCGAGGACCTGCTCGTCAAGGACGCGTGCACGCTCGCGCAGGCGTGGGAACCGGTGGACCTGGCCGAGCCGGCGGCCCAGCCGGTCGAGGGCGCCGAGCCAGTGGAGTCGGTCTCCCGGGCGCTATCGGCCCTCATGACCGACGAGCACGGCCCGGCTTTCGCCCTGGTGCTGGCCGGCCAGTGGGCGCTGGTGGTGGACAAGGAGCGGTGGCCGGAGGGTCGGTGGCTGGCGGTGAATATCCAGCTCGTCGTCGAGCGCAATGAGACCACGCGCGGCGGGGAGGTGGAGCGGACCCTGACCTGCCTGGACGCCGCCTCCCTCGTGCCGGGCCCGGAGGGCGAGACCTGGTGGGCGGCCACTTTGGAGGACTCGGCGGCCCACACGGTGGGCGTCTCGAAAGACCTGCGTGAGGGCGTGCGCGCCTCGATCGAGATCATCGCGAACGAGGTGGTGCAACGCCACGCCGCCCGAGGCCTGGGCCCGCTGCCGCAAGAACAGGCCCAGCCGCTGGCGCTCCAGGCACTGCGTTACATCTACCGGATCATCTTCCTGCTCTACGCCGAAGCGAGCCCGGAACTGGGTGTCCTGCCGGTGGGCGCGGCCGAGTACGACGCCGGCTACGGCCTGGACCGCCTGCGCGAGCTGGCGCTCACGGAGCTGCACGAGGAATCGGCACGCGCAGGCATCCACATCTACCAGTCCCTGGACACACTATTCCAGCTCGTCAACCGCGGCCTCAACGCACTGGTGGACCCCGAGGCGGAGGAAACCTTCGACGGGCTGGTTTTCCAGCCGATGCGCGCCGACCTGTTCCGGCCTGAGGCGACGGCGCTCATCGACGAGGTGGGCCTGGGCAATGCGGCGCTGCTGCGCGTGCTGCGCCACCTGCTGCTGACCACGGAGAACGGGAAGACCGGCCGCGGTTTCATCTCCTATGTGGAGCTGGGCATCAACCAGCTGGGCGCCGTCTACGAGGGCCTCATGAGCTACTCGGGCTCCTTCGCGACCGAGCGCCTGTGGGAGGTGGCGCCGGGCGGGGACGCCTCGAAGGGTTCCTGGGTGGTGCCCGAGGACGTCATGAAGGGCCTGAAGGCGAAGGATTTCGTGACGGCGGAGGATGAGGTGACGGGCGAGCGCCGCAACGTCACCTATGAGAAGGGCGAGTTCGTCTTCCGCCTGTCGGGCCGGGAACGGCAACGGTCGGCCTCCTTCTACACCCCGGAGGTGCTCACGCGGTTCACGGTGCAGCAGGCTCTGGCCGAACTGCTCGACCAGAACGGTCACGTGACGGCAGCCGAGGAGATCCTCCGCCTGACGGTGTGCGAACCGGCGCTGGGGTCGGGGGCCTTCGCGATCGAGGCGGTGCGTCAGCTGGCGGAGCAGTACCTCTCCCGGCGGGAGAAGGAGCTGGGGCGGCGGGTGGATCCGGAGAAGCGGCCGCGTGAGCTGGCGAAGGTGAAGGCGTATCTCGCCCTGCACCAGGTCTACGGGGTGGACCTCAATGCGACGGCGGTGGAGCTGGCGGAGGTCTCCCTGTGGCTGGACACGATGGTGAAGGGGCTAGCGGCCCCGTGGTTCGGGCTGCGGCTGCGCCGCGGCAACTCGCTGGTGGGGGCGCGCCGGTCACTGTACTCGGTCTCGCAGCTGAAGAAGCGGGCGTGGCTGACGGCTGCCCCGGTGGCCGAACCGCTGAGCCAGGTGGCGGCCGCGATCGACGACGCCGATGAGGGCTCACCGCACCGCATGGGCGGGACGCTCGACGTCTCCGGCAGGATCCATCACTTCCTGCTACCGGCCAAGGGCTGGGGCAGCGCGGTGGAGGTGCCCAAACACGTGCGCGACCTCGTGGACGCCGACCGGCTCAAGGCGCTCAAGACCTGGCGCAGGGAGATGACCAAGACACTGAACGCCACCCGGACCAAGCGGCTGACGGCCCTGGCCCGGCGGGTGGAGGTGCTGTGGGAACTGACCCTGCGGCGCCTGCAAGTGGCGGAGACCGAAGCCTCGCGGCGTATTGATTTGTGGGGCTGGGAGGCGCAGGCCGACGCCGGTTCGACGGTGTCTCGTGAGGAGATCGAGGCGTATTTGGCGGAGCCGGGCTCGGCGTACCGGCGGCTGCGGCTCGTGATGGATGCGTGGTGCGCGCTGTGGTACTGGCCGCTGACCACACAGGTGAGGCCGCCGAGCCTCGATGAGTGGCTGGGCGCCCTGGAGGGACTGCTGGGCAAGCGGGTCAAGGACGCCAAGGGCACCGACGGGACCCTGGTAGATGCATCCTCCTGGGCGAAGCTGGAGACCATGGAGGAGGTTGAGCTCGGCCTCGCCGGGGCTCGCCGAGTGGAGGCGGTGATCTCCGAGCACGAGTGGCTCACCGTAGTCCAGGAGGTGGCGGAGGCGCAGGGCTTCTTCCACTGGGAGCTGGACTTCGCCACCGTCTTCGCCCGCGGCGGCTTCGATCTCCAAGTGGGAAACCCGCCGTGGGTGAGGCCCGATGTCGCAGTCGAGACGCTTTTGGCCGACGGCGATCCCTGGTGGATGCTGATGAAGAAGCCGTCGGTGACGGATCGGAAGCAGCGTCTACCGCGCACTCTGGCACGTCCCGGCGTCCTCACTACAGTGCTCGATGGCGCCGCCGAGACTGAGGTCCTCGGAGAGTTCATCAGCGATCAAACGGTCTACCCCGTCATGGAGGGACGCCCCGACCTCTATCGGGCCTTCATGTGCCAGGTCTGGGCTCACCAGAGCAAGCACGGTATCTCGTCCCTCATCCACATGGAGACCCACTTCACTGACGCCAAGACTCCGGGACTCCGTGCCGCTACGTACCGGCACCTGCGGCGCCACTGGCAGTTCAGCAACGATCTACTTCTATTCGACGTCGACAATCACATCCGCTACGGTGTTCACGTGTACGGTTCAGAGCGGCCACCATCATTTCTTCACACGACGTCGCTCTATCACCCGGACACCGTCCTGCGCTCGCTCCAGCATGATGGGAGTGGCGAGGAACCCGGTCTCAAGGATCCACACACAGGCACCTGGGACCTGCGGCCGCACGCGGCGCGAATCCAACACGTCGATGAGTCAGTCCTCCGAACGTGGCAGGCAGTGACCGAGGTGGATGACTGGCGTTCGACCCCCATGGTCTCGACGGTCAACTCGGCTGCAGCCCACACTCTGACTGCACTGGCCACCCGACCACGTATCAGCACTCTCAACCTCCAATTCTCAACTGGCTGGAACGAAACAACCGATTTCCAAAAGGGATTGTTCTCAAAAGAATGGGGGCCAGTCTCCTGGACCGACGCTATTCTCCAGGGGCCACATCTTCACGTCTCGACGCCGCTGTACAAACAGCCGAACGAAACTATGCGCAGCAACAAGGACTGGACGACGACCGATCTGGAGGCCCTGCCCGCAGACGCTAATCCGATTACCCAGTACAAGCCCGCCGACGACCGCGCCACCTACGACCGCCTCTACACCCACTGGGATGGTTCTCCTGCTCGCGACCACTACCGCATCGCCTGGCGCGCCATGGCGGCCAATACCGGAGAAAGAACCTTCGCTCCGTCCATCATTCCACCAGGATCGGCACACGTTCACGGCGTCTCTTCAGCAGGATCCAATAGCATTCCACTTGGCTCACTGATAGAAACCCTGGGACTGGCGTCCACCATCATCGCAGATTTCTTTATTCGTTCTTCATCAAAGTCAACCATACAGTTTTCCACATTTAATTGGCTTCCGCGCCTGGACAGCAGTAATCTACTTGCTCGAAAAATCGTATTTCGATGTCTTCGCCTGAACTGCCTCACCGACGTTTATGCGGATCTTTGGGCCGAGTGCTGGGATGAGTCGTTTGTGACTGACGCTCCGATCTTGGAGCGTTATGACGAGCATCCGGTTGGTCCGGAGTGGACGGCGGATACGCCGTTGCGTCGGGCGGAGGATCGCCGTAATGCGCAGGCAGAGATCGATGTTATGGTGGCGATGATACTGGGCGTGCCGATCGAGGACCTGTGCATAATCTACCGCACCCAGTTCGCTGTCCTCTACGACTATGACCACGGCCGTGGCCAAGGCGCCTACGTCTATGACGCGAACGGCCGCCAGGTGCCGACTCCGGTCCGTCGGGCCTGGGAGAAGCGCCAGCGCCCGACCTCCAACGAGGAAATGCCCCTATCAGAGCGCACTCACACTCACCCCGGCTCCGGCGTCTCCTACGTCTACGACCTCCCCTTCCGCATCCGCAACCGCGAGTCCGACTTCCGCCGCATCCACGCCACCCTCACCCAGTCCAGCCTCGGCATGGGAATGCATACAACCTCCGTGTAAGCACAAAGTCTTACCATCACCTCCCTCGAATCAACCACTCCCCACCACATCCCATCTCATCAAAAACATGAGGAGACTCCCATGACGACACTAGCCACCAAAACACGCCATAAGTGCTTCATCTCGTACCACCGGGACGACGAGCAAGAGGTCAAACAGTTTATTGATACCTTTGACCACGACCATGACGTGTTTATTGCGGATGGAATCGGCGCTGGCATGCCTGGCGACATCATCAACAGTAACGACGCCGACTACATTAAGCAACAGATTCGCCAAAGGCACTTGCGAACCACCACCGTAACAATCGTGATGATCGGCAGAAAAACTTGGGGAAGAAAATTCGTTGACTGGGAGATCGCTGCCTCCCTTCGTAACACCACAACCACCGCAGCAAGTGGACTTCTTGCCATCAGCCTCCCCTCAGTGCAATATTACTCCGACCTGCAGATCCCAGCACGCCTTCGAGACAATATAGACGGCGACCATGGTTACGCACGCTGGTGGCAGTATCCATCCAACTCCGACATTTTGGCGAATTTAATCGATATCGCCCACTCTGACCGAATCAAAAAAAGCCATCTTCGCAACAATAGCCGCCTACTCCGTCAGCGGAACGCATGATTAGAGGAAGTATGACCTTAACAGACGCTGATCTACCCGGCGCTTGGAGGAATGCGGACGATGAATCTAAGCGAGGTCAGCTGCTGACGCTATGGCTTACAGGAATCAAGATCGTAGGTGGCTTAACTGCCGCTATTGGAGGAGTATTTTCCTGGCGCCTTGGCCACATCGACCTTGCCGCATGGTTGATCCTTGCTGGATTTTTCTCAGCTTTTGTCTGCGAACTATTCTTTTTGAGACTTAAACCGGAACGCACATGGTACGAAGGAAGAGCTGTAGCAGAGTCTATCAAAACTCTTGCATGGCGATACGCGGTATGCGCAGACCCATTCCCAAAACGAATGACTCACTCAGAAGCAGAGACCATGTTTCGTCAGCGTATTTCCTCGATCGTCAACCAGATGTCAGACAGCATCATCTTCGATCGCTCAGATTCGGTAATCAGCAGCGGTATGAACACACTACGGCACCTTAGCTTCCCTGAGAGGCGCGACGCATACATACGAGGGAGAACTCTCAATCAACAGAAATGGTATTCAAAGAAGGCACACATCAATCAACACCGAGCCACCGCATCGTGGACACTACTCACCCTCATAGAGGTTTTAGCCATCGTGCTTGCTTCCGGACGTGTATTCGGAAAATGGGACATCGATTCAGCCGGACTGCTGGCCGCCACAATCTCTGCTGGCACGGCATGGGCGTCAGTCAAACAATATTCACCCTTAGCTTCTGCTTACTCGATAACCACAAAAGAGCTAGGGATTCAGGCTTCTAAGTTGAAAACTGTCCGCGAGGCAGACTGGGCTCTCGTGGCCGCAGACGCAGAGGAAGCGATTAGTCGAGAGCATACAACGTGGCTAGCATCTCGCACTGGACGCTTCTCCAGCTGGAAAGAAATCTAAGTTTTTTCATTATTCTTTTCTCACGTTCAAGTGGCCAAGTTCGAACGAATTTTGAATACAAACCCATGGCGACCTGAAACTTCCGCGAAAGTTGATGCGCCACTTAAGGTAGGAAGACCTGCATCCATTACAAGAACAGAGTCCCACAAGTCTCTGCGTGGCCGCATGGAAATGCACGACTCTTCAGGCGGCATGGAAGCGCTTGTTCGCGCCCTGTCGAGTCATGCCCAGCACACCCTCGACGACTTGCCATGACAGGCCGACATCACGTGTATCCATCACGGCCTCATCGAGCGCACACTCGGCGGCACGGAAGTGTATCTGCGCGACCACGATCTTTGCGAGGGCAGGATCATCGACCGTGGCCACAGGATCCGGGCCCTCCCCATTGTTGGCGTTCTCGATCTCGCAAGCATCTCTTCGGCAGTCCTCCTACTTCACTTCCTCCTCAAGAACTTCTCGCGCGCGGGCGAGCACCTGCAGCTACCTTCGGCGGTAGACCTCGCGGCGGTGGCCAACAGCGAGGACGAGGACTACCAGCGCCCCGTCGTCGATCTCGTAGATGATGCGGTAGTTGCCGGTGCGCACGCGCCACTCACCGTGCCCTCCGACAAGCTTCTTGGCACCAGCCGGGCGGGGCTCCTGGGCAAGCAGCTCCACGACAGCCTGAACCCGGCGTTGAGTGCGGCCATCCAGCTTGCGCACCTGACGGGCCGCCGCCGGGCTGATCCGGATCCGGTGAGTCATGCGAGCCCGAGGTCAGCCTTGACCTCGTCCCAGGGGATGGTGCCGTGCTCGGCGATCTCGGCACGGGCGGCGTCGGCGGCCTCAATGTCCGCCAGGTCCTCCGCCGCCTGGGTGAGGCGCTCCAGGTCATCGGCGTCGATCACCGCGGCGACGCGACGGCCCCGGCGGGTGAGGAACACGGGCGCGTGGGTCACCCGGGCGTCGTCGATGACATCGGCGAGCTTGTTGCGCGCATCGGTAACAGTCATTTCGGTCATAACGGACATTATGGACGAAAAGTGCGGAAACGTACATTACGTTACTTACAAGAGCCTCAGCCCTCACGCAGCCTGCGGTAACCTCTGGTCAGCGGGATCATGTTCCCGGAACGACGGCGATCCGCACGAGGCCGTGCCGGCCCCGGCCGACGCCGCTCCCGTCCGACATCCGAGTCCCACCACCCACAACCAGCGTGCTTCAGTCATGACCCTCCTGCTCCCGTCCCTCCAGGCCGAGCGCATCCGCACCTCGATCGTCGACTACCTATCGACGACCTTCGCATTGACGGATGCGCAGCCGCGGCGCGCTCTCGCGGACTTCCTCGAAGACTCCGAGCAGGGGGTCTTCGTCGGGCCCTTCGTCCGCCTGCGCCTGCCCTACCTGGCCGCGAGCGCTCGCTCCGGCATAGCCGACCAGCCCCTCGACTGGGACCCGGGCCTGGCCCCCTACCGGCACCAGGAGGACGCCTACCGCCGCCTGACCACCAAGAACGGCCACCGCCCCCAGCCCACGATCATCACCACCGGCACCGGATCGGGCAAGACCGAAGCCTTTCTCCATCCCATCCTCGACCACGTGCTGCGCGCCCGCGCCGCCGGCGTCACCGGCCTCAAAGCCCTCATCCTCTACCCGATGAACGCCCTCGCCACCGATCAGGCCGGCCGTCTCGCCCACCTTCTGACCACCGACCCCGCCCTGGCCAGCGTCACCGCAGCCCTCTACACGGGCGACTCCACCACCCAGGCCAGCAAACGCGTCACCGCCGACTCTCTTATCACCGACCGCTACGTCGTCCGCGATCATCCGCCCGACATCCTGCTCACCAACTACAAGATGCTCGACCAGCTCCTCCTGCGCCCTGAGGACCGCCGGCTCTGGGAGGTCTCGGCCGGCTCCCTCACCTACCTCGTCCTCGACGAGTTCCACACCTACGACGGTGCCCAGGGCACCGACGTCGCCATGCTGCTGCGGCGCCTCGGCCTGACCCTGCGCGCCCACCTGCCCGTCGACGACCCGCGCCGGGAAACCTTCACCGCCTCCCCGCTAGGGCCCGTGTGCCCCGTGGCCACGTCCGCCACCCTCGGTGACGGAAGTGATTCCTCCCGGATGCTCGCCTTCGCCCGTGACGTCTTCGGGACTGACCTGGCCGCGAACGCCGTTATCACTGAGACGCGCGCCGACCTCGCGCAGTGGGCCGAGACCCACAGCCGCGCCGCTGAGGCCACTGGGCTGGCCAGCCGCGCCCTGCGCCTGAGGTCCCTGACGGCCGAGAATCTGCAGGCCCTCGCCCGGTTCACCGAGACCGGCTCCCCCGAACCCGAGGCGCTTCTGCGCGGCGTCGTCGCCCGCCTGTACGACCTGTCCGACAGATCCGACGACGACACCGACGCCTCGCGCCTCGCTTCCGCCCTCCAATCCCACCCCGATGTCCTCGCCCTCATCCGCGCAACCGGGCGCGCCACCGCCCTGGCCGAGCTCGCCCGCACACTCATCGGCCCGGGCTACGACCCCGGGCTCGCCCGCCGAGCGCTCGCCGCCATCCTCGCCGCCCTATCCGCCATCCGCGCCGGCCTGAACGAGATACCGGACCGCCGCGCCGTCAGCGTCGAAATCACCCTGTGGGTCCGGGAGGTCACCCGTGTCGACCGGGCGCTGGACGCCGGGCCCGCCTTCCGCTGGGCCGACGCCGCCGATCGCGCTGCCGAGGACGACGCCCCCGCACGCCCCGCCCTGTATTGCCGCTCCTGTGGACGCTCCGGGTGGGGCATCGTCCTGGCCCCCACCGGCCAGGGTGAGAAGGACGACCAATCCGCCATCCGCCGCGACCACCTCCTCGGCGACACCCGCTTCCGCGCCCTCTTGGCCGCCCCCGGCGAGGACGCCGACTACCGGGGCCACCTCGCCGAGGGCGAGACCGGTCTCGAAGCCCGCTACCCCGGGCTGCGCTGGTACTCCGTCAACAACCGCGAACTACTGGCACATCCACCGCAGGACGCCGACCTGGAGACGAAGGAGGGCCGCATCCTGCCCGTCCTCACCCTCACCGGGGACGAACGAACCATCGCCGAGGACACTACCGACGACGTCTGCCCCTCCTGCGGCGCCCGGGACTCGATCCGCTTCCTCGGCTCCGCCGTCGCAACCCTCCTGTCCGTCACCCTCACCACCCTCTTCGGCGACGATGCCCTCGACGAGACCGACAAACGCGCCCTCATCTTCACCGATTCCGTCCAGGACGCCGCCCACCGGGCCGGATTCGTCGACCAGCGCTCTCACACCATGAGTCTGCGCTCGGCCCTGCGCAGCGCCCTCACCGCCGACATGCCCATCGACGCCTGGATCGACGCCGCCCTCGCCGCCGCACGCGGCAGCGCCTTCGACCGCTACCGGCTCGTCCCCTCCGCCCTCACCGAGCACGAGCGTTTCAAGCCCTACTGGGACCCGGACGCCCCCGCCCGTCGGCGCCGCACCGCCGAGAAGCACGTGCGCCGTCGGCTCCTGTTCGACACTGCCCTCGAAGTGGGCCTCCAATCCACTTACGGACGCACCCTGGAAGCCACCGGCTCCCTCACCGTGCACGTCGCCGGGGGCCGCGCGAGCGCTCTGATCCGCCTCGCCCGGCGGGCGCTCGGCAACAGCACCCAGGACACCCTCCCCGGCTTCGAGGGCCTCACCGAATCCACTCTGCTCACCTGGGTGCGCGTCACCCTGGAGCGCATGCGCCGCGACGGCGCCATCGACCATGAATGGCTTACCCGCTACAAGCGCAACGACGGCGCACGCCTGTGGATCTGGTACAAGCGCAACCGCCACCAGGGCCAGCCCGCCTTCCCCGCCGGCCGCACCGCCCCCGCTTTCCCGCAAGTCGGCGGACGCCTCAACACCCGCCGCTCCGCCTCCATCCCCGTGGCCTCCCCCCGCTCCTGGTACGCCGCCTGGACCGCCAAGTGCCTGCGAGTGACGCCCGCGCACGCCGCCCGCCTCGTTGCCGCGCTCCTGCACCACCTCGCCGAAGCCGATATCCTCACCGCCACCCGCACCGACTCCGGCGGCATCGTCTACGGCCTGCCCGCCGGTCGCGTCGTGGTCTCCCCGCTGCACGACGCCACGAGCGACGACCTCCTCCTCGTGTGCGACACCTGCCGCACCCAGCTGCCCGCCGCCGTCGCCACCGTCGACCAGCTCGACAACGCCCCGTGCCTGACCGCCGCATGCCCCGGGCGCCTGGCGGCCGAACCGCACCAGGCGGAAAGTTTCTACCGGGACATGTACTCCGGCGCCCATGTGCGCCGCGTCGACGCCCACGAGCACACCTCCCTGCTCGACGCCGCCGAACGGGCCGATGTCGAGACCGGATTCAAACGCCCCGAGCAGCGGCCCGGGGACCCCAACGTTCTCGTCGCCACCCCCACGTTGGAGATGGGCATCGACATCGGGGACCTGTCCACCGTCATGCTCGGCTCCTTGCCGAACACGGTCGCCTCCTACGTGCAGCGGGTCGGTCGCGCCGGCCGTCGAAGCGGTTCCGCTCTGGCGCTCGCCTACGTGCCCGGACGCCGCGACCAGCTACCGATCCTGAAGAACCCCGGCCGGCTCCTCGACGGAAGCGTCGCCCCGCCGTCGACCTACTTGGGGGCCGAGGAGATCCTCCGCCGCCAGTTCCTCGCCTCCGTCCTCGACGCCCTTGCCCGTGAGAACCACCCCGCCGTGCCCTCCGGGGGACGCGGGGGCGGCACCGCCCGCTCCGCCCTGGGGAACAACGGCGAGGGTTCCCTCATCGCCGCCATGTGCGAGCGAATCGTCCGCGACGGGGCGCTCCTCGTCGCCGTCTTCACCGCAACGTTCACCGCCGCTTTCGCCGACCGCACGCCCGCGCTGGAGCGTCTGGCCGCCTGGGTTCTTCATGACGACGGCGCCGGCCCCCGCGAGATGCTCGAGCGGGCAGTCGCCGAGCACCGCGGAGAGGCCGAGCAGCTGCACATCCAGGAACGACAGATCCGCGCGGCCCTTCCCGAGCTCATCGCGGCCGCGGACCGCCCCAACGCCACCGAGGAGGACGAACGGGCCCGCCGCGCCGCCGAGGGCGCTCGCAAGGCCGTCACGCACCGACTGCTCGATCTGGAGGAGGAGCACTGGGTGGCCGCCCTCGAACGCCACGGCATCCTGCCCAACTACGCCCTCATCGACGACACCGTGCGCCTGTCCGCCCGCGTGTCCTGGCGCGACCCCGACACTGACGACTTCCGCTCCGAGCCCTACGACATCTCCCGCGCCTCCGCCCACGCCCTGCGCGAGCTGGCGCCCGGGGCCACCTTCTACACCCGTGGCCTTCAGATGCGGGTCGACGGAATCGATTCCTCCGCTCTAGCCGGTCAAGCGCAGTGGTGGTTGACCTGCGAGTCCTGCGGCTACGTCGACGTGCACGATGCGCAGGAGAGTGCACCGGCGCCGCCGCGTCAGTGCCCCCGCTGCCGCTCCACCACCATCGCCGACGTCGGACGGGCCCGACGGGTCCTGCACCTGACCCGAGTCTTCGCGGACGTGTCCAAGGACGACGCCCGTATCGGCGATGCCAATGACGAACGCGTGCGCACCCGATTCGAGGTCCTCCCCTTGGCCGATTTCGACCCGAGTCGGGCGTCGCGTCAATGGAGCGTCCACGCCTCCGGATTCGGGTTGACCCGGTACCGCGGGTTGAACCTGCGCTGGCTCAACACCGGCAGGGCGCTCGCCGGGCAATCGGTCGACACGGTGGCCGGTGCGCCCGTCTCCTCACGCGACTTCAGACTCTGCGATGCCTGCGGCAAGCTCGACACGGACACCGGGGTCTCCACCGCCCGTGAGCACCGGCCTTGGTGCGAGCACCGCAACGACCCGGCCGAGCACGTCATTCAGACCGACCTCGCACGCGAGCTCACCACGGAAGCCATCGCCTTCGTCCTGCCCGCCGGTTTCGGCACCGACCCGGTCGGCGTGGCCTCTTTGGCGGCCGCCATCCTCCTCGGTCTGGAGATCACCACCGGCGGAACCCCCGACCACCTCGGCATCATCAGCGTTCCCCACCCCGTCACCGACGGGGACCCCGGGGAGATCCGCCCCGCTCTCCTCCTGCACGACACCATTCCGGGCGGCACGGGCTATCTCACCGATCTCGGCGGACCCGCTAGCCTCTGGGATCTCCTCGTGCGCACCGGCCAACGGCTCGAGGACTGCCCGTGCCGCGACGAGAAGGCGGTCATGTGCCACCGCTGCCTCCAGCCGCACGCCACCGGAGACCAAGTCACGCGCGCCGCCGCCCTGCACGCCATCCGTCAGCTCTTGGATCTCAACGAGAGGGACCTCTTCGCCGAGCTCGACCCGGCCGTGCCCACCTGGGCGGTCACCGACGAGGCCGTGCACGCCTCCAGCGGCGAGAGCCCGCTGGAGGTGCGCTTCCGCTCCGAACTCGCCATGCGACTGGGAACGGAGATGGCCGTACGCACCACCGGTGACCCCTCGGGTGCTCCCGCGCTCGAGATCGACGGCGGCCGCTGGAGGATCCGCCCTCAGCTCGACGCGGCGGGCGCCCGCCCCGACTTCACATGTCTGCGACCAGGAGGCCAGGTCCCCATCGCCATTTTCACCGACGGCCGCACCTACCACGCCACTCGCGCGCACAATCGCCTCGCCGATGATGCTACGAAGCGAGCCCGGCTGCGCGCCTCCGGCTACCGCGTCATCATGCTGGGCGCCGACGACCTCAACGATCCGTGGAATCCCGCCTGGCTCGACGAGGAGGCCGTCACCAGGCTCAAGAACGGGTCCCTCGGCCCGGCGCGCGCCGGCGGCATCACCGACCAGGCTATTGCCAGCTGGCGGGGCGGGCCCATGGCTCTCCTTCAAGCGATGCTCCTCAACGACACGGGCGGCCAGGACCTCGACGCCTCCGCCAGCAGCGCCCTGGCCGACTCCGTGTGGGGCCCGCTCGTCCTCGGCGCCGCGCGCGGAATCCCCATGAGCGCCACCGCCGCTCTGAGGTACGCCCCCGCCGCACGCGTCGAAGCAGATCCGCTCTGGGAGGCCCTGCGGGCGCTGCGCCCCGACGAGGACCTTCCCGATCCCGCCGGCACCGACGCCCAGACGTCCGGCTCCGTCTTCACCAGTCCCCACCTCGCCCTTGCAGTCCAGCTCACTGGGACGTCCACCACCGGTATGGCGCTCGTGCTCGACGACTCCAACGAGGCACTCGAGTCCCCCGATCATGCCGAGGCCTGGCTGGCCTGGCTGAGGTTCAGCAATGTGCTCGCCCTCGCGCAGGCGCCCGTGGACATCACGACCACCAGCCTCGCCCTGAACGAGCTCCGCGACCGCGCCGCCGCCGAGGCCGTCGCCACCGCCGCCGGAGCGAGCCCCGAGGCGATGAGCGACCTCGGGTGGAACGACGTCGACCGTGAGTTGACGCCACCGGCCGTCCTCGCGCTCCTGCCCCACCTCGCCACCGCCGGCGTCGCTCACGGGGAGGACGGCGTCGAGGTCGCCGGCGGCATCATGACGGATCTGTCGTGGCGGGACCAGCGAGTCGCCGTCGTCGCCGATCCGCTGGACGAGGACGTCAACGCCCTCACGACCTCCGGTTGGCGTGTCGTAGGGGTCGGGGACAATACCGGTGAGAACCCCGCCGAGCTCGCGGCCCGCATCACCGCGCTCCTGGAAGGACACTGAGGACACTGACATGGCTGCGATCGTCTGGCCCAGCAGCAAGACCAAGGACGCCACCACCAGGGACCCGTCGCTGAGGGCGAAGATCGGCCCTTTCATCACCAAGCTCTCCACCATGAGCACGAGCGCCGGCCTGCACCTGGAGCACATCCGAGGCGCCGCCGACCGGCGCGTGCGCACCGCCCGCGTCACCGGCTCCTACCGGGCCGTCCTCTTCCAGATTGACACCGAGGGCGAGCCCGTCTACGTCATCCATGGAATCTGGCCGCACGACGAGGCCAACAGGATCGCCGAGTCCATCACCGTCGGCGTCAACCCCTACAACGGAGCCACCGAGGTCACCCGCATCCAGGACTGCGTCCAGCAGGACGCGAGGGCCGTCGAGCAGGCACGACGCACGGCCCGGGCCGAGCTCGCCGCCGCCAGACGCGAGGCCGACGAGCTCGCCCGTGAGACGGCGCGGATTCAGGCGGCCAACGTCAAGACGCGCCGCAGGAACGCTCGGGCGAGAACCGCGGAGGCGGACGGCGGCGCGCCCGTCGCGACGCGACCGCGCAACGTCACGGCGTCGGCCGTGCCCGGGGCCGTCGCCGCTCCCAGACGCGACCAGGCCCCCACCTGGCCCGAGGGGCTGACCGTCGAGACGCTGCGCGACGAGCTCGGCATCGACGTGCGGCTGGGTGCGGCGGCGCTCGCCGCCGCCCACGAGTCCCAGCTCCTCGACCTCGTCGCCACCGCCCGGGTCGCCTGGCAGGGCGAGGCGCTCCTGTGCCTAGCGACGGGCGGCACGATCGAGAGCGTCCGCGAGGACTTCGAACTCCTGCACCCGCAGGACGTCGCCTCCGACCCCACTGACGCCGACCTCATCGCGGGCCTGCGCACCCGCGCCGCTCGCTCCACCTTCACCTGGCTCGAGACCGACGACGACCTGCGCCGGGCGATCGAGGGACTCACCTTCGACGAATGGCAGGTCTTCCTCCACCCGCAGCAGCGCGCCCTCGTGGACCGTCGCACCAACGGCCCCATGCGCATCTCGGGCGGCGCCGGAACCGGGAAGACCGTCGTCACCGTGCACCGTGCCGTGGCCCTGGCCGAGCGCGACATCGCAGCCGGTGAGAAAACGCAGATCCTGCTGACGACCTACACGCGCAACCTCGCCGACGACCTGCGCCGTCAGGTCTCTCAGCTCGACCCGGAGATCCCCATCGCCGACAGGATCGGTGAGCCCGGCGTCCTCGTCAGCGGCCTGGACAAGGTCGCCCGCGCCGTCCTCCAACGCGCCGGCGACTCCATCGCGGCGACGGCGGAGCAGGTCATCGGCCGGCACCGCACGCGTATCCTGTCCTACTCCGGGGACAACCTGTGGCAGGAAGTGCTCACCCTCGTGGGCGGGGAGCTTCCCGAGGGGCTCCGGTCCGCCGACTTCCTCGCCTCCGAGTACGAGCTGGTCATCCTGCCGAACCACATGACGAGCCTGCGCCAGTACTTGAGGGTCCGCCGTCCGGGGCGCGGCGTGGCCCTCGATCGACGCAAGCGCGCCGCCGTCTGGAAGGCCATCGAGAGGTACCGGGACCGCAACGCCGACCTCGACGCCGCCTCCTTCTCCGAGCAGCTGGCGCTGGCCGCCGCCTGGCTCGACCGTCAGGCGGCGCAGGGCGCGGACCGACTGTTCCGGCATGTGCTCGTCGACGAGGCGCAGGATCTCACGCCGGCGCACCTGCTTCTACTGCGGGCCCTCGTGGAGGACGGGCCGGACGACCTGTTCCTGGCCGAGGACTCCCACCAGCGGATCTACGGTAAGAAGATCACGCTCAGCCATTACAAGATTCATGTGCGGGGGCGCTCACGGCGGCTCACGCGCAATTACCGGACGACCCGCCAGAATCTCAACCTCGCCTTCGAAGTTCTTGAGCCGGGCGCGTACGAGGACATGGAGGGAGAAGCCGAGGAGCACCGGTACGTCTCTCCGAGGTCGGGGCCGGAACCCGTCATCATTCACGCGCGAGAGCGGGCCGACGAGCTTGAGAAGGCCTCCGAACTGCTGCGCATATGGCTGAAGGAGGACCAGGAGAACGGCGAGAGCGCCCCGGAGACCATCGCGATTCTGGTGCGCGACCGCTACCAGCGCGACGCCGTCGCCGCCGGGCTCGCCCAGCACGGTATCGACGTGCGCGCCGTCGACCGTGAGGCGGTCAGATGCGGCCGGCCGGTCGTCATGACCATGCACCGGGCCAAAGGACTGGAATTCCGCAAGGTCCTGCTCTTCGACGTATCCGCGACCGCCATCCCGCGCTCGCTTCGGGACCAGCAGTATTCCAAGGCCGACCGGGCGGACGCGATGCTGCGCGAGCGCTCGCTCCTGTACGTGGCGGCCACGCGCGCCCGCGACCAGCTCGCCATCTCCTGGAGCGGGGAGGCGAGCCCGTTGCTGGAGGGGATCGTCTCGTAAGCGCATCGGGACGAGCACGCGGACGTCCAGCATCGACGCAGCCGGCTCGGCCGCCTGCTCCAAGAAGCGGCGCGGGGCGCCGCGCGGACGTGGTGGCCGACTTCCAGTCCGGCGGAAACGACGGCAGCACGATCCATGTCAGAAGGTTGACACTCTTTTACATGTCAGTATATTGACATGTTGAGGATGGATCTCACGGAAGGACACGACCATGACCGTCACCGGCCCGGACTTCGTCAGCCTGCAGGTGCGCGATCTCGAACGCGCCGCCCGGTTCTACCAGGACGGGCTCGGCCTGTCCCGCGCGCCGCAGGCGCCGCCCGGAGCCGTCGTATTCGCCACGACGCCGATCCCCTTCGCCGTCCGCGAGCCCCTGCCGGGCACCGACCTGGACGCCGGCCCCGGACCGGGGACCGGCGTCGGCCTGTGGTTCCGGTGCGATGGCGTCCAGACCCTTCACGCGAAGCTCGTCGAGCTCGGTACGCCCATTCTCAAGGGCCCGGTCCCGGGCCCCTTCGGAACGACCTTCACCCTGTCCGATCCGGACGGCTACGCCGTCACCATCCACGGCGAGGACTGAGACCCGCGCGCTGCGGCACCGATCCGCTCAGTCGCGTCGGAGACGACGGCGGCGGCACGGCCGCGCCCGCGCCCCGGAGAGGGTCCGGCAGCCGGCGATCGCCGTCGTGTCACCGCACGCCGCGCCCGCACCCTGAGGAGGGTCGCAGTCCCGCCCCGCCGCCCCGGCCCTGCGGCACACTTGGCCCCGTGCCCGACCAGCCGCTCCACGCCCCCGTCCGCGACCTCATCGGACTCCTGGAGTCCATCGGCGCGCGCGAAGAACGGCTCGTCCACCTCCAGCGCACCCCCGCGCGCCCCGCCCGCCACAGCGACTGGCCGACCTGGGCCGACCCCGACCTCGTCGCCGCCTGCGCCCGCCTCGGCATCGCCCGCCCCTGGACGCACCAGACCGAGGCCGCGGAGTCCCTGCACGCCGGCCGTCACACCGTCATCTCCACCGGCACCGGCTCCGGCAAGTCCCTGGCCGCCTGGCTGCCGGCCCTCTCCGACAACCTGACCGCGCAGGGCGGTCCGGACGACGTCCCCGGTACCGGTACCGCCCGCGCCCGCATCTCCGCCGTCGGCCGCCGCCCCACCACCCTCTACCTCTCCCCCACCAAGGCCCTGGCCGCCGACCAGGACGCCTGCCTGACCCGCCTCGTCGCCGAACTGGAAGCCGTGCAGCGCGAGGCCGGCGCCCCCGCCGGCTCCCTGCGCACCGTGCGCACCGCCACCTGCGACGGCGATACTCCGCTCGCCGAACGCGATTGGGCGCGCGCCCGCGCCGACATCGTGCTGACCAACCCCGACTTCCTCCACTTCTCCCTCCTGCCCGGCCATGAGCGCTGGACCCGCTTCCTGCGTTCGCTGCGCTACATCGTGGTCGACGAGTGCCACGCCTACCGCGGGATCCTGGGCGCGCACGTGGCTCTCGTCGTCCGCCGTCTCCTGCGCCTGGCCCGCCGGCTCGCCCCCGACTCCCCCGGACCCGCGGTTCTGTGCGCCTCCGCAACGGCGGCCGAACCCGCCCTCACGGCCGCGCGTCTCATCGGGGTCGCACCGGAGGCGGTGACCGCCGTGACCGACGACGCCGCCCCCGCCGGCGAACGCATTCTCGCCCTGTGGCAGCCGGCCCTGCGCGACCCGCGGACCGTCTGGGAGGGGCCCGCCTCACCCGGGGTCGAAGCCCCGGACCCGGCCGCCGACGCCTCTGCCTCGAACGGCTCGGGCCCGGCCGGCCCCGGCGCGCTCGACCTGGCGGAGGATCCGGAGCAGCGGCGCTCCGCCGTCGTCGAGGCCGCCGAACTGCTCGTCGACCTGCTGAGCGCAGGCGCTCGCGCCCTGGTGTTCGTGCGCTCGCGCCGCAGCGCCGAGGTCGTCGCCGAACGCGCCCGCCGCACTCTGGAGCTCCGCCTGCCCTCCCTCGTCGACACCGTGGCCGCCTACCGGGGCGGCTACCTGCCCGAGGAGCGCCGCGCCCTGGAGTCCGACCTGCGTCGCGGGCGCCTGCGCGCCCTGGCGACCACCAATGCGCTCGAGCTCGGCATCGACGTCACCGGGCTGGACGCCGTCATCATCGCCGGTTGGCCGGGAACGCGTGTGAGCCTGGGCCAGCAGGCGGGGCGCGCCGGCCGGGCCGGCGACCGCGGCGTCGCCGTCCTCATCGCCAGCGACAACCCGCTGGACGCCTACCTCGTCCACCACCCGGAGGCCGTCTTCGCCGCTCCGGAGGCCACCGTCTTCGACCCGGCCAACCCCTACGTGCTCGCCCCTCACCTGTGCGCGGCCGCATCCGAGGCGCCCCTGCGCGAGGCCGACATCGCCCTGTTCGGCCTGGAGGACGAGTCCCTCCTGACCGACCTGGTCGCCCGCGGCGCCCTGCGACGCCGGCCCGCCGGCTGGTACTGGAACGCCTCCCTGCCCGGCCGCCCGCAGGATCTGACCGCCCTGCGCGGGGACGGGCCGCCCGAGGTGCCGGTGGTCGAGGCCGCCACGGGCGCGGTGGTCGGCACGGTCGACGGCGCCGCCGCGGATTCGACCGTGCATCCCGGCGCCGTCTACATCCACCAGGGACGCTGCTACGTCGTGGACGAGCTGAGCGAGGAGGCCGCGATCGTCACCGAGAAGGCGGCCGTCGGCTATCGGACCCGTTCGTGCGCGACCTCGAGCGTGCGGATCATCGCCGAGCGCGAGACCCGGCAGTGGGCGGACGGGATCCGCTGGTCCTTCGGGTCGGTGGAGGTCACCAGCCGGGTGACGGGCTACATGAGGCTCGCCCTGCCGGGGATGGAGGTCGTCTCCCGGCATCAGCTGGACATGGCCGAGCATATCCTGCCGACGGCGGCCGTGTGGTGGACGGCACCGGAGGCGGCCGTCGAGGCGGCCGGGATCGCGCCCTGCGACATGCCGGGCGCGCTGCACGCCGCCGAGCACGCCTCGATCAGCATGCTGCCGCTGCTGGCCACCTGCGACCGATGGGACATCGGCGGCCTGTCGATCGCCGTGCACTCGCAGACGGGGGCGCCCACGGTCTTCGTTCACGACGGCCACGCCGGCGGCGCGGGCTTCGCCGAGCGCGGCTTCCGGGCCGGGCGCCAATGGCTGGAGACGACCCTCGCCGTCGTCGAGGGGTGCGGGTGCGCGACCGGATGCCCCAGCTGCGTGCAATCGCCCAAGTGCGGCAACAACAACGAGCCGCTGAGCAAGACCGGAGCCATCGCCCTGCTGCGGCTGCTGACCCGGGCGGCGCCCGATCCCGCCGCCGAGTAGCACGCGTCGGCGCCGGGCCGCATCCGACGACGCGACCGCGCCGTCGGGCAGCAGATCCTGGCGGCGGGGCGAAGATCCACGCGCCCCGCGCGCAATCGGTCCGACCCCGGCCAGGACCCCGGGGCCGCACCCACTGCACCACCGCCTGCGACACTGACCTCGTGCTTCTGATCGTCCTCCCGCTCCTCCTCGCTCTGGGCGCGGCCGCCGCCCTGGCCGCGATCGCCCGGCACCGCGCCCGTCTGGCGCGCGCCGAAACGCAGCGCCTGCGCACCCGAGTCGCTGAGCACGCAGCCCCGCGCGACGCCCTGGCCCACGAGATCCGCACTCCGCTCAGCCTCATCCGCGCCTCGGCCGAGCTGCTCGCCGAGGAGACCCCCGGCGATCTCAACGAAGTGCAGCGCCGCTTCGTGGCCACCATTCTCGACAACACCGAGCAGGCCATCGGCATGGCGGAGGATTTCCTGACCCAGGCCCGCCTGGACCATGAGCTGTTCACCCTCCATCTGGAGTCCGTCGAGCTGCGCCGCCTCGTGCGCACTCTCATCCAGGAAATGCGCCGCACCGTGGCCGCACCGATGCGATTGCAGGAGCACGGCGCCCCCATCCGCATGGTCGCCGACCGCAGACTCCTGCGCCAGGCGATCGCCAATACGGTGACCAATGCCGTGCGCCACGCGGGAGAGCACGCCACCATCACCATCTCGGTCAGCAGCGAGGAGGACACCGCGCTCATCACCGTCGCCGACAACGGACGCGGCATGACACGGGCCCAGCGCGAAGCGCTCTTCACCCCCTTCCGCTCCCAAAACTCCCTGGAGGCGCCTGTCAGCCGCGGCGTGGGACTGGGCATGGTCGTCACCAAGCAGATCCTCACCCTGCACGGCGGCAGCGTCCTGGTGGACTCCCTGGCCTCGCGCGGGACCTCCGTCTACCTCACACTGCCGATCCGCCCATCCGTATCGAACGGGCTCGAGCCGGGCTCTCCCGGCGAGGGCGGCCGTACGACTCCCGATGCGGACCCGGCGTCGAAGCATGAATAGCGGGGCATGATAGGAACGGAAGGAGGCATCGTGGATACGACCGCCGGCACCTCGCGTCCCCTGGGGCTCGTCGTCGATGACGAGCCTCAGATGCGCTACGTCATCACCTTCGCACTGGAGACCCAGGGCTTCCGGTGCGTGAGCGCCGCCGACGCCGAATCGGCCTGGGAGCTGCTGAGTGAGGAGTCATTCGACCTGGTCGTGCTCGACGTCATGCTCCCAGGGCTGGGCGGGGTGGAGCTGTGCCGGCGGATCCGCGCCGCCGCAGCCGTCCCCATCATCCTGCTGACGGCTCTGGGGGATGAGGAGGACCGAATCGCAGGCCTGGAGGCCGGCGCGGACGACTACGTCACCAAGCCCTTCTCGCCGCGCGAACTCGCCCTGCGAGCCAGCGCCGTCGTGCGCCGCACCGCTGCGGGGACGGGCGACGTCGTATCCAACGGAGCGCTGAGCGTGCAGGCCGCCACGGGCGAGGTCGCCTGGGAGGGCCGGCCGATCCCCCTGCCCGACACCGAGGCCCGCCTCCTGGCCGCCCTGGCCCGGCACGCCGGCTCCGTCCTGACCTGGGCGGACCTGCTCAACGAGGTGTGGGGAACAGCGGAGTCCGCAGGAGGGCGCGAGATGGTGCGCACCACCGTCTACCGGCTGCGCCGCCACCTCGGACGCCGGAACGCGCCCCCCGACCTGGTCGTCGCCGCGCGGGGGCAGGGCTACACCATGCCGCGGCTACCCTGAAACGCCCGAGGGGCGGCCGGAGGACGTACAATCCGATCGATTAATAACAGGGTTGTCATCACTCGTCACCGACGTGACCGGCTCAGCATCCGCCTTTCGAGCGATCATAGGACCAGCGGCGCGACGCGGCGCCGCCATTGCGAAAGGTTCCCCATGTTCTCCCATCGCAGGGCGGGCGCCCTTCTCGTCGGCGCTCTCTCCTTCAGCCTCGCGCTGGCCGGATGCGCCGGCAAGACGAACTCCTCCGACGCCGACGGGGCCGACGACGGCCCCATCACCATCGCGTGCGGCGCCATGGAGGACCTGTGCAAGGCCTGGACCGACGCCTTCACCGAGAAGACCGGCATTCCGGCGACCTATGTGCGCCTGTCCTCCGGCGAGACGGTCGCGCGCCTGGCGTCCGCCAAGGACAATCCCGAGTTCGACGTGTGGCACGGCGGTCCCGTCGACGGTTACGGGGAGGCCGTCAACCAGGGACTCATTGAGTCCTACTCCTCGCCCGAGGCCGCCGCCATCCCCGACAAGTACAAGGACCCGGACGGCAACTGGACCGGCGTGTACGTCGGGGTCCTCGGCTTCTGCTCCAACAAGAGCCGTTTGGACGCTCTCGGCGTCCAGGCCCCCGATTCGTGGGACGACCTGCTCGATCCGGCTCTCAAAGGTCAGATCTCCACCGCCCACCCCTCGACCTCCGGCACCGCCTTCACCACCCTGTGGACTCAGGTCACCCGTCTCGGCAGCGAGGACGCCGGTTTGGACTACATGCAGCGGATGCACTCCAACGTGCTCCAGTACACCAAGTCCGGCACCGCCCCCGGACAGATCGCCGGGCGCGGGGAGGCCGCCGTCGGGCTGGTCTTCTCCCACGACTGCGTGAAGTATCAGGAGGAGGGGATGAGCGACCTGACCGTCTCCTTCCCCTCGGAAGGCACCGGCTACGAGGTCGGCGGCGTCGCCCTGGTCAACGGCTCCAAGCACAAGACGGCCGCCCAGAAGTACATCGACTTCGCGATCTCCGCCGACGGGCAGAACGTGGGGCAGACGGTCGGCTCGTACCAGGTCCTGACCAACCCCGAGGCCGACCATTCCGACAAGATGGTCGACCTGGACTCCGTCAACCTCGTGGACTACGACTTCACCGCCGCCGCGAAGGCCAAGCCGAGCCTGACGGCCCGTTTCGACGACGAGATCGCCACGGCCCCCAAGGAGTAGATCAACCAGACCCGGCGTCCGGTGCGCGGCGGACGGAATGATCGCCGCGCGCCGGACGCATTCGCCAAGCGCACCGCCCCGGCCGCTCCGGTCAGCGACGGATTCCGTCGCCGACCGGGAGACGGCCGCCCGCCGCCGACCCCATCGACCCGCCCCTCCCACTGATCCGAGGCCCCATGTCCGCCACCGCCCCGTCCTCCGACGCACCGGCGCAGCCCCGTCGCGGGATCGCCCGCAGCCGGTCCCGCGACCGCACGAAAGTCCGTCAGGACCCCGTGACGCTGACCATCACCGGCATCGCCACCCTCCTCCTCATCCTGCTCGTCGGGCTGCCCCTCATCAGGGTGCTCGCCGAGGCCTTCTCCGGGTCCGGCCTCGACGTCCTCACCGGCCTGTTCTCCTCGAAGACGAACCGCACCATCGTGGTCAACACGCTCGTCCTCGGCGCTGTGGTCGGGGCGCTGGGCACCGCCGTCGGGTTCGCACTGGCCTATGTCCAGGCCCGCGTCGCCTTCCGGGGGAAGCGTCTGTTCCACCTCGTATGCCTCATCCCCATCGTCTCCCCGCCCTTCGCGGTGGCGACGGCGTCGATCACGCTATTCGGGCGCAACGGCATCATCTCCAAGCAGCTGCTGGGTCAGGAGTGGAACATCTACGGGCTCAGCGGACTGACCCTGGTGCTGACGCTGTCCTTCTTCCCCGTGGCGTACATGAACCTCCTGGGCATGTTCCGCAGCCTCGACCCGGCCATGGAGGAGGCCGCCTCCTCGCTGGGGGCGAGCCGCTGGACGATCTTCCGCACCGTGACCCTGCCCATGGTGATCCCCGGCATTGCCGCCTCCTTCCTCCTGCTGTTCGTCGAGGCGATCGCGGACCTGGCCAACCCCCTGGTCATCGGCGGCGACTACACGGTGCTGGCCTCGAGGGCCTATATCGCGATCACCGGCGACTACAACACGGCTGCCGGGGCGGCCTACTCCCTCGTGCTGCTGGTCCCCTCGCTGCTGGTCTTCCTCCTCCAGCGCTATTGGTCCAAGCGCACCTCCACAGTGACAGTGACCGGAAAGCCCGCCGGGTCCGTCAAGCGGATCCGCGACAACCGGACCCGCATCCCGCTGCTCACGCTGGCGGTGCTCATCCTCGCTCTGGTCGTCATCGTCTATCTCGCGGTCATCGCGGGGGCATTCGTGGAGATCCTCGGCGTCAACAACTCCTTCACGCTGCGCCACTTCGACTACATCCTGTCCGGAATCGGCAACGACGCCATGATCGACACCACGATCCTGGCGCTCATCGCCACCCCGATCGCGGGGGTCCTGGGCATGGTGATCGCCTGGCTGGTGGTCGTCCGTCTGCGCCGCGGCGCCGGGATCATGGACTTCATCGGCATGCTCGGCCTGGCCGTGCCCGGCACCGTCATCGGCATCGGCTACCTGGTGACCTACAACGTGCCGGTGGCCATCGGCCCGATCAACGTCATCCCGCCGCTGGCCGGAGGCGGTGCGGTCGCAGCCGGCGCCATCGCCATCGTCATGGTCTACGTAGCCCGCTCGACGCCGGCCGGGCAGCGCTCGGGCGTGGCCAGCCTGCACCAGATCGACAAGGCGATCGACGAGGCGTCCACATCCCTGGGCGCCTCGGGGCTGGCCACATTCCGCCGGGTCACCCTCCCGCTCATCCGTCCCGCCTTCCTGGCGGGCCTGACCTACGCCTTCTCCCGGTCGATGACGACTCTGTCACCGATCATCTTCATCACGACCCCGCACACGAAGATCATGACCTCGCAGATCCTCGCCGAGGTCGATGCCGGACGCTTCGGCAACGCCTTCGCCTTCTGCACGGTCCTGATCCTCATCGTCATGACCATCACCGGGGTTATGAACCTGCTCGTCAAAGACCGGCGGGTCCGCGAATCGGGCGCGACGCTGTGAGCGGAACCGTGAACAGGACACCGCGCAACCGCACCGCCGACTCGAGCCGCACCGCCGCAGGACGGTCAGACCATCGGGCCATCCCACTTGCCACCAGGACTACGAAGGACCACCAGGACCCAACCATGAGCACCATCAACGACACCGCGACCGCCGGCCACCTCCAGCTGTGCGACGTCACGAAGGTCTTCGCCAACCGGGGCAAGGACGTCACCGCCGTCGACCGCATCAGCCTCGACATAGCACCGGGCGAGTTCATCACCCTCCTCGGCCCCTCCGGCTGCGGCAAGACCACGACGCTGCGCATGGTCGCGGGCTTCGAGGACACCACCTCCGGACGGGTCGTCCTCGACGGGGAGGACATGGTGACCCTGCCGCCCAACAAACGCCCCATGTCCATGGTCTTCCAGTCCTACGCCCTCTTCCCCCACCTGAGCGTGCGCGACAACGTCTCCTACGGCCTCAAGCTGCGGCACCTGTCCGCCGACGAACTCCGTGAGCGCGTCGACGTGGCACTGGCCTCGATGAACCTGACCGTGCTGGCCGATCGCGCTCCCAACGAGCTCTCCGGCGGCCAGCAGCAGCGGGTGGCGCTCGCCCGCGCCATGGTGGTGCGCCCCAAAGTGCTCCTGTTCGACGAGCCGCTGTCCAACCTCGACGCCAAGCTGCGAGTGCGCATGCGCCTGGAGATCCGCCGCCTGCAGCAACGCATGGGCATCACGTCCATCTACGTCACCCACGACCAGGCCGAGGCCATGACCATGTCGGACCGGATCGTGGTGATGAACGCCGGGCGCATCGAGCAGGTGGCCACCCCCGAAGAGATCTACCGCCGCCCCGCCAGCGTGTTCGTGGCCGACTTCATCGGACGGGCCAACTTCCTGGAGGCCACGGCCGGAGCCGTCGTCGACGATGCGGTCGGGGTGGACGTCCTGGGACAGCACCTGGAAGTACCCGCGCATCCCGACATCCGCGAGGGCGACGAGCTGAGCGTGGTCGTACGGCCCGAGTCGGTGCGCCTGACCCGTGCTGAGGCGGGGGACGACGCGGGCGGCCGGAGCGGTGAGCTCGCCGGTAAGCGGGGCACCGTGCTGACCTCGGTCTTCTACGGCGACCACGTCGAGTACTCCGTGGAAACAGCGCACGGCACGCTCGTGTGCGTCGAGTCCGACCCGGAGGCGGAGGACATCCACACCGAGGGCGACGACGTCGAGATCGGCGTCGAAGCGCGTCGCGCCTGGGCGCTGCCCGCCGCCGAGGG
>NZ_GL985606.1:578223-604382 GCF_000220835.1 Actinomyces sp. oral taxon 448 str. F0400 | reverse complement strand
CGCGAACCACCCGCGATGCGAGAGCGACCGGCCCCGGCAGGAGACCGTACGGGGGTGAGAAGCGGAGAGGGGCGCGTACGCGCTCAGGGCTCGTCCACTGGACCGGCGCGGGCGGCGGACGTCGCCGAACGCGCGGCGCCGAGCACTCGCGCGCCCACCGACACCTCGACGGTGACGTCCTCACCGGCCACGCTGCACGCCGTCACCTCGGCGCCGTTGGCCTGCGCCACGCGACCGGCCACTTCGCACGGCTCGTCCGGGGCGACGACCGAGGTCAGCACCGTCGCCCCGCCCAGCGCCGCCAGGTCGGCCGCCGTCCGCGCCCTCCCCGCCGCGGCCTGCGCCTGAACCAATCCGGTGACGCCGACCGCGGCCATCAGCAGCACCCCGATAATCCCCAGAATCAGGACCGTGCCCGCACCGTCCTCCCCCGAGACCGCTCCTCGCACCGTCCGGCCGCGCTCACCGCACCCATCACTGAGCCCGGCCCCGCCGCACTGCCCGGCCCCGCCGCGCCCGCGGTTCGGGCGGGCCGCGTCGCCCGGACCGCCTCCACCGGCCGGACCGATCCCGACCGGCTGCCGAACCCTCGCCCCGGGCGCCCTCATGGCCCGCTCGGCTCGGTGTAGGCACAGGCCGTGCTGCGCGCGGTGAGACCCAAACCGCCCAGCGGCCCCGGCACCGGCCGGCTCACGTGCACGCAGCTCAGCTCCCCCTGCTCGATGCCGACGCTCACCTCGCCGCCGACGCGGGCGGCGGCGCCCGCGACATCGTCGGACCCGATGGCCGCCTGCCGCGCAGCCACCCGGGCGGCATCCGTCACGCGCAGCTGAGTGACGCCGGCGCTCACCGCGGACAGCACGAGCAGCAGAACCAGGACGACGGCGGGCAGGGCCACGGCGATCTCCGCCGTGACCATGCCCGCCTCACCCGGCGCGTCGGCTCGCGGACGCGTCCCCGCCTGACGGGAGCGCCCCGTTCCCCGCGCCATGACGTCTCAGCCCGCTGAGAGCGCCGACTCGATCAGCCCCTGCAGGACGCTCTGCAGGGAACCCGACCGCATGATGGCGAGCAGAAGTCCGGCGAAGGCGGCAGCGGCCAGAGTGCCGATGGCGTACTCGGCGGTGGCCATGCCGGCTTCGCCGCCGCCGTCCTCCGTCCCGTCCGGAGCGAGACGGACCTCGCCGTCGGGGCGCGCGAGGCCCCAGGCGCCGCGCACGGTGTTCCAGGTGTGCTTCATCGTGTTCTCCTCGAGGTAGGCCGGCCCGGCGGCCGACGGCGCGCACGTCGGCCGACCGAGCCTCGCGGGCACCGTGCCCGCACGACCAGAGTCGGGCACGAACGCCATCACGTGCACACGCGCCCGCCCGGCCCTGTGACCGTCACCCTCACGAGGCCGTCTGTGGAGCCCGAGCGGCCGCCCGATGAAGAACCGCGAAGAATTCGTCCTCCATCGCCGTGCACGCCACCGCACTAACGCTGCGGCGCTGCGCGCCAGACGGCTGAACCGTTCTGGACGGGCGTCTCGTCCGCTCCGGCCCGCCGCCGGCAGAACTATCCGGATGGACGAGATCCGCGTCAGTCCGGTTCCCCGCCTTGCCCGCCCCCGGCCCCGCTGCGGCGGCGGGCCTCCTCATGCAGCTCACGCAGCTGCTCGCGCTCGCGACGGCGCTGGGCGCGGTCCTGCGCCCACAGCACGGCACGACGCTGCCGGGCCTCCTCGCGCTCGATCGTCAGCTGGTGGCGCATCTGCTGCCGCCAGTGCGCCCGTTCGGCCTCGATCCGGGCCAGGCGCTCGGCCAACCACCGCGACTCCGTCTCCGACAGGCCCCGGTGATGGAAGGCGAGGTCGCGTCCACGACGCCGCAGGCCGTGGGAGGGCGTGGGCGGTCCGGCCGTCTCCTCCGGGTCAGCCGGACCGGCCGTCCGGGCCGCAGTACCCGGGCCGGGAACGACGCCCGAGGCGGCAGCCTCCTCCTCGCTCCCGGCGTCATCGGCCGACGAGGAGGACGGCCGGGCGGGGCGCCTCGGCTCGCTCGTGAGCATCTCGCCGGCCGACGTCGCGCCGGCGGCGTCACCGGAGGCCTCGATGAGACCGTGCCCGTGCGCCTCCCGCGGCCCCTGGACGACGGCGAGCGCCTCGACCGCGGGCGCATGATCGACGCGGGAGGACAGAAGCAGGCCGAGGGTCGGCATGACCAGCACGCTGACGGCTCCGGCCAGTACGAGGGTGGAGGCGAAGGAGTCGGTCATGGCGTCGGCGCTCACCGCCACCTGGGTGACCGCCACGATAATGGGCAGGGCCGTGGTCGAGTAGACGGCGATCTGGAGGGACTGGCGCATGGAGTAGGCGGGCGACCCATTGCGGCGCCTCTCCAGACGGGCGGACGCCCATACGGGCAGGCCCCGAACGAGCACGAGCAGGAGGAGGAAGGCGCCGATGGTCGCCAGCGACCGCCTCGAGACGGTCAGCTCGATCCCCATGCCGGAGACGACGAAGAAGATCGGGATGAAGAATCCGTAGGCCAGGCCGTCGAGCTTCTCCTCGAACTCACGGTTCCCGTCGGGCAGCGCGTAGCGCAGGATGAAGCCGGCGGCGAAGGCGCCCAGGACGACGTCGAGGTCGAAGACCTCCGCCAGCGTGCACAGGCCCACCAGCAGCAGGACCGTGACGCGCACCGTGGTCTGCGCCGTCGTCGAGCCGCCCAGGCGGATCGCCTCGGTCAGTCGGCGGCCGGCTCGGCGCACCCGGTCGGTGAAGCGCACGATGAGGAAGGTGACGGCGCTGAAGAGCAGGAGGATCGCCAGGCTCGCCCCGGCCGAGCGTGAGCCCAGCAGGAGCGCCATGAGGATGACCGGGCCGACTTCACCGACAGCGCCGTGGTTGAGGATGGCCGCCCCCACGGCGGTCGGCAGGAGCCCTCGCTCGCGCAGGATCGGCAGGATCGTGCCGATGGCCGTGGAGGTCATGGCGATGGCGATCGCGATGCCGTTGGCGGAGAAGGCCCCGCCGGATACGCCGACGACGCCGACGGCGGCGAAGGCCAGGGTGAGCGAGCCGGCCCAGGCGGCCATGGCGTGGCGACCGCCGGAACCGCGCAGCTCGTTGACGTCGATCTCGTAGCCGGCCATGAGGAAGAGGAAGGCGACGCCCAGCTCCTTGAGGAAGGCGATGTCCTGGCCCTCGTGGGCGATGTCCAGTCCGCTGGGGCCGATGAGAATGCCACCGACGATGAGCAGAACGGTCTCGGGCACCAGTCGTTTGGGGACGGTCCAGGAGACGAGCGGCGCGATGAATGAGACCGCCACAATGCACAGCAGGGACACGAAGACTGCGCTCACGCCTCTTCCTTTCCTCGGTGACTTTCCCCGGTGCAGGGGTCCGCGGGCCCGGGCGGTGGTCGGGCCCGAGGCGCCGGGCACGCGACCGGGCCGCGACCGGATTCGCTCCGGCGGGGACCGGCGGTGGGGATGATACCCAGGCCCCGGCGCCCCACGAGTCGGCGACCCCACCGCCGGCCCGGACCCGCGACGCGCTACCCGACCTCGCCCGGACCGATTCCCTCCCGTGATCCCTCCCCGGGGCCGACGTTCCTCGAACGCCGCCGTAGGGCATCAGCTCCGATGGACGCAGCCGCAGCGGGCAGCGCGATTCCCGCGGTCGCCGTGGGAATCGCCCACGAATGGCCGGAGGCGAGAACGCCGCCGATCGCGCCCGCGATCGATACGGCGATGTACATGGCCGAGGAGTTCAGCGCGACCGGCAGGCCCGAACGAGTCCGATCCGCGGACAGAAGACGATGCTGCTGCGGACCGGTGATGGCCCAGGCGGCAAGGCCGAACAGCGCTGCCGTGGCCAGTGCCGTTGAACGGCCCGTCGCGAACCGCGCCGCGACAGCGGCGATCGTGATCAGGAGCAGCGCCCCGGTGACGACCGGCGAAGCGCCGCGGCGGTCCGCGGTACGGCCCGCCAGAAGATTGCCCACGGCTCCAGCGGCCCCGATGACCGCGAGCACCAGGGCGAGGAATCCGGGCTCCGCGGTGAAAGGCGCGTAAACGACGGAGAGGTAGGCGTAGAACAGGTACACGGCGACGAAGCCGATGAGAGTGGTGGCAAGCACCCACCGGATCACAGGTACGCGAAGAGGCGCGAGTCGTTGCCGCAGTCCGCGTCTGGAGGCCCCCGACAGCGCAGGCACGCCGCGCACGACGACGACCCCGACGAGCACGGTCGTGAAAGCGATTCCCCAGAGCACGTTTCGCCAGCCGTAGCGACCGCCGACGACGGTTCCCAGCGGAGCCCCGGCGGCGGTGGCGAGTGTCATCCCCGTCATCACCACGGCGATCGCCCGAGCGCGTCCATCGGGCCGGGCGAGGGAAGCCGCGATCAGGGTTGCCGTCGGTGTGATGAGGGAGGCGCCCGCCGCCGTCACCGCCCGCCAGATGAGGAGACACCAGTACGCGGGCGCCGTGGCGGACAGGGCGTTGCCCGCCACGAACAGCCCCAGTCCGATCAGCAGCGTCGTCCGGCGCGGCAGGGACTCCGTGGACATTGACAGCAGGGGCGCGAAAACCGCGTAGCACAGGGCGAACACCGTGGTCACCTGCCCCGCCGCACCGAGGCTCACGCCCAGGTCCGAGGAGAGGGCCGGTAGAAGCCCGGCGAACACGAGCCCCTCCGTGCCCACCGCGAACACGGACGAGGCAAGCAGCAGAAGAGCGAGACGGCTCCGCTTGATCGAGATGGTACTGATTTGTTCCATATCTGAAACGGTACCATTGTGTTTCATAACGGTGAAGCGAGCTCGAGCGGTACGACGTGGTACCGTCCGTCACATGGCGCGCCGAGCCCGTGAACGACTCCTGGAATCCGCACGCGACCTGTTCGCCGCCGACGGTATCCGAGCGGTCAGCGTCGAACAGTTGCTGGAGAGATCGGGGGTAGGGCGCGCCTCGTTCTACCGGCACTTCGCGACCAAGGACGAGCTCGTCGTGGCCGTGCTCAGCTGCTACAACGAACGCTGGCACGCCATGCTTCGCACGGCGCTGGACGAGGGCGCCGGGGTGCTGGCGGTCTTCGACATGCTGGCTGTCCGCCTCTCAGAACCGGACTACCGCGGTTGTCTGGCGCTCACGGCGCTCATGGAGTTCCGCGAACGCGGTCACCCCGTGCGCCGTGCCGCCATGAGGCACCAGAAGGCGACTGCCGCTGGCCTGGCGGAGCTGCTCGACCCGGGACTGCCCGATGCAGAGCGATCACGGATTGGGCGGCAGCTGCTTCAGCTCGTCGACGCCGCGATGATCGCCGCCCTCGATGATCACAGCGGTCGCCCAGTCGCGGAGGCCCGTGCCACCGCCGCGGCCCTCCTGGACAGCACGAGGGTCGCGCATACCGGCGACTCACCGACGCACCCTCCTGCGCAGGAGGCGCAGGAGGGTGCGTCGGGACACGACGACTCGTAGACGGTCGGCATCCCAGTACCAGTGGTCCGGCTCCCACTCGCCCGCCCGACGAGCAATGAGCACCGTGATCGAGCCGGGCACGCCGGGTCCGGCGCGCTCAGTCGGGCGCTAGCGATCCTCCCGCTCGGCCTCCTTCAAAGCGGCCTCGAGAGCGGGCAGGACGCCGAGGAGCCCTCGCAGGACGAGGTCGCGATTGTCGAGCTTCATGGGCGGGATTCGGGAGTGGGGTACGGGGCTGAGCGGGGTGGTGGGGCGATCGACCGGGTGAACCGGACGGCGGCCGGACGGACCGTGCGCATAGGGTACAGCGTCTAGACGACCGAGTTGGGGGAGCACGAGCGGCGCCGTGCTGTTGCAGGGCAATGAGAACTGGAGCCCGGCGAGCCGGTGTTGGTTCGTCGGTTGCGGACGATCTTCTTATGTCGTTATTGCTAGCAGTTCGCTTGAACAATGGTTGAGTGCGCTCATGTCAGATATGCGGCTTCTGCGCACCGCGGGGCCTTGCACGCACAGCAGGGGATCCACTAGAGTGGAGCATACCACATACGGATAACAGTAGGGGCCGGGGATGATCCGCCATGGCCATGATGTGCTGCTGACATGACCCCAATGCCCTGTGGGTTCGCTTATAGGTTCACCCTGTTGTTCCTGGAGAAGGAGGACCAGCCATGACTGATGCGATCGTGCCCATCCCCGACGGTGAACCAACGAATCGCAAACTCGTGGCGATCCAGAACATCAAGGGCACGGCCGAGAACTCCAGGACATGGCTGATGGAGGAGTGGACCACACCATCCCAGTCATTCCCCTCGCCCCTCGACCCGCAAGCGGAGACGGTCAGCATCGACGCAGGCAAAACGATGGAGGACCTGAAGACCAGCCTGACTGATATCTGGGACTCCGACGCCGCCACGGACTACCAGACCCAGATCACCTCCGCCATCGACTCGATCACCACCGTGCTCGACACCATCATCGACGATCTGACAACCGCCGAGGATTCCCAGAAGGAAGACCCCGGAATAGACGCGGAACCCGATACCCCTGAATACGATTGGAAGGATGAGAGTCAATGGTGATTCCTGTGGCGCTATCGGTTCATAACAGATACGATGAGATGTTCGGGAGGAATCGGTCATGACGTTCATTAAGCTCGATCCCAACCTCATGCAGGGGCTGATCAAGAATCTGGAGAGCTACGCCGATGAAGCCGAGAAGGCTCGCAGCAATATCCAATCCTCCAGTGTGAACAACTCCCATCCGGTGCCCGAGGTCGATGACGCCACCTACCTCCCGGCCATTTACACGGTGGCATCGCCAACATCAGTGGGCGCGTTCCTGAGCAGGAATATGGACACGCTCAACTCCAACACCGGCAGCAATGACAATACCACGATGGGTGCGACCATCAACGCCCTGGGAGGCGTCATCGACGGCCTGCAGGAACGCCTCCAGGTGATCATCGACCTCAACACCGACGGGATCAGCACCACCAGCTCCGACGGCGTACCGGGCTACTACCTGCCCGACGGCACCGCCGACACCGTCGAGAACGTCAAGACCTACAACACCGAGGCCGCCGCCACCGCCCGAGCCGACGCCGACGCCCTGACCCAGGCCACCGCCTCCAGAAACGGCACGGCCGACGACGGCCGCACCGTTGACGAGGTCCTGGCCTCCATGGCCACTTACCAAGACAGCCCCGCCTACGGGGCCACCTTCGTCAACACCTACGGCATCGAGAAGTTCATCGAGCTGCCGATCAGCGTATACTGGCACTACACGAAATACACTGGCCAGAGGGCGGCCGGGTACGGTGATTATAGGGCCGATACCGAGGCTATCGACAAGGCCAATGATATCCTGGCTCACCTGCTGGCGGGCGCAACGCAGACCGAGAAGGTTCCAGACGGTTTCGACTCGTGGGCAGACGCCCTGTACGAGACCTCGACGGTTAAAGGACACCGCGGCAGGGTCTCGTGTCTTAACGAGCTGCTGTCCGCCTCGAACGCGGTCTATGACACCAGCACACTGGTGAATCTGGCCACCAAGATGGAGAGCCAAGACTCCTCCAACGGCGGCTACTACGACGGCGACCCGGCCAGCAGAACACCCGATCAGATCAAAGGCTTGCACGATGCGGGTTACGGCAACTTCTACAACGAGGGCCGTGCCTTCCCCGGCGGGCACATGGACCCCATGTACGGTGTCATGGTTGCCATGGGCAACAATCCCGAGGCCGCTTTGGAGTACTTGACGCCGGAGGGGGACGGGAGCGTGGACGGGGACGGGGTCTGGGTTCCCGGTCAGACCACTGTCGATCGGTGGACCATGCTGACCTCCCGCGACTGGGACCCCGACTACGGTCTCGACAGATTCACGAGCGTCCTCGGGGTCGCATCTTCGTTCCGCAACCGGGCTCCCGGCGACACTGACCCTGATGTGTCGGCGACCGCGGATGCGCGGGCCACCTACGCCTGCGACCGGGCGATGAGCTACTTCGGCGGCGAGGGGTTCACCAAGGAAGACTTCACCGACACCATGAAGCGCAACCTGGCGGTGGTGGTGGCCAACAGCTCCGAGGAAATCGCCACCGCAGCCGCGAGAAGGTCGCTGGGGAGGGGCGCTACCTCGGCTGGGCTTGAAGCAACAGACATTTCCAGTCTTATTTATCGTTTCGGGGATCATCAGGATGCTATGACCACCCTCGCCACGGGCCTGGGCCAGTACCACCACAACGCAATCCAGGAGGTCATGAACGATCCCGGCTCGGACAAGGGGAATCTGAATAACGAGTACCGACGAGTGGCGGCGTCCTCGTCCTATCTTCAGAATCTGTCGGAGTTCCGCTTCGCCGATGATAAGAAGAAGGACTCCGAGGAGCAGAAGACGACAGTCGACACGACCCTGTCCGTCCTCAACGCGATTGGTGCGGCCGGTCTCACGGCTCTGACGGACGGGGCTGCGGTCCCCATGCTCGCTTTCACCATAGGCTCGACCATTGCCAAGCCCCTGATCTCCAGCCAGGTCACCGACGCCCTGGGCACACCCACCGATCGCCCTGCCGGCAGCGATTCCTACATGGACCTGAGAGCCCAGTCCTACGCCGATGGTCTCAACTACGGTCTGTTCAGCACGGACAGCGACAAGGGCGGGCAGAGGGCCATTGACACGGCGAAGGACCATGACTGGTACCACGAAGACGAAAACGGCAACCCCGCCATCGACACCACCGCCCTGACCGGCGACCAGGCCTTGGACGCGGCAGCCTGGAGGGAAGACGAGGTCCACAACGATGACGACCTCGTCACGCTCAACGACCTCAATAACAGCATCACAACGGGGAAGGACCTCGGGAAGGAAAACGCGGAGAGCAACAACGGGCCTCGCAGAAAATGACCTCGCGCAGCTGACAGAGACGAAGGGAGAGGGCATTGTGATGCGCCGAAAGACCCGGCCGACGGCGAAACTCCTGATAGCAGTGGCATGCCTGGCCCTGGTAGTGGGACTAGGGTGCGGTCTGATCAGCCGAATGAACGGTTCCGCCTCCGATTCCGTGGACGAGGCACTGGCCGCCATAGGAGACGATCCCCAGGCCGCCCTGGAGTATTTGACGCCGGAGGGGGACGGGAGCGTGGACGGGGACGGGGTCTGGGTTCCCGGTCAGACCACTGTCGATCGGTGGACCATGCTCACCTCTCGCGACTGGGGCAAGCACGCCCCCGGCCTGGATGCTCTGACTGCAGTGACGGGTGCGGCCTCCTCATTCCGCAATCGCGCCCCCAGCGAGACCGACCCTGATGTGCCGACGACCGCGGACGCGCGGGCCACCTACGCCTGCGGCCGAGCGATGAGCTACTTCGGCGGCGAGGGATTCACCAAGAAAGACTTCACCGACACCATGAAGACGAACCTGGCAGTAGTAATGGCCAACAGCTCCCAGGACGTCTCCACCGCAGCCGCGAGAAGGTCGCTGGGGAGGGGCGCTACCTCGGCTGGACTTGCAGCAACAGACATCGCCAGTCTTATTTATCGTTTCGGCGATCATCAGGATGCTATGACCACGCTCGCCACGGGCCTGGGCCAGTACCACCACAACAAGCTGGAGGAGGCCATGAACGATCCCGACGCGGGCAAGGGGAATCTGAGTAACGAGTACCGACGAGTGGCGGCGTCCTCGTTCTATCTTCAGACTCTGTCGGAGTTCCGCTTCGCCGATGATAAGAAGAAAGACTCCGAGGAGCAGACAACGACGGTCGACACGAGCCTGTCCGTCCTCAACGCGGTTAGTGCGGCCGGTCTCACGGCCCTGACGGACGAGGCCGCGGCTTTCACCACGGGATCGACCATTGCCAAGCCCCTGGTCTCCAGCCAGGTCACCGACGCCCTGGGCACCTCCACCGGCGATCCTTACACGGGCCTGAAAGCCCAGTCCTACGCGGCCGGTCTCAACTACGGTCTGTTCAGCACGGACAGCGACAAAGGCAGGCAGAGGGCCATTGACACGGCGAAGGACCATGACTGGTACCACGAAGACGAAAACGGCAACCCCGCCATCGACACCACTGCCCTGACCGGCGACCAAGCCTCGGACGCGGTGACCTGGATGAACGATCAGGTGACCAATTCGGATGACAAAGGCGTGCTCAACGACCTCGAGGAAAGCATCACAACAGGGGAGGACCTCGGGAAGGACAGCGCGGAGAGCAACAACGGGCCCCGCAGGACATAACCCCGCACAGCTGACACAGACGAAGGAAGAGGGCGTTGTGATGCGCCGAAAGACCCGGCCGACGGCGAAAGGCCTGATAGGAGCAGTGGCATGCGCGGCCCTGGTGGTGGGACTAGTGGGACTAGGGTTCGGTCTGATCAGCCGAATGAACGGTTCCACCTCCGATTCCGTGGACGAGGCACTGACCGCCATAGGAGACGATCCCCAAGCCGCCCTGGAATACCTGGCGCCGGAGGAGGACGGGAGCATGGACGAGAACGGGACCTGGGTTCCCGGACAAACCACCGTCGATCAGTGGACCATGCTGACCTCCCGCGACCGGGGCGAAGGTGCGGAGCCCTTGACCGCCGCTGTTGCCGGGGCTTCGGCCATGCGCGTACAGAGCCAGGACGCGACCGATGAACGCGCCGCGTGGGTCACCGGGAAGGGCCTGGACTACGCCGCCGGGCTTTCTGAGCAGAGTTTCTCCGCGAAAGTGAAGAATAATGTTGCGGTTATACTGGGGAACTCCATGGCGGAGATCGAGGACGGCGTTACTAGAACGCGGGACACCTCTGGCATCGAGTCCGATTCGTGGGATTCCAGGCGACCCGCGGTACTGGCGGATGACCATAGTGAGGACTTTAAGACACTGATGAAGATAGTGGGCACGGACGATACCGCTTTAACCACGATGACCGACGCCGCCGGCCGATTCTCAACCGCTCGTACTCAGGCGATCCTCGATGCCCACCCCGATGCTGTTATGAGCGTTGACCCCGGGACCGCCGAGAGCAATGATAGCTCTTACCTGAAAGAGGAACTGCAAACAGGGATATCCAACGACGGCATGATTCTTGGTTTCATCGAGCAGTCCGCGGTCAATGGCCGCAAGAAACAGGGAGAAGACGAAGCCGCGGCCGATAAAACCGTCGCCTCCACTATTCTGGGCGCTGTGACCAAGGGCCTGTCCTCCGTTCCGAATCCCTATGCTCAAGGTCCGGGCACCGCCATACCGTCGGCTTCCCCCGTCATCACCAGTGCGACGGGGAAGCCGGACAAGACTCCGGTCGACGACGCCACAACGGCGATGAAGAACACCCAGGAGCAGGTTCTCCAGTCCACAATGGCGCAGATCGCCAACGACGGACGCTTCGACGAGAGCGCTTTCACCAACACAGACGGGACCGACTACGCCACCGGTCTGGACCCCAACGGCGACCGGGACACCCGGATGACGCCCTACGCGTGGATGAGACCCGACCACACGATCGACACCTCCGCCCTCTTCGACAGTGACGAGAACCGGCAGCAGTTCAACAACTGGCTCGACGACAACGACATTCCGAGCAGCAACGTCAAGACCAATTACCAAACCGGCATGAATGCGGGGAAGGAATATGCGAAGGATAACTGATCGTGATGCGCGTAACCGCTTTCGAAGGCGTTCGAGCGCGATCGTGCTGGTCGTGGTTCTCGTGCTCGCCGGCGCAGGAGTGTGGTACCAGCACTGGAAAGCCGAAAAGGGCCCGAGCGAACCCATGTGCCTGGCCCTGACCAGCCAGGACGTCCAACCCCTCCTCGGCAAACCCAAAAATGCGTCACCGTTCCCGACGAGCGCGCCATACGATAGCCACGCGTCATGGATCTGCGCTGTCCACGGCGATTCGCAGACGCTCTTCATTCAGGTGACTTCACAAGCCGACGAGGTGCTGTTGAACTACAAGGTGCCCGGCGTGCCGGTGGTCGAGACCATCATGTCACGACGCGACGGGGTGAGCAGAGATGTGCCCGGCACCTCCGCGAAAGTGATCTCCTGGGTCCAGGGAGGCGAAGCTCACGCCGGCTGGTTCGACGGCCAGTCCGCGGCCACCATCGCCACCTGGGACACTGATAACGACCAGGAAGCGGCCGCCTACACCGACACCCTGGCCGACCTCGTCACCCGCCGCGCCCCACAGCTTTTCTCCACCACAGGCTACCCGCCCTCATCCACACCAACACCAACACCATGACCCCCAACCAGCCAACACAGAAAACCACAACCACCAAACCACCGGTGCTGTACGTGAAGAGGATCATGGTCGCCACGGTGGACTTGCCCGATCCGAACTCACCGACCAGCGCCGTCGTCGCGGCGCGACGCACCCGAAGGTGACGTCGTCGACGGCGCGAATGCGAGCGTCAGCGCCCCTGACCCCGCACAGCCGACACAGACGAAGGAAGAGGGCACTGTGATGCACCGAAGGTCCCGGCCGACGGCGAAACTCCTGATAGTAGCAGCGGCATGCGCGGCCCTGGTGGTGGGACTAGGGTGCGGTCTGATCAGCCGAATGAGCGGTTCCACCTCCGATTCCGTGGACGAGGCACTGACCGCCATAGGAGACGATCCCCAAGCCGCCCTGGAGTACCTGGCGCCGGAGGAGGACGGAAGCATCGACGAGGACGGGACCTGGGTTCCCGGTCAGACCACCACTGATCAGTGGACCATGCTCACCTCCCGCGACTGGAACAAGCACGCCCCCGGCCTGGATGCCCTGACTGCAGTGACGGGCGCGGCCTCCTCATTCCGCAACCGGGCTCCTAGCGAGACCGACCCTGATGTGCCGACGACCGCGGACGCACGGGCCACCTACGCCTGCGGCCGGGCGATGAGCTACTTCGGCGGCGAGGGGTTCACCAAGAAAGACTTCACCGACACCATGAAGCACAATCTGGCGGTGGTGGTGGCCAACTCTCCTGAGGAGGTCGCGGCCGCGGCCGCTGGTAATGCCGAGGTGAGTACCGGGGGCGAGGGTCCGTCCGTGGCGCGCTGGGGCGTAACACCAACGGATATGAGCACCATGATCTTCCGGTTCGGTGACAGCCAGGACGCCATGACGGTTGCGAGTACAGGGGTGGGGGACTACCACCACCGGCGGATCGAGGCGGCCATGAGCACTGATGATCCGGGCCAGTCCAACCTCGGGGACGAGTACGGGCAGTTGGCCACGAGCTCGTCCTATCTCACCGAGCTGTCGCGTATGAGGTATGACGAGGACATGAAGGCCGACTCCCGGCACGCCGAGGATCCGAGTAAGGCCAGCACGCGGCCTGTCCCCAATCTGCTTCTCGCGCAGGCCTACGGCGATGCGATGAACCATGGTCTGCTGACCGATCCAAGCACCCTGGCCACTGCGAAGGACCATGACTGGGCGGTCTCTGATCCGGACCATCCCGATGCGGCCCCAACGGTGGATATCGCGGGACTCACCCGCGGACAGGCCGACGACATGGCAGCCTGGGAGGAGAACTCCGTGACCAACAAGAATGACCTGGGAGTCCTCAATGAGATCTCTCATTTGATTAATGCCGGATGGGGCAATGGGCGGGATGCGGCCTCGGATGCTCGAACGAATTGACCGGTGCCGGCCGAGTCGACCGGTGCTGGCGCTGTTTGTGAGGGGCGGAGATGAGGAATGATGGGCCGTAGGCCGCGATCGTGTTCATCGTTTTCACGCTCGTGCGCGAGCATGAGCAGGCGCGGGGTGTGCGCGGCGGGTGTCGCGCCGGCACTGGGGCTGGGATCGGGGGCCTGCCGCGATCACGGGGCCGATCGGGCGTCGGCGTCCACCAGCGCCTCGCCGACGTTCCTGGATAACGATCCGATATGCGAGGTGATTCCCACACGCCTGCTCAATGAGGAACCCGGCTTCCGCCCCACCAAGTACACCTACTGGCACTCCCCCAGCGTAGGGGATAATGACGCCATCTTCGACGATACCAGCATCGCAACGGGGAAGACCGACGGGGAGGACAGCGCGAAAACCAGAAACGGGCCCCGCAGGAAATAACCCCGCACAGCTGACACAGACGAAGGAAGAGAGCGTCGTGATGCGCCGAAGGGCCCGACCGACTGCAAAGCCACTGACACTAGCAGCGGCATGCCTAGCCCTGGTGCTGGGACTGGCAGGGTGCGGTCTGATCAGCCGAATGAACGGTTCCGCCTCTGATTCCGTGGACGAGGCACTGACCGCCATAGGAGACGATCCCCAAGCCGCCCTGGAGTACCTGGCACCGGAGGGGGACGGGAGCGTGGACGGGGACGGGGTCTGGGTTCCCGGACAGACCACCGTCGATCGGTGGACCATGCTGACCTCCCGCGACTGGGGCAAGCACGCCCCCGGCCTGGATGCCCTGACTGCAGTGACGGGTGCGGCCTCCTCATTCCGCAACCGGGCTCCCAGCGAGACCGACCCTGATGTGTCGGCGACCGCGGATGCGCGGGCCGCCTACGTCTGCGGCCGGGCGATGAGCTATTTCGGCGGCGAGGGGTTCACCAAGAAAGACTTCACCGACACCATGAAACGCAACCTAGCAGTAGTGGCGGCCAACAGCTCCCAGGACGTCGCCACCGTAGCCGGGAATGGGGCGCCGGGGAGGGGCGCTACCTCGGCTGGACTTGCAGCAACAGACATTTCCACTCTTATTTACCGTTTCGGGGATCATCAGGATGCTATGACCACGCTCGCCACGGGCCTGGGCCAGTACCACCACAACAAGCTGGAGGAGGCCATGAACGATCCCGGCGCGAACGAGGATGATCTGGGGGACGGGTATCAGCAGGTGGCGGCGTCCTCGTCCTATCTTCAGACTCTGTCGGAGTTCCGCTTCGCCGATGATAAGAAGAAAGACTCCCAGGAGCAGAAGACGACGGTCGACACGAGCCTGTCCGTCCTCAACGCGGTTAGTGCGGCCGGTCTCACGGCCCTGACGGACGAGGCCGCGGCCCCCGCGCTCGCTTTCACCACGGGCTCGACCATCGCCAAGTCCCTGGTCTCCAGCCAGGTCACCGACGCCCTGGGCACCTCCACCGGCGATCCTTACACGGACCTGAAAGCCCAGTCCTACGCGGCCGGTCTCAACTACGGCCTGTTCAGCACGGACAGCGACAAGGGCAGGCAGAGAGCCATTGACACGGCCAGGAGCCACAGCTGGTACCACGAAGACGAAAACGGCAACCCCGCCATCGACACCACCGCCCTGACCGGCGACCAAGCCTCGGACGCGATGACCTGGAGGAAGAATCAGGTGACCAATTCGGATGACAAAGGCGTGCTCAACGACCTCGAGGAAAGCATCACAACGGGGAAGACCGACGGGGAGAAGAGCGCGAAGAGCAACAACGGGCCCCGCAGGACATAAACCCGCACAGCCGACACAGACGAAGGCAGATGACCAGATGACAGGAGGGAAGAAGGAGAGGACATTATGATGCACCGAAAGACCCGACCGACGGCGAAACACCTGACACAGGATTCCCGGGCAGGACCCTCCCAAGCTCGGCTCGACGTTCTTCATCTCCTACAAGCCGGGCGGCTACCTGCAGGCGATTGAACACCATTACCCGTTCACCGATCTGGTCGGTCAAGGGCACGAGCTCCTGGTTCTGGACGGAGTCGAGGTCCGCGGCTACGCCCGGCTCGAATCCTCCCCGCGCAGGAGGTCAGCGGCCGGCCCGCGCTCCTATCCTGACCCCATGCTGATCTGCGAAGAACTGTTCCTGCTGCTGACCAAGGACTCCGGCGCTCCCGAATCCTGGGGCGGGAACGACCAGCTCGGGCTGCGCGGAGCCGTCCTGCTCGACCTCGTCCTGGCCGGCCGAATCGCTCTGACCCCTGAGAAGCGCCCGCGTATGACCATCGTCGACACCTCCCCCACCGGGCACGTCGTCCTCGATCAGACCCTCGCCGTCCTGCCCGCCAAGAACGGCAAGAGGCTCACCTCGCTGATCACGTGGAGCAAGGTCAAGCCCCGTGACGCCATCGCCGCCGAGCTCGCGGCCGCCGGCGTCATAGAGCGCACCAACGGCGGCCTCTTCGGTCTCGCCGCCCGGTTCCCGACCCTCAACGCAGGCCCCGAACACACCACCCGGGAACGTCTGCGCGCCGTCCTGCACGGCGAGCGCCCCGCAACCCACGCCGACCTCGCACTGCTCGGCATCCTCCAGAGCATGGGGCTGGCCTCCAGGATCCTGCCGCAGAGGGAGACCGGTCTGAGGCGCGGCGAGCTCAGACACGCCATCACAACGCTGCGTCCGGCCAGCGCCTCCGGCGACGCCGTCGCCCGCGCCATTCAGGACGCCATCACCGCTATGAATTCGGTCGTGAGCGCCGCCGCGGCGGCCGCCGCCTCCTAACCTCCGTCGAGATCTTGAGATCGACATTCTCGTACGAGGTTGACGACGCCACCGTCAACCTCGTACGAGAATGTCGATCTCGACGGCGGACGGCGCGCAGCGGGCGGACGGCGCGCGCGACGCCGTCATCCGCGACACAATGTTCCTATGCTTATGCCCTACTCTCCGGGCCCCGCGCCACTGACCCGCATGGCCGACGGGACCGTCAAGCAGATCAGCCCCTTCACCGGCACGGAGGTGTGGACGGTCCCCGGGCGCGGTAACCGGCCGATCTCCCACCCTGTGGCCGAGATCCACCGGATCACCGACGCCGAACGCACCCACGCCTGCGCCTTCTGCTCGGCCCGCTACCTGGATACGCCTCCGGAGAAGAGCCGCGTCGTCGCCCGGCCCGACGGAGGCTTCGAGAGGATCGACGCCGTGCCCGCGGCCGCACTGTTCGACACGACCGCCGAATTCCGCCGCGTGCCCAACCTGTTCGAGATCCTCTCCTACGACTACTGGCACGCCAACCACGGCTACGAGATCCCCGACGCCGCCCGCGAGCGCATGGAGGCCTACCTCGCCGACCCGGCGGGCGCCGCCCATGTGGAGGCGGTGGCGCGCACCAAGCTCAAGGCCGCGGGAGCGGACCCGGCCTCGTGGCGATCCATGAGCGAGGACGCCCGCTACGAGTACCTGGCCGCCTTCTTCGCCGGCGGGCACGACGTCATCGTGGGACGGCGCCACTTCACCGACGACGCCGTCGACACCTCCGGCCTGGCCGGTTCGGGCACGCTGACCCCCGCCGAGCACCGCGCCTACATGCGCCTGGCGGTCGCGGCGACCGCCGACCTGTACCGGGCGAACCGGTGGGTGCGCTACGTGGCGGTCTTCCAGAACTGGCTGCGCCCGGCCGGCGCCTCCTTCGACCACCTGCACAAGCAGCTGGTCGGAATCGACGAGCGGGGGGTGTTGGCCGCCCTGGAGCTCCAGCGCGTGCGGACCAACCCGAACCTGTACAACGAGCTGGGCGTCGACTACGCCGCCTACAACGGGCTGCTCGTGGCGTCCAACGAGCACGCCGTCGCCTTCGCCGGGTTCGGGCACCGCTACCCCACGCTGGAGGTGTACTCGACATCGGCGATGTGCGAGCCGTGGCTCATGAGCCGCAGCGAGGTCGACTCCGTATCCGACCTGGTGCACGCGCTGCACGCGGCCACGGGGGTGGACGTGCCCAGTAATGAGGAGTGGCATCACAAGCCGGTCGACGTCGATCAGCCAATGCCGTGGCACATCACGCTCAAGTGGCGGGTCTCGACCCTGGCCGGCTTCGAGGGCGGCACGAAGATCTACCTCAATACGATCGACCCCTGGAACCTGCGCGAGCGGGTGGTCGCCCGCCTCGAGGATCTGCGGGCCGACCGCCTCATCGCGCCGATGGCGGTAGGCGACGAGTGCCCGCACGAACCCAATCGGCTCATGTACAACCCGGTGCTGGGGCGGTGAAGGCCGGCCCCGCCGCCCGGGGCACGACCCGCCGCCCCTACAGCCCCAGGGCGCTGCGCTCCTCGGGGCCGACCCACCCGCTGCGGGCCTCCAGGGCCCGGAACCAGCGCGCCAGCGCCGGCCAGAATGAGATCGAGGGCGCCTCGCCTCCCGGGTAGTGCCGCCGGCCCCCGTACTCATAGGCCTGGACGGTGGTGAACAGCCGGATGTCGCTACCGGTGGGCGCCGCCCCGCACAGGAACTGCTCCACGGAGACGACCGCCGACAGCGGCGGAGTGTCATGGACCGTCAACGCGGCCTCGCGGGAGGCCTCCATGCGGGTGGCGCGGGCGAGCAGGGTGTCAACGACGTCGAAGGCGATGAGGACGGTGTCGGCGGCCGCGGCCGCCTTCTCCTCATCATTCTTGGAGTGGATGGCGACCCCGTGCGGGTTGTTGACGTGCTCGGTGAGCCAGGCGTCCCAGGCGTCGGTGGAGTTGCGCCGGTTGACCGGGTAGAGCTCGGGGGCGCCCTCGCGGTGAAGCGGCCACCACGCGGTGGCGAGGTCGAACAGCAGGGCGCCGGAGTCGTCGGACACGACTCGCCCCGTCGTCATGTCGACCAGGGCGGGAATGGTCGGCGGCGGCGTGTAGCCCGGCGTCGTCGCATACACCTCCGCCAGGGAGCGCGCCTTAAGGACCGGGTCCGTGCCGGGGGCGCCGTCGGCACCCGTCAGCTCCCAGTAGCCGTCGGCGCCGCGGCCGTAGGTCCAGGAGACGGCGATCGCCTCGGTCAGGCCCAGCAGTCGGCGGGCGATGAGCACCCGGCGGCACCACGGACAGGATCCGGAGGCGACGAGCCGATAGCGGCCGGCCTCGACGGGCAGGTCGCCGTCGGTGAAGCGATGCGAGGTGGCGATGGCCATGAGTGCCTCCCGGCGGGTGAGAACAGACGTCAACGAGCTCAGGCCAATGGTGACCCCTGCGCCCCGGTCGTGCCCGGCCCTTCACCCCCGGCGAACCCGGCGACCGCGGACGCGGGGACCGCATCTTCCGCGCGTCCTCAGACGCCGTCGAGCACCTCCTCGAGGCTGGCCACGCGCGCCAGCGCGGGGTGGGCCCCCCAGCGCCGGTGGGACAGCAGCTCGCGCACCCGGGCGATGGCGGAGCGCGCCGCCCTCGTATCGCCCGCCTCGGTGTGTATGAGAGCCATGAGAGTCAGCGGCTGAGCGGCGCTGCCGCGGTCCTCGATGCTCATGTACCCGGCGAAGGCGTCCTCGCAGTGCCCCAGGGCCTCGCCGCTCTCACCGGCGCGCCACAGGATCCAGGCCATGTCGTCGTGCCAGTCGCCCAGTTCGAAGGCGCTGGAGTACTGACCGGAGTCGGGGACGGCGGAGATCAGGTCCCGGGCGCGACTCATCAGGGAACGGGACTCGGCCAGACGGGTGCGGGACATCAGGGCCGTGCGCTCGTCGACGACGGCGCGCGCCGCGCTGCGCAGGTACCGGGAGCGGCGAACCCGGCCGTCATCGTCGCCGACGTCGACCAGTTCGGCGGCGCGCTCGAGCAGACGGGCGGCCCGGGTGTTCTCCTCCAGGCTCTCGCAGGCCGACGCGGCCCGCAGAAGGTAGTCCACGCCCCGCTCCACCTGCCCGCGTTCGAGAGAGGCCTCGGCCACGGCCAGGCAGTTGTCGCGCACGCCCTTGCTCTCGTCGAGCTGGTCCAGAACGAAGACGAGGGTACGGCGCAGCTCATCGACGATGATCGGCGGCATGCCCGATTCCAGCGCCGTCTCGAGCACCTCGGCCGCCTCGAGCGAGCGTCCGGCCGCGCCCAGTGCCGCGGCCAGGGTCCCGAAGAGCAGGCCGGCCAACGGGCCCATGCCGGCCGCCAAGTGGATGTTGAGCAGCTCGCGGGCCTGGGTGACCGCCTCCTCGTTCTCGCCGACCTTCATGGAGGCCCGCACCAGGACGCTGCGCGCGTCCTCCGCCAGGACAACGGGGCAGGGGTCGTAGCGTCGGAGCACGGCGTCGGCGAGGGCGCATGCGCCGTAGACGTCGCCGCGCTCGAGCAGCATGTCGGCCTGGAGAAGGGTGACTTGATCGCACAGGGTGCCGTTGCCCGGGGCGGCCATGTCGGCCACGTACGGGGCGACCCGCCAGGCGAGCTCGATGGACGCAGCGGCCCCCTCGTGGTCCTGAAGCCCGAGCAGGATGCGCACGAGCGCGGTGGCGGCTTCGTAGACGTCGACGAGCTCGGTCCTGTGCTCCTCGGGCGCATCCAGGAGGGGCTCGGTCAGGGCGGCCAGGCGCCCGGCGAGCAGGCCGGCGCGGGCGAGGCGGTCGGCGCGCGTGCGGGGAGTGGACCGGTCGTGGAGCTCATCCGCACCGCCCTCGACCTGGAGGGCCTCCAGGTCGAGGCGCAGGAGGGGCAGCGGGTGGATGTCGCCGTCGATCCGGGTGCGCAGGAGCGCGAGTTCGTCGGCCGCCCGCTCGTAGTCCCAGCTGCAGTCGGCCACGGCGTAGCGCAGCAGGCGGGCCGCCCGCGCCAGATCGGGGGGAACCCGCCCGGGGTCGGGCACGATCCCCTGGCTGATGGCCTGGGCGACGAGGCGGCCGTACTCCAGGCTCTTGCCGGGCCGGCGGAGTCCGGTATCCAGGCGGCGCAGGAGTTCGTCGGCGTCGGCCGCGACGGGCGGGGTGCGCAGGTCGACGACCGGGTAGGGCCGATCCCCCTCCCGGCCGGCCCCGGAATCCTCCTCCGCCGGCGCCGCGGGGCCGGCGGAGGCCCCGGTGCGCGAGCCCGCGCCCGAAACGAACCGGCCCTCCGGACCGGTGTCCGGAGCCCCATCCTGGGCCGTTCGAGTTCGGGAGGCGACGACGTCGTCGGCCTCTCGGGCCCGAGGCCGGGGCAGTTCCTCGGCGGGTTCGATGAGCTCGGCGCCCGCCCCCGCGAGGGGACCGCGGCGGGAGACCTCCACCTCGTCGGTCAGCGGCCGGCGGGCGAGGGAGGCCTCCAGACGCTGAGAGACGATCGTGTTGCCGTTGCGCTCGTCGTAGCGTCCGGCGATGCGCCCGGCCCACTGCTCGACCTGTCCGCGGGCGTCGCTCAGGCACGTGCCGGCGCTGACACCCGGACCGGGGCACCATACGGAGGCGGCGGGGATGTCGACGCCGAGGGGCTCGGCGCCGCGCCCGGCGCGGTCGGCCTCGCGAAGCACGAGGGCGGCGCCGGCGAGGAAGTCCATGAGCACGCGCGCGGACTCGGCCTCGCCCGTGCGACCCGCGAACTCGCGCAGGATCCTCAGGCCCCGGGCCACGCGCCCGGACAGGGCGAGATACTCCAGGTGGTTGCTCATGTAGTCCAGGGCCTGCGGAGCGGCGCGCAGAATCCGGTAGGAGCGCACGTGCGCCTCCCACGCCGCCCGCGGGCGGCCCGAGGCGAGCAGCGCCAGGAGGGCGATGCCCTGCATGGTGTGGGGCTGGGCGGCGCAGCCGATCTCTCCGCGCAGCACGGGCGCGGCGGCGGCCACGGCGGTCTCCCAGTCCTCGTGGAGACTCGCCCACTCGACCTGGCGCATGGGGTCGCAGCCCTCGCAATCGGAGGAGGCGTCACGCGGCGTCGAGCGCCAGGCGGCGAGCTCGGCGGCGCCCTCCTCCTCCAGGCCGAGCATGATGGCGGCGTGGAGGCGGTCGCCGTGAACGGCGTGCATGGAGGCGCCCTGGGCGCGGAAGAACTCCTCCAGGCCGGCCTCGAGCGAGCGCAGCTGGGCGACGCCCACGCCGGGATTGTCGGAGGCGACCGGAACGGCCCATTTGTAGTTCCAGCTCATGCGGCGCAATCGGTCGGCGTCGAACAGGTCGGGGCGCTCGTCGCAGCGCGAGAGCAGCCAGGCGAAGGGCGCCAGGGCCTTCCACTCCTCATTGCCCTGGTGGTACGCCTCGGTCAGGGCCAGCCGCGCATCGACCTCCAGCTCCTCGTCCTGGAGGGCGTCGGCCCAGGTGACGGCCTCGGCGGTCAGATTGGAGCGGGCGGGCCCCCAGGGGTGGGCCGACGCCAGGGTCAGTCGTTCGATGACGTCATCACGGGTGGTCACGATGCGGTTCCTTCCGGGGAGGCGCCCGGTCCTCGCGCGCTCAGCGCGACGTCGAGCAGGGACGAGAGCGCCTGCGAGGCCCAGGCGCGCTCCTTGGCGCCCAGCGGCTGGCGTCCGGCCAGCAGGCACTGGATGTACAGGCCGCGCAGCACCTGAACGACGGTGTCGTCGCGTGCTCCGCCGGCGCGGGCGGCGGCGGCCACCAGACGCATCACGAGTGAGCTGGTGCGGTTGAGCACCAGCCTGGGCGCGTTGGAGGCGGCGAAGGGGTCGGTGACGCCGAGGACCTCGGCCCAGGCCCCCGAGGCCGCTCTGGCCGAGCTCCGGGCCGCGACGCGGCCCGCCAGGTCGGGGTCGGGCAGGTAGAGGGCGGGCAGGGAGGCGGGTTCGAAGCGACGCAGCACGACCTCGCAGTCCTCGGGATCGATAGCGGTGGCGGCCACCACGAGCAGGTCCACCGCCTCGGCCTGCTCGCCGGGCGCGCAGGGGGTGAAGACCTCGAGCAGCTCACCGGGGTCGACCAGTGCGATACCGGGATCGGCGCCGGCCAGGTCGGGGCGGGAGAGGAAGGCCGTGAGAACCTCCTCCTCGAAGGAGTAGCCGGCGTTGACCAGAACCAGGCCCTGGGAGGAGGCGACATCGGCCAGGGCCCGGTACTGGTCCACGGTGCGGGTGTAGCGCACGGGGCGCCCCTGGACCGGGCTGCCCGGACTGCCCGGACTGCCCGGGCCGGTCGCGCCCGCAGGGCCGGGGCGCCCGATCGTCCCGCCCTCGGCCGGCCCGGGCGAGCGGCCCGGCCTCGCCAGCTCCACCAGGTCCGTCAGGGTCAGCGCCCCCTCGGTGGTCTCCACGGGAAGGTGGCGCGCGACCAGGGCGAGCACCTGCTCGTCGCGCAGGGCCACCGACCGCAGGCCGACGGCGTGGGCGTCCAGGAAGTCGGCGAACCGGCTCGGGGTCAAGCGGGCGGTGCGCTCGAGCCAGCCGTGCACGGCGTCGCCGACCCCCCGGCGGGTGGCCTCGAGCATCTCGTCGTCCACGAGCCGCTCGCGCGAGGCGGTCGGACGCAGGTGGTCGGAGCCGGCGATGACGCGCACGAAGTAGGCCCAGGCGGGGGCCAAGTCCTCGGCGGCGCGGGAGACGAGCATGCGCTTGACGTAGGCGGTGTGGTGCGCGGCGGCGGCGGGGTGGGCGTGGGTGACGACGACGGCGATGCCGCGCAGCCCGGAGGCGGGCACGTCCAGGTCGATGATGTCGAAGGGGGTCACGCCCAGCTCCTGGGCGCACCAGGCGATCGCCTCGTGGCGGCTCATCTCCCACGGACCGCGGCCGCCGCCGTGCCGGGTGACGCGGGCGCCGTCGCGGACCTCGATCTCGACCGGCAGCAGAGAGCCGAACTCGTCGACCAGGGCGCGCACGGTCTGCGGCTCGAGCCAGTGCTCCCCGGGCAGGGAGATGAGCTCGACGACGGTCCCCGGCTCGGGGAGCCGGTCGGCCGGATCGGTGACGACGCTCACCGCGTAGGTGCCGTTGGTGCGGCCGGCCCAGGTCACGGTCGGGCCCGGAGCGCCGCCCGCGCCGGGCGGGGCCGACCGACCGGAAGTCTGCCCGGTTCCGTTTGTTGCCGCGCCGCCCGCGCCGGGCGGGGCCGACGCACCGGTCCGGCCGGGCGGATCCGAGGGATCCGCCGGGTCCGCCGGAGCGGACTGGGAGCCCCGGGCGGAGCGCGAGGTCACGATGATCTCGGGGCTGACCATGAAGCACGACAGCAGCCCGATGCCGAACTGCCCCAGGTAGTCGCCGCGCGCCAGCCCCAGCTCATCGCGCTTGGAGGAGGCGCCGACGGTCGATAGCAGGCCGGCGGCCTGCTCCGGAGTCAGACCGATGCCGGTGTCCGCGCACCTCAGGGCGGCGACGCCATCGACCCGGCTCAGCTCGATCGAGATCCGCCCCGGACAGCCGGGCTCGAGCGCGCGGCGGGCGGCGATGGCGTCGACGGCGTTCTGAAGCAGCTCGCGCACGTATACGCGCGGACCCGAGTACAGGTTGCGCGACAGGAGGTCGACCATGCCGCGCAGGTCGACCCGGAAGGCGGCCCGCTGCGGGGCAGCACCGCTCGCATCGCCGGTGCCGGCGGCACTCTCAGGGATATCAGGGACGGCGGGGACATCAGGGGCGGCGCGGCCGGGGACGGCGCCGTCGTCAGGGGACCCAGTCACCGCGACCCGCCGCTCATTGCTCGCCCTCCCCGGTCGGCTCAATGCCCAGAGCCTCGCCGAGCTCCTCGAAGCTGGAGATGATGGCCTGCAGGCTCGTGCCCAGAATGTCGTCGAGCTGATCGCCGTTGAGGCCCTCCGAGACGGGGACGGCGATCTCCGCGGCGAGCTGGCGCCCGTCCTCGTCGGCGAACGTGCTCAAAGAGGGAATGGTCCGAGACTGGTTGAGCCGGTTGATCAGCTCGCGCAGGGCGGCCAGGCTCCGGGCGTCGTCGGGCAGGTTCGTCCAGAAGCGCGCGTGGGTCACCATGAGATTGCCGTCGACGACGGCGACGACGTAGGAGTACTCGTCGAAACCGGTGACGATGGCGCTGCCGTTCTCGCTGCGGCCGTAGGTGAAGCCATTGGCGTCGAACCAGGCGGCGACGCGATCGATGGTGACCGCGGGGGTCAGGCCGGCCGCGGGATCGTTCCACCAGGGCATGTCAGCTGCCCCCCTTCCAGGTGACGAGGGAGGGGAAATCCTCGGCGACGGCCTCGTAGAAGCCGAGCAGAGCCGAGAAGGCGGTGTCGAGGAAGCCGTGGAGCTGGGCCTCGCTCATGCCCTCGGCGGTGAAGGCGGTCACGTCCGCCTGGAGGCGGGTGACGCCGTCGTCGAAGGAGCCCATGGTGGCGCGCGGGGCGTACATGGTGCTGTTGCACTCGTCGACGTAGGCGGCCAGGGCGGGTGCGTCGGCGGCGGCGAACTCGCCGCGCCAGGAGCCCAGGACCATCAGGAAGTTGGAATCGCAGTCGACGATGGAGACCGTGCAGCTGTCGAAGCCCGTCAGAAGATTGCCGTCGGAGGCGACCTCGTAGCCGACCCCCTCGCTCTTGAGCCACGACTCCACCCTGGTAATGGTGACCGTGGGTTGTGCGCTCATCGCGTCTCCTTCGCGTCGGGCTCGTGACGGGTCCGTGACCTCGGCGCGATGGTGGCAGCACTGGGGGTTCGTCGTCCACTCCGGCTAATACCCTTGCCGGGGACCCCGCACCCACCGCGCCGACCGACGCTCAGGCGCGTCCTTCCGCCGTATCCTCGCCTGCTCGACGCCGCCCCCACCCCACACATCCGTCGAGATCGGTCAAAAACTTCATCGAGATCGGGGGAAATATGCATCGAGATCGGTAGAAACTGACCAGTTCTGTGGATAACCCGCGGGTTCCCGCGGCACCGGCATCGGAGCGCCGTCATCGATCACGTCCCCCGCGGGCTCGCACGCCCCCGTCCCGACGAGCCGAGGAGGCGGGCGACCGCCTCGCCGCTCGGATCGGCCCGCAGCGCCTCGGGCGCGTCCAGGCGCAGGAGGCGCCCGGCCTCCATGACCCCGACCCGATCGGCGACCTCCTCGGCCTCGTCGCGGTCGTGGGTGACGTACAGGGCGGTCGTGCCCTGATCGGTCAGGATCCGCCGCAGATCCACCGCCAGCCGCTCGCGCAGCGCCCGGTCGAGTGCGCTCAGCGGCTCGTCGAGCAGAAGCAGCCGCGGCCGCGGCGCCAGCGACCGCGCCAGAGCCACGCGCTGCGCCTGCCCGCCCGACAGTGTCGTGACCTCGCGCGGCCCGTAGCCCCGAAGGCCGACGACGTCCAGCACCCGCTCGACCCGCGCCCGCCGCTCGCGGCGCGGCAGACCGGCCAGTCCGTAGGCGACGTTGCCGGCGACGTCGCGGAAGGGGAAGAGCTGGCCGTCCTGGAACATGAGGCCGAAGCCGCGCCTGTGGACCGGCACGCGCGCGACGTCCCGCCCGTCCCACGCGACCGTCCCCCCGGCCAGGTCCTCCAGGCCGGCGACGGCGCGCAGCAACGAGGACTTCCCGCAGCCGGAGGCCCCCAGGAGGGCCACTGTCTCGCCGCGGGCCACATCCAGATCGACGCCGTCGACGGCGGTGACCGGGGCCGCGCCGCGCCCGCCCCGGTAGACGACCCTGAGGCCGCGCACGCTCAGGCCCTCGGACAGCGGCGGACCCCCCGCCGCGCCGAGCCTGCCGGCGCC
>NZ_GL985606.1:564874-578173 GCF_000220835.1 Actinomyces sp. oral taxon 448 str. F0400 | reverse complement strand
GGCCCCCGTGCCCGCGCCGGAGCTCTCGTCGCCGGGCCCCGGGGCCCCGCCGGTCGCGCCGGCCTCACTCATGCCGGTCATCGATCCCCTCCCGTCCGCGGCCCGGGCGAGCGGTCTGGAGCCGCTCGCAGGCCAGCATGATTCCAGCGGTCCCCGCCGCCAGGACGACGCCGGCCGCCAGGCCCATCCCCTGATTCTGGGCACCGGGCGAGCCGATAAGACGGTAGAGGACCACCGGCAAAGTAGGGGTTCGGGGCCGCGCCAGGAACGACGTCGCCCCGAACTCCCCCAGGCTCGTGGCCAGGGCGAAGCCCGCCGCCAGACCGCCGGCGCGCAGCAGGTGCGGCCCGTCGACGGTGGCCAGGACCCGGCCCGGACCCGCGCCGAGCGCGGCGGCGGCCTCGCGCTGACGCGGATCAATGGCCCTCAGCGCCGGCAGGAGGGTGCGCACCACCAGCGGCACGGCCACGACCGCCTGGGCCAACGGCAGGATCCACCAGCTGCGGGTCAGTGCCAGCGGCGGGCGGGCGAGCGTGATGAGGAAGCCGAAGCCGACCGTCACGGCGCTCACCCCCAGGGGCAGCATGAAGACGGCGTCAAGCAGGGCCAGGCCCCGGGCGAGCACCCGGCTCCGCGGTCGGCGCGAGACCACGAGGCTGACGGCCGCGCCCACGGCCAGAGCGATGAGGGCGGCCGTCACCGCCACCCGCAGCGAATTCGCGGCGGCCTCCCATACGGTGACTCTCAGCGCATTGCGCCCGCCGGTGGTCGACAGGTCCGTGTAGTTCGCCGTCGTCCACCGCCCCGCGCGTCGCAGGGACCGAGCCGCCAGGACGGCGATCGGCCCGATGAGCAGGCCGACCACGACCGCCAGGGTGAGGGCCAGAGCCGGCAGGTCGCCGCCGCCCAGCCTGCGCGCGGGCACGTCCAGGCGCAGGGCGAGGCCCGTCTGGCAGGCGCGACGAGCACGCTCGGCCGCCGACAGGGCGACGGCGATGACGACCAGTTGGAGGATCGATAGGACCGCGGCGGCCCGCAGGTCGAGGTCCTGGGCGGTCAGGATGTAGATCTCGGTCTCGATGGTGCCCGTGCCGCTCCCGCCCAGGACCAGGACGACCCCGTAGGCGGTGGCGCAGAACAAGAAGGCGACGGAGGCGGCCGAGGCGATGGCGGGGACGAGGCTCGGCAGGGTGACAGTGCGCCAGGCCCGCCAGGGCGAGGCCCCCAGGGTGCGGGCGGCTTCGACGGCGCGCGGATCCAGTCGCGCCCACATGGTGCCGACGGTGCGCACGACCAGGCCGTAGTTGAAGAAGACCATGGCGGCGACGACCGCCGTCGTCGTGCCGTCCAGGCCGGTGCCGCCCAGGGGGCCGCCGGCGGTGAGCAGAGCGTGGAAGGCGATGCCGACGACGACGCCGGGCAGCACGAAGGGCACGATGACGACGGTGCGCAGCAGGCCGCGGCCGGGGAAGGAGCGCCGGTAGAGCACGGCGGCCCCGGGCACGCCCAGCACGACGCACACGGCGGTGGCGGCGGTGGCCTGGATGAGGGTGGCGCGGATGACCCGCCAGGTGCGCTCGCGCGCGAGGACTTCGACGACACCGCCGAGGTCGGGGCGGCCGCCCGGGGCCAGGCCGCGGGCGACGAGGGTCGCCACGGGGAGGGCGAAGAAGACGGTGAGGAAGGCCAGGGGCAGACCGACGGCGAGGGTCCAGCCCGCCCGCTCCCCCGCGCCCGGCCGCGGGCCCGCTCGCCCCCCGGCGGGGCGAGCGGACTCTGCCGGCTCAGTCGAGCCGGGTGGGCCGGGTGGGCCGGCGTGCGCGCGCGACCCCTTCACGCGCCGACGGCCTGCGTCCACGCGGCCAGCCAGGCCTCGCGGTTGGCGGAGACCTCGGCGGCGTCGGCGATGATCGGGGAGTTCGACGCGGCGCCGAACGTCGTCATCGACTCACTCACCGTCGCATCGGGGTTGATCGGGTAGACGTACATGTTCTCCGAGAAGGTGCTCTGCACCGCCGTGGACAACAGCCACGTCAGGAACATCTTGGCTCCCTCCGGATTGGCCGCGCCGGCCAGCACCCCGGCGTACTCGACCTGGCGGATGGCCGTGGTCGGCAGCGAGGCGGTGGTGGTGGCAGAGCCGTCGGCGGTGACGGTGGCGGCGGGCGAGGAGGAGTAGGACACGACGATCGGGTGGACGCCGCCCTCCCCTCCGCCGGAGAAATCGGTGTAGTAGGCGTTCGACCAGTCCGAATCGATCGTGACGCCGTTGGCCGCCAACTGCTTCCAGTAGTCGGCGAAGCCGCCGGTCTCGGCCGTCCCGAAATGGTTGACGGTGGCCACCAGGAAGGCCAGCCCCACGGAGGAGGTCGAGGGATTGATGGCGACGAGCAGGTCCTTGTACTCGGGCTCGGTCAGGTCCTCGAACGCGGCCGGCGGGGCGGCGCCGTGCTCGGCGAACCAGGCGGTGTCGACGTTGACGGCGACCTCGCCGAAGTCGATGGGGGTCAGGGCCGGGGCGTCGGACAGGACGTACTGGTCGGCGCCGGCGGGCAGGGCGACTGCGGCGGAGGTGTCGAGGACGTCCTCCTCCAGGAGGCGGGAGGCGAAGAAGCTGTCCACGCCGAAGAAGGCGTCGCCCAGCGGGGCGTCCTTGGTCAGGACGAGCTTGTTGGTCAACTCGCCGGCGTCGCCGGAAGCGACCAGCTCCAGAGCGCAGCCGGTGTCGTTCTGGAAGGCGCTGACGAGGTCGTCGGGCACGGAGAAAGTGTCGTGGGTGACGACGGTGACGGTCTTGCCGTCGCCGGCGGTGTCGCCGCCCGCGTCCTTGGAGCCGCAGGCCGCGAGCGCCAGGCCGACGGCGGTGGCCGCGCCCGCGGACACCACGGTGCGGCGCGGCAGCGCGCCGGATCCGCCGGCGGAAGCGGTGAGACGGGCGGGGCGGGCAGTGGTCATGGTTCCTCCTGGGCGGATTCCGGGAGGGCCCGGGCGCGGCGGCCGAGGCCGGAGCCGCGTCCGGGGAGATTCGACTCGACTTCCTTCGCCGGTGCTGGCCGGATCAGGTTCGAGGGTCTGCGGTCGCCCGCACTCTCAGCACCGTGGTCGTCGGAGTGGGACCGGGCCCCGGCCCCGCCGACGTCGGGCGCTCCCCTGTCGTGGTGGGTCGAGTTTAGACGATCGGCGCCCGGACGGCGGGAGGCTGATTCTGCGCGAGAGCGCGGACGTCGTCCACGAATCGATTCCACGACGGGGACGACGGGCGCGCAGGTTTGTCCGGCTTCTTTCCGGCGATGATGCGTCGTGCAATGAGATCCGCTATCGCGGGAGACTCGGACTTGATGTATTTCTTCTTCCCCCGAGTGTGCTTATCCGTCCGCGAGGTCAGAAGAGCGGCCGGGTCGTTGTGATTCTCAACCGCTCCCGTCGGGAGCTTGAGATCACGCCATGCGCCAGGATTCAACGCCCGAATAGAGTCCGGGAAGAGCAGCCACCACGCCTCGGTCATCTGAACCGGGACGACGGCGCAGATGCGCCATGGACAGGGAATGGGACCTTTCTTTTTCTTTCTTCTACTTGTCAAATACCCGAAATTGCGCGCAGTTCTCATCTCATCCAACTGGGCCTGGAGGGTTTCCCGACGCCTTTCACCATCTTTCCCGTCGGCATCCTGGTGGACGAGGACGGCGTGGACCGGCCGGGAAGCCTCCTGAGCCGCGATCGTATCTCCGATGTCATCCATCCAGCTGCGCACCGACTCGCTCGAAGCCCCTCTGGTCAGCGAAGGCGGATCTTTGATGACCTTGATGTCATACGAGTCATTCACCCCCGGAGCCAGGGCCGGGATGAGCGCCCTGATCGCTTGCGCGTCATAACTACTCCTACCCGCCTTTCCCCGACCGCCTTCACCGAAGACAAGAATGACAGGGCTCCTCCTAGCCAACACTCGGCACTCCGTCGAGGACTCCGGAGTACCAGAGCTCCCCCAGACCTCGACCGCTCGTTCCCCGGCTGGCCGCGAGCTGGCCAGCCGTGAGCACGGGGATCACGGACTCGCCGGTCTCGGGATCCCGGTCGCACAGGATGAGCTCCTCGGACTCGAGCCGGTTGACGAGGGTCGGCGAATGCGACGCCGCGATGATCTGGGTCCGCCCGGACGCCTCCCGCATCCGATCCACAAGAACGTCCAGGGCATAGGGATGCAGGCCGTGGTCGACCTCCTCGATGACGGTGAGATTCGGAGGATCCGGGTCGTGGAGAGCGGTGAGGAGCGCGAGCATGCGCACCGTGCCGAAGGAGGCGTCGGCGAGCTCGATCGGCCTGCGCAATCCATTCTCGTGGAGCTCCGCGACAACCACGTGGGCGTCCCCTCCACGAGTCTCGAAACCGACGGAGTCGAGACCCGGCAGGCACTGCCTCAGATCACGAACGAGTTCCCTGAAGGCGTCCGGGGCTGCGTCGTAGATCTGCTGAAGCGCGGCTGACAGGTTCGCCGTCCCCGGAGCGAGGCGCCTCTGATCGAAGCGGCTGGGCCGGCGTGCGGCGGGGACGTCGGGATCCAGATAACGGATCGAGGAGAGGAAGGAGACGAACCGGCTGGGGCCCTCGCCGAGCCAGTGCGCGTTGATCCGGGCGTCGGTCAGCGTCAGGGAACTCGTCTTATTGCTCCTGTTCCCCTGCACCTTCACCGCATCCACGCCCTCGAGGGCGAAACCGAGCCGTCGTCCACGGCCGGCGGTGCGCTTGTATTGGAAGTCCTCCGTCCGCCGAATACCGGCGTCGTCCTTGTCGAGGGTGAGAATGTACTCGTCCGGCGCCCCGGAGGAGGCGTTCTCCGTGACCTCGGCCTTGATCGTGAGTTCGATCGGGCCGGCATCGCCGGTGGCCCGGTGCAGCTGCTCGTATCCGCCGTGCTGATCGACGGCGGTGGGGATGTCCGTGCGGGCGGTGTCCCTCACCAGCTGAAGAACGGAGAGCAGATTGGACTTGCCGGAGCCGTTGGGACCGGCAAGGACGGAGAAGGACCCGAACTCGACCTCGACATCGACGAAGGATCGGTAGTTCTTCGCCTGGATCGAGCGCAGAGGCGTCCTCGGCTTCCCAGTGCTCATGGTCGTACACTACCGGGCGCACCTGAAATTCCATGAGATTCCTGAGGCGGAGCCGCCCCGCGCCATGCGCGGACACCGGCGCCGCGCCGTCGGCCGTCGCGCCGAACCGGCGAGTGAGGCATGATCGGCGCTGAAGCGCCCCCGCAGTCCCGCGGGGCGCGCCGTCGTCGGCGCACGAATCGGAGGAACGGAGCCACCATGACCGACAGCAAGCAGAACGACTTCGCGTGGAAGGCCACCTCGGCCCTGACACTGCTCGCCTCCGGCATCGTCGCGGAGAAGGTCGTCGCCGCCGGCTGGAAGGCCGTGACGGGCAGGCCGGCTCCCAAGAAGGACCAGCTGCTGACCTACCGGCTCGGGGATGTGGTCGCCTTCGCGGTCGCTTCCGGAGCGGTCCTCTCGCTCACGAGCCAGCTCACCCTGCGCCGGGCCGCCAAGTGGTACAGCGACCGGGGGCTGGCCCCCTTCACCGACGGAGCCCCGGCGATCGGGGCCCTGGAGGCCTGAGCGCGGGGAGAGCGCCGGGGGCCGGAGGTCCGGGGCCACGCACCCGCCGGCCCTCTCAGCGACCCGGGACGCCCGCGCCCGCACGGCCAGCGACGCCCGCGCCTTACCCGTATCAGGACGCCCGCGCCCGCACGGCGCCCCGACCTCCATCGGACGTCCAGGGCCGGGGCGCTCGTCGCGAGCGCGAGCAGCACGGCCGGCCACGCCAGGGCCAGGCAGCCGAGCACGACGGCGATCCGCAGAAGAATCGCTGGCTGAAAGCCCTCGGCGTGCGCATCGACAGCCGTTCTGCACGTGACGATCACGAGCAGCAAGGCGGTCGTGACCAGGACCGGCACGAGGACGAACGAGCCGCGGATGGCAACACCTTCGAGAACGGCGCCCCCTCGGCCAGCGCGGCGACTCCCACGGCGACGACGGCGATCGCGAGCGCCCCGAGGGTCCAGCGCAGTGCCATCCCGCCGCCGGCTCCCGGCGACAGTGCGCCCATCGGGAGCCGGGTCGGAGGGCACCTGCCACGCACTCGGATGCCCGTCCTGCGCGTCGGATACCTCGTTGGTCGGGAAGCCAATGAGTCGCTCAACGTCATCGACGAACAGGGCCAGGTCGAACAGATCAGTACCGGTCGACGGGGTGACGAGGAGATCGATGTCCGAATCGAAATCATCCTCCCCTCGGACGGATGATCCGAAAACGTGAGGATTGCTCAGGCCATGAGACCCAGCGCAAGCGATGATCTCGTCGGCCTGCATGGTAAGTGGAAGTAACGGCCGGTAGTCAGCGGCCCTCAGTACCCTCTCGAGCAACTCATCGGGCACCGCACGAGTCCCAAACTCCAGCTGCACCAAGATCGACTGACTTAGTCCAGCACGCTGAGCCAGCTGAGCCTGTGTGAGCTCCGCGTCCAAACGCGCAGCATGGATGAGCGCTGAAGAAGCGTCATCTATGCGGAAACGACCCACGGCGCCAGCATATTGCACTCCCGCTACCGGAACCGATCGCCTCTCCCCAGCCCTGCCGGACCACGCCCTGGCGCGCAGCCTGAAAGACCGGCGGGACAAGGAGGTCCCCACCGGCAGGCTCTCGTCCAGGTAAGGATTATGATTCGCGCCCCGGCCGCCGGAGTACGCAGGGATAGACGCTACGTGGCCGATGCCGGGCCGCTGCTGGAACGTCTTCACCGGCTCATGCGCGCGGACGTCGCCACTCGCAACAGGCGCAAGGCCGCATGCCCGACGCCGCCTACGACGATCTGGAGGCGCGGATCGCGGTGCTGCGCGAGGCGGAGGAACTGGCCTCCATCCGTCCGGATCTCGACGGGGCGCAGATCATGGCCGAGCTCGTGATGAAGCCCGGGCCGGTCGTGGGCGAGACCTATCGCTTCCTGCTGGACCTGCGCATGGAGCGGGGGCCGCTCGGTGAGAAGCCAGCGCGGCAGGCGCTGCGCTCCTGGTGGGCCGTGCGCGGAGAGAGGTGACGGCGGCGGGAGTCGGCCGAAAGGCAGTACGAGGACAGTACTTCAACCCTTGAACCGATGCTTCGCCTGTTTGAGGTGTACAGCATGGAGGTAAGCGGCGAAGTACGTGAGGGGACGTGCTGGCGACGTTATCGCCCGGCTCCCAGGGGGTCGGCAAAGTCGGTTCAGGTGGTTGGTCGGGTGAGTAGCTTGTTGGCTCGTTTGGGGCGTCGTGGCAGGGATCTGGTAGTTGAGGCGATAGCGGCTCGGAGGCCGTGGGCCAGCCAAATGAGGCCGGGTGGCCAGGTTGCGCGGGGCGGCCGAGACCAAAGGGGCCGTTGCGGATGCGCAGCTGGTGGCGGTCTTCGTCGAAGACGACATCACGGACCGACGTGGAGCCGGCTCTCGATTCCCCCGTGTCCTTGGATCCAGGCTGCGACGGCCTCGGGCCGGGCATCGGTCATGAGCAGAGAGCAGACCCGGGTAGGCCCCTCGACGTGCTTGCTGCCCTTGACCGTCAGAAGGTAGTGACCACCCGGGCCCACGATCCACTCAGCGGTGTCCACCTGAATGCGTATCGCATCAGCGGTGACCACCACCCCGTCCAGGTCGAAGGGTTCGAGCAGCTCGCTCAGGGAGGGGACCTCTGGTTGGACTTGACAGCCACCCGCTGCTGGGTCAGGACCGTGCCCGTGGACTGGTCCAGGGCAAGCAGAAGATGAGGCGCCGGACCGTCGTTGTTGCGGGCCCCACTCACGGTCTTACCGACGCGCCACGACCGCAAGCCCGATGGGCAGTCCCTAGTCCGACGGTAGTCGGGAGAGCACCCCGGCCACCTCCTGGCGCTGGGTGGCGGTGAGCCTGGAGACATTGAGGTTGCCGGCGTGGCCGGTGTGGATCGGGGCCAGGCGGCGCTGGTTCCAGTCCTGACCCGGAAGACTCACGCGCAACGCCGACAACAGAAGAGACGACGATAAACGACACTGGAACCAGCAGTCAAACATCTCCCGAAAAGAGCAGCCCCTACAGCGGGCGTCCCATAAATAACCGACCACCAACTCTACAACAAATCAACGACACGAATCTGCTTTAATCACACTATATTATTCGTCATGGCGGTTTAACCGGCACCTCGTTCGTGACCAATGTGCACGAATGGGCTGCGGCGAAGGCGACCAAGAGGTAGTCGGCGGCCTCAGCCGTGAACTCGTGTAGCGCCGCGGGCTTGAAGTTCTGCGAGCGCGCCCACTCGGACAATCTCGAAAAGTACTGCGTCGTCCTCTGGTCCAGCTGCCGGAAGAAACTATGATGCCCCTGCGCCCACTTAGCGAGCTCGTCGTCTCCCCGAAGCAGTTCTTCCTCGACCTTCTCGATACTGAACACGCACCCCGCACGATGAGCCCGCTCCAGCCACTCCCAGAAGCCGGGAGCGTTATCGAAAGCGTAGTACCGGTTCTTCGCCTCGATCAGGACGTTGGAGTCGACGAGGTACATCACGCGGCCCTCACCTTTTCCGTCAGCCCCTCGAAGGTCGAGTGCCTCCTGGCCCCGAACAGCCGGTAGGCGTCCCTGTACGTCGTCCGGCCCTCCAGCGTCGAGGTGATGACCGCCCGGGCGAAGGGGCGCCCCAGCCGTCGCAGCTGAGTGTTGCAGTAGTTGCCACCGGCGCCCCGTCACGCGTGGTTCGCGCCAGCCCTATGACCCGCTCCCGCTCGACGTCGTACCGAGTGGCGTACTCCTTTCTCGTGAGGCACCCGGCGTCGAGGAGCCTGCCGAGCACGACGAGGGTGCTCACCTTGTACATGCGCGCGAGGCGGTCCAGCTCGTCCTCGTCAGCACTCCCCCGATATTGCTCTCCCAGGGAATCCAACGGTACGAGCGTCTCCGCCGCGACGCGGTTGCACCAGCACTCCCCCACCTTACCTCCCCGAGCGTCGAGACAGTATCGAGCAGATCAGCGGATGGCTCGACCACCCCGGCATCGCGGATCGTGCGCATGTCCGGAATCGGAATGGTCTCGACCGGGGGTTCGGGCAGGAACAGCATGCCGAAGGGCGCGTGCGTGTCAGAGGCGAACTTCTCCAACTGCTCGAGAGTGGGACGGGAAGCGCCTGCGAGCCAGTCGGCGAATTTCAGGGCGCGACGGAGGGCCGTCTCCTTATCCCAGCCGGCTCTTCGCACGGCCCAGCGGAGTAATTCCGGGGCGACATCAACGCGGACGACGCCCATGGTGCTCTCTCCGCTTAGCCTCGTCTCCGGCTTGCTCCAGTGTACCGGCCCAGAGCGCGCCGAATCCTCCCCCGTCTGCTCGACAGCCCGGCCGCGCGGCCGGGCCCGGCAGCGCACCGGACTGACCTCGCACCACCGAGGCCGCGGCGGGTCCCTTACCCGGGCCCGAACCGATCTCGGCAAAGCTCGCGGCCCCTCGCGGACCGGCCTGCGGACCGTCGCGCGGGTCCGACCCCCGCCGGCAACTAGGCTGCTCGCATGACCTCCCTCGCGATCGTGCATCTCACCTGCGCCGTCGTGGTCGCTCTCGCCACCGTGGCGGGCGTGGCCGTCTTCGTGCGCGCCTGTTGCACGATCATCAACCGGATGCGCGTGGGGCGACCCGTGCCGCGCGACCGCCTGCGGCCGGTCGGTCGCAGGCTGCTGCGCATGCTCGCCGAGGTCGTCGGACACACCGCCTTCAGGGGCCGCCCCTGGGTGCGCGCCGCCCACTGGCTGGTCATGGTCAGCTTCCCACTGCTGTTCCTGACCCTGATCACCGGCTACGGTCAGGTGCTGGCGGGCCCCGCCTGGGAGCTGCCGTGGCTGGGCCGCCAGGCCTGGTGGTCGTGGGTGGTGGAGTCCATCGCCTGGCTGTCGACCGCCGGCATCGTCCACCTGATCGTGGTACGGCGCCGGCTGACCCGCCGCGGCGCGGCCGCCCCGCCCTTCGACGGCGACTCCGCCGGCGCCACCCGCACCCGCACCTCCCGCTTCGCCGGCTCCTCGGCCGGTCAAGCGCACTTCGTCGAGGCCGTCGTGGCCGGCGTCGTCGTCTGCGTCCTGGTGCTGCGCATGCTCGAGCACGCCCGGCTCGCAGTCTGCGCCGACCCGGCCCCGTCCGGCTGGACCCACTACCCGCTCACCGCGTGGACCGGACCGGCGCTGGAACCGCTGGGCACCACCGGCCTGGGCATCGCCATCATCGTGGTGGCCACGATCAAGGTCGTCGTCTCGATGGGCTGGTTCGTCGTCGTCGGCCTCCAGCCCTCCATGGGCGTGGCCTGGCACCGCTTCCTGGCCTTCGTCAACCTCTACGCGCGCAGCAGCACGGACGGCACCAAGTCGCTCGGCCCCGCCAAGCCGCTGCTCTTCGAGGGGCCCGACGGCGCCCCCGAGCCGTTGACGGCCGAGACCCTGGACGACCTCGACGCCGCCATGGAGGCCGCCGAGGAGAAGGACGAGGAGGTGAGCCTGGGCGTGGGCCGGATCCAGGACTTCACCTGGAAGGGCCTGCTGGACTTCTCCACCTGCACCGAGTGCGGCCGCTGCCAGGACCTGTGCCCGGCGTGGAACACGGGCAAGCCCCTGTCCCCCAAGCTCTTCGTGATGGCGCTGCGCGACCACCACGCCGCCGTCGCCCCCTACCTGCGGGCCGCCGACGCCCTGGGCGTCACCCCGGAGGAGGTCACCAAGGAGATGCTGGCCGAGCGTCGCGCGGGCGGGGGGATCGCGGGCCGGATCACCGGCATGACCGACGGCCTGGAGAACGACGACCGCCTGGGCCTGGCCCCCGGCAGCGCCCACACCGGCGACGTGCTGGGCGCGCTGCTGGCCGCCAAGGCCGCCCCTTCCGAGACGGGCGTGGCCACGAGCCCGGCCCCGCTGGCCGGCGACGTGATACCCGCCGACGTGCTGTGGTCGTGCACCACCTGCGGGGCGTGCGTCGACCAGTGCCCGGTGGACATCGAGCACCTCGACCACGTCATCGATATCCGCCGCCAGCAGGTCCTCATGGAGTCGGCCTTCCCCCGGGAACTCGGTCAGATGTTCCGCAAGCTGGAGTCCAAGGGGAACCCGTGGGGGCTGGCGCCGCGCAAACGCATGGACTGGGCCAAGGGGCTGGACTTCGAGGTGCCGGTGGTCGGGGTCGATGTCGAGGACGCCACGGCCGTCGACTACCTGTTCTGGGTGGGCTGTGCGGGGGCTTTCGAGGATCGGGCCAAGAGGACGACGCGGGCGGTGGCCGAGCTGCTGCACATCGCCGGAGTGAGTTTCGCGGTGCTGGGGGACGCCGAGGCCTGCACGGGCGATCCGGCCCGGCGGGCCGGCAACGAGATCCTCTACCAGATGCTCGCCTCCCAGAACGTCGAGACTCTCACCGAGGCGAAGGTGCAGCGGATCATCGTCAGCTGCGCCCACTGCTTCAATACGATCTCGCGCGAGTACCCGCAGATCGACGGGCGCTTCGAGGTCCTGCACTACACCCAGCTGCTCAGTCGCCTCGTGCGCGAGGGGAGGCTGAGGCCCGCTCCTCCGGAGCAGGCGGCCGCGGCGCAGGAGGGCGGAGCTCCGGCGAATGCGGCGGACGAGACAAACGGGACCCCAGCGGAGGAGGCCCCGGCACTGCGAGCGAGCACCGGTGCAGCAGGAGGGTCCGGCGCGGGCCGGGCCGCGACGGCGTCCGCCGCCTCATCGCAGCAGGCCGCCCGGGTCCCGGCGCCGACCGTGACGTATCACGACGCCTGCTACCTGGGGCGCCACAATCGGATCTACTCGCCGCCGCGCGAGTTGCTGGAGGCAACCGGTGCCACCACGGTCGAGATGCCGCGCAACCAGGAGTCGGCTTTCTGCTGCGGAGGCGGTGGGGCGAGGGCCTTCATGGAGGAGTCGATCGGTACGCGCATCGCCGTTGAGCGCTCTCGCGAGGCGATCGGCACCGGCGCGCAGGTGATCGCCACCGCTTGCCCGTTCTGCACCACGATGCTCTCCGACGGCGTCGCCTCCGAGGGCGCGGACGTACGGGTCACCGACGTCGCCTCCCTCATGCTGGAGGCCGTGCATCGCGGGCAGGGTTGAAAGTTCGAGTGTCTTCAACCGGCCCCGCGCGCGGTCGTACCCGGATGCGCGCAGTCGTACCTTAGAACCTCCTCGAGGTAGATCCAGCGCACGGAGCGACCACGCGCCACCCGAAAGCGTCGAATCACCGGCATCCACCCTCCTGCTGGCCTACTGGGGTGCACCGGCACCGCCCTCCTACTGGCCTACTGGGGCGCATGGGGCTCCTGAGACGCAGTAGGACTCATCCAGGCGCAGAGGTGCTCAGAGGCGTGTCCAAATCTGTCACAAAGGGCTCATTTTGTACCATGCGGCGCACTGCAGTTCGTTGACATCACGCGGATCGCCCACGCCTTCGGGTGTACAAAGTCGGCCTTTGTGGCAGATTTGGACATCTTTGAAGATCAGAGCCGCCGCGGGCGGCATCGAATGAGCAGCGCCGATGAGGTCGCGGGCTCCACCCGGCGACACCGGCGACACCCAGCGAGAAAGCCCCCGGCCTCACCCTCGTTTCCGGTCGCCCAGCCATCCGCCCAGCAGATAGCCGCCGTACACCGCCAGCGCCCCCAGCGAGTTGGCGAGAATATCCCAGTTCGTATCGGTCAGGCTGAGTCGCACCAGACCGGCCCTCACCGTTGCGAGCTCGAACAGCTCATTGATGCAACCGAGCGCCGAGACCAGTGCGAACAGCGAGAACGCCTCGATCAGCCAGTGGCCGCGCCAGCCCAGCGACCGCTTCAGGTAGTACCACAGCAATCCGGTGAATACGCCGCCGCCCACGAAGTGGGTGGTGAAGCTGGTGTCCTGCCCGTCGATCAGCGGCGACGGCAGGTACCACGACACCGCGAACATCGCGCACGCCGCGTAGAGCCACCAGCGCCAGCGCCGCTCGTCGACGAACCCGGCCCGGCGCAGCACCACCGGCACCGCCACGGCCAGGGCAATCGGCACGCAGGCTGCCGTGCAATGAAGAATAATCACAGACATCATCCGAGGAGTGCAGAGGACGGGGGACATGCGGATTCCGAGGAGCGGCCGCAACTGGGCCACCGCAACCGGACTATTCCGGCCGGTACTCCGGCCGACCGGGCGACCGGCCCGGGGTCCGCTCGGCGCCGACGACCGGGCGGGCAGGGGACCCGCGCTCAGTCGGGCGACCGGTCCGGAGCTCGCGCTGCGCCG
>NZ_GL985606.1:486920-564819 GCF_000220835.1 Actinomyces sp. oral taxon 448 str. F0400 | reverse complement strand
CGCGCTGCGCCGACGGACCGCCGCGGCTCCCGGCTCCCGCCGCGGCGCCGGGAGCCTCCCAGCGTGTAGAAGACGATGAGGAGCAAGTATGTGGTCACGCTCAGCCAGGCGCTGACCATGCTCACGGCCGCGGCGATCGCGTAGAGGATCGGCCCCATGGCGAAGCGCCGCGTCATGGCCCGCACAACGGCGTCGGGTACCCCGGGCCTCAAGCAGCCCCTGTCCCTGATGGCCGCCTGCCACAGGCCGTTGAAGAAGAAGCCGCCGAACATCATGACCAGGCCGTAGAAGACGGCGCCGGCCCGCGCCTCCCCACCGGTCTTGAGGGCGCGGGTGAGCACGGTGGTGGCGAAGGGGAGGAAGGCGACGTCCAGCAGAAGCAGCAGATTCCAGACGAGGACCCACTGATCGACATACCGAATCCGCTGGAAGATGGCGTGATGATTGAGCCACACCTGCCCGATCAGCAGGAAGCTGAGCACGAAGCCCACGTAGCTTGGCCACAGCGAGGACAGCCCGTCGAGCAGGCTCAGGTCCTCCGGAAGCCTGATCTCCAGGCTCAGCAGCGTGATGGCGATCGCGATGACGCCGTCGCTGAAGGCCTCCAACCGCCCCGGCGACATGCGAGCGGCCTCGTCATCCGTCTCCTCCACCATGGGCCCCTCGTCAACGCCGTCAGCGCTGCCCGCCCTATCGGCACCGCCACCATCGCCGACACCGCTGTCGCTGTCACGCCTCTTGTCATTCCGGCCACCAGGCATGCCGTTCACGCCCCCCCTCGACGTCGTCGCCACGGTTCACCACGGGCGGCCCCATCCGATCCCGCTCGATACTCACGGCGCTCACCGCCGCCCGGGGATGATCCTGGCCCGGACCACGGGACTCGTGCAAGCGCTCCCCGCCCGCGGTCCTCGCTCCCTCGCGGTGAGGGACGGCTGCCCGAGGCCCCGCCCCGAGGAGGGCCGACTGCCCAAGACCCGGATCACGGCCACAGTCACGACCGGCTTCTCATGCCCCGCGCAGGCCGACGACGTCGCCACCGGTCCTCCCCGCGGAGGCGGCCAGCATCGGCCAGCGCCGGGGAGCTCACGCGGGCCCTCGACGGCGCTGACGCCGTCGCCGTGGCCCTGGCCGGCCGGAGTGCACGACGCCGTCCACGGCGGGACCTCTTCGACGCCGACCGCCGCATCTTCCAGAGCTTCGGCACGGGCCTGCTCACCCAGCCCAGCGGACTCGGTTCGCGCGGCCGGGACGATCAGTCGGCGGACTTGGCCAGCTCACCGGCACGGGCGAGCACGGCGTCGAGCATGTCCTCGGTGAGCCGACCGGTGAAGGTGTTCTGCTGACTGGGGTGGTAGCTGGCCAGCAGCGTGATCGCCCGGCCGTCGGGGCGCGTGAGGGCGGCCTCGGCGCCGTGAGCGAAGCGCGGTTTGGGCCGGGGCACAGTCCAGCCTGCCTGACGTACGACCCGCAGGGCGGTGTCCCAGGCGATCCCACCGAGCGCCAACAGCACGCGCACGTGCGTCATGAGCTCCAGCTCACGGGCGATCCACGGCAAGCAGGTGGTTTTCTCAGTCGTGGTCGGTTTGTTGGCGGGCGGCGCGCAGCGCACCGCGGCGCCCATGCGCAGGTCGATCGGCTCAGTGCCGTCGCCGGCCGCCTGGGAGGTGCCGCGGGTGGCCAGGCCGGCGCGGTGGAAGGCGGCCCACAGCCAGTCCCCGGAGCGGTCGCCGGTGAACATCCGGCCGGTGCGATTGGCGCCGTTGGCGGCGGGTGCCAGGCCGACGACGTAGATGCGCGCGTCCGCCGGTCCGATGCTGGGCACTGGCCGCCCCCAGTAGGGCTCGTGGACGAAGGAGGCGCGACGCCCGGTGGTGGCGACCTCCTCGCGCCAGGCGACCAGGCGCGGGCAGGCCCGGCACACCGATATGCGGGCGTCGAGGGTCGCCGGGTCGGCCGTGGTGCCGGCCAGGCGAGCGACGCCGTCGGCCGAGCGGGCCACTGGGGTGCGGGCGTCGGCCGGGTCGCCGGGCCAGCCGGTTCCCGGCGGGACCGGGGAGTCGAAAGGTCGTCCGGTCAGAGGGTGCGGGTCCGTCACGGTCCCATTGTCGCGCACCGGGGGCCGTGCTCCCGGGTCCGATCGTCTTCCGCGAGCTGGCCGGCGGGTCCGGGCGTACGGGCGTTGAGGCCCGCCGACCATGCGGTACTGCCGGCGGATAAGAGCCGCCTCGGGCCCTAGTTCCAGCGCATGAACCGTGCGCTGAGCCAGAACAAAAGGATACCTGCAGCAGCGGTGAGCCCACAGCCGCGCAGACAGTCACTCAGGGGCGCCACACCAGTCAAAGGCCAGCGGATCGCATCCAGGAGGTAGGTCAGCGGAAGGAACTCTGAGACCGTCTGAACCCAATTCGGCAGAGCCTCCAGGGGCATCACGGCTCCGGAGACGACGCCCATAGGCATAACAATGAGTGAGATAATAAATGATACGGCAGAAATCGTGGGAACGACCTGCCCGATGAGAACTCCGAGCGAGTAGAACAGTAGTGTTCCAAGAAATACTGGGATCACCGATAGGGCCGCCCACACAGAAAGCGTCATCCCAACCATCGGCGTCACACTCACCACGGCGATGAGAATCGTCTGAATCCAGGCCGAGACGGTCGCGACTGTTAGGGAACAAGCGAGGATCTGATACGCGCTCATGGGTGCGCAACGCAGGACGCGCACCACACCCTTCTCCCTCCACTCAGCGATATTCATGGCGCCGGCGAACAGTCCGATAAAGGCGATGCCGAAACCCATGACATTAGGTCCGATGAGATCAACGATCGCGTGTGCCATCCCTGTCGCCACCGATGCTCCACCACACCGCCGATCGGCTGCGCTCGGGCCTGCGTGCGCGCCGGGGGCTGGGTGCCCTCGTGGCCATCAGCCTGTGCTTCTCCACCGTTCCGGCGCTGTTCCAGAGGTTCGAGCCGGGTGACGCCGTGGGGTTGTTCGCTCCCTGGGCGCTGCTGCTCGTCCCCCGTTTCCCGTGGACGGCCACAGCAGCGCTGGCACCAAGCGTGGTCTGCAGCATCGGCATCACTGGCACTCCAGGCGGGGGAACAGCGATCGCCGCGTGGTTCGCCCTGTTCGTCCTCCTGCGAGCACACCGCCGGCCGCAGGCTCTCGCCATCGCGGCGGCCACCGTCGCCGGGGACCTCCTGGCCTGGCGCTTGGGCCACGACATGGTGCCGTTCCTTCTGGGTCAGGCTGTGCGGTTGGGCATCTGCTTCTGTGTTGCTGTTGTTGTGCGTAGTGCTGATGCGAGTTCGGATCATGAAGATCACCGAGAGAACGCGGGTTCTCCTGCTGACAACCTTCGATGACGACTCCTTCCTCGACGGCGGGATCGCGGCCGGAGCCTCCGGCTTCCTCCTCAAAACAACTCGTCCGGCGGAGATCGCAGAAGCGATTCGCACCATTCACGCCGGCGGCAAGGTCCTCTCCCCCGGACCGACCAGCCGCGTCCTGGACCGATACCTCCAAGGGCAGTCCCCCACCGCCGGCTCCATCGCGGACCTGGACCTGTCCGACCGCGAGCAGCAGGTGCTCCGCCTCCTGTGCCAGGCCCGCACGAACCACCAGATCGCACGCCAGATGAACGTTGCGGAGACCACCGTGAAAACCCACGTCTCCTCCATCATGCGGAAGTTGGACGTCGGCAGCCGTCTTGAGATCGTCGTCGAGGCGCACAAAAGGGGAGTCGGAGGCTGACGACCCGCTCAATTCCTCGCAGTCTCCCAACGGAAGGCTTTGATAGCCAGGGGGACGACTACAACTGCGGACACGATGAGGATCACGAAGTCCAGAAGAGTCCCGTGCCTCTGCTGGCCTCCGGAGATCCAGAACAGCAGGTCCCCGAAGTAAGTCGTGGGGAGAAAGTCGAGCACACGCTTGATCGAGTCGGAGAGGAGCTCTTGGGGGAATGCGACTCCCGACGCGAACAGGAAGAACAGTCCGGTAAAGGTGGCGATATTGGTGGCGGTCTGCCCGGAATCGATGAGCGAGCCGATGAGGTAGCCCAGGCCGAGGAATAGGACAGAGGAGGGCAGGGCGACGAGGACAACGCGCCACACGGCGCCCGCCTCAGCAGAATCCAGTGCCACCCCCGCAGCGACAACTAGGATGCTGAGCACGACCGCAAGGACGACTCGAACGGCCAGGTGGGTCACGATGAAACGGCTGCGCGAGACCGGGGTGGTGCCCAGAATGCGCAGGGTGCCGTGCTGCCGGTACTCGGCGATCGGGCCGGAGGTCAGGGTCATGCACGTCCCGGTGAGACCCAGGCACAGCGCAAACGGGACCACGAGCGTCGAGAAATCGGGCCCCGAACCCTCCACGGAGGAGCTGAGGATCTTATTCAGGCCCAGGAATATTCCGGCCATGAGGAAGGGGAAGATGAGGACGAAGTAGAAGTTCGCCCGATTACGGGACATCTCCCGCCAGTGGGTGAGGATGAGGGGCCGGGTGCTGCGGTGCGCGCCGGCGATCGCGATGGTGCTCATGGTCAGTCTCCCGAGGGTGTCGTGGTGGCGGCGGTCAGTTCGGTGCCGGTGGCCGCCAGGTAGGCGTCGCCCAGCGTGGGGCGCCGAATGCCGAGATCGTGGCATCCGGCGGTGCGGGACAGGAGGGCGAGCGCCTCATCGGTCCGCGCCGTGTTGAGGGTGGCGGAGCGGTCCGGGTTGACCGTGAGGTCTCCGAGGGACTTCAGCCGGGCGGCGTTGTCGTCGGACAGATCCCCGGACAGGCGGAAGACGACTGCCGGTCCTCCGGCGAAGGAGGAGATCAGTTCCTCGGGGGTTCCGGAGCTGACGCACCGGCCGCGGTCCACGATGAAGACGAAGTCCGCCAGCGCGGTGGCCTCCTCCATGGAGTGCGTGGACAGGACGATCGTGGTGCCGTGGTCCCTCCAGCTGGACAGGACCGACCACAGCCGTTCCCGGGCCCGCGGATCCAGGCCGGTGGAGGGCTCGTCGAGAATGAGCAGCTCGGGGTCGGAGACCATCGCCAGGGCGACGTTGAGGCGTTGGAGTGTGCCCCCCGAGAGCTTCGTCACCTGGCGCTTGACGAACTTCGTGAGTTCGAGGGAGTCGAGGATCTCGCCGGCGGGGCGGGGGTGGTCGTAGAAGGAGGACCACAGGTCCAGGAGCTCGCCGACGCGCAGGTACTCGAAGATCTTGGCCTCCTGCGGCTGAATGGCGACGCGGCGGCTGAGCTCGTCCCGTGCCGTGCGCGGGTCGAGGCCCAGGGTGCGCACGGTGCCCGAGTCGGGGGTGCGCAGGCCAACCGTCATCTCCAGGGAGGTGCTCTTCCCGGCGCCGTTGGGGCCGAGGAAGGCGTGGATCTTGTGCTGCTCGGCGGTGAGGGTCATGCCCGCGAGGGCGTCGATGGTCCCTCCGGGTGTGTCGTAGCGCTTGCGGACGTCCCGCAGCTCAAGAGCGGGGCTCTGGTCGGTCATGGTGGGTGTCTCCTCGAGCGGTGGTTGATGGCGAACAGGTAGGCGGCCAGGCACTCCTCGGGCGGGTTGAGCCCGATTCTATTGATGTGCACATGTACCAGGTCGAGCGGGAATTCCGGTGCGGCCGAGGCCGCGTGCACTGCCAGGGTCTCGTTGGTGAGCAGCACCAGTTCGGCCCCGAGCATGTCGTCCGCGCCGACGCCGCCGACGCCCTCGGGGAACGCCGAGCTCAGGACGACCAGCCCCTGCCCGAGGCGGGGCCCGGGGAGTGGATCCCCCGCGGAGAATCGCCGAGTGCCGAGTATCGTCTCCCAGCACGGGCGGTGGCGCCGCCGGCTTCCGCTCAGCGGCGCCCGTAGGGGTCGATGACCAGCCGCATGCCCTTGGGTTCGCGCACCAATCCGGCCCCTCCCAGCAGTTCGGCGACCGTCCGGTCGACGGCGGGGATCCCGTTGAGGGTCTCCACACGGCGCGGCCCGGCGCCCGCCGCCTCCTGCTCCGCCGCCCGCCGCTGCGCCACGACGAGAACCTCCAGCGCCGTCTCCAGCTCATCGCGCTCATCCGTGTACGACACGAGCGCGCGCAGGTTCTGCCCAGCGTAGAGCACGGGCCGCCCGTCGAGCAGGACGACGCCGGTCCCCTGTCGCCGCATCGGGGTGCGCGATACGTCCCCCGCCCGGAAATCGGGGGGCAGCGCCGGCGCCGGCCAGGGCACGCCGCGGCCCACCAGGCAGGCGGGATCCGTAAGGTCGACGACGACGGCTCGGCCCGCTGAATCCGCCCGGGCCCCGGCGCCGTCGGCCCCATCTCCCGCGCCGTCCCGCCCATCGAAGGAGCGCAGCGCCTCGACGGTCTCCCGCTCGGCGAACTGGAGCGGGCCGAGTCCCTCGACGAAGCCCCCGCGCAGCAGCGCCCCGGTGTCCTCCATCCGGCGCAGCAGCGGCATGAGCGGCCCGATCCCGCCGGGCAGCCCGGCCGCGAGCGCGAAATCCGGTGTGATGACGCCGTAGCGGTCCAGGAGGGATTCAACGCTCGCCAGGGCCGCCCGAGCGTCGTCAACCCGCGCCTCCTGCAGCCGGTGCCAGGCCGGCCCCACCACGAGGGCGGCGGGGCCGGAGCCGGTCGGGCCACTCCCGGCCGCCGGCGCCCGCGAGCCGAGGAGGCCCGTGTAGCGACCACGACCGCGGCGGCTGCGCACCCGCCTGCGCGGCGGCCCGGCCGGACTCGGACTCAAGGCGCGTCGCACCGGTCCGAAGGAGGATGCGGTGGCCAGGCCGCGCCCGGCCAGGCTCCAGACCTCGGCGGCGTGCTGCGCGTCGGCGCTGAGGGGCTCGCCCATCCCGGGCGCCAGCGGGGAGTCGGACGGATGCAGGGCGATCTCGGCGGGCGGTTCGGCGGCCCGGCTCGATGCCGACGCCGGGGCGGTCCCCGGGTCCGGCGCGGCCCGTTCTCCTCCGGACCGTTCTTCGGGCGTGGTCGACCGCGAGCGCGCTCCTTCGCCCCGGTCGGACCCCTCCCGCGGGGTGCGCGAGCGCGCCTGCCAGATGATGTCGCCAGCGGCGACGAGCTCGTCGAGCATGGCGGGACGGTAGTCGGCGACGCGCGCCGGAAGGACCGTCCTCTCCCAGGCGGCTGCGGGCAGCCAGGCTCCCTCTAAGGATGCGACGGCGTCGGCGAGCGCGTCGATGCCGCCGCGCGGCTCGGCGACGCCGGCGCGGGCCAGGACGAGTCGCTGGAGAGCGTGCGGGCTCACGGGCCGGGTGGCCCGCCGCGCCCGGGCCAGAGAGCGGCTGCGCACGCGCCGCAGGACGTCGGGAGCCATCCACCGCCCGTCGGCTCGACCACCGCCCGCCCCGTCACCCGTATCGGCGCCGCCGAGTCGCACGAGGGCGCCGTCGGCTCCCAGGCGGGCGAGAGCCTCACCGGCCGCGTCCGGCTCGAGGCCGAAGGCGTCGGCGACGCTGCGGGCGCTCACCCCGGCGCGGGTGCGCGCATGACGCAGGACGAGGTCGTCCAGCGGGCCGCGCCCGACCGGACGGCGTGCGGCGGATTCCCGCTGCCGGACCCAGTGCGGGACGTCGACGCCCAGGGCCGCGCGGAGCAACGGAGCGTCCTCGGCGCGCGCCCAGTACTCGTGCCCGCCGATCCGCACCGGCAGGGCCCGCCGGGCGCGTTCCAGCTCGGCGAGCGCGTCGCGGACGGCAGCGGCAGCGGGCGCACCAACCGCTTCCGCATCCCCGCCCGCGCTCTCCCCGACTCGGCACCGCGCAGCCAGCCCGCCGAGGGTCAGCGGCCCGAGCTCGCGCAGCAGGTCCGCGATCCCCTCGGCGTCGGGGCGCGCTCGGCGCTCGGGGGCGAGCCGTTGCAGCTCGGCGTCGACGCGCGCCAGGACCTCCTCGTCCAGCAGATCGGCCACGCCGTCGTCACCGATCAGGGCGGCGACGGCGTCGGGATCCAGGGACAGCAGCCGGGCGCGACGCTCGGCGTGAGGCAGATCCTCCTGGTAGAGCAGGGCGCCCGTGTAGCCGAACAGGAGCGGGTGGGCGAAGGGCGAGGGCGCCGGGGTGGTCACGTCGATGATCCGCACCCTCCCGGCGGCGATCCGCTCCATGAGGCGGGCCAGGGCGGGCAGGTCGTAGACGTCCTGAAGGCACTCGCGGGCCGCCTCCACCAGAACGGGGAAGTCGGGGAACCGTCGGGCCGCCTCGAGGAGCTGGCCGGATTTGATGCGCTGGAGCCACAGGGGCGTGCGCCGGCCGGGAACGGCCGCCGGCATGAGCAGGGAGCGGGCGGCGCACTCGCGGAAGCGGGCGGCGAACAGGGCGGTCCCGTCGATGCGCGAACGCACGAACCGGGTCAGCTCCTCGGCGTCGAAGACGACAAGCTCGGCCCCGAGCGGGCCGGCGGCGCCGAACGGACCGCGGGAGCCGGCCCCGCCGACGGCCTCCTCCCGCACGGCCGGCACCTGGAGGACGATGCCGTCGTCGGCGGCGACGACCTGCGGGGCGAGGCCGAGCAGCCGGCGCACGCGCTCGCGGATCGCCATGGCCCACGGCTCGTGGACGCGCCGTCCGTAAGGGCTGTGGAGGATGATCCGCCAGCTGCCGCCCTCGTCCTTATACCGCTCCAGCACGAGAGCGGTGTCGCTGGGGACGACGCCGGTGACGGCCCGCTGTTCGTGCAGCAGGGCGATGAGGTTGGACCGGGCGGCGTCGTCCAGGCCGGCGGCGGCGAGGCGGTCCAGGAGGGCGGGCCTCGCGCCGACGTCGGCCGAGGCCGCCCGGCCGGCCGTCTCAGCGGGGTCGGCCGTCTCAGGGCCGGCGCCGTCAACCGCCTCATCACTGGCCGCAGCGGGTCCGCCGGTGACAGTCCGGGACGCCCGGGCCCCGCCGTCCGGGGCGCCGTCCGGCCCCGGCCCATCCGGCAGTCCTGCAGCGGCCTCGCGCAGGAAGGCGCCCCTGGCGGCGCCGGTGGCGGCGGGGCGCCCGGGCCCGTCCCCCCTCCAGAAGGGCAGGCGGGAGCTGCGGCCGGGGGCGGGGTCGACGACGACGCGGTCGGCGCCGATCTCCCGCACCCGCCAGCCCGTGGTGCCCAGCGTGACGATGTCGCCGACGGCGGTTTCGTTGACCATCTCCTCGTCGAGCTCGCCGATGCGCCGCCGCCCGCCGTCTCGGGCGCCCTCGGGCAGGACGACGGGGAACATGCCGCGGTCGGGGATGGTGCCCGAAGCGGTGACGGCCAGGCGCTGGGCGCCGGGCCGGGCGGTGAGCACGCCGGTGCCAGGATCGCGCACGAGGCGCGGGGCGAAGTCGCTCAGGTCCGCGCAGGCGTAGGCGCCGGTGAGCATCTCCAGGACGGAGTCGAAGGCCGGGCGCGGCAGGCCGGCGTAGGGGGCGGCGCGTCGGACGGTGGCGTACCAGGCGTCGGGGTCCAGGTCCTCGACGACGGCGGCGGCGACGGTCTGCTGAGCCAGAACGTCCAGGGCGTTGGTCACGAGCACGGTGCGCTCAATGTCGCCGGCGCGCATGCCCTCAGCGGTGACGGCGGCGTCGATGAGCTGAGTGCGCTCGACGGGGTAGATGATGCCGTGCGGCCGCCCGCCGACGCGGTGGTCGGCCCGGCCCACCCGCTGCATGCCGGAGGCGACCGACGGCGGGGGCGCGATCTGGAGGACGAGGTCGATGGCGCCCATGTCGATGCCCAGCTCGAGGGAGGCGGTGGCGACCACGCAGCGCAGCCGACCGGACTTGAGCTCGCGCTCGATGGCGAGGCGCTGCTCCTTGGACACCGAGCCGTGGTGGGCCTTGGCGATGACGGGGGCGCTCCCGGGCAGGGGCAAGGCGTACGCGGTCTCGCCCATCTCCCAGGATTCGCGGACTCGGGCGGGTTCGGGCCCGCTCCCGGCAGCCGATCCGCTCCCGGCGTCGGGAGCGGTCGACCCGGCGCCCGCGCGCAGGGCCCAGGCCTCGTTGAGGTGCGCGGTCAGTCTCTCGCAGGCGCCGCGGGAGTTGACGAAGACGAGCGTCGTGCGGTGAGCGACCACCTGGTCGAGGACCGCCTCCTCGATGTGCGGCCAGATGGAGGCCGTCCGCCGGGCGCCGTCGCCCGTGCGCCCGATGCGGGCGGCGGAAAGCGGGGACCCCGGTCCGCCCACCCGGTCGGCCGGGCCCGATCCCGCGGCGCCGTCCGTCCCGTCCGCCCCGGCCGCGTCGCCCGGGTCCGATCCCCGCGACGCATCCCCCACCCCGACGTCGCCGGGCGCGGGATCGCCAGCGCCGGCTGTATCGGCCAGGGCGCGGCGCAGAGAGCGGTCCGACCTCCAGGCGCCCCGCCCGTCCCCGCGACCCGGACGGCCCCCGCGCGCAGGCCCCAGCGCCGCAGCCCGACCGGCTCGCCCTGTCCGCCCGGCCCGCTCCATGCGGGTGCGCCGGTCGGCGGTGGCGGGCACGCGAGCCATGTCGGCCACGGGGGCGATTACGCTCACCTCCGGCGTCGTCGAGGAATCGGCTGCGATGACGGACACGGGGCGGCCCCCGCCCAGGAAGCGGGCGATCTCCTCGCGCGGGGCGACGGTAGCGGACAGGCCGATGCGCTGAGCGGGACGCTCCAGGAGGTCATCGAGCCGCTCCAGACTCAGCGCCAGGTGGGTGCCGCGCTTGCTGGCGGCGAAGGAGTGGATCTCGTCGACGATGACGGTCTGGACGCCGCGCAGGGTCTCGCGCACAGCGGACGTGAGCATGAGGTAGAGGGATTCGGGCGTCGTGATGAGGATGTCGGGCGGGCGGGTGCGCAGACGGCGGCGCTCGGCGGCGGGCGTGTCCCCGCTGCGCACGCCGACGGTGACCGGCGCGGCGCTGGCGCCGAGGCCGGCGGCGGTGATGGCGGACAGCGGCCGGCGCAGGTTGCGCTCGACGTCGGCGCCCAGGGCCTTGAGCGGGGAGATGTACAGCACGCGCACGCCGCGCCGTCTCGCCCGTGCGGGTCCGGTCGCGTCATGTCCGGGCGCGGCGTCCTGGATGAGCCGGTCGATGGCGGACAGGAAAGCGGCCAGCGTCTTGCCCGATCCGGTGGGCGCGATGACCAGCGCGTTCTCGCCGCGACCGATGACCGCCCAGGTGCGCTCCTGGACCGGCGTCGGGCCGCTCGGGAAGGCGGAGCCGAACCAGGTCCGGGTCGCGGAGGCGAAGGCGTCCAGGGCCCTCGCAGCTGCGGTCGGTTTAAGGGTCATGCATCCAGTATGGCGGGGGCAGTAGACACGAACCGCGGGCGCGACAGCTCGGGACGCTCCGGCGTCACCGTCGGCCGGCAATGCGACGCCTTCACCATCCTGACCATCACCGCCGGCACTACGGGCACCGGCCCGCGCCAGTACGAATGCGCGAATGAAGGGGATCCGTCGGGGCGGGAGTCGGGCAATCGGCTCCGGCCGGGCCCGTCTCCAACGGATCCCGCAGAAACTGGCCGCGCCCGAGATCGAGAGGTCGAGGCGCGATCCCGATGGAACGCATGAGTCGCATGAGGCGCGCGGGACCAAGCCTGGGCGACGCGTGTCCAAATCTGCCACAAAGAAGCCGCGAAGCGGCATCAGCGATGGGACGAGACCCGGAATTTCAACGATTGTCGTCTTCCGGTACAGCGCAGTCCGGCCCTTTGTGGCAGATTTGGACACCGAGCGGTCGGAACGGGCGTCCTCGGGAGAGGAGCGACCCGGCATCAGCCGTCATCCGGCCCCCGAGGCACCCGCTCGCTCGGCCGAGACGGCGGGTCACCACGACTCGGCCGCAGCGCCGAGGCGCTTATCATCGGACCCGGTGCGAGGCGGGTCCGCCCGTTACCGCCTGCGGAGGCGCTCCAGTATGGCGGGCATCTCCGCATCGGAGACCGCATCCGTCGGGAGCCCGGTGAGCTCCTCGACCTCGCGGACGAACAGAGCGAGATCGAACAGATCGGTCTCGGCCGACGGCGTGACCACCAGGTCGATATCGGAATCGAATCCGTCCTCGCCGCGTACCTCCGACCCGAAAACTCTGAGATCGCCCAGGCCGTGCGTCCGAGCCCGCTCACGGATCTCGTCGGCGTGTGCGGTGAGTGGGACCGAGGGACGGTAATCAGCGGCGCGGATGAGCGCAGGAGCGTCGTCGGAGCGGAAACGACTCATGGGAACAGCACATAGCACAGGCGCTATCGGACGCATCCAGCCCCGTCGTCATTCCTCCTCGCGCAGCCGCCCACCCCTCAGTCGACGGGGATGACCTCGACGAAGCGGCGATCCTCGTGCGCCAGAGCCGGAGGGATCCGCGCGTCCAGCGTCGCCAGCAGAGCCCCGGAACGCGCCGCGAGGTCCACAAGATGGAAGTCCGTGATCTGACGGCGTCCGACGAGCCCGCTGACATCGATGGCAGGAGCGGTCAATGACGCCGAGTCCTCGATGAGCTCGTGCCCGCTGACCGAGCAGAACGTCCTCAAGGCATCGAAGACCTCCGAGACGCCGAGCTCGAACCCCGTGACATGCGAGTTGAGCAGGAGCCGGCAGTACGCGGACTCGGTGATCGGACACGTGGCCCATGCGCCGACATCCTCGAACCAGCTGGTGGCGACCCTGTGATGAGCGTGATTGGCCAGAGAGAGCGCAAGCATCACGTTGACGTCGAGCAGGCGCAGCACTCGCTCACTCGTCGCCATCGCGGTGCCTCTCGACGAGGTCCAGGGTCACCGTATGAGGCGGGCCCCCTTGAGGAGGCGTGAAAACGGGGACCCCGCGAGAGCCGGCGTCCGGTCCGCCACCGCGAATCCCGCGCAGCGCGTAGTCCGACACGGCCCGGCCGAGGGAGAGGCCCTCGCGCCGCGCCTTCTCCCTCGCGACGGCGAGAACACTGTCATCGATATCCAGCGTTGTCCGCATGAGAACACAGTAGCATCACCGCATCTCCGCATCACCGCTCTCATGGCGCGCCGCGCACGGCGTTGACGGCATTAACGGCATTGACGGCGACGTCGCGGCGGTGGCCGGGGTCTCCGGCTCGGGCAAGTCCTCTCGAGCTCAACGCCACCTACCGCAACGCCGTCGCCGCCGTCGAGGAGGCCATGAACGGGGCGAACAGCGAGAAGAGCCTCGAGCGCCTGAACAGATTCATGACCGTACGCACCTGGCACGACAAGCCCCCGGAATCGCGGACCCGAGAGAGCCGCCGGCCGTCCGGGGCGATGCCCGCGATCTTCCGGGCGTCCGGTGGCCGACGCCCGGACCGCCGGCCGCTCGGGGCGATGCCGTCGCTTTCTCCGCGTCCCGACTATCGCCGTCACTCGTTCCCGCGCGGCTTCCCGGAATCCTTGCGCGGCCGCCCTCGCCCGCGCATGGGCGCCGCCTCGACCCCGCGCCCGGCGTCGGCGAGCGCCCGGCGCAGGATGATCTCGATCTGGGCGTTGACCGAGCGCAGGTCGTCCGCCGCCCACTTGGCCACGGCCGCGTGGACGGCGGGGTCCAGCCGGAGCAGGACTTGCCGGCGCTGCCCTCGGGCCACGGCTCAGGCGTAGAGCGAGCCGGTGTTGACCACGGGCTGGGTGCGCTGGTCGGAGCACAGGACCACCAGGAGGTTAGAGACCATCTGTGCGCGGCGCTCATCGTCCATGGCGACGATGTCGTCGTTCTCCAGGCGTCTGAGAGCCTGGTCGACCATGGTGACGGCGCCCTCGACGATCTGCTCGCGGGCGGCGATGACGGCGCCGGCCTGCTGGCGCTGGAGCATGGCCTGGGCGATCTCGGGAGCGTAGGCGAGCGAGGAGATGCGCACCTCGACGATCTCCAGGCCGGCCAGCGCGACCCGGGCGGCGACCTCGGCGGCCAGCTCGGCGGAGACGACGTCGGTGCCCCCGCGCAGGGAGGTTTCGCCCGGACCGGGCTCGTCGTAGGGGTGGACGGTGGCGACGTGGCGCAGCGCGGACTCGGCCTGGGCCCTGATGAACTCCTCGTAGGCCTCGACGGCGAAGACGGCGCGGGCCGTGTCGGCCACCTGCCACACGACGATGGCGGCGATGGTGACGGGGTTGCCGTCCAGGTCGTTGACCTTGAGCTCGTTGGTCTCGAAGTTGTGAACTTTGACGGAGACCTTCTTGCCGTTGGTCAGCGGCGGGACGAGCGCGAGCCCCGGGCGGCGCACGGTGCCGATGTACCGGCCCAGGAACTGGCGGACGCTGGTCTGACCGGGGACGACGATGACCAGGCAGCTCGTGAGCACGAGAACGACCACGAACGTGACGCTTCCGGCGACGATCAGCGGCACGCCTCGATTCTGCTCGCCCCCGCCGGCGATGACACAGCCTCTGACGACCAGGAGGATCGAGCCGGCCAGACCCACCAGCAGGAGAACGAGGCCGAGGAAGGCCGCGCCCGATCCCGCGGCGCGCGCGGGCCTCTCGGTGATGTCGACGCGAGCGGTGGACGGCTCGGGCGCGTTGGCGTGCGCAGCGGTAGCAGTAGTGGTGTTCGGTGTGTCGGGCACGGGGCCTCCTCGGTAGCGCCGGCGCCGGGCGGCATGCGCGCCCGGGAGGACCGGATCTATCAATATGATATCTATTTTTTGGGCGCGCACAAGCCCGAGGTCGACTCGGTGCGGCAGCGCTCCTTCGGCGGCCGGCTCCTCCCGCGCCCGCCCGGCCGTCGGCGGCCCGCCGTAGTCTGGAGTCATGAGCCCGCAGGACGCCTCCCTCTTCGACGCCGCGGCGGAGGACGGGGCCGCCGTCGTCGGGGATCCGACGCGGCCGCTCGCGGATCGCCTGCGCCCGCGCACGCTGGCCGACGTTGTCGGCCAAGACCACCTGCTGGCTCCGAATGCGCCGCTGGGCCGCATGATCGAGGCGGGCCGCCTGTCCTCGATCATCCTGTGGGGTCCGCCCGGCTGCGGGAAGACGACCATCGCCCGGCTGCTCGCCGAGCGCACCGGCCTGGTCTTCGAGCAGGTCTCGGCGACCTTCTCGGGCGTGGCGGACCTGCGCAAGGTCTTCACCGCCGCCGCCCGTCGCCGCGGGATCGGACAGGGCACGCTGCTGTTCGTCGACGAGATCCACCGGTTCAACCGCGCCCAGCAGGACTCCTTCCTGCCCTACGTCGAGGACGGGACGGTCGTCCTGGTCGGCGCCACCACGGAGAACCCGAGCTTCGAGCTGAACGGCGCCCTGCTGTCGCGCTGCCAGGTCCTGGTTTTGCACCGCCTGGGCGAGGCCGCCCTGACCGAGCTCCTCACCCGCGCCGAGGCGGCCATCGGCCGGCGTCCGCCCCTGACGGGCGAGGCCCGCGCCGCCCTGCTCGCCATGGCCGACGGCGACGGCCGCTATCTGCTGGGCATGGTCGAGCAGATCCTGGGTTGGGAGCGCCTCCAGGGGAGCGGGGGCGACGCCGAGGACCTGACCGCCGAGGACCTGACTGCCGTCGTCACCTCACGGGCGCCCCTGTACGACAAATCGGGCGAGGAGCATTACAACCTCATCTCCGCCCTCCACAAGTCGATGCGCGGATGCGATCCGGACGCGGCCCTGTACTGGCTGGCGCGGATGCTCGACGGCGGGGAGGATCCCCTCTACATCGTGCGCCGCCTGACCCGTTTCGCCAGCGAGGACGTGGGGATGGCCGACCCGGAGGCGCTGCGGACGACGCTGGCCGCCTGGGACGCCTACGAGCGCCTCGGCTCGCCCGAGGGCGAGCTCGCTATCGCCCAGGCCGTGGTCCACCTGGCCACCGCGCCCAAGTCGGTCGCGGTCTACCGGGGGCTGACTCGGGCGCGGAAGGCCGCCCGCGGAACCGGATCGCTCGCTCCGCCGGCGCACATCCTCAACGCGCCCACGGGTTTGATGAAAAAGCTCGGCTACGGCGAGGGCTACCAGTACGACCCCGATGCGCCCGACGGCTTCTCCGGAGCCGACTACTTCCCCGATGACTACGCTCCGCCGGGCGGGCGCGAACCTTTCTACGAACCCACGGACAACGGTTACGAGCGGGGCATCCGCGAGCGCCTGGCCCGCTGGGAGGAGCTGCGTCGGATCAGGCGGGACCCACGCGCACAAGAAGAGCACTGACGCGCCCGGAGGGAACCCTCGAGAACAAGTCGGTCACGAGTAGCCTGGGTCGGTACCGGTCGTGGGACGATTCGATGTCCCTCGCCCGTCCAGTTCGAGAAGGGCCTCTATGAGCGTACTGTCCCGCATTCAGTGGCACGATAAGCCGGTCGGCGGCATCGCGCACTACCTGTCGGGCGCACGAGCACGCTTCACCATCTGGGCGACCAGTGGGGAGCAAAGCACTCTCCCCGATGGTGAAAGCCCCGTCATGATGGCCGACCGGGAAAGAACAGTGAGCCTGCGCTCGGTTGCGGACAGGGGCCGATCCCTGGAGGGGGTGGAGGGAGTCGTCTGGGACAAGACGGCCGATGGCTGGAACTCCACCACCCGGTGGACGGTCGTCGTCAGGGTCGTCGGCGACGATGAACGGGTCGATGTCATGGTCGAGGATCGGATGGAGACGTCCGACCCGGCGAGGCGGGTCGGTATCGCGCGTCCTCGCGTCGTCGATGATCTTCTCGGGTTCCCGGGAAGGCCGAGGCTGGGATCGTTGCCGCTTCTGTCCGCCCCGCAGGCGATTCCGGCCAATGGCGTGCCGATTCTGATCAACGACGTCCTAAGGCTTCCCGGACGCCTCCTGCCGGCGGTCGTGTGCACTCAGCCGTACGGGGACGACGGCGGGAGGTGGCTCGCCCGGGCGGATGTGATCGCCGAGCGCGTCAGAGGGTTCGCCAACGTCTTCACCCTGGACCGCGAAGCGTCCTGGGCGCTGCGCGATCGCGTGGGGAATCTAGGGGTGTGGAACGGCTGCGTGCGCGTCTACTCCTCGGCTCCTCTCGACCGCGAGTCCGACGGTTGGAGGCACAAGTCCTTCCCTCTCAGCCGCCTTCGGCCCTCGTGGACCGCCGGTATCGACCGGGTCGTCGAGACCGCCGCGGCGCTGTCCGCCCGGTTGCCGACACCGCCGCCCCTCGCAATTTTCTCTCCGTCGAGGGGCGCTGAGGCGGTGGCGCTCGACAGGACCGCGGCTCTGGAGGCGGACCTGGCGGAGTTCGTGGCCGAGAACGACACGCTTCGCGAGGAGCTCGAAGAACGCGACAATGAGGTGAATAGGCTCCGCGGGCACCTCGTGCGTCTGCGCGAGGAGTTGGAAAAAGCCGGCGAATCGCACGTGTACTGGGGGGCGAAGGACGACCCCGGAACTGACGCACCCGATACGGTGCAGGACATCGAGGAGGCTATTCTGGCGGCGCAATCCTACCTGAGCGAGGATCTGTGCCTACCGGAGAAGGCCGAGCACGACCTCGCGTGCTTGGTGGCGAGCCCCCGGGCCGCGGCCTGGGGCAATACCGCGTGGCGCGGGCTTCGGGCCCTGGCCGCATATGCCAGGTACCGCAGGGAGACGAAGTTTCCCGGAGGATTCTGGGAGTGGTGCGCGGAGGGATTTCCCGAAGGCTGGCCCGCCACTGAGAAGAAGCTGTCGATGACGGAGAGCGAGACCGTCAGGCAGAGCCCGAAGTTCAACAGCTGCAGGCTGCTGCCCGTCTCGACCGACGTCGACCCCAGCGGCAGGACGTACATGTACAGTCATCTCAAGATCGCTGAGGGCGGCAGCAACATCTCGCCCCGAATTTACTTCCACGATGACACCCGTGGAAAAACAGGAAAGATCCATGTGGGCTTCGTCGGCCCTCATTATCTCATGCCCAACACCCAGTCCTGAGGCGCGCCGGGAGCCGAGCGGCGGGGTCCCGCCGCCCTGTCACGTGCTCGCCCGCGGTCCTCGTCCCGGCGGACCGGGCCGGGCGCGGGATCAACCCACCGATGCGGCTACGGTTTCAGCTCGGCAGGTCCGGGTCGTCCACGCCGAGGATGGCCTCGCGCAGTACCCGGGCGTGAGTGCGGTTCCTGTCGTGCCCGGCGATCAGCAGGCTCACCCGTCCGTCCAGCGCCTGGGCGCGCAGCTCGTCGACCGCCGCCACGGCCCGCGGCTCCTCGGCCAGTTCGGCGCGGTAGGCGGGGACGAACTGCTCCCACGTCAGATCCCCGGAGTGGAAGGCCCGCCGCAAGTCCGTCGACGGCGTGGCGTCCTTAGCCCATTCGTCGAGCTCGGCTCGCGCCTTACTCACCCCGCGCGGCCACAGACGGTCGACCAGGACCCGACGGCCGTCATCGGGTGAGGGCTCGTCCCGCACCCCCTTGATGACGACGTTCTCGGGCTCGGGCAGGGCGGCAGTGCGATCAGGAGTCATGTCTCCACCATAAGAGGGACGCGCACGTCGCGGCATCCCCTCCGCCGCGAACCGCCGGTACCCCGGCGCTCGGGGACGCCCTCGGCGCCCGACGGCGGGAGGCCGACCCGGTCGCCGCGCCGTCCGCCGGCGCCTCCATCGGAGCCCGCCGGCGGTGACGGCGCGGCCGGCGACCCGATTCGCTGGGCGACCCGCGCCTTCCGGCCCTGGCGGGATGCGGCCCGACGTGCAAGGCTGATCCCGTCATCAGGAAGGTGGTGCCCCGTGACTGTCATTCCTCGTTCCGGCGCCGACGACCCGGCCCGCGCAGGACGCTCCGCGTCCGCGACCCGGCCGGTCGGTCCGCGCCGCCACCACGACGCCCCAGTGCGGCGGGATGTGCCGGGGGTCGGCCAGTCCCGCGCCTACTGGGTCGACGAGACGACCCTGGCCTGGCCGGCCGATCTGCTCCCCCACGGCGTGACCCGCTCGATGTGCGTGGGCCCCGACGTCGGGCGTCCCCTGAGCGCCCCGCCCGTCTCCTTCTCCCTGGTGGCCTCCCCCGACGGTCGGGCTCGCATCGAGGAGGGACTGCTGCGTCACGGCACTCACGACTCGGAGGTCCCCCTGACCCTGCTCGGCGGCCTCGATTCCGACCTCGTCGCCGCCCACCCCCAGCTGGAGGGCTACCTGGCGCTGACCACGGCCGACGACTTCGGCGAGCCCCGTCTGGGTCTTGAGGACGTCGAGGGGTTCCTGACCGGTCAGCTCGCCGTCCTCCAGCGCACCGCTACGGCCACCGGCGGTTGGCTGACCGCTTTCACCGGCGTGCAGACCTGGCCGTTGATCGACCGGTTGTGGGGGCGGGCCGCCTCGGCCAGGGACGGCTCGGCGCCCCTGGGCGTGCATTTCGCGGACGCGAGCCCGGCGGCCCGGACGGACGCGGGCCCCGGCCGGGGCGCTCCGGCCTTCGCCCTGTGGGCGCCCACGGCCCTGGCCGTCACACTCCTGGTCTGGGAGACCGGGGACCCGACGGGGTCGGCGCCCCTGGTCGACGGTCCGCCGGCGCGAGTGCAGGCCCGCCGGCTCGACGACGGACGCTGGGTGGTGAGCCCGGGGCGGATCGGCGCCGGCGCGCAGTACCTGTGGGAGGTCGAGGTCTACATCCCCTCGACCCGCCGAATCGAGGTCAACCGGGTCACCGACCCCTACAGCACGGCGCTCACGGTGGACTCGCACCGCTCGGTCGCTGTCGACCTCGACCAGCGCGCCCTCAAACCGGCCGCCTGGTGCGAGAATCTGGCCTCCGCCGTCGCCTGCGACGCCGCCCGCGCCATTTACGAACTCCACGTGCGGGACTTCTCCGCCGCCGATGCCTCCGTGCCGCCCGACCTGCGCGGAACGTACGCGGCCTTCACCGTCGACTCGGCCGGAACCCGGCACCTGCGCGCGCTGGCGAGCGCGGGCATCGACACCCTGCACCTGCTGCCGATCTTCGACATCGCCTCCATCCCCGAGGACCGGGCGGACCAGCAGGTGCCCGTGATCCCGCCCGACGCCTCGGCGGCCTCGCGCCGGCCCCAGGCCGCGATCGCCGCCGTCGCCGACCGGGATGCCTACAACTGGGGGTACGACCCGTATCACTGGATGGCTCCGGAGGGCTCCTACGCCCGCCAGGGCCACCAGAACGGCGGAGCGCGCACCCGCGAGGCGCGGGCCATGGTGGGGGCGCTGCACGGCATGGGTCTCCAGGTCGTCCTCGACCAGGTCTACAACCACACCGCAGCGGCGGGTCAGGAGGCCCGCTCCGTCCTGGACCGGATCGTGCCCGGCTACTACCACCGTCTGGACGCCGCGGGCGACGTCGAAATGAGCACCTGCTGCAACAACATCGCCACCGAGCGCGCCATGGCCGAGCGCCTCATGATCGACTCCTGCGTGGCGTGGGTGCGCGACTACCGGGTCGACGGCTTCCGCTTCGACCTCATGGGTTACCACAGCGTAGGGACCATGGCGCGCCTGCGCGAGGCGCTGGCCGAGATCGCCGAGGACGCTGTCGGCCACCCGATCTACCTCTACGGCGAGGGCTGGAACATGGGGGAGGTCGCCGACAACGCCCTCTTCCGGCAGGCCCGTCAGGGCCAGCTCGGGGAGCTGGGCATCGGCACATTCAACGACCGCGTGCGCGATGCCGTCCACGGCGGCTCCTTCGAGCAGGCCGACCCGCGGGCGAATCAGGGCCTGGGCAACGGCGAGCTGACCGCCCCCAACGCCCTGGAGAACCGCGATGAGGAGCAGGTGCGCCACGACCTGGCCTGGCGAAGCGACCTGCTGCGGCTGTCCCTGGCCGGCAACCTGCGCGACTACGGGCTCGCAACCTCCGACGGGCGGTGGCGCCGCGGCGAGGAGATCACCTACGGCGACTCCCCGGCCGCCTACGGCGACCAGCCCATCGATTCGATCGCCTACGTGGCCGCCCACGATGACGAGACCCTCTTCGACCGCCTCACCTACAAGCTGCCGCTGGGCACCGCGATGGCCGACCGGGTGCGCATGAACACCCTGTGCCTGGCGGCCATCACCCTGGGGCAGTCGCCGTGCTTCTGGGCGGCGGGCTCCGAACTGCTGCGCAGCAAGTCGTTGGACGCCGACTCCTACAACTCCGGCGACTACTTCAACGCCATCGACTGGACCGGTCGGGACAACGGGTGGGGTCGGGGGCTGCCCCCGGCGAATCGCAACTTCGAAACCTGGATCATTCAGGCCGAGATCCTCATCCGCGACGACCTGCGCCCGACCACCCACGACATCGCCTCCGCACGCGCCCAGGCTCTCGATCTGCTGCGGCTGCGGCGCTCCACCCCGCTGTTCTCCCTGGGATCGGCCGAGCTGATCCGCGAGCGCGTGAGCTTCCCGACGGCCGGTCCGCAGGCGCAGCCGGGCGTCATCGTCATGGTGATCGACGACGGCGCCGGGGAGGCGGACGTGGACCCGGCGCTGGACGGGGTCGTGGTGGTGTTCAACATGACGCCCCGCGAAGTCAGCCAGCGGGTCGACGCCCTCGTGGGTCGTTTCCTCGAGCTCTGCGACGTTCAGGCGGAGGGCGCCGACCCGGTGGTGCGCGACACGCGCTTCGACTCGGCCACCGGCACGGTGACGGTGCCCGCGCGCACGGTCGCCGTCCTCGTCGAGGCCTGAGCGGGAGGCCGTCTCAGACGCCAGCGGAGGGCGCCACAGTCTCGGCGCCCTCCGCCTCGCCGGCCCCCTCCCGGGCGGTCGAGGGCTCACCGGCGGTCGTCGCCTCCTCGACCCGTCCGCCGTCACGTCGGTTCTCGGCGCGCGACCGCCCGCGCCAGGCCCCGACGGCGACGAGCAGCAGGCCGGCGAGGATCCAGCCGAGCAGCACCCACGGCGCCAGGCCCATGCCGCGCCCGTCGAAGTAGGCGGCCGAGCGCAGCCAGGTGCCGGCCGCCCCCACGGGGAGCATCTGCCCGAGTGCGCCCCAGCCGCGGGGGAGCCACTGCGGCCCCGTCGCCAGCCCCGACAGGGGGTTGGACACGAACATCATGACGACCGCGCCCAATGCGAAACCCGCATACCCGGCCACGGCGTGCAGTCCGATGAGGGTCAGGCAGATGGCGGCGATGCCGGCGGTCAGGCCGGCCCAGGTGAGCCAGAAGCCGCCATCGACCGCGCCGAACCAGGGCTGCAGCACGACAGTGGCGATGAGGGCTCCGGCGGCGGCGATGGACACCGCCGCGATCACCCGCTTCCAGGGGGCGGCCGTCAGGACGATGGCCAGCAGAACCGCCGAAGCCATGCCGCCGAAGACGAGCGGCAGGCCGATGGAGGTCAGACCGGCACCGGTCGGGTCGCCGCTCGCCAGGGGGGCGACGTCGACGACTTCGACCGAGTCGGCCGCGGCGGCCCGGGCTTGGGCCTGGGCCACCTGCATCTGAGTCTCGTCGGCGCCCTGTGCCTGAGCGGCGGTCGCCGCGGCGGCGCCGGCCTGCTGCTGGGCCTGAGCCTGCAGACCGGTGGCGAGGTTCTTGAGCAGCGCCGCGTAGGGCGACCCGGCGCCCGAGGCGGTGACGACCTCGATGCCGTCGGCGCTCGCGGCGATTCCGCCGATGGCGTCGCGATCCTGGACGGCGCGGGTGACGGCGTCGGCGTCGTCGACGACCGTGACGTCGAAGGAGCCGGGTGCCGCGGCCTCGAGGCCCGCAGTCAGCTGCTCGCGCTGCTCGGCCGGGGCTGCGACGGCCAGCGGCAGGTCCTCGGCCCCGGAATTGATCGCGGGAGCGAGGAAGGCCAGGAGCATGAGGAGGATAACGACCGGCACGCCGGCGGTGACGGCCAGAAGCATCCTCGTACTGCCGCGGCGGCCGGATGATGCAGAGGACATGAGAACCCCTCTCTCGTAAGTGGAACTTACCGTTCCGGAAACAAACGGATCATATCCCTCCGCATATAGTGGTGCAAGGCCGCCGCCCCACGACCGTCGGGACCGGCGAGAGCGAGAGAACAGGAGAACCGCCGTGCGCGCCGACGCCGTCGCGAACCGTGAGGCGATCATCACCGCCGTCATCAAGCTGTGGGCCGACGCCGGCACCGGCGTCCCTCTGCGCGCCATCGCCTCCGAGGCGGGGGTCGGCATCGGCACCCTGTACCGGCACTTCCCCGGCAAGGAGGATCTGGCTCGCGGAGTCACCGACGCCGTCGTCGCCTCCATCGACCGGATCGCGGAGCGCTACGACGACAACCGCCGAGAGGATCCCGCCAGCGCCTGGCGCGACTTCGTCGCCGAGCTGGTCTCGCTGCACCTGGGCCGACTGATCCCGCAGCTCGTTGCGGACCCCGATCTCGCCGCGAACGCCGCGTGGGCGGAGCGCGCCCGCCGGCGCGGTCTGGCCCGACTCGACGCCGTGCTCACTCATGCGAAGGCGGACGGGCAGGTGCGCGACGACGTCGGCGCCGCCCACCTCCAGATCGCCGTCGCTCAGATCTCGTGCCCGCTGACCGACTACGCGGACCGGCTGGTTCCCGGCTGGGACCGCTGGCTCGTCGAGGTTCTCCTGCGCGGCCTGCGCCCATGAGGCCGGGGCCCGGAATCATGCGGCCGACGCCCCGCGCCGTCACCGCGGCGGGCGGACCCGATGCGGTCGCTCAACGAGCGCGGGAGGGGTCCGCCCCTCGACCGCAGTTGACAGCGCCGCCGCATCGCACGCTACGCTGACTGCATGATTGCCGCGACGCTCGTGACCCGTGCCCTGCCGGTGCGCGCCCTGGTCATGCGTCGAATGCACATGCGCTGACAGCGCCAGCCGTCGCTGTTGCCCGAATAACGGTCAGAGTCCGAGCCCTCGTGCGCCTGCGCGCCGTCGGTTCGTCGCACTCCGCGGAACCGCTCCCGGCGGCCCGTGTTCATCCTTCTCCGCTCGTCGCACGCGCCCGCCGCCCGACGGCGCCGCCGCGCGTGCTCGTCTCAAGGAACCGATCAGCCATGTCCACGCTCCCCCTCGTCCTCGACTCCGCCCTCTCCTCGCGCCCGGACGCCGCCCTCGGCATCAGTGCCGCGTCGGACGCCGGCGCCGGTGCGACCCCCTCCCCCTTCGACGTCGTCCACGACCGCACCGGCACCGGCTCCCTGAAATGGGATTTCGCCGCCGAGCGCGGCCGCCCCGCCTCGGCACTGCCCCTGTGGGTGGCGGATATGGATCATATTGCCGCGCCCTGCGTGACCTCCGCCCTGCTGTGGCGGGTGCGTCACGGCATCTTCGGCTACTCCGAGCCCGACGCCGTCTACAATGCCGCCCTGACCGGCTGGTTCGCCCGCCGCCACGGCTGGCGGATCGACCCCGCCTGGAACGTCGTGACCCCCGGGGTCGTCCCGGCCCTGGCGCTGGCGGTGCGAGCGCTGAGCGCCCCCGGCGATGCCGTCGTCATCGAGGAGCCCGTCTACTACCCCTTCCGGGAGGTTGTCGAGGCCAATGGGAGGACGGTCGCCCCGGTTCCGCTGTCCCGGGACGCCGACGGCGTCTATCGGCGCGACCTGAGCGCTCTGGAGGAGACCCTCGCCCGCACGGGCGCGCGGTTGCTGCTCCTGTGCAACCCGCACAACCCGGTCGGTCGCGTATGGTCCCGCGACGAGCTCGCCGGGTTGGCCGAGGTGACCGGCCGCCACGACGTCGTCGTCGTCGCGGACGAGATCCACGCCGACCTCGCCCTGCCCGGCCACCGCACGACACCCTTCGCCTCGCTGGGCGCGGAGGCGGCTGCTCGGACGATCGCCTGCACCTCCCCGTCGAAAGCCTTCAACCTGGCGGGCCTGCAGGTCGCCAACATTCTCATCCCCGACCCCGGTCTGCGCTCCCGCTTCCGCGTCGAGCTGGACTCGGCCGGCTATTCGCAGCCCAACACGCTGGGTCTGGTCGCCTGCCGGGCCGCCTACGAGGGCGGGGACGCCTGGCTCGACGGGTTGCGCGAGCACATCGCCGCCGCCCGCGAGCACGTCGTCGACCGCCTGGCGGCCATCCCCGGCGTCGAGGCGGCCCCCTGCGAGGGCACGTACCTGCTGTGGCTGGACTGCACCGGTCTGCTCGCGGCCGCGGGTCTGAGACCGGACGAGCTCGACGACTTCGTGCTGGAGGAGGCCGGGCTGTGGCTCGACGACGGCGCGATCTTCGGCGCTGGCGGACGAGGCTTCACCCGTATCAACGTCGCCTGCCCGCGCGCCACGCTGGATGAGGCCCTCGATCGTCTCGAGGCCGCAGTGGCGGCCCTGCTGTCCCGTCAGGAGCACCGGGCCGCGGCCGATCGGCGCCCTCCGGCGGTTCCCGCCGCCTGAGCCGCCGCGATCGGTCGTGCCCGAGCCGAACCAACCCGACCTCCCACCGCCTCACACGCCTTAGAAAGACCTGCACCATGACCACCCCGACGACCGCCTCCTTCACCGTCCCCGCCCAACAGGACTCCCTCGCCCACGGCGAGAGCTCCGGCTGTCGCGCCGTACCGCTCCACCATCACGCCTCCTGGAGCGCCGAGCCGCCGGCCTGGGGCCTGGGCACGATGCTCGCGCACGTGGGCACCGCCACCGATCCGGCGACCGGCGCGATCACCACCCCCATCCACCTGTCAACCGCCTTCGGCCACCCGGGCCTGCGCGAGTCGACCGGCTACGACTACACGCGCACGGCCTCACCCACCCGCGACGTCCTGCAGGACGCCCTGGCGCGTCTGGACGCCGGAACGGCAGCCTTCGCCCTGTCGTCGGGGATGGCGGCGGTCCAACTGGCGGTCGAGACCCTCGCCCCCTACGGCGGTCGGGTGGTGGCGCTGGAGGACCTGTACGGCGGCACCTACCGCTACCTCCAGGTGCTGGCGGAGGAGGGCGCCTACGACGTCGACTTCGTCATCGGCGAGGAGGGCCTGCGCGGGGCGCTGAAGAACCCGGCGTCCCTGGTCATGATCGAGACGCCGACCAACCCGATGATGGCTGAGATCGACATCGAGCGCGTCGCCGGCTGGGCTCACGCCGCAGGCGCCCTGCTGGTGGTGGACAACACCTTCTACACCCCGGTCGTCTGCCGGCCGCTGGAGCGGGGGGCCGACGTCGTCGTCTACTCGGCCACGAAGTACCTGGGCGGGCACAACGACGTCATGGCCGGCGCCGTCGTCGTGGCCGACCCGGAACTGGGCGAACGTCTGATGTACCGGCTCAACACGACCGGCGCAACGCTCGGCCCCTTCGACTGCTTTCTGCTGCTGCGCGGGCTGAAGACCCTGTCTCTGCGCATGAAGCGTCACGAGGCCAACGCGCTCCTGGTGGCGGAGTTCCTGGAGGCGAGCGAGCACGTGAGCCGGGTGCTGTATCCAGGGCGCTCGGGCATGGTCTCCTTCGATCCCGCCGACGACGTCGATATCGCGGTCTTCCTGGAGACGGTGCGAGTGTTCACCTTCGCCGAATCCCTGGGCGGAGTGGAGTCGCTGGTGACGTGTCCGAGCGTGCAGACGCACGCCGACGTGCCGCCCGCCACCAGGGCCGCCTACGGGCTGACGGATCGGCTGCTGCGTCTGAGCGTGGGCATCGAGGACGCCGAGGACCTGGTCGCCGACCTGCGACAGGCCCTCGAGGCGGCCGCAACGAGCGGTAGCGACTGATAGCACGCAGCTCCGACTGATTCCTGCACCTGCGATATGGCGAACAACGGCAGAAATGACTCGCGCATGCCCTCATCATGGTTGCATCCAGGGCTCCTCGCCGTTTTCAATGAAGTGATCGAAACGCGTCCTTTAACGGCAACCGGACGCAAGCGCCACGTGACCCGTACCCGGTCAACGACAGTGCGCCCGAGCGACATGTATGGTAGTCGGCCATGAGCAGCACGTCGCGCCGGGTCCCGTCGGGTCGAATCCGCACTTGCGATCGCGCCGACCAGGATCGGGGAACCGAGGCCTTCATAAGTCTGACGCTCAGTGCTCCAGCTCTTCTCCTCGGCTTCGTCTTACTGATCGAGTATTCTCCTCCTCTCGCCGTCATGCTCTTCTCGATCGGCTTGGGCCTCATGCTGCACGGGGCCGGCCGGCTCGCGCTGCGCCGGCGGACTCGCACATCAGACAATCGTTGGCGCACAGGCAACGGCTGCATATGCTTCGGGCCGTCCTGGGGATTCCTCCTGTGGGAGCAGCTTCCGCCTTCGGCGATCACGGTCGGCGCCATCTCGACCCTATGCATCATCTACGCCTCGCACGACGCCCATTCCGACCGGACCGGCACGCTGATTCTCTCGCTGGTCCTGCTTACGACCACGGTCTTCACCTGGGCGCCCATGCCCTTCAATCCACCGCGAACTCCCGAACTCGTCCTCGACCCCACCGGACTATGGCTGTGGCCCGACGGACGGTACCGCACATACATTCCATGGGACCGGCGGCCGGCCGTCGCAGGGCGAATACGCCGTCATGCGCAACCGTGCGCCGTCATCACCCTCGACGTCGGCGACCCAGTATATGTCCCCATGTCTCCCGTCCCTATGAACTACGTCCAGCTGCAGCGGCTCGTCGAGTTCTACACCAACCACCCCGAATCGCGCGCCGAGCTCACCACCGACCAGGGCCTGATACGCGTGCGAGCCCTCATGCGCGCCCCCGTCTGGGAAATCGAGGAGACCATGCGCCCGGCCCCGGGGCCTCCGGTCCGATTCGCGACGCCGAACCCGCCGCCCCTCCCGGGGCCGCAACCCGCGAGCGCGCCGATCGCGTCCCCAAGCCCCCTCCCCGCCGGACCCGTGCCCGCGCCGGTCCGGGGCCCGGCCGCTTCTCCGACCGACTCCGCGGCCGCCCCGCCCGAGGGCCGGGCAAGGCCCGGAGCTCCGGCCCCGCCCGCGGCGCTCGCCTCGCCCCCGGCTCCGCCCATATCACCCCCCGACCCCCAACGGCTCTGCCCGCCCTCGACTGCGGGAAGGCGGACCGCCGCACGCTCGATACGCCGTTGTACCTCGCACTGCACGCCGTCGTCGTATTCCTGTTCTTCGTCTCCGCCAACGTCGGCCAGGACACGGCGCTCGCGGTCCTCGTCCCGGGAATCTGTCTTCTCCTCCTGCTTCACGCGGCGGCTCTGCGGGCAGCGCAGATCCCATTGAGAAGCGCTCGCCGTCACTGGGTCAGGGACGCCAGGGGCATTTGGCTGCCCGAATCTCGGATCCTCCCTCTCACCAGGCATCTGGGAGCGCTGGCCCTCGCCCTTCTCGCGCTCGTCGGCTACTGGACGGCCGCCATCGACGACAACAGCCGCAGCCGCGAACATGTCCTCATCCCGTCCCTAGCCGTTGCAACGGCCTGCCTCGCCGTCGCCGTCACCACCTGGTGGAGAACCCCGCTGCCGCGTTCGGGTCCGGGGATCGTGCTGAGCCCCGACGGGTTCCGCACCGCACCGGGCACGCGGCGCGAGGCCGCTTTCCTGTGGGAGGACGGCCCCCGCGTCGTCGGCGCCCTCACCACTGGCCCCGCACTCGTCCTCATCCCCGACGCCGGCACCCTCCCCGCCGACATGGGCGCCACGCCTCTGACGTACGTCCAGTTGCAGCGGGTGGTGGCGCTGTACTCCGGCCACCCCGAGGTACGCGCCGAACTCGCCACCGACCAGGGTCTGGCGCGCGTGCACTCACTCATGCGCACCCCCGTCTGGCGGGCCGAGAAGTACCTGGCCCCCATCGTGGACCCGCACGTCGGCTCGGCCCAGCCGCCCGTCGGCTCGTACGGGTTCCCCGCACCGGCCGACGCCGCCGTGGGCGCCATCGCAGACGCCCCGCCCGCATCCGACGCGTCCCGCCGACCCCAGCCGCAGCTGCCGTCCGAGACTCTCGACTGCGCGAGCGCCGACCGGCGACGGCTGGCGGCGCCCCGGCGCGCCGCCCTCCAAATCCTTGGAATCGCGGTCGTTCTCGGTGGTGTTCTCGCCACCGATCTGACGACGGCGCTCACTCCCCTGCTGCTCCTCGTTCTCATCCTCTCCCTGCTGCGGCTGGCCGCGCTCCGGATCCTGCAGATCCCTTCGGAGCGCGCCGACCGACAGTGGAGAGCCGGGGCAGGCCGTATCGAACTGCCGCCGCTATGGGCGGCTCCGCTCATGGCGCGCTTGGGTGCGATGGCCCTGTCCGCGATCGCGTTCTCCTGCTGGGCGATCGCCCTGACCGCTGATGCCTCCGAGGAACAGGCGCGTGCGATGTCGATGGTCGCCGCGCTGGTGTGCGTCCTCGTCGCGGGGAGAGCGTGGCGACGGGCCCGCGGACCGCACGGCGGGCCCGAGATCGTCCTCGATCCCGTCGGCCTTCATCTGGCCCCGGGCACCCGTCGTCGGACCACATTCCGCTGGGAGACCCGCCCTCGTGTCGTCGGCGGCCTGCCGTCGGGCGCGATCCTCATTCATGCGCCCGAGGTCGGCCTGGTCCGCGCACCCATGAACGCCGTCGCCGTCGGCTATGTCCAGCTCCAGCAGGTGGCCGACTTCTACTCCGACCATCGCGAGCTGCGCGCCGAGCTCGCCACAGACCGGGGCCTGGCACGCGTGCGCTCCCTCATGCGCATCCCCATCTGATACGACGCCGGGCGGGGTCGCTGTCCGAATCCCGCACAAACGCGATCCGAAGCACCACGAGCCCTTCGCACAACCGCACGGTTCGGGCGCCCGCCCACTCGACCGACGGTGTCCGGCGGATGTTCGTGCGGGATGCGGACACACTCACGGCCAGGACGCCCACGCCTCACCAGCTCACGGGAACCGGCGCCCCCTCCCGGTAGCCGGAGGCCGACTGGATCCCCACGACCGCCCGCTCGCGGAACTCCGGAATCGATCCGGCGCCCGTGTAGGTGAAAGCCGACCGAACCCCCGCCACGATGGAATCGATCAGGTCCTCCACCCCGGGCCGCGCCGGGTCCAGGTACATGCGGCCGGCGCTGATGCCCTCCTCGAACAGGGCTTTGCGCGCCCGGTCGAAGGCGTCCTCGCCCTCGGTGCGGTGGCTGACGGCGCGTTTGGAGGCCATGCCGAAGCTTTCCTTGTAGGCGCGCCCGTCGGCGTCGTAGCGCAGATCCCCCGGTGACTCGTGGGTACCGGCGAACCACGAGCCGACCATGACGTTGGAGGCGCCGGCGGCCAGGGCCAGAGCGACATCGCGCGGGTGGCGCACCCCGCCGTCGGCCCACACGTGCGCGCCCAGCCGGGCCGCCTCGCGCGCGCATTCGACGACGGCGGAGAACTGGGGGCGGCCCACACCGGTCTGCATGCGAGTGGTGCACATGGCGCCCGGCCCCACGCCGACCTTGATGATGGAGGCCCCGGCCCGAACCAGATCGCCCACACCGGCCGCGGTCACGACATTGCCGGCGCACACCGGGGTGCGCGGCACCGCGTCGCGCACCGCCGCAACCGCCTCCACCATGCGGTCCTGGTGCCCGTGGGCGGTGTCGACGACGATGACATCCACGCCAGCCGCCACCAGCTCGGCGGCCCGTCCCGCCGGCTCCCCGTTCATACCGATCGCGGCCCCGATCCGCAATCGCCCCGCCCCGTCGATGGCGGGACGGTAGATGGTGGCGCGCACCGCACCGGAGCGGGAGAGCAGGCCGACGAGCCCGCCCGAGGCGTCAACGACGGGGGCGAGTCTGCGACGGGCGGCGCGAAGGCGGTTGAAGGCCTCGCGGGGGTCGACGCCCTCGGGCAGGGTGAGCAGCTCGGTGCTCATGACCTCGCGGACCTGGGTGAAGCGGTCGACATCGGTCACGTCGTCGGTGTCCACCAGCCCCATGGGCGCGCCCGTGTCCGGGTCGACGACGACGGCCGCCCCGTGCGAGCGCTTGGGGATCAGGCCCAGGGCGTAACCGCAGGTGTGATGCGGCTTGACGGTGACGGGGGTGTCGTACACCCGATGACAGGCCTTGACCCGCTCAACGGTGTCGATGACGACATCGACGGGGATGTCCTGAGGAATGATGGCGAGTCCCCCGCGGCGGGCGACCGTCTCGGCCATGCGCTTGCCGGCGACCGCCGTCATATTGGCGACGATGAGCGGGATGGTGGTGCCGGTGGCGTCGTCGGTGGCCAGGTCCACGTCCGTGCGACTGCCCACGCCCGAGCGCGAGGGCACCATGAAGACGTCGTCGTATGTCAGATCGAAGGTCGGCATGAGACCGTTGAGGAACTCCACGCGGTGAGCCTAACCCTCAATATCGTGACCGAAACGTTATCTCCTCCTTCAGGAGGAGGCGCATCACCGATCAAGAAGAGATAGTAAACACATGAGGCCCTACGTTCAGTCCCTGAAGAAGAGGAGCGCGGTCGCACTGACCGCCATGTCACTGTCATTGATCCTGGCTGCCGGCCAGCCGCAAAGTCCGGATCTCGTCGAGGGCTCCGAAGCGCCGGCAGCCGCATCCGCCGTACCCGCCGCTTCGGGTGGCCCGCCCGGGGCGGCCGACATCATCGCCGCTCCACCGGCGGCCGCCCGACCAGCCGCAGACGATCAGCAGCCGGCCATCCCGGCCGAGCTGACGTCCTTCTACAACCAGGAGCTCACCTGGGCCAATTGCGACGACGGCTCCATCGCCACCTGCGCCACCCTCACCGTGCCGTTGGACTACAACGCCCCCGACGGCCAGACCATCACACTCGCCCTCAAAAGGGTGCGCGCCGCCGACGGCAACGCGGAGAAGGGCACCTTGTTCACCAACCCCGGCGGCCCGGGCAACTCGGGCGTCGGCTCCGTCGAGGGGACCGCCCGCTCCCTGGCCACGAAGGTGCGCGGCCAGTACGACATCATCGGCTTCGATCCGCGCGGCGTCGGGCAATCCGAGCCGCTGTCCTGCGCGGGCCAGAACGCGGGCAACGGCGACGCCGCCCCCGTTCAGCAGGGCGGCATCAATGACGAGCAGCCCGCCGACGCCGCGGCCGTCCAGGGCGAGGATCCCGATGGCGGGGCCGCCGACGAGGATGATCTCACCCCGTGGGCGGACGCTCAGGCCACGGACGCCGCGACCTTCGAGAGTCGGGGCGCCGCCGTATCGGCCAATTGCGCCCAGAACTCCTCGGTCCCCGAGATTCTCGACCACATGGATACCGCCACCGCGGCCCGCGACATGGATGTCATGCGAGGCGTGATGGGCGACTCGAAGCTGAACTACCTCGGCGTCTCCTACGGCACCTACTTGGGCGCCACCTACCTGGATCTCTTCCCCACTCGGGGAGGCCGCATCATTCTCGATTCGGCTATGGACCCCTCGATCAGCCGGGCCCAGATCCACGCGGACAACATGGAGCACAACGAGAACGCTCTGCGCAGCTATGTGGACTCCTGCCTGGCCAGGACGGCGGGCGACGGCTGCCCCCTGAGCGGCACGAGTGACGAGGCCATGGCCCAACTGCAGACCTTCTTGGAGGGTCTCGACGACAAACCCCTGCCGATGACGGCCAACAACGGGCGCGAAACCACTCTCGGTCACGCGCAGGCGCAGACCTACATCCGGTTCATCTCCAACCGGCGCCAGGAGTACTGGTCCTATCTGACCAGCGCTCTGGCCCAGGCCATGAACGACGGCAACGGCACCATGCTGTATCAGAACTACCAGAAGGTGGCCACCGCCTACGACAACGCCGCCACGAGCCCGCCGGTGGCGAGGACGCAGAACTCGAATTACGCCTTCTACGGAGTGCACTGCACGGATTACCCGGACACGGGGGATGCCGCGTCGTGGAACGCTCAGGCCGACAATCTCAAGAAGTCCTACCCGATCTCCTACGACGCGGCCTCCGCCTACACGGACGCCTTCTGCCACGGGTGGGGTCACACGACGACGACCACTCAACCGCATCGCGTCACCGGGCAGGGCTCGGACACGGTGGTCGTCATCGGCAATACCGCAGACCCGCAGACCCCCTACTCGTGGGCGACCTCTCTGGCCGACCAGCTGGAGAACAGCCGTCTGCTGACCGTCAACGACGCCATCCACGGCGCGGTCAACCGCAACTCCTGCGCCTCCGACGCCGTCAGCACGTTCCTGCTGGACGGAACCCCGCCCGAGGAAGGAGCCACCTGTCAGGCCAACCCCCTCGAACCGGTCAAGGATTGACCGGCTGACGGTTCAGTTCGCCCGATTGTCGGCGGCGCCACCTCGATCCGAGGTGGCGCCGCCGACAATCGCGTCGGGATCAGAATTTCCCGGATCACAGTGAGTATGGAAAACGCCCCGCAACCGACTGTTCAGCCGATATCGGGGCGTTGGTGCGCCAGAAGGGATTCGAACCCCCAACCTTCTGATCCGTAGTCAGATGCTCTATCCGTTGAGCTACTGGCGCATGTCGTTTCCGACATTCAGGAAGGTTACTCGGCGCCACAGCACCCGACAAATCGCAGGCCGGTGAGCCTGCGCACACGCGGTGGCCGCCCGACGCCCGGCATCATCGTCGGACGGCCACCGCGTGTGCACCGCCGCGCAGGACTCAGCCTCGCCGCCGACGCACGAGCAGCACGCCCCCGACGACGAGGACGATCGCGACGACGCCGAGGCCGATGGAGGCGCCGGTCCTGGCCAGGGCGCCGGAGCCATGGCCAGTGGACTGCGATGCGACGGAGGCGTCGACGTCGGCCGCTACCGGCGAACCGCCGGCGTCGCCCGCACCGGCGTCACCTGGGTCCGGTCGGCCCGAGTCCGCCTGGCCCGGGTCGGCCGCCGCCGGACCGCTCGGATCCGCCGTCGGGTCGTCGGATCCGCCCGCAGCGGTGCCGGCGACCCGCAGCTCGGCGACCCCGAGAGAGGTCGCCCCGTCCTGACCATTGGTTATGACGACCCGGACGTACCGCGCGCGCACGGGCGCGTCCAGCTCGAGAATCGTCGGGTTGAAGCTGGTCGGATCGATATCGCCGGAGGCTGCGTCGGTCCAGGCGGCCCCGTCCGTGGAGGTCTGCACGGTCCACCGCGTGGCGTGGAGCGCCGAATCGTACCGAACGGGCGTGTAATGGATCGCGTCGACGTCGTAGACGCCGCCGAGGTCGATGTCGTAAGAGGCCTCGGTGGAGGACGCCTCGACGGGGGTGAAGATGTTGTCGTCAGTCAAGGCGGCGGCGCCGTCGGGCGAGGCGACGGACAGCTCGCTCTGGGGGATGTAGCCGTCGGTCTTCCAGTCGATGCTGAAGGTCGGCGAGGTCCACTCGGCCCAGTCGGCGTCCTCGTCGCCGTCGCCGCCGACGGGCAGCGCGCGCACGGTGAGCTGGTACTGGCCGGTGGGCGCCTGCAGGATCCGGCCGTCGACCGTGTAGCTGCCATCCCACACCATGTACACGGTGTCGTTGCGCGTATGCTCCTTCTCGTCGGTGACCGCCGTGCCGAGGTACTCGGTGGTGCCGTCGGCGTTGACGCGTGAAACGGTCAGAGCGGAGCGGTAGTAGGGAACGTCCGGGTGGCTGATGGCCACGACCGGGGAGTCCGTGTAGGCGCCCTGGTCGCTGCGCGCCGAGTCGCCGTAGACGTAGCTCGCCGGATCGATGCTCTGACCGTCGAGGTCGGCCAGGCCGATCTGCGGGCCGAAGACGCCGGCTTGAGCGAGATTGCCGCCCACGCCCTGGAAGGGGACGCGTACGGGCTCGGCCTGCGGGGAGTCGGCGGCCGCGGAGGAGTCGGTGAGCACGATCCAGCCGCCGAAGAAGTCGCCGTCGGCGAGACCGGCCGGAGCCGTGATGGTCGCGTCGACGGTGGCGGTGCCGCCCGCGGGAACCGTGATGGACTGGCCGTCGGTGGAAACCGTCGACGGTGAGTCGGTGCCCTGCTGAGGGGTGCTCGAGGCGCCGGTGACCGTCACGGCGTCCTCATGGGACAGCGCGTAGGTCGCCGAGGACTCGGAGTGGTTGGTCAGGGTGACCGACGCCCGGTAACCGTCGGGGTGCTGCTCGACCTCGCCGATGTTGAGCACCGAGGAGCTGGTCTCGGTGGACGCCGTGATGGCGCCGTCGACGTCGATGAGCCCAGCCCCCTCGCGGGCGAGCGGCTCACGGGCGTCCGCGTCCCCGGCGCCCGCCGCCCAGGGGACGGGGTCGGCGGTGGAGTGCAGGCGCCACGCGACCTGATCGAAGGCGTCGAAGCCGGAGGCGTCCTTGATCTCGGGGTGCGCCTGCAGGACGAGCGCGGAGGCGCCGGCCGTGTAGGGCGCGGCCATCGAGGCGCCGGCCTCGGTCCGGTAGGGTCCGTCGTGGTCGAGCGGCCAGGTGGACCAGATTCGTCCGCCCGGGGCGACGACGTCGGGCTTGAGCTGGAGGGAGTCGTTCAGACCCCAGCTGGAGAAGCTCGAGACGAGTCCGCCGGTGGCCTGGTCGAACTCGGCGGCGTCCTCCCTGTAGGTCAGCGTGGAGTCGGCGTCCAGGGCTCCGCGGATGGCGTCGCCGTCGGCCTGGGAGACGCCCGCCACCGGGATGGTGACCGGGTCACCGTCGCCGCCGACGGAGAAGGGCGGGATCGCACCGGGCTGGTTGTCGTCGATGACGATACCGGCGGCGCCGCCGGCCTGGGCGTTGAGGGCCTTGTCGCGGAAGGCGCAGGCACCGCGTCGGACCAGCACGGTCCTGCCGGTGTAGGCGCCGGCCGCGGGGGCGGTGCACAGCACGGAGGCGTCGGTCGTCTCATCCCCGCCATCGGCGGCCGGGTCCCCGGAGGCCACCAGCGGGGCCCGAGTCCCGTTGTCACGCGAGATCGGGGCGGTGCTGCCCGGGATCTCCGAGTAGAGGTACTTCTGGCCGGGGTTGGTGGAGACCGTCAGATAGAAATCGGTCTCGACGGTGTTGTCGACGCTGCCGACCGACAGGACGTGCTCGGCGGAGGCGGGGGCGCCCATGGTCCACCGGCCGTACTCGCCCTGGTTGCCCTGAGCGGCCGTGACGATCACGCCCTTGGAGGCGAGGTTCTCGGCGGCGACGGCGGTCGGGTAGTCCCGAAAGACGACGAAGTCGGCGCCGACGGACATGTTGACGACGTCCATGCCGTCGTCGGCGGCGCGCTCCATGGCACTGGCCAGAATCTCACTGGTGGTGCCGCCCGTGCAGCCGAAGACGCGGTAGGCGCCGAGCTGGGCGTCGGGGGCGACGCCGGTGATCTGGTCGGTGCCGGGAGCCCCTTTGGCGGCGGCGATGCCGGCGACATGGGTGCCGTGGCCCCAGCAGTCGTCGGGGTAGTCGTCCGGGGCGGGCGTCAAGCGCGTCGTCGCGTCGGCGGCCGGGTCGCCGAAGGCGTTGCCGACGAAGTCGTGACCGGCCACCACCTTCGAATCGGGGAAGTTCGTGGAACCGTCGCCCTCGGCGGGCTCGGGACCCGGAGTGCCGGAGCCGCCGAATTCGACGTGGTCGTAGTCGATGCCCGAATCGATGATCCCGATCTTGATCCCCTCGCCGGTGTAGCCGAGCTTGGACTGGGCGACGTCGGCGCCGGTCATGCCTAGGGCGTTGCGCATCTGAGGCGTGGTGACCTGCTCCTGGCCCTCCTCGCCCTCCTGGACGGGCGCCTGGCCCGCGTCGTTCGCGTCGGCGCCGCCGGCCGGGTCGGCATCCGGGGCCGGGATGTAGATGACGGGCTGAAGAGAGACGACCTGGGCCAGTCCGGCGAGGGACTCGACGTCGGCGTCGCTGCCGACGGAGACGGCCACGCCGTTCCACAGCGTCCCGTACTCCGTGGTGACTCGGGCGTCGATGCCGGCGTCCCGGACCGCGCTGGCGAAGTCGTCCTGCTCGGCTCTGACGGTGTCGGAGGAACCGCCTGCGGCGACGGAGGGCGAGGCCAGCTCGACGAACCAGCGGTTCTCGACGGCGTCGGCCTGAGTGCCGTCGGACAGCGTCGGGCCGGAGGTGATTTTGGAGGACGGATCGCCGGTGGCGGTCTGCGACTGGCCGGGGGCGGCGGCCGTGGTCGGGGCGACGAGGGCTCCGAGTGTCAGGGCCGCGGCACCCGCCGCGACGACGCGGCGAAGCGAGGGGAGGTGACGCACGATTCTTCTTCCTAGCAGGGTTGGGACGGGGCGCAGGTCGGGATGCGCCTGAGGGGAGAGCGGGGTGCTCCTTGCGTTCACCGTACGTTATCGCTTCGAGACCGGTCTGGGAAAGCGTTGAAGCGCACACGTCCGACCATCACGCACCGGCCGAGAGCACCGAGAGCACAACGGGGCGCTCTCGCGCCCGGTGCCCGTCTCGCACTGCCGAGGCGCTGAGTCGGAACCGGGGTGCGGAACCGCGGAGGATGTACGGATGAGAAGCGGAGATGGGGAGATTCGAACTCCCGAGGGGTTTTATCCCCAACCTTCTTAGCAGGAAGGCGCACTAGGCCACTATGCGACATCTCCATGCGCGCTGAGGCGACCGGACGAGACTACCCCAGCGGGCCGGGCCCGGGCAACGGGCCGGGCCCACCCTCCCGGGCCCGGCCTGCCCGGGAGGGGGAGGAGGAGCCGAGCCGCCCGCGCGGTCCATCGGATCGTGCGGGCGGCGCAGGTGGCCGCCAGAGCCACGGGCACGACCAGCAGCAGCGGATCGACGCCGACGCCCACGGCTACGCCGCCGAAGAGCAGCAGAACGTCTCAGGGAAGATCCGCGGCCACCTCCCAGTCAAGCAGACGCACTCCGGGGTGGCCCGGAGCCGGCAGGAGGAATAGGGCCAGGGCGACGGCCAGAGGCACCCCCATGAGCATCCACTGACCGAAGCCGATGGTGACGCCGAGGGCGTCCTTGAGGTAGGCGATGAGAGGGGAACAGGACGAGCGGAACCAGGGCGGTGGCGGGCAGCGGCACCGCCTCGGTCATCCACCACACGCCTCTGAGGACGGCCGCGGCGGCGGTCAACCGCCGGCCGGTTTCGGTCACGCCGGCGGCCTCCTCGGGGTCGGCGGCGCCGATGACAGCGCTGACGGCGTCGGGCGGCGCCCTCAGGGGCGCCGCCCGACGCGGAACCGGCCGCACGTCCAGCGGAGAGGGAGGGATTCGAACCCCCGGTACGCGAGGCGTACAGCGGTTTTCAAGACCGCCACATTCGGCCGCTCTGTCACCTCTCCATGCCCTGACGGGCGAGCGCTCCGACACTACCATCATCGCGTGCCGGGCGACGCCCGCACGGAGCTGCGTCATCCTCGGGAGAAGAGCCCCCGACGACGCCCCTGCCGAACCGGGGCCGCAACGGGCGCGACGGGATCGTCCAGACGCCCCTCGGCCAGGGCCTGCGCGATCGTCGGCCACACGGGCAGACGGGAGGCGAGAGTGGCCTGCAGGGCGTGATACACGTCCGGGTGACCCGCCCAGGTACGGGCGGAGGGACGGTTGTCCCGGTCGAGCTCATGAATCCACACGCCGGGGGCCTCGATGAGGTGCTCCTCGGCGTAATCGACCCACGAACGGTAGCAGTGCTCGTAATGCTCCACCTCGATCTCGCCGCGTCCGTCGTCGAGCAGCGCCTGACGCAGGACCGCCGCGGCGTTCATCCCCTCGCACACCACCCAGTGCATGCGCTCGTGGACGATCGGTTCGCCGTCGAAGCCCGTGGTGTAGACGAAGCCGGGACCTCCATCCGCGCGCCAGCCGTCGGTGCGAGCGCGCTCGAAGAGTTCCTCGGCCGCGTCGAGCATCCAATCGGGCACGGGCAGCGAGCGGGCCACGAGCGCCGCGCGGGCCTGGACGGTCAGGCGGGCCCACTCCAGACCGTGTCCCGGCGTGACGCCGTAGGGACGGAAGGGGTGGGCCGGCTGATCTTTGTTGTAGTCCAGGAGAGGGCGCCAGCGGGCGTCGTAGTGCTCGGGCAGGCGCCAGTCGTTGGCGCGGGCCCGGACATTAACGGCGAAGTCGATGACCTGCACCGCGCGCGTCAGCCAGGCGAGATCACCGGTGACATCGGCCACGGCGAGGTAGGCCTCGACGGTGTGCATGGCGGCGTTGATGCCGCGGTAGTCCTCGGAGTCGGTGAAGTCACGGGCATAGGACTCCACGGGCAGGCCGCAGGTCTCGTCCCACCAGTAGCGGTTCTGCACATCCATGGCGTCGCGCAGCAGCTCGTGGGCCCCGGGGCGGTTGGCGGCGGTGGCCGCGGCGGCGGCGAGCAGGACGAAGGCGTGCTGGTAGCACTCCTTGCGGGCATCGGCATCCACAGGAACCCCGCGGCCCTCGGCGTCCGGCTCGTGACCGACGGCGGAGTGCCAGCCGCCGTGCTCAGCGTCGCGCAGGACCCCGCTCAGGGCGCGCACACCGTGATCGGCGTAGCGCCGGCATCCGGGAATGCCCATGAGCACGCCCAGGGAGAAGGCGAAAGTCATGCGACCGGTGATCCACAGCTCGATGGGGTGGGAGGCGTCGACTCGCCCGTCCTCGCCGATCCACCCGAAGCCGGCCGGGACCGCGGCCCTTCGCGCGAAGTGGAGCAACGCGTGCGTCTCGGCCGCGAGCCAGCGGTTGTGCTCCGGCGCTCCGAACCATCCCAGTCCCATGAGTCCTCCTCGACCCGGTGGTGCTCCCGGCGACTCACATGCCGCAGGGTCGACGAAGCGAACGTTAGCAGGCGGTCAGAGTCCGTGTCATGACCGGTCGAACCCTATCGATCGGCGGGCCAGGCGGCCTCGGCCCGCGCCAGGGCCCTCCTGCTGCCCACCTCGCCGGCGGTCCAGGAGGACAGCGCGTTCCACAGGGCGTCGGTGCCGACCTGCGACGGCATGGAGTCCGAGGCGTCCAGACGGACGACGCTCTGACGCGACTGGAGGATCCGGGTCGCACGGGCGGCGACGTCGGAACTGACCTCATCGACCTCCACGCCGCGGTTGGCTGTGGCCATACCGCCGAGCTCGGCCCGTTCCTGCGCCCACCCGGCGCTGGTGAGGTAGTCCAGGACGGCGGACGCCGCCGCGCTGGTCCCCGTCCGCCCGCGCAGGGAGACGAGGTAATCGCCGCCCACGAGCACAGGGGCGTCCCCGTCCTCCTTCTCGGCGCTGGGCAGGACGAAGGCCGACACGCCGGTGGCGCCGTCGGCGGTCGCACCGTCGGAGCCCGCCGCCTCGACCGCCCCGCCGCCGGAGACGCCGTCGCCCGCAGCACTGGCCGTGGCGGTCGCACCGCGCCCCTCTGCGTCGGTGACGACGGTGCCCGCCGGCAGCATCGACTCGAAACTCGAGGAGGCCATCATCATCAGGCAGGAGCCGTCCACGAGCTCCTGCCCCGCCTGCTCCATGGTCGTGGACAGGGCCCCCTCGCGCCCGCCGGGTACGCGGCCCTTCCCCAGCAGAAGAGAGCCGACGGTATCCAGAGCCCTGACGGCCGAGGGATCGTCGAGGCTGACGTTGTGATCGGCCCAGGCGTCGTACGCCCCCGTGCCGCCGGTGGCCAGAATCGTCTCCTCCAGCCAATCGGTCATGGGCCAGCCGGTCGTATCGCCATCGGCCACCCCCAGGCACCAGGGCGTCACGGAACCATCGGGGTGATCCGCCACGACCTCCTCGGTCAGCGCGACCAGCTCGTCCCACGTGGTCGGCAACGCGTAGTGCGCTCTGTCGAAAGCCGCCGGGGAGTACCACACGAAGGACTTGACCGACGCCATGAGCGGGGCCGCGTAGAAGGTGCCGTTGACGGTGCCCGCCGCCGACCACGCATGGTCCCAGCCCAGCTCGACATTGGCACCCACGGCGTCCGGCAGCGGACTCAGCGCGCCCTGGTCGGCGAGGTCGGCCACGAGGCCGGGCTGCGGGACGACGGCGAGGTCGGCGTCCCAGTCGGTCTCCCCCGCCGCCCGGGCGCGCAGGTTCTCCTCGAGGGAGTCGGTGCCCTCGTGCACGACGTCGATGCCCGTGCACGTCTCGAAAAGCGACAGGGACTGCTCGAAACGCTCCCCCTCGGTACCGGTCAGGGCGGTGGCGATTCTGACGGTGCTCCCCGCCTCATCCCCCGGCGTGTACTGGGAGAAGGACTCGCAGGAGTCGAAGCCGCCGGCCTGGTCATGGGCGTCGGCGCAGGCGGCCGCGCCCGCGCCGGTCAGCGACAGGACGACCGTGAGCGCGAGCGCGCGGAAGGGGGAGATGCGCAGTGAACGCGCCATCAGCTCTGACTCCTTCTTCTTGTCCGCTCGACGACGGCGTCGAGCAGGGCGGCGCAGCCGTCGTGCCACACCGGCCCGGTAACGAGGTCCCCGCAGTCCCTGACCGCCCGGGGGGCCGATCCCATGACGGCTCCGACGCCGGCCCACCGGATCATCTCGATGTCGTTGGCCCCGTCCCCCACCGCGACGACTCGCTCCGCACCGGTGCCCAGGCGCGCGGCGAGCGCCCGCAGGGCGGAGGCCTTGGTGACCCCCTCGGGGGCGACGTCGAGCCAGGCCGTCCACCCGATCGCGTACTCCACCGAATAGAGCCCGCAACCGGCCACGAGCGCGGAGAACTCCTCCACGGCCATGCCCGGTGCGCGCAGCACCACACGAGTCACAGGCTCGGAGCCCATCTCCTGCGGGGGCACCACCCGCTGATCCTCGATGAGCTCGCCGTCGGGGAAGGGACGCGAGACCCTGAAACCGCCGTCCAGGGCCTCCACGGCGATAATGCCGTCGGGTACCGCGCTCGACAGCGCGGCGATGACGTCGCTCGGGTCGAAGGTGACGGAGTCCGCCACCTCGTAGCCGCGAGGCGCGGCGGGATCCATGCGCAGGGTGATCGCTCCGTTGGCGCAGATCATCCACCCGTCGGTCAGACCCACATGGCGGGCCACGGGCAGAGCCGCCTCGATGCCGCGACCCGTCGAGATGACGATCCGGGCGCCGTAGGCGCGCATCCGGGTCAGCGCGGCCATCATCCGCTCCGAGACACGACCATTGACGTCCAGGATGGTGCCGTCGACGTCGAGGGCGACGATGAGCCGCTCGTCGGGAACCAGCTCGGCCGCCGGGTCGGGCGCGCCGTCGGAGCCGGACGCGACGCTGACCGGCCGCCCCGCCCCGGCGGGCAGGGGGGAGAGACGGTCCAGATCCGCCATGCGCGAGCGGACCGCCGTACGGTAGTCGTCGTGGGACAACGGTCGGCCCGAGGTGCGGTCACGGACGCGCTCGCCGGCCGAGCCCCGGGCGACGTCGGCCTCCCGGCCCGCAGCGGGGCCGACGAGCGGCTGCCCGCTCGGAACGATGCCGGTGGAGGGATCCGCCGGGGGGCCGCTCCTGCGCGCGGCGCCGGGATCGTATTCGTTCACGGTGGGTCGCCTCAGGCGACGGGCTCGATGACCTCGAGGCCGCCCAGGTAGGGGCGCAGGCCCTCGGGGACGACAACGGCGCCGTCGCCCTGCTGCTGGTTCTCCAGGATCGCCACCATCCACCGGGTGGTGGCCAGTGTGCCGTTGAGGGTGGCGACGGGACTCGTGCGCCCGTCGCGGCGCTCGCGGATGGCCAAACGACGAGCCTGGTAGGTGGTGCAGTTGGAGGTGGAGGTGACCTCCATCCAGCGGTTCTGCGTGGGCAGCCAGGCCTCGCAGTCGAACTTGCGAGCGGCCGAGGAGCCCAGATCCCCGGCGGCGGTGTCGATGACCCGGTAGGGCAGGCCGACCAGGGCCAGCATCTCCTCCTCCAGGGCGAGCAGGCGCTGGTGCTCGGCGACGGCGTCCTCGGGGTGGACGTAGGAGAACATCTCCGCCTTGTTGAACTGATGGACGCGGATGATTCCCCGGGTGTCCTTGCCGGCGGCGCCGGCTTCGCGCCGGTAGCAGGTGGACCAGCCCATGTAGCGCTCGGGGCCGTCGGTCAGGTCGAGGATCTCGTCGGCGCGGTACCCGGCCAGAGCGACCTCGCTGGTGCCGGTGAGGTAGAGGTCGTCGGCGGGCAGGTAGTAGATCTCGTCGGCGTGGGCCCCGAGGAAGCCGGTACCTCCCATGATCTGCGGGGTCACGAGAGTGGGAGTGGTCATGGGGACGAAGCCGTGGGAGACGGCCTTGTCCAGCGCCGCGGTCATGAGGGCGAGCTCCAGCCGCATGCCCCAGCCCTTGAGGTAGTAGAAGCGGGCGCCGCAGACCTTGGCGCCCCGACGCGTGTCGATGATGTCCAGAGCCTCGCCGAGCGCCAGGTGGTCGGCCGGCGTGAGGCCCTCGGCGGCGAAGTCGCGGGGGGAAGGGCCCTCGTGGCGCAGGACGACGTAGTCCTCCTCACCGCCGGCCGGTGCGCCCTCGATGAGGTTGGCGAACTGGCGGGCGAGCTCGTCGAGGGCGGCGGCGGCCCCGTCCGCGGCGGACTCGGCCTCCTTGACGCGAGCGGCGAGCTCCCTGGCCCGGGCGAGAACGGCCGGGCGCTCTCCGGGACTCGCCTTGCCGACGGATCGGGAGACGGTCTTCTGCTCGGCGCGCAGCGACTCGAAGTCCTGCAGGCTGGTGCGGCGGGCCTCGTCAGCCTCGATGATCCGGTCGACGAGGGCGACGTCGGCGCCGCGGGCTCGCTGACTGGCGCGGTAGGGCTCGGGATTCTCGCGAAGCGCGCGCAGATCGATCATGGGACGAGTGTAGTCAGGGCGCCGCATCGGGCGAGCGGTGGTCCCATGTGACGCCGAACGGCATCCGCCTCGCACAAACCACTTGTGAAACTACTCGGATTCATTGGGTATGACGTAATATTGCTCGCTGAGTCAGGGCTCCGACCGCGGGCCCGACCACCCGCCACTGCCAGGACACGCTCATGCCCACCACCTCCTCCCTGCCCTCCTTCTCCCAGCTGCGGGCCTTCGTCGCGCTGTGCGACTACCAGCACTTCGGCGAGGCCGCCGTCATCCTCGGCGTGAGCCAGCCGAGTCTGTCCCAGGCGATCACCGCCCTGGAGAAGCGCATCGGCGGCGAGCTCGTCGAGCGCACCACCCGCCGGGTCCTTGTGACTCCGCTGGGCCAGACACTGCTGCCCTACGCCCGCGAGGCCGTGCTGGCCGCCGAGGCCTTCAACGACGCCGTCGCCAATCAGGGCGTCGCTCTGACGGGGACGATGCGCCTGGGGCTGATCCCCACTCTCGCCCCCTACCTGGCCCCGATCATCCTCGACGGCCTGCCCCGAGAGCTGCCCCGGCTCCAGCCCGAACTACGCGAGATGGTCACCGGCGACATCCTGGACATGCTGGGCCAGGGCCGGCTCGACGCCGCCGTCATCGCCGTCGACGTCGACCTCCGCCGGGCCGTGGCGATACCGATGTACGACGAGCCGCTCGTGGTCCTGGTGCCCGAGAACCACCCGTGGGCCGGCCGCACGGACGTCGAAACCGACGAGCTGGAGGATCAGCAGCTGCTGCTGCTGGACGAGGGCAACTGCCTGCGCGACCAGACCCTGGCCCTGTGCCAGCGCTACAGCACCCGCCCACCGGCGGCTGTGGCGACGACGCTGTCGACGGTGGTGCGCATGGTGTCCCACGGCGTGGGCATCACCGTCATACCGGAGGGCGCGCTGCGCATGCTCGACGGCGTGGACTACGCGGTCGCACGCTTCGCCGGACCCGGTCCGGTGCGTCGGATCGGCGTCGTCCGCCGCACCTCCTCCTCGCGCGGGGCCGACTTCGTCCGGCTCGCCGACTCCCTCACCCGTCTGGCCGTCGAGGCCGGCCTGCCGATGCTGCCCGTCCAGCCGCGAGAGTGACATTTCGGGTTGAGACCGACGCCGCCGTCGGCGGGGTCGGCCCCGGCCCGAGAAGCCGATCTCAGCACCGTCACCTCTGGTGACTCGCCTCGGCCGGACGATACCCTGAGCCGGCGAGCCGCTGGTGAGTCTCAAGGCGAGGGGCATGACGCCATGGTTGAAAAGGAGGCCGGCGCGAGATCGACATTCCCGTACGAGGTCGACAGCGCCACCGTCAACTTCGGCCCAGAATGTCGATCTCAGCGCGCCAGCACCCCCACCGCCGCTCCCCTGGCCTGCATCGTCGTCAATCCGTCGAAGCCCTCGGCGACCGACGCCGTACGCCGCCGTACCACCGACGTCCTGCGCGGCGCCGGCTACGCGGGCCCGCTCTGGCTGGAGACCACACCCGCCGAGCCGGGCACCATGCAGGCGCGCCTCGCCGTCGCCTCCGGGGCGCGCCTGGTCGTCGCCGCCGGCGGCGACGGGACGGTGCGCACCGTCGCCGCCGGGATGGCGGACACGGGCGTCGACATGGCGATTCTGCCCCTGGGCACGGCTAATCTCGCCGCCCGCAACCTGGGCCTGCCCGTCGGCCGGCTCGACGCCGCGCTGCGGGCCGCCGCGTACGAAACCGCTCGGCCCACGGACCTGGTGCGGGTGCGCATCGAGCCTACCGACGCCCCCTGCCCGCCGCCCGACGATCAGGCCCGGCCCTCCCCGAACGTCGAGCACGTGTCCATGGTGGTGGCCGGGATCGGCTTCGACGCCGGCCTGGTCGCCTCCACGCGCCCCGACCTCAAGGCCCGCATCCGGTGGGGAGCCTATGCGGTGGCCGCGGTGGCCAACCTCGATTCCCCGCACATGGACCTGGTCGTACGAGTGCGTGAGACGAACGGCGCCCAACGAATCGAGCGCCTGCGCGCGCGCACCGTGCTGCTGGCCAACGGCGGCCGGCTGCCCGCCGGCATCACCCTGCTGCGCGAGGCTCGCATGGACGACGGCGTGCTGGACGTCGCGGCGATCGACACGGTCGGCGGGGTGGTCGGCTGGAGCTCCCTGGCGCGTCAGGTTCTGCCGCCCTTCGCGGCGTCCTACTCGAACCCCGCTCACGCACTGGGCCGAGTCACGCTGCGTCGCGGCACCGAAGCGATCGTCCAGCTGGCCGAACCGGCACCGGTCCAGATCGACGGCGAACTGCTCGCACCCACCCGGATCCTGCGGGCGCGCCTCGACGCGGGCGCGCTCCTCGTGCGGCGTCCCGGTTGACCCCGTCGGGCCGAAGCCCTGGAGCCCTCAGAGCGTCCGCCCGTCCAGGACGTCGGCCACCCACGAGCGCGCCACCATGAAATCCTTGTCGCTCGTGCCGGCCGGGACCACGACGGGCCGGGCGTCCAGCCGCGGGTAGGAGCCGAGGAACCGGACCACGGGACAGGTGCGGTGCAAACCGATGAGGGCGGCCTGCACGCGCTCATCGCGCACATGCCCCTCGATGTCGATGGAGAAGCGGTAGCGACCCAGGGAGTCCCCCACCGGACGCGACTCGATGCGGGTGAGGTTGACGCCGCGGGCGCTGAACTGCTCGAGCATATCCAGCAGAGCGCCCGAGCGGTTGTGCGGCAGCTGGACGAGCAGGGTGGTCTTGTCCGCTCCGGTGGGCTCGCCCGCGCGCCTGGGCCGCGCAACCTTGACGAAGCGGGTGACGGCGTCCGGGTTGTCGGCCACCGCCCCGGCCAGAACATCCAGGTCGTACTGCCGAGCGGCCAGCGGGTTGCACAGGACGGCCTGATACTCCAGCGCCGCGGCATTATCGGCCCGGGCCAGAGCGCGGGCGGGAGCGGAGGTGGAGGTGCCGGCGACGTAGGAGACCCCGGGCAGGCGATGATGGACCCAGCCGCGGCACTGCGCCCAGGCGTGCGGGTGAGTGGAGATGGCGCGGACGTCGCCGAGGGCGGTGCCGGACCTACCGGCCAGGACGAAGGTGATGGGGACGGCCATCTCCGCGGCGATGACGAGCGGAGCGGAGGCGACGAGGTTGTCGAGGGTGGCGTTGACGCCTCCCTCGACCGAGTTCTCGATGGGGACGACGGCGGCCTCGGCGGCGCGCTCGCGCACGCGGTCCAGGGCGGTGGGCACATCCTGACAGGGGTCGAGGGCGACGTCGTCGGGAGCGACCTGCCGCAGCGCCATCTCGCAGAAGGTGCCGGAGGGCCCGAGGAAGGACCAGGTGGGAGCGGGGTTCATGGATACAGCCTATTGCCTCCGGTGGACCCGACGGTCCGCCGGAAGTGCCGGAGGCAATAGGCTAGGAGGATGAGCAGCGCCGCCTCCACCATCCGCAAGCACGACGACGTCCCCGGCTCCACCGCTCTGGAGGCGCTCGGCCTGTCCTGGCTGGCCGAACCCATGGCCGACGGCGGCGCCCACGTGGTGCCGGTGACGACGGGGCCGGGCTGGATCGACGAGCCCCGACTGGCCGCCGGCTCGGTGAATGCCTCCGCGGCGGAGGCGTTCGGACGCGCGCTGGCCGTGACGCACGCGGCCGGCGCCCCGGCCTTCGGGGCGGCGCCGCCCGGTTGGAACGGGAGCACCCGGATGGGGCGCTCCCAGGTGCGCGTCCGCCCGTGCGAGCCCGAGCCCGCCGACGCGGCGCCCCGCCGGTGGGGCGAGTTCTTCGCCGACGACCGTCTAGCCCCCTATCTGCGCCCGTGCCTCGACCAGGGCTCGTTGACGCGGCGCGGGGCCGCCGTCATCGAGCGGGTCTGCGAGCGTCTGCACGACGGCGATTTCGACGCCGACCAGCCCGCGCTCGTGGGCCGTGCGGCCCGCGAGCGCGGGGAGAGGGTCGCCGTCGCCCGCACCCACGGCGACCTGTGGACCGGCAATGTCATGTGGGTGCCCGGGGGGACCATCGACTGGGCGCCGCCGCGGGCGGGGCGGGGTCCGTCCCGCCCCGCCGCCCGCCCGGTTGAGGACGGGCCGGAGACCGACATCCCGGGCGGTCGCGGCCGGGGCGACGTCGTCGGCGTTCTCATCGACCCGCTCGCCCAGGGGGCGCACGCGGAGACGGACCTGGCCGCCCTGAGCGTGTTCGGCCAGCGGCACCTGGATCGGATCTATGCCGGCTACGACGAAGTCTCCCCCCTGGCGGCCGGGTGGCGCGAGCGCGTGGGCCTGCACCAGCTCCACATGCTCATCATCCACGCCTTCCTCTTCGGGGCCTCCTACGGCGCCGAAACGGCGTCCGTCGCCCGTCGCTACGCATGAGCGCACCGGTCGGAGCGGGGCCACGGGCTCACGTACGCTAACAGCATGAGCTCGTCCCCCAGGAGGAATCGGCAGCAGCGTTTCGTGCGCACGGTCGTCTACATCCTCGTCCTGGCGCTGGTCGTCGGGCTGGTGGCCACCATGGTGGGCACGGCGCTCGCCGTTGCGGCGCACGCGGCCGGGACTCGGGATGCCGGAGCGGGACCCGATGCGGCCTCCACGAGCGCCGCCGCCTCGGTCGCCGGTCCCACCGCGGCGGAGAGGGGCGAGCGCGCGCCCCTCGTCGTTCTAGGCACCACCGACCTGACATGGGCCGACGTCCTGGCCGCCGCGGGCTCCGGCGCCCCCGATGACGCCGACCGCACGGACGGCGCAGGCGGTGCGGCCGAGGTCGACGACTCCGCCACCGCCGGAGCGGCCGAGGCCCTGCTCGCCTACGCGGGCGGTGCCGAACCGGTCAACCTCGTGACCCGCACCATCGGGGACCGCACGTGCCCGGCCGACGGCTGGCTCACGCTCGGAGCCGGCTCACGCATGCGCGCCGCCGAGCACCCGGACGGCGCGTGCGCCTGGCCGGCGGACCGGACCGGGACCGTGACGTCCGCGGCCGAGGGCGCCACCGCGGGCGGCGCCCTCGCCGGGGTCCTGAACCGCACCAACACGACGATGGCGGCCGTCGGCCGCGGCGGGATCCTGGCTCTGACGAACGAGGGGGGCCCGCCCGCCGAGGACGCTCTGTCCGAGCTCCTGACCGCCGCCGACCCGGCCGACCTCATCCTCGTCGACACCGCGGACGCGGCCGACGGGGCATCCGACACGGCCGGCACGACCACTGCGGCCGACAGCCCTCCCGGGGGCTCCGACGGCGACCGGATCCTCCTCCTGGCCGCTGCCCTGGAGGAGACCCTCGCGTCCGCCCCTGCCGGCACGCGTGTGGTGATCGCCTCGGTCGCCGACGCGACGGATCCGGGGCCCCAGATGGCCGTCCTGCCTGCGGAAACGACCTCCCCGGCGGGAGCGGACAACGGGTTCATCATCGGCGCCTCCACGCACCAGCCGGGCCTGATCCAGTCGACCGACCTCGCCCCGACGCTCTTCCGGGCCCTCACCGGGACCGAAGCCGGAGCGTTCGGGGCACCGCTCATCATGCCCGACGTCGCCGACACCGGCGCCCGCGAGGCGACCGAGGGCGCTGACGGAGCCGGAGCCGACGTCCTCGCAGAGGGGGTCGCACGAGCACGGACGCTGGCTGACAATGCTCGTCACGCCCGTGCGTCCGAGCGCACGGTCATTCCGACGGCCCTGGTGCTCATCGGCGCCTTTCTGACGCTGCTCGTCGGAACGGGGCGGGCGCTGCACGACCGGCGGGCCGCGACGGGTCCGGCGACGGAGACGGACGAGGCCGACGGGGCGCCGCCGGTCAGTTCAATCAGTTCAAGGGGCCGTCCGCTCGTCATCGCCCGGGCGGCCCTCCCGGTGACGGCGCTCCCCGCCGGGATGTGGCTGGCCAACATGCTGCCCTGGTGGCGGGCCGGGGACAGCGCACCGATAGCGGTCATCGGCCTCGCGCTCGGCTGGGCGCTCGTGATTCCGGCCGGCCTGGCCGCCCTGCTGCGGGCGGGGCGCGCGGCGGCCGCAGGCGCCGAACGACTGATGCGGCGGCGGAGGGCATCGCGCCGACCGCTCGCGGGCCCCGATGCACCGGCCGCGCCGGTGGACGTCACCGCCCCCGCCGTCTCCTCTTCCTCCTCTTCCCCGACGCGCACCCCCCGCATGCTCCTGAGTCTCATGGCGCCCGCGGTCACAGCCGCGGTCATTCTCGTGGACGGGGCCACAGGCGCTCGCCTCGGCTTCAACGGGGCGCTGGGGATGAACGCCGTCGTCGCCGGGCGCTTCTACGGAGTGTCCAACACCGCCTTCGCGCTGGCCGCCGCGGCACTTCTGGTCGCGATCGCAGCGTGGGTCGGCCCGTCGGCGGCACGACGCGGGTTCCGGGAGCGGCGGGTGCTCGTGGGGTTCGGCGTGGGGGTTCCCGGCGTCCTGGCACTAGTGGTGGACGGCGCGCCGGCGTTGGGAGCCGACGTCGGCGGAGCGCTCACCCTCGTCCTGGCGCTGGCGGTCCTGGCGGCCGGTCTGGCCGGAGCGCGCCCGGGGTGGACGTGGTGGGTCGTCATCGCGGTGGCCGCGGTGGGCATCGTGGGCGCGTTCGGGGCGGCCGATTTCCTCTTCGGCGGGTCGGGCACGCATATGGGCGGATTCGTCAGGCAGGTGCTCGACGGGACCGCCGGTACCACGATCGCGCGCAAGGCGACCGCCCTCGTCGCGCCCTTCAGGTCGAGCCCGCTGGCGGTGGCGGCGCTCGCCGTCGGATCGGGGATCGCGGCGCTCAGCGCGTGGTGGGCAGTGCGTGCAGTGCGCGAGGCCCGTCGGGGCGAGGGGCCGTACACGTGGCTGACGGTTCCCGGAGCGCTTCCGCAGTGGCTGGGACCGCTCGGGCGGGCGCTGACGGTACTGGCCGTCGTCGAGGTGGCCGTCAACGACTCCGGGCTCACCATGCTCTGCTTCTCGGCGGCCGCGGCTCTTCCGGCTCTCATCGGGGTCCTCGCCGCCGGACTCGCGGCTCCCGCGCCGCGGCCCGCCGGGGCGAACGGGATGGACGGGAGGGACCGGGCCGGGGCGCCCGACTGATCGCGGCGGGCGGACGGCGCCCGATCAGGCGGCCGAATCGGCGGGCCCGGTCCAGGCCCGGTAGGCGTGGAAGGGCGACTGCTTGCGCACGGCCTCGTCGAAAGCCTTGGACGGCACGCGGTGGCGACGCAGACGGCGCCCGAGAATCGCCCGCAGGACGTCCTTGTACTGCGAGGCGCGGTGCAGCCTGCCGGCCGGGTCGTTGCCGGTCACGCGATGGGTGATGTCGCAGGGGACCTCGATGACCGTCATCCCGGCCACGAGCACGTCGATGCTCAGGCCCACCTCGACGCCCCACCCCTCGGCCAGTGGCGCACCCGCCTCGTAGGCCCGTCGAGTCAGGCACCGCTGTCCGGACAATGGCGCCACCGGAGCCCATCCGGTGGTCGAGGCGATGGCGGAGCGGGCGGCCCTGACGACCCGACCGCGGCCGCCGGCCCCGACCTGCTTGGGCGGCACGGCGATGGCCATGTCGGCGACGCCGTCGACGATCGGGGAGACGAGCTCGGAGCAGGCGGCGGCGGAGTCGCCCAGGTCGGCGTCGATGAACAGCAGCAGACGGGCGGGTCCGTCCACGTAGTCGCGCATCCCCACCACGCTGGCGCCGGTCTCCAGGGCGGACGCCTTGCCGCGGGTGACGGAGTGACGGACAGTGACCGCGCCGGCGGCGCGGGCGTGATCCTGGGTGCCGTCGGTGGATCCGTCATCGACGACGACGACGAGATCGACGCGAGGCACTGAGCGGCACGCTCGTACCGTGGCGGCGATGCGATCCGCCTCATCCCTCGCCGGGATGATGACAGCGACCCGTTGCTCAGAGGGCTGGTCAGGATGCAGCTCACGTGATGGCGTCGGACTCACAGGCCCAGGGTAGCCACTGGAAGGCGGATGTCGCTGCCCCGACGGGTCGCGCGCGCCGCCCCGTCACGCCGCGCGCGAATCCGACTGGCGAGCCGCGCATGGCGTCGCGCGTGGCAGCGCGCCGATGATTCGTTCGACGGTCCGTCGAGGAGAGGAGGACCTCGGTCCCGAAACGGCTGCAGAAACTGACCCATCGTCAGGCAGAGCCCCTCATCATAACCTACGTCACAGGACGGTTACATGTTATGTGAGAACATAAAGGCATGGGACCCGTCAACGGCGCCGGGTTCCGCCCTCCTCCCGCGGGGCGATCGTGCGCGACGCACGGGCGCACTCGCCACGGCGGTAGAGTGGACGCGTGCGCAACGCAGTCCGAGACGCTCCGCGCGTCGTCCGCCGTACGCGCCCCGCGCAGCCCTATGATCACGCCGTGGTAACGACAGACTTGACAATGCAGCAGCACCTCGAACTGCAGTTCAAGGCGTCCTCCTCCAACGATCTCATCGACGACGGGCTGAGGACCATCCGAAGCGGCCGCCTGACGGCGACGAACCGCGACCAGGTGCTGGCGAGTCTGGCCGCCGGTCTCAGCCGGCTCTACATCCTCATCCTCGACTTGCAGCGTCTCGAGCCCGATCATCCGCCGAAGCGCCGGGAGAGCGGAGCGGAGGAACCTCTGTGCGAGCTCGGACTGGCCGATCTGCACACCATGCTCTTCGACCTGCTGGGGCTCCATCCTGGACGGTCGCGCGGGACCGCCGACCAGTGGTTGTGCCGGCTGAGCGCCGACCCGGTCGTCATCACGCTCGTCGAGGCACTCGACGAATATCGGGACACGGCGGCGGGCTCGCCTTCGGATCCGGACGCCGCCTGGACGGGAGTGCGCAGGGCCGTGGACCTGGACCCGGGCGTCCTGAGCCGCCGGCTTCGCTCGGAGATCGACGACGGCAATCCCCAGGACCGGGTCTCCACGGGGGAGTACGAGAAAGCCTGGGGCGACCGGCTGGTGACGGCCGTCGAGGGCATCCGCGCCACTATCGACGTCTGCAGCCGGGAGGGTCTGCTCGGCGGTCCGGCTCAGAATCTGGGCGGGAGGTCCACCCGACGGCGTCACGGGCCGATGGCGGCCTAAGACCGCTGGGGTGTACCGGACCCGAGGCCATCACGAGTCCATCAGGAGATGCGTCCATCGGTAACGAACCGCTAACGTGGTACCGGATCCTCCGACGGTGCGGATCCGACACGTCGCACGGCGCCGAACGGTGTTGAGCACGACCGGTGTTCTCCGAACAACCACTCCGGCACCGCGGCGGCGAGCGCGGCGCCGCACGAGCACATAAGGATGATGACAGTGCAAGGACTCCCGCAGGTACGAGCAGGCGAGGACGCGGGCGGCGCCGTGGTGCCGCCGCTGTCGGGGCCTGTGCGCGTGGGCGATTACGCGCGTTCAGCATCCCTCGCGGCCAGCGGCGAGACGCAGTCGCAGCAGCTCCTCCCGGGGGGGATGGTGGCTCGGTGGGACACTTCGTCGGCCAGGTGGCAGTCCGCCGGGCAGTCCTGGGGCAGCGACTTCGACCTGTACGCGCTCCCCGCCGGAGCGGTGTGGTCGTTGCTGGTCCCGCGGACCGTGGCCTGCCCGGAGGGCTTCTCCGCCATGTCCGACCGAGGCGCCTGGGGGATGGCACTGCCCCGGGAGGCCATCGTCGACGGCTTCCGAGCTGCGGCGACGGCACTGCTCGACGGCACCCGCGTACGTCTGCTCGACGTGTGGGGCGACACGGCCCGGGTGAGCGCGGATGAGCGCGACGCGCTCGGCGACTGGGTGAGGCTGTCGAGGCTGACACAGGTGGTTGTGGAGCAGACCCGGGTACTGACGGGAGCCGACGGCGAGCTGACGGCGTCGGTGCCCGACAGGTTCATGGACTGGCGCGTGGTGCTGCCGCGAGGCTTCGACGGCACCGCGGCGGGCGCCGCCGGAGCGGCGCCCGAGGTGTCGCTGCCCCATTGGACGCCGTCGTTCGTCGGACCGGTTCCGGCATCGGGGCAGACCTTCGCCGTGCACGGCGGAGTGCCGTTCAAGGCCTCCGTGTTCCACGACCGCGACGGCGTGTACCGCGAGCCGGTGACCGTCCTGAAGGCGGACCCCTACTATCCGTGCCCGACGGGATTCGGCATCGACCGAAACTACAGCAAGTGGTGGATGACCGAACCGATCGCGACCTCGCAGCTCGACGGCACGTTCTCGGTGGCGCGCGTACGGGCCATGTGGCGGGGCAGGCATATCGAGGTGCGGCATGTGGCGTACGCCTACGCCTACGTCCGGGAACTGGAGCACGTCCCGGGACGCCAGCGGCCGGCGCGTCAACCGGGACTGGCGCAACTGGACGCGTTGGAGGGGCCGGTGCGCCTCGATGAGCTCGAGCATGTGCGATTCAGCGTCTCGGTCAAGACCCGGCTCCGCAACGACCGACCCTGGCAGTTCCTGGAGGCGTGGGGTCTGAACCCGTACCTGCGGACCTGGGGGGCCGTCCATCTCGAGCGCGGCGCCTGGCAGGCGTGGCCGGCGCCCGCCGCGCGCACAACCATCGCGGCCTCTTCTCGTCGACGCCTGCGCACGGCTTCGTACGCGACAGCCTGAAAGTGACGCCCGAAACTCGTAGGGTGTTCACAGGTTAATAGAGGCCTATATTCAGGTCTGTCCGCTTTCATAGTAACTGCCGCCGGACGGTACGGACCGTGAGGGTTGGGGAACCCGAGGACCGGCTCGTACCGAGAGTCGTCGGGGTTGCAGGGAACCCCGACGCTCGCTCCGGCGAGGGAGGGCATCGCCTCCCTCCGGGCATTTAGGGACCCCGGAGGAGAGAGGCCCCTCGATGGCAGGGGCCCGCGATACCGGGAGAGACAACCCGGTATCGCGGGCTCAGCCCGCAACAGTGCATGGAGACTCGGCCGCGCCCGCCTCAGGCGACACTCGCCTCGTATACGCTCTCGGCGGTCGCCGCGAGCACGGAGTCGAACTCCTCCTGGCTCTGGGAATCGCTCAGCCCCTCGAGCAGAGCGCGCGAGAAGCTTGCAATAAGACCCGGATTGCGGGCCAGGCGTGCATTGGCCTCGCTGCGCTCATAACCACCCGACAGCGCCACGATGCGCATGACGCGCGGGTGCTTCATGAGCTCGGAGTAGCGGCCGTCAACGGTCGGGATGCTCACCTTGAGCATGACGTCGACGCCCTCGGGCAGGGCGTCGAGATGCTCCGTGAGCGCCGCGATGAGCAGCTCCTCCGCCTCGGCCTTGTCGGCGGCGTGAATATCGACCTCGGGTTCGATGATCGGGACCAGGCCGGTGGCGCTGATCCGCTCGGCGATCTCGAACTGCTGGTCGACAATCGCCCCGACCCCCTCCGGATCCGCCGCCAGGATGACCGAGCGCATCTTGGTGCCGAAGATCCCCGCTCGGACGGCGCGCTCCAGCAGCTCGTCCAGGCCCGGGATCGGGTTCATGATTCTGACGTGACGGTCCTCCTCGGCCAGGCCCTTGTCGACCTTGAGGAAGGGGACGACCCTCTTGATCTCCCACAGGTACTCCGCGGTAGGGCGCCCCTGGACTGATCCGTCCATGGTTCTCTCGAAGAGGATGGCGCCGATGATGCGCTTCGAGGTGAAGGATGGCGAGGTGATGACGCGGGTGCGCATGGCGTGGACCAGGTCGAACATCTCCGCCTCGGAGGCGTAGCGCTCCGGCCCGACGCCGTAGGCGGCCAAAGCCTTGGGTGTGGAGCCTCCGGACTGATCGAGCGCGGCGATGAAGCCCGCCCCGTGTCGCATCTGCTCGGCCTGCTGCTCGTTCATGATGACTCCTGTGATCCGGCATGCCGCGATGTCTGCGCGGTCGGGTCCGATCGGCCCGTGACCATCACTTTACACAAGATTGATTCTCATATACACATCTATACGCATTGTGCACGACTCTCATGCGGATGCCGTGCTCCCGCGGACCACGAGCTCGGTGGGGATGAGGATCTGCCGGGCTCCACCCCCGACCCCGGAGTCCACCTGCTCGAGGACGAGGCCGACCATCTCCGATCCCGCTCGTCGGAAGTCCTGACGCACGGTAGTCAGAGGCGGGAAGCTGTACTCCCCCAGGGACAGCCCATCGAAACCGACCACCGAGACATCCTGCGGCACGCGCCGACCGTGCTCGTGCATGGCGCGGATGAGCCCGATCGCCACCTCGTCGTTGGCGCAGAAAACGGCCGTCACCTCGGGTTCGGCGGCCAGGCGCTCCCCGGCCGCGTACCCACTGGCGGCGGTCCAGTCCCCCTGCACCGGCTCGGGCGCCGTCAGGCCCGCCTCCCTCAGGCGGGCCGCCCATGAGGCCGAACGGATGAGGGCGGACTGGGAGTCCTCCGGCCCCGCCACATGATGAACCGTGCGATGGCCGAGGCCCAGGAGATGATCGACGGCGGCGCGCACTCCCCGCACCTGGTCCGCCGAAGCGGAGGGGTAGTAGCCCACGAGAGCGGAGTCCGAAACGGCGACCGGCAGGCCCGCGGGCAGCACCAGGTGCTCGCGGCCGGCGCGCCCCGCCTGGACCACGACCAGACCGTCGACGGCCTGGTCGGCCAGATGCAGCACGGCGGTGCGCATGTCCTCGGAGGCCGGACGCTCCACCTGCACCATGGTGACGGTGTACCCGGCCTCCCAGGCCGCCGCGAGCACGCCCTCGGTGGTCAGCGCCTCACCTGTGCGCTCGATGTGCTGAGTCACTACTCCGATCGTCCGGAAGGAGCCCCGGCGCAGCGCCTGGGCGGCGCGGTTGGGCGAGTATCCGAGACGCTCCATGGCGTGCAGCACTTTCTCACGGGTGTCCGGCCGCACGTTCCGGGCGCCCGCGGTGACCCGGGAAACCGTCTGCGTGGAGACGCCGGCGAGACGGGCGACGTCCGAGACCGACGGCGCGCCGGAGCGGCCCCGTCGCTTCGATCGTTGAGTCCCACCCATGGCACGAGGCTACCAACAGCCTCCGCAACGGCCGAAAGTCCTCTATGTTAGCGATTATCAATGAATTTCCATTTCGACTCATTGAGCATGATCACCCCCTGCACAACGGGGCAAAATTGCAGGCGACACAACCCTCCTCCGTATGTTAACGTTGACATCACTGACCAGTCTCTCCACCCTGCCTGCGGGTCGACGCCGTCGTCGGGCCCGCAGGCGGGGAGGCGTCGAGCGGCTACGCGCTTCCAGGCCGCCCGACGCCTCCTCCGGCCGCTCAAGGAGCTCCCATGACGATCGTCCCCAGGCACTACGAGGACCTCGGCGTCCTCCACGAGAACACTCTCCCGCCGCACGCCTACTACGTGCCGGCCTCGGCGGCCCTCGCTCCCGACGGCATGAGCGGCCCTGATGCCCGCGACCGCTCCGACCGCCTCCAGCCGCTGAGCGGCACATGGCGGTTCCGCTACCACGAGAGCGTGGCCGACGTCGCCGACGAGTTCTGGGAACCGGGCTACGGCGCGGACGGGGAGCTCCGCGGCTTCTCCCCGATCCCGGTGCCGAGCACGTGGCAGCACCAGGGCTACGACTGCCACCAGTACACGAACGTGCGCTACCCGATCCCCCTCGATCCGCCCCACGTCCCGTACGACAACCCGGCGGGCGCTTATCTGACCGATTTCATCCACACGCCTGACCCCGACGCGCCGACCGTCGCGCTCACCTTCGAGGGCGTGGACTCCTGCTTCTACGTGTGGCTCAACGGACGGTACGTGGGCTACAGCCAGGTCTCCCACGCCACGAGCGAGTTCGACGTCACCGACGTCGTCCGCCCGGGCGTCAACCGCCTGGCCGTTCTCGTGCTCAAGTGGTGCGACGGCACCTACGTGGAGGACCAGGACAAGTTCCGCACCTCCGGCATCTTCCGCGACGTCTACCTGCTCAAGCGGCCCCGGGCCGCCCTTTTCGACTACGTGACCACAACGACGCTCTCCCCGGACTCCGCCGCGGTGAGGGTGCGCGGGTCCTTCCGCGGCGGCCCCGTGCCCACCACGCTGAGTCTGCACGACGCCGAAGGCCGGCTCATCGCCGAGGCCCCGCTCGCGCCCGACGACGAGGGCGGGCGGACCCCCGACGACGAGGGCGGGCGGACCCCCGACGACGGAGAGGGCGGCGGCCCGGTGCTCACCCACCGCGCCGAGCTGGTGGTGCCCGCCCCTCGCCTGTGGACCGCGGAGGACCCCTATCTCTACACCCTGACGATCAGCTGCCCGAACGAAGTCATCCGCGACCGCGTCGGTCTGCGCGAGGTGAGCACCAACGGGCCGGTTCTCATCATCAACGGTGCGCCGATCAAGCTGCGCGGCGTCAACCGGCACGACTCCGACCCCGTCACCGGACCCGCGATCGATCTGGACCACATGAAGCGCGACCTGCGACTGATGAAAGAGCACAACATCAACGCAGTCCGCTCCTCCCACTACCCCAATGACCCCCGCTTCTATCAGCTGTGCGACGAGTACGGCTTCTACGTCATGTCCGAAGCGGACAACGAGAGCCACGGCACCCAGACCCAGTATCTGGCGGACGACTCCTGGCCCAACGTCGTCGAGCACTGGAACAGGCGCATCGCTAACAACCCCGACTGGATCGAGCCCACCATGGACCGCGTCCGGCTGTGCGTGACGCGCGAGAGGAACCGCCCCTCCATCATTTCCTGGTCGGCGGGCAACGAGTGCGCCTACGGATGGACTTTCGAGGCGGCCCTGCTGTGGATCAAGCAGACCGACCCCACCCGCGTCACGCACTACGAATCCGCCTACTACCGCTCGAAGGATCGTCGGTACGACTACTCCAGCATTGACCTGTACAGCCGCATGTACCCGAGTCTGGATGAGATCCGCGACTATCTCGACGCCGACCCGGACAAGCCGCTCATCCTCGTCGAGTACTGCCACGCCATGGGCAACGGCCCGGGCGACCTGGAGGAGTACTGGGACCTGATCCGCTCCGACGAGCGACTGTGCGGAGGCTTCGTGTGGGAGTGGTGCGACCACACCGTGCGTGCGGGAACCACCGAGGACGGCCGCCCCATCCACCTCTACGGCGGCGACCACGGCGAGGTAGTGCACGACGGCAACTTCTGCGTCGATGGGCTGGTCTCATCCGACCGGGTCCCCCACACGGGGCTCAAGGAGCTGTGGAACGTGCAGCGCCCCGCCCGGGTCACCGATCTCGATCTCGAGCGGGGCGGCCTCACGGTGCGCAACGATCTCGACTTCACCGATCTGCTCGAGTTCACCGAGCTCACCTTCGACCTCACCTGCGACGGCGAGGTGCTCGCCTCGGGCCCCCTGCCTCTTCCCGGGCCGGTTCCTCCCCATGCAACAGCGACCATTCCGCTGCCGCGCCCCGTCCTCGCGAATCTGCCGGCGTCGGGCCGCTGCTTCCTGACCGTCTCCTACCGCCTCGCCCGCGACCTGCCGCTCCTCGCGGCCGGTCATGCCCTCGGCTTCGACGAGGTGGCATTGCCGACGACGGACCCGCGCCACCGGCTCTCCGCCCGCCTCCTCGACAGCACCGGGGGCTCCGGGTCGGCGCCGCGGACCCAGACGACCCAGAAGGCCGTCACCGTCAGCGGGGACGGGTTCGTCCACCGCTTCGATCCCCGCACGGGTCTGCCCGCCCGGATGCTCGTTGACGACGTCGACCTGCTCGACCGGCCGACGGAGATCAACATCTGGCGCGCCCCCACCGACAACGACCGCGGCGCGCAAGTCGACTGGCGCCGGGCCCACTACGACCGGGCCTACGCCCGCGCCTACTCCTGCACCGCCCGCACCGTGGAGGACGCCGTCGTCGTCGAAGCCGAGATCGCCGTCGTCGCCCCCACGGTCCAGCCGATCCTGCGCGCCGGTATCCGCTGGACGGTGCGCGGCGACGGCGCGCTCGACCTCGTGCTGTCCGCCCGCCGCGACCCCGAGTTCCCCGCCCTGCCTCGGCTGGGCCTGCGCCTGTTCCTGCCCCAGGAGATGAATCGGATCCGCTACTTCGGCCTCGGACCGCAGGAGGCGTATGCGGACAAGCACCGCGCCTGCCGCCACGGCCTGTTCGAGGCGGACGTCGACGAGCTGCTCGTCGACTACCTGCGCCCCCAGGAGAACGGCAGTCACGCGGACTGCGACCTGGTGGCCGTGACCGGGCCGCGCGCCGAGCTGACCGTCGCCGGCGCATCACCCTTCTCCTTCAACGCCTCCCGGTACACCCAGGAGACCCTGGCGGCCGCCCGCCACGACATCGAGCTGCGGCCCTGCGGGCACACGGTGCTGTGCCTGGACGCCGCGATGGCGGGCATCGGCTCGGCCAGCTGCGGGCCGGCGCTCCAGGAACGCTACCGGGTCGACGCCGAGCTCACCCTCCACCTCCTGCTGGCCCCCTCCACCCGTTGATCATCCCGATTCCCAATCCGCACAATGAGGTGACACCCCATGAATGAGAAGAAGTACCTCACGTGGTACAACAAGGTGGGCTACGGCTCCGGCGACGTGGCCGGGAATGTCGTGTACGCGCTTCTATCCGCCTTCGTCATGATCTACCTGACGGACACCGTCGGCCTGAAGGCCGGGGTTATCGGCACCCTCATGATGCTCTCAAAATTCTTCGACGGCTTCTCCGATTTGATCTTCGGCGCACTGCTGGACAAGACTCAAACGCGCATGGGCAAGGCGCGCCCCTGGATGCTATGGGCCTTCATCGGATGCACCGCCATGATCATCGCGATCTTCGCCATCCCGCCCTCGCTGGGAGACACCGCGAAGTACGCCTGGTTCTTCATCACCTACACTCTGCTCAATGCGGTGTTCTACACGGCGAACAACATCGCCTACTCGTCCCTGACGGCCCTTATCACGAAGAACTCCTCTGAACGCGTGCAGATGGGCTCGATCCGCTTCATGTTCGCTTTCGGGACCAATCTGCTCATCCAGACCGTCACCGTCGAGGGGGTCAGGCTGCTCGGCGGCGGCGCCGAGGGGTGGCGCATCATTGCGATCATTTACGCGCTGCTGGGTCTGGCCGTCAACACCCTGTCGGTATTCTCGGTGCGCGAGCTTCCCCCCTCCGAACTCCTTGAGACCGAGAACGAGGAGGCGACGAAGGCCGCTGAGAAGGTCACCCTGCGCGAGTCCGGCAAGATGCTGGCCGCCAATAAGTACTACCTCATCATTCTCATTGTGTTCGTCATGACGCAGATGTTCACGGCCACTCTCAATATGGGCATCTACTTCATGACCTACATCCTGGGCAATGCGAATCTGCTGGGCGCCTTCGCCTGGGCGATCAACGTCCCACTCATCGTCGGACTGCTGTTCGCGCCCGCGATCGTGGCCCGGTTCGGCGGCATGTACAGGGTGAACATCGTCGGTTACGCGGTCGCCGTAGCCGGGCGTTCGGGCGTCATCGTCGCCGGCTACATGGGCAATCTGCCGCTCATGCTCCTCTTCTCCGGCGTCGCGTCCCTGGGCATGGCCCCGCTGCAGGGGACCCTCAACGCCCTCATCGCGGAGGCCAGCGATAACACCTTCCTGCGTTTCGGCAAGCGCATCGACGGCCTCATGTTCTCCTGCACCTCGCTGGGCGTGAAGATCGGGTCGGGCGTGGGCACCGCACTGGCCGGCTGGCTCCTGGACGCCTCCGGCTACGTCAATCCGACCGACGCGATTCCCGAGCCGGACCAGCCGCACTCGGTCATCGCCATGCTCTACTTCATGTACCTGTGGATCCCCACCATCGCCAACGCGATCATCCTGGCCCTGCTGTGGAGGCTCGACGTCGAGGGCGCCAACGAGCGCCTGCGCGCCGAGGCCGAACAGACGGCCGATGAGGAGTCGGGCAGGGACAAAGAGTTCCAAAGAGTTCAAGAATAAGAAGTCCGCGGTCTGAGTCGAGCCTGTCCCGGTCGCCTTCGGGCGGCCGGGACCGCTTCTTCCCGCCACCGGGAATGCGAGACGGCGTTCATCAGCGCCGGTCGACCAGGACGCCTCCACCTAAGATGCAGACGTAATGCATTCTCCTTATCCGTGGTCTCAGGCGGTGCGGCCCGGGGCGGAGCGGCTCGGGTTTCGCATCAGGGTGCGAGCGGCCAGGTGGACAAGCGGCTACAGATTCACCTGACGGGATATGACGCCGGCCCTGGCACGGCGGGCGGCGGCGTCCAGCGGAGAGTCGTCGGCCAGGGCGGCGTCCAGGCGATCGGCCATGGCCCGCATGGGCGCGGTCAGCTCCTCGGCCTCCGTACCGGGCACCAGCTCCCACACGGGAATGGCCAGACCGCAGGCCCGAAAAGCGCCGACGAAGCGTGCCCCCTCCTCCAGATCCGATGCACGGGCCGCATGGACGCGGGCGAAGGCGTTGAAGAAGGCGTCCTCGTCCTCACCGCGCACCCAGCGCACGAACTCCTTGCCGTTCAGGCGGCACCAGTAGGCGTGCTCGACGCCGGGCACAGCAGCGGTCGGAGTGATCTCCTCCTCGGCCTTCTTCAGCGTGCGCAGCACCTGCGGATCATCCGCGGCATCCGCACCGAGCCAGAAGTCGAAGGTGTTGTGCACCTCGACATGCGGGACGATCTGCGGGTCGAGGATGTCCTGGAGGCGCTCGCCGGGCTCGGGCAGGCCGCTGGTCGTCAGAGCCGTCCCGGCCTCCAATTCGAGGGCGTCGAGCAGGGCGGCGGCGACGTCGCGGCTGGCATCCCCGGAGTACACGGTCGTCTGCGTGGCGACGAGAACCTCGCCGTCGGCGCGCTTGAGCGCTCGAGCGAGCTCGGGCAGCAGGGTGACGAGCTCGACGTCGCCCCCGCCGTGCTCGGCGTTCACACGCACGGTCATGGTGGCGGCGGGGATGATCTGCATCATCGCGACCAGGTCGGCCTCGCCCGCGAGCCCTTCGAAAGGACGAGCCTTGAACGGGATGCGCTTCTTCGTGGGCGCCTTAGTCGCGACGTCGGCACGACGCCGCCGGCGGTTCTTCTTGGACATGACGGCCACACTACCGGGCGGACGTGGACACCAGGGGGCCGGTGAAGAGAATCGTGCGCACGGCTGCGCGCCCGTCAGAAGCTGGAACTGGAGCCGGCCCCGTCGAAACCCCCGCCGCCGGAGAAACCTCCGCCGCCGGAGACATCGCCTCCCATGAAAAGACCGGTGTCGCCGGGGAAGAAACCGCCCCTTCTGTTCCTGATGTTGGAGGAGGGCGACCAGGTCACCGCCGAACTGTACCCGGCGACGAGGCTGGAGACCGGCGTCGAGAACTGCAGGAACAACCCGGTGCCGGCCCGCTGCGCCCCGCAGGCGCGGGTGCCCGGGGAGGAGGGGGTGATGCGAATGGTCGAGGCCGGGTCGTAGGTGACGATGCGACCATTGTCCACCCACCGCCCCATGTAGCTGTTGCTCTTGCTCCAACCCCGACCGCCCTGCGAGGACTCATAGCGACCGAGACGACGGTCGCGGTAGGAGGACCTGTCGGCCTCCAGCGCCCGGCGCGCCAAGGCATCGGTGCGCATGCGCACGGCTCGGGAGATGGCATCGAGCTCGTCGAGCGCCTTCGCGGGGGACAGGGCGCCCGACGCGAGCTCATCGGCCATGGCCGCCAACCGTCCGGAGCAGTGCACCCGCCAGGTGCGTTCCTGCTCCACGTCCATATCACCCCGGGTCTGTCGTATCGCCAGGCACAACCTCTCGAAGGAAGCCAGATCCTCTTGAACGGGACCCTGCTCGTTGCGCCAGGCCTCCCGCCAGCCCGCGGACATGGTCAGCAGGTCGGAGGCGTGGGAGATCGTCTCCTCCAAGGACTCCAGTCCCCCGATCTGCGCGTCGAGATCCTCGGCGTCCTCCCGCCGCTCCCGGAAGAACCAGGCCGCCCCGCGCGGCTTACCGAACTTCTGGAAGGCGCGGATCAGTCCGGCGTAATGGTCCTCGAACCAGGCGAAGCGGGCCAGGACCTGGGCTCCGTGGGCCTCCCCCGATGGGATAAGACCCGCCTTGGCCCGCGTACTCCCGTAGCCGGCGGTGACCCGCGTGTAGTGGTCCAGTGCGCGGGAGTAGGCGGCTCGGGCCCGGCTGCGACCCCTGATCATGAAGAACGTCAGGGTGAGCCCGCCCGCTATTCCGATCCCGGAGAACAGGAGCTTCTCGCCCTTCCGCCTGTCCGAATGATCCACGATATCGGAGGCGGAGCGGGCCATCTGCTCGATGCCGGTCTCCCACTGCTGATCCCTGAAGGAATCCTTCCCCGCGGCCTGGATCTCCTGCTGCCGCGAATAGCTGACCTTGACGTCCTCCCCGAAGTACGTGCCCACCTTGCGTCCGGACGGCGAGAGCCCTAGGATGACCAGGCCGTCCGCCCAGCGCGTGGGGTGGTAGTGGGAGGAACTGATCCACTCGGGGTGCTTCTCACGCGCGTAGGCCAGCACTGCGGTGTCGAAGTCGCTGCCGGAGCCGGTGTCGAGCGTGACGACCACCAACGTCGTGATCGTGCGGAAATGCAGCTTCTCCAGAGCGGAGACGGTGGCGTCTCCCTGGAGAACGCCGGCCTCATCGCAGACCTCCACGTTGACGGCACCGGCCCCGCTGCCGGAGGCCCGGAAGGCCAGCAGCGGCACCCCGACGACGAGCAGGAGGACGAAAACGATCTCGACCGTCAAGCATGCGACAGCTCGGGTTCCGCCCCATCGGACCAGTGGGTCGCTCATGATGTCCAACGGTAGTCATCGACTGCGCCCGTCAGGACGGTTCCGACGACGGAAGAACCGGGGGAGAACTACCCGGGCAGTGGACACGGGCCGGGAGCGGGGGCGCGCCGCCCCGGTCGGCCGCCGGGGACGCGGGCCGTGGGCCCAGGGGCGGACGGCGACCGCCTCGATCTCGACGGCCGCACCCAGCGGCAGCGCGGCCACGCCGAAAGCGGCGCGGGCGGGCAGCACCGGAGCGGTGAAGAAGCGGGCGTAAACGTCGTTGACGGCTGCGAAGTCGGCGATGTCGGTCAGCAGGACGGTGGTTTTGACGACGTCGTCGTACCCCAGCCCGGCCGCCTCTAGGATTGCCCCGATGCTGGTCAGCACTCGCTCGGCCTGAGCCCGGACGCCGCCGTCGACGAGCGCGCCCGTGGTCGGGTCCAGCGGCACCTGACCGGAGACGTGGACGATGGCGCCACTGCCCTCCCCGGTCGATACGGCCTGGGAGTAGGGGCCGACGGCGGCGGGGGCGCCGGTGGTGGCAACGGCGGTGATGGACGCGGGCATGGGGGACTCCTCGACTCCTCATGGGGTTCAACGGTGGCTCATCGGGCGCGCAGCGGTAACGGCCTGTCACGAACGCGGCCAGCCTACAGCCGGGTGCCGTGCGGAACCCTCCGGCCTGCTCGGTCCGAGCCCCGGACGCGGCGGGCCGCAGGTCCGGTCGAACCGACCACGGACGGGCCGACACGGAAAGACACCGAAAAAACGCGGAAAGATGCGGAAATCAGACCAGGGGCGAGTCGCGAGGACGGGGACGCCGCATGCGTGCTGCCCATGACTTCCACTGGGCCGTCGTGGGCCACCATGGTGAGACGGTCCGTCCAATTCCCGGGATTCCCAGGACACTTCCAGTGGCCGGTGACACACTGCTTCTATGCATGAACGAGCAGGACTCCCCGCACAGCCCGACGACCTCATCGACGTCGACGACGTCGTCTCCGCCTACTACGAACTCGTCCCCGACCCCGCGAACCCCGCCCAGAAGGTCATCTTCGGCACGTCCGGGCATCGCGGATCCTCCTTGGATACCGCCTTCAACGAGGCCCACATCATCGCCACTACGGCGGCGATCGTGGAGTACCGTCGGTCCCAGGGCACCGACGGCGTCCTCTACATCGGCCGCGACACCCACGCCCTGTCCGAGCCGGCCTGGCGCACCGCCATCGAGGTGCTCTCCGGCGCGGGCGTCACGACCGCCGTCGACGCCCGCGGCTCCTATACGCCCACCCCGGCCGTCTCGCATTCCATTCTGCGGGCCAACGGCGCCGGCACCGCCTCCGGAGTGCGCACCGCCGGACCGGGTCTGGCCGATGGCATCGTCATCACCCCCTCCCACAACCCGCCGCGCGACGGCGGCTTCAAGTACAACCCTCCGCACGGCGGCCCCGCCGACTCCGACGCCACCAGCTGGATCGCCGAGCGCGCCAACGAGCTGCTCACCAACGGCTGGCAGGACGTCACGCGGATCCCGATCGCCGAGGCACTGGACGGAAACTACGTCATCCGGCACGACTACCTGGAGACCTACGTCGCCGACCTCGAGAACGTCATCGACATGGACGCCATCCGCGACGCCGGAGTGCGCATCGGCGCGGACCCGCTGGGCGGAGCCTCGGTGGACTACTGGGGGGCCATCGGCGAGCGCTACGGCCTGGACCTGACCGTGGTCAACCCAAAGGTGGACCCGACCTGGCGCTTCATGACCCTGGACTGGGACGGCAAGATCCGCATGGACTGCTCCTCCCCCAACGCCATGGCCTCGCTGCGGAACACGATGACGCCCGATGACGAGGGCAGGACCCCCTACGACGTGGCCACCGGCAACGACGCCGACTCCGACCGACACGGCATCGTCACCCCCGACGGCGGGCTGATGAACCCCAACCACTTCCTGGCCGTCGCCATCGAATACCTGTTCACTCACCGTCCCGGCTGGGGTGAGAACTGCGCCGTGGGCAAGACCCTGGTGTCCTCCAGCCTCATCGACCGGGTGGTGGCCTCCATCGGCCGCCGCCTGGTGGAGGTGCCCGTGGGCTTCAAGTACTTCGTGCCCGGACTCATCGACGGCTCGGTGGGCTTCGGCGGCGAGGAGAGCGCCGGGGCGTCCTTCCTGCGCAAGGACGGCTCGGTGTGGACCACCGACAAGGACGGCATCATCCTGGCCCTGCTGGCCAGCGAGATCATCGCCGTCACCGGCAAGACGCCCTCGCAGCTGCACGCCGAGCAGGTCGAGCGGTTCGGCGCCTCCGCCTACGCCCGTATCGACGCGCCCGCCACCAAGGAGCAGAAGGCCGAGCTCGCCGCCCTGTCCCCGCAGGACGTCACCGCCACCGAGCTCGCCGGAGAGCCGATCATCGACCGTCTCGTGCGGGCGCCCGGCAACGGGGCCGCCATCGGCGGCCTGAAGGTGACCACCGCCGACGCCTGGTTCGCCGCGCGCCCGTCGGGCACCGAGGACGTCTACAAGATCTACGCCGAGTCCTTCAAGGGCGAGCAGCACCTGGAGCGCGTCCAGAAGGAGGCCGCGGAGGTCGTGGCCGCCGCGCTGGGCGAGTAGTCGATCGGGGTCGGGCCGGAAGGAAGAAGCCGCGATACTGGAGGCATGACGCCAGGTACCCCCTCCCCTGACGGCCGCACGCCCGGCGAGGCCGGGGCCGAGGCCGAATCGGCTCCGGGCGGACCCGCACTGCGCGAGGTCGGGCCTCCCCCGCCCACCCGGCCCGCAGCCCCCGACACCCGGTCCGCGGCCGACGGATCCGAGCCCGGCGATGCGGGTCCCGCGGCCGCAGCACCCGCGGGACCGGGGCTCGCCGCAGCGGTCCGCTCGATCCTGGCGGCTCTGTCCTGCGGTGCCCTCCTCGCGGGCGCCGTCGTGCTCACCCTCGCCTGTCTGTGGCACAGCGCCCTGCCCCTGAGTGTCGGCGCGGGCATCCTCCGCTCCCTGGGGGCACGGCTCATCGGGATCCTCGCTCTGTGGGTCGTCGGTGTCGCGATCCTGGGGCGAGCGCCCGCGGGGGAGCGGGCCCGGCGTTCATGCGCCGCAGGCCTCATCGCCGCCGAGATCTGCCTGACCTGGTGCGCCGTCGCAGCGCCCCGGGCCCTGTGGTACGAGCTCCTGGCCACCACGACCATCCCGGCCCGCCACGTCCTCGCGCTGGCGGCCGCGGGCGCGTGCCTGGGAACCGCCGCCATCATCGATCTCCTGCGCCGGGCATCGGCCGCGCGTCCCGCGCGCGGGCTTCGCCCGGCACGACGAGCCGCACGCCGCTGGAGAACGATCCTCGTCGTCGCCTTCATCGACTGCCTGGTCTGCGTCCTGACGGCGGTGCTCGTAGTCGACGGCGTCGTCGGGCTCGCCCGCGCCCCTCGGCCGGACATCTCGACGACCACGGCCGCACCCCTCACGCTGCCGGCGCGCCCCGAGGCCGTCTCCGGGCGCACTGTCTGGCAGAGGACGGCGAGCCCGGAGGACCTCGTCGTCGGCGCCGCGGGGCCCATCCTCGTCGAGGCCGGTGCGCTGCGCGCTCTCGATCCGGCCGACGGTTCGGTCCTGTGGAGCTATGAGCGTCCAGGCGCCGAGCTCGCACCGTTCAGCAGCACCACTGGACTGCTTCAGAACACCGGGGCGAGGGCCATCGTCAGCCCCGACGGCCGGCACGTCGCCATTCACATCACCACTGAGAAGTCGAGCCTCGCGCACAGCGACGCGGCCGTCATCATCGTGCTCGACGCCGTCACGGGCGCGGTCACCGCCCGGATCGCCTCCGAAGCCCTCACGCCGTTCCAGCTCACGGACGCAATGGGCTTCGATGGAACCCGCGCCTTCGCTCTCAACGGGGGCAGGAGCTATGGGCCTTCACCGAACCTCCGGACCGGGAGCTCATGTACTCGGGAACGGCTGGACATGAGGCACTCATCACGTCGATCACCACCGAGGTCGAGTCGAGCGCGGTTCCACTCGTCACCCTCACCCTCGAGCACGACGGGGGCCGCGGGCATTCCGTCACCCTCACCCATGTGCTCACGGACCCGGTCTCGGGACGGCTCGCCATCGCCGACGACTGGGTCCCCCGACTCGCCGAGGACGACGCGGCCCGAGCCCTGTCGGACGCCGGGTCCCTGCTCGACGCGACGACGACGGGCGAGGAGCCCGCACCCCTCCAGCTCGACTGGCGGGCCCAGGCGGTCCGCCTCGACGACGTCATCTCCGACACGATCGAGCCCGTGGACCTCGGGTCCGGCTCGGGAGCCAATGCAGGAGCCACGACCGCCTCCGGCGACCTGTGCCTCATGGGGGCGCGCAGCTCGAATGCGCTGACGGACTTCCACGGGTCGGCCGACCTGCTGCGCTCCTCCATCGTCCCCGTCTCCGTCGTGCTCGACACGGCCACCGGACGAGCCGTCATCGCGCAGGACGATCCCGGTCTCGGCTCCGCTGCGGTCGGCTCTGCAACGGACGCCCGGAGCCTCGGGCTCGCCTCGCTCGTCGTCCGGCCGGGCGACGGCGGCGCGGGGGTGAGCATCCCCGCCGGTCCGGGCCCCGTCGACGGCGCAGCCGGGCACCTCGGCAGCCCGATGCAGCAGCTGACCGGAACACCGGCGGGCGAGGACGTCTGGGCGCTCGAGGCGCCGGGCGCCACTCTGGTCCTCGCCCCTCAGGCGGAGGGGGATGCCCCGGACGCCGCTCCCGACGCGCCCACCCACATCGTCTACGGGGTGAGGAACGGATGATGGGATGCGAGGCCGCAGTTGCCCGACCGGCCCGCGCCGGACTCCTCTGCTGAATCTGCTGAATGAGCCCATGGTCGGGACCGGCCGACCCGTCCCGGCCGGCGGCTCATCCCCGCCTCCGGGCCCGTCCGAACCCGGGACGAACTCGTCATACCGACGTCCGGTCCGGACCACGATGATGTCATATCATCGAAATGTGACCCCTGATACAGACTCTCCGCATCCCGTCCCCGTACCGACCCGTCTCGTCATCACTCTGCGGGCACTGCGCTGGAGCGCGCTGGCGACCCTCGCGCTCGCGGGGATGCTCTGGTTGGCCTGGCGCCCCCGCACCACGATCAGCCCGGCCCTCCCGACGGGCGCGATCTGGACGGCCGCGGGCTGCGGCGCCGGAGCGTGGATCTCCGCTTTCATGCTGCAGCGGAGCGAATCCGTCGAAGGAGCCTTTTACAACGACAGACGCCGCGCAGGACGCGTGATCATCGTCGTCGACGCGCTTCTGGCCGCCATCCCACTCCTCGCAGCGGGGTGGGTCGCGACGGCGGCTCTGCACCGATGGGTCGAGATCCTGACGGTGACCGGGCTCAATACCGAACGTCCGCTGACAGCCGCTCTCATCTGCCTCGCGACAGGAGGCGTGATCGCCACGGATATCCTCCTGCGCGGCGTGCGAGTCCACTCGGCCTTCACCGCCATGTCGGCCGACGGGTGGCCGCCTCCCGGACTCCCTCGGCTCCTGCGCGGAGGCCGGGGTCGCCAGTGGGCCCTGGCGGCCGCCGCGTTCCTCGCGCCGATCCTCACTCTGGGCGTCGTGAGCCAAGCCGCGCACAATTGGACCTCGGCCGCCACCACGGTGACCGCCGGGCCGATCGACTCCGCCGATCTGCCCGCCCGCCCTCACTCCATGGCCTCCGAGGCCGCGTGGTCACGGGAGGAGAGTAGTCTCCTCGACGTCGCCGCCGGAGCGGCCGGCCCCATCATTCTCACCACGACCGACGTGATCGGCCTCAACCCCGAGGACGGCTCCACGCGCTGGAGCTATCATCGGGAGGGAATGACACCTCGGCATTCGGACACCAGCGACGCCGCTCCATTTCAAGAGCACTACCTGGTCGCGAGCCCGGACAGACGCTATATCGCACTGCGACTCGAGTCGGATAAGAAGCTCGTCGGCCGCACCACTCTAGTAACAGCAGTCATCCTCGACACGGTCACCGGCGTCGCAACCGGCGAACACCCCTCCTCACCCGACGGCGCTCTTCAGCTCACCGACCACGCCGTCCTCGACGGCGAGACCGCCTACTCCCTCACCGACGGCTCACGCCTGTGGTCCATCAGCAGCACCGGCGACAAGGGCCATCCGTGGGTCGGCACGGCCGGCAGTTCGACCTTCATCCTCAGCACGAACGCGACGGGCAACCCCAACAAGACGACCCGCCGCAGTACGTCTCCGAACGTCGAAGGCACCTCCGTCGGGCTCACCGTCGTCCCGGATACGGACCCCTCGGCCACCACCACGATGGACGGGATCGCCACCGACCCGCTGCAGGGCGGCCTTCTTGTCCAACAGGGGTGGGTGGCGGTCTACTCCGACGGCGTCCCCACGACGAACACCGGATCCGACACCGAGGGATGGTCGGTGCAGGCCGCGAGCCTCGACGGCCTGGCCGGCATCGAAGGGGCGGACACCCGACGCATCGACATGGGCCGAAGCGTTGGTCTCAACACGCTCGCATCCGAAGCATCCGGCGATCTGGTTCTCTATCCTCAACCCGTGCCGTGGAAGCGGGGAAGCGAGTACACGTCTTTCGAATTCACGGCACCGACCGCGGGAGCGATTCTGGATCCGGCCACAGGCGCGCTCGCCAGCGGGACGACCGCATCGGGCCTGGCCGGCGCCGCCGTCGGCATCACCCCCGAGGACGACGGCGAGAGCATCAGCTTCAACTTGACCGCGGCGCCCGGCGACGGGAGCGCCGGCGTTCGCATCCCGGTGGACGGCACCATGTTCCACGATCCACGAGACGATGGCTCCAACCCCGGGCTCAGCGATCTGGGCAGCGTGTATGGCCGCATCGCCCTCAGGGACGTCGCCGCTATCTCAGCACCAGGCGCCACCGTCCTGGTGCTGGCGACCGGACCGGGCTACCTGGGGAGAACCAGTGTGCGTCTGTACGGCGTGGGACGAGGCGACGCATGAAGCCGAGTATGAGGAGGCGCCCTCCCCGCCGAGTCCTCCGCACCGCAGTCGCCGTCGTCCTGGTCTCGATGCCCGTGGGCGCCTGCTCGATCCCCGAATCGAACGCGCCCGCTCCGCGGAACGTCACCATTACCGCGCTCACCCCCGAGCAGGCCGAGGAGGCCGTCGGTCAGGGCGGATACTCCTCCCCGCACACGGAGCCCATGCCCACTGAGTCGGGATGGGTTCAGGTCCTCGACGAGCTGCCCGCCGACGGCCGGACCGGCGCATCCCTCATCATCAGCCGCGATGAGAACGAGGCGGTGCAGTGGGCCGTGAGCACCGATCGTCCAGCGGCCTCGTCCGACGTCCTCGAGAAGACCCACGCCCCGCAGGCGCGCACCGACAGCATGGGGAACAATCTCCTAACCATGACCAACTACGTCTACGGCTATGCGATCTCCGATCCCAGTGGCGCCCGCATGTCTCTCATCCTCGCCCCCGACGAGACCGACGGCGACACCCCCGACGAGACCGACCGCGACGCCCCTGACGAGACCGACCGCGACGCCCCTGACGAGACCGGCTACAACGCCGCGAAGAACGCGAAGGAGGACGAGGATTCGAACGCCGCCATCGCCGAGCAGCGCAGCCACGTCCTCGTCCTGGACACCGCCACGGGCGAGACGGTGCGGGTCGTGGAGGTCGACGGGATGGTCCTGGGGCAGGCGCTGACGTCCAACGAGCTCGTGGTCGAGACGGCGCAGAGATACTTCCCGGGCGACAGCGGTCAAGGCGCCCTCCACGTCTTCTCCCTGACCGACCCCGCAGCGGAGCCCTTGACCCTGCCCACGGACAAGTGGGTCGTCGGCTCCGGGGCGAGCTCGGTGCTGCTGTCGCAGCGACCCCCCGCCGACCGCTGCCTGAGGACCGCCTGCGGTCCCACCACGCTGACCGTCCTCGGCACCGACGGCACCGAGCTCACCACCGTCACCGGCGTCGACGGGCTCTTAGACAGCCGGAACATCCGCCGCTTCACCGACCCGGCGGCCGCCGTCGCCCTGACGTTGAACGAGAACGCCCTGCCCCGCAGGGAGTGGGAGGCCGCATGGGACGGCCTGGAGGTCGAGATCATCCCGTTCGACGATGTCGCGCCGTGAGCGCGGGGCCGGGCCCATGCGGGTGAAAACCACAGGGACGGTCCGGGCCCGCAGCAGGAGGACCCGAGCCGGCGCAGCCGGGAGATGACGGCTGTGCCGTTGAAAGCCGGGGTTCACTAGGCTGCCCTGCGTGACCCAGCAGCGCCCGTCCGAGCCCTCCGACCGCCACGTCGAGTACGTCGCCGCCGACGCGGAGCCGCCGGGTCGGCCCGCCGCCTCCGGCACCGGGCCGATCGCACGCGGCAACATTCCCCACCAGCAGTCCCTCCCCGGCCCGGACGACGACGTCCTCCTCGCCACCGGCAGACCCCGTCGCCCCGCGAGCACGCGCGAAGGAGAGACCCTCATCGACTCCGAGAGACGCAGGCAGGAGAAAATCCGACGGCAGCCGGGCCGGCGCGCCTGGACGCCGAACCAGCACGGCGCCTGGTCGATGCTCGTGATGCCGCCGATCGTCGGCTGGGTCGTGGGCGGCATCAGCTGGGTGAACCTGCTGTTCCTGCCCGCGTGGTGGGGCGCCTACCTGACCTACTGGGCCTGGTCGCAATGGCTGCGCACGCGGTCCGCGCGCAAGCGCAGGCTGCTCGTGCCTCCGCTCGTGGTCTACACCGGGTGGACCGCTCTGCTCGGACTGGTGACGCTGGCCGCGGCGCCGTACCTGCTGCAATGGGCGGTGCCGATGCTGCCGCTGTTCGCAATCGCACTGTGGGAGGTGTGGCGCGGGCGTGAACGGTCGTTGCCCTCCGGGCTGGCGACGACGGCGGCCGCGAGCCTCATGGCCGCGGTCACCTACTCGCTGGCCGTGCGCGGCGCGGGCGGATTCCTCGGAACCGGTGGGGGCGACGGGGCCGGGCTTCCCGGGGCGAGCCCGAACGGCGAGCTGGTGGGATGGCCGTGGATGTGGTTGGTGACGGCGTCGACCGCGGCCTACTTCTGCGGGACGGTGCCGTACATCAAGTCGATGATCCGCGAGCGCTTCAACAACCGTCTGCTGGCGTGGACGGTGGCGGCCCACGTGGCTGCCGCGGCGGCAGCCGTGTGGCTGGCGGCCGGCGGGTGGCTGCCGTGGGCGCACGCGGTGCTGTGGATCGTGCTGGCGGTGCGGTCCCTGGTCATGCCGCGCTGGCAGTGGACGCTGGTCAAACGGCGGCACCGTCCACTGCGGCCGGGGACGATGGGACTGGTCGAGCTCGTGCTCGAGATCGTCTTCCTGGTGACGGTCGCGACGTCGTAGCCGTCCGCCGCCGCGGGGTCGTGGGGCGGGCCCGTCCCCGTGGCTTCGCCGGGAGCCGCGGGCCCGCCGGACCCAACCGATTCCGGCGTCGAATTCGGAGGCGTCCATCAGCGCACGTCCCCCCAGGCGGCCGCGGCCGTGAGCACCCGGTCGTTCTCCTCGTGCGTGCCTACCGAGATACGCACGCCCTCCCCGACGAAGGGTCGCACGAGCACCCCGGCGACCCTGAAGTGCTCGGCCAGGCGGGCGGTCGCCCCGCCCGCGCCGAGCCAGTAGAAGTTGCCCTGAGCGTCGGGCACCGTCCATCCCTGTTCGCGCAGCGCCGCAACCACCCGGTCGCGCTCGGCGGCGACCACGCCCGCCCGCCGAGCCGTGACGGCCAGAGCCTCGGGCCGGCAGGCAGCGATAGCGGCGGCCTGCGCCGGCAGGCTCACCCCGAAGGGCGTGGCCACGCTCCGGATCGCACTGACGATCGCGGGGGCCGCCACGAGGTAGCCCACCCGCATGCCGGCCAGGGCGTGCGCTTTGGAGAAGGTCCGGGAGACCACGAGGTTCGGGTAGCGGTTCAGCAGGGCGAGCCCGTCCCCGACGGCCCCGTCGGTGACGAAATCGAGGTAGGCCTCGTCGACGAGCACGAGCACCCGCTCGGGCACGCCGTCGAGCAATGCGACCAGCTCCGCCTCGCGCAATGCCGGGCCGGTCGGATTGTTGGGCGTGCACGCGATGACAACGCGGGTGCGCGGCGTGACGGCGTCGATCATGGCCGGCACGTCGTGGCGGCCGTCCGCGGTCACCGGCACCTCGATAGCCCGCGCCCCGGCCACGGCGGCGCAGATCGGGTAGGCCTCGAAGGAGCGCCACGGCATGACGACGTCGTCCCCCTCGTCGCACACGGTGTCCAGCACGTGCTGGATCAGGCAGACCGACCCGTTGCCGACGACGACCCGCTCGGCGCTCACACCGTGGCGCTGGGCGACGGCGGCGACGAGCGAGTCCCCCGTCATCTCCGGGTAGCGGTTGGCCTCGGACGCCGCCTCGGTGAGGGCCGCCAGCACCTCGGCCTGCGGGGGGAACGGCAGCTCATTGGACGAGAGCTTGGCGGTACGGCCGGACTCCGGGCGCGCCCCGGGCACGTAGGCGGGCAGACGGCGGACGGCATCGCGGATGTGAAGAGGGGCGGCGGGGGCGGCGGCACTGCTCATGGCGTCATCCTCCCACCATGACGCCGTGACGCGGCGGGCATCGGGACGGGCCGCCGGGGCGGTCGGGAGAGCGGGCGCCCGCCCACGCCCGCCCGCGAGCGGGCAGCCGCACAACCTCACGGCCATGACCCACCGTCAAGAACCCCACGCCCGCCCGCGAGCGGGCAGCCGGCCGAACACGTTCAGCCGGCTTCCGGACGCGCTGTGGAAGAATCATCCGCATGGAGCTTCTTGCACGCGCAGTCGGTAATGCCGTCGGCCTGTGGCTGGCCGTCACCCTGATGAAGGGGATGAATGTGCCGGGTGCGCCGACGCTGCTGCTGACAATCGTCAACCTGCTCGTGGTCGGACTCGTGCTGGCCCTGGTCAATTCGCTGATCAAACCGGTGGCGCACGTCGTCGCCTTCCCCTTGTACGTGCTGACATTCGGGCTGTTCGCCCTCGTGGTCAACGGGGCGCTGCTGCTGCTGACGAGCGCTATCACGGACCGGCTCGTCGGAGTCGGCGCGAATGCGGGCGTCGCCTTGGGGCTGCATGTGGACTCCTTCGGGACGGCGGTGCTCGGCTCGATTCTCGTCTCCATCGTCTCGGCTCTCGTGGTGGGCGTCATCGACAGGGAGGACTAGGGACCGACGGGGCCGGGGCGGCGTTAGTCGCGCCAGGGTCTCCCATCCCTCCATGCCTCGGCCTCCTGCTCCTTTAGCGCCCGAAGGGCATCGGCCAGGTCGGAATCGTCGGGTCGTGCGGGTACACCGGTCGTCTTGCGGGTGATGTCGAAGACGATCTCGCTCGTCGTCGCCCCCTCCTCCCCTGCGCCGGTGAGCGATCTCAGCTGCTCGGTCCACGCATCGACAGCCGGATCCCCGCTCATGCCCTCCACGGTGTCGGCGTAGACAGTGCTCGCATGCGGGTAGCCCTCCAGGTTCGAGCCCGTGGTATCCACGGTGACGACGGTGCGCGTGGGCGTGCGCGGAGTGGGCGCCCCGTCCAGAGCCGGCACGGCGTCGGCGCCGTTCTCCAGGTGCAGGGCGTTGACATTCTCGGGCAGGTCCGCGCCGGCGGTGGGCCCGCCGGCGGTCAGCAGGTTCGTGACGTTGTAGCGTTCGGCGATGGCGGGGTTCGCAGCGATGTTCGTGGCCACGATGGCCCCCTGCGAGTGGCCGTAGAGGCCGACGGGCTCGTCCGGCCCGATCCCCGCCTGCCGCATGGCGGTGACCACGGCGCTCTCCATGTCGTTGGGCGCACCGGCCACGGCCTGCAGGTTGGTCAACAGATCCTGCGGGTTACTGCCGCCCAGTCCCCAGTCGGTGGTGCCGGGCACGACGACGACCCACGACCGGCCGCCGTCGGCGTGCGTGGTCCGCAGGACCCCGACGACGCCGCTGGAGGTGTCCTCATCACGCTTCTTGAGCGAGTCGCTGTAGCGGATGACATCCGACGCCGCGCCCAAAGGCCGGTTCACCCTCGTCCCGCTCAGCCCGAGGAGGGGCACGCCGGTGCCCAGCGCCATCGGGTCCCGGGAGGAGGGAGGAATGGTGACGGCGGGGCCGCCGTGCGCGGCGACGACGGTGCCGGTCGGCTCGCCGTAGCGCTTGGCGGCGACCTGAGCCGAAAGCCCGGACATGTAGTAGACGACCCGCTCCATCGGGGTCAGCGACGACGTGGGCTCCATCCGCCCGCCGCCGGACAGGACCCTCTCGGGGAGCTTCTTACTGATCTCCGGGTCGAGCCGCTGGACGACGCCGGCCAGGTAGGTCTCGACGGCGGCCGCCTCCCGGCCGGTGGAGGCCCTTCTGGCGTAGTCCACCAGGATGGCGAGGGTCAGCAGGTCCTTCTTGACCCACTCCGACAGATCGGCGTCGGACATGACAACGGCGAGGTCGTCCAGGCCGTCGGCGAGATCGCCGCCGGCGTGAGAGGTCAGATCGGGGTTCGTCACACCGGCGCCGACCAGGTAGCCGACCAGGGGCAGGAGGCTGAGAGTCGCGCCTGTGGCCGCCAGGAGGCCCATGACCGTCCAACCGGCCGCCCCGGCGTCACCGACGCCGAGGACCACGTCGTCCTCGGCGCCGGTGTAGACGTTGACGCAGGCCGTGACATCGGCGGCGAGGCCGCGCAGGCCGTCGGCGGCGTCCTGAAGGGAACCGGTCCCCGTGGTCAGGGCCGCGGCGGCGTCGACAGCCCTGGCGCGCAGGGCCTCGAAGCCGGGCGTCGAACACGCTCCCGGAGTGCCGAGGGGGCCTCCCTCCGGGAGAGAGGAGGAGGGCAGGGAGGGGAAGTCGATCAACGGAACCGGGCGGGAACCGGCCGCGGCGTCGGACAGGGGACCCGTCCTCCTGCCGGTCGGGGCGACCGCGTCGCGCGCCTGCGTCTGCGCCCTCAGCGCGTGCGTGCGCGCGTCGTCGAAGCACTCGGCGGCGGCGGTGAGCGCGGCGGCGAAACCGGTCAGGGCGTCGGTGTCGACCGCGTAGGCGCCGCCGGCCACGACGGCGCCGACCCCGGCGGTCATCCCGGGCCAGCTCAGCGCGGCCGAGCCATCTCCCCCGCCGACGGCCGGAGGGTCGACGCGGTCCCGCCGAGCCGAGTCAGTCGTCGTAGCGGTCATCCGACACCTCCGCCCTGCCCGCTCGCGTCATCGAGCAGTGACATGGCGCTGATGGCCGCGTTCAGGAGCGGAGTGAGGCCGGCGAGCACGATGCGCAGGTCATCGAGCTGCCTCTGGCAGGCGCTGGAGGCGGCGCCCGTCCACCCGGCGGGGACGGTGGCGGGAACGAGTGAGACTCCGGCGTCGATATCGGAATCGGCGAGGGCGATATGCGCAGCGGTCATGACCCGACGGTACGATGGCCGGAGGCCGGCCCGCTGAGGGCTTGTGGACGGAGTGCGGCGGGGGACGCACGAGCCGGCCTGTGGAGCCCCCGCACGACGCCGGCCCGGGCGCCGGCGGAGCCGAGGAGCCGGCCCGGAGCCCTCAATCGCGCGCCAGGAGCCTGCGGTCGCGGACCGTGCCCACCCGCAGCGCGAGCAGGCAGACGACGTCGACGCCCACCGCCAGCGCCGCCAGCGCCCACCAGCTCGGGTCCGCCGGCCACGCCCGCACCGCCGGTGCGGCGACGCCGGCCGCGACCACGATGGCGAGAGCGAGCACAATGCGCCACCGGGCCCGCAGGAGCCGTCCCAGGAGCAGCAGGGCACCGGCGAGACTGCCGACGCCCACCGCCGTGGCCGCCGTCAGTGCCGCGTGCGCGGCTCCCGCCGCAACGAGCCCGACCAGCAGAGCCAGGCCGATCGCAGTCAGGACGATGTCGAGCACGATCAGCACGACGCCGGTGCGCCCGCCCGCCCGCAGGTCCGGCGCCGCAGCGGCCCGCCCGGGGCGCAGGACGACCGCCGCGGCGGCCGC
>NZ_GL985606.1:473377-486870 GCF_000220835.1 Actinomyces sp. oral taxon 448 str. F0400 | reverse complement strand
AGGACGACCGCCGCGGCGGCCGCCGCCATGAGCGCACCCGCCCATATCGGAAGATGACCGACGTCCCGCCTCGCCCCGGCCCAGCCCAGGACCAGGGCGAGCGGCACCCCCGCGGCCAGGACCACGCGGTCGGCGAGCAGGATGGCGCGGGCGTCGTCGGCCACCGGAACGAGATCGGCGATCCACCCCGGAACCGGGTCGGGTTCGGATGCCGGATCGGAGCCGAGGGCCGCCCCGTTCCCCGAACGGACGCCATCCACGTGGTCGGCCCCGGGCCCGGCGATCTCGTCCCCCGGGCCCGCCTCGGGCTGAAGCCCCCGGCCGGGCGAATCGTGCTCGGCCCCCCGGCCGGGCGAGGCCGCATCGTCGGGCGGGCCGGACTCATGGGCGTTCATGCTCCCATCCTGCCCTCGCGTCTCCCTGCGAGCGGAAGCCCGCGTGCCGCTCCGCCCGCGCGAGTGTCGAAAGGCCGGCGTCCCTCCCCGGACGGAGGCCGGGCTCTTGGTGCCCGGTTCACACCGGCCGGCGCAGGCAGATCACGGCGTCGGAGCGCCGACCCGCCTCGCCGTCGGGACCGGGGACCTCCCGCCACCGCTCCTGAGCGACCTCGACTTGCCATCCCTTCGTCGCCCCCGCCAGGCCCGCGAGCAGTTCAGCGGGAGTGTAGGTGCGGGCGTGGTGGCGGTGCCAGGGCGGGTTGACGCAATGGACGGCGGTCATCACCCGACCCCCGGGGGCCGCAAGAACCGCACCCCGGGTCAGCAGTTCGACCAGGTCGAGTGAGCCGGGCATGGGGCCGCCGTGGACGTAGAAGGCGGCGACGAGATCGAAGGGGCCGGCGGGCAGACGTTCGCGGGTGGCATCGAGAACCAGGCCGTGGACGCGCCCCGCCAGGCCGCGATCGCGCGCCCGGGCCCGCATGCGCGCGATCGCGGTGGCCGACAGATCGAGGCCGGTGACGTCCCAGCCGTGCTCGGCGAGCCAGACGGCGTCGGCGCCCTCCCCGCAGCCCAGGTCGAGGGCGCGGCCCGGCTCCCAGCCGAGGGCGAGCTCGGGCAGCCAGTCGTTGGGATCCCCGGACCACAGCCTGTCGACGGCGGCGTAACGCGCCTCCCACTGCATCTGTCGCTCGTTCACGGGTCGAGGTTAGCGACTGCGGTCCCGCCGCCGGGGGAAACCGGGGAAGAGGGCCGGTTCGGACGGTTCGCCGCGGCCGCGCTACCCTCTCGCCATGATCGATCCCCGCTCCCACGCCGTCGACCCCGCCTGGGTGGACACTCGCAACGCCGCCGTCAGTGCCGATCCCGCCGCACGTGTCGCCGGCAACGCGGTCGCCACCACAGACGTCGAGAAACTCACCGTGGACCGCCGGGTCATCGCCTCGATCGACACCTCGGTCTCAGACCTCATCCCCGACGCGATCGTTACCGACCAGAAGCGCTCGGGCCGCTGCTGCGCCTTCGCCGGCCTCAACGTCCTGCGCGCCTCCCTCATCGAAGAGCTGACTGTCGACTCGCTGGAGCTGAGCCAGAACTTCATCTACTTCCATGACAAGCTGGAGAAGGCCGCTGCCTTCCTGCACCGCGCCGTCGACGACGCCGAGCGTCCGCTGAGCGACCGGGAAGTGGTTGAGACCCTGCGCGAGCCGATCAGCGACGGCGGCTGGTGGCCCGAGTTCGCCCGACTGGTGAGCAAGTACGGGATGGTCCCCCACGCCGCCATGCCGGACACCCACTCGGCGACCGACTCGGACGCCATGAACGCCCACCTGGCCACCGTCCTGCGTCGCGCGGCTCTGCGCCTGCGCGCGGCGGTGGCCGCCGGGGCGGACCCCGAGCCGGTCCGCTCGGCGGCGATGGAGGACGTCCACCGGCTCCTCGCCATCCATCTGGGCACCCCGCCGACCGAGTTCATGTGGCAGTACCGGGACAAGGACAAGGTCTTCCACCGCGTCGGGACGCTGACCCCGCGCGAATTCGCCGAGCGCTACGCGGCCGGGCTGGAGGAGTTCGTCGTCGTGGCCCACGACCCGCGCCCCGAGATCCCCGTCAACACCCGGTTCGGTATTGAGCGCACCGATCTCATGGTGGGCGAGCCCACCCAGGAGCACGTCACCGCCGCTCTGGATGTTCTCAAGGCGGCCGCGATCGCCGCCATCCAGGACGGTGAACCGGTGTGGTTCGCCTGCGATGTCGCCAAGCAGCGCGAGAAGAAGTCGGGCGTCTGGGACGCGGCCCTGCACGACTACGAGGGCCTGTACGGGGTCGAGCTGTCCATGACTAAGGCGGAGCGGCTGGTGGCGCGCGAATCCGCCCTCACCCACGCCATGTGCCTGACGGGCGTGGACCTCCTCGACAATGCGCCGCGGCGCTGGCGTGTGGAGAACTCCTGGGGCGACAAGCTCGGCGAGAAGGGCTTCCACACGATGAACGACTCGTGGTTCGATGAGTACGTCTACCAGGTGGTCGTACGGGCGAGCCGCCTGCCGGACGAGGTCCGCGCGGCGCTGGAGGTCGAGCCCGTCATGCTGCCGAGCTGGGACCCGATGTTCTGAGCCGGAACGGCGGAGACGAGCCCGGGGCGAGGGCGGTGGAAGGCTCGGCGGCCCGTTCGACTCACGGGCGCCCGGTGCCCCGGACCGGGGCACCACCCCGTCGGCGGACTCCCGATTGTTCTCGATTGTCCAAATCTGTCACAAAGGCCGTTTTTGTACATTCGAAAGCGTAGATGATCCGCGTTATCTCAACGATCTGCGGTGCGCAGCATGGTACAGAACAAGTCCTTTGTGGCAGATTTGGACACGTCGGCCGACCTCGGCGGGCCCGCATCGATCGCGCGGGCACTGCCCGGCATCAGTCTCGAACCAGTGCGGCTCCACCTCCCGCACCCAGCGCTGCGCTCGCCGGCGAGCCTGCGATCCGCACCGCCCCCATAATGAACCCCATGGTCGACCTCTCCACCGTCTCCCCCGTCATCGCCCTGGGCCCTCTCGACGGCCGCTACCGCGCCGTGGCCGCACCACTGGTCAACCACCTGTCGGAGGCCGCCCTCAATCGGGCCCGCCTGGCCGTCGAGGTCGAGTGGCTCATCCACCTGACGGACCACCACGTCCTGCCCGGCGCCCCGCGCCTGTCCGAATCCGAGAAGGCCTATTTGCGCGGGACCGTCGATTCCTTCGGCGCGGCCGAGATCGCCGAGCTGGCCGAGGTCGAAGCCGTCACCCGCCACGACGTCAAGGCCGTGGAGTACCTCCTCAAGCGACGTCTGGACGCGGCGGGCGACGACCCGTCGGTGTCGGGTGCCGACGGAGGGCCCACCGTCCTGCCCACCGTCCACGAGATCGTCCACATCTTCTGCACGAGCGAGGACATCAACAATCTCGCCTACGCTCTGACGGTGCGCTCCGCCGTCAAGGAGGCCTGGCTGCCGGCCGCCCACGGTCTGATCGCCGACCTGACGGCCATGGCCCGCGAGCACGCCGGCGCCGCCATGCTCGCCCGCACCCACGGCCAGCCCGCTACCCCGACGACGCTCGGCAAGGAGCTCGCCGTCCTCGCCCGGCGCCTGACCCGCCAGGTGCGCCGCGTCGAGAGCGCCGAGTATCTGGGCAAGTTCAACGGCGCCACCGGCACGTACGGAGCGCACGTCGTGGCCGTACCGGAAGCCGACTGGCAGTCGGTCTCCCGCACCTTCGTCGAGGGGCTGGGACTGGTCTGGAACCCGCTGACCACCCAGATCGAGTCCCACGACTGGCAGGCCGAGCTCTACTGCGACATCGCCCGCTTCAACCGCGTCGCCCATAACCTGGCCACCGACGTGTGGAGCTACATCTCACTGGGCTACTTCCGCCAGCGCCTCGCCACGCAGGGCTCGACCGGCTCCTCCACCATGCCGCACAAGGTCAACCCGATCCGCTTCGAGAACGGCGAGGCGAACCTGGAGATCTCCTGCTCCCTGCTGGAGACGCTGGCCGCCACGCTGGTGACCTCGCGCCTCCAGCGGGACCTGACCGACTCCACCACCCAGCGCAACATCGGGACCGCCCTGGGGCACTCGCTGCTGGCGATCGACAACATCCGGCGCGGTCTGGCCGGGCTCGACGTCGACGCCGCCCGGCTGGAGGCGGATCTCGACGCCACGTGGGAGGTCCTCGGCGAACCCGTCCAGCAGGCGATGCGGGCGGCGTCGGTGGCCGGCGCGACCGGCATGGCCGACCCCTACGAACGGCTCAAGAAGCTCACCCGCGGCAAGCGGGTGACTCCCGAGGCCATGCGCGCCTTCATCTCCGGCCTGGGGATGCCCGACGACGTCGAGGCCCGGCTGCTGGCCCTCACGCCCGCGACCTACACGGGCCTGGCCGCCCGACTGGTCGGGCACCTGGACGACTGACACCGGCCGCATCGGCGCACACCCCGCCCGCGCCTCAGCGGCATCTCGAATGGTGGGACGGGTGTGCGTCGGGTCTACGGCTCCGTTGAGGACGTGGCTGACGGCCTGCGGGCGTACCGCCGGGTGGTCCTCAGCCGGCGATGGCCGGCACAGGCCGCGGCGGCGGTGCCGTCTCTCAGAGCGCGAACGCCGCCCCGAATACCCCCGATTCTGTTGCCTCATCATTCGGTGCTGCATTTCCTGCCCCTGATGGGTGGGCAGTGAAAGCGGCTGAGAAGGTAAAGGCATTGCTCTTCAGGATCCGAGGCCGGAGGCAATACAAATGTTGTCATCCAAGACCCGTATAGGACGAGCGGATCTTCGGGGCCGCGATCCACTCCCTCTCCGTCCGATGGGACGGCGGAAGGAATCATCGCGGATAGGTGCAGCCGTTGGCGTACATGGGTTTATGGGCTTTCCGCAATGGCAGGGGAAGGCGATTCTGCACGGCAGGGTCCCAGGCGCCGAGAACACTCGAGCCTCTCATGCGCGGGCGCAGGACCGCGCCCCCGATCCTCAGGAATCGACAGTCCTAACGCAAGAACCGCACTCTCGGTTCCGCCATGACATCCACTAACGAAGTTTGATGACGCGCATGGCAACCGTTGTGAGGCCAATGGCTGTGGCAGTGAGGACCAGCGCCGCCCCCAGTAGTGGGGCGACGTCGGCACCAGTGAGGCCGCCGGAACCGGCGAACGCCGTGGAGCCGAGGTTCAAGGTGCGAGTGTTAAGTGCCTGCGGTAATGCATAGCTGAGTGGGTGGAGAGCATCTGAGGTGACGGCGGCTATGCTGGCGACGCACCCCAACAAGCAGATCGCCACGGGGACAGCGAAGGACTTCAGCAGCATCGACAGCATGGATTGGAACGCGATCAGGGGCAGCGCCACGATCACGGAGAGCGCACCGACGGCGGCGAACTGCCACGAGACGGCCCCGTCAAGGCGCAGGACAACGACGCCGGAGGCAACGGTGCCGCCAACGAGAACGAGCTGCATGAACGCAACGGGGACCGCGATAACGACGACCTTTGCGAGCACGAGCCGGGCCGGGCGCCGGGTACCGGTGAGCAGGAGGTTCCAGTTGGTCCCGCGGTGCTCCATGCGCCAGGCGGTGGCGGTAAGCAGAGCGATACCCATGGAGTAGAACAAGAGACTGTAGAAAAGCGTCACCTGAGAGGTGAAGGAAGCCCAGCCGGCGTTGAGTGCGTCAGGGTTGTTAGCCAGGTTGATGGTCCCGGTGATCACCGCCAGGAGCGGAAGGGCGAGGGCTATGAGCCAGATGGAGGATCGCTTGAGCTTAATGAGTTCTGCGCGGAACACAAGTCTCACCTTTCAGTCCGGTCAAGACGGCGTGTCATCTGAATGAATACGACACCGACGAGAAGGAGGAAGCCGGCGATCCAGACATAGTCCGGGGTAATGTAGATAATGTTGTCGCCTTGTTGACCGACGTAGGAGATCATCGCGTAGTAACCCCAGGGTATGAAGCGCGCGACGGCACCGGGCATGAGCAGCGTGAACACAGCGAGGAAGGCGCCGAGCATTCCGATCCCCACACTCATGAGCTGGTTCTCGCCGACGCAGGCCAGCCAGATGTGCAGCGCCAGGAAGGCAATGTCGACCAGGAGCAGAAGGAGAGTGTAGCCGACCCAGGGGCCGGCGTTGATCGGCACGTGGATGCCGACGAGCGCCCCGACCGCAAGGACGAGAAACGTCTGCCCGATGACCGCGGGAGTCAGGACGAGACTGAGCGCGGCGAGCTTGGCTCGGCACAGTGCACCAGGGCTGTAGCCGGCGGTGGCGGCGAGCTGCCAGCCGGCGCCTGAGTGCTCGATATCGGTCTGCCGGCTGGCCAGGACCGCGGTGAGAATGGGTGAGGTCATCGCCGCCATGAAGGCGTACGACATCATCAGTGTCGCCCAAGGCATAGCCTCGGGATCGTCAAAAGTTCGACGCGTGCTGCCGGAGAACAGTGAGATGCTCGACAGCGCGACGACGGCGAGCACCAGGGCCGTGGTGGTCAGCCCGGTACGCAGGCGACGCATCTTGCGGAGCTCGAGTCGGATCGCCCGGTTCACAGCAGCCCCCCGCGCCCGGTAAGGTCCATGAACACGTCCTCCAGACTCTGCTGCACCCGTCGTACACCGTGGATCGGGACACCCGCGACCGCGAGGCGGTACACGAGCTCAGCGGTCTGGTCCTTGCCGAGGCCGCTGACCCGGATGCCTTCCGCGATGGGGGTCGCCGTGATCCCCTGCGCGAGGGCGGCCCGGGCGTCGGGCGTCTCAATGACAAGATCGGGAATCGAGTGTTCGAAGAGTTGGTCACGAGTACCTTGAAAGATCATCCTCCCGTTCGCGAGAATTCCCAGGACATTCGCCATCTTGTCGATCTCGTCGAGCAGGTGGCTGGAGACCATGACGGTGATTCCGTGCCCGGCAAGCCTGATCAGCAGGGTACGGATCTCCTCGATCCCAGCCGGATCCAGACCGTTCGTCGGCTCGTCGAGGATCAGCAGGGCAGGGTCGCGCGCCAGAGCCATAGCGATCCCGAGGCGCTGCTTCATACCCAGTGAGTAGTTGCGCACAAGCTTGTTCTTGTGCTCGGTCAGCCGAACCGTCTCCAGGGCGTGCTCGATCTGAACGGCGGAGAGATCAAGCATGTCCTGCACGATCCTCATGTTCTCCAGCCCGGTGAGGTGCCCATAACCGGGAGGGGCCTCGATCATCGATCCGATGGACGGAAGCATTCGTGTACGAGAGGCGGGCGTGAGGTCCTGTTCGAAGACTCTGATCTCGCCCTCAGTGGGCCGGGTGAGACCGAGGAGCATCTTCATCGTCGTCGATTTCCCGGACCCGTTCGGTCCGAGGAACCCGTAGATCGCTCCTTGCGGCACGTCCAAGTTCAGCGAGTCGACGGCGACATGCGTCTTGAAGCGCTTCGTCAGGTTCGACGTAGTGATGGCGGCACTCATGTCAGATCCTCGTTCCGCGTGGCATGGTCCTCATCATGCCCGCCGACTCGGACGGCGTGAATCGTGCCCGGAGACGATTCCTGACCGATACCTGCGCAGGAGTCTGCACCGAAGGTAGGACCGGGTCCGGCCCGTCACGTCACAGTCAGGCACCGCGATCGGACGCGTCCCCGCCCCCCGGACCCTCCGGACCGCCCGCCGACTCGGACGAGACGGGCAGCACCCCGTTGCGGTGCGCCCACAGGACCAGCTGGACACGGTCCCGAGCTCCAAGCTTGGACAGAACACGTCCAACGTGAGATTTGACCGTCACCTCCGAAATACACAGGTGCTGCGCTATCTCCAGATTCGACATCCCCGACGTCACGAGACGAAACACTGTGGCTTCACGGTCAGTGAGCTCCCGCAAGGCCGGCGCTCCGCGCCGGGGCGCTTCGTGCTCCACGAGCCTGCGCAGGAGACGCCGACCGGTAGCAGGAGCCACCGTCAGCGTGCCATGGTGAGCCGACCGGATCGCGTCGACCAGCTGGTCGGCGGTGCTGTCCTTGAGAACGAAACCGGTCGCACCCGCCTTGAGCATCCGCACGGCATAGGCGTCATTATCGAAGATCGTCAGCCCCAGGACTCGAATGCTCTCGTCCTCCTGAACAATCGTGCGCGTCGCCTCTATCCCGTCGACGCCCGGCATCCTGACATCCATCAAGATGACGTCAGGTCGTCTGGCGCGCGCCAGAGCGATAGCCTCACGCCCGTTGGAGGCGACGCCCACAACACGCATCGCCGGTTGCGCGTCGACGATACGCGTGAAACCGTCACGCACCAGCCCTTGGTCGTCGACGATCAGGACGGTGATCACCTGACTCGTTGAGCTCACGACACCTTCCCCGCCGGCCCAGGAGCGAGCGGCCACACGGTCTTGACGGTGAACTCCTCCCCAGCGCGAATCTGTGCTTGCGCACCGTACAGGGCACAGCGACGCCGGATGCCGCTGAGTCCTCGACAGTGCTCGACAGCCGCCAGATCGACGTCGTCCTTGAGCGGGTTGACAACCGTCACCGTCAGCTCTTGCGATGTCCACTCCAGCGTCAGCTTGGCCTGTCGGGTGCTGCCATGACGCAGAGCATTAGTCATGGACTCTTGGACGACTCGGTAGATCGCCAGAGCCATCCCCTGCGGCAGGTCCACACGCTCCCCACTGTCGACTCGCCGAACATTGAGCCCGGCCTGCTCGAAGGTTGCGAGCAGACTACCCAGGTCCTCAAGACCCGGCGAGGGCTGCGTGCCGGGACTCTCCTCGTAGGAGGCCAGAAGCCCCCGGACCTCATCAAGGGCGGTTCGTCCGGTCTGCGAGATGCGTGTGAACAACTCACGCGGCTCGCCGTCGACGGAGATAGCCCGCCCGCTCTCCGCCTGCACGATGATCCCGGTCAGGGTATGCGCGAGCACATCGTGGATGTCATTGCTCATACGCTCATGCTCCTCGTAAGCGGCCAGACGGATCCGGGCCTCGGCGTCGTGCTCGGCGAGAACCCGACGTCGCTCGGCCTCAGCCAGGGCCTCCCGACGCTGACGTTCCACTAATCCCACGGACCAGGAAGCAATCATGCAGGCGACAATAACGATGACGGGAGAGAAGCCTCGAGGCGAGCTGCGCACGCCCTCGCCGAGCACGACCCTAAAAAGCAGGACGCCTACGTAGACGACGCCCGTCACAAGACCGACCCGACGGGCCCGTACCGACGCGTACGACGCCACCGTGTACACCGCAACCAGAACAAGCAGGTCACCGGGGAACAACAACCTGCTGTCAACCAGCAGATGCGCACAGGAGATCGCCGCGACAGCGCTCGCGAACACCCACGGCAACGTGCGACGGAGCACCAGCACCGCCGCCATCACCGCCGACCAAAGCCAGTCCGGCTGCCCCGACACGCCCAGTCCCAGGCACACAAGGACAGCGGCGACGGCAGACGCCGCGTCCACCTGCCATCGAGCACGCGACACACTCACCATGCTCGCAGTCTAGCCTCGGCGCCCCTCCCCCGACGACATCCACCCAGAATTCATACGACAGTCGTCATACTCAAGTATGAGCCACAATGACACTCAGGCCACGGACCAGCCCAACCTCCTTATCAAGAAGGCGAGTATCCTAGCCCCGGTCGTCGCCCAGATGAAGAACCACAAGCTGCTCGCCTCCTACCAAAACAATCTGGTTCGGCGAATCCAAACCGACGGTCTTCGACCAGGACTGACCTACGGGGTCATAAGCGTGCGCGGCCTCATGCTCGGCACCGCCGGAGCCCTCTACGCCTTGAACGCCATCCACCACTCGGCCCTGCCCAACCCTCTCCTCCTTGAACCTCCGCTCACCAACGAACCCGGCACTAATAATCTTTGATACGAAGCGAACTGACCGACACGAGCGAGAGCGATGGAGGGCCATGAAGGCGGCGGAGCCGCCCGGTCCTCCGACGGCGTCGAGAGTCTCAGCCTGTCTCAGCCTCTGAGCGCTCCGGACGCTCATCCCCGCGCCGAGGCACCGGCGACGCCGAGTCCGCCGAGCAGGTACCGGGCGCACACGCCGGCGACGCACTCCTCGGCCGGGTTGACGCCGAGGCGGTTGGCATCGATGTGCAGCAGGTCGAGCGCCCGGCGCCCACCTGCGCCCGCACCGATCCGGCCTACGGTGCGGGCGGCGTCGTCGGCCACCTGCGAAGTCAGTTCGTCGGCGTGCTCCCAGCCGGGCGTTCCGTTCAGGGGGAACTCGAGGACCTGCCGCACCACGGCCCCCAGCGCGGCCCCGTCGCGCAGACGCTCGGGCAGGCGGTACCCCCACATGCGCAGGTGGGCCGCCAGCAGCTCGTCCGCGGGCAGCGGCCCGGCAACGGCCGCGTTCGCCAGCAGGCGGGCGACCAGGCCGACCCTCCCCACAGGTCGCGGGACCTTCCACACCCGGTTGTCCAAGCACCAGCGGCTGGAGATGTCGAAGTGGCTCTCGGCCCCCTCGGCCCCCTTCGGACCGCCGTACTTGGCGTACTCGGGCCCGTACACGGCGCATGCAACGCCGGGGCGCCCGCTCCCGCCGCCGGAGGTCAGCGGATCGGAGACGAGGCGCTCGAGCGCGCGCACGGGGGCGCGACGGGCCGCGGCGTCCAGGATGTCGAGGCGTGCGAATACCTCATCCAGGGTGTCGGGAGCGGCCTGGACCCGCAAACGCAGGTGGTGACCGCGCAGGTCGACGAATCGCAGGAAGTGGGCCGAGCGGATGGGCCAGTGGGCACGGACCGCGTCGAGCCAGTGCGCGAGGCGAGGCATCAGCGCATCCGTGTCGTCTCCGCCGGCGCAGTAGATGCGCGCGTACAGCCAGTCGATCTGCTGGCCCCGTCCGACCGCGGCCGTCCCGTCCGGCCCGGAGGACACGGCCATCCCGTCCGTGTCGCGAATCCCGTCGACGCCGTCGTCGAGCGCTCTCATCGCACGTCTCCGTCGTTCTTGGGCCACTGCAGGCCGACGAGGTACTCCAGCGCCGTCGTCCGACCGGAAGGTGTGACCCCCGCTTGCTGGTCGCGGGCCGGCAGCGCCTCGATGAGACTGAGATGCTCGGCGGCGGGGTCGATCCAGCCGTGCAGCGCCAGCAGGGAGGCCGGAGAGCGCAAGTCGACGTAGCGCGGCTTGTGCTCATCGAAGGTGGCGGCGCGGGAGACCGCGTCCGGTCCTCGATGCTGGTGGACGTAAACCTCGGCGGGGATCCCCCAGCGTTCGCGCAGGCTCGCGACTCGCACGAGGGTCGCCGCCGAATCCCGGTCCAGGAGCCCGGCCACGTGGCCGGCCGGGAAGATCCATGACTGCCGCCGAGTGACCAGGCGCCCGTGAACGGTCCGCGGGGAATGAACCGGTTCGTCCGGCAGCGGGTCCATCCGCCGACGTCGGCTGGTCCAGTGGTCCGCCATGGGCGCCAACCGGGCCCACGGGTCGCTCAGAAGAACCAGCCAGGCGAGATATCCCCCGAGGCGGTGCTGCGAGATGAGTCCGAGGTAGGCCAGCCCGACCGGTCCCCGGGCGTCGGCCAGGAACAGAGTGTCGGTGCGCGGGTCATGGGCGAGCCGCAGCGAGCTCAGGGGAACGGCCTGCGCGGACTCGGGCTCGCCGGGCAGGCCGAGCGGAGGCAGGACGCCGCAGGAGACGGCCTGGGCGGTGTTGCAGTCCGTGGAGACTTGGATCTCCAGTACCCGGTCGATGCCCCAGGCGGCGCGGATCCCTCGTGCCAGGCGCTGGCGGTACTGCCTGCCGAGCAGCCGATGGAAGCGGGCCTGGAGGGCACCGTTGCCGTTGGTGAAGGCGTTGACCACTGTCAGACGTCCGCCGCTGCCCGCACCAGCGGGTTCGTCGGTCCGGTTGTCGTCGGCCGAGGCCCTCCGGCCGACGACGACCGGCTGGAGGTAGGCGCCCATGTGCCGCGGCGAGGCCGACACCCCACCGGGCATGGCGGCGCGCTCGGGGTCGGGTCCGGAGGCGAGGTCCTGCCCTGCGGCGCGCAGCATCTGCGCATCGCCGTCGGGGGCGTGCGCCAGACTCATGAAGAAGGCGAGCGGGTCCTCGCACACCCCGCCGCGCCCGTACCGGGCGACGTACCGCTCCACCATGAGGTCGTAGATGCGGGAGCGGGTCACCCACGGGTCGACGAGCCCGGCCAGGGTCTCGACGTCCCGGCGGAAGGTCACCTGCTCCATCGGGTCGGTGCGCTCCCCTCGGGACTCGCAGTCCTCGTAGAGCAGGCCTGCCGGCCTGGCCCCCAGTTCGTGGTCGGGGAAGACCCGCTGCGCCAGGCGCCCGGCGTCGGCGAGCCTCTCGGCCCGATCGGTCCCGTCCTCAACGGTGACGGCCCGCCCGAGCTCGACCAGTCGGCCGAGGTCCTCGGCCCACGCGCCCCGCTGGCTCTCGGAAAGTGTGGCGGCCAGGGCGGGGAAGGGGTCCTCGCCGCGCGCCCACGGGGGATGCGGGCGCACGGCGCCGGAGGCGAGCAGACGGCGCAGGCGCAATCGCGGGTCCCGGCCGCCGACGAGTCGGACGGCCTCGCGCACGCTCACCGGCGGGGCGTCGGTGAGCCCGCCGGTCAGGCGGTCGTGGGCGGCGGCGAGCCACCGAGCGGGTTGGATCTCCTCGCGTCGGAAGATCATGCCGTTGGCGTAGTCGTGTTCGGCGACGACGGTCAGCGCCGGGCCCGTGGCCGGTCGGGCGGCGTCGGCCGCTCCGACCGGGTCGGTCGCAAGGCCCGCCGCCTCCCCCTTGTCGGTCCCGGCCGGGACGACGTCGTCGCGGACGGTCGCGGCCTCCAGGCGCAGATGGCCGGCGGGGTCGAGGTCGCGGGCCACGGCCATGAGGATGCCGTGGGCCAGGTGGAGCGCCACAGTGCAGCGGCGACGTCCGCGGGCCGGCCGGCCCGCCTCGCTGACGGTGGTCAATCCGGAGAAGGGGCTGGTTTTCAGGGCGGTGCGACTCGCGAGCGAGTAGAGCGTGCGCAGGACACGCGGATCGTCGAGTCTGCGTCCGCGCCTGGCCAGCGTCGACACCAGGGCGGGGGCGGCTATGGCCACGGAGCGCAGGTAGTCGGGGTCGTCGAGGCTGTGGGCCAGTAGGGCGCGGCTGTTCTCCAGGTCGGCGGCCACCGCCTTGTCCAGGCGGGTGCGCGCGTTACGACGTTGGGCCATCAGGCGGTCCCAGTCGATGAGCATGGCGCCGATGTCGGAGGGCAGGCCGGCCCGCACCCGCGCCGACAGGCCGCTGGCGCGTGACTGGAACACCTTCCTTTTGGCGTGCAGGACCGCTCGTCGCTCGTCGCGATCCAGCAGCGGGATGAGCTCGTACAGGGGGTCGAGGAGTCGCCCGGCGGCCCGCTCCGTCTCCCGGTCGAGGCGGCGCACCTCCTCCAGGGCCGCGATCAGGGCGTTCTGCGGACGCGGGACGGCGCAGGCGGGGAGCCCGCCCAGGCGCACGAGGGTGGGCAGCATCAGGGCCGGACGGCCGGATGCCGGGGCGGGCGGCGCCGACGCCGCGGATGCCGGGGCGGGCGGCGCCGACGCCGCGGATG
>NZ_GL985606.1:464557-473327 GCF_000220835.1 Actinomyces sp. oral taxon 448 str. F0400 | reverse complement strand
CGCCGACGCCGCGGATGCCGGGGCGGGCGGCGCCGACGCCGCGGATGCCGGGGCGGGCGGGGCTGCGGGGCCGGAGGACGTCATGCGAGCAGACCTTTCACGATGCCGATCACGATGAAGAGCACCCACGTGACGCTCACTACGGTGCCGACCACACCAAGCAGGACGCACAGCAGGCCGTAGACGGCGTAGGCCGCGCGCACGGTGGGCCGCATTCGGGCCAGGGCCGGGGGCAGCGGGGTGCGGGTGACGGCGCAGCGCAGGATGAGGGTGGAGCGACCGCGCAGGTTGACCGAGCCGGTCAGAGCCTCGACGGTCGCCACGCCGTCGGACTGGGTCAGGGGGTTGAGGTTGGTGATGAGCATGGTCAGCTGGAAGGCGCACAGGGTCAGGGCTACCTGCCGCACTGTGCCCGAGGAGGCGACTGCGACGGCGGCCTCCGCCCCGCACACGACGCCGTCGGAGCACACGCCCGCGATGGCGAGCATGGCGCGCCCGAGCCGCGAGCGCGCCCGGTAGGAGTCGGTGCGGTCGACGTAAGCGATCGGCAGCACCCAGAACATGAAGGCCACGCCCAGTCCGCGCACGGGCGTGCCGAGGTAGCCGGCGACGATCGCGTGCCAGGATTCGTGCCCGACGATGCTCACCAGCTGGATGGCGACGGCGATGAAGAATACGCGCGCCGGTGGGCGGGGGCCCCCGGACAGGTTGATCAGGCTCGCCGCACCGGCCGCGTAGCCTCCCGCCGCCGCAAGGAGGAAGAGTCCGCTGAGCGTGCGCACCGGCAGGTGGTGGAGGGCCGCCGCCACGGGTGCGACGGCTCGCCGGTAGGTGCGGATGAGCATGAATCGGGGCAGCATCCAGCCTCCGCTCCAGCGGGGCGGCTGGATCTGCTCGTGCCGTCCGACGTGCGGGGGTGCGACGTGCCGGCCGTCGACGCGTTTGCGGGCGCGTTCGGACGGTCGGGTCCTGAGCGGCGGGCCGCCCTCCAGCAGGCTCTTGGAGCGCAGGTAGTCCACGAGGCGGGTGATGCGCTGCCTACCGGCGGCGTCGATGTTCTGGGGCAGCTGGTCGAGGATGGCGGGCAGTGAGCGCGCTCCGTCGAACTGGTTGATGATGACGGCGGCGGCGGCCCCGAGCCGGTGGTAGGTGCCGGCATCGGTGTCGAAGAGCATCGGCTGGTCGTCCATCCCGACGATCAGCTTCACTCCGCGACGCAGGCGCGGGATCTGGCTCGTCGTGGTCATCGGGTCAGGGCCCCCTCGGGTCGGTGCGTGGTGTCCGGGTGGGCGGCGGGCGGAGAGGCAGTACCTCTCCGCCCGCCGCCATGACGTCTCAGCAGGACGTCGTGGATGCGCTGGCCGCGCAGGACGGGCACGAGGCCGAGGCCGCGCAGGACGGGCAGGAAGCGCAGGCGCCGCAGAAGGCGCAGCCCAGGGCGTTGCCCTCGGGGAGCTCCTCGATGCCGAAGTCGCTGTCGGTCAGCGTGAGGTCGATCGTGGTGGTCATATGATGTTCACCTCCTCTCTGGTACGTCACTGGTCAGGAGCGGGACCCTTGCGGGTCCTGTCGAGGGGCTCGGCTGCCGGGGCCGGGCCCCTCACCCCGCGAAGCGGGGCGTCTGGGGGGCGGGGTCCGCGTCCGATTCAGGACGGCGGGACCACGCTGGGCGGGACCGCTACGGTGGCCGCGAACATCTGGTGGCGGCCGACCCCGTCGGAGTCGAGCAGGTGACGCACGGCCGACGGTGACAGGCCCGCGAAGACTGTGCCGGTCAGACCGCGGGCGGCGGACCGCAGGTGCACCGAGTAGATGACGGCGGCGGCCCGGGCCATGGCGTGGCGGTAGCCGTGGGCGCCGGCCCAGGCGTCGGCCTCGTCGAGGTTGGCGGCCACGGAGACGATGGCGCCGGCACGGGCGAATTCCTTCTGCACGGTCATCCCCTCGATCTGCTCGGGGTCGGGCGGGTTCGCGACGAGGTCGGTCCCGTTGGTCCGGATCCTGTAGACGCCCGGTGGGGCGCCGCGGGATCGCAGAAGTACGACGAAGGGCTCGAGGTGGACGGCGGTTGCGCCGGCCGCCTCCGCCGCGGCGGTCCCGTCCGGGGGGTCCGGGGGGTCCGGCGGGGTGGCGTCGTCCTCCCAGGCCCCGGCGTCCTCGACCAGGGCGGCCTGCACGCTGGCCAGGAGCGGCTCGGCGTCCAGGGGTTCGGGCGCGTAGTCGGTGGTCGACGAGCGGCGCGCGAAGGTGGTGCGCAGGTCGTAGGGGTAGGGCTCGTCGGCCTGGGGGTCGAGCATGTGGGGAACGGCGAGTTTCAAGGGTCGCCGGGCCCGCCACGCGGCCAGGCCGTCGGAGGTGGGGCGGCCGTCGGGGTCGGAGAATCCGTTGATGATCTCGCGCATGGTCTCGTAGTCAGAGCGCACGGTTCCCTCCCAGGTCGATAACGGCGAAGACGGGTTCGCGCGTCGGATCGGTGCCGATGGCGGCGGCCAGCTCCCGTTCGTCCCAGCGGGCGCGGGTGCGCAGGGGCAGGTCCAGGCAGCGGGCGACGAGTCGGACGACCTCCAGGGAGCAGCCGCAGTCCTGGATGGCGATCCTCAGGGCGAAGGAGAGGTACTTCCTGGCGACTTTGTCCACGTTCCCGGTCAGTACGAGCCGCACCCCCGCGTCGTCGGGGATCTCGGCGGGAGGTCCGATGAGGGCCAGAGTGTGGTCGCTCTCGATGTAGGCGTGCACGCCGGGGGTCAGGGGACCGGATTCGTCGGCGGCCCCGCCTATCGGCCCGTCGGCCCTGTCAGAGGCGCGGTCCGCTCGCCCGGCCCCGGACCCGCCGTCCGCCTCGGAGCGGGCGGGGGCGAGGACGTAGGCGGTGACGGAGCCGATATTTCCTCCGGCGGCCGTCCATCGGCGCATCTTCGAGGTGCTGGTGGGAGAGTCCGCGGAGGTGCGCGCTTGCGGCGGCGTCGGCTCGCGCACGCCGACGGCCAGGGCCAGCACGGTGGCGAGTTCAACGAGCGTCGGGCCGGCTGGCCGGACGACCGATCGTGTCGGTCCGCGGTCCGCCGGGGTGTCGGAGGCCGCGGCGTCCGACACTCGTCGAGCCGATGCGTCCCGCCCGGTCGAGGACCAGGGCCGTTCCAAGCGCTTCAGGTCGGCGGCCGGAAGGGGTGTGCGCGGGCAGGCGGGCCAGTCGCGGAACTCGCGCTGGAGGCGCAGATTCGAGGGCTTGTAGTGCTGCTGGTGACCCTTGGAGTCCACGAAGGCCGCCGGGGGGATGGCCACGGACTGCTCGTAGCGGGCGCCGACGGGCGCCGAGGGGGCGATCGGCGCCGACGACCCGCCCGCCACCGAGCAGACCGGGCAGCCCGGGCGGGTGACCACCGGACGGTCGGTGTAGGTGAAGGTGTTCAGGTCGGTGCGCCGAGCGTCGCCCGGCAGGTGGGTGATGGTCGCGCGGGAGACGAGCGCGGCCACCGCCCGGGCCGCCAGGCCCGCAACAAAGCCCCTGCGATGCGGGCCTGGCGGCGGCTCGAGGGCGGGTTCGCCGGCCGTGGCGCACTCCAGGCAGGGCGAGAACCCGGGGTCCACGTAGGGGCCGACTGTGACCGCATCCTGCTCGGCGCGCACCCGCAGGAGGGGGATGCCGAGCGTCCAGCAGCGTCGGGCGGCGTCGGCCGTCGGGGCCGCGTCCGTCTCGACGACGACGGCGAGGGTGTCGTCAGGCTCGGGCGCGACGTCGGAACGGGCGGTCAGCGTGGGTTCCAGCGCCCGGGCGAGCTCCTCGGCAAGGCCGGCGTCGCCCAGGACCGCCACACGGGCGGCGGCCAGGCGGCGGGCGGCGTCCTGCCAGGAGTCGTTGACGCCCGTGGAATCCCCCAGACGCGAGAGCAGACAGGCCAGTTCGGGGGCCGGCTGCGGATCGGGCAGCGGCTCGGTTCCGCCCTCCTCGAGGATGCCGCCGGTCCACAGCAGGCAGACGGCTTCGAAGGCGCCCTGCGGGCCGATTCCCGTGGCCTCGCCGATCTCGGCGAGCGTGCGGGTGCCGTCACAGGCCTGAAGCAGTGCCCCGAGGTGCTCGCGGGCGAAGCGGCCGCCGAGGGTCTGGTTCTTGCGCCCGCCGTCGAGAACCCAGGCGCCGTCGTCGAGGCGCATGCGCACCCCGCGGCGGACCGCGGGCTTACGGGGGATGCGGAACTGAAGGTCGTTGCGGGCCGCCCGGCCCACGTCACCGGCTCTCATGGTGGAGGCCGCGGATCCGGTCGCGTCAGCCACGGCGGACCGCCTCCTTCCGGCGCGAGGGCAGGAGGCGGGCGAGCTCCTCGGTCCCGGAGCGCCGGGCCGCGTAGCGCGCCGAACAGGTTTCGCAGCGGTCGGTGGCGACGGTCCGGGCCAAGGAGGTCGCGCCGGCGACGAGGTCCACGGTCCATACCCGGCCGCCGAGTTCGTCGACGTCGGAGGCGCCGGCGGTCCCGTCGGCGGGGTCCCGGTCCAGAACGTCCAGGGCGAGCATCACCAGGCCGGCGCCGATGACGACGTGGTGGTGGGCGTAGCCCTGTTCAAGCGCTTCGAGCGTCTCGGGCACGGGGGTGCGGCCGTGCTGTCGACGGCGTCGGTCGTAGCAGCGGTAGCAGGCGGTGCGTCCGGGCACGACCAGGGGTCCGCAGCGCAGTTCGGTCGGCGACAGCTCAAGCCCCACCGACGGCAGGCCTCGGGTGAAGGACAGGTCGTCCAGGGCCTTGCGCAGGGTGATCCGGTCCGGGTCGGCGATCAGGACGAGGCGGTCGGCGTAGGGGACGGCGGCATCGGTCAGGCCGTCATCAACAGGCAGGACGATGTCCCGCTTCGAGGCGAGGCGGTGGGCGACGGCATGCCCGAATCCCCCTTGGGGGAGGTAGGCCGTGACCGGCTGCTCGGCGGGGACCTGCTGCCGGGCCGGCCTCCCGACCGGCTGTCCGGTCAGTTCTGCTGCGGTGCTCATGGATGGATCTTCCAGGTCTTCCTACGGGGTGGGTCTTCCTATGGGCGCGTCAGGCGAAGGGCTGACGGACGGGATTGATGTCGGCCTCGTCGTGGACCGTCAGGCCCATGGCGCGAGGGGCCTCGTAGAGACGGGGGGTGGCGAGGTAGCGGGCGTGTTGACTGAAGGACAGCGGCACGGCCTGCGGGATGAGGGCCTTGACCACGTGCATGCCGACCTGGCGGGCCTCATCGGTGGTGATGTCGACGACGATGGCCTCCGAACCGACTTTCTCCAGTGCGTGGACGACTCTCTCCAGCGGGTCGGTGCGCCGGTTCCGGACCGCCGCTGCGCCCGTGTCGGCCAACCGGTGGGCGGGGCGGGGCCCGTCCAGAAGGAAGTCGAAGACATGGCGCATGGAGGGGGCGGCGTCGGCCAGCGCGCCGCCGACCACCGTCAAATCCTGGCCCGTGACCTCCTGGGCGCGAGGGCTGCGCGCGTGGCTGCGCAGGGCGATGCGCAGCGAGGCGAGTTCGCGGTGGATCTTGGCCAGGGCGCGCTGAGGATCGAGGTCGCAGGTGGCCGCCACTACCTGAGCCAGTTCGGTGTCGGCCTCGGAGGTCTGGACGGCGTAGAGCGTGGGAATCCCGTAATCGGTGGTGGCGTCCCTGAGGTGAACCGTCAGCTCGGTGGAGGTGCCGACCCGGTGGTACTCGGCGACGTCGGGGCCGAGGTCGCCGATGTCCACGACGACCTTGGGCAGGCGCAGCCTCTGCAGCCATGTCAGGGCGATGGCGTCGCGCTCGACGACCTCCAGGAGGCCGCCGAGGACGGCTTCGCGCAGGTCGGAGTGGGCGGCGGTGCCGGTGGACACCGGGTTGGTGAAGCGCTCGCTGGGGGTGCGCACCGGGAAGTTGAGGTAGACCAGAATGGCGGGGACGAAGACCTCCCGACCGCGGGTCAGGGACCATCCGCGCACCCAGCGCAGGGGGACCCTGGGGTCCGAGGCGATGAGGCCGCATCGCGGGTCGGCCAACTCGGTCGGCGAGCAGGCGGGCCAGCAATCCGGCCCGACGGCGGCATCGCCGAGTCCGGCGGGGGTGTCCCAGATCAGCTCCTCCTCAGCCCACGAGCAGCTGGAGTAGCGCTCCAGGGACTCCACGATGGCGATGTGCCTGGCGAGCCGCGGGTCGATGGCGCCGCCCGCGCCGTCGAAATTGCCGGACTCGGGCCGGTGGTTCCAGGTGCGCTGCGAGCGCAGTGCCGCGGAGGGGTCGTCGAGGAGTCCGGTCCAGATCGAGAACGCGGGCTCCCCCGGCGCCGGGGCCAGCTCGGCGCAGCGGGAGACCAGGCCGACGGGCGACTCGAGAGCCGCCGCACGGGCCAATGAAGGAGCGACCTCCTCCGTGAGCACAGACCGGTACACGAATCCGCCTTCCAGGGTGAGACAGGGCCGGCACGTCCAGTACGTGCCGCTGGAGGGAAGTCTTCCCGGGGTCCCGACGGTCCGCATCGGCCGTCGGTCTACTATGCGCGCGCTCTTCGGGGCCGCCGTTCCCGTCGTTCGGCTGATGCGACTCATCCCTTTGACGCACCGATGACGCAGTGCACCGACAGCTAGCCTTTAAACTACGTGGGATCCGGCGACGTCGGCCACTTCTGGCCGGGGCGGGGGAGCGGGTCGGTGCGGGGCGACTTCGCCACGCCATCGCGCCACATACCGGGCGAGCGCCGTCATTCGGGACTACTCAGGTATTCTGAATCGTAACCTTATCGTGATCTTCCGGGGAGCCGTGGGCACCCCGCCCACGGCTCGTTCCGATGTTCCGCAAGGAGACCCTATGAATTCCCTGACTACCCCTGACCCCGATCGTATCGGCGTCGTGCTCGTCGACGATGACGCGATGGCGTTGACCTGCCTGGAGTCCTACTTCGACCCGGTTGAGGACATCCGGATCCTGCTCGCGACGCGCAGTGCCCGCCAGATGATGGAGGCCCTCGAGTCCAGCCGCGTGGACGTCCTCATCACCGACGTCCACATGGAAAGCATGGACGGGATGAAGGTGGCGCGGGAAGTGCTGCGGGTCTCCCCTGGCACCAGGGTCATCCTGTTGACCACCGTCGACACCGACGACACCCTCATCCAGGGCCTGAGCGCGGGCGCCAGCGGTTTCCTGCTCAAGAGCGCGCCCGCCGAGGAGATTCTCTCCGCCGTCCGGACGGTGCACTCGGGGGCGAAGGTCGTCGCACCGATGTCAACGGCCCGTCTGATCGATTACGTGTTGGCCTCCGCCCATACCGAGGACGGGAGCGTCACCTTCTCGGATCGTGAGCGCGACGTCCTCCACATGCTGTGCGAGGGAGCCTCCAACCGCAGGATCGCGTCCCGGCTATCCATCTCGGAGGCCACGGTCAAATCTCACGTGTCCGTTCTGCTCCAGAAGACGGGGACGCGCTCTCGCCTGGAGATCGTCGTGTGGGCGTTCAGGCACGGCTACGCCGCTACGGGCCGCACCGCTTAGGTCCGCGGTCGGGAGCCGGTGAGTGACGACTCCCGCCTCGCGGGTCTCCGCGGGCCATGACGACAGTTGACACCCCTACCCCCTAGGGGTAAATTCAATAGCACCCCGACAGAGCAAGGAGGACGGATGGCCGGCTACACGGGCACCAAGGATGACTACCTCAAGCGGCTGCGCCGCATTGAGGGACAGGTCCGCGGCATCTCCCGCATGGTCGAGGAGGACACCTACTGCATTGACGTCCTCACCCAGATCGCGGCGGCCACCAAGGCTCTGCAGGCCGTCAGCCTCGGCCTGCTCGAGGACCACATGAGCCACTGCGTCATCCACGCCGCCCAATCCTCCGACGCCGAGGGCCAGGCCAAGATCCGCGAGGCCTCCGACGCGATCGCCCGCCTCGTGCGGTCCTGAGCACCACCCGGAACACCCACCTCAAGGAGCACGCCATGTCCGAATTCACCGCCGACGGCACCGACCGCACCACCACTCTCAAGATCTCCGGCCTGACCTGCGAGCACTGCGTCGCCCACGTCACCGAGGAGCTCGAGGCCCTCCCGGGCGTCAAAAACGTCTCCGTCATCCTCAACAAGGGCGGCCAGTCGGTGGCCACCGTGGTCTCCGACGTCGTCGTGGACGACGCCGCCCTGGCCGCGGCCGTCGACGAGGCGGGCGACTACGTGCTCGACGCCGTCGAGCGCGACGCAGTCTGACCAGGCCGATCCAGCCGGGCCCGGGCCGGCCCGAACCTCAGGACGGCCCGGGCCGGCGCACCCGCGGTGACGGGTCGGCACGCACCGCGCACCCCGACCCGTCACCCCACCCGGAACACCCGGAACCATTACAGCTGAGTCCAGGAATGTGATCCATCATGAGCCGAGCCGCAGACTCGCCCCCGATCGACGCCACCACCGCCCCCACGAGCGCCGTCGACCTCGCCATCGGCGGTATGACCTGCGCGTCGTGCGTAGCGCGCGTGGAGAAGAAGCTCTCCAAACTCGACGGCGTGACCGCCTCGGTCAACCTCGCCACCGAGTCCGCCCGCATCGAGCTCACCGCGCCGGTCACCGATGACGAGCTCGTCAACGCCGTCGCCCGCGCCGGCTACACCGCCACCGTCACCGCCCACCGCACGCCCCTCCCGACCTCCCCCGACGCGGAGGCCGGAACCGGGGCCGAGACCCCCTGCGAAGCCCCGGCCGGATCACGCGCCGTGCCCGCCCCGGCCGACGCGGCCGGCCGGCCGGCGGGCGACGCCGAGCGACCCACGAACGGCGAGTCCGCCCCGGCGGAAGCC
>NZ_GL985606.1:462059-464251 GCF_000220835.1 Actinomyces sp. oral taxon 448 str. F0400 | reverse complement strand
CCACGCGCATCGGGGCCTCACAGGCGACTCGGGCCGCCGACCTGCGCGGCCGCCTCATCGTCAGCCTGATCCTGTCCATCCCCGTCATGGCGATCTCCATGGTCCCGGCCCTCCAACTGCCCGGCTGGCAGTGGCTGGTGGCGGCCATGGCCCTGCCCGTGGCGACCTGGGGAGCCTGGCCCTTCCACAAGGCCGCCTTCGGGGCCCTGCGCCATGGCGCCTTCACCATGGATACCCTCGTATCTCTGGGCGTCATCGCCGCGACCGCATGGAGCCTGTGGGCGCTCATCTGGGGCGGGGCCGGGCACATCGGCATGCGGATGACCATGGAGCTCATGCCGCGTCACCAGGGCCACGCCGCGCACATGTATTTCGAATCGGCCGCCTGGGTCACCACCTTCCTTCTGGCCGGGCGCTACGCCGAGGCCCGCGCCAAATACCGCTCCGGCGACGCCCTGCGCGCCCTGCTCGAGCTCGGCGCGAAGGAGGCCGTGCGGGTGCGCCTGGCCTCGCCGTCGGGCTCGACCGACGCCATCGACGTCCTCGACGACGACGGCGCCCCCCGCTCGGACGCCATCCGCACCGAGGAGCGCATCCCGATCGACGAGCTGAGGACGGGCGACCTGCTGGCCGTGCGCCCCGGGGAGAAGATCGCTACCGACGGCGTGGTCGTCGAGGGCCGCTCCGCCGTGGACGCCTCCATGCTCACCGGCGAATCGGTGCCCGTCGAGGTCGGGGTCGGCGATGCCGTCACCGGCGCCACCGTCAACACCTCCGGTTCGCTGCTGGTGCGCGCCACCGCCGTCGGCGAGGGCACGACCCTGGCCCGCATCGGGGCCATGGTCACCGCCGCTCAGGCCGGCAAGGCCCCGGTTCAGCGTCTGGCCGACCGCATCTCGGGCGTATTCGTGCCCGCCGTGCTCATCGTCTCCGCGGCGACCTTCATCGCCTGGCTGGCCCTGGGCCACCCGGCACAGCACGCCTTCATGGCGGCCGTCGCCGTACTCGTCATCGCCTGCCCGTGCGCGCTGGGCCTGGCCACACCGACGGCCCTGCTCGTGGGCTCGGGGCGCGCCGCCCAACTCGGCGTCGTCATCAAGGGGCCCGAAGTCCTGGAATCCACCCGCGCCCTGGACACGATCGTGCTGGACAAGACGGGCACCGTCACCGAGGGGAGCATGAGCCTGGATGCGGCCCGAGACATCACTGTGGTGAGCGGAGAGGCGGTGCGCGACACGACGCGCGTTCTCACCCTGGCCGGCGCCGTGGAGGCGGCCAGCGAGCACCCGGTCGCGGCGGCGATCGCCCGGGCGGCCCGGAATGTCGAGGACGGGGGCGGCGGGCCGCCGCGAGTCTGGGACTTCGTCAGCCATGAGGGGCGCGGTGTCACCGGCACGGTGAGCCTCGACGGCGTCGAGCGCGACGTCGCCGTCGGGCGTCCGGCATGGCTGGTCGAGCGGGGCATCGAGGTTCCGGCCGAGGCCGACGACGCCATCGCCGCCGCCCAGAGCACCGGCGCCACGGCAGTCGTCCTCGCCGTCGACGGGGCCGCCACCGCCGTCCTGGCCGTACGGGACACGGTGCGGCCAAGCTCGGCCGCGGCGATTAAGCGGCTGCGTTCGCTGGGCGTGCGCCCGGTCCTGCTCACCGGCGACAACGCCCGCGCCGCCGCGCACGTGGCCGAGCAGGTCGGGATCGCGGCCGAGGACGTGCGCGCCGACGTGCTGCCGGGCGGAAAGCGCGACGTCGTCGCCGAATTGCAGCAGCGCGGACACGTCGTCGGCATGGTCGGCGACGGCGTCAACGACGCCGCGGCCCTGGCCCAGGCCGGCACCCGTGGCCTCGGTTTCGCCATGGGCTCGGGCACCGATGTGGCCATCGAGGCCGCCGACATCACGCTCGTGCGCGCCGACCTGGACGCCGTCGTGGCGGCCATCCGCGTCAGCCGCGCCACGCTGCGCATCATCAAGCAGAACCTGTTCTGGGCCTTCGCCTACAACGTGGCCGCGATCCCGTTGGCGGCCGCGGGCCTGCTCAATCCGATGATCGCAGGGGCCGCCATGGCATGCTCGAGCGTCATCGTGGTGACCAACTCGCTGCGTCTGCGTCGAGCGGCCCGCTGAGCCGAGCCGCCACCCCACCGCACCACCGGATCTCCGGCCGACCGCTAGCGGTCTACGGGCTGGTTCAGC
>NZ_GL985606.1:441026-460893 GCF_000220835.1 Actinomyces sp. oral taxon 448 str. F0400 | reverse complement strand
GCCAGAGCCGCCGGAGCCGCCGGAGCCACCGCCGTCGCTGCCGTCGTCGGTGGCGATTTGGGCGGCGATCTGAGCGGTCGCCGCGGAGAAGTCTTCGACTAGCTGGTGGTCCTGGGCTTGGGCCAGGAACACCAGATGAGCGATAGCGTCCTCCACGCCCAGCAGACGGGCCTCCATACGCCCGGTGAAGCAATAGGCCGGCGTGAACCCGTACAGCTGTCCCTCACCCACCGGACCCAGACGCTCGATCGCCTCATCCACCACCAACCGCCCCGTGGCCTCATCTTCGAACACGTCCTTAAGCGGTGAAGTGAAGACGGTGCAGCCCATGCGCTCGCGTTTGACCGGGTCGCTCATACGCCGAGCGGAGCCGGCGCTGGGCCGAAGGGTGCCCAGTATCGGGTCGATCTTCAAGGCGGGGCCGGAGATCTCCCCCCACAACTTCATGTCGCCCATGGCGGTGCGGTTCAGGCACCACCACTTCTGGTCGGGGAAGGGCAGGGCCGTCCCCTCCACCCACGCGTCGACCACCGGGGCCCACACCAGCGGATCAGTGATCCAGAACCGACCGTCAGCGAACCCATCGAACCCGAACCGCCGCCACACATACAGCACCGACTCGGGCAGCACACCCGAGAACCGCTCCACATGCTCCTCATCCACCCCATGCCCCGCACCCATCGGATAATACTGGTGATACCCCAGCAGATCCTCCTGCAACGACGACTCCACCCACTCCAGATCCCACGGCAGATCAACCATGACCCCACCCTAACAACCACCACCACACACCGTCAGCCACACACCGCCCCGCACCGACACCACACACAACAACACCCCGCGCCCACGCCACCGACTCACCCTTCCCCGCGTCGGAACGCGCTGATCTCGAAAGTCTTTTTCCTTCCACGGCCGCAGACGCGCGTCCTCCCCGAGGCGGAGGTGGGTCCCATGCCCCGCCCGTAGACTTCTGAACATGACATCCGACCTGCCTCCAGGCTCGCAGGACGCCGACACCACCGTCGAATCAGCGCCCGCGACCTCGCCCGTCGGCATTCCTCGGATCGGCGTCACTCCCGCCGTCCCGACACAGCAGCCTTCTCCAGCTCCGTCGAGGTCCCGTTCGACCACCCTTCTGGTGGATGCGGCGCCTCACCGCCTGCGCCGCACCGAGGACCTACTCGATCTTGTCCTGGCCGCCATTGGCTCGGCCTCCATGCTCATTCTAGCGGCCTACGCCCACGAGACGACCACCGGCGTCACCCTCGATGTGCAGAATGCTCTCGCAGCCGTCCTGCGTCAGATCCTCGTCTTCCCCCTCCAGACCGTCGAGGGCCTGGCGACCTTCCTCGTACCCGTGTCCGTCGTCCTGGCGAGCCTCCTGCGCCGTTCCTGGCGCACGGCCGGCCAGGCGATTCTGGGCGGTATCGGCGGATTTCTCCTGGCCTGGGCCGTGCTCGCCGCCGTCACCTCCTGGGCGCCCTCCGCCATCATCTCGGGTCTGACGGTCACCGCCTCGGGCACCGCCAAGGTCGGCATCTCCACGGTCTTCGCCACCCTGGCCGGTCTGCTGACCGGTGCCGGGGAGCGACGCGCCTCTCATGCGGTGCGCCGCGGCTGGACGGCCCTGTGGGTCATCATCGGCTTGGCCGTGCTGCGCAGCGCACTGACCCTGCCCGGCGCCGTTATGTCCGTCCTGCTGGGACGCGTGCTGGGTCTGGCGATCCGCTACGGGTTCGGCGTTGAGGACCGGCGCGCCCACGGCACCGCGCTCGTGCGGGCGCTGCGCCGCGCCGGCATCGACGCCGTACGGGTGGTGCGCATGGACCGCGCCCCGGCGGCAAAGGCCTGGACAGTCGTGACCGATACGCCTGTGGGATACACCGAGCAGGTTCGGGAGAATCCGTTGACGATACCGGCCGCCATGCCGGACCTCGATGATGCCGGGCCCCGGCTCGACTTGACTGAGTACCCGAACGAGCCCGCCGAGGTCGCCGCCGCGCTACATCCGGAGGAGACGGCCACGATCACCACCGCCACCGATGTCGACCTGGAGGCGATTGTGACCGAGGCCTCCTCGGCCGCCCTGACCGTGGGCCGGCCCTCGGTGCACAGGCTCTACGCCGTGTGGGACGCCACGGGTATCCGCCGGGACGTGACGGTTCTGGACACCGACAGCCAGGTCGCCGGCTTCGTCTCCACCCTGTGGGACCGCATTCGCATTAAGGGGCTCTCCCCCGAGCGCGACCTGTCCGTGCGCTCGGCGGCCGAGCACGCGGCTCTCATGACTCTGGAGGCCCACCGTGCCCGGGTGCGCACCCCGGCGCTGTTCGGGATGGCGGAGGCCGACGAATCCGTTCTGCTGGTGGCCGATCATGTCATCGGTGCACGCGCCCTGGGCGATCTGGACGAGGTTTCCGACGACGTCCTGGCTCAGCTGTGGGAACAGCTGGGCCGGGCCCACGCCGCCGGCCTGGCTCACCGCGCCATCGACTCCTCCAGTGTGGTCGTCGACGTCGCCGGATGCGTGTGGCTGCTGGACTGGGACTCGGGGGAGACGATCTCCTCCGAGCTGTCCCGCCGCGTGGATCTCGCCCAGACTCTCGCCCTGACGGCCTCCGTCGTCGGCGTCGACCGAGCCATCGCCGCGGCCTCGCGGTCGCTGAGCACGCCTCAGATCGCCTCCATCGCGCCCATGCTCCAGCGCGTCGTCCTGCCCGCGACGACCCGCGACGCCCTGGGCGAACAGCGCGGCCGGCTCCTCCAGGAGCTGCGCGACGCTCTCGTCGCCCTGACGCCCACCGCGCACGCCGAGCCCGCCAAGCTCACCCGGTTCTCCCCGCGGACCGTCGTCATGGCGGTCGTCGGGCTCGTCGCGCTGTGGACGCTGCTAGCGCGCATGAATTTCAGCCAGATCAGCGCCGCTGTCGCCGCAGCCAACGCGTGGTGGATTCTCGGCGCCGTCGTCTTCTCCCTGGCGACCTATCTGGGCGCGGGGATCGCACTGGTCGCCTTCAGTCCGGTGCGTCTGAGCGTGTGGAAATCGACCGAGGTGCACCTGGCCGGCGCGGTGGTCTCCCTCGTGGCCCCCGCCGGGGTCGGCGGTGCCGCCATCAACTTGCGCTTTCTGACTCGCAGGGGTGTGCCCACCCCCATCGGCGTGGCCACGGTCGCGCTCGTCCAGGTCGTCCAGTTCCTCGTCACGATTGTTCTGCTCATCATCCTGGCTGCGATGACGGGGCAGTCCACCGGGTTGACCCTGCCCTCGGACTGGCTCGTCCTGGGTGCCATCGTGCTCGTGGCCGTGGTCGGCTCGGCGCTGTTCGTGCCCCGGGTGCGCACCTGGGTGCGGGCCAAGATCGAGCCCACGTATCGGCAGGTGTGGCCGCGCCTGGTGTGGATCATGTCGAACCCGCTGCGCCTGGCGCTGGGCGTGGGGGGCACCGTCCTGCTCAGCCTGAGCTACGTCCTCGCCTTCGGCGGAAGCCTGTGGGCCTTCGGGTACACGCTCCCCTTCTCGATTCTGGCGATCACCTACCTGGCCTCCAACACGGTGGGGTCCGTGGTGCCCTCTCCCGGCGGCATCGGCCCGGTCGAGATCGCGCTGACCGCCGGGCTCGTCACGGCCGGCATCCCGAGCGGTGTGGCGCTGTCCGCTGCGATCGTCTACCGCCTGGTCACCTTCTGGATCCCCATCCCGGCCGGTTGGCTGAGTCTGCGGCACCTTCAGCGGAGCAGGGACCTGTAGACGATCATGGGCATCATGACCCCGACTCCCGTCAACCCCCGCCACGCGCTCTTGCTATCGTGAGCGAGGAACACCGGTACCCAATGATTAGAGACGACATGACTACACCCTTGCGTGGACATGCAGGCCCTTCCCGGTCCTGGGAGTCCATCCGCTCCCGCTGGGCCAGCCGACAGATCTACGTGGGGATCGGTGCCATTGCCGGCACGGCGAACATCGTGCTGAACACCGGCAAGTATGGTGCTCCTCATCCCATCGATCTCGCCTTCATGGTCGTTGCCCTCGTCCTCGTCACCCTCCTCCCGCTCCGCCCCTCATGGGGCATGGTGGCCTATCTCGCCTCCTGGCTTTTCTTGCTCGGCCTACCACACCCCTTCGCCTCGGATATGTTCCTGACTCACCTCGCGGTCTTCTTCTTCGCGGGGCGCTTCCTCCCGCCGTGGTACGCCGGGGCAGCCCTCCTCATTCTGCTCGGCACCGACTTCCTCGCCCTGCAGCGCGGCGTCGCTACCAGTGCCGCGGCCGTCAGCGAGGCCGGTGGGGTGGCTTTCCACGTCATCATAGGACTCCTCCTCGTCCCCACCGGCGGCATGATACGGAGCAGCGAGCAGAACCGCCTGACTCAGGCGCAGCAGGCGGAGGAGCGTCTGGAGGAGCTGCGCATGCAGATCTCCCGTGAGATGCACGACCTCATCGCCTACTCCATGTCCCAGACGGCCCTGCGGGCCCAGCGCGCCGCTGCGGACACAACCTACCCGGCGGCCGCCCGCAAGGAATTCGCGGCGCTGGAGACGACGGCGGCCGACGCCCTTCACGAGTTGCGCCTCCTTCTGCGCACCCTGCGCCGGGCCGCCCCCGAGCTCGCCCCCGACGTCACCCAAGGCGTTGGGACGTCGAACGTCGTCACCGACCTGGGGGCCGCGGTGCGCGCCGTCAGCGACGACATCGCCGCCGCCGGCTTCGACGTCACCTATCGGTGCCGCGGGAACATCTCCCCGACGCGATCCCAGGCCTCCACCCTCTCCCGGGTGGCCCGCGAGATGGGCGCCAATGTCGTCCGCCACGCGGAGCCGAATGCCCCGGTGACCCTGACCCTGCGGCTGGGACCGGAGGTCATACGCCTGGTGTCCACCAACCGCATTCGCGTGGCGCCCGGCGACCTGCCGCGCTCCGGTTCGGGCGTGCTCGGCATGCGCGAGCGTCTGACCGCCATCGGCGGCGAGCTGACCACCTTGACCGACGACGGCTCCTGGATCGTGACCGCCACCGTCCCGGTGTCCGGCACGCGGGCCCTGGCCCCCGGGGACGAGTCATGATTCACGTGGGCCTAGCCGACGACGACGCCCTGGTCCGCAGCACGCTCACCGAGCTCCTCGCCACCACCGAGGACGTCAGGATCGTCTGGGCCGCTCGCGACGGCCGGGAGGCCCTCGACCTGCTGTTCTCACCGGAGACCCCTGAAGTCCAGGTCCTGCTCCTGGACGTCCAGATGCCGCGCCTGGACGGCATCACCCTGGCGGAAAGGCTCCGTAAGGAGCGCCCCGGCATCGGCATCCTCATTCTGACGACCTTCGTAGCCGACGACGTACTCAACCGGGCCCTGGCCGCCGGCGTGCGCGGCTTCATCGCCAAGGAGGACCCGGTGGCGACCCTGGCCGACACGATCCGCAACGTCGCCGCCGGCAATATGGTCCTCTCCCCGGCGTCCTCGGCCATCATCGGCGGCTGGTCGGCACCCGCCGCCCCCGCGGCCGCCCCCTCGCCCGATACGGCGGCGGTCCTGCCGCCGGGCGTCAGCCTGTCCCCCCGGGAGTCGGAGGTGCTCGTCCTCATGGTGGAGGCGCTGTCCAACAAGCAGATCGCCACGCGTCTGGGCCTGAGCGAGACCACCGTCAAGACCCATGTCTCCGCGCTCATCGCCAAGCTCGGCGTCCAGGACCGGGTCGGCGCCGTCGTCTACGCGCTGCGCAACGGACTCGTCTGACCATCCTCCGGTCGGAGGAGGCGCAGAGGACCCGATCGGAGGATGTACAGCTCCGCCCGGCTGGTGCATGATTATCTCTGTCAGGTCCTCCAAGGAAAGGCGACAAACATGGCCACGGCACCTTCAAGCTATCGCTTGGCGTTCTACTCGTGGTGGTGGTTCCCTCACTACTGATCGCAACCGCCCAGCGGTGTTCGAATCGGTCTTTCCTTGCCCCTGCTAGAGCCCTAGTCTATACGGAAAGGTGATACGATATGACCTCTTATCCCTCACGATGGGTCTACTACCACGGCGCTCTCTGGTGGTACCGCCGCTGACCCCGATCAGCGAACATTATTCGCGTACAAGCTTTCCTGAGCCCTTGAATAACCTGCCCGAGTCCCTGAGATAAAAACCCTATAGTGCTTGGTCCCTGATCCCTGAATGTTCGTGAACCACCCTGGCCCCTGAAGCCCTGACGGCTCACGAACCTCTCTGATCCCTGCCGTGTGTTCCTGACACTCCCTGAGTGTCCCTGGGTCCCTGATCTTCCCTGATAAGGTCCCTGGCCTCCCTGAGGGCTATGAGATCCCCTGAGGATCTCTAAGGCCTCCCTGAAGGTCTCTGGTCATCCCTGACCGGTCCCTGCCGTGCGGGTGGAGTCGGCCCGTCTAGGACGGACTCCACCCGCACGGCTTTACCTTTCTCGGAAGAAAATCGTGAAGTTCCCATGGAATTACTCTGTCGCCGAGGCTGCGCCGCTGCGCCCCGTCTCGAGCGCCACAGACGCCCACTCTCTCGCCGCACGTGACCGTTTCGAAATCGAAAGCGTGCTCGACATCCTCTCTCAGGTCTGCCCACGCAGACTGGCAGAGCACCGCGTCCTCGAACTCGACTGCGGAAGAACGCGCCCGCCCTTCCTCCTCGCTGCCGCAGGACACCATGTCCTCGCCACCGAAGCCGATCCCGAGGCCCTCGCGAATATGGCCGAACGACTCGTGCCGTCCGCACCGTCGCACACCGACATCATCACCAATGTCGAGCTGCGGCTGGCGGATATACGCTCCTTCTATTTCACTGAAGAGTTCAAAGCTGTCCATCTCAGGGCTTCCCGCCTCGCCCTCCTCAACGCCGAACAACGTCGTGACGTGCTTGAACGTGCGAGAAATCACCTGGCCCCCGGCGGTCTTCTGATCATGTCCACCCAGGAGGTCCGGCGCGCGACCACCTCCCTCATCGGCGCTATCTCGGATCCCGCGCCCGTCTATCCGGTAGCGGACACGGCCCTCGAAGGCGACCAGCGCCCGGGTCTTCACTGGGATATAGAACTCAGCACTCCGCAGTCTCAGCTGATCGCGTCCGCCTGGATCGCCGACACGTGCACCCGCCTGGGCATGACAGTGACCTTCCAGCGGTCACGACCCGACCCGGCCTACCCGGGCCACACCCACGTCACTCTGGCCGCACGGCGACCTTGAGCGCCGCCGCCCGTCGGGCCGCAGGAACGGCTGCGGCCCGACGGGTTTTCTCAACCACGCACAAGGCGCTCGATCATTTCGGCGTGGGCGCTCGGCGTCCCCGCCACTAGTGAACCGGGTTCGCGCACATCCACCCGGGTCCCGTCCAGCCGGGTGACGGCCGCACCCGTCTCCCGGCAGATCAGTGCGCCGGCCGCAACATCCCACGGCTGCAGGCGAGGATGGACGAGGCTTCCGGCCCGACCGGCCGCCACCTCGACGAGCTCGAGCGCCGCCGCACCGTAGCATCGCAGGCCGCGGGAGGACCGGACGATCTCAGGCAGGTGGCCCAGGCATGCGAGCGCATGAACATGAGCGATGACCACGCCGTCGGCCACAGTGGCGTCCTGGATGAGGGGGAGCGGCCGCCCACCGACGCCGGACTCATCGAACAGCCGTCCCGTGCGGGCGCCTCTTCCGGCCACAGCGGTGTAAAGCCGGTCGTCCACCGGGTCGGCCACGATTCCGAGCACTGGCGCCCCATCCTCGACGAGGGCAAGTGAAATCGCCCAGTGACGGTGAACGGCCACATAATTCAGGGTGCCGTCGATCGGGTCGAGCACCCACACGCGGCCGCGCCACGAGTCGACCGTGTGCCCCTCCTCCCCCAGCAATGGATACCCGGTGGGGGCCAGGCGCTCAGCGATGAGTGCCTCGACGCCGCGGTCGATCTGAGTGACCACATCATTGCGGTCGCGTTTGGTGTCGATGCGCAGTTCCTCGCCCGGGTCGAGGGCGAGAAGCGCCCCCGCGCGGACGGCCTCAAGGGCGGGGGCAAGCAACCGGTCCGGAGCGGACGCGTCTGCATCATGAATGGGGGCGGCGTGCTGTGAGCTCATGGTTTCTCCCTGCGACCTCTGCGACCTTTCGGGCTAGGGTCCTGACTCTACGCGGTGGCCGGGGTGCGGTTCAGAGGGTCAAGCCGGTGTCGCATCCTTGGTGGAGGGTCCGGATGCCGGTGGGGCGGCCGGCCGGCATGAATGTCGGCCTCGTAGCCGCCCTTGCGCGCCTTGTTGTCCTTACGCGCTTCAACGATGTGCTCAAGCGCCTCTCTCATGGTGGTGTGGGGATGGCAGTGGGTGGGGCGGTGGCCCAGCGGGGACGGACCTGCTCCATGGTCTGCCCCAGGCCGGGGATGGGCTGGTCCTGGCACAACCACGGCAGAGAGGACTCGGTCAAGTTGACCAGGTTGTCCCTGACATCACCACGCACAGCGGAGAACTTCTTAATGGACAGCGACAGGTAATGCTCCCCGCAAACGAAGACCGTAGTCCCGTACGGGGCGTCCTCACCGACACCGATCTTGGCATTACCAACACCATCCACATCGGGAAAGGAAAAGGACGACAAACTATTACCGACCGTCAGCATAGGGGAATCCCAGGGACTATATACATTGCTGAGGTACCCGAACTCACTGTAGAACACCGGGGAACTGGAATCGGAGTTAGGAACTTCCACCCAGCACCTCGACCCCTCAACGTCGCTCTTAGTGGCCATAGCAGTCGCCTCAGGACCGAACATGCGGTAAACGCCGCATCAGGCAACCCCGAACAGGTATACCCCTCCGGACCCGGCGGAGCAACCGCCCCCACCACCGCCGGCCCCGACCCCGGCACCGGAGACGGAGACGCATCCCCCCGCCACACCCCCGAACAACCCGACACCACCACACACACCACCACCACAACACAACCCACCACCCAACGACAACCAACCCCCAACCCGGGCAGTCCCGCCTCTCTCATGGTGGTGTGGGGATGGCGGTGGGTGGGGCGGTGGCCCAGCGGGGACGGACCTGCTCCATGGTCTGTCCCAGGCCGGGAATGGGCTGGTCCTGGCACAACCACGGCAGAGAGGACTCGGTCAAGTTGACCAGGTTGTCCCTGACATCACCACGCACAGGGGAGAACATGCTGATGGACAACGTCAGGTAATGCTCCCCGCAGACGAAGACCGTGGTCCCGTACGGGGCGTTCTCACCGACACCGATCTTGGCATTACCAACACCATTCACCTCGGGAAAGGAGAAGGACGACGAACTATTACCGATCGCCAGCATGGGATCGTCCCAAGGGCTGTATTCGCTGCTGAGGTACCCGAACTCACTGTAGAACACTGTGGAGCTGGAGTCGGAGTTAGGAACTTCCACCCAGCACTCCGACCCCTCAATGTTGACGTTAGTGGCCATAGCAGTCGCTGCAGGGCCGAACATGGCGGTAAACGCCGCATCAGGCAACCCCGAACAGGTATACCCCTCCGGACCCGGCGGAGCAACCGCCCCCACCACCGCCGGCCCCGACCCCGGCACCGGAGACGGAGACGCATCCCCCCGCCACACCCCCGAACAACCCGACACCACCACACACACCACCACCACACAACCCACCACCCAACGACAACCAACCCCCAACCCAGGCACCCGCACCGCCATCACCCGCCCCACGCGTGTCCCGGCGCCTCACCGCTAGACGGCTTGGCCATCTCATAACCCTCATTGAAAGAAGATTGTCTTGTGTCTGTGTAATCAAGAGTGCCGTCGGCGCGGTGGTAAAGGTAACCGCCAACCTGATCGAGGCCGCGCTTGACGCCAGTATCTCCGATCTCGGACGGATCCATGTCCACCGTCAGAGGATTCCCAGCCTCGTCGACCACCCGATCCGTCTGACGGTCTTTCCCACTGTCGCGGACGGCTCCCAGCAGATCATCCGAATCATACAGACCGCTGTTGAGAAGGGAGGCGGTGAGCTGCTCATAATTCTGCTTGAGCGCCACATCTTTCATGTTGTGGGCTCGCGAGTTCGCACTGGACTCCTGATCCTCATTGAACGGCTGGGCGACGTTCACAATGTACGACGCCTCCGGCCCCACCGTCGGAATGAGGCCAGCCAGGAAGGAGGCGGTCTTATTGCGATCCTTGGAGACCTTGTCGGCCTTCTCGGCACTGCCCACCTCCTGGTATCCGGCGGCGCCGGCGAAGAACCCGTTGGTCCTGCACTGAGCCTTGACCGCTGCATTCACGGACTTGGGGTTTCCCGAATCCTCGTACGTGGCGACGGCGTCGTCGAACACCTTCTGATTGTAGTCGGTCACCGATTCTCCGAGGCGACTGGACGCGGTCTCATTGTAGGAGATCTGACCGACGAGATTCGACAGGGCCCGGTTAGTGAAGAGCGGCCTGTAGTCGTACGTCGTCGTCCCATCATCCGCTTCCGTTTCCACGGAGTCAACGGGGCCCTTCGGAGTCGCCTGTTCCGTGGAATCAACGACGCTGTCCGGGTGGTTCGCGAGCGTTTCCGACACGAGGTTCCTCACCCCATCGGGCAGGGTCACGGGCTTCTCGCCGCCGCCGACACCGTTGAGAATCCCTGAAACGGCCGTTGCCGAGGCGTAATCCTGGTAGGACCTCTCCTCCTGACTCATCACCGCCGGGTCCGATGAAACCCAGCCCTGGGAGTCGAACTCATAGGCCATCGTCGCCCAGTCGGTGGCCCATCCTTTCTCCTTCAGGGAGCCCCAGCCGACCAGATCCTGCACGCGTTGAACGGTCTCCTCCGTCTGGTCCGGCGAAGCGGGATCCGGCGCCCCCTGCCCGTCAGGGCGGGCGACCAGCCAGTTCTGCGCCGCCTGAGGATTGCCGGTCATGGCATGGACGACGCCCGCGATCGGATTATCGGAGTAGAGCTCCTTCGGAAGGAGGAGATGGGAATCATCGTGAAAGTCGCCCAGGCGGTGCCACCAGTCCCTCGGGCTGGTGTTGTCCCACTTCTGCGGCGAGTAGTTCTCCATGCGTTGGGCCAGGGTGGTCAGCATCGAGTCACTGTAATCCAGACCCACGGACTCAGCCGTCCCATCCTCGTCGACGTCGACGTCCTGCGAGGCCATCAGCATGCCGTTGAGAGCCTTGAGGCGTTCGGACTTGCCCTTCTCCTCGGTGGCGTCCGCGAGCTTGTTGGCGTAGTCGGCCGCCTGATCGTCCGGCCAGGTGTACGACGCAGTCGCCAGAACGTGACCGAGCGCGTTGGTCAGATCCCGGGCGGCATCAGGGCGCAAAGACCAGTCCGTCTGGTCCTTCGCATCCCTGGCCGTCATCTTACCGTGAATGTCCGCGGGCAAGTCGAGAAGACGTCCCGGGTCGATATTGGCCAGTAGGGCATTGGCGTAGGCCGGATCGTCCTGACCGGCCTGCACTCGGGCCAGAAGAGTATCCCAATCGTCAGGGTCGCAACCGCCCTTCGCATAGTCGGAGAGCGAAGCGGCATCCTCCCGGGCCTGGTTGACTGTATCAACGTTGTTGGACGCCGTCGCATTCTCCGCAGTGTCCTCCATACCCTCCGGAATGACGTAGGAGATCGTTCTCCCATCCGCACCGGTGGACGTCAGCCCGCTCTCATTGGCCGCCCTGGCCGCATCCAACCGATTCTGGAGGTCCGCAGCCTCGTCCTCCAGGCTAGCGCAATGCAGCCCGACAATATCGGAGAAATCCGTCAATGACGTGGGTGAGTCCTCATAAGTGTTGACATTGACCGCATCGTCCCGGTTGGTGATCGCGGTGGTCGCGTAGCCCTTAAGGCCGTCGATCAGCGTCTGCAGCGCATCAGGATCAAGAAACACGTACGCCATCATGCATTCCACTCAGCTCGCGCATCGGATTTGTCGACGTACGTCGGCTCAAGATTCCACTCGTCCTCAACCGCGGTGGTGGCGTCCCTGAATTTGGAGCCGATCGAGGAGATGATGCTCTCCAGGACCGTGTAGGCCGCATCCGCCTTCGGCGACTGCCACACGCTCCCCTCGCCACCCAGCCCCTCCGTGAGGGTCTGGCTCTTAGGAGCTTCACCCGTATCCATATAATCAGCGCCGACGGCCTGCTCGGCCGCCTTCAAGGAATCCAGGACCACCTTCAACGCCACCTTCTTGTAATTGATCGCCTGATTCGGATCCGTCGGAGGATCGACCTCAGGCTCCGGCGGGACCTCAACCGGCGCCACTTGCGGCGACGGGGCGGGCGTCGGAGCCGGAGCCGGAGCGGAGGAGGACGACGGGCCGGGCGTCGGAGCTGGACCGGGCGAGGGACTAGGCGTCGGCTGACCCATACGATGGGGACCTACTTCCTGTGTAGGGACACACGTCAATCCCGACACACCCTACTCCCCGGACCCCGCCGTCAATCAACCCCCCGCTCGGACCGTCGCACCCCGCCAATGCCCGAGCAGGCGGCGCTGGTGACGCGGACCAAGGCAGTCGACAAAGCGGTCGACTCGGGAACGCCACCGATCAGGCGCATCGAGCATCGACGCCGCTGAGTTCGCTACCGCCGAGCGGCCCGACGCCTCTCGGCGGGCGAGTCTCGATCCTGCTGGGCAATGACATCACCCGGGAGCTCCGCCGCTCCGGCTGCTCGCCCGCCCGCTCTCAACGCTCGCCGGATACTGCCATCACATCTCCTCCACAGCAGCGGAGCTCTCGTCACCCGTCTCCTTCCGCGCCGTGCGGCGCGAGCGCAGCCACCAGGCGACTCCGAGGGCCGCCAGCCATATCGGGGAGACCGCCACCGCCTCACGCGTCTTGTCCGCCTGAATCAGCGTCCAGACCACGAAGAGGAAGAAGGCCAGCGTCCCCCACGCGGACACCCACCCGCCGGGGAGCCGGAAAGTGCTCATCGCATGCCAGTCGGGTCGCAGAACACGGAAGCGTAGATAGGAGACGATGATGATGCACCATACGAAGATGAACAGCACACTGGCCATCGTCGTCACCGTGAGGAATGCCGTCATAATCGACTCCGACATGTACAGCAGCGGGATCGAGGTCAGCAGGGCCGCGCAGGTCGCCAGCAGTGCCGGTCCGGGCACGCTGCGCGCCGTCAACTTGCGGAAGATCCGTGGAGCATGGCCGGCCCACGACAATCCGAACAGCATCCTGGACGTCGAGTAGATCCCCGAATTGGCGCTGGAGGCCGCCGCCGTGAGGACCACGAAGTTGACCACGCCGGCGGCAACGCCCAGCCCGGCCAGTGAAAACATGGCCACGAACGGACTCGATCCCGAATCGACCTCCCGCCACGGAGTGACGGACATGATGGCGGCGAGCGCCCCCAGGTAGAAGATGACGATGCGCACCGGGATCGCGTTGATCGCTTTGGGCAGGGTGACCTCGGGGTCCTTGGCCTCCGCAGCGGCGGTGCCGATCAGTTCGGTTCCCACGAAGGCGAAGACGGCGATCTGAAACGCCCCGGTGAATCCGTGGAACCCGTTGGGGAACATGCCGCCGTCGCGCCACAGATTAGTCACACTCGCATGCGCGCCGTTCGGCGAGGCGAAGCCGATCACGACCAGTACGATCCCCACGACCACCAGGGCGATGATGGCCACGATCTTAATGATGGAGAACCAGAACTCGATCTCGCCGAAGGCCCGCACAGTGGTGAGGTTCAACCCCAGCAGTATGGCCACAGTGACCACCGGCGCCACCCACAGCGGCAAGTCCTCCCACCAGAAGCGGGCGTAACCGGTGATCGCGATGACTTCGGCGATAGCCGTCACCAGCCAGCAGACGTAGTAGGTCCAACCGGTGAAGAACCCGGCCCACGGTCCGATAAGGTCGTGGGCGACGTCCGCGAAGGACTTGTACTCCAGATCGGACAGGAGGAGCTCGCCCAGGGCCCGCATGACGAGGAAGAGGACGCCTCCGATGATCGCGTAGACCAGGAGCACCCCGGGGCCGGCCGCCGATATGGCCTCGCCGGATCCCATGAAGAGCCCGGTGCCGATGGCCCCTCCGATGGCGATGAGCTGGACGTGCCTGTTGGTGAGGCGTCGCTGCAGCCGGTCGTCCTGAGCGATCTGCTCGGCCATGAAATCTCCTCGTGATGGGCTGACGCGGGCAGCCTACTCGCAGGTGCGCTCGCACGCCGTCGCCTCTTGTAGGCTCAAGGGCGATGATCACATCCCGACCCCTGTCCTGGCAGACCGTTCGCACCGTTCGCAGCACCGCCGCGGGCCATCTGCCCGCCGCCGCGGACCGCCTGCCCGCGGCTGCGGCCGTCCTCGCGGGGGCATGGATCCTCATCGCCTACTCCGTCGGCCAGTGGCGCTCGATCACGGTGCCCAGCTGGGACCTGGCGATCTTCGCCGAGATGGCCAAGGCCTACGCCCACGGCCATGCACCGATCGTCCCGATCAAGGGGGACGACTACAACCTGCTAGGCGACCACTTCCACCCCATCCTCGTGCTGCTCGGTCCCCTGTGGCGCCTGTTCCCCAGCCCGCTCATGCTCCTGGTGGTCCAGGACCTGCTCCTGGCCGTCTCAGCCTGGCCGTTGACGCGCCTGGCCACGCGCCTGCTGGGCCGCTCGGTCGCAACGCTGCTGGGGGTGTTCTACGTCCTGTCGTGGGGATTCCAGGGCGCGGCGCAGGCCCAATTCCACGAGATCGCCTTCGCGGTGCCGCCGCTGGCATGGGCGTCGGCCGCTTTCGTCGAGCGCCGCTGGTCGGCGTGCGCCCTGTGGCTGATGCCACTGGTGTTCGTCAAGGAGGACATGGGGCTGACTCTCATCGTAGCGGGCGGCGCCATCGCGCTGCGCGGGTGGCAGGACGAGCGCGCAGGTCTCGCCCCGGCGCCCTCCGCCGGCGTCGGAGGGGGAGCCGTATCCAGCATCGGGAGGGAGCCCACGTGGTGGCGCGCCCTGCGCGTCGACCGTCCCGAGGCGGGGCCCTCGGGGGGCGGAGCCGTCGCGCCCGTCGGGGCGGGCCGGCCCACAGCGGTGCAGGTGGGCGGGTACCTGGCCCTCTTCGGCGCGCTCGCCTTCGTCCTGACCGTGTTCATCATCCTGCCGCTGCTCAGCCCCACGGGGTCCTGGCAGTACGGGCTGGGCGGCAACTCCGGCGACGGCGTCGCCTCCGCGCAGACCGGCGGGACCCTGCTCGAACGGCTGTTCTCCCCGGACGTCAAGGTCGCCACGCTGTTCATGCTGGCGTGCACGGCCGGCCTGATCGGCATGGCCTCGCCATGGATGGCGCTCACATTGCCGACCCTGGGCTGGCGCTTCCTGGCGGACAAGGAGGCGTACTGGCAGTGGCGGTTCTGGCACTACAACGCCGTGCTCATCCCCATCGCGCTGGGAGCGCTGCTCGACGTCGTCTCCCGGCTGCGTCAGCGCCGAACCCGCAGGTCCTCGGGCGCACTACTCGGCGAACCGGCCGAGTCCGTCGACGAGTCGAGCGCGGGTTGGCTGGCCGCCCCCGTATGGGCCCGCCGGGTGGTCGCCGTCGGCGTCGTCGTCCCGCTGGTCACGGGCGTCCTCACCGCCTCCGACCTGCCCCTGTGGACCATGACCCAGACGGATTACGGCACCACCCGCCGGGCGGGCGCCGCGCAGCAGGTGCTCGACTCCATCCCCGAAGGCGCGAGCGTCGAGACCGACCTGACGCTCCTGGCCTACCTGGTGCCGAAGGCGACCGTGTCCTGGGTGGGCACATCCGACCGGGCCAACGACTACGTCATCGTCGACTCTCATTCCCCGGCCTGGGGCGGCAGGCCGCCCACCGACGCCGCCGCGTGGGCAACGCAGTCCCGGCACGTCTCCTACGAGCTCATCCTCGACGTCAACGGTTTTCAAGTGGCGAAGCGTCAGTAAGCGACATGAGTGAGAATGGACGGGCGCTGGTCGCCGTCGGGCTGGGGGGCGCCGTCGGCACGCTGGCGCGCGCCGGTCTGGCCGAGGCGTGGCCGCACGATCCAGCGCATCTGCCCGAGGCGACCCTGACCGTCAACGTGCTCGGCGCTCTCGCCCTGGGCCTGCTGACCGGACTGCTCGCAACCATTGGCCCCGACAAGGGCCGCCGCAGAACCGTGCGACTGGCCGTCGGCACCGGCCTCATGGGCGGGCTGACGACGCATTCGACCTACATCCTGGAGACTGCCGGTCTGTTGGGCACCGACCACCGGCCGCTGGCGTTCACCTACCTGTTCGGCTCGCTCGCCGTCGGAGTGAGCGTGGCTGCCGCGGGGCTGATCCTGGGCGAGAGCGCGGGCCGACGGCTCAGGCGCGAGAAGAACGAGGGGGACCAGTCATGACGCCGGCGACATGGGTGGCTCTGGCCGTCGCCGGCGGCCTGGGCGCGGTGGCGCGCTTCACCGTGGACGCGCGCGTGAGCGCGGCCGCGGCCCGGCGGCGAGGCGATCGCGCCCGCCGCCGGCGCATCGACGTCATCCCGCTGGGCACGATCACCGTCAACCTCAGCGCCTGCTTCCTGCTGGGTCTGCTCTCCGGAGCGGCGACGGCGGCCCCCTCATGGGTCCACCCGTGGATCTCCACGGTGGCGGGCACCGGTTTCCTGGGTGGTTATTCGACCTTCTCGACGGCCAGCGTGGAGGGGGCCCGCCTGCTCCTGGACGGCCGGGGCGATGCGACGCTGATGCACGCGCTGGTCCTGACAGCGGGCACGCTAGCCGCCGCGGCAGTCGGATTGTGGGTCGGCACCCGGGGCGGCTCGGTACTGGTCCGGGCGGCCTGACCGGGCCTGACCGGTCGGGCGGGAAGATCGGGCAGGCGGATAGGACTTCGGCCCGCGGGGCAACGGGTCGTTGTCCCTATACGGTATCCGTACCGCTCGGGGCCGGGACGTGCGAGAATCATCGCCCGGGACCTTCCCACCCTTCCCTTTCGAGCAGAGAGCCGGGCATGACTCCTTTCATCTGGTGCGCCGTCGTCGGCTGCGGGATCCTCGCGCTGTCCTTGATCCTCGACGGGCTCACGGACGGGCTCGACGACATCTTCTTCGACGGCTCGCTGCCAGTCATCGCCGCGGCGCTGGGCGTCTTCGGCGCTGTCGGAGCGGGGGTGCAGGCCCTGACCGGGGAGCACGTGGCGACGGCGGTGCTCATCGGCGTGCCCCTGGTCGCCGCGCTGGCCGCGGGCGCGGGAACCCGGGCCCTGTGGGTGCGGATGCGGCGGGCCATGCCCCGCAACGCCATCCCGCTGACGCCGGGCGAGCTAGTGGGCACGGATGTGCGGGTCCTGTGGTGGAGGAACGGCCGTGGTGAGGTCATGGCGACTTCTCGCGGCCATCAGCTGACATTGGAGGCCCGCTCGGACGGCTCCCTGCGCACCGGTTCGACCGCCGTCGTCCTGGAGGCGGCCGACGACGTCCTCGTCGTCACCTCCCTGGCCTCCGACACCTGAGCGAGCGCGTGGGCATGCGACCGGTGCGCCCCGGTACGGGACCGCTCACGCCGCCCGACCGCAACGACACACATACGAAGGAGACCGAATGCTCTACGCAATCATTGCGCTCGTCGTCCTAGCGATCCTGGTGGGACTCTACATGCTCTCGAGGGTGGTCGTCGTCCCCTCCAACATGACAGGCCTGGTCGCCGGATCGACCCGCAACGGCGAAATCAAAATCATCCGGCCCGGTGGCCGGGACTTCGTTCTGCCGATCATCCAATCGATCCAGTACCTGCCCTTCACGCAGAACACGATAGGATTCCGGGTCACCGCCGAGGACGAGAACAAGATCAATGTCAACGTCTCCGCCGTGGCGGCCGTCAAGGTCGGCGACTCCGACGAGCAGGTGCGCGCCGCCGCCAAGCGCTTCCTCGGCAAGCCGAACACGGATCAGGCGATCGCCGACTCCGCCCGCAACGCGCTCATCGGTTCGCTGCGCTCGATCGTCGGCCACATGACCATCACCGACCTCATCTCCGACCGCGACGCGCTCCAGCAGAACGTCTTCGACGATGCCAAGTCCGTCATGGCCAACATGGGTCTGGAGATCGACGTCCTCCAGATCTCCGAGATCGCCGACGAGAGCGGTTACATCGAGTCCCTGGGCGTGCCCGAGCAGCAGCGCGTGGAGAAGGACGCCCGCGTCGCCCGCGCCAATGCGGAGCGGGAGGCCAAGGACGCCGAGGTCACCTCGCGTCAGCAGATCGCCGAGCGCGAGCGCGACCTGTACTTGCGTCAGGCGCAGCTCAAGGCGGAAACGGACAAGGCCCAGGCGGAGGCCGCCTCATCCGGTCCTCTGGCGCAAGCCGCCAAGGAGCGCGAGATCGCCGTCATCGAGCAGGAGGCCGCCCAGGCCAAGGCCGCACTGACCGAGCGCGAGCTCGACTCGACGGTGCGCAAGCCCGCCGACGCCGCCCGCTACCAGCGCGAGCAGGAGGCCGAGGCCACTAAGGTCGAGTCCATCCGCAGGGCGGAGGCGGAGGCCGAGCGCACGAGGCTGGACGCCAAGGCCGACGCCGAGGCGACAGTGGCCCGCGCCGAAGCGGAGGCCCGTGCGACCGCGGCTCGTGCCGAAGCGGAGGCCGAGGCGATCGCGGCCCGCGGCCGTGCGGAGGCGGAAGCCGTCCAAGCGGCCGGTGAGGCCGAGGCGAAGGCCATGAGCGACAAGGCGGACGCGCTGGCCAAGTACGGGGAGGCCGCCACCCAGCAGATGGTGCTGGACAAGGCCCCCGACATCGCCCGCGCACTGGCAGAGCCGATGGGCAGCGTCAAGGACATGTCGATCATCTCCACCGACGGCGCTTCCGCTCTGCCCAAGGCCGTGGCCGGCAACGTGGAGCAGCTCGACGCCATCATGCGCTCGCTGACCGGCACGGGTCTGACCGACATGTTCAATCGCATTGCGGATGACGACAGGCAGACCTCCCGCGACCGTCAGGACCGGTAGGCAACGGACCCGTGAGCCCGTGCCCGGCCTCCGGGAAACGCGTGGCGCCAAGACGTGCTGCGCAGATCCGGGGCCGGGGCGGGCTCGCGGCCCGGCCTCAAGTCCGTGTTTCAGCTCACCAGATTGAACGGCTTGATGCCCGACGGCGGCAATGAAACCGGCGACGGTGTGTGGTGGTGGTTGTTAGGGTGGGGTCATGGTTGATCTGCCGTGGGATCTGGAGTGGGTGGAGTCCGACATCCAGGAGAGTCTGCTGGAGTATGAGGGTTGGTCGCCGATGGGTGCGGGGCATGGGGTGGGTGAGGAGCATGTGGAGCGGTTCTCGGGTGTGCTGCCCGAGTCGGTGCTGTACGTGTGGCGGCGGTTCGGGTTCGACGGGTTCGCTGACGGTCGGTTCTGGATCACTGATCCGCTGGTGTGGGCCCCGGTGGTCGACGCGTGGGTGGAGGGGACGGCCCTGCCCTTCCCCGACCAGAAGTGGTGGTGCCTGAACCGCACCGCCATGGGCGACATGCAGTTGTGGGGGGAGATCTCCGGCCCCGCCCTGGACGTCGACCCGATACTGGGCACCCTGTGGCCCAGCGCCGGTGACGCAGCAGATATGGATAATTTTGTGATGCGCGAGCGCATGGGCTGTCTTACCTTCACTTCACCGCTTAAGGACTCGTTCGAGGATGAGGTGTCGGGGCGGTTGGTGGTGGATGAGGCGATCGAGCGTCTGGGTCCGGTGGGTGAGGGACAGGTGTACGGGTTCACGCCGGCCTATTGCTTCACCGGGCGTATGGAGGCCCGCTTGCTGGGTGTGGAGGACGCTATCGCTCATCTGGTGTTCCTGGCCCAAGCCCAGGACCACCAGTTGGGGCAGGACTTCTCGGCGGCGGCCGCTCAGATCGCCGCTCAGATCGCCACCGACGACGGCGGCGAGAGCCCCGGCGGCTCCGGCGGCGACGGCGGGGGCGAT
>NZ_GL985606.1:324105-440464 GCF_000220835.1 Actinomyces sp. oral taxon 448 str. F0400 | reverse complement strand
AAGGGCCCGTGCCCCCACCACCCGCACGAGAAGGGCCCGCAGCTGCCGGCCCCGCCGGCCGGCCGGCGACAACCGGCCCTGCCGGCCCGGGGGCGGGGCGTGCGGCGGCCTCGTCCCGGGGACAGAACCTGCTGGCCGCCGGCGGCACCAGCACACCGGGCCAAGGACCCACTCCCACCACCGGCCGACAGCCCGGCCGCGCCCGCCCACCCCACCGCAGAACCCGCCCCACCACAAAACGCGACACCAACCTAAACCGCTGAACCACAGGGGTCAGACCAGCGTCCCCTTCTACCCGCGGTCCGTCCGCTGATCCAGCACGCTCACGGCCGCAACCCCGAGACGGAATGCTCACGAGGATGCCGGCCGACGGACCGATGTTGCGGTCACGGCGGCCCAAGGTGTTCCGGATTGTGCTCGGATCGCACGTCGACACTCCCGGTGGCCGGGCGACGTCGCGTTCGACGTCTGACAGACTGGCTTCTATGTCGACCCCTCCGACTCCCACTCCGCCGGCCGCGTCCGGGTTTCCTCCGCAGCGGTCGGGGAACCGCACCGTCGTCGTCCTGCTTATTGTCGTGGCGCTTCTCGTGGCCGTTATCGTCGCCCTTCTGCTGACCCGCGGCAAGTCGGGCCCGTCGGCGATGGAGGCGTCGTCGTCTCCTCCGACATCGTCGGCCGCGCCGCCGCCGTCAGCAGCGGAGCCCGGCACTTCTCCGACGGCGGAGCCGACGCCGGAGAGGACGTCTGCGCCGACGTTGACGGATTCTCAGTCTTTGGAGATCGCGCACAATGAGATCACTCGTGACCCGGACGATCCTCGCGCCCAGGGGTCGGTGGATGCGCCGGTGGTCATGGTGTTGTATTCCGATTTCGCCTGCCCGTACTGCACGGTCTTCGCCCAGGAGGTCGAGCCCCAGCTGGAAGATCTGGTGGCTGATGGTACGTTGCGCATTGAGTGGCGTGATCTGGCGCAGATCACTGAGACGTCTCCGTTGGCCGCTCAGGCGGGGATCGCCGCTGGAAATCAGGGAAAGTTCTGGGAGTTCCACGACGTCGTCTACGCCGCTGCCGATCCTCAGGCCCATCCTGATTACACCGAGGACTCGCTTGTGGACTTCGCCCAGCAGGCGGGCGTCCCCGACCTCGACCGCTTCCGTGCGGACATGAATGACCCCGCCACTGCTTCTGCGGTTTCCGAGGCGACGAATCATGCTCATTCTCTCGGCATCCAGGGGACGCCTTTCCTCATTATCAATGACGCTGTCATCGCAGGGTATCGTCCGGTCGACTACGTACGGGCTACGATCGCCGAGCAGGCGACCAATGCCTCCTGAAGTTCTGTTCTTGATGCCGGTCACCAACAGGACCGAGGAAGCTTAGCGATCCGCTATCGTAATTCTCCCGTCGAGTGAGGGGATTGTTTCCACCGGCCGGTTTCAACAACAACAGTTCAGACGCGCTCGATCCCATTCAGGTCAAGGCAGGTGCGAGTTCGAAGGCCGTGTGAGCGCGGTCTCGGCCGTGCGGTCCCGGTGTCGCGGGCCTGCGGGTCGCCGCCGTCAAGAGCGGATGGGCTGGCAGCGGATGCGCCGGAACCTGAGATACTTCACCGGAACCTGAGATACTTCAACGGTCTCACACCCCGCCGGCGGGCGCCGGCACCACCCCGAGGAGCAACGATGGCACTGAGTATTGGCGTAGACGTCGGCGGCACGAAGATCGCAGCGGGGGTGGTCGATGAGGACGGCGCGGTTCTCGCCACACTGCACAGGCGGTCACCGGCCACCGCCCGCAACGCCATCTTCACCACCATCGCCGACGTGGTCAACGAACTCGCCGTCCACTACGACGCCCCCACCATCGGCGTCGGCGCCGCCGGCTTCACCTCCTCGGATCGCAACACCATGGTCCACGGCACCAACCTCGACTGGACCGGGGCGCGCATCGCCGACGAAGTCGCCGAGCGCACCGGCAAGCGTGTCGTCGTCGAGAACGACGCCAACGCCGCCGGCTGGGCCGAGGCCCGGTTCGGCGCCGCGGCGGGCAAGGCCAACGTCCTCGTCATCACCCTGGGCACCGGCGTGGGCGGTGCCGTCATCATCGACGGCCGCCTCGTGCGCGGCGCCGCCGGCTTCGCCGCCGAAGTCGGCCACATCACCATCGTCCCCGACGGGCGCCCCTGCGGTTGCGGCCTGCGAGGGTGCCTGGAGCGCTACGGCTCGGGCACCGCCTTGGGTGTCAACGGCTGGGAGCTGGCCACATTCCGCCCCGACTACGCCGCCCGCATCATCGAACTCTCCGGCGGGGATGCCAACAGGATCTCCGGCAAGGCCGTCACCGCCGCCGCCCGCGAGGACGATCCCGCCGCCCTGGAGTGCTACGCCCGCCTGGGCGACGCCCTGGGCATCGGCCTGGCCGACCTGTGCGCCGTTCTCGATCCCGAGGTCATCGTGCTCGCCGGCGGCCTGACTGAGGCCGGTGACATCCTTCTGACGCCCGTGCGCAAGAGCTTCACCCAGCACCTGACCGCCCGCATCCACCGCCCCGCCATCCCCGTAATCATCTCCAGCGCCGGGCAGGAGGCCGGCCTCATCGGCGCCGCCGATCTCGCTCGACAGGACTGACCCGCCCGGATCCGCCGCCCCCCTGAGATCCGACGAGCAGCCGCCGCGTCGCCCCCCGACGAATATGCTCACTTATCCGCCGAGGCTGTAGTGTGCGCGGAGCACGGCTCCGGTTCGGGGCCGGGAGAGGAACGAGTGTGTCCGCATCCACGATCAGCCGCAGGGCCGTCATCGCAGTCCTGGGAACAGCTGGAGCAGGCGCGATTTTGAGCGCCGCCGCCTGCGGGCACGGATCCTCCGGCCGCGCGCCCACCGCCGCCGACTCCGCAACCGGCGTGGCGAGCCCGACGCCTCCGGCCTCGAACGCACCCGACGTCGTCGATCCGGCGGACCTGCCGTCCTACGACTACGAGGGACGCGACCTGGCCGTCATCAGCCAGGGGGAAGCCATGGCGGGCCGCCTCTACGTGCCCGCCATCGCCGACCCTGTCCCACTGATCATCTGCTCCCACGGGCTCGTCGGTTCCATCCACGATCTCGACTCGGTGGCCCAGACCCTCGCCGGACTGGGACTGGCCTCCTACTGCTTCGCCTTCCGCAATGGCGGCCCTGAAGCCGGAGACACCACGCGCATGTCCGTCATGACCGAAGTCGCCGACCTCGAGGCCGTCGTGGCCGCCGCCCGCTCCGCCGCCGACGGCTGGGAGGCCGTTGACCCTCGGCGAATCGTTCTGCAGGGCGTCAGCCAGGGCGGAACGGTCAGCACCATCACCGCCGCCCGCCACCCGGAGGAGATAGCGGGACTGGCGCTGTGGTACCCGGCCTTCTCCATCACCGAGGACCTCCACCACGTCTTCACCTCCCTGGACGAGGTTCCCCAGTCCGTCACCCTCGGGGGATACAGCCTGGGCCGCATCTACGCCGAGGACATGTGGGACTACGACGTGTACGCCGATATGGGCCGCTATCCCTCACCGGTCCTCATCGTCCACGGCACCGCCGACCCCACCGCGCCCATCAGTTACTCCGAGCGGGCCGTGCGCACCTTCCCCGATGCCGAGCTCGTCACCATCGACGGCGCGGGTCACGGTTTCTCGGGGCAGGCGTGGGACCGGGCCATGGGAGGCACGACCGCCTACCTGCAGCGGATCGGCATGCTGGGCGACTGAGCCCCGGGGGCGGACCGACCGACAGACTGCCCGGCTCGGTCGCCCGGCCGAAGCCGAGCGGCCCGAGGCGGACCGCCCGACCCGCCTCGCCTTCGTCACGCCGCCCGATCGGGGCGGCGTGACGAAGGCGATGACGGCGCGAATCGCTCACTCCTCGCGCTGGAAGGACATAGTGGCGGCGTAGGTCTTCTCCGTGGGCCAGCGGCTGGTGACCGCCTTGGCCCGGGTGTAGAACCGGACGCCCTCGGGGCCATGGATGTGGGTGTCACCCAGGAGCGACTCCTTCCACCCGCCGAAGGAGTAGTAGGCCACCGGGGTGGGGATCGGCACGTTGATGCCCACCATGCCGGCCTCGACGTCGAGTTCGAAGCGGCGGGCCACACCGCCGTCGTTAGTGAAGACGGCAGCGCCGTTGCCGAACGGCGAGGAGTTGACCTGCCTGATGGCCTCCTCGTAGGTGTCGGCGTGGACGATCGCCAGGACCGGGCCGAAGACCTCCTCGGTGTAGAGCGAGGACTCCAGCGGGACGTTGTCGACGATGGTCGGGCCGAGGAAGTGGCCCTTCTCATGGCCGGGGATGACCAGCGGGCGACCATCGAGGACGATCTCGGCGCCCTTGGCCTCGGCGTCGTCGATGAGACCGACGATGAACTTCTTGGACTTGGCGTCGATGACCGGCCCCATCTCGACGCCCTCGTCCATGCCGTAGCCGACCTTGATCCTCTCGGCGTGGGCCTTGACGCGGCGGGCCAGATCCGGACCGCAGCCGCCGACGGCGACAACGACTGGCAGGGCCATGCAGCGCTCGCCGGCGGCGCCGAAAGCGGCGGCGGAGATGTGCTGGGCGGCGAAGTCCAGATCGGAGTCGGGCATGACGATGGCGTGGTTGTTCGCCCCGCCCAGCGCCTGAACGCGCTTGCCGTGGGTGATGCCCGTGTTCTGGACGATGTGAGCCACGGGGGTGGAACCCACGAAGGAGATGGCGTCAATACCGGGGTGCTCGAGCACTTTGGAGACCATGGTGCGGTTGCCGGAGACGACGTTGAAGACGCCGTCGGGCAGACCCGCCTTCTTGTAGAGCTCGGCGGTCAGCAGGGCGGCCGACGGGGTGGCGGAGGCCGGCTTGAGGATGAAGGCGTTGCCGGTGGCGATGGCCAGCGGGTGCATCCACATCGGCACCATCGCCGGGAAGTTGAAGGGGCAGATGCCGGCGACCACGCCCACGGGCTGGCGGAGCGTGTGGATGTCCACGCCGGTGGACACGTCGAAGGAGTACTCGCCCTTGAGAGCCGCATTGATGGCGGTGGCGAAGTCGAGGGTCTCGCGACCGCGCTGGATCTCGCCGACGGCGTCGGAGTAGTTCTTGCCGTGCTCGGCCACGATCATGCGAGCCATCTCGTCCTGATGGTCCAGGACGAGCTGACGCATGCGGAACATGATGGCCGTGCGCTTGGCCAGCGGCACCCGGGCCCACTCCTTCTGGGCGCGACGGGCGACGTCGACCGCGTGATCGAGATCGGCGTCCGAGGCCTGGAGAAGCTCCGCCTCGATATCGCCCGTGCCCGGGTTCTCCACCTCGAAGCGCCCGGTGGGGCTGCCCTCGTAGTACTGGCCGTTGATCCAGTGGGGAATCGTCTTCATTCGCACTCTCCTCGCACCCTCCGGGCGTCTTCGTCGACAGTCGCGCGACCGGACATCCGCGACGAGGACCAGCATAGGGCCTTCCTGTCACTTTGTCATTACATATGTCGTGATATTCACTCGTCGTTCACGCGCCGGACGACCGACTCCCGCACGTCGGCGCCATCCAGATCGAGCTCCTCGACGACATCAGGGTCGAGCTCGTCGGGCCGCAGCACCGGATTGTCACCGGCCGACAGGAAGATGCTCACCCAGCGCGAGCGGTCGTCGGAGTCGATGAGCATGCATTTGACGAACAGCGTCAGCGGCACCGCCAAGATCGCCCCGAGCGCACCGATGACCTGGCTCCACAGGAGCAGGGACAGGAAGGTCGTCGTCGTGTTCAGACCCACGGCGTCACCGGTGAACTTAGGCTGAATGAGGGACTGGATGACGAAGTTGAGAACGGAGTAGATGACGATCACCCACAGGGCCGTCCACGGCCCCGAGTCCACCAGGGCCAGCAGAGCCGGCGGAATGACGCCGATGAAGAAGCCGATATTGGGGATGTAGTTCGTGATGAACGACAGCACGCCCCATGTCACCGCCATGGGCACCCCGAGCAGGCCCAGAGCGACGGCGTCGAGCACCGCCACGATCAGGCCGAAGATCGTCGAGACCAGCCAGTAGGAGCGCACCGCTCCGGCGAAGTCCGCGAGCGCGGCGGCGATGCCGGGCTTGAGGATCGTCAGCGCCCGGGCGCGCGCCTCAATGCGGGACATGTCGAACATGAGGAAGATGACCGTCAGCGCCATGACGCTGAGGATGGAGCCGAGGCTGCTGATCTGGGAGAGGAGCCCCTGAGCCACCATGACGATGCGGCTCGTGTCCACCGCCTTCGAGATCTGGTCGAACAGTGAGGACCAGTCCACGCCGAAGCGCTCCAGGAGGGTCTGCGAGTTATGCCAGATCGTCTGGAACTTGGCCGTGTAATCGGGCAGGGTGTCGATGAGCTGGATGACGGCCACGCCCAGAGCCGCGAACATCGCCAGCACGAAGGCGTAGATGAGGAGGATCGCGCCGATGGCGGACACCGGTCGGGGCACGTGGTGACGGCTGGCCAGGCTCACCAGGGGGCGGACGGTGATGACCAGTGTGAGGGCGAAGAAGGCGGGCCCGATCAGGTCGCGCGCGCAGTAGACACCGACGCCACTGATGACGAGGGTGGCGATGGTGATCGCGATGGACTCGCCCTGAAGTCGACCAGTGGTTGCGGACTCGTATCCTCGGGCGGGTGCACAGGTGTCACTCATGGACGCATCCTCCCACGGGGAGGCGGTCGCCCCGCCGCGCCCGCCCCCTGCACGGCGCGTTCCGTCGGCGGACGGGGCGAGCCGTCCTGTGCGCGAGGTGTGGGAACGATCAGAGAGGCGAACCGGCCGATGGAGAAGGCGGGCGAGGATCTGATGGGCGCCGGTGATCCGGCGACCAGCCCCGCGGGCTCTCAAGGAAGCTCGGCGCCTTTGCCGAGCCGGGTCGATCTTACGCGTCCGGCTCGAGTCCCGTTACGGGGCCGCCGCCCACCCGACCGCTCCCGTCCGACTCACGCTCGGGATTGGTCGTTCACCGCAGGTGGTCGGCCAGCCAGGGATCGACGACGGCGTAGAACCCGTCGGGTCGACTGCGCCGCACGTCGTGGGCGGCCCCCGGCACGAGCGCCGTCGTCACGTGCGGGTTCGCGATTCGCTTCACGACCTCCAGTCCCTCGGGCCCCACGCGCGCCGCGCCGGGCCGGTCGCCGGTGACCAGGAGCGCGGGGACGGCCAGTGCCGCCATCGTCTCCGCCCACTCGGCCTCCGGGGCGACGACGCCGGTGCGCAGCAGCGCGGGGTCCATGCGCTGGCCGGCCCACACCCCTACGACCGCCTCGGAGTCGGGAATCTCGGCGTCGGCCAGCGCCCGCCTCACCGCTGCGGGCGGATCGGCGAGCTCAGCGGCGCGGGCCCGTTCGCGCGCGGCCCCGCGGGCCAGCAGCTCGGCCGGGCTGCGGGAGCCGTAACGGGCCGGGTCCGCCAGTACGACGCCGGTGAGCAGCTCGGGGCGGCGCGCCGCGACCACCATGGCGGTGGCCGCACCCATGGAGTGGCCGATGACGACGGGCGGGTCGGTTGCGGGCAGCCCCAGGGCGCGCCGACCGCGGTCCTGGACGAGGAGATCCTCCAGGACCGCGACGGCGTCGTCGACGAGGACCTCACCGGCGCGCTCCAGCTCCTGCGGCGCCCAGCGCGGTGACAGACCGTGGCCGCGGGCGTCGACGGCGACCACCCGGTAGCCCAGGGCGGTCCAGTGGTCGATGGCGTCTGTCTGGGAGAGCGCCGACGCCGTGATCCCGTGGAGGAGCACCAGGGTGGGGGCGTCGACGGGCCCGGCGGTGATGCGGGCGAGAGGATGACTCATGCCCTCATCCTGCCCCTCCGTCCGGTCCTACGTCCTGTGGTCGCGCGTGCCCGCGGCCGTCGCAACCGGCGGGAGCCGCGACGCCATCGGATCACATCGGATCAGGAATGGCCTCCGCGCCCGCACAGCTCGATGAGAAGAACGCCCGAGACGACCAGACCTATGCCGGTGATCACGGCGAACGACATTCTCTCCGAGAACACCAACCAGCCGACGACCGCCGTGGCGGCCACCCCCAGACCCGCCCACACGGCGTATGACTCCGCCAGCGGCGCACCGTGACGCAACGCGGCGAAGAAGAGGGCGAACGACGCCCCGTACCCGCAGACGGCGATCACCCACCAGATCCACGCCGCCGCGGCGGCCGTCGCAGCGCGCAGTGAGCTCGTCGCCAGCACCTCGGCGCCGATGGCGGTCAGCAAGAACCAGATGTGCATGCAGATGACTATACCGGACGTCCGGTATCACAATGTCGTCCATCCCGTCGAACGCTCCGCGTTCGTCGCGCAGGCCCTTGCCCGGCCCCGCAGTACCTGTAGGCTGAGATTGGAAAGCACGTCGCAAGGGGAAGCACGAGGAGGGCGATTCGGTGCCGGAATCTCAGCAGACCCTCACTCGTGACAGGATCCTCGACGCGGCGCAGAGAGTCCTGGTCCGCGATGGAGGGGATCGCCTGACGATCGCGTCCGTGGCCGAGGAGGCGCGTATCAGTAAGGGCGGCCTCTTCTACCACTTCGCGTCGAAGCAGGAACTCGTCGAGGGGCTGATCGAGAGGTACACCCAGGAGTTCGATCGTCTCCTCGAGGCGGCGGACGGCTCTCCGGGCTCGGCCGTCGAGGCCTACATCCAGTCGGCGAGCAGGTCCGACGGCCCGGCGTCCCGAGGGGTGATAGCGATGCTCGCCGCCGTCATCGTCAACTCGGAGGCGCTGGGGCTCCTGCGCCGGAAGTACGACGGCTGGAACGAGCGCCTGCACTCCGACGGAATTCCGCCTCACGTCGTCTCCACTGTGCGCTACGCCGTGGACGGGCTCTGGTTGGCCGACACGTTGCAACTCGCCGCCCCCAGCCAGAACTCCCGTGCCAAGACCATCGAGCTCCTCAAGGAGATGGTCAGGCCCTACCGGAAGGGCTGAACGGACCGACTGGTCCGGCGGGGCCGGTCGGGTCGAGCGGCGTCGGAGCAGACCGGAGCAGACCGGATCCATGTCCGGTCGACTACCGGTGAGGATCCTCGCGGAGGAGTGTCCCGCACACAACGCACGGAACGATCATCAGCATGATATTCGGCGCCCACCACCCGAGGTTAATGTCCCCGTAGAGCGCCCAGAAGGACACGGCCATGAGTCCCGCGCAGAAAGTGAGGGTCAGCCCGACTATCAGGATCTCCCTCCCGAACGGCCGCCCCCTGCCGACGAGGTGCGTCCCCCAGCAACCGAGCGTCGCGGCTAGAGAGTCCAGGGGGAGGAAGGACCAGTTCCAGGCCTGGATGGTGGCGTCCTCGTAGTCCTTGAAAGCTTTGTCGAGCGGAATGAGATGCATCGCGGTCGCCGCCCAGTAGGCCATCAAGCAGACATCCACGACCACGAGCACGACCCTGGCGTGACGCATCATCCCTCCCGATTCGTGCGATGATCCTCGCGCAGGACCTCATTCCCCAAAGGCCCGGCGGGCCTTCCCTGGTGCGGCGACCGAAGCCGACGAGGACCTCCCGGGGCGCATTCGACGACAACTATACCGGTCGTCCGGTTTACTTGTGAATGTGGGTCGGCCCACAGGTCTATGCTGACGACATGAGCGAGCGGAGCACGCACCGGATGAACGTGGAATCCTTCAACCTCGACCACACGCGGGTCGTCGCGCCCTTCGTGCGCATCGCCGACCGCAAACGCCTGCCGGGCGGCGACGAGCTGGTCAAGTACGACGTGCGCTTCTGCCAGCCCAATCGCGAGCACCTGGAGATGACGGCGGTTCACTCCATCGAGCACCTGACCGCCGAGCTCATGAGGAATCACACCGACCGGCTCATCGACTGGGGTCCGATGGGCTGCCAGACCGGCTTCTACGCCCTGACCCTGGGTCTGGAGCCGGCCGAGTTCCTGCCGTTGCTGGAGGCGACCTTCCGCGACATCCTGACGGCCACCGAGGTGCCCGCCGCCAACGAGGTGCAGTGCGGCTGGGGCGCCAACCACTCTTTGGAAGCCGCACAGGCGGCCGTGCGGGACTTCCTCGCGGCGCGCGATGAGTGGTCCGTCGTCGAGATCGACATGCCGAGCCGAGATTGACGGCGGCGACGTCGATCTCGTGCCGAAATGTCGATCTCGACGACGGGGCGCCGGGGCGGGAGCGATGCGCGCCTGCTCAGGCGCCCTGCGGCTCGGCGAGCTCGCGCCGCAGCGCTTCGACCGATGTGCTCCGTCGACGTCGTACCGCCAGGGTCATGGCCAGGGCCGAGGCCGCGGCCCACGCCAGGAGGACCGCCGTGGCGGCACTCACGCCCTCGCCGACCGTACCCAGCATGAGGCCCGACAGCGCCGAATGGAGCACGCCGACAGGTGCCACCAGAAGCGCACCGCTCGCCCGCGCCGCACTTCCGCCCAGAACCAGCACGCCCTGAGCGACGAGGGCCAGGAGGGAGACCGCCGCCCCTCCGCGCGGCCCGAAGACCGCCATGAGGGCCGCGTGCAGCACTGTCATCGCGACCGCGCCGACGGCGGTCAGCAGCACGGCTGGTCCGACGGACCCCGTACGGGCCCCGGCCAGAACGACGACGCCGATCAGCACGGGCGCCTGAACCAGGGCCAGACCGACGGCCGGCTTCAGCGAAGCGCCGGCAAGACGAGCCGGACTCATCGGGGCCTCGACCCGGCGCCGGGTCATCAGCCCCAGCCCGGAGACGACGACGAGCGCTCCGATCCACGAAGCGATGGCGATGGCGGCGGGGGCCGCCGAGGTCTCCGGTCGGGCGGAACCCGCCGCGCTCGTATCGACGCTGACCGGCTGAGCCAGCGCGGCGGCCAGGTCGGCGGCCTGCTGATCGGTGTAGGAGGGGACGGAATCCTCAGCGGTGCTCAGTCCGGTGGACAGGTCGTCGGCTCCGGTGGACAGGGTGCTCGCCCCGTCAGACAGCTGGGTGGCGCCGGAGGACAGGCTGCTCACGCCGTCGGACAAAGTGGTGGCTCCATCGGCCGCCGAGGTGGTGCCGGCGGCGAGCGAGGACGCGCCCGTCTCGAGTCGGGACAGGCCCTGGGAGAGGGTGTCGGCGCCGCCGGACAGTCGGGTGGCCCCGGTGGACAGACTGCTCGCGCCCGACGACAACTGCGACGTGCCGTCCGCGAGCGTGCTGGCGCCGTTGGACAGACTGTTCGCTCCGGTGGACAGCCGCGAGGTCCCGCCCGACAGGCTGCTCGCGCCCGACGACAGGGTGGAGGCGCTCGACGACAGAGTACTGGCCCCGCCCGACAGGGTGCTGGCCCCGCTGGACAGATTCGAGGCGCCGGCCGTCAGGTTGGAGCCCTGGCTGACGAGGGTGTTGAGGACTCCGGCCAGGGTTGCGCTGGAGGGGTCGGTCGGGTCGTAGAGGTCGGTGGAGCCGCCCAGACCGGTGCTGACGGCGGAGGCGGCGTCGGACAGGGTCTCCGACTGGTCGGACAGCGCTCCCAGGGCGCCGACCACGGTCGTCGGGTCGGTGGACGAGGGGTCGGTGCCGATCGCCTTCGATAGCCCGGACGCGCCAGTGGCGACCTCGGAAGCGCCCGAGGTGAGCCCGGCGCGCGGGGAACCTGGGGCTGTCGAACTCAGGGTGTTGAGAACACCGAGCATGGTGGCCCGCGACCCGTCGGTGTTGGCACCCGTGGCGGGGTCGTAGACGTCGGTGCTCCGGCCCATGCCGGCCGTGCTCGCCGCCAGGTACTGGCAGGTGGCGTCCTGCTCGCCGTGGTCGGAGACGCACTGCCGGTAGGCGGTCTCCAGCCCCGTGCCGGCCTGATTCGCCTGAGAGGCCAGGGTGTCGACGCCGGAGGTGTAGGAGTCGATGCCGCCCTCCAGCCGGTTCGCCCCGTCGGCGAGCGAGGACGCGCCCGTCACCAGGTTCGTGCCCGTGGCCGGATCCGTCGCGGTCAGCCTCTGGTGCAGCTGGTCGACGCCGGAGGTGTAGGAGTCCACGCCGCCCGCCAGCTGGGCCGCGCCGTCGACCAGGGAGGCGGCGGCGCCGTTCTGGGGGACGGTCAGGGCATCGCGGGCCCCGGTGACGCCGGTGACGTAGGAGTCCACGCCGGTGGAGAGGTTCGAAGTGCCGGTGGCCAGGGTGCTCGCACCGGAGTCCACCGTGGCCGCGCCGTCGGCCAGCGTCGAAGCTCCGGACGACAGACTCGACGCACCCGAATCCACCGAATCCGCACCATCGGCCAACGTCGAAGCCCCCGACGACAAACTCGACGCACCCGAATCCACCGAATCCGCACCATCGGCCAACGTCGAAGCCCCCGACGACAAACTCGACGCACCGTCGGACAGGTCCGCGGCCCCCGAGGAGGCCGAGGAGGTCCCGTCGGCCAGCTCGTCGGCGCCCGACTCCAGCCGGTTCAGCCCGTCCGCCAGCGTCGTGGCGCCCTGGGAGGCCTGGTCGGCGCCGGTGCTCAGGTCGTCGGCGCCCGACTCCAGAGAGTCCGCACCGGTGGACAGTCGATCGGCACCGCCGGCCGCCCGGCCGAGCTGATCCTTCATGTCGCTCAGCGACGTCAGCGACGCGTTGAGGTAGGCGACGGAGACGGTCGTGCCCAGGGAGGCGGCGGCCGCGGAGACGATCTCCTGACTGGCGGCACCGACCTCGGGGGAGGCGGTGCCGTTGGTCTGGACGTCGACGGTGGCGTCGCTCGGGGTGCCGCCGAGGGTGTCGACGACGGCCTGGCTGAAGCCTTCGGGGATGGTGATGACAACGTCGTACGTACCATCGGACAGACCCTGAGCGGCGGCGTCGGCCGTCACGACCGAGTAGTCCAGGGTGTCGGTGGTGGCGCCGGTGGAGGAGGAGGCGGTCAGAGCCGCGTCGGGGTCGGTCAAGCGGCCGAGCAGCAGTCGGCCGGCGGGCATGGTGGTGCCGTCGGAGGTGGTGGCGGGCGAGTCGAGATTGACGACGGCCGCGGGGATGGAGGCCGCCTTCGCCTTGGGCGCGGTCGCGGCGGAGACGACCATGAAGCCGGCGAGCGCCGGGACGAGAATGACGAGGATGGCCAGAATAATGGAGCGTCGTGTCATGAGGAGACCTCGGTTCCTTCGATTCCTTCCAGGGTGGGCCGGGTCCGGCGCGCGCGCCGGACCGTGCTCGGGGCGTTCGGGGCATCCGGGCCGCCCGGAGTGTCGGGGCTGTACGGGCCGTCGAGGCCGGCGATGCCCGGGTCGCCGGGGCTCTCGCCCTCGGACGGCGATCGGTCGGCCTGCGCCGGGGCCACGGCGCGGCGCTCGGGGGCGCGGCGGGTGTGCGCCGATCCGTCGGAGGCGATGTCGACGATCGAAGCGGGATCGACGTCGACGGGTGCGACCGAGGGCATGTCGGCGCCGCCGGTAACGACGACGGCGACGCCGTCGGCAGCGAGCTCGGCCACGCGCTGCCAGCGCCTGCCGCCGGGATCGTCGACGACGACGATGCGCACGTGCGGGGCGACATCGTCGTCGTAGGCGTGCACGGAGGTGGTGACGGTCTGGATGAAAGCGGTGCCGTCGGGCAGCACGTGGCCGTCGACGACAAGGACGCCGCTCGTCGGCTGGAGGCGCCCGCCGATGGCGGCGGCCAGCGCCCGGCGGGCCAGCGGGGTGGCGGCGCGCACGAGGGCGACCTCACCGGGAGCTACCGTCAGGTCCAGGTCGCGTACGGCTGCGCCGACGGCGTCGGCGAGGGTGACCGCCCGGGCGCGCAGGACGACATCACCGTGGGCGGCCGTCCACCTCTCATGCTCGAGGGTGCGCTCGAGCCCCTCGCCCTCGACGTCGATGACCGGAAGCTGGCGCTCCAGCCACCGGGGCAGCCACCAGGCCCTGGGCCCCAGGGCGGCCATGACCGCGGGGATGAGAGTCATGCGCACGATGAAGGCATCCGCGGCGATGCCCGCGGTCAGGGCGACGGCGATGGGTTTGACGTAGACGTTGTGACTGGGGACGAAAGCGGCGAAAACGCCGGTCATGATGAGAGCGGCGGCGCCGACGACGACCGCGGAGCCGGTGAAGCCCGACTCGACGGCGCGTCGGGCGTCATCAGGACGGCCCTGGCCGCGGATCCACTCCTCACGCATGCGCGAGACGAGGAACACCTCGTAGTCCATGGCCAGGCCGAAGAGCACGCCCATGACGATGACGGGCATGAAGGAGATGACCGCGCCGGTCCTGGACACGCCGAGGGCGTCGGCCATCCAGCCCCACCCCCATACCGCTCCGGCGGCGCCCATGCCCGCGGACAGGGAGAGCACGTAGCCGAGCGTAGCCGTCAGCGGCACCGCCACCGAGCGGAAGACGATCATGAGTAGGACGACGGACAACCCGACCACGACGATCCCGAACGGCAGCAGCGCCGCGTTCAGGGAGGTCGACACGTCGATGGCGACGGCGGTCTGCCCGGTGACCATGACATCGGTGATGCCGTACCGATCCTCGTAATCGGTGGCGCGGGAGCGGATGGCGCGCACCAGGTCCATGGTCTGCTCGTCGGCCTGCCCGGCGTCGGGGCGGATCTGGACGAGTCCCAGCGAGCCGTCCTCATTGGGGGTGGCCAGGGCGATGGAGGCGACACCGGGCAGAGAGCTGAGGTCGTCGGCAAGGTCGTCGACGACGCCGACGGGATCGGTGGTGGTGACGATGTCGGCGATGACAATGATGGGCGAGTTGTAGCCGGGGCCGTAGACCCGGGCGATGGCGTCGTAGGTCTCGCGCTGCTCGGTGCCCTTGTTGGCGAAGCCGTCGTCGGTCAGGGCCAGGTGCAGACTCCTGGCGGGGACGGCCGCCGTCCCCAGGATCACGACGACGACGGCGATGGTGGCCCACGGACGGCGGGTCACCAGGCCCACCCAGCGCCGGGAGGCGGGGGAGCGGGCGGCGGTCCGGCCGCTCCCGGCACGGCGGCCACCGCGCCGGGCCCCGATGTCGCGACGGTCGGCGCTGCGGCCGCCGGTCCCGACGCGTCGACGACTCGGACGCATCCGAGTGCCGGCCACGCCGATGAGGGCGGGCACGACGCTCAGGGCGACCGCGACGGCGACCGCCACCACGGCGGCGCTGGCCACGCCCATGACGGTCAGGAAGGGGATGCGGGCCACGGACAAGCCGCACAGGGCGAGGATGACGGTGGTGCCCGCGAAGACGACAGCGGACCCGGAGGTGGCTACAGCCCGTCCGGCGGCCTCATCGGGGGCCACGCCGTCGGCGAGGTACTCGCGGGCGCGGGAGATGATGAACAGGGCGTAGTCGATGCCGACGGCCAGGCCGATCATGACGGCCAGCACCGGGGTGGTGGAGTTGATGGAGGTCGCGCTGGCGGCCAGCAGGATGCCGAGCATGCCGACTCCGACGCCGATGAAGGCCGCCACCAGCGGGGCGCCGGCGGCCACGACCGAACCGAAGGTGGCCAGCAGGACGACGGCCGCGATCCCGACGCCGATGAGCTCGGTGGGGCCCAGCCCGATATCGGCGCTCTCGCCGATGGTACCGCCGAGCTGGATGGACAGATCGGGGTCGCCCGCCTCAGTGGCGGCGACGAGCTCGTCGAGAGCCTCGGACAGAGTAGCGGCCTTGTCCGTCTGCCCGGAGGTCATGCTGCCCACGGAGATGTCGGCCTGGATCTGGATTAGAACGTGGGCGCCGTCGTCCGAGACGGTGGAAGCGGTGGCCGGGGTGCTGCCGGAGGCGTCCGAGCCGAAGGGCTGGGAGACCAGGGCGACGCCGTCGAGGTCGGAGGCGGACTGGACGAAGCCGTCGACGGCGTCGCGGTGGTTCTCGATGTCACCGTCGTCGGCGGTGATGAGGACCTGTTCGGAGGTGCCGGCCGCTTGGGGGAGGCGCTGGGCGAGGATGTCCAGACCCGTCATGGACTCGGTGCCGGAGATGGTGAAGGTGTTGTTGAGCTTACCGCCGGTCAGCACGACGGCACCACCGAGCATGAGGATGATGAGGAGCCAGGCAGCCAGCACCCGGACGGCGTGTTCGGCGCACCAGCGGCCGAACCTGTACAGGAGTGCGGACACCCGGGATCCTTTCACATGTCGCGACGACGAGGCGGAAACAAGTTCAGTACAGGAACGTACTCGATACACTTCTGTATGAAAAATTCAGATGGTGTGAGCCCACTTACCACCGCTGCCCGGTACCATCGGTTCTAGCACTCGCCGTGCCGCCCTGACCGTCCTGATCGTCGACCCGAGACACCTGGAGCCCGCCATGCCGCCTACCGCGCGCCGCGCCACTCGCGAGTCCCGCAGCGGGCGCGGTCTGCGCAAGAGGGAGAACACCCGGGCTCGCCTGCGGGAGGCCGCGGCCGAGGTGATCATGGCCAAGGGGATGGAGGGCGCCCGCATCGACGACGTCGTCAGGCGAGCCGGTTTTACCCGGGGCGCCTTCTACTCCAACTACTCCTCGCTGGACGAGGTCCTCAACGAGGCGATCGTCGAGCGCCTGGCGGCGATGGTTGAACGGATCGAAGCCGCCGCCGACGCCATTGAAGGGGAGCCCACGATCGACTCGCTCATGGAGATGCTGGACTCGCTGCGCTCTGAGGCCCGCGTCATGTACATCATCTGCACCGAGCACATGCTCCATCGGATGCGCCATCCCGATTCGCCGCAGGTTCCCGCGGCCGGCCGTCGGGTCCTGGACACGGCCATCGCAGGCTGCGTCGAGTCCCTGCTGGCGCGGATGGGCAGGCGGCCGGTGGTAGCCGCGCAGGGCATCGGCGACGCCGTGTGCCTGTTCTTCCTCGACTCTCTGGCCGAGGAGGCGACGGGGATGACGATCGCGGGCCACGACGCCGACGACCCACGGGCCTACCTGCGGCACATCATCGGGGCGATCATCATGGCGCTGTCCGCTCCCGTGACCGAGGGCGACGCCGAGGCGAGCTGATGGCGCGGGAATGGTGCGGGTCGGCGGGGTGCACCCGACCGCTGCGGGCGGCACCCGCATAGGCTCAGGGCCATGAGCACGACTCCCGCATCTTCCCATCCCCGCCCGGTCGCCGCCGTCGTCGCCGTCGCCATGCCCGAGGAGGCCCGGCCGTTTTTGAAGGCTCTGCCCCGCTCCGACGCCGCCGAGCCCGTGGCACTGCACGGTGATGCCGAGGCGATCGCGCTCGTTGCGCCCAGTCCAGCCGGCAGCACAGTGCAGGGCGTCGGTCCGCGCGAGCTGCTCCTCGTGCGCAGCGGCATCGGACTGGTGGCGGCCGCCAGCGCCCTGGCCACCGCACTCACCCGGGTGACGCCCGACGTCGTCGTCTCGGCGGGCACGACGGGCGGGCTCGGGCTCGACGTCGAGGTCGGGGACGTGTGCGCCTCGACGGCCCTGGCCTTCACCGATGCCGACGCCACCGCCTTCGGCTACGCCTACGGGCAGACGCCGGGCCAGCCGGCCGTCTTCGAGGCGGACGCGGCACTGCTGACGCGGGTGGAGGAGGTCGGGCCCGCCGCGCTGGCGGGGGCGACGCCGTCGTCGGGTTCGGCGCGCATTCGCGTTGGCCGGATGCTGGCGGGGAATTCGTTCGTCACGGCGGCGACGGCGGGCCGAGTGCGCAAGCTGTTCCCGCGGGCGGTGAGCACGGACATGGAGTCGACGGCGTTGGCGCAGGTGGCCGCGGGGGCCGGGGTCCCGTTCGTCTCGATCCGCGGCGTCTCCGACCTGTGCGGACCGCGGGCCGGGCAGGACTTCCACATCGGCGTCGACGAAGCCGCCGCCCGCAGCGCCGCCGTCGTCCTGGCGGTCCTGGGCGGAACGCGCTGACGCGGCGACCCCTCACTCATCCTCTTCGTCGTGTTTTAGGTGGTCAGGGCCCAGGGGATGGCTTCGTCGAGGTACCAGGTCCAGAAGGCGCGGCGGGCTTCGATGTCGAGCTCTTCGGCGGGCTGCCAGTTCATACCACCGGCAGCAGCACTCGCACACGAATAGCTCGGCTCAAGAGCGTCAGGAAGAAGCTCATCATCGTCATCCTCATCCTCCGCAGTGTCATAGTCGGGGTTACGACAACACGCCGAGAAAACAGTCTTCGAAGCCGCATCAGCGACCCTAATAGCCGGCTCAAGATCAGGAGTCACATCGGTGCGGACAATAATGTCGTCGAAGAACTGCCCGGCTCGCTTCTCGGCCTGGCCGGGGTCCGCTTTGCGGTCGATGAGGGCCTGCGTCAGGGCGAGCATCTCCTCCACGCCCGGGTTCGACGGGAACGTGCGGTCCCAGTAGTGCTGCACATGACGCACGCACGCGATCTTCAAGTAGGTCCGGTGCCGGTAGGACGCCTCCGGATCATCCGGATCATCCATCGCCACCCAGATCCGCGTCCGCTGCGCAATACCGAGAATCCCCTCGCTGCTGGCGGCCAACTCGGCCCGACCGCGCTCAACCTCCCTATTCACAGCAACCATATCAATCATGAGTCTCGCCCCCTCCTTTCCTTCGTCGCATCTTAGGTGGTCAGGGCCCAGGGAATGGCTTCGTCCAAATACCAGGTCCAAAAGGCGCGGCGAGCTTCGATATCGAGCTCTTCGGCGGGCTGCCAGTTCATACCGCCGGCAGCAGCACTCGCACACGAATAGCTCGGCTCAAGAGAAGCCGGGAGAAGCTCATCATCGTCCTCCGTGCCATCTGCAATGTCATAGTCAGGATTACGATAGCAGGCAGTCATAGCCGTACCCGAAGCCGCATCAGCAACCCTAATAGCCGGCTCAAGATCAGGAGTCACGTTGGTGTGGGCCATAATGTCGTCGAAGAAGTCCTCGGCCCGCTCCTCGGCCCGCTTGGGGTCTGCTTTGCGGTCGATGAGGGCCTGCGTCAGGGCGAGCATCTCCTCCACGCCCGGGTTCGACGGGAACGTGCGGTCCCAGTAATGCTGCACATGACGCACGCACGCGACCTTCAAATACGTCCGGTGCCGGTAGGAGGCCTCCGGGTCATCCGGATCATCCATCGCAATCCAGATCCGCGTCCGCTGTTTGAGCGACAAGATCCCCTCGCTGCTGGCGGCCAACTCGGCCCGACCGCGCTCAACCTCCCTATTCACAGCAACCATATCAATCATGAGTCTCGCCCCCCTCCTTTCCTTCGTCGCATCTTAGGTGGTCAGGGCCCAGGGAATGGCTTCGTCCAGATACCAAGTCCAGAAGGCGCGGCGAGCCTCGATGTCGAGCTCTTCGGCGGGCTGCCAGTTCATACCACCGGCAGCAGCACTCGCACACGAATAGCTCGGCTCAAGAGAAGCCGGGAGAAGCTCATCATCGTCCTCCGTGCCATCCGCAATATCATAGTCAGGATTACGATAGCAAGCAGTCATAGCCGTACCCGAAGCCGCATCAGCAACCATAACGGCAGGTGCTGTAATCCTCGTAATGTCAGTGTGGGCCATAATGTCGTCGAAGAACTGCACGGCCCGCTTCTCGGCCCGCTTGGGGTCTGCTTTGCGGTCGATGAGGGCCTGCGTCAGGGCGAGCATCTCCTCCACGCCCGGGTTCGACGGGAACGTGCGGTCCCAGTAATGCTGCACATGACGCACGCACGCGACCTTCAAGTAGGTCCGGTGCCGGTAGGACGCCTCCGGATCATCCGGATCATCCATCGCCACCCAGATCCGCGTCCGCTGCTTAAGCGACAAGATCCCCTCGCTGCTGGCGGCCAACTCGGCCCGACCACGCTCAACCTCCCTACTCACAGCAACCATATCAATCATGAACCTCACTCATCCTCTTCGTCGCATCTTAGGTGGTCAGGGCCCAGGGGATGGCTTCGTCGAGGTACCAGGTCCAGAAGGCGCGGCGGGCTTCGATGTCGAGCTCTTCGGCGGGCTGCCAGTTCATACCACCGGCAGCAGCACTCGCACACGAGTAGCTCGGCTCAAGAGAAGCCGGGAGAAGCTCATCATCATCCTCCGTACCATCCGCAATGTCATAGTCAGGATTACGATAGCAAGCAGTCATAGCCGTACCCGAAGCCGCATCAGCAACTCCGATAGCCGGCTCAAGATCAGGAGTCACGTTGGTGTGGGCCATAATGTCATCGAAGAAGTCCTCGGCCCGCTCCTCGGCCCGCTTGGGGTCTGCCTTGCGGTCGATGAGGGCCTGCGTCAGGGCGAGCATCTCCTCCACGCCCGGGTTCGACGGGAAGGTGCGGTCCCAGTAGTGCTGCACGTGACGCACGCACGCGATCTTCAAGTAGGTCCGGTGACGGTAGGAGGCCTCCGGGTCATCCGGATCATCCATCGCCATCCAGATCCGCTGCCGCTGCGCAATACCGAGAATCCCCTCACTGCTGGCAGCCAACTCAGCCCGACCGCGCTCAACCTCCCTACTCACAGCAACCATATCAATCATGAACCTCGCCCCCCTCCTTTCCTTCGTCGCATCTTAGGTGGTCAGGGCCCAGGGAATGGCCACGTCCAAATACCAGGTCCAGAAGGCACGGCGGGCTTCGATGTCGAGCTCTTCGGCGGGCTGCCAGTTCATACCGCCGGCAGCAGCACTCGCGCACGAGTAGCTCGGCTCAAGAGCGTCAGGAAGAAGCTCATCATCGTCATCCTCGTCCTCCGCAGTGTCATAGTCGGGGTTACGGCAGCACGCCGAGAAAACAGTCTTCGAGGCCGCATCAGCAACTCCGATAGCCGGCTCAAGGTCGGGAGTCACATCGGTGTGGGCCATAATGTGGTCGAAGAATTCGTAAGCCTGCTTCTCGGCCCGCTTGGGGTCTGCTTTGCGGTCGATGAGGGCCTGCGTCAGGACGAGCATCTCCTCCACGCCCGAGTTCGATGGGAAGGTGCGGTCCCAGTAGTGCTGCACGTGACGCACGCACGCGATCTTCAAGTACGTCCGATGCCGGTAGGACGCCTCCGGATCATCCGGGTCATTCATCGCCACCCAGATCCGCTGCCGCTGCGCAATACCGAGAATCCCCTCACTGCTGGCAGCCAACTCGGCTCGACCGCGCTCAATCTCCCTATTCACAGCAACCATATCAATCATGAGCCTCACTCTCCTCCTTCACTAATGGTTCAGATACTTGCCCGGGAAAAGCTCCCCGAATGCGATCTGCTGCCCGGAGGGCATGGTGACGGAGCCGTCGGCACCGAAGATCCAGGTACCGTCCGGGTCAGTAACATACCAGGTCCGCCCCCGATGCTGGGCGAAATGACGGAACCAGTCGGGGCAGTCCTCGCACAGCTCCTTGGAGACGCCAACGGCCGGCGTCTCAGCGGTCAACGCCTCCTGTCGCTCCGCATGAGATGCATAATACCGCCCCGGCTCGCCATGATCTCTGCATCCTTTGGGTTCACGAGGATAACCCATGTCGTCCGTCACCCTGAGCACCTCGTCAACATTGGGATCTTGGAAGCCGCCCGGTCGCCGGCCCAGTCTCCACCCGCTGAGCGACTGAACACGATCAGCTGAAACAGTTTTGGTATTATACCGTTCAATCTTCGGCAACGACTCCTTCGCCCGCACCGCCCGTTGGTACGCGTCCCGCGACTCGAGGACCAGCTCGTTGTGGAACGCGTCAGCCGCCTGCCTGACCGCCTGCTCCTGAGCCTCAATGCCCTCCCTCATCGCCCGGCTCGCCGCCAGAGACTCCGCCGACGTCCGCACCCCCAGCCCCAGGGCCGAGCCGGGAATGAAAGTCAGAGCGAAGTCAAGCAGGTCGAGGGCCAGCTGGCCCGGCGTCACCGTCATGACATAGCCGCGGGCCGCGGCCCTTGGACTGCGCAGGAATGAGGCCAGGCCGTGCCCGTGGGAGAAGGCCCAGGTACCCACACCCACCGCACCGAGCGCCAGCGCCAGGGACAGGCCGCTCGCCGTCAGCACCAGCACACCCAACGCAGTCACGAGGATCTGCCCGGCAAGCCCCAGCGACTCCCACCACGCCGCCAGCCCGTCGAGCAGGCCCGCGAAGAACACGCCGTCGCCGTCGGCTATCACCGAGTGGCCGATGCCGCGGGCCACCAGCGTCCCGTACCAGCCGCACGCCGCCGCCCCCGCCACACCGACCACCAGCGCGACCAGCCGGAAGCGCCACCGCGCCCCGGGCTCGGATCCGGGGGTCGTGGCCGCCATCGCGTCGGCTCGCACACCGCGCACCTGCACTCCCATGGCCCGGCCGTTCGCCATCCGTGCGGCCCGGTCCATCGCGGGGTCCGCGTAGGCGCCCAGAACCACCGCCGCATCACTCCACGTGAACGCGACCAGCGCCACCACGGCCTGCACCACTACCCGCACCGGCGGCGGTGCACCGGCCAGACCGGGCATCGGCACCCGGGGCGCCTCGAACACGGTCCGCCCGGATGGGCCCGCCCCCAGCCGACGGTAGGCGTCGACGAGCAGGCAGACGAGGAACAGGCCCACCGAAACTCGCACCTGAAGGTGACCCCGCCCACCGGTCAACCACATGAGCCGCAGCCAGGCCGGGATCCCCTCGCCCGAGTCGACCCACGAGGAAGAGGAGGAGACGGTCGCGTTGTACCCGGCGTGGTCGGCGACCGCCATCGCCAGGGCCCCGACAGGGGGCACCCAGGACAGAAGACGACCGGCCGCCCTCAGCGGACGGCGCGCGCGCCACAGGGCGATGCCCAGACCGATCCCCATAGCCAGCGTCATCGTCGAGACCTGGTGACCCACGGTCATGATCGCCGAGGAATGCTTCCCGGTCAGCAGGTCGGTCAGGCCCGAGCCGGAGGTCGAGAAGCTGCCGGCGGTCCACGGGTTGAGCGAGTACCCGACCCTGTTCTCCCCCAGGATCGACTGCAGCAGCCCGGGCGCATTCAGACGGCGCACTCCGTCCTCGGCGATCGTGTACCCCGCCCCGGCCGCCAGACCCAGTAGCGCCCAGTCCGCCAAGGCGAACCGGCGCACCCGTCCCGGCGCCACCAGCGCGACCACCAGCAGCGGCATCAGCTTGCCCGGCTCCTCGACGAAGGCGGCGAGCGCGATCTTCATCCCGTCGTCCAACGGCGTCAACCCGCAGGCACTGCCGACCGCTTGAGTGACCAGAGCCACCACCAGGGCCCACGGGACGCTCGCCGACATCATCAGCGTCACCGACCGCCACGTCACCGTCCGCGTGCGAGCGGCCACCGTGAGTACCGCCAGGCACCCCAGCATGAACACCATGGGAACCAACGCGATCCCCAAACGCGGCACCACCACCAGGGCCACCACCAGGGCGATGAGTGCAGCCCGCTGACTTATGCGCGACAGACGGTACAGGACCCGGGCCAACGCCTCATGACGGCCGAGCCACCGCTTGTAGGCGGCCGAGACCCGCTCCCACAACTCAGGCGGGCCACCGGCGGCACCGGACGGCGGGCCACCGGCGACAGCCAGCGGACCGCCGGCAGGAGGCCTCGGGCCACCGGCTGAGCCCCCTGGGCTGACGTCGGGCATGATCCCGTACCCGGAGGTTGAACCGGCTGACGGCGCCCGAGCCGATGACGGACCGGTGACGTCCGACCACAGACCGTATCCGCTCCAGTCGCCGGGCGGACCAGGCGGCTCCGCTCCCGCACTCGTCATCGACTACTCGCCAGCATCGTCTTCGTCAGGGCCCTTCGACAGCGGAACTACGGACCAGAGATATCCGTCACAGTCCTACGGTACGCACGTCGTCGCCACTCGAGCAAGAGGTGGGAGCCCCGACGGCCCGCCGGGCCCGGTTCATTCGGCTCGTGACCGGCGGAGCAGCACCCGAGGGCCGACCCCTACGATGAGCCGGCGAGCGATGAGCCCGACCCCTCCGACAACGCTGCCAGCGCGACCCCCAGCACCTGCCCCCCCACCACCGCAGTATCTCACCCTCACGTCCGCACCGGCCGTCGAACGTCGTCGAGGGCGCGACGGGGGCTGCGGACGGCGTCGTGCTCGGGGTAGCCGACTCGGAAGGCGAGCAGACTCTCCCCCGCGGGGACGCCGGTGGCCTCAACCCAGCGGGAGGACAGCGGGTCCTCGTCCCCCAGCGCGGCGCGACGGGCGATGCGCTCGGAGACCTGATTCATGTGGTGAAGCCCCAGCCCGGCGACGGTGGCCGCCAGGTGCGTGCGCTGAAGCAGGCGGCCGCCCGCGATACGGGCCCAGGGATCGGCGACGTCGGGCACCCGGATGACACCCCACGCGCGCGCCGTCGCCGTGTGGACCTCCCGGGTCCGCTTGACCCAGAAGGAGTCCCCGGACTCCCGGGACTGCGCGGGCAGGATCTTCGCCGCGGCGAGGGTGGGGCCGTCCAGCCCCTGGCCGTCGAGCGTGAGACCGTCGCGATGACGCTCAATGCCGGCCCGGTCGCCCCGGAACCAGGAGAAGGTCTCGGCGGACATCTCCGCGTCGTCCGCGATCTCCTGGGTGGCGTCGACGTACAGGGACGCGAGGGCGGACATCGCCGCCGCCTCGGTGACCCAGACGAGCTCGGCGGTCGCTGTCCCGGAGTCGACGGGGACGTCCTCAGTGAGGGAGGCGAGCAGGTTCTCGTCCAGGTCCTGGGGGGAGTAGGGGCCGCGGTTAGAGCGGCGCGTCGCGATCGCCTTGACCAGCGACCGCTCGCGCTCGCTCGGCGGCGCGGCGGTGTCGATCACGACACGTGCCACATGGTCGGCTCGGGCGGTGCCGTCGATGCCGTCGGCGCTGTCGGGTCCGCTGACGCCGGGCCCGCCGTCCGGCCACAGGGCGACCCGCGCACGGTACCCGTCGTACCTCGCGGCGAGCGTGAGGTTCTCGATGGCGCAGCCGTAGCCGGCGGCCCGCTCGCGCCCGTCGGGGTCGTTGACCGGCATGGCCCGCTGCGGGTCCGCGTACAGGTCGATCGTCCCCTCGCCGACGGTGAAGGACCACGGCTGAATGTTGTGCGGGTTGGCGGCCAGCGTCGCGGCGGCGACCAATCGGTCCAGGCCGTCGGCCTCACGCCAGCTCTCCCACAGCTCGTAGGGCGCGCCCTGGCCCGCGTTCCACACGCCGTTCGCCGCCCCGCGCGCGCCGACGGCGCCGGCGCCCACGAGCAGGGCCGCCCCGCCGGCACCCGCGGCTCTGAGCACCGTGCGCCGGGAAGGGCGCCGTTGCGCGGATCGAGTGGATCGTGCGGGCCGCGGGAGGGAAGCGGGAGGCTCAAGGGCGATGCCGTCGTCGGGAGGCTCGGGAGCGCTCACGGGGTCCGGTGCGGAATCGGCTGAGGCGGATGAGGAACCGGTCATGCGAGTTCTTCCTGTCGGCTGTGCGGGACGGGCAGGTCGAGCGCGCGCCGTCCGGCGTCGGTGAGCAGCGGCTGCATGAGCGCGCGTCCGTAACGGCGAGGGTCGACCGTCGCGTCGCCGACGACGTCAGCGAAAGGTTGGGCGGTCTCCGAGACCAGCCACAGCAGACCGACCAGTTCGCCCACTGTCGTCGGCGGCTCGGGGCGGCGCAGCAGACCGGCGTCGATGAGCCCGTCGATCACGCGGACGAACTCGTCGCGACGGCTCGTGTAGCCGTGGCGGTAGGCCTCGGCGAGCAGCGGGTCGGCGTGCAGGAGCGGGAAGAGGTCGCGCAGGAAGAAGGCGTAGCGGGGGTCCGGCTGACGGGTGCGGGCAGCCCGCGTCCAGATCATCCGCAGCGCGTCTTCGGGGGTATCGGTCTCGTCGGAGGGGATGCGCATCTGCCGGCTCCAGTCCTCGAAGAGAGCGCGGACGACCTCCTCCTTCGAGGCGAACCAGTAGTAGAGGTTGCCGGGGCTGATTCCCGCGACCTCGGCGATGCGGTTCGTCGTCACCGCGTCGATCCCATGCTCGGCGAACAGCCGGCGGGCCGTCTCCAGGATGGCGGCACGGCGCGGCGCCGCCCGCTTCGGTACGCGTGCGGGCCGGGGACGGGGTGCGCAGGACGTCTGAGGCGCGCGGGACGCCCGCGCAGTCTCGCCGGGCTCTGCGGAGCCCGCGGCCCCGGCCGTCTCAGTGGGCTTGGTGTGTTCGTCGGGTTCGGCCATGCGGTGACCATAGCAATATTAGAGTAAACACTCTAATTAGGTTGGACGGTCTCCGGCGCCGGTTGAACGTCACCTGCTGCCGCCGGGTGCGGCAGGACCGGCCCGCGGACTCAGCTCTCGGCTCGACCCTGGCGCCAATAGCCCATGAAGGCCACCGAACGCCGGTCGATGCCTCGCTCGCCGACCAGGTGACGGCGCATCGTCCGCACCGCGGCCGCCTCCCCGGCGAGCCAGGCGTACAGGCTCGTGCGCCTGAGCGCGTCCCCTCCCTTGGCATGGCGGGGTACGTCCCACAGCAGCTCGCGGTCGACGTCGATCTCCTCGACCTCCTGCGGCACGCCCACCGGACACAGCTCCTCGGCGGCCCGGCGCATGCCCTCAACGAGCACCTCCCCGTGCGCGCGCCCGTCGCGTCCGGACACCCGCACTTCGATCCCCGGATGCGCGGGCAGATAAGCGACGTCGTTCCGGCTGGGCATCTCGACGACGGCGATTCCCCGGGCGTCGGCCGGCACGTCCTCCAGGATGCGGGCGATCGCGGGAGCGGCCGTCTCGTCCCCGCCCAGCAGGTATCGTTCAGTCATCTGCGGGGGCACGAAGTCCACGCCCCCGGCCTCACCGTCCCACTGCCGATTCGGTCCCAACAGCACCGCCCGGGTACCGAGCTCGGCTCCGTGGATCCAGCGCGAGGCCGGCCCCAGCGGATCGTGCACCACCATGTCCACATCCACCTCGGTCCCGGTTCCGGCTGTGCCACCGGAGTCCGGGACGTCGTAACGCACCGAGCGCGTCGTGTAGGTGCGAATCGGGCACCGGTGCTCCTCGGGCAGCCTCATCAGGCGGCCGTACCAGTCCTCGCCATCGGGCAACTGCTCGTAGCCCGATGCCGGCGCCGGCAGCACCAACTTGATCCGCTGGTCCCACCCCGGATCGGCGTAATGGACCAGCTCGTCCCCGATGAAGGTGAAGCGCCGCATGGAGGGCGTGATATCGCGGATCGTCGCCACCGCGACGTGGAAGAAGCGGAACGGGGAAGTCGGCGAGGCGGAGGGTCGTGCCGGGCTCATCTCGATATTTCCTTCGCGCGCGTCTGCAATAACTAAGGAAAAGCATACCTAACAATAAGCAGGTTGATGCAATAGCCCACGATGTCGTATCAAGACCCCGCTGCGTACGATCACCGATCTCGGCAGGGAGGCGGCAGCGGAGGTTCACTCGGCGGCATCGCGCTCGGCGAAGACCTCACGGGCAGCGAAGACGGCGTTGAGCGCCCGTGGGAAGCCCGCGTAAACCGAGGCGTGCAGGATCGCCTCGATGACCTCCTCACGGGTCAGGCCCACATTAAGAGCGGCCCCGATATGGATCCTCAGCTGCGGCTCACAACCGCCCAGGGCCGTGAGCACACCGATCGTCACCAGCTGCCGGCTGCGCGGCTCAAGGCCCGGGCGGGCGTAAACGTCCCCGAAGCCGAAAGCCGCGATGTGGTGGCCGAGCGCCGGGCTGATGTCGGCCAGCGAGTCAATGACGGCCTGGGCCGCCTCACCGTCGATCGAGCGGGCGACCTCCAGGCCGCGCTCGCGTCGGGCCAAGTTCTCGGGGCTGTCGACGTCGTACTGGGGATAGGCAGTCTCGGTGGTCATGATGGGTTCTCCTTGTCAGTGCTGGTGCGTTGGGGGGTTAGTGGTGCTGTCGGGAGCCTCGAGACGGCTCGTGCCGGGGCGACCGTTGGAGCCGCGGGTACTGAGGACGTCGTAGGTGGCGGAATCGAGTGATGAATGGCTGGCTTCAGTCGCCTCGTCGTCGGTGCCGTCCGCCGTGGCCTGGTCCTTCAGCTCCCGGGTGTAGGCAGCGATCTTGTAGTCGGTGGCGGCCAGTGCGAGCCGGAGCTCGTCGATCCGGGCGCGCAGCCCGTCGCGGTGCTCGGTGAGCATGGCCAGGCGCTCGGGCACCGTGTCCCGGCCGGCCTCGACCATCTCGACGTAGCGACGCAGGTCGCGGATCGTCATGCCCGAGGTCCGCATCCGGGTGAGGAAGACCAGACGCCGCAGGGCCGCGGCGTCGTAACGGCGGCGACCGGAGGCATCGCGCTCCACCCGCACGAGCCCGATCCGCTCGTAGTAGCGCAGGGTGTGGGCACTGGTGCCCAGACGGTCGGCGGTGGTCGCGATGTCCCACCCGGCCGCACCGGGCCCACCCGGCGGTCCGATGTCGTCACTGGGCGGGACGGAGGCGAGCCGCAGCGCCTCGCGGAGCCGGGCGTCGTCGGGCCCGTCGCCGGGCGCAGTCGCGTTGGTCATGACGCAGACCGTAGGACTTCGAGCGCGCTCGAAGGCAAGAGCCGTCGGAGCGGAGACCCGGGTGCCGCTACGGCGCCAGCCTGACCGCATGCTCCTCGCCTTCTCGGTATTCCCGACCACCACTGACGCACCCGACGGCTCGGTCTCCGAGGCAGTGGCTCGAGCCGTGCGCGTGGTGCGCGACTCCGGCTACGAGATCGCCAAGTCCTTCAGCCACTGCTCAACGGGACGCGGTCGAAGCCCCAGGAGCTCCTGGGCGCTGCCGTCCTCGGCGATGGTGCAGCCGTCCTGCGCGTTGAGGGCCCGGTACAGCTCGACGACCGGCGCCGCGGCCGGCCCGAAGAGCGGTGTGATGAGCTCGCCGAAGGCCTCCGGCGTGATGGCCTCGAAGTGGACCTCGCGACCCAGGTGGTTGGAGAAGGCCGCGGCCAGGTCCGCTCCCGTCAGACCGGGCCGGTGGCCGACGGCGACCGTCCCGCTGACGGAGGTATCCATCAGCAGGCGGGCGACGACGTCGGCCACGTCCAGGTGCGAGCTCCAGGAGACCGGGAACGACGCCGGAAGCGGGTACCGCAGGACGCCCTCCTGACGCGCGGGTGCCAGGACGACCGGCAGGAGCAGGTTCTCCAGGTAGAGGCGCGGGGCGACGACGGCCGTGGGGACGCCGCTGCCGGTTACGCCGTCGATGAGCGTCATGATGGGGCTGCCCGCGGCCGCCTGCAGCGGTGAGTCCGGCTGGTCGACGATCTGCCCGCTGGTGGAGATGACGACACGACCGGGGCGGGTCCGGTCGACCGCCTCGACGACGGCCCGGGCCTGGACGGCCGCCGCCTCGGGCGCGCCCATGGGCAGGTGGACGAAGACGCCGTCGGCGCCCTCGTAGGCGGAGGCGAGGGAGTCCGCCGAGGCCAGGTCGACCTGCCGAGCGGCGATGCCGCCGGGGACCGCCTCAGGATGGCGGACCGCCGCGATGGCAGTGCGTCCGGCAGCGGTGAGAGCGGACAGGACGGGAGAGCCTTGAGCGCCCGTGGCGCCGTGAATGATGTCAACCATGATGTCATTAGTGCATACGGTGCACCAGTTACGTCAACTGCACTAAAGGGATAGAATGCTCCGTCGTGAGTGACGCGGATCTCCCGGAATGCGGGGTCGCCCGGTTCCTGCTGCTGTTCGATGGACCGTGGGCCACGCTCATCGTGCGCGAGCTCCTGCACGGACCCCGGCGCTTCGGGGAGCTGCGCGCCTCCCTGCCGGGGATCAGCGCGCACACGCTGACCAGCCGGCTGCGGATGTTCGAGTCCCGCGGCATCGTCACTCGAAGGGCCTACCCCGAGGTGCCGCCCCGCGTCGTCTACGAGCTCACCGATCTGGGAAAGGGCCTGCGACCGGTGCTCGATGCGATGAACGAGTGGGGTGCGAGCGCTCCGGCCTCGGCCTTCGCCTCCCCGCATCCCGGGGCATCTCCCGGCCGATGAAGTTGACGCCCGTCATTCGCCTCCCCGCGTCCCGGGGCCGGGGACCTCGTAGACGCGGGTCAGCCCCCTCACCGAGATCGCGGGGCCACCGGGATCCCTGCGTTGCGGGGGAACCGATCCCGTGCGGGCCATCGGCTGTGCTGTCATGAGGCGTGCTCCTTCTGGTTCGGTCGACCGTCGCGGGGGATGCGAGGTGGCTCGTCGCGCTGTCTCGCCGCCCGCGCGGCTGTTGGGTCCGCCCCGCTTCCCCCACCATTCCGCAGTCGCGCGGTCATATCGATCCTGCTGGCCGGACAACGGGGTGGGGGTGGCCCCACCCCCGGCCCGGAGAGGAGTCCCGGAGACGCGCGCATCCGCCGTCGGAGGCGGGGCGGCTCCGACTGCACTCCGGCACCGTTGAGATGCACATGAACCGGGGGCCGACGGAGAGGTTCCGAGAGCCGGGAGGACCTCTGAGAATCGTCGAGCCCGGGGTGGTCTTAGGACAGGAGGTCCTCCCACCAGGCGGCGAAGGTGGGGCAGCGCGCCAGAACGGCCGACAGCCCGGCCTCGGCGACGAGCAGAGGGCCGGTCACGGTCTTGAGGTAGCCGGGATCGGCTCGCAGAAGGCGCTTGGACGGGGCGGTGGAGGGCCCGTGATCGATCCGCTCGGGACCTCCGGCGCGAGCGATCTCGCGGCGCAGTCGAGTCAGCCCCCGGGCCGGGATCAGCCCTTCCCCCCGCCCGGCGTCGATGGCGGCCAGGACGAGCGCCTCGATCTCGTGGAGGACGACGAGGGGCCGGAAACGGGAGTCGGGATACTGCTTATGGAGCCTCGCCATCAGTTCCGACTGCCGCGCGGGCCCGGAGCCTCCGACGTCGCATCCCGGAGCGCCGCGGGGATACTGGTAGTAGTCGATGAGAAGTCCGACTCGATGAAGGTGGCTCGCCTTGAACAGATTGCGGAGCCTCATGTCGTAGTGCCTCCAGCTGCCGCCTCCGCGGCGCGCACCGGCGGGGGTGGCCGACGTGATGACGATGACTGGTGCGAGGTGAACCCCTCGCGCCAGGGCGGCCGGCGCGAGGACCTCGTCGACAAGAGCCTCCTCGGTCTGCCCCTCGACGAGGACGACGACCCGCTTCATGAGGTCGGCCCCTCGTGCGTCGGGCGCCCGCCCAGCAGGTTCATCTCCCACAGGCTGCCGGTCGAGTAGTCCTCGAGGAAGGCTCCGAGAAACTCCTCATCGGGGCGGGAGGCCTGAGTGGCGCCCTCGGTCCTGTCCAGGATGATGATCTCGCGCAGGTTGAAGTGGGAGACCAGCGGTACCGACTGGGTGGCCAGGATGACCCTGTGCCCGCTGCGTCCCGCGATGCGGGCCATCTCGGCCAGAACGCCGATGGCCGCGGGATGGAGTCCGAGCTCGGGCTCGTCCAAGACTACGGTTCCCGGTAGATCGGGTCCCAGCAGCAGGGTCGCCAGGCAGATGAACCGCAGGGTGCCGTCGCTGGCCTCGCGCGCCAGGAAAGTGCGGTCCAGTCCCCGCTGCCTCCAGCGCAGCCGGATCCGTTCCGAGGGATCGGCGCGCAGGACGAAGTCGTCGAAGAAGGGCGTGACGCGCCGGACCGCGGAGACGATCCGCCGGTAGTGCTCGGGGTGCTCGCGCTGGACCCTGTGGAGATAGGCGGCGATGTTCTCCGCGTCCGACCGCAAGCTCAGGTCGTCGCCCACGGTCGACCAGCCCTTGACGGGGGCGTTATGGGAGACGTCGTCGAAGTGGAAGACACGGCAGCCTTCCAGAACGGGACGCACGTACGCGGCGAAGTTCCGGAGCTTTCCGGAGATCTCCGACTCGGCGATGCGGCGGACCCGGCTCTGCGTGCCGAAGCCCAAGTACTCGTCATAGGGGCGCCGGCGATGACGGCCCGCTTGGAAGAGCAACCACTCGTGCAACTCCGCCCGTCCCGAACCGCTCACGTCATCGGTCTGGAGCGCCACCCGGTAGCCGTTCCGCCTGTCATCCTCGTCGAACCCGGACATGAGCTCGATGCGAATCCGCTCCGCCCGGTCCTCCTCATCCTCGAACAGCAGGTTGCTGATCCCACCGCGCCTGCGCAGGTACTCCTGGAAGGAGTCGTCCCAGATGCGCGAGACGAGCTCCAGGGCGCTCACCAGGTTCGACTTGCCCGAGCCGTTGGCGCCGATGAGCACGGTGACGTCCGACGTCAGCTCCAGCTCCAGGTGCCTGATCGATCCGAGCCCCTCGACGAGGAGGTGCTCCAGTCCGGCAGTCATGCCGTCAGCCTAACGGCGCGGCCCTCGGTTCAGAAGCGCCAGCACCACGGCGGTGCTGCGGGCGGCGGCCTCCTCGGCGCCGATGTGGAAGTCCTGCCCGGCCTCGGGCCCGCACAGGTCCGAGACCCCGCGCACCGAGAGGAAGGGGATCCCCGTGCCCGCGGCCACCTGCGTCAACGCGGGTGTGAGGGTAAGGTGTTGGCGGTGCTGACAGGGTTGTCGGAAGAGGTTGAGTCATCGCTCGCCGGCTCATCATAGGGGTCGGCCTGCAGGTGCTGCTCCGCCGATTATGAGTCGGACGAGCCGGGCCAGTTGGCGCTCGATCTGGTCGACTTCGCTCTGACTTTCATTCTCGGCTCTCGGGTTAAGAGAGATCGTCAGAGGGCCGTGTCATCCGATGGTGTTCATACGCTCAGCGGGTGGGGCCTGGACCGGCGACCGGGCGGCTTCCAGGATCCCAATGTTGACGAGGTGCTCAGGGTGACGGACGACATGGGTTATCCTCGGACAGTTAAGGATGATTGGGATCATGGCGAGCCGGGGCGGTATTACGCATCTCATGCGGAGCGGCAGGAAGCGCTGACTGCTGAGAGGCCGGCTATTGGTGTCTCCAAGAAGCTGTGTGAGGATTGCCCCGGCTGGTTCCGTCATTTCGCCCAGTATCGGGGGCGGACCTGGTATGTTACTGACCCGGATGGTACCTGGGCCTTCTATACCGACGGCTCCGTCACCATGCCCTCCGGGCGACAGATCGCGTTCGGAGAGCCTTTCCCAGGCAAGCATCTGAATCATTAGTGAAGGAGGAGAGTGAGGATTGTGATTGATATGGTTGCTGTGAATAGGGAGGTTGAGCGCGGTCGGGCCGAGTTGGCCGCCAGCAGCGAGGGGATCTTGTCGCTCAAACAACGGACGCGGATCTGGGTGGCGATGGATGATCCGGATGATCCGGAGGCGTCCTACCGGCACCGGACGTATTTGAAGGTCGCGTGCGTGCGTCATGTGCAGCATTACTGGGACCGCACCTTCCCGTCGAACCCGGGCGTGGAGGAGATGCTCGCCCTGACGCAGGCCCTCATCGACCGCAAGGCAGACCCCAAGCTGGCCGAGGAGCGGGCCGAGGAGTTCTTCGATGACATTATGGCCCACGCTGACATTACGAGGATTACAGCACCTGCCGTTATGGTTGCTGATGCGGCTTCTGGTACGGCTATGACTGCTTGCTATCGTAATCCTGACTATGATATTGCGGATGGTACGGAGGACGATGATGAGCTTCTCCCGGCTTCTCTTGAGCCGAGCTACTCGTGTGCGAGTGCTGCTGCCGGTGGTATGAATTGGAAGCCCGTTGAGGAGGTTGATGTCGAGGCTCGCCGCGCCTTCTGGACCTGGTATCTGGACGAAGCCATCCCCTGGGCCCTGACCACCTAAAACACGACACCGACCCAACCCTTCTGCAGCAGAGAGACGGTGGATGTCGGTGCACACGCTGGGCGTCACGCTCTACGAGGCGGAGCTAGCCCGGACCTGCGTGGCGCCGTCGACTTCATGTCCGCGCTCACCGCCCGCGGGAACAGCTCGCGCACACGGCCCGCCGTCGCCGCCGTGACGAACGAATTCCCCGCAAGCATCCGCCCAACGCGGGCATGAGGGTGAGGGTTCGAGCCTCACGAACCGGTTCCCAGTCCGCCCGCCTCCGCGGACGCCGGAGCGGCGCTCTGCAACCGCCCTCTACGATAAAGTAATGAACCGTACCCAGAGCCCTTCTGACGCCACCTCGGGCACCCCGGCCGCAGACCCCTGCGCTGGCGACGCTGCATCCGACCGCGAGGAGATGACCTGGGAGCTCTTCGGCACCGCCGAGCGCGCGCTCAGCGCGCAGATCGTCGCCTCCGGTTGGCTCCCCGACCTCATCATCGCCATTGCCCGCGGCGGTCTCATCCCCGCAGGTGCTATCGGTTACGCCATCGGCGTCAAGGCCATGGGGGCGGTGAACGTCGAATTCTACACCGGAGTAGGTCAAACCCTTGACGAGCCGGTCGTCCTTCCCCCGTTCATGGACGCCTCAGAGCTGCCGGGCGAGAAGGCCCTCGTCGTCGACGACGTCGCCGACTCCGGCACGACCCTGCGCATGGTCATGGAACTGCTCCAGCACCAGGGCCTGAACCTGGGCGGGCGGACCGCGGCGCTCGACGTCCGCTCTGCCGTCCTCTACCGCAAGCCACGCAGTGTCGTCGAGCCGGACTACTGCTGGCGCATCACCGACAGATGGATCAACTTCCCCTGGTCGGTCCTTCCCGTCATCACCCCCGAGTCGGTGGCCCCGGGCCCGATGAGCCCGAGGTGAGCAGGCAGGTGCGGCCCGCCCGTGGAAGATCTACCCTAGAGGCGGCACGACCACGAGCCATACCTCCCCGGTTCCTCAACGACGAGAAGCGATCCCCCATGGACACCCAGGAACAATCAACCCTCCCCTCCTACTCGCCCGAGGAGGAGCGGCTCATCATCCGCAATAAGGCAGGCGTCCCCGTCGGCATCAGGCCCCACCGCAGGTGGACCCCGAAGAGTATCGCGATATGGTCCGTCATCACCGTCCTGGGCGTGCTCGGATGGTGGATGCTCGCCATCGTCCGCGGTGAGAACGTCAACACTGTTTGGTTCGTCGTCACCGCCGTGTGCACCTACGTGATCGGCTACCGCTTCTACGCGCTCTACATCCAGCGGCGAATCATGCGGCCCGACGACTCCAACGCAACACCGGCCGAGCGCATCAACAACGGACGCGACTTCGACCCCACGCACCGCGTGGTCCTCTACGGGCACCACTTCGCCGCCATCGCCGGCGCCGGTCCCCTCGTGGGCCCGGTGCTCGCGGCCCAGATGGGATATCTACCCGGCACCCTGTGGATCATTCTGGGCGTGGTCGCGGCCGGAGCCGTCCAGGACATGCTCGTCCTGTTCTTCTCCATGCGCCGCGGTGGCCGCTCCCTCGGCCAGATGGCCACCGACGAGATCGGCAGAATCGGCGGCGCCGTCGCCACGATCGTCGTCTTCGTCATGCTCATGATCGTGCTGGCCGTCCTGGCCATGGTGTGCGTCAACGCCCTGGCCTCCTCCCCCTGGGGCGTGTTCTCCGTGGGCTGCACGATCCCGATCGCCGTATGCATGGGCCTGTGGCTGCGCTTCGTCCAGCCCGGTAGGATCACCCAGGTCTCCGTCGTCGGCTTCACCATCCTCATCGGCGTCATCATCGGCGGCCGCTGGGTGGCGCAGTCCTCTTTCGGCCAGCACCTCCACCTGTCGCCCACCACGCTGGTGTGGGCCATGATCGTCTACGGCTTCCTCGCCGCCGTTCTGCCCGTGTGGGTGCTGCTGACCCCGCGCGACTATCTGTCCACCTTCATGAAGGTCGGCACTATCGTCGTCCTCGCGGCCGGCATCCTCATCGTGCGCCCCGTCGTCGAGATGGCGGCCGTCTCCGAATTCGCCTCCAACACCGACGGCCCGGTCTTCGCCGGCAAACTCTTCCCCTTCCTGTTCATCACCATCGCCTGCGGCGCTCTGTCGGGCATGCATGCCATGGTCTCCTCAGGCACGAGCCCCAAGATGATTCAGAAGGAATCCCAGACCCGCATGATCGGCTACGCGGGCATGCTCATGGAATCCTTCGTCGCCATCATGGCACTGGCGGCCGCCGTCTCCCTGAGCCCCGGCATCTACTTCTCCATGAACACCCCGACCGCCACCATGGAGAAGCTCGCCGGCCCCGAAGTCGTCGACGCCCAGCCCTGCGACACCAACAATGACCCCGACCACCACTGCGAGGAACTGGCCGCGACGGCCGTGGAGAACCTCGGGGTGACCGACGCCCACGGAAACGCGATGAACCCTGAGTGGGACTCCTGGGACGAGGCCGGAAATCCGACGACCTACACCGGCGCCGAAGCCCTGACGAGGCTCGCCGGCGACGTCGGCGAACCCAACGTCGTCTCCCGCACCGGCGGCGCACCGACGCTCTCCGTAGGCATGGCGCATATCCTCCACCAGATCGGCGGAGGCCGCACGATGATGGGCTTCTGGTACCACTTCGCCATCATGTTCGAGGCGCTGTTCATCCTCTCGGCGGTCGACGCCGTCACCCGCGTGGCCCGCTTCCAGCTCTCCGACGCCCTGGGCAACCTCTTCCCCAAGTTCAGAGACCCGTCGTGGCATGTCGGCGCCTGGGCGACCACCGGCGTCGTCGTCACCGCCTGGGGGTCGCTGCTGCTCATGGGCGTAACCGATCCGCGCGGCGGTATCCAGACGCTCTATCCGCTCTTCGGCATCGCCAACCAGCTCATCGCAGCGGTGGCTCTGCTGGTGGTCACCGTCATGGTCGTGCGCAAGGGATACGCGAAATGGGCCTGGATCCCCGCGATCCCACTGGTCTTCGACACGGCGGTCACCTTCGTGGCGTCCTGGCAGAAGATCTTCTCCAGCGACCCGCTCGTGGGCTACTTCCAGCAGCATCGCAACGCTCTGGCCAAGCTGGACACGCTCACCGACCCGGCGGCCATCGACGTCCAGCGGGCAATCGTTCGCAACACCATGATCCAGGGGACGCTGTCGGTCGTCTTCCTGGTCATGGTCGCCTTCATCATGGTCTGCGCCCTCATCCGCATCGTCCACACGATCCGCACGGGCGACACGACGACCTCCGAGGATCCGTACCAGGAATCGAACTTCTACGCCCCGGAGACCATGCTGACCACCAGGCTCCAGAAGAAACTCGTCAAGGAGTACGAACAGGTCGGCGACCCCGACCTCATCCCAGGCCGCTCGCACGCCCATGCGAACGACTGAGAGGACGGAAATGGGCCAGGCGGGACGGCGGCCGGACCGGCAGGGCGCGACACCGGCGGCGGTGCCGGGACGCGAGCGCCCCGGTCCGCCCTTCGGCGCCGCCGGACGGCTCGCACGCCTGCGCGCGACCCTGATCCGCGTTCGCGATCTGTGGCGCGATTTCACGGGCGAGTCCGCCTACGACCGCTACGTGGAGCGCCATCGGCGCACTCACCCCGACCACGAGCCCCTGAGCGAGCGCCAATGGTGGCGGGCCAGAGCCGACGTCGACGAGCGCAACGTCTCCACCGGCTGCTGCTGAGCCGACGCGGGGCGATCGCATTGTTCCGGCCTCGGACCCACCCGGCGCCTCACCCTCTCGCGCTCCGCCCGGGGCGCACCGGAGCGCGCAGGAGCTCGCGCGCGTCCTCGGCGTAGGGGAAGCTCCCCGGCTCGTAAGCGCACAGCGGCTCCTCGGCGTACAGGTTTCCGGTGGAGTTGTAGGCGCGCGCCCGCGACCCCCCGCACACGCGCTTGTACTCGCACACCCCGCACTTGCCCTCCAGGAGCTCGGGGTCGCGCACCCCGGTGAAGATCTCGCTGGTCCGATAGATCTCGGTCAGGGAGGACTCGCGCACGTTCCCGGCACTGGCCTCCAGGAACCCTGAGGGCGTCACGTCGCCCACGTGGGAGACGAACATGAAGCCGTTGCCGGAGCTGACGGTGATCGGCGGCCGGCGTCGGCGCTCGCCGTGGTCCAGACCCAGCTCGACAATCCGCTCACGCAGATCGCGGTACAGCGTCCCGAGGTGCATGGTCTCGATCATCGCTTCGCCCGTGACGCCGCGCCCAGCGAGCACGTGACGCTGCAGGGAGACTCGGCGGAAGTGATGGCCCTCGGTGGTGCGGACGGGAACGGCCTCACCCATGTCGTAGAAGGCGTTGAGGACATCCTCCACCTCGCGGGCGTCCAGGGACCCCAGGTCCACACCGCGCCCGGTGGGCACGAGTAGGAAGCCGGACCACGTCATCGCGCCGTTGTCGCGCACGAGAGCGGCGATATCCGGCAGCTCGTGGACGTTGTGCCGGGCGACGACGGAATTGATCTGCACACGCATGCCCAGTTCGCGGGCGGCCCGCCAACCGGCGATAGTGCGGTCGAAGGTCTTCTCGATGCCACGGAAGGCATCGTGAGTGGCGGCGGTGGCCCCGTCCAAAGACAGCGAGATGACATTCACGCCGGCATCCTGGAGCTCGGCCAGGGCGGCCTTGGTGAGTTTGTCGGTGCCCGACGGCGACAACGCCACATGCAGTCCCAGGCCCGACCCGTAAGCGGCGAGCTCGGCCAGATCGGGCCTCTCGAAGCAATCGCCCCCGGTGATGATGAAGATGACGCCGGGCTTGCCGAATGACGCCGCCTCATCCATCAGACCCCTGGCCTCCGCCGCACTCAACTCACGCGGGTCGCGGAAGGGGACGGCCTCGGCCCGGCAGTGACGGCAGGCCAGGGCGCAGGCGCGCGTAGCCTCCCACGTGACCAGCATAGGGCGCAGATCCGGGTCGTGGCGCTGCATGCGCACGGGCCCGGCGACGCCGCTGCGAACGCCTGTGCGCGGGACGTCCCCGGTCCAGCTCGAGGCCCTCGGCCGAGCGATCGATGGAACGGAGGGAACGGAAGGCACAGCCATCGATCGGCGCGGCCCGACCCGGCCGGTCGCCGACGGACCCGATCCGAGCGCGGAACGCGCGTTGCTGACGGCGTGTGCTGTCTGTACGGGTTCGTCGCTCACACTCGCATGGTACGAAAGGCCCAGGAAGGTGCCGGAGCCTGATCCGACCGGCGGGTGTGATTCCGGCGACTGACTCCCGCCGTCAATTCTCGTCCGCCAGGAGCACCTCGAGCGCCCGGTCCATGTGATCGGACACCATCTGCCAGCTGTGGTCAGCCTCCTCGTCGGGCTCGTAGACGACAGCGACCCCGCGCTCCGACGCCAGGTCGGCGAGGAACGGCGTGTCATCCACGTCCTCGTCCAAGGACTGACCACCCACGGTGAGGTAGAAGCGCAGCCCCTGCCTGACCTCGAAATCCGGGTCGGCCAGGTACATGGCGGGCGACTGGCGCACGTACTCATCCTCGTCCGCGAGCAGGACCGCCGCGTCGGGGCCGGGCTCGCCGTAGTCGGCCATGGCCGCCGCGGAGGAGAACATGTCCTGGTGCTGGAAGAGGAGATTCGTGGCGCAGAACGCCCCCATCGAGAAGCCCATGAGAATGCGATGGTCGGCGTCGGCATAGGTCGGATACGTCTCATCGACCCACGGGATGACGTCCTTGGTGAGGTAGGTGTCGATGAGCGGGCCGCCCGTGGTCGAGTCCAGGCAGCGCGTGTCGGACACCTCAGGCGTCGAGATCTCAGGGGAGACGGCGATGATCGGCGGGATCTCGCCGGCGTCGATGAGACTATCGAGGCGATTGGCCAAGGAGGTCCCGGACAGCCAGTCCGCCGACGCCCCGGGAGTGCCGTGGAGCAGGTAGACGACGCTGTAGCGCTCGGCCGACTCGGGATTGTAGCCGGGGGGCGTGTAGACGTAGGTCGTCGAGTCCGACGTCCCCAGATCGGCGTCGCCGTCGAACTCGATGCCGGTGACGGTTCCGCGCTCGGTCACCGGACTCTCCATCGAGCTCGAACTCTCGGAGGTCACGATGCCGCCCGAGGTCGAAGAGGCCATCAGGACGGAGGGCGAACTCGACGTCCTCGGGACATCGGCATCCGCACCCATGCCCTGAAGGCTCAGACCCGACGCGCACAGCATCGCGACGAAGAGACCCGCCGCGCAGCGGACCCGACGCCCGTTCAGTGCTCGCTTCCAACTCACCTAACGATTGTCCGCCCATCGAGCATGATAGCGCTGTGCATCGTGCCACGTTCGTTCGTCACACGGCACCGATACCCTCCATTCATGACCCGCCTGCGAGCCCCGCGTCCGCGTGTCGTCTGCCGCGCCGCCGCCGGACTCTACCTCGTCGCCGTCCTGGTCGCCGTCCTGTGGAGCTCGGGCGCGCAGATCGCCGCGTTCAAAGAATCGGCGGGACCGTGGTTCCTCGACGCCGCCGGCAAGGATGTCGTCCTCAATCTGGTCATGCTCTCCCCCCTGACTCTTCTGGCTCATCTGGGGTGGCCGCGGGTGGCGTGGTGGCGGTGGGCGCTGGCGGGATGCGCCCTGGGGGCGGGCGCCGAGTTCGTCCAGTGGGCGCTGCCCGCCCTCGACCGACGCGCCGCATGGACCAACGTCGTCGAGAATGCCGTGGGCGCCTGGGCCGGCGCCCTCGGGGCGCATGTCGCCTGGCGCAGCGCGCGCCTGCGCCGCCTTCTGGCTTCTGGCGGCGACGAATGACGGACGAATGACGAAGGCCCGGGCCGCCGATCATTCGACGGGCCCCGGGCCTGCGCTTCACCGTGCGCGGGGGGGGACTCGAACCCCCATGATCGTAAGATCACACGGACCTGAACCGTGCGCGTCTACCAATTCCGCCACTCGCGCGAGAAGCGGACATGACCATAACCGCAGGAGGGTTCCCGCGTCCACTTCGGCCCCCCGATCATCGGGTGAGTCCGCTCACCCCCACGCCCGGCCTGCCGCGCGCAGAGGCCCATTCCCCGGGACCGCAACACAGTCGCTGCCACGCCATCCCCGCCGTACGTGCCTCAGCCGTTACCATGGACGCGGTCTGCCTGGCGCCACCGTCCGGCACGACGTCCATCACGGCCGTCATGGCCGCGCCAAGCACACGGGGAGGTAGTCCATGGGTATCCTGGACAAGTTCGAGAAGGGTGTCGAGAACGTGACCAGTCGCGCCATGTCCCGTTTCTCGGACGACGTCGAACCCATTGAGATCGCCTCGAAGCTGCGCGAGACGATGGACAAGCGCGCCGCTTCCTTCGCCCGCGACCGCTCCGTGGTCCCCAACGTCTTCCGCATCCATCTGGCGCCCAGCGACATCACGCGCCTGGAGGCATGGGGAATGGATGAGATGGTCCGGCAGATGGAGGAGGTGGCCACCACCCACGCGTCCGAGCAGAGCTACTCCTTCGTGGGCCCGGTCAAGGTCTCCTTCACCCCCGACGCCGCCCTGACGGCCCCCGCCATCGAGATCGAGTCCTCCACACAGCGCGGCGGCGCCGCACCGGCCGCCTCCGCCAATGCGACGCCGGGCCATCCGATTCTGGACATCAACGGCCAGCGGTATCTGCTGACGGGCCCGGTCACCGTCATAGGGCGCGGCAGCGAGGCCGACATCATCGTCGACGACTCCGGCGTCTCCAGACGGCATCTAGAAGTCCGCCTCACACAGGGGCATGCGATCGCCACCGACCTGGGATCGACCAACGGCACGTTCGTCGAAGGCCACCGCGTGGATGCCGCGACGCTCCTGGACGGCAACACCCTGACCATCGGCCGGACCCGGATCATGTTCTGGGACGGCTCGCAAGGCACCGAGGCAGGCATGTGAGCGAGCTCGCCTTCACCGTCGCACGGCTCGGCTTCCTGGCCCTGCTGTGGTTCTTCGTCTTCCTCGTCGTCCGCGCCCTGCGCCACGACACCGCCGCCGAGGCCTCCGCACCCGCCGCGCCCCGCCGCCGCCTGAACCACGAACCCGCCTCCCCCGCCCCTCAGGGGCGACGGCGCGGCGCCACCCGGCTCATCATCACCGAGGGTCCGCTCGCAGGCTCGATGGTCCCGTTGACGCCGACGTCGATCACGATCGGCCGCGACCAGAACTGCACGCTCGTTCTCAACGACTCCTACGCCTCCTCACGGCACGCACGCGTCTTCCCCAAGGGCGGCACCTGGTGGCTCGAGGACCTCAACTCCACCAATGGCACCACCCTGGCCGGCCGCGCGGTCCACGGCGCCGTCGAGCTACCGATCGGCGTCCCTGTCCGAATCGGCCAGACCACTTTGGAGCTGCGCCCATGACAACCACTTTGCGCTACGCGGCACGCAGTGATATCGGCCTGGTGCGGTCCTCCAACCAAGACTCGGGCTACGCCGGCCCTCACCTCGCCGTCCTGTGCGACGGCATGGGCGGGCCGGCCGGCGGCGACATCGCCTCCGCCATCACCCTGGAGCATCTTGTCCCGCTGGATGCCGACTCCCACCAGGCCGGCGAGCTCCTCGGCCTGCTGCGCGACGCCGTTCAGCAGTCGCACTCCGAACTCGTCGCGCTGTCCGCCGGCAACCCCGATCTCGCCGGTCTGGGCACCACCTGCATCGCCCTCATGCGCAGCGGCAACAAACTCGCCATGATTCACGTGGGCGACTCGCGCGCCTACCTTCTGCGCGACGGCGAGCTGACTCAGGTGACCACTGATCACACCTTCGTGGAGTACCTGGTCGAGACGGGCAGGCTGACCCGCGAGCAGGCCCGTCGCCACCCTCAACGTTCCGTGCTGCTGCGCGTCCTCGGCGACGCCGAGGGGGATGTCCAGCTCGACGAGTCCATCCGCGAGGCGGTCCCCGGCGACCGGTGGCTCCTGTGCTCGGACGGCCTGAGCGGGCCGGTCACCGGCGAGACCATCGCCGAGGTCCTCTCCGGGGTCGCCGATCCGGGGCAGGCCGCCGACCAGCTCATCGACCTGGCGCTGCGGGCCGGCGGTCCCGACAACGTCACCGCCGTCATCGTCGACGTCGTCGAGGACGAGCAGCAGCCGCAGACCGACCCGCAGATGGTCGGCTCGGCGGCCAATCGGCGCGCGCGCCTGGAGCGCGCGGCATCCGGGGATTCCCCGGCGACGCCCGACTCCGAGGCGGATGCCGCACTCGCCTCGACGCCGGCCGCTAAGGCCGCGGCTCTCGTCGCCAGCCTCGACGGTTCCGATGAAATCCCAGCGCCACCCGGCCAGGAGGACGTCATAGCCGAGGAGGTGCGCGCCCAGAAGGCCAGACGCAGGCGGCACCGGCGCCAGTCCATCATCGCCTCCGTCATCCTGATCCTGGCCCTGGGCGCCGCATTCATGGGCTACCGGTGGACTCAGACCCAGTACTACGTCACGAGCACCGACGGCAAGATCGCCATCTACCAGGGAATCCCCCAGCGGATCGGGCCGATCAGCCTCAGCCACCTGGTGGAGACCTACGACGAGCCCCCTCTCGACGACCTCGACGACCTCATGCGCGAACGTCTGTCCGAGACGGTTTCACGGCCATCGCTGACGTCGGCCCGTGATTACGTCAATGGCACCGTCTCCAGCTATGTCACGACGCCGTCCGCAACCCCGACCGCCACGCCACCGGCGCCCACTCCCGCCGCGGAGCAGACGCCGTCGGCCGCTCCGGAGCAGTGACGAGCAGCATCATGAGTACCCCGCGTCCAGCATCGGCCTCCTCGATCACGCCCGGCAACGCGCACCCCAGTGGGCGCTGGGCCGAGGCGGGCCTTCTCGTCGTCTCCCTTCTCATCGGCCTGGGCGGTTTCATCCTGACCGCACTGAACCGCACCGGCTCCTCTCCGGCGCAGATCCTCCAGCTCGGTGGTTCCCTCGTGGCGGTGGCCATCATCGTCCACCTGTGGGTGCGGCGCACCGCTCCATGGGCCGACCCGGTGCTCCTGCCCACGGCGGTGGCTCTCAACGGGCTCGGACTGGCCATGATCCAGCGCCTGGACATGTCGTACGAGCGCATGGGTCAGACGCACGACTACGCCCCCAAGCAGGCCGTGTGGACCGGGATCGGAGTCGTGCTGTTCTGCGTCGTGCTCGTCGTGCGCGACTACCGTCTGCTGCGTCGCTGGGACCGCTGGGCCATGTGGGGCGGCCTGGGCTTCCTGATTCTGCCCTTCGTCCCAGGCCTCGGGCAGAGCGTCAACGGCGCCCAGATCTGGATCCACCTGGGCCCCATGTCCTTCCAGCCGGCTGAGCTGACCAAGGTCTTCCTGGTGGTGTTCTTCGCCTCCTACCTGGTGTCCAATCGCGACAACCTGGCCCTGGCCGGGCGACGCGTGCTCGGCCTGAACCTGCCGCGGGCGCGCCACCTCGTCCCCCTCATGATCGTGTGGGGCGTCAGCATCCTGGTGCTCGTCGCCCAGCGCGACCTGGGCTCCTCGGCGCTGCTGTTCGGCCTGTTCGTCGTCACACTCTACGTCGCCACAGACCGGCCGAGCTGGTTGATCATCGGTGCGCTGCTCTTCCTCCCGGCCGCCTGGTTCGCCGCCACCCACCTGTCCCACGTCCAGCAGCGCATCACCGCGTGGCTCGACGCCATGGACCCCACCGTCTACGACGCGCCCGGCGGCTCCTGGCAGCTGGTGACGGGCCTGTTCGGCATGGCCTCCGGCGGAGTGCTCGGGTCCGGCTGGGGCGAGGGATACCCGAACCTGGTGACCTTCGGCAACTCCGACTTCATCATCGCCTCCATCGGCGAGGAGCTGGGACTGACGGGGACGCTGGCCATCCTCATGCTCTACCTTCTGCTCGTCGAGCGCGGACTGCGCACGGCGATGAGTCTGCGCGACGGATTCGGAAAGCTGCTCGCCGTCGGACTGTCCTTCACGATCGCGCTGCAGGTCTTCGTCGTCGTCGGCGGCGTCACCCGGCTCATCCCCCTGACGGGTCTGACCACGCCGTTCCTCGCATATGGCGGATCCTCCCTCGTGGCGAACTGGATGATCCTGGCTCTGCTCGTGCGACTGTCCGACGCGGCCCGACGCCCGGCGACGACGGCGCCGCGCATCATCGACACCGCCGAGCTACCGACCGGCATCCGCAGGCACGTGCTCGATGCCCGGAACGACCCGGAACCCGCCCCCGCCGACGCGCCCGCCGCATCCGCACAGGGCGCGGCCTACGCCTCCCGGCCCGACGGAACCCCGGTACCGGACCAGCACGCCGCACCCGCGCCCTGGCCCACCGGCGCTTCGCCCAGCACCGCCCCGGCCCCCGGCCGGCACGCCGCACCCGCGCCACCGGAACCCCCGGCGCCGCCGTCCGACAACCAATTCGCCACCACCGTGATCAATCCCGAGGAGGAGCAGGCGTGAACCGGCAGATTCACCAGGTCACCGTCCTCGCCGTCGTCATGTTCCTGGCTCTGTCCGCCTCCGTGACGAGTGTGCAGGGTCTGGCCCGTCCCGCCCTGTGGCAATCCTCCAGCTCTCAGGGCACGTTGATCTCGGACTCCCGCAATTCCCGGACCGTCTACTCCGAATTCGGCACCGATCGCGGCCAGATCATGGTCGGGGACACCACCGTGGCCGACTCCGAGAAGTCCGACGACGCCTACTCCTACCAGCGCACTTACCCGGGCGGGGAGCTCTACGCCCCCCTCACCGGCTACTTCTCCACGACCTTCGCCTCGCTGACGGGGCTTGAACGCGCCGAGAACTCGGTGCTCAACGGCCAGGACCCCACCCTGTTCTCCAGCCGCGTCAAGGCTCTCATCACCGGGGAGACCCAGCAGGGCGGCGCTATCGAACTGACCATCGACTCACAGGTGCAGCAGGCCGCCTGGAACGCCCTGAATGGGCGACGGGGAAGCGTGGTCGCACTCGACCCGTCCACCGGCGCCATCCTGGCCATGGTCTCCTCCCCCTCCTACGACCCCAACCAGCTCGCCTCCCACGACTCGGGCACCGCCCAGTCCGCCTGGAACTCGTTGAGCGCGGATGAGGGCCAGCCCATGGTCAACCGCGCCATTGGAGGCGACCTCTATCCGCCCGGGTCCACTTTCAAGATCCTCACCGTGGCCGCGGCCCTGCGCGACGGAAAGGCCAACGCGGACACCGAGATGGACGCCCCCGACACCCTCACTCTGCCGGGCACGAACCACGCGCTGTCCAACTATGCGGGGGAGTCCTGCGGCAACGGGAAAGTGAAGCTGTCATACGCGTTCGCCGAGTCCTGCAACACCCCCTTCGCGCAGCTGGCCATGGACGTGGGTTACAAGGACCTGTCCTCGGAAGCGGAGGCCTGGGGATTCGACGACTCGCAGTCGATCCCGCTGACGGTCACGCCCTCGAGGTTCCCGGAGACCAACTCGGACGCCGAGACGGCCATGGCCGGCATCGGGCAGGCCTCCGTGCGGGCCACACCGCTCATGATGGCTCAAGTCGCCGGAACTATCGCCAACGGCGGCGACCAGATGAAGCCCTACCTCGTGGCGCAGACGCTCGACTCCGATCTCAACGTGGTGGACACGACTACGCCGAAGGTGGCTCGCACACCCATCTCCTCCCAAACGGCGCAGGCCCTGTCCTCCCTCATGCAGCAGGCCGTCAGCGACGGTACGGGCTCCAGCGCTCAAGTCGCGGGCGTGTCCGTGGCCGGCAAGACCGGTACGGCCGAGACCGGATCGGACGATGGCGGCCCGGTGACGTGGTTCGTCGGCTTCGCGGGGACCGACCTGTCCAAACCCTCGATCGCCCTGGCGATCGTCCTCGACGGCGGGGAGCAGACGGCCGCTACGGGTACCGGCGGCTCGGTTGCCGGCCCCATGGCGGCCAGCATCATCGACGCGGCGGTGGACCAGTGAAACCCGTCGTCGGGCTGGAGCTCCAGGGACGCTACCAACTGGTCGAACGAATGGCGCTGGGCGGCATGGGAGAAGTCTGGCGCGCCACGGATCTGCGCAGTGGGCGAGCGGTCGCCGCCAAGATTCTGCGCCCTGAGCTGGCGGGCGACGAGATCTTCCTCTCGCGTCTGCGGGCCGAGGCGACGAATTCGCGCGGGCTGCGCCACCCCAATCTGGCGATCGTTCTGGACGCCGGCGAGCGCGATGGTTCGGGCTGGATCATCATGGAGCTCGTCCAAGGCCGGGCCCTATCGGACATCCTCAGCGAGAAGGGCACCCTGGCCCCCGCGGAGATCCTGCCGATTCTCGCCCAGGTCGCCCGCGCCCTTCAGGTCGTGCACGATTCCGGCGTCGTCCATCGCGACGTCAAGCCGTCCAATATCCTCATCAACCGGGAGGGTCTGGCTAAGCTCACCGATTTCGGCATCTCCACCGGGGTCAACCAGCGTCCTATGACGGCCACCGGCATGGTCATGGGCACGGCCCAGTATCTCGCTCCCGAGCAGGCGATGGGAAACATGGCCACCGCCGCCGGGGACCTGTACGCGCTCGGCATCATCGCCTATGAGGCCCTCGTCGGTCATCGCCCATTCACGGGCACGACCCAGGTCGACATCGCCTTCGCCCACGTCAACGAGCCCGTACCGCCGTTGCCCGAGTCGGTTCCGGCCGAGGTCCGCGAGGTCGTCATGGATCTGCTCGCCAAGAAGCCGGCGGACCGGCCCGGTTCGGCCCGTGAGGTGGCGCGACGCCTGGACCGGATCGTCGTCAACCTGCCTCCGGACTCCTGGGACCCGCAGCAGGCCCCGACCTGGGCGTCCACGGGACGCTCCGCGAGTCCGGAGAGCATCGACGCCGGCCCGCACCCGCACGATTCACCGGAATCGGCCGGACCCGTGCGAAGACGACGACGGCGCGCGGCTCCCACCGGCCGTGACGGCGGGTCGGGAACCTCGACTCGCGCGATCCCGGCCACCGGTTGTTCGCGCGCCGCAGCCGCCGGGTGGGTCGAGATCCGGGCCCGCTCCACCCGCCACGCCTCGGGACGGAGCCTGTTCGGTCTGTCCGCGGCTCACGTTCGGCTGGCCGTCATCGTCGCCGTCGCAGTCCTCGCTCTTATCGTCATTGTCGCCACTGTAGGTACCCTTACGTCAGCGCAGTCAGGCATGCCGTACGAGCAGGCCGTCATGTCCGTCACCCCACCACAGGAGGCACTGTGACCGATCAGTTCCCCCAGGTCCTCGCAGGCCGCTACGAGGTCCGGGACCTCATCGGGCGTGGCGGCATGGCCGAGGTGCACCTCGGTTATGACAAGCGCCTGTCACGCATCATCGCCATTAAGCTGCTGCGCTCGGACATCGCCGGTGACGTCACCTTCCAGGCGCGCTTCCGCCGCGAGGCCCAATCCGCCGCGGCCCTGAACCACCCAACCATCGTCGCCGTCTACGACTCCGGTGAGGAGGAGCTCACCGACCCCAACGGCTCCGCCCGCTCGGTGCCCTACATCGTCATGGAGTACGTCGAGGGCCATACAGTGCGCGAGCTCCTCGGCGACGGGGAGGCCGTCCCGATCCCGGAAGCCGTCGAGATCACGACGGGCGTGCTGGACGCCCTGGAGTACTCCCACCGTGCGGGCATCGTGCACCGCGACATCAAGCCCGGCAACATCATGCTGACCTCCACCGGCGCCGTGAAGGTCATGGACTTCGGCATCGCACGCGCCATTGAGGACTCCGCTGCGACGGTCACCCAGACGCACGCCGTCGTCGGCACGGCCCAGTACCTCTCCCCGGAGCAGGCGCGCGGAGAGATCGTCGACGCCCGCTCCGACCTGTACTCCACCGGCTGCCTGCTCTACGAGCTGCTCACCGGTCAACCCCCCTTCACAGGGGATTCCGCGGTCGCGATCGCCTACCAGCATGTGCGCGAGATCCCCAAGCCGCCGTCGTCCCTGGCCGCGGACGTGCCCGAGTCCCTCGACCGGGTCGTCCTGAAGTCCCTGGCCAAGGCCCGCGACGACCGCTACCAGGACGCCGCCCACATGCGCGCCGATCTCCTGGCCGCCTCTCGCGGATTGGCCGTGGCCGCCCCGGCCACTGACAGCTGGCAGCAGGGCACCTCGGTTATGAACTCGCCGGCGGCGCCCTCACCGTCCCCTTCGGCACCGGCACCGCCGGCGCCCGTCCCGCAGTCCACCACCCCGGACGAGACCGTTGAGGACACGCCCCGCCGTCGCTGGTGGGTGTGGCTCCTCGCCCTTGCTCTTCTCATCCTGCTGGGCATCGCCATCGGCATGATCTTCTCGAACAGGCTCCCCGGCGGCAATGGCGGTGCTACGTCAACGCCGACGGCGACGGCGACCGCTGCGGTCGTGCCGGATGTGTCGGGCATGTCGCAATCCGATGCCAAGAGCGCCATCGAGAGCGCCGGTCTGGTTTTCGTCAAGGGCGACGACGTCTCCTCCGATACGATCGACGCGGGCCAGGCGGTCTCCTCGGATCCGGGAGCCGGTACATCGGCGCTCCTGGGTACCAGCATCACGGTGAGCTTCTCATCGGGCTCGGCCACGGTTTACGTCCCCGACGTCACGGGGATGAGCCAGTCCGAGGCGCGTAAGACGATCGAGGGCGCGAACCTGTCGTGGGGCGACGTCACCGTCGAGAACCCGTCCGACGGCAGCGTCGACGAGGGCGATGTCATCCGCTCCAGCCCGGCCAAGGGCACCCAGGTGACACGCGGCTCGACCGTATCCGTCGTCGTCTCCTCGGGGCGCACGACGGTGCCCAGCGTCATCGGTATGTCCCTGGAGGACGCGCAGGAGGCCATCAAGGCGGCCGGCCTGAACTCCAACTCGGACACCCAGCAGGCGGAGACCGCCGACCAGTCCCAGGACGACCAGTACATCGTCACGGCCGTCGACCCCGGGGAGAACCAGAGCATCGAGATAGGCAAGTCCGTTTCCCTCAAGGTGACGCACTACGTCTACAAGGCGGCGCCGCCCACGGCCCCTGTGGCGACGCCGTCGTCGAAGACCCCGACCCCCGCTCCGTCCCTCACGCCGGGCGGCGACAAGGGAGACAAGGGAGACAAGGGCGACAAGAAGGACGACGGGCACTGACGGCACTGAGGCGGCACTGGAACTGAAGCGGAGCTTCGGGTCGAGGCGGCGGCCGGAGCGAGCAGGCCATGGCAACCGTGAGCCGTCTTGGGGGCTCCGCTCGCTTCAGCCCTGCCGCGTCTTCGGCGTGCACGCGCACCGCGGCCGTCCGAAAGAAAGTCGGCCGCGGTGCGCATTCTCAGTTTCCTGCGGGGGTCTTGAGCCGATCTCCGTGAGTTCGACGGGTCGGGCGGGCCCTGCTCGAGCCCCTCTCAGACGGTCGCCTCGCCTGAAAGGTTCCATGTCTCGTTGGCCCAGGGGAAGACGACCTCGAACAGGAAGAGTACCGTCAGGGCCGTCAGAGCCAGCGCCTCAATGGCCTTGAACCAGGCCGGGCCGGGCAGATGCCGCCAGATCCATCCGTACATCAGTTGACCTCCGGGTCGCTCAGAACCGAGGCGGGGCGTCCCTCGGATCGGGGCATCCAGTAGGAGAACTTGGCGTGAACAACCCACCGGTGGTCGTTGCCCCATTCGCCGGTGGTCAGGGAGTGGCAGGTCGTCAGAGTCAGGTAGCGCTCCGTGGGCTGGGCGTTCTGGTCGCCCGGCACCGGAGCGATGACGTCGACCTGCGTCGGTTCGACGATTTCGTGCGAACTGACCGTGTAGACGTACCAGGTGTCCTTGGTGGCGACGATGATCTCATCGCCCTCCTCGAGGGTGTCGATCCGCAGGAAGGAATTGCCGTTGGTGCGTCGGTGGCCGGCGAGCGCGAAATTGCCGATTTCGCCGACCTGCTGAGTTTCGGGGTAGTGACCGGCCGCGGCCTGGTCGAGCACGTCGCTACCCGTGCCCTCAAGGATCGGCATGTTGTTGTTGGTCACGCCGTACCACTTGGGAACGACGAGCATGCCGACCGTCTGACCGTAGTCGGCGGGGTCGAACGCCGGTGGTGCGTCGGTGTGCTTGACGCCCTCGACCTTGGGGGACTCCACCTGGGTCTCGTGGAAGGCCGCCGTGTGCGCCTCGGCCTTCTGTCCGGCGGCGATCCCGGTCCACCACAACTGCCAGACCAGGAAAAGAGCGACGACGAGCCCGACGGTGATGAGGAGTTCGCCGAAACCCGACAGAACGCGATCGAGCGCCGAGCGAGGACGGCGCGACCTCGTCTGCTGACGATGGGATGCCATCAAGTCCTCCTGTGGCTTGGGAGTCATGTGCCGTCGGCCAGTCTAGGGGCCGCATCCCCGCATGCGACTCGTGCCTGACGGATCTCACTCCCGTATGCCCTAGGCTAGGTGCGAACCCGGTCGTGGATCCGGGTCCCCAACCGACCCGCCAGTGAGGAGGCCCGCGTGGCCAAGTCGAAGAAGTCCGACCCCAAGCGTTCGGGCAACCCCGCCAAGGCGGCCGCCGCGGAAAAGGAATCACGGGCCGCGGCGAATCGTGTCTCCCGCGTCCCTGTGAAAGTCAGGCGCACCGGCAGCCCCAACTGGTACGCCCCCAGCATGGTGACTCTCATGGTCATCGGGCTGCTGTGGGTCGTCGTGACCTACCTCTTCAAGGGCCAGTACCCGCTGCCGTACTTCACGAAGAGCCACGCCGGCGACTGGCTTCAGAACGGCAACCTTTACGTGGGTTTTCTCATTATGATGCTCGGTTTCCTGGGGCTCCTGCGCTGGAAGTGAGATCGCGGGAGGGACGCGGCCCGTCGCTTGTGGCGTCCTACATCTGCCGCTGAACGGTGTCGGGGTGGGATCCGGTGCGCAGGTTCCGATCCAAGGCGTCGAGCGCCGCCATCTGCTCGTCCGACAGGGTGAAGGAGAACACATCGGCATTGACATGCATGCGTTCAACGTGAGTGGTCTTGGGAATGACGACCAGGCCGTGCTGCAGGTGCCATCGGATAACGACCTGGGCCGGCGCGAGACCGAGCGCGGCCGCGATGTCGACGACGACCGGGTCCTTCAGCAGCCGACCCCGTCCCAGGGGCGACCAGGATTCGGTGACGATGCCGAGGCTGCGATGCACAATCCGCAGCGGCTCCTGGGCGAGGTAGGGGTGAAGTTCGATCTGGTTGACGGCCGGGGTCACACCGGTGGCCTCGATGATCGCGTGTAGATGCTCGGCCTGGAAATTGGATACCCCGATGGCGCGTACCCGCCCCGACTCCAGGATCTCGATCATGGTGCGCCAGGTATCGACCAGGTCGATGCCGGGGGAGTCGGCCAGCGGCCAGTGGACGAGGAAGAGGTCGAGCACGTCCAGACGCAGGTCGCGCATGGTGGCGTCGAAGCTGCGCAGGGCGTCATCGCGCCGGTGATTGGGATTGTCGAGCTTGGAGGTCACCCACAGCCGGTCACGCGGGATCCCCGAGGCGGCGATGGCGGCGCCGACTCCAGCCTCATTGCCGTACATCTGGGCGGTGTCGATATGCCGATAGCCAACTGCGAGAGCATCGGCCACCACGCGTTCGGCCTGATCGACGTCGACCTTGTAGGTGCCCAGGCCCACCTGCGGCATCGTGAGGGGAGCGGACTCGTTGGTTCCCCGAATCAGAGACGTCACAGGTGCGGGAACGGCAGTGTTCATGCTCCCAAGCCTATCCGCCCACGCCCGCGAATGCGGGCCCGTTGAAGAAGACCTGCGACCACAGGTGCGGTCGGTGCGCCCCGCAATGAGGGGAACGGCGCCGACCGCACCCGGTGGCATGCGATGTTACTGGTTGCTTGCCGCCGCCTCGCCGGCAGGAGCGGCGTCTCCCACGGTGACGGCCTCGCCCTCGTCGGAATCGGCCCAGTACTCCTCGGCCCAAGGATCCTCCACGGGCTGGCTGCGGCGCCATACGACGTAGACGGCGCCCGCGGCTGCACCGGCCAGCGTGAGCCAACCGAGCGTCTTGAGGACGGGGTGCTTCTTCTTCACGGGAACCTCCGGAATCTCGAGTGCCGCGTTCTTCGCGGCGGCGGCGATGCGCTGAGCGCGCTCAGTAAGCGTACCCCCGTCGGCGCCGGCCGCGGCCTGAGCGGCGACGGCAGCCCTCTGAGCGGCCGGGGCATAGTCCTCGACCACGCGGGTACGGGCCTCATCCACAACGGGCTGGGCACGGGAGTGAGCCTCCTTGGCGGCCTTGACGACCTCGGCGCGGGCCCGGCCCATGCGGGGCGCCGCCCACTCGGCAGCGCGTTCGGCCCGAACCGCGATGCTCTCGGCGAGGGAGGCGACCTCCTGACGGAGATGGTCGGTGTCGATCTTCTTCTCGAAGGTCTTGCAAGCCATGATGGCCTCCCTGGTCGGAACGATGAGGTCGCTTGGAGCTCATCGTCGCACCAATGGCCCACCCGACCCACGATCCGGGTACTCGTTTTGCCTGGGGTGAACAGGTGAGTCCACAGCCGAGCGTCTCGTCCTCGTCCGTGCCGCGCGTGCGACCATGCAGCCATGGAAGCGACACTGCACACCAACCTCGGCGACATCCGCCTCGAGCTCTTCCCGGAGCAGGCCCCTGAAACCGTCTCGAACTTCGTCGGCCTGGCGACTGGTGAGAAGACCTGGACCGACCCGCGAACGGGCGAGCAGTCCAACGCGCCCCTGTACTCGGGTGTCATCTTCCACCGCGTCATCCCGAACTTCATGATTCAGGGGGGCGATCCCCTGGGTACGGGCACCGGCGGTCCCGGCTACGTCTTCGACGACGAGATCGACCCGTCTTTGGCGTTCACACAGCCCTACATCCTGGCCATGGCCAACGCCGGCCGTCGCCTGGGCAAGGGCACCAACGGCTCCCAGTTCTTCATTACGACGGCGGCCACTGAATGGCTTCAGGGCAAGCACACGATCTTCGGCCAGGTCGCCGACGACGCCTCCCGCCAGGTCGTGGACGCGATCTCCGCAGTGTCGACCGATCCGCACGACCGCCCCCTCGAGGACGTCATCATCGACTCGGTCACCGTCGCGAAGTGACCCGAGCCCGCAAAGCGCGCACCGCTATTGCACAATGCGACGCCGCCGGCCCGCCCGCGGACCGGCGGCGTCGCCGTATCCCTACCCCGATCCTCGATCACCGCCTCCCGCCCCGCTAACCCGTTCCCACCTCTATGGCCCGACAGGAGAAGCCATGACCCAGCCCGCCACCGATCAACCGGCCGAACTTCCGGTGTGTCCTCGTCATCCGGACCGGGTGACCTATGTGCGCTGCCAGCGCTGCGGGCGGCCCGCATGCCCTCAGTGCCAAGTGCCGAGCGCCGTCGGCGTCCACTGCGTCGACTGCGTCCGCAGGGCCAGGTCCTCCCGTCGAGGAGCACGATCCCTACTCGGTGGACGCGCGGTCACCGACGCGCTGGTCACCAAGATCCTCGTGGTCGCCTGCGTGGCCGTCTACCTGATCCAGCTGACCCATCAGCCGCTCGAAAACCGGTTCGCCTTCGTACCGGCGGCAGCGATCAGCGAACCGTGGCGCTTCGTGACGACCGCCTTCCTCCACGCCTCGCTCTGGCATCTGGCCTTCAATATGTGGGCGCTATGGGTACTGGGCAGCGCCCTGGAGCCGGTGCTCGGGCGGTGGCGTTTCGCCGCTCTGTACGTGCTGAGCGCCGTCGGCGGATCGACCATGATCTACTGGCTGGCCTCGCCAGTGACGATGTCCTCATGGTGGGGTCTGACGGTGGGTGCTTCGGGAGCGGTCTTCGGACTGTTCGCAGCACTGTTCATCATTCAGCACCGCTTCGGTCGGGACACATCAGGGATCCTCGGGCTGCTCGCCGTCAACCTGGCCATCTCCTTCATGGGGGAGTACATCTCCTGGCAGGGGCACCTGGGCGGACTCGCGACGGGGGCGCTCATCGCGGCGCTGTACGCGTGGGCGCCTCGGGAGCGGCGCACCGCCTACGGGGTGTGGGGAACCGCGGGCTTAGCGGTACTGCTCGTCGGTCTGATCTGCCTGCGCGCAGCACTCGTGTGAGCGGGGCCCGTGGAACCCGCACCGGTCGAACACTTCTCCACAGGTCTGTCCATAGCTGTGGAACTGGGGAAGCACACGACTGTCATTCATCCACAGCTGTGCGCACACCTGTGGAAAAACAGCGCTGTCGTTCTCCACAGGCCTGCCCACAGGTGGGGAGAGTCCGGCGATGGAGCCGCACGCTCGTCCACCACCGTGAGCACCGGCCCGTGTGTTGCTCTGTCCACCGGTGTGCATCGCTGACGACGGACCTGTGGCTTCCGACCCGCGTGCAGTCCACTGGCGGACGAGACGCATCCGCTCCTTGTTCGACCGCTGCCGACGACCACCCGGCTACCCGTCCGTCCGGCCTCGCTGCTCCACCGGCGCCGAGGCCCACCAGGAAGCGTCCGAACGCCATCGTCGCCGGAGCATCCGGGGCCGGTGGACCCGGTCATCGCGGCGCCATGAAGGAATGGACCGACCGCCGCACCGATGAGAATGAAGGCCCCGCAGCCGACGCGCAGCGACTGCAGGACCCGGAATAGTACGACAATGTCAAAGGGTGGAGCTAACGGGACTCGAACCCGTAACCCCCTGCTTGCAAAGCAGGTGCGCTACCAATTGCGCCATAGCCCCGTGAGTCAGTCGACCGGATCGGTGACCTCGGCCCATGCGGCCCGCTCCGCACGGGCCGCTTCGATCCTCAACCATGCCGCATAGGACACCGCTCCGAGGAACGAGAAAACCGCGGCTACGACGAACTTGTGGTTCCGCATGAACCCTCCTCACGTCCTACCGCGGGCGGTGGGCCTAGCTGGACTCGAACCAGCGACCTCATCCTTATCAGGGATGCGCTCTAACCGACTGAGCTATAGGCCCGATGACGCGGAAGAGGGTATCCCACCGCGTCGATCGCCTTCAAATCAGATCACTCGTCCGCCAGTGTGAGATGAACCCCACCGACGAGCGTCGCCGTCAAGTTGTAGAGGAACGCCATCACTGTGGACAGCGCCGTCGTCAACGCCACGTTCACAACACCGATGATGATGGCCATCGAGACCGCGCGCTTGAAGGCCAGATACTCCACGAGTGCCGAATACGCATTGTTCTCGGACTCCATGATCGTGCTCGCCAGCTCCTTGATGGTGGAGAACACGTGCAGGGCGTCGAGCATGAGCCACACGAAGATCGCCGCGACGACGATCATGATGCCCACGGCCACGCTCAGCATGAAGGAGACCTTCATGATCGACCACGGGTCGACACGGGTCAGCGCCAGGCGCACGCGCCGTGGACCGGCGATCGTCTTGGCGGATTTCTTCCCGTTCCCGGACTTCCCGGCGGCGCTCGGGGACGCGCTGTCTCCCCCCACGGGCGGGAAGGACTCCGACTGACTCATGCCTGAACCTCACTCTCGTCGTCGCCCGAGCCTACCGCCTCAGCCTCCTCCGGCGCAGCGGTGATGGTGGCCGTCTTCGTAGGAACCGCCACGTCAGACTCGGCGAATCCGGCTTCGGACCCCGCAGCGTCGACTGCGAGCTGGTCATCGAACTCACGTTCGGTGCTGCGGGCCACAGCGATGATCCGGTCGCCATCATCAGGCTTGGCGAAAGTCACACCTTGCGTGGTCCGCCCGGTCCGGGAGACTTCGGACACAGCCGAGCGCACCACCTTGCCGGAGGCCATGATGCACATGATCTCGTCACCGGGAACAGTGACGAGCGCGCCCACGAGGTCGCCGCGGGTTTCGACGAGATTGGCGACCTTCACCCCGAGACCACCGCGCCCCTTCACGGGGTAGTCAGTGACGAGCGTGCGCTTGGCATACCCCCCCTCGGTCACGACGAACAGATCGGCGTCGGTCCACCCGGGGTCGACGACGTCCATGGCCAGCAGCGAATCTCCCTGTCGGAAACGCATGCCGGTGACGCCGGAGGTCGCCCGGCCGGTGGGACGCAGAGTCGCGCTATCGGCGGTGAAACGTAGGGACTGCCCCCCACGGGAGACCAGCAGCAGATCCTGACCGGTCGACAGCAGGCCCGCGGAGACGAGTTCGTCGGCGCGTCCCTCCTCATCCTGGCGCAGATTGATGGCGATGACGCCGCCGGAACGGTTGGACTCGTACTCGCTCAGGCGGGTCTTCTTCACCAGACCACGGCGGGTGGCCAGGACGAGGTAGTCGGCCTGGTCGTAGGTCCCCAGCTCCATGACCTGAGCGATCTCCTCGCCCGGCTGGAAGGCCAGCAGGTTGGCCACGTGCTGCCCCTTGGCGTCGCGTCCTCCCTCGGGCAGCTCATAGGCCTTGGCGCGGTAGACCCGACCCAGATTGGTGAAGAAGAGCAGCCAGCGGTGCGTCGTCGTGATGAAGAAGTGGCTGACGACGTCGTCCTCCCGCAAGGCGGCACCCCTGACGCCCTTGCCCCCGCGATGCTGGGAGCGGTAGGCGTCCGTGCGCGTGCGCTTGGCGTAACCGGAACGGGTGATGGTGACGACGACGTCCTCCTCGGGGATGAGGTCCTCCATGCTCATCTCACCGTCGAAGGGCACGATGCGGGTGCGCCGTTCGTCGCCGTACTTCCTCACGATCTCGGCCAGTTCGTCCGAGACAATGCTCCGCTGACGCTGCCGAGAGGCGATGATCTCCCGCAGGTCGGTAACCCTGGCCCGCAGATCCTCGCTCTCCTGCTGGATCTTGAGGCGCTCAAGAGCGGCCAGACGGCGCAGCTGGAGGGAGAGGATCGCCTCCGCCTGGGCCTCATCAACGCCCAGCAGACCCATGAGTCCGCTGCGCGCCTCATCGGTTGTGGGGGAGCGACGGATGAGGGCGATGACGGCGTCCAGCGCGTCAATGGCTTTGAGCAGGCCCTCGAGGATGTGCAAGCGCTCCTCGGCCTTGCGCAGACGATAACGGGAGCGGCGCACGATGACATCGATCTGGTGGGCCACCCAGTGACGCACGAAACCGTCCAAGCTGAGTGTGCGCGGCACACCGTCGACCAGGGCCAGCATGTTCGCCGGGAAGTTGTCCTGAAGCTGGGTGCGCTTGTACAGGTTGTTGAGGACGATCTTGGCGATGGCGTCGCGTTTGAGGACGATGACCAGGCGCTGACCGGTGCGCCCGGACGTCTCATCCCGGATATCGGCGATGCCGCCGATCTGACCGTCGCGCACGAGCTGGGCGATCTTGTCGGCGAGGTTGTCGGGGTTGACCTGGTAGGGCAACTCGGTGACCACCAGGCACTGCCGCCCTTGGATCTCCTCGACGTTGACCACCGCGCGCTGGGTGATCGAGCCGCGGCCGGTGCGGTAGGCGTCCTCGATGCCCCGACGCCCCAGAACAGTGGCGCCGGTGGGAAAATCGGGACCGGGAATGCGTTCGATGAGCGCTTCCAGGAGCTCCTCACGGGAGGCGTCCGGATGCTCGAGGAACCACTGCACTCCCGAGGCGACCTCACGCAGGTTGTGCGGGGGGATGCGCGTAGCCATGCCCACCGCAATGCCCTCCGAGCCGTTGACCAACAGATTCGGGAAGCGGGACGGCAGGATGATCGGTTCCTGGTTCTTCCCGTCGTAATTGTCCTGGAAATCGACGCTCTCCTCGTCGATGTCACGAACCATCTCCATGGCCAGGGGCGCCATCTTGCACTCCGTGTACCGCGGGGCGGCCGGCCCCAGGTTGCCGGGAGTGCCGAAATTGCCCTGCCCGGACACGAGCGGGTAGCGCAGGGACCACCACTGCACCAGACGAGCCAGAGCGTCGTAGATCGCGACGTCGCCGTGAGGATGGTAATTGCCCATGACCTCGCCGACCACGCGGGAGGACTTGGAGAACGAGGCGGCGGGACGATAACCGCCGTCGTACATGGCGTACAGGACGCGACGATGGACGGGCTTGAGGCCGTCGCGCACGTCAGGCAGAGCGCGTCCCACGATGACGCTCATGGCGTAGTCGAGGTAGGAGCGCTGCATCTCCATCTGGAGATCGACCGGCTGGATGCGGTTGCCGGTCGGTCCGAGCTCGGTAGTGATCTCGTCGCTCAACGTCGTTCCTTCTCGTTCCCTGGGTTGTCGTGAAGCAGCGGGTGCGTCCATCCGGCGGCGGGTGGAAGCGGACCGGTGCGCTCATCCGGCGGTCCGACCCGCTCAGATATCGAGGAAGCGCACGTCCGCAGCATTGCGCTGAATGAAGGAGCGCCGCTGCTCGACGTCGTCTCCCATGAGAATGGAGAAGGTCTCGTCGGCGTCGGCCGCCTCATCAAGAGTGACCTGCTTGAGGATCCGATGGGTTGGATCCATGGTCGTCTCCCACAACTCGTGATCATTCATCTCCCCCAGACCCTTGTAGCGCTGGATGCCGCCGTCCTTGGGAAGTCGGTGGCCCGCCTCAGCCCCCGCCTTGAGCATCTGGTCGCGCTCGAGGTCGGAGTAGGCGAACTCGTGATCGGCATTGGTCCATTTAAGACGGTACAGCGGCGGCATGGCGATATAGGTGTGCCCTTGCTCGATCAGCGGCCGCATGTAGCGGAACAGCAGAGTCAGCAGGAGGGTGGCGATGTGCTGCCCATCGACGTCGGCGTCGGCCATGATGACGATCTTGCCATAGCGCAGCTTGGTCAGATCGAAGTCCTCGCCGATACCCGTGCCGAAGGCCGTGATGAGGCTGCGGATCGTATCGGAGGACAGGGCCCGATCCAGCCGCGCCTTCTCGACATTGAGGATCTTGCCGCGAATCGGCATGATCGCCTGGTGCTCTGGATCGCGTCCGCCGACGGCGCTTCCGCCGGCGGAGTCGCCCTCAACGATGAAGATCTCGCACCGGTCGGCATCGCGGGATGAGCAGTCGCGCAACTTGCCCGGCATGGAGGCCGACTCCAGGACTCCTTTGCGACGCGTCGCCTCGCGAGCCTTGCGCGCGGCCAGTCGCGCAGCAGCCGCCTGCGCGGCCTTGGTGACGACCGCTTTGGCATCAGCCGGGTGAGAGTCGAACCAGTCGCCGAGCTGGGCGTAAACGGTCTGCTGAACGAAGGTGCGCGCCTCAGTATTGCCGAGCTTGGTCTTGGTCTGACCCTCGAACTGCGGCTCGGAGAGCTTGACGGAGATGACAGCGGTCAGACCCTCGCGGATGTCATCACCAGTGAGATTGTCATCCCTGTCCTTGAGCAAACCCTTCTCACGAGCATACTTATTGACCAGAGTGGTCAACGCCGTGCGAAATCCCTCCTCATGGGTGCCGCCCTCGGTGGTGTTGATCGTATTGGCATAGGTGTGGACCGACTCTGAATAAGCGCTGGTCCACTGCATGGCGATCTCAAGGCTGATCCCGTGGGTGGGGTCAAGTTGCTGCTCGGCTTCGAAATCGATGATCTCGGGATGGACGAGCTCGACCTTCTTGGACTTGTTGAGGAAGGCGACGTAATCGCGCAGCCCGTGCTCGTAGTAATAACTGACGCTGCGGCCGGACGCGCCCTGCGCGATGTCCGTCGTCGGCTGATCGGAGCCGGCGATCTCATCGCCGGCCTCGGGAAGCTCGCGCTCATCAGTCAGCGTGATGCGCAGGCCCTTGTTGAGGAAGGCCATCTGCTGGAAGCGCCGACGCAGCGTCTCGTAGTCGAAGTCGACCGTTTCGAAGACTGCGGGATCGGGGTAGAAGACCTGGGTGGTGCCGGTCTCGGTAGTCTCCTCGCCCTTGATGAGCGACGTCGTGGGACGGCCGCCGTCCGCGAAGGACATGCGCCAGACGTGACCCTGCCGGCGGACCTCGGTATTCACACGGGTCGACAGGGCATTGACCACCGAGACGCCAACGCCGTGCAGACCGCCCGAGACCGCATATCCACCGCCTCCGAATTTGCCACCGGCGTGCAAGATCGTCATGACGACCTCGACGGTGGGCTTGTGCTCGGTCGGGTGCTCGTCGACGGGGATGCCCCGGCCGTTGTCGACGACCCTCAGACCGCCGTCGGCCAGAACGGTGACTTCGATGTGGTCGCAGAAACCCGCAAGGGCCTCATCCACGGCGTTGTCGACAACCTCGTACACCAGGTGGTGGAGGCCCCGCTCACCGGTGGAGCCGATATACATTCCGGGCCGCTTACGGACGGCTTCGAGCCCTTTGAGGACGGTGATGTCGGAAGCGCCGTAGCCGGCGGTTCCCCGGCCGACCTCACGACCGACGTCCTGACCGGCAACTCGACCGGCAACGGACGCGCTGGTAGTCACAGGCTGGTCCTGGTCAGACACGTGTCAGCTGCTCCTCGTTCTATGCGCCGAGCGGCACCGACCCTTCTGGACGCCGACTGGCGGGCTCGGTCCCGCGGCGTGTAGGTGGGTACCTGCAATCAGCCCAGGGCGCGCCATGGGCATTTCAATGATGATCCTACCGTGAATAACCGGAGAAGCCCTCGTCAGACATCGTTTGTCGGACGTGTGCAGCATCACTCGCTATGATCGTGCGTGCCCGTCCCGAGCCGGTCGAGAGTCGTCACCCATAGGTGTCCCGCGGACCACGCCCGCCCCGGGCCCCGCCGAAACGACCGTGTCGCCACAGCGGACCGGCCGGCCCCAGAACCCGGATCTCGACGGCGCCGCCGTTAGAACCCAGAGCCTCGACCACCCGCCGCTCGATCGTGGGCAGAAGCAGACGCAACTGCTGAGCCCAGGCGCTGGAGGAGGCTCGCAACGTCAACCGGCCCGGCTCGAAACTCTCAATGGCCGCATGCCCGGCGATCTGCGGTCCGACGATCCGCTCCCACCGCACCGACACCGAGGCGACGGCCAGGTGGCCCGCCCAGCCGTGCGTCTCGGCGTACCGGCGCAGGTCCCCCTTACCGGTACGCGGGTCGAACCGCGTCGGTCCGGGTCGGTCGCGTCCCGGCGGCAACCCTGGTCCGCGATCGGTCGGATCCTTCTGCGTCCCCGGGCTCCTCCCCCCGTGCGGACGGCGGGCGTCCCAGACGGCCACGCCGTCCCGGTCGACAGCCTGCTGCGACAACTTCTTCCGCATCTCGCCCGCGTCCCACGCATGGCCCCGCTCGCGAGCCAGCACCCGCAGCGCCAGGGCGTCCCCGTCCTCAGCCACGGCTCACCCGGGAGCCGGAGACGCGCAAGCGCGCCCCGGCCAGTTCGTCCGGCACGTCCTCATCCACCGCCGCCGTGAGCAGCGTCTGCTGAGCCTCGGAGACGACGCCGACCAGTGCCGTCCGACGCCGGGCATCCAACGAGGCGAAAACGTCGTCGAGAATGAGCACCGGCTCTCCGTCGCCCCCGTAGGCGTCGACGTCATGCCGCAGCATCTCGTAGGAGGCCAATCGCAGTGCCAGCGCCAACGACCACTGCTCCCCGTGTGAGGCGAATCCCCGAGCAGGCAGGGCATCCAGGAAGAGCGCGAGATCGTCGCGGTGCGCTCCCACCAGGTTGGTTCCACGATCAATCTCGCGCTCGCGCAGCTGCGTCATAGCCGACTCCAGGCGCGCAGCCGTGGCGGCGGCATCGGCAAGACCGGCCTCGGCGGCATCCCGCGCCGCTTCGTCGGCGAGATCGGACTGCGACCCGCCCTCATGATCCAGCAGGCTCGACCGGTAGGCGAGGCGGGCCACCGACCGCCCCTCGCTGACCCTTTCATAAGAAGCCGCCACCCACGGACGCATCCGAATCACGACGTCGATACGTGCGGCGATGAGCCGGGCCGCCGCCGCCGCGAGCTGAGCGTCCCACACCTCCAGGGTGGAGATCATCGAGGCCGGCACGCCTCCCGAGCGGCGCGCGACACGAGCCGATTTCAGCAGACTGGAGCGCTGAGCGAGGATCTTGTCGTGCTCGGCGCGCACTCCAGCGAGCGACGGGCGTAGCGCCACGGCGAGGTCGTCGAGGAACCGACGCCGTATCCCCGGCTCCTCGCGAACCAGGGCCAGGTCCTCGGGCGCGAAGACGACGGTCCGCAGCATGCCCAGCAGCTCGCGCGGACGAACGCCCCCCCGATTGAGCCGGGCGCGATTGGCCTTGCCCGCGACGATCTCGATCTCCAGGACGCTGGGGCGCTCGCCGTGGAGGACCCTAGCCCTCACGACGGCGCCGGCGGGCTGGGGCTCGCCCGGAGCACCGCGCCGCACCAGCGCCGTATCGGCGCCCGTCCGGTGACTCGAAAGGGTCGACAGGTAGGCGACCGCTTCGATGAGATTGGTCTTCCCCTGCCCGTTGGGCCCGATGAGGGCGGTGGGCCCGGGGTCGAGGGCGAGAACGAGCTCGTCGTAGGAGCGGAAGTCGTTGAGTGCCAGGTCCGAAACGTACACGGACGCGCATCCGCCCCCTCAGGCGCCGAAGCGGATCGGCATGATGAGGTAGCGGAAGGAGGCGTCCTCCTCTCCGCCGATGGCACTCATGCCGGTCAGCACCGCAGGCTTGGACGGGTGAGTGAAATCGAACATGACGTAGGGCTGCGTAATCGCGCCGAGGCCGTCGAGCAGATAGCCGGGGTTGAAGGCGGTGGTGATGTCATCGCCCTCCACATAAGTCATGAGCTGCTCGGACGCCTGGGCGTCGTCCCCCTGCCCGGCGTTCAGGGCCAGGTTGCCGTCGGTGAATGCCATGTGGATCGGGGTGGAGCGGTCCGCCACGAGGCTGACGCGACGCACCGCATCCATGAGTTCCTCACGACTGACGGTGGCGTGGATCGTCGTCGTCTCGGGGAATAGACGCAGCACCGGCGGATAATCACCGTCCGTGAGCAGACTCGTCGTGCGTCGTCCCCCGGCCTCGAAGCCGATGAGGCTGGAGGACGACGAACCGGGCTCGGTCAGGGCGAGCGTCACGTCTCCGGCCGAGGTCAGCGACTTGGCGACGTCGGACAGAGTGCGCGCTTTGAGCAGCGCATGGGTGGACAGGCCTGCATTCTGCGGCGTCCACGTCATCTTCCGCACCGCCAGGCGATACCGGTCGGTGGCCATGAGAGTCAGCGACTCGCCGTCAACCTCCATTTGCACGCTGGTGAGCAGCGGGAGAGTGTCATCGCGCGAGGCCGCGATCGAGACTTGACCGACGGCCTGGGCCAGATCGTGGGCGTCGACGGTACCGGCCGCCCCGGGCATCACCGGCAGCGCGGGGTAGTCGTCGGCCGCCATGGCTGCCAGGGAGAAGTGTGCCGCGCCGCACGAGACGGCCACCTTCGTGCCCTCGACCTCCACGTCCACCGGTTTGGGGGGCAGAGCTTTGGCGATATCCGCCAGCAGACGGCCCGAGACGAGGACGACGCCCTCGTCCTCAACGTCTGCGGCGACTTCGCAGCGCGCCGAGACTTCGTAGTCGAAGGAGGCGAGGATGAGCGTGGCTGGGGAGGCCTCCAGGCGCACTCCTGCCAGGACGGGGACGGGGGGGCGCGCGGGCACCGATCGGGCGGTCCAGGTCACGGCCTCGGCCAGGACGTCGCGGTCGACCCGGAGCTTCATGTGGGTGCCTCCTTGATGTGAGTGCGTGGCTGTGGCCCCGGTCAGGGGCGGACCACCCGAGTGGAGTCTAGACGTATGAGTGTAGGACGCGTCCATGTCCGGCCGGATGGGATGCGCGGGGGCGTCGGCGCCCTGCGCGGGCTGTGCGGGATGAGCGTGGAGTGATGAGGGTAGTAGGGGTGTTAGGAGGTGTGGGTTCTGGGGATAAGCCCGATGGGGCCCGGCATCGTGCGAGTCGGAGGTGTGGAACGACAGAAGAGTGGTTCGGTGGAGCCGGCCGGCCGGTGGTGGTTTCCTCCTGCGGGCCTCGGGCGGAGTCCACATGAGCGAGTCCTGCCGTCCACATGGCTGGACGAGTTGTCCACCACAGCTCGCAGGTCCCTCCCCAGGGCGACGCGTCGCGTCAGCGGGGGGCCTGGGAGGCTTGCTTGATACGGGCGGTGATCTCCTGGACCTGGTTGTAGGTGTCGCGCCGTTCGGCCATCTGCGTGCTGATCTTCCGGCTCGCGCTCATGACCGTCGTGTGGTCCTTGCCGCCGAACTCCTTGCCGATCTTGGTGGTCGACATCTCGATGAGCTCGCGACACAGGTACATGGCGATGTGACGGGCGTGCACCATCGTCTGAGCCCTGTCCTTGGAGCGCAGGTCCTCGATGGTCAGGCCGAAGAAGTCGGCGGTCTGCGTCATGACCATGGCGGCTGTGATCTCGCCGCCGCCGGAGTTGGAGATGATGTCCTTGAGCACCATCTCCGCCAAGGTCTGGTCGATGGGCTGGTCGGTCAGGGACGCGAAGGCCGTGACGCGGATGAGAGCTCCTTCCAGCTCGCGGATGTTGGTGGTGACCCGGCCGGCGATGTACTCCAGGACGGGCATGGGCAGGTCCACGCCTTCGGCGCGAGCCTTGTTGCGCAGGATCGCGGTGCGGGTCTCCAGGGTCGGGGGTTGGACGTCGACGGTCAGGCCGGACTCGAAGCGCGAGAGCAGGCGCTTCTCGAAGCCTCTGAGATCCTTGGGCGGCAGGTCGGAGGTCAGCACGACCTGCTTGTTGGCCATGTAGAGGGTGTTGAAGGTGTGGAAGAACTCTTCGAGGGTTTGCTCCTTGCCGCCGAGGAACTGGACGTCGTCGACCAGGAGAATGTCGACATCGCGGTAGCGGCGCTTGAAGTCGTTCATCTTGCCCTCGGCGACCGAGGCGATGAAGTCGGAGACGAACTCCTCGGAGGAGACGTACTTGATGATCATGTCCCGATACAAGGAGCGTGCGTGGTTGCCGATCGCGTGGAGCAGGTGGGTCTTGCCCAGTCCCGAGCCCCCGTAGATGAACAGCGGATTGTAGCCGCCGGTGCTGCGGTCGGGGTCGGCGTCCCCGGGCTGCTCGGCCACCTTGAGTGCAGCGGCGAAGGCGAATCGGTTGGAGTCGCCCATGACGTAGTTGTCGAAGGAGTAGCGGGGGTTCAGGCGTGAGCTCTTGTCGAAGGTCTGAGGGCTCTCCGGGCGCGCGAAGGCGGCGGCCGGGTTGGTCACGTAGGTCGGTGTGGTGGATTGCATGCTCGTGGAACCGTCGGCTGTCGTGCTCATCGATGCTTCGGCGATGTGCGGGCGTGCGCGTACGACAGGCTCGGCGGGCGTGACCGGTTCGGAGCGTGCAATGGGCCCGCTGGTGCTGGCGAAGGATGAGGACTGATCGGGAGCGGGCTGGGCCGGGGGGCGGCTGGAGGAGATCGTCGGTATGGGCGCTCCGGCCTCCAACGAGGTGTCGACGGTCACTTCGAAGGGGATCTCCCGGCCCCAGACCTGCGCCAGAGCCCGACTGATGGCGGTGCGCGCCTCCTCGACTTTGCTCTTGGTGAAGGGTGAGCCGGCGACGAGCACGAGGGTGCCGTCGACGTCGATCACGCGCGTCATTCGGATGATGGAGAGCTTGCCCGTGCTCAGTTCGGCGGACTCGGCGAGGACCTCGAGGACGGATTGCCACCTGGTCGTTGTGTCGTCTGGCACGGTGCGCTCCTGACGGATGGGGAATGCGAGAGGTTCACATCATGGGTTTTTTCCACAGGGTTGTCCACACCTGTGGCTCCCCACAGGTCTGTCCCCGGGCGAGGAGAGGGGCGCCTCGGCGTCGACGAGGAAGGTGGCGCGCGTCATGACGCGTTCCGACTCACGGATCGGGCGGCTCGGTCGAAGGACGTCCACATGTGGTCTCCCGGATGAGTCAACAGGGTGGGGAGCGGCCTCTGTGAGCGGGTGACGACGGCGTGTCAGGGCTCTCACCAAGGGTGGTGCAGGACCGTTTGACCGCGCCGAAAAGCGGGCCGTATGGTGGTGCGGACGTTCGTATGGAGTCACGTCCCGGTCCATGGGGCAGCCAGTGCGAGCGACCGTGCCGCGATCCCCGTGATGCATGGTTCCGATCATCCGACCAGGAGTACACACGTGACTAAGCGGACCTTCCAGCCGAACAACCGTCGTCGTGCCAAGGTGCACGGTTTCCGCAAGCGCATGTCCACCCGCGCCGGCCGTGCGGTTCTCGCCTCGCGCCGCCGCAAGGGCCGTGCGCGTCTTGCCGCCTGAGGTGCTTCCGAAGGCGCACCGGATGCTGCGGAGCGAAGATTTCTTCACCGCGGTTCGGTCCGGTGCGCGCAGCGGCAGTCGCAGGCTGGTCATCCACTACAGCGCTGGCGGGGCTGGAGAGACGGCTCCGGCCCTCGTCGGCGTTGTTGTGCCGAAGAAGCAGATTTCCCGTGCTGCTCATCGTAACCGGGTCAAGCGCCGTGTCCGCGCCCTCATGAGTGAGCGAGTAGCAGATGTCGAGCCCGGGGCGCGCATCGTCGTACGCGGTCTAGCCGCCTCCGACGGCGCTACCAGCGCCGAGCTTGGGGCTGATCTCGATCGTCTGCTCGCCCGCAGTCGGCGGGCGAGCCTTCAGAGCAGACAGCGCTGAGCATTCCGGAGGAAACCGTAGGTGAGTGGACAGCAGACGAATGAGCCGGTGAGTCGCGCTCGGACCGTGCGGGTGGTGCTCGCGCCCGTGCGCTTCTATCGGAGGAGGATCTCACCGATGCTGCCGCGCCGGTGCCGTTATTACCCGACCTGCTCCGCCTACACCGTCGAGGCCGTGCGCGTCCACGGACCGCTCAAGGGAGTTCTGCTGGCGTTCTGGCGGCTCGTGCGGTGCAATCCTCTGACCCTCGGCGGCGTCGACCACGTTCCCGATCCGGGCCGGTGGCGCTACCCCTACCGTCATGATGTTCCCCGTTTCGAGCTTGGTCGGGCCACCGATTGACCCGGACGAGACCGGGCCGGATGTACCGGCCAGCGTGACCCGCGGTGCGGGTGCTCACCACGCCTGAAAGCAAGGAGTGCAATGGACACGATTCTGTGGCCCCTCAAGGTTGCTGTCGCCTGGGTCATGGTCTACATTCACAAGTTCCTCGTGCTCGTCGGGATGCACGATGGCTCCGGGGCCGCGTGGGTTCTGTCGATCGTGGGTCTGACGATCTTCGTGCGCATTCTCATCATGCCGTTGTTCGTGCGTCAGATCCGGGCCAGCCGGGGAATGCAACTCATGCAGCCCGAGCTGCAGGCGCTCCAGGCCAAGTACAAGGGGAAGAAGGATCCGGCTTCCAAGCAGCGTCAGCAGGAGGAGATGATGGCGCTGTACCGCAAGCACGGAACGAATCCTTTCGCCTCGTGCTTCCCCATCCTCATTCAGATGCCAATCTTCTTCGCGCTCTTCCGAGTGCTGGCGAATCTGGAGAAGGTCGCCGAGGGTGTCTATCCCGGTCATATCTCGATCGGACCGTTGACGGCCGAACTGGCCGGGGATGTTCAAGCCTCCACGGTCTTCGGGGCGCATCTGTCCGATTCCTTCATGAACACCGATGATATGACGACCAAGGTCGTCACCGTCATCATGATCATCGCCATGAGCGCGACCCAGTGGTACACCATGGCGCAGCTGAGCATGAAGAACATGCCCGAGTCCTCCAAGAACTCGGATAATCCCATGATACGGTCTCAACGCGTCATGATGACGGTGATGCCGGTCTTCTTCGCCTTCACCGGTGTGCAATTCCAGATCGGTGTTCTGATCTACTGGGTGACGTCGAACCTGTGGACGATGGGTCAGCAGTTCTACACCATCAACCGCATGCCGGCTCCGGGCTCGGAGGCCGAGAAGAAGTTCCGGGCCCGGGAGAACGCCAAGCGGGCGCGCAAGGGCATGCCCTCACTCGAAGAGGAGGAGCGTGCTAAGGCGGAGGCCGAGGGAACCGCGCCGACCGGGGGGCAACGTGCGCAGCCAGTGCGCAAGAACCGTCAGAAGAAGGGTGCCGGACGGCCGTCCGGAGCGGAGGGACGGAGCGGCTCACGGCCCGACGACGGTGATGGCGCCAAGACGGGCGGAGCCGGTGATGCCAATGATTCCGACAATGCGACGACGGGTGGCGGAGGATCTTCCCGCAGACCCGGCGGCTTGACGGACGAGGAGATCGCCCGGCGTCGCTATGAAAGACGCGCGCGAGAGCGCAAGCGCGCTGCCGCGCGCCGTAAAGCTCAGAACAAGAAGCGCCGGGGCTGACCCGCAGTCCCACAGGACCATTGAGGAGAATGGACTATCATGAGCGAGAACACCGCCTCGTCCAACTCGTCGAGTACCATCAGCCGTCTTGAGGAGGAGGGAGAGGTCGGAGCCGATTACCTCGAGGAGCTTCTCGATATTGTTGATCTCGGCGGAGACATCGATATTGACATCGACCATGGTCGTGCCTCCATCGCAATTGTCGCATCGGAGGAGGGCGACGCGCGAGAGCTCGCCGATCTTGTTGGACGCGACGGCGAGGTGCTCGAAGCCGTTCAGGAGCTGACCCGCCTGGCAGTGCAGGCCCGTACGGGCAGTCGCTCGCGTCTCATGCTCGATATCAACGGTTATCGCGCCGCACGGCGAGCCGAACTGAAGAAGGTTGCCGAGGAAGCTGTGAAGAGGGTGAAGGTTTCCGGTCGGACGGTGACACTCGAACCCATGAATCCTTTCGAGCGCAAGGTCTGTCACGACGTCGTGGCTGCTGCGGGGCTGACCTCCGAGTCCGAAGGAGTCGAGCCGCTCCGCCACGTTGTCGTCCTGCCGGATCGTGAGTCCACTGAGGCGGACTCGCTGTCGATCTCAGAGACTGACGTGGAGGGTGCTCGTGAGGATGCGGGTGTCGGCGAGGTTCCGGAGAAGGATTGACATCTGGTGAGTGGTGACGATCTTTCCGTGCCAGTTGAAGTGGAGGAGCCTGCGGACGAGATCCGCGAGATCTTCGGACTCGCCTTCTTGGGCGCGGCGCGTTTCGCGGAGATGCTCACTGCCGAGGGCGAGATGCGTGGAGTGATCGGTCCGCGCGAACTGCCGCGACTGTGGAGCCGGCACATAGTCAACTCGGCTGCTCTTGCGCCTTTTCTGCCGGCGCGCGGTGCGGTGGCTGACGTCGGTTCAGGAGCGGGGTTCCCGGGAATCGTCATTGCGCTCTTGAGACCTGATTTAGAAGTAATGCTTATAGAATCTATGGAGCGTCGGATCGAATGGCTTGACGATGTCGTAGCCGAGCTCGACCTGGACAATGTCATCCTGCGGCATGCTCGCGCGGAAGAGGTCAAGGATCGGTTCGACGCCGTCGCCGCTCGCGCTGTCGCGAACCTGACGAAGCTCGTCCGTCTTACGGCGCCTTTGTTGCGTCCGGGAGGTAGTCTGCTGGCACTCAAGGGGGCTCGGGCCGAGGCTGAGGTTGAGGCGGCACAATATGTCGTGAAGAAGGCCCGACTCGAGCCGGCGGTCGTTCACGAGGTGATGACGCCGGGCGAGGAGCTGACTAGGGTTGTGCAGGTGCGTCGCCCTAAGCGGTGACGTGCGACCGGGGAAGAGCCGGCCTGGATTCGAATCGGGTACGTTGTGTGAGGTACACGACGTGAGTTGCATCGCCGATGCCGATTGGGTGCGGCGAGGTATACCGTCGGTGTCGCTGCGCTCACGTAGACTGAACGTCCCCGACCACCAGGCGCAGCCGGGGACGTCGTCCGAGGAGAACAATTTTGTCGGGATCGTCCATCTTCGAACAGTTGCAGGCCGATCACTCGGCGCTTGAAGAGTTCGCCGGGATGCGCTTTCCGCACCCCGACCAGACTCGTATCATTGCTGTTGCCAACCAAAAGGGCGGGGTCGGTAAGACGTCGACGACGGTGAATGTTGCAGCTGCACTGGCCGAGGCCGGACTTCACGTCCTCGTTATCGATGCCGATTCCCAGGGCAACGCATCGACGGCCCTCGGAGTGGCGCATGATGAGGAGCAGGCCTCCATCTACGACGTTCTGGTGGAGGGGACCAGGATCGATGACGTGGTGGTGACGACGAGTTTCGCCCCGACGCTGCTGTGCGTACCGGCCACGATCGACGTGGCCGCGGTTGAGATTGAACTCATCAACGCTGCCGAGCGTGAGTCGCGCTTGCATCATGCTCTTGATGAGTATCTCGAAAGCCGAGCTACTGAGGGCCTTCCGCGTCTGGACTACGTCTTCATCGATTGCCCACCGAGCTTGGGGCTGATGACGATCAACGCGTTCGTGGCGGCCAACGAGGTCCTCATCCCCATGCAGGCGGAGTACTACGCCCTGGAAGGACTTGCACTGCTCACTCGCTCGGTGGAGCGCGTTGCACAGACTCACAACTCCTCACTCACGGTGTCCATGATCGCTCTGACTATGTTCGATAAGCGCACGACGCTGGCGCGCGACGTCGAGGGTGAGGTGCGGAACTACTTCTCCTCGGCGGCACTCCATACGCGTATTCCACGCTCCGTACGCGTAGCCGAGGCACCTTCTTTCGGAGCGCCCGTAGTTTTCTGGGACCCTCGATGCTCGGGAGCAGTGGCCTATAAACAGCTCGCGCAAGAGATCGCACAACGTGGAGTGGCCGGTTGGGACAGCTCGATGGTCAACAATGACAACGTACAGGAGGCGTGACGATGGCGCAGAAGAAGCGTGGGCTTGGGCGAGGGCTCCAGGCGCTCATCCCGGAGACACAATCCGAAACGCCATCAACCCGTCCTACGGATGTGTTCTTCCCCGAGTCCGACTCCCCTGCGGAGGACAGGAAGAGCGCGGAGACGTCCGAGAACGGTGAGACCGGCGAAGACTCTGCCACGGAGGGCACACGGCGTAAGGCCGATGATATCGCCGCCACGCTTCTGGCTCCATCCAGGCGGACGAAGAAGTCTGCTGCGAGAAGCACGAGTCATCAGCGGCGCACAACAGCATCGACCAGCCGGACTGCAGCGCGCGACACTGCTGCGAAGAACAGCGATGCGAAGACGAAGTCGACTCGTGCCGGGGCTGGGAAGACTGGGGACGAAGCTGAGGTGCGGTCGGCGAAGACGGTGACCGGTTCTTCTAAGCAGGAGAAATCGAATGAGGACTCGTCACTCGTTCCGGTGCCGGGTGCGACCTTTGCAGATCTTCCGGTGGACATTATCTCCGCGAACCCTCATCAGCCACGTCAGGTTTTCGACGAGGATGACATCTCCGAGCTCGCGGCCTCAATCAAGGAGGTCGGTCTTCTTCAGCCCATCGTTGTACGGCGAATCGATGGCGAAGGAGATGAGGAGAACGCCCACTATGAATTGATCATGGGCGAACGGCGTCTGCGCGCGGCGAAGGAGGCCGGACTCAAGACGATTCCGGCGGTCGTTCGCTATGCCGCGGACGAGGAGTTGCTGCGGGATGCTCTCTTGGAGAACCTGCACCGTGTCCAGCTCAATCCTTTGGAGGAGGCTGCCGCTTATCAGCAGCTGTTGGAGGATTTCAATTGCACGCATGCTGAGCTTTCGAAGCGTATCGCTCGGTCACGGTCGCAGATCTCGAACACGCTGCGTCTTATGAAGCTTCCGCCTCTTGTTCAGCGGCGAGTTGCAGCGGGAGTCCTGTCAGCGGGACATGCTCGGGCGCTCTTGGGACTTCCCGATGCGGCGGCCATGGAGCGACTTGCTCAGCGCATTGTGGCAGAGGGTCTGTCCGTTCGTGCGACGGAGGAGCTCGTGGCGGTGCATGATGAACCGGAACCAGCGCGTAAGTCCAAGCCGCTGCGCGCGCGTTCGGCACCGCTTCCCGCACTGTCGACGCGCTTGTCGGATGCTTTCGACACACGGGTCAAGGTCACTCGCGGAGCGAAGAAGGGGAGGATTACGATTGAGTTCGCCGGCGATGACGACCTCGCACGCATCGTCTCCGCACTGGCTCCCGGAACGTCACTAGATGAGGACTGAAGACTAAGCTCCTGAAGATCGGTCGGTCAGCAACAGTTCTTCCGATGCAGGGCCCGAAGCTGGCCCGATGTTTCACGTGAAACATGCGAGACGATTGGGCATGAACGCACTTCCGCTGCCGCGACGCGACTGATGTCAAGGAGTTCCCCGACCACGGTCGGGAAAAGCCATGGCCAGACCCGGATGCGCCTCGCATGGTCTCACACGTGCAGGGAGTGGCCACCGTATGCATGTGCGGCTCGCGATTCTGCCCTCAACTCCGCTTGACGTTCACGTTAGAACCACTTGCCACGATCCCGGCACACACAGCATGATGGTTACTGACCATCCTGCCAGTCGCCTACATCGAGTCGTCATGTTTCACGTGAAACGTGCGGACGATCGTGTTTACAGCGTTCAGCGTCTTGGCACGCTTCTGCAGGGGATGGCGAGACTCGCGCGTTGGTTGCTGTTGAGCGAGTACGAGGGACGACTTCGGATTTCGACCCGGGACGGTCTACGAGGCCATCGTGCTGTCCGAGTGTCGTACACGGCAGGGATCCATTGAGACCTCGTCCTGAGGATGGCCGTGGAGACGGGGAAGTCCGAGCAACGATGTCGGAGGTCAGCCCCGACAGGAATCAGCGACGGATGTTTCACGTGAAACACCTGCTATTCTCGATCCCGAGCAGTGTTTCTCGGTCAATCGTCGCTTCAGGGGCGAACGAGGGGATGGTGGGCGAGAGCATTGTAGAGCTCGGGCAAACTACCATCCACGTTGGCGGCCAGAGGCAAAAGGGACGTTTCCGTCATCCCGGGGACCACGTTAACGTCGATGAACCAAGGTGTCCCCGCCTCGTCGAGGATGAGGTCTGTACGAGAAGTGTTGCCGAGCCCCAAGGTTCGGTGTACGACGACGGCAGTGTTCTGCACCCGTGTCAGGAGCTCTGAATCAAGACGCGCGGGGACGAAGTACTCTGAACGACCGGGGTTGTATCGAGCATCGAAGTCATACTGACCTTCCGAAACCACCTCGACGGGTGGAAGCGCCCGCGGACCGTTGCCGGTGTCCACCACCGATACGGCTACCTCGGTACCGGGTACGTACCGTTCAATGAGCGCGCGCTCGTCATAGGCGAAGCATGCCACCATGGCGTTACGTAGTTCGTCGGCATTATGGGCCAGTGACACTCCGAGGCCGGAGCCTCCTTGATTCGGTTTGACGACGACGGGAAGCCCGAGATGCGATGCGACGACGCCTAGTGTCTCCTGTGCTCCCAGTTGGGAGAAATACGACTTGGGCAACGTGACAGAATCCGGTGTGACGACCCCGCCTGCCCGTACAGTTGCTTTCGCGGTCGACTTGAAAGAGGCACGTTGGCAACCGTCGGAATGGGTTCCGACGTAGGGCATGTCGAGCGCGATGAGAACGTTCTGAAGCCCTCCATCCTCACCGTGTCGCCCGTGAAGGAGCGGCCAGACGGCATCGGGAGCGAACGCTTTCAGTGATCCAATAGTCCGTGCATCGACGTCGAGGATGAGCACCGTGTGGCCAAGATGCTTAAGGACTGAGGCGACACGATGCCCTGAACGAAGTGAGACATCACGTTCATGGCTCAAGCCACCGGCCAGAATGGCGACGCGGAGTGGCTCGTCGTCGACAGGCACGAGCTTTGTGGATTCGGTGGTCTTTGTCATGATGTAACCTCAGATCTGATCTGGTGCGGGGGTGGAGACCCCCTCGGTAGGACGGCTGTATGACGGGCCGAAGAGATCGATGAGCTCAAGATCATGCGTGATCACGTCAGACAGACGGCGTATCCCCTCGTGGATCTCGACTGGCTCGGGATAGCAGAAGGAAAGACGCATGTGATCATGCCCTGCTGATCCTCCAGGGTAGAAGGCGGTACCCGACACATAGGCGACGAGGTTGGTGACAGCACGAGGCAGCATGTCTTTTGCATCGAGGCCATCCGGCAGGCCGACCCACACGTAGAACCCGCCGGAGGGCACGTTCCACGTGCACATGGACATGTACTCGTTGAGCGCGGAGATCATGGCGTCGCAACGGTCGCGATACATGCCGCGGAACTCTTCGATCTGATGCTTCCAATCGAAGCCTTCAAGATACATGGAGATGGAGTATTGACCAACTGAGCTCGGACAGAGGATAGCGGCTTCAGAGGCGAGCTTCATCTTCTCCCTGACCGCGGGCGGAGCGACGGCCCAGCCGACGCGGTAACCTGGAGCGAAAATCTTGGAGAAGGATCCGAGATACACGACATCGTCGGGTGCGAGAGTCTTGAGGGCGGTGTAGGTCTGCCCATCGAAACCGAGGAGGCCGTAGGGATTGTCCTCAACGATGAGGATGTGATGCCGGTGGCAGATGTCGACGACCGTCCGGCGTCGCTCCTCGGAGAGCGTGGCGCCAGCGGGATTGTGAAAATTTGGAAGGCAGTAGAAGAGCTTGATTCGTCGACCCTCCCGTTCCAGTCGAAGGATCGCCTCCTCAAGGGCATCCGGGATGACGCCGTCGGCATCCATCTCAATCTGTTGCACATCTGCTTGGTAGGTGGCGAAGATCGATAGAGACCCGACGTAGGTCGGACCCTCAGCGAGAATGACGTCACCCGGGTCAATGAAAAGTTCGGCGACGATGTCGACGGCCTGCTGGGAACCTGTTGTGATGATGATGTCTTCAGGGTCCGCGTCGATGCCTTCAAGCGCCATGACATCGGGAATCTGCTCACGCAGTCGAGGAAGCCCCTGTCCGTTTCCGTACTGAAGAGCCCTTCCCCCGTCCTTACGGATCATCCGGGCTGTGGATTCGGCGAGCCGATCGAGCGGCAGGTCTTTGAGATTGGGCATGCCGCCAGCCAAGGAGACGACCTCGGGTCGAGAGGCGACGGCGAAGAGGGAACGGGTTTCGGAGGCGCGCAAGCCGTGAGCTCGCGTAGCATAGTTGTCCAGCCATGGATCGAGCCGATTGCCTTTCACGGAGTGTTCATCAGTCACGTCGTCGTCCTTCCTGGGTCGGCACCCGCCGTTGGAGGTCAGTCTGCCACGGCAGCGCGGTAGCATGCCGGTCTGTTCCCACGACGGACCTGATCCATGTCGCTGGAGGCTAAGACGTGGTTTCACGTGAAACACTCATCGTAGGTGAGCAGAGTGTTTCACGTGAAACCACGTCTTCCTTCCGTCGCCACGTTTGATCAGCCCGGACCAGTCAGGTACGCAGTGCTGCTGCCTCGATGATCGCGCGAAGCGGTTCCTCGGCGTTGGCTATCGTGACGACGTGCTGTGCACGACCGAGAAGATCGGTGATCTCAGGAGTCTGCATCTGTTCGGCACCGAGCGCCTCCTTGACAGTCTCGCCGAACTTCGCGGCCTTCGCGGTCTCGAGAATCAGGGTCGGGAAGCCGACTTCCATTGTCCGGAGTGCCACGGTGACGCCGTCAGCCGTGTGCGGGTCGATGAAAGTACCCGTCGCCGTGTGCACGCGGCGGATAGCCTCGAGCCTGTCGCGATGGGATGACGATCCGGAGATGAACCCGAACTCGGCGCTGAGACGCGTCAGTTGGTCGGACAAATCGAGAACGCCTGTGGTCTCCAGGTCGAGCCACCGGTGCCTGAACTCCTTTGGACCGAGTAGTTGCCAGATGAATCGTTCAAGGTTCGATGCTTTGGAGATGTCCATGGACGGGCTGGAGGTTGCCAACGTCTCCGCGCTTCCCCTTGGACGATACACGCCAGTGGAGAAGAATTCGTCCAGGACATTGTTCTCATTGGTGGCCAGGACGAGACGTCGGATCGGCACGCCCATCGACCTGGCGAGGTGGCCGGCGTAGATGTTGCCGAAATTGCCCGATGGGACGACCACATCCATTGCATGGCCAGCACGGTCCGAACTGTCGAGTCCGTCCGAGATACGCAGCCAGGCCCAGACGTAGTAGACGATCTGTGCAGCGATGCGCCCGAAGTTAATAGAATTAACGGCGCCGATCGAGTAGGTCGATTTGAAGGCGGCGTCACTGTTGATGGCCTTGACGAGAGCCTGGCAGTCATCGAAGACGCCATTCACTGCGATGTTGTGAATATTGGTGTCATTGAGCGAGTACATCTGGGCGCGCTGCACATCGCTCATTCGATCCTTCGGTGAGAGCATGAAGATGGCGACGCCGTCCTGCCCCCGGAAGGCGTGCTCAGCAGCGGACCCGGTATCACCGCTGGTAGCACCCAGAACATTGAGCACCCTTCCCCCGTGCCGCAGGATGTACGGGATGACTTGTCCCAGGAACTGCATAGCGAGGTCTTTGAAGGCCATGGTCGGGCCCTCGGACAGCCCTACGAGTGCAAGCCCCTCAGCTACGTTGTTGAGCGTCCGAACAGGAACGACGGGCGGCGGGAAGTGATCGGGTCCGAATGCCGCACCAGTCAGCGCGGCGAGGTCGTGCGTGGGGATGTCGGTGGCGTACAGGCTGATAATCTTGGCGGCGAGCTCGGGGTAGCTCAAAGAACGAAGCCTCTCGAGCTGAGTACGGGTAACCTCGGGGATACTCTCCGGTACGATCAGGCCGCCGTCGGGCGCGAGACCGGACAGAAGCACGTCGGTGAAATTCGTGGGAACCATGCCGCCGCGCGTGGAGATGAAACGCATGGAGCTACACTTTCATCGTCGGGCTACGAACGACACAAGTCTATACTGATCAACATATGAACATATATGTTCATATGTTGAGACGGCGCATAGCTCTCCATCTCGCACTCATCGTCCTGCTCTATGGCGATTCTCGATGCCGCTCTTGAGAATGATCGACGGCGCCGCCCCGGCAGTGAGCGGCGCCGTCGATCATGAGACGCACCGTCAGGCAGCCGTCAGACCCTCACCAGTGCTACGCGATCGGTCCGGGATGTCGGTGTTTCAGCCGAGGGCCTTTTCAATCTGCTTGGTGAAGGATCCCTTGGGGCGGGAGCCGGAGAACTGATGGACGACTTTCCCATCGCGTACGACGGCGAAGGTCGGGATCGAGCTGACACCGAAGGAACGAGCGGTGTCCGGACTGGCATCGACATCGATCTTGATGAACTTCGCACGATCACCGAGCTCGGAGGCGACCTCATCGACGACCGGTGCCATCTGCCGGCACGGACCGCACCACTCGGCCCAGAAGTCGATGACGACGGGCAGTTCGGACTTCAGCACCTCCGACTCGAAAGTGTCGTCGGTGACAGCGAGAGTGTGGGACATGGAATTCTCCTTCAGAGAACCGGTGATGGTCAGGTGGTGAGGTTGGCGAGATAGTGCTCGGCATCCAGCGCCGCACGGCAGCCTGATCCGGCGGCAGTGATCGCCTGCTGGTAGTGAGGGTCAGCGACGTCACCGCAGGCGAAGACACCAGGAAGAGCAGTGCGTTGGGAAGGTGCCTGCACGGCGATGTAGCCGGCGTCGTCGAGCTCGAGGACATCGGCGACCAGTTCGGAACGCGGGATCTGTCCGATGGCTACGAACAAACCGGCGGCGGGGATGTCGCGTCGCTCCCCCGTGACGGTGTTCTCCAGAGTGACTGATTCGAGGGCTTCCTGCCCGTTGAGGGCAGCCACCGTCGAGTTCCAGGCGAAGTCGATCTTGGGATCGTCCTGGGCGCGCTTGGCCATGACGGCACTGGCACGCAGTTCGTCACGACGATGCACGACCGTTACGGATGAGCCGAAGCGGGACAGGAAGAGCGCCTCCTCCATGGCGGAATCCCCGCCGCCGACGACGACGATCGGCTTATCCTTGAAGAAGAATCCGTCGCAGGTCGCGCAGTAGGACACGCCGTGCCCTGAGAGCCGGGCCTCGTCCTCCAGACCCAACTTGCGGTACTCCGAGCCGGTCGACATGATGACGGCGCGCGCCTCGTAGACGGCGTCATCGGTGGTGACACGCTTGATCTCACCGGTGAGCTCGAGGTCGATGACGTCCTCGTAGCGGATGTCGGCGCCGAAGCGCTCGGCCTGCTCCTGCATCTGCGTCATGAGCTCGGGGCCCATGACGCCCTCGATGAAGCCCGGGTAATTCTCGACCTCGGTCGTGTTCATGAGCGCGCCTCCGGCGGTGACCGAGCCGGCGAGGACGACAGGGTTCAGTTGGGCACGCGCCGCATAGATCGCGGAGGTGTAACCGGCCGGGCCGGAGCCGACGATGACGACGTCGTGGACCATAGCTCTCCTGAGTGGAACTGTGCGAGTTGCGTCTGGGTGCACCACGCACGGGCACGAGGACCGCCTCCGACGGTGAGCACCCATGGCGTGCAGGCAGTGCAACCGGTGATGGGACGGGATTGTTCCCGAGGCTCTCCTACTTGAGAGTGATCTCCGAGATGGTGACCTTCGGATCACCGTCGGACGCCGTGGGCTGATCGGTCACCCACACGACGATCGAGTCGGTGTCCGTCGGTGTGAATGAGAAGCTCGTCGTGCCCGAGGTGAAGGCGCCCTCGGTCAGCAGCGTGCCGCCGCTCGGATCGTCGGCGCTCGTGGCCCGGATCTGAACGTTGCCTCCCGACCCCGTCCCCTGGAGGTCGATAGCCGAGACCTTGGCGGACTGCTCCAGGCTCACAGCGATACCGAGTCCGCTCTTCAAGTTCCCGAAATTCTTCGAGAAGTACTGCCGCGACTTCCACGAGGTGCTCGGATCGCCGTCGACCGTCTGACCCGCCTGATCGGAGTAGTCCGCCTCCCCACCCGAGGAGGCGACGACCTGCGCCCCGGTGATCTTGATAGGAGCCGTCGTCGGTGAGGGCGTGCTGCTCGCCTGCGTCGGCTCGTTCTGCGCCGGCGCAGGCGCGATCGCCGAGGGCACAGTCTCCGCAGCCGGCACGTCGTCCTCGGTGAAACGCAGGTTGAACAGGCCGAGGATGCTGTGCACCGCGAAGAAGACCCCCACTAGCATGACGATGAGGATGCCGCCGAACAAGGTGACGGTGGTGTGAGACACCGACTGCGCGTCCTCGTCATTCTCAGCGTTGTCGGCATCGCTGGCAGCGGCATCACCGTCGCTGGCGGCGGTGGCCGACAGGATCGTCGACGAGGAGGTGGCGGAGGCTCCCGTGAGAGACGAGGCGTCGTTCTCGACGACCGGTGGTGCGCCGGTCCTCACCTCATTCGGGGTGATGGCGACCGGCGCAGCAGCGGTCTGGGGCGTACTGGCCGCCATCGACTCCGTGTCGGATCTGCCGGAGGGTGCGGGTTCGGCTACCGCGGCCGGAGACGTCGGGCGAGTCGCAGCCGCCCGACGCAGGCGCGAGAGGACTCCCCGCGGGGAGGACTCCCCGTCGACGGCGGCCGCGGCGTCATCCCTGGTGCTCTGCGGCAGGAGGGACACGTCCCACGGCGCCAGTGCGTCTGCCACCCCGGAAGCGGACACCGGCGCCGTACCCGACCATGTGCGCGCCACCAGCTCGTCGAGATCGGCGTCATCCCTGCCCATGGTCCTGGCCAGGGTGGAGGGCGGCACCGGTACCCCGTCGGCTGTCGTCGGAGCGGCCGGCAGCCCTGCACGTTTGCCGGGCCAACGTCCTGTCACACCGTAGTAGAGGAGCTCGACCAGGGCGCGGGCGTCGGTGCGATCCGCGGCGAGAGGATCGGAGTCGTTCTTGGAGTCCAGACCGAGGATCGCAGCCTCGATGCCGATACCGGTGACCTGGACATTGCCGTTGGGACGAAGCCGAACCGACTCGGGAGAGAGGTTCAAATGATGCAGACCACGGCGGGAGCACGCGTCCAGGGCCTGTGCGACCTCGCCGACGATGGCGCGCACCTGGGCGGCCTCCAGCCTCTGGCTGACCAGAGCCGATAGAGGACGACCGTCGGCCGGCTCGGTGACGATGAACGCGGGATGGTCCGTCTCGACGTCGAAGACCCGCTGAATGCGTGAGTCCTCCACGAGGACGGCGCGGCTGGCCGCTTCCAGGACCTCGGCCCGGTGAGGGGTTGCGGCAGTGAGCATGAGGACCGTGACGGTGCGGTCCAGGATCGTGTCCCGGCCGACATGACGGACCACTCGGGGCAGTGTTGCGGGAAGGGTGGCGGCCAAGGCATAGCGCCCCGTGCCGATCGGCGTCGCATCCATGATGAAGTTCCCTCCTCCCGCGCCGAGCAGCCCCAGTGCCTGCGGCACGAGTGTACCGGGCATGAGTGCCCGTACGGAGGCGGCCTGGACGGCCAGATCCGCAGTCGTGGGGGGCGGGGCGGGAATCGCAGGCGGCGGAGCAGGTGCGGGACGCGGTGCGTTCACGGCCCGCAGCAGAGGTCGGTAGGACGGTGGGTAGGAAGGCGGAAGTTCGGTGCCCGCACGGTCGGCAGACGTCGGAGCCAGAACATGAGCCAGGTGCAGAACCACCCGGCCGGCACGGCCCGGTAGGAGTCGCCCGACCTTGGCCACCATACGTGACAGCGGTACGAAGAGCACGCCGAGCTCCTCGACGTGCAGCATACGTGCGGCGACGAGGTAAGTGACCGTCATGAGGAAGGCGGCCACCAGGACGATCAGTAGGGCATCCGTCGGGCGGGACCCGGTCGACGAGCCGTCGGCCGGGCCCAGAACCGCCCGTACTCCCAGACCCACGAGTATCGCGGGCAGCGCCGCGAGTACCAAACGGATGTAGGTCGCTATCACGCGATGCCCATCGAGACTGGGGAGATGGCGCCGGACGAGCGGGATCACGGCCAGGGAACCGCCCAGCTGGCTGAGCATGGAGCCCACCGCCGCCCAGGTCATCCAGTGGGGCGGGGGCGCCAGCAGATAGGCACCCGTGCACACGACGACGGGGACGATGCCCACGACGGCGTCGGCCATCAGCAACCGCTTCGTGTCGGCGTAGGCCAGCATGACGCGCTGGGTTGTGAACCAGATGCCTTGGAAGATGATGCCGATGGCCAGGAAGCCGAGGATAGGGCCTCCGGCGGTGGCCTCCCGCAGAGACAGAGAGGGGGTGAAGAGCTGGAGCGCGGGCGCGGCCAGGGTGCTGATACCCGCGGCGAACAGGACGGTGAACACCGCGACACTGCGCAGCCCCAGGGACAGATCGTCGCGCACGCCCATGCGGTCGCCGGCGGCCGCTTTCTCACTCATGCGTGTGAACAGGGCGGTGATGATCGAGGTCGTCACCAGCGACTGCGGCAGCATGTAGATCAGCTGGGTGTTGTCGTACAGCATCTTGGACGGGACGACCTGGTCCGCGTACTGCGCGGTCTGGGCCATCGTGACGGCCTGAGAGCCCAGGTTCGACGTCGCGATGTCGCCGAGGAAGACGACCCCCGTGCCCGCCAGGGCCCACAGGGCCACCTTCGACATGTGCCCCAGACCCATGCCCCGCACCCCCCATACGAGGCGCGGACGGAATCCCGAGCGCACCAGGGGGATATAGAGGATGAGGGCCTGGGCCGCGATGCCCGCCGTCGTCGTGCCCGCGATGAGGGTGATGCGACTCGCGTTCCAGACCGCCGGATCCTGACCAGTGGTGTAGCGGCCGTAGATGTGCAGGTAGGCGATGATCGAGGCGATCGAGATGATGTTGTTGAGCACCGGTGACCACATGTAGGGCCCGAAGCTCGAGCGAGCGTTGAGTACCTGCCCCCACAGGGCGCCCAAACCGTAGAAGAAGATCTGGGGCATGCACCAGTAGGCGAAGGCGAAGGCGAGTGGCTGCCATTTTCCCAAGCCCGAGGCGTACAAGGTGATGACCAGTGGCGCCGCCACCGTGACGACGGCCGTCACTGTCACCATGGCGGTGATGGCGGCCGTCAGCAGACGGTTGACGAGCTCCTCGCCGTTGCGCTGCCGCAGCGCCTGCACGATCTGCGGAACAAGGATGGCGTTGAGCACGCCGCCGATCATGAGGCCGTACAACTGGGTGGGCAGATTGTTGGCGTCGTTGAAGGCCTCGCCCGCGCCCGAGGCCGTCGCTCCCACGGCGGCGATGAGCAGGCTGTTGCGCACCAGGCCCAGAATGCGGCTGGCCAGTGTTCCGGCTGCCATGATGGCGCTCGAGCGGGCGATCGACGAACCCTTGTTCGCGGCGCTCATGTCTTCTCCTCGATGCTGGGGGTGGGCGTCGCGGTGCGTCGCCCGCGGCGCACGGTTCGCACGATGCCCCCGATGAGCAGGATGACGAGTCCGGCGCCCATGACTCGGGTGCCCCTGGTCTCCCAGTCGGCGTGCACGCGCATATGAACGTTCTGCGGTGCGCCGACGGCGGTGCCGTCGGCCGCCAGCAGCATGATGGTCAGGTCGACGTCTCCGCTGCCCACCGCTTTGACCGGTACGGTGGCGGTCGCCTGACCGTCCGCCGGAACGGTCAGTGTGACGTCTTCGACCGTCTGCAGTCGAGCGGAGCTCGACCGCAGACGGACCATGACGGTGGCGTCCTGGTCCAGGGACGAGGTGATGCGCACCGGCAGGTTGGCCTCGGCGGCGATCAGATTGATCGTCCGTGACGGCACCGCCGTGAGCCTCGTGGTCACGGCGGTGCCCCGCTCCCGGGCGGAGCCGGCCATGGTCGTGCGACCGGCCGGATCCGAGCGCCACACGGCCGAGGCGGTGCGCTCCACCACCTCGGAGGCGGAGCCGATCACCGTCTGAGGGTCGGTGAGGATCGAGGTCACCGAATCGAGGTACTCCTTGCTCGTGCGCGCGGCGGCGAGATCGGAGGCCGGCACCTCGTCGTCGCCGTCGATTTGATCGGGCACGTCCTCGCGCGACGCCCGCGTTCCGCCGTCCTGCTGGGCGCGGGCCTCGGCGGTCAGCGCCTTCAGACCCTGGGGCGAGGTCCAGGAGGAGTCCTGCAGCGCTTTCAGGCGCCTGGCGAGCCTATCGGCATCGATGCTTGCAGCCGCGGTGCGGTCCAGGGTCACCACGACGGAGCGACTTATCGCGGGGGCCTGACGCGTGAGGATCGCCGTCTCGCCGCGCAGCAGCTGGGTGGCGTCCAGGTCGGAAAGGGCGGTCGAGGATTCGCCGGTCCTCAGTGTGCCGCCGAGCGCGTCCGACAGGTCCTCATCGGGTGTCAAGACAGTACGCGAGCCGATACTCGTCACCTCCGAAGGCGTGTACGTCAGATCCGCCGTCACCGGCAGGTCGCCCGGGGAGGTGACGATGGTCGTCGTCGAGTCCGGCAGGGTGGACAGCGTCGTGGCGTCCAGGTCGCCGGCGAGCCAGGTCAGCGATGTCGGGGCGCCCGCCTCCACGACCTCCGAGGTTCCCGTGCGGGTCGCGGCATCGGAGAGCAGATCGGTTTCATCCAGGTGGGCTAGAGCGCTGACGTCGACATCCGCCCACGGCAGGGCGACGACGTCACCGGCCGCGAGGGCCCGCGTGAGAGCGTTGGCGATGGTCTGCCCGGGACTGCGCTGGGCGCTCGGAGTGGATCCTGAAGGGGAGGCAGCGGCCGTCGGATCCGCTGACGATGATGACGATGGCGAGGGTGGTGCCTGAGCCGATTGGGACGGCTGGGCCGATGGAGCTGAGGCGGAGCTTGTCCCTCCGTCCCCGGCACCGCCGGAGGCGGAGGGGCTGGCGCTCGCTGAGGATGTCGTAGCGGTCAGCGTTTCCTCGGTCACTCCGAGGGCGTGGAGCAGGGCCGGGTCCACGGCGAGAACGACGCCGTCGCCGGCGAGTGCGAGCAGAGAGGCGATTCGAGTGCGCAGGTCGGCCAGCGCGTCCCGGGAGGGCGGATCCGCACCGGTGGTCAGGAGGGACATATCCGCGGGGGAGGCGGTCACCGGAATGATGGTCGTCGTATGCGACCGGCTGGCCTGAGCGCCCGCGTCCCACACCAGGATCGTGCGGTCCTGGGCAATGAGGTCCCCTCCTTGGGACAGCGTCAGCTGAAGGCCGCGAGGGCCCCACTGATCCGCTTCTCCGAAGGGCAGGTCGTCCGCGGCGAGGTCGATGGAGAAGGTCTGCACCTCGCCAGGGGCCACTCGGACGCCGAGGTCGCCGGTGTGGACCTTGCTCATGGCCGTATCGGTCTCATCGGCCAGCCATGATTTCAGGCCGGTCACGGTGATCTCGGTGCCGTTCTGCGCCTGTACGGTCGCGGACATGCGCTCCAGAGTCCGGTCGGTGCCGTTGGCGATGGTTCCTGAGACCGTCACGTCCTGCCCGGAACCGACGACCTCGGGGGACAGCGAGTCGATCGAGAGCGTCACCCGGCCGTCGATCATCTGGGCTGCGGCCGGCTCGGCCGAGTCCTGCGCGGTCGAAGGAGCGGGAACGGCCCATGCCGCGGTGGTGGTGCCGAGCCCGGTGATGCAGGCGAGCAGGGCGACCGCTGCGACCACGGTGGCCAGCAGGCGCACCGGGGAGCGACGAGGACGAGAGCGGAACCTGAGCGGGTTCACCCGTCCCCCACGAGAATCTCACGGGCGGCGGCCACGATGCGCCGCTCATTGGGGTAGGCCAGACGGCGGGAGACGTCGTCGAGGTCCACCCATTCGACCTCCTCGGCCTCATGGTCGGGGTCGTTGTCCGTGGTGAGCCAACCTCCGAGCGCTTCGAGCAGGAAGTGGTGGACGATCTTGTGAACGCGGTGGTCGTCCCCCGCGAACCAGTAGTCGATGGTGGCCAGGTGACGCAGAACCCGACCGGAGATGCCCGTCTCCTCGGCGATCTCGCGCACGGCCGCCTCCTCAGCGGTTTCCGATCCCTCGAGGTGGCCCTTGGGCAGGCACCACTCGAGACGGCCGCCGCGATTGCGGCGCGCGATGACCGCGGTGACCGCGCGGCCCCCCCGAACGGCGATCACCAGTCCGCCCGCACTGGTCTCGTCGATGACCGGTAGCGGACGCGCACTCGCGCGCCGCGCCGGCGCGCCGGCGCGGGGCTTGCGAGTGCGGTGAGACGGCATAGGGACACTCTAGGCGGTTCGGCTGAGTGGGTCGGCCGTCGAAGGTTCCGCGTGGCAGGCTTGGACCGATGACTGACCCCGCCGCCTCCTCCGCCCCTGCCTCCTCTTCCGGTTCGTCCGCCGCGCCGGACCGGGCTCCCGCCCCCGATGTCGTGGAGCGCGCGCTCCTCGACGATCCTCCCGACGCCGGCGGTCTGACGCCGGCCGCCCGTCATGCGCTGCGTGAGCTGCCGCCGTCGTTAGCGACCCTGGGGAATCTGTTCATTCGCGCCGGGCACGAGCTCTCCCTCGTGGGCGGACCCGTACGTGACGCGTTCTTGGGTGTCATGCCCCACGATCTGGACTGCACGACCTCGGCCCGACCGGAGCAGACCGAGGAGATCCTGAGCGCGTGGGGCGACGCCTGCTGGGACGTCGGCAGGAACTTCGGCACGATCGGGGCACGCAGAGGCGGTGTCGTCGTCGAGGTCACGACTTACCGCACTGAGGAGTACGAGGTCGACTCGCGCAAGCCGGCTGTGGCCTACGGGGACACTCTGTCCGGTGATCTCACCCGCCGCGACTTCACCGTCAACGCGATGGCGCTGCGGCTGCCCGACCTCGTGCTCGTCGACCCCCACGGGGGCCTGGCCGATCTGCGCGCCGGGGTGCTGCGCACGCCCGTGAGCGCCGTGCAGTCCTTCGACGACGATCCGCTGCGCATGATGCGGGCCGCGCGCTTCTCCGCTCAGCTGGGTTTCGACGTCGAGATGGACGTTATGAATGCCATGACTCGGATGGCTCCGCGCCTGGAGATCGTTTCGGTCGAGCGCGTGCGCGCCGAGCTGGAGCGCCTGCTGGTCTCGCCGTGGCCGCGGCGCGGGCTCGAGCTCCTGGTGCACACCGGGCTGGCCGACGTCGTTCTGCCCGAGCTGGCCGCCCTGCGGGAGACGGTCGATGAGCACCATCGCCATAAGGACGTCTATGAGCACACCCTGACCGTCCTCGACCAGGCCATGGGCCTGGAGACGAGGGCCGACGGCCCGGTGCCCGCCCCCGACCTCGTGCTGCGTCTGGCCGCGATCATGCACGACGTTGGCAAGCCGGTCACGCGGCGATTCCTGCCCAACGGCACCGTGACCTTCCACGGTCACGACCATGTGGGGGCGCGCATGACGAAGAAGCGGTTGCGCGCGCTGCGCTTCGACAAGCAGACCATCAAAGACGTCTCTCGACTGGTCGAGCTGCATCTGCGCTTCCACGGGTACGCCGATGCGGGCTGGTCGGACTCAGCGGTACGGCGCTACGTGACCGACGCCGGAGAGCTGCTTGAGCGGCTCCATCGGCTCACCCGCGCGGATGTGACCACGCGCAACAAGCGCAAAGCCCGCATGCTCGACGCCGCCTACGACGATCTCGAAGCGCGGATCGCGGCGCTGCGTCAAGCCGAGGAACTGGCGGCCATCCGCCCGGATCTGGACGGCCGGCAAATCATGGATGAGCTCGGCATCGAGCCGGGGCCGGTGGTGGGCGAGGCCTACCGCTTCCTCATGGATCTGCGCATGGAGAAGGGGCCGATGGGCGAGGAGCTGGCGCGTCAGGCGCTGCGCTCGTGGTGGGCGGCGCGCGACGACGAGGGGTGAGGGTGCGAGCGGCCGTGCGCCCGGAAGGCCAAGATGCGAGCGGCTTGCAGCTGCGCTTTTCGACCTTGAGGTCAGTATCCTGCTTCTTTCGCGATGCAGGACGAGCCGAAGCGATCACGTGCGGACGAGGCGTTGACGCACGTCGGTTTTTCACATACACTGCACCCGTTGATCGCGTCGACGCTTCTTAGACCCTGACCCCTAGTGCGTAAGGAAGAACAATGGTCGATCATGAGTCCCAGGGCGATGTTCAGTTCGATGAGAAGGCCCTGGCTCGCGTCATGGGCCGGGCTTATGCGGACGATGCGTACCGCGAGGTTCTGACCTCCTCTCCCTCGGAGACACTCGAGCAGGCGGGTGCACTCGCGAGTGGCTCTATTGCGACGGCGGCCCTGGATGCCGAACTCGAGGATTGGGACTACGCCGTGCATCACGATGAGAACGGTGCGCATCTGCGCATCGGTCTGCCCGATCTGGAGGAGGAGCTCGACACCTCCGTTCCGGAGGATGGTTTGACCGTCGCCTGCTGTTGCTGCTGCCCCTGCTGACACGATTGTGCCGTTTCAGCCCGCAATTTCTCGATAGGACAGCCCTGTGACCGATCAGGAACTGGAAGAGGACCGGCGTTACGAACGTAAGCGACGACTGAAGCTGATCAGACGGATCGTCCTGATCGGAGGCGGAATCATCGTGTTCATCGCCTTCAACTGGACGTGGTTGGTGAGCCAATTTTGACGAACGCATCCGTGGTTGCACATAACTGGGATATTAAGAGTCCCGAATGGTACGCGGACGCACCGAGGATGTGGGACGATCTCGCAGGTGTCGGCAGTGCTGTCATCACTGTGGAGGGCACTCAATGGACGCTGGTGGGCGCTTATGAGCAAGCACGTTCCATACTTCAGGACGGCGTGAGTTTCACCTCCAGTGGTGAACGCATCCTTCTCGAAACTGTGCGCGGTCGGGGCGGCGCCAGCACCAAGGGAGGCGGCAGCGCCCTTCCGCCGTCCCTTCTCTCATTCCGAGAGGACAAGGAGTCCCGCGGCATCCGTAAGTCCCTTCGTCAGGGTCTGGACGAGCTCCCTGCGGCCTTCGAGGAGGACGCCTCCCTCTTCCAAGAGCTCGAGACCCGGCTCGCTGTGACGGAGTGCGTCGATCTGTCCGAGACGGCCCTGTCGTTGTCGACGACGTCGATGTCGTTGCTCCTCGGCGTTCCCGCGGGTGTGACCGCCGTGTACGAGGCGTGGATTCGTGACGGCGGTCGTCGTATCACCGACACCGTGCTCCATCAGCGTGTGACTGCCGCTCTGACCGATGCGCAGTCCGGATTGATGGCGGGTCTCCTCTCCCGCGGATGGTCGGCCCCCGACGCGGCGTGGGCTCTCGTGTGGCTCTCTCGCGCCTCCGTGCGAACATTGGCGCGAGCCCTGTGCAATACCTTCCAGACGTTCTCCTCCGAGCCCGGCCTGCCGCAGTTCCTGGATGCGGGCGGCGACGTGAACGCCGCTGTGAATGAGATTCTGCGCCTGAATCCGCCGACGTCGGCTCTCGGTCGTCTTGCCGTCGGTGAGCAGGAGGTCGGCGGTCGCATCGTCCCCGACGGGAGTCTCGTCGTACCAGTCCTCGCGGCGGCTCAGCGAGATCGCTCGGTCTTCCCCGCGGGAGCCGTGTTCCGACCCGAGAACGACGGCCGGCCGCTGCTCGCCTTCGGCTGGGGTCGGCACAGCTGCCTTGGTGAGACTGTTGCGCGCAGTCTTCTGGCAGTCGTCGTGGCCTTCATACGCGATCGTCGTCTCGCATTCGAGTCAGCGGGTCCGGCGGTGCGCCACCCCTCGTTCTGCTTCTCGTCGTGGGATCGGCTTCCGACGAGAATCACCCGCCTTTCTCGGAGTGCAGGTTGACCACCACCGTTTATCCGCATCGGGAAACGCGTACGATCATTTTCTCGGACAACCTGCCGGCAGGGCGAACCGCGACCATCTTCGATGTCACCGGCCCCGTCACGACCAGCAGTATCAATCTGTCGGTGGCGCCGTACGGACCCGTATCGGTGCGCGCGCAAAGGCTCCTCGTGTACTCCGACGATCTTACTGAGCCGGCGATGGACGTACCCATTGCCGATCTCGCCGGTCTCACCCATGGCCGAGTGTCCCCGATGCGGTCCCGATATGCGGAGAGCTCGGGGTCAACCGTGACGCTCATGTGGCCGATCTCCGCTCGGGAGCACCTGCGGATGAATGTCGTCAACGAGTTCTCGGCTCCCGTTCCCTTCGGAGCCTCCATCGACTACCGTCGCGTGTGCGAGACTCCCTATCTCGCAGCGGCGTTCACCGTCTCCAAGCCCCCCTTCGGCCAACCCGTTGAGATCTCCCTGCCCAAGGGGGCCCGAGAACTCGTGGGACTCGTCGTCGGCGTACAGCCCTCCGACAATACGAGCTGGTGCGGGGAGGGCCGCATCATGCTGGATGATCAGGTGCTCGCCGATGGCCTCGATATGCTGGCCGGAACGTCGTTGGACGTGACGCAGTGGTTCGGATCGGACAGGGGGGCGTCGGTCGCCGTCCGGATGGAGGGGTCCGGGAGCGGGCACGACCTCCTCGGGATTTACCGCTGGTTCCCCCACGGTGTCGTGGTGGAGGAGCCGGGGCGACTGATGATCGAACAGCTCGGCCGCATCGTCCGGGTGCACGACGGGACCTATACGTCAGCGAGGGCTCCGCGCTCAGACCGTTGGGAGATCGTCACGATCACGACTCACGACGCCCCTGCGAACGTCGAACGCTTCGAATACTCCGCCGCCGAGGCCGAGAAACTGGTGGCGCGGAGGGACTACGAGGAGCTGACCGCCCGCGAGCACCTGTGGGGCCGTATGCAACAACACCGAGCTCAGGAGCCTCAATGAGTGAATTGGCACTGGACGTCCACGACCTGGCCGTGCATTACGGCAAGTTCGAGGCGCTTAAAAGCGTCGATCTCAGTGTCGCCTATGGACAGATCGTCGGTATTCTCGGGCCGAACGGTGCGGGTAAATCGACGCTGGTCGACGCGCTTGTGGGTGCGCACCGCAAGTCCGCGGGAACGATTCGGACGCTGGGCTGCGACCCCGTGAAGGAGGCGGCGGCGCTGCGCCCTCGTCTGGGCGTGGTGCTGCAGAGCGCGGGATTCCCGCCGGGCCTCAGGGTCAAGGACATCGTGCGTTCATGGAGGCGCTATACGCCGACCGTGACGGTCGACGAGGTGAATAACCTCGTGCGGGATGTGGAGATCACTCGGCTGATGAATCGACCGCTGTCCTCGCTGTCCGGCGGTGAGCTGCGCCGTGTGGACATCACCCTGGCGCTGGTCGGGAGTCCTGAGCTCTTGATCCTCGACGAGCCGACCACGGGATTGGACCCGACGTCACGTCAGCGCGTGTGGGACGTGATCGTGCGTCAGCGGGACCGCGGCGCGACTGTCCTCCTGACCAGTCACTATCTGGAAGAGATCGAGGCGCTGTGCGATCGGGTCTTCGTTCTTCGCGGAGGGGTGATCAGCACCTCGGGAACTCCCGGAGAGTTGGCTCGATCGATCCCGTCGCCTCGTCGCTGCTCCTTCCGGCCGGCTTCCGGACGGAATGTCTCGCAACTCGGACTTTCCTTCGGGGAGGGCCTCGAGTCGCAGAGCGACGGCTACTGGGCCTGGAGCACCCCGACGCCGGCGGCGGACGTGCGTGAGCTCATGGAGCGTGCGCAACGGACCGGATTCGAGATCGAGGACCTCACAGTGGCGCCGGCGACCCTCCAGGCCGTGTACAGCGCACTCGTGGGTACGGACGCGGACTCCCACCAGGCCGCCCCCGCGCGGCACCATGCGGAACACTCTCGGCAGACCGAGGAGAAGCTCTCATGACGACAACGACGCAGCATCGCCGTCCGGCTCCAGCGCATTCGTCGCCGCGATCATTCATGATCACCATATCAGCCCAATTCAGACTTCAATGCCTGGGATTCTTCAGGAACTCCCGTTCGCTGTTCTTCACAGTGGCTTTCCCCATCGCGCTGGCTCTACTCTTCGGTATTGCCAATGAGCACGAGTCCATGCCGTTCCAGGGGACGAGCACGACGGTCGAGTACGCCAGTTGGACCGCCCTGGGGCTCAGTGCCTACGTCCTGCTCATGGGCGGTTTCGTCAAGGTCGCCGGCGATATCGCCTCGCAGCGCGAGTCCGGACTGCTCAAGCGCATCCGTCTGCGCGGCTCCTCGGATGCTGCTGTGCTGGCGGGCTACGTACTCGCGGGTCTGCTGGTCTCGATCGTGTGTCTCGTCCTCCTCCTGGCGGCCTCGGTCCTCTTCCTGAAACTTCCCGCACCCGTGCATCCCGGCGGCGTGATCCTGGTCGGAGTGGGAGGTGCGATCCTATGCACCACCATCGGGCTCGCCTACTCCGCGTTCATCCCTTCGGCAGAGGCGTCCCAGATGCTTCTCCTCGTACCCACGCTGATCCTCATGTTCCTATCCGGCGTCTTCGAGCCCGACTGGCTGGTACCCGATACGCTGCGGGACATCGGCAGCTTCTTCCCGGTGCAGTACCTGGCCGACGCCGCCCGTTCGCAGTGGCTGGGGGTCGATCTCATTCATTCCACCATCAATGGGGACTCGGTGACCGTCGGCAGCGCTCAGGGGCTATCGATCCTCGTCGGACACGGCTTGTGGGTCTGCCTCGCCTGGTTCGTCGTCTCGCTTGTTGCAGCGGCTCGTTTCTTCCGCTGGGACGCCCGTGTGAGCCGTTGATGCCATGACGAACGCCGTAGCGAGCACCGAGGCGTTCTCCGAGAGCGACGACTTCGCGGTGATGCCGAATCCGCGTTACAGATACGTCGAACGGAACTCGGAGCGCAGTATCGCCGTCCTGGCCGATCATGATCTTCGTGAGATCAAGGGAGACGCCGCCCGGATTCTGCGGGCCTGTCTCACCGGCGAAATGCACGACCTGATCAGTGGTGACACAATGCCCCTGGCCGCCGCCTACGGTGCGGTGGAACTCCTCAGGCGCCTCGGTATTCTCGTCGACGAATACCCGGTCGCCCGGTTGGGCGACCGCTTCCCGGACGCATCGTCGTTCCCCCGACGAACTCACGTCATCGACCTGCTCGGATCGCAGGACCTTGTCGCAGCGCTCTCCCGCGCGCTCGTCGGTCTCCAACCGGGAATCAATGTCGACATCGTCCTGGTCGACGACTACAAGGCACGGGCCTGCCGGCGCGCCCTCGATGAGGCGGGAGCACGCGGCGATGCCGTCGCATTCGGCGCACTCGTCGACAACCGACTCTTCGTCGGACCGTTCGCGCCCGCGGGGTCGGGCGTCCTCGACGACCTGATCTTCGCGTTGCGTTTCAACGACAGGGCGGCGCAGATCGGCGGAAGCGTCCTGCGCTCTCCCCTGCCGCTGGATCGCATCCGAAAGACCGCCACCCCCTTCGCTCTCACCATGCGCGAGCAGCTGGACGAGTGGTTCACGAGAGGACACTGCCGAGCCGAAGAAGCCATTATTGAGTTGGTCGAGATCGGATCGGGTCGCAGGGTCCACCCTATTCGTCGTCAGCCGCACTCCCAGGATGTCGCGCCCGCGACAGAGGCGATTCCACTCGACCTGCGCACGAGAGGAACCGATGCCATCGGACGCTCCGTGTCCACCGCGGACTTCCTCGAGCGCAATGCGCACCTCCTGTCCGACGTCACCGGTGTAGTCCGCGAACTGGAGCGCCTCGATGATCCGAACGATCCGGACAGTCCAGCTCACGTCTACGTAGCGGGGCATAACTGGGCACTGCGCACAGATGATCCGGCCGTCCTGCGAAGGAGCCTGCGAGGCCAGTCGGGGGGCAAGGGCAGAACTGATGCGCAGGCCCGGGCCGGTGGACTGGCGGAAGCCGTCGAGCGGCACAGCGCCATCGCAGTGGGCCGAGAGCGCCGAAGGCGCGCCCGCTTCACCGATCTGCCTTCCGCTGTGCACCCGAACGCCGTCCAGCTGTTCTCCGATCGACAGTTCGCGAGTCGGGAGGAGCGGAACAGGGCCAACGACCTCTACAACTACATCCCCGAGCCCTTCGAGGAGAATGCACTGGTCGACTTCACGCCCGTGTGGAACCCGGTGGACGGATCCACGGCCTGGATGCTGACCGCACTGTGCTATTTCATGTTCCCGAACGCCGCGGCCTCCCCGGGCTCCGTGGATGGCGTAGGCCGGCGATTCGCCAGGGCCGACTCGAACGGGTACGCGGCCGGGGCCACCAGGGCGGACGCCGCCTTCCAGGGCCTCGCCGAGCTGATCGAGCGGGACGCCGTCGCGCTGTGGTGGTACAACCGCGTTCGCAGGCCCGCCGTCGACCTCGAATCCCTGGACGACGACTACCTCCGTTCCACTAAGCGATGGCTCGATACTCTGGAGCGGGACCTGTGGCTTCTGGATCTGACGACGGATATCGGGGTCCCCGTGGTGGGAGCGGTCAGCCCCGCCCGGGACGGGGGAGCCTGCGACCAGATCCTCCTCGGATTCGGAGCGCATACCGACGTCCGCCAGGCCGCGGTCAGGGCCGTCGCCGAGGTGCTGCAGTTCCGCGCGTCAATACCGCCGGAGGTCTGGCATCGGCCCGACGCCGGCCGGCCGTCGGGAGGCGAGGCCATCGAGTGGCTCACCCGTGCGAGACTCGCGCAGAACCCGCACCTGGTGCCCGACTCCTCCGCTGCGCGCACCCCCGCGTGCAGTGGTTCATCGCCCACTGTCGAGTACCTGATAGAGCGGGTCACCAGCACCGGTACCCCCGTCTACCTCCTCGACGCGACGCGGGACGACGTCGGAGTACCCGTCGTCCGCGCGATCGCGCCAGGACTGCGTCCCTGGTGGTCCAGGCTCGCCGATGGCCGCCTCTACGAGGTGCCGGTCGCACTCGGCTGGCGGGAGACGAGGATGGAGGAGCAGGAGGCGAATCCGATTGCAATGTTCTTCTGACCCGGATGTCGCCCTTGAGGTGGAGAATCCCGATGGGGGAGAATGGCTGGACCTCAGAACTCTGGGTGAAGGCCTGACTCCCGCCGAGTACTCCATGCGCTACGGTCGGTTGACGCGCCTGGCCGGGACGGGGCGGGTCCGCTCCCGTATATCGGTTGGAGACGATGTCATTGCCACGGTCACGGGTCCGCACGCCCTGCTCGACAGCGCGCCGGACATCGACGCCTCCGGACTGGAAGCCAGCCCGGACGTCTACATGCGCCCCCGCCATGGCGCGTTCATCGTGGCATGCCTGTCGACGCGCGCCGTCGTTCATATGAGTTCTCCCGGGGCGTCGTATCTCATGGCCCCGGACTCCGCTCCCGAGGGTGTGCTGTCCGCCTTCACAGCGCTGAGACTGCTGGCACATGCGGGCGCGTCCACCGCCCTCACCGACCCCGCGGACGACTGGTGGTCTTTCGACGAGGCCCTGCCGCTGATCCGTTCTCGGGCCGGCACCCACGTGGGCGCGTACGGAGGAACCTACCGCCGGTCTAAAACGCACGGGGGCATGCCGACCGTTCGCAGGCCCGTCGTGCGCGCGGGCACCCGGGAGGAGACGGTGAACGTCGAGTACCCCGACGACGGGTTGAGCCTGTCAGCGGCACTCGGCGAACGCCGGAGCAGACGGGAGCACGCGGGTGACCCCGCTGAACTGTCCGACGTCGTACAGGTTCTGGCCCGCTCGGCCATCGGAGCAAGAATCGGCACGGGACCCCAGGGCGAACACCTGTTCCGCTTCCCGTACCCCTGCGGCGGGTCGCTCGGTGAGCTGGACTTCGTCATCATCGCCAATCGCGGCTCGCACCATGGCGAGCCCCTGTCCGGCCGCGCCTTCGAATACTCCCCGCTCCGCTCGACCCTCAGCGAGCTGACCACGGATCCGGTCGGCGTGCGGGAGACGGTGCGCACATACTCGCAAATCGCCGGAGTGGCGGCCGATGAGCTGCAGTACGTGGTCGTGGTCCTCGCCGACGCCGCCCGAGTGCTGGCGAAGTACGAGTCGGTCGGTCCAGCGCTGATCCTCAAGCACGTCGGTGCCTGGATGCAGACCATGTACTTGTGCGCGGAGGACTCCGATCTCGGCGTGTGCGCCTTGGGAGGAGGTCCCGGAGACGTTCTGCCGCGCCTGTGCGGTGCCGACATCGACGACCCGACGCGCGCGGTGGCGGTCGGCGAGATGATCGTGGCCGGCCGCGCGGAATGAGCGGAGCATGACCGCCGCGCGAGTGCATCGTGACATGAACAGGATCCGCTCCTTTCCGCTGCGCAGCGCGCAGCAGGGCGGTTGAGGACGGTGCCGCGGCCGTGAGAGAGGATCGGGGTACAGGGAGGCGAAGGCGGACAGGAACATGGCGTGCTTGAGGCGCCGGAGTCCACCGAGGATGAGGTGCGCATCGTGAGTGGGTTCGGATGAGGGACTCTTCCCGCCCAGGTGGTGCGAGCGAGCCGACGACGTCGGGATCTGCGGCTGCAGGGGCGGTCCGGAGCCGGGTAGCCGCATCCACACTCGCTTCATGCCTTCTTACCTCGTTCCCTGGAGGCGTCCAGCGGGAGGCGAAGGTGCGGAGCAGACGCGGGTGGCCCGTGGCACTCACCCGTGGATGAGATCCCGATCGTCCCGGTATCGTGTCGCCATGCGCGTGTACAACTTCTCCGCCGGACCCGCTCAGCTCCCCCTGCCCGTCCTGGAGCAGGCTGCCTCCGAGCTCACGGACTGGCGAGGATCCGGGATGAGTGTGCTCGAGGTCTCCCACCGCGGGAAGGACTTCGTCGAGTGCGCCGCCGACGCCGAGGCCGCCCTGCGCTCGGTTGCGAGCATTCCCGACAACTACAAGATCCTCTTCCTGGCCGGTGGCGCCACCGGCCAGTTCACCGCCGTCCCCGCCAACCTCGCCGCCCGCGGTGAGAGGGTCGCCTTCCTCAATACCGGCCAGTGGTCGGCCAAAGCCATCAAGGAGGCTCGGCGTCAGGGCGTCGCCGTCGACGTGATCGCCGACGAAGCGGCCTCCTCCTACACCACCACTCCCGGTCCGGGCTCCTTCGTCGTCCCCGCCGACGCCGTCTACCTCCACTACACCCCCAACGAGACCATCGGCGGCGTCGAGTACCCCGACATTCCCGACGCCGGCGACGTCCCGCTCGTCGCCGACATGTCCTCCGCCTACTTCTCGCGCCCCATCGACATCTCCAGGTTCGGCGTCGTCTACGGCGGCGCTCAGAAGAACCTGGGCCCGGCGGGGCTGGCCGTCGTCCTCGTCCGCGAGGACCTCCTCGACCGGGCCCGCCCGGACGTCCCCGCCATCTGGGACTGGAAGGTCATGGCGAACAAGGACTCCATGCTCAACACGCCCCCCACCTTCTCCGTCTACTTGCTCGACCTGATCGCCCACTGGATCGAGTCCACCGGCGGCCTGGCCGCCATGGGCGAGCGCAACCGGGCGAAGGCCGCGCGTCTGTATCGGGCCATCGATGCCTCGGACTTCTACACCAATCCGGTCGAGGAGCGCTCCCGTTCCCGGATGAACATTCCCTTCACCCTGGCCGACTCGTCACTCGATGCCGACTTCCTCGCCGGCGCCGAGTCCGCGGGCCTGACCAACCTCCAGGGGCACCGCAGCGTCGGCGGCATGCGCGCCTCCATCTACAACGCCATGCCCATCGAGGGCGTCCAGGCCCTTATCGACTACATGGTCGAGTTCGAGCGCACCCGCGCTTGAGGATGCCCGACGTCCGGCGCCGGCCGGTGCGCGGCGGCCTCCGCTTGACCGCCGATGCCGTTACGCCGTCGCCCCGTCGACAGCCGCCGACCGATCCCATCGCCCCTACGAGCACGAGCCAACCACCGCGCACCTCAGCGAAGGACCCTCATGACGACCCGTAAGCAGTTCCGCGTCCAGACCTTCAACGCCATCTCAGGCGCCGGCCTGTCCCGCTTCCCCGACGATCTCTACGACGTCGGCGCCTCCTTGGCCGACCCCGACGCCCTCCTCGTGCGCTCGGCCAAGCTCCACGACACCCCGATCCCCGACTCCGTCCTGGCCGTCGCCCGCGCCGGCGCCGGCACCAACAACATCCCGGTGGCTGACATGACCGAGCGCGGCGTGCCCGTGTTCAACACGCCCGGCGCTAACGCCAACGCCGTCAAAGAGCTTGTGCTGGCGGGCCTGTTCATCGCCTCGCGCAACCTCATCCCCGCCGCGCGTTTCGCCCATACCCTCGAGGGCGACGACGCCGCCATCGCCAGGGCCGTCGAGGCCGGTAAGAAGCAGTTCATCGGTTTCGAGCTGCCCGGCCGCACCCTGGGCGTCATCGGCCTGGGGGCCATCGGCGTCCAGGTCGCCAACGCCGCCCTCGGCCTGGGGCTGAGCGTCGTCGGTTTCGACCCGGGCATCAGCGTCGAGCACGCCTGGCATCTGAGCGCCGAGGTCGAGCGCGCCGAGTCCATCGAGGATGTCTTCAGGCGGGCTGACATCCTCACCGTTCACGTCCCCCTCATCGAGGCGACTCGCGGCCTGGTATCCACCCAGCGCATCGCGCTCATGAAGGACTCAGCCGTCATCCTCAATTTCGCGCGCGCCGAGATCGTCGACGAGGGCGCCGTCATCTCCGCCCTCGACGCCGATGCCCTGCGCGGCTACGTCTGCGACTTCCCCTCCACGAACGTGCACAAGCACCCAAAGTGCATCTCCCTACCGCACTTGGGCGCCTCCACCAGGGAGGCCGAGAGCAATTGCGCGATCATGGCCGTCGACGAGCTGCGCGGCTTCCTCGAGGACGGACAGGTCCACAACTCCGTCAACTTCCCCGAGGCTGTCATGCCCCGGGAGGAGGGCACGCACCGCGTGCTCATCGTCAACCGCAACGTGCCCAACATGGTCGGCCAGGTCTCCACGATCGTCGCCCAGCACGGTGAGAACATCGCCAACCTGCTCAACCGCTCTCGCGGCGAACTCGCCGTCACCCTGGTCGACGTCGAGGGTGAGGTCGAGCTCCCGACCCTGGAGGAGCTGCGCGGTATCGACGGCGTTCTGTCGGCGCGTCTCATATCCGCCGCCTGAGCCGGACTCGCCGGTCGAGGCCGGCCCGCCCGCTCCGAGTCCGGGCTGACACCGCATCGCCGGGCTGGAAGGATGCCGGTATGATTCATCACCTCGAGTTCGCAGGGTGGCGTCTGGCCATCGCCTGCGATGGTCCGGTCGTGAGCACGACCGGCGCGGAAGCGATCGTGTCCGCCGGCCGCCTGACCGTCCTGCACGACATGCCCGATGCGCTGGTCTACCGCACCGGCCAGAACTCCTGGTCCCCCGCGGGATGGCGCCGCCTCGGCGAGAGCCCCATGAGGATCTCCGATCCGGCGCGCCGGCGCACCGCCGACGACGATATCTGGGACGACCCTGTCCGCCATCACAGCGCCTGGCTGACCGTTCTCGCCGAGGACGACAGGAGCGGCGAGGAGGACGGACGGGCCCTTCTGGTCGGCTGCCTCGAGGGAGACACACCGCGCGTACGCGCCGACACCGCCGCCCTCGAGGCCCTGACCGAGACGGGAAGCCGGGCCGAGTGGATGATCCGGGTCGGGACCGTCACCGAGGTCCTGGTCGCCTACGCCCGCGCCGCGGGCCGGCACCTGGGACGCCGCCCGATTAGGCCGCGCAGCGTGTGGTGCTCCTGGTACTCCTACTACGAGGACGTCTCGCAGGCGGCCCTGGAGGACGAGCTGGACGCCATCGCCTCCCTGGGGGTCGACACCCTGCAGATCGACGACGGCTGGGAGGCCGCCGTCGGGGACTGGGCGCCCGGCGAGCGCTTCCCCGACGGCATGGCCCATATCGCCACCCGCATCCGCCGGGCGGGCATGGAGCCCGGGTTGTGGCTGGCGCCCTTCATCGCCCTGTCGGGTTCTCGCCTTGCGGCCACCCGGCCCGAGCTCTTCGTGACCGGTCCCGACGGCGCCCCGGCTGTGGCCGGCTCCAACTGGGGCACCACCTACCATGCCCTGGACCTGACCCGGCCCGAGGCGTGCGACGTCGTGCATGAGACGGTCGCGCGGGCCGTTCACGAGTGGGGCTTCGGCTACCTCAAGTTGGACTTCATCAACGCCGCGGCGATTCCCGGTCGCCGCCACGAGGAGATCGACCGGGAGCACGCCTACCGGCGCGGTATCGGGGTCGTCCGCCGAGCCGCGGGCGAGGAGGCCTTCCTCCTCGGTTCCGGCGCCCCTGTGATGCCCTCGATCGGGCTCCTCGACGCCGTCCGGATCGGCCCCGACGCCGCCCCCATGTGGGACAACTACGCCACCGACGACCCGTCCGATGCCATGGCCCTCAACGCCCTGCGCACCAGCATCAACCGATTGTGGCTGGGCGAGGTCATCGGCATCGACCCCGACGTCGTCTTCTTCCGGCACCGGCGCAACCTGCTCAGCGACGAGCAGATGCGCTGGCTCCAGGAACTCGCCGCGGCATGCCGCTTCCGCTGCCTGTCCGACCGCCCCGCGTGGCTGGATGCGCGGGAGAAGGACGCTGTGCGCGCCTTCGTCGCCGGTCACGAGGACGTCGACCTGACCGGTCGCTACCGGTTCCGACTCGACGGGCGCAAGGTCGACCTGACCGACGCGGTGCTCGGCGGCGGCTCCCGCTACCCGCTGTGAGCGGGTCGGGGCGACCGGCCGAGCCGCCCCGTCATCGGGCCCGACCGGGGCGCGGTCGTGCTCGAGGGCGAGCGGGGCCGACCTCACGGCGGGGCACCGAGCGGCCGCGGACACCGCCGTCGCCCGATGTCACACGGCGCCGCTTAGGCCGCCTTCGAACAGGTGCGTCAGTCTTGCACCATGCGCCTGACCGCTGACCTCAAGGATCTCGCCACTGTCCCGGCCTTCCGCGCCCTGCTCGGCGTCCGCCTCGTCTCCCAGACCGGCGACGGCATGGTCCAGGCGGGGCTGGCGACGCTCTTCTTCTTCCGGCCGCAGAACATGACCGACGCGGCCGGGGTCGCTGCCGCGCTGGTCGTCATGCTGCTTCCCTTCTCCGTCGTCGGCCCCTTCACCGGCCCTTTCATCGACCGCTGGCGGCGGCGCCAGACCCTCCTGGTCGGCAACCTCGTACGGGCCGGCCTCATCGGAGCCACCGCGCTGTGCCTGAGTACCGTGGGAATCGGACCGCCCGTCTACGCCCTCGTTCTCATCGCCCTGGGCGTCAACCGTTTCCTGCTGTCCGTCCTATCGGCCGGGCTGCCGCAGATCATCGACCACGAGCGCCTGCTGGTGGCCAATTCCATCGTGCCGACTCTGGGCGGCGCGGCCAGCGCAATGGGTGCCGTGCTCGGCATTCTCATGCGCCTGACACTGCCCGAGGGAGCCCAGGACACGGCGAGCCTCGTCGCCGCCGTCGCGCTGTACACGCTCGCGGCCGGGGTCGTCACGCGCCTGGGCCGGGACGAGCTGGGGCCCGAGCGGGTTGACCGCAGCACGGGCCTGGCCCCCGCGCTGGCCGCGACCGCCGACGACCTTGCCGCCGCCGTCCGCTATCTCATACGCCGCGGCACACCCGGCCTGGCCCTGATCACCATGGCCCTGCACCGCTTCGTCTACGGCATGGAGCTCATCACGCTCATTCTGGCGGCGAGGAATCTGCTCGCGGCACCCGAGAACGCCGACGTCGGTCTGGCCCTCTTCGGCACCCTCATGGGGGCGATGGTGGCCGGCCACGGGCTGGCGGTCGTGCTCACCCCGCTGGCTCATGAGCGGGTGACGCCCCCGACCTGGGTCGTCATGTGCCTGATCGGCGGAACCGTGGGTCAGATCGTCCTGGTGGTGACGCACTCGGTCACCGCGATGACGGCGGGACTCTTCGTGTTCGGCGTCGGTGTGCAGGGCGCCAAGATCGCCGTTGACACGATTGTGCAGGCCGACACCGCCGACGCCTTCCGCGGCCGCGCCTTCTCCATCTACGACGTCCTGTTCAACTCGGCCGAATGCCTGGCCGCGGGCGTATCCGTGCTCGTGCTCCCCGACGTCGGCTGGTCGCGGACGGTTCAGGCGGTGCTGGTGGTCGTCGTATGGATGGTGGCGGCCGGCTACCGGTGCGCCGTGCGCCGGCTCGGCGGGGGGCCGCGCGACGTTCCTGCGGTGTGACGATGGCCGAGACCGTGCAGCGAGGGCCCGGGCACGACTGCGGCCCGCGGCACCGGGTTGTCTCTCCCGGCCCGCGGGCCTTCGTCGTCGAGGGACTCGCCGCCGGGTTCCCAGTCCCGGGGGAGTGCTCCTCCTTCGCCGGAGCGACCGAACCGGGCTCCCTAAGACCCGGTCCGTCTCGGACACCAGCCGGTCGTCGGGTTCCCCAACCCTCGCGGCCGGCTCCGTCCGGCGGCAGGAATCATGTAACCCGGTTCGGCTGGGAGCTCGCCCCTGTACGACCTGGCAAGTTCCTGTGAACGTCGGACCGGTCGGTCGGGGCCGGGGCGCACTCGCGTGGAGCGGCGCGGGCTCGTGCGTGGCGGCGCCGCGATCGTTTGACCCTCACGCGGCGTGAGGGACAAATCTGATCGTCGTGAGCGATGCTGGGACGGTGAGGAGCACGACGACGCGGGGCGAGCCCGCGGACGATGCCGATGGGCTGACGGTCGGCCGGACCGCGAGACTGGTCGGCGTCAGCGTGCGCACCCTGCATCACTGGGACGAGATCGGCCTGGTGAGACCGTCGACCCGGTCCTGGGCCGGTTATCGGCTCTACGACACCGACGACGTCGCCCGGATCCATCAAGTGCTCGTCTACCGGGAGACCGGGATGAGCCTGGCCGAGATCGCCCGGATCCTCGATAGCCCCGACGTCGACCCTCGTGCCCACCTGGCACGCCAGCGCGAGCTTCTGACGGATTGCATCGCCCACCTGACCCGGATGCTCCGGGCTGTGGACACGATGATGGAGGAAACCATGAATGAGACCGACCTGACTGCCGCGCGGCGGGCGTCGATCTTCGGTACCGACTGGGGCGAGCAGTGGCGCGAGGAGGCGGAGGAGCGCTGGGGCGGCACCGATGAGTGGGCCCAGTCCGAGGCTCGCAAGGCGGCCATGACGCAGGAGGACTGGGCACGCGTCGCACAGGAGAGCCTCCAGCTCATCACCGCTCTGGTCGATGCCAAGCGCGAGGGCGTGAAGCCCGGCTCAAGGCGCGCCAACGAGCTCGCCGAGCAGCACCGGGCCAGCATCGATCAGTGGTTCGACACGACCCACTCCAAGCAGGTGCTCATCGCCCGCGGCTACGTGGCGGACCCGCGCTTCACCGAGTTCTACGACGGTCACGAGGCAGGCCTGACCGCCTGGCTCAAGGAGGTCATCGACGCCAACGCCGCGGCTCATGGGGTGGACCCGGCGAATGCGTGTTGGGAGTGACCGGCGCGGAGCCTCGAATCGAAATCGACATTTCGGATCGAAGTCGGCTTTTCGGGCTGAGGGTGACGACGCCGTCGTCACCCTCAGCCCGAAAAGCCGATCTCGGCGGGGAGACCGGCCGGGCGGCGTCAGGCGACGTCGATCGGCGCGCCCTCGGCCAGGGCGGGCTGGAGGCCGAGCGTGCCGACCAGATGCGCGCGGTAGGCCGGTGAGGCGACCCTATCGAGCCAAGCGCGCGCCGCGCTCAGACGTCCCTCGATGTCCAGGCGGGTGGTGACCTCGTCATTGCCCTGGGTGGTGGTGAAGCGAGTGAGCGCCCGGATCGAGGCCTCGGCCTGCTTGCGGTCCCGCTCCACCTTGGCATCCACGCGCGCCGCGTACCAGTCGGAGGCCAGAATGTTCTCCCGTTCGAACAGGGCGCGGAACTCCGGACTCGCCAGCGTCCAGCCCTCCGCCGAGCGCCCCGAGTACATGATCTCCAGCAGCGCCCGCAGCGGCGGGACGGCCCACTGGATGGAACCGTCGTCGACGTAGTGCTTCGCCACGGTCTGGTGGGTGGCCACGATGACCTCCACGGAGTCGGCGAAGATCCCCGGATCCTGCAGCTCGGGTCTCAGCATCTCCTCGGTGAACACGACGTCGGGGTGCAGGAAGATGCGCCCGAAGTACGTCGCTGCGAAGGCCTCGTTCATGCGGTAGCCCAGCCGCGAGGCCTCGATGCGGCGGCCCTCGTAATCGAAGTCCTCCAGGCGCTGGAGGAAACCGGCCTCGATAAGGGTGCGCGCGTCGCGCTCCCGAGGTGTCATACGCGAGAAGATCTCCGGCACGAGCAGCGAGATGTCATGGGCGACCTTGACCTTCGGGCCGATGTAACCGGCCGAGGACAGCCAGCCGTCGTAGCCCCCCAGCGCGTAGGACAGCAGCGAGGCGTTGAGATCGTAGACGGGCGGCAGCGCGTTGAACGGCGACTTGGTCAGCGCCCCCTCGCTGCCGGCGCCCGTCGTCGAGGGCGATTTGCCGGTCATGGAGGAGATGAACTCCATGAACAGCTCGGGCGGCTCCATGTAGTGCAGGGGGTTGTAGGCGCACAGTGCGGGCACGCCCGGTTCGGGCGGATTGTTGCGGCGCCCCGCGGCGACGACGTCGACGCTGTGGCGCGCCGGCTCGGTCAGCGGCGTGTTGCGGTACAGGTGGGAGGACAGGTCGGCCAGCGCGACGTCCTCGGGGTGAGCGATATCCGGGCGGATCTGCAGGTAGCGCGGGTTCTTAGTCGGCGCGCCGCCGACCAGGCGCGGGTTGGCCGTCGAGGTCCAGTAGATCTCCTGGCGCGGGTCGTCGGCCTCGGGGAGGGCGGCCGCGCGGCGCACGAGGTTCTGCATGGGCTCGGTGAAGCGGGACAGACCGGGGGCGTCGGCGACCATGGCGCGGGCGTCGTCGGGAGTCAACGGCTGAAAGTTGGAGATGAACAGGTCCGTGTCCGACTCACCGGACATGTCCTTCTCGGTCTGCTTGTCGTAGCCGCGCACGATGGCGTCGTCGGGACGCTGGAAGAGCAGGGACTCGCAGTTGGTGACGAACTTGCGCGATGCACTCGCCCCGGCCGTCGCGGCCGAACCGCCGGGCGCCACGATCGAGGCGGTGATGTCGTCCTCGGTCTGGACCTTGGCGGCCGGTGAGAAATCCGGGCGCAGGGACAGCAGACGCCAGGCGCCGTCATCCTCGAATCCCACCCGCAGCATGTTGACCTTCACGGTCTCCCCGTCCAGCCGGAGCTGGTTGGACTTGCGGCCATTGACCACGCCCACCGAGAAATGGCTGCGCCAGTCGGAGCCCCAGCTCGGCTGGTAGTAGCGCTTGATAATGAAGATGAGCTCCTTGACATGGGCCGGGATGGAGGCGAGGAAGTCGTTGTACTCGGCCGTGTACATGCTCGAGGGCGTCAACAGCTTGATGACGCTCCCCAGTGAGCGCCGCTCGGAGAGGATGGAGCGGTGGTGCGCGCTCTCATTGGCCTTGTCGACGAAGCGGTGAGTGTAGTCGCCGTCGAGGATCTTCTGAACGGCGTCGAAATCGGCGTCCACGTCGCCGACGTAGGCCTCGCCGAAGACGAAGGCGTCCAGGAGCGACTTGGAGATCTCCGACTTGCCCCCGCCCGAGACGGTGGCCGGCTTGTGCGCCTGGGTGGCCCACGGAGCGGTGCCCACCAGATGCCACTGGGTGGCGTCGCCCTCACGGTGCTTGGCGTGGATCCGGTACCCGCTCGGGGTGACGTAGACCTCGCCGACCAGCAGCGGGATGGAGGCCTCGCCGCCGTCGGCGCGGGCCCAGGTGATCGTCTGGGTGCGCATCGAGAAATGGGCGCCGCCGGGCACCAGGACGATCGTGTCGTCGTCGGTCTTGACCGCCGAACCGTCCGCGCGCGCCTGGAAGCGTCCCTGGTTGCGCTCCAGCACCCGCTCGACCGTGGCGTTCGCGGGGGTGTGCGCGTCTGTGTACTCCTGGCCGAGGTTGTAGCGCGGGTAGGCCAGGGCGCCGCCGGAGTGCTCCTCCTCCACGCAGCCGAAGAGGTTGGCCGAGTAGCCGATCTGGGTCTTGACCTCCTTCTTGCAGTAGCCGTAGTAGTTGTCCGCGATGATGGTGACGATGACGCCCCGCTCGTCGCGAGCCACGAGTTTGAAGGCCTTGCCGTCGTTGTAGAGCTCGGCCTCATCCTTGAAGCACATGCCGTCGCGGCGCTGGCGCTCGGTGGCGTCCTCGAAGCGCGGCAGCCCCAGCTCCTTCTTGGTCAGGGTGGTCAGGTGCGGGGCGAGGATGACGCAGCCGGTGTGGCCGGTCCATGATTCCGGCGCCAGGGAGGCGTCGTTCTCCGGCAGGTAGGGGTCTCCGCCGTTGCCGAAGATGCCTTCGACGAAGTCGAGATTGGACACCAGGCCGCCGGGCGCGATGAATCGGATCTCCATGCGGCGCTCGGCGGAGAAGCCGGGCACCTCGGGGACGACGACGGGGCGCAGCAGCAGAGAGACGAAGCAGCGAGCCGGCTCGGGCTGGTTCGAGGCCCACGGCAGCGTCATGAGGTTGTCGGGGGCGTCGACGGCGGCCGCGAGCACGCGGGCGAAGACGTCTCGGGGCACGGCCTTCTTGTCGTCGGGGATGGGCAGTCCGCCCTCGGCGACGTGGAAGACGCCCGCCGTGGTGCGCCGATCGTTGCGCGGGTTGTGGAGCACGCCGGAGAGCACTTTGTAGCTCTCGACGTAATCGGAGGTGAAGCTCGTGGCATCCACCGGCAGGGACAGCGCGCGGGCCAGACCCGGCTGGTCCAGGACGAAGGTCGAAGCGGGCAGCCTGGGCTGGGCGGCGGCGCCGTCGAGGTAGGAGTCCAGGAAGGCCTGGATGCGGCGGTCCGCGGCGCACGGGCGGTTGGCCAGACGTCGGGTCAGCTCTCGCTGACGGGCCAGGATCGGTGCCACGAGGCGGTCGGTCTCCCGATCGAAGTCGGAGCGGGCGGCATGATCCGGGACGGGGGCGCCGAGCAGTTCGAGGCGCAGCGCGATGGCTGAATTGGCTGAGGTGGTCGTTGCGGGGGTGGTAGGGGATGAGTTCATGACCCGAGCCTATCGGCGAGATGCGTCACGCACGTGCTCCGCTCCACCGATCGGGTCCGTCTCCATCGGCTGAGCCCCGCCCTCCGGCCGACGTGCCGGACACCACGGCTGTGAGGTGAGTGGGCGTGTCCGGTCGCCGTCATTCGCGGGACGGGCCGGGGCCCTCGATGCGCCCTCGTCGCCCCCGTCGGCCCGAGCCCGACCGGAATCACGCCATTCCAGAGCCTCGATCGCGGCCGGCGGGGTCCGGCTCGACGCCGAGTCCGGGTGCGTGTCTGAGCGCCGTCGAACCGGCGTCCGGGAGTGCCATGATCGGCGTTCGGACACCTCGCAGGCCCTTCTCGCTGTTCACGGCCTGCCGAAGCCGCCATACTTGACGACAGTCCGTGACGGCACCTCGCCGTCGTCCGCACAGAAATGAGGACCGCGTGGCAGACTCCGCTAACAAAGGTAAGCGCCCGAGTGGCAGGAAGCTGGCTCAGGCCGCTGGTCGCTACTCCGGGGGAAGGGCCGGCTCAGCGGGGGGCGACCCGTTGCCCGCCGTCGCCCGGCCCGCGGGCGGTTCGGGCTCCTCCGGCGGGCGGGGCGGGACGACGTCGAAGACTCCGAAGGCCCCGAAGAAGCGTTCGGGCGGTGGGAGGAATGCGACCGAGCGCCGTCGTCTGATCAACTACCCGCGCGCGGGCAAGGGGCCGATCATGCGCTGGATCCCCGGCTGGCGCTTCTACCTGGGGGCCTTCCTCCTCTTCATCATCGCCGTCGTGGGGACCTTCGTCGTCGCCTACGCGATGATCAAGGTCCCCGAGCCCAGCGAGTTCGCGCAGGCCCAGACGACCACCGTCTACTACGCCGACGGCACGACCAAGATGGGCGAGTTCTCGGAGGTCGACCGCACCATCGTCGACACGAGCACCCTGCCCGACTACGTCGGCAACGCCGTCGTCGCCAGCGAGGACCGGAGCTTCTACTCCAACAACGGCGTCGATCCCAGGGGCATCGCTCGCGCCTTCGTCAACAATATGCGCGGCGGCGGGCTCCAGGGGGCCTCGACTCTCACGCAGCAGTACGTCAAGAACTACTACGTGGATACGACTTCCTCCTACGGCGGCAAGTTCAAGCAGGCCATCATGGCCATCAAGATCGATCGGGAGATGAGCAAGAAGGAGATCCTCGGCTCCTACCTCAACACCGTTTACTACGGGCGCGGCGCCTACGGGGTCGAGGCGGCCTCCCAGGCGTTCTTCGGCCACTCGGCCTCCGATATGACTGTCTCCGAGGCCGCGCTGGTGGCGGGCATCCTGCCCGCTCCCAGCTCCTGGGACCCCGCCATCAACCCGGACCAGGCGAAGGAGCGGTGGCAGCGCGTGCTCGACTACATGCTCGAGGACGGCTACATCACTCAGGACCAGTACGACTCCGCGTCCTACCCGGAGACCGTCTCCTCGCAGAACACCGAGACCTACTCGGGTCCCACCGGCTACCTCCTCCAGATCGTGCGCTCCGAGCTCCAGGACGACGCCGGTCTGACCGACGAGCAGATCGACACCGGTGGTCTGAACATCGTCACCACCGTCAGCAAGGACGACCAGGACGCCGCCGTCACCGCCGTCGACAACCTCCCCGAGGGGCATTCCGACAACCTGCGCACGGGACTGGTATCCATCGATGCGAAGACCGGCGGCATCGTCGCCCTGTACGGAGGGCCGGATTATCTGACTAACCAGATCAACTCCTCGACCGAGGCGGTCGCTCAGGCGGGATCGACCTATAAACCCTTCGCGCTCATCGCCGGTCTGGAGGGCGGGTTGACTCTGGCGAACGGGTATCAGGGAGTTTCGCCGATGGACGTGGAAGGGACCACTTTCCGCAACTTCCAGAACGCCCAGTTCTCCTGGGCCGATCTGATCACGGCGACGACGTACTCGGTCAACACGCCCTACGTCCAGCTCAACCGCGACGTGGGACCGGATACGACCAACGAGGTGGCGCAGCGGGCCGGCTACCCCGAGGACACGATCGGCATGGAGTCCAACATCCAGAACGTGCTCGGATCCGCCTCACCGCACACCCTCGACATCGCCACGGCCTACGCGACCTTCGCGTCCCAGGGGACGCGGCGCGACACCCACATCGTCTCCTCGGTGGCCAACAATTCGGGGTCGGTGTCCTACACGCCCTCCACCGACGGCGATAAGGTCTTCGACGACGGCGTCATGGCGGACTCCACCTACGCCATGCAGCAGGTCGTCAATTCCGGCTCGGGGGACACCGCCAGGTCGCTGGGGCGGCCGATCGCCGCCAAGACGGGATCCTCCAGCGATAACAAGTCCGCCCAGTTCGTCGGCTACACCCCACAGATCGCCACCGCCGTCACCCTCTACCAGACCGGTGAGGACGGTTCGGAGGAATCGATTACGCCCTGGGGCGAGTACGACGAGATCACGGGCTCGACCTATCCGGCCGACATTTTCACCGAGTACATGCAGACGGCGCTCAAGGACCTGCCGGTGGAGGACTTCCCCGATCGCACCGCCGAGTCCTACCAGCGGGGCTCCCTCAACGGCACGTCGATGCCGGTGGAGGACGACTACGCTCCCGCTCCGCAGCCGCAGCCGACTCAACGGCAGGCTCCGGTGCCGACGACCGCTCCGCAGCCGAGGACGGAGGAGCCCGACGACGAGCAGCCGCCCGTGGACAACGAGCCGACCGCGGAGCCGACACCGGACCGGGGCGACGGCAACGAGCCGCCGGGTCAGACGGCGCAGCCTCCCCAGAACGGCGGAGGACAGGATTCCCCGACCAAACCCGGCGGTAATGGGAGCGGGGGGGAGGTGGTTCCCAATAATCCAGGAGGGGGTGCCGATAAACCCGGCGAACTGGAACGCCGTGCGGAGCAGCAGCAAGGTGGCCCGCAGAAGAACAATCGCAACTAGATTTCCGATTCTCCGGGGAGTGCCGACTCCGTTCCGCAGTGCTCCACGCCGGGGGGCGCGTGCAGGACAGCAGTGCACGGGCACTGCACGTGGCGCACCGCACGTCGCCCGGTCAGGGGTCCGGCTTCCGGGCGAAGCGGCGTCTACGGTAGTGTGCTTAGTCAGTCGGCCGCCGGGCCGCGAACCCGTCGGCTCGACGCGCATCACCCTCCTGTCACGGACGGACCGTGACCGCTTGAGACCAGAGGAGGTGGGTACCCAAGCATGCGTCACTACGAGATCATGATCATTCTCAACCCCGAGACGGACGAGCGCACCATCGCTCCCACGCTCGAGAAGCTGCTGCAGATCGTCCCCAGCAGCGGAGGCACGGTCGACAAGATCGACACCTGGGGCAAGCGCCGTCTCGCGTACGACATCAAGAAGAAGTCCGAGGGCTTCTACATCGTCGTCGACATGACCACCACGCCGGAGATCGCCCAGGAGCTCGACCGCCAGCTCGGCCTCAACGAGTCGGTCTTGCGCACCAAGCTCCTGCGCCCCGAGGCCTGATCAGGCCGGGAACGGAGAGGAAGTATGGCTGGCGAGACCACCGTCACCGTCATTGGAAATCTCACTGCGGACCCGGAGCTGCGGTACACCAGCAGCGGCATTCCCGTCTGCTCGTTCAGGGTGGCCTCGACCCCGCGCATCCGCAACCGTCAGACGGGCGAGTGGGAGGACGGTAACCCGCTCTTCCTGGGTTGCGAGGTGTGGCGCGAGGCCGCTGAGAATGCGGGCGAGTCCCTCAAGAAGGGCATGCGCGTCATCGTTCAGGGCAATTTGAACCAGCGCTCGTACCAGACGCAGTCCGGCGAGCAGCGCACCGTCTTCGAGCTCAAGAACTGCGAGGTCGGCCCCTCCCTGTTCCGTGCCCGGGCTCAGGTCACGCGTAACGAGCGCGGCGGCTCGAGCTACGCCGGGGGGTACTCTGGCGGCGGCAACCAGCAGCAGGGCGGGTACCAGAGCGGTGGCGGCTACTCCGGCGGCGGCAACCAGCCCAGTTACAACGCCCCCGCCGGTGGGGCCCCGGACGACCCGTGGGCCACCGGCGGGACGACCAGCTTCGGCGACGAGCCCCCGTTCTGACGCCGCCAGCCCCCGGCTCCCGTCGATGGTCCGGGGCCGGAATCGACGAGACTTGTTCCCGTGTCTCGCACGCGCAGCGCGCCGGTGCCCGGCGCCGCGCACCAACAATCTCGTATGAGCGCCACGAGCGCTCGAAGCAAGGAGTACCACTATGGCGAAGCCTCAGCTTCGTAAGCCGAAGAAGAAGGTCGGCCCGGTCAAGACCGTCAAAGTCGGCGTCATCGACTACAAGGACACGGCCACGCTGCGGAAGTTCATCTCGGACCGCGGCAAGATCCGTGCCCGTCGCGTCACCGGCGTTTCCGTTCAGGAGCAGCGCAAGATCGCCAAGGCCGTGAAGAACGCGCGCGAGATGGCCCTGCTCCCCTACTCGAGCTCCGCTCGCTGACGGGGGAGGAGGACGCCATGACCACCAAGCTCATTCTCACGCACGACGTGACGCACCTCGGCACCGCTGGTGAGGTCGTCACGGTCAAGGACGGTTACGCCCGCAACTACCTTCTCCCCCGCAGGCTCGCGACCCCGTGGACGAAGGGCGCCCAGCGTCAGATCGATCAGATGACCGAGGCCCGTCGCAGGCGCGCCATCGTTTCTCTCGAGCAGGCCCAGGAGGCTCGTGACTGGCTGAACGAGAACGTCGTCACGGTCATCGCCTCGGCCGGCGCCAATGGTCGTCTCTTCGGCGGCGTCACCACTGCCGATCTCGCTGCGGCCGTCAAGGAAGCCGGCGGCCCCGCCCTGGACCGCCGCAAGATCGAGGTCGTTCCCCCGATCAAGTCGACCGGCCGTCACAGCGCCTCAGTTCGGCTTCACCCCGACGTCGTCGCCCCTCTTGAGGTCGACGTCGTCGCCGCCGCTCGCTGAGTCCTTCTTCTCGGTCCGCGTGGTCGGGGCGATCCTTCGACCGCGCGGGCGGCGGTGCGTCACCGCGCACCAGCCGCATCAGCTCCGCCACGCCCCGCCGCGGGTTCGCAGGCCGGTCGTCAGCGCCCGTGCCCCCATGAACACCCACGCGAAGGCGGCCCACAGGCACACGAGCCCGGCCGTACCATCGGCGAGCCGCCCCTCGGCTACGATCACCACCAGGGGCAGGTACGGCACGAGAGTGAGGAGCCCGGCGCGCGCCAGATAGCCGCCATCGCCCGCACCCATGAGAACGCCGTCGAACAGGTAGACGGCACCGGCCAACGGCATCGCCGATGCGGCCACAACCAGGGCCGGTGTCGCGGCGGAGACCACCGCCGCATCCGAGCTGAAGATACGAGGCAGCCACAGGCTCACCGCCGCCAGAACGACGCCGATGACCGCGCCGACCGCCACCCCCCATGTCAGGCACCGGCGCAGCACCGCGTCCAGGGCGCGCCGCGGATCACCCTCGGCAGCAACCGGGCCGCCCCCGGCGGCCCCCGGCGGCCCCGCGTCTCTCGTGGCCTCCTCCGCGCCCGCCTCGCGTCCGGCGTCCGCCCGGCCGAGCGCATTACCGACTAGTGCCTGCGCGGCGATCGCCAGAGCGTCCAGCGCGAAAGACGCGAAGTTCCACACCGAGTTCACCACCTGGTGCGCGGCCAAGGGCACGTCGCCGAGCGCCGTTGCCGACCACACGGTCGCCAGGATCGCGATTCGCAGCGACAGCGTGCGCACGAGCAGCGGAGTCCCCGCACCCAAGGATGTTCGCAACCCGCGCCGCCGGGGGAGCAGGCCGATCTCGGCGACGCGGGCGGCCCGGATCACCGGAATCATGAGTGTCGCGGCCATGATGCTCTGAGCGATCGCAGTCCCGAGCCCCGACCCGGCGACTCCCATCCGCGCGCCGTACAGAAGCACTGCGTTCAAGCCCGCGTTGAGCACGGCGCCGCTCGTGGCGACAACGAAGGGAGTCCGGGTGTCTAGCAGTCCCCGCAGCGTTCCCGTGGCTGCATAGACCACGAGCATCCCGGGGATTCCAGGAGCTGAGGCCTGCAGGTAGGCGGTCGCGGCCCGGGCGACGTCACCCTCCGCCCCCATCGCGGAGGCCACTCGCGGCGCGGTTGCCGCCAGCACCACCGCGGCCCCGAGTCCGAGGAACCCCGCCAGCCAGGCGCCGTCGACGCCGGCGCGCAGGCCCCCGGCCCGGTCGCCCGCGCCGAAGAGCCGAGCGGTGGTCGCCGTTGTGGCGTAGGCCAAGAAAACGAACAGACCCACGACGGTGGTCAGCACTGACGAGGCCAGGGACAGGCCCGCCAGACTCGTGGCGCCCAGGTGACCCACCATCGCCGAATCGATGAGTACGAACAACGGTTCAGCGACCAGGGCGCCGAGGGCGGGTACGGCCAGGGACAGGATCCGGCGGTCCAGGCCCGAGGGCGGGGACGGGGGGCGATGTGACGAAGCGGGTGAAGCGGCGGAGTGGGACACGGTTTCCTGGAATCCGGGGCGGTGCCCGGGGGTCGAGAAGGTGGACGGCACGCGCAGTCTCCCATGCGGGCGGTCCCGCGACCCCCCGACCTCAGGGTGAGGTCGAGGTTCTTCCACAGGTTTACCCACGTGTCCACAGATTCTTCCGGGACGTCCAGTCTTTGTGCTGTGAATCGTGATCGTGCATGAAGGTCCCCGCTATTGCAACGATTCATGCGCACTGCTCATGTTGATCCACCTGACGGCGGGTCCGGAGGCCCACAGGGTCGGCGGCGCGTCGTCCACAAGGACGCCCCCTTTTTCCACAAGGACACGCGACTTGTCCACATGATGCGAGTGGAAAGCCGTTTGCGGGTGAGGCGCGGGCCCGGCTAGGGTCACGCGCGCACCCGGCCGCGGGTGCGCGGCTAGGGAGGCGCTCATGACGGATATCGAACTCGGTTCGGGCTTCGGGGCCGGGCGGAGCGAGCGTTCCGACGACGCCGTCAGCGCCGGTCCGGTGCGCTACGACGGCGCCTTCGACCGCGTCCCGCCCCAGGATCTCGACGCTGAGATGGCCACGCTCGGCGGCATGCTGCTGAGCAAGGAGGCGATCACCGACGTCATCGAGGTGCTGCGCGGATCCGAGTTCTACAAGCCGGCCCACGAATCGATCTTCGACGCCCTCGTCGAGGTCTACAACCGCTCCGAGCCGGCCGACCCGCTCATTGTCGCCGACGAACTGGCCAAGCGGGGCGAGCTCGAGCGCGTGGGCGGCGCTCCCTACCTCGCCTCGCTCATGGCCACCGTGCCGACGGCCGCCAACGCCGCCTACTACGCCCGCATCGTGCGGGAGAAGGCCCTGATGCGCGGGCTCGTCCAGGCGGGCACGCGCATCACCCAGCTCGGCTACTCCGCGGACGCCGGCGACATCGCCGAGCTCGTCACGCTCGCTGAGGCCGAGGTCTACTCCGTGGTCCACTCGGAGGGGGAGAAGGAGGACTACGCCCCGGTCGGTGAGCTGCTCAACGAGGCGAATCTGGAGATCGAGGCCGGACAGGCCCGGGAGAACGGCCAGATGACGGGCGTGCCCACGGGCTTCGTCGAGCTCGACGAATTGACCGGCGGGCTGCACCCCGGGCAGATGATCATCGTCGCGGCCCGCCCCGCCATGGGCAAGTCGACTCTTGCCGTCGACTTCTGCCGCTCGGCCTCCCTGCACTCCCGGCGTGCGGACGGCGGATTCATTCCCAGCTGCTACTTCTCCTTGGAGATGGGGCGCATGGAGCTCATGATGCGCATTCTGGCCGCGGAGTCCGGGGTGGATATGAACAAGCTGCGCGGCGGGCGGCAGATGAGCGAACGCGACTGGGAGAACGTGGCGCGCGCCTACAACCCCGTCAGCGAGGCGCCGCTGTTCATCGACGACTCCCCGAACCTGACCATGCCGGAAATCCGTTCCAAGGCCCTGCGACTCAGGCAGCACAACGATCTGGGTCTCATGGTCGTCGATTACCTGCAGTTGATGACCTCGGGCAGACGGGTCGAGTCGCGTCAGCAGGAGGTATCCGAGTTCTCCCGCTCACTCAAGCTGCTGGCCAAGGAGCTCGAAGTTCCGGTGGTCGCCGTCGCCCAGCTCAATCGCGGCCCCGAGCAGCGCACCGGCAACAGACCGCAGATGTCCGACCTGCGCGAATCCGGATCCCTTGAACAGGACGCCGATATCATTATGCTGCTGCACCGGCCCGAGTACTACCAGCCGGAGGAGCGCGCGGGCGAGGCGGATATCATCGTGGCCAAGCATCGCAACGGGCAGACCCGCACCATCCCGGTGGCTTTCCAGGGACACCTGTCGCGCTTCGCCAATATGGCGCGCGACGTCAGCGGTGATCCCGCCTACGAGTAACGGTAAGCCGCCGGGCGGCCGTCGGGCCGTTCTCATCGTCGGCCCGACGGCCCCGGTCAGCGCGGTTCGGGCAGGTGGATCACCCGCAGTCGTCGAGCGCCCAGCACCCAGGTCAGCGCCGTCAGTCCGACGGCGAAGCCGGCTCCGTGAGCCAGCCCGCGCCACAGGTAGCCGTCCGCTTGCGTCCCCAGCTCCTCGACGACGTAGCTGGACAGCTCGCGTGTCGACCACAGCGGCAGCACCCGCGTCCAGCCGGCGGCCGGGTCCACGAGGAGCTGGAGGGCCATGGCCGCTAGGAGTAGGAGCGCACCTTCCAGATCCCTGGGGACGAGGACGGCGGCCAGCGACCCGAAAGGCGCCGACACGGTCACAGTCAGCAGCAGCATGAGCGGGACGGCACCCGGGTGAGCCAGGTCGTCCCCGATCGTGAGCTCGACGAGTACGGTGTAGAGCGCGCTGATGGTCCAGCCGAGAACCAGGACCGCGGTGTGCCTGCCCAGAACCAGTGCCGTCGGACTGGCTCCGCTCGCGGCGAGCCGCCGGTCCACCGAGCGCGAGGAGACCGTCGTGAACAGGGCGAGAGTCGCGGCCGCCCAGCCCAGGCCGATCGACAGCAGGCGCAGTGCCGTCCAGTGCGCATCGATCCGTGCCAGGTAGAAGGTGAGTGGCAGCAGGAGGGCGAGAGCGATCGCTCCGCGCCGTCGGAAGAGTTCTCGCGCGGTGATGAGGGCGACCAATCCCGCGGTGCGCACGAGACGCGGGCGGTGCTCGGCACCCGGAGTCGGACCGGTGGGGCGTGCGATGGTTGTCGCGGTCATGCGGCATGCTCCGTCGCGATGCGGTCCTCGGTCGAGGACTCGGGGGCGGGCAGTTCGACAACACGGTCGACGAAGTCGATGTCCCGCAGTAAGTGAGTGACGAGGAGCACTCCCGCCCCGGAGCTCCGCCAGGCCTCGATGAGCATCCACAGATCCTCATAGGCAAGAGCGTCCAAACCCTGATAGGGCTCATCGAGGAGAAGCAGTTCGGGGGAGGCGAGCTGGGCCAGGGCGAGGTTGAGCTTCTGCTGAGTTCCTCCCGACAGGGTGCCCACGGCCTGTCCGCCGTCGGGTCTCCAGCCCAGACGCTGCAGGATCCGGTGGCCGGTGGAGATCGAATGGGCCCGACCCGCGCCGTCGGCCGCCCCGAACAGGCGCAGGTGTTCGTCGACGGTGAGCAGCGGAGCCAGAGCGTCGAGCTGGGGTGCGTAACCGAATCGGTCGGTGCGCTCGACGCTGCCGGAAGCCGCATGCAGCAGTCCGGCGCAGACCTGGAGGAGAGTGGACTTTCCCGCCCCGTTGGCCCCGACGACGGCGACGACCTCACCGCGTCGGACCGTCAGGTCGAGATCCGATAGGACGGTGCGGCGACCGCGACGGGCGGTCACGCCGCGCACCCGCAGGATAACCGGGCCGAGCATCGGCTCCGGGGCCCGTCGGTGAGGATCGGCGCCGTCCTCCTTCAGAGCGGAGGCGAGCTCGCGGGCGTACAGGACGGCGGGGCCGAGGAGGGCCGCTGGGGTGGTGCCGGCGGCGGTCGTCTCCGCGCGGGCGTCGGTGACGGCGCGCTCGACCTCCTGAGGATGCAGGCCGCGAGCGCGCAGCTCGCAGGTGAGGCTGCGGTACCAGGCGGCATCGGTCAGGCCGGCTTCGGGGCGGCGCGGGGACTGCCCCCTGAGGGCGGCGCTCATGCGTGTGCCCCGTCTGCCGCCCGGGTCTGGTCCCCGGTGTGCGTTCGGGGCGGGGCGCCTTCGAGGACGGCTGAGAAGGCGGTGCGGAGGGCGCGCCACTCCTCGCGACGTGCCGCGAGCTCGGCGCGGCCGGCGTCGGTGAGCTCGTAGTACTTGCGGGCCGGGCCGGAGACGGAGGGGCGGGTGGAGGTGGCCACCAGGCCACGGCGTTCCAGGCGGGTGAGTGCCGGGTAGAGGCTGCCGCCGGGAACCTTCTCCAGGCCGGCGTCGGTCAGACGACGGGTGAGAGACAGACCGTAGTCGGCACCGTTTTCGAGGAGAGCGAGCAGGCAGGGTTCGAGGAGGCCGCGCAGAAGGCGGGAAGTCGAAGAGTCCATGTAGGTAGATTACCTAGATAGTAGATAATCTGTCTACTGGATGTGGGGCTCGCGCCGCCTGGATCGTGCATCCGGGTGGCCGGGTCGCAGACGCAGCCCCGGTCGTGCACGACCTGTGGCCCGGAACCATGCGGAATGTTGATTTAGAGGAGTGTTAATCCAACACGGTTGTGGCATTCGGGCGGAACCATGATGAGAACGGCCCGGCGGAAGCGGGGGCGGTGCGCT
>NZ_GL985606.1:302453-323834 GCF_000220835.1 Actinomyces sp. oral taxon 448 str. F0400 | reverse complement strand
CCGCTCGCGCTCCGCCTCACGCCTGATACCAGCCCTGGTAGACGTAGGGGAAAGGAATGTTGCCGCGCATGCCGATGGAAGCCGACACGACGTCCTTCGCAGTGACGGCCGCCTGGAGCGGCGTCGCGCCCTTGGCGAGTTCGGCGGTGACCGCCGCCGCCAACGTGCAGCCGGCGCCGTGCACGCGCTCGGCCCCGACCGCCGGAACCTCCAGGACCTCGAGGTTCTCGCCGTCGTAGAAGACGTCCAGGGCCGTGCCGGTGCCTAGAGAGGGGCCGGCCTTGGCCAGCACGTTGGGCACGCCCCGTTCGTGGATGCGCCTGGCGGCGTCCTTGAGCCGGGCCACGCTCGTGATCTCCTCCATGCCGGCCAGCGTCGCCGACTCGAAGAGATTGGGAGTCACCATGGTGGCTCGCGGCAGGATTCTCTCCCGCAGAGCGTCGTCGACCGCGCGGGCGGAGGCGAACTCCTGACCCTTGCAGATGAGCACCGGGTCGAGGACGACGTCAGGGAAGGCGTATTCCTCCAACGCGGCGTCGACGACGTCGATCGCCGCCGCGGTGCCGAGCATGCCGATCTTGACGGCGTCGATCGCCGCGTGGACGCTCGCGCAGGCCTCGATCTGGTCGTGGATGACCTCGGGGTCGACCGGCACGAAACGGTGATCCCACCCGGCCCTTGGATCCATGGACACGATGCAGGTCAGGGCCGTGCAGCCGAAGACGCCGAGCTGGTGGAAGGTCTTGAGATCGGTCTGAGCACCCGCGCCGCCCGAGGCCTCCGAGCCGGCGATGGCGAGGACGATGGGGGGAGCGATCCGCTTGGGGGAGGTTGTCATAGTCACTAGCGTGCCTCCGGTGAGGGGCGGCGGCCAAGCGGTGTCCGCATAGCCGCTATCCGAGGCGGGCTGCACAGGTGCTTTTCAGGCGGGGGTGGACGATCGTTCAGGTCGGGACGAGACCGTGGAGACACTGTGGAGACGCCGTCGGGAGTGGGAGAATCCGCTCCGGACGGCGCCCGCATCGATGACCCGCCGACCAAGAGGATGACCAATGAGCGATGACATCGCCGTCATCACCTTCCCCGAGCGCAGCACGACCTACGAGGCCTTCAGCAAGATCAGCGCCGACTCCGACAGGCTCGGGCTGGTCAGCGCCGCCCTGATCGAAGTCGACGAGCACGGCCGATTCACGATCCCCGAGGGCGAGGACAATCGCTTCGGATTCGGGGTGGGCACCGGTTCCCTCATCGGGGTTCTCGTCGGCGCCCTGGGCGGGCCCATCGGAATGCTCCTGGGTCTGGGGGTCGGTGCCCTCGCCGGTGCCGCCGTCGACACCGACCGGGCCGAGAGCGATGAGCTCGCCGTGACGGCCTTCGTCGGGAAGCTGGCTCCGGGGACCAACGGGATCCTCGCCCAGACCTCGGAGCCCGGCAGCACGGCGCCGCTGGACGCGGTCGTCGCCGAGCAGGGCGGCACGATCGTGCGACGTCCCCTCAATGAAGTCCTGGCCGAGCTCGAGGCCGGCCAGATCGCCGAGGAGGAGGCCGCCAAGGCCGCTCGCGAGACGCTCCGCAAGCAGAAGCGTCAGGAGCGCAGGGACACCCGCGAGCACCGCATCAAAGTCCTGCGGGAGAAGTTCAGCCGCGCCTGATCTCTGACCGGGCGGGAGGAATCGCCGGGCCCGCCCGGCCTCCGGCGGGGCCGTACGGGCAGGGGGATCCGCCGACGAGGGCGGGCCGCAGGCGGATCCCCCCGGGGCGCTCGCGGCCGCGGGGCGCCGCACCGGCCGCTGCGCACCGGACCGGCCGAGCCTCCTCAGGCGCTCGCGACGGTGAAGCGAGTCCCGCGGTGGGCGTCCCTCTCTGCTTCGTCGACCAGGGCCAGAGCCATATCGGCAGCGGACAGGGCCGGGCCGGCCGGCGAGTCGGTACCGCTGACGTAGGCGCCGCTGGACTCCTCCGTCGGATAGTTCGGTGCGGGGGAGACGAGCGTCCATGCCACGGCATCGCCGGCGGAGCGGAAGAGCTCGAGGACGTCGGCGAAGGCCAGCGCTTCGTTCCGGTAGTCCTCGGGGAAGGCCGGGTCGTCGACGATCCGGCGGCCCTCGGCGTCGAGCAGCGACCCGGCCCCGCCGACGACGACGAGGCGGCCCGCGGGGCGCGCGGCGACGAGCGCGGCGAAGGCGTCGACCACGGGCTGGACGGGGCCTCCGGTGCGGTCAGGCGAGACCGCGATGATGGTGGCGTCGGCGGCGTCGACGAGGTCGACGACGGCGGGGGTATCGGCGAGGTCGGCGACGACATCGGCCGTGGCGCCCTCGGCGTGCGTGCCTGATCGGGTGACCGAGGTGACGGTGTGGCCGCGGCGGGCGGCCTCGGCGACGACGGCCGATCCGGTGGCGCCGCTTCCTCCGATGACGGTGATTCTCATGGGTCCTCCTGAGTCGTGACGTGCGGGGAGCCGACCGGAATCCCGGCGGCACCTTCATGGTATGGTTCGCATATCAAGTACCTCAAGGTAACTAAGGAGAGCCGCATGTCGCGAAGGACGCTGGGATCAGCGCGTTCGGGAGCCGGAGGCGGCGCGAGTCCGGTCGGTTGCGGCGGCCGGCCCCGCAGTCGTGGTCCGAGCGTCCCCGGATCTGCGGCGCACCCCTCCGGACCCGCCGCCAACGACCACGACGTTCTGTCTCCCGCGTGCCCCTCACGCACGGTACTGCGCCACGTCGTCGACCGGTGGACGCCGCTCATCGTCGCCGTGCTGATCGAGGGGTCGCACCGGTTCGGCGAGCTGCGCTCCGCCATCGGCGGCATCACCCCCAAAGTTCTGACCGAAACGCTGCGCTCCATGGAGCGCGACGGCCTCGTCACCCGCGATCAGGTTCCCGGCGTCCCGCCCCGTGTGGATTACGCGCTCACGCCCCTGGGCGCCACCCTGGCCGTGCCCATGGCGGCCCTGCGGAACTGGGCCCAGGACCACTGCGCGGAGGTCCTGGCCAACCGGGCCCGCTACGACGGCGCGACTCCCGGGCCCGTCGTCCCCCACCGCTGAGCGGCCGAGCGCCGCCCGCCGGTGCGGGCGGCTCGCCCACAGGTTGAGAATCAGTCATGGGTGGTGACACCATCCTCACCGATGAGGACGGCTCGGCAGCGGGACCGCCGATGGCCGGTACGAGCCGGCGACCGGCGTGCGAGAACTCCTCCCCCCGTGTTGGAGGTACTCGCTACGCTCGTACCGGTTCGTCGACGGGTGACCGTTCCCGGACCGATCGCAATCCAGGACGAGGGGTGAGCAATGGGAACCAACGGCGTTGTCGCGGACGCGCTCAGACTCGCGCGTCGGGTGCGTGAGGACGCCGGTCTGGCTCTGCTGCGCGCCGACCTGGGCCCGATGGCGGCGGCCGTCCTCAACGAGCATCTAGGCGGTGAGGTGCGCCGCCGGCCCGTGGCCGAGCTCCATGAACTCGTCGATGAGGATCTCGCCGCGCTGCGTGCGGCAGGGGTGGATGCTTCGCGCACCGCCCGGGCCTACTGCGACCAGTGGCGCAGGGACGGCGTGCTCGTGCGCGCTCCGGCGCCCGGCGCCAGGGCGGAGACTTACGAGCTGTCCGCCTCGGCGGAGGCCGCCATCCGCTTCCTGATGCATGGCGATCACCCCCGCGCCACCGTTACCCGGCCGCGCCTGGACACCGTCTCCACCCAGATCAGCCGCCTCGCTCGGGACTGCGACCCGACCGCTGCGGGACGCCTGCACGCCCTGCGCGCCGAGCGCGCCGCCCTTGACGAGGAGATCGCTCGTGCCGAGGCCGGGGACTTCGTCCCGGTCGACGGGCCCGAGGCCGCCGAGCGCCTGACCGAGATCGTCTCCCTGGCCGAGGAGGTTCCCGGGGACTTCGCCCGCGTCCGCGCCGAGATCCTCGCGCTCAGCCGCTCCCTGCGCGAACGCGTCGTCACCCTGGACTCCTCCCGCGGCGAGGTGCTCGACGACATCTTCCGCGGCGTCGACCGCATTGAGAGTTCCGAGGCCGGCCGTTCCTTCCTCAGCTTCCATCAGCTGCTCACGGACCCGGACTCCTGCGCCCGTCTCGACGAGGATCTGGAGTCGATCCTCGACCGCGACTTCGCCACCCGGCTGGAGGACGCCGACCTGCGTTTCCTGCGCTGCTGGCGTCCCGCCCTCACCCGGGAATCGACCGCGGTGCGCCGTACCATGACGGGCCTGTCCCGCTCCCTGGACCGCTTCGTGAGGTCGCGCGCCTTCGAGGCGCACCGCCGGCTGGGCGCCGAGCTCGCCGAGGCTCAGGGCCTCGCCGCCCGTCTCGCCGCCCAGGCCGCGCCGCAGGCGCGACTCGACCTCGACCTGGAGCTCACCAGCGTCCCGCTGACCTCCATCGGCGCCTGGCGCCTGCGCAACCCCGCCGACACCGCCGTCGTCGAGGAGATCACCGTCCACGAGCCCACCGCCCTCGACTTGGAGGAGGTGCGTCGGATCGTACGAGCCAGTGAGATCGACCTGGTCGAGCTCACGGACGCCGTCGGCGCGGTCCTCGCCGAGCGGGGGGCCGCCACCGTGGGGGAGATCCTCGGCGAGCACCCCGCCACCCAGGGGCTGGCCAGCGTCGTGGGACTGCTGCTCCTGGCCCGGCGTCAGGGTCAGGAGGTGGCCGGGAACGAAACCGTCGCCTGGACGACCTCCGGCGGAGCCGAGCGCTCCGCCCGTATCCCCCGATTCCTGTTCACCGACCGCACCACGAAGTCAGGAGATGCATGAGCGCCGAGGCCGCACCAGTTCAGGCACCGGCTCAGGACGGAGCCGCCAATCCGGGCGCGCTGTGGGACGGGGATCCCGGCACCCTTCCCAGGGACACCCGACGCGCCCTCGTGCGCCTCCTCCAGGGCCCCTACCTCACCCTTGAGCTCCACCCCGACCTGTGGAACGCGCTACTGACCGACGAGGTCGCCATTCGTCGCCACCTGGGGGATCTCTTCCTCGAGCTCGTTGTGGACCGCGAGGCCGGTCTCGCCTTCACCCGCAACGCCCCGGACCCCACCGGGGCCGCGCCCTCCGTCATGCGCACTATGCCGCTGACCCTGGTCGACTCCGTCCTCCTGCTCCACCTGCGCACCCTCCTGCTGCGCACGACGACGCCGGGTGAGCGCGTCTTCGTCGACCGCGACGAGATCGACGAGCAGCTCGACGTCTACCGCCCGCACGCCTCTACCGACCATGCCGGTTTCCTGCGCCGCGTGAGCTCCTCGGTCGACAAGCTCAAACGGGCCTCCCTCCTGCGCGAGACCGATGTGCCCGAGCGCTACGAGATCTCTCCGGTCCTCGCCCTGGTCTTCACCGCTGACGAAGTCGCCGCCGTCGCCGCTGAGTACCGCCGCCTGCTGGGGGAGGGCGATGAGGATGACCAGGCCGCCCCGAGGGCCGATGATCCGAGCACCGATCAGGTGGACGGCGCTGACGGCGCGAGCGGTGCCAGCAGCGCCGACGGCGCAGCGGATGATGAGACATCGGAGCGGGAGAACGAATCATGAGCAGCTCGGCAACAGCATCGCAGACCGACTCCCAGCACCGTCTGGCCCGCATCCAGGTCTACAACTGGGGAACTTTCTCCGGATACCACGATCTCCCCGTCCCCCGGGACGGCCTTCTGCTCACCGGGCCGTCGGGCTCGGGGAAGTCCTCGCTCCTGGACGCCCTGTCCGCCGTCCTCGTGCCGCCGAGGAATCTGCGTTTCAACGCCGCCGCTCAGGACTCCACCACGGGCGACCACTCCCGCTCCGTGCTGAGCTATGTGCGCGGCGCATACCGGCGCAGCGCCGATGAGATCACCGGCGAGGTCGTCACCGACTACCTTCGCTCGGGCGCCACCCGCAGCGGCGTCGCCCTGACCTTCACGCGATTGGATCCCGGCGAGACGATCACCCTCGTCAAACTCTTCCACGCCAGGCAGGGCTCGACTTCCGCCAACTCGGTCTCCCAGACGCAGCTGCTCGTCGAGGGGGACATCGCCCTGACCGGGCTCATGGAGTACCTGACCAACGGCATCGACAGGCAGGCCCTGAGCCGCGACCTCGAGGGGCGCGCCGCCCGCTTCGAGCGCTACGAGGCCTTCGCCGCCCGCTTCCGCCGCCGGCTGGGCCTGTCCGGCGAGGTCGCCCAGCGCCTGCTCCACCGGACCCAGTCGGCCAAGAACCTCACCAGCCTCGACGCCCTCCTGCGCGACTTCATGCTCGATGAGCCGGACACCTTCGCGATGGCGGACGCCGCCGTCGAGCAGTTCGCCGAACTGCGCGAGGCCCACGCCGCCGTCGTCGAGGCCCGCAACCAGGAGGCTCTGCTCTCCCCGCTGCGTCAGCTCGATGAGCGCATCACCGAGGCGCGTCAGGCCCAGGAGCGAGCCGAGGGGCTGCGCGCCGCCATCGACCCCTACCTCGACCGGCTCAAGACGTCGCTCCACGAGCAGACCGTGGATACGGCGCGCCGCGCGCTGGACCGTCTCGCCGATGAACTCACCGCCGCCCGCAGGGCCGAGCAGGACGCCCGCCGGGAGCGGGAGGCCGCGCACCTGGCCCTGGCCGGGGGGCTCGGTCAGGACCTGCCGGCCCTCGACGCTCGTCTGGAGGCCGCCCATCAGGCCACCGAGCGTGCCGCCGGGGCGCGTCGATTCCTCGACGCCCAGCTGGACATCCTGGGAGCCACCGCCCCGAGCGAGGGCGCGGCCTTCGCCGAACTTCAGCGCACCGCGGCGCAGGAGATCAGGCGCGCCGAGAGCGTCGAGAGCGAGCAGGACGGCGCCCGCAACGCCCTGCGCGCCGAACAGGTCGCCCTGGCCGAGCAGCAGCGCGAGCTTCGTCAGCGGGCCGATCAGATCACCCGCTCGCACTCGGCCATGAGCGCCGAACTGCTGCGCGCCCGGGATGTCGTCGCCCGCGCCGTCGGGCAGGCGCCCGCCGCCCTGCCCTTCGCCGGGGAGGTTCTCGAGGTCGTCCCCGGCCAGGAGGAGTGGCGCGTCGCCATCGAGACCGTCGTCGGCCCCTTCGCCCGCACCATGCTCGTCCCCGAGCACCTCTATCGCAAGGTCGCCGAGGCCGTCGACGCCGAGCACCTGGGCGCTCGCCTGGGGTACGAGCGCATGTCCCCCGGTCGCCGCTCCACTCGCGCCCTGCCCGCCGACGCGTTGGCCCGTCGGGTCCGGTCCCGGGCCGGCTCTGAATACGGCGGGTGGCTCGACGCCGAGATCATGCGCCGCTTCGATCACGCCTGCGTCGAAAGCGCCCGCGACCTGGTCGCCGTGGATCGCGGGGTCACCCGCGCCGGGCAGGTGAAGTCCTCGCGCACCAGCCACCTCAAGGACGACCGTCAGGACCTGACCGACCCCGGTAGCTGGACCGTCGGCGTCGACCCCGCCGAGCGTCTGGAGCAGGTCGTCGCTGAAAGTCGGCGGGTCGCCGCCCGGCTGGAGGCCGTCGACGGCGAGATCACCACGCTGGATCGTGTGCGCGCCGTCGGCCGGGAACGTCGCGACGCCTGCCGGCGCATCCTGGAGACCACGTGGGAGGAGGTCGACGTCGACGGTGCCAGGTCCCGCGAGGCCGATCTGACCGCGCAGCGCGCTCGCGCCGCCACGGCTCTCCCGGGCCTGGGCGAGCTCGAATCGCGCGCCGCGGCCGCGGGTCTGGCTGAGGACAAGGCGCGGAGCACGGTCCTGCGCCTCGCGGGCGAGGAGCAGGTCCAGCGCGCACGACTCGAGGACGCCCGGGCCGCCCTGGCCGAGCTCGCGCAACGACGTCGGGAGCGGGAGGAGGACCGCGCGCACCCCGATGCGGGCGGTTCCGACGGCGCCGGCCGGGGCGACACGAACGATCGGACCGGGGGCACCGACACCGACAGGACGGACAGGGGGGCCGGCTCCGGCGCGTCCGGCTCCCGCCGACCCGCCTTCACCCGGACGGAGCGGGAGGCCCTCTTCGGCGAGCTCGAGCAGCGATTCCGGTCCCGGCGTCGCCACGCCGGACTGGCGGAGGCCGACGCCACCGCTCGCGAGGTCGAGCAGGAGATCGCCCGGGACCACCAGCGCGCCGCGCAGGCCGAGAGTCGCGGGGTGGGGGAAGCCCGCGCCATCATGGTGCGCTTCTCCGAGCGCTGGCCCGTGCACGGCCGCGAAGTGCGTCCGGAGGCGGCCTTCCTCGGCGACTACCTCGAGCTGCTGGACCATCTTCAGGCCGACGGTCTGCCCCGATTCGAGCGTCGTTTCGCCGAACTCCTGCACAGCCAGACCGAGCAGAACATCGGGCAGCTCGCCAGCGAGGTGCGCCGCGCCGTCAGCCAGGTGCGAGGTCGCATCGGCCCCGTCAACGACGCTCTGCGCGCCACCGAGTACTCGCCCGGCCACCACCTGCACATCGAGGTGGCCGAGCGGCGCCTGCCCATCGTCCACGACTTCCTGGTGGATCTGGCCACCATCGCTGCGAGTAACCTCGACCTCGCCGAGGAGACCGCCGAGGAGGCCGAGGCGCGCTTCGCCGTCCTCGATTCCGTCATGACGCGTTTGGGCTCCTCCGATCCTCGTGACGAGACGTGGAGGCGCCAGTGCCTGGACACCCGCCTGCACGTCTCCTTCACCGCCGTCGAGCGCGACGAATCGGGCACGGCCGTCGACTACTACGAGGGGGCCGCGGGCCTGTCGGGGGGGCAGCGTCAGAAGCTCGTCGTCTTCTGCCTGGCGGCCGCTCTGCGCTACCAGCTCACCGAGCCCGGACGGGCGGTTCCCGGATACGCGCTGGTGGTTCTCGATGAGGCCTTCGACAAGACCGATGCGGAGTTCACCCGGGCCGGTCTGGACGTCTTCCGCGGGTTCGGTTTCCAGCTGCTACTGGCCACGCCCATGAAGATGCTTCAGACTCTGGAGGATCACGTCGGCGGCGCCGCCATGGTCACTAACACCCCGGAGGGAGACGACTCGCGTCTGGCCGTCGTCATCTTCGAAGAACGCGACGGGGGTGCGGCGCCGCCCCGAGCGCACGAGGCCGCTGACGCCTCCGGGTCCAGGGCTCGCGGGGGCGCTGAAGCCGTCGATGCTCCCAGGACGGTCAGGGCGTCCGGGAGGAGAGCGGCCGCGGCGGCTGCCAGACCCCGCGCCGCCGACGTCGCGCCGCCCGCCCCCTCGGATGCCGCCTCGCCCGCCGATGCTGACGAGCCCGCCGGTACCACCGGGATCGTCAGCACCGCCACCGGAGTCGCGGGGGCTGCCGGAGCCCGGCACGCGGCCGGGGCGACCGCTCCCGACGGCGCCCCGGACGGGAGCGAAACCGTCGACGCGCCGAATGACGCCGAAGCGGGCGACGCCCCGGCATCTGCCGGAACGCCCTGAGCGCTCCGGCGGGGCGGCCCGGTCCGAGCGAGCGCGGAGACTCGGGGCCGTGCGTCCGCATATGAGCGCGGGTGCATGGCCCCGCCGGCGACGGGCCGCATGAGAAGCAGGAGGGACGTGGCGGCGGTCGCGCGCGACCGACCGGCCCGGTGAAGTGCCTCCTCGAAAACCTGTCAATCGATAGTCTTATCAGTCACTATAGGGCCATGAGCGCCTCCGAATCCGTCCTTCCTGAACCTGAGTGCACCTGGTCCACCGGCCCCGACGACGCGGCCGCCGTCCCCGCTGAAGTCCGCGACGCCGTCGACACCGTCCTGAACACCTCGGGGCTCCCCCGCTCCGAGCGCGAGATTCTCACCACCCGCGTCGAGCGCTGGTACCCCGACATCAGCGACGGGCTCGTCACCCTCTACGGCGAACCCATCGCCACGCGCACCGCCGCAACCCTGCTTGCCGACGCGGCTCGCGCCTACATCGACCGCGACCCGCAGCTGCGGCACCTCGACCTGGCCCGCACCCTCGAGCCCGCATGGGTCCAGAACCCCTCGCGCATCGGCTACGCCGGCTACACCGAGCGCTTCGCCGGCGATTTGCGCGGCGTGATGAAGCGCATTCCCTACCTGCGCGAGCTGGGCGTCTCCTACCTCCACCTCATGCCGTTGCTCACCCCCCGCCCCGGGGATTCCGACGGCGGTTACGCCGTGGCCGACTACCGCTCGGTGCGTCCCGACCTAGGGGATATGGACGACCTGGCCGCCCTGACCGCCGAACTGCGCAGGGACGGCATCAGTCTAGTGGTCGACCTCGTCCTCAACCACGTGGCCGCCGAGCACGAATGGGCCGAGCGCGCCCGGGCGGGCGAGCAGCGATATCGCGACTACTTCTTCATCTACCCCGACCGCACCGAGCCGGACGAGTACGAGAAGACCCTTCCCGAGATCTTCCCCGACTTCGCTCCCGGCAACTTCACCTGGAATGACGAGATCAACGGCTGGGTCTGGACGACCTTCAACTCCTTCCAATGGGACCTCAACTGGCGCAACCCCCGCATCATGGAGGAGTTCGTCTCCATCATCTTCAACCTGGCGAACAAGGGGGTCGAGGTTCTGCGGCTGGACGCCATCGCCTTCACCATCAAGCGCAAAGGCACCGACTGCCAGGGCCAGCCCGAGGTCCACGCCATCACCGAGGTGCTGCGCGCCATCACCCGCATCGCGACCCCGGCCGTCGACCTCAAGGCCGAGGCGATCGTCGCCCCCACCGAGCTCCTCCAGTACCTGGGCCAGGGCCGTTACACCGGCAAGGTCTCCGACCTCGCCTACCACAACTCCCTCATGGTCCAGGTCTGGTCCATGCTCGCCACCCGCAATGTCGCACTCGCCGCTCATGCCCTGGACGCGCTGCCCGTCGAGCCGTCTACGGCCACCTGGATCACATATATCCGCTGCCACGACGACATCGGCTGGGCCATCGGGGACGACGATGCGGCCGCAGTGGGTCTCAACGGCTACTGGCACCGCGTCTTCCTGGCCGACTGGTATCGCGGGGCCTACCCCATGAGCGACGCCCGCGGCCTGGTCTTCCAGTACAATCCCGTCACGAACGACCGCCGTATTGCGGGCACCGCCGCCTCTCTCATCGGCATCGAAGCCGCCGCCGAGGCCGTCGAGGGCATCGACGAGTCCACGCCCGCTTGGCGCGAGGAGGAGCTGCGCACCTGGCTGGAAGAGCGTTTCAACGCCCTGCGTCTGGCCAACGCCGTCATCTACGGGTGGGGCGGTGTGCCGGTCATCTGGTCCGGGGACGAGCTCGGCCAGTTCAACGACCCAAACTGGGATACCGAGCCCGGACACGAGACCGATTCGCGATGGGCCGGTCGCCCCGCCCTGGACGAGTCCCGCGTGGAGAACAGGCACGATCGCTCCACCGTCGAGGGGCGCATCTTCTCCGATCTGGCCCACCTGGGGCGGGTGCGGGCGAGTCTGCCGCAGCTGAGCGCCGACGTGCGCACGGTGGTGGCCCCGGTCGATGACGAGGGCGTGCTGGTCACCTACCGCGACCACCCCCGCGGCAGTTTCGTCGGCGTGTACAACGTGACTCCCGACTGGAGGAGCGTCCCCGCCCGGAGGCTCGCCGAGTACGGGGTGCTGGGAGCCGTCGACGCGCTCACCGGCACGGTTCCGTCCGACTCGACGACTCTCGAGGGCGCCGGCGACGGGCAGGTGCCCGTGCCGCCCTACGCTGCCTGGTGGCTCGTGCGCCCGACCGACTGACAGCGGCCCGCGCCGGAATTGGTTGGCTTCTGCGCCGGATCGGCCGCGATGGCGAGGGGGCGCAGCGCGGGCCTCCGCAGGGGCGCACAGGCCCCGCCGCCCTCCCGGGTGGGGACGATCCCGGTCCGGGTGTCCAAATCTGTTACAAAGGCCCGGATCACGTCGGAATGAGCGAGGAGAATCGTTGATATTCCGGGGTTTCATCCGCCGCCGATACGGGCTTGCGGCTTCTTTGCAGCAGATTTGGACACGCTTCTGCTCGGATGAGTCCCAGGAGCCCCGCACGCCGGGTCGACTGCGCGATGGTGGCGGGGCGGCGGGGCGAAGACGTAGGACTTGGGGCCCGGGCGTTGGGCGTGCATCGTTGAGGACGTGATCAGCTGCGGCTCCTCTGCCTCGATGAACGCCTCCTCAAACGCCTCCGCAGCCGCGGCGGGCTCCATCCTGGCCGAGGATACCGCCGGCCCCGCTGCGCTCGGACTGTCCGCCGTCGCCCCGGACGCTGCCTCATCTCCACGACCCTGGACTCGGCCACGCCGTCAGCCTCGACACGGTCATCGAGACCATGCGTCAGACCGGCGAGGACGTGCTCGCCAAGTACAAGGAGACGTCCTGCGGCGGGCTGGCCGTCAACGGTGTCGAGTGCTGAGAGAAGTGGGACCTATGTCCTAGTTTCCAGGTCATATCGATGGTGCCAGTGGTGTTCGGCATAATTGATGTATGAGCGAACCGCAGGCCCTCTCCAGCAGCCAGAGCTACAGCATTGCGCAGCTGCGATCCCTGGTGAAAGCCGGGCGTCTGCGCGTGCCTCAGTTTCAGCGTTCTTTCCGCTGGGAGAAGCAGGATGTCCTCAATCTCATCGACTCCGTGCTTCGCGGGTATCCGATCGGCAGTCTTCTGCTCTGGAAACGGGAGGCGGGGGCGGAGCATTTGAGGATCGGCGCTCTTAACGTTGATGCGGGTCGTCTTCCGGATGCCTTGTGGGTGGTTGATGGCCAGCAGCGCATCACCAGCCTCGTGAATGTCGTCGACCCGGAAGGAGCACGCGATTCGAGATTCTCCTTGGGGTACTCGTTGGGGGAGCAGAAGGTCATCCCTTTGCGTGATTCGGGGTCGTCACTCATCATTCCGCTGCCTGACCTATTCGATCTGGGGCGCGCGCTGGCGTGGCTGAGAGACAATCCTGACGGCGCAGATTTTGCCGTTCACATTCAGGATATCGCTGGTAGGCTCGCTGACGTATCGGTTCCCGCAACGATCATGGAGGATGCAGATGAGATGGTTCTCCGGGAGGTCTTCGATCGAATCAATAACCGGGGGAAGAAGCTTAATGCCGCGGAGATCTTTGATGCGATTCACGGCGGGCCGAGCAAGGGGCTGACGACGGCGGGTATCGCAGCACACGTTGACGAGCAGACGCATTTCGGGGCTCTGCCGGACAAGGTTGTGGTTCAGGCGCTCCTGGTGCGACGCCACACGGATATCACTCGTGATGTTCATGGAGAATTCTCTCCCAGACGTCGTGCTGTGAGCGACTTTTCCAATGAAAATCAGGAAGAGGCCTATGCGGCAACGGAACGAGCCCTCGCCGCAGCCGTAGTCTTTCTACAGCAGCAGTGCGGTGTTCCTCATATGACGTTCCTTCCGTTTCGTTTCCAGCTGCTTGTCCTGACAAGGTTCTTCGCCTTCTTTCCCCACGCTCAGGACCGTAATCTTGAGCTACTTCGACGCTGGTTCTGGCGCACGAGCGTCGGTGCCGATGAACTCGGTATCAATGGTTCTCAGACGGATCTGCGAGATATGGCGGCCTGTCTTGTTCCCCGTCAGGAATCGGCGTCGGTCCAAAGACTTCTCGGCGCAGCAACGCTCGTGAGCGCCCCGAAAATCCCTGATCTCGGTGTGTTTCGAGCTACTCGCTCCGACAGCAAGGTGATTCTCACCGCGATGTGGAACCTGGAGCCGATCGATCCGGACTCAGGCGCCCCGATAACGACGGAGATACTGGATGCGCAGCTCGAGAGTGAGACGACACCGCGGGGCGTGGTCTCCGACCTGGTTCCGGCCTCCCTTCTCCCCGACGGAGCTCCTGTCGCCGCGAACAAGGTGATCTCGACAAAAGATCGTCGCGATCTGCTTTCACTCCTGGACTCTGAGTTCGAGCTCGCCTCGCTGCTTCTGGACGAGCAGATCCTGCATGACCTTCAGGAGAACCGGTACGAGGACGTCATTGAAGCGAGAACTGAGCTGCTGCGCAGCTACCTCGGTGACTTCATTAGGGCGCGCACCGCCTATGGGCATGAGGACACCCCACCGCTCGGTGACTACTTCACCGATGAGGACTGGCAGAAAAGTGAAGCGTCATGATCGAAGCGGTCTATGCCGTTCTCCTTCACGGGGAGCATGTCGGAGCGATTCATCGAAGAGAAGCCTTTACGAAGTTCGTCTTCGATCGGGACTAATGGGATCGACCCGACCGTGCGGTGCTGGGGCGCTGGTTCGAAGAGCATCCACGTAAGCAGCCTCGAGCGACCAACAGGGTGCCCGCGTGGTTCTCCAATCTTCTGCCCGAGGGGCGCCTCAGGGAGCTGATCGCTCGCGAGCAGGGAGTCAGCACTCAGCGTGAGATCGACCTGCTCGTGAGGATCGGAGGTGATCTTCCGGGAGCGGTTGAGGTCATCCCGGATTCCGGAGCGTGTGTCATCGAGGGATTCGAGAGGGCGAGTGATGTTCCTGTGAACATCCCTGAGCCTTCCGGACGCCTGCGCTTCTCCTTGGCGGGGGTGGGACTGAAGTTCTCCATGCGTCAGGAGGGTGACCGGCTGGTGCTTCCCGCCCATGGTGAGAGCGGCGACTGGATCGTGAAAACTCCCGATGGTCGTTATCCGGGGCTCGTGGCGAACGAGGCTGCTATGATGCGGTTGGCGGGCGAGGTCGGTATTGAGGTTCCTGAGGTCCATGTGCGACATTATGATCAGGTGGATGAGCTTGGGGAAGGACTATGGCCATCCGATGAGGACGAGGCCTACGTGGTGCGCCGCTTCGACCGATTGCCCGGCGGACGCATCCATATCGAGGACTTCGCCCAGGTGCTCGGATGCTTCGGGGCTGGCGAGGAGAAGTACCGATCCACGGTCGAGACCGTCGCCGCTATCGCTTATCGCGGGCGGGATCATGCCTCATTGCGGGAGATGGTGCGTCGAACGGTTTTCAACCTGCTCATCGGCAATGGGGATGCCCACCTGAAGAACTGGTCACTCATCTATCCGGATCGGAAGATAGCGAGACTCTCACCCGCCTACGACCTCGTGTGCACGGCCGCCTACCCCGACCATGCCGATCTGGGCCTGCCCTTTTTCGGTACGGCGCGGCTGTCGGAGATCTCCCGTGACCACTTCGTGCGGCTCCAGGCGGGTTTGAATGTCGACGACGATGATGTCCTTAACGTCGTTGATGAGATGATCGACCGGTTCTCCTGCGCCTGGGCGGCTGGTGCAGCCGAACGAGTACCGTCGCGGGTGGCCGCTTGGATCGAGGAGCACCTTGAGCGGATTCGTCGGCAGCTTGCGCAGGAGTGATGGGTGCGCAATCGGCTCCGGAACCATCCGCCTGCCGGTCTGATTGGACATCGTGCGTGCGGTGGAGGATTGCGCTGCCGGCCGCCCGGCCCGCCGGGGCCTCCGGGCCCCGCTCGCGGGGCCGCCCGTCCCGGCTGACGGCACCGAGCCGTTCTTCGGGCCGATCCGCCCGATGACATCGCCGCCGTCATGCTCGCCGGCCTCACCGATCCTCGTAGTGCTGTCGGCACGAGGCGATGAGAATATTGCCGTGTTCGTCGATGCGGTAGACGAGACGGTGCTCCTCGGTGATGCGGCGGGACCAGTATCCGGCGAGGTTGTAGCGCAGGGGTTCCGGCCTGCCGATGCCGGTGTTCCCATTGCGCTGGATATTGCGGAGGAGCCGGTTGATGCGCTTGAGAATCCTGCGATCCTGGGTTTGCCACCGCAGGTATTCCTCCCAGGCGCCGTCATCCCAGACGAGTCCCATATCAGTCGTTCTCGTTCTCAATGAGATCGTGAGCGGTCCCACCACCGGCCTCGAGCCGCCTGGTGGCGCCGAGCAGGCGCCGGGCGTTGACCGGGTTGCGCAGGAGATGGTCCGTCTCCTTGAGCGACTGGTACTCGGCGAGGGAGACGATGACGGCGGGCTCGTGACCGGCGCGGACGATGACGACCTCCTCGCAGTCGTCGACGACGGAATCGAGGACCTCGGCGTAGTGGGCGCGCGACTCGGTGTAGGTCATGGTCTTCATGGCCCCGGCCTCCTGCTAGGACGTTCTACTACTGAACATGTTGTACAGTTAATTGTACGTCATAAGGCGGGCTTGCGCGGCGATGGGAAAGCCCGTCATAGATACTGGCGCTCCCGCCGGGCCCGGTGCTCCTGGCGACCGCGGACGACGTCGGGCTTCGGGGTCGCTGGCTCCCCTCGGGGGCCTCGGCTCGTGCCCGGCGTCTTCGGCGGGCCCGGCGGGATCGGCGCCCGCACGACCGTCTCCTCGGCGTCCTGGTGCTCTCGATGCCCGGCATGCGAGCGTCGCCTCCGTCTCCCGCGCGTTCTGCGTTCCACCCGATTCCTGGCAGGATGCGCCCGTGACCGCGAACTCGCAGCCCGGCCCGTCCCCGACCGGAACTCCGACTCCCCTCTCCCGCGAGTGGTGGAAGGACGCCGTCGTCTACCAGATCTACCCGCGGTCCTTCGCCGACGCCGACTCCAACGGCGTTGGCGACCTGGACGGGATCACCAGTCGCGTGCCGTACCTGGCGGCTCTCGGCGTCGACGCCGTCTGGCTCTCGCCCTTCTACCCCTCGGCCCTGGCCGACGGCGGCTACGACGTCGACGACCACCGCGACGTGGACCCGCGCATCGGCACCCTGGCCGATTTCGACCGTTTGGTCGCCGCCCTTCATGCCGCCGGCATCCGCATCATGGTCGACATCGTCCCCAACCACTCCTCCAACCGGCACGCCTGGTTCCGCGCCGCGCTGGCCGGCGGCCCCGACGCGCCCGAACGCGCCCTCTACCATGTGCGCCCCGGCACCGGCCCCGGCGGCACCGAGCCGCCGGGCGATTGGCGCTCCATGTTCGGCGGCTCCGCCTGGGAGCGCATCGACGACCGCACCCCCGATGGCGCGCCCCTGACCGGCCCGGGCACGCCCCGCCCCTGCCAGTGGTACCTCCACGTCTTCGCCCCCGAGCAGCCCGACCTCAACTGGGACCACCCGGCCGTGCGCGAGGACCTTCTGACCACCCTGCGCTTCTGGTGCGACCGCGGTGTGGACGGCTTCCGCGTCGACTTCGCCCCCGGCATGGCCAAGGACATGTCCGAACCCTACCGGCCGATGGCGGAGATCCCCTGGTGGCCGCTGCCCGAGGACGGCTCCCACCCTCTGCTCGACCGCGACGAGGTCCACGACATCTACGCCGCCTGGCGCGCCCTGCTGGAGTCCTACGATCCGCCGCGCTTCGCCGTCGCCGAGGCCGGAGTCGCCGCCTCCCGCCGCCCCGCCTACGCCGCGAGCCTCGGACAGGCCTTCAACTTCCAGATGCAGGACGCCGACTGGAGCGCGCGCTCGATCGGCTGGGCCATCGACGGCGGTCTCGCCGACGAGACGGTCTGCGGCTCAACCACCTGGGTCCTCGGCTGCCACGACACCCCGCGCGTGACCACCCGCTTGGGCTTCGACCCGGCCGACGACGCCGAGGGCGGTGAGCCCGATCCCTCCTACCCGGCGGGCATCGCCCAGCGCATGGCCCGGGCGTGGATCGGCGCCGATGGCGTCGCTCCGCCTCAGAACGCCGTGCAGGGCGAGCGTCGGGCCCGGGCCGCCGCCATGATCGTCATGGCTCTGCCCGGGGCCATGTACCTCTACCAGGGTGACGAGCTGGGTCTGCCCGAGGTGCCCGACATCCCCGAGGGGCGCCTTCAGGATCCGATCGCCTTCCGCATGCGGGGCAAGGAGAAGGGCCGCGACGGCTGCCGCGTCCCGCTGCCGTGGACGGCGACCGGCGACTCCTTCGGATTCGGCCCCGACGGCGGAGCCGAACCCCATCTGCCCCAGCCGGTCGGCTGGGGCGCACACGCCGTCGCGGTCGAGGAGGCGGACCCCGACTCGACTTTGAGCCTGTATCGCGATGGCCTGCGGTTGCGCCGTCGGGTGTGGGGCGCGGCGAACGGCGAGCCGCTGGAGTGGGTGCGTCGCGACGAGCGCGTGCTCGCCTTCGCCCGCGGCGGCGTGCAGTGCTGGACGAGCTTCGACGCCGACGTCCCGCTCCCCGACGGCGACGTGCTGCTCGCCTCCGTCCCGCTCGGGTGCGTCGAATCCGACGGCGACGGCGGGAACCTCGAGCGGGCCGTCAATGTCCTGCCCGCCGACGCCACCGCCTGGATCCGCCCCGCCGCTCCGCGCTCCCTCCCGCGCCCGGACCGGTCCTAGCCCGGGCGGCTGAGGCTGACTGCTATCCGGCGGCCCGGTCGCCCGCACTGCCCGCGCCGACCCGGCCGTCGGGCGCCCCGCCGGGTCCTGCGATCGAGTCGCCGTCGCCGGGTCCTGCGCCCGTGCCCGCGCTCAGGGAGGACGCCGTCGCAGTCGCCGACCCGCCCGACGTCGTCGTCACGGTGTACTCGACGCCCTCGGTCAGGCCCAGCACCGTCACCGCATCGGCCGACACCGTGCTGGTCAGCTCCCAGTTCGTGCCGTCCGTGCCCGTGACGGAGATCGTGTCGCCCTCGGCCACAGCCGTCGAGCTGGAGACCCCCACCAGCGCCGTCTCTCCGTTGGCGTCCACCGAGCCGTCCATCGCCCCGGCCGCGCCGCCCACCACGACCTCGCCGCCGGTGACGCGGGCCGAGCCGTTCGAGTCGATGCCGTCCGAGCTGGCGTAGTCGACCTGGACCTGTCCGCCCGAGATCGTGAGCACCGACCCGTCGTCCGACTCGGAGTCGGCGTTCTCATAGCCCTCGATCGTGCTGTCGCCGCTCGAGGCGTTCAAGCCATCCTCGCCCGAGGCGATGGACATGCTCCCGCCGCTCACGGTGATGAAGGCGCCCTGCAGGCCCTCATCGGCGGCGTCGATGGTCACGTCTCCCGAGTCCTGGGCGTAGGCCACCCCGGCGTTGATGCCCTTGGGGGACGGGGTCGTCTCGTCCTGGGACTGCTCCTGGGCCCCCTGGCCCGGATCGCCCTGCGCGGGCGCCGGGCCCTGGCTCGGCGTCCGGCCGGGGTCGGCGCCCTGATCCGGTTCGCCCCCGTTCGGCATCGCCCCCTGGCCCGGCCCCTGCTCGGCGGAGACGTCGGCGCTGGACTGCCCGCCGCCGGCCGTGATGGACAGCGTCGTGCCGTCCACCGTCATATCAGTGGCCGCGGACACGCCGTCGTCGCCGGAGACGACGCTTACCGTGGCGGCGCCGAGTGCGATGAATCCCTTGGTCTCGTCGTTGTCCTCGTCGGACTTCAGCCCGTCTCCCCCGGCCGTGATCGTGAGCGTGCCGCCGGAGACGAGCAGGTAGTCCTTACCGCGCAGCCCGTCGTCGACGGCGTCGACCGTGATCGTCGTGCCGCCGGTGATGACGAGCCCGTTCTTGGACGAGATGCCGTCGTTGTACGAGCCGGTCACGTTCAGCGAGCCGGTGCCGGTGATGGTGAGGGTGTCGGAGGAGGACAGGGCGGCGGTGGCGGCATCCTCGCCGGCGGCGTAGGTCGAGCCGTCGGCCAGCGTGTTCGTCGTGCCCTCCGCCAGGACGAGCACGGCGCTCCCGGCGTCCTGAATGTCGATCGCGGGGCCGTCGGCGCTGGTGATCGAGGCGCCCGCCAGGATGAGGTGGACGTCGGCGTCGTCGGCGGCCACGATCACTCGCCCGTTGTCGAGGCCGCCGGTCACGACGTAGGTGCCGGAGGCGGTGATGGTGATGGTCGTCCCGTCCGCGCTGTCGACGGCGACGTCGTCGGCTGCGCCGCCCGCGACATCCACCGAGTCGCCGGAGGCGGTGATGGTCGTGGTGGACTGCGCGGACGCGTCGTAGACGCCGGCGTTGTCGGAGTCGTCGGCGGCCTGCGCTGCCTGGGAGGTATCGGCGTTCGCGGCCAGGATGTCAGCCGGGCTCGCCCCGGTCGAGCTCTGTCTGACACGCGTGCTGATGCTCGTGCGGTCATCGGCGGATCCGGACTCCTGTGCGGCGCTCGCCGTGCTCGTCGTCGGCGAATCCGCCGAGTTCGTCGCCATGCTCGTCGAGCCGCCGGCGCTCGTCGACGATGTTCCGCAGGCGGCGACGAGCGCGACTGACGCCAGGGCGGCGATGGCGCCGCCGGAACGGCGCCCCCGGCGGGTCCGCGGACCGGTGTCGGTACGACGGCGCCCGGCACGAGGGGCGATGAGGTGCGTGAGCGGGTTCAACATGCGTTTCTCCTAGTGCCGGTGGCCCGGCGGGTCGTGTCCGGCCGCCGCCCGGAGGGGGCCGAGTTCGGTGCGGTGGTGGTCGTTGGGAGGGCGCCTGCGCCGCGGGTGATGCGGGTGGTGCCGGCCAGCTCGTGCGTGAGGAGCCGATGCCACTTGTTGGCCGGCAGCTCCGGGTGGAGGGCCGCCATGCCCGTGGCGTATTTCGAGATCTGCGACGGCCGGTGACCGTTGGACCACAGGTGGCGGTCGGTCGGCGAGGGCGTGGCCGGGTTCTTCGTCTCGATGACGGCCAGTGGCCCGGCGGGTTGCGACAGGCCGTACCGGATGGCTCCCGGGCGGGCTCTGCGCCCGGCGGAGCCGGCGTCGCCCGGCGCGCCCGGACCCGGGGCGAGAGCGGTCCATGTCAGGTCGGTGTCGATCGTGGCGCGGGCCTCGTCGGTGGGCAGATGCAGCGTCGTGCGGCGATAGGTTGTGGACATCGTCGGCATGAGGGCCCGAGCAATGCGGTGCGCTTCCTCGGCGGATCCGCTCGATGACGCGAGGCACTCGACGATGAATTCGAGCCCGCTGGCGGTCAGACGGCCGGCGTCGACGGCGCGGTAGGGCAGGCGCTGCTTGACTGTTGCTCCTCGCGCACCTCGAGTCTTGACTTCCAGGAAGGTCAGCTCCGAGTCGAGATAGGAGCGCGTGCGGATCTTGAAGCGGCGACGACGCTTGCGGGCAGCCCGGTGGTAGGAGTCGAGGGCGGGGGTGTCGAAATAGATCGAAGCATAGGAGAAGGATCGGCGGCCATCGATGTCGAGGACGCGGGCCCGCTCGGCTAGGACGTCGATGACGTCCTGCGCGGTGGTTGCGCCCACGAGGTACTTGCGATCGACGCGGGTGAGCAGGCCGGCGGCGGTGTTGAGCTCCTCCAGGGTCGTGGGGGCCAGATGCTCAGTGGCGAGCGGACCGGTCGGTGCGGTGACGGGCATGGTGGGCTCCTGTTGTGTCGATAGCGGATCTGGTTGTTCATCCGGCCCCCGACGTCGGGGCCGCGCCCGGGTGGTCGGGGCGGGACGCCCGGCCGAGTGTGCGGCGGGCCGGTAGCGGTCGGGGCGGGTCGGCGTCCGCCATCAGCGGCTCGCCATGGCCCGCTGCTGGGGGAGGTAGGACGGCGGCTCCTCCGAGACCGGGGCCCAGGTGTCCGTGGGGGAGGGCACCGTCGGCAGTGCGGCGGCGCTCCCCAGGCTTGCGGGGGCGGGCGCTCCTGTCGGCGGCTGGGTGTCGTCGAC
>NZ_GL985606.1:296376-301685 GCF_000220835.1 Actinomyces sp. oral taxon 448 str. F0400 | reverse complement strand
TGGAGGCGAGCGCGGCAAGGGTCATCGCGGGACTCCTTTCTCGGAGACAGGGGTGGTTGTTGGTGAGTGCTGCTCGGATCGGACGCATGCAAGTCCAACGCGTGATCCTGTGAACACTCTGGAAGCGAGCACCGGACAATGACGCTCCGCCCGCGGGGAAGCCCGCTCCCCCCGGAGCGGACGGGGCCGGGAAACGCCGTCATCGCGCGGCGAATGCGGGAGGCACGAGGGCCGGCGGCGCTCGATGGCGTGCATGCGAGCGGGCGCGACACGCCCAGTGCGACGAGTGGTGCGCTCCTCGCACCCGCGGCTGCGAGAACGACGAGCTCCGCCGACCGGCCCTCTCCGCGCCGTCGGCGGTCGTCAGCCCTGCGTGCGCAGGAGTCCCAGGCGGTCGAGTCGTCGGGCGATCTCGTCGAGATCCTCCTCGGACTCGGCCTCGATCGTATGGGTGTGCCACCCGTTGGTCAGTTCGGCCAGGGAGGAGGAGTCGCTCAGACGGGCGAGGAAGGCCTGAAGGTCGTTGCGGTCCCGGATGATCAGGTCCGCGGTGATCTGGCCGTAGAGACGGTGCTCGACGGAGACGTCGATGACGGCGCCCCCGGCGTCGAGGACCGTGGAGAGCTCGAGGGGGATCTGCTCGCGCGTGTGCTGGACGAGGAGCGGGCGTCGCGGCCGCGTCGCGGGGCGCGCCAGGAGGTAACCCCGATTGGTGGCGTGGATCGAGTGGCCCGAGGCACGCAGCAGGGCGACGTCGCCCACGATGATTTGACGGGATACGCCCAGCGCCTCGCCCAGCCCGGCGGCGGGCAGGGGCACGGTGGTGTTGTTCAGCCTGTCGAGGATCGCGATGCGGCGGTCGGCGGCGTCCACGGTCGGCCCTCCTGGTCCCGAAGCGTTCGTGTGCGACGTGCCCCACCGTAACGCGTTCCCCGGACGGGGAGCCGGGGGGCGCCTCCGGCGGGTGCCGACACGCCGGTGCTATCCGGGTCGCCGGCGTGTCCTGCGGACCTTGTCCCCAGGGTGGGGATGCGCGGAGCGAGCCGCTCGGGGAGTCCTGCGGGCCAGGGGCGCGGGTTCGTGTCACACCCCTGTAAGACCATGGTTGCGCAGATCGTGAGGCGGTCGCCGCCCTGTCGCGCGGGTGCCGGGCGACGACGTCATTGGCCCGCGTCCACAGGCCGGGCGCGGCTGTCCACAGGAAGCAGGCCTGCTGCGCACAGCGCCACGTAAGGCACATCATCTTGGGGTGCTGGCACGTCACCACCACTAGGGGTAGTGTCATACCTCGCGAGACGGGCGCGCCCGTCCGAGAATGACACGAGCGTTGTCGCACCGGGGAAGACCCTCCTCCCGAGGGGCCGGTGTCGGCGGCTCGGGTATGCGATCCATCGACCCTTCACGAGAGCCAGGAGACCGACATGGCGATCACCGTCTACTCCAAGCCCAACTGCGTGCAGTGCAGCGCCACCCGCCGTGCCCTGGACAAGGCGGGCCTGGTCTACGAGACGGTGGACATCTCGCTGGATGCCGAGGCCCTCGAGCAGGTCACGTCCCTCGGCTACGCCCAGGCCCCGGTCGTCGTGGCGGGGGAGGAGCACTGGTCCGGCTTCCGCCCGGACAAGATCAAGGCTCTTGCGCTCGCCTCTCCGAGCCTCGCAGTTCGAGGGGCGTGACCGTCTCGGAGCACCGGGACGGCCCGCTCCTGGTGTACTTCTCCTCCGCTTCGGAGAACACCCACCGTTTCGTGGGTAAGCTCGGCTACCGGTGCGCGCGCATTCCACTGCGTCGGGCGGATGGACCGCTCACCGTTGATGAGGACTACGTCCTGGTCGTGCCGACGTACGGCGGTGGCAGCGTCAAAGGGGCTGTTCCCAAGCAGGTCATTGCATTTCTCAATGATCCGCATCATCGGTCTCTGTGCCGGGGGGTGATCTCCTCGGGCAACACCAACTTCGGCGAGGCATACTGTCTGGCCGGTGATATTATCGCCAGTAAACTCGATGTACCGCTGCTGTACCGTTACGAGCTCCTGGGGACCCCCACCGACGTGGAACGCGTGAGAGAAGGATTGGATACGTTTTGGCAGAAACGATGACGGACGCCGGGCCGGAAGCCGCCCCCTCCCCTGAGCGTGATTATCACTCCCTGAATGCCGCGCTGAACCTGTATGACGAGAACGGCAGGATCCAATTCGATGCGGATCGCGAGGCGGCGCGTCAGTACTTCCTTCAGCACGTCGATCGGAATATGGTCCACTTCCGGAGCATTGAGGAGAAGCTCTCCTATCTGATTGAGGAGGGCTATTATGAGAAGTCCGTTCTCGACCGCTACTCGCCGGAGTTCGTCACGTCGGCCTTCGAAGCCGCCTACGCGCACGAATTTCGCTTCGATACCTTCCTGGGGGCTTTCAAGTACTACACGTCGTACACGCTCAAGACTTTCGACGGCGAACGCTACTTGGAGCGGTTCGAGGATCGCGTCACCATGGTGGCACTGGCCCTGGCCGACGGCGACGAGCGGCTTGCACTGGGGCTCATCGATGAGATGATGTCGGGTCGCTTCCAGCCGGCCACCCCTACTTTCCTCAACGAGGGCAAGGCGCAGCGCGGCGAGCCGGTCTCCTGCTTCCTCGTGCGCATCGAGGACAACATGGAGTCGATCGCCCGCGGTATCAACTCGGCCCTCCAGCTGTCCAAGCGCGGTGGCGGGGTGGCCCTGCTGCTGACCAACCTGCGTGAGATGGGCGCGCCTATCAAGCGCATCGAGAACCAGTCCAGTGGCGTCATCCCGGTTATGAAGCTTCTCGAGGACTCCTTCTCCTACGCCAATCAACTGGGGGCTCGTCAGGGCGCTGGTGCTGTTTATCTCCATGCACATCACCCCGATATCATGCGGTTTCTCGATACCAAACGCGAGAATGCGGATGAGAAAATTCGCATTAAGACCCTCTCACTGGGCGTCGTCATTCCTGACGTCACCTTCGAGCTGGCCCGGAACAATGAAGACATGTGTCTGTTCAGCCCGTATGACGTTGAACGCGTCTACGGGATGGCGTTCTCGGAGGTCGACGTTACTGAGAAGTATCGTGAGATGGTTGCTGACGACCGTATCAAGAAGACTCGGATCAACGCGCGCAAATTCTTCCAGACGCTCGCCGAGATCCAGTTCGAGTCCGGCTACCCGTACGTCATGTTCGAGGACACGGTCAACCGGGCCAACCCGATCGAGGGCAAGGTGGTCATGTCCAACCTCTGCTCGGAGATTCTGCAGGTCTCCGAGCCGAGCACGCTGAACGAGGACCTGTCCTTCGCTCACGTCGGCAAGGATATCTCCTGCAACCTGGGAAGCCTCAATATCGCCAAGACGATGGACTCCCCGGATTTCGCTCGGACGGTCGCGACGGCGGTGCGGGGACTGACGGCGGTCTCGGACCAGACGCATCTGCCGTCCGTGCCCTCCATCGACCGCGGCAACCGCGAGTCCCACGCGATCGGATTGGGGCAGATGAACCTTCACGGTTTCCTGGCCCGCGAGGGGATCCACTACGGGAGCGAAGAGGGCCTGGACTTCACCAACGTCTACTTCGCCTGCGTGCTGTTCGCGGCCCTGAGTGCCTCGCACGAGCTGGCTGTCGAGCGGGGGAGGTCCTTCGTCGGCTTCGAGGATTCCACGTACGCGAGCGGTGAGTTCTTCGAGAAGTACACGACTCAGGACTTCGTGCCCGTCACGGACCGCGTTCGTACGATCTTCGAGACCTCCAGTGCGCACGTGCCCACGCGGGCCGACTGGTCGGAGCTGGCCGAGAAGATCGCGAGGGACGGCATCTACAATCGCAACCTTCAGGCGGTGCCTCCGACCGGCTCGATCTCCTACATCAACCATTCGACCTCCTCGATCCATCCGATCGTCGCCAAGATCGAGATCCGCAAGGAGGGGAAGATTGGACGCGTCTACTATCCGGCGCCCTACATGACGAATGACAATCTCGAGTACTACGAGGACGCCTACGAGATCGGCCCCGAGAAGATCATCGACACTTACGCGGCGGCCACCCAGCACGTGGACCAGGGGCTGAGCCTGACCCTGTTCTTCCCGGACACCGCCACCACCCGGGACGTCAACCGTGCCCAGATTCACGCTTGGCGCAAGGGCATTAAGACGCTCTACTACATCCGCTTGCGTCAGGCCGCCCTGGAGGGCACCGAGGTGGCCGGCTGCGTGTCCTGCATGCTGTGAGCGGCGAGGGTCGGCGAGGCCCGGCGGAATCGAGGCCCGTCCCCTCGGCTACTATCCGCCGTCCTCGTTCCTCTCAGTGGTGCTCGACCTGCCTGATCTCCTCGCTCATGTCCTCGCTGAGATCGACCGCCCCGAACTCCTCGGTCAGCGGCAGCCGCAGCCGGAAGTCGGTGCCCGGGCACAGCTCGACCACGCCCCGGGTCAGTTCGAAGTCCACCAGGTGCCCGCCCCAGGTGCGGTCGTCGTCGATGATATGGGCGTGGCAGCCCGCCACTGAGATCCCCTGCTCGTACAGGGGCGTGCGGAAACCGGCCACGGTCCCCTCGAAGTCCTCATGGACCACGACCTCCTCGCCGTCGGTGGCTTCGGCCATCGGCCGGTACGGCCGGTCCTGTTTGACCACCGTGCGTGCGCTCGCCCACGCGAAGTGCCCGGTCGCCCGCAGCGCGTACATGTAGTTCGAGCTCGACACGAGGCTGTCGACGATCGCGGAGAACTCCGACCGGCTGAACGGTCCGGCTCTCCCGCCGGAGACATCGCCGACCCTGCTTCCGTCCGCCCCGCCCACCTCGTGGTGGATGGTCGGTACGAAGTTCGTCACGACGGCGTACGGCGTGCGCTCGCTCAGGTCCGGCATGCTCACCGACCCGTCGCCGCGCAGCCGGTAGCAGGCGCCGCCCAGGATCACCATCTCGCCGTCGAGCCCGTTGAAGGTGCCGATGCCGAAGGAGCCGTGGCCCAACAGCTCGGCCAGCGTCATCTCATCGTCGTAGACGCCCTGGGCCAGGGCCGTGATGAGGCTGGACTGGAAGATCTCGTGGCGGGTGACGGTGTGCGGCTGCGGAGACGTCATGGTGTCAGGGTAGGGGCCGCGGGTTCGCCGAGGAACTGCCGTGCCGGGCATGGGATCACATGGGCGAGATCATCATTCCCGGGCGGAGTGCCCAGGCGCCTCCGACCCTGAGAACCTCTTATTGTCATGTGCGTCTACGTGACGTCAACCATCGCATGAGGTGTGTTCGCGGTGGTGAACACCACGGTCGGGGGCTGGTGCGACGGGCCGGGGCAGT
>NZ_GL985606.1:291214-294686 GCF_000220835.1 Actinomyces sp. oral taxon 448 str. F0400 | reverse complement strand
CATGCTCCTCGCGTTGAAACTGGCCTATACGGAGGAAACGTGTCACACACGCAGGACATCAACAACAAGGTGCAGAACATCAAGAATGCGGCCATGCGGGTCTACGGCTCCCAGGGGCTCGAGGCAACCCACGGGTCACTCAACCCCACGACGACATGCTCAAACACCTGGCGACCGCCGACGAGTACGAACCGGTCGTCCGCTACCTGGCGATGTGTCTGCGCACCGGCGGCGACCTCGCCCGTCGCGTCGTCGAGCAGATGATCGCCGACGCCGAGCAGAGCCTGGCCCAGCAGGTGGAGCACGGGATCATCGTCGAAAGCGTCGACCCGAAGGCCCGGGCACGCTACGTGACGCTGAGTCAGGTCGGCGCGCTCGTCATGGAGTTCGCCATGGCCGAGCCGGGGACCACCAGCATGGAGATCTGGCAGAACCACGTGGCGACCACGATGCTGCCGGCTCTCGAGCTGTACTCGCACGGCATGCTCACCGACAACGGCGCAATGCTCGAAGAGCATAAGAAGTCCCTGTCCGGGCAGAGCGCCACGGCGCAGTAGCCGGGCCGAGATCGTACGGACGGCACCGTGCAAGAAGGACTTTCCGGTCAGGCTGGCGTTCAGCTCTACGAATCGAGATGCGACTTGGCCGAGCCCTTGTACCCCGATGAGCTGGAGCATATTCGCCGGGCCGTGCCCAAGCGGTTCAACGAGTTCTGCACCGTTCGGGCACTGGTCCGCCGGGGCCTGAAAGATTTCGGGCTCCCGAGGCCGTCGATGGTCCCCGGTGAGCGAGGTGAACCGCGCTGGCCGATGGGCGTGGTTGGCTCCATCACGCATTGCCAGGGTTATCGTGCGGTCGCGATCGGTCGCAGTTGCGAGGTGCGCGGCGTGGGAATCGATGCCGAGCCCAACCACCCCCTCCCCGGAGGCGTCTATCAGCGGATCTCCTCAGCGGACGAGAGGGCGGCGGCTGATCAAGTGGAGGTATTGCATCCGGACGTCTGCGGCGATAAGGTCCTTTTCAGTGCTAAGGAAGCGGTCTTCAAGGCGTGGTTCCCCCTAGAGCGCACCCTGCTGGGATTTGAGCAGGTGCAGATTATTCTGAGCCCCGACGGGCTTTTCACTGCAGCGATTCGCCCCTCCGCACCGCGTCAGAGGCCGGTCGGCGGCGTACCCGCCCGGCTCTCGGGGCATTGGGATCTCTCCGAAGGGATCCTGCGGACCGCTGTGGTCCTGCCGTCGCGAGAGACGGACTGATCCGATGATCACCACCGTGAGAGAACGAGCTAGGGAGCAGACCATGGTCGTGCCGGCCGACCTCCTCGGGAGCGCCGACTTCCGACACCGGCACGGCCTACGATTCGCCTACGTCGCGGGGTCCATGTACCGCGGGATCTCTTCGCCGGACATGGTTGTGCGGATGGGGCGGGCCGGTCTCCTGGCCTTCCTCGGCTCCGGAGGCCTGGCACCGGCGCGGCCCGGCCCGAGACAACGAGGAGCTCGGGTCGGGCCGCGCTGCACCGGGTGCCCAGCCAGCAGGCCAGTTCGTAGCCGATGAGTGCGCCCAGGCTGTGGCCGAAGAGGGCGAACGGCTCCTGCACACGAGCTGACACGGCTGGCCCCAGGCGGCTGATCACCTCGTCCATGGATGTCAGCGGGGACTCGCTGATCCGGGACTCGCGCCCAGGCAGGGTGATTCCGACGAGGTCAATCCACGGGGGGAGCAGCGCGGCCCAGCGGGCGTAGACGGAGGCTCCAGCACCGGCGTGGGGCAGGCACACGAGGGTGATCTGCCCGACCTGGTCGGCGGCGTTGCGCCAGTTCGTGAACCAGGCGTCGTCGGTTCGCTCTCGCATCAGCGCCAGCTCCGCGGCTCGGCGGCGGGGTACGTCGCTCGCATCCTCGACGATCAGTCGTGGAGGTCTCGGCGGGTGAAGAACAGGTACCCGATGACGAAGAGCACGACGGAGAACCCGCAGAGCAGAGCGATGCCGCCCCAGCCGTGCCCGGTGGTTAGCGGGTCGTCGCCGAACGCCCAGTGATAGGGCGAGAGCTTCGACAGCCACTCCAGGGAGGTGCTCGTCTTAGCGACCGCGTCGAAGACGTAGGCGGCCACGCAGACGGCTGCGCCCGCGCCGATGGCCCAGTTCTGCCGACCGCTCATGGCCCCCACGGTCAGCGCGGTGACGCCGCACGCGAGGGCGAGCGCGCCCCAGGCGATCGTGGCGGTGAGGGCGTTGCCCACCGAGAGCGAGAGCTTTGACGGGCCGTTGAGCACCAGGAGGCCCACGATGGTGGTGGCGCACAGGACCAGCGCTCGAGCCACGAGGGTGACCAGGCTCTCCAGGGCGTACTGGCCCCGCCCCACGGCGTGTGACATCGTCAGCTCCAGTCGCCCGGACTCCTCCGCCCCGGCGATGAATTGCGAGCCCCAGACGATGCAGGCCATGGCGGCGATCAGGAAGCCGAGCAGGCCGAAGTAGGTCGCCTGGGTGTAGCCGGCGCCCGTGGCGATCCTGTCGAGTCCTAGAGCTCCGGACATCTGCTGGGGCAGCGAATCGATCATGTCGCTGACCTGGGGCGTCTGGACGTTCGGATAGACGGGCAGGTAGAGGAGGAGCACCACGGCAAGACCGAGGGACCAGCCGATCAGTCCGCGGATGCCGCTGCGCAGCTGCCAGCGCAGGATCGGGAATGCAGCCGAGCGGTCGTCGGCGGTTCGTGCGGTCGAGGTCGTCATGAGGGGGTCACCGTGCTTTCGTAGAGTTCCAGGACGGATTCCTCGAGGTCCGGCTCCTCGAGGGTGAGATCGTGAATCGTGTAGTGGGAGAGGGTTTTGATCAGGGAGTCCGGTTCGCCGCGCAGCAGGCCCGACACCTGGACCATGGACTGGCCGATCTCGCGGACCTCCAGCTCGGTCAGCTCCGGGTGCTTCTCGAGCTGGGAGCGAAGGGACTGCGCGTCGGTGCCGGTGACTACCGTGCGCAGGCGTGAGGCGCCGGTGATGCGGAGCGAGGCGATGTCCCCCTCCGCCACGATCGTGCCGTGCGCAAGAACTGCTGCGGCGTCTGCCGTGTGCTGAATCTCACCAAGAATATGGGAGCTGAGGAGCACGGTCTGACCATTGTTCTGCGCTTCGCGGATGAGGTTGAGGAACTCATGCTGCATCAATGGATCGAGGCCGCTGGTGGGCTCATCGAGAATCAGCAGCTCGGGTTGGTGCATGAAGGCCTGGATCAGTCCGAGTTTCTGACGATTTCCCTTCGACAAATCGCGTACGGGCCTGTGGAGGTCGAGATCCAGGCGCTCGGCGAGCGATTCCACCGCGCCGGGCGCGACGGTGCCGCTGATGCTCTTGAAATGATCCAGCACCGACTCCCCGCTGCTCCGTTCCGTCAACTTGATCTCTCCCGGGAGATACCCGATGCGCCGGCGCAGCTCGGGTTTGGCCTTCTGCGGTGCTCGGCCGAGAA
>NZ_GL985606.1:242064-291164 GCF_000220835.1 Actinomyces sp. oral taxon 448 str. F0400 | reverse complement strand
TACCACCACCGGCCCGTCGCACCAGCCCCCGACCGTGGTGTTCACCACCGTGAACACACCTCATGCGATGCCCGCGAGGACGCCCCGCCGTCCGGCGCAGGATCGGCACCGGAAGCGCTGACGCTCCCGGAGCCTTCCCGCCCTCAGTTGTGCACCCGCCACACCTCGTCGCATCGCGCCGCCGACGCCGTCACGAGTCGGGCGTTGGGCACGTCGACGGTACGCACCCAGTGGGCGGCGCCGGCCCGGTCCCGGCCGAAGGACTCGTGCCGCGCCACCAGACGGCGCACCAGCTCGGCTTCGTCGACCTCCAGCATGATGAGCAGGTCGACCCGCTCGCGCACGCCCTTCCATCCCGGCCGGTCCAGCGCCAGATAGTTGCCCTCGGTGATGACGGCGCCATGGCCGCTCACCCGCGTGGAGGCCGCGACCGGTTCGTGCAGGTCGCGCCGGTAGACCGGGGCGAGGACCTCGCGGGGCTCGCCGTCGGGACCCGGTGCGAGGGCCCGCACCCGGTCGAGCGTCGCGAGGAGGCCCTCGACGTCGAACGTGTCCGGCGCCCCCTTGCGGCCGCGCCTGCCCAGCTCGTCGAGTACGGCGTTGGACATGTGGAAGCCGTCCATCGGCACGCTCCCGGCCAGTAGGCCCCGATCATCCAGAATGGTTTCGAGACGGGCCGCCAGGGTGGACTTGCCCGACCCCGGCGGCCCGGCGAGTCCGATGACGAGACGCGCCGGGACGGTGTCGAGGAGTGCGGGCAGGCGGTCGGCGAGGTCGGCTAGCAGCGCCTGCGCGGTCCCGGTGCGGGTGGGGGGAGGGGAGACCATGATCCGATTATGGGTGGTCGCCCCTCGGCGGAGGGGCGGCCAGCGGGTTCGGGCGGAGACGGGACGAGGGCGAGTGTGGCAAGGGCTCGGCCGTGGGGAGGACTGCCCATGCCGATGGGGGAGGCGGGTTCGTAGCCTCCCGATATGGCTTCACGACGGATCCGGCGCTGGGCGGCCTCCGGCCCGACGGCGCGCCGCCCCCTGCTGTCGGTGCTCATCACCGCCCTCAGTCTGGCTCTCGTCGACCGACGCTGACCCCGCGGCGTCGGTTCTCCCCGCTTCTGCTCCCCGGGCGTGAGGCGGCGCGGGCGCGGAGGAATTCGGCTTGGGGAGCTGGAACAGCGGGATTTCCGCCGATCACGCAGGCTTCCGTCACCGACTCGGGTTCTCCGAATCGGTAGCATGACGGAGCCGGCCAGCCGGCCAGTCAGCCCGACCCGCTCCGAGGAGAACCCATGCCCGAGCCCATCACGCTCATCGACCGCGTCCAGGCCATCAACTGGAACCGCCTCGTCGACGACAAGGACCTCGAGGTCTGGGATCGCCTCACCGGCAACTTCTGGCTGCCCGAGAAGGTGCCGCTGTCCAATGACGTGCAGTCCTGGGCCACCCTCAACCCCGCCGAGAAGAACATGACGACTCGCGTGTTCACCGGTCTGACCCTGCTCGACACCATCCAGGGGACCGTGGGGGCCGTCTCCCTCATCCCGGATGCGCGGACCCCCCACGAGGAGGCGGTCTACACCAACATCGCCTTCATGGAATCGGTGCACGCCCGCTCCTACTCTTCGATCTTCTCCACCCTCATCTCCACCGCCGAGATCGATGAGGCCTTCCGTTGGAGTGAGGAGAACGAGAACCTTCAGCGCAAGGCCCGGATCATCCTGGACTACTACCGCGGCGACGACGCGGAGAAGCGTAAGGTCGCCTCCACCATGCTGGAGTCCTTCCTCTTCTACTCTGGTTTCTACGCCCCCATGTACTGGTCCAGCCACGCCAAGCTGACGAACACGGCCGACCTCATCCGCCTCATTATCCGAGACGAGGCCGTTCACGGATATTACATCGGCTACAAGTACCAGCTGGCGGTGCGCGAGTCCTCCCCGGAACGTCAGGCCGAGCTCAAGGACTACACCTTCGACCTGCTCCTGGAGCTCTATGAGAACGAGGAGCAGTACACCGAGGACCTCTACGACGAGCTGGGCCTGACCGAGGATGTCAAGAAATTCCTGCGGTACAACGCCAACAAGGCCTTGATGAATCTCGGCTACGAGGCCCTCTTCCCGGCCGACGCCGTCGCAGTCAATCCGGCGATCCTCGCCTCCCTGTCTCCGAACGCGGATGAGAATCACGATTTCTTCTCCGGTTCCGGCTCCTCCTATGTCATGGGTACGGCCGAGGCCACCCAGGACGAGGACTGGGAGTTCTGAGCCGGCGTCCCGGCCGGACCGGCTTTTCAAGGTTCCCGGGCCGGGGTCGTCGTTCTCCTGGCGGCCCTTGACCCATTCTCCCGGCAGTCTCTTAAGTCGTAGGGTGAGTCCATGAAGGCGCAGCGCATCACCGATTCGATCTCCTACCACGGTGAGGGCCCCTGCTGGTGGCCGGCCACGGGTCGGTTGCGGTTCGTGGACATGCTGGCCGGCGTCGTCGTCGAGCTCGACGACAGGGCCGAGGGCGGCCACCGGCGTCTGCCCGTCCCCTCGCGCGTGGCGTCGGTGATCCGCCCGCGCGCGGGCGGCGGTGCGCTCGTCGCCACTGAGCGCGGCATCGCCCTGGGGCGGGAGGAGGATCTGAGCGACCTGAAGGAGGTCGTGAGCCTCACCGACGACCCGACGATCCGCACGAATGAGGGCGGCTGCGACCCCGACGGACGCTTCTGGGTCGGGACTATGTCCTACGACAAGGTCGTCGGTGCGGCCGGCGTCTACCGCTGGGACGGGCCGGGGACGGGGCCCGTGCTCGCCTGGAGCGGGGCGACGACCGCCAACGGGCTCGGCTTCAGCCCCGATGGGGAGCTCGGCTACTGGGTGGACACCCCGACGCGGACGGTCACCGTCCTCGACTACGACGCGCGGGCCGGCCTGGCGGACCCGCGGCCCTTCGTCGACATCGACGAGGGGGCCGGCAAACCCGACGGGCTGTGCGTCGACGCCGAGGGCGGGGTGTGGGTGGCGCTGCACCGTGGCTCAGCGGTCAGGCGCTACGACGCCGACGGACGGCTCAGCGAGGTCGTCGAGTTGCCGGTGAGCAAGGTGACGGCCTGCACCTTCGGCGGGGAGGGGCTGGATCTGTTGTTCATCACGACGTCCCGCGAGAATCTGCCCGACGGTGTCGAGCCGGCTTCCGGCAGCGTGTACGCGTGTGAACCGGGAGTCAGAGGTTTGGAGCCGTTGACCTTCGGCTGAACGGTGATGCCGCTTAGCGCGGCGCCCCGCCCGCCCGCTCCGGCCGTTCTCCGATGCCGGGCGGGGCCCTGTACGACGGCAGGAGGCGGGCGCCTCCCACCGGACCGGAGGGCGGCAGCGTCCTGACCGTTCACGTCGAGGAGGGAGGCTTCGGCCCGGTTGTCACGCGGCGGTTGCTCGAAAGCTCCCCGCAGACGCCTTCCCATCGCCGTCAGGGCGATCATTGAGCACACTGGGAACTATTACGAGTCCCGCAGGAACGGAGATCCTCATGCGCTCCCCCACCAAGATTCTCATCACCGCCGCCGTCGCGGCCTGCGCCGTCGGCATGTCCGCCTGTCAGGAGCAGGCCGCTGCGCCGCAGGATGCGGGAGCGCCCGGCACCCAGGACGGCCGACCGGCGGCCGACCCCGTCGCCCCCGCCTCGCAGGGGGTGAACCAGATCGGCGTTGCCGGCGCCCACGCCATCGAGCCCGTCACCGTGTCGGATCAGGCCATCGGCCTGACCGAGTCGTGCGATCAGGTCATCCCGGACTTCGATGCCTCAACCTACAAGGCGCAGTCCTCGGCCAAGGACGAGACGGTCTACCTCCTGCACTGCACGCTGAACTTCACGGGCGACCTCTCGCTGAGCCCCGAGACCGACCACGCCCTGAGCCTCGTTGATGACAGCGATCAGAATCATCGGAGCTACCTCAGCACGTCGTCCGACCTTGGCGACGACTTCGAACGGGCGGGCATCAAGGCGATCAACTCCGACGACTACGGCGCCGACCACGTCGACGGGTGGTACGCCTTCATCCTCCCGCCGAAGGACGGCAAGCCCTACCACCTGCCCGAGGACGCCACGACCCTCGTCTACGAGCGGAAGGCCGTGGCCGGTGAGAACGGCGGTCAGAGCTACGAGGCGTACTCCTCCCGCGAGACGGTGATCCTCGAGAGCGACTGACCGATGCCCGGACGGGTGCCGGGCGCGCACTCGCCCCGTAGGCTGCGACCATGAGCGAGTACTTCCTGGGGAAGCACGACGACACCGGCCCGCTTGATCCGCCTACCGGCAGGACGCCGAAGCACGCCGCCACACCCGTCCGCGGCCGGCACGCCGCCACGCCCGCTCGGGGCCGGCACGCCGCCCCCGAGCACGTTCGCTTCGGACTGCCCTTCAAGGGCGTCGTCCCCATCTGGCACGACGGCACCGACATCACCTGGCACCGCGCCACCGACGGCACCGACTTCGCCACCGTACTCGGCTTGGGCGTGGTCGAGACCGAACCCGGGCCCTCACCCACCCCCGAGGGGTGGGTCGAGGTCGTGGAGACCGGCACCCTGCTGGCACCGGGCGCCGACTCCGCCGACTCCGCCGCCACCGGCGAGTCCGGCCCGATCCTGCGCCTGCGCGCCGAGGCCCCCACCGGGCGGCGCGCCTTCAACGACCCGCGCCGCGGCGCCGCCGTCCCCCTAACCCCTGCACTGACCGTCGAAGAGGCCATGGGCTCCAGCCCCTCCGACTTCGACATCACCGGCTTCACCGTCCACCTGGCCCGACTCATGCTGCGCGCGGCCCGTGATGGCGCCATCCTCCTGTTCACCCTGCGCGCCCCGCGCGATCCGGAGCCCCACCACGTGCTGAGCGCACCCAGCGAGGTCGACGCCGACCAGGTCATGCACTTCCACCTGGGCACTCTGCTCGACATGGAGACCGGCCGGTGGGAGAACGCCGCCCACGCCGACGGCATGTCCCTGCTGGACCTCGACGTGCCCTACTCCGAACTGCTCACCACTCCCGAACCCGACGGCGAACCGGGCTTCGAGGTCGAGGGCCTCATCGACTTGGCCCAGCCGGTCGCCGACGCCGTGCTCAAACCGGGATTTCCCTTCGCCCTCGGCAGCTCCTTCATCATGCCCCGCGGCTGACCGCGCTCGCGGAGGGGCGGGGGCGGACGGGCGCTTCCCGGCGGTCGGTGGTGACGGCTGATCCCGCTCGCGGGGGCGGGTCCCGCGCGGGGTCCTGTTGCCGAGGCGACAGAGCCGGGCCCGCGGAAACCTGCGATCCTGGCATCATGACCGACAATCCCACCCCACCCTTCCCTGGCCCTCCCGCACCCGGTGAGATCACCGGGTGGATCACCCCTCCCACTGATGGCGGGGAGCGTCTGGACGGTCGCTCCACCGTCCTGGTGACCGCCGACCGTCTCATCACGGGGCGCCGCGGCGACGCCCCGGGCACCCTCGAGGTTCTCGGCGACGTACCCGCCGTCGGCCCTGACGGCGAGGGGGCCGCCGACGCCGGGGCCGCCCGGCGCGCCGGCCGCGGGGGAGCGGTGCTGCTGCGGCGCAAGCGCATCCTGTTCGCCGGTACTGCGGCCGAGGCCGAGGCCCGCCTGGCCTCCCGGACCGACCTGGTCGCCACCGACGTCGAACGCCTCGACCTGCCCGGCTCCACGCTCATGCCCGGCCTTATCGAGACCCACGATCACCTGCCGACCTCCGGCACCGACGTCGAATACCCCGACTACGGTCCGCACGAGATCGCCCGTCTCACTCTCAACGCCACGCGCAGCGCCCGTGAGCTGCTGAGTGTGGGCGTCACCAGCGTCCAGAGCCTGGGGGCGCGCCACTACATCGACGTTGCCGTGCGCGACGCCATCGACAACGGGGACGTGCGCGGGCCGCGCGTCATTGCCTCAGGTCCCCAGATCACCACGACCGGCGGGCACTCCTACCATGCAGGCGCCGAGGTCGACTCACTCGACGAGATTCGCCATGAGGTGCGCCACCACCACAAGATGGGGGTCGACACCATTAAGGTCATGGCCACCGGCGGTTTCATGACAGGCGGCTCCGCCCCCTGGTTCGCCCAGTTCAGCGGGGGCGAACTCGAGGTGCTCTTCGCCGAGGCGCACCGTCTGGGCAAGTGGACGGCCGCGCACGCTCACGGCACCCAGGGAATCGAGCGGGCCGTGCGCGCCGGCGTCGACTACGTCGCCCACGCCTCCTTCATCACCGCGGATGGTCGCAGCGAGTTCGACCCGGCCCTGGCCGACGAGATGGCGCGCGCCGGTGTGCACGTCGATTGCACCATCACCCCCGACATGCCGCGGATGCTCCGGCGCGATGATTCCTACGCCCCGCCCGCTCGCCGGCTGTGGGAGCACGGCGTGCGGATCGTCGCCGGGCACGACGCCGGCATTCCCGGGGTGCCGCAGCGCGGTTACGTCGGCGGGTTGGAGGCGCTGGAGTGGGTCGGTCTTCCTCGTACCGAGGTCATCCTCGCGGCGACGTCGCGGGCGGCGGCGGCCATCGGCCGCGCCGGGGTCACCGGGGTGCTGGCCGAGGGGTTCGAGGCCGACATCATCGCTGTGGCGGGGGACCCGCGTGAGGGGCTGGGGGTGCTGCGCGACCTCACCCTCGTCGTCACGCGCGGCCGCGAGTTCGTTCCCGACCGGCTCGAGGGTGTGCCCGTGCTGGTGGACGATTCATTGGGCGGTCTGGGCCCGATCGGTCCCGCGGCCACACTGCGGGTGTGGCGCGAGCGCGCCGTGCGGCGCCGACGGCACCCACAGGTGTGAGTGCGAAGCCGCGGCCGATGCGGGTTTCAGGAGGTCTCGGATGCGTCTTCCGGGAAGGCGAAGAGTCGGACGCGGTTCGAGACGCGGTTCGATGAAGTCGATGAGTCGACCGTCTGGACGACCAGTGTCGCTCCCGGAGTGCTCAGGGCGGTGATGCCCGACTGGCGGAGGGAGGAGGAGAACAGGCGGTCCTGCTCGAGGTCGTAGAGCTGGGAGTTGAAGGTGTCGGAGTCGGAAGAGGAGTGAACCGTCGCAGCGTCCACCGGATACGACACGCCCGCACCGCCGTCCCCCGCAACGATGGTCAGACGATTCTCGACGGCGTCGCCCGTCGCATGGGTTGTGATGCCGACTCTTGCGGCCGCCAGGCCCGGCGTGTGCGCGGCGTCTGTGACGTCGCCCGTCGCCGGGTCGAAGACCGCGGCGACCATACTCGGGGACGTGGCGTCGGACTGGTGCGCGTCCTTCTGCTGCTCCCACTGGGTGTCCTCCGGAGGGGGCGGGACGGTGACGAGGAGACCCGATGCCAGGCTCGCCTGCCTGTTGAGGGCCACCGCGGCGCCCAGGTCCGTGCGGGTGGTATCCGCGTCGTTGACTCCGGCGAGCGCGTCGAGGCTGACGGCCTGGGCTCCGCCGTCGGTGAGGACGGCGGCCCAGCCGGAGTTCGATAGTCCCCTCCAGAACTGGGGCGTCAGGACATTCACGATTGTTCGCGTCGCCGACGGGTCCGACTGCGGGGCCAGTATGAGCTTTGCCGTTGACACGGCGGCGCTCCTCTCCTGCCCGAGCCCGTTGGACCTGTAGGCGAAGGCCAGAATGAAGGAGGAATGACCGGCCGTGCCCGAGTAGTCAATAGAGGACGAGAACGCCTGCGGCAGTGTCCACAGTCGCGAGCCGTCCTCCAGGCTGTAGACGTCGTACCCGTCCAGGACGGCACTGTCGGTGAGCTGGAGCCGTTGGTGGTGGACATCACCCCTGTCATTCAGACGGTCCAGAACGACCTGACCGCAGATGGTGTCCAGGACGACGGTCCTCTGCTCGGGGAGGCGATCGAAAAAAGCCCCGGGTCCGGGCAGGTGCACGGCCACGTACCGCCGGTCGGGGCTCGTGATGAGACAGGGTGAGCTGCTGACGGCGGGTTCGCTCTCGTACTCGGTGCTGTAGTCGTCGCACTGCGGATCGACTTGCGTGCGGAACTCCCAGGACACCGAGCCGTCGCCGGGGTCGAGGCCCTGGACGCCGTCGGAGGAGAGGATGACGGGGCCCGCTGCGCCGGCCACGATGTCCTGGAGCGAGGAGACGTCCAGCGTCCAGGCCGGGTCGGGGGCGAAGCTGGTCGGAACGACCGGCTGGTCCTGGGCCGGAGCCTTCGAGGCTGTGAAGACGTCGTTCGATCCCGAGTACTCCTGCCCCACGGCGACGGTCCCCGCCAGCGCGAGCACCGGGGTGAGAACGGCCGCCCACCAGGCGGGTCGTTCCCGCCTGCTGAGGATGAGGGGCTCGGTGCTGGAGACCGGGCGCAGAACGTTGAGCAGTGCGGTGGCGGCGGCTGCCAGAGCCAGAGCGATCGGCACGAGAGCGACGAGGAGGATCTCCGTCACACCACCCCCGGTGGTGCTGACGACCGTGCTCCATCGGCGTACGGAGGCTGCGGCGGCCCATCCGCCGAGTCCCAGGGCGACGACCGCCAGTGCGAGATGCAGTCTCATGGTGACCCGGCGCCCGACGGTCGAGGACTTATCCCATTCCTCCAGCTCCTGCAGGTATCGGTTCGCTCGGCTGAGCAGCCAGGCGGCGATGATCCCGGCGCTGCTGCGATAGGTGATGTCCGCGGGAAGGTCGGGAAGGCCTTCTGCGCCCGTTCCGTTCTCTACGGGGACGATGTCGAGGCCGGGGTGCTCGGGCCAGAGCAGCCTGGCGGCGACGGCGCCGACCAGAAGCACGAGTGCGCCCACGAGGAGAGTGCGCAGAGCGCGACGGGCGCAGGGTATTCGCGAGCGCAGACGGGACGCCAGGGGACGATGATCGGGAACCATGCCTGGAAGTATGGCGTGGGTGCTGGCGCGGGAGGGAGTGTTCGCCATCGTGATTATCACGGAACGATGAAAGCCGGGGGCTCCGCCCGACTGTGGCGGTGCGGTTGCCCGTCGCGCGCGTCGGGCATGATGGAGCCATGCGTGATCTGTCCCACCCCACTGAGCCCTGCTGCGCGGTCCAGGACCGCATGGCCGCTGAAACCGCCGCCCGCGCCGCCGCTGCGGTCCCCGCCGCTGCCCTGTCCGAGGGGGATGGCGCTCCGCCTCTCCTGCGGGCCGCCCTGGCCGAGACGGTCGATGAGCTCGCCGGTGAGATCGTCGACCTTTCCCGTGATATTCACTCCCACCCCGAGGTCGGCTATGCCGAGCACCATGCGGTGGCCGCTGTCGCCGGGCTCCTGCGCGCCCACGGCGTGGAGCCGACCGTCGGCGTCTACGGCATGGACACCGCTCTGCGGGCTGTGGTCGGCCCGACGACGCGGGCCGACCCCGGGCCGGTGGCCTCCGCCCCGGTCTGCGATACCGCTGCCCGCGTCGCCGTACCGGCCGACTCCGCGCCGGCCGCGCCCTCATCGGATCCCATTCCCGTCATCGCCATCCTCGCCGAGTACGACGCCCTGCCCGGCATCGGTCACGCCTGCGGGCACAACGTCATGTGCGCCAACTCCGTGGGCGCCTTCCTCGCCCTCGTCGAGCTCGCCCGGCGCGATCCCGCGGCCCTGCCCGGTCGCGTCGTCCTTCAGACCACCCCCGCCGAGGAACCCGACACCGCCAAGGAGATCCTCTCCCGACGCGGCATGCTCGACGGTGTCGACGCCGCTATCCAGACCCACTCCTACGCCTACGACCTGGTGGACCAGACCTGGCTCGGCGTGCGCCGCATCCGCGCCGTCTTCACCGGCGTGCCCGCGCACGCCGCCTCCCAGCCCTTCATGGGGCGCAACGCCCTGGACGCCGCCACCGTGGTGCTCATGGGCATCGGCCTGCTGCGCCAGCAGATCCTTCCCATGGACCGGCTCCACGCCGTCGTCGTCGACGGCGGACGGGTCCCCAACGTCGTTCCCGAGCGCAGCGAGCTGAACATCTTCGTGCGCTCGAAGTACCCCGAGACCCTCAAGGATCTGGTCGGGCGCGTCGAGGATGTCCTGCGCGGAGCCGCGCTCATGACCGGCACCGGTCTGGAGATCATCACCCCGCCCTACACCAACGAGATGCCGGTGCGCTCCAACGGGCCCCTGGGGCGGTCCTGGGTCCGCTCCCAGCGTGAGCGCGGCCGGGACCCGCTGCCGGCCGGCGTCGTGTCCGAGACGATCGCGGCGGGCACCGACTTCGGCAACGTCTCTCAGCGTCTGCCGGGCATTCACCCGCTCATCAAGGTCACCGATCGCACCGGCGTCGCCCTGCACATGCGCGAGATGGAGCGGGCGGCCGGGGGCGCCACCGGAGACGCGGCGGCCGTGGACGGCGCGTACGGCCTGGCGGCCGTCGCCCTGGACTGGCTGCACGACGGCGGTTTCCGTCGGGCTGTGCGAACCGATTTCGAGGCCGGCGGCACCGTCGACGTCGAGCACTTCTGGCAGGAGTGACGCGCGGCCGCAGCCTCTGCTGCTCGAGCGATCTGCGGGCCCGAGGCACGTGCGGTGAGCTTCTTGCTCACCGTATGAATGACAACTACAATTACCACATGGGCTTCGAGCCGAGCGCCTTCAAACACGGTGTCGGCCGTGATGATATCGACCATGCCCTGTCCAATCCGATTGTGATCCACTACTACGAGGGTTACGTCATGGTGATCGGGCCGAGCCGCTCGGGGGACCTGCTTGAGGTCGCGGTTAACGTGAGCGGTCGGGTTTTCCACGCGATGAAGGCACGGCCGAAATACCTCAGGAGGCGATGAGATGCGAGGCAATGACGACATGCTCCGGGAGATCGAGTCCGACGGCGCCGCCCCGGTGGCCTCCACGGACGCACCCGACCTCATGGCGATCACACTGGCGCAGCTCCGGCTCGCCACGGCGGAGGCCGAGCTCGACGAGGCGGTCGCCCGCGCCCGGGAGAATGGCCGCTCGTGGCAGCAGATCGGCGATATCCTCGGCATGACGCGCCAGGGCGTCAATAAGAGGTTCAGCGCCGCCTGAGGCCGGCGGCACCGTCGACGTCGAGCACTTCTGGCAGGAGTGACGCGCGGCCACTCAGGCGAGGGCGAGCATCCACGCCAGCCAGGCGCCGGCTCCCAGGTAGGGGCCGAAGGCGATGTGCTGCTTGAGTTTCGCCCGGCGTAGCAGCAGGAGGACGACGCTGGCCAGCCCTCCGAGGAGGAATCCCAGCATGAGGCCGGTGATGGGCGTCCACGGGTCGAGTTGCCCGAGCCATGCGGAGCACAGCGTGCAGAGCTTGACGTCGCCGAATCCGAGCCCGGTTCGCAGCAGGTGCATGATCAGCATGACGGCGCCGATTCCGAGCGCGATGATCCCGGCCCGCCCGGCGGGCCACGTCGCCCGCCCGGTGGACGCGCCGACGGCCAGGTCCACTCCCAGGCGCGTTGCGGTGGCGACGGCCAGCCAGCGGGCCGCCCAGCCGAGCAGCCGGTCGGGCAGGCGATGGCACACGGCGTCGACGCTGCAGGCGACCACCAGGATCGCGACCAGGGGGAGTGCCGTCACCGTGTCCGCGAGGGCTCCGGCGCGGGCGCCCCACCAGCCGGCTGGGATGGTCAGGATGAGGACGGCCGTCGCTTGAGGGCGCCGGTCCAGGAGTCGGGGGCGTCGGACGCGCGGCGCGTTCTCGGGCGCATCCGGACCGTCGAGGCGAGCCGTGTAGGCGCGGGCCGCCGAGGAGGCGGGCCCCGCGGCCAGGGCCGCCGACGCGGTGACGACGACGGCGATGGTCACGGCGGTCAGGGCGGTCGAGGCGGTCGGCATGGGGGCAGCTTTTCACGTCGGGACGTGCGCGGCGGCGTCCGCCTCGATCGCCGCTGCGCCCATCGGCTCACCCCGGCTCACCCCGGCTCGCCCGGTGCGCTGTGAGGCCCCGCTTCGGCTTGCCACGGGCCGCCCGAGCGCGAGAGCCTGACCCGCGTGCCAGACACCATCACGCCTTCCGTCCTGCCGGCTCCCCGCGACCCCGACGGCCCGTACACGGTCTCCGTGGTCTGCACCGGGAACATCTGCCGCTCGGCCATGGCCGAGGTCGTTCTCATCGACCGTCTCGCAGCGGCCGGCACTCCGACCTCGGGGCGGGGCGGCGTCGTCGTGACCTCGGCCGGGGTCTCCGATGAGGAGCACGGCAACCCCATCGACCCCCGCGCCCGTCGCCTGCTGGCCGAGCGCGGTTACGGCAGCGGGTCCGACGCCGCCGCGCGCGCCGTGGACGCTGCCATCGTCGGCCACGCCGCCCACCGGATCGGTGACGCCGAACTCGCGGGCGCCGACCTCGTGCTGGCCATGACCCGGGCTCATCGCAGCGCGCTGGTGCGCCGCGCCGAGCGCCTCGGCGCCCGGGCTGATCGCATCCGCATGTTCCGCGAGTTCGACCCGGCGGCGCGCGACGCCCGCCGACCGATCGCCGCCGACGACCGCCTTCGCCCGGACCTGGACGTGCCCGACCCCTGGTACGGGACGGTGGAGGACTTCGTCGACACGCTTCAGGTTGTCGAACGGGTGTGCGACGCCCTCGCCCCGGCGCTCGCGCGGCTGACGGCCCCGCGCGGCTGACGGGGGCGGGCGCGGCGAGTGCGTCGGGCCGGCATGCGCGCGGGGATGCCCGCAGGGCTGGCGAGTGGTCCCGCTGCGCCCCGTCACCGATGTCGGATCGCAGCTATCCCAGGCGCGCGGTCAGCCATTCGGTCACCGTCGTCAGATACTCCTCACGGGCAGGGGACGACGAAAGAGCCAGGTCGTGCACTCCGTTCGGGATCTGGCGGATGGTGACATCCGACCCGAGGAAGCCGGCGCGCTCGACGATCTGCTCGACCGACAGCACGACGTCGCTGCGGCGCGCCTCCCGGGCGTCGGTTCCGGGCCCGCCCGTCGTCGTCGAGCAGCACACGAGCACGGGAATCCTCAGCCCCAGCCCGTGGCGCACCTCCCGTTGGAGCCTGCGGATGCCCGCGAGGAAGCCCGCCCGCACGGGGAATGACGGCGATGGCTTGAGCCGCAGGTCCCAATCCCACTCCCCGCCCCAGTGCCGGTGCAGGGACCGCACGTACAGATCCTCGCCGATCGGCCCCGGGTCGGCGTCCACCGGGACGGCGGTCGCGGCGTCGGCGGTCCGACGCGCCCGCTTGCGCGCCCGCGCCTGCGCCGGATCGTCGATGATCTTCTCCGGGTCGCGCCGCGAGATCAGGTCGACGTAGGCCGACCCGTAAGAGCGTGCGAGCCCGGAGGAGTTCAGCTGCAGCCACGGCGAATTGAGGACGAGCGCCGACACGCTTCCCGGGTGGTCGGCCGCCCAGATGGCCGCCAGTAGCCCGCCCGTGGAGTGGCCGTTGAGAACGACGTCGCCGCTGTGGGCGTGCTCGGTGCGGATGATCCGCAGCGCCTCGGTGATCTCCTCGTCATGGACGCGCAGGTCGCGCACGTCGTGCGGGGAGGGGTGGTCGACGCCGGCTCGCCCGCAGGCGCGCAGGTCCAGGGCGTAGAACTCGTAGCCGGCGGTGAGGAGAGCGTCGGCCAGGTGGGTTTGGAAGAAGAAGTCATTGCGGCCGTGGAGGTAGAGCACGGCCCGCTCGTGGCGCGGGGCCCCGTCCGCAGGTGGTACCGCCCCGCGCTGGTGGACCAGAACGGCGTGGTCGGCGCCGGGTGCGGCGGCCTCGTCGGGGGTGACGGCGATCCGCCGGGCCACCCACGGCTCCCCCAGGATGTCGGTGGTGAGGGAGGGGGCCGGGGGCGGCGTCGGGGCCGGCGTACGATCGGCGGGTGTCTCAGTAGGAGGCTGCGTCACGGGGGCATCCTCGCATGCGTCGGCGGCGGGCGGCGCGAGGCCGATGGGGTTGACGGTCAGAACGCGGGGACCACGGAGCCGTCGGTCCAGGTCTGCTCGATGTAGTTCTTAAGATCGTCGGAGTTCATGAGTTCGGCGAGTTTGACGAGGTACTCGTTGTCCTTGTCCTTGGTGCGCACGACGAGCTCGTTGGCGTACGGCGAGTCAGCTCCGCCCTGCTCGAGGACGAGTGCGTCCTCGCTCGGCTTGAGCCCGGCGCCGAGAGCGTAGTTGCCGTTGATGATCGCGAGTTCCGCGTCGGGCATCGAGGCGGGGATCTGTCCCGCGTCCAGGGGGTAGAACTGCAGGTTCTTGGGGTTGCCCGTGACGTCGGTGTCGGTCAGCGTCTCGGAGCTGGAGTCGTCGAGGGTGATGAGGCCCGCGGTTTCGAGGAGCCGGTAACCGCGCGTCATATTGGCCGGGTCGTTGTTGAGCAGAACTTTGCCCCCGTCCGCCGCCTGGTCCACGGAGGTGTACCCCTTGGAGGTGTAGATGCCCAGCGGCTCGACGTGCACGTCGGCGATGGAGACCAGGTCGTAGTTCTTGTCGTCGATCTGCTGCTTGAGGAAATTGGGCGTTTGGAAGTAGTTCGCGGCCAGGGAGCCGTCGTTCAGTGACGCATTCGGCACCTGGTAGTCGTCGATGCTCATGATGTCCAGGTTGAGGCCGGCGTCGGCGGCCAGATTGTCCTGGATCCACTGGAGGATGACGACGTGGGGCTGCGGGGTGGCGCCGATGGAGATGGTGGCGACGCCGTCCTTGACCGTGATGCCGTCGACCTCGCTGCCGCTGGCGCTCTTGCCGCAGGCGGCCAGAGTCAGGGCGGCGGCGGAGACGAGGCCTCCGGCGAGGACTGCACGGCGGGAGATGCTGGTGGTCATGATGTTCCTGTTCGCGAGAAGAAGCGGGGTGGTGGGGCGGGTCCGGCGTGACGGGCCGGAAGACCCAGCACTGAGCGGGAGGGTGCCGCGTCGGCGGGCGTGTTCTCCGGCTGGTCCGAGGCTCAGCGGTGGTCGACCAGCCGGCTGAGCATGTCGCCGCAGACTTGGATGATGCCGACGACGATGACGATGAGCACGACGGTGACGATCATGACGTCGCTCTCGTTGCCCTTGTAGCCGTATTGGATGGCCATGTCGCCGAGCCCGCCGCCGCCGACGGTTCCCGCCATGGCCGAGTAGCCGATGAGGGTGATGATTGTGACGGTGGCTGACTGGATGAGGGTCGGCAGCGCCTCGCGCACGAGGACTCCCCATGTGATCTGGGCCCCGGAGGCGCCCATCATGAGTGCGGCTTCTACCTTGCCCTGGTCGACGTCGTTGATCGCCGTCTCGACCAGACGGGCGTAGAAGGGGATGGCCCCGATGGTCAGCGGCACGCAGGCCGCCTGCCAGCCGATGGAGCTGCCCACGAGGAAGCGCGTGAGCGACATGATGGCGACCATGAGGATGATGAAGGGCATTGAGCGCCCGATGTTGACGATCTGCGAGACGATCTCGTAGACGATCCGGTTGCGGTGCTGACCTCGCGGCCCTGTGGTGATCAGGGCCAGTCCCAGGGGCAGGCCGAGGGCGATGGTCAGGATTCCCGATACCCCGGTCATGGCGAAGGTCTCCAGGGTGGCCGGCCACAGCTTCTCGGTCAGGTCCCGGTTCTCCATCCAGCGCCCCTTGCCGGCGGCGGGCAGGGCGGATGCGAGGTCGCCGATGTGGCCGGCGGCGACGTGCATATCAGGCAGGACTGTCAGCAGGGCGTTCATGCGCGGACCTCCGCGGTGACGCCCGCCTCGCGCAGCACCCCGGTTGCGGTGGCGGCGCGATCGGCGGGAATGGTGAGGGCGAGCCGCCCGACCTGGGCGGCGCCGAGCGTCTCGAAGACGCCTCCGGCGACGTCGGCTCCCTGGTCCGCGGCGAGGGCGAGGACCTGGGCGGCGGCGGGCTCGCCGGGCCGGGCGGTTAGGGCCACGTCGATGACGGTGTCGTCGGCTGCGCGTACGGCGTCGGGCACGTCCGGGGGCGGAACGAGTTCGCGGGACAGCCGGGAGTCGACGTGGGCCACGACGTTCTCGATGGGGCCCGATTCGATGACCCGCCCGGCCTCCAGGAGGCTGACGGAGTCGCAGATCTGGCGGACCACGCTCATCTCGTGGGTGATGATGACGACGGTGACGCCCAGGCTGTCGCGCACGTCGCGGATGAGATTGAGGATGGAGCGGGTGGTGTCCGGGTCCAATGCGCTGGTGGGCTCGTCGCACAGGAGGATGGCGGGCTGGTCGGCCAGGGCGCGGGCGATGCCGACCCGCTGCTTCTGGCCGCCCGAGAGCTGGGCGGGGTAGGAGGATCCGCGGTCGGCTAGACCCACGAGCTGGAGCATCCGTTCGACGGTTTCGTGGCGCCCGCCCGCCTTCACGCCGGCCAGTGCCAGGGGGTAGGCGATGTTCTGGGCGGTCGTGCGCGAGTCGAGGAGGTTGGCGTGCTGGAAGACCATGCCGATGGCGCGGCGGGCCTCACGCAGTCCGCGGGCGCTCAGCGACGTCAGGTCCTGACCGGCGACGCGCACCTCGCCGCTGGTGGGCTGTTCGAGGGCGGTCAGGCAGCGCACGAGCGTGGACTTGCCGGCGCCGGAGGTGCCGACGACGCCGTGGATGGAGCCCGCGGGGACGTCGAGGGTCAGCCCGTCCAGGGCGTGGACCTGCGAGCCGTCGCGCAGGCGGTAGACCTTGTGGACGTCGCGCAGCACGATCATGGGTGTGTCCCCGGCGGGGCCGGAGTCATCGGCGGAGTCGGTCGACTCGGCGGCATTGTCGGCGTCGGCCCGGGCCGAGTCCTCGACTCGGCCCGGGGTGTCGGCCGACCCGTCGAGGGTCCCGCCCGTCAAGGGTTCTTCGTCGCTCACGTAGTCCTCCATCGGTCCTGGCGGAAGCACCCGCACCGCAAGCGGGGGTTGCTGCAACGTCCGCGAGCCAGGTCTCTCAGTTGCTCTAGATGGTCGGGGACACGCTATGCGGTGCCGATGGGACAGGGCAACCCTCAGCACATGAAGGGACGAACATCACGTGCGCCGTCGTTCCCGTCCGGTCGAGTGGGGCGGGGACGACGGCGCGATCAGGCGGAACCGTTGGAGGACGGGCGCGTCGAATCAGGTGATGAACCACTCCCACGCGTGCACGGGGCCGGTGGCCCAGCCGTCGGGTGGTACGAGCAGGGGCGCGGCCGGTCGGCGGTCCAGGATCGCGGTGATGAGTCCGGCCTGGTCCTCGTCGACGTCCGTCACGTACAGGGCTTCAATCGCCCCGGTGACCGCGCGGCCCCAGGGCGCGGCCGGCAGGAGGCTCACGGTCAGCGCCGGCCGTCCGCCGTTGCGCCTGGCTACGGCCCAGGCCCGGCTGACCGCGTTGACATCGGGCGCCGTATCGCCCATGAGCTCGGCGGACAGGGTCAGGTCGTCGTGCTCGACGGCCAGGGCGGGCCAGTTCGCCTCGGAGTAGGCGACGCGGCCCACGCAGGGCAGGGGGCAGAAGAAGTCCACGTCATGCCAGTGGGGTATGAACGACTGCATCCAGTCCGGGGCGCCCGGGCAGGGGCCGTCGGGGTCTGCTGTCATCGCCCGGCCCCACTGCCGCCACGCTTCGTAATCCCAGCGCGCCAACCATTCGTCGTTGACGCCGGAGGCGCGCTTGAGTTGGTTCAGAAGCTCAGCGGTCTCATCGTCGGTCGTGGCCACGAGTGGCCCTCCTCTCATCTAGTAGCGTCAGAGTAGACGCGCGCCGTGTCTTCGGGCCACCTTTTGGCGTATGGATCTCGGGGCGATGGTGGCGCCCGGGCCGGGCAGGGCGCTGGTTGAGGCGGTTGCCGGCAGGTTGGTGGCGGCGGTCGTGTCAGCGGGGCCGTCGGCGGGATGCCCGGATTCTTCTCATGGCGTCGGGCTGGTGGTCGGAGATGGTGCCGGGGGTGTGAGTTGAGCGGGGTCGAGGGTGGCGTCGGCGCGGTGGAGGGCGGTGGTGAGCAGGTCGGTGATGTCGGGGGCGGGGGTGCCGTCGTCGGGGACGGCGGTGCGCACCATGATGATGCCTCGTTGGTCGTCGTGCATCACGGGGGCGTACAGGATGTCGCAGTTGACGGTGGTGGCACGGGTCGCGGTGGCGGTTTGGTGGAAGCCGAAAGCGCCGTCGGGCAGGCCGGCCGGGTCCAGGAGCGTGATGGTCATGGACACGTCCTGGCCTGACGAGGGCGTGGGCGAGCTGGGCCATAAGTAGGGCTGTGCTGACGTGATCCCGTCGCAGTCGGTGACGGCGTCGCGCAGCCATCGCGCCTGGCTGCCCGGCGAGGGTTCGTTGATGTTGAGCACGAGGGCTTCGGTGACGGAGGCGCTGCCGGTTTCGATGCGCTCGATGGAGGAGGTCTTGGGCGTCTGGGAGATGGTGGCGTCGAGCGTGGAGTCGGCGTAGCAGATGCTCATCTGCTCCGTCCCCGTGGGCCAGGTGATGTCGGTGGCGTCGGGGATGTCTTGACGGGTCAGCATCAGCGAACGCAGGGGGGAGGTGTCCTTCTCCGTCTCGTTCTTTCGCGTGCTCATCTTGTGCGCGTACACGCCCACGGCCACGGCCACCACGAGAACGACCACGACCACTCGCCACCATCGCGAACGCATTAGAACGTCTCCTTCTCGCTTCTTCTCACGGATGTGTCTCATGCCTGGGATCATGGTGTTGGGCTGGTGGTTGAAGCCGATGGTCGGGGTGTGAGTTGGGTGAGGTCGAGGGTGGCGTCGGCGCGGTGGAGGGCGGTGGTGAGCAGGTCGGTGATGTCGGGGGCGGGGGTGCCGTCGTCGGGGACGGCGGTGCGCACCATGATGATGCCTCGTTGGTCGTCGTGCATCACGGGGGCGTACACCGTGTCGATGGCCGTTGTTGCGGGTCCGGTTTCGACCTGTGCGGTGGCGGTCTGGTGGAAGCCGAAAGCGCCGTCGGGCAGACCGGCCGGGTCCAGGGACGTGATGGTCACGATCGTGTCCTGGCCCGGGGCGGGTGTGGGCTGGTCGGGCCATAGATACACAGTATCGGTGGTGCCTTCGCACTCAGCGACGGCGTCGCGCAGCCGTCGGACCCGATCGCCCGGCGAGGGTTCGTTGATGTTGAGCACGAGGGCTTCGGTGACGGAGGCGCTGCCGGTTTCGATGCGCTCGACAGTCAAGTGGGTCTCGGGCACCCAGGAGGTAGTGATGTGGACGATGCTATCCGCCTGGGGACAGTTACTCTGGGATCCGCTGGTGTCATACCAGGTGATGTCGGTGGCGTCGGGGATGTCCTGACGGGTCAGCATCAGCGAACGCAGGGGGGAGGTGTCCTTCTCCGTCTCGTTCTTTCGCGTGCTCGCCTTGTACTCGTACACGCCCACGCCCACGGCCACTACGAGAACAACCACGACCACTCGCCACCATCGCGAACGCATCAGAACTTCTCCAGAAACTCGGTGTTGAAAGCGTCCTTGATGTCGCTGGTCAGCATATGAGCACCCAGGCCCTTCAGGCTGTCCGCCAGGCTGTTGAGTGTCGGCGCCACCGTGGAGCGTTTATCCTCGGGCAGGGCGTTGAACTCATCCTCCGTAATGAGTCGATAACTGCCGTCTGATTGCTCGACGGCGGCGGCTCCGTCGGCCTCGTCTAAGGGCTGTGTCAGATTGCCCTCCGCGTCGCGCTCCTGGTAACCGTTCATACCGGCCTGATCGCAAGCGAACAGCATCCTCAGCCGGTAGTCGGACAAGGCTTGGTCAGCCAGCTCGGTCTGCCGTTTTGTTTCGTCTGACGTGTTACTCGCCCAGCTATCCTTCGCCTTGTTGGCGAGTAAATCAATGAACTCGTCAGCAGCCAGCCCCGCTACATTAGGAACTCCCTTGCTTTGTGCCATGTCAGTCAGCTGATCAGCGCCGGTTGATCCGAGCTCGATCCAGGCCCGAGCGCACTCGTCTCTGGCCTCGGCATCATCGATGGCGCCTGTCCCAATGGCATTCGAGAAGGCGCCCTCAACCCCAGCCCAGTAGGTTATCGTGCTTCCAAAACTTTCATCGTTCATTCCTGGAGTGATTCCTTGTGTCTCGGCATTGGACACGCTCGTACGCATATTGAGCATGGATTGCGGATCACGGCCGATGAGACCGAGAGCTTTGTTGAGAGCATCGGTGCCGAACCATGGAGCGCTTGGCGTCGCCTCTCCGGCAGGTCCGTAGATTGTGCAGAGTTGGTCGGGTACGCCATCTTCGTCATCATCAGATTTAGGGGTCTCTCTATCTCCTCCATTATTTGCGTATGAATTTCCAACGGAAAACAAATAATTTTCAAGGATATGTTCCATGGATGACGTGGTTTCTGTACCTTGTACGCCAGAAAATTTGAAATGACCGCTGGGATCTTTGTCCAGGTATGGTCCGATGTCGTCGCGGCCCATGAGACCGTTGACTCCGTAGGAGGCAATTGTGCCGGCGCCTGCCGGATCATTGCTCATGACGGCCGGGGTAGTGGAGGCCGCGTCCAGCGCGGCTGCAATACCTGAGTAATCTCCTCTGGTGTAGTCGTGCTCAGCGGGCCAGTAAGTCAACCGATACTCGTTTCCATTGAAGAATTGGTAAGCGGCCTGCCCATGGTCACCTAGGGCGTGAAGGACGACCGAGGGGGTGTCGAACATCCAGATCCTGTCCGCCTCGTCGACCATGGAGGAAAGGAAACTGAGTGGTTCGCAGGACCAACCGTCACTGATTCCTTGAGCGTTGTCCTGCTGCTGGATCTCGTCCATTTTCTCGGCGACGCCGAGAATGAAGGCATTGCTGGCGTCGGTGTTGTTGTACAGAAGCCAGTTGAGCGCGTCTGTTTGAGAGGTTGATCCGAAAATATCAGAGTCTTCGTTCTGGTCGGGTTCTCTGGCGGAGTTTACGAGTCGCCGACCGAACTCTTGGGCCTGGGAAGAGGGCCAGCTGTTGGTTGCCGCGGCCAGCCCTCCCTTGATGTCTGTGAGTAGCGTCTTCGCTGTTTCCGTCTCTTCTTCGCTTGCCTGATTGGTCGCATGCACACCGACGGCCCGGGTGAGGGCGAGGACTCCCTCAGGGCCCAGGTCGGTGTACATCGAGGACATGACGCTCTCGTCGTCCTTCCACCGCTCCATCTGACGATGGAGGGCTTCCATGCGAGGATCGTTCTCCTTGTAGTCGGAAGCAGTCAGGTCCTCGGCGGTATCAGCGATGGCCTGCCCCAACCAGTGCTCCATGCTTGCCAGATTCGTCGGATCTTTGAGGCCGGAAGGGATCTCGTAGGTGACGGTCCCGGTGGGAGCGGTGCCGTCGTCGCCAGTGTTGACGATCTCCAGCCAGTCGGCCTTGGCGCTCAGGAACGAGGCCTCATCACGCAGACTCTCGACGTAACCCGGCAGACCCAGAAGACGTGTTCTGGGTAAATCCAGCGTCTTCGCTGTTGAGTACAGGTCGTTGTATCTGTCCTCCACGGACGTCGCCGTGGTCTTTAGACTGGCGGCGGTCGCACGGAGATCGTCCAGATTCGCTTTGATTTCTGTCACGGACGGTCCTTTTCGCTTAGTTCTCGTCGGATGCTACGGAGCGGCTCACCAGACCGGTCACCAGGTGGCGGGGTCAACCCAATCTACTTTCCACGTGTTGTCAGTATCAGTATCGACATCTATGTCCTCCGGCTCCGCTGCCACGGCGTCCGAGACATCGACGGAGTACAGATCGAAGGAGTCTTTGATGTATTTACCCAGTGTCTCCATATGGATGCACCATTTGTCCGCGGACGGTGAGACCCACGCCCCATCGCTGATGGTCTTGGTCGTGCTGGAGCAGGGGTTGGACATCCCGTCGTCCCCGCACATGTCCATGTAGTACTCGTCCGCGGTTGTCTGGTGTGCGACCAGGCTGTCCCGGTAAGCATTGTGTTTTAGGTTAGGCACGAGATACTCCAAGGTCAGTAGCTCGTGTTCACACTTACTAGTTTATCACGTTCAACACTGTGGGTCCACCGTGGATGGTGGTCCGGATTGTCGTGTCCTGGTGGTGGAGAATGGGTCCGTGAGAGCGTGCCGCTGGTCTTCTTCATCTGGATGGTGGTATGTGCGTCGGTCGCGGCGTCTGTTGCGTGCAATGGTTGTTCATTTGTTGGGGTGGTGGTGTAGATGTGGAGGGTGTCGCCGCCGGCCCCGGCCCCGCCCCGACCGCACCAGCCGCCGCTCGACGTGCTCGGGCGGCCTGCGTCTCACCGACTGAACGACGGTGCGGCGGCTCGGGGCGCGTGCGGTTCCCACCATGCCGCGCGGTGGGGTGCGATGCTCCGAGGGGGAGGGGTTGATTGACGACGGGGTCCGGGTAGTAGGGTGTGTTGAGACTGACGTGTGTCCCCGCACAGGAAGTAGGTTCCCATCGTGGGTCAACCGACGCCGCCACCGCGGTCGAGGATGAGTGGAGTCGTGTCTTTCGAGCATTGTCGGCCTGTCCTTCGTTGACCTGGAGGACGAGGACGCGAGTCCGCGAAGGCGGCTGGATGCGGCTGTTGAGAGCGGGCTAACCACCACCGGCGCGAACGGATCCATTTCCTATATCGTTTGGGACGGCAGAGAGGCTGGCGCGGAGAATGCGGCAGCGTCCAACAATGTTGATACCGACAGCCAGGCTCGGGAGGATGCCGCTTCGCTCTCCGATTATGCGAAGGCGGTTGCGCTCCTGACGATTGGGATGCTCTTCTGGCCCGAGTGCAGGCCGGTCAGGACGATCCGGCCTACGCCAATGCTCTGCTGGCCGATATCGACCCGGGACGACTTCTCGATCTGCCCGCGGACATTCAGAATAAGATGACGGCCAGGGATGCGAAGGACCAGACGGACTGGTCTTTGCGCCCTGAGGCCGCCCAGGATCTGACCAGCGCGCTCGGCCATAATCTGGCGACCGCGTCGTACACCTGGCCGGACAATCAGGCGGCCGACTATACTAACAAACTTGTGGACGCCACCGAGGAGAAGGGCAAGTCCGAACGCCTCAAGGCTCTCAACGGCATGCTGATGGCCTCGCGGAGCGGCAATGGAGACAGGACGGCTGAGTCTGTGGGCCTGGATTACAGTGACTCGATGCTGGCCACCCTGGCCCAGCGCATGGAGAACTACTCGCCGCAGAAGTGGGATAACACCAGCCCAAGGGATTGGTTGAACCGCCTGAGCAACCCTCCGAATGACTCCCCCTTCCTCCCGGAGAACCTTTACTCCGGTAATCCGCTCGCGGGCGTCGTCCATGCTATGACCGGCAATCCTCAGGCGGCGCAGAAATGGCTGGTCGCCCGCCCTGACGGGCAGGGGGCGCCGGATCCCGCTTCGCTAAGGCAAACGAAGGAGACCGTTCGACGCGTGCAGGATCTGGTCGGCTGGGGCTCCCTGAAGGAGAAAGGATGGGCCACCGACTGGGCGACGATGGCCTATGAGATCGACTCCCAGGGCTGGGTTTCATCGGACCCGGCGGCGATGAGTCAGGAGGAGAGGTCCTACCAGGATTACGCCTCGGCGACAGCCATTTCAGGGATTCTCAACGGCATTGGGAGCAGCGAGAAGCCCGTGACCCTGCCCGATGGGGTGAGGAACCTCGTGTCGGAAACGCTCGCGAACCACCCGGACAGCGTCGTCGAATCCACGGATTCGACGAATTCGAAGAGTCCCGTCAGCTCCGGGGAAATGGAAGCGGATGATGGGACGACGACGTACGACTACAGGCCGCTCTTCACTAACCGGGCCCTGTCGAATCTCGTCGGTCAGATCTCCTACAATGAGACCGCGTCCAGTCGCCTCGGAGAATCGGTGACCGTCTACAATCAGAAGGTGTTCGACGACGCCGTCGCCACGTACAAGGATTCGGGAGACTTCACACCCGTGGATGCAGCGGTCGACGCTCAGTGCAGGACCAACGGGTTCTTCGCCGGCGCTGCAGGATATCAAATGGTGAACGACGCTCAGCCGTTCAATGAGGATCAGGAATCCAGTGCGAGCTCGGGGGTCCAGGACATGAAAGATGCGGCGCTCATGCAGAATTATGAGCAGCTCACCGCCTCCCTTCTCAACAGCGGTCTGTATGATTCGGATGATCTGCTGGGAGCCGTCCGCGACAGCGGGAAAAACCGTCAGACGGATCGGGTGGTCGACGAGGATGGGAACCCTCTGACGGTAGGCATGGATCCGTCCGAGATTGAAGATACTGGCGTCAAGGCCGGCCTCGACCGGGTTGGCGGTTACCTCTACCACCGCGCCGACGGCACTCTTGATTACACAGACACGAGATACTCTTCTTTCAAAGACGGTTATGAAGCGGCCAAGCCGTCTAGCGGTGGAGCGCCGGCGCACTCGTGGGGCGGGTGATAGCGGCAGTGGCGGATAGCCTGGTCGATCTGATCCAGTCCGCTTCCGCACCGCTATGAGGTCACGCGCGGTTCGCACCGGTTACGGCGTATCCTGCGCCCTTCCATCCGCTGGTGTCGGGTGGGGATGAGAGCCGGAGCCTCCTCACCCGCCGGACCCCGTACGTGCCAAGGACGGTCGGCGTTGAAGGCCTCCGCCGCCGTCAACCACGACTGCTCGTTCGGGAAGGCCTGCTTATCGCAGGACCGGCCGTACCTGAACCCGGTCACCGGAGCCCTGACGGCCGAGGCTCCCGCGCACGCCTCCCGACGAACATCATCGTCTCGCGGTCCCCGTCCTCGGCCGGCTGCGCAGGACCCGCAGCACTGTCCTCCGCTGCATCGATCCCGTCGATTCAATCGTTCATCGCCGATCTATCCTGGTTCGGACAGAGCCTCGGGCGGGGCCGACGATTCGAACAGTCCCACTCACTCGACTCCCGTGCGGGCCTTCGGGACGGCGGACGCCGTCGTGCGCTCCGAGCTCGAGGCCGGTGCCCATCGGCGTCGCCACGGCCAGCGCGGCGACGAACCGGCACCGACGTCGTTCGCAACCGCCCGCACGGGCAGTGCAGGCGGTCGGGACATGAGCCGATGACCTCCGGCCACGGCGGGAGGCGCACGGAAACGCAGGGTATCAAGTATAGGAACAATAATAGCAAGACGCCCTCCCGCGCCACCCCCGGACGCCATCTAAAACGTTTCAATCAACCTTCATCGCCATCTGCGCGGGGCGCACCGTCGCCGGTCGGGGGAGTGCAGTGATCGAGGATTCCGTCGCATCCCGCGAGTTGAATCGTTACAATTGAAAATGACGCTGATAGGCTCTACCTTATTTCGTCGATCCGCTTATCACTCATACGTTTCAGTGGGGGATGTTCCGGCATCCTCCGACCTTCTCGATTCCCTCGAAGTGAGAGTCAATCTACGTACCCAGTTTTTAGATATTCGGTTAAGAACCATCTTGTTAATCGAGACGTCGCGTCGATGTGGCGACGGTCGTGTGCGTCCTCGTCATACATCTCCGCCGGGTTGATGTGGAACGATTGAGCATGGCGGTGACAAACGTGGACCATGCGGAGCATGGGGCCTGGATAACTAGCGGCCGCGGCGCCGGCGGGCTCTTTGGACGATGCATGCATCGGAGCGAACCGTCGACGTCTCACCGGCTTCCACGGGCCGCTGCCTCTCCGGCGGCCCGCTCCGAGTCCTCGCCCGTCTGCCCCACCGGATCCCCGAGATTGCAACAGAAAGTCGGTGAGCCGGGGTCGGGGAGCGATACTCCCCGACCCCGGCTCACCGACAGATCTTATAGACGCTCAGGCGTCGTAGGATTCGACCTGCGGCAGCTCGGGCTGGTCGGTTACGCCGTTAGCCTCCGCGATGTTGTTGTGGTTGTTCGCCACATCGCAGGCGGCGCTGGCCAGGACCTGCTCGAACTGGATCAGCTTCGGACGGAACTCGTCCCAGGCCGACCGGAAAGAGTCGGCGTTCGGGCTTTCCCACACCGCGGATGCCAGTGAGGTGTCGGTGCCCGAGACGATCGAGTGGGCCGAGTCGACGTCCCCCGACAGCGTGCTGTGCAGGGTCTGTAGAGTGGTCAGATCTGATGAAAGTGGCATAGGTGCTCCTCGTTCGCAGGGATGGCGTCCGGTCTGACGCCGGGACCGCACCGCAAGGATGGTGCGGCCGCTCGGATCCAGGCTTGCACGTCATGACGCGATCCGCAAGCAAAATCTCGTTTTTCGTCGAAATCGCCCGATCAGCGGACGGATCGGGCGAAGGGGGTGGCGCTCCGAGATCAGTTCGGTATGTTAGAAGACGACCCTGCCGTCCACCCCTACCGGACCGAGATGACCTCTCCAACCGATATCCGTACGTCCCGCCGTCGTGATCGCGATGCCAGAGCCACCGGCTCCACCCGCGCCCAGGAGGAGAAGAAGTCCCGCGGGCGCCTCCCGTCGGCCCCGCGCGAGCGCCGGCCGCTGCTCGCTGCCCTCGCCGTGATCCTCATCGTCGGCGGAGCCCTGCTGGCCGGCCTGCTGGCCGCGCGGATCGACCAGCGCGAGGAGATGCTCATCGTGGTCAAGCCGATCGAGGCCGGCCATGTCATCGCCCTCGAGGACCTCGCCTCGATGCCCGTGGCCGCCAACAGCAGCATCCTCATCCCCGCCAGCCGCGCCAACGAGATCGTGGGACAGAGCGCGAAGGTCGCCCTCGACAAGGGCGAGCTCGTCCAGACCACTCAGATCACCGACTCCTCCCCCACCCAGGACGGGCGGAGCGTCGTCGGGCTCTCGCTGGAGGCGGGGCGCTTCCCCGCGGCCGGGCTCTCAGCGGGAGACGTCGTCAGCATCGTGAACGTCTCCGCCGACGGCTCGACTCCGATCTCGGGCGCCCAGGTGCTCGATGCCGTTCCCACCTCGGGGAAGGACGGCAATTGGACCTCGGGCGCCACCGTATCCGTCCTGGTCCCCTCCGCCCAGGGATCCAGCGCGGCGGCGCTGGGAGCCTCGGGCAATGCGGCCGTCGTCGTCACCGCCGCCGGCCAACCGATCGGTGATCACTGATGCTTCTCTCCCTCGCCTCCGCCAAGGGAGCCCCCGGCACGACGACCAGCGCCCACGTCCTAGCCGCGGTGTGGCCAGTCCCTATTCTCCTGGTCGACGCCGACCCCGCCGGCTCGGACCTCATCTACCGGCTGCGCGCCGACAACGGCCTTCCTCTGGACGCCGAGCGCGGCCTGCTCTCATTGGCCGCCGCCATGCGCAACAACCCTGACGCCCCCGTCGAGGAGCACACGACGCTGGTCGACGGCGGCCTCGACGTGCTGCTGGGGATGCCCCGCCCCGAGCAGGCGGCCGCCGTGGCCTCCAGCTGGGGCGCTATTGCCGGGCGGCTGCGCACAACGCGCGATGTGGTGTGCGATGTTGGTCGGCTCGTCCCCGGCTCCCCCAGCCTGCCCGTCGCCCTGTCCTCCGACGCGCTGCTGCTGGTGGTGAGGGCGGGCGTGGATTCTTACGCTCATTTACGGGACCGTTTGCGCTGGGTGGCGGAGGAGACCGCGCGTCGCGCTGAACGGCCCGATCTGGGGGTCCTCCTCGTCGCTCCGTGGAGGCATCGTCATGAGGCCGGTGATCTTCAACGGTTGCTGCGTTCCAGCGGTGTTGACGTGCCGGTGGTCGGCGCTCTTGCTTTTGATCGTGATGCCGCTGATTCATTGGCCGGACGTCGTCCGCATTCGTTGCGACGAAGTCTTCTGGTGCGTTCGGCGCGGAGTGTGGTGTCGTCTGTTCGTCGTCCCGCCGATGCGGCGTTCTGGGGGGTTTCGCGATGAGTGCTGATCAGAATCTGGTGCGGCAGATGCGTGAGGAGGTCGCCGATCTCCTCGCTCAGCAGCGTCATGACGACGCCGCCACGGGTATCCCGCCCATGAGTTCGGAGGATGAGCGCCAGTTCGCCCGCGCTCTTATCAGCCGGGTGCTCGACCAGCACGCCCGAGCCGAAATCGCTGCGGGGCGCAGTCCGTTATCGGCGGGGGATGAGGATGAGGTCGCCCAGGGGATCCACGCCGCCTTGTTCGGGGTCGGCCGTCTTCAGCCGTTGCTGGAGGATCCCGAGGTGGAGAACATCGATATCAACGGTTGCGACAATGTGTTCGTCCAGTACGCCGATGGACGCGAGGAGCGCGGCACCCCCGTGGCCGATTCCGACGACGAGCTCGTCGAGTTGGTCCAGGTCCTGGGCTCGTACTCGGGACTCGTCTCGCGTCCTTTCGATTCCGCTAATCCCCAGTTGGACCTGCGGCTGCCCGACGGGTCGCGCCTGTCGGCGATCATGGATGTGTGCGCCCGTCCGGCGCTCTCGTTGCGTCGAGCCCGGTTGGACAGGGTGGGTTTGGATGAGCTGGTCGGGCTGGGCACGCTCAGTCCCCGGCTGGCCGCCTTCTGCTCCGCGGCCGTTCATGCCCGCAAGAACATCATGATTGCCGGCGCAACGAATGCCGGCAAGACAACCTTTCTGCGGGCCCTGGCCAATGAGATCGCCCCGGAGGAGCGGCTCATCACCGTTGAGCGGGCTCTGGAGCTCGGTCTGGGGGAATTCAGCGAGCTGCATCCCAACGTCGTCGCTTTCGAGGAGCGGTTGCCCAACTCCGAGGGGGCCGGAGCCATCACGATGGCGGACCTCGTGCGCAGATCACTGCGCATGAACCCGTCGCGCGTCATCGTCGGCGAGGTGCTCGGCGACGAGATCGTCACCATGCTCAACGCCATGAGCCAGGGCAACGACGGGTCTTTGTCGACGATCCACGCCAACTCCTCCTCGGAGGTCTTCAACCGCATCGCCACCTACGCCATCCAGTCGCACGAGCGTTTGCCCCAGGAAGCCACGAATCTCTTGATCGCCGGCGCCATCGATTTCGTGATTTTCATCTGCCGGGAGAATCGCTTCGGCCAGGGTGGGACGATGCGTCGCTACGTGGCGTCGGTGCGGGAGGTCAACGGGGTCGATGAACGGATCCTGTCGTCGGAGGTCTTCGCCGACGACGGTTCCGGCCATGCTCAGCCGGCCGCTCCGATCTCCTGCATCGATGAGCTCGCGGAGGCGGGATACGACCCCGCCGTCGCCTACGCCGCCGGGGGCGTGTCATGATCGGCCAGTCGACGACGGGATCGGTCGCCATTCTCGCCGGCGCCTTGATCGGCGGCGGCCTGTTCCTCCTGGTGGCTTACGTCGCGGGCGTGGATATGCCCGGTAGTGGTGGCGGTGCGCGTTTAGTGCGCATCACCTCCAGGCGTCTAGTGGTTGCGGCGGCGGTCGGGCTGGCCGTGCTGTTGCTGACTCGTTGGGTCGTGTTGACCGCGGCCGCCGCCGTCCTGGTGCTGGTGTGGCCGATGCTGTTCGGCGGTTCGCGTCAGGAGCGAGTGGCTGCCGCTCGTATTGAGGGACTGGCTACATGGGCCGAGTCCTTGCGCGACACTATTGCTGGCGCTGTTGGCTTGGAGCAGGCTATTCCGGCGACGGTGTACGCGGCTTCTCCTGTTATTCGTGGTGATTTAACATTGCTGGCTGATCGTATGCGCGTGCGCGTTCCGCTTCCTGTGGCCCTACGTCAGTTCGCTGACGATCTTGATGATCCCACGGCTGACTTGATCATTTGCGCTCTTATGATGAATTCTCGGTTGCGAGGGCCGGGGCTGCGTCAGTTGCTGGGCAATCTGGCGGCGACGGCTCGGGCTGAGCTCGATATGCGTCAGCGCGTGTCGGCATCTCGCGCCGGTACGCGGCGTTCGGCTCAGATCGTCGTGGTGTTCTCGATCCTGATCATCCTGGGGATGGCGGTCTTCAACCGTTCGTTCGTGGCGCCCTACGGTTCTGCGCAGGGTCAGATGGTGCTGTTCGTGGTGGTCGCCCTGTTCGCAGTGGGTCTGATGTGGATGCGGCGTTTGGCCGGTGTCACTCTGCCGCGTCGTTTCCTGACCGCTCGCGGCGCGTCGTTCCAGGCCATGGGGGAGGACCGCTCATGAGTACGTGGATTCTGCTGGGCGGGGCCTTGTGCGGTGCGGGGCTGGTGCTTGCAGGTCTTGTCATCGCTCCGCCCGCGGTTCAGCCGGCGGCTGCGCTCGCCGAGCTCGACTCCCAGCGCGATGAGCGTCAGCTGCGCCGCGACGCGCGGCGGTTGAACTCCCACGAGCGGGCTCTGCCGGAATGGCTTGATGGCGTGGGGTATCGGGCTGCTGCTCTTCTGCGTCGAACAGGTGTGGATCTGACGGGGCTGTCCAGTGATCTTGCTGTTGTCGGCCGGTCTTTGGAGAGGCACCTGGTCGCCTCCCTGCTGCTCGGGCTGACGGGTTTCGCCGCCCCGCTGGTGCTTGTGGGCCTGTCCGCCGTCGCGGGTCAGCCGATGGGCTCCTCACTGTCGACGCTCGCGTGCGTGGTGGCGGGGGCGGGGCTGGCCTCCCTGCCCACGGTGCGCCTGCATTCGCAGGCCGAGCAGGCCCGTCGGGATTTCCGTCATGTCGTGGGATCCTTCCTGGATCTGGTGTCCATGTCGTTGTCGGCCGGTCGAGGCGTGCCCGAGGCGCTGGATGCGGCCTCGGGCCTGTCGGACGATCCGTCCATGGTCCGTATTCGCGACGCGTTGGCGACGGCGCGCCTGCGCGGGGAGACGCCGTGGGCGGCCATGGGCCGCCTGGGTGAGACGCTGCGCATTGACGAGTTGCGCGACCTGTCGGCGGCGCTGGCCCTGGTGGCCGAGGACGGGGCCAAGATCCGCGAGTCCCTCGGCGCCCGGGCGTCCTCGATGCGTCGTCGGGAACTGGCCGACGCCGAGGGGAAGGCGGGTGAGAATTCCGAGTCCATGCTCGTGGCCCAGCTCGTCATCGCGATGGGATTCATCGTCTTCCTCGTCTATCCGGCCCTGACCGGGATCATGGGGGGCATGCGATGACCCGACTCTGCTCTTCCCCCGTTCTTATCCTGTGTTGAAAGGAGATAATCATGCTGTCATTGTTGTGCGCTGTTCGGATTATCGCGGGCCGCGTTGCGGACCGCCTCCGGAACCGCCTGGTCGGGATCACCGATCGTGTGTGCGGCGAGGAGGGGGCCTCGACTGTCGAGTGGGTCATTATCACGGGTTTCCTCATTGTGCTCGCCGCTGTGGTGGGACGGGCCATCTACGGTCTGGTCCAGAATGCGAGCGACAACCTCGAGGTTCCGTCGCTAGATGGAAACCCATGAGGACGGAGGGCGTCATGCTGATGCGGCGTCGTCGGGGCGAGGAGGGGGCGTCCTCGCTCGAACTCCTGGTCTTCTTCCCGCTGCTCATGCTGATCATCCTCGTGACTGTTCAGGTCGCCCTGTCCTGGTACGGCAACGAGGTGGCGATGACCACGGCCCGGCAGACGGTCCGGAATCTGCGCACCGGTGCTCATGATCCGGCCGCTCTCGCCGCGGCGGAGCGGTCGGGAGCCGACTACGCGGTCTCGACGGGGGGCGGAGGCCTGAAAGATGTCGAGATCGACGCCCGGACGGACGGCACCCAGGTGAGCGTGACCGTTTCGGGTCAGGCGATGGACATCGTCGCGGGCCTGGCGCCGCGGATCAGCGCGACGGTCTCCTCGCCCGTCGAGCAGTTCCGGGAGGACACGTGAGATCCATAAGCGCATTCAGGGCCGCCGCCACCGACCCCGCCGTCGCCTCCGCGCGCAGGATCGTCCGCGTCGTCCGCCAGGCTGGAAGCGGGGGAGCCGAGCGGGGGTCGATGTCGGTGGAGATGGTTGTGCTCGCCCCCGTCCTACTCATGGTCGTCCTCATCGCCGTCGCCGGCGGCAGATACGTGTCGGCTGAGGGGATGACTCAGGCCGCCGCCCGTGATGCGGCCCGTGCCGCGTCCATGGAGCGCTCCGCGGCTACCGCGCGCGCGGCCGCCGACGACGCGCTCGACGCCGCCCAGACCGCTTCCGGCGACTGCAGCGCCACGACCTCCACCGCCAGCTTCGGCCGTGGCGGAAGCGTGGATGTGGAAGTCCGTTGCCGGGTGGGACTGTCCGACCTGGGGCTGGTCTTCCTCCCGGGGGCGACCACCATCTCGGCACGGGCCACGGCGCCGGTCGACACACTGAGGGGAACCTCGTGATGACCTCCCTTCTGCAACGCCGTCCCGGGCGCCCGCGGCCGCACAGCCGCCCGCTTCGGCCTCCGCGGCTTGCTCCGTTCTCTTCTTCCTTTCCTTCGCAGTTTCTTCCGCGGTCCCGGATTCGGGCCCGACAGGTCGGGTCGACATCCGTTTTCGCGGTGTGCGTGGTCTCGGTCCTCATGCTCCTGGCGGGTCTGTGCATCGACGGGGGCAGGGTCCTCAACGCCAGGACGACTCTGACCGATGAGGCGGAGCAGGCGGCCCGGGCCGGCGCCCAGGAGGTCCAGATCGGCGGGATACGCCGGACCAACGAGGTTGTGCTCGATCCTGCGGCGGCTCGGGCGGCCGCCCGCGAGTACCTGGCGGCGGCGGGGGACGCCGACGCGGCCTCGGCCACCGTGACGACAGCGGGCAACACGGTCACCGTGACAGCTGAGACGGACGCTCCCACCTTCATGCTTTCGCTGGTCGGCATATCCACTGTTCACATCACTGTGGTCGGCTCTGCTCAGGCGGAGTCCGGCATCATCTAGGTCAATCAGGAAGGAACGACTACTCGTGGTCTCCCGCCAGTCGGAGTCAGCTGCTGTGTTCGGGCCTGAGCGGTTTCGAGCATCGGAGTCGGGTCGTGCCGGGACGGTGGGGCGTTCGCTGCTCGCTGTTGCGGTGCTGTTGCTCGTGGTTGTCGGTGTGCCGGTTGCGATGCTTACGCTTGCGGGGGTTCCGCCTATTCCTGAGAGCGTGTCTTTGTCCATGGTTACTCGGGCGGTGTCGGTTGAGGTTGTGCTAGGCGTGCTCGTGTGGGTGGTGTGGCTGGCGTGGTTCCAGTTCACTGTGTGCACGGTGGTTGAGCTGGTTTCGGCGGTGCGTGGACGGGGTGTGCCTGGTCATGTGCCGGTGTCGGGCGGGGTGCAGGTGGTGGTGCGTCGTCTGGTTATCGCTGCGCTGCTGATCTTCTCGGCGTCGGGCCCGGCGGTCGCTGCTCCGGCGACTGCGGCGGCGCCCGCTCCTGCTCCTGCGCCCGCGGCGGCGGCGCAGGTCGTGTCTGGTGGCGGCGGGGTGCCGTCGGATACGGGTGCGGCGGATGCGGGCGCGGGTGCAGCGGACGCGGGTGCGGATCAGCAGGATGGAACGGTGGTCGGTCATGTGACGTACAGGCTCGGTGGTGCGGTGATTGATCCACAGGTGGGGGCGCAGTTGGTGGGGCGGCGTGTTTATGTTGTTCAGCCACCGCAGGATCATTATCATGACAATTTGTGGGATATTGCTGAGAGGTCGCTCGGTGAGGGGCGGGACTATCAGCAGATCTATGATCTGAATGCGGGGAGGCTTCAGCCCGACGGGCGGACCCTGGAGCTGGCTCGTTTGATTCAGCCGGGGTGGTATTTGGTTATGCCCGAGTCGGCCACTGATGTGCCTCGCGTCGAGGCGGTGACAACGACCGCTCCGGCTGCTCCCGCTCCTGGTCCTGTCTCTGCCGATCAGTCGAGTGGTCGGCAGCAGGAGCAGGGCGGTCGGCGGATGCCTGATCGTTCTGACGACGTGGGCGATATTCTCCCGGCCGATGTGCCAGCACTCGGTGCGTTGACGGCGGCATCCGTGCTGGCTGTATTGGCGCGGTGGCGGCGTTACGGGTCGTGGGCGGTGCCTGATGCTGGCGCCGGTGAATTGGAGAGGCTGCTGCGGGTGGGGGCCGACCCCGGGCGTATGGCGCGTGTGGATGCGGTGCTGCGGTGGTTGTCGGGTTTGGAGGATCCTCCCGAGTTTTATGCTGTGGGAGTTGATGATGATTCGGTGTCGTTGTTTTTGACCCGTCGGGTTCCGCAGGCTCCGGCACCGTGGCGGGTGCGGGATGGGGGTGCGGTGTGGAATGTGGAGCGAGGGGTGGATATTCAGGTTCCCGATGGTCCTGTTCGTGTAGGGGCGGGACTAGTGACTGTGGGGCGTGATGAGCGCGGAGCCGATGTGCTTATTGACTTGAGCGTGGTTGATGGTGATGTTGTGGTGAGCGGGGCGCCGTCGGTGGCCGCGGAGGTCGTGTCGGCTCTCGCTGTGGAGCTGTGCACGAATCCGTGGTCGGCGCAAGTGCGGGTTGTCGGCGTCGGGTTGCCGCCCGCGCTGAGTGCGGTGTGCGGGGAGCGGTTGGAGGTCGCGTCCGATGTCGCTGCAGCCGTCGGTTCCGGTTCGACCGACGGGCCTGACTCCGGGGAGGCCGGGTCAGCCGGCTCTGGTTCGGCCGACGCCTTCGGCTCGGTCGGTGGAGTTGGTGGTGTGCTGACGGGGCGGAGTGGCCGAGGTGATGTGTGCGTCGTGTTGGCCGCTGGACAGGAAGAGGCTGCGCCGGTGTCGCCGGTCAGGGGCGGGGCGACGCTCGTGCGTGCGGGTGGTGGTGGAGGTCGGTGGCGGATCGAGGTGGATTCGACGGGGTCGGCGCGGGTCGAGCCGTTGGGCGTGGGCGTGCGGGTGACGCGAGCGTCCGAGGCGGATGTGGAGTCGTTGGGCGAATTGTTCGCAGCTGATACGAGTGGGCGCCCGCCGGCGCCCGAGCCGCCGTCGCCGCCGAGTGCGGCGGCATTGCGCAGCGCGCCTGTGCAGGTGCGGGTGCTCGGGTCGGCTGTTGTTTCCGCACCTGGCGTGGCTGAGCCCGAGCGGCTCGGATTGCTGACGGAGGCGGTGGCATGCCTGGCTCTGCACGAAGAGGGTCTGCATCCGCGGGTGCTGGGGTCCATGATCTGGCCGTTGGGCGCGACGGGGGACGTGGTGACGTCCTCGGTTGATCGGCTGCGCGCGTGGCTGGGTCGTGATGAGGCGGGGACGGATCGTGTGCGCGAAGATGAGGAGGGACGGTTGGTGCTCTCCTCGGATGTCGTTGTGGATTGGTCGGTGCTGCGTGGTTTGATCGCTCGGGCGCGACGTGCGCGCGAGCGCGGGGATGATCGTGAGGAATTGCGTTTGCTTCAGGAGGGGTTGAGGCTCGTGCGCGGTCCGGTGTGTCAGGATGCTGAGCCCGGTCGGTACGCGTGGTTGGCCCGGGTGCGCGCGACTCGTGAGTCCGAGGTGCTGGTGGCGGATGCAGCTCATCGTGTGGCGGTTCTACTGGGTGATCATGATCCGGATGGGGCCGGGCGGGCCGTGGAGGTTGGTTTGCGGGTGGTTGAGCTCGACCAGCGGCTGTGGCGTGATGATCTGCGTCTGGCCGCTGCGTGCGGGCGTGACAGGCTCGCTGCTCGTGCAGAGGCGTTGCTCGAGGCTGCGGGAGCTGATGATCTGGCCCAGGTCGATCCTGCGACTGCTGCCCTGGTTGAGGATCTGGCCCCTGGCGCCGGGCTGGGGTCGCGGCGTCGTCCTGCCTGAGGCACGGCCGACGGGAGCCCGAGGAAATTCAGGACGTAAGAAGGGTTATGGAGATAGCGATGGATCTGCTGCTCACCGTGGTTCGTTTCGGGCAGGACGCCGAGTCGGGCGAGGACGTGCTGGTCTCGGCGCCGGAGGAGTCCACGGTCGCCGATCTGGCCCGGAGCCTGGATGAATATCTGGGCCCGGCCAACCGGGCATCGGGTCCCGCCGCCGACGCGGCCGAGAATGGTGCCAGCGCCGCCGGTGCCAGCGCTGCCAGTGCCAGCGCCGCCGGGGATGCTACGGGTGTTGTTGTTGGTTTGCGGGGCGGGGGCGCTCCGGATGTGTGGCGCGGTGAGACGCTGCTGGATTCGGGGGCTCGGTTGGATGAGGGTGTGCTGCGTGATGGGGCTGTCGTGGGCATTGGCGGGCCTGTCGTGGGCATTGGCGGGCCCGTGGTTGGCGGGGCGGAGCCGGGTGGGGTGGTTGAGGTGCGGGTGATCGGTGGCGAGGGGGCTGGATTGGTTCGTCGTTTGGGTCTGGGTGAGTATGTTGTCGGGGGTGATGGGTGTGATGTTGTGCTGCCGGGTGCTGAGAGGGCTTTGGCGCGTGTGATTGTGGAAGTCGATGGGGTGGTGAGTGTGGAGCCGGTGGGCGAGTCGCAGGAGTTGGACGCGCCTGTTCGACCGGTGCGGGCTCATCCCCTGCCCGGGCCGCTTGTTCTTGCTCGGTGCGGTGATGGGGATGAGACCGGGGATAGCGGTGGTCGGTGGTGGCGGCGTTCGCGTCGTGGTCGTGGTGGGGACGTGGTGCTGCCGGCGCATGAGGAGAGGGATCCTGATGAGCGGCGCGGGTTGGTTGAGCTTGAGCGTCGTCGGTTGGTGGAGCGGGTGGTGTGGGAGCCGGGGACGGTGTTGAGTGCGGGGACGAGTTTGTTGGTGGTCGGGTCGGTGCCGGTGGTTGATGCGGTGGTGAGTGCGTCGGGGGATGGGGCGGGTGTGGACTTTAACCGTCCCCCTCGGTTGGCTCGTCCGGGGCGGGCGAGGTCGTTCTCATTGCCGCGTCGGCCTCGTGAGTCACGTGCTCAGGCGTTCTCGTGGTTGGTGCTGGCGGCTCCGGTGGTGATGGGGGTGGTGATGTTCGTTGTGACTCGTCGGGTGGCGTCGTTGCTGTTCGTTCTGTTCTCTCCGGTGATGATGCTGGCTAATCGGCGTACTGGTGCGACTAATCGTAAGCGGGCGCATCGGCGGGCGGTGGCTGATTATGAGCGGGCTAAGCGGGCTGCGGAGGGTGCTGCTTTTGAGGCGTTGGTTCGTGAGCAGGGTCAGCGTCGGGATGAGCAGCCTGATCCGGCTGAGGTGTTGTTGCGGGCCAGCGGTCCGCGGGCCGGGTTGTGGGAGCGGCGTGCGGACGATGAGGACTGGCTCGATATGCGTGTGGGCACGGCTGATGTGCCCAGCCGGGTGGAGTTGGGTGTGCCCGAGCGGGCCTCGTATGAGGAGCCGTTGAGGTGGGCGGTGGCTGATGTGCCCGTCAGTGTGCCTCTGGGCGGGTTGGGGGTTGTCGGTGTGGCCGGGCCGCGGGCTCGTATGACGGCCCGGTGGATGGTCGCTCAGTGCGCGGGCCTGCATTCCCCGGCTGAGTTGGACCTGATGGTTCTGGCTGATCCGGCCGACGCGGTCGGGGCGGGGCGTCGATGGGACTGGGTACGGTGGCTGCCTCACGTGCGTACCGGGGCGGGTGGGGTACGGGTGCGTGCGGGTGTTGATGAGCGTTCGGTGGCTCGTGAGGTGAATCGGATTTTGTCGGTGATCGAGGAGCGGGCCGCGGTCCGTGGTCCGGGTTCGCGGCCCGAGGGGCGGACGATGGTGGTGGTTCTTGACGGGGCCCGGGCTCTGCGGTTGGTTCCCGGCATGGTTCAGGCTCTGCGGCAGGGTCCGCAGGTCGGGATCGTTTTCATTTGCGTTGATCACGACCGGGTGAGTCTGCCCGAGGAGTGCCGGGCCGTGGTCTCGGCCCAGAACCCGTTGGCCCAGGTGTGGGTCGCTGGCGCTGACCCGGTCGAGCAGGTCAGGCTCGATGCCCCGTCGCTTGAATGGGCCGAGCGGATGGCCCGGTGCCTGGCGCCGGTGCGCGACGCTTCCGCTCAGGGGGCCCAGGGCGCGATTCCCCGCGCTTCGCGGCTTTTGGATGTGATGGGCGTGGACGGGCGCCCCGATCCCCGGCTGGTGGCCGGCTGGTGGGCGTCCAGTGGTGGGCGTTCGACTCGCGTGACCGTGGGCGAGGACGCCGAGGGCGCGTTCAGCATCGATCTGCGCGCTGATGGTCCTCATGCTCTGGTCGCGGGCACGACCGGCTCGGGCAAATCCGAGCTCCTCCAGACTCTGATCGCGGGACTATGCGCGGCCAACACCCCTGAGGCCATGACCTTCGTCCTCGTGGACTACAAAGGCGGAGCGGCTTTCAAGGACTGCGCCCACCTGCCCCACACCGTCGGCATGGTCACCGATCTCGACGGGCACCTGACCTCCCGCGCTCTGGACTCCCTAGGAGCCGAACTACGCCGCCGCGAACGCCAACTGGCTCGCGCGGGAGCCAAAGACGTCGACGATTACGCCGCTACCGCCCACGCCGCTACCGATCCTATGCCCCGGCTCGTGCTGATCATCGATGAATTCGCGGCTCTGATCACCGAACTGCCCGATTTCGTCACCGGCCTGGTCGATATTGCTCGACGCGGTCGATCCCTGGGCGTTCATCTCGTTCTGGCCACCCAACGACCGGCCGGCGTCGTCTCAGCCGATATCAGATCCAACACCAACCTGCGCATCGCTTTGCGCGTAACCGATGAATCCGACTCCCAGGACGTGATCGAGGCCCCCGACGCCGCCCACATCCCGCCCGCCCTGCCCGGCCGGGCCTACGCCCGGCTCGGACACGGCCGCCTACTGGCCTTCCAAGCCTCCCGCATCGGAGGACACCGCCCGCACACAATCCACCAGCCCCGCCCCCGCGTCCATCCCCTGCACCTGGCCCTTTTGACCCGCCCCGCGCCCGCCGCCCCCACCAGCACCCAGGACACCAACGCCCCCACCGATCTCGCCGACCTCGTCACCGCCACCACCACCGCCCACCACGACACTCACGGCCCCACCCCCCACCAACCCTGGCTCCCGCCCCTGCCCGACGCCATCACCCTGACCGCCCTCACCACTAACACCACCGACGGCGAGGCCGAGGCCACCGACACTGACGGCGGGGCCGAGGCCGACGGCGAGGCTGACGGTGAGGCTGAGGCCGGCGGCGACACCGGCGGCGACACCGGCGGCGAGGCCAAGGCCGGGGCTCACACCGGCGGCGGGGCCGGGTTCTTGCCGCCGCTGATCATCGGTTTGGAGGACATCCCCTCCGAACAGGCCCAGCGGCCCATGACCTGGGACTACACGCGCACCGGCCACCTGGGCATAGCCGGCGCCCCCCGCACCGGCCGCACCACCTTCCTACGCGCCCTGGCCACCGGCATCGCCACCACCGCCTCCCCCGCCGACGCCCACATCTACGGCATCGACGCCGGCTCGGGCGGCCTGCTGCCCCTGATCAGCCTGCCCCATACCGGCGCCATCATCACCCGCGACCAATCCGACCGCCTGCGCCGCCTCCTGACCAAACTCACCACCCAGATCACCACCCGCCAGCAAACCCTCGCCGCCGCCGGCCACACCTCCCTGGCCGAACAACGCGCCGCCGCCGACCCCGACGACCGCCTGCCCTACCTCATCCTCCTCATCGACCGCTGGGATGGCCTGACCACCGTCTACGAAACCGTCGACGGCGGCAAAATCCTCGAACAGATCCGCATCCTGCTACGCGAAGGCGCCGCCATGGGGCTGCGCGCCGCCATCACTGGGGACCGCACCACCTTCCGCTCCCACATGGGCATGCTCCTCGAAGACCGCCTCATCTTCCGCATGCCCACCCCCGACTCCTTCGACCTGGTCGGCATGCGCGCCCGCGACGTGCCCGCCACCATGCCTCCCGGCCGCGCCTTCCGCACCGGACCATCCCATCCCCGAGAAGTCCAAACCCCCCTCCTCGACACCACCCCCACCGGCACCGCCCAAACCACCGCCTTCTACCACCACGCCCGCACCGCCACCACCCGCTGGCCCACTCCACCACCACACCGCCAACCACCCCACATCGACGACCTCCCCCTGACCATCACCACCCCCGAAGCTCTCGCCCTGGGCCCCACACCACCACCCGACCACCTCCCCCTGGGCATCGGCGGCGACACCCTCCACATCCACACCACCACCATGGAAGACGCCGGCAACGGCATTCTCATCACCGGCCCCCGCCGCTCCGGACGCTCCACCGCCCTCACCTTCATCCTCCACACCACCCTCGCCCACCACACACCCACCATCCTCATCACCCCCCGCCGCACCCCCCTCACCGACTACGCCCACCACCCCGCCATCACCGCCACCCTCGACACCACCAACACAGCTGACGACCTCACCACCCTCCTGAACAACAACCACAACACCCTCCTCATCATCGACGACCTCGACACCCTCGGCAAAACACACCCCCTGGCCAAAGAAGCGGAAACCTACATGCGCGCCTGCCGCGACCACCCCGGCGGCGTCATTATCACCTGCAACATCGACGAGGCCATGGGCATGGCCTCAGGCCTGTTAGCCTCCGTACGTAAAAACCGCACCGGCCTCATTCTCGCCCCCCGCGACTCCTCCGACGGCCAACTACTCGGCGCCCGCCTTCCCCGATCCATCGGCGCTCCCGTCCCACCCGGACGCGCCATCCTCACCACCCCCACCGGCTGGACCTGGATCCAAATCCCCCGCACACCATCACCCCAACAAAACAAATGAACACAACACTTGAACACGCCCACCGCATCGAATACACTAACCATAACCTCTGAAGGAGAACCCGCCATGACCGACGCAGTCGCATCAGGACCCGACGAAGAGGCCCTCGATACCAGCACGCAGGACGACGCCCCCGCTGACGGTACGGTCGAGGATCACCCCGACTGGGTGGACAATCTCAAACTCAAAGCAATCCGTGATGTCAAAGAACAAATCGAGAAGTCCAGAACATTCCTAGTCGAGGACTGGACGACCTCCACCCAGACGGTTCCCTCGGCCACCGACCCCGACGGCCTCAACCCGACCGTCGTCGTCGGCGGCGCGGGCCCCGACAGCTTCAGGACTGCCCTGGACGAGGAGACATGGAACTCCGACACCGCCGTGGAGTATCAGTACCGGATCAACTCCGCCATCGACTCGATCACCGCTGTGCTCGATGCCCTCGTCGCTGTCGTGACCAGCGCCGAGAACACCCAGAAGCGTGACCCCGGTGAGAAGGTCCCGCCCCACAGCGACGAGGCCAACTGGGGACAGTACTAGGTCAGTATCTCGGCCGTCTGAGAGGGGCCGGCGCAGACCACTGAAACAGCACGCTGACCGACAGGAGGAGTATGTATTTCATCACATTCAATCCCGAACTCGTGCTAGTGCTCATTCGCAATCTGACCGCATACGTCGAGGCTGCTGAGGAGGAGCGCTATAACATTTGTTCATCCAGCGCGGGCGCCCTCGATCCCGTACCCAGCGTCGAAGAAGCCACCCACACCTCGTGTGTTCTCTCTGCTCCCATAATAGGCGCCGCGAGGCAATCGGGAACCCTATCCGGAGATAACACCTACGTCCCCGAGTTGGGATCGGCCATCAGTACCCTCTACGCGGTCATCGACGACCTGAACTACCGGCGTCAGCAGATCCTCGACCTCAACTCCAACGGATTGACCACCACCAATGCCGACGGAACAGTGAACTACTGTCTGCCCGACGGAATCTCCGACACCGCTGACAACATCGAGACCTACAATTTCGAGGTCGCCGCCACCGCCCGAGCCGACGCCGACGCCCTGACCCAGGCCACCACCTCCAACGATGGAAAAACTGACGACGGCCGCACCATCGATGACATTATGGCCTCCATGACGGACAACCAGGGTAATCCCGTCTACGCCAACGCCGTCATCACCGAAATCGGCCCGGAGAACCTGACTAGCCTGCCGATCAACGCCTACAGGCAGCTCAGTTCCAATTATCCGGATGTCAAAGGGCAGAAGGCCGAGGACCTCGCCTCGCAGCTGGGGACGATGCTGGCTAGCGCGTCAAGCATCTGGAACGAGGAGAAGTCCCAGGAGATCGCCGACGCCATCTCCGGGTCGGTTGATGAGGAGAATGAGTATCCCAGGATCTCAGCGTTGAACGCGATTCTTGGCGGTCATGACGACAACGGTGACGGTGTTAGCGACCTGAACTTCAACGACACGTTCCTGGTCGACCTGGCCAACAAACTCGACGACATCGACGCCACGGCGGCCACCCAAGCCGACACCTTCACGATACCGGTCGACCTCGTGTCATGGTTTCAGTATGAGACCTTCACCAAAGGCAAGGACACGAATCTGACCCTGCCCGGCCACTCCCACGATCCCATGACCGGAGTCCTGGATGCCATGGGCGGCAACCCCGGCGCCGCTCTGGGCTACCTGGCGCCAGCCGGCGGCGACGGTTCAGTCGACACTAGTCGTATTGATGACCTGTCGGCCCGCGACTGGGGCAGGGAGGGCCTATCCGGGTTCACTGCGGCCCTGGCAGCCGGATCCTCCTTGCGCGCCAGCGAGGACGACGACCAAGCCGCGCGGGCCACGTCCCTGGCCGGTCATGGCATCCACGACCTGGCCCAGAACACGGACGCCAAGAATTACACCGACGACACCAAATCTCATATCGGAGTCCTTCTGGCCAACTGCCCCAACGAGGTCACGGCTGCCTGGGGGCAGGATATCCATGGTACCGACGCGGAGAATCCGGATGCGTTGATCGATCGTGACGGCACCCAGTTGGGGACGGCCACAACCGGAGACTTGGATACGCTGGCCTATCGGGTGGCGGACTGTGCGAACGCGACGGGCAGTATTGCTGCGGGTATCGCCGCTCATGCCTCGGATCGCTCCGCGAGCGGGGTCGCGTTCAACGAGGGCAGTCCCGATCTGCAGCTCAGCTCGATCAGCGGCGTCTACAGTGATGGGGCGCAGGCGGTATCTCACCTGGTGGGGATCGCTGACTCCCGCGCCAAGGACAAGACTATCAAGGACATCGACGAGACGAAGGAACTGAACGGGAATGCGAAGACGGTGATTTCGGCGTTCACCACGGCGGCGGCCGGCGGGCTATCGGCACTGCCGCCCCCGGCCGGGACCCTAGCGGCGGCGGCAACGGCGACGGGAGGCACACTCCTAGCCCCGGTCGCCGCCGATGCACTGGTCGATGACCCGCAGGCGGCCAGCTCACCGGTGTCCTTGACTCTGACCGACGGCATGCGAGCGGCCGCCGTTCAGGACGCCGCCCAGGCTGGGCTGATCAACCAGGATTCCTACCAGGTCGGTCCCACTACCGATCCCGACAAATCAGATGTTCCGACTGCGGCGGATCGGTATAATTGGATTGTTGATGATGGACAGGGCGGTTACACCATCGACCTGTCCGGCACTCCCGCAGGGGGAATGAGTAGTGTCTCCACCTGGGTGAGCCAAGTCACCGATGAGTCTCGCAAGGATAGCGTCCCGCCGGATGCCAGCCTGAGCACGATCAACGAGAGCATTAAGAATGCGACCGGTCAGGGCTATGCTTCCGGTTCGTCGAGTACGGTTCCTCACAGCGGTGGTGGGGGGAGTAGTAGCGGTGGCGGGGACGATGATGGGTGAGTCTGTGAGTATGCGGGTGGGTCGGGGATTGGCTGCCGTGGTGCTGGCGGTCGTGCTGGTGGTGTGCATGTCGATGTCGGGGTGTGCTCGTGTGCAGCAGTGGCGCCAGGACAGGGCCACGGCCGCTGCGTCCGCCGCGTCCGCGGCGTCCGCTTCGGCGGCTGATGCCGCCGAGGACGAGGATTTGAAGAACTTCGTGACCGACGATGTCAACGTCTGTGACATTATGAGCGCCGGGGACATGGAGGCTATCCTCCAGGGCCAACAACTCAAGCGGATCAGTTTCCATCGCAGCACTCTCGATGACGGCAGGGTCGAGCTCGAATGCCTGATCGATCTCGTTGCGAAGACACCCTACGCCTACTTCCCTGCCGACCAGTTCGACATAAGCTATGGGAGTTCGCCGCGGGAGCGGCCTCTTATCGATGATGTCAACGCTATAGGCAGTGTCAGAAACGTGCGCGAGGTCAGTATCGACGGCATGGAGGGCCAGGGAGTGGCTTTCTTCTCCTTATCTTTACCCTCCTACTACCTGAAGTGGCGCTATCCTGATGGTTATGAGCTCTCCGTGCGCATGATCGGGGGAAATAGACTTCAATGGTCCGATGACCCGACCGATACGATCCTTATTCCCATGCTGAAGGCTGTTGCGGGCACTATCCATGCCGCTGCCTCCGGCCCGCCTGAACAGGAAGCGATCTACCCGCCTAACGGGACCGCCACCGCCTCGCCCACCGGCTGACGATGATAGGCTGAGAGGAGGATTAGTGTTCGAGCCGGGACGGGCCGATGTTCGTGCGAAAGACACCGACCTGATCGACCAGGCGGACCTGGCCAAGGCGGACTCGGACTACGACTGGATCACCCAGGATCCCGACACCGGCAGGTACACGATCGACCTTGATGGAGCGGACGCACAAACCTACCGGGACGTCAAGACTTGGACTGATAGGCAGACTTCGCCGACCTCCACCTCCAATCACACCACTCTCGATGCTCTCACCAAAGATCTGTCAGGTAACTACTCAAGCGGAGATATTAATGGTGAAAGAGATGCGAAGAATTACTAATGGGCGGGGGCTATGAGTAAATCGTCATCGCGAGGTGGGCGTGTGCTGGCGTGTCTGGCCTGTGCGGTGCTGGCCGTCTCGGCCGGCTGCCGCAGCACAAGGGGAGCGGGGACGTCCCCGACCCCTCTGGATGGGGAGGTGTCCGTATGCGGCCTGGCCACGGTGGACCAGATCCAGCAGAACACCGGCCGTCAGATCGAGGAGTTCACCATCAACAACTCATCCCATCGTTCTGGGATATTCGGGTTTGAATGTCAGATCTACATGGTTAGTCAGAGAGGTATCGACACTTTCGCTCTGGAGGTCAGTACGACATTTTCCGATAGCGTCAGAACCGTGCCGGCTGCATCGACTTTTGAGAAGGTGGCCGCCGCTCCGAATGCCGAGCCGGTCACCCTCGACTCGGTGCCGGGGCAGGGGGCGGTCATCCCCGATGACGACGGCCGTGCTGTTCTTGTATGGTCCTACCCTGACACCGATACTGTCGCCACCCTCAAAAGAACCCATCCCAGGCCGCCAGCGGGCCCCAGGTTGTTCCAGGACGTCGCGGATCTGGAGGACCTGTTCACCCTGATCGGGCCGGCCGCTCCCCAGGCCGCCGACGGACCAGAGCAGAGCTGGAGCATGTACCCCACCGACGACCGCAATTCCGCCCCCACACCATGATGGATAACTCATACCCGATGCGCCACCGCGTCCTTCCCGTCTTCGGCCGGCCAGCCGGCGCGAGGCGGGCGCGGGGTGGGCGTGTGCTGGCGTGTCTGGCTTGTGCGGTGCTGACCGTCTCGGCCGGCTGCCGCAGCACAAGGGGAGCGGGGGCGTCCTCGCCCCCCTTGGATGGGGAGGTGTCCGTATGCGGCCTGGCCACGGTGGATCAGATCCAGCAGACCGTCGGCCGTCAGATCGAGGAGTTCGCCATTAACAACAACTCCAGGACCCCGAATAATCTGTTTTTTATGTGCGTTATCAATGTGAGTGATGATGATGGTACCGGCGTCTTCGAGCTGGAGGTCAGTACGACCTCTACCGATAGCGTCAGAAGTGTCCCGGCGGGCTCGACTTTCGAGGATGTGGCCGCCGCTCCGAATGCCGAGCCGGTCACCCTCGACTCGGTGCCGGGGCAGGGGGCGGTCATCCCCGACGACCACAGCCATGCCATTCTCGTATGGTCCTATCCCGACACCGATATCGTCGCCACCCTCAAAAGAACCCACTCCAGGCCGCCGGCGGGCCCCAGGTTGTTCCAGGACGCCGCGGACCTGGAGAACCTGTTCACCCTGATCGGGCCGGCCGCCCCCCAGGCCGCCGACGGACCAACGCAGCACTGGAGCATGTACCCCACCGGGGATCACAACCCCACCCCCACACCATGATGGATAACTCATACCCGATGCGCCACCACGTCCTTCCCGTCTTCAGCCGGCCAGCCGGCGCACGGCCAGCGCGGAGTGGGCGTGTGGTGGCGTGTCTGGCCTGTGCGGTGCTGGCCGTCTCGGCCGGCTGCCGCAGCACGGGCGGAGCGGAGCCCTCTCCGTCCCCGACCCCTCTGGATGGGGAGGTGTCCGTATGCGGCCTGGCCACGGTGGACCAGATCCAGCAGACCACCGGCCGTCAGATCCCCAGCTTCGCCATCAACAACAACCCCGACCCCCCGGACCACGTCTCACTGTGGTGCGCTATCGGCGTGGCCGGCAGCAACGACACCGGGCGTTTCGACCTGAGGGTCACCACGACCTACCCCAGGAACATCGACAGCGTCCCGACGGGCTCGACTTTCGAGGATGTGGCCGCCGCTCCGAAGGCCGAGCCGGTCACCCTCGACTCGGTGCCGGGGCAGGGGGCGGTCATCCCCGACAACCACAGCCATGCCATTCTCGTATGGTCCTACCCCGACACCGATACCGTCGCCACCCTCCGCAGAGTCTATCCGTCCGGAGACAGCCCCGTCTCTTTCACGCAGGACGTCGCGGACCTGGAGGACCTGTTCACCTTGATCGGGCCGGCCGCCCCCCAGGCCGCCGACGGGCCAGCGCAGCGCTGGAGCATGTACCCCACCGACCCCGCCCCCACACCATGATGGATAACTCATACCCGATGCGCCACCACGTCCTTCCCGTCTTCGGCCGGCCGGCGCGGGGCGGGCGCGGGGCGGGCGTGTGGTGTCGGGGACGATGAATGGTTATGAGCTCTCCGTGCGCGTGATCGGAGAAGATAGACTTCAATGGTCCGGTGACCCGACCGATACGGTCCTCATTCCCATGCTGAAAGCTGTTGCGGGCATTATCCATGCGGCCACCTCCGGCCCGCCTGAACAGGAGGCGATCTACCCGCCTAACGGGACCGTCACCGCCTCGCCCATCGGTTGACGACGATAAACGGTGTCCGCCATTATCCCCGCACCCCCATCGCAACCACCGCCCGGATGCCCTCGGATACCCTGCCGGCTTCCTCCGTTCCGGCCGCTGCGGCCCCCGACGCGCAGGACTGACCCGGACGGTACGCGCAGGCGGCACGGAAAGAGCAGATGCGACGCAGTCTCACGGGTTGAAGAACAAGCGGACCACTGATAGGGTCGTCATCGTCCTGATATATACGGCAGCCGTCATGGCGGGCCGTCCCCGTGGGGAGATCGTCCTCCGTGTCGTCTGCGCACCCTGAGACGGAGGTTGTGCATGAAGACTTATCGATCGGCCGTAACAATACTTTTCCTGTCAGCCGCATTGCTCGTAGGATGCTCTTCCGGCGGTGAGAAAACGAACCCGTCGGTTCCCGCCTATACGCCGGGCGCCGACAACAGCGGGGGCACAGCACCGGCGGAAAGCGCACCGGCGGACGACTACTACTACTCCGCAGAAGCGTCAGCCTCCAGCACGTCGGCGACGGACGGACCTCTGACGGCGGAGGGTCTGTCCGACCCGGCAACGGAGTACACGGTTCTGTCAATCCCCGACGACCTCGACGAGCTCCAGCAAGAGGCTCTCCGAACATACATAGCCTACGATCGCGCCACATGGGAGGGGTACAGAACCGAGGACGGGGACCTGAGCGCCGTAGAAGCCACAGCAAGCGGGGACGCGCTGGAGTATTACAAGAAGTCTTACGATGAATACATGTCGGCCGGTCAGCACGCCGAAGGAAGTTTTAACAAGTCTGTCCTACGTGTTGACATGCACGATGAGGATATTCGTCCAATCGCAACGATCACCGCATGCTCGGACTTCCGATCATCCAGGATTGTGGACAGCTCCGGCAACGATGTCTCGAGGGACGATTGGAAAGTGCTAGCGACTTACAGCATAACCCTCGTCCGAAGCGGCGGTACATGGACCGTGACATCTTGGACTAGGAGTGAGCCCGGTAGGCTATGCACGCAATAATGAAGGGTCATCGCATAGTCCGGAACTCCTCGCTCACGATTGCATTCATGTGCCTATCATTATTACTCTCGCCCGTGCGTGCAGATGGCGGTTCCAGCATCTCGTCCGTCAACAAGGCGGATGGCACCTCGACGATCTCCGTCGGTGTATCCTATACCTCCGTTTCCAATGGGGGCGGTGGCGGAGCGGCGACCTCGACCACCGCGACGGGGACCGTCGCACCACTATGCGACTACTCGTCGACGGCGACCGGAGCTGACCTGGCCCATGATATACGGAGACCACCAACCCATCCGGGTGCGCAAGTGCCGAAGGAGAAATATCCCGACTGGGAACAGCATGAGAATGAGCCCGGACAATGGTATTATCTTAATTGTCATGAGAATCGTGCATCAAGCGAGGAAGAATACATTAAGGCCCGCGACGACGCTGAGAGTCGTCCGGCTGTATGGGTTCCCGACGGGGAGGATCCTCCAGCCCCGGAGATCGACGGTGAGACATTGGCGCAGGCGGCATGGGACGCGGTCGACATTCCGACCCCGTCGATCGGGACGAACCCGGCCCTGGGGGACTCGGGTGCCACCGTCGTCGGCCTGGACACGTGGGTGTGGGCCGACGGCGACACACCGGCAACAGTGACCGCCACCGCCACAGCGGGCCCCGTGACGGCGACAGTGACCGCCACCGCCTCCGGACTGTCATTGTCGGCTCCCGACTCCACACCCCACTGCTCGGGTTTCGGCACACCATGGCAGCCCGGCATGGTGGAGGGGTCCAGCGACTGCACCATCGTATTCGGCCGCGCCTCCGCCCACCGGGCAAGCCAGACCACGCCGCTGCGCACATCGGCAACCTACGACGTCTCCTACACCGCCACCGACGGGTCCTCCGGCGCACTCGATCCGGTCACAGTCACATCCACCACCGAGCTGCCCGTCACCGAAATCCAGACCGTCAACGTCCCCACTCCCAACCACTGACCAGCGCCCCTCGCCATTGCCGGCGGGCGCTTCATCGCAGTGACGCCGCGACGACCCATCTCCACGGGTAGTGGTGGGTGGTGCACGGGTAGTGGTGTGGTTGTCCCCATCGGGGTTGCGGGGGTGGGGTGGGTATGGTGATCGGGTCAGTGGGTTCGTGTTGTGGTAGGGGGCTCATTCATGGTTGGTAAATGGTTCAGTGGTTTTTCGTCTCGGTTCTCGTGGCTGGTGTCGTCGATGTCGTCGCGTCGTTCTTTTCTTGCTCTGGCGGTTCTGTCCTCTGCTGGTGCGGTGGGGTGTCGGGGGCGGTCCGGGTCGGGGGTGGGGGATTCTGCGGGTTCTGGGGGTGTGTCGGGGTTGTCTTCGGCTTCTGTTCCGGTGGCGGGCGGTGGTGTTCCGGTGGGGTTTCAGGAGTTGGACGGTCATATGCTGGGGCATCATGTGACGGTGGGTGTTTCCCCGCTGGTGCGTGTTGATGAGGCGACGACGGCCCTGGCCGTGGAGTTCACGCGGGCCGGTGATGATGCGACATTGGCGGACGTGGAGCAGGTCTGGAGCGCGCCCGAGGGCGATGAGCTGACCGTCAGTTCTTACGTGGATCTGCCCTGGTCGACGACTAGCGCCGTGGTGCTGCTTGATCCTA
>NZ_GL985606.1:222943-241473 GCF_000220835.1 Actinomyces sp. oral taxon 448 str. F0400 | reverse complement strand
AACCCCATACCACAGATGAGTCTCATACGACTACGACGCCGGCGTTTTTTCGCTCTTGCCGCTGCGGGGACCGCCGGCGGGGCCGTGACGCTCGGTGCGGGGGCGTGCTCGTCCCCGTCGACGTCCTCCACGACGGCATCCTCAACGCCGCCGGTGCCCGACGGGTGGGCACGGGCCACCGCCGGGCACGCCGCCTTCACCATGCCCGAGAACTGCCAGCAAGTGCCCCTGCCCGACGACGCCCCGCTCGGCTACTGGGACTGGGTCGCGCAGGACTCACCCACCCTGGACGACACGTCCGTCACCTACCGGATCGGCGTCATCACCCAGGGCCCCAGCGCCGTATTCGACAATCCACCCACCGATGACACCGAATTCGTCGCCCGGAAACTCGGCGTGAGTTCACTGTTCGGAAGGAAGATGCTGAGCACAGGGGCTTCCCCCTACCAGGTCGAGGGCATCCCCGACCAGCTGTGGCGCATCGACTACTTCCCCATCGGCGGATCGGCGGATACCAGCGAGGACAAGAATTACCTCTTCGTCGCCCAGGACGACGGCGAACCGGAGATCATCGTCATCGGCCTGACCGGCCTGACCATCACCGAGGACTTCCTGACCACCTTCACCTCCGGAATCGAGGTCCTTCATGACTAACACCACCCGCCACGCACTCCCCCTGCCCGTGACCCTGCTAATCGCATGGGTCGTCGGCATCGCCGTCTTCCTGGCCCTGCGCGCCCTGACCACCCTGATCCCCCAACCCACCGATTCCACCCTCACCCTCGCCTAGGTCAGCGCCTCCCTCACCGTGGTCGTCCTCGTCCCGACGGGCACCTCCCTCGCCAGCGCCCTGACACTGCCCCGCACCCGAGCAGGCAGCCTGCCCCTCACCCTCGCCAGCGCTCTACCAGCGCCGATCCTCGCCTACACCTACATCGGCCTGACCCTGCCCAGCTTCCTCTCCCACCGCACAACAACCATGATCGGCTTCCCCATCATCGGAATCGTCGGGGCCCTCATCGGCACCCTGCCCCCCTGGCTCATCCGCCGCCACCGCGCCGAACGCCACAGCCTCACCGACTGACGCGCACCACTCTCAAACCACCTGACAACCACCCACCAACCTACACGCGAACAACCCCGCGGAGACTCGCAGCGCCGGCGCCCTCAGCGGGAGGCCGGCGTGTAACGGATGAGCGTGCCGTCGGCGGGGGAGTAGCCGATGACGGCATCCCCGCTCACCTGATCGAAGACGGCGCCGTCGCCGGGATCGAGTCCCGCGAAGTCAATCCGCCTGCCGGTGGTGCCGTCGAACATGAGACTGAAAGTGCCCAGATCGGTCGTCATCTCGGGGCCGACCGTCACGGCGCGGCCCGACGGGGAGGACCTCACCGTCTTCAAGCAGGAGTTCTCCACCTTCTCACCCGTGAGATCGGGGACGGTGATCGTCGCCTGGGATGGGAGCACATCCACCTCCTCCACGCAGTCCTGGGAATCGGTCCTGTACTCGGCCGGCAGATCCGACTTGTCGGAGTTCTCCCACAGGGCCTTGTACCGGCTGAGTTTGCGCGGGGCGGGCGCGTAGACCGGCATCTGGTCGTCCTCCCAGGACAGCGTCTCCTTGATCTCACCGGTCGGGTCCCCGCCCGAAGCGCTGTAGGTGAATATGCGATAGGTCCTGCGGTCCGCGGTGGCGCGGATCAGCCAGCCGTCGCTGGCGCAGGCGATCGCCCACCCCGCCACGCCGTCCATGGGCACGTTGAGCTTCACCTCCTTGCCCGTGGTGAGATTGACGGCCGCGTGGAAGCCGACGATGGCGTATTCGTCCCGCTCGCGCTGGTAGACGGTCAGCTGACGGCTCACCGCGCGCGAGATGCCGTCGCTCGCATCCGTCAGAGTCGTCGACCACCTCGGCTTGGCGCTCTCCTCGGAATAGGCGCTGCAGGCATCACCGGTGTCGCAGGCGATGGCGGTGTCCCCGGCGACGACCACCGACTCGTTCTCCGCCCACGGCGCTCGCCCGGTGGCGCCGGTGGAGATGTTGTAAAGGGTCGTGCCGTGGATAAGAGTGTTCTCTCCCCACAGCAGGAAAGTCGGAGGCGTCTCCTTGCTCGCGCCCGTATCGGTATCCCCGCTCGTATCGAGGGACGCCGTCCACGCCCGCGTCAGACCGTCGTCATCCGCCGCGTAAGCGGTCATGGTGGTGTCGGACGTGCCGTAGTCCTCCAGGGACAGGACATGGTCGGAGGTGGTCAGGACCTGGGCGTCGGCGGCGATCGTCGACGCCCACTGCTGCGCGGCTCCCCGTGACCATGCGTCCGACGGGGAGGCGTAGGGCGCGATGTCACGAACCTCCTGCCTGTAGTTCCTCCCCCCGTTGATGGTGATGCCCCCGCCGATGACGACGCACAGGGTGACCACTCCGGCGATGCCAGCGGCGACGATGGTGCGCCACCCGGTTCGCGGGCGGACATCGGGGGCGAGTGCGGGCAGGCTCATAACCCGATGGTAGATCGACGGATGTATTCTTCGCGCCCGGGTCAGTCGACGATGCCGTAGAGGCGGTCGCCGGCGTCGCCCAGGCCCGGGACGATATAGGCGTGCTCGTTGAGCCGATCGTCCCGGGCGGCGGTGACGACGGTGACGTCGGCGCGTCGGCCGACGCTCGCCTCCAGAGCCCTGATGCCTTCGGGTGCGGCGATCAGGCAGATGGCGGTGACATCGCGCGCGCCCCGCCCCAGCAGGTACTCGACGGCGGCGACCAGGGTGTGACCGGTGGCGAGCATGGGATCGATGATGAAGCACTGGCGGCCCGAAATATCGTCCGGCAGGCGGTTGGCGTAGGTCTCGACCTCGAGAGTGTCATCATCGCGCCTCATGCCCAGGAAGCCGACCTCGGCGGTGGGAAGCAGGCGAGTCATCCCCTCGAGCATGCCCAGACCCGCCCGCAGAATCGGCACGACGATGGGCCGCGGCTCGGCGAGACGACGGCAGTGGGCGAGCGCCACCGGCGTGGTGATCTCGACCTCCTCGGTGCGCACGTCCCGGGTGGCCTCGTAGGCCAGGAGGGTCACGAGCTCGTCGACCAGCTGGCGGAAGACGGCCGACGGCGTCCCCTGATCACGCAGGACGGAGAGCTTATGGTCGATGAGCGGATGATCGGCAACGTGCAGACGCATGAAGTTAGCCTACGGCGTACCGGCGCCGGCGGGCGGCCCGGCCGGATCCGCGCGGATGACGGCCAGGGCCCGGGCGAGGCACTCGCGCAGGCAGGCCGCCGACGGATGATCGCGGCGGTCCCCCCAGGCGAGGACGGCCTCGACGGCGACGCCGATCATGGCCCGAGCCCGGGCGCGGGCCGCCAGGCCCGCCCCCGGCAGGCGGCGCTCGAGGACCCCCGTCCAGGCGGTGGTGCGCTGCCACAGGGCGTCCTGGAGGGCCGGGCTGTCGCGCACCAGCCGGACCCTGCGGGCCAGGTCGTCCAACCACTGGTCGGCGTCGACGAGCAGGGCGTCGAGGGCGATGTCGATGTCGAGCGGTTCGCCGACGCCCTCCGAGCGGGGGGTCAGAGCCCGGTCGAGCGCGCGGATGGTGGCCCCGGTCGGGGCGATATCCAGAACGACGGCCTGCTTGGTGCCGAAGTGGCGGTAGAAGGTCATCGGCGAGACGTCGGCGGCTTCGGTGATCTGCTCGACGGTGACGGCGTCGAAACCGCGAGCGGTGAACAGGTCCAGGGCGGTGCGTCGAATGGCTCGACGGGTGGCGAGCTTCTTGCGGGCGCGCCGGCCGCCCGAGGTGCTGGTCATGAACGCGATTGTACGAAGGCCCGCGACGCCGCGAGAACGAGCAGAAGCCCGGCCGCAACCGCTGCGACGACGGCGCAGACGGCCAGGACCGCGTCCATGGCGTTCACGTAGGCGGCAGACGCGGCCGCGCGCACGGCCTCGGCGGCGGAACCGGGAAGCCGGCCGGCGGCGGTGAACGCGGCGGTCACCGACTGGGCCGCCGCGGCGCTGACGGCGTCGGGCGGGCCCCCGAGGAGCGCGACGACGCCGTCGGCGTAGCGGTGACCGGTCAGGGAGCCGAGCAGGGCGACGCCGCAGACCGCGCCGAGCTGACGGAGGGCGTTGAGCAGGGCGGCGCCGGCGCCGGCGCGTTCGTCGGGCACCGCCCTCATAGCGGACTCAATGCCGTAAGACTGACCGATCCCCAGGCCCAGGCCGGCGACGAGCAGGCCCCAGAGCATCGGCCGGTAGCCGCCGGTCGTCGACGTGGTCGAGCACAGCCACAGGCCTACGGCCGTCAGCGCCATCGCCGCGGGCAGGACGACGCCGCGCACCGGACGGCCGCGTTCGGACAGGGCGGAGGCCGCCAGCGCCCCGACCACGGCGGTCCCGGCGACGGGCATGAGCATGAGGCCGCCGGTCGCGGCGTCGTGGCCCAGAACCGTCTGCAGGTAGTCGGGGGCGACGAACAGCAGCCCGAACAGCACGAAGTTGATACCCATGAGCGTCAGAGCCGGCAGGCGGAAGCGACGACGGGTCAGCAGACCCAGATCGGTCAGACGATCGCGGGCGCGGGTCTCGATGAGCACGAAGCTGACCAGCAGCACCGCACCCGTCGCCAGCGGCCCCCACGTGGCGGGTGCGGCCCAGGCGTGCTCGGCGTTGATCAGGCCCCAGGTGATCAGGGCGAAGCCGGCCGCCGAGGTCGCCAGTTGCGCCAGCGGGAGCGACAGCGGTCCGCGGTTGGCGGGCCGGGTGCGGGGGAGGAGCGTCAGGCACAGCGCCAGCACGAGGAGAGCGACGGCGATGTCGAACCAGAACATGGCCCGCCATCCCCACCGGTCGATCATGGACCCGCCGACCAGCGGTCCCAGGGGTGCGCCAACGGCGCCGGCGGCCGTCCAGATCGCGGTGGCGGCCGCGCGTCGGCCCCGGGTGACGATCTGCGGGATCAGCGCCAGCGACATGGGCGTGAACACCGAAGCGGCCAGGCCCATCATCACGCGCGCCACGACGAGAACCCCGACCGCCGGTGCCGCGGCGGCCAGGACGGCCCCGACCGCGAACAGGGCGATGCCGCCGGTCAGCAGACGACGGTGGCCGAGGCGATCGCCCAAAGCGCCGCCGGGCAGGAGAACCGACAGGAACGCCAGGTTGTAGGAGGAGACGATCCACTCCAACTGGCCGGTGTCCGCGCCCAGACCCGAGGTGCTCGCAAGGCCGGCGAGCCCCGCGGAGCCCGCCGCGGGGTCGAGCGGCCCCGCGGATATGGCCGGGAGGGCCACGTTGATCATGGTCGTGTTCGTGTACAGCAGCACCATGCCCAGGGAGAGGGCGCCGAGGGCCGGCCAGTTGTCGTGCACGTCCCGTGTCCCCTGTGTGTGAGTCTCTCTCATAAGTGTGATGATAACGTGATCGGTTTCGAGCAGTGATGTGATGTGATCCCCATTTTGGCGGTCATTCGTCGTGTGCGGCAGGCTGGCGGTGTGAGGACGGGGCTTACCGAGGCGCACTACGGCGCCGCCATGGATCGAGCCCTCGCCCTGGCCGCCGCCGCGGGCCGGGCGGGGGAGGTGCCGGTGGGCGCCGTCCTCCTCGACCCCGGCGGCGGGCTCGTGGCTTGCGCCGCCAACGCCCGTGAGGCCGAGAACGATCCGACGGCCCATGCTGAGACGCGCGTCCTGCGCGCGGCCGGGGCGGCGCTCGGCGACTCGCACCTGGACGGCTGCACCCTGGTGGTCACACTCGAGCCGTGCACCATGTGCGCCGGCGCGATCCGGCTCGCGCGCCTCGCGCGGGTGGTTTTCGCGGCCTGGGAGCCGAGGACCGGAGCATGCGGCAGCGTGCGCGACGTCCTGCGCGACTCGCGCGCCAACCATCGCGTCGAGGTGGTGGCCGGGGTGCGCGCCGAGGAGGCGGAGGAACTGATGTGGCGCTTCTTCGCCGGACGACGGTAACCTCGCGCGGCGGCCTCGCGCTGCGCGGCAGCCCCGCGCCGAAGTCGACATTCTGGGCTGAGGTCGACGACGCCGCCGTCGACCTCGTACGAGAATGCCGACCTCGCGGCATGTGCGTGTGTGCGGTTGCAGTCGTGAGCGACCTCGCACCCGCCGCGAATTGGGCCGGGCGCCGCCCGCCGTGTAACCTCGACGCAGAGGTAGCGTGTCCGAGCGGCCGAAGGTGCAGATCTCGAAAGTCTGTGTGGTTCATAGCCACCCTGGGTTCGAATCCCAGCGCTACCGCCACGCCGTCCCCGGCGCCTCAGCAGAACGAGGTCCCGGGGACGTCGCGTCGGACCCGGCGGGAACATGCTGATCAGCTCCGACGTCGGCCCGTGCCCCGCAGAGCCGGTGCCGTCCACGGGTCCTGCGGCCAGGCGTGCTCGGGGCAGCGCCCCCGGAGCTCCGCGCGCACCTGCCGGTAGGGGCCCGCCCGGAACGGATGCGGATCGTCCGTCACCGCGACCGGCCGCCACGCCGGGGACAGCAGGTGGATGAGCAGCCGAGAACCCTGCCGGAGCGCGCGCCTCCCCCTCACGGCGGAGGCGCCGTCGAGAAGACCGGTAGGCTACCCACCGGACCGCATGCGGGGAAGGAGGACACGTGACCCTGCAACCAGTAACTGCCCCCTGGGACGACGACCCCGACGGGGCCTCGATCCTCCTGGCCACCGGCCGCCCGCACCATGACCTCCTCGTCATCGCCGAACCCTTCTTCCTCACCGAGCTCGGCGACGCCTGGGGCCGCCCCTCCTTCAGCGTGCGCCTGTCCTTCCTCCCCGGTGTGGCCGCCCCCGGCGCCCCCGACCAGGAGGACTCCCTCCAGACCTACGAGCACGACGGCTTCAGCGTCCTCATCGCCCGCGGCCGCACGAGCCTGTACGAGGGCCGATCCGCCCGCCGCACCACGTCCTTCGCCCGCACCGCGGCCGCCCGCGTGCGCACCGCCCTGCTCGTCACCCGCGCCACCGGCCTGGGCGGCGCCGTCGGCGACTTCCTCCCCGTCGGCGACCACCTCAGCCTCACCGGCGCCCCACTCTTCCCCGCCAACGAGCCGGCTGAGGCCTCATGGGACGAAGCCCTCACCGCGCGACTGGCCGCCCTCGACGGTGTGCGCGAACCCGGCGTGCTCGCCCTGGTCCCGGGGCCGCTGCGCCCCACCCGGGCCGAGGCGGGCGTGCTCGCGGCGCTGGGCGCCGACGGGGTCGTCACCGACTCGGTCGCCGAAGCCATGGTTCTGGCCTCACGCGGCGTGCGCGTCGCCGCCCTCGCCTACGTCGACGCCGTCGCCGAAGGACGGCACGCCGCCGGACGCCGCAGTGCGGGACAGCATGCCGGGGCACACAGTGCCGGCCTCACCCGGGTCCCGGCGCCCGACGTCGTGCGTGCCGCGATCGAGACCATCCTGACAGCCGTCCGCTGAGCCCTCGCGCTACACCGGCTGTGCCGTCCGCTGAGCCCTCGCGCTACACCGGCTGCGCCGTCCGCTGAGCCCTCGCGCTACACCGGCTGCGCCGTCCGCTGAGCTGAGCCGGGCGGGTCCTGGACCGACCGCCGATCGCCGTCCGCGGGCCCGCAGCCGGCAGCGCCGCCCGCCTGCCGGACCGCCCGTCCCCGCGCTTGCGCTCCGGCTAAAGTTCGCCCGTGAAGCCTTTCATCCTGCTCGCCACCCGAGACGACAACGGCCCCGCGGATGCCGAGTACGAAGCCTTCCTCACCCGCACCGGCCTCGACGAGCGCGAGCTGCGCCGCGTCCGCCTCGAGTCGACACCCATGCCCGAATTCGACCTGGACGCCTTCTCGGGCATCATAGTGGGCGGATCGCCCTTCAACACCACTACCCCGGAGGAGCGGAAATCCGCCACTCAACGTCGCGTGGAAGCCGAGTTCAACACCCTGCTCGACCGCGTCGTCGCCGCCGACTTCCCCTTCCTGGGAGCCTGCTACGGCATCGGCACCCTCGCCCGGCACCAGGGCGCCGTCATCGACAGCACCTACGCCGAAGAGGTCGACGCTCCCGAGATCACCCTGACGCCGGCCGGAGCGCACGACCCGCTGTGCGCCGGCATGACACCGGTCTTCCAAGCCTTCGTCGCCCACAACGACGCCATCCTCGTACCCCCGCCCGCCGCCATCGTACTGGCCACCTCCGAGCCCTGCCCGGTCCAAATGCTGCGGATCAAGAACAATCTCTACGCCACGCAGTTCCACCCCGAGCTCGACGGCGAAGCCTTCGCCCACCGGCAGGCCTTCTACGCCGACCACGGCTACTTCGACCCGGACGAGCTGCCGGCCGTCCAGGCCTGGACCCGGGCCCAGGACGTCAGTCAGTCCTGGGCCGTCCTGCGCAACTTCGCCGAGCACTACGCCCGCTCCTGAGAGCCCGCCGACCGTCCGGCGCGATGGCCCGTGAGCGGCCGGACGGGCCGGATCCGGCCAGCGGGAATTGTCAGGCCCGACGGTTGGTTGACGCCGGGAAGATCCGAAGATCCCTAGTCGTCGAAAGGATCGTCATGTCCCGCATCGTCATCATCGGAGGCCACGGCAAAGTCGCGCTCCTCCTGGCCGAACTGCTCGCCGCCCGGGGGGACGAGGTCATCTCCCTCATCCGCGATCCCGCTCAGGCGGCTGACATCAGCGCCACCGGGGCCACGCCCCTGGGCCTGTCCGTCGAGGAGGCCACTGAGACCGAGCTCGCCGCGGCCCTCAAGGGCGCTGACGCCGTCGTCTGGTCCGCCGGGGCCGGCGGCAAGGGAGGACCCGCGCGCACCGACGCCGTCGACCGTCGCGCCGCCATCCGTTCCATGGAGGCCGCGCGTGCCGCCGAGGCGTCCCGCTACATCATGATCTCCTGGATCGGCTCCCACGGGGGCGAGCCCCTCGCCGCCGACCACCCGTTGCACACCTACGCACAGGCCAAGCTGGCCGCCGATCGCCACCTGCAGACCACGGGGCTGGACTGGACCATCGTGGGGCCGGGCACGCTGACGCTTCAGGAGCCGACGGGCCGCATCGACGTCGGACGCCTGGAGGCCGGCGCCTCCGGGCCGACCTCGCGGGCCAACGTCGCCGCGGTGGTCGCCGCGGCCCTCACTGAGCCCGCGACCATCGGCAGGGTCATCCCCTTCCGCGACGGCGACACCCCGATCGAGCAGGCCCTCGCCGACGTCCCGGCCGAGCTCGCCGACCTGTCCTGAGCCGGTCGGGATCGCCCTCCCGGCACCGAGATCGACATTTTCGTACGAGGTCGACGACGCCGTCGTCAACCTCGGCCCACAATGTCAATCTCGACGGAGAGGAGGCGCGGGGGCTACCACCTGGTGGTGCCGGGCCGAACGCCGACGACGGCGAGTTCGGCGAGCATCCGGGCGCCGTGGTTGTACCAGGCATCGCGCCACGTCCACCGCGCCACCGGGTAGCCCAGACGCCACAGCGCCCGCTCGCGCCTATGCTCCTTGAGGACCGTCTCCTCAGTGGCACGCCCGTAAGTCTCCCGGTGATACTTGGCCTCGCCGTCGAACTCCGAGACCGGGTGAGGCTGGACGATGCTTTCGGGCCAGAAGTAGTCGGTTCGTGCGAGACCGACCTCGGTGCGGACCTCATACTGGAGGACGGGGCGCGGAATGCACGCCTGCCACATTCGCACCCGCGAGAGCGACTCCCCGGGCGACTCGGACGAGGGATCAGCCAGGCGCACGGCGGTGCGGGCGACGCGCAGACCGCGGGCGCCGGCGGGGAGCCGATCGAGGGCGGCGGTGAGTTCCTCGCGTGTGCACAGTCGATAGCGCAGAGCGTGGTCCATGGCGCACACGCCCTGGACGAGGCCGCCCCAGCGAGCCAGATCGACACATGTCGTGGCGGCGTCGGTGGCGGGCTGCGTTCCGACGAGGGCGGTGAGGGAGCCCTGGCGGGCGTGTCGTCTCAGAAGGGAGGTGCGCCTGCGCTCGTTGCGTCCCCCGAGGCACTGGACGCGCTCGGGCAGACGGCCGACGACGGGCAGTCCGAGCGCAAGCGCGGCGGAGGCGCCGGCGAGGACGAAGCCTCCGTGCTTGCGGACGGCGGCGTCGACCAGCGCGAGGTGACGGTTGTCGTCACTCGTTCGATGCCAATCGCCGGCGGGGACGTAGACGCCGGGGGCGACCCTGTGCCACGTGGGGTCGCGCTCGGGACGCGGCCAGCCGAGGTCGGCGCACTCGGAGGACAGGCGGGCCGTTGGCGCGGGACCGCTGGTGCCGCGTGCAGGGCGCGGGGTCAGGACGTCGGAATTCACTGATTCATGATGGGGCTGGACGTTCTCTGCGCGCCTATGGGCTCCACAGGGCGGATGGGCCGGGGGCTTCGAGGACGCTTGTGGAGCCCTCGCGGAGGGAGCTCTCGCCCTACCTCCGGCGCCTCCCCCCCTCTTCGCCGCTGGCCCCGCCGAGATCGACATTGCGGGCCGAGGTTGACGACGGCGTCGTCGACCTCGTACGAGAATGTCGATCTCGACGCCAGGAGGAGGCGGAGAGGGGGCGCGGGGTCAGGTGAGCGCCTGCGCGATCGGCGCCAGCGCCTGACTCGTCCCGCTGTGCACGTGCACCCCCGCCAACTCGTCGACAGCGGTCGGCCCCCGGTTGATGACGATGAGCTCGGCGCCGTGCGCCAGCGCCTGGCGCACGATCCACAGCCCGGTGAGCACGGCCAGACTCGTGCCCGCCACCAGGACGACGTCGCACGCCCCGGCGGCCTCCATCGCCTCGCCCATGGCCGCGGGCAGGCTCTCGCCGAAGAAGACGATGTCGGGCTTGAGCAGACCGCCGCACGCCTCGCAGACCACCGCTTCGAAGTCGCAGGCCTCGGCGGACGCCCGATCGGCCTCCGGTGTGATCGCGATGCGCGCCGGGTCGCTCTCGCGCGGGTAGTCGGGGTTGGCCGCTGCCAACCGTTCGTCCAGCTCGGCGCGGGGCGTGACGCGCCCGCACCGCAGACATACGACCCGGTCGTAGGCGCCGTGCAGCTCCCAGACGGTGCGTTGACCGGCCCGCGAGTGGAGTCGGTCCACATTCTGGGTGGCGACGCCGGTGACCAGCCCCGCCTCCTCCAGACGGGCCAGAGCGGTGTGCCCCGGCGTCGGGGACAGCGGCTCGAGAAGCCGCCACGTGGCGTGATTGCGGGCCCACACCCACCGGTACCACACCGGGTCGGAGACGAACTGGTCGTAGTCCACCGGGTCGACCGGCGTCGTCCCCACGCCTCGGTAATCGGGGATGCCGGCGTCGGTGGAAATCCCCGCCCCCGTCACCGCGAGCGTACGCCGCCCGGCCATGAGTCGGACGACGGCGTCCACAGCGCTGCTCGGCTCACTCATGGCATCCGGTCTACACCGTCGGCCCCGGTGACGGCCAGTCCCAGGACGGATGGGCCGCGCCATGAATGCGGAGGAGACTAAGGCCGACTTAGACGAATCGGCCCCTCGGGGGTGATGAGATCGCGAGATCCTGGGAGCGCCGGGCCGCCACCCGGTAGCGCGCGATCAGTCGCGCGAGAAGTGAGTCACGAAGTTGCGGATCACCCGTCCGGCCACATGCTCGGACTGGCTTCGGGCCTCGGACACGATGCCCTCGATCGTCCCGGGCTCGCCGTAGCCGGCGTCGGAGTACACCGCGACCCGCTGAGCGAAGCGCTCCGCGTCGAGTTCGGGATTGAACTGGCTGCCGTACACCGCCGCACCCACCCGGATCATCTGGACGGGGCAGTCGGGCGAGGAGGCCAGCAGGGTCGCATGGGCCGGGACATCGCCGACCCCCTCGTGGTGGCCGACCAGCGCGGTGAAGGTCTGGGGAAGACCCTCCAGCAACGGGTCGTCGCGTCCCTCGGCGGTCACGAAGATCTCGGTGGCGCCGAGCTCCTCGCCGAACTCCCGGGAGGTCGAGGCGCCGAGGTAGCCGGCGAGGACCTCCAGTCCGAAGCCCGTGGCGAGCACCGGTACCCCCTCCTTGAGCGCCACCGCCAGCAGTTCGCGGACCTGAGCCTCAACGCGCATCTGCGAGCGGGTCTTGGCGCTCTGCGGCGTGGAGACGTTGTAAGGGCTGCCGCCGATGAGCACGCCGGAGACGTCCCCGGCGGTGAAGGCATCCAGGAAGTCGACTTCTTCGAGGAGCACGTGGTGGAGATCCTCTCGTCGCAGGCCGCTCTGGATGAGGAAGGACTCATACTCGTTCTGCGCCGCCTCGAACTCGGGGCGGGTCGACACCATGATGAAGGGCTTCATCCTGCCAGCTTAGGGGGTTCGACGGTCATGTCTCAGAAACATCTCACGAGCCTCGGGACACGCTCTGATCCTGCATCGGAGCGTGCATCATGACGCCGCGTCGTGCGTCAGGCCGTGCACGGCGCACGTCAGGCCGTATACGAGGTGATCCACCACATCCACAGCCACCCGACGGTCGTCGCGGAGCCGACGATGACGCCCAGCCACGCCTGGGCGTGCCCCGTGGCGTAGCTCCCCCGCAGGCGACGCAGCGCCCACCACCCGCTCAGTGCGGCGAGTGCTCCGAGGAAGGGCACTGGAGCGAGCACGGTCAGGATGAGGCTGATGGTGGCGACCGGGTCGGTCCGCTGCCTCGGCGCCTGGTAGCCGGGACCGGCGAAGATCTCGCGCGGGTCGAGGACCTCGGTGCCCGGGAAGACGAAGCCCTCCGGAACGATGCGCGTCGGGTCGATGTCGACGGGCTGCTGCTGGCTCATGGCGTCATTATGTGCAGTGTGTGCACTGAGATGGACTTTTCTGGCTGAGATCGACGACGCCGTCGTCGATCTCAGCCAGAAAAGTCCATCCGGGCGGCGGGCACCCGCCCCGTCAGCCGTTGACGCCGCCCGTCGGGGCGGTCGGGTTCGTGGTCACGGTGGCGCAGGCGGTCGGAGCGGTGATGGAGTCCCCCGCCTTGATCTGGGCGATCTCCGCCGCGGTGAGCATCTCGTTCTCGTTCTTGTAGTCGTTGCCGAGCACGATGCTCACGGTGGTATCGGTGGTCTCCTGGGTCTCATCGATCTGGACGATGATGTCGCCGGTGAAGATCTTGGCCACGGTGTATGCATTGGTCAGTCCGGCCTGCGAGGTGGTCAGCTCGATCTCCCCGTCGTACTGGCCCTTGGGCCAGTCGGTGGAGTTGTTCACGGTCATCCCGGCATCGGACAGCACATCGGCGACTCCGCTGGCCAGTCCCGTCGTATCCGAGCCGTTGTAGACGTTGACGGGGATCGCGATCACGTCGCTCGTCGTCGTGTCCGAGGCCGGACACGGCTGGACCACCGGCGTCGCGTCATCCTTCGCGGAGGAGAAGCCGGGATCGTAGGGGACCGGGAGCACTCCGGACCACACCAAGAAGGAGATGATCACGAGGAGTGCCATGATCGTGATCATCCCGCCGATGACGGTGGTCTGCCGGTGCTTGAGCCGACGATGGTACTCGGCCCGGGGGTCTGGAGAGCTGCTCACGCCCCCAGGGTAATGGACGGGCGGCCGAGTCAGGGCCGCGGCGGCGGAGGAGGAGAGGTCGGGCGCCCCGCGTCGTCGACCTCCAGGACTCGGGCGTGGATCGCGGTCCGGCCCTGAAGGGCGGCGCGCAGGGCCCGGTGCAGGCCCGTCTCGAGGAAGAGGTCGCCGTGCCATGAGACGACATGCGCGAACAGATCGCCATAGAAGGTCGAGTCGTCGTCGAGGAGGTTGCGCAGGTCCAGCGTGGTCCGAGTGGTGGTGAGCTGGTCGAGGCGGACTTGACGCGGGGGGATCTCGGCCCAGTCGCGTTGCTCCGAGAGCTCATGCTCCGGGTAGGGAGCTCGCTCGCGGACTGCCTTGAAGATCACGCCTCCATGCTAGCGGCCGCGTCGGCGCCCGACGTGCGGGCGGTCGTCGGGCGCGTCACGACGGGCCCGGCTCGCGGCCGCCCCATGTGCCGCGGCCGCCCCGTGGATTGAGCCCGACGACGTCGGCTCCGGGGCGGGCCTGGCCCCGTGCGCCTTCGCCTGGGGCAGGACGAGCGGCTCGGTGAGGTAGTGCTGGACGGTGGGGCCCACGACCTCGACAAGATGGTCGACGCTCGCCTCCGCCAGCGGATCGAGGCGCAGGAGGTAGCGCATCATGGCCAGCCCGACGATCTGGGAGCCGACCAGAGTGGCGCGCTCGCGGGCGTGGGGGACGGATACGCCGGCCTGTGCGAGGGCCTGGGCGATGGGACCGGCGATCTGCTCGGTGGCGTAGGTCTGCACGGCCTTCGGCGCGGAGTCGTCGGTGGCGATCCACCTCAGGAGCGCATGGAAGGTCGCGCCGCCCTCGGAGTCGTCCCAGGTGGTCATGGCCAGGCGGACCAGCCGCGGGCCCGCGGTGCGGATGTCGCCGGAGACGATCTTGGCGATCTCCTCGCTGGCCCGAACCTGCAGATTCATGGATGCGCTGAAGAGGTCCCCCTTGGTGCCGAAGTAGTAGGACACGAGGGCCGGATCGACGCCGGCGGTGCGGGCGACCCCGCGGATCGTGGTGCGGGCGAACCCGCGGGCGAGGAACGAGTCGCGGGCCGCGTCCAGAATCGCCTGACGCGTTGATTCAGAACCCGCAGCCGACGACCGGGGGCCCCGACGACGGGGGACGGCGGGGTCCGGTTCCGCGACCCCCGTGACGCTGCTCATGGTGCGAGGTTATGTCGAGCAGGCGGCTCCGTCTCGAATTCGCCGAGAACGATTCTCCATCTTCCGGGTGTCTTCACTGCGACGACGAACCGCGGCGCAGTCGCCCCCATTTTCGTCATATTGAACGTGCGCTATTCAACATTGTTGAGGGCCGTCAGCGCGATCGGCCGCGGCGCGCGGCGACAGCGGCGCCGTGCCAACGGAAAACGACTGGGACTCAAGTCCTAACTCGGGATTATTTCAACGCCGTTGAACGTCGCCGACGGTGATCGATACCGTCCCACCGGATCCGATGACGAGGTCCGCGCGCAGTCGAGAGGATGAATGATGAGCTCCGACAGCATCACCGCAATCCCCGCAGTCCCCGCAAACAGTCGGGCCGCCGACGCCTGCGCCGTGCCCGCCCCGGCCGACGCCTGCGCCGTGCCCGCCCCGGCCGATGACCGAGGCGCCGACGACCGCCTGACCCTGGGACTCGACGTCGGCTCCACAACGGTCAAGCTCGTCCTCATGCCTGAGCAGCGCGCCGGCGAGGAGACGCCCGCCCCGCTCATGGCCGAGTACCGCCGTCACAACGCCGACGTGCGCGGCGAGGTCACCCGGCTCCTGAGCGGGGCCGCCGAGCGCTTCCCGAACGCCGTCGTGCGCGGCGCCGTCACCGGCAGCGCGGGATTGAACCTGGCCACTCTCATGGGCCTGCCCTTCGTGCAGGAGGTCATCGCCGAGACCCGCACCGTCCAGGTCAAGAATCCCGAGGCCGACGTCATCGTCGAGCTCGGCGGCGAGGACGCCAAGATCACCTACCTCCACCCCACCCCCGAGCAGCGCATGAACGGCACCTGCGCCGGCGGCACCGGCGCCTTCATCGACCAGATGGCCCAGCTGCTCCACACCGACGCCTCGGGCCTGAACGACCTCGCAGCCTCCTACACCACGCTCTACCCGATCGCCTCGCGCTGCGGAGTCTTCGCCAAATCCGACCTTCAGCCGCTGATCAACCAGGGCGCCGAACCCGCCGACCTGGCCGCCTCGGTCCTCCAGGCGGTCGTCACTCAGACCATCGCGGGTCTGGCCTGCGGGCGCCCCATCCGCGGCAACGTCATGTTCCTGGGCGGCCCCCTCCACTTCCTGCCCGAGCTGCGCACCGCCTTCGAGCGCTCCCTGGCCGACCAGGTCGACTCCTTCACCTGCCCCGACGACGCCCAGCTCTACGTCGCCGTCGGCGCCGCCCTCATGGCCGCCGGCGAGCCGACCAGCCTCACCGAACTGTCCACGCGTCTGGCCACCCGCACATCCCTGAACCTGGCCACCTCCCGCATGCGCCCCCTGTTCGCCGACGCCGACGAACTGACGGCCTTCCGCTCCCGCCACGCCCGCGCCACCGTTCCGCGCACCGGCTGGCCCGCCCCGCCCGCCGGCTACGATCCCGACGCCCTCGGCGACGGCTCCGGCGTCCCCCGGGCCGACTGCTTCCTGGGCATCGACGCCGGGTCGACGACCATCAAGGCCGTCGTCCTGGACGCCGACGGGAACATCTGCTGGGAGCACTACGCGGGCAACGAGGGCGACCCGGTGACGGCTGCCGTCGAGATCCTGCGGCGCATCCACCTTCACATGCCCGACCATGTGCGCATCGTGCGCTCGTGCGTGACCGGTTACGGGGAGTCCCTGGTCAAGGCGGCCCTGCACATCGACGAGGGAGTCGTGGAGACCATGGCCCACTACCGGGCCGCCGCCCGGCTCAACCCCGAGGTCACGTCCGTCATCGACATCGGCGGGCAGGATATGAAGTACTTGCGCATCCGCGGGGGCGCCATCGACTCCATCAGCGTCAACGAGGCCTGCTCGGCCGGCTGCGGCTCATTCCTGCAGACCTTCGCCCAGTCCATGGGGCAAACCGTCCAGGAGTTCGCCGAAGCGGCCCTGAGGGCCGAGCGCCCGGTGGATCTGGGATCCCGGTGCACCGTGTTCATGAACTCCTCGGTCAAGCAGGCGCAGAAGGAGGACGCCACCGCCGGCGAGATCAGCGCGGGCCTGTCCTACTCGGTGGTGCGCAACGCCCTGTACAAGGTCATCAAGCTGCGCGATGCCGACCAGCTCGGCGACCACGTGTCGGTCCAGGGCGGCACCTTCCTCAACGACGCTGTTCTGCGCGCCTTCGAGCTGCTCACCGGACGCGAGGTCGTGCGGCCCGACGTCGCCGGCCTCATGGGCTGCCTCGGCGCGGCTCTGACGGCCCGACTCACCTACGACGGCGCGCCCGGGACTCTCATGAGCCTCGCCGAGCTCTCCCGCTTCAGTCTGACCACCGAGACATCCGTGTGCAAGCTGTGCCAGAACCACTGCCAGCTGACCATCACCACCTTCTCCGACGGCCAGAGGCACGTTTCGGGCAACCGGTGCGAGCGCGGCGCCACCCAGGAGCGGCGCGCCACCAAGTCCGACATGCCCAACCTCTACGACTACAAGTACCGGCGCACCTTCGCCTACCGGCGTCTGCGCCGCGGCCAGGACACCCGCGGCGAGATCGGTGTTCCGCGGGTGCTGGGCATGTACGAGAACTACCCGTTGTGGTTCACGATCCTCACCCGGCTCGGATTCCGGGTCATGATCTCGGGGCGTTCCAACCACGAGCTGTTCGAGTCGGGTATGGATTCCATTCCCAGTGAGAACGTGTGCTACCCGGCCAAGCTCGCCCACGGGCACGTCCAGTCCCTCATCGACAAGGGCGTCAAGACCGTCTGGTTCCCGTGCGTCTTCTACGAGCGCGAGCTCGTCTCCGGGGCCGACGAGCACTTCAACTGCCCGATCGTGGCCACCTACCCCGAGGTCATCCGCACCAACGTCGAGCAGATCAGCGACGACGGCGATGGGGGCGGGGGCGACGCCCGCCCCGGCGGCGTGCGCATGCTGTCCCCCTTCCTCAACCTGGGCGACCCCGCCAAACTGGCCGAGCGGCTCGTGGAGGTCTTCGCCGACTGGGACGTGACCCTGCCCGAGGCCCGTCGGGCCGTGGCCGCGGGCTTCGCCGAGGACGCCGCCTTCAAGGCCGACGTGCGCGCCGAGGGGCGCCGCACCCTGGAGTGGATGCGCGAGAAGGGCCGCAAGGGCATCGTGCTGGCTGGCCGCCCCTACCACATCGACCCCGAGATCAACCACGGCGTCCCCGACGTCATCAACACCCTGGGCATGGCGGTCCTCTCCGAAGACTCCATCCTGCCTGAGCCCGAGGTCACCGGCGTCGACGAGCCCGACGGGGCGGAGCACGCGGTGGCGGGCGGGGCGCTGTCCCGCGCCGTCGCCTCTATCCGTCGCGGTCCGGGCCGACGCCGGAAGGATCCGCAGGCCCCCGCCGACTGGTCCGACGTGCGCGCCGAGGGTCTGCCCAGCCCCGAGGCGAGCGTCGCAGCCGAGGGCGGGCGGCACCACCTGCGCGTGCACGACCAGTGGGCCTACCACTCCCGCCTCTACCGGGCCGCCGAGTTCGTCACTCGCGCCGACGACCTCGAACTCGTCCAGCTCAACTCCTTCGGCTGCGGCGTCGACGCCGTCACCACCGACCAGGTCCAGGAGATCCTCGAGTCCGCCGGGGGCGTGTACACCACTCTCAAGATCGACGAGGTCTCCAACCTCGGCGCCGCCACCATCCGGCTGCGCTCCCTGGCCGCGGCCAGCGATGCCCGGCGCCATCAGCGGAACGACGAGCGGTCCGCAGCGGTCGACGGTGGGACGGACGGGCGCAGTGACGCGCCGGCGCTTTCAGACGTCGGAGCCGGCGGCGCAGGGCGGACGCCGGCGGATCTGCAGAACGACGCCGTCGAGATCGATACGAGCCTGCCCGACCGCCCCGCCGCGGCGTCGTC
>NZ_GL985606.1:218450-222390 GCF_000220835.1 Actinomyces sp. oral taxon 448 str. F0400 | reverse complement strand
CCGCGGGCGCGGACGGCCCGTCGGGATCGTCGGGCGCGCCGCGCGAGCTGCCCGGCGCCAGCACCCCGGCGTTCACCGAGGAGATGCGCGCCACCCACACGATCCTCATGCCGCAGATGAGTCCGGTTCATTTCGGTCCGCTCGCACCGCTTATGCGACGCCTGGGCTACAAGGTCGAGCTGCTCGAACAGGCCAGTAGGGAGGACCTTGACGTCGGCCTGCGCTACGTCAACAACGATGCCTGCTTCCCCGCGATCATGGTCATCGGCCAGCTCATCGGGGCTTTCGAGGACGGGTCCCACGACCCCGACCGCTGCGTCGTCGCCATCTCCCAGACCGGCGGCATGTGCCGTGCTACCAACTACGCCGGCATGCTCCGCAAGGGCCTGCACGACGCCGGCTACACCCAGGTCCCCGTCCTGGCCGTCTCCCTGCAGGGCATCGAGGAGAACCCCGGGTTCAAGGTCACTGCGACTCTCGCGCTCAAGATCGTCCAGGGCATCGTCATCGGCGACACCCTCAACACCTGCCTGCTGCGCGTGCGCCCCTACGAGGCCCAGGAGGGGGCTACCAACCGCCTCGTAGAACGGTGGAATGCGATCATCGGGGAATTCTTCGGGCGCAGGGGACGCTGCCCCACCTGGGGCGGGCGGCTGGGCTATCGGCGTCTGCTGCGCGAGATGGTCCGCGAGTTCGACTCCCTGCCCAGGCGCGATATCCCCCGTAAGCCGCGCGTCGGCGTCGTCGGAGAGATTCTGGTCAAATTCCAGCCCGACGCCAACAATCACGTCGTCGATCAGATCGAGGCCGAGGGCTGCGAGGCCGTCGTTCCGGGGCTGCTCCCCTTCTTCCTCAGCGGTCCGGTCACCGCCCAGTGGAAGGCCGACGCCTACGGCATCGGAGTGAATTCCGTGGCCAGGAACAAGGCCGCCGTCTGGTTCCTGGAGCAGGTCCAGGGGCCGGCGCGGGCGGCGCTCGCCGCCTGCGGGGGGACCTTCGACGTCGAGTCCTCCAGCGCCGACATGATGGACAAGGCCTCGCAGATCCTCTCCCTGGGCAACCAGGCGGGCGAGGGGTGGCTGCTGACCGCGGAGATGATCGAGCTCATCGAGCACGGCGCGCCGAACATCGTGTGCTGCCAGCCCTTCGGCTGCCTGCCCAACCACGTCATCGGCAAGGGCATGTTCCGCGAGATCCGCCGCCGCTACCCGCAGGCCAACGTCGTCGGCATCGACTACGACCCGAGCGCCAGTGAGGTCAATCAGCTCAACCGGCTCAAGCTCATGATCTCCACCGCGCACATGGTCCATGAGCAGCAGGCCGAGGAGCAGGCCGCCGAGAGGAGCTCGGCTCCTGCCGACGGCGCCGGGGTGCGACCCGTGGGCGGCCCGGAGACGGACCGCGCCGATGGCCCCGGACTCGGCGAGCTCGTCGCCGGCCTGGGTCCGGCCCCGGACGCTACGCCCCAGTCCCCTGATGTCGCCGCCTCGGAGTGGGTCGAGGCGGCGAGAGACTGAGATCCGGGTGCGCATCAGCCGGGAGCGCCCGGCTCTCAGTCCCTCGGCGCGCTTTCACCGGGCCGTGCCCTTAGCGGAGCCGGTGAGCATTCCTCCGTTGACCTCGCCCACCGCGCAGGAGATGATGCGATCGCCGTAGGTCCACGAGCCCGGAGAGGGGCTGAGGGTGTAGGTGGTGTAGGCCAGGGTCCTGTCAACGCTGATGCCGACGTAGTCCTCGAATGAGTCGTAGCAGGCCTTGCTGACTTCCAGATCCATATCGGAGGGGTAGGTGCTGCCGCTGATCTGGGAGATGTTGTAGACCTCGTAGGTATGGGGGGACGAGCAATCGGTGACGGAGACGTCGTTGACGGAGTCGGTGTTCCCCGGGTCGGTGTTGTCGAAGCAGTCGCCCACCTTGAGATCGTTGGCCTTGATCCTCCTGCCCGAGGACGAGGCTGTTGGCGTCGGCGTCTTTGTGCTCGGACTCGAGGAGGCGCTGGGAACGGGCGCGGTGCTTCCACTGCTCGCCGAGGTCGAGGCGACGGGGATCTGATCCTGACAGGCGGCCAGACCCAATGCGAGAAGAAGAGCGACGGGGGCGGCGAATACGCGAACGGGCGATGTGAACATGGTGAGAGCATGCCAGAAACCATGTTTCGTCACCATGGGGAGGTGACCCCGACGGGGCCGCCTCCCCATAGTGCCCTCGGGTGTCCCGGTGGTGTCTCGCGTGCGGTTCGCTCTCCCGCCCTCGTCCGCGTCTCACGCCGTCGGAAAGGGGATTCCGGCTCGGAGAGGCGACGGACGCGATGGCGGAGGATGGGGGATTCGAACCCCCGAGGGCTTGCACCCAACACGCTTTCCAAGCGTGCGCCATAGGCCACTAGGCGAATCCTCCAGGCATCCCGCACGGACGGCAGTGGAGCGCCGACCGCGCGCAACGGACATGGAATATATCGGACACCGCGCATCGGGGCCAGCTGCTCTGGGTGGCATCAATCACGCGGCCCGGGGGGCGCGTGACCGACCCCGGACACCCGGTGCGGCGGGCGGTGCGGATCCTCATGGGTGCTCCGCACCTGAGACACCCGGCGCGCTCGGCGGCGCGCGCCCGCTCCGCCATCGGGTACACTCGTGGCCGGCCCCTCGTGCGGCGTCATCCAGTGAATCCCCCAGGACCGGAAGGTAGCAAGGGTAAGCGGGCTCTGGCGGGTGCACGGGGGGTCTTCGCCCCGGCTCCGAGGAGACCGACCGCGCCCGGCAACCCGGTGCGGAGCGCCGTCGGTCCCGTTTAGAGTCGGACCGTGACCACCGCCCTGTACCGCCGCTACCGCCCCGACACGTTCCAGGACGTCATCGGGCAGGACCACGTGACCGCCCCGCTCATGGCGGCGTTGCGCGGCGACCGCGTCACCCACGCCTACCTCTTCTCCGGCCCGCGAGGCTGCGGCAAGACCACCTCCGCCCGCATTCTGGCGCGCTGTCTGAACTGCGAGCGCTTCCCCACCGACACCCCGTGCGGCCGGTGCCCGAGTTGCCGCGATCTGGCCACCGGCGGACCCGGCAGCCTCGATGTCGTCGAGATCGACGCCGCCTCCCACAACGGCGTCGACGATGCCCGAGACCTGCGCGAGCGCGCCTCCTTCGCCCCGGCTCGCGACCGCTTCAAGATCTTCATCCTCGACGAGGCCCACATGGTCACCCCGCAGGGCTTCAACGCCCTGCTCAAACTCGTCGAGGAGCCGCCGGCGCACGTGAAGTTCGTCTTCGCCACCACCGAGCCGGAGAAGGTCATCGGCACGATCCGCTCGCGCACTCACCACTACCCCTTCCGCCTCGTCGCCCCGGATGCGCTCGAGACCTACCTCGCCCACCTGTGCGGGAGCGAGGGCGTGCGGGTCGGCCCCGGCGTCTTCCCGCTGGTGACCCGCGCCGGCGGCGGGTCGGTGCGCGACACCCTGTCGGTGATGGACCAGCTCATCGGCGGGGCGGTCGACGGCGAGGTGGACTACACCCGCGCCGTCGCCCTCCTGGGCTACACCGACACCACCCTGCTCGATTCCTGCGTCGACGCCCTGGCGGCCTGCGACGGCGCCGGGGTCTTTCGAGTGGTGGACCGCATCGTCTCCTCCGGCCACGACCCGCGCCGGTTCGTCGAGGATCTGCTTCAGCGGTTGCGGGACCTGCTGGTCATCGCCCTGGCCGGTTCGGAGGCCGGCCCGGCGCTCGGCTCGCTGCCCGCGGACGAGCTGACCCGCATGGAGGGCCAGTCGCGCACCATTGGCGCGGCGGGTCTGTCACGCGCGGCCGATGTGACCGCGCAGGCCCTGTCGCAGATGGTCGGGGCGACCTCCCCGCGCCTCCAGCTCGAGCTGCTCATGGCCCGGCTCCTCGTGGCCGACCAGCGCGTCACGGCCCCGGCCGCCCCGGCTCCGGCGGCG
>NZ_GL985606.1:183941-217766 GCF_000220835.1 Actinomyces sp. oral taxon 448 str. F0400 | reverse complement strand
GGCCCCGGCGCCACCAGTGCCGTCACCGGCCGCCGCGCCTGCCCCGATGGCCTCCGCCGCCGCGTCGGCTCCGAGCCCGAGCGCATCGCCGGTGCCGTCCGCGGGCCCGGTCGACGGCGCGGAGCCGGTCTGCCCGGAGCGGGCCGGCGGCGAGCCCCCTCTCGCCACCGTCCATCGTCTGCGCGCCCTGCCGGATCTGCCCGGTGGGGCCTCGTCGTCTTCCGCGACGCCTGAGGCCGCATCCGCTGACCGGTCCGGGCTGCCCGACCGGCCCGACCGGCATGGCCTGGACCCCGTCAGCTGGGACAGCCCCGACACCTTCTCCGACGGCACCCCCGTTCCGCAGGAGCCGCCGCCGGAGGACGAGGACGATCCCGAGGACTCCTGGGCGCCCTCCGGCGCCGTCCACGACCGGCTCTCCGCCGCTCGGGCCGCTGCCCGGGCGGCCGCCGGCGGACACTCCGCCCAGAGCGCGGGCCGTGCGGCCGGTGCCGCCTTCTCCCCCCTGGAGGACGACGTCCCCAGCGAGGACGATGAGGACGCCGAGGAGGCCGGCATCGTCGGTCTCGAGGTGGTCAAGCGGCTGCTGGGGGCCACGGTGCTGGAGGAGATCACCGTGACCCAGGAGGGACGCTGACATGCCCGCCGTCTATGAGGGCGCCGTCCAGGATCTCATCGACGAGTTCGGTGAGCTGCCCGGTATCGGTCCCAAATCCGCCCAGCGGATGGCCTTCCACATCCTGTCCGCCGATTCGGCCAGCGTCGAGCGTCTTATCGAGGCGCTTCGCGCCGTCAAGGCGCGGGTGCGGTTCTGCCGGACCTGCGGCAACATCTCCGAATCGGAGCAGTGCGCCATCTGTCGGGACCCGCGCCGCGATCAGCGGATCATCTGCGTGGTGGAGGAGCCCAAAGACGTCGTCGCCATCGAGCGCACGCGGGAGTACCGGGGCCTCTACCACGTGCTGGGCGGCGCCATCGACCCGATCAACGGCGTCGGCCCCGACGATCTGCGCATGCGCGAGCTCTTCGCCCGGGTGAGCGACGGCGTCGAGGAGGTCATCGTCGCCACCGACCCCGACGTCGTGGGGGAGGCCACCGCCGCCTACCTCACGCGCATGCTCACAACGCTTCGGGTCCCGGTCTCGCGTCTAGCCTCGGGTCTGCCGGTGGGCAGTGACCTGGAGTACGCCGATGAGGTGACGCTGGGCCGCGCCTTCGAGGGCAGGCGGATCGTCGAGGGCTGACGGACGGGTCCGGCCGCCCGGATTTCAGATAAGGCCCTCCTCACCTTTATTCTCGCCTACGGGCGGGGCGGCATCGGGCCGGTGCGCGCCCCGCCCGGGCGGCCGCGCCGCGACCGCCCGGGCCCTCACCGAGACGGAGAACCGATGACAAATGAGACCGACGTCGTCGTGGGGAGACGAGCCTTTCTCACCAGGGCGGCCGCCCTGTCGGTCCTGGTCGCGGCCGGCGGCCCGGCGGCCTGCGGACGGAGGGGGCGGCCGGCGGGCGACGATCCGGTGGAGGTGGAACCGGGCGACACCTGCGCGCGCTGCGGGATGGTCATCTCGGACATGCGGCATGTCGGGGAGATCATCGGCGATCGGGACGTGTGGAAGTTCGACGACGTCGGTGAACTGTTCATCTACCGTCAGGAGCAGGGCCTGAGCGACGGCGACGTCCGAGCGACCTACGTCAAGGGGTACGACACCGGCCAGTGGGTCGAGGCCGGCTCGGCCCACTACGTCGTCGCGCCCGATGTCGCCACTCCGATGGGCACGCACGTCCTCGCTCTTGCCGAGGAGGACTCTGTCGGCGCGTACACCGTCTCCGAGTCCGCGCGCGAGAGGACTTATGAGGAGCTCCTCGCCGATCCCTAGCGATGTCTCCGGTGCGCGCGGCGACGCGCGGCGGGAGGGGGAAGCCGGGGCGGCGGGCTCAGGCCACGCGCGTGCCGCGGGCGAGGGTGCGTGCGGGCGTGCGTAGACGGCGGGTCGCGAAAGCCGTCGACCAGCCGCCCAGGCCCAGCATCACCAGCAGGGTCGCGGGCCAGAAGACGAGGTGCCGTGTGGGACGCAGGCTGCCGTCGTCCGAGTCGGGCCCGTTGTCGTCGTTGTCATCGCAGTAGTTGACGACGAGCTCACTCGGCTGCGGGTTGCGCATCTCGTCGATGGTGTCGCCTGTGCCGGTGAGGATCGCTCCTCCGGGGTGGCGCCACAGATCCTCGCTGGCCGGGGCCCGCACTGCGACGTCGCTCAGGGCCGCGAAGGGGTTGGGAATGAGCATCCACCAGATCCGCTCGACGTGCTCGACATCCGTCGTCTGCACCTCCGGCTCGGAGCGGCAGACTTTCCTGTTGTTCGTCGAGGCGTCGTAGTCCGTGAGGTAGATGATGCGCTGCTGCTCGCCGCGCACCGCCGTCGACGAGATCGCCGTGGCCAGGGGGGTTCCGGCCACGAGCGCCACGACGACCAGGTAGGTGAGGACGGCCGAGGCCGATGGCCGCGCCGTCGCGGCGGAGAAGCCCAGGCCGATCGCGCACACCGCCCCCAGGGTCACGACGAGGATCAGCAGATGGCCGGCCAGCGCCGTCCACGACGAGCCCTCGGCGGTCAGGGCCAGTAGGAAGGGCAGGGAGACCGCGAGGAAGGCCAGCGCGGCGGACCAGGCCGCCACGAGCTTGCCGATGACGATCTCGACCGGGCGCAGCGTCGTGGCCTGCAGCAGCGCCAGAGTCGCGTCGGTCCGGTCGCCGTTGACGGAGGAGGCCGACAGGGTCGGGGCGACGATGAGCCCGATGGCCAGAACGAAGCAGACCGTCATGTCGTAGAGGTAGGGGGCGGTGTCCTCCACGTCGCCCCCGGTCGTGCCCGCCAGCAGGCCCATGCCCCCGCACAGGAGCACCAGGACGGCGCCCCACACGATCAGCATGACCTGCCAGCGCGTGGATCTCACGCGCTGACGCAGTTCCAGCACCGCGACGGTGCGCACGGCGGACCAGCTCATCGCCTCTCTCCTTCCATCGACAGGTAGATCTCCTCCAGGCTCCCGCCCGCCGGAGCGAAGGAGACCACATCGACGCCGGCATCGAGCGCTTCGCGTAGGACGTGTGCGGCGGTGGCCTCGTCGGGTACGGCCAGGCGCGCCGCATCGTCGTCGGAGACGACGGCGTGCACCGGAGCCGAGGCGGCCCAGTCCGCCAGGCGCTGCGCGTCCAGGGCCTGCATCCGCCACACGCGTCGGATCGGCTGGGGGCGCGCGGGTCCGCCCGGTGGCCGGGGAGGGCTGCCTCCGTCGGCGTTGTGCGGACCTTCGCAGGAGCTGCGGTCGTCGGGGCCGGGCCGGCCGGGCGACGGCGGGGCGACCGCCTGACCGCGGGCCATGAAGATGACGCCGTCGACCATCTGCTCCAGCTCGGGCAGGATGTGGCTGGAGACGAGCACGGTGACGCCGGAGGCGGCCAGGTCGCGCAGCAGGACCCGCAGGTCGGCGCGCGAGCGCGGGTCCATGCCGGCTGCGGGCTCGTCGAGCAGCAGGACCTGTGGATGATGGACGAGCGCCCGCGCCAGGCCCAGCCGTTGCTTCTGCCCTCGCGAGAGCACACGGGCGGGGGTGCGGGCCAACTCATCGAGGTGGACGGCGGAGAGCATCTCGTCGGCCTGCTGGGCGCTGGTGGTCCGGTCCAGCCCCTGTGCGGCCGCGAAGGTCAGCAGGATCTCGGTGCAGGTCAGCGAGTCCCAGGTGCCGAAGGAGTCCGGCATCCACCCCACGGCCCTGTGCACTTCGCGCGGCCGGGTCACGGGGTCCAGCCCCTCCACCCGGATTGAGCCCGCGTCGGGCGCCAGGAGCGCGGCCAGCATGAGCAGGAGGGTCGTCTTGCCCGCTCCGTTGGGGCCCACGAGTCCCGTGACCGTCCCCGCGGGGACGGACATGTCCATCTGCCAGACCGCACGAGTGGAGCCGAAGAAGCGCGTGACCCCCGTGACCTCGATGCTCATGGGGTCATAGTAGAGATGTCGCGGGGCGCGGGCCACGGGTCGGGGGTGGGATCGGAGCGCAGGCGCACGGGGAGTACTCCCCGTGCGCCCGACTTCCTCGGCCGCGGGCCGCATTCCCGATACCCCGCGTTCCTGATACTCCACGTATGCTGGGTGCGCAGCCACGCCGCCGTGGGCCGAGCCGCGCCGAGGCGCGTGAGCCGCGCCCGCCGTCGTGGTCGCGGTGACCACAACGGCAGGAGCACCTCACATGGCACTGGTCGTCCAGAAGTACGGCGGCTCGTCCGTCAGCGACATCGAGGCGATGCGACGCGTCGCCAGGCGCGTCGTCGCCACGCGGGAGGCCGGCAACACCGTCGTCGTGGTCGTCTCCGCCATGGGCGATACGACCGACGACCTGCTCGATATGGCCGGCGCCCTCACCGGCCACGCACCGGCCCGCGAAATGGACATCCTCCTGTCCGCCGGCGAGCGCATCTCCATGGCGCTGCTCGCCATGGCCGTGGGAGAGCTCGGCGTTCCGGCCCGTGCCTACACCGGCGCTCAGGCCGGGGTCCTCACCGACTCCAAATACGGGCGCGCCTCGATCGTCGGCGTCATCCCCGAGCGCATCGCCCGCGCCGTCCAGATGGGCGCCGTGGCCATTGTCGCCGGTTTCCAGGGCGTTAACGAGGTCGAGGACGTCACCACGCTCGGGCGCGGCGGGAGCGACACGACCGCCGTGGCGCTGGCCGCCGCCCTCAACGCGGACGTATGCGAGATCTACACCGACGTCGACGGCCTGTTCACCGCCGACCCCCGCATCGTGCCCACGGCCAGGCGTGTCGAGGCCCTCTCCAGCGAGGAGACGCTGGAGATGGCCGCTCACGGTGCCAAGATCCTCCACCTGCGGGCCGTGGAGTACGCCCGCCGCTTCGGGGTGCCGATCCACGTGCGCTCCTCCTTCTCCGACAAGACCGGCACGTGGATCTACGACGGCCGTCGCGCGGGCGCCTTCGTCCCGCCCGTCATCCCCGGGCCCGCCCCCTCCGCCGACAGCGCCGACTCCGGTGCCGATGCGCTCGCCTCGGCACCGGAGTCGGCCGGGCCCGTCGTCGACGCCGTCACCGGACGCGTGATCGCCCCCGCCGGCACGTCCGCCCCCTCCTCCGCGTCCGTCGGAGCCGCCCACTCGCACGCCATCAGTACCCGGGCCGAGGCCCGCCCCCGCAGTTCCGCCAAGGAGGATCACGTGGAAGCCCCCGTCATCTCCGGCATCGCGCACGACCGCAGCCAGGACAAGATCACGCTCGTCGGCGTGCCGGATGTGCCGGGCGCCGCCGCCCGCATCTTCGCGATCGTGGCGAGTACCGACGCCAATATCGACATGATCGTCCAGGACGTCTCCGCGGAGGACACGGGCCTGACGAACATCTCCTTCACCTGTCCCGACGGCGACTCCGCCGGGGCCCGCGCGGCCCTGGAGGCCGCGCGGGATGAACTCGGTTTCAAGAGTCTGCATTTCAACCCCGATATCGGCAAGCTCTCCCTGGTCGGCGCGGGCATGCGCTCCCACCCGGGCGTGTCCGCCAGGCTCTTCGGTGCGCTGAGCGAGGCCGGGGTCAACATCCACATGATCTCCACCTCCGAGATCCGCATCTCGGTGGTGGTCGACGACGCCGTGCTCGACGAGGCCGTACGCGCCGTCCACTCCGCCTTCGGCCTCGATGCCCAGGCCGCTGAGGCGGTCGTCTACGGAGGGACCGGACGATGAGCAATCCCGTGAACACCTACACCGGAGTGGCCGACGGCGTCTGCGTTGCCGTCGTGGGGGCCACCGGCCAGGTCGGCCGTGTCATGCGCGCGATGCTGGCCGAGCGCGACTTCCCGGCCCGCTCGGTGCGCTTCTTCTCCTCGGCCCGGTCGGCCGGCAGCGTCGTGGAGTTCCGCGGGGCGAGAGTCGAGGTCGAGGACGTCGCCTCCGCCGACTTCTCGGGCATCGACGTCGCCATCTTCTCCGCCGGGGGAGCGGCTTCCCGCCGGTACGCGCCGGAGTTCGCCGCGGCCGGGGCCGTCGTCGTCGACAACTCCTCGGCCTGGAGGAAGGACCCCGAGGTGCCCCTCGTGGTCAGCGAGGTCAACCCGCAGGCCCTGCGTGAGCGCCCCAAGGGCATCATCGCCAACCCCAACTGCACCACCATGGCGGCCATGCCCGCCCTCAAGGTGCTGCACGAGGAAGCCGGGCTCGTCCGCCTCATCGTCTCGACCTACCAGGCCGTCTCCGGCTCCGGGCGGGCCGGGGTGGCCGAGCTGGCCGGGCAGGTGCGCGCCGTCGTGAACGAGGACATGGAGGACCTGGCCCTGGACGGGCGGGCCGTCGAGTTCCCCGCGCCGGAGGTCTACGTCGACACCATCGCCTTCAACGCCGTGGCCTGGGCCGGTGGCGACGCCGGCGACGGCTCCGGCGAGACCGATGAGGAGCAGAAGCTGCGCAACGAGTCCCGCAAGATCCTTCAGATCCCGGACCTGCTGGTCTCCGGGACCTGCGTGCGCATCCCGGTGTTCTCCGGCCACGGGCTCAGCGTCAACGCCGAGTTCGAGCGCGAGATCAGCGTCGAGCGAGCCCGCGAGCTGCTGGAGGCGGCGCCCGGCGTGACCTATCAGGACGTGCCCAGCCCCCTCAAGGGCGCCGGCCGCGATGGCACCTTCGTGGGGCGCCTGCGCGCCGACCAGGCCTTCGCGCCGGGCCATGGCCTGCAGTTCTTCGCCGTCGGGGACAACCTGCGCAAGGGCGCGGCCCTCAACGCCGTCGAGCTCGCCGAGTTGGTCGCCGCCGAGATCCGGGGCTGAGGGTCTTTCTCCGCCGAGCCGGGCATTTCTCGCATAGCCCTACCGAAAAACAGACGCCCTACGCAAAACATGCCCGGCTCGGCGTTTGCGCAGTGACCGACGTCGAACCGGGGCGAGTGTGCGCAGTCAGTGACCCGATTCGCGTTCCTCCAGAAGACGGTCGATGCGCTCGCTCAGCTCACTGACCTGCTGCTGCAGGGCCGCTACCTGCGCCTGCGTGGCGGCCTCCTGCTCGGCGTTCTCCTCCTCGACTAGCGAGACGATCCACGAGGCCAGGGTCGCCGTGACCACGCCGATGAGCGCCACGCCGCCGATCATGAGCAGCGCCGCGATGAAACGCCCCTGTGTGGAGGCCGGGACGGTGTCGCCGTAGCCGATAGTGGTGATCGTCGTCAGCGCCCACCACAGGGCCTGGCCGAAGGAGCGGATCGAGGAGCCCGGTTCGTGACGCTCCGCATCCAGCGTGGCCAGCGCCGAGGTGAAGATGAGTAGGGCGGCACTGCCGGCCGTGTACAGGGTGATGCGCCCGCGCAGCGCGGTGCCGGCGCTGCGCTGCATGATGCCCACGAGCGTCACCAGGCGCAGGAGTCGCAGCGGCCGCAGGATCGGCAGGGCAATGACCGCCAGGTCCGGCAGGTGGTGGAGGAACCAGCGGCTCCGACTCGACGCCAGCGCCAGGCGGACAAGATAGTCGACGCCGAACAACACCCACACGGCGTCGATCACCAACTCGGCCGCGTCCTTGGCCCCGCCTTGCGCGTTGGCGAGCACCTCCCAGGCGTAGGCAGCCAGGAAGACGACGGCGGCCCCGGTCAGCGGCCACTCGGTCGCTCGCTCCCACGTCCGCAGCCGAGCGCCCGTGCTGTCGTCGGTCGGCATGCCCCGATGGTAGACGGCGCTTGGGCCGGAGCCGTACTGCCCTCACCGGCGGGGACATTTCTACACAGCCGGGGGCGTGTCGCGTGTACGGGGACCGGATTCCTGTTCCCGTACGCCGTGGACTGCACCCGTCCGGCGGGCGGATAGTGCGTCCAGAGGTGTGGAATGTCCCCATCGGTACGAGGAGATCGGGATGAGTGTGGCTCAGGCCAGCAGGAGTCCGACCGCGGCGCCGAGGTAGAAGACGTAGACGGCCAGCAGGAAGATCCGCTCCGAGATCCCGAACGCGTAGGGCCTTAGGCGGCGGATGACCAGCGCGGTCACCAGGGCGATGAGCGCGGCAGCGGTCACCCATCGAGTCACCCCGAGGAAGGAGACCAGCCCCCGCGGCGCGAGCGGGGTCAACAGCCGGACGATGCTGCCCATGCACGAGTAGGCGATCGAGAACCAGGCGATGGCGGCCACCAGGTGAAGGCGGCCGATGAGGGTGGCCGGCTGCCCCTCGACATCGGTCGGCAGGAGGGGCAGCGCAGCGAAGATGACGGCCAGGGCCGCCAGCCACAGCGCCACGTTCTTCTCCGGCGTCGGCGGCCCGAGAGCGACCGCGCCTGCGAGTACGGCCCAGAACACCGCCGAGGTCCAGGTGACGGCGGTCGCCAGCCGGTGGGTCGGTCCGACCGCGTAGTCGCTCACCGCGTGCTGCACGATGTTGTAGTCGCTGGGGACGAGGTGGAGGGCGATGAACATGATCAGCCGCGCGATCCCCAGGGCGAGGGCCAGACCTGCAAGAGCGGGGGCGAGGGTGATCGTCATTGAACCGGCTCCTTTCGTGGCAGCTGTTCCTCGATGGTAAACGTCTGGTCACAGGCGGGGGCGTTCGACGCCGTCGGGGACACTTTCTCGCTGGCGGGTGCAGTCCACGCGTACGGGAACCGGAATCCTGCACCCGCACACGCGGGATGTCTCCGGCCGGAGCGGTTCGCACCCGGCTGCGCAGGATGTCCCCTCCGGAAGGCCACGGGGACCCGACGCGCGGAACGCCCTATCGAGCGAGGCGGGCCCACACCCGGTAGGGCACCACCAGCCCGACCGCCATCGCCAGCACGATGAGCACGGCGGTGGCCAGGTCGCTCGCCGTCGCCGCCAATGCCGCCTCCGCGTGCGCCTCAGACAGCAGGCTCAGCGTCCCCGCGGCGGTGCGGAACAGGTACACGCCGGGCACGAGGGCCACGACCGCGGCGAAGCCCGCCCCCGCGAAGGGGATGTGCCGCGAGCGGCACACCGGTGTGAGCAGGCCGCCCGCCACCAGGCAGGCCAGCAGGGAGGCGGCGGGCGCGTTCCAGTGCCACCACGTCAGCGAGACCCAGTGCGCCGCGTGCGCGAGGCCGCCGGCCAGGAACGCCCAGCCGAAGGCCCCGATCGGCATGGAGAAGTACACCGGGTAGCACATGGCGAGGACGGCGGCGGCGAGGGCGTCGAGCCACAGCGGGATCGCGCTGGTCGTCGCGGTCAGCGGCAGGCCGGTGCCGCCGATGAGCAGGCCCCCCACGACGCCCGCGCTGATGGCCAGGATCGTCAGCGCCGCGTCCGCCAGCCGCGCCAGGCCCATGTCGTGGCGGCGCTCGGCGATCTCGATGGCGCCGTTGAGGACCTGGGGGCCGGGCACGAGCACCATCCCCGGGCGCACGGCCACGAGCCTGGCCGTGCCGGTCCAGCCGAGGCGGACGGCGAGCGCGCCGACCAGGCCGCCGATGAGGGCCGCGGCGAAGGTCTGGGTGATCGCCGTCGCCCGCCCCGCCAGCGCGCGCCCGCCCGCCCCCGCCGCGGCGAAGACGAGGGCGACCGACGGCGGGTGGTGCGCCCCGAAGATGAGGGCCAACAGGCTCGCGCCGAGGCCCGCCGCCAGGGCGAAGAGGCCAGGTCGGACTGGCGGGTCGGGCCCGCGCCTGCTCCAGCAGGTCCTCCAGCTCGTCGAGGGTCAGGCGGTCGGCGGTGCTCAGACGATGCTGGATGAGGGTCGCGCGCCCCATATGCACTGTCACCGGATGGATGGGCCTGACCGCTGCGACGGGCCCGTCCGCGTCGGCGAGCGCGACCTGGGACCAGGCGGGCAGCAGCGTGAAGCGGGTGCCCAGGAGACCATTGAGTCGTTCGACGGCGGCGATGGCGTCGTGGGTGGACTGCCCCGAGTCCAGGAGCAGGGCGGCGGTCCGGACGGCGCGCGGCCGGATCGCATACTCTGCCGGGCTGGACTGGGGAAAGGACGTGTTACTCGTCGATTATGCTCAGGATCCCATCGGCGACGGTCTCCTGAGCTGGCTCGGTGAATCCGTGTCCCTCACCGTCTAGAGTGGTCAGGTCGGCGTGGGCGAAGGTGGTTGACGCGCGCTGCGAGTAGGAGATGGGCACAATGTCGTCGGCGGTTCCGTGGAAGATGAGAACCTCACCGCCGAATGACATGTGGTCGTAGATGTTGACGTCGTAGATGTCCTCGAAGTACTTGCGCCCCACGGTCAGCCCCATGAGGTCAGTGGTGTCGGTGATGTCCTCCCTGTTGGGGAAGCGCTCATGGGCGTCGTCGAAGAGCGAGAGGGCCGGGTAGAGCAGTGCGATCCCCCGAACACCGGTGGGGTTCTCGTCGGCCACGAGGGTGGTGACGACGCCGCCCTGGCTGGCGCCGATGAGGTAGGTGCGGTTGGCGTCCACGTAGTCGAGCCCCTGGACCAGGGTGAGGGCATCACGGAGATTCTGCACCTCGGTCATGACGGACATGTCGGTCATGCTGCCCTCGCTCTGACCGGGCTCGAAGCCGCTGCCGCCAGCGAAGTCGTAGCTGTAGACGACGACGCCGTGCTGGGCCAGCAGGTCCTGCATATGGGAATGGGACTCCTGGGCGTGGTTGCCGCCGAAACCGTGACTCATGATGGCGACCGCGGGGCCCTGGGTGTTGGGGCGCTTGATCTCGCCGTAGATGTGGTTGCCGGCGCTCTCGAAGCCCAGCTGCTCGGTGGTGACGGTGTAGGTCTGCTGCGTGCCCATGGACTGCGTGGCCCCCGGAGAGACGGCGGCGGCGAGTGAACCTGCGGTCAGGATGGTGCGTCGTTTCATCGTTCCCTTTTTCTTCGTCGGGGGATCGGGCTGCGCGCGCCGGTCGATCGTCTTCTAACTGGACGGGGCGCCGCTGGCTGAGATCGTGACACTGCTGCTCGGAGTCAGTGCCCGGATGGCCTCGACGGCGCTGCCCGAGTCGAAGGACCCGATGACGTGGATGCCGTCGTAACGGGCGACATTCCCCCAGTAGAGGACGATCCGTTGGCCGGGAGACCAGTAGGCGATGTCCCGGGCGCCGGGTCATCGCCGGCGGGCATCTGGTCATAGGCCAGAGGCTGGTTCAGGTCGGCGATCTTCTCCTCGAAGCCGGCGGAGAAGTCGCGGAAGGAGAGGGTCAAGGGCAGCAACGGCTTCAGGGACTCCGCGGCCTGGGTCCCGTTAAGACGAGCGGAATAACTGGTCCCGTCGATCGTCACCTGGATCGCCGCCTGGGGGGCGGGCGCCTCCTGGGAGCCGGCGGAGCCCAATGCGCCGGCCGCGCCTTCCGAGGCCGAGCCACGACCCGGGTCGCCGCCAGCGTCGCCCCCGCTCCGGCTTGCGCACCCCGCGGCGAGACCGACTGACGTGAATACTGCTGCGACGAGAAGCGTCCTCCGGCTGGTGCCAGCATTCTCATCAGTCAACTCAGTCAACGCTCAACGCTCAACGCTCCCGTCGTGGAGCTCGCGCCCGGTATCCGTGGAATTCTCGTTGATCTCGCGCTGCGCCCCACCGGTCCGCATCCCTTCTGTCAACTCCAATGAGCTCGGATCACGATGATGACATTATCACACCCGGGTCTGGGAGGCCCTGCCAGAACCACCCGGAAAACGGCTCCTCGTGTCCGAGGGGGCGGCAGGCGGAGAGAGAGGGCGTCAGCCCCGCGCCCGTTACCTTGTTGGTGGCCCCGGGTGATCCGGGGCTGGGCCAGCTACTGTGGGCACGGGTGTCTTGCCCCTGTCCGTAGATGATCCGGGGGGGTGTTGTCACCCGCGGCAGCCGGGCGCTGGTGACCGCTGATAAGGGGAACGACCCGCCAACGGCAGAGGTCTAACGCAGGCGTGGGTGCGGGGCCGGTCGTCCACCGGCTGGCCCTGACCCACTTGAGCGAGAGGCGGCACAGGGATGGATATCGAGGACATCGAGGTCTTCATCGGCATTGACGTCGGTAAGAGCGAGCACTGGGCCACGGCCCTGATTCGAGACGGGCGGAAGGCCCTCGACAAGGCCCTGCCCAACGACGAGGACCGGCTGCGCGAGGTCTACCAGCGCCTACAGGCAAAGGGGCAGGTGCTGGTGGTGGTCGATCAGCCCGCCACCATCGGGGCCCTGGCGGTGGTGGTGGCCCAGGACATGGGCATCACCGTGGGCTACCTGCCGGGACTGTCGATGCGCCGCATCGCGGACCTGACACCGGGCAGCGCCAAGACCGACGCGAAGGACGCCGCCGTCATCGCCAGCGCTGCCAGGACCATGCCTCACACCCTGTGCGCCATCAGCACCTCGGACGAGGACGCCGCAGCACTGAGCATGCTGACTGGTTTCGACCTGGACCTGGCCCGCCAGGTACCAGACCGCTAACCGGATCCGGGGTCTGTACACCCAGATCCACCCCGCCCTGGAGGCGGTGGTGGGGCCGTGGTTGGAGCACGACGCCGTCCTGGAGGTCATCGCCGCCTAGCCCACCCCGGCCGAGCTGAAGCGCGCGGGTAAGACAAGGATTGACGCCAGGCTCACGAAGCACGGGTGTAGGCGTCACGCCATCTGGGCCGCCCAGATCGTCTCGACCCTGGAACGCCAGACCGTGGTGGTCGCCGGCACCGACGCCGCCGCAACGGTGCTGCCTCACCTGGCCAGGCAGCTCATCGCTCTGCACTCCCTGCGGGCCGATGTCGCCGCCCAGGTCGAGACCCTGGTGCAGGCCCACCCTCTTTACCAGGTCCTGACCTCCATCTTTACCAGGTCCTGACCTCCATGCCCGGGATCGGGGTCCCGGCCGCCGCCGTCTTCCTGGCCGAGACCCTGGGCAAGACCTCCAGGCACCGGCGCCCACCTGGTCTCCTACCCCGGCCTGGCACCGGTGACCAGGAGATCGGGCTCATCGATCCGCGGCGAGCATGTCACCCACGCCGGCAACAAGCGGCTCACGCGCGCCGTGTTCCTGTCCGCCTTCGCCTCCCTGCGCTCCGACCCCGTCAGCCGGGCCTACTACCAGCGCAAACGAGATCAGGCAAAGCGTCACAACCAGGCCGTCCTCGCCCTGGCCCACCGCCGCATCCTGACCCTGCACGCCATGATCCGGGATGGAGCCCTCTACGATCCACAACCATCAGCACACCTACCCGCAGCCGCTTGACACACCACATAGGGGCACCCCCCGGATCTCGGCGGCCACCAGCTCGGCGAGCTCGTCGCGAAGGAGATCGTCGCCGCCCGCTGAGGCGCGCCTCCGACCACGTACGACGGCGGGGCGGGAGCCGGGTTCCCCTGGCTCACGCCCCGCCGTCGTCGCGTCTCTGCAACCCTTTCGCGCGAACTGCGTCGGTCGACGCGCTCCGTGCGCTCGGCTCCCCGCACGCCAACTTGTCGGCGGCTCAGTCGGGAACTCAGCAAGGACCGTCGAGGACCGCCTGGGTCGGGACGTCAACCTCGGTGGTCGTGGGGTTCTGATCGAGATGGAGCTCGATGGCGGCCGAGCCGAGCGAGGCGCCAGAGGCCCGTACGCCCCGGGGCTGCGGCAGCAGAGCGTGACCGACCACGGTTCCACCGAAGGTGAAGACGTCGATGTCGTGCTCGGAGCGCAGGCCGACGGCGGGCAGCGCGTGGTAGGCGCCAGCGGTGAGCACGTCATCGGCGCACACGATCACGTCCGGAGCCGGACCGCTCCCCAGGGCGCCAGCGATGGTGCGAGCGGCGACGTCGATGCGCAGGGGTGCCTCGATCACCTGCACCTCGGTCCGTGGTGCGCTCTCCTCCAACGCCGCGAAGAGCTCGCTCCGACGGTGCTGGAAGGCCCACCGCTGCAGATCGGCGTCGACGTACGCGACCCGCCGCGCCTTGACGGCCAGCGCCGATGCCAGGTCTCGGAAGCTCGCCGACACGTTGAAGGCGGCCGAGCGGAAGCCGGGAAGGCGGGACTCGATGAGGGTGACTCGTGGCGCTCGGTCGCCCGTGTCGGGCGGGGGCGAGATCGAGTAGAGGAGGAGCCCGCTGACCAGCCCGGCGTCCAGGGCGCGGAAGGGAATGAAGGCGTCCCCTTCGTAGGCGGCCTCCATGAGCATCAGGGAGTGCCCGTGGGAGGCGGCGGCGCTCTGGGCGCCGCGGCTCACGGCCCCGAAGAACGGGTTTTCGAAGTCGGTGACGACCAGCCCGAGGACGGATGAACGGCCTGAGCGCAGGAACTGGCCGGAGACGTGAGGCTCGTACCGCAGCTGGGCCGCTGCCTGGCGGATGCGCTGCTCGACCTCGGGGGAGACGCGCCCGCTCGCCTTGCCCGCGAACACGCGGGACACGGATGCCTGGTTCACGCCGGCGAGACGTGCGACATCAGCACCTGTGGGTCTTCTCGGAACTCCGGACACGCCCTTGACCATAACCGATGAACCTGGTAATGCCGTCTTACGGCATACGAATGCCGACGAGAACAAAGGAGCTCTTGCCATGCACTACCTGCTCGACGGTGACCCCGGTCATGACGACATGCTGACGATCTTCCTGGCGGCCAAGCACCTCGACGTCGTGGGCTTCACGACCGTCAGCGGCAACCAGTCGCTCGAGAAGACCACCATCAACGCCCGTAAGGCGGTCGAGCTCGCCGGTCTCACCGACCTGCCCATCGCGAAGGGCCTCCCGCGCCCGCTCGTCAACCTCCCTCGCTACGCGCCCGAGATCCACGGGCAGAGCGGCCTCGACGGCGTCGACCTCCCGGACCCGACGGTGCCGCTCTCGCCGCTCCACGCCGTCGACTTCATCATCGAGGCGAGCCACAGTACGACGACCTCTGGCTCATCCCCACCGGGCCGTTGACGAACATCGCGGCGGCCCTGATCAAGGACCCGACCCTCACTGAGCGGATCAAGGGCATCTCGCTCATGGGCGGGTCCATGACCTACGGCGGCTCGACGGCGGCCGCTGAGTTCAACATCTACGTCGACCCCGAGGCGGCTGACGTCGTGTTCCGGTCTGGCGTTCCGCTCAAGATGTTCGGGCTCAACGTGACCCAGATGGCCTCCGCCACCGTGGAGCGGCTCGACAGGATCCGCGCGATCGGCACCCCCTTCGCCCGCACTGTCGCCGACCTGGTCGAGTTCTACCGCTCGTCCCTCCACAAGGTTTACGGGCTGGAGGGCGCCTCGATCCACGACCCGCTCGCCGCGGCGATCTTCATCAAGCCCGAGCTGTTCACTATGCAGCCGATGAACGTGCAGATCGAGCTGAACGGAACCCTCACCCGCGGCATGACCGTCTGCGACTACCGCTACGTCGGGCACGAGGGCAAGGGGATCTACGGCGAGGAGGGCATCATCCGCGGAGCCGAGCCCAACTGCGACGTCGCGGTCGACATGGACGTCGACGGTTTCTTCGACCTGCTCACCGATACGCTGGCGATGTACCGCTGAGGCCTCGGCGCTGAGCGATCACGAGATCGGGTGATGTCACGATGCCAGAATCAGGAGCGATGCTGGTGGTGGTCGGCTCGCTGAACCTCGACCGGGTGGCGGTCGTCGACCGCCACCCGGCGCCGGGGGAGACGACGATCGCTGTGGACAGCCACGTGGGGCTCGGAGGCAAGGGCGCGAACCAGGCGCTGGCGGCGGCCCGGGAGAGTGCCGTCCGGACCGTCTTCGTCGGTGCCGTCGGTGACGACGACGCCGGGGACCGGGCCCGCGCCGCGATGGCTCGCGCCGGCGTCGACACGAGCCGTATGGCGGTGGCGGAGGGCGTCCCGTCGGGCACAGCCCACATCACGGTGGACGGTCACGGGGAGAACTCCATCGTCGTCATCGCCGGGGCCAACCGACACGTCGGGGCGGATGCACTGGCAACCGCCTTCGCGCGTCTCGAGGGCGCCGACGCGGTCCTCGCCCAGGGCGAGCTCCACCCGTCAGCCGTCGATGCGGCTGCACGATGGAGCCTCGACCACGACACGCGCTTCATCCTCAACCTCGCGCCCGTGGTCGACGTCGCGGACCGGACCATCCTGGCCGCGGACCCGCTCGTGCTCAACGAGGGCGAGGCGATGTCGCTCGCGGGTCGCCTCGGTGCGGGCTCGGACTCGGACGACCCCGGCGCACGCGCCGCGGCCCTCCACGCGCTCACGCACCACGCCGTCGTCATCACGCTCGGTCCCGACGGCGCTGTCGTCGTCGATGGGGCGGGCGTCCAGTCGGTGCCCTCGCCGACCCCCGAGCGCGTCATCGACACCACCGGGGCCGGTGACGCCTTCACCGGAGCGCTCGCCGCCCGGCTCGCCCTCGGGGACGGTCTCGTCGCCGCCGTGACGTCCGGCTGCGCGGCCGGGGCAGCTGCGGTCGCGACGCTGGGGGCCAACCAGGCCGGGTTTAGCTGAAGGGCGCCAGCGCCGACCCGGACCAGGGCCCTGAAGCGCACACCGCGCCAATGTCGACACAACCACCACATGCAATGGAGCAACCAATGAACACCTTCGACATCTCCGTCAACAACCAGCAGCTCGCACTCATCGACGCGCACGTCCAGGCGCACGACCTGGCGTCCCGGGACGCGCTCGCCGCCCGCGCCATCGCGGAGGCGACGCCCGCAGGCCCCCACCCCGTGTACCACCGGCCCGGTCGGGAGGTGCCGTCCCAGTCCGAGCGCCGCGTCCTGGAGGAGCACACCATCAAGCCCGGGACGGGCAAGGCAGTCGTGGTCCGTGCCGGCTCACTCCTGCGGGTCGAGCAGATCGAGGGCGGGCAGTGCGCGGACTTCAACGTCTACGCCCTGGACAACTGGCACGAGAACATGCACCTCGGTCGGACTCGGAGCCTCCACGGGAAGAGCCCGCGAGACGGGGACCTGGTGTGGTCCCGGGCGCCGTGGGAGCGCCCGATGCTGGCGATCCTGCGCGACACGGGTCAGACGGACACCCTCGTCCCATACTGCTCTGCGCTCCTGTACTGGAGGCTCTTCGGGCAGCGCCAGCACACGAACTGCCAGCAGATCCAGATCGAGGCGCAGCGCGAGTTCGGCATCCCGCCCTACGCCGTCCACGAGTCGCTCAACCTGTTCATGTACGTCGATCAGGACGAGACCGGCGAGCCGGTCATCCAGCCGAACTACGCCGGCTCGGATGACTACATCGAGTTCTACGCGCTCATGGACGTCCTCGCCGTGGTCAACGTCTGCGGCGACGACATGGGGGTGACGAGCAACTTCGAACTGCGCGACCTCCACGTCGAGGTCCTCAAGGGCACGGAGGCTGACCGCGAGGCCGCCGAGGCGTCCGTCGTGCGGGACCACCCGTACGGACTCCTGCCGCACCCCTACACCATCGAGCCGGCCCCGTTGAGCGCCGATCCCGACTACGTGCCCGCCTTCCCGCACGCGCCGGTCGTCAAGCAGTCGATCACCATCGCGCTGAGCGATGAGGACACCGCGGAGCTGCGGCGACTCGCGAAGCCGCACCTGTACGGCGACGACCTGAGCCGGTCGCTGCGGGACCTCATCCTCACCTGGGTCACCACCGTGTCCCGCGTCGAGCAGTAGCACTCCAGGACGAGAAAGGAACAGAGATGCAGTACACGGACGACGCCACGCTCGAGTGGTACCTCAAGGTCAACAACCTCTCCGCGGAGGACCTCATCGAGGACGGGCCGAGCTCTGAGCGCGCCTCAGTGCTCGCCGCCATGGCCGACTACGAGCTCGCCAGGTCCGACGCCTTCGACGTGCTCGCCGAGGCCAGCGCGCTCGTCATCGTCGACATGCAGGTCGGGTTCGTGAGGCAAACCAGTCCCCAGTGGGTGCCGCAGGCCGAGCGGATGGTGCCGACCCTCGCGCGCACGGCGACCGCGGCAAGGGCGCTCGGGATCCCCGTGGTCTTCACGTCGGCCCAGTTCCTCGACCCCTCTCCGACCGACGCCCTCAAGATGACGAAGCCGATCGCCGAGGGCAACCTCGCTGAGGACGCCGAGGGACTGGAGATCATCCCGGAGCTCTGGGAGGACGGAGACGTCCTCATCGGTACCAAGCACACCTACGACGCGTTCTGGCAGACGGACCTCGACTACCGGTTGAGGGCCTTGCGGCGAGACACCGTCATCATCGCCGGCACCCTGACGAACTTCTGCTGCGAGGCCACGGCCCGTGCCGCCTTCGACCGGGGGTACCACGTCGTCATGGGATCCGACCTGTGCGCGAGTGACAACCCGTGGGCGCACAACTCGGCCCTCCAGACCGTCCGCAGGGGCATCGGTCGGGTTCTCACCAGCCAGGAGATCATCGAGAGCTGGGAGTCCCGGCAGCGGTGAGCGCGTGGCTCGTGCGCTGCACGAGCCACGCGTGAGTAGGGGCGAAGCAGCTCCTTGACAGGTCGGTCCCCGCGTCAGTGAGCGGGGACCCGGGGCAGTGCGCTGTCCGGAGCCGCTCGCCCGCCGCCCGGTCGCTCCCGGTTCCTTCACTCGCTCCCCTCATCCCCCACGCACAAGGAGGTCCGTCACCATGTACGTCGTCATCGATGCCGTCGGCATCCTCGTCTTCATCAGTCTCGCCTGGCTCTTTTCCTCCGACCGGCACCGGATCCACTGGCGCCCCGTCGCGCTCATGGTCATGACCAGCCTCATCATCGCGTGGCTCCTCACCAGCTTCACCGCCGGTAGGGCCGCGGTGAGAGCCGCGGCCCAGGGATTCCGCTGGCTCGTCGACACGGCCTTCCAGGGCGTGAGCTTCGCCTTTGGAACTGGGTCGGTGCAACGGGGGTGGATCCCGAACCTGTCAACTTCGTGACGAGTGCGCTGCTCCCGATCCTCCTCATCGTGCCGCTGTTCGACATTCTCAGCTACATCGGTCTCATGCCGTGGATCATCAAGTGGGTCGGACGCGGACTGAGCGCCGTGACCAGGCAACCCCGCTTCGAGTCGTTCTTCGCGGTCGAGATGATGTTCCTCGGGAACACCGAGGCGCTCGCCATCTCCAAGGCCCAGCTCCAGGCGATCAGTGCGCGGAGGAACGCAACCGTCGCGATCATGAGCATGAGCTGCGTGTCAGCGGCGCTCGTGGGCGCTTACGTCCAGCTCGTTCCCGGTGAGTTCGTCCTCACCGCGATCCCGCTCAACTGCATCAACGCCCTCCTGGTGGCGAGCATCCTCTACCCCGTCCCGGTGAGCGAGGAGGAGGACACGATCGTGACCGTCGGAGGGGCGGACGGCGGCGGTCACGAGGTCGATGCCGAGGCCGTCGCCCGGTACGAGGCTCTCCCCCTGCGCCGTCGGCTCGTCACGCGGCGTCCCGATGCTCCCGAGCGCGAGCCCTTCTTCTCGTTCCTGGGTGACTCGGTGCTGGAGGCCGGCAAGGTCATCCTCATCGTCCTGGCCAACGTCATCGCCTTCGTCGCACTGGCCGCGCTCATCGACCGACTCCTCGCGCTCGTCTCCCCGGGGCTCAGCCTCGAGGCCATCCTCGGAGTGGCCCTCTTCCCGCTCGCCTGGCTCCTCGGGCTCGAGCCGTCCACGGCCTACGATATGTCCCAGCTCATGGGGCTCAAGCTCGTCACGAACGAGTTCGTCGTCATGGGTCAGGTTACGAGCTCTATCGGTGGGCTCGCCGACCACTACCAGGCCGTTCTCACGGTCTTCCTCACCTCCTTCGCCAACTTCTCGACTGCAGGAATGGTCGTCGGATGCTTCAAGGGGCTGGTGGACGAGGAGCGGAATCTCATCGTGGCGCGCAACGTGTGGCGGATGATGCTCTCGGGCGTCCTCGTCTCGCTGCTCTCAGCGGGGATGGTCGGGCTCTTCGTATGGTGACCACTCGAGCGGTCCGGGCGGAGTGCAGGGTCCCGACGCACGGCGTTGTCACCCCGTTGCCGTGTCCGTCCCTTCGCCGCCGAGATCGGGACATCCTGACCTTGAGATCGGACATCCGGATCCCATCGGGTCGCCCTACCCAAGGACGGCTCAGGGCCGCCAGCGGCGCAGCTCCGTGTCCCGCGTTGTAGGGCTGCTCGTCCGGGTAGCTGATGATCTCCAGCGTGCTGCCCCACGGCGTGCGCGCGTAGACGAAGCGGTTGCGCTCGCCGGCCTCCACCGAGGGCAGTGGCCGTGGCTCGGCTAAGAGGGAGCCTCCGGCCTCCACGACCTGCGCGGCGGCGGCGTCGAGGTCGTCGGCGTAGACGGCCACGTGCTGCCACTCGATGTCACTCGGGATCGCGGCGTCCCGCTGACGCGGCCCGGTGAACTCGAAGAGCTCCAGGCCCGGGCCGCAGGGCAGCCGCAGCATACGGATGGCGATCTCGTCGGTGCCGCCGGGGACGCCGAGCCGCTGATCCGTTGCCTCACCGCCGCGGGACCCGTCCTCGCGGGGAAGGGTGTCGTAGAGGACCTGGGCGCCGAGGGCCCGCACGAAGAACTCTGTGGCCTGTTCGATGCTGGACACGGTGACCCCGACGTGGTCGATGCCGCGGATGGTCATGCTGGTTCTCCTGCTCCTGCCTGGACGCCCCGAGCCCGGTGAGGGGGCGTCCTCACCGCCGAGGAGGACTCAGGCCTCGTCGACCTCGGGGTAGGCGGGCTCCCACATGGCGTCCTGCACCGCCTGGATGAGGTTGTCGTAGTCGGCCGTCGCCACGCCGTCGGCCTGCGCCTGGCGGGCGACCGCGACGGCGACCGTCGCCGAGGAGGCGCGCAGGTTCTCCACCGGGGGCAGCAGGGCCGCGCCGGGCGCCGTCGGGTCCGCCTGGTCCGCGACCGCTCGAGCCGCGGCGAGCAGCATCCCATCGGTGACCCGGCTCGCACCGGAGACGATGACGCCGAGTCCCAGGCCCGGGTACAGCAGCGAGTTATTGCCCTGCCCGATGATGAACCGAGTGCCGTCGTAGTCGAAGGGGCTGATCGGGATGCCCGTGGCCACCAGCGCTCGGCCCTTCGACCAGGCGATGACGTCAGCCGGCATGGCCTCGATCCGCTCGGTCGGGTTGGACAGCGGCAGGACGATGGGCCGCTCGACGCCCTCGCTCATCGCCTCGACGATCCGCCGGACGAAGGCGCCGTGGTCGCTGGAGGTGCCGATGAGAATCGTCGGGCGCGCCCGGCGCACCGTCTCGAACAGGCCGACGGCTCCGTGCTCGCGCGTCCAGTTCGCCACCTCGGAGACCGGCCGCGCGTAGGCCTGCTGGTAGTCGGGCAGGCCCTCCATGTCGTCGGTGACCAGGCCCGCCCGGTCGATGAGCCAGATGCGGGAGCGCGCTTCCTCGGGGCTCAGCCCGTCGCGGACCATGCCGGCGTGGATCTGGTCGGCCATACCGGTGCCCTGCATGTCGTCATTGAAGATCGTTGAAGATGCCGTACTTCTCCCGGTTGGCCTGCAGGATGCGGCGGGCGTTGGACGGCCCGAAGTCCTCGAAGTGGAGCAGCGCGCGGGGGAAGAGTTCGGCGGTCGCCGACAGGTACTCCTCGACGAGGGCGTCGTAGCGCTGACCGCGCACCCGTGCATGCCGGTTGCCCAGGATCTCCTCGGCGTCGGAGACCACGAGCAGGTCGACGTCATCGGGCCCCAGACCCAGGCCCTCCAGGGAGGGACGCACATCCTCGATGCGGTCCACCGACAGGTAGACGGCGCGCGAGCGGCGGTACTCCCGGCTCCAGAGCTTGATGGCCTCGCCCACGGTGGGGTCGTAGACGACGGGCAGCAGCTCGGCGAGGTGGCCGGTCAGGACCCGGTAGTAGAGGGTCTCGTTGCGATCGTGGAGCTGGTCGAGGAAGACGTACTTGTCCATGTCCCACCCGAAGTCGCACAGCTGGCGGTAGGTGCGCGCCGCCTGCTTGCTGGTCAAGGGTCTCGACGACGGAGGGGAAGCGGCCGATGAGGCCGAGCTCGCGGCGCTGCTCATGGGTGAAGGCGGTGCCGCGGTTGGTCAGCGGGTTAGCGAGGATGGATGGCTGAGGACTCATGGGGTCTCTATCCTGGCTCCTGCACTGGTAGGTGTCCCGCAAGTATGACGTAGAGATGACGGGTGACAAGGAGGGTGAAAGGTCAGTGGCATCGCGTTGTCGACGCCGGTGCGACCGCCGCCCCTCGCCGGGTCGCAACCGTGCTGGTCGCCTCAGGGGCCCAGGTAGCCGGTCAGTATGGCGACGTGCTGGAGGAGCGATGGCGCCCAGCGGCGGTGCGGATTCGGTTGGGGCGGTCTCGGAATACCCCGGAGCCACCTCCTGTTGCCCCTGCCGGCACCTGAAGCCATGCCAGTACACGACGTCCGAAGGGAGCCCGCATGTCCACCGTCAACATCACCGGTCCGGAGTTCAAGGACACCGTCCACGGCGACGGCATCACTTTCGTCGACTTCTGGGCCACCTGGTGCGGTCCGTGCAAGAACTTCGGCCCGATCTACGAGAAGGCCTCCGAGGCCAACCCCGACATCACTTTCGCCAAGGTCGACACCGACGCCGAGAAGGACCTCGCCGGGGCGCTGGGCATCTCCTCGATCCCCACGCTCATGGTCTTCCGCGACAACGTCATGCTCTACCGCGAGGCCGGTGCACTGCCGGCCAAGGCGCTGGATTCCCTCATCGACCAGGTCCGCGAGCTGGACATGGATGAGCTGAAGAAGCAGATCGCCGAGGAGCAGGCCGGCCAGCAGGCCTGAGCGCCGTCGTCTTCACCACACGGACGATAGGGTCTAGCCATCGAGTCACGATGATTGTAAGGTAACGTCCATGAGCGCTAAGACTGTCAAGAATCCTCCTGTTGCCCCTGCTTTCACCGCCTCGGCCGAGCTGCGCTCTGACCTCCAGCGCGCTCTGGTCGACATCACTGCTCTGAGCCTGGTCGGCAAGCAGATCCACTGGAACCTCGTGGGTCCGAACTTCCGCGACCTCCACCTCAACCTCGATGAGGTCGTCGACATCGCCCGCGAGGGTTCGGATGAGCTTGCCGAGCGCATGCGCGCCATCAACGCCTACCCCGACGCCCGCCCGGCCACCGTCGCCGAGGAGACGTCCGTCCCCGTGGCCCCGGAGGGCAGCGTCATCACCTCTGATGCCGTGGACTACATCGTCGCCGCCATCAACGCCGTCACCACGACCCTGCGTGACATTCACGATGCCGTTGACGAGGCCGACCCGTCCTCCTCCAGCATCCTCGAGGACTACACCCAGCGGCTGGAGCAGCAGAGCTGGTTCCTCTCCGCTCAGAACTACAGCATCTGAGCCCCGGCGGCACCATGAGGCTGGCCGGCGCCCCGCGCCGGGGTCGGCCCGGGGCGCCGCCCGCCGGCCCCCGATAGCCTGGGTCCATGCCGCATACCGCATACGCCGACGTCGCTCGCCTGACTCGCCTCGCGCAGCATTTCGCAACCGAGGCCGTCCAGGCGGGCGACGTCGCCGCGTTTCCGCCGCCTGCCGCGCTCGCCGAGCTGCCGGCCGTCGAGCTGCGCCGCCTGCTCGACGGTCTGCTCACCATCCGCCCGCCCCGCCCCATTCCCGACGACGACATCCGCGCCGACCTCGACGAGATGCTCGCGGCCGAAGCCGCTCAGCGCGTCCTCGAGGCCGGCGCCCCCGATGCGTCCGCCCTGCCGACCCTGTCTCTCACGCACGACGTCGACGGGCCGGTGGGCGAGCGAGTCGCCCTGTGGAAGGGTGACCTGACGACGCTGCGCGCCGGAGCGATCGTCAACGCCGCCAACACCGAGATGCTCGGCTGCCGAGTGCCCGGCCACACCTGCGTCGACAACGTCATCCACGCGGTGGCGGGGCCGGGGCTGCGCGCCGAGTGCGCCGCCCACATGGACGCCCGCGGCGGCGAGCCCGAGCCGACCGGTCGCGCGCTGCTCACCGACGGGTATCACCTGCCGGCCGAGCATGTCATCCACACGGTCGGCCCCGTCGTTGATGGCGGAGTCACCGAGCGCGAGCGGGAGCTCCTGGCGAGCTCCTATCGCTGCGTGCTCGATGCCGCCGCGGAGGCGGGCCTGGACTCGGTCGCCCTGTGCTCGGTGTCCACGGGTGTCTTCGGCTACCCCAAGGAGGAAGCCGCCTCGCTCGTCCTGTCGGTCATCGGCCGGTGGCTCGGCGAGCACCCCGGTTCCGAACTGCGCATCGTCATCTGCGCCTTTGCCGATGTCGACGTCGCGGCCTACGAGGAGGCGCTGGCCGCCGTCAGCGGTTGAGGCCCTGCGTTGGCGGAACCGGTTGCGACACCCCGCCGGCCGGGGCCGCCCGAGCCGTGCGCCGACGCCTCCGCGCCGAGAGCCCCCTCCAGGCAGCCGACGGCGGCGTCGGTCAGCGCGGGTCTGGCGCTCGCGGGGCAGCCCTGGGAGACCCACTGCAGGCAGACGGTCTCCAGGAAACCCAGGTAGCCCCACAGGGCGAAGGAGGTCCGCGAGTCGTCGGCCCCGCCGGCGCCGTCGCGTCCGCCCGACCCGTCGGGCCCCGTGGCCCGGTCGGCACCGCCGGTCCGGGCGAGCAGGCGGCGCAGCGCCTCGACCGACGCCTCGCGGGCGCGCCTGCGGACTTCGGCGGCCTCGCTCGGCTCGTAGCCGGCGAGCATCTGGTACTCGGCCCAGCCGGGGGCGCGTTCGGCGATGAAGTCGAGGTAGACGCCGACCGAGGTGCGCACGTGGTCGCGGACGGTGGCGTCGTCGGTCAAGGTCTCGGCGGCGAGTCGGGTGCGCTCTGCCAGGTCGGCGGCGTCCAGGGAGAGTATCTGGCCGTAGAGCCGCCCCTTGGTGGAGAAGTACTTGTGGACGAGCGCCTCGGAGGCTCGGGCTGCGCGCGCGATCGCCGACAGAGACACCTCCTCGTAGGGGCGGGCCGCGAACTCCCGCCGCGCGACGTCCAGAATGAGCCGACGGCGTTCATCGGGATCCATGCGCAGCCGCGGGCGGCGATCCGATCTGGGGGGCATGGTGACAGTCTACCCTGTTAGTGAGTACACTCACTAACTATGACTAGTGAGATTAGTGGAATAGCGGATGGAGCTCTTCCGACCTGGGTGGAGCACAGCATCTGGTGGCACGTCTACCCCCTGGGGGCGACCGGAGCGCCGATCCGGCCGGTGGAGCAGACGGGGCGGACGCAGTCCCCGGCGCCGGCGAGCCGGGCGCCCGCACCGACTCCAACGACCGCACCGCTCGACCACGCCGCTGCGCAGGCCCGGACTCCCGCGGCCGACCCGGCTCCGGCAACCGCCAGCGCCGACCCCTGCCTCGACCGCCTCGCCGACTGGCTCGACTACCTGGTCGAGCTGGGCGCCAACGGCCTGGCACTCGGACCCGTCTTCGCCTCGAGCACCCACGGGTACGACACCATTGACCACTTCCGCATCGACCCCCGGCTCGGCGACGACACGGCCTTCGACCGCCTCGCCGAAGCCTGCCGTGACCGCGGCGTGGCGCTCATGCTCGACGGCGTCCTCAACCACGTCGGCACCGAGCACCCGCTGTTCCGGGCCGCCGCCGCCGGAGGACGCGAGCGGCGCCTGTTCCACTTCGACGATGCGACCGGTGCTGCTGGAGCCGGCGGGGCCGCGCAGGCTACCGGGTCCGTGCCCGGGTATGCCGTTTTCGAAGGGCACGACGGGCTCGCGGTGCTCAACCACGACAGTGACGAGGTCGCCGACCTCGCCGTCTCCGTGCTCACCCACTGGCTGGAGCGGGGCGCCTCCGCCTGGAGGCTTGATGCGGCCTACGCCGTCCCGCCCGCTTTCTGGGCGCGGGTTCTGCCGCGCGTGCGCAGCGAGTATCCCGACGCCTGGTTCCTCGGGGAGGTTATCCACGGGGACTACGCCGGCATCATCGAACGCTCCACCATGGATTCGCTCACCCAGTACGAGCTGTGGAAGGCCGTCTGGGGATCGCTGCTCGATGAGAACTTCTTCGAGCTCGATTGGTGCCTGAACCGCCACAACGGCTTCCTCGACTCCTTCACGCCCTTGACCTTCATCGGCAACCACGATGTCACTCGCATCGCCAGCAGGGTCGGCGACGCCAAGGCCGCGCTCGCGGCCACGATCCTGTTGACGGTCGGCGGGGTCCCCGCCATCTACTACGGTGACGAGCAGGCGTTCCGCGGAGTGAAGACCGAGCGGGTCGGCGGCGACGATCAGGTGCGTCCCGAGCTGCCTTCGACCCCGGCGGATCTCTCACCGCTCGGCGGGTGGCTCTACCGGTGGCACCAGGACCTCATCGGGATGCGGCGCCGCCACCCCTGGCTCGTTCACGCGCGCACCGAGCGCATCGTCCTGGACAACCGGCACCTGGAGTACGACGCCGTCGGAGGCGGGTGGCGGCGCATCCGGGTGCGTCTGCGCCTCGACCCGGCGCCCCGGGCGGAGGTGGAGGCGCCGGGCGAGCCCGCGCTCGTCATGGGGCATGACGGCTGAGCACGGTGCGCCCGCCCGGTTCCTTACTGTCGGCTGCGCTACTGCGCGCGATCGGGACAGGGCGGCAGGAGCTCGTCGGCATCGGGCATGAGGATCCAGGCGATGACGTAGACGACCCACATGGGCCCCGGCAGCAGGGCCAGGGCGAGGCAGCCCAGGCGGACGAGGGCGGGGCTCACACCCCAGTGCTCGGCCAGACCGCCGCACACGCCGGCGATCAGTCGACGGCACGAGCGGCGCGGGAGCGTGGAGCGCCAGGTCTCAGTGCGTTCGGACAGGTACGGATCGGAAGGGTAGTGCTGCGTCATGTGATGAGTGTGCGACGTTCGAGAGGTGGGGCGATATCGGTGACGTCCCTGGTTCGGCCCTGACCGTCCCGGGGATGATGCGCGCGGCGCGCGGGCAGTGGTCCGCCGAGGCGGCCGGCCGGTTGGCGTCTCGCTCGTGGTCGGCCGGGGGTGTCAGTTGGTCCAGTGTCCGTTCTCCTCATCGGGGCTGGGGGCGTGGCCGGTGGTGCGCAGGTTGTCGGGGACGGCTTCGGTGCCGTCGGTCCAGTTCGTGAAGGCGTGGCCTTTGTGGCAGCCGGTGGTCACGATGATGGAGGTGGTCACTCCTAGTCTTAGGGATATGGAGGCGTTGTCGGTGGTGCGGTAGAAGGTGGCTCCGGGCTGGTTGGTCTGGTCGTCGGGCGGGGTGGTGAAGCCGGCGGCTTCGGCGATGGGGGTGATGGCCGCCATGGCGGCGTCGCGGTCGGTGAAGTGTCCTGCTGAGGCGAGGTCGTAGATCTCGGCCTCTCTGCCGCGCGGGCATCTTTGCCATGTGTCTCGGTAGGCCTGGTAGACGGGCGCGTCGGCGGGTGGCGGGGTCCATTCGCCGACGCCGAGCGGGGTCAGGGCGTCATAGAGGCTGAGTTGGAGGTCGATGGTATCCGCGCGGGCTCGGGTCAAGGGCGTGTTGCTGACCTTTCCGGTATAAGCGCGGGATTCATCAGTCAGGCTACGAGTGTGGGTGCCGCCGTCCTTGTAGGCCAGGTAGGTCAGGAGGGGGGCCACGAAGCCCAGATACAGGATGAGTGTTATGACGGTCAGGATGATCCAGCCCGTGCGGGCGACGGGACTGGACTTCGTTCTGGAGTTCGTCATGCCCTCCTCCTGGTGCGGGTCGTCGGGTCTGCCGCGGGTTCGGCGGGGTCGGTTATGGTGTGCTGGTCGCCGTGGGGGCGGGCTGCTCCGGGGCGGTGGGTGAGGGGGGATGGGTGTGGCGGGGGTCTGGGCGGGCCAGGTGTCCTTGTCGGGGTAGTCGGTGGTGTCCTGCGCATCGGCGTGGCCGGTGGTGCGCAGGTAGTCGGGGACGGCTTCGGTGCCGGCGGGCCAGTCCTGGAAAGCGGTTCCGGGATGGCATCCCGTGGTGATCGAGACGACGAACGAGTCTTCGTTGAAGGAGAGGCCGGCGCTCACAGAGGCCCCGTCGGTGGAGCGGGTGTGTCCGTTGCCGCTACGGGGGAATCCGTATGGTTCGGCAAGGTCATCAATGAGGGTGTAGGCATGGCTGGAGGTGAGCTTCTGCTTTGTGACTGGCGTGGTAGCCAGCCTGTATCGTTCGCTGACTGTTCCTTCGGGGCAGGAGGAGTGCTCGTCAAATGATTCTTCCTGGTCTGCCTGGCGTACGGCGTCGCGTGCGCCTGGTGCGGGCGGTATCCAGGGGCCGATATCGGCGCGGGTGTCGAGGGCGTCGTAGACGGACAGCAGGAGGCCGAGAGTCTCGGCTCGCGCCTGCGTGATGGGGACGTCCGAGACGGGGGCGTCGGACCTCGTGGACTCCGAGGTGTCCGTATTGAGATTGAGTCCGAGCACCAGGCACGATGCGGTACCGTATACGAATACGATCACGAGCAGAACTTTCGCGGCCACGGGCATCCACGTGCGGGCATGCTTCTTCCGGTCGTGGCGAATAGCGCAGGAATCGCTGGGATCCGTTGTGCTGTTCGCGTCTTGGATCTCTTCATTCATAAGGGCTAGTCTTCGGGGGCGGGGTAGTCGGGCTCGTTATCGGCGAGAATATTACCGAGATTGTGCAGAGATGTTGTACCGGCTTTGGTGTAGAGGGAATGGCCTGCGGAGGCCTGCAAACCGTCTTCGTAGTGTCCCCTGGTGTCCAATGGGGTGAAGTCCGATTCCGGATCGGTGGTCGGATTCCCCCCGTATCTGCCGTATCCCGCTACGAAATCATCGGTGGCGGACGCCGAGTACATGCGATCGGGCACCGTATTAAGATCAGAGGCGTCCACCGTGGAAGCACCGGGGGAGCCCCATACCACAATGTCATCGGGAGCATCCGACTCCTGTGACGCATAACCCGTCACGGTGGAACCGTAGGAGTGGCCGGCAGCGACCAGATGCGGATCCCCCGTGTGCGTCGCCTGGATGCCGTCGTAGAAACCGGCGAGGTCCGGGGCGGCGCTCTGAGCCTCATGGTCACTGAGAACGGTCCCGTCCGAACCCGTCAGCGTCTCATCCCAACCGGGGGCATCGTAGCCCAGCCAGGTCACACCCGCCGCAGTCTCTTCGACCTGCTCAGTATTCTTGTCGTCGTGGTCCGGCATGCCGGTCTCCGACATGATTCTCTCGGCTTCGTCAACCTTCGCACCGAACTCTTTTCCTCCCGTAACCAGACCGCCTGCGACGGTGGTGGTCATACCGGGGGTGTAGACGAGGACGTGGTCCGCGGCATCGATATCGCCTGTGCCGACGGCCGCCCGGAGATGGTCGCCGGAGTTGTCCAGTACCAGGAGCGAATGGATTCTTTCCTTGTCGGGGTTCTCCGAGTAACTGAATGTGTCGCGCAGTGAGTCGATGCCCTTCTGCCTCTGGAGCATCGCCTCGTACCCCGACGTATTCTTATATTCAAAGTTACGGCCCGTCCACTGGAGTTCCGTCTTCGGCTCGAAGTCCTTCACCTGCCTGTCGATCTCCGCCTTCATGGCGTCCAGCCGGTTCTTATTGGCCTCGCTGCGGGCGGCCAGGGAGACGCCATTCAGGTTGTCGATCCAGTCAGGATTGTTCGCGATAATGTCATTCTGCTCATCCTCGCTCAGGGACGTCCACCAGTCGTTGACTTGGTGGTCGTAGATCTTCTTGTACGTGTCGGTATTTCCGTTTATCATCGCTGGGCAGACCACGGCTGCTGCCACCGACAGATCGTCGGCGAGGATGCGACGGGCCTTGGCCTCCGCATCCGCGGTCTGCCCCTCAAGACCATCGGTCGTGAGGTCATACAGATCCCAATACGCGACCTCGTCCTTCTTCGCGGTCGCTCGGCACGGGCCGTCGCCGCGTCGCGCGAGCACCGTTATCAATGGCTGCCGGCGGGCACGCTTGCGGCGGCGCCATCGTCGGCGGCCCTGATGGCCCGGGTGGCGTAGCACATCCGCAGGTTGGATGAGTCCGGTACTGCTGACAGGGTCATGAGAACCTCGCATCCGCCGGCGCGCACGGACTGTTGTGGGCGCACCGACCGAGTAAGGAGCGATCGTTGTGGGACGCGTCTTACCGTAACCGATGAACCGGACCCATGGGACCCGTCACGGCGAACTCGCCGCGGGACGGACGCCGGACCCGGGGGGCAGAGCCGGGCGGCTCCACGTTCCGAAGGCCTCGTCACCCGTCCGTCGGGCCCGGGGCCGTCAGGCCGGACGCTCAGCCGCCGCCGCGGCCCTCGCCGCCGCCGGTGCCGCCTGCGCGATGAGCTCCAGCTCGGCGTCGCCGTGGGCCGACGAGACGAACCACGCCTCGAAGACGCTCGGCGGCAGCGCCACCCCGGCGTCGAGGAACGCGTGGAAGAACGGGCCGAAGCGCCACGCCTCCTGAGCGCGGGCCCCGTCGTAGTCGCACACGCCCCGCTCGGCCGCCTCCGGACCGAACATGATCGAGAACAGCGACCCCGAACGCTGCACCCGGTGCGCCACGCCCTCGGCGTCCAGCGCCTCCCCGATCACCTCGCCGATCTCCCGAGCGCGGGCGGCGACCGTCGCGTACACGACGTCGTCGGCCAGGGCGAGCGTCGCGATCCCCGCCGCGGTGGCCAGCGGGTTCCCGCTCAGCGTCCCCGCCTGGTAGACGGGCCCGGCCGGCGCCAGCAGCTCCATGACATCGGCCCGCCCGCCCAGGGCCGCCAGCGGCATCCCGCCGCCCACCACCTTGCCGAAGGTCAGCAGGTCCGGCACCCAGGCGGCCCTCCCGCGCCAGTCGGCTCCGGGCCAGGACGGTGATGCGGCTGCGGCGGACCCGCCATCGTCCAGCGCCGTCGACCAGCCGTCCAGGGCCTCCAGGCCCCAGAACCCGGCCGGGCCCACGCGGAAGCCGGTGAGGACCTCGTCGGCGATCATGAGGGCGCCATGAGCCGCGCTCACCTCGCGGATCGACGCGTTGAAGCCCGGCGCGGGCGGCACGATGCCCATATTCGCCGGCGCCGGCTCCGTGATGACCGCCGCGATCTCATCGCCCCGGGCCGCGAAGCACTCCTCCAGGGCGGATACGTCGTTGTAGGGCAGGACGACCGTCTGCTCGGCCACCGTCTTCGGCACCCCGGCCGACCCCGGCAGGCCGCCGGTGGCCACGCCCGAGCCCGCCGCCGACAGCAGCCCGTCGGAGTGCCCGTGATAGCAGCCGGCGAACTTCACCACCAGGTCGCGACCCGTCGCCCCACGAGCCAGACGCACCGCCGTCATGGTCGCCTCCGTGCCGGTGGACACGAAGCGCACCCGTTCGACGGCGGGTACGCGGGCGCGCACCGCCTCGGCCAGCTCGGTCTCCGCGGTGGTGGGCGCCCCGAAGGACAGCCCGCGGCCGGCCGCCCGGCGCACCGCCTCGACGACGTCGGGGTGGGCGTGGCCGAGCAGGGCCGGCCCCCACGAGCCCACCAGGTCGACGTAGTCGCGCCCCTCGGCGCCCCTGACGCGGGCGCCGTGAGCGCTCTCGATGAAGACCGGTGCCCCTCCCACCGACCCGAAGGCTCGCACGGGGGAGTCGACGCCGCCGGGAATGACGGCGCGGGCTGCCTCGAAGAGGCCGGCGTTGGTGGCGCGGTCGTCGATGCCGCGGGCGGGGGAGGTCGGGCGCGCTGAGGCAGGGCTCGTCATGGTGTCCTCCGGAAAACGGTCGAGGCGGGTGCGGGACGCGAGTGACGCTCACCGTGTGACCGCCGGTCGGCGCTGCGGGCGGGTGGGCGCGGGTCGTCCGGGGCGACTCTACGTCGCCTCGGCCCTGCGGAGCGCGGCGGGCGAGCTGCACGCGGTGCGGCTGCAGTTCGGAATCTTCACCGTCGGCGACATCATCGCGGACCCTGCGACCGGCAGGGCCCCGGCGAGCTCCGGCGCATCGAGGGCACCGCCGAGATGGCGGACCGGGCCGAGCAGGTCGGCCCTGGAGGGCGCCGAGTCCTGACCTCGCAGATGCTCGCCGAGCGCCTGGCAGAGGGCGTCCGCCGGGCCCTGGCGGCCGGCTCCCGTCCGGCCGATGTCGAGATCATGGGGCTGCGCCCGCCGGCCGGCCCGAAAAAGGCCCGGCCGGATCGTGTGGTATGGCGGGTTCTGAACGGCCGGCGTCGAAGCGCTAGCGTCCGAGCTCCTCGGCGAGCTCACGCGCCCAGTAGGTGAGCACGCAGTCCGCGCCGGCCCGCACGATCCCGAGCACCGACTCCCTCATGACGCGGTCGCGGTCGATCCACCCGTTGGCGGCGGCCGCCTCCACCATCGCGTACTCCCCGGACACCTGGTAGGCGGCCACCGGCACTGGACTCGCGGCCGCGACGTCGGCCAGCACGTCCAGGTACGGCCCGGCGGGCTTGACCATGACCATATCCGCCCCCTGCTCGACGTCGAGCATCGCCTCGCGCAGGCCCTCGCGCCGGTTGGCCGGGTCCTGCTGGTAGGCGCGCCGGTCGCCCGTGAGGGTGGAGCCCACCGCCTCGCGGAAGGGGCCGAAGTAGGCCGACGCGTACTTGGCGGAATAGGCGAGAATGGCGACGTCATCGTGCCCGGTGGCGTCCAGGGCGGCGCGGATCGCCGCGACCTGCCCGTCCATCATCCCCGAGGGCGAGACCATGTGCGCCCCCGCCTCCGCCTGGGAGACCGCCATGGCCTGGTAGAGGGCCAGGGTCGAGTCGTTGTCGACCTCCCCCGCACGCGGGTCGGAGCGGCCCGAGTCGGCGCCGCCCGCCCCCTCCGGCCGCACCAGTCCGCAGTGCCCGTGGGAGGTGAACTCATCCAGGCACGTGTCCGCGCACACGACGAGCGCGTCGCCCACCTCCTCGCGCACCGCGGCGATTCCTCGGTTGAGGATGCCGTCGGCCGCCCAGGCGCGCGAGCCGACCTCATCGCGCGCCACCGGCACCCCGAACAGGTCGATGGCCCCCACGCCGGCGTCGGCGCAGGCCGCAGCCTCCCGGCGCAGCGAGTCCAGGGTGTGCTGGACGACGCCGGGCATGGCGCCGATCGGTACCGGTCCGCTGATGCCCTCGCGCACGAAGACCGGCGCGATGAGCTGGGCGGGGGCCACGCGCGTCTGCGCCACCAGATCGCGCAGGGCCGGAGTGCGGCGCAGGCGCCGGGGTCGCACCACCGGAGCCGCGGGCACCGGGACGCCCCGGCCGACCAGGAGGTCGGCAGCCGGGGACGTGGTCGGGTCGGAGGCCTCCGGCAGGGCGCCGACAGTGGCGCCGGGCCGGCCCGCACGGCTGAAGAGGCGGGGCTGCTCGGTCGACTCGGTCTGCTTACTCATGGGGCTCATCCTCTCGTGCTGAGAAAGGGGTGCGGCGGGGACGGGAGGACAGGGCGTCGACGACGGCGGCGCGCACGCCGGGCGGAGTCGGGGAGGAGGCCACGACATCGACGACGAACCCCGCCTCGCCGGCCGCGGCCGCCGTCGGGCGCCCCAGAGCCGCCACCCGCGTGGAGGACGGCGGCGTCCCGGCGAGCCCGGCCAGCGCCCGGCTGGACGAGCCGGCCGTCAGCACGACGGCGTCGAAGGCCCCCGTCGACCAGCGTCCGACGAAGCCGCCGGGCAGATCGGAGAGGGCCACCGGCTCCATCGTGTAGGCCGGCACCTCGTCCACCGCCCAGCCCGCCGCGGTTAGCCCATCGATGAGAGTGGTTCCGCGCAGAGCGGAGCCCGGCAGCAGGATTCTCCGCGCCGCCCCGGTGGCCCCCGGCGCCGGACCGGCCGACAGGGGCTCGAGGTCGATGAGCGCCGCCGAGGATCCGGCGCCCACGAGGTCCGCCCGGCGTCCGAGGGCGCGAGTGACACGGCGGGCCGTGGCCTCGCCGACGACCGCCAGGCCAGTGGTCGCGGGCAGGCCGGTCAGGTCGACGTGGTCGAGTGCACGCGGCGAGGACACGATGAGCCAGGCGTAGGCGCCCGCCGTCAGGTCGGCCGCCGCCCTGGCGCGGGGCCCGGCCGGCCCCGGGCGGGCGCGGGTC
>NZ_GL985606.1:179846-183468 GCF_000220835.1 Actinomyces sp. oral taxon 448 str. F0400 | reverse complement strand
CAACCTCCGCCCCCGCTGCGCGCAGCCCCGCGGCCAGGGCGTCCTTGTTCTTGATTCGCGGCAGCAGAACGCGCCGGCCCGCCAGGGGGCCGCCCCCCGCCGGCCCGCCGCCGGCCGCACTCACCGCAGGTCCTTTCTGGACACGGAGCCGGCCCGCAAGTCGGCGACCCGCGTCGCACCCGCTGTGAGCAGGGCCTGGGCGACACGCGTTCCGAGGACCTGCGCCTCGCTCAGGGGCCCCACCGCCGACTCGCGCAGCACGGTGCGCCCGTCGAGCGCGGCCACCACCGCCTCCAGACGCAGGGCGTCGCCGCCCTCCACAGTCAGCCTCGCCAGAGCGCCCACCGGTGCGGCGCACCCCGCCCCCAGACGGGCCAGCACGGCGCGCTCGGCGGTCGCCGCCGCACGGGTGGCGGGATCGTCGAGATCGGCCAGGACCTGCGCCAGCTGCGGATCCTCCCTGTCCAGGCTGTCCCGGGTCTCCACCGCGAGCGCCCCCTGGGCGGCCGCCGGCACCATGACGGGCGCCCCGGTCCGCGAATCCGCCGACAGGATCTCACTGACGTGACCGTCCAGCTCGAGACGCCGCAGACCCGCCAGTGCCAGGACGACGCCGTCCAGGTCCGGTTCGCGCGCCGCCCCCATCGGGCCGTCCTCCCGCACCCCCTTTCCCAGGACCCGCGACAGCCGGGTGGGCACATTGCCGCGCACCGGCACGATCCTAAGGTCGGGGCGCACGGCCAGCAGCTGGGCGGCGCGCCGCGGCGAGCCGGTGCCGATGCGCGCGGTGGGTGCCAGGTCGTCCAGACGGCGTCCGCTGGCGCCGCCCGCGGTGCACAGGGCGTCGCGCGGATCCTCGCGCTGGGGCACCGCGGCGATGCGCAGCCCGGGCACGGGGCCGGTGGGCAGATCCTTGAAGGAGTGGACGGCCAGGTCGCAGTCGCCGTCGATCAGAGCCTCGCGCAGGGCCGCCGCGAAGACGCCGACGCCGCCGAGCCGCGCCAGCGCCGAGGGGTCCACGTCGCCCCGGGTGCGGATCTCGACGATCTTGACAGCCAGATCGAGACCGAGGTCGGCCGCCCGACGGGCGATCAGGTGGGCGACGAGTCCGGCCTGGGTGACGGCCAGCGCCGAGCCGCGCGTCCCGAGTCTGACTGTCCTTGTCACGGTCGCTCCTTGTGATGAGTCGGTGCAGCGGTCACCGGCAGGCTACTCGTGCCGCAGACCGATGCGATGACGGCCTGCCGACGGGCGTCCTCGACGACGGCGGCGATCCCCGTGCCGGCCACCCACGCCCCCGTGAGCGCGAGCCCCGGCAGTTCCGCCACTCGGGAGCGCAGGCGCCGTACGCGCTCGCGGTGCTCGGGGGTCGCCGGCGGCAGCGTTCCGTCCCAGCGCACCAGGGCGGAGTCGATGACATCGGCCGGGTCGATCCGTACCCCGGTCAGTATCCGGGCGTCGGCCAGTGCCAGGTCCAGGTCCACGTCGGGGCGAGGCCTGCCGGGGCGTCCGTAGGACAGGCGCAGCGCGTGGGCGTCCGGGCCGTGCAGGGCGGTCAGGTCGGCCCCGATCCACGGCCACTTCACGCTCAGGTGCGACAGGGCCTTGGCGCCCACCGGGCAATCGGAATCGGCGCCCGCGTCGGCCACCAGCAGGCCCGAGCCCACCGGTGCGCCCGCCAGGGCGGGCGAGCGGACCACCAGGGTGAAGCGGGCGATCGGGGAGCCGACCGGGATCGGCATGGCCGGCTCCTCGATCGCGTCCGCGCCGTCCAGCAGCCGCAGCGCCGCCGGGGCCGAGCAGGCCAGCACGACACGGGGTGCGCGCACGAGGCGGGCGGGACCGACCGGAACCGGTTCGGCCGACGGCGTGGGGCCGGGGCCGGTCGGGGCCAGGGCCGCCTCCCACAGGGGGGCGCCGTCGGACGCATCGTCGGATCCGCTGCTGGCGCCCGAGCGTCCGACCGGCCGCAGCCACTGGGCGCCTGTGCGCGTGAGCACGGCGCCGCCGGCCGCCTCGACGGCCGAGCGCAGCGCGTCGGTCAGCCGCGTCAGCCCGCCGGCGGTCGTCGCGTCCGCCTTGCCGCGGCCCCGCCCCCGCCGTCGTTCCAGGATCCGCCCGATGGCGGCCTGCAGCGAGCCCAGTCGGGCGGTGTCCTCCCGCAGACCCGGGGCGAGGGCGTCGGCGGCGAGTACCGCCGGGTCGCTGGAGTGGATGCCGGCGACGATCGGCCCCGTCAGGCGGTCGAGCACGCCCTCGCCCATGCGCGTGCGCACGAAGGAGGCCAGGTCGGCCGGGTCGTCCGGGCGGGTGCCGACCTCACCCGCCATGTCCGCGTCCCGCGCGGCCCGTTCGGCGGCCCGCCTGCCGATGACGGCGACGACGTCGTCGGCCAGCGGGTGGGCGGGGATCCCGAGGAAGGCGTCGCGGATGAAGCGGTGCAGCCGCCACCCGCGAGAGGGAGCGGCGGTGCTTCGGGCCTCGTCGAGGCGCGGCGGCAGGAAGAGGCGCGCTCCGCCCCCTTTCGGGCTGGCGACCCGCAGGCCGAGCACGTCGACCATCGAGGTGACCGCTCGTCCGCGGACGGCGAATCCCTCCGCCCCCAGGTCCATGCGCACCCCGCCGATCGTGCCCGCGGCGACGAGCCCGCCGGTGTATCCGCGGGCCTCGACCAGCATCGGCCGCAGCCCCGCGCGGGTCAGCTCCCAGGCGGCCGTCAGGCCGGCGATACCGCCTCCGACGACGAGGGCGTCCCAGTGCTCGGGCGGTCCTCCGGCGGCGGGGCGGTCCGGGCGTCCGGGCCGGGCGATCCCGGTGCGCGGCACGGCCGTTCCCGGCCGGGCGGGGGGAGCGGCGTCACGGCTCGTGGGGCTCATGCGGCGGCCTCCCACCCGGCCAGGGCGGTGGCCTCCCAGTCGGCCGAGCCGTGCACGCGGGCCACCAGCCGGGTGAGGACATCCGGGTCCGTGGTCGGCGGCACCCCGTGGCCGAGGTTGACCACGTGCGCCGGGGCGGCGCGCCCGGCCTCCAGGCAGGCGTCGACGGCCGGCGCCAGGACCTCCCACGGCGCGGCCAGGAGCGCCGGGTCCAGATTGCCCTGCACCGGGCAGGGCCCCGGCCCGGCGCCGTCCAGCACGGCGATGGCCTCGGCCAGGTCCGTGCGGTCGTCCACGCCGACGGCGTCGGCCCCCGCCGCGCGCATGTCGGCCAGGAGCCGGGCCGTGCCCGTGCCGAAGTGGATGAGCGGGGCGGGGGCGCCGGTGGTCGGCGAGACGGCCCGCCGGGCGATGCTAAGGGCCAGGGCCGAGTAGGGGGCGACGCGGGCCCGGTAGTCCGCCGGCGAGAGGGACCCGGCCCACGAGTCGAAGAGCTGGGCGGCACTGGCTCCGGCGCGCACCTGGGCGGCGATGAAGTCGCCCGTCAGCCGGGCGCACCAGGTCATGAGCGCATCCCAGGCGCCCGGGTCGGCGTGCATGAGTGTGCGCGCGGCCAGGTGGTCGCGGCTCGCCCGGCCCTCGACGAGGTAGGCGGCCAGGGTGAAGGGGGCCCCGCCGAAGCCGATGAGGGGGGTCCACGACGCCGACCCGCGGGAGGCGGCCAGGCCGGCGAGGGGGCGCTCGCC
>NZ_GL985606.1:116793-179796 GCF_000220835.1 Actinomyces sp. oral taxon 448 str. F0400 | reverse complement strand
CCCCTCCGGGCGCCGTGGGGGTTCCCAGCTCGGCGCAGGCGGCGCGCACGCCGGCCTCGACGGCGCGCGCCCCGGCCCCGCCGGCCTCTCCCTCGCCGTAGCGGCGGGCGGTCAGCCGGGCGACGTCCGCCGGCGTGCGCACCGGCTCGTCGAGGACGGGGCCGAGGCCCGGTTCGATCCGCACCGCCAGGCCGGCCAGCCGCAGGGGCACCATGATGTCGGAGAAGAAGACGGCGGCGTCCACCCCGTGGCGGCGCACGGGCTGGAGCGTGATCTCGGCCGCGAGCGCGGGGTCGAGGCAGACGTCGAGCATGCTCAGGCCCGCCCGGTCGCGCAGCGCGCGGTACTCCGGCAGACTCCGCCCCGCCTGCCGCATGAACCACACGGGCGTGCGTTCGGGTCGCGCTCCCGTGAGCGCGCGCAGCAGGGCGGGCGCGACGTCGGCGGCGAACTCCCCCGAATTTGGTGCGGAATCTGTCATGAAAACATCCTGAATGTGGCCAGAGGTGACGCTTCGTATTCTTCTCGGATGCTAGTCGACGCCATTCGGCCGACACGCCTCCACCGGCCGCGCTGGAGTTCTTAATGCCGGCAATAGCGCCGCGCAGAATGACAAGACGGAATGTCAGAAAACAATTGAGACGCCTCGTCCCGATAGCCGGTGTTCGTCACGCGAGCCCGGTTGGGCTTCGGGCGACGCCGGGTGCTTGACTGACTCCTGCTGTGACTCTTCATCTTCTCTCCGCCGACCATCGCACCCAGGGTCTGGAGGCCGTCGCTCGCCTCGGGACCGTCGCTGCGCATGCGGAGCCGGACTTGCGCCGTGCCGTTCCGGGACTCGACGGCGTCCTCATTCTGAGCACTTGCAACCGCGTGGCGATCGTGCTCGACGCCCCCGACGGGCGCCCGGTCGAAGCGCTGCGCGACGCCGTCGCGGCCTTCCTCGCCGAGCGCGCCGGTGCCGGCGGCCCCGTGCCCCTGAGCGCCTGGTCGGGGCACGCCGCCCATCTCGAACTCTTCGCCACCGCGGCCGGGCTGACGTCCATGGTCGTCGGCGAGCGCGAGATCGCCGGGCAGCTGCGTCGCGCCCTGACCAGCGCCACCGCCGAGGGCACGGCCACGGGCGCCATCACCCGCGCCGTCGAGCACGCCTCGGCGGCCTCGCGCCGCGTGGCCGTGCGGACCTCGTTGGCGAGCACCGGTCGCAGCGTCGTGTCCGTCGCCCTGGACCTGGCCGCCTCCCGCATGCCGCCCCTGGACGGGGCGAGCGTCCTGGTCGTGGGCACGGGCGCCTACGCCGGTGCCGCCGTCACCGCCTTGCGCGAGCGCGGGGCGAGCGACATCGGGGTCTACTCCCGCTCCGAGCGCGCCGGCCCCTTCGCCGCCGGGCACGCCGTGCGCGCCGTCGAGGAGGCCGATCTGCCCGGCCGCCTGGCCCGGGCGGACCTCATCATCACCTGCCGGGGCCTGGGCGGCCCCGTTCTGACCCGGGAACTGCTGGCCCCGGTCGTCCGCCGCCGCCGGCCCGCTCCGCCGCACGTGCGCGAGAAGGCCGGCCCACTGGTCGTGCTCGACCTCGCCCTGAGTCGTGACGTGGAGCGGGCGGTCGGCTCCCTGCCGGGCGTCGAGCTCATCGACCTGCCCGCCGTTCAGCGCGCCGTGCCCGACGTCGAGGCCTCCCAGGTCGGAGCCGCCCGCCGGATCGTCGCCCAGGAGGTCGCGTCCTTCGAACGGGCGCAGGCCGGACGCCGCATGGACCCCGTTGTACGCAGGCTGCGCAGCGGAGTGGAAGGGATCGTCGAGGAGGAGGTCGCGCGCATGCGCACCAGGGACGGCGCCGTCGACGCCGAGGAGGCCGCCCGGGCGCTGCACCATCTGGCCGCCCGCCTTCTGCATCACCCGACCGTCGCGGTGCGACGGGCCGGGGAGACCGGCCGCGAGCAGGAGTATCTGGAGGCGCTCGACCTCGTGCTCGGGCCCGAGGTCGCCGCGGGGCTGCGCGGCGACACCGAGCCGCCCGCCGTCTGCCCCGCCCGCGAGGGCGGCCGGGCGGCGCAGGATCAGCGGTCCGGCGGCGGACCGGCGGACCTGCCGAGCCTGCCGGACCCGCACGCCGTCGTGGAGGCCGGCGCTCGCAGGCCCGAGCCGGTCGCGACGTCGGAGGATCTCAAGCAGCTCGGGCTTCCCGTTCTGACAGGAGAACGCGCATGAACGACCCCCTGGATCCCCTGTCCCCCTACGACGCCGTTCTCCTGCTGTCCTACGGCGGCCCGCAGGGCCCCGACGACGTCCTGCCATTTATGCGCAACGCCACCGCTGGGCGGGGCGTGCCCGACTCGCGGCTCCTGCAGGTCTCCGGTCACTATGGCCGTTTCGGCGGAATCTCACCGATCAACGCCCGCAACGCCGAACTCCTGGAGGCCCTGCGCACTGAGCTGGCCGCCCGGGGTTCGCATCTACCGGTGGTCGTCGGCAACCGCAACTGGTTCCCTTTCGTCTCCGAGGCCCTGCGCGCCCTGGCCGACGGCGGGGCGCGCCGCGTCCTGGCGGTCACAACCTCCGCATACGGCTCTTACTCGGGATGCCGCCAGTACCGCGAGGACGTGGCCGGCGCGCTGGAGCTGCTCGCCGCTGGAGCCGACGGGACCACCGGGCGGGGCGCCGAGGCCGATGCCGCCGCCCGGGTCGGCGGCGCGGGCGGGGCGCCCGTGAGGCTCACCGTCGACAAGACCCGCCCCTTCTACAACACCGACGGCATGCTGCGGGCCAACGTCGACGCCATCGTCGAGGCGTACGAGCGGCTGCGTGAGCGCGGCATCGACCCGCGGGCCGTCAGGCTCGCGCTCGTCACTCACTCCATTCCCGAATCCATGGAGCGGGGCTCGGCCCCCCGCGACGGCCGAAGCGCCTCCCACCCCGGTCCCGCCGCCCTCGACCCCGGTGTGGCCGCCGACCTGTCGACCGAGATCTCCTACGTGGCTCAGCATCGCCGTTTCATCGACGTTCTGCTGCCCGTCCTCGCCGAGCGTCTCGGCCTGAAGGCGCCGCCCGACCACGACCTCGTGTTCTGCTCGCGCTCCGGCCCGCCCCGGTCCCGCTGGCTCGAGCCGGATATCAACGACCATCTGGAGTCCCTCGCCGCCGGCCGTCTCACGGACGGCATGCCGGTGACGGCGCCCGCCGGCGTCGTCGTGGCGCCGGTCGGCTTCGTCGCCGACCACATGGAGGTCGTCTTCGACCTCGACATCGAGGCCGCGAACACCGCCGAGCGCCTGGGGATGCCCTACGTGCGGGCGGCGACGGCCGGTACCCACCCGGCTTTCGTATCCTCCCTGGGGGATGTCCTGGCGGAGCGCGCCGCCGTGGCCCGCGGAGAGGGCGCCCGTCCGACGTCGACCACCGGCACCGGCCCCTTCCACACCGTTTGCCCGCCCGACTGCTGCCTTCCGGCGACCCGACCGCCCCGCGCCCGCGACGGCTCCGGCGGCCACGACGCTCATGCAGGCCGCGCCGGCCGGCCCGGCGCATGCGGCGCGCTCCGCACGACCGGCCCCGGGGCGAGCGGCCCGTCGGACGACCTGGAGAACCCGGTGGTCCCGGCGGACGAGACCGACGCGGTGAACTTGACGACCTCGGTCCCGCTGTCGCCCGGGAGGCCGCATACTGCTCCTATCGCCGAGGAAGGAGACCCACGATGACGAGCCACGAGAACACCCACCCCGCCGTCGACTCCGGTGAGGGCGCCCCCCACCTGCACCGCTTCGAGGAGGAAGAGCGCCGCCCCCACCACGACCCGCGCGACGCCGCCGACGTCGACCTGGACGCGGTCAACGACCGTCTCCACTACGCCCTGTACGCCGTCTACCGACTCACGTCGTCGCTGCCCGCCCTCGAGGACACCCGCCGCCGGCTCGTCGGCGAGTCGAACTACTTCGTCGACCAGTCCGAGGTCACCACCCGCGGCTGGTACGACGTCGCCGGGTTCCGAAGCGACGCCGACCTCATGATCTGGTGGCTCGACGACGACCCGGAGAAGCTTCAGGACGCGAGCCACCGGCTGCGCGCCAGCGCCCTGGGCCGCTACGTCGAGCCCGTGTGGTCCTGCATGGGCCTGCACACGCCCGCTGAATTCAACCGCCGCCACATCCCCGCCTGCTTCGGCGGCGTCGCCCCGCGGGACTGGTGCATGGTCTACCCCTTCGTGCGCAGCTACGACTGGTACCTGCTCCCCGGCGAGGAGCGCTCGCGGATCATGGCCGCGCACGGTCGCAACGGCTTCTCCGCGTACCCGGACGTCAAGGGCTCCACCCTCTCGACCTTCGGCATGAGCGACTACGAGTGGGTCCTCGCCTTCGAGGCCGACGCCCTCGACCGGCTCGAGGGCGTCATCCACCATCAGCGCTACACGGAGGCCCGCCTCCACGTGCGCATCGACACCCCCTTCTACACGGGGTGCCGGGTCAGCCCGCGCGAGTGGGCGGAGCGCCAGCCACGGGACTGAGTCGATCCTCAATAGCATGGGGTCGCGTCATGACGGTCGGAGGGCCGCCGACGGACCGGATCGAGGAGTTCCATGATCACCATCATTGCCACTTTCGCAGTTCCCGAGGCCAATCGTGAGCGCTTCGTCGAGCTCGGTCGCCGCCTGGTCGCCGGCAGCCTCGCCGAGGTCGGCAACGTCTCCTACCAGTTCGTCGTCTCCCGCGAGGACGCCGGTGCTTTCGCTTTCGTTGAGGGCTGGGCCGACGCCGCCGCCATCGATGCCCACAACGCCTCCGAGCACTTCACCACCCTCATCCCCCGGCTGGTCGAGCTCTCCGACGAGGCTCCCGTCATCACCCAGTACGAGGAGGTCTGAGACCGCTCGTCTCCTGTAGCCCCTTTTCCGCCGAGCCTGGTCCGGTTCCGCCTCGGAGCATGGGTGAGCGCGCCGGGTGACCGGTCAGAGGCGGGCCGCGCGATCCGGGGGAGAGGGGCGCGACCGCTTCCGCTTCGATGACGCGGCCGGCGGGGAGGGCGGTCCCGGCTACGCCACCTTCGAGGGGCGCGAGTCGTTGGCCGCTCTCAACCACGACTCCGCCGAGGTGCGCGACCTCGCCGTGCGGGTTCTCACCCACTGGCTCGATCGTGGCGCGAGCGCCTGGCGCCTGGACGCCGCCTACGGCATCGACCCCGCCTTCTGGGCCAGTGTCCTGCCCGCCGTACGAGAGCGCCACCCCGACGCCTGGTTCATGGGCGAGGTCATCCACGGCGACTACACCGGTTTCGTGGAGGCCTCCACCGTGGACACTGTCGCCCAGTACGAGCTGTGGAAGGCGATCTGGAGCTCGCTGGCCGACGTCAACTTCTATGAGCTCGACTGGTGCCTGGGGCGCCACAACGAGCTGCTGGAGAGCTTCATCCCGGCCACCTTCGTCGGCAACCACGACGTCACCCGTATCGCCAGCAAGGTGGGTGCTGCGAAGGCTGCGCTCGCCGTCGTTCTGCTCATGACCGTGGGTGGCGTGCCCAGCGTCTACTACGGGGACGAGCAGGGGCAGTGGTTGCACGTGAGTCTCAGCCTGGAGCCGACGCCCCGGGCCGAGGTACGAGCGCCGGACGAGGCTCCGCTCGTCGTCGAGCCGCCTGCGCAGTGACGTCCCTATCACCGGCAGGGTCGGGAGAAGCGGTGCGGAACCGGCGTCGGTAGGCCGACGGCGTCGTGCCGAGCGTTCGGGCGAAAGCCTGTCGCATAGTGACCGCGCTACCGAAGCCGCAGACCGAAGCCACCTGCTCCACCGTCAGATCCGTGCTCTCCAGGAGCCGCTGTGCCTCGCGCACCCGCTGGACGCGCACCCAGGCCGCTGGCGCGGTCCCGGTCGTCTCACGGAAGGTTCGGATGAAGGAGCGAGTGCTCATCTGCGCCGTCCTCGCCAGCCGCTCCACCGGCAACGGCTCGCTCAGGTGCTCCAGTGCCCAGGCCACCGTGCGGCCTATCGGGTCGTCGTCGGTGTACTGCGGCACCGGCCGCTCGATGTACTGGGCCTGCCCGCCCTCGCGATGCGGCGCGATGACGAGCTGGCGTGCGACCTCATTGGCGGCCCGTGCCCCCAGCTGCGCGCGCACCAGGTGGAGGCACGCGTCCAGGCCCGACGCCGCACCAGCCGAGGTCAGGACGTCACCGTGGTCGACATACAGGACCGACTCGTCCAGCGCGATCTCCGGGTGCTCGCGCGCCAGCGGCTCGAAGGCCCGCCAGTGCGTCACCGCCCGGCGCTCACCGATGAGGCCGGCCTCAGCCAGCGGGATCGCCCCCAGACACAGGCCGACGATGTTCGCGCCCCGGGCGTGCGCCGCCTTCAGCAGTGAGCACAGCTCCCTTCCCGCGGCGCGCCCGTCGGCGAACCACGCCGGTACCACGACGACGTCGGCCTTCCCCGCCAGCTCCGGACCGCCCAGGCCGCTGAGGACGTAGCCCTCCGAGGTGCGGACGGAGAGGGTGGGCAGCGAGGAGGGCAAGGATGCCGGATCCTCCCGGTGCATTGGCGGTGTGGGAGTCTCGGCGCTCACGGCGGCCTCGGGACCTGTGACGTCCTCCGTGGGCGCGGCCGCCCCGGAGGTGGTGGTGAACAACGAGACCCGCCAGTCCGCCAGCCCCAGCTGTCTCACGGTCCCGAAGACCATCTGGGGGATCGACAGGTGGAAGGTGGCGACGCCGTCGAAGGCGTAGACGGCGATGTGCATGAGACCTCCCTGAGTGAGTCCTGCCCTGCGCCGCATCGGCACGCCTGAGCGGATTGGCGTGAAACCATCGGTGAATAGCATATGTGCCACTGGTGGGTGTCGGTCCGACCGCACATCCTGGGGGTCACCACGCAACCACTGCGCCAAGGCGCACACCTTTGGAGACACCGTGACTGATCTCGATGAACTGGTCCGAACCGCCCCTCACCGGGCCCTCGTCCTGGTCGACGTGCAGAACGAGTACGCCCACCTGCCGCTGCGCATCCGCCACCCGAGCCTGAGCGACTGCCTGGAGCGGATCGAGCGGGCACTTGACGTCGCCGAGAACGCCGGCCTCCCGGTGGCCTGCGTGCAGCACGCCGGCCCGCCCGGCGGCACGATCTTCAACCCCGGCGGGAAGGGCTTCGAGCTCTGCCCGTGTATCGAGCGCCGACGGACTGCCCAGTGGAAGCGCGTCGTCAAGCGCCGCGGGTCGATCTATGCGGGAACAGACCTCGCCGCGTGGCTGCACGAGCAGGACGTTGACACCGTGACGCTCGTCGGGTTCATGGCGAACAACTGCATCCTGGCCTCAGCGGCCTGGGGCGAGACGATCGGCCTGACGACGGAGGTGCTCTCCGACGCCGTCGGCGCCATCAACCTGCGCAACTGCGCCGGAAGGGCGAATGCTCGCACGGTGCACGCCACCATGATGGCGCTGCTGCACTCCAACTGGGCGGCGGTGGCCACCACCGATGACTGGTGTCGGGCGCTCGGCCGCGACGAGCCGCTGCCGCACAGCAACCTCGTCGCCTCCGCGATGATGCCGTTATGATGTCGCCCCGCTGCGGGGCCGTCGGCAGCGGTGGTGAGTAGATGGAACCGCAACTCGGATCTGTCTTGAACCTTACGTGGCGTGAGGGATGAGGCTGCGCGCATGAGCACTTTCAACGCCTTCGAGATGAGCCCCGTCCCTGTCCCTGCTGAGGACGCCCGGCCGCCGGAGCCCTTCCACGGCATTTACGGTATGCCGATGTTCATCACCGTCCCGACGTTGGACCTGGACGCCTCGGTCGACTTCTGGACGGAGGCACTGGGCTTCTTCACCCTGTTCAGCATTCCCGGCCGACTGGTGCACCTGCGCCGCTGGGCCTTCCAGGACGTCCTCCTGGTTCCGGCCCCGCAGGAGCCCACCCCGGCCACCGGCCCCGCGATGAGCGTCAGCTTCGCCTGCGTCCTGTCCCAGATCGACGAGATCGCCAAGGCCTGCGAGCGGCTCCGACCGGGCAGCGTCACCGGCCCGCGCATCACCCCGTGGAACTCACGGGAGGTCGAGGTCGCCACCCCCGAGGGTGTGCGCGTCGTCCTCACCGCCGCCAGGCCCCTGGACCCCGGCAGCGAGCAGGCCGAGGGCCTCCGGCGCGTCGGCATCGAGGTGCCCGAGGCTTGACCACCGCCTTACCTCCGTCGCGGCCGGGGGATATTTTTCCGCCGGTGGGTGCCGTCTGCGCGTGCGGGGACAGGGTACCGGCTCCCGCACGCTTGGAATGGCCCTGGCCGGAGGAAGGAGGGCGCTGTCAGAACGCGGGGCGGAAGCGGGCTCCCGGTACCGGGTCGGCCAGCCAGGACAGGCCCGCTCTGATTCGGGCGGCGCTGGAGTCCGACAGGGGCTCGGGGAGCGAGTCGGGGCGGAACCAGCCCACGTGCGTGGACTCGTCGTCGGCCACGTGGGCGCGCGCCGTCGTGCCCGGGCGGGGGCGTCCCACGAAGTTGATGTCCATGAAGACGCAGTTGTCGCCGTTGGGGAAGGAGATCGGTTGACCGGCCTCCACACCGATGAGGGCCAGGATCTCGACGTCTACGCCGGTCTCCTCCAGGCACTCGCGCCGGATCGCCGTCGCGGGCTGCTCGCCGGGCTCGGGGATGCCGGAGACCACGGCCCACTGCCCGTTGTCAGCCCGCCGCCCCAGCAGGAGACGGCCGGCGTCGTCGACGACGATGATGCTCACGCCGGGAAGCCACAGCTGCTCGTGGCCGATCTTCTGCCGCAGGGACACGATGAACTCGGGAGTCGCCATGCGTCGAGCCTAGACGGTCGGCTTCGCCGTCCTCGCCCGCCTACACGAGCATGGCGACGATGAACCGCGTGAGTGTGGCCATCACCCAGGCGGTGACGAGCATGTAGGTATAGGCGATGGCCGGCCATTTCCAGGTGCCGGTCTCGCGGCGCATCGCGCCGGCCGTGGCCATGCACTGGAGGGCGTAGACGAAGAACACGAGGATTGCCGCGATCGTGGCGGGGTTGAACAGCTTGTCGCCGGCCTTGTTGGTCAGCGTGTCCTGCTGGTAGGTCATGGTGGCCAGGTGGGCGCTGGGTTCCTCGGGGTCCTCGGCGGCTGCGATCTGGCCGAGCGTGGCCACGAAGGTCTCGCGTGCGGCCAGTGAGGAGAGCACCGCGACGTTGATGCGCCAGTCGAAGCCGAGTGGCTCGAGGACCGGCTGGACCGCTTTGCCTCCCTTGGCGGCCCAGGAGTTGTCCATCGTGTAGGAGGTCTTCTGGGCCTCCAGCAGCTTGTCCAGCTCCTCGGGGTCGGTGACGGTCTCGTCGTCGTCGCCCTTGACGGTGGACGACGACGGCTCCTCCACCGCTGCTGCTACGGATGCGCACTCGGCGTTGGCGGCGCAGTGGGCGCTGAACTGCTCCTCGGAGCGCATGGGGACGTTGAGCAGCACCCACAGGATGATGGTGGTCAGGGTGATGATCGTGCCGGCTTTCTTCACGAAGCCCTTGCAGGCGTCCCACACCATGAGCGCGACGGCGCGTGGCCGCGGCAGCCGGTAGGGCGGCATCTCCATGTAGAAGGGCAGGAGCACCCCGCCGCGGTCGGTGAGGCGCTTGACCACCCAGGCGGCCGCCATCGCGGAGACCGCGCCCAGCAGGTAGAGCGCGAACATGACGGTGCCGCGCGCTCCCAGGGGCCCGATCCTGGCGTCGCCGGGCACCATGATGGAGGTGAGCAGGACGTAGACGGGCAGGCGCGCCGAGCAGGTCATGAGCGGGGCGGCCAGCATCGTGGCCACCCGGTCCTTGGCACTGGGAAGCGTGCGGGTGGCCATGATCCCGGGGATCGCGCAGGCCAACGAGGACAGTAGCGCCACGAAGGCCCGCCCCTCCAGCCCGGCCCGGCTCATGATCTTGTCCATGAGGAAGGCCGCTCGCGACATGTACCCCACGCCCTCCAGGACGGCGATGATGAGGAACATGGTGATGATCTGGGGGATGAAGGTGAGCACCGAGCCCACGCCCCCGATGAGGCCGTCGCCCAGGAGCCCGGCCAGCAGGGGGTGGGAGTCGTCGAGCCAGCCGTGCACCACGGTCCCCAGCGCTCCGAAGCCGTCCTCGATGGCCCCTTTGAAGGGCTCGGCCCAGGAGAAGATGGCCTGGAAGAAGACGTACATGATGGCGAAGAACACCAGGGACCCCAGGACCGGGTGGAGCAGTACCCGGTCGACGGCGGCCGTGGCGCGGTCCTGCTGGGGCGCCTCGTAGTCGGCGGCGGTCAGGATCGAGTCGGCCCAGGAGGCGACCTCACCGGGGTCGGTGGGCGGCGGCAGCGGCGGGCGCTGCCAGTCGGCGACCTCGGTGAGACGCCTGCGCAGATCGGGCATGCCGATGCCCCGGTTGCCGACCACTCGTACGGCCGGAATCCCCAGGGCCCGGCCCAGGGCCTCGACGTCGAGTCTCCCGGTGCGGCGGCTGAGTTCATCGGTCATGGTGACCACCAGGCAGGTGGGCAGGTCCAGGGCGAGGGCCTCGGCCACGAAGTTCAACCCCCGCCGCAGCGTCGTGGCATCGACGACGACCACTAGGGCGTCGGGGACGGAGACGGCCTGCGAGGCGTCGGTGAGGACGTCACGCACCACCTGCTCGTCGGGACTGATCGGGTCCAGGGAGTAGGCGCCCGGCAGGTCCTCGATCGTCAGGTCGGTCCCGCTGATCCGGCAGGTCCCCAGTGACCGGGCGACGGTGACGCCGGGATAGTTGCCGGTCTTGGCGCGCAGGCCCGTCAGGGCGTTGTAGATCGAGGTCTTGCCGGCGTTGGGGGCACCCGCCAGGGCGATGCGTCGGGCCCCGGCCACCAGCGTCTTGGAGTTGGAGGAACCGCAGTGGCAGTCCGGGGCGCCGGGGACCTCATGGGCGGCGCAGTGGTCGCTCATAGGCGCTGCTCCTCTCCCAGGATTCCGGCGACCGGCTCGGTGGAGGGCACCGTCTTTCCCGTCTCCGCCTCGGCCGCGGGGGCGGACTCCGCCGCGGCCTCGACGTCCTTGTCGGCCTTGGTGATGGTCTCGACCCGGACGATGCGGGCCTCGTGGTGGCGCAGGCACAGCTCGTAGTCGGCCACACGGTAGACGACCGGGTCGCCCAGTGGGGCGCGGCGCAACGGGGTGACGACCCTGCCGGGGACGAAGCCCAGGTTGCTCAGCCGCCTGATGATGGGGCCGCTGGCCGTGTCCTTCACAAGGCCGACCACGCGACTCGTGGTGCCCACGCGCAGGTCGGAGAGGAATCTTTCCGCCGGAGGCGGGCTGCTCGCGGTGCCGGTGGAGGTCGATGTGCTGTGCTGTGAGACTGCTGTCGCCATGATGTCCTCGGATATCGTCGGAGTTCCTCAGAGTCCTGTTCTGTCCTCGGTCTCGATGCGGACGATGCGCATCGTCCACAGCAGTTTAAGGTGAGGCTTCTCTATCGTCAGGCGATCGTGGTCTCTCTGACACGGCTCAGGTCGATCTTGCGTCGCTCGCCGTCGCTCTGGTCGCCCCTGCCCTGACCACGGCGCACAGCGAGCCCCACAGCCTTGAACCCGGTGAACGTCGCGAAGCCCAGCAGACAACGGTGGGGCTGCGCGACCTCCGCCCGGCTCGGCGATGGACAGGCGGCTCGGCGAAGGAGGGGCGGGCCCGGCGCGGCGACGAGGCCGATGCCCCCTACCCCTCGACCCGGCGGACCTCGACCAGCCAGGGGCAGCGGCGCCGCAGCAGGTGCTCGAAGCGCGCGTGCATCGTGATCTCGGCGGCCGGGCAGTCGTCGCAGGCGCCCTCCATGGAGATCTCGACGACGCCGTCGCGCACCGAGCGCACCATCAGCGAGCCGCCGTGGCTGTTGACGAAGGATCCCAGTGAGCCGCTCGCGATCTGCCGGGCGGCGGACTCCAGGGCGTCGTCGGGCCCGGAGGCGTGGGCCGCCTGGCCGCCCTCCCAGGAGCCCGGGGCGCCCAGGGCGTCCACCAGCGCACTGCGCACCCGGGCCCCCTCCTGGCGCCAGCTGCGGCCGGGCCCCAGAAGAGTGAGCACCGCGCCGCCGTCGACCCGCACGGAGCTCAGGGTGCCGTCGTCGATGAGGGCCTGAAGCAGAGCCGGTGCGCGGGCCACCTCCCCGGTGAAGGGCAGCAGGCCGTCGGGGACGACCCACCGCAGCACGTCGGGGTCCGGCGTGGTCACCGGGTGCGTGGGAACGACGGGCACGGCTGCCCCACCTCCCCTGAACGTCCTGTCGCGTGTCCGGTCATCGTCACAATCATATGAACACGGTGATGAGCGCGTGGGGCGCCGCCGTGACCCAGGTGGTGACGAGCATGCAGGTGCAGGCGATGGCCGGCTATTTCCGGGTGGCGGTGTCGCAGTGCATCGCTGCGGCCGTGGCCATGCACGGGAGGGCGTAGGCGAAGAGCACGAGGATCGCGACGACGGTGGACGGATTGAACAGCCGCACAAAGGGCCGAGCCCATCCTCTGGCCAGGGCCCCTGGGAGGGCTCCCGTCGCCGCCCGTGGTCGCCACCGCCCAGTGGGGCCACTGGGCGGTCACCACCCGCCCCCACTCCGGAATTCGGGAGTCGCCATGCGTCGAGCCTAGAGGAGAGAGGCCTCGACGGGGGATGGTCCCGGCATGTTGCCGGGTCCTCCGGGAGGACCGGGGTGAGTACGGAATGGCGAGCACGCGGGCCGGCGCCCGCCTATGTCACAACCCGGAGGCTCGGCCGGGCCGGTGGAAAAGCGCCACCGCCGGAGACATCCTGCGGGGAGGCGGCGTCGGCGTCGGGCGCTGCGCGCAGAGCCTGCCCGAACATGAAGTCCGCGACGTCGTCGGGCCGCAGACCGATGCCTTTCGCCCAGTCGGCCACCGCGACCCCCTCGGCCCTCAGGCGCTCCAGCACCGTGCTGAAGACCCGCGACTTCTCATAGGGCAGAGCGCTCCCCGGCTCGCCCGTGTGGAATCCTCGTGACGTGAGCGTCGCCACCAGCTGGCGATGGCCCCACTCCGACAGGAGGCCGGCGTCGCGGATCGAGCGCGCGGCCGCCATGGCCGAGGCCCCGTAGGCGCTCTTGATCCTCATGAGGTCCTCGATGGAGGGCGCGCCGCGGACGCGGGCGCGCAGGGCCTCGGTGGGCAGGAGGAGCTCGGCGGCGAAGACATCGGCCTCGCGCTCGATCTCCCGGTCGGTGGTCTCCCCGGTTCCAGTGACGTCGCAGTGGAGCACCAGGTGACCGATCTCGTGAGCCAGGTCGAAGCGCGAGCGCTCCGCCGTCTTGATCCGGGACAGGAAGACGAAAGGGCGTCCGTCGGGCGCCCAGAAGCTGAAGGCATCGACCGCGGCGTCCGCCAGCGGGATGCCGAGGACCCGGATACCGTGGGCCTCGGCCAGCTGGACCAGGTTGGGAGCGGGTCCCATCCCCATTCTCCAGGCCAGGCGCAGGGCCCGCGTGGCCTGTCGGGGAGAGTCGCCCGGCTCCGCCTCGGGCATGCTGAGCGCAGGAGTTCTGAAGCGCCGGCGAATGGAGTCGTAGAACCCGATGCCAAGAGATCCGAAGGCCGCTGATCGGTGCAGGAGGGCGGAGGGCGAGCGTCGTCGTGCCCGGAAGAAGATTCGATCCTCCTCGAGCAGGTCGATCGCTCCACCGGAGAAGAACTCGGCCGGCATTCCTGTCGCGCCGGCGATGTCGCTCAACCGTGATGAGGGGGCCCCTCTGGACTCCCAGGTCGTCACCGTACGCGGAGCGACCCCCGCCGCTCGGGCCAGAGCGGTCTTGGGCAGGCCCGCTCGTTGTCTCGCCAGGATGATTCGCGAGGGCTCCAGGGTCATGAGATGGCGGTGATCTCGAAGTCCACGTCCTGCGCGGGTGGCGACGGCACGTCGTCGTTGCTGCGCAGATCATCGTGGCTCGACAGGTCTTGCGCGGGCAGAATGATGCGGGTCTTCCACCGGGTGACGACACCGTCCTCGCAGGCGATCGGCAGCGACAGCTCAAGACGCAGTTCATCGGCCCTGCGGTCCCAGAAGTAGAGCAGCATCCACGTGCGCAAGCCGTTGAATCGAGTGCCGTCGTCGCCCAGGTCGCCTAGGGCGAGGTCGAGGCAGGGCTGGGTGAATCCGGGAGCGCTGCTGCCCTCCCCATTGTTCTTGACCTCGGCGTCGAACGTCGACCCCTTCCGACGAGCGCGGGCATTGCTCGGATCGGAACTCGCGCATGCGGTGTTCTCGTCGCCACCGATCGCCGCGATGGCCATCGTGCCGTCCGGGTTGACTGACCGCGGGGCGTTGACGGTGTCGGGGGATCGCCACCCCCGTTCGTCGAGCAGGGTGCGCAGCGAGCCCACGATCTTCGCCCAGATGGAGAACCCCAGGGCGATGTTCGGTTCGAAGGACGAGTGCTGATTGACGGCGGTCCGCAGCCCTTCGACGCACGCGCGGGACAAGGGAGCGACTGCCAGTCCCATCCCGCTGAGCTCCTGCTCGGCGTCCGGGCCGGCGAGCACCTCTGCGTGCGGTTGGTGTGCGATGGATTCGGACATGGACGGCCTCCACGAGCCTCGAACGAGTGGGCAGAACCGGAAGCTACCACGAATGAGTGCGCGGAACCGGAAGCTCGCCGGGCACGGCACCGCTGAGCCGAGGCGATCTCAGCGCGGCCGGCTCGCGGCGACCCTACGAGCCCTCTCGGCCCAGACGTCGGCCCGCTCGTCCACCCCGTCTGCCTCCCACGTCCCGCCGGCGCGCTCGACGGCGCGGGCCAGGAGCCAGTCGGCCACGGCCGGGTTCTTGGGCAGCAGGGAGCCGTGCAGGTAGGTGCCGATGATGTTGTGGACGCGCGCGCCCTCGGTGCGGTCCCTGCCGTTATTGCCGTCGCCCATGGTCACCCGCCCGAAGGGGCGCGCTTCGGGACCGAGAGTGGTCAGCCCCGAGTGGTTCTCGTAGCCCACGATCCTGCCGAAATCCTTCGACTCCAGGGTGATGTTCCCGATCAAGCGCCCGCTGCCGGCCACGGTCTCGGCGTCGAAGATCGAGATGCCGGGGATCTGCCCGCCGGTGCCGGTGACGAAGTGGCGCCCGAAGAGCTGGTAGAGCCCGCAGATGACGAGCATGGGCATGCCGTCGCGGGCCCACGCGCGCAGCTGCGGGCCGCGGGCGGTCAGGTCCTCCTTGATGCGCTCCTGTCCGGAGTCCTGGCCGCCGCCGCCCACGAGGAGGTCGACGTCCTCCGGGAGCTCGTCGCCGGGGTCGTAGGACAGCAGGTCGACGTCGTAGCCCGCCCACTGCGCGCGGCGCGCCAGGACCAGGGCGTTGCCCCAGTCGCCGTAGATGTTCATGTCTCGCGGGTAGAGCTGCAGCAGGCGCAGGCGCCCGCGGGCGGCGCCCTCGGTGGTGTGCGGGTAGGTCGGCTCGCTCATGTCAGGGCCTCCTCGACGTCGGTGAGCTCGGCCAGGTGGGCGCGCAGGGCGAGCATGGCGGTGTAGGTGGTGAAGATGCGCATGGGGCGGCCCGCCCCGTCATCGGCCTTCCCGGCGGCCTCGCGCAGGAGCGCCACGGCCCTGGTCAGGTCGGGCTCGACCGTTCCCACGGGCACCTCGTCGTATCGCAGCCGCAGCGCCATGTCCCAGGCGCGCACCCCGGTGACCACGGCGACCCCCTCGGCGCGCAGGCCCGCGAACTCGACGTCCCACAGCCAGGACATGTCGCGGCCGTCGGCGTACTCGTCGTTGATGGCGATCATGACCGACTCGGGGCCGCCGGAGCGCACGGCCTCGGCGGCGGTGAGCAGTCCCATGCGGAAGCCCGCGGGGTTCTTCACGAGCGAGAGCTGCACGTCGCGGCCGTCCAGGGCGAGGACCTCACCGCGCCCGAAGGCCGCCTGGACGCGGGCGAGGGTCGTCAGCAGCCCCGGCAGGTCCGCTCTGTCGCCCAGCGCCTCCAGGGCGACGGCCAGGGCCGCGCAGGCGTTGAGCTGGTTGTGGATGCCGGGGATGGTGAAGGTCACGTCGTGGTCGGTTCCGTCCACGCGCACGACGGCGTCCCGGCCACGCAGGGATTCCAGGCTCACACGCGGGGCGAGGGCCGCCGGGGCCTGCGGGACGGGGGCGCCCTCCTCGCCGGCCTCCTTGGCCGCTCCGCTCGCCCGCGGCTCCTGGGCCCGGGCCCCGGTGCGCAGGTCGTCGTCGGAGACGAACAGAGCGCGCAGGGCCTCGCCGGCGCCGAAGGCGGCGACGCGGGCCCTCAGATCGCCGATGAAGGAGGCGGCGCCCAGGCGCGGGTCGTCGGCGTTGACGACGACGGAGCCGGTCGTGGCCAGGGCGACCTTGTGCAGCAGGGAGGCGGTGTAGTCGATCTCGCCGAAGCGGTCGAGCTGGTCGCGCATGACGTTGAGCAACAGGGCGTGGCGGGGTTTGACGAGTCGGACGAAGCGCACCGCGTGGGCCTCGTCCAGCTCCAGGACGGCGACGTCGTGATGCACACGGCCGCCCGCGTCCACCTCGGTGAGCAGGGAGGCGAGCACCCCGCGCACGAAGTTCGACCCGGAGCGGTTGGTCAGCACCGTTAGACCCTGCTCGCGCAGGAGCTGAACGACCATCTTGGTCGTCGTCGTCTTGCCGTTGGTGCCCGAGACGACGATCACGCCCATGGGCAGCTGGCCCAGGGTGCGGGCCAGAAAGCCGGGATCGGTCTTCTCGACGACCAGGCCCGGCAGCGCGGTCCCGCCCGAGCCGCCGCCGCGCAGACGGGAGACCAGACGGGCCGTGCGGCCCAGAGCCACGGTGATGCGCGAGCGCAGGGACGCTGCGGGGGAGAGGTCCATGGGTGCGGCTCCTGCGGGTCGAGGACTGGGCGGCGCCAGTCTAGGGCCACCGGGACGCGATGGCGCCCGGGGCGCCCACGTCGGCGGCGGATCAGCCTGCATCGCGCGGCTCCACCCCAGGAGATCCTCATCGGCGAGGCACGTCGTGACCGACGACGACTTCCCCACCTGGTGGGAGAAGAGCGATCGGCTCGAGGAGCCGGACTGCGATCCGGTGGACATGACCCCCGGCCCGAGGCCCCTCTACCGCGGGCTGCGCCGTTGCCTCCCGCCCCTGAACGGCCCCGACGCGCGATGGTTCTCAGCCCCGGGGGATGTCGATCGACTCGCCGTCGGCGAGCATGGTGGCCCCGGTCGCGCCCTCGTTCCGCAGCGCGTCGATCACGTGGCGGGCGACCGAGAGCCCGTCCGCGTTGAGCAGGCCGTCGTGGACACCGACGACGAGCTCGGGGCGCACGTCGCGCACGTAGCGGATCAGGTCGGTGGCGCGCAGCCAGGGCGCGTCAGCGGGCGTGACCAGGGTGGTGAGACGGCCCGGCGGGACCGGGTGCTCATCGCCGGTGACGAACAGCCGCTGGTCGATCAGGTAGGCGCGATTCTCCGGACCCGGGAGAGCCGGGTGCAGCTCGGCGTGACGCTCGCCGGCCACCTGGACGGGCAGGGAGCCGATGCGCAGCGTCGTGCCCGGAACCGCCTCGTGCAGGCCGCCGTCCTCGATCCCGTCGGGAACGCCGATGTCCCCGAGCGCGTCCCCCGGCGCCCAGACGGGGATTCCGCGACGCAGCGCCTCCGCGACGAGGTCCGGGTCGAGGTGGTCGACGTGCCGGTGGGTGATGAGCACGGCGTCGACTCCGTCCAGGCCCGGGCGGGGCCCGAACTTCCCGGGATCGAGCAGGATCCTCGTGCTCCCGTCGTCGATCGTCAGGCAGGCGTGGTGGATCTTCGTCATTCGGATCGGGACCGGCATGACGACAGGCTACCGCGCCGCCGCCGGAGCGGGGCCCGGCCGGGAGCGGAGGCCGCGCTCAGGACAGCCGGGCGATGGAGCGCGGCGTGATCGCGTAGGCGTCGACGGCGCCGTCCGCCAGAGCTGAACGGCGCTCGCGGTTCCGCGCTCTCCAGTCCTTCCCGGAGCCTCCGCGGCCCTCAGGGCCCGCCACGCCGAGGCCGCCTCGGTGCGCGTTCGGGCCCGACGGACGCCTCTGCCCGCGGTGACCCTGCAGTTCGAGCAGGCCGAGGCTGGAGTCGATCGCTTCGAAGTGGTGCGGCGCGGGAGCGTCACTCCGAGGACTCGTGTGCTACGGTTGCGACGAGGTGATGGCCGTGTCGACCACGATTACGCATCGCGAGTTGCGCAATAGCAGTGCGTCGATCCTTCGTCGTGTTCAAGCAGGGGAGACCTTCGAAGTCACCAACAACGGGGAGCCGGTGGCTTTGCTCTCTCCCATGGGCGGCGAGCGTCTTGCTCTTCTCAGGCGGCGCGGGGCCGTCACTCCGAGGGCCCGTGTGGACTTCGCCCGGTTGAAGCGCGCAACCGGCATCGCATCTCGGGATGCGCTGGATGATCTGCGCGGCGAACGGTGACGATCTACTACCTGGATACGTCCGCGGCGCTCAAGCTCCTCATCGAGGAGGATGAGTCGGAGCCGTTGGCACAATGGCTCAATCAAACCGTGTCGCACAGTCCTGACAGTGCGGGCGATATCGCCCTGTGCTCGTCCTTTCTTCTCTCCACGGAACTCCACTGCGCCGCCAGGCGCCGTCGCGAACTGGACGAGGAGGCGGTCGCGACGCTGCTGTCGGGGGTCGAGCTCGTGGACGTCTCCAGGGAGCATCTGCTGAATGCCGCCGGAGACTCGGCGGGGCTGCGCTCCGCAGACGCCATTCATTTGACGGTCGCCCTGGACATCCGCTCCGATGCCCTTCTCACGTACGACCGTGAGATGCGGATCGCCGCGCGTCGCCGTGGGCTGGGGGTGGTCGCGCCGGCCTGATCGCGGACCCTGCGGGGGAGCCGCGAGGTCCTCGCTCCGATTCACCGGGACCCGCCCAGCCTCATCCCCGCCCTGGCCGCCGTCTCCCCGCCCTGGCCGCCGTCGGCGCCGTACGGCTCATGAGCAGCGTGGGACCCGCCGTGTAGCCGGGCGTGGCGATGCCGATGCCCATGCCGATCATCGTCACCGAGATGACGATGAGCACGAGTCCGCCGTCAACCGCGAGCAGGGCGAAGCCCATGGCCCCCAGGCAGGTGCCGACGCGCAGCAGGGTGGGGGGTGCCCACCTCGAGCGCGGCACGATGACGCTCTGGGCGAGCACCAGCCCGATGCCGGCCGCCAGCAGCGCCCCGCCGGTGACGAGGCCGTCATGTCCGCGTCCAGAGCGAGGAGGTCGTGTACGAGGAAGCCGGTGACGACTCTGATGATCCCCAGTGCGGTGAGCATGCCGAACCCCGCGACGAGGAAGTGCCAGGCCGGGCCGAAGGGGTTCATGTACGCGGGCTCGGCGGCCGGCTCGGTCCGAGTCTCTCGGCGCAGGGCGACCATGACCACCGGCAGGCCCGCGAGCAGCTCCCGCGTGGTCGAGGCGTGAGCGTCGCCCGGGCCGAGCGTCTGCGTGCCCCGCACGGTGTCGCCGACCGCTGTTAGCGTCGGCTTTGTTCTTCGGGGCGCCGCCCCGGCCGTCGTGAGATAAGGACTGGCTATGCCGGACTTCTGCCCGAACAGCATCATCCTCTACGTCGCCGACGTCGAACTCAGCACCGCCTTCTACTCCAGGATCCTCGGACGCGGGCCGCAGGAGACCTTTGAGGGGTTCGCCGTCTTCGCCTTGTCGCGGGCCGTGACCCTCTGTCTGCAGGAGGCGGCGGCGATTGAGCCTGCGGCCGAGCCTCACGTGGGTGGCAGCGAGCTGTCGCTGAGCGATGTCGGTCGCGATGATGTCGACCGCATCTATGCCCGGTGGCGGGAGCTGGGCGTGCCCATGATGCTGGAGCCGACCGAGCTCGATTTCGGCTACACCTTCGTTGCCGTCGATCCTGATGGCCATCGCCTGCGCGTGTGCGCGACTGACACCTCGGGCCTGAGCTGATCGTCCTGCTCGGCGTTCTTCACTTCGCGCATCGCCTCGTGGATGTGCGTGTCCGACGATCTCAGTCCATAGGTTCAGCGTCCGGCTGCTCAGTGCTGTGAGCGTGTCACGGACTTCGAGAGGCAGTCGGCGGGGATCCGGGTCTGATTCTCCGAGCGGCCTTCGACCGGTTCGTAGTGGCGATGACTGATTCAGCCAGGCAGGGGACCAGGGGTTCGTGGGCCTCGGTCCGGGTTGCGACCGGGCGGAGGGCCGTCCAGTTTCCAAGGTTGCCGTGGCAGAGCGAATCGTCCCGGAAAGGCATGCTTGTGTGTGGTGCTCTTGGGCGCCGGTGGCGGCGGTACTAGCGGTACTGGTGGTCCGTCGCACGTTGCCGTGGGCCTTCGCGGGCGCTGTCATGGCGGCCTCGTGACGGACGCGGTCGACGCGGTCTACGTGGGTGTCCTGCTATTTCGGATCGTGATCGATGACGGGATGCGGGGCTCGGCTTGGAGCGGGTGCCGGTGCTCAGGCCAGCCGGGCGATGGTGCGCGGCGTGATGGCGTAGGCGTCGACGGCGCCGCCCGCCAGAGCCGTGACGGCGCCGGGCCGCACGAGGACGGTGCCGACGCCGGCCAGGGCAGCGACCGCACTGGGCGGGTCCCGCAGGACGGGGGTCAGGACCTCGCGACTACCTTGAAGGGGCGGACGAGCGGTCAGGGCCCGCTTGAGCGCGCCGGCGACCGCTCGGCGGGTCCCCTGGGCCTCGGCCGCGCCCAGAGCGAGCGCCATGGTCGAGCGTGTGCGCGCTCCGGCCCTGGCGATGAGCGGACGCCGGGGCAGTGGACGACCGGTGGCCAGGGCGATGGAGAGCGCCGGCAGGTCGACACCCGCCGCAGCGGCGTTGGCGGGCTCGGTGGTGCGGGGATTGCACTCGATGAACAGGTTACGTCCAGCGTCGTCGCGGAAGTAGTCGCACGTGAGACCGCCGTGCCAGCCCAGCTCCGCCCCCAGACGCGTGACGACTCCGACCGCATCCGGGTCTGATACCGATAGGCGGGCCGCCGCGGAGCCGCCCGCACCGGTCCCGATGCGCTGGGAGCAGGCGGCCGCGACCAGCCGGCCGCCTTCGAAGAGCCCGGCAACCTGCCGGTAGGCCCCCGCGGCCGGAGCCTGCACCATGACGCCCGCCCCCTCGGCCCCGGCGTGAGCGAGACCCCGCCACGCCGAGACCGCCTCTGCACGCGTTCGGGCTCGACGCACACCGCGTCCAGCGGTCGAGTGGGCGGCCTTGACCCACACCGGATATTCGATACGGTCCAGGTCCTCCTCCTCGCGCACCTCGCTCCAGGTCGGCTGGGGGATGGCGAGCTGATCGCACAGGGAAGCGAAGGCGATCTTCGACTGCACCCGTGCGAAGGCCTCTGCGCTGGCGACGGCCAGGCGCCCGGTGGCGTGCGGCAGGTGCCGTTGTCCTGCCGCGAGTAGCCACGCCTGCTCATGGGTGGCCAGCAGTGCCTCGTAGCGCCCGGTGGCCAGCAGGGCGTCGAGAGCGCGCAGGTAGCCGACAGGGTCGGTCCCGGCAGGTGGCAGGCGGTGCACGGCTCGACACCATCTGCTGAACGACGCCAGCGGGAATCGGCTCGGGGAGGCGACCTCCACCTCGAATCCGCGGATGCCCAGGACGGTAACGAACTCGCGGGCCGTCAGACTCGACCCCTCTGTCAGCAGCACGCGCTCTCGGCCCACGGACAGAGCTTAATGGAATCTCCTCGGCTCATTTAGGCGGCGGATAGTGGCCGACCCGGCACGGCCGATCAGAAGAGGACGATAGCGCCGACGGCGTGGCAGACGCCGGCGAGCGCCGCCCCCGCCGCCATGCCCGGAAGACGCCGTAGGCCGCCGATGACGGCGTCTCCGAATTGAGCGAGCGCGGCGACGGCCAGGATGAACGGAGTCAGCGGGTACGCGGACGCGAGCCAGCAGACCGCGGTGACCAGCAACCCGAAGGGCACGGCTCGTGCCGCGTACATGGTCGGGTAGAAGCGGGCGCTGGGGTCGGTCCCGGGCGGCGCGATGAGCTCCGGCCGTGCCGCGGCTGCGGCCGCGATGCCGGCGGAGCCGGCACCTGCGACCGAGTTCAGCAGGGTGAGCCACCAGGGCATCAGGATCACAACCTCAGATCGTTCAATAATGAATGATTCTGTACTGTAACATTATGTTCGTGGAGGAGGAAGCGGATGAAGCGAGTACGAGTGGGGGAGAAGGCGGCGAGGCGATCCTGTCGGCGGCGTGCTTCCGGCTGGGAGTCCTGGGCGCGCGGGTCACGAGGTCCTTCTCCGAGCGGATGGACGGCACCGGGCTGACCCCCAAGCAGGTGGGGCTGCTCGCCGTTGTCGACGCGGGGACCGCCCGGTCTCAGCGGGAGATCGCATTCCGGATGCATGTGGCCCCGAGCCTGGTCGTCTCGCTCGTGGACCGGCTCGTCGACCTCGGAGCTGTTCGCCGGGTCCGCTCACCCACCGACCGCAGAGCGCGCACGATCGAGATCACCGCGGAGGGACGCCGGCTTCTCGCCCGCGGCATCGATGCCGCACGGGAGGTCGACGACGAGCTGCGCGCCGGCCTGTCCCCGGTCGGGCGCTCGGCCCTGGAGACCTTCCTGATTGAGTCGGCTGAGCTGATCGTGCCGACTCAGCCCGTTGATTCTGCCCGAGCCGTCGGGTCAGCCGATCCCTCCTCAGGTTCCTGAGCGCGAGCCGCATGGGAGGGAGACATGCCGAACGGACATGGACCGACTCGACCTGCTGCGACGACGCGGCGCCGTCTCGCCCGCTCGATCAGGTGCGCCGGACCGGGAACGCCACCGCTGGGCCCTCCGATCCTCGCTCACGCCTCGGGAGCGACAACCAGGAGCGCTTCGGGCTCGATCTCGACCGTGAGCGAGCGGGTGGTGCCGGTGGTGTCGCCGTCGAGCTCGAAGGGGACCGGCCTATCAGTCGCGATGCGCATCCGGGACGCCGAGGTCGTCGAGAAGCCCTTCTGGTCCCGGCCGGTGAGGATCTGCGCCCCCAGCCGCGCCCAGTCGGCCACCTTTCCGGGGCTGGCGAGCATGAGGTCCACCTTGCCGTCCGACGGCGAGGCGTGCGGGAACAGCGTCACCCCGCCGGTGATCGTGCCGACGTTGCCCAGCAGCGCCATCACCACCTGCTGCTCGACGGGCTCGCCGTCGTCGAGGGCGACTGTCGCAGTGAAAGGGACCGGCGCCGCGTTCTGCACCGCGGCCACCGCGTAGGCGCCGGCGCGGATGACCCTTTTGAGGTCGTCGCTCGTGTCCTCCATGATCTGGGCGTCCAGCCCCAGGCCCGCCATGACGACGAAGCGCTGGGTCATCGCGCTTTCACCGCCTGGGGCGTCGGTCTCGCAGCGCACGACGTCGATCGCCCGGGCGCGCCCGTGCAGCGCCAGGCGCAGGGCGGCGTCGGTGTCCATAGGCACGCCGAGATTGCGGGCCAACAGGTTGCCGGTGCCCGAGGGCAGCAGCGCCATGGGCACGCCGGTGCCGGCCAGCTCGGTGGAGACGGCCCGTACCGTTCCGTCCCCGCCGGCCACCAGGACGAGGTCGACGCCGGCGTCGAGCGCCCGCCCGGCCGGCTCGTGACCGGGATCGTCGACTGTGGTCTCCAGCCAGAGGGTCGGGCTCCACCCCGCGGCGAGCACCTCGGCCTCGACGCGGCGCCGCAGCAGCGACAGGTCGTCGAATTTGGCCGGGTTGAAAATGACGGCGGCTCGCTTATCGGTGCTCTCGCGCGGTAGGCCCAGCCGCGCCCAGGCGGACAGGATCGAGTCGACACCGCCGGCGCTCAGTGCCAGGTTGGCCACCGCGGCCCCCAGCAGCAGCCCGCCCACGATGTCGGACAGGTGGGCCAGGCCCATGATCCACTGGCACGCGGCGGTCAGTGCGACGGCGCCGACGCCGACCCCGACCCATTGGGCGACCGAGGAGGTGGGGCGCCGGTGAGCACGGGTGAGAGTGACGAGGACCCAGGCGCCCAGGGTCATGGCGGTGACATGGCTGGCCGGGTAGGCGCCCCCGAAGTGAGAGATCGAGTCGGCGAAAGCGGTGTGCGGCCGGGCGCGGTGGGTGGTCAGGGCGAGGATCGTCTGCAGGGGGATGCCTGCGGCGGCGACGGTCAGGGCCAGGGCCAGGCGCCGCATGCGTCGCCTGAAGGAGAAGACGGTGACACCCGCGATGGCGATGACAATGACGAGGGGGTGGGTGACCAGGGAGAAGGCCTCGGCGATCTGACCCGCGTAGGAGCGCGGCGGGAGGAAGAGTGGGCGGATGCGGTCGACAGCGGCGGTGCACCCGGTCAGGACCAGCCAGCTCCAGACGAGGAACAGTGCGACGAACAGCGCGGACAGGACGACCTCAGGCAGGTGCGGGACCGTCCGTCGCACCGCTGGGACCCAGGGCGTCATCGCAACCTCCTTACCAGCAGTGCGAGAATCGCCGCGCCCATGCTACGAGTCTCCTCCCGCCCCGCCCCGAAGGCGTGCCGTGACAGACCCCGCGCCGACGAAGTCGGCGTACTCCGGGCATCGGCGGATCAGGGAGGCGTGCGTCGAACCCGTGATCGTCCCCGATCCCGAGACGAATATGACGGCGTCGTCATCATCGATCAGCTCGAGGTCGTGCGTGACGATGAGGAAGGCCCGAGACCGGTCCTCGCCGATCGTCTGGCGGAAGACCGTACGGACGGTCTGCTCGTCGAGGCCGATGAACGGCTCGTCCAGCAGGACGAGGCTGTCACCGGCCGCGAGCGCCTTGGCGATGGCGAGCCTCCTCCTCTCCCCGTTCGACAAGTTGGTCCCGTCCTCGGAGACGTAGGAGTCGAGCCCCAGCGGGAGCCGGGTCACCCGTCCCCTCAGGGACACCGCCTCAAGAGCCGCCCGGCCATCGTCGTCCGTCAGGCCGACCCCGCGCGGGTCGAGGGCCTGCCGGACGGACTCCCCTCCCGGTCGCGTCTCCGCGAAGGCGACCCCCAGATGGTCCCTGAGGCCGGGGGACAGGGCGATGGTACCCGTGTGCGGGAGGAGGCCGACGAGCCCCTTGAGGAGCGTGGACTTCCCGCTTCCCGACGGCCCGACGATGAATGTCCTGGACGCCGGGGCGATCCTCAGGCTGACGTCGTCGATGACCCGGTTCCGCCCGAACCCGATGGTCAGCGCATCCGCCTCGATCAGGTCCTGGGACGCGACAGTGCGGTCCACGAAGTGCTGAGCATCGGTGCTGTCGAATATCTCCGTGTGTCGGTCGGTATTCTGACGGACCTGGTTCAGAGTCACCACGAGGGTGAGCGTGTCCTTCAGACCGCTGGCGACCAAGCCGCCCGCGACCTGGATCATAAGGAGGGTGCCCAGGGACATGGCGCCCGACTGGAACCGTGCGGCGGAGTAGAGCGCCAGGCCGGCGCTGATCAGGAACGTGAAGATGCTCGACAGCCCCTGCGAGTAGCCGGTCGTCCGCACGACCTTGATGTAGGAGTCGGTCAGCCTGCTGTTGGACTCCCCCCACGCCGTCGCGGTCGAGTCCGTCACCCCCAGGGTGATCATGTCGGCGATGCTCGCCAGGTCGCGCTGAACGAGCTGGCCGAACTCCTGCTGCCTGAGGATGTATGAGACGTTCGCCGAGTTCTGCTCGCCTATGAGGACCTGGTTGATGGCCAGGAACGCCGCCGAGCAGACGAGGATGCCGCAGGCGAGCCAGGGGTCGAGGAGAGCGAGGTAGGCGATGATGACCGCGGACGTGATCGTGGATGCGATCTGCGGCAGGGCCGAGACGATGATCGCGTCACGGATGGCGAAGCGGAAGCTGAGCCTTTCCATGAGGCTTCCGCGGCTGTTGCGCTCGAAGTAGGCCAGCGGCTTGGCGAGCAGGCTCGAGAAGAGTCGGTTGGAGTACCTCGCATCGAAGGAGCGCGCCCCGGCGGCAGTCCCGTGCACCTTTGTGACGACGGACAGGACGGACGCCAGCAGGATGCCGGTCACCAAGAGGGCGGATACTGCCGCGCTCCGGTGCTGGTCGACCAGGTCGCGCAGCGCCCAGGACAGGCCGAGTGCGCTGACCTGCGTCAGGAGGTAGGCCAGGAGCATCATGAGGTGGCTGCGCTGGCCCAGGGCGTTGACGACGCGGCGCAGGGCATACCTCCCCGGAGTCCGCGCTGCCTGCTTCGCCAGCAGCGCGGTATCCTGGGGGTAAAAGGAGAAGATAGCGCCGCTCGCACGCTCCTCGAAGTCCTCCTCACGGAGGTCGTAGCGGCCGATGGCCGGGTCATGAACCCGCATCTTCCGCCGGCTCCGCGCCGCTCTGACCACGACATAGTGGTGGGGCGTGAAGTGCACGATCGAAGTCTCCCGGGACGCCGTGAGAGCTCTCCAGACCTCCGACGGGCTCCCGCGTCTGGCCCGCAGCCGCAGGCCGTAGCCCGCGGTGAGGGCGCGCAGCTCCGCCGCGGAGATGCCCTCCGACTCGAAGGCGGTGGTCTGCCTGATCAGCTGCCACGGCTGCCTGTTGATGCCGTACGTGCTGAGCGTCATGGCGAAGCAGGCCAGCAGGCAGTCGCGCTCGGACTGCTGAAGTATTGTCCTCATGAGGTCATGCCCTCGGGCGTGATGGGGAGCAGCGGCTCCAGCGTGGGGCGGGGACCCGCGTGGACGTGCAGGGCGTGCAGGACGCCCGCCAGGCCGGTCATCAGCGCGTAGGACTGGTGGGTATCCGTCCCGCAGCGCCAGTCCCCGCCCAGGCCGAACGCCGCGACCTCGGCGAAGGCCTGTGCGATCCGGGCGTGGTAGCCGCTGACGGCTGATGTCCTGTCGAGGTAGTCCAGTGTCAACAGGCTGCCGGCGACGCCGTGGCACAGCGAGAAGCTCTCGGTGTCGTGGATTGCGGTGATCAGGTAGTCGGCCACGCGGCGCAGGTCGTCCGTGAAGCGCTCGCGGACGGTTGCGGGGAGCAGATCGCCTCCGGTGCGCTTGTCGAGCTCGAGGGCGGTGATCCTGGCGACCGCCAGTCCGGTCGCCCCGTGGCACCAGTGGGAGCTCGATGCCGGCGCCTCCTCTATGCGCAGGTCCTGCCACATGCCGTCGGCGGTGCGCAGGCGCTCGTCGGTCTGCAGGGCGGCCAGCCCCACCTCGACGTACTCCCGGCGTCCGGTTGTCACCCCGGCCACGAGCAGGGCGGTGCCGATTCCAGCGTTTCCGTGGGCGAAGCTGGCGTTATTGAGCCGGTTCTTTCGCTCCAGCGGCCACTGGAGGACGTCGGCTGAGGTGTCCCGGGAGTCGACCAGGTGCTGCGCCAGCGCGTCTATCACGTCGATCTCCGCGAGGTCCCGGGCGTGGCGCCATGAGAGGATGATTCCGGCGCTGCCCCCTATGACGTCGTACACGGAGTCGTCTTTGACGGACTCCCGCGGGTCGATGTCGGGCGAGTGCTGGGTGAGGAGGGGGCTCGACGGGCCGAGGTAGACCGAGCGTGACGCGTCCTGGGCCAGGATCTGGGGGCTGACCGGGGTGACATCTTGTCCGAGGGCGTGCTGGACGCCCTGGATGCCGTTGTAGATCCCGTCGGAGAGGGGACTGATGACGAGATTGTCCCTGTCGTCGACCGTTACGCTCTCCCAGCTCACGGAGTCGTCCGGGCCGGTGACCATAGCATCGCCGATCTGCTCGCGCAGGGTGTCGATGGCCGTCGCGACCGGTGAGGTGCGGGCGGGCCGGATCGCTTCGGCCCGGCGGGAGGGGTCGCTCCAGCGATGGGCCTGCATCTGCTGGGCACCGACCAGGGCGAAGGTGATGATGTTCATCTGGAAGTCCCGGTCCGCGGCAGACAGTCCCGCCATGTGGTCGAGCACCGTGCTGTAGGGGCTTGAGTCGAGGACGCAGACCGTGCGGCCGCTCTCGTCGACGACGTTCCTCGACGTGAGGTCGCAGCGGAAGGAGGGGATGAGGCCCGCGCGCAGACTCTCGCACTCCGAGTCGATGAGGGGCCCGGCGAGCGCGGTGTTCGAACGGCGCAGGTGGTCGAGTACATCGTCGGCACGGCCCTTGAATCGCTGGCTGCCGAGGGCCTGACGGACGGCGACGTACTCACTGGTGTTCCTGGCCAGGACGCGCGTCACGCACGCTTCGGCCCACTGAGAGACGGCCGCCGCCACACCGTCGGTGCTCCTCAGGTAGGCGTTGTAGGCCTCGCGGAAGCCGGTGAGGAGTGACGGAACATAGTGATCGTACCGGATACGGGTCTCCTTCCCGTTGGACTGTGCGCGCGTGAAGGGAAGGTGGTCCGTGACCTTCGTGATGTTCATGCGGCGCTCGAAGCGCATATTGTCGGTCGCCACGTCTTTGAGAACCCGGATCTCGCGGCGCAGCTCGTTCGCGGCGATGGCCGAGACGTCGGGGGCGCCGCTGTCCGCCGCGCCCAGCGGCAGCATGCCGGTCAAGAGCACGCTGTCCGCCAGCCGGTCGACGATATGCAGCGCGGCCGCGGTGGGCGCTCTGGCGGGGAGGAGCCGCACGGAGCCCACGGTCTCGGAATCGACGAGGACGGGGCAGTCCCCGTGCGGAATAATGTTCTCATAGTGGAGGTCGCTGGTCTGCAGCAAATAGGCCAGAAACAGCAGTTGACCGAGGCGCGCGTAGTAGGCGCTGGCCTCCTCGGGGCTGGTGAGCGGCAGTCGACTGACCTCCTTGGACCAGGTGTAGCCCCCCGATCTGAATGACTCCTCCCACGTCAGGGGCAGGAGCGAGTCGTCAGAGCCGTCCATGATCGCCGCCCAGACCGACGTCATCATGGCGGCATTCGCACTGGGATGGCCCTTGCGGAACAGGCGGACGCCGGCGGCGGTCAGACGTGCGGCGGGCTCCTGGTCGTGCCAGTCGCCCATGGCGGTGACCTCGATCGGCCGGGCCGGTTCGACGGTGGGGACGTAGCCGTGCTCGAACAGGGCCGACCAGTCCCGGGAGAGTGCCGCGGCGGCGGAGCGGGTGAAGGCCAGGTCGCGGTTGTTGTCGGCCAGGATCCGGTCGATAATGTCTTTATTGTCTCGTTTGAAGCCCTCGAGGAAATCATGCGTTCCCGAGTCGGTCTGGAACTCCTCGAACCGTTGCTCGGAGGTGTCCGCGTGAAGACGGCCGAGGTGCTTGGCCCTGTGCAGGTTGAGGAGCAGGGGAGAAATGGTGTAGAAAAGGATACGCTCGTTGGACCAGTCGTCGGCGTTGAGGCCGAGATCGGTCCGTAGATTGTCGGTGAACTGTGTGAAGACGGCGGTTGTGGGCTCAACGAGGTGTGACTGGATCATGGGGATTCTTCCGGGGGTCGGGTGACTTTCGGGTCTCGTGCTGGTTTACGTGTCTACCGGCCTATTGGACGGTCAATGGTCAGCAGCAGGTGAAGATGAATGCCCAGGAGTTGTAGTAGCACTCGTGGGAGATGGTGTGGAACACCCCGTTCCCTGCGCCGAGGGTGGCGTCGAGTTCGGCGTCGGTCATCTCAACGAGAATGTCAGCAGTCATAATATGTCCTTTCGTGGTTCTGAGTGAGGTGTGAGGGTGAGATCCGAAAGCCACCCGACGGTGATCGCGGTCACGGGACGAGTCTTTGCCTTGTGGGACGGGAGCGCTAGTGGCTGAAGTCGTTTGTCACCCTGGGGTGACAGTGGTTGCGGAATTGTTATCCGGGGCGGTTTGCGTAACAGAACAATATCTTTGTCGCACTTTTTGTTTCACTGTTATCTGATTTGATCGTGGTGCCGCTGACGGCGGTGATGTCGATAGAGTGAAACCTCATGATTCCGGGGAATACTCCGACCTGCCGGGTCGCCGGCCCGCGGCAGTACCCCATGGGTGACAGCTTCAGCTCCAGCGGTGCGGGCGGGCACGGCCTCGAGGTCTCATGGCTCCATGAGCACAGCAGCGAACTCCCCCGCACCCGCGACCGCGCCCTGGTCGGCTCCAGGCCGGCCGCCCGCGCAGCAGTCGGCTCCCGCGACGCTCGGCCCGGCGGGACAGCCGTCCTCCGGCCCCGGACGCGGCGCGCACGACCTGGTCGTCGCCACCGACGGCCTGACGAAGACCTACGGCGACTTCCACGCCGTCGACCACGTGGACCTGCGGGTCCCCCACGGCGGCATCTACGGGTTCCTCGGCCCCAACGGCGCCGGGAAGTCCACCACCATGAAGCTCCTCCTGGGGTTGACCCGCCCCACCTCGGGGACCATGAGCGTCATGGGCCACCCGGTGAGCGTCCGCTCGCCCTTGCCGGCCGGTACCATCGGCTCCCTCATCGAGGGGCCCTCCTACTACCCGAGGCTCACCGGCCCGGAGAATCTCACCATGGTCGCCGACTATCTCGGCCTGCCGCGGGCGCGCGTCCAGCACACCCTGGCCACCGTCGCACTGACCGGCCAGGACAAGAAGCTCGTCAAGGACTACTCCCTGGGTATGAAGCAGCGTCTGGGGCTGGCCATGGCCCTCCTGGCCGACCCTCCGCTCATGCTTCTGGACGAACCGACCAACGGACTGGACCCCGCCGGCGTCGCCGAGATCCGCCAGCTCATCATGGCTCTGGCCCGCCAGGAGGGCATGACCGTCCTCGTCTCCTCCCACATCCTCAGCGAGATCGAGCAGATGGCGGATATCGTCGGCATCATCTGCGCCGGGCGGTTGCGCTATCAGGGCCCGCTGTCCGGGCTCCAGGACGACGGCGTCATCGACGTCACCGTCTCCGATCCGGCGGGTGCGGCCGCCCTGCTCGACGAGCAGCGCATCGCCCACCAGGTCCGCGGCCGGACGGTGCGCATCCCCATGCTTCCCGACGAGGTGGTCGGCGACCTGGTGACCAGCATCGTGCGCTCGAACAATACCGTGTTCCGTGTGCAGACGGTCCGTAAGACCCTGGAGCAGGCCTTCCTCGAACTCACCGACCCGCTCGGCCACCGATCCGGCCCGGCCGCGAGCGCCGCCTCGCCGATGCCTGCCCCCGGCGTCCGCCCGTCGATGACCGCGCCCGACCCCACCTCGTTCCCGGCGGCCGCAAGCCCCTCGCCGGTGGCCGTGGGCACCGGTTATCCGACGGCCGCTCCCACCACCCGTATTCCGACCGGGCGGGGGGTGCAGCGGTGAGCACCATCGGCATGGAGCTACACAAGATCAAGCGGCGCCGCTTCTGGCTTATGGCTGCAGGGGCTATGGGTCTCCAGTTCGCATGGGTGGCTGCCGCTACAGCCAGGCGGGCTAGCGGACCTCCTGAGATGCGTACGCTGGAGTTGTCTCTTAATGAGGTCCTCTCTCTGGCTACGTTGATGCCGCCGATTATTGCAGCAATACTGGCCTCCCGTCTGGCGACGGTGGACACCGAAGAGCGGATGGGGTTGCTGCTCACCGCTCTGGGGCAGCGTGAGAGCACCCGTTTTGTCGGGAAGCTCTCTCTGGGGTCCATTGTCCTTGTGCTCGGCCAGGTTCTGCTTGTGGCGTATGTCGCCCTGATGGGTCCAGGGATGGGGCTGAAAACAACACCGGCCTATCAGGAGGCGCTGTGGCCCGCCCTGATCGTCGTGGCGGCCGCCTCGGTGGCGGCGGTGGCGGTTCAGCTGACATTGGCGATCTGCGTTCACAAACAGGGCGTCGGACTGGGGGTCGGCGCTCTGGCGGCCTTCCTCTGCTCCGGTCTGCCGCCCTATCATCTGGCACCGCTGGGCTGGCTGATTCCGTGGGGGGTCGCTGGTGCCGCCAGCCCGATTGATTACGCTCCCACATTACGCGCCGGCACGGTCTTGCTGGTGTCTCGCCCATGGCTCAATTCTGCACTCGCCGTCATCGTCGCCATTGTCTGGGTCGTACTGGCCAACCTCGTTATCGTTTACAAGGAGAGTCACCGATGAGCGTCTCAACAGTCTCTTCGCTCCCGGCCTCGCCGGAGCCCTTCATGAGTTCTTCGCAGCGTCAGGGATCTCGATCTGGTCCGTCGGTGCGGGCGGCCTGGGTGTGGGAGAACCGTAAGGCCTCCAGTCGTTGGTACTGGGTGGCGCTGGTGGTCTTGTGCACTCTTGGGATGGCGTCCGGATCGAGCCAGTATGTCAGTTATCGGGACGTATTCGATGCTCAGGGGGCGAGCTGGCTGGCCGTGTGGGGACAGGCAACGCTTCTGCCGTCCATGATGTTCATCCCTCTACTCGTGGGGGCGCTCATCGCGCAGATCGCCGCCGGCGAGCATGCGGGACGAAACTGGCAGCGTATGAACGCGAACCGTCTGCAGGACGCTATGATCCTCGGTAAAATCCTCCATATGGCCCAGGTCGCACTGCTCAGTGCGTTGGTACTCCTGGTGGAGTTCGTCATAACGGGGCTGCTGCTCGGATTCGACCCGGCAGGGCTCGGGCCGTACGCAGAGCGCATTGTTCCTGTTGCCGTGTCGATCCTTGCCGCTGAGCTGTTCTTCGCCTGGCTCGGCGTTATCATGACATCATTCTCCTCGGTCATGGCTACCGTGCTGGTGGTGGTTGTGGCTGGGTCCGCTATCACGGTGATGGCTCCTCGGGCCGGTGCTCTTCTCCCGTCGTCGTTCATAACCGCAGCCTGTGCTTCTCGTGATCCTGGTAGTATCGACTCCATGAGTTCTATGATCTTCGTCACTTTACTCGGCATCCTGTGGGCGCTCGTATGGGCACTGGCGCTGCGGCGTGCCGTCAACCGGGCCTCATGAGCGCGACCCCGCAGACAATGTCCCCGCGCCCCCTCCTGGACCGGGTCGTGGCCGCATGGCGCACCATGACCCGGCTCGGGGGCTCGACTCCGTCGACAATTCCCGCACCCCTCGGATCATCCGCGGAGCCCGCTCGGCCCGAGCCGACCGCGACGGAAATGAGGGCCCCGCGGACCCTCCTGGACCGTAGTGTCGGCTGGTGGCGCACCAGCGTCGTGACGCTGTGGGGCGTCGTGGCCGCCATGGCCCTGTTCGAGCTGCTCGTCCTGAACCACTCTCTGTCCGGGAACCCCGACATCAGCATCGGCTCATGGACGCTCCTGTGCATCCTCGCCGTGCTGACCCTGCTCGGCCGACGCCGCTGGCCGCTCGCGGCCGTCATCGCCACCGGCCTGGCCTCAGCGGTCACCGACCTGTGGGGACCGAGGTCGATCCTGGCTCTGCCTCCGCTGGTGGCCCTCTACTCCCTGTTCGTCATCGCCGGGACCCTTCAGCGCGTGATCGGCCTGCTCGTCATCACCGCCTGCTGGATCCTCCCCGCCGTTCTGACCGGTTCCTCTCCCCTGGTCGAGGTGGTTGCCCCCGATGTCTTCTTCCTCGCCGCCGCCGTCACTGCGGCATCGATCTCCCGGTCCCGCAGAGAGGCCCTCGAGCACGGCGACGCCCAGTTCGCCGCCCATACCGCCGAGCAGCGGCTCACCGCACAGCGCGACGCCGCCCGCAGCCAGGCGCGCGTGGCCGCCGAGCTCCACGACTCCGTAGGGCACGACCTGACCGCCATCCTCTCCCTATCCGAGGGCCTGGCGGGCATCACGGGGGACGCCGAGCTCGACGAGGCCATCACCGCCATCAACGCCCTCGCCCGCGACGGACTCGCTGACACGCGTCACGCCGTCGACGCCCTCCAGCCCGCCGCCGCCGAACCGGGCAGGAGAACGCCTGCTGAGCAGCCCCCCGCCGCCCTCGGACCGGCCGGCGCCCTCCACGGATGGGACGACCTCGCCGGCGTCCTGGGCACCACGCGCCGCACCGGCCTCGCCGTCGCCCTGGCCGAGACCGGACCGCGCCCCGAGGATCCCGTCATCGCGGACACCGTCTTCACCGTCGTGCGCGAGGCCCTAACCAACGTCATGCGCCACGCCGCAGGCGCCACCCGCATCGTCCTCGCTCTGGACCACGACGACTCCGCCACCCGGATCACGGTGTCCGACGACGGCGCCAATACCCAGGATGTCGGAGCCCAGCGACGACCCGTGCCCCCGCCCGGCAACGGGCTGACCCACCTGGCCGATATGCTCCGCGAGCGCGGTGGCGTCCTGAGCGCCGGCCCCATCCCCGGCGGATGGAGCCTGCGCGCCGTCATCCCCCTTCAGCCCTTTGGGAAGAACCTATGACGACCTCATCCTCCAGCGGCGCAAGCGGGTCCGGCGGGCCGATCACCGTCATGATCGTCGATGACCAGAAGGGCGCCCGCATGGGCATGTCCCTCATGATCAGACGGGCCCCCGACATGCAGGTCCTCGGCCTCGCCGTCGACGGCCGGGACGCCCTCGACCAGCTCGCCCGCCTGAGCGGCGCCCACCGGCCGCTGCCCCACGTCATACTCATGGACGTTCGCATGCCCGTCCTCAACGGGGTCGACGCCACCGCGCGCATCACCCAGCTCTACCCGTCCATCAGAACGCTGGTGCTGACCACCTACGACCAGGACGATTACGCCTTCGGCGCGCTGTCCGCCGGAGCCTCGGGCTTCCTGCTCAAGGACAGTCGAATGGCGCAGCTCCACCAGGCGATCCGAGCCGTTGCCTGCGGCGACGCCATTCTCACCCCGCGCATCACCCGCCAGCTGATCAACCGGCACATGATCCGCTCGGCGACCTCGCCCCAGCAGCGCGCCGCCCAGAACCAGCTGGGGAGGCTGAGCCCGCGTGAGCGCGAGGTGGCCGAACTCGTCGCCCAGGGACTGACCAACGCCGAGATCGCGCAGCGCCTGATCATCGCCCCCGGCTCGGTGAAGAAGAACGTCACCCGCATCCTGTCCAAGCTGAACCTGCGCGACCGGGTGCAGCTCGTCATCCTCATGCGCGACGTCCAGGGATGAAACCCGCTGGCGTCTACGGGCCCGGATGGACCGGCTCACGTGCCGACGCCGACGATCGACGCCCGGGCTTCAGGCCGGGACTCGGGGCGGGGCATGAAGCGCCCCGCCCGCCGCGTCCGTGCCGGAGGACGCGAGGCAGTAAGGTCCCGCCCGATTGAGCAGACAGTCGTTTACTGTAACGAGACCATGCCGTTCCCGTCAGTCGCCGCAGGCCGATGTCGGGTCTGGCATACTCGCACGATGTGAGCGCACAGTCCTCATCAGCCGCGTCCGGCCCCGGCCGGAGCCGGCGTACACGCAATCGTCGAGGCGAAGGATGGCGCCTGCGCGAGGACTTGCTCAACGCGGCCGACAGCCTGCTGGACGAGGTCGCGTCCCCGGACACGATCTCCCTGCGCGAGGTGGCACGACGCGCCGGTGTCTCGCCGATGGCGCCCTACCGTCACTTCGCCAGCAGCCAGGAGCTGGTCGGCGAGGTGCTCACCAAGCGCTTCGCGGCGCTCGCGGCGGCCTTGACTGAGGGGGTGAGGCTCGATGACCTGTTCCCCGAACGGGCCCGTGCCCAGTTGATCGTCATGGCCGAGCGCTACGTGGAATGGGGGAGAACCAGCTCCGCCACCTATCACGGTCTGTTCGACAGTTCCAGGGTGCCCGCCGAGCAGATGAATATGCCCGGCGCTGAGCTGTTCGACGCCGTTGCCACGCTGATCGGTGCCTGCTCGACGCATGACGACCTGGACGCGCAGACGGCGGCGCGCCTGTTCTGGTGCGGGCTACACGGGATCGTGTCGTTGCCCGAACGCGGCGTCCTTGTCGGTTGGACATCGGACCAGGACATGATCGCGGATCTCGTGCGTCTGACGACCTCCGGCTGAGGGCGTCGCGGCGAAGTTCGGTAGCCATTCAGCTCGGTGGCCTGCAGCACCGCCCTCCTCGCACGTCATACGAGCGAGCTCGTCGACGTGCTCGTCGTCGGGGTGGCGGGATTTGAACCCACGGCCTCTTCGTCCCGAACGAAGCGCGCTACCAAGCTGCGCCACACCCCGCGTGCAGCAGGGAACAGCATAGTCGGATCGTCACAATGGAAGGAAATTCGGCTGAGGAGGCGTCGGTCACGCGCCGCTCGGTCTTGCATCCTGCGTCGGGAAGCGGGTTCACTGACGTCGCACGTGCTCTCGCCCCGCCGCTATCGATCCCGGCCCGGAGTCGTCGCCCGCCGACTCCAGGCCGACGGTGCGTGCGGGTCCGGGGAGACCGGGAGGGAGATCAGGATGAGAATCGAAGCCGTCACCGGTGACATCACCACGCAGCAGGTCGACGCCATCGTCAACGCCGCCAACCGCGCGCTTCTGGGCGGAGGAGGAGTCGATGGCGCCATCCACCGTGCCGCCGGCCCGGAGCTGCTCGCCGCCTGCAAGGCGCTGCGCCGCACCGAGCTGCCCGGCGGCCTGGACGTCGGGCACGCCATCGAGACTCCAGGCTTCGACTTGCCCGCCCGGTGGGTCATCCACACCGTCGGCCCGAACCGTCACGCCGGGCAGAACGACCCCCGACTCCTGCGCGACGCCTTCGCGAGCAGTCTGGAGCTCGCCGTTCGGCTGGGCTGCCGTTCCATCGCCCTGCCGGCCGTGAGCGCCGGCGCCTTCGGATGGTCGATGGAGGATGTCGCCCGGATCGCCGTCGACCAGGCACGGCAGCTGGAGGCCCGCGCCGCCGCCCCGCAGGCCGTGGTCGCCCTGGAACTCATCCGTTTCGTCCTCGCCTCACCACGGGCCCTGACGACCTTCGAGCGCGAACTCTCGCGCACGGCGCCGTCGAGCAATCCGCAGACCCGATAGGGTCGCCGCTGATCCGGCGTCGAGATGCGGATGGGAAGTGGAATCGCGTTCAGGCCGCCGGCCGCAGCGTGAGTAGGGTCGCTTCGGGAGGACAGGCCAGACGCACGGGCGTGTACGGGCTCGTGCCCAACCCCGCTGAGACGTGCAGGTACATGTCACCAGTCGCTTCCGACGTGCCGGTGCGCCCCGGCCATTGCGACAGGCCTGAGGCCCGCCCCCGATCGAGGTCGCAGTTGGTCACCAGCGCTCCGACACCGGGCAGGCACAGCTGACCCCCGTGCGTGTGGCCTGCCAGTGCCAGCCCGACGCCGTCGGCCGCCATGGCGTCGAGCACGCGCCGATAGGGGGAGTGGACCAGCCCGATCCGCAACCGATGGCCGTCGCGGTCGCGCACCGCGATTCCCGAGCTTTCCTGCGCCGGGTGCCCCGGCGCAGGATAGGCGTCGCGTTCGGCGTGCGGATCATCCACGCCTACCAGGTCGATGCGTCTGCCGCCCGTGATGAGTGCGCTGCGGGTGTTGGTCAGATCGGTCCACCCGCCCGAGGCCTGCAGATCGCGCACCGCCTCCCACGGCAGCGCAATCTCGGCCTCGTCGAGTCCCTCGTAGGCCGACACCGGGTTCGTACGCAGATAGCGCGTGGGGAGTCTGAAAAGCGTCGTGCGATAGTCGTGGTCTCCCAGGACGAAGGCTCCGGGCAGGCCGAGGAGGGGTTCGAGCGCGCGCGCGAGTGGTTCCAGGCCGCTGGCGAAGGACAGGTTGTCCCCGGTGTTGACGACGACGTCCGGGCGTACTCGAGCCAACTCCCGCACCCAGGCCACTCGAGCCTCAGTGCGGTCGGTCAGGTGCAGATCCGCCAGGTGCAGGACTGTCAGGGGCCGCTCGCCGGGGGCGAGGACGGGGACATCGATACGACGCAGGACGGGGCGGCGCGCCTCCAGGAGCGTATAGCCGAGCAGGCAGATCCCCGCGGCGGTCACACCTCCCGCGGCACGGGCGAGCGTGCGCGCCGTGCTGTGCGTGATGGGCATTGCGTGTCAGTTCCCGCCCGGGGTTCCGGAGGCATGAGCCCCGAGGCTCGGCTGACTGAAGCCCGGATCGGGTTGTCCCGCCAGCGCCTCGTTCATGTACTGCTGCCACAGCGGCGCCGGGGCGTCCGAACCGTACATGGTCGTGTAGTAGTGACCGCCGATGGTCTGGTGGTCCATCCGGGAGTAGCCCTCCGAGTGGCCCAGCCACACGGACGCCGCCAGCTGCGGTGTGAAGCCTGTGAACCAGGCGTTGTCCATGTCCTCGGTCGTACCGGTCTTGCCGGCCGCCGTCCGGCCGCTGAGAGGAATGTCCTTTCCGGTGCCGTCCTTATCGAATACGTGGGTGAGGGTCAGCGCTGTCTGATCCGCGGCGGTGGCGTCCATCGCCTGCCAGCAGTTGGCGGAGGGCACGTCCATCGGACTGCCGTCGGCGTCCTCGATGGAGTCGATGGCGATCGGACGGCAGTACACGCCGTGGGCTGCGAATGACGCGTAGGCGTTGGCCATCTGCAGCGGCGTGACCTCCTGCGAGCCCAGTGCGATCGAGGGCGTTGGAGTCAGGGGATCGCCGGAGTTATTGGTGACCCCGAGCTTGGCGGCCAGGTTCGTGATGTTGCAGATGTCCATTTCGGAGGTCATCTGGGCGAAGCCGACGTTGATGGACTGAGCAGTACTCTGAATCACGTTGTGCGCTCCGCTCTCGGAGTCATTGGCGTTCCTGACGTCCCATGTGTCGGCCTTGGAGGGATCGCAGGAGATGTTCCACGTCGAGCGTCCGAAGGTCCGCGGCGAGGTGTTCATGGATGTGTAGCCGGAGCGGCCCTCCTGGTACCACTCCGCCAGGACGAAGGCCTTGAAGGTCGAGCCCGGCTGGAATCCGGAGCTGCCGCCGCCGGTCTCCAGACCGCCGTGGGAGGCGTCCGCACTGAAGGAGATCTGCGTCACTGAGGAATCGCTGTCGGTCGTCACGCCGTAGTCCGTGTTCTGACTCATGGCCATGATGCGGCCCGTGCCCGGTTCGACGGAGGCCAGTGCGGCTTTGACGTTGGAGGGGTCTCGTGTCGGCACGTAGTGCTGCACGGCGTCGTCCGCCGCCTGCTGCTTGCTCTGATCGAGCGTGGTGGTGATCGTCAGTCCTCCTCGCAGGAGCAGCTGCTTGCGCTCGGCCTCCGTGGCTCCGTAGAGATCGGAGTTCTCGATCTCGGAGACCACGTACTCGCAGAAGTAGGCCGCCGATCCGGCCGTGCCGCAGCCTCCGACGGTGTCCGACACGTTCAGAATGTCGGAGATCTGAGTGTTGTAACCGGCCTGCCATTCCTCATCGGTGATGAACTCCTCCTTGTGCATCTTGTCCAGGACCCAGTTCATACGGTCCTTCGCCTTGTCCGGGTAGGCGATCGGATCGTACGCGCCCGGTGCGTTGGTCAGGCCCGCCAGGAGCGCCGACTCGGTGATCGACAGGTCCTTGGCGGAGTGCGAGAAGTAGTGCCGCGCGGAGGCCTCGACCCCGTAGGTCGACGGGCCGAAGGCAGCGATATTGAGGTACCCCTCGAGGATCTGCTGCTTGGAGTACCTCTGCTCCAGGGTCAGTGCGTACTTGATCTCACGGATCTTGCGGGCGGCCGAGCGGGCGGTCGCGGCCGACTGCGCCGCCGTGTCGTCCTTCTGGATGGCGGCCTCCACCAGGACGTTGCGGACGTACTGCTGGGTCAGAGTCGATGCTCCCTGGGACCCGCCGTTGGCGTTGGAGACGACGGCGCGGATGATGCCGGTCGGATCGACGCCCTTGTGCTGGTAGAAGCGCTGGTCCTCCACGGCGACGATGGCGTTCTGCATGATGGGCGCGACCTCGTCCAGGGGCACGACGATGCGGTTCTCCGCGTAGAACTGGGCGATTTGCGTGCCGTCGGCGGCCTTGATGGTCGAGATCTGGCTCGGCTCGAGAACGTTGAAGTCGTCGGGCAGCTCATCGAAGAGCTTGGCGGAGGCGTTCGTCACAGCTGTCGCAGCGCCGACCATGGGCATCGCGAACCCTGCGGTGAGCACGCCGCCGGCGCTCGACAGAAGGACGAAGACCATGAGCATGGAGACCACCTGGGCCGACGTGAGTGACCTGCCGCGGGAGGGAGACTTCGACATGGGCACAGCCTACGGGGCAACCTGGTCTCGGCGCTGTGGGATTCGCCGCGATCGACCTGAGAAGGGTCTAGGAGTCGCTGGTGGGGTCGGTGTGAGCGGTGCGAGGCGCCTCGTGCGTCGATGCGGATTTGGCCTGAGGGCGACGCCTGACATACGGTCGTCGGTGTGACGCGGCTGACAGCGCGGTCGGCCGACCAGCTAGGGAGAAAGAAATGACGACCGATCAGACCTGGGCTGCCCGAGCAGCGTGCGCCGGCATCGAGCCGGACCAGCTCTTCGGTAAGGGCGCCGAGCAACGGGACATCCGGTCAGTGTGCTTCTCGTGTCCGGTTCGTATGGAGTGTCTCGCCGAGGCTCTCGACTCCGATTCCTCCTTCGGGGTGTGGGGCGGGCTGACCGAGCGCGAGCGGCGGGCTCTGCTGCGCCGCTTCCCGGAGGTGACCGACTGGAGCGAGTGGCTGCGGCAGGAGGATGACGACCTCGTCGCCGAGATCCACGCTCGCCGCGCCCCTCGGATCCTGGCCCGTGTGAGATGAGCTGTCGGACCCCGCTTCCGCTGCGCGCGGTGCTGCCCGTAGGCTCGCCCCATGACCACCTCGACCACATGGGAGTACGCCACCGTCCCCCTGCTCATCCACACCACTAAGCAGATCCTCGATCAGTGGGGCGCCGACGGGTGGGAGCTCGTCCAGGTCGTTCCCGGCCCGACCGGCTCGGACAGCCTCGTCGCCTATCTCAAGCGCCCCCGCGCCTGACTGCCGAGCGTCCCCTCCGGTCCGAGACCCAGGACTCCAGCGGGTCGCGGTCGGTGCCGGATCGGTCGGTCGCGGTCATCTCGGCTCGCCTCCGTCCTGGCGGCGGATCCCGCCACCAGGACCGGTCCGGCCCCTTCAGCGGGCGCGTCGACGGAGACGATCGACGTCGAGCAGTGTGACGGCACGGCCCTCCAGGCGGATCCACCCGCGGGAGACGAACTCGGCCAGTGACTTGTTGACCGTCTCGCGGGAAGCGCCCACCAGCTGCGCCAGTTCCTCCTGGGTCAGATCGTGGGGGACGTGCACACCGTCCTCCGTCGTCGAGCCGAAACGGTCGGCCAGGTCCAGCAGGGCCTTGGCGACGCGCCCGGGCACGTCGGAGAAGACCAGGTCGGCCAGAGCCGTGTTCGTGCGGCGCAGGCGCTGAGCCAGAGCTCGCAGCATGTCCTTGGCCAGGGCCGGGTGCGACTCGATGAACCCCATGAGCTGAGCGTGCTCGAGAGTGAGCAGCTCGGTGGGGGCGACGGCGGTGGCCGTCGTCGAGCGCGGGCCCGGGTCGAACAGTGTCAGCTCGCCGACCACCTCGCCGGGGCCGAGCACGGCCAGCAGATTCTCCCGCCCGTCCGCCGAGGCGTGGCCGAGCTTCACCTTGCCGGAGAGCAGGATGTAAAGGCGGTCACCCGCGTCCCCCTCGTTGAAGAGGGTCTCGCCACGACGCAGGGTCGTCTGCGTCATCATGGCGCGCAGCTCTTCCTGCTCTTCAGGGGTCATTCCCTCGAAAAGCGGGATTCTGGCGATGATGCTGTCTTCCACGAAGGTCCTCCTGGTGGGGTTGATCGTCTGAGTCCCGGCGCGCGGCGGGCAGGCTCACGCCCTATCCTGCCACGGCTTGTGATCTGTGGCACGCGGACCGACGCTGTAGTCTTGATTGTGATCTCGTCGCTCGCCGCTCGGCCGAGCACTCCGGGGGAGGGGGGAAGCGCCGAGGAGGATCCGGGGGCGCCGGGAAGGAGGCCGCGGGAGAACCGCGGGAAGCCAGGGAGAGGAGCCGCCGTGCCTGCACGTGTGTCGAGTCGCCCGGGGTCCCTCGTCTGGCGTGCGCGCGCCGTCGACGATGAGCTCGTCGAGCTCTATCCCGACGTCGGCTGCACCCTGGACCACAACGGCCCGTTCCAACTCCTGGTGGCCACGGTGCTGTCCGCCCAGACCACCGACGCCCGCGTCAACACGGTCACCTCAGGGCTCTTCGAGGCCTGCCCTGACGCCGCCGCACTGGCGGCCGCCGATCGGAGCGACCTCGAGGCGCGGCTGCGGCCGCTCGGCATGCAGCGCACGCGCGCCGCACGGCTCATCGATCTGGGCGGCGAACTGATCGAGCGCTTCGACGGCGCTGTCCCACCGGTGCGCGAGATGCTCGTCACCTTGCCGGGTGTGGGACGCAAGACCGCTAACGTCGTGCTGGGCGACGCCTTCGGGATGCCGGCGATCACCGTGGATACCCATGTGGGTCGTCTGTCGCGGCGCCTGGGGTGGACGACGTCGAAGGACCCGGTGCAGGTCGAGCGGGACCTGGCCGCGCTGTGGGAGCCGGAGCGCTGGACCGACGGCTGCCACCGACTCATCGAGCACGGACGGGCCGTATGCCGCTCGCGCTCGCCCCGTTGCGGGCAGTGCGCGCTGGTCGACTCCGGGCTGTGCCCGCGAGTGGGGGTGTGAGGTCGCGCCGGCCCCGCCGCCCGGTTACAGGCCCCGGCCGATCTCGATCAGGAAGGGCAGGATGATGTCGATCAGCCGGTCGGGCGCTTCCTCCTGGGGGAAGTGCCCGACGCCGCGCACGGTCACCTGGCGCAGGTGGCCGGCGACGTGGTGGGTGTCGCGGGCGTAGGCCTGCGCCGGCTGAAGCGGGTCCTGCTCGCCCTGCACGCTCATGACGGGGACGGTCACGGGATTGTCCAGGCAGGTCGCCTCCGCGTGGCTGAGAATCGTGCGGCGCACCGTCTCGAGTGCGGAATGCGCCGCGCCCGGCCGCGCCATGAGCGCCGCGTAGAATCCCGCCTGCTCGGCCGCGGCCTGCCTTGTGCGCGGGCCCGCCCAGGAGCGCAGCAATCGCTCGACGCCCGCCGTCGTGCGCAGCGACCGCTCCGGCAGCCCCGGCGTCTTGAGCCACAGGTACTGCAGGGCCGCTCCCGAGACGATCCGGCCGCGCAACGACCTGAGCGCCAGAGGGTGGGGTGCTCCCACGGGCGCCACGGCGGCGACCGTCGCCGGCTCCCGGCTCGCCAGCATCCAGGCGACCTGGCCGCCCAGCCCGGCCCCGACGACGACCGCTCTCTCGTGCCCGAGCGCCCGTACGACGGCGGCCAGGTCGGAGGCCAGGGTCACCAGGTCGTAGCCCGACGGCGGCCGGTCCGAACCGCCGAAGCCGCGCAGGTCCACGGCGGCGACGCGATGGCCCGCATCCGCCAGGGGCCCGATGACGTGGCGCCACGTCCACCAGCACTCGGGGAAGCCGTGAACGAGAAGAACCAGCGGCTGGGAGGGGGGCGCGTCGAGGCGCGGTTCGACGGGCGGGACAGTACCGCCCTCGGTCGTCCCGCCGGCACCGGGGTCGCTATCGGTCCCGGCGCCGGCGAGCGGCTCCTCGGGCCCGGCGAGAGCCACATGGAATCGAGTCCCACCGGCCGTGAGGTCGCGGTGGGTCCAAGGGCCGGGAAGGGCGACGGTGACGGGCACCAGTGCAGCCTACCGGGCGGCGGATCGCCGGGCGCGCCGACGGGGTCCGACCGTCCGGTCGGGGGTGCGGGCCGCGGAGCGCTGCTGGGGCCGGCCTTCCGGGCGGTGGATGCGGCGCCGTCCCCGGAGCCGGTGGATTCGCGCCTTCGGCCCGCCTTCGAGGCCGAGCTCACGTGCGGATCAGGTGCGTTCCGCTCCACCCGTTGCCGATCGCGTCCGCTACGGCCAAGGAGAAGTCCTCATAGCTGATCCGCCCGGTGAGGAACGGGGTCTCATCGTCCGACGGCGCAAGCCGCTTGTAATCGCCGGTGCACGGGCCATCGGGCAGGTAGTCGGGCGGCGGGACGAGATAGGTCCACGGGGCCGCGCATCCGCCGGTCTCGAGGTGATCTCTGAGCTCGGCGTGCGCGATCCCGCGCGGCAGCGTCGCCGCCGGAAAGCACGGGTGCTGCCAGAACCGGAGTCCGCCCGTCAGATGCAGGGATCCCGCGCCGCCCACGTGGACGATTCGCAGGTCGACGTCCTCATCGCTCGCCCGCCGGATCAGCTCGTGAAGATCGATCAGTGCGGTCGCCGCGATGTCCTCCCGCAGACGGATCGCGTTGACGACGACATCGATCCCCGCCAGGGATCGTCTCATCGTCGATGGATCGTCGAGGTCGATGAGGCGCACGCCGTCGGCGCCACGTTGGACGGGCGCGGTCTTCGCTCCCCTCCGGCGTGCGCCGGCGTACAGGCGCGCGCCCGGCGGGCGGTGCCTGAGCAGGGCGGCGCCGGTGCGGCCGGTGGCGCCGAGGACGAGTACGTTCGTGCCGGACATGCGAGTGCACTCCCCTTCCAACGGTAACGTTGGTCATTATCGTAGGAACGCTCGTGCACAAGATGCAACGGTTGCGTTGGAGATGTGGTTGAGAAGGTGACCCGATGGCATGGGATACGGCGGAGACCAGACGCAGGATCAAAAGGGCCGCGACAGCGGAATTCGCCCAGTACGGGCCCGACGGGACGGCGATCGAGCGGATCGCGAAGAGGGCCGGAGTCAACAAGGAGCGCGTGTACAACTACTTCGGCGACAAGCGGGCGTTGTTCGCAGCGGTGCTGCGCGACGAGTTGGCGGAGGTGGCGCGATCGGTGCCCGTGGAGTCCTTCGCCGCGGAGGACATCGGCGACTACGCCGGGCGGGTCTACGACTATCATCGCGAGCGCCCCGAACTGATTCGGCTCCTGCGGTGGGAGGCGTTGTCCTACGACGGCGAGGTGCCCGATGAGACTCTGCGCGCTGAGTACTACGAGTGCAAGTCCGAGGCTGTCACGAAGGGACAGAGCGCCGGAACGATCACCGCCGACATCGACGCTCCGCACCTGATGCTGCTCGTCCTCTCGGTGGCGGGATGGTGGTCGGCCGTTCCCCAAGTGGCGCGGATGCTCTGCGGCCCTCTGTCCGAGCAGGAGCATGTGAAGAGGCGTGCGGCCGTCGTCACGGCGGTCCGCCGCCTCGCTGCTCCGGGATCGACGCCGCAGCTCGGCTGACGACCGCACCGCCCGCGCCCGCCACTGGTCGGTGGGCCGGCCGCGCGGGCTTCGCACTCAGCGTCATGTTGATCGGCCGGGTCCGGCTGGACCGCCACGCGATGGTCTCCACCCTGCGGCGCGTCGACCAGCGGATGCTCGTGTGCAACCTGTTCCTCCTGCTCGACGTCGTTCTCCCCCTCGCCGCGACTGTGCTCGCCTCGACGTGCGAGCCGGGAACCGGCGCCCGGCTCGGCGCCTTACTTCTGCGGGGCGGTCATGACCGTCGGCGGCATCTCCTCCGATGCCCTGCGATAGGCGGGCCGCCGCCGGCCGCCCCTTCAGCTCAGCAGGATGCTGGCCAGGATGTAGACGCCGGTCCCGCCGATCAATGACAGGCCGATCGAGCGGCGCCACAGGTGCAGGCCCGCCGTCGTCCCGATCCCGACGACGGCCGGAAGCCATGTGGCCGGCGCGGCGCTGTCGAGGGTGTAGGCCACGAGGACGATCATGACGCCCAGCGGCATGGTGGAGGCCAGGAAATCGACCAGAGGGCTGCGGCTTCGACCCCGCAGCAGCGCGAAGGGCGCGACGCGGCAGACGAAGGTGATGACCGCGACGACGACCACGGCGACCGCGATGCGGGGATCGGTCAGCATCAACGGGCCCGTCCGGACTCGTGATCCGTTCCGCTCGCGCCGGGCTCGGCGGGGTCCGTGCCGGGCGCGCCGGAGACGGCCCGTCGAGCCGCGGGGCCGCTCGTCGAGCAGCGGCGCCGGCAGTAGAGCGCGACGAGCCCCGCCGACAGCACACCCAGAGCGCTGAGCAGGGCGGCCGACCCCCCGACCGTCATGCCGACGGCGCCCGCGAGGACCCCGATGACCAGGACCGCCGGATCCGGATGGCTCCTCCAGTTCTCGATGGCCAGAACGACGAACAGAGAGGTCAGGACGAAGCCCAGCAGTGTGATGTTCCCACCGATCAGCGCCGCCAGCCCGGTGCCCGCCAGGGCGCCCGCCGCCGTCCCCAGAGTCCACGACACGTGGCTGACCGCTTCGATGGTGAGGATGTAGCGGCTGGTCATCGCCGTGCGATCCTTGGAAGCGAGCAGCGCGTAGACCTCATCGGTGATGGTGTGGACGGCGTAGAACCGGGCGAGGGCGCCCCCGCGCACACGGTTCAGGGGGAAGCCCAGTCCGTAAAAGACGTGCCGACTCGAGACGAAGGCCGTCGTCGTCGCGATCGCCGCCAACGGCTCGCCCGATCCCGCCAGGGGCGCGAGCAGCATCTGCATCGTGCCCGAGTAGATGACGACGCTCCACAGCGGCGCCCACCACCACGACAGCCCCTCGGCCACCAGCAGCATGCCGGCGGCCAGTCCCAAAGTCGCATAGCCGATGACAACGGGCACGACGTCGCGCAGGGCGTCGCGCGCGGAAACCGTGGACGGAGCCCCCGGAGCCGTCGGGACGGGCCGGGGTACGCGGAAGGGCACGCCCTCCAGGTTAGCCGAGAGCGCTCCGCCGTCAGTCAGTCGGAGCGGCGCACGCGGTCGATGACCTCCTGCTCGCGTCGTCCCGCGCGTCGGGCCGAGTGCGAGACGACGCCGACCATCACCATGAACACGCCCAGAGCCAGGAACTTGCCGGTGACGGCGTCGGCCCACAGGTAGTCGCTCAGGCTCGTGCCGAGGGCGGACTGCGCGTTCAGATCATCGAGGAATGGCGAGACGACGTCGGTCATCACCCCGGGGAGGACGAGGAAGGGCAGTCCCAGCAGGATCGAAACGACCCCGACGACAATGCTGCCCGCACTGGTGTAGCGCGCCATCCACAGGGCGACGGCGAGGGCCAGCGCGCCCGACCCCAGCTCGACCGCGCCGCGCGCCGACGTGGTGAACACGTGGGGCTCCGCCGGTGCGGCGGTCGCCGCCGAGGCGCCGTCGTGGAGGAAGAACCAGGCGATGGGCAGTGCCACGATCGACACGAGGATGCCGGCCCAGTGGGCGGCGGTCCGCGACTTCGGGTGCCCGACCACAGTGGAGCCGTCGAGCGGCACGTCGTCGTCGGCGGCATGCCTGCCCTTCAGGGCGCTCCTGCTGCTGCGCGCGGCGGGTGCGTCCTGCCCGACCCGGTCGACGGGGCCGCCGGGGCCCGCCGCACCGGCTCCGCCTCGGGGCCGGGTCGTGAACGCCTGGCGTCCCGCGCCGGGCGCTTGAGGCGGCTCTGTTCGCCATCCCGAGTCACCCGCGATCCTCCCCTCGGGCGCCCGACCGCGATCGGGTACCGGGTCGGGCTCCGCCGGCACCTGCTCAGCGGGGCCGGAGGCGGGAGCGGCGGTGAACAGAGAGCGGCGGCGCACGGCCGTGTCCTCGATGGGAGGCCGGCCTTCTTCCTCCGGTGCTCCCGGATCGGGGACGGACGGGATGGTGGGGCCGGGCCTTTCGAGTTCAAGAGGATCGTCGACGGGGCGGCCCACGGGAATCGTCCTCGCATCGACGGGCAGCGACAGTTCCGGTGGACCCGAGGCGCCGGGCTGCAAGGGCATGGCGGGGCCGGAGGAATTCCCCGCAGCGGCCGCTGCGTCGGGCCCGGTGGGCGGTGCGCCTGCGTCCGGCCCGGTGGGCGGTGCCGGCAGCCCCGGAGAAGCGGCGGCGCCGGTCCGCCCGAGTCCCTCGCGCTTGGCCGGGGGCTCGCCGTCGTCGCCGAGCGCCGGGGTGGGGGACGGCATCTGCGGGGAAACGGCTCCGGCCGCGGACGCGTCACCGGCATCGACGGGTCCGCCCTTCTTAGGCGCCTCGGTCTCCTCCTTCTCGGAACGACTGGAATTCTCGGTGCTCACGAGGCCTCCTTCTACCCTGCTTCCTGCGGGCCACGGTAGTCGCCTCCCGGCACGGCCGGGGGAAGGCGTGCCGGGGCCGCGGCTGCGGGACTGTTGCGGTCTTCTGCGGGAGCGTCGCGGACCGCGGGTCATGATGCCTCCTGCGAGTGGGCGGCGCCGAGCGCCGGCGTCGTCGGCTCGACGGATCTGAGCCCGACCAGCTCCTCGGCGCGGCTCCGGTGCCTGGCCAGATGCGCGCCCCAGCCCACCGTCGTGAGCAGTATGCCGGTCGCGATCAGGCCCACACCGGTCGGGTCGTGGGGCAGCCACCGCACGAGCGCTTCCGTTCCCGGCACTGCGGGTCGCGCCCCGCCGAGCAGCGCCGGCAGGCCGGCGAGCCCGAGCAACGGGCCCGTCGCCCGGGCGCCGAGGGTCGAACGACCCGTGACGAAGGCGCCCAGGGCGAGCAGGACGAGGGCGCCGAGGGTCGTGAGGGAGTCGACCGGGCTGGCGGAATCGCCGAGAGGGCCGACCAGATCGGCGTAACCGTGCTGGAGCAGCGCCAAGGCGGCAACGGTGGTTGCCGCCGTCACAATGAGAGACATGCCGTGATCGCGACGCCTCGACGGCGGAGCGGACGGCGTCACTCCCATGGTGCGGTCGGCCGCCGTCAGGCGCACGGCCAGTCGGGCGTCGTCGCGTCCAGCGCGGCGGGCGTAGCGCATGCCCCACGAGCCGCCCAGGAGCACACCCGCGGCGATCAGCAGCGTACCGGTCGGAATGAAGGTGCGCGCCCACGGCGTCGGGGCGGACTGGGACCCCTGCGGGGACAGGAGCACGGCCACCTGCGCCACCAGTGCCACCAGACCGGCGGCGAGCCCGCCCAGTGAGGAGCGTACGGCGAAGAACCACTGCGCGGCGGCGCACACCGTCAGCGCCAGGGCGAGGTGGAGCACCGCCAGGGGCAGTCGGTCGGCGGCGGCCAGACTCGACGCGGTACCGAGCAGAACCATGGTCGCGGGAGCCGCAGCGACCCCGACGGCGACGGCCAGGAGGTAATCGACGCGTCGAGGACGCGGAGCGAGCGGGGCGCCTCCCGGAGACGCCGGGGAGGGGCCGCGTACGTCGAGGCTCGGGGCGGGGGTCACGGCCCGAAGCCTAGATGAGACGTGCGGCGCGGGGGCCGGTTCGAGGTGGTCGGGAGCGCGGGGGCAGCGGCGTCTCATGCTCCTCGCTCCAACCGCTACTACAGTGAAGCGATGATGAGTATGGGGGTGAGCATCGGGTCGGGCCCCGGCCGCGGAGGCAGCCGTCAGCTGTATCCCGCGGCCGAGGAGGCGTCGAGGCGCGTCGGGCGGACGGGGCCGGGCGCCCCGCACGCCGATACGGGTCCTGTCTCCCGGGCGCTGCGCGCCATCGCCGCCGACGAGCGGGTCGTGCGCGCGGCCGGGGCCCTGCGCGAGGCTTCGGCCGAGCTGCGGTGGCATGAGGCCCTACGGCGCCGGTGGCGCGAGGCCCGCGCCGAGGCGGCGGTGCGTTGCGCCATCGCCTCGGGCGGAATCGAGGGCGTGGTCGTGCCTACCGCCGTCCTGCGCGAGGCCGTTGCCGCCCGCGCGCTCACCGAGGCCGCCACCGGCGACCCGTCGCTGGATGCCGTCGCCGGACTGTGGCGGGCCGGGGCGCGCCTGACGACCTGGATGCCGGATCTGCGCGGCGATGCCAGGCCCGCCCAGCCGCCTCCGCGGGCGCTGCTGACCGCTCTGCACCGGGACGTGGCCGGACCCATCGCCGTCGCCGGGCGGATCCCGCTGGACGCCGTCGCGGCCCCCCGGACCGACGGGACCGTTCCCGTGGAGGGGGGTCCGGGCCCCGCTCCCGATGGCGAGGCCCTGGCAGCGCGACTGGGGGCTCTGATCCGCCTCATCGACCTGCGCGGCGCTCCTGCGCTCGTGCGCGCCGCGCTCGTGCACGCCGAGATGGCGACCGCGCGTCCCTTCCTCGCCGGCAATGCCGCTGTCGGCAGACTGCTGGTCCGCCACCTCGTCACCCGCGACGGGCTCGAACCGACCGGGGTCGCCGTCACCGATCGGTACGCCGGACGCGTGCCGGCGGCCTACGCGGAGGCGATCGCCGCCTACGCCTCCGGAACTCATGAGGGCGTGGTGGCGTGGGTCGTGTGGCAGGCGGAGGCGATCCTCGTGGGGATCCAGGAGGCGCAGACGATCTGCCGGGCGGTTCGGGCGGGGACGACGGCGGTCGGCGGGGTGTCCGACTGAGGCGTCCCGGACTCCCGGGGCGCGCCGGCGGGGCCCGTCACCGGCCCCGCCGACGCGCCATCACCACGCTCGCCGTGCCGGCCGCGGCGAGGACCGTGACAAGACCGACCGCGCTGCGGACGGGCCCGGCGCCCGTCCCCGGGGTTCGCGGACGCGGTGCCGGCAGCCTCGGACGGCGTACCCGCACCGGGCGGGCGAAGTCGCGCACCGGCCAGTCCTGAGCTTCGGCCAGACGCCGCAATTCCCGGTCGGGGTTGACCGCGACCGGATGACCGACGGCTCGGAGCATGGGGCGGTCCGAGATGGAGTCGGAGTAGGCCCAGGAGCGGGCGAGATCGATGCCGTGGTCGCGCGCGTCCTCGGCGAGGGCGTCGACCTTGGCGCCGTGCAGCAGACTGTGAGCGATCCGGCCGGTGAAACGGCCCCGGGCGTCGACCTCCATGCGGGTGGCGATGGCGCGGTCGGCCCCGACGAGCGCGGCGACCGGCTCGACCATCTCGCTTAAGGAGGCAGAGACCACGACGGCGTCGTGCCCGGCCCGGTGGTGGGCCTCGATGAGGTCGAGGGCTTCGGCGTAGACGGCGGGCTCGATCGCGGTGGCCAGGGCGTCGTGCACGACGGCCTGCAAGTGCGCGCGCTCGATGCCGGCGGACATGAGCGCCAGACGCTCCATGAGACGGGCGGTCTGGCCCTCGTCGGCGCCCACCAGGAGGTAGGGGAGCTGGGAGAGGACTCCGCGCGCCAGGGAGGCGGTCGAGATCAGGCCGCTGCGGCGCATGGGCGAACCAAGGGCGATTGTGGCCGACGTCGCCAGAATGGTCTTGTCGAGGTCGAAGTAGGCGCACGTACGCCCGGCGGATGCGAGGGCGGGGGACTCGCCGGCGCTGGATGCGGCGGGACCGACGGATGCGGGAAGGGCCGACGGGTCGGCGCCCCGACTGGCTGTCGGGGCATCGGGCCGCCGGGCGCCGTCCGCGGCTTCCGGGTCCGGGCGCGTAGGGGTCGCCACCGCTCGCCCCCAATCCTCATTCTCATCGCGATGCCTGTCACGCTGTCACGAGGGTACCCGCCTTCCCGAGACCGGAGCAGGACCTGCCCTTTCGCTTCGTTCTTCCCGAGGGTTCCTCCCTCCGAACCGTTCGATCCGCCGCCCCTGCGCGTGAGCGCATGTCGAAGTCGTTGCAGGGCTCCACAGGGCCGGCCGCGACTGCGCTGCCCACAGGGACCGGAGGGATCGGATGCGGCGTCGACCCCTCCTGTCTCACCCTGAGGACGCGGGGACGACGCCCCCGTATCCCGCTCGAACCGAAGGAGTCGCCGTGCCCGCCTCACCCGCCCCTTCAGCCGTTCGCGGTGCCTCGGCCGCGCCGCCGATGAGCGCTCGCGCCCCCGGCCTCGAACCGCCGCCCGCGGCTTGCGCGAGCCGTACGGCCGAAGGCGCTCCGCCGGCGCCGGGCGTCAGCGTCCTCATCATGGCGGCCGGTTTCGCCGGGCCGGTCGGGGCCGGCCGCACGGACCCCCGATCCGAGGGGCCGATCGCCGCGGCCGACTCCTCGGGCCCCCTGGACGAGGAGGTCCTCGCGCTCGTGCGCGCCTGCACCGGCGCCGACCCGTTCCTGTGTTCCCCCTCGGACGACCCGCTCGACGCCGTCGCCGCGCTGACGCCGAGCGCGGACGCTGTCCTGCTCCTGGGGCCCGCAGCCGTACTTCCCGAGGCACCCGCGGGACAGCGCCTGGTTACCTTCGACGTGGAGTCACTGGCCGCGCCTGACGGCCTCGACCGTCTTGTCGCCGCCCTGCTGAGCGCCCAGCACCCGCCGCGCGCCCGCATCGTCGCCCTGGTCGGGACCCGCGGCGGCCTGGGCACGAGCACGTTCCTGCTCCACCTCGCGCGCGCCTGCACCGTCGCCGGCGCCCGGGTCTCGCTCCTGGACGCGGATCCGGCCGGCGGTCTCGGCCTACTCATCGGCGACGACGTCGTCCCCGGCCTGCGTTGGAGCGACCTGCCCGCGGACGAGGCCGCCTTCCGTCCCGACCGGCTCGTTCCGGTCCTGCCCACCTGGCTCGGCATGCCCGTCCTGACCGGCGATGCACGCGGCGGGATCCCCGATCGGAGTTGCTTGGTCCCCGCCCTGGAGGCGCTGGCCGCGCACCACGACCTCGTACTGGTCGATCTGCCGCGCGGCATTGACCTGCCGCCCGGCGCTCTGACTCTGCTCGTGACAGCTCTGGATCTGCGCGCCGCCCTCGCCGCTGAGGCTCTCGCCGCCCGCTACCGAACCCGTGAGAGCGGCTCGGTGGCCATGGCCGTGCGGCTGGTCGGGGAGGATCTCGTCCTCGACGAGCTTGAGATCATGACCCGGGCGCCGGTGATTGCGACGATTCCCCATGACCGGGCCGTCACCCAACGGGTCGCACGCGGCGACGACCCCACCCGGGGCCGGGGGGCTACTCGCCGCGCCGCCCGCGCGCTCGCAGCGGAGCTGGTCGGAGCGGACCGGCCATGGTGAGCTCACGGGCGGTCCCCGCCGGGCGGGGAGGCGGGACGGACGCGGCTGCGGGGGACGAACTCGCCACCGTGCGCGGGGCGCTGGCGCGCGGTGCCAGCCTGGAGAGCGCTCTGGGCGCGGGCGCCGCGCCCACCACCGGAGCCGGCGGACTGGCCCGCCTCAGCCGTCGTGTGCGCGCCGACGTCGAGGGCGCCGGTCCCGTGCTCCAGCCGCTGCTGTCCGCCGACGGGGTCACCGACGTCCTTGTGGGCGCCGGCACCACGTGGATCGACCGCGGCCGCGGTCTCGAGGCCGTGCCCGACGCCGTCCTCCCCGAGACGCAGGCGCGGGCTCTCGCCGTCCGCATGGCGGCCTCCTGCGGGCGCCGACTGGATGATGCCAGCCCCGTCGTCGACGCCACCCTGCCCGACGGCACCCGTCTGAACGCCGTCCTGCCGCCCCTGAGCGCCGACGGTACTCTTATCTGCTTGCGCACCAAACGACGCCGCGCCTTCACTCTGGCCGAGCTGACCGACGCCGGCACTCTCGCCCCCGGCTTGGATGCCGTTCTGGAGAGCCTGGTGACCGCTCGCGCCTCCTGCCTGGTCACCGGCGCCACCGGCACCGGCAAGACCACTCTGCTGGCCGCTCTTCTGGGGCTCGTGCCCGCCACGGAGCGCATCGTGTGTATCGAGGAGGCCAGCGAGCTGCGCCCCGACCACCCCCACGTCATCCACCTCCAGGAGCGGAGCGACAATGTTCAGGGCATCGGCGCCGTGCCCATGACCGCGCTCGTGCGCACCGCCCTGCGCATGCGGCCCGACCGTATCGTCCTGGGGGAATGCCGCGGGCCCGAGGTGCGCGATGTGCTTACCGCTCTCAACACCGGGCACGAGGGCGGCTGGGCCACCCTGCACGCCAATTCCCCGGCGGATGTGCCCGCGCGTCTGACCGCGCTCGGAGCGCTCGCCGGGCTCGACGAGATCGCGGTCGCGGCTCAGGCCGCCAGCGCTCTGGACGCCGTCATCCATCTGCGGCGCACCAGGGGAGCGCTTGCAGCGGAGGCCGTCCCGGGACGCGGGGCGGGGTCGGGGCGGGGCCCCGTCTCACCGAGCGCGCGGCGCTATGTGGCCAGCGTCGGCATGCTGCACCGGGACGAGGGCGGGCATCTGATGTGCCTGGAGGCGCTCCTGCTCGGTTCGGACGGGGTTGTGCGCGCCGGCCCGTCGGCCGACGCCTTGGCCAGGCGCATCGGCACGGAACCGGTCACAGCGGTACTCACAGGCGGGTCGCGATGAACGGCGAGGTAGTCGCTATCGGGTTGCTAGTGGCGCTCGCCGCCGCCGTCGTGCTGCTGCCGGCCAGGCGCGAGCTTCCCGACGAGCGGGGGACGCGCCGCGCGGGCGCCATCGGGCGCGGCGGTGCGTCGGGTGCCCGCGAGCGGGCCGATCTCGATGTCGGGCTGCTCCTGACCGAGGTCGCCACCCTGCTGCGCGCCGGGGCCACCCCGCAGCGCGCCTGGTTGCGCGCCCTGGAGCGCTCCGGGGTGTCCGAGGGGGTTGAGCCGGGTGAGGACGGCGTGCCGCCCGCCCTGCGGGAACTGGCCGAGGCGGCGCCTGACGGCTGGATGCCGGCCCGCGTGCGCGGCAGGTGGGTGTGGAACCCTCCGCTGCCGGGCCGCCGGGCCTCCCGGCGGAGGCGACGGGCGGCGACGGCGGCGGTGCCCGGAGCGGTGGCGGCGTGCCGGCTGACGGCCTCGCTCGGCGCTCCTCTGGCCGGCATCCTGGAGGCGGTCGCCGGGGGCGTGGCCGAGTCCGGGCACGCCGAGGCGTCGCGGCGCACCGCGCTATCCGGGCCGCGCTCGACCGCCCGGCTCCTGGCCCTGCTGCCGTTGGCCGGCCTGCTGCTGGGGGCGGCGGTGGGTGCGCGCCCCGAGGAGGTTCTGCTCGATGGCGGTCTGGGAAGCGCCCTGGGGCTGTTCGGGATCGGCCTCATGGTCGTGGGTCACCGGGTGACGGCGCGCCTGGTCGCGGCGGCGACGGCCCCCGTCTGCAGGGTGGATGAGGCTCTCGTGCTCGATCTGGCGGCTGCAGCGCTGTCGGCAGGGGCTTCTCTGCCAGGGGCTCTGCAGGCCCTCGGCGAAGCCCTTGACGAGAGGGGACTGACGGTTGTGGGGCGGGCGCTGCTGCTGGGTGCGGAGTGGGATGAGGCCTGGCAGGCGCCTGACGATGCCGCTTGGAGGGAGCGTCGTACGCGTCTGGAAGGGTGTCTGCGTCCCGGCTGGGAGGATGGGGCCTCTCCGACGGCGCTCCTGGTCGGGACCGCCGCCGCCCTGCGGGCCGGGAGACGGGCGGCCGACGAGGAGGCCGCTGAGCGTTTGGCCGTGCGGCTCGTGGTCCCGCTCGGACTGTGCCATCTGCCTGCCTTCGTCGTGCTGGGGATCGCCCCGGTGGTCGCCAGCGTGGGTCTGGACCTCGTGCACGGCTGAGGACCGTGCTCGGCGGGCGTGCTCATACCTGACTCATGGGCCAGGAGTGCTCGGCCCAGGCGCGGATCGCTCTCACACCAACGCCGACCGGCACTACACGGTACACGGACCCATCCGACAGGACCGTCCGGCACGGGAAAACAGCACCAGCTGTATCAGCAGTCACAGGATGCCCTCCTGATGGTAGTGGTCAGGTGTCCGGGTTATCGATATCGATGTAGGGCACGTCGTTCTCGTCGGCGATCTCATCGAAGTACTGGGCCTCACCCCTAGCGATCTCATTGAGCTCCGGGGAGTTGACACCGACATCAATGACCCAGCCGACGGTGCCGATTCTTACCGATGCATCACTGGGCAGAGCCCATGTCATCGAAGCGTGCTGCTTGCGCTTTCCGCGCTTGCCCTGACCGTAGACGGCGGTGAGCGCCTCAACGTAGGCATCGAAAGCCCTCTCTGTAATAGGGACGGCCTCATCCATCACCTCCTTGGGAATACGGGACGTCAAAATCAAGTTGAAGCTGGCGACCGTCTGCTCTCTCTTGATGATGGTGAAGGAGGCGTCCTTCTCCTCCAGATCATGATCGGTCGTGAACATCTCCTCATCGGTGGGTGAGGAGGTCCAGCCGAGCCGATCACGCAAAGCCAGAGCCTGAGCCGGACTCATAGGCCACGGATACTCAGCCCAGGCACGAATCGCCCGCACACCAGCCTCAACCGGCACCATACGGAACACGGACCCATCCGACAGGACCGTCCGGCACGGGAAAACAGCACCAGCTGTATCAGCAGTCACAGGATGCCCTCCTGCATTGGTGGTGGTCAGGTGTCCGGGTTATCGATGGGTCAGCGGGCGGGGTCGTTCTCGTCAGCGATCTCATCGAAGTACTGAGCCTCACCCCTAGCAGCCTCATTGCTCGCCGGGGAATCGACATCAGCACCAATGACCCAGCCGACGGTACCGATTCTTACCGATGCATCACTGGGCAGAGTCCACGTCACTGAGGCATGCTGCTTGCGCTTGCCACGCGTGCCCTGACCGTAGACGGCGGTGAGCGCCTCAACATAGGCATCGAACGCCCTCTCCGCAATAGGGACGGCCTCATCCATCACATCCTTGGGAATACGGGACGTCAAAGACATACGGAAACTGACGACGGTTCTGGTGTCCTCGCCGGCCTCGACGGCGATAAACCAGGCGTCCTTCTCACCGATACCATGATCGGTCGTGAACATCTCCTCATCAGTGGGTGAGGATGTCCAGCCGAGCCGGTCACGCAGAGCCAGAGCCTGAGCCGGACTCATAGGCCAGGGATGCTCGGCCCAGGCACGGATCGCCCTCACACCAGTATCGACCGGCACGACACGGTACACGGACCCATCCGACAGGACCGTCTCGGTCGGGAAAACAGCATCGGCTGTATCGTCAGTCACGAAGTTCCCTCCTTGTCAGGATACCGCGGTCCGTGAGAGACCGTAGCACAGCCGGTGGTCAGCTGTCCGGGTTATCGATATCGATGTAGGGCACGTCGTTCTCGTCGGCGATCTCAGCGAAGTACTGAGCCTCACCCCTAGCCGCCTCATTGAGTTCCGGGGAATCGACGTCGATACTGATGAGCCAGCTGACGGTGCTGATGTCCACCGATGCGTCGCTGGGCAGAGCCCATGTCACCGTGGTGTGCTGCTTGCGCTTGCTGCGCGTGCCTTGACCGTAGACGGTGGTGAGCGCCTCAACATAGGCATCGAAAGCCCTCTCCGTAATGGGAACGGCCTCATCCATCACATTCTTGGGAATACGGGACGTCAAAGACATACGGAAGCTGGAGACGGTTCTGGTACCCTTGTTGGCCCCAGCAGTGATAAACCAGGCGTCCTTCTCACCGATACCATGGTCGGTTGTGAGCATCTCCTCATCGGTGGGTGAGGATGTCCAGCCGAGCCGATCACGCAGAGCCAGAGCCTGAGCCGGACTCATAGGCCACGGATGCTCAACCCAGGCACGGATCGCCCTCACACCAGTATCGACCGGCACCACACGGTACACGGACCCATCCGACAGGACCGTCTCGGTCGGGAAAACAGCACCAGCTGTATTAGCGGTCACAGGGTGTCCTCCTCGTCAGAATGCTGCAACCTGTGAGAAGCCGTAGCACAGCTAATGGTCAGGTGTCCGGGTTGTCGATATCGATGTAGGGCACGTCGTTCTCGTCGGCGATCTCATCGAAGTACTGAGCCTCACCCCTAGCGATCTCATTGAGCGCCGGGGAGTTGACATCAACATCAATGACCCAGCCGACGGTACCAATGTTCACCAATGTATCGCCGGGCAGAGTCCACTTCACCGACAGAACACCACGATTGCGTGAACGCTTGCCCTGACCGTAGACGGCGGTGAGCGCCTCAACATAGGCATCGAAAGCTCTCCCCGTAATAGGGACGGCCTCATCCATCACATCCTTGGGCACACGGGACGTCAAAGACAGGTTGAAGCTGACGACAGTCCTGGTGTCCCCGCCGGCCTCGACGGTAGTGAAGGAGGCGTCTTTCTCCTCCAGATCGTGATCGGTCGTGAACATCTCCTCATCGGTGGGTGAGGATGTCCAGCCGAGCCGGTCACGCAAAGCCAGAGCCTGAGCCGGACTCATAGGCCACGGATACTCAGCCCAGGCACGGATCGCCCTCACACCAGCCTCAACCGGCACCACACGGAACACGGACCCATCCGACAGGACCGTCTCGGTCGGGAAGGCAGCATCAGCTGCATCGTCAGTCACGAAGTTCCCTCCTCGTCAGAATGCTGCTGCCCGTGAGAGACCGTAGCACAGCTGGTGATCAGTTGTCCGAATTGTCGATATCGATGTAGGGCACGTCGTTCTCGTCGGCGATCTCATCGAAGTACTGAGCCTCACCCCTAGCGATCTCATTGAGCTCCGGGGAGTTGACACCGACATCAATGACCCAGCCGACGGTACCGATTCTTACCGATGCATCACTGGGCAGAGCCCATGTCATCGAAGCGTGCTGCTTGCGCTTTCCGCGCTTGCCCTGACCGTAGACGGCGGTGAGCGCCTCAACATAGGCATCAAAAGCCCTCTCCGCAATAGGGACGGCCTCATCCATCACATCCTTGGGAATACGGGACGTCAAAGACATACGGAAGCTGGAGACGGTTCTGGTACCCCTGTCGGCCTCAGCGGTGAGAAACCAGGCGTCTTTCTCACCGATACCATGATCGGTTGTGAGCATCTCCTCATCGGTGGGTGAGGAGGTCCAGCCGAGCCGGTCACGCAGAGCCAGGGCCTGAGCCGGACTCATAGGCCACGAGTGCTCGGCCCAGGCACGGATCGCTCTCACACCGGCACCGACCGGCACTACACGGTACACGGACCCATCCGACAGGACCGTCTCGGTCGGGAAAACAGCACCAGTAGTCACAGGGTGTCCTCCTCGTCAGAATGCTGCTACAGACCGTAGCACAGCTGGCGATCAGCTGTCCGGGTTATCGATATCGATGCTGTCCGGGTTGTCGATATCGATGTAGGGCACGTCGTTCTCGTCGGCGATCTCAGCGAAGTACTGGGCCTCACCCCTAGCGATCTCATTGAGCGCCGGAGAATTGACGTCGACGGATACGACGCGGCCGATGGTACCAATGTTCACCAATGTGTCGCTGGGTAGAGTCCACTTCACCGACAGGACACCACGATTGCGTGAACGCTTGCCCTGACCGTAGACAGCGGTGAGCGCCTCAACATAGGCATCAAACGCCCTCCCCGCAGTAGGAACAGCCTCCGCCCTGACCGGCTTGGGAATGCGGGACGTCAAAGACAGGTGGAAGCTGGAGACGGTTCTGGTGTCCCCGCCGGCCTCGACGGTAGTGAAGGAGGCGTCTTTCTCCTCCAGATCGTGGTCGGTCGTGAACATCCGCTCATTGGTGGGTGAGGATGTCCAGCCGAGCCGGTCACGCAGAGCCAGAGCCTGAGCTGGACTCATAGGCCACGGGTACTCGGCCCAGGCACGGATCGCTCTCACACCGGTACCGACCGGCACTACCCGGTACACGGACCCATCCGACAGGACCGTCCGGCACGGGAAAACAGCACCAGTAGTCACGGGGTGTCCTCCTTGTCAGAATGCTGCTGCCCGTGAGAGACCGTAGCACAGCTGGCGGTCAGCTGTCCGGGTTATCGATATCGATGTAGGGCACGTCGTTCTCGTCGGCGATCTCATCGAAGTACTGGGCCTCACCCCTAGCAGCCTCATTGCTCGCCGGGGAATCGACATCAACATCAATGACCCAGCCGACGGTACCAATCTCCACCGATGTGTCGCTGGGCAGAGTCCACGTCACCGACAGGACACCACGACTACGCGAACGAGCGCCCTGGCCGTAGATGGCGGTGAGCGCCTCAACATAGGCATCGAACGCCCTCTCCGTAATAGGGACGGCCTCATCCATCACATTCTTGGGAATACGGGACGTCAAAGACATGTTGAAGCTGGCGACCGTCTGCTCTCTCTTGATGATGGTAAAGGAGGCGTCTTTCTCCTCCAGATCATGGTCGGTCGTGAACATCTCCTCGTCGGTGGGTGAGGAGGTCCAGCCGAGCCGGTCGCGTAGAGCCAGAGCCTGAGCCGGACTCATAGGCCACGGGTACTCGGCCCAGGCACGGACCGCTCTCACGCCAGTCTCAACCGGCACTACCCGGTACACGGACCCATCCGATAGGACTGTCTTGGTCGGGAAGTCGTTGTTGTCAGTCATCGAGGACTCCTCTCATCATGTCACCGGCCAGTCTAACCCTGACCGCCGTCATTATCACCGGCGGCCTGCCGACCACTCGCACCATCATCCGCCTCACCATCACCATCGGACGCAATGTCACATGACCCTGCGAGGCCCTCGGGTATGTTCGGATGGGGTGGCGCGGAAGCGCTGTCGAGAGCGTCGATCTTGGCCTGGAGCGCATCACGAACCTCCGAACCACCACTGTTCGTGGTCAAGTCGAAGGGAAAATCACGCACGAGAGGCGGCCCATCCGGAGTACGGGTGAAAATCGCCTTGAAGTTCAAGCGAGTGTCACCCCGCTTAATACTCTCCCATAGGTCAGGGTGATCATGGAAATACTGAGCGAAACGCGGATCAGTCAACAGGTGATTACGAGAATAGGCCGGATCTCCCTGACGCGCAGGCCCCTCGAACTCGGTCTTCACCGGCCTACGGGCGAGCCTCGCATCACCACCCTTGAACTCGGAAATATCGAACTCCGACCCATCGATCTTAACAGCCGCACCATCCGACCAACCCCCCGGCGGCGTCTCCCCTGGCCTCGTGCAGAACTCCGGACCAGCAATCTCATAATCAGGATGCTCATCCAAGTACTGTTCTCCACCGACCTCACCAATACGCGCCGTCGTCTGATTAACATCACGCCGCGCATCAGTCGCATCCCTAGCCGCGTTCCGGAGCTCTTTGACCTCGTCCGGGTCGTAACCAGAAAGGCGGAGGTCCTTCAGAGTTGTTTTCCTGTTGGTGGCGTTGAAGTCGCTCCTGGAGTGGTCTTCGGGCATATGCGCATCGAGCCTGCTCAGTGCCTCATCACGTGCCTCTATGTAGCGGGAGCGGTCTTCGAACAGCTCGGGAACGGTCTTGTCATGGTCGGGCGTACCGCCGTCATCGGAGCCCGGCTGGTCATGATCGGAATGGTCATGGTCTCCACTGTCTCGGTGATTGTGGTCGTGCACCGAGTCATCGTCAGGTCCGTGCCTGTCGGCGTCAGTGGCAGCAGTGGAATCACGGGCAGCACCAGGCGTGTCGTTCTTCTTAGGCGCATCCGGAGTCCCGGACTCATCGGGCCCCGCGCCCTCGGGGCGGCCGTTGTCGCCGGCCCGTCGAGACGAGTGACCGCTACCAGGGCCCTCCGGGCCCTGGTAGGACCGGGCCCCCGCACCATGAGCCCCACCAGTATGCGTATGCGGGGTCGCGCCACCCAACCCGTGGGCATGCGTTCCACCACCAAGAGCATGAGCAGCACCAGCCCCCGCCACGCCCAGCCCAGCCGTACCAGCCACAGCAGCACCAGCCTCATGAGCCGACGCCGAACCCCCACCATGAGACCCACCGGCCTCATCAGCAAACGAACCGCCCCCACGCCCACCGGCATGACCGGCTCCATCGGTGGCAGCATCGGCATGCGAAGCCCCAGAACCACCACCATGACTGCTACCAGCATCCGCATGCGAGGCCTCAGAACCACCGACATGACCGCTACCAGCATCCGCATGCACCGGCGCCGGCGAGGCACCCGTATGCGAGGCCGACGCCCCCGCCGCCGAGTGCGAGGCAGCAGACCCATCACCAGCACGACCGGACCCACCCTCGCCAGCATGACCGGCCCCACTGGCGCCCTCGCCAGCATGACCGGTCCCGCTGGTGCCGGTGTGACCGGCGCCGGAGTCGGCATGGCCGGTTCCACCGCTGGCATCCGCGTGCGAGGCCTCGGAACCGCCGGCATGACTGCTACCGGCATCCGCATGCGAGGCAGCAGACCCATCGCCAGCATGGCCGGTCCCGCTGGCGTCGGTGCGACCGGCACCGCCGCTGGCGTCGGCGTGCGAGGCCTCGGAACCGCCGGCATGACTGCTACCGGCATCCGCATGTGAGGCAGCAGGCCCATCGCCGGCATGGCCGGTCCCGCTGGTGTCGGTGTGACCGGCGCCGGAGTCGCCGTGGCCGGTTCCACCGCTGCTGGCATCCGCGTGCGAGGCTTCGGAACCACCAGTGTGACTACTGCTCCCGCTGGCGTCGCCGTGACCGGACCCACCACTGGCAGCGTCCGCGTGCGAGGCCTCGGAACCACCGGCATGACTGCTACCAGCATCCGCATGCGAGGCAGACGCGCCCGCATCCGCATGCGAAGCGGACGCGTCCGCGACCGAGTGCGGAGCAGCAGGCCCATCGCCGGCACGACCGGACCCACCGGCGCCATCACCAGCATGACCGGATCCGCTGGTGTCGGTGTGACCGGCGCCGGAGTCGGCATGGCCGGTTCCACCGCTGGCGTCGGCGTGCGAGGTCTCGGAACCACCGGCATGACCGGCTCCGCCGCTGCCGGCATCCGCATGCGATGCGGACGCCCCCGCTGCCGGGTGCGAGGCAGCAGGCCCATCGCCGGCACGACCGGACCCACCGGCGCCCTCGCCAGCATGACCGGACCCGCTGGTGTCGGTACGACCGGCACCGGAGTCGCCATGGCCGGTTCCACCGCTGGCGGCACCGGCGTGCGAGGCCTCAGAACCACCGCCCGTGTGACTACTGCTCCCGCTAGCGTCGGCGTGACCGGCGCTGGTGTCGGCATGGCCGGTTCCGCCGCTGGCGTCGGCGTGCGAAGCCTCGGAACCACCGCCAGTGTGGCCACTGCCCCCGTTAGAGTCGCCGTGACCGGACCCACCGGCGTCGCCGGTGTGCCCGGCTTCGCCGCCGGTGTCGGCATGGCCGGTTCCACCGCTGGCGGCACCGGCGTGCGAGGCCTCAGAACCACCGCCCGTGTGGCCACTGCCCCCGCTAGCGTCGCCGTGGCCGGTCCCGCCGGCGCTGGTGTGGGTGTGGGTGGTGGGGGTGTCGGTGGTTGTTGCGGTGGCGTGGGCGGTCTGGGGGGCTTGGGCGTGGGTATGGCCGGTGACGGGATTGAGACCGTGATAAGTAGTCACGCCCGTACTAGCACTGGCCGTCGCGGTGTGGGCCGGTGCTCCCGCCATTGCTGGAACGGGGCCCGTGAGCGGATCCAGACCATGATAAGTCCCCGAACCCGACCGGGCCGTCGCGTTCTCGCCCCCGTCACTGGCCGGTGAGCCCGGCTCGGCTTCCCGGCTTTGGGCGCCGATCCCACGATCACGGCCAGCGCCCGTGCCCGAGCCCGCCCCAGCCGACTCACCACCGTGACCGCCGCTGGCCGACTCACCACCGGTCGACTCACCACCGTGCCCTCCGGCGTCATGCCCGCCGCTGGCGTCCGCATGACCCGTCCCGGCCGGTTCACCGCCGCTGGCCGACTCACCAGCGTGCCCGGCGTGCCCACCAGCGCCGTGACCGGTGCTGGTGTCCGCATGACCGCTGCTGGTATGCCCACCAGCGCCGTCGGCACTGCTGGCCGACTCACCGCCGTGCTCGC
>NZ_GL985606.1:54509-116406 GCF_000220835.1 Actinomyces sp. oral taxon 448 str. F0400 | reverse complement strand
ACCGCGGAACAAGACAACCGGCCCCACCGGCCACCACCGGACAGAACCGAACCACACATCACAAAACAATCACAGGGCACGGGGAACACACCACCCACCCTACACGACCCAACCCCCCACACAACACCCCCGAGACCACACCAGACCCGCCACCGACCACCCGCCCTCGCGCCCCCCAACGGAGAGCGCACCGCACGACGCTTACGCCGACGCGGGTGGCCGGGACCACGCCTCCGCCCCCGCACCCCCCCCCCGACGCACCAGCCCACGCCACGCCCGCACCAGGCAACCACACACACCAGACCACACCACCGCGCCCGCACCCGCCCGCTCGTAGAACTCACTACGAGCCAGACCCCGACCGACCACCATCGCCCACCTCCGCACCCCCCAGCCCACAGACGAACCCCTCAACAAAAGACCGCACCCATACCGGGCACCACCACATGCGACACCCTCACAGCACCCTAACAGCAGACGGTGCCGGTATCGTTCCCGGCGCCTCGCCCACTGGGTGTGAGAGGGTGGGCGGTGGGCTCTCTTCCTGCGCCCACGCACTACGACTCCGCGGGTGCACGACCATCGCCGAGAACGGGCCTGGGCCTGGTGCCGAGATGCTGTCGACTACGAAGCCGCCCAGCCGCCGATGAACCCCTCCTCAGAAAGGAACGACTATGCCGAGCAACAAGATGATCAGCGAGTTCTCGGATAAGCCGAAAACTGATTCCTTCTATCAGGCGATCGATGAGTACGTCATGAGCCTGGGTAAAGTCAAGAGAGAATTCCGTTCGCAGGTCAGCTACGCCGTCAACCGGAAGTTCCTCTGGATGTGGGCCTACGAGAAAACCACGGACGGCACGCTGTACTTCAATGTGACCCTGGATCGCCAGGAGAACAACAAGAATATCCACAAGGTCACTCAGGTCAGCCCCAATCGATGGAACCATCATGTTGTGATCAAGTCACTGCAGATGGCGAGGAGCCAGTGGCTGCATGCCTTGATCGGCAAGGGTTTCGAGTTCTCCGCTCAGTGATCACCGGGGGATCCAGGCCACGATCCGCAGGATCGCCGACGAGCATAGCCCCTGGGAGGGCCTCGACGATGTCGAGCTCGCCACCGCCGAGTGGGTGCACTGGTTCAACAACACCGCTCCCATTCCGCCATCGGCATGCATACCCTCATCCAGCACGAGCACGCCTGCACCCCACCGCAAGACGACGCTGACAACACCGGCGCCATTGCCGACACTCAAGTCACCGACCAACCCCAGCCGGCAACCACCGGAACCAGATAAACCAGCCTCTGCAGAACCCGGGTCTTAACACCCGTCCAGCGCCCCCGACGCCTTCAGCTCCTCAGTGATCTCACGCGTCTGTCATGAGCCGCAGCCCGCGTCTCATTCACAGCCACACTCACAGTTTCGTCTCCTTCAGGGGGCCGACCTCGCCCTTTCCCCACATTGTCGACCCTGCTGGTCCCATACTGCGGACCGGCTCGTACGTCCCCGACTGGTTGCTTGAGCGCCGCAAGCGGGCGGAGTCGGCGCTGATCACGGTAGTCGCCCACGCCGGCCTGGTCGAGGCCATCGTCGCGAACCTGTCTGGAGCGACCTGGCGGCGATACCGCACCCACTACGCCGCCAACCTGATGACGGACCCCCAAGAGCGCTTGGGCCGGCTCTTAAGACCATGTTCCACTCGGTCTACTCGGTCTACGACCAGCCCGACGCAGCAGTCGTCGAGGCCCAGGTCGACCACCACCTGGACTACACCACTACCGGGGACTTGACCCCTGGGCCGGCGCTCCCGCGGCGCCGAGGCCGGAGGACCACCTGCCGATTCGAAGAACATGGCACCATGTGCCCATGGCTCTGTCGAAGAAGTTGCTCAGCCGCGACGAGGTCGTGGTGCGGCACATGCACACCCACATCAAGGTCCTCCTGTGGCGGATCGTTCTTGAGATCGTGCTGCTCGTTCTCGCCGTCGTCTGCTCCGTGGCGGTTCCCGACTCCTGGAACCCGTGGGGCGTCGTGGCCATCTGGGCGGTGATCCTGCTCGTCAGCATTCCGTTGTTCGTCGCGCCGTGTCTGAGTTGGATGAGCACGACCTACACGGTGACCTCCAAGCGCGTCATTACCCGATCCGGTATTATCAACAAGTCGGGGCATGATCTGCCCCTGTCCAGGATCAGCGACGTCCAGCACGATCGGGACTTCACCGATCGGTTCTTCCGGTGCGGCACATTGCGTCTACAGACCAGCTCGGACGATCCGCTGGAGCTCACCGACGTGCCCAGGGTCGAGATGGTCCAAACGGAGATCTCCAACCTGCTGTTCAACGACGTCCAGGGCGCTGTCGACGCCGACCCCGACGACTGACCGGAGGCCGGTTCCGGTCGGCGGGCGGCCCGCGACCGTCCCGCCGGGACCCGGAGCACCCTCCGATCGGCCCGCGCGGCCGGTCGGCGTCAGCCGCGCCCCTTAGCTCACCGTCTCGACGATGCTCACGGCCTGGGCAACGCCCTGGATGGTCGCGGCGATGCGCACGGCCTCCCATACCTGCTCGGTGGACAGGCCCTCGGCGCGTACGGTCGCGCTATGAGCGGTCACGCACGCCTGGCAGCCGTTGATGGCGGAGACCGTCAGGCTCCACAGCTCGAAGTCGATCTTGTCGACTCCGCCGGAACTGCCGATGATGTTCATGCGCAGGCCCATGCGCTCGTTGTCGACGTCGCCGCCCAGGAAATGGCGGGTGCGGTAGGCGACGTTGTTCATGGCCATGATGGTGGCGGCGCCGAGTGCGGCGGAGCGGGCCTGCTCGCTCAGGTGCTCGCCGGCGTCCTCGGCGACGTGAGCGAGGACTGACTCGTTGCGGGTGGCGGCCGCGGCGGCGAGAAGGGCGCCCCACTGCTGCTGCTCGGACAGCGTGGTGGAGCGGGTGAGGGTGGATAGGTTCAGCGAGAGGTCCTTGGCCCAGTCGGGCAGGGCGGAGCGCAGGGCGGCGATGGTCATGATGCGGTCTCCTCGTGTGTTCCTGTAGTCGAGTATTCGGTTTCTGAGGCGCCCGGCGGGTGGCGGGGCGTCGGGGGATCAGCGGCTCAGCCGGTCATCTCGGACAGGGCGTCGATGGTGGCGGCGCCCGCCTTCCAGTTGCAGGCGCACAGCTCGTCGGACTGGAGAGCGTCGAGCTGGCGCAGGACCTCTTCGGTGTTCCTGCCGACCGAGTCGGCGGTGACGGAGACCGACTGGATGACGTTGTTCGGGTCGATGATGAAAGTGGCGCGATCGGCCTCACCGGTGGCTCGCTTGATGCCGAGGGCCTCGACGAGTCCGCGGTCCAGGTCGCTGGCCATGGGGAAGGGCAGATCCTGGAGCTTCTCGTGGCTGCGGCGCCAGGCGTAGTGGGTGAACTCGTTGTCCACGCTCACGCCCACGATTTCGCAGTCGCGGTCCTTGAACTCCTCGTAGAGGTCGGCGAAGGCGGCGATCTCGGTAGGGCAGACGAAGGTGAAGTCCTTGGGCCAGAAGAAGACGACCCGCCATGTGCCCGCGGGGAGGGAGGAGGAGACGGTCGTGAAGTAGTCCTCGGGGCGGTCGGCCTCAACCTCCTTGAGGTTGCCGGGAACGACGGCGGTGAGCTCGTAGGCGGGGAACTGGTCGCCGATGGTGAGAACGGGCATGGATACCTCCTGAGTCGATGGTGCCGGGACGCCGACGGCGGCCGCAGGACCGTGGGCGGTGAGGCTCACTCTAAAGACGAAAACTAATCAATGCAAGCGTATTGATAAACTAATCATAGATATTGGTGCATGCGATGCCTCTCGCGACGCGACCCTCGGTGTCCCCAGGATCGATGGGTGGGGTGGAGGAGGAATGCCCGAGGACTCGAGCATGTTGCATCCGGCGTCGTCGTCCTGCGATCGCCTGCGCCGGGCGTCGACTCGCAGACTCGTCGTCGTCCAAGGAGTCGTCATGTCGTCGTTGAGGCTCAGTGTCCTCGAACAGATTCCTCTCTTCGCGGGGCGCACGCCCCGTCAGGCCGTCGAGGACGTCGTCCGGCTGGCCCGCGGCGTGGAGGAGGTCGGATATCACCGTTTCTGGCTGGCTGAGCATCACAACACCGGCGCCTTCGTCTCCAGCGCTCCGGATCTGCTCATGATGCACGTTCTGGACGCCACCGGGCGCATCCGTGTGGGCTCGGGCGGCGTTATGGCGATGCACTACGGCTCGCTGCAGATCGCCGAACGTTTCGCCACCCTGGCGGCCCTCTTCCCGGGGCGCGTCGACCTGGGGCTGGGTCGGGCTCCGGGCGGGGACCTGCTCGCGGCCCGCGCCCTCAACCAGGGCCGGGTCATCGATCCCGATGCCATCGATATGCTCATCGCCGAGACGGTCGGCATGCTGCGCGATGAGCTGCCGGTGGGCCACCCCTACGCCTCATTGGAGGTGCGTCCCCGCCCCGAGACTCCGCCCGAACTGTGGCTGCTCGGCTCCTCGGGGCAGTCCGCGGCCTGGGCGGGTCAGCACAATCTCGGCTACGCCTACGCCCAGTTCTTCACCGGGCACCAGCAGGTTGAGATCATGAGCCACTACCGCGCCCACCTGCCCGAGGGCGCGCCGGAGGATCGAACCCTGTCCGCCCTGTGCGTGTCGGCCGCGCCCACCCGCGAGCAGGCCCGCGAGCAGGCGCTCGCCGCAGCCGATTTCCGGCTCGGCCTGCGCCAGGGGAGGGCCGACGGCTTCCGCGAGCCCGCCGCGCTGACTCCCGAGCGCCGCTCGGACGTCGAGGCCCACCTCGAGCGTGATACCGCGATCATCGTGGGCACCTACGACGAGGTCGCCGATGTGCTGCGCGCCTTCGCGAAGAACCACCGCACCGATGAGCTCATGCTCGTCAGTTACATCAACGACGTCGAGGACAAGATCGTCCAGTACCGGGAGCTCGCCGCCCGCCTGACCGGGTGAGCGGGGCGCACGAGATCGACTTTTTCGGCCGAGATCGACAGCGCCACCGTCGACCTCGGCCGAAAAAGTCGATCTCGGAGAAGGAGAATCAGTGCGTTCCCGGTAGCGTCGCGGTCATGACCGCTTCCGCCTCGCCCGCTTCGGCCGCATCCTCCTCACCGCCCGCCGCCTGCGCGCGAACGCCGGCCCCCGCCGCCGCGCCCGATCAGATCGAGTCTCTGCGCGCGGACCTCGAGGCCTCCGGCTGGGGTGTGAACTCCACCCGCCACCTCCTGGGGCCCGTCGCCGACGACGCCCTGCACCACGAGCTTCGCCTGCCGGCCCTCCGGGCGGTGCGCGCAGTGCTCGCCGAGGACCGCGCCGCCGGCGCCTCCCCGAGCCCCACCGCCGTCCTGACCGCTCTGTTCATGCTCGGCGAGCCCGTCTCGGCCGCCGACCTCGACGCCGTGCTGCGACGCACCCGCACCGCGGGCGCCCTCGCCATGGGCCTCGTCGTGGCCGTCGACTGCGACGCCGTGGTGAACCCGCAGACTCAGGGGACCGCCGGTGCGACGGGCGCGGAGACCGCCGGCCCCGGCATCGGCGGCGCCGCGAGCCCACCCGCGACCGGTTCGAGCGCGCCGGCGGCCGTCTCCTCCGACGTCGCCCTCTCCGATCCCGCCGTCGTGCGCGCCGCAGTCGACCTGCGCCCCCACGAGGTCCGCGACGACGCCGGCGACGTGCGCTGGTGGATCGCCTCCGATCTCGGCGAGCTCATCACCGGCCGCGAGCTCACCCCCGACCACGTGCTGGGCATCGGCGGGGCGGGGCTGACCCTGGCCGGACTCACTCCGCGCGACCCGGTCGCCGCAGCCCTGGATCTCGGCTGCGGCTGCGGCATCCAGACCCTCCACCTCCTGCGTCATGCCGCACGCGTCACCGCCACCGACATCTCGGCTCGCGCCCTGGCCTTCACTGCCTTCAACGCCGCACTGGCCGGAACCGACCCCGACCGCCTCGAGCTCCTCCACGGCTCCCTCCTCGAGCCGCTAGCCGACCGCACCTTCGATCTGGTCGTCACCAATCCGCCCTTCGTCATCACGCCCCCGGCCGTTCGCGAAGCCGGCCTGCCCCTCATGGAGTACCGCGACGCCGGAGCCCCCGTGCTGCCCGCTCTCGTGGCCGCTCTCGGCGATCATCTGCGCCCCGGCGGCACCGCCGTCATGCTCGGCAACTGGGAGCATCGCACCGGCCGTGACTGGCGCGACGAGGTGCGCGCCTGGCTGCCGGACGGCCTTGACGCCTGGGTGATCCAGCGCGAAAGGCAGGATCCGGTCGAGTACGCCACCATGTGGCTGCGCGACGGCGGCACCATCCCCGAGCGCGATGAGGCCGTCTTCAACACCCGACTGGGTCCTTGGATCGACGATTTCGCCGCACGCGGCGTCGAAGCCGTCGGCCTCGGATATCTGATCCTGCACCGTCCGGTCACCGGGGAGACCGGGCCCGACGGCGACCCGCGCGTGCCCTGGCGGGTTCTGGAGGAGGTGAGCACCGCCCCCTGCGAACCGCTGGGGGAGCATGTCGCCCGGATCGTCTCGACGCGCAGCCTCCTGGCGTCCCTGAGCGACGATGAGGTCGCCGCACTCCACCCCGTCGTCGCCGACGACGTCACCCGCCAGGACCATCGGCGGCCGGGCGACGGCGACCCGGCGCTCATCCTCATCCATCAGGGCGGGGGCTTCGGCCGGAGCAGGAGGGCCGACACGGCTCTCGCAGCGCTGGTCGACGTCTCCGACGGCGAGCTGAGCGTGGCCCAGATCGCGGCCGCGGTCGCCGCGCTGACGGACGCCGACTCCGGGGCGGTGCGGGACGAGCTCGTAGCGGCCACGCGCGAGCTCGCGGGCGAGGGGTTCCTGACACTCTGACTACGGCCGCTCCTCTGCTCCGGCCCGCTGATTCCAGCCCGCCCGTTGATGGCCGCGGCGCCGCCCGCCTCGGCGGAGCGTCGGCCGTGGCGTTCGTTCCGTGTGGCGCACCTCGTAGCCGGCCGTGCGGTGCGCTGCACCGACGGCGGGGATCGGCCCCTACGATCGTTTCGTGGTATCCGCTCGGTTAAAGCCCCGCCTGCGTGCGGCTGCACTTGCTGCAGCCTGCTTCCTGGGCATACTCGTCGTGTGGGCCGTGCTGGTCGTCTCCCACACGGGACAGCTCATGGAGCAGACCGCCCTCACCGGGTCCCGCATCGGCGCTCGGTTCGCCTCCGGGTACGCTCGCACCCTCCTCCACGTCGTATCGATACCGGCCGTCATCGCGATGGCCGTCATCGTGTTCCTGCTGGCGCTGTGGCGCGGCAGTCGCCGTCGCGCCCTGTGGGCGGCCGGAACGATCGCGGCCACCAACGCCTCCGCCCAGCTTCTCAAGCACACCCTCCTATGGCGTCCCGACTTCGGGCTCTCCCAGCGATGGGACGCCGCTAACACCCTGCCCAGCGGGCACACCGCGGTCGCCGCCTCCACGGCCGTCGCGCTCGTCCTGGTCGTCGGTGCGCGCTGGCGGTCGCTGACGGCGTGGGTCGGGGCGCTGCTAGCCGCCGCCATGGGGTACTCGACCCTGGTGTGCCAGTGGCACCGCCCTGGGGACGTCATGGCAGCGCTGCTGCTCGCCGTCGGCTGGGGCGCCGTCGCGGTCGCCTGCGGCGCCTGGGCCAACGATGAGCCCGCTCCCGGCGGACGGACCGGCCCCGATGACGGCGGCGGGCGCGGCGCTCGCCGCGCGGACGGGGCGCCCGCCGCCGGCCCGGGCGTCGCCGTCATGATCCTGGGAGTTCTCGGCGTGCTCGCCGGCGTGATCTCCGCCGCCCTCGAGGTGATCACCTGGCGCGGATTGCAGGTCGACCCGAGCCGCGTCGACGCCTTCGTCGCCTACGCCGCCGGGTCCGGCGGTACGGTCGCCGTGGCCTTCACCGGCCTCGCCCTTCTGGCCGCCCTGTCCCGGGCGTCGGAGGTGGCGCCGCCGCGTCGTCGGGGACGCCATGTGCGTTCGTAGCGGGGCCCGCGCGTGCGGGACCTGCGTATCTCCGTACAGGCGCCGCGCACAGCGGGAACCGTGGGGTGCGCGGCCCCGCCGCGGTGATGCGGTGACGTTCGGCGCTAATCCGCCGCTGGCGCTGCGGGCAGGGCGACCGTGAAGATTGTTCCGTGCGCCTGCGGATGGACCGGGTCCTCCCCGGCGCAGATGCTGTCCACGGTGAGCGTGCCGCCGTGGGAGACGACGATCGCCAGTGCGATGCTCATCCCCAGACCCGTTGACCCCGTGCGCCGCTCCCGGGAGGCGTCCCCGCGGGCGAAGCGCTCGAACAGTCGCCCGCGCACGGCCGCCTCGATGCCCGGGCCGTCGTCGGAGATCGTGATGACGAGCTCCTCTCCCGGCGGGGCCGCCGCTGCGGCGGCCCCGCCAGAAGAGACATCCCGACCGCCCCGTTCCCGTTCGCCCGAGCCGTTCGGAGCGTCCGAGGCGACCGGGGCCGTGCGACGCGACAGGGTCGTGATCACATGCGAGCCCGCAGGCGTGTGGACGCGGGCGTTGGCCAGGAGGTTGACCAGGACCTGGCGCAGCCGCGCCTCGTCTCCCAGGACCAACGGCGGCTCGGGCTCGAAGTCGTCGCGCTCGTCCTCTCCCAGATCCGCCGGCGCGTCCAGGGCGGCCAGGTCGAGCTCCCACTCGTGGTCGGGGCCCGCGGCGCGCGCATCGGAGACCGTGTCCAGCAGGATACCGACGAGATCGACCTCATCGCGGTTCAGATCGCGTCCGGCGTCCAGGCGCGCCAGGAGCAGCAGATCCTCCACGAGTCGGCTCATCCGCAGCGATTCGGAGTGGACCCGCTCCAGGGCGTGCACGGCCTCATCGGGCAGGGCTGCGTCGGCCCCCTCCCGGGCGATGAGTTCGGTGTACCCGCGGATCGAGGCCAGCGGGGTGCGCAGCTCGTGGGAGGCGTCGGCCACGAACTGGCGCACCTGCGTCTCGCTGTGCTGACGCGCCGTCAGAGCGTCGTCGACGTGCCCCAGCAGAGTGTTGAGCGCCGAACCGACCTGCCCGACCTCTCGGGAGGAGGTCAGATCCTCGCCGGGGACGCGCTCGTCGATGCTGACCTCTCCGCGCGCCAGCGGCTGGGAGGCGACGCGCTCGGCCGTGGAGGCGACCCGCTCCAGGGGGGTGAGCGAGGATCGCACCATGGTCCGTCCGGCCAGGGCCGCGATAAGGGTGCCGATCACGACGATGGCCCCCTCCACGAGAAGCTGGGTGCGCACGAGCGTGTTGTCGGCCTTCATGGACAGGCCCGTGATGACGATGTCGCCCGTGGTCGCGTCCTTAGAGGCCAGCACCCTGTAGTCGCCCAGGGAGTCGATGCCGACGGTGACCGGTTCCCCGGTCGTCTCCAGGGACAGCAGCACCTGGCACTCGGCTGGAGCCAGGCTCTGGTAGCGGCCGTCGTCGTCGATGTAACCGGCCGTCACCGTCGCGGAGGCGGGCGCCGTGCCGCTCGAGTGGTCCGCATCTCCGCCGTCTGCGCCATCTCCGTCGCCGGAATCGTCGGCGCTGCCGGTGTCGGATGCGCCGGAGGCGATGAGGGTCAGTGTGCCGGTCGCCTGCCCGGCGGCGTCGAGCCCGGCGGGGACCGGTTTGGCGCCCGGCACGGCGGCGGGGTCCTGGTCTCCGCAGGTGTGGGTCGCCGGCGCGGAGGGAGCGGGCGACGACGTCGCCGACGGCTCCGCGGGGCTCGCGCTCGGGACGGCCGAGTCGGGGGCCTGCTGGTCGAGGGTGGACCCGTCGTGCTCCTCCCCGTGACGGCGGGCCTCGGCACGGTGGGACGCCGCTGTCAGCTGGTCATCGAGCCGGTTCATGAGCGTGTGATGCAGCGTGATCGTGGAGAAGGCCCCCATGGTGGCGGCCATGACGAGCACGAGGCCGAGCACGCCGACGACGAGGCGGGTGCGCAGGCTGCGCGGGCGGGGCGCGGAGGAGGTGCTCACGATGCGATGCGGACTCGGCTCGGCTCAGCTCTGCGGCTTGTCCTGGTCCGCGGGCTTGAGTACGTAGCCCACCCCGCGCATGGTGTGGATCATCGGCTCGCGCCCCTTGTCGATCTTGCGGCGCAGGTAGGAGATGTACAGCTCGACGATATTGGCCTGCCCGCCGAAGTCATAGTTCCACACCCGGTCCAGGATCTGGGGCTTGGACAGGACTCGACGTGGGTTGCGCATGAGGTAGCGCAGCAGCTCGAACTCGGTGGCCGTCAGACGGATCTCGTCCTCGCCGCGCCAGACTTCGTGGGAGTCCTCGTTCATGCGCAGATCCCCGACCTCCAGCAGATTGTCCGGCTTCTCGGCGTTCGCCCCCGACCGCCGCAGGAGGGCGCGCAGCCGCGCTACGACCTCCTCCAGGGAGAAGGGCTTGGTCACGTAGTCGTCGCCGCCGGCGGTCAGGCCGGCCACCCGGTCCTCCACGGCGTCCTTCGCCGTGAGGAACAGGATGGGCACGCCCGGCTGGTGCCCGTGGACGCGGCGCATGACCTCCAGACCATCGAAGTCGGGCAGCATGATGTCCAGGACGATGACGTCCGGCTCGATCTCCTGGGCCGCCCTCACCGCGGCGACGCCGGTGCCCGCCGTCGTCACCTCCCAGCCCTCGTAACGCAATGCCGAGGCGAGGAGGTCGGCCAGCATCTGCTCGTCGTCGACGACGAGAACGCGCACAGGGGCGCCGTCAGGGCGGGTGAGGGTCTCGGCGGAGGTGCTCATGCCGCCATCAAACAAGACCTTCCTGTGTCGAGGCTGTGTGACGGGCATCCCGCGTCCGCGGGTCGACGAACGACGGCCCCGTGTGAGATGAACCGCTTACTACCCGTGTTACGGCTTTGTGACCGCTGGGTGAGGTGCGCTGTCGGACTGGCTGGTGGCACTCTTGACGGTGCACAGATTTCACTTCTACCGGACCGGGATACTCCGTGGAAACCATCCAGGGCAATGAACGACTCTTCGACGTCGAGGACGTCTTCTTCTCAACGGCGGACCTCAAGGGCGTCATCCGCAACGCGAACCGGACCTTCCTCTTCCTGGCACGCCACTCGCGCGAGGAGATGGTCGGTGCTCCGCACAACATCATTCGCCATGACGACATGCCGGCGGGTGTCTTCAAGCTCATGTGGGACGACCTGGAGGCCGGGCGGCCGGTGTGCACCTACGTGCTCAACCGCGCTGGTGACGGGCTCGACTACTGGGTCTTCGCAACTGTGACCGCCGTCCAGGACGGTTACGTTTCGGTGCGCACCAAGCCTCTCGACGAGAATGCCTTCGCCACGGTCCGCGAGGTCTACGGTCGCGTGCGCGCGCTCGAGCACGAGGCGGCCGAGCAGGGCTCGGGCCGCCGTGAGGTCGCCGAGAAGGGGGCCGGGGCCCTTCTGAGTGAACTCAACGCCCTCGGCTACTCCTCGCTGGCGGCTTTCAGCATGGCGGCCCTGCCCACCGAGGCCGTGTACCTCATCAACAGGGGCGTGCACGTGCCGACCCGTGACGGGATGGAGGGCCCCGCCGCCGCTATTCTCGCTCGCGCGCGCGACATCGAGCGCGACAGCGATACTCTCGTGGGGCAGATGACCGGGTACCGCTCGCTGTTGGACGGGTTGGGCTCCTGGATGCAGGAGGCTCCTTCGATCATCGAGCGGGCGCGGCGCACCGGCGAGCTGGTCGCCACGCTCGACAGTCAGGACCCCGAGTCCTCCGTGCCCAGCGTCGCCTCGCGCGTGGCCGAGCGCACCGGTCATGCCGTCGAGCAGCTCACGGGCCTGACCGCGACGGTCGTCTCCCTGTACCGCGCCGTCCAGCAGCTAAGCTTCCACGCCTCCCTCATGCGGCTGCACACGCTGGTGCTCGGCTCCTACGCCGCCGCCGTGGTCGACGGTGCAGAGGAGGACGTTCCCGCCGCCATGACAGAACTCCACCACGCTCTCACGGTCGATCTGAAGAAGGTCGGTGCCGCCTGCACCGAGCTGGCCGCCCAGCGCGACGCGCTCGACGGCGCGATGCGCCTGGTCGTCTCCGACCTCGATCGCACCCGACGCCCTTTCGATCGGTGGCTGCGCGCGCTCCAGAGCGAGGGCGCCTCGCTGCACGAGGGCGCGCAGGGAGACGTCCGAGCCCTCCTGGAGGAGGCCGCCGGCCTGGCCGGGACCGGGTTCCCGGAGATGTCCTCATTGGCGACGCTCGCCGCTCGCTGCCGCGGCTTGGATCTCTCTTACGACACGGTTGCGATGGACGATGCTGGCACGTCGATAGCTAACGTTATTCTTGATTTGGTATGAACAGTTCGCCTCTGCCTGGCTCGGGGGCGCGTGACGACGTGCAACGAGCACTCAGGAGAGGACGGACGTGGAGTCTCAGGTCGGCTATGAGCGGTTCTTCGGACCGGACGACATCTTCTTCTCGACGACTGACCCCAAGGGCGTTATCCAGCGGTCCAACCGCACCTTCGACACCCTGTCGCGCTACACGCGCGACAGGGTGATCGGGGCCCCGCACAACATCATCCGCCACCTGGACATGCCGGCGGGCGTCTTCAAGCTTATGTGGGACGATCTCCTCGCCGGCCTGCCGGTGTGCGCCTACGTGCTCAACCGCGCGGCCGACGGGCTCGACTACCGCGTTTTCGCCACCATCGTGCCGATCTCGGGCGGGTACTTGTCGGTGCGCACCAAGCCGCTCGACACCGACACCCAGCAGGCCGTCGAGCAGGTCTACCGCGGTGTGCGGGCGCGGGAGCGCGAGATCGCGGCGCGCGGCGCCTCGCGGCACCGGATCGGCGAGTACGGGGGCGATGAACTGGCTCGCGAGCTGGGTGCGCTGGGGTACGAGTCTCTGCACGCGATGACCCTGGCGCAACTGCCCCGCGAGGTCTCCGCCCTGGTCTCCGCGGGCGTGCGCGTGCCCGCCGCGCCCCCTGTCAGCGGTCCCGTGACCCGTATCCTGACGGTGACGGGTCAGATAGAGAGGGACACCAATCTGCTCGTCTTCGAGCTCGAGGAATATCTGCGTCTGCTGACCTCCATGGCCGCCACCGAGGGCGTCCTCCTCGCCGTCGCCGACCGCGCCGAGTCCTACGCCCGGGTCGTGGGCGGGCGCTCCCTCAACGTCATGGACAGGACGGACGCCCTGGCCTCGCAGGTCATTGAGCTCTCCCGGGCGTCGACGCCGGCGCTGCGCGCCCTGCCCGACCGTCTGGACGCCCTGCACCGCCTGGTGCTCGAGCTGCGCTACTCGGTGGCGCTCATGCGTCTGCTCACCCTCATGGTCGGACGCTTCGCCCGGTCCGTCCTGGACGGCAGTGAGGAGGACCCGGCCGGCTCGATCCGCGACCTGTGCGGGGCTCTCGACGAGGGTTTCGCCCGACTCGGGCCGTTGTGCATCGAGGTGGAGCAGGGCGTGGCGGCCCTTGATGCCGAGCTGGGCCGGATCACCCCGAGTTTGGATCGCATGGTACGACGCCTGAGTCGCTGGGTGGACCGTCGCGGCGGCCGGGGGGCGTCCGACGCCGTCGCCGAGGCGGCGGCCCTCGCCGAGCGCGGTACCCCGGAGGTGCGCGGCATGGCGGCCCTGGCCGCCGAGTGCCGGGGCCTGCACCTGCCCTTCGACGAGGCCGTCATCCGCCGTCGCATGGAGGTTCTGCGCTCGTCGCTGGGCGAGATCGACTGACCGGCGGACGAGGGACGCCGGCTGACGGGCGGCTCGTTCGGCGGGTGAAACCGTGTCCTGGGGCGCCGGACGATGCGTTACAGTCGGCCACGGGGGCCGCCCGGCGGTCTCCGGCAGCTCCGGCGGGGCCCGCGGTGACGGGAGGCGCCGCCGGACGAACCGCGAGGAAGGCAGTCGTGTCCACCAAGCTCGTCATCGTCGAGTCCCCCAACAAGGTCCGATCCATTGCCGCCTACCTCGGCGAGGATTTCGACGTCGAGGCCTCCATCGGGCACATCCGCGACCTGGCGCAGCCCTCCGAGCTGCCCGCCGCCGAGAAGAAGGGCCCGTACGGCAAATTCGCCGTCGACGTCTCCGACGGCTTCAAGCCCTACTACGTCATCAACCCCGATAAGAAGAAGACGGTCACCGTCCTGCGCAGGGCTCTTAAGGATGCCGACGAGCTCTACCTCGCCACCGATGACGACCGCGAGGGCGAGGCCATCGCCTGGCACCTCCTCCAGGTTCTCAAGCCCAAGGTGCCTGTCAGACGCATGACGTTCACGGAGATCACTCGCGAGGCCGTCACCCGGGCCCTGGACAATACGCGCGATGTGGACGCGCATCGCGTCGATGCTCAGGAGACCCGCCGCATTCTCGACCGCCTCGTCGGCTACGAGATCAGCCCGGTCCTGTGGCGCAAGATCCGCGCGGGCTTGTCCGCCGGACGCGTCCAGTCGGTGGCCACCCGCCTCGTCGTCGAGCGCGAGCGCGAGCGCATGGCCTTCGTCTCCGCTGGCTACTGGGGCGTGGAGGCCGAGTTGTCGGCGCTGTCGGAGTCATCCGCCGCCGGCGCGACCACGCCCTCCGCCGTCTGCGATGATGCTCGTCGCGCGGCCGCCTTCACCGCGCGCCTGGCGACCCTGGACGGGCGTCGCGTCGCCGCCGGACGCGATTTCACCGACGCCGGGGCGTTGCGCCCGGCCGCCGTCGAGGCGGGCGCCGTCCACCTGCATGAGGACGGCGCCAGGGCCGTAGCCGATGCCGTCGTGCGCAGCACGCCGCGCGTGGCCCAGGTCGAGGAGAAGCCCTACAGGCGTCGTCCGGCCGCCCCCTTCACCACGTCCACCCTCCAGCAGGAGGCCTCCCGCAAGCTGCGCATGAACCCGCGCGAGGCCATGCGTCTGGCGCAGGGCCTGTACGAGAACGGCTTCATCACCTACATGCGGACCGACTCGACGGTCCTGTCCGCTCAGGCCGTGGACGCGGCGCGGGCCCAGGTGGCCGAGCTCTACGGGACCGAGTACGTGCCCGACCGGCCGCGCGTCTACGCCACGAGGGTCAAGGGCGCCCAGGAGGCCCATGAGGCCATCCGTCCCGCCGGAGACCATTTCCGCACCCCGGCCCAGGTCTCCGGTCAGCTCTCCGGCTCCCAGTTCCGCCTTTACGAGCTCATCTGGAAGCGCACCGTCGCCTCCCAGATGGCCGACGCCGTCGGCTCGACCGCCACCGTGAGAGTCGAGGTGCCATTGGAGCCGACGGGCGGGGCCCCGCAGGAGGCGGGCCCGGCCTTCTCCACGGCCGGTTTCACCGCCTCGGGCACCGTCATCACCTTTCGGGGCTTTCTCGCCGCCTACGAGGAGGGACGCGACGCCGAGCGCTACGAGGCGGAGTCGGAGTCCGGGGGCGGAAGGGCCGGTGCGAAGGGCGACAAGGACGTCCGGCTGCCGGCGATGACCGAGGGGCAGGACCTGGCGGCGCTGGGGGCGCAGGCCTCCGGTCACGAGACCACCCCGCCGCCGCGCTACACCGAGGCGTCCCTGGTCAAGGCCCTGGAGGAGCGGGAGATCGGTCGCCCCTCCACCTATGCGGCGATCATGTCGACGATCTCCGACCGGGGCTACGTCGATCACCGCGGGCAGGCCCTTGTCCCCACCTGGCTCGCCTTCGCCGTCACCCGGCTGCTGGAGGAGAACTTCGCCGACCTCGTCGACTACGACTTCACTGCCTCCATGGAGGCGGACCTCGATCGCATCGCCGCCGGGCAGGAGGACCGGGTCGATTGGCTCACCCGCTTCTACTTCGGGCGTGGGGATCCCGGTGCCGAGACGCCGGCCCCCACCGATGACGGAGGCGCCGAGCACGGCCTCAGGGCGCTGGTGGAGAATCTGGGGGATATCGACGCCCGCGCCGTCAACTCCATTGACATCGGCGAGGGCATCACTGTGCGGGTGGGCCGCTACGGCCCCTATCTTGAGGACTCGGAGGGAAAGCGGGCCAATGTGCCCGCTGACGTCGCCCCCGACGAGCTCACCGTCGCCAGGGCGCGCGAACTGTTCGAGAGGGCGGCCGACGACGGCCGCGAGCTCGGCATCGACCCGGCCACCGGGCGCATGATCATCGCCAGGGACGGCCGGTACGGGCCCTACGTCACCGAGGTTCTTCCCGAGCCCGAGGCGGCCCCGGAGGAGAACGCCGAAGACGGGAAGACCGACAAGCCGAAGAAGCGCACCACGAGGAGGGCCAGAACCTCCAGGGGCCCCAAGCCGCGCACCGCCTCCCTGCTGAAGACCATGGACCTGTCGACGGTCACTCTCGAGCAGGCTCTCGACCTGCTGAACCTGCCGCGCGTCGTCGGTCAGGATGCCGAGGGCGTCGACATCACCGTGCACAACGGACGGTACGGGCCCTACTTGAAGAAGGGCGCGGATTCGCGCTCTCTGGAGAGCGAGGATCAGATCTTCACGGTCACCCTGGACCAGGCTCTGGAGCTGTTCGCCCAGCCCAAGCGACGCCGCGGCCGGGCGGCCGCGCGCGCTCCACTGCGCGAGCTCGGCACGGATCCGGACACGGGTCGGCCCGTCGTCATCAAGGACGGCCGGTTCGGCCCCTACGTCACCGACGGGCAGACCAACGTGACTCTGCGCCGCGGGGACGACCCGGCCACGGTCACCCCCGAACGCGCCTACGAGCTGCTCACCGACAAGCGCGCCAAGGGGCCGGCCAAGAAGCGCACGCCCCGCAAGACGACGAGGAAGACGACGAAGAGGACAACCGGCAGGACGGCGTCGTCGTCGACTTCGTCGACCTCTGAGAAGTCCTGAGACCGCCGGAGTCCTGAGGGTCGGCGGATCGGACCGGCCTCCTCACGATCGGCTCCCGCACCGCCGGGCCATCACCCGGCGAGCGCCTTGGCGATGTCCTCCGGCAGCGGGTCGATCGAGCAGGTCGTCTCCTCCTGCGGCACAGTGCCGTTGACCAGGTAGTCGCTGACGCGCGAGAGGGCGCATGAGTTGGTGCCCCAGGAGGCGCCGTGCTGGTAGCCCTCAACGGTCAGCAGGTGACCGGAGTCGAGTTGGGAGGCCAGGGACTGCGACCACGGATAGGGCGTCTGGGAGTCCCCCGTGACGCCCACGACAAGGATGGGTGCCGCGCCGGAGGCGTGGATCTGCGACGGTTCGGTATCCGACGTGACGCCCCAGCCGTGGCAGTAGGCGTCGATTCGCGAGGAGCTGGTTCCGAACCTGCTCAGGAACGGGTACGCCGCGTTGTCCGCCGCCGCCGTCGCCCGCCACTGAGCCGGATCGGGAACGTCCGGTGAGTCGGCGCACGTCACCGCCGCATGGGCGACGACGAAACGCAGGGAATCCTCGGAGCCGTCCGTCTGGATCCGCCCCGTCCCCGGTGCCAGAGCGCCCACGCGTGCGAGCTCCGTGCCGTCATGCCGGGACATCGCTTGGGACAGCGCCCTGGTGAGAGCCGGCCAGTACTCGGGCCGCGCCAGCCACAGATTCTCCATGGTGATCTGGGCCGTGGAGGCGTCCATCCGAGTGCTCTGCCCGTCCTGGGTGACGGTGAGCGGCTCGGCATCCAATCCGGTGACGAAGGAGGAGAGCTGGTCTCGGGCCCCATCGACGTCTCCCGTCAGCGGGCAGTCCTCCTGGCCGAGGCAGTACTCGATGTACTCGCGCATCCGATTCTCCCGACGCTCGGCCTGTCCGGCGACCACCTCCGAGCGGGTCAGGTCCGGATCTTCGGCGCTGTCCAGGGCGGTGCGTCCGACGTTGGCCGGGAAGAGCTCGGCATAGGTCGCCCCGATCAGGGTCCCGTAGGAGTAGCCGATGTAAGACAGTTTCCCGTCTCCGACGGCGGCGCGCAGGACGTCGAGGTCGCGGGCCGTGTCCCGGGTGCTCATGTGGTCGATGAGATCAGGGATCTGCGAGTACTGGCGGCACTTGGCCGCGACGGCCTCCCCCGAGGCCACGATCGAGTCCCAGTCATCGGCGCCGTCGCCGTCGGCTTGGGCCGCCTGCGCGCCGGTCGGCGCATCGTCTTGGTCGATCCCCGGAGTCCCGTCCTCTCCGGCCGGCCGCCCGTTCGGGGAGGCGGCCTGCTCGTCGTCGCGCGCCTGCTCGAGCTCCTCGGGACTCCAGCAGGTCAGACCCGCCGACTCGCCCGTGCCGCGCGGATCGAAACCGATGATGTCGTAGGCGGCGAGCATCTCGGGGGTGTAGACGCTCGCCGCGTCCGCGGCCATGGAGGTGCCGGGCTCGCCGGGGCCGCCCGGATTGAGGAACAGGCTTCCGAGCTCGGCCTCGCCGTCGGAGGCGGGCAGGCGCTTGAGGGCGATCGGGACGGTCCGCCCGGACGGGTCGTTGTAGTCCACGGGTACGGCGGCGGTGGCGCACTGGAGGCCGGCCGGGCCGTCCGGGCAATCGGACCAGCTCAGGTGCTGACCGTAGAAGTCCTCCAGGCCCTCGGGCGCGGCCGCTCCGCCGTCGGCGGCGGGCGCCGCCCCGCTCGTTATCGACGTGCTCGCGTCGGTCGGAGGGCCGCTCGGCGAGGCGTGGCTCTGCGGCTGGTAGATGGTTGAGGCGGCCGACAGCACGACGATGCTCAAGGCGGCGGCCGCGGCTCGCGGTCGTGTTCTCAGGGCGTATCTCATGGTCGGAGCGTATCGAACCGTCCATGCCGAACATATACGGAAGGGAGGAGAGCCGATGCGCTGCGTCTCCTCCCCGAGGAGGAGACGTGCCCGTCTTCGGGGAGGGTGCACGATCCCTTGACCCCGGACAACGCCAACAATCCCTGAGATATCAGCTTTAGCTGCGCGAACGAGTGCACTGCCGGAGACGCCGGAGCGGGTCTTCGGAGTGGCTGCGCACGGCCGCAACCGCTGTTGAACGGGTCGGACCAACTGTCTATAGTGTCTATGCGATGTCCGGCGTACCGTCGAGTGGAAGGGGGAGTGATGCCGTTGTCGGTCGTTTTGTCCAACACGGCGGGCATCCCGATCTACGAGCAGATCAAGCGGCAGATCAAGGAGGCGATCCTCACCGATCGGGTCGCTGTCGACGAGCGGCTCCCCTCGATCCGCGTTCTCGCCCGGGACCTGCGCGTCAGCGTCATCACGACGACGCGTGCCTACTCCGACCTCACCGCCGAGGGGTTCGTCGCCAACGTCCCGGGCAAGGGTTACTTCGTCCTGCCTCGTGACGCGGGGCTCGTCCATGAGCAGGTGCTGCGCGAGGTCGAGGGGCATCTCGGCCGCGCCGTCGAGCGCGCGCACGTCGCCGGACTCACCGCCGAGGAGCTCCACGCCGTGCTCGATTCCGTTATCGCCACCCAGGAGGACCAGTGAATCCCATTGAGGTCTCCCATCTGACCAAGCACTTCTCCAGTATCGTCACCAAGCGGGGCTGCACCCCCGAGTTCGTCCTCGACGACGTCAGTTTCACTGTTGAGCGCGGGTACGTCACCGGCTTCATCGGCGCCAACGGTTCGGGCAAGACCACGACGATCAAAGCCGTCCTGGGCATGATCCACCCGGATTCCGGTACTGCCGCCACTCTGCCGCATGAGCGCATCGGCGTCGTCTTCGACGCCCCTCCCTATAACGGGATGTGGCGGGTGCGAGACGTCGGCCGGGGACTATCCCGTTTCTTCCCCACCTGGTCCGATGAGGCCTTCGACCGCCAGATCGCCGGTGCCGATCTCGACCCGGCCAAGAGGGTCAAGGACCTCAGCCGGGGAATGGGGATGCGTCTGCAGATGGCGGCCGCCCTTGCCCACGCGCCCGAATTGCTTATTCTCGACGAACCGACTGGCGGCCTGGACCCGCTGGCCCGCTCCGAGATGGTTGACGCCCTAGCGGATTACATGACCGACGAGGGGCACACCGTCCTGTTCTCCACCCACATCACCACCGACCTCGATCGCCTCGCCGATCGCCTCGTCATCCTCGACCACGGACGCGTCGTCGGCGCCGGCACCACCGACGAGCTCATCTCCTCCATGCGCATCGTGCGCGGCGGACCCGAAACCCTTACCGTCGATGTGGCGGAGCGGGTCTTCGGCCTGCGGCGCACATCCGTTGGCTGGGAGGGCATGCTTGCCACCGAGCGCGCTGAGGCCCTGAGCGGGGTCGTCCTGGAGGAGCCCACGATCGAGGACCTCGCCATTCATATCGCCAAGGGCGTCCAGCACAGCGAGGAGGAGAACGGGCATGCATGAGGGAACTGTCGGGGCCTCGGTCTCCGGTAGGACCGCCGGCCGGGAGGGCGGTGATCGGGCCGCGGCTGGATTCGGCCGCCGTCGGGCTGTGCTGGCGGTTATCCGTGTGGAGCTGATGCAGCTCAGGATCATTGCGCCGTACCTGCTGATCATGCCCGCCGGGATGATCATCCCGGACCTCGTCATGGGTGAGTCGAAGAATACCGGAGTGTCGATACTGTTCGCGCTATGGTGGCCGCTCCTCATGGGGGCGACGTTCTCGATGGCCGCTAGTTTATCCGGAAGCCGTCTCTACGTCTCCTTACCGGTGCGGCGCGCTGATGTCATCAATGCCTACTGGCTCATGATCGGTGGGCTCCTGATTATATACCTGGCGCCGTGTGCAGCGATATTCCGCAGCTGGCCACGATCAGCGAATATGGCGACGGCATTCCTTATCGCCCCGCCGACCGTCACAATACTAGTAACGTTGATGGCCTCGATCATCATGAGCTGGGTGCGGCGACGTGCTACAGCCGGGGCTGTCGCCAACGGAGCCACTGCGCTCGCGATGCTGGTAATGCTTGTGGCCATGGTCGGTTTTCCGTTCGCTGCTGGATTCTTGGCTGACACGGTTGCCCGGAGGGTCGGACTGATCATTCTCCTGGTTGCGGGGGCATTCACGGGCTGGGTGTCGAACCAGCGGACCTACGCCGGGCTCGAGCTGTGAACGTCGCCCCCTGCTCCGTCGTACGGGATGAGATGGACATGGGTGCGGCTAACGGTCGTATCGAATGTGTCCGTCTCCTCCTCGAGATCGCTCGCCTGGAAGTGCTGCGCCTGCGACGCGCCTGGGAGCTGACGCGGTGCTCCGTACTTCGACGCGCACATTATTCATGGTTTTGTGGAGAGGGAAAATTGCTGCGGATTCTGCTCGATCAGCGCGACGACCGGAGTGGTCCTCCCCGTGATTCCGGGCGTCGCGGCTCAGATATCCGTCGCATCATCTCCCTCGATCTTATTGTTCTGAGACGTCCGATCGTTGCCCTCGTCCTATTGCCCGTGGCCCCCGCGTTCGTTGCGGATCTTGGTTTTGAGAGGATACGAATAACGGCGATGGCGTGTGGTGCGATTACTGTCGTCGTTCAGCTTGTGCAGAGCTCTTTCGATGACGGTTACAAATTGCGTCGTTTTTACGGATCCGTGGGGGCGCCCCGCCGGGACGTGGCGGATGCTCGATGGCTGGAGGCCCTGGTTCTATTCGGTGCCGGTGCGCTTCTCATCGAGCTTCTCGGTTTGTTCGTGAATGACCCGGTGGGGGCGAGCAGGGCTGTTGTCATGCTGTGCTGGTCGGCCGCTGTGGGCGTGCCTGTTTTCCTGTGCCTGGCGCCTGCGTACGCGATGTGGGTGTGGGAGGCGTGCACGGGCGCGGGGATCGGGGCTCTGTACGGGGCCGCGTATCTGGTGCGGCCGTTCTCGACAGCGCCGTCGGCCTCGGTCGGACTTGCCGCGGCTGCGTGTGCTGGGTTCATGATCGCCTCCCGTACGGCGGCTCGCCACTGGTATGGGCGTCAGGATTATTGATCGCCGTACGAAATCGTTGGGCTTCCCTGCTTCTGTGATGGTTGTGAGTGAGATGGAGATTTTTTCATGACTGTATCTGTGTTTTCTGCTCAGACTGGCTCGGATTGCGACGGGCGCCTCGACTCAGGTGCGTCATCACTGCACCGGCACCTCCGCATTATTCTTGCTCTTGTGCGCCTCGATCTCATTCTGACCATGAATCGGACCTACGTGCTGCGTGTTCTGCTTTTTATTGCGGTACTCATGGGGATGGTGATGGCGGGTAACGCGGTCTCAGGAATAATCGGTTCCTTCTGCGCGGATTCTGCTGGGAGCATGGCTGCGGGTGCGGTTGCGGGCGGCGGCTGGGTGATGATGCATATGGTCATTATTCTCCGCTTCACTCGGAAGGTATTCCCTGGAGAAGCGAAACTTCTCGCCTCTTTGCCGCTGCACCGTTCGGAGGTGGTCGCTGCTAGGTACGTCGAAGGGCTCGGCTGTATCGCTGCGGTCGCCGTCATCGGACTCGTGTTCATTCTGACCGATGTGGCGTTCGGCGGTTCCGCAGGTCTCATGGTCGGGATGCGAAAGGCGCTGGTGATGGTCATCTCGGGCCTGTTCCTCGACCTTGTGGTGGGACTACCCCTGTGTATTCGTTTCCAGACCCTTCGGGGGTGGTTGTGCGTAGGGGCGGCAAGTTACGCGGCGAGCGTCGGCGTGACGATTCTGATCGGGATCATAGTGAAGGCAGGGGCGCATATGCGCGGACCGGGGCCGCACGATGAGTCGAGCCTGTTTCTGGCGGCCGTCGGGGTCGCGGCGCTCCTCGGCGTTCTCGCCCTGGTGCCCTCCTACCGCATGAGCGCGCGGTTCTACGCGCGCCAGGATCATTGATCGCCAGGGTAGTCGCCGCCTTCCTGTTTTATCAATGATTTTTAATGAACTCGAAGATTTTATTATGTTTGCGTTTCCGACATCGTTCAATTCCAATTTTGAGTCCGACCGAGAGGATTCCGTTCCTGCCGCGCCGTCGGGGAGGCGTCTGCGTGTCGTTCTAGCTCTTGTGCGCCTCGACCTGGACTGGTATGCGTTGAATCTGCTCATCCTCATGACGGGCTCTTTGATGAGGGTGCTGTTTGACGGTGACATAGTTTTGTTCGGAGTCTTCTGGGTGGTAGCCCTGAATATGGTCCTCCTGCGCTTCGTCCAGGGCTCCAATTCCGAGGATGCGCGGCTTCTGGCGTCCTTGCCGCTGCGCCGCTCGGAGGTGGTTGTCGCCAGGTATGTCGAGGGGGTCGGCTGGATTGCCGCGACTGCCCTTCTCGGAGTGGTGCTCATCTGGGGTAATGCGGTGTTCGGCGATCACTCCGCGGGGATGTGGAGATCGCTGGTCGGGCTGATCGTCGCCCTGGTCGTCGATCTGGTGGTGGGGCTGCCGCTCGTCATCCGTTTCCGTACGCGTCGAGCCTGGCTGTGCGCGGGGCTGGTGAGCCTGGCGGTGGGCATTGCTGTGTCCGTACTGATCGGGTTCATGGCGAGGACGGGAGCCCGCATACATGAACCGGGCCTGCTTCCGGCTGCGGGCGGGACCGCCGTGGGTCTCGGCGTTCTCGCTCTGGTGGCCTCCTACCGCATGAGCGCGCGGTTCTACGCGCGCCAGGACCATTAGCCGGGGCGTCGGCTCCCGCCGCCTTCGGCCGATGATGCTCAGTGAGATTTTCTCACCGACTTTCTTCATGGGAGCGAGGATGACCGGGGCGGCGGCCGCGGCGGGGTCCAAGAGAGGGGATGCGCCTCCCCGCCCGTGCGCTGTGCGGGGCGGCCTCCACCTCGCAGATTCCGCGCCGGGCGGGCACGCGCCATTCCGGCCCACCCGGAACAGCGAAAGCAGGTCCATGCCCGCCAGCGCCAGCCCTGTACCGTGCACCTCGGCTACGCTGTGGCCCGTGATTGCCTCCGCCGACGTGACCGGGCCGGCTGAGCCTGTCGATCCCGCTGTCATCGCGAGCCCTGACGCCACCGCCGGTCCGTTCACGACGTCCGGCCCCGCTGACGGGTCAGCGCGCGGTCAGCGCTGCGAGCATCACCCCGGTTTGCTCATCTCCTTCGAAGGCGGCGACGGCGTCGGCAAGACCACTCAGATCGACCGTTTGAGCACGCTGCTGCTGAAGTCTCGTATCGTCTACCGGCGCACCCGCGAGCCCGGCGGCACCGAACTCGGCGGTCGGATCCGCGACCTGCTGCTGCACGGCGGCGAGGTGAGCCCGCGCGCCGAGGCTCTGCTGTACGCGGCCGACCGCGCCCACCATGTCGCCACCGTGGTGGGCCCCGCGCTCGCGCGCGGCGAGGTGGTGCTGACCGACCGCTACCTGGATTCCTCCGTCGCCTACCAGGGCTCTGCCCGCGCGCTCGGCCCGCAGGAGGTGCGTGACCTGTCCCTGTGGGCCGCCGACGGCCTGCTGCCCGACCTGACGATCCTGCTCGACGCCGACCCGGCCGTCGGCTCCGCACGCACCGGCGCGCGCGGTCGGCGCGACCGACTGGAACGGGAGCCCGACGCCTTTCACACGGCCCTGCGCAAGGAGTTCCGCATCCTGGCCCGGCGCGAGCCCGAACGCGTCAAACTCGTCGACGCCGACCGGCCAGTCGGACAGGTGGCCGCGGAGGTGACCGGGCAGGTTGAGCATCTGATCGCCGCCCGCGGCACGGGCCTGCGCCTAGAGTCGGACGGCTCGGGCCGGGGAGCGGACCCCGCCGCCGGGGCCGGCGCTGGCCGCACCCCGTTGGAGGCCTTCCGCGCCGCCGCGGCGGCGCAGTGATCGGCTCGTGCCGGGGTCCGGCGACCCCGGTGGTGATTCAGTCCGAGCTGCGTCGGCGCCCGCCGCTACCCTGACCACGTGAGTCGCACCCCCGCCGATCAGCCCGATGCCCCGCAGCCGCCTTCGAGCGTGTGGGACGACGTCGTCGGGCAGGAGTCCGTCGTCGCCGCCTTCGACGCCGCCGCGCGCGCGGCCCGCTCCGCCGTCGAGAGCACGACGGGCCCTGAGGGCGCCGATCGCGCCGACGAGGGGGACGACTCAGCGATGACCCATGCCTGGCTCGTGACCGGCCCGCCCGGCTCGGGGCGCTCCGTAGCCGCCCGCGCCTTCGCCGCGGCCCTTCAGTGCACCGGGCGGACGCCCGGCTGCGGGCGGTGCAAACCCTGCCGGGACGTCATGAGCGGGACCCATCCCGACGTCGTGCGTCTGGCCACCGAGAAACTTCTCATCACCATGGAGGAGGTCAAGGGACTCATCGGCGAGGCGCAGCGCCGGCCCTGGACCGGGCGATGGCGCGTCATCCTCGTCGAGGACGCCGACCGCATGGCCGAGCGCACCACCAACGTGCTGCTGAAATCCATCGAGGAGCCGCCGCCGCGGACCGTGTGGATCCTGTGCACCCCCAGTGCCGACGACGTCCTGCCCACCATCCGCTCGCGCTGCCGCCTGATCACCCTGCGCATCCCGCCTGCGGACGCCGTCGCCGAGCTGCTCGTGCGGCGCGACGGCGCGGACCCGAGCCTTGCCGCCCGGGCCGCCCGGGCCAGCCAGTCCCACATCGGGCTGGCCCGGCACCTGGCCACCGATCCCGGCGCCTGGGAGCGGCGGCGCCGGCTTCTGCTCGCCCCCGTGTCCCTGCGCAGCGTCGGCGACGCCGTTCTGGCCGCCGCCGAGCTCGTCGACGCCGCTGAAGCCGAGGCCGAAGAAGCCACTGCCGAGCGCGACGCGAAGGAGAGGACCTCCCTGCTGCGGGCACTCGGTCTGGAGGGGGACGCCAGGATCCCGCCCGCGCTGCGCGCCCAGGTTCGTCAATTGGAGGAGGACCAGAAGCGTCGTGCCAGGCGCGCCCGCACCGACGTCCTGGACCGGGCCATGATCGACCTGCTCTCCTTCTACCGCGACGTGCTCACCACCCAGATGTGCGGCGACGTCGAGCGGGTCAATATCGACCTCGTTGAGGCCGTCGACCACGCAGCCGCCTCCACCGGACCCGAGCAGTCGCTGGCGCGCATCGCCGCCATCGAGGAATGCCGGACGCGACTGCGATCCAACGCCGCCCCGCTACTGGCCGTCGAAGCGCTCATGGTCCGGCTGCGTCCGCAGGCGTAGGACCGGGCCGCAGGCCCAAGCACCCGGCCCAACGCCGTCCAGCGGCCGGGACGCGTCCGAAATCCGCGGCCGAGCGCGCCGATCGGTCGTTCATGGGAAGAAGTTCCCTGCGCGCTCCCCCTCCGGTCTTCTAGTCTGGCCCCATGGATCCCTGTCACACGCCCGGTCCCGGCGATGAGCCTCCCGCCGCCGACGTCGTCGGCCTGCAGCGGGCCCGGCGCACCCGAACGACGGGCGGACGCAACGGCCCGCGACCCGACTCGGACGATGATATCCGCGGGACGCCGAGGGCCTACGAGCGGCGCTGCGCGCCCGAGCTGCGCACGACCAGCGCCATCGTGGGCGGCCTGCTGGCCCTGACCATGCTCGTCCTGAGCACCGTGGTCCTCGTGCGAGGACTGATGATGGGCGGGCCGGCGGGACTGATGCTCATCTGCGGGTTCGTACCCACCTCCATCGCGGTGGTCCTGCCGATACTCCTTCTCGTCGCCGCGCCCCTGCGGTGGCGGCTGCGCGCCGACGCCGCCGGCATCCACTCCCGCGGCGCCCTGCGCACCGCCCACATCCCGTGGCCGGTCAGTCGGGCGGAAATCGCGGTGATCCCCTCCTGGAGCGTGCGCGGTCAGGCGGTCGCCCAGTACCGCCCCGCGGCCGGGGGCCCCGCCGTCACCCTGTTCGCCCTCACCCGACCGGCGACCACCCTGGTCGGCAGCCCCACGGTGGTCGACGAGATCGAGGCCCTGTGGAGATGGGCGGCGGCGCGCGGGTACGTTCCCGTCGTGCCCAGAGCCGTCATCGTCGAGCGATCGGAGACCATCGGGCGCACGAGCCATCGCCTGGGGAGGGTTCCGCCAGCTCCGTCGCAGCCCAGGACTTCAGCAGCGCCAGCGCGTCCTGGCTCGACGATCCAGGTTCGACGGCGTAGGCCGTCATGCGCAGGCCGGGGGCCGTGGTCAACGTCATCGGCTCGTAGAACAGACGCAGCCGGCCGACCACCGGGTGGTGGATGATCTTCTCTCCGCGGCACACGTAGCGCACGTCGTGGCGCGCCCACAGCTCGGAGAACTCGCGGCTGCGCGTGGACAGATCCCCGACGAGGTCCGTCAGGCCCGGAGCCGTCGGGTCCGCGCCCGCCGTCAGGCGCAGCATCGCCACCAGATCCTCTGCCGCGGTGGGCCAGTCGGGGAAGAACTCGCGACTTCGAGGGTCGAGGAAGATGAAACGGGCCATATTGGGCCTCACGACGGAGTCCGCGGCCGGACTCACCGCGGGGCCCCGGTCCGTCGTGAGCGGTGCGGGATCGACGAACATGGGGGAGTACAGGGCTCGCGCCATGAGGTTGGAGGCGACGTAGGTGCTCACCGGGTCCTGCACGAGCGCCGGCACCGATATGGCGTCGAGGAGCCACTGCACGCCCGGACGCGGCGAGCTGCTGCGCGCACGGGGACGCCGGTGTCGGGTTCGTCCCCTGGGTGAGGCGGAGCGGACGAGATCGAACAGGTGCTCGCGTTCGGCATCGTCGAGTGCGAGCGCGGAGGCGAGCGCGTCGAGAACCTCCTCGGAGGCCCCCGAGGCATTGCCCCGCTCCAGGCGCGTGTAGTAGTCGACGCTCACCCCCGCGAGCATGGCGACCTCCTCCCGGCGCAAACCGGGGACCCGCCGATTGTCCCCGGCCACGGGCAGCCCGGCCATCTGCGGAGTGATCTTGGCGCGCCGGGTGGTCAGGAAGTTCTTGATCTCCGCGCGGGCATCCACCCGCGCGCCGCCGTCGGGCTCGGGGGAGACCGGGGCATTCTCGCTCATGATCGCGACACTACGGCAGAGTCCGACCCGGCCGAGAGATCTTCACAGGGCCCGTCGATCGCCCCCCGCCACGATAGCGACCAGGCGGCCCGACGGGGTCGCCGCGGGGACGTCCCGCCTCTTGGGAGGTCGGGGCCGAGGGCCGTCAGGCCCGCTGACCGCTCCTCCTGCATTTCCTCCCGCATTCTCGCCTCCCGGGAGGAGCCCGCCGGGGCGGTCCCGTAGGCTGCTCCGGTGAGCACCTCCAGTATCTCGGCTCGGGCCCGCTGCGCGTTCGCAGCCGCCGTTCTCCTGACGTCCGCGACGCTGGCGTCCTGCGGCGTTCCCGCATCCGCGCCCAGCCCGGTGGCCGTTAGCGGCGGATCCGCATCGGTGCCGGCCGGGCTGGAGTCGTTCTACGATCAGGAGATCTCCTGGTACCCCTGCGAACAGGACGGAGGCATGGGGGCGTCGGACTCGACCGACTCGAGCCCGGGCTCCTACTCCTGCGCGCGCGTGAGCGTGCCGCTGGACTACGACGATCCTGGCGGCACCGTCATCGAGCTCGCCCTCAAACGCCGCTCGGCCAGTGGCACGAGCATCGGATCCCTGTTCATCAACCCCGGCGGACCTGGGGGGTCGGGCGTCCAACTCGTCGAGAGCGTTGACAACCGCCTGTCCAAGAGTCTCCTGAGCTCCTACGACGTCGTGGGGTTCGACCCGCGCGGCGTGGGCCGCTCCACCGCCGTCGATTGCCTGACCGACGCCGAGGTCGACGCCGATCGCGCGGGGAAGAACAACACGCCGATCAGCGAGGCGTCCACGGCCGCCGAGGCGCAGGCCGACGTCGTCGATGACGCCACCGAGCTGAAGGGCGAGTGCGAGGCCTCCACCGGGACGCCGGGGCTGCTCGACCACATCGACACCGTTTCAGCCGCCCGCGACCTCGATGTCCTGCGGGCCGTCGTGGGGGATGGCCCGCTGAGCTACCTCGGCTACTCCTACGGCACCTACCTGGGGGCCACCTACGCCGACCTGTTCCCCGGCAACGTCGGGCGCATGGTGCTTGACGGCGCCGTCGACCCGGCTCTGACCGCCGACCAGCTCGCCCTGGGGCAGGCGCAGGGCTTCGAGAACGCTCTGCGCACCTACGTCGAGGAGTGCCAGGCCGGGCGCGGCTGCCCGCTGACGGGCGACGCCGACACCGGGATTCAACAGGTCCGGGACTTCCTGGACGCCACCCGCAGCAGGCCCGTGAGGACCAACGACCCGAACCGCCCGCTGACCTACCCCCTGGCGCGCGATGCGATCCTGGGGACCCTGTACCAGTCCGAGTCCTGGTCCACGCTCTCCCAGGCTCTGAATCGGGCCATGAACCACGACGACGGATCGTCCCTGCTGCGCCTGGCCGACGTCTACGCCTCGCGCAACTCCGACGGCAGCTACAAGAGCAACAGCACCGAGGTCATCAGCGCCATCAACTGCCTGGACTACCCCGTCACCGGCGACGTCGCGGCCTGGCAGACGCAGGCCGCGGAGCTTGCGGAGGTCTCCCCGACCTTCGGGGCGGACCTGGGCTACTCCGACCTGTTCTGCCGGACCTGGGGGCATGAGTCGACTCGTGTGCGCGAACCCATTCGCGCCTCGGGCGCCGCCCCGATCCTCGTCGTCGGCACCACCGGCGATCCGGCCACTCCCTACGCGTGGAGTCAGGCCCTGGCCTCGGAGCTCGACGACGGCCACCTGCTCACCTGGAACGGCAACGGCCATACCGCCTACGGGCGTGCGGGCGACTGCGTCACCAACGCCGTCGACTCCTACCTGCTCGCCGGGCGGTTGCCGGAGGACGGCCTGACCTGCGATGAGTGAGACGGCGGGAGCCCGTCCCGGCCCCGCACGCCGCCCCGCTCCGGTCCGCCTTCGGCGCTCGACTCAGCGGCCGCGGGAGGTGGTGAGCTCGCCCGCGATCGACCGCCCCATCCACTGGCTCAGCTCGTCGCCCCGCAGCCCCTGGGACAGGAGGAACTGTACCTTGGCGTAAGTCGCCTCCAATGTCATGTCGCGGCTGCCCACGGCTCCGGCCCGCGCGATCGCGTCGCCCGCCTCGTAGTGGCCCAGGAGTACCTCGGCTTCATAGCACTGGGAGGCGACGATGACGGCCACACCCGCCCCGATGACCTCGGCGATGACGTCAGCCAGCCCCGGCTCGGCGCTGGGGACGTTGCCCACCCCGAAGGCTCGCAGGACGACCGCTTCGGGCAGCGGGGTCAGCAGGGCTCGGAGACGGGCTGCGGTGATGCCCGGGGCGAGGTCGATGACGACGACATCGTGACGTTCGTACGGCTTCGGATGCGGCCACCCGGTCCCTGCCTCCGAGGGCCGTGTCCATTGCCAGGGCGCGCCGGTGACGGCCAGTGGCACCGCGTTGGGGGAGGTGAAGCCCTGGAAGGCCCATGAGCTGGTCTTGGTGGCGCGATTGCCGGCGAGCAGGTGATGGCCGAAGAAGAGACTGACGCCGACCGCCCGCCGACTCGTGGCGGCGCGCAGCGCCCCGGTGACATTGGGGGCCGCGTCCGACCCGACGACGCCCAACGGCAGCTGAGAGCCGGTGACGACTACCGGGCGGTCGAAGTCGGCCAGGGCGTAGGACAGCGCGGCCGAGGTGTAGGCCATCGTGTCGGTGCCGTGGAGGACGACGTAGCCCTGGGCCGGTCGGTCGGCGTGGTGGGTGCGCAGATCCTTGATGATCTGCTGCCACGAGCCGGGGGCGGCGTTGGAGGAGTCGATGAGCGGATCGAGGCCGGTCAGCGTCACCTGACCGCCGAGATCGGTGCCGTCGAGGAGGTCGGCGAGCCAGCTCTCGAGGTCCGCTCCGGGCACGAGCCCGCGAGGGGAGTCGACCATCCCGATGGTGCCTCCGGTGTAGGTGATGTGGACGCTCATCGTGGTTCGCCTCGGTTCAGCGGGTGGTTCGACGGGTTCGGTCGGCGGCTCACCGGTCGGGCCCGTCGCGGGGCGCGGACGGTTCGACGGCCGGCGCGGGGTCCGCGACGGGCCCGACCGGGCGGGAGTCGTCCTCGGGCGCTCCGGCGAGGGCGTCGTCGAGCAGGTCGCCGCGGATGCGGCCGCGTACCGCGTACCATCCGCCCACCATCATCATGACGACGATGACGAACAGGAGGAGGGTCCAGCGGCCCGAGGCGTTGTTGAGGTTGGATAGGACGACGATGCCGAAGAACACGAGCGCCGCGAAGTTCGACCACGGGGCCAGGGGCATCCGGTAGGCGGGGCGCGTTTCAGCACCGATACGCACGCGTCTGAGGAAGGCCAGGTGGGCCACGAGAATAGCGGACCAGGTGCCGGCGATGCCGATGCCCGCCAGGTTCATGACGATCTTGAAGGCGTCCTCGGCGAGGAAGGCGTTGAGCACCACGCCGAGCAGACCCAGGGCGGAAGTGATGATGATGCCTCCGGAGGGGACCTGGTGCTTGTTGAGTACGGCGGCCGCGCGCGGGGCTTCGCCGGCCACGGCCATGGAGCGCAGCGTGCGACCGGTGGCGTAGAGCCCGGCGTTGAGGGAGGACAGGGCCGCGGTGAGGATGACGACCTGGATGATGTCGCCGGCGTGGGGGATGCCGACCCCGGAGAAGAAGGTGACGAACGGCGACTCGTTGTCCGAGTACGCCGTGTAGGGCAGGCTCAGGGCCATGAGAATGACACTGCCGACGTAGAAGATGAAGATGCGCAGGATCATGGAGTTGATGGCCCGGGGCAGGACCCTGGCCGCGTTCTCGGCCTCGCCGGCGGCGACGCCGACCATTTCGGTGCCGCCGAATGCGAAGATGACGCCCAGCGTCAGGGTGAGGGCGGTGGTCAGGCCCGTGGGGAAGAATCCGCCATTGTCCGCGATGATGTGCGGGCCGGCGGTGGTGCCGCCCACGGGCGCCTCGGTGATGATGGCCCACACGGCCACCAGCATGAAGGCCACAATGGCGGCGACTTTGATGAGGGCGAACCAGAACTCGGCCTCGCCGAACATCTTGACGTTGAGCATGTTGAGGACGAACACGAGGGCCAGCGCCACGAGTGCGAGGAGCCACTGGGGCACGACCTGCAGAGCCGTCCAGTAGTGCAGGTAGAGGGCGACGGCGGTGATATCGGCCATGACGGTGACGGCCCAGTCCAGGAAGAAGAACCAGCCCGTGATGTAGGCGCCCTTCTCTCCCAGGAACTCGCGCGCGTAGGACACGAAAGCGCCCGAGGAGGGGCGTCGGATCGCCAGCTCGCCCAGCGCCCGTACCATGAGAAAGGCGAAGACTCCGCACACGGCGTAGGCCAGGGCGAGTCCTGGGCCTCCCTGCGCGAGGCGTCCGCCGGCGCCCAGGAAGAGTCCTGTGCCGATAGAGCCGCCGATGGCGATCATCTGGAGGTGGCGGTTCTTGAGGGCCTTGTCATAACCGGCGTCGCCCTTGTCGGCGAGGGGTCGATCCGACGCGGGGAAGAGAGAGAAGTGGTCTGCCATGGAGCCGTCCTGAGGTGCGGTTGAAGCAGGAGGGCGCGTCGCAGGAGTGCTGCCGCGCATCAGTCACGGTAGCAAGTCCGGCACTCCGGCGCCCGTACGTTCCGGCGCCTGCTGTCTTCCCGTCCGTCTTCGATGGTGGGCGCCGGCGCGGGAGAGCACGATGGGGCGCGGGGCCGGGGCCGATGTCGGCGACCCCGACGCGGCTGTGTTCAGCACCACGCTCCGGCGTTCGACGTCCGGATTGCGGTGCGAGTGTCGGGGCCGGTAAGGTGCGATCCGCTGCTCTGGCAGCGCGCCACCTTAGCTCAGACGGCAGAGCGATTCACTCGTAATGAATAGGTCGTGGGTTCGATTCCCACAGGTGGCTCCGCGTCGGTGCGGACGGCGTGTCAGCCCGGGTCCTGAGGGTCCCGGGTTTTTCCGTTGCCTCTTCCCACGGGGGATGAGTGCGGCTCTCCGCACCCTCTCCTCCGCCTTCCTTCCTCTTCCGCTCGCCGAAGCCGAGTGCAGTCCTTCGACGAGTGAGTCTCCCGTGATGACTTCCTCTTCCGCTCGCCGGGGTCCGGGGAGTCGATCTTCGGCGGCGGACTGACCTCGACCCGTCCGTGAAGCCTCTTGCGAGCCCTCTCCTGCCATCGGAGCCGGGGCCTTATCCGTCGAGATCGGTGGAAATCTCGCGAGATCTGTGGATAAGCAGGCCGTCCGGCAGCGCTCGTCGTCGACGACGCTCGGCCCCACCGAATGCGAATCGACCCGTAGCCCGCCGGTCGAATTGCTCGGGCCGGTCGGACGACGGGCGCTGTACGGACTTGCATCCAATTCTCTTTGCGCTTAGCGTTGTCACCAACGATTTGCTCCTCGGAATCGAGGGCCACCACCCCCACCACCCGGAAAGGCATGCACCATGGCGCAGAAGACCCAGATCATTCTCGTGGACGACATCGACGGCTCCGAAGCTACTCAGAGCGTCACATTCGCCCTCGACGGCGTCACCTACGAGATCGACCTCAATGACGACCACGCGGCGGCGCTGCGTGAGACCATTGAGGAGTGGACCGTCAAGGCGCGCCGTTCAGGCGGCCGTCGTATCCGTCGTCGTGCCGGCGTCGCCGCACGGACTCACTCGAACACCCAGAAGGTGCGTGAGTGGGCCCGCGCCAACGGTTACGAGGTCTCCGACCGCGGTCGTATCCCCGCCTCCATCCGCGAGGCCTACGACGCCGCCAACTGAGCCTGTCGCCGCGCGCTGACGCGCGTCCCGGCTCGGCCGGCGCGCATGCGATCCGAGCTCCTGCGTCCATTGGGACTCAGGGGCCTGGTCGCGTTCGCCACGGCCTGGCAAGATAGGGGTATGGCTTACACCCTCGTACTGCTCCGCCACGGCGAGAGCGAATGGAATGCGAAGAACCTCTTCACCGGTTGGGTTGACGTCCCGCTGTCCGAGAAGGGGCGTGCCGAGGCCGTCCGCGGCGGCGAGTTCCTCAAGGAGGCCGGCGTCCTGCCTGAGAAGCTCTTCACCTCGATGCTGCGGCGCGCCATCATGACCGCCAACCTGGCCCTGGACACTGCCGACCGTCACTGGATCCCCGTCGAGCGCAGCTGGCGTCTCAACGAGCGCCACTACGGGGCGCTTCAGGGCAAGAACAAGAAGCAGACCCGCGACGAGTACGGCGAGGAGCAGTTCATGCTCTGGCGTCGCTCCTATGATGTGCCGCCGCCGTCCATCGAGATCGGCAGCGAGTTCTCTCAGGACGCCGATCCCCGCTACGCCGGCGAGCCGATTCCCACCACTGAGTGCCTCAAGGATGTCCTGGGCCGTCTGCTCCCCTACTGGGAGAGCACCGTCGTCCCGGAGATCAGGACCGGCAAGACCGTTATGATCGCCGCGCACGGCAACTCGCTGCGGGCCATTGTCAAGCATCTCGATGAGATCTCTGACGATGACATCGCGGCCCTCAACATCCCCACCGGTGTTCCGCTGGTCTACGAGCTCGATGAGGAGACCCTCAAACCGTTGAAGAAGGGCGGCCGCTACCTCGACCCCGAGGCCGAGGCGAAGATCGCCGCAGTGGCGAATCAGGGCAAATGACTTCGTCCTCGTGGTCCTTGTGGTGACGTCGTCACTGTCGACGAGTCGCTGCGGCGACCCGGCGATGACGACCGTGTCGGCGTAGCGAGGTTGGCACGCCCCGCGCGGGGCGTGCCAACCTCGCATCGAGGGCCGGTTCGCCCCGACGGCCGGGACGGCCGATCGTGCGCCGGAGAGTGCTCGGCAGCGGCGCTCCGGGCGCTCTCAGGCCTGGGCGCTCTCAGGTCCGGAAGCGGCGCCGGCATCATCGGAAGCGGGGGCGGGATTCGCACCGGCGCCGAGGCCCGCATCGAGGTCCATGGCTCCGGAGACCAGGTAGGCCATGCGGCGGGCCACTGACGTCGAGTGATCGCCGAAGCGTTCGAGGAAGCGGCCCATGAGAACCGCGTCGACGACCTGTTGGCGGCTCAGCTCGTTGGCGGGGTCCAGGATCATCTGGAAGGACTGGCGGTGCAGGGAGTCGAGCGCGGAATCCCCGCGCTGGATCCGAGCCGCCAGGTCGAGGTCGTGGGTCTCGACGAGGCGGGCCACGTCCGCTCCGGCGCGCACGGCGGCGTCCGCCATCTGCAGGATGAGTCCCAGAACCGGCTCGGGCACCGGCGGCTCGGGATAGCGTCCGCGCGCGATCGCCGCGACGTGGCGGGCCAGATCGCCCTGCCGCTCGAGGGTCTGGGCCATGCGCAGCGCGGAGATGACGTTGCGCAGGTCCCCGGCCACCGGCTGCTGGCGCGCTAGCAGCATGATGCACATGTCGTCGATGTCCTGCTGGAGGTCGTTGATGCGTTCGTCGGCGTCGATGACCTGCTCAGCCACGATGATGTCTCCGTTGCTCAGCGACTCGGCGGCCCGTTCGATCGCCGTCGCCACCTGCGAGGCCATGGTTCGCAGGTCGGAGCCGAGCTGCTTGAGCTCCTGGTTGAAGATGTCGCGCACGAGACCGCTCCTGACTGCCTGGTTATTCCGTGATCATTTCCGGATTCTGCATGCCGTGCGCCGGGCCGCCGCGCGCCGGCCGACGGGTTGGGGTGCGGTCGGACGCCGGGGAGCCGGACACGCCCCGAGGCCATTGTGGGCCTGCGGGGCCGATGAGTGGGAACGGCGGGCTCGTGCGTCCGGGTGATGGTCGCCTCTGTCGGCCCGGCGCCGTGGCGAACGGGGTCCCCGCCCCTACCCTTGAGGGCGTGGGAAGCATCATGCTGCTGATCGGGGCGGCCCTCGCGTGCGCCGGTATCGGCACGGCCGTGGGTCTCGCCCTGGGCGTTTCGGCCCGCGATCCGCGGTCGAACGGCATCACCGCGGGGTCTACTCTCGAGCGCGACGGCGTCGTGCCCGTCCTGGCCGCGTTGCGCTCTACCGTGGTTGTGCTGGACGATGACGACGAGGTGCTGCGCGCCTCGGCCACCGCCTACACCTATAACATCGTGCGCGACGACGAGGTCTGCGAGCCGCGCGTGGGCGAGATGGTCGCCCGCGTGCGCGCCGGCGGCGGGCCGCAGGACGCCGAGCTGACGGTCGCCCGCGGGCGCGTGGCGGGGGCGGGCCAGTTCCACCTGCACGTGCGCGTGGCGGGGATCGGCCGCGGCCGCGTCCTGGTCCTCGTCGAGGACCGCACCGCCGCCAAGCGTTTGGAGGACATGCGCCGCGACTTCGTCGCCAATGTCTCCCACGAGCTCAAGACGCCCGTCGGAGCGATCTGCCTGCTGGCGGAGACGGTCGAGGGCGCCGTCGACGACCCCCGGATCGTGCGCGACTACATCGGACGCATACGCAAGGAGTCCACTCGCCTGGAGACGCTCGTCCAGGAGATCATCGAGCTCTCCCGCCTTCAGGAGGGCGATGCCCTGGTCGAGCCCGACGACGTCGATCTCGACGCCGTCGTCGCCGAGGCCCTCGATCGGGTGCGCACCGAGGCGGAGGCCGAGGAGGTCGTCCTCGTGGCCGGCGGCACCCGCGGCCTGCACGTGCGCGGCGACGCCGCTCTCATCACCACCGCCGTCCGCAATCTGCTGGACAACGCCATCCGCTACTCCGACCCGCGCACGCGCGTGAGCGTGGGTCTGAGCGTGGACGCCGACGACGCCGAGCTGGTGCGCATCGCCGTCGTCGATCAGGGCATCGGGATCGCCAAGGAGGCGCAGGGGCGCGTCTTCGAGCGCTTCTACCGGGTTGACAAGGCCCGCTCGCGCGCGACCGGCGGCACGGGCCTGGGACTGTCCATCGTCAAGCACGTCGCCGCCGACCACGGCGGCACGGTCGAGCTGTGGTCCACCCCGGGCCGCGGCTCCACCTTCACCCTCGTCCTGCCGCGCCTGATACCGGAGGAGCCGGACCGGCCGGACGAGCCCGAGAACCCCGAGACGGCCGCCGCCGTTGCGTCCGGCGCCGCCGGTGCGGCTTTCGCGGCCATCGCGGCAATATCCGAGGGGGATGCGACCTGGGAGGAGACCCAGCAATGACCAGAATCCTTCTCGTCGAGGACGAGGAGAACTACCGTGAGCCGCTCGCCCTCAACTTGCGCCGTGACGGCTTCGAGGTCGTCGAGGCGGCCGACGGGACTCAGGCCGTCGAGCGCTTCGAGGCCGCCGGCGGGCCGGGCGGGCAGGCCCCACTCGACCTCGTGCTGCTCGACCTCATGCTGCCGTCCCTGTCGGGCACCGAGGTGTGCCGCCGCATCCGGCGCACTTCCAGGATTCCCGTCATCATGCTCACCGCCAGGGATGACGAGATCGACAAGATCGTCGGCCTGGAGATCGGGGCCGACGACTACGTCACCAAGCCCTATTCCTACCGTGAGCTGGTCGCGCGCGTGCATGCCGTTCTGCGCCGCAGCCAGGAGGGTGAGCCCGACGCGCCGCTGCTGGGCGCGGGGCGGGTCGCTATGGACGTCGAGCGCCATGAGGTGCGTGTGGACGGGGAGGTCGTCGCCATGCCGCTGCGGGAGTTCGAGCTGCTCGAGCTGTTCCTGCGCAATCCCGATCGCGTGCTCACGCGCAGCCAGATCATCACCCGGATCTGGGGGGCGAACTACGTGGGGGACACCAAGACTCTCGACGTCCACGTCAAACGCATCCGGGCCAAGATCGAGGTCGAGCCGAGCGCGCCCCGGATGCTGGTCACGGTGCGCGGGCTCGGCTACAAGATGGTCGACGCCGGCTGACGGCGCATCGGGGCGGGCGGAGCGGAATGTGACCTGTGAGGTACCTCCCCGGAGTTTTCCCGGCATTCCCTGATAAACTGGGGCTCCTGCAGCCAGTTACGGAGTACGTCACCCATGACCTTTGAAGTCGGCGAAACCGTCGTCTACCCCCACCACGGCGCGGCTCGGATCACTGACATCCGGCAGCGCAAAGTGCGCGGGGAGGAGAAGACCTACTTACAGCTCGAGGTTGCCCAGGGGGACCTGACGATTCTCGTTCCCGCGGAGAGCGTCGAGCTCATCGGCGTACGCGACGTGGTGGACGCCAATGGCCTGGAGAGGGTCTTCGAGGTCCTGCGGGCTCCCTTGACCGAGGAGCCCACCAATTGGTCGCGCCGTTTCAAAGCCAATCAGGAGAAGATCGCCTCCGGCGACGTCATCAAGGTCGCCGAGGTCGTCCGCGACCTCTCGCGCCGGGACACCGACCGCGGCCTATCGGCGGGGGAGAAGCGCATGCTGTCCAAGGCGCGCCAGATCCTCGTCTCCGAGCTCGCCCTGGCGCAGAAGACGGCTGAGGAGGAGGCCGAGACGACCCTCGACGAGGTCCTCTCCTCCGGCACCGCCGCCTGATCCCCGGCTGCTCGTGCCCGCGTCCGCGCCGGACCGCGCCGAGGGCGTGGTCGCCGTTCTGACAGCCGCCGGCTCGGGGACCCGCCTGGGCGCCGCCGGTCCCAAGGCGCTCGTCGAAATCGCCGGGCGGACGCTGCTGCGCCGTGCCGCTCTCGGCCTGCTCGACTCGGGCGTCGTCGACCACGTCGTCGTCACCGCTCCCGACGACCACCTTGCCCGTTTCCGCGCCGAGGTCGCGGGTCTCGGCGGCGCCGGCAGATCCGGGACCGTCGAGGTCGTCGCCGGATCGTCCGCCTCCCGCCAGGCCAGCGTCGCACTCGGCCTGGCCGCCGCCCTGGACGCCCGTCCCGACGCCGCCGTCGTACTCGTCCACGACGCCGCCCGCGCCCTGACCCCGCCCGACGTCGCGCGGCGCGTCGTCGCCGCGGTGCGGGCGGGCCGCGACGCCGTCGTCCCCGCCCTGCCCGTGATCGACACGGTCAAGGAGGTCGGGGAGGTCCGGAAGGTCGCGGTCCGCGACGGGCGGCGGCCGGAGGAGGGCTTGCCGGACGGCGTCATACCGGTCGAGATCGTCGTCGCGACCCCCGACCGCGCCCGGTTGCGAGCGGTGCAGACCCCGCAGGGCTTCGCCGCTGCGACGCTCCTCGCCGCGCACCGCCTCGGCGCGGACCGCGCCTTCGACGAGGCCCGCGCCGCCTCCGACGACGCCGGACTCGTCGAGGCCGCGGGCGGCGCCGTCGCCGTCGTCGCGGGCGATCCCCTGGCCCTGAAGATCACCACACCCCTCGACGCCGCCCTCGCCGAGGTGCTCGCCGCGGGGGGCCCGTCCGCCCGGACCCGTCATGGTCCCAAGGACCCCGCATGATCGTCCGCGGCGCCGTAGGCTCGCCGTTATGGCCCAGACCTCCCCGTCGCCGGGCGGCCCCCGAACCGCCCGCAGTCCCTCGCCTGAGAACGACCCTGCCTCGGCCGTCCGGTCCCCGCTGCTGACGTGGCCCGTTCTCGCCTGGGGGCTGTGGGATTGGGGGAGCGCGGCGTTCAACGCGGTCGTCACGACGTTCGTCTTCACCGTCTACCTCACCAGCTCCGCCTTCGGCGAGAAGGCGACCACCGAGTCCTCCCTGTCGGTCGGCCTGGCCATCGCCGGAGCCTGCATCGCCCTGCTGGCTCCGGTCACCGGGCAGAGGGCCGACCGGGCCGGACGGACCATCTTCTGGCTCGGCGCCTACACGGCCGCGGTGGTGGTCATCAGTGCGGCTCTCTTCTTCGTCCTGCCGCATCCGGGCTACCTCTGGCTCGGCATCACGCTGCTCGGGGCGGGCAACGTCTTCTTCGAGCTGGCGAGCGTCAACTACAACGGCATCCTGTCCCGGATCACCACCAAGGACCGGGTCGGCGCCGTCTCGGGACTCGGCTGGGGCATGGGGTACATCGGCGGCATCGTTCTGCTGCTCATCCTCCTCGTCGGCTTCATCAGTCCCGATGTCGGCTGGTTCGGGGTTACCAAGACCGACGGGCTCAATATCCGCGTGTCCATGATCGTCGCCGCCGGCTGGTTCGGCCTGAGCGCGATCCCCGTGCTCGTCAGCCAGTCGGGACGACGGGGCAGGCTTCTGCGCCAGGCGGTCCTCGACGAGGCCCGGCGCGGTGAGGAGCGGGAGATGGCCGGGCTCGAATCCGAGCCCACCGAGCCGCTTCCGCGCGAGGGCTCGGCGGTCCGCCGCCTCGACCTCCTGCGCAGTCCGCACAGACGACCGCTGCGCCGGCTCCTCGGGGCGACCCGCCGGGAGGCGCTGTCGGTTCTGGACTCCTACACACGACTGTGGGGCACTCTCGTGGCATTGCGCCGGGCCTGCCCCCAGGTGCTGTGGTTCTTGCTGGCCGCCGCCGTCTTCCGCGACGGGCTCGCGGGCGTGTTCACCTACGGGGGCGTGATCGCCCAGAACACCTTCGGGTTCACCGAGGTGGAGGTCCTGATCTTCGCCGTCGCCGCCAACGTCATCGCCGGCGTCGCGACCATCGCCTCGGGCTGGGTCGACGACCTCATCGGACCCCGCAAGGTGATCCTCGGTTCGCTCACGCTTCTCGTGATCGTGGGCATCGGCATCTTCATGCTGCACGGCGGCGGGGCCGGGGTGTTCTGGGTGCTCGGTCTGCTTCTGGCCGGGTGCGTCGGTCCGGCCCAGTCCGCGGCGAGGTCCTTCCTGGCGCGTGTCATCCCCGCAGGGCGCGAGGGCGAGATCTTCGGCCTGTACGCGACGACGGGCCGCGCCGTGTCCTTCATGGCCCCGATGATGTACGGGGCGTTCATTCGGATCGGCGTTCGCGTGATCGGTCAGGAGGCCTCCTACTGGGGCATCCTGGGGATCGTGGCGGTCCTGGGAGTCGGCCTGCTGCTCATGACGCGGGTCGAGGATCCCGACGGGCGCATCACCGGCCTCGGCTGAGGAGACGCCGGCCGCAGAGCCGCCCCGCGCGGGCCTCGCGCTCGGCGCGCATGCGGGTCATGTCCTCCTCGGACGCCGAGCCCTGGGCGGAGCAGGTCTCGCCGCCGTCGCGGGTCCGGGCGTCGACGACGCGGGTGATGCAGGTGATCGAAGACGGAGGAGGCCGCGGCTGAGGCTACCCTCATTCACCATCCGCTGGGCCTGACCCGTCTGCCGGTGCTGCGGCGTCAGATCGGCTCCGTTCACGCAATGGTCGCTGGGGCGACCCGGCTCCCATGCGGGCGGGCACGGCCACGCTACCCGTCGGGAGACGGCCGCGGTCGACGGTTGACTCGCGGGTGCGACGATCCTCAACTTCCCTTGCAATTGAAAGCAATTTATTTCTTCCGTATGAAGTCTTGCGTGAGCACCCGAGCAGGCCCGCCTCTCCTATCCTCCCGACCGTTGGCTGCTGCGACAGAGCACATGTTCATCCGCATGGGCCGTACCGTCTCCCGCCGCCCCGTGAGCGTCGTCGTCATGTGGCGCTGCTCGCCGCCGTCGTAGCCTCGCTGGTTTTCCGGGGCTGAGGCGTCGAAGGCCTGTTCGATCGCCTGGCCAGCGGCGAGGCCACCGCGCCGGACACTGTCCGACCTGGAGGGCGTCGCCTCGGTGACGGACCCCTTCGTGCTGCCCGACCCCACCTCCCAGCAGGCCCGGGCGTTGGAGTCGACCGCCGGCGACGGGTACGTCGCGGTCGTCATGCTTGAGGCGGCGCTCAAGGACGAGGAGGTCGACGCCGCCGGCCAGCGCGTGGCCCGAGGCGGCCGAGGGCCCCTACCTCGACACTCTGCGCGAGTACGAGCCCGGCGCGGGGACGGCGCCGATGCCCGTGCCCGAGGCGACGCCCCGCCCGCCAGCGCGGACATGAGGGGGCTCGTGCGTGACGCCGTCGTACGCACGGTGGCGACGGCGGGGTGCACAGTCTCCTTCTCGGCGCTGACCATCGCCTGCTCCATCGCCGGTCTGCTCGTCATGCGCTCTCCAATGTTCGAGACGATCGTGGCCGGGGCGACGAGCGTGGCGCTGATCGCCGTGGCGTGCACGATCACGCTCGTACCGGCCGTCATCACGCTGCCGAGCGGGCGCCCTGGGCCGCGCTCATCGTCGTCGTGGCCGTCTTCGTGCTGCTGTTCTGCATGACTGGCTCGCTGGTGGTGCCGCTCAAGGCCCTGATCATCAACGCCTTGTCGCTCATCGCCTCCCTTGGCCTGACGTCCTGGCTGTTCGAGAACGGGCATCTCGGTCTGCCGCAGACACCCGGCCTGCAGACCTTCATCGTGGCCTGCCTCGCGGCCTTCGGCTTCGGGCTGGCCATGGACTACGAAGTGTTCCTGCTGGCTCGCATGACCGAGTACTGGGAGGCGGGCCACGACAATGACGACGCGGTCGCCCGAGGCCTGCAGCGCTCGGGGCGCATCATCACCTCGGCGGCGGCGATCATCATCGCGGTTTTCCTGGGTTTCGTGACGGGCGAGATGATATCCATCAAGGAGATCGGCGTGGGCCTGGCGATCATGGTCGCGGCCGACGCCACGCTCGTGCGACTGCTGCTCGTGCCCGCGACCATGACGGTCCTGGGCCGGTGGAACTGGTGGGCGCCGAGTCCGCTGAAGCGCTTGTACGGGCGAGTCCGACAGCGGAACTGACTCTCCCCGCGCTGCGATCGACGCGCCCGGTGACACGGACGCCGAGAGCGTCGATCACGGTGCGGGGCGACGAGGTCGCGGCTCGAACGGCGGGACTCACCTCTTGCATCTACTGTACATCTACTATATAAATAGTTAGGTGCACATCATCCTGTCCCGGACGTCCGGGACGCCCATGTATGAGCAGATCGTCGCCCAGATCCGTCAGGCCGTCTGGTCCGGCGAGCTGCCCGCGGGGGCTCCACTGCCCTCGCTGCGGCGACTCGCACGGGATCTCGAGGTCTCCCTCATCACCACCACCCGCGCCTACAACGAGCTTGCCGCGGCCGGCCTCATCGCCAACCAGGCGGGTCGCGGCAGCTTCGTCCTCCCGCAGGACGAGGCCGAGACCCGCATGCGGCTCCTCGCCCGGCTGGAGACCCAGCTCGACGACGCCGTCGCCACCGCGCGGCTGGCCGGAATAGATCTGCCCGACCTTCAGGAAAGGACCGCACAGCGATGGACCGCCACGAAGGAATGAGTCGTCCGGCGCCCCCGCCCGCCATCCGGCTCGACGACGTCGTACGACGCCAGGGCGCCTTCACCCTGGGGCCCTTCGACATGATCGTGCCCGCCGGCATGGTCACCGGTTTCGTCGGCCCCAACGGGGCGGGCAAGACCACCGTCATCAAGGTGATCCTCGGCATGATCGGCGTCGACGCCGGTTCGATCAGCGTGCTCGACGGCGCCCCCGGGGCCCGCCACGAGCGCATCGGCGTCGTCCTGGATTCCGTGGCCCTGCCCCGAGACTGGACGGCCGTCTCCGCCGCTCGCAGCCTGGAGCGCTTCTACCCCGACTGGGACCGGAGCTTCCTCGACGAGCTTGTGGACCGGCTGGACGTGCCGGCCCGGGTCAAGGTCAAGGACCTGTCGCGAGGGCAGGGCGTCAAGCTTCAGCTCGCCCTCGCCCTCGCCCACCGCCCCGAGCTCCTCATCCTCGATGAGCCGACCTCGGGGCTGGATCCCGTCGCGCGCCTGGAGGTCCTCGACATCTTCCGCGACTTCCTCGTCGAGCAGGGGCGGACGATCCTCTTCTCGACTCACATCACCTCCGACCTGGAACGGATCGCCGATCACCTTCACATGATTGACGCCGGTCGCACTCGCTTCGCCGGACCCCTGCCCGACCTCTTCGAGCAGTGGGCCGCGGCCCGCGGCCCCGTCTCCGCTCTGACGCCCGAGGCCGAGTCCGTCCTCGTCGGAGCCCGGCGCAATGGGGAAGGCGTCTTCTCGGGGCTCATCCGGATCTCCGACACCGCAGTCTTCGGCCCCGATGTCCTCATCGAGACCCCGTCCGTCGATGAGGCCGTCGCGGCGATGACCCGCGGCCCGGAGCCCGACCGCGGTTGCACTCATCCCACCGCCGCGCCCGCGGCACTCGCCGAGAACCACCGGCAGCACTGAAGAGAATGAGGAGCATCGACATGCGCACCATCTGGAGCCTGCTGCGCACGGAGCTGTCCGCCCATGCCGCTGCGCTGCGCACTTTCGCGGTCGTCGCCGTCATCATCTCCACGGCGAATCTCGCCATGGGCGGGGCGACGCCGGCCATCACCGTATGCGTCTTGACGGTGGCGTTCCTGCCCAGCATCCTCTTCGCCCAGGACGAGCGCATGCACCTGGACGCCATGTACTCGATCCTGCCGGTGACGCGCTCTCAGTTCGTCGTCAGCCGCTATCTGCTCGTCGCCCTGGTCACTGCCGTCATGGCCCTCGCGAGCCTCGTCGTCGCACGGGTGGAGGCCGCCGTGCACGGGCCCGGGGAGGTCCGCGTCCCCGTGTCCGTGCCGGCGGTCACGGGCATGGCCGTGGCGGCGGTCGGCGCCGCCGTCGCGGTCCAGCTTCTCCTCTTCTTCGCCCTGGGCCATGCGCGCACGGGAACGTACGCCTACGGCGCGACCATGGTTCTCATGGTCGGCGGCGGCTTCCTGGTCGAGCGGTTGCCCGGTTTCGCCGCCGCCGTCATCCGCTGGGCGGCCTCGTCGTGGACCGGACCGGCCGGGCTGGGGATCGCGGTGGTGCTGCTCGCCGTCTCCGCCGTCGCGTCCGTCGCCGCCTATCGACGTCGGAGTCTGTGAGAGCACCGGGCGAGCGCGCTGTCCCCACCGGACTCACAGCGCCCTCATGGCTGACGGATGCCCCGCTGCTAGGCGGCTCGCCGAGTGTAGGCCCCGTCCATGGAGCCCGGGAGCCCAGGGCGGCGGCCGTCCGGCGCCGCCCGCGTGCCTCCCTCCACCGAACCGAGAAGAGACGCCATGACCTCGTTGAAACCGTCCCCGCCGACCCGGCCGATTCCGCCCGTCCCGACCCGCTCCGACGCCCTGCCGGGGTGCGGGCCCGTGTCCGCCCCGCCCGACTGCGGGGCCCCCTTCGCTCTGCGGCGCCGCAGCCTCCTGGTAGCGGGCCTCGGTCTGGCGACCGCCGGCGCACTCGTCTCCTGCGGCTCCTCCGGGGCCTCGGGGACGACCGCCTCCTCCGGGCGGGACTCCTCGACCGGCTCGCCCGCCGCAGCCTCCGCCGACGCGAGCGCCGCCGGTCCGCAGTACCACGAGGCGAGCGCCTCCAACACGCCCCTGTCACCCGGGTCGTGGACCGGCACGATCGGGGACAAGGAGGTCACCCTCTCAGGCGCCTTCCTCGTCGACGGCGTCACCGCCACCATCGACGGGGGCACTTTCGAGTCCACCGCCGCCGATCAGACCGTCTTCCTCGTCGTGGGCGGGGGCAGTCTGTCGATCACCAACGCCAGGATCTCCAAGTCCGGCGACGCCTCCACCGACGGGGAGCACGGCGTCGACGACTCCTACAGCTTCTACGGCCTCAACTCCGCCGTCGTCGTCGTGGGTGAGGGATCGACCGCCGCCGTGGACGAGACCGCTGTGACCACTGGCGCTTCGGGGGCCAATGCCGTCCTGGCCACCGGCGGCGCCGCCGCGACCGTCACCGGTTGCACGATCACCACCACCGGCGAGTCCTCCCGCGGCCTGCACGCCACCTATGCGGGCGTCATCAACGGCTCCGACCTGACCATTGAGACCCGAGGCGCCCATTGCGCCGCCGTCGCCACCGATCGCGGCTCGGGCACCGTCACCGTCGACGGGACCAACACCTTCACCACCGAGGGCGACGGCTCCCCCTGCCTGTACTCCACCGGCCGGATCACCGTCTCCGGCCTGACCGGCGCGGCGGGCGCCGCGCAGGCGATCGTCGTCGAGGGCAAGAACCACGCCACCGTGACCGATTCAACCCTGACGAGCGCCTCCGACAGGGGCGGCGTCATGCTCTACCAGTCGATGTCGGGCGACGCCGCCGACTCCGACGCCGCCGCCGAGGTCTCCACTCTTGCCCTGACGGACGTGAGTCTGACCTGCACGCGGCAGGCTCCCGCCGTCTACGTCACCAACACGTCCTCGCAGGTGACCCTGACCCGCTGCGAGCTGACCGCCCCCGGAGGCCTGGCCACCGCCGACGAGGACCGCTGGGGCACGTCCGGTTCCAATGGCGGGACTCTCGCCCTGACAATGGATGCCACCAGTTCCGAGGGCGCCATCACCGCCGGCTCGTCGTCGTCCATCACCGTGACGAGCGCCGACGGCGGGGCGGCCACCGGCACGACCTCCGGCAGCGTCACCGTCTCCTGACGGCTCCGGCCCGGCTCCCTCCGAACGCTGCGCGGTGCAGCGTGCTCACAAGCGCGGCTCGACGGGCGCGATGCCCGCGTAGGAGGCGGCGGCGCCGGCGGACAGGACCGCCGTCGAGCCCGCGCGCATGCCCTCGGCCACCGCCTGCGGGAAGTCGCAGCCGGCGGCGAGCGCCGCTGCGAGCACCCCGACGCAGGCGTCCCCGGCCCCCGTCGTGTCGACGACAGGGCCCAGGTCGATCGCGGCCACGTGCGTCACCTCGTCGGCCGAGGCCCGCACGGCGCCGTCCGGGCCGAGCGTCACGAGCACGCGGGCGGGGCCCCGGTTGCGCAGCTTTGCCGCGGCGGCCGCGGCCGCCGCGGCCGTTCCGGGCGGCGGGGCGTCCAGGACGAGCCCGCACTCGGTCTCGTTGACGACCAGGACGTCTACGTCGGCCAGGGCCCGCGGTGAGACCGGGCGGACGGGAGCCAGGTTGAGGACCACCCTCGCTCCGGCCCCGTGTGCCCAGGAGATGACTTCCTCGTTGGCGCTTGAGGGGATCTCACCCTGGAGGACGACGACGTCGTGCTCGGTGAGGGCGACCGCATCGACGGCCTGCCGGCCGGTGAGGCGGCCGTTGGCCCCGGCGTCGAGGATGATCGTGTTCTCCCCGGTGGTGCTCACGGTGATGAAGGCGATCCCGCTGGTGACTTCCTCGTCCGTACGCAGGGCGGAGACGTCCACGCCGTGCGCGCCCAGCTCCTCGCGCAGCGTGATTCCTGAGGGATCCCCGCCGACTCGCCCGACGAACACTGCGGCCGCTCCGCCGTGGGCGGCGGCTGCGGCCTGGTTCGCCCCTTTGCCGCCCAGACGGTAGGTGGTCGAGGTGCCCGAGAGGGTCTCACCCGGCTGGGGGAGGCGGTCGACCGTGACCGTGATGTCCTGGTTGATGGAACCGACGACGATGACGCGTCCCATGATGAGCTCCTTTGCTTCGGTGGGGTGGGTCGTCACAGGGTGGATCGTAACGGGGGATCGGCTTCGGACGGTCAGGATGCGGGCTCGGGGTCGAAGGTCGGCAACGCCCTTGGTCAGGAGGTCGCACCCGTAGGGGCGCGCCTCCTGGGTGTGGACGGCGACCGTGGCGCCGTGCCCCATGCGGGCCAGGGCGGTGAGGAGCTCTGGCGTCATGAGCGGATTGATTCCCTTGAGCATGCGTGCGTCCTTGTCTGCGGCCTGTGTCTGTTGCCTGTCGTCCCTGGCCCGGTTGCGCTGACCGGCCGGGGCGTCGGGGTCCTGCGGCTGAGACCCGGCCGCCGCTGCGTGTCCCGTCTTTCGTCGTTGAGGCGGGTCTGCGCGGGTGAAACTGCCAGCGGCCTTGTGCGGCAGGCGCGCGGGATGCGTCGGGTCTCGATACCGATGATCCTCATGCCGCTGTCGGTCGTGGTGACTTGATTTCCGAGGTGCTTCAGCCCGGGTAGTTGAATTCTCTCAGGAATAGGCGGTCCCGTGCGATGCGCGCGATTTACTGCCGAAGCGCTCTGAGCCACTCTATGAAAATAAGCCTCCTGGGCTCCTCGCGGAGACGGCCGGATCCTATGGGTTCTCCCCGTGGAGGGATGGGTAGTGCACGGGGAGCGTCCCTTGATGGCACCATCACGTTGTGATTACACTCCGTTTCTGAACACGTTCTCACCAAGGAGTTCCTATGGCCTCGGCATTCTTCCGTTCGTTCCGCGTTTCCTCGACGGCGCCATCTCGTCGGTCTTTTGTGGGCCTGTCGTTTTTGGTGGGTGTCGGGGTGCCGGTGCTGGCCGGGTGCGACGTGCTTTCCGGGATGTCGAAGGGCGGGGACGTCTCGGCGCCGTCGGATTCGGCGTCGGCGGGCTCCTCGTCCGCGGCGAGCGGGTCCGCATCCGCCAGCGGGGGAGTCGGGGTCGGCAGCACCGACTGGCAGGAGCTCGATGCTCACATCATGGGCCACAACGTGGCGGTGCGGGTCTCTCCTGTCATCCGCAAGGACGAGACCACCTCGATCATGGCCCTGGAGCTGACCCGAGCCGAGGACGACGCCTCCATCGACGATGTCAAAGCCAACTCCTACAGCGACAACGGCAACAAGCTCGGCATCTCGCACTACCTCGGGGCCCCATCCATCTTTCGTCCCGGCGCCGGCGCCGACCTGGTTAAGCTTCTCGACCTGGAGGGCGGGCGCGTGTGGAGCGCCACCGATGGCGGCGGCGGATTCCTCGACACGACCCCCGGTGAGAAAGTCACCTCCTACCTGTCCTTCGGCAAGGTCGATACCGACCAGGTGACTGTCCTCGTCCCGATGGCCGGCTTGACCACCGTCTCGGTGCTGGAGGCCGACGCCGCCAAGAAAGCCGACATCGACCTGAGCGCCGCCAGCAGCGGAGTCGATAAGTTCCCGGGCGCCGCCACCGAGCTCGCCGAACCCGTCGCCATCGAGCGCTACACCAGGGCCCTGGACGACTCCACCAGCACCCAGGTCGGTGGCGATGACGTCACCGTCACCCTGGCCAGCGATGTCACCTTCGCCTCCGACTCCGCCGACCTGGCCTCGGGTGCTGAGGCCCAGCTCCAGACCGTGTCCGGCCAACTCGTCCAGTACCCCGACGGCGGGACGCTGACCATCGTCGGCCACACCGACGACATCCAGGACGACGCCTACAACCAGACCCTGTCCGAGAAACGCGCCGACGCCGTCAAAACCCGACTCGAACAGCTCACCAGCCTTGACAAGTGGCAGACCTCCGTGACCGGCAAGGGCGAGTCCGAGCCCAAAGTCGAGGACACCACCGACGAGGCCCGAGCCGCCAACCGGCGCGTCGAGATCACCCTCACCCCCACCGGCGGTACCACCGACAAGGGCGGCAGCCCGACCGCGGCCCCTACTGCCACCCCCGGCAACGGCAGCGGTGGTTCGCTGCCGGCGCCGCAGGGTCCCGTCGCCAAGGGCTCCGAGGGCATCACCCTGACCTCCAAGGGCTCCGATACCAGCGGCGAGGTCACCATCACTCTCGACCACGTCACCCGCAGCGGCGGCTACCTCCTGGGCGCCGTCACCTGCACCGTCAAACCCGGCTCTACCGGAGCTCCGCTTCACCCACTGCTCGAGGACCCCCAGACGATCCTCTCCAACCAGCGCGGCGAGGACGGTGCCCTGTCGACCTTCTACGCCAGCGACGGCCTGACCCTCATCGCCGGCGGCGAGCGCATCTTCCCCGCCGACTATCTCGATGCCTACGCCGAGCAGCACCTCCCCCTGACCGAGCTCAACGTCTCCGATCGCCTTAAGACTGGTACCACCACCGTCTGCGTCATCTGGCCCGACCCCGGCGGCGACACCATCACCCTCGACCACCCCGACGGCAAGTACGCACTCAAAGGCACCGCCTACCGCCTCACCGACATCCCCGTCACGAACAACTGAAAGGACCCGTAACGATGCGTCGTCGCATGTTCCTCTCCGGTTATCCTGACCGGCGTGGGGCTGCTGGCCCTGGCCGGTTGTGAGCCGCCCTGGAGGTCGCGGGGCGAGGGCCCCGACGCCTCGACGTCGGCGGCGTCGGGCGGCGCGGGCTCGGGCTCGGCCAGCGCATCGGCGTCGGGCTCGGCTGGTGCCTCGGGTGGTTCGGGTCAGAGCGTGACCCGGACGGTGACGACTGTGGGGGCGAGTCTGGAGGTCACAGTGGGGCCGGCCGTGGTCTCCGACGACGTCATGGTGGTTCCCCTGGTCGTGCGCCTGGACACGACCGGCTCGAGCAGCCGGTCCGATAATGGCAAGAGAATCGATATCAACGTGGTCTGGAACGGCACGGGAAACTTCAGTGGTGCTGATGGTGCGCGCGTGGTGGACTTCGACGCCGGTACGGTGCAGGAGACCTTCAAGGCCACTTCTGACCTCGTGGGCCTGACGGACAAGGAGCCCGACGCCACGCTGCACGCCCTGTTCAAGCCGGTCGACGCCGACACCATCGATGTCCTGGCGCCCGAGTCGGGTCTGTTCGAGGGCGTGCCGGTGGGGCGCGACGGCAAGCTGTCCGCCGAGGCCAAGGAGGCGGTGGGCCGAGCCAAGGACACCGAGGACAGCCCCGACCCAGTGGCGTTGGAGACCTTCACCGCCTCGGTGGGGGGCCTCGGACATGCGGGTGGCGGACAAGTCGGTGGTCATCAACCTGGCCTCCGACGTCCTGTTCGCCTCGGACTCGGCCGACCTGAGCGCCCAGGCGGACGCCACGTTGAAGAAGGCCGCGGACCAGCTGGCCACCTACCCCGGCGGCGAGGTCTCCATCGTGGGGCACACCGACGGCGTCGCCGATGACGCTCACGACCTGGACCTGTCGAAGCGTCGGGCGACGTCCGTCTCCGACAGGCTGGGGCAGCTGACCAGCATGTCGGCCTTCTCGGTGTCCACTGACGGTAAGGGTGAGAGCGCCCCTCGGGTTCCCAACGACTCCGACGGCAACCGCCAGCTCAACCGCCGCGTGGAGATCACCCTGGTGCCCACCCAGTCCACCTCCACCAAGTCCGACGCCGGTGTGGGGCAGGGCGGCGGTGACCCTTTCGCGCGAGCGTGCCGAGGTCGAGGGGTGCCCGGTGAGGACGCGGGAGGCCGTTCCCAGGGAGACGCCGGCCAGCGCGGCGACGTCCTTGAGGTGGGAGCCCCCACGGCGGTCTCTTCGTCTGCGGTCGGTTCTGCATGGCAACGGTGCGGGTTCGCGGAGGGAAACGTTTCCAGCGCGGGACTCGCCGCGATGTTCACACGCCTCGACGCCTCCGCCAAGGCGGACGGCGTCACGTTGGCGCGGGTCGGGAGTGGTGGACGTTCCCGTGCCGACGGCGACGATGGGTGGACCGCGCCCGCGCGGACCGGGTCGCCCGTCCAGAGCCCCGGGAATCCTCATATCTTTTGTTGGAACGTTTCCAAGTGTCGGAGAAGTCCTGTGCGATGCCTCAGTGCCATCAGGGCGCCGCCCTCTCGTTCGCCGGCCATCGGTGCGCGGAGGGCCCCTCGGCCCTCGGCGCGGTGACGACGTCGCGCCGAGGAGCCCACCGCAGGGAAGCACATCCACCGTCACGGTTACAAAGGAGTCGCGTGTGACAACCAAGATGATCCTCGATTGCGATCCGGGCCATGATGACGCGATCGCGATCCTCCTCGCGTTCGGGAGTCCGGAGATCGACCTTCTGGGATCACGACCATCGGCGGCAACCACAGCCTCGGGAAGGTCACCTTCAACGCCCGGGCGGTGTGCGAGCTCGCCGGCCGCCCCGAGGTCCCCGTCCACGCCGGCCGCATGAAGCCGCTCGCCCGCGAGGCCATCGGCGCCGCCTACATCCACGGCGAGACCGGCCTGGATGGCGTCGAGCTGCCCGAGCCGAGCCGCCCGCTGGCCGAGCAGCACGCCGTCGCCTACGTCATCGACCCCGCCCCCGTCCCGACGCGGCGCTGCCCGGACGGCGTCGAGCTGTGCGGCGCTCTCGCCTGCGGGATGACCATAGCCGACATGCGCGCCACCGCCGATGACTCCTGCACCATGCGGGTCGGCACCGACCCGAGGACAAACTGTTTCCCGGATCTCGTCACGAGTACCCTGGCCCCGGGCCGGCCCCGTCCGATCCGCTGCCCACCTCCGTCCGCCCCCGACCCGCACCCCGCGTCGCTCGACCTCCGGCAGGGCGATCTCGCCCCGCTTCCGTTCGTCCAACCGCACACCTCCCGTCGCACACGAAGGACCGTCCCATGTTCCTGGCCGTCAATATCCTGGGAGTTCTCGCCTTCCTCGCCGTAGGGTGGCTGTTCTCCCGCAACCGTACGAGGATCCCCTGGCGGTCAGTCGGGATCCTCACCGCGCTCAACGTCGTCATCGCCTGGCTGCTCACGGGCTTCCCCTGGGGACGCGCGGCCGTCGAGGGCGCCGCCGCCGGTTTCAACGAGCTCGTCTCCGTGGCCTGGAGGGGGATCAACTTCGCGTTCGGCGACTGGGTCGGACCCGAGGGGATCGATCCCACGCCGGCGAACTTCGTCGTCAGCGCCCTGCTGCCCATCCTCCTCATCGTCCCTCTTTTCGACATCCTCACCTACATCGGCTTCCTCCCCTGGCTCATCACATGGATCGGGCGCGGCCTGAGCGTCATCACGCGCCAGCCCAAGTTCGAGGCTTTCTACGCCATCGAGATGATGTTCCTGGGCAACACCGAGGCCGTGGCCGTCTCCAAGAATCAGCTTCAGAGGATGAGGCCCGAGCGCGACGTCGTCATTGCCATGATGTCGATGAGCTGCGTGACGGCATCCATCCTCGCGTCCTACATGCAGATGGTTCCCGGCGAGTTCGTCCTGACCGCCGTGCCGCTGAACTGCCTCAACGCTCTTATCGTCGCGAGCATGCTCTACCCCTTGGAGATCGCCCCCGAGGAGGACGTCATCGTGACCTACGCCGATGTGCAGGAGATTCCGGGGGACCAGGACGTGCTCGCCCCCGCCGGCGAGACGGCTGGGTCCGGGGCGACTGCGGCGGCCGGGTCCGTTGATGCCGCCGGCTCGTCCGCGTCCACCGGGGCCGTTGGTACAGCCGGCTCCGACGCGCAGAAGCCGGCCGGCGCCCATTCGGGCGGCCTGAGCGCGCTGATCGGCAGACTCACCAGGAAGAACCCCGACGCACCGGCCAAGGAGCCCTTCTTCTCCTTCCTCGGCGACTCCATCATCGGCGGTGGGAAGATGATCCTCATCATCACCGCCAATGTCATCACCTTCGTCGCCCTGGCCGCTCTCATCGACAAGGTCCTCGGCGCCCTATGGGGCCCGCTCTCCCTGGAGTCGATCCTCGGCGTCGTCATGTTCATCCCCGCGATGCTTCTGGGCCTGGACCCGTCCAACGCCTGGGACATGTCCCAGATCATGGGGCTCAAGCTCGTTACCAACGAGTTCGTCGCCATGGGCCAGGTCGTCGGGCGGGTCACCGATCTGCCCCGCCACTACCAGGCCGTACTCACGGTCTTCCTGACGTCTTTCGCCAACTTCGGCACGCTGGGCATGATCATCGGCTCCTTCAAGGGGATCGTCGACAAGGAGCGCAATGACCTCATCTCCAAGAATGTCGGACGCATGCTCCTGTCCGGTATTCTCGTCTCCCTCATGTCCGCCGGTATCGTCGGCATCTTCGTCTGGTAAGTGACGAAGGAGGAGCACTCATGACCAGGAAACTCATCCTCGATCTGGACACCGGCATCGACGATTCCCTCGCCATCGCCTACACGCTCGCCAGCCCCGAGGCGGAGCTCATCGGCGTCACCGCCACCTACGGGAACGTCCTCATGAGGGACTCGGTGCGCAACTCCCTGGCGGTCCTCGATCTCCTCGGCGCCCCCGGGATCCCCGTCCACCCGGGGCTGCCCTGCGCCTCGAGCGCCGGGGATTTCTCAGTCCAGGAGATCTCCGCCTTCATCCACGGCCGCAACGGGATCGGGGAGGTCGACATCGCCGACTCGCGGCGAAGCGCCGAAACCACCGGCGCCGTCGACGTCATCATCGAGGCTTCACGCCGCTACGGCGACGAACTCGTCTACGTCCCCACCGGACCTCTGACCAATCTCGCCGCCGCCCTGAAGAAGGATCCCAGCCTGGCCGAACGTCTCACGGTCGTCCTCATGGGTGGCGCCCTGACCGTCTCGGGGAACACCAGCCCCTGGGCCGAGGCTAATATCAGCCAGGATCCCGACGCCGCCGACGCCGTTTTCCGCTCCGGCGTCGACGCCACCATGGTCGGCCTCGACGTCACCCTCCAGACTTTGCTCACCTACGAGCACACGCACCGCTGGCGCGAGGCGGGCACACCCGCCGGCGCGTTCCTGGCCGACATGACCGACTACTACATCAGGGCCTACGAGACGACCGCCCCCGGACTGGGCGGGTGCGGTCTGCACGATCCGCTCGCCGCCGCCGTCGCCGTCGACCCGAGCCTCGTGTCCACCTTCCCCGTCAACCTCCGAGTCGACGTCGAGGGGCCGACGCGGGGGCGGACCATCGGCGACGTCGAGCGTCTCAACGAGCCGAGGAAGACCAGCCGCGTCGCCCTTGGCGTCGACGTCGACCGCTTCCTGGAGACCTTCATGGACCGGGTGACCCGGCTGGTTCGGGCGGACTGACCGCGACCGCGGGCGGGATGTCGAGGGGCGCGGCCCCGGACGAGATGCCGGGGCCGTGCTCAGCGCTGCTCGTCCTGAGCCTGCTTGTCGGCAATGTCGCGCTGGATTTCGCGCTCGTGGGCCACAGCCGCACGGATGACCCGATCAACGTCGGAGAACATGGTGCTTCCTTTCATGGACGGTTCTCGTTCCGGGCCGGAACGAGACGACGCACGAGCGGCGGACTCCCGTCGTCGTGCGTCCCGAACAGAGTAATCGCGGCACCGTCCGGTTTTCATTCACCTGACGCTGTGAGGTCTGCGACGGGTGGGAACGGGGGCGGGCGGCCAGGAGAGGCGGGGCCGCGGCCTCCCCGCCCGCGCCCCGCGGCAGCCGCGGGACGGCCGTCAGAACAGATCGGTGTCGACCTCGAAGGCCTCGACGACGGCGTGCAGTTCGTCATCGGTGAGCCCCTCGCCGAGCCCGCCGGCCATCATGCTGCGCACCTCGTACATGGCCCCGGTCTCCGCGTACTCGACCTTGTCGACGGCGGCCAGCGGGGAGATGTCGGAGCGCACCATGATGCCGTGCTTGGACCACACGACGATGATGTGGTCGCGCAGGGCCCGCACGCTGTTCTCCATGAGGGTCTGCGACCCGGGCACCATGAAGTCCAGCACCTCGACGCCGGCGGGGAGCTGGACGATCGTCTCGGGCTCCCAGCGCAGGATACGGCGGTTGAAGTCCCGCGTGCTGCGGACGCCCCTGATGTGGGACAGCTGGACCAGGTAGGGGGGCTGGGCGTGTATCACCGCCTGGAAGTCGACGCCGCGCCGCTCGACCTGGTCGTTGTGAACGGCCAGATGTGAGTTGAATTCGCTCGTCGGCCCCACGTAGGTCCTCTCCGGATGGGTGTACCAGGTGCCGGTGGCTCCGCCCTTGTCCACGACGAAGGCCGACACGGTCATCTCGGGGGCGGCGGCGACGTCGCGCAGCCGGCAGCCCGAGCCGGTGACCAGGACCGTGCGGCCCGCGAGCGCCGGAGCGGGCAGCGGCAGCTCGACGCCGGGGGTCGCCTCGGGGAGGCGGTCGACCAGGCCGAGTTCGTCGGCGTCGGCGGCCACGGTGATGGAGATGTTGCCGGCGCCGGCCTCGACGGCGCCCATGTGGTCCAGCCGGCGTCCGGCGGCGCCCATGTGGGTGAGGATGTCGGTGAGAGTCGGGTGCGTGCTCATGCTGGGGTGTCCTTCGAATATCTGTGACTGTCTGCGTGTAGTTGTCCGCATGCGGGCCGGGCCGTCATCGGACGGCGGTCCGCACGCGTCGGCGATCCGGTCGGCCATGCGGCGGCGCGGCGGCCCGGACGATTCAGCCGAGCAGCCGGCGCTCGGCGGCGTCCCAGGACGCCGCGGCAGCTGGGTCGGGGGCGTAGGAGGTGATGTCGGTGGAGTCTCGGATGAGGCGGCGCAGGTCGCTCAGCTCGCCGTTGAGCAGGCCGGCGCCGCGGGCCGCGACCACGGCGTTTCCCAGGGCCGTGCCCTCGGCGGGGCCGGCCAGGACCGGCAGACCGATCGCGTCGGCGGCCAGCTGGCACAGGAGCCGGTTGCGAATGCCACCGCCGACCATGTGGACGACCCTCACTTCGCGTCCGGACAGCTCGGCGGCCTGGCGCACGGCACGGCGGTAGGCCAGGGCCAGGGAGTCGTCGATGCAGCGCACGTACTCGCCGACGCTACGAGGCCGGGGCTGCCCGGTGGCGCGGGCGGCGTCGTCGATGCGGGCGGCCATGTCCCCGGGGGCGTAGAAGACGGGGTCGTCGATGTCGACGACGGTGCGCAGCGGCTCGGCAGTCGCGGCTGCGGCGTCGAGCTCGGGTAGGAAGGTCTCCAGGCCTTGACGCCGCCAGGCGCGCACAGCTTCGTTGAGCACCCACAGGCCCATGACGTTCTTGAGATAGCGGACCGTGTGGTCGACGCCGAGCTCGTTGGTGAAGTTGGCGGTCCGCGAGGCCAGAGTGAGCACCGGCTCCTCCAGCTCCAGCCCCACCAGCGACCAGGTCCCGCATGAGATATAGGCGAAGTCGGGGTCGGTGGCGGGGACGGCGACGACGGCGGAGGCCGTGTCGTGGCTGCCGACGGCGACCACCGGGGTGGGGGCGCCGTCGGGGCCGAAGATTTCCAGCGCCTCGGGGAGCACCGGTCCGATGACGGTACCCGGCTCGATGATGTCGGGCAGGACGCCGTCCAGGTCGAGGCCGAGCTCGGTGCGCAGGCGCTCCAGCAGAGGACGCGACCAGGTGCGCAGACGGGCGTCGACCAGGCCGGTGGTCGAGGCGTTGGTGACTTCGGCGACCCGCTGGCCGGTGAGGAAGCAGGCCAGGAGATCGGGCAGGAGCAGCATGGTGCGTGCGTAGGCGCCGTTCGAGGACCGGGGGATGCCGTTGTCGCGGGCCTGGGCCACGAGTTGGAACATCGTGTTGAAATCCTGCACCTGCAGCCCGTTGATCGCGTAGATCTCCCGTGCCGGGATCGTGGCGAAGACCCGCTCGGGGATGCCGCGGGTGCGCGCGGAGCGGTAGGCGTGGACCTGGGCGGACAGGGTGCCCGAGCCGTTGACCAGGCCGTAGTCCACCCCCCAGGTGTCGATGCCGATGGCCGATAGGGGACCGATGTCGCGCACGGCCGCGAGCAGCCCCTCGCGCACCTCCCCCCATAGGCGCAGCACGTCCCAGAACAGGCGTTCGCCCTCGCGGGTGGGCAGCGGGATGGCGCCGTTGGCGAAGCGGCGCGTCTGAGTCAGGGTGATGCGCCCGTCGGCGATGGTGCCGACCATGACGCGCCCGGAGGAGGCGCCCAGGTCGACGGCTCCGATGCGGACGGGGCGGGTGGCGGTCATGAGGGATCCTTTCGGGCGACATCGGGCGGGGTGGTTGGATACTAGAGCGCGCCGTAGCGGGGCCGCGGAACCCGTGGAGCCGCGGCCCCGCCGGCGGAGGGGGGCTCAGGCGCCCCAGCCCGCGGCGTCGCCGCCCACGCGCTCGGAGCGGATGCGCTCGAGGTAGCCGGAGTCCAGGAACGCCCTCATGGGGTCAGGCGCCAGACCCTGGGACTCGCGCAGCTCGGCCAGCAGAGGACGAACATCGGTATTGAAAGCATCGACGAGGATGTCGTTGGCCCCCAGCACGTCGCCGGCGGTCTGGGCGTCCGCCAGGGCCTCGCGGTCCACGAGGAGCGCCTTGGCGGTGGCCTCCTGGACGTTGGTGGCTGAGCGGATCTCGCCGGGGATCTTCTCCTCCAGGTTGTGGCACTGGTCGAGCATGAAGTTGACACCCGAGTCGGGGGCCAGCGCCCCGGCGGCCACGATCTCGTTCATGATGCGGAAGAGCTGGTAGGGGTCGGCCGCTCCCACGATGAGGTCGTCGTCGGCGTAGAAGCGGGAGTTGAAGTCGAAGGCCCCCAGGCGCCCCAGCCGCAGCAGCTGGGCGACGATGAACTCGATGTTCGTGCCCGGCGCGTGGTGGCCGGTGTCCAGAACCACCTTGGCGCGCTCTCCCAGGGCCAGGCAGTGCACCAGGGAGGTGCCCCAGTCGGGGACGTCGGTGTGATAGAAGGCCGGTTCGAAGAACTTGTACTCCAGGACGAGCTGCTGGTCGGAGTCGAGGGCGGCGTAGATCTGGGCCAGGGAGTCGGCCAGACGGTCCTGGCGCTCGCGGATGGAGTCCTGGCCCGGGTAGTTCGTGCCGTCGGCCAGCCAGATCTTCAGCGGGGACGACCCGGTGGTCCGCATGATGTCGATGCACTCCAGGTGGTGGGCAATCGCCTTGGCTCGGATCCGCTCGTCCGGGTTGGTCAGGGAGCCGAGCTTGTAATCCTCGTCCTGGAAGACGTTGGAGTTAATGGTGCCGATGCTCACGCCCTGCTCCTCGGCGTGGTCGCGCAGGGCGGCGTAGTCATCCGTCCTGTCCCACGGGATGTGGAGGGAGACCCGCGGCGTGACGCCGGTGAGCCGGTTGACCTCGGCGACGTCGTCGATCTTCTCGAAGGGGGTGCGGGGCACGCCGGCGGTGGTGAAGACGCGGAAGCGGGTGCCGGAATTGCCGAAGGCCCAACTGGGCAGTTCGATGCTCTGGGTCTGAAGCAGGTCGCGGGCCTCACGGCTCAGGTCGGACAGGGCGGGGGCGCTCATGATGGTTCTCCGTTTCGGTGGGTTCAGTGGGTTCGGTGGGTTCGGTGGGTTGAGCGAGGGTGTCGCCGGCGGCGGGCTGCCGCTCGGCTCGTCTGAACCGGACGAGCCGAGCGGGCCGGGCGGTCAGGCGTTGGTGTTGGTGACGTGCTCGCCGTAGCGCTCCAGCTCGATCTCCTCCAGGCTCCTGCCCTGCGTCCTCGGCGCACCGAGGGTGCCGACGGCGGTGGCGGCCACGAGGAATCCTATGAGGATGATGCCGTCGATCATCAAGCCGCTCGGCCGCGCCAGGATGATCGGGAAGATCAGCGAGATGAGACCGGAGGCCAGACGCACGACGAAGAAAACGATCCCCTGGGCGGCCGAGCGGTACGGGGTGGCGAACAGTTCGGGTGACCACACCGAGTAGAAGGCCTGAGCCGACGGACCCGCGGACAGACCCCAGATGATGGTGTAGCCGAAGGCGGTCCAGGCGGCGTCGGAGGGGCCGAAGACCAGGATGATCCACGACGCGACGGCGAGCAGCCCGCCGACCAGGTAGTGCCAGCGGTAGGGCGTCCGGTCCACCAGCCGCATGAAGACGAAGGTGGAGGCGATGACGAATCCCCACGAGAGCATGGAGAACAGGTCGGTCTGGAGGGTCTCGTAGCCCATGGAGCCGAGGATCGTGGGAAGGAAGATGCCGTTCTGGGAGGCTGCCTGGTTCCAGCAGGTGTAGATGACGGCGAGGAAGATGAGGGCCGTGATGTTGACGCGTCGGTTGAACAGCTTGCGGAAGGAGGCCCACATCGACGGCGGCTTGGCGGCGGCACCGCCCTTGGCCTCCTGCCAGGTTCCGGACTCCTCCAGGCCCTGGCGGATGTACCAGGTGGTCAGGGCGATCACAACGAGGTGGGCGAAGACGATGCGGCTGCCGAGCAGACCCAGCGGGGTCAGAGCGGCCGCGAGGCCGAAACCGATGAAGGGGCCGCACGACCAGGCGAGCTGGGTGGCGCCGATGTGCTTGCCGCGCTGATCGGTGGGGGCGAACTCGGCGATGTAAGTCCATCCGGCGGGCACCGAGGCGCCCACGGCCAGGCCGATGATGACGAACCCGGTGAACAGCATCGGCAGATTCATGGTGAAGACGACGATCAGGCCGCCCAGGGCGTAGAGGAGCAGATCGTAGGTGTAGATGAATTTGCGGCCGTACTTGTCGCATAGCGGCCCGCCGATGAGGGCGCCGATGGCCGCCCCAAAGGCGTTGGCGCTGAAAGCGGCCAGGAGACCGGCGATGGTGCCGTCGTCGTCGGGGAAGTAGGCGGCGCCCCAGAAACCGAGGGACGTGGCGATGGCAATGATGGATCCCGAGTCGATGTAGTTCGACATGGCGACCGCGGCGGTCGCCTTCCATCCGGTGAGGGGCTTACGAGCCATGCTCTCCTCCTTGAGAGATGTGCGTGATGGGAAGGACGGGGAAGTATGGGGATGGGCGGGCAGGGGCGACGGAGCGGCGAGGACGTCGGCGAGGCGGTCAGTCCAGGTAGAAGTACTGGGGGAGGACGGCGGCCCTCCCGCCGTCGGGCTGGACGAAGTACTGGGCCATCTGCGCCTGCCAACGGGTGTTGATCTCCTCGTTGTTCATGGCGGCCATGGCCGCGACGGCGTCATCGGACTCGAAGTAGCCGACGACCAGCCCGTCCTGCGGGTGCAGGAACAAGGAGTAGTGCCGCCAACCGGTGCGGGTGAGCGCCTCGCGCATCTCCTCCCACACGTGCTGGTGGACCTCGACGTACTCGACGAGCCGCTCGGGGCGGACCCGGAGCAGGAAGCAGCAGCGCTGCGGGGAGCGGGCGGTCGTGGTTCTCAGCAGCTCGGTGAGCGCGGCGAAGTCGTCTGCCGGCACGGGGGCCGGAGCGGGGCTCGTGGTCATCGGACATCCTTGTTCGGTGAGTGGTCGGTGAGTGGTCGGTGAGTGACCGGGGCAAGACCGGGAGGGTGCCGGCAGCGACCGGCTGGCCCGGTTGTGAATCGTTTCAACTCGGGTACGGTAGCAATATTGAATCGTTTCAACAAGTGGCGTCGCATCGGGCGTCCGAGCCCGGGACGGCTGAGGACGAAGCCCGTATGCTGCGCTGGGAAGCAAGGGACAGGCAGCCAATGAGGGAGGGACGCGCCCGTGGCTCACCCGGCTCGTCCGGCGCATCCGGACCATCCGTCGGTCCGCGACGTCGCCGAGAGGGCCGGCGTCTCCGTGGGCACGGTCTCGCATGCCCTCAACCACCCCGAGCGCGTCGCCGGCTCAACTCTGGATCGGGTCCATGCGGCGATCGGCGAACTCGGCTTCGTCCGCTCGGAAACGGCTCGGCACCTGCGCCGCGGCGGCTCCCCGCTGGTCGGGGTGCTGGTCCACGACATCTCCAACCCGTTCTTCACCGAGGCCGCTCGCGGCATCGAGGACCGTCTGCGCGAGGACGGTCGGGTCCCCATGCTGGGGTCGACTGACTCCGACCCCGACCGTGAGCGCGAGCTCATGAGCATGCTGGCGGGTCTGGACGTGCGCGGCGTCATCGTGACCCCCACGATGTCGACCCTCGACAACCTCGCGGTTCTGGCCGGCCGCGGCATCAGGGTCGTCCTCATGGATCACCCGCCGATCTCGGCGGAGCTGTCCACGGTCTCGGGGGACGACGTCGCGGGCGCCCGGGCCGCCATCACCCATCTCGTAGAGATCGGCCACCGCCGCATCGGCTTCATCAACGGCCCGCTGTCGGTGCGCCAGTCCGTCGACCGTCGCGACGGCGTGCTGACGGCCCTGGCCGACGCCGGACTCGAGCCGGCGGCCGTCCTTATGGAGGTCGAGGCGGTCAGCGACGGGCGGAGCTATACGGCCGACGCCGGCGCCGCGGGGGCCGCTGCGCTGCTGGACGGCGCCGGCGCGCTCACCGCGCTGTTCTGCGCCAATGACCAGCTCGCCATCGGCGCCATACGTGAGGTGCGCCGACGCGGGCTGGAGATCCCGGGCGACGTGGCCATTGTCGGTTACGACGATGTGGCCGTCGCCTCCGAGCTCATTACTCCGCTGACCAGCGTGCACGTGCCCATGCGCGACATCGGTCGCGCCGCCGCCGACCTCCTGCTCGATGAGGGTTCCGAAGTGCGGCATGTGACCTTCGCTCCCGGGCTCGTCGTGCGCGCCTCGACGACGGGGTGGGGTGATCGAGCCGGTGGTCCGGCCGGTCCGCGCGTGTGAGACCGACCGGTTCGCTCTTCGTTTCGGCGGGGGTTTGGCGGGGACGGGGCCGAGCCCTGGTGAAAACAGATGCTTATGACGTGTTCGATGAAGGTGACTTCGGCGGTGGCCGGTTTCCACGGGTAGTGACGGGGTGCGGTGGGTAGTGCACGGGTAGTGGTGTGGTTGTCCCCATCGGGGTTGCGGGGGTGGGGGATTTTGCGGGTTCTGGGGGTGTGTCGGGGTTGTCTTCGGCTTCTGTTCCGGTGGCGGGCGGTGGTGTTTCGGTGGGGTTTCAGGAGTTGGACGGTCATATGCTGGGGCATCATGTGACGGTGGGTGTTTCCCCGCTGGTGCGTGTTGATGAGGCGACGACGGCCCTGGCCGTGGAGTTCACGCGGGCCGGTGATGATGCGACATTGGCGGACGTGGAGCAGGTCTGGAGCGCGCCCGAGGGCGATGAGCTGACCGTCAGTTCTTACGTGGATCTGCCCTGGTCGACGACTAGCGCCGTGGTGCTGCTTGATCCGG
>NZ_GL985606.1:30668-53813 GCF_000220835.1 Actinomyces sp. oral taxon 448 str. F0400 | reverse complement strand
ACCCCCATACCACAGATGAATTCCATACAACGACGGTATTGATACGGCCGCCCCCACCGCCGAGGCCGACTTTTTCGTACGAGGTTGACGCCGCCGTCGTCAACCTCGTACGAAAAAGTCGACTCCGAGCAAGGAGGAGCAGGAGGGTGAGGGGATGAGGTCGTATCGACCGGCGAACCTCCCCGACATGGACCTCTCGGCGCCGTAGGGTGGAGGCGTCGTGTCCACCGGGAGCCTCCCGGTGCCCCTCTCGAAGGAGCCCCGTCGTGTCGGAGTCTCAGCAGCCGCATATCAACGACCCCTCGACCCCCGCACCGGACGCGGTTCCGCCGTCGTCGGGCCAGACGGCCCGCGATGGTGCCGAACCCAGCCCGGCGTCGCAGTCCGAGCCGCCCGACCTCCCCTACGCCATGGAGACCGTGCGGGTCGATCCCCGTGACCTGGAGAGGATGCGCCGTGGCGGGCAGCCTCAGGCGTCGCTTCCGGTGCCGCCGGCTCAGTCCGCCGGGCCGTCCGCGCCCGAGAAGCCCACCGTGAGCGGGCCCGAGGATTCGAATGCGGGCCGGGCCCGCGAGACCGCCGCAGCCGCCCCGACGTCGCCGGGCTCCGAGGCCGACGACATGCCCGACGCCGCGGCGGAGACGGTGATCCTGCCCTCGGGCAGACCCGGGCCGAACGCGACGGTCGGGCAGCCGGCCTCCGAGGCGGGGCCCGCCGGGCGCGGGCGGATGCCCCGGCATCCCGGCTCCGGGCCGGGGACGACGGATCCCGGGACCAGTGCCGGAGCCGCGGGAGCACGTCCTGTCGGCGACGCGTACGGGCGGCCGGGACCGACCGCCCCCGAGGCGTCGGCGACCACATGGCCCGCTCCCGGCACGATCGGCGCAGACCCCCACGGCGGAACCGCTGGCCCGGCCGTCGCCGGTCGGCCGCCGACGGTCGGGCCCCGGGACGCCGGTGCGCCCGCGACGGGCGCGAATCGCCCCGACGCGGCGGCGCCCACCGGACAGGCGCCTACGGTCTCGAGCATTCCGACCGTCTCCGGCCCGCCGCCCGCGAGCCGGTCGTCTTCAGCCACCCGCCCCGGAACACCATCGCCCGGCTCCCTGGGCTCCCCGGCTGCTGCGCGGTCCGGCGCTTCCGACGCATCGACCGGGGGAGCACCCGGCTTCCAGTTCCAGACGCCGGCGGTCGGTGCGAGCGCGCCGGCGGGATCGGTGCCGGGCTCCGGGCCCGAGTCGGCTCCCTCCGGGGCGGGTTCGGCGGCCGGCGGCGCCGTGCCGGAGTGGGCGGTTGAGACGGTGGCCGTTCCCAGGGACGGCCACCGTCCGAGTGCTGAACCGACGACTCCGACGCAGTACGCAGCGCCCGCTGCTGGTAGTGCCGACTTCCAGATGCCCGCGGGACCGGTGCCGGGCTCCGGGTCCGCGTCGGCCTCCTCCGGGCCGGCTCCGGCCTATTCCGCGCCAGGGTCGGCTCCCTCCGGGTCGGCTCCAGCCGGCGGTGGTGCGGGGTCGCTCGGGAACGGTGCTTACCCGGCTCGCCCTGACGCCTACCCTGACCCGCCGACCGGGTACGGCCCAGGCGACTACGCCCTCAAAACCGCCTCGCCTGCGGCCCAGTTCGCCGGTCCGCCCGCCGCAGTCTCGGCCCCGGCGGTTGCCGGGCCTCAGGAGGTTGCGCCTCCCGAGCCCCGCGAATCGCTCGGCGGCTGGATGGTAGCGGTGCTCATCGCCCACCTGCCCGTCATCGGCCTCATCTACCTCATCGTGGTGTCCATCGTGAGTGGGACGTCTCGACGCACGTGGGCGCGGGCCCTCCTCATCTGGCAGGTGATCGCCATCGTGGCCTCCACGATCTTCGCGCTCGCCGGTGGCGCGACGATGTTATCCCGGCTCACGTAGTTCCGAGCACCGGGTTTCGCGCAGCCCGTCCCGGACCGCGGCTCCGCGGGGTGCTCGGGTTGCGCGCCGGCGCCTCGCCCGAGCGCGGCGGGCGTCGTCGTCGCGAGTGCGAGGCGTGAGCGCGGGCCGAACCTCAGTATCCGACGTTGCCTTGCTGGTTGGAAGAGAAGCGCACGGCCGTGCCCGCGGCCGTCACCATGAGCATGCCGTTGTTCTGGCCGAGCGTTTCGTAGTCGATGTCGACGCCGACGACGCCTTCGGCGCCGAGCTCCTGGGCCCGCTGGACCATCTCGGCCAGCGCGCTCTCGCGGGCCTGGATCAGCTCCTGTTCGTAGGACTCCGAGCGTCCGCCGACTATGTTGCGGAGGCCGGCGGCCATGTCCTTGAAAGCATTGACACCGGCGATGGTCTCGCCGCACACGACGCGCAGGTACGCGGTGACGGGGTAGCCTTCGACGGTGGGGGTGGTGGTGACGATCATGAGTGCTCCTTCGAATTCGCGGACGCGGCCGCCGGGGCCGCCGCATGGAGTCTTCCAGACATGACGGGCGCCGGTCTTCCTCCGGCACGGAAACGGGGAGCCCTCCCCATAGCTCTCTCCATCCTGCCTGCTTCCGTCCGCGTCCACGGCGAGTCGAAAGGGAACGACCTGTCTGCGGCGCCGAATGCGCGATGGGTCCCGTCCTCCGGCTCGAAGACGGCCCCTCATCCGGTTCGACGTCGCAGCCGGGCGAGGGCGTGCGCGTAGCGCGGCCCGATCTGCTCCGGGGCGGCGGGGAGGCCGTCCAGCCGCCAGTCGAGCAGATTCTCGGCTCGGAAGGAGCGCGAGCATACGGCGCAGGCCAGCGGCACCGAGGGGCGCCGCATCCGCGTGACCGTATGGCCCGCCGGGCAGATGCCCAGCCACCGGCCCTCCATCTGCGGGGCGTGCGGGCTGACCAGACGCTCCCCGGTCGAGCCGATGCGGTGGGCTTCCGCCCGCCACACGGCGTCGTGCCCGTGACCGGCGCCAACGCGCGCGTGGGCGATCTCATGGAGGACCGTTTCACGCACCTCGGCCTCGTCGTACAGGCTCATGAGATGACGTGAGAGCGTGATCCGACGACGCGCCTGATCGGTCTGCCCGGCCCGGCGCCGGGCGCGGTCCAGGGCGAGATCCCAGTCCTCGACGTCGTACTCGACCATGAGACTGCGGGCCAGGGACAGCGCGTCGGACAGGTGCACGGACCGAGGGTAGCGGGTCGGCCACCTCGCGCAGAGGATGCCACGACGACGGAGGGCACGGCCGGACGTAGCGGGTCGGCCGCCGGACTGTGGCAGCATGGCGCCGATGTCTCAGCGTCCTCACCCTGCCCCGCGCCGCCGCCCCTGCCGAAGCCGCCCCGGCTCCGGCTCTGCCGCGACGGTGCGACCCGCCTCCGCGCGCTCGGGCCCTCGCACCGGCGAGAGCGGTGCCGGCGGCGTCCGCGGTGGCGGGGCCCGCCCGGTCGGTTCACGCGGCGGATCCGGCGGTGGGGACCCGCGCGGAGGGCCGCGCACGAGACGCCGACGCAATCGCAACCCGCTGGTGCGCGCGCTCATCTCTCCGTTGGGCCTCATGCTGATCGCATTCGCGATCACCGTCGCGGTGGGCCTGCTCGCGGCCCGCGTCATCGAGTCCGAACCGTTGACGAGCTCCGCGCCGACCGCCGGTCGGGGCGGGCCGGTTCCCATCGCGACTGACATGACCGGCTTCGATGCCACGCACATAATCGACGACGACGTCTTCTACGACTCCACCACCATGACGGCCGAGGAGATCACCGCCTTCATCGACCAGGTCAACTCCGGGTGCCAGACCGGGCGTGACGGCACGGCCTGCCTGGCCGAAGCGAGCTTCGACACCGAGGACCGCGAGGAGACCGCCGCCTGCCCGGGCGGCTATCAGGGGGCGAGGGCCGAGAACGCCGCACAGGTCATCTCGAAGGTCGCCACCGCCTGCGATATCAACCCGCAGGTGCTGCTGGTGCTTCTCCAGAAGGAGGAAGGGCTGCTCACGTCATCCGGCGCGACGCTGACGGCCCGCGACTACGAGACCGCCGCGGGCTACGCCTGCCCCGACGGCACCCAGTGCGATCCGCAGTACGCCGGGTTCTTCCAGCAGTTGTACGGGGCCGCCTCCCAGTTCCAGGACTACCGCCTGAACCCCGAGGCTTTCCAAGTGGTCGCCGGCGCGCCCGTGCAGCTGGCGTACTCTCCGGACGCGTCCTGCGGCACCGGCGAGATCACAGTGGTCAATCAGGCGACCGCGGGCCTGTACGACTACACCCCTTACCAGCCCGATCCCGCTGCGACCTCCGGCGGCGACGCCTGCACCAGCTGGGGGAACTGGAACTTCTACGGGTATTTCCGCGCCCTTTTCGCAGACCCCACGCCCTCGACGCTCACGTGAGGCGCAGAGCCGGGGGGGGGGAGCCGCCGGGGCGGGGACGGGGTCAGTGGTTGTGGGCTTCTTCGGCGTTGTCGGTGAGATAGGTGAGGGTGCGGGTGATGGTGTAGGGAGTGGAGGTTTCGGTGGTGGTGATGGTGCCGTTGACGTGGTGCCATTGAGCGGTGCCGGCGGGGCGGTAGCGGGCGGTCCAGGTGGTGGTCAGGGTGGTGGTGATGTTGGTGGCGGTGCGGGTGTAGCGGTGGGTGATGGTGGGGTTGGGCCAGGGGGCTCCAGGGTCGGTGGTGGTGGTTGTGGTTCCGTCGCCCCAGTCCCAGGTGTAGGCGATGGGGGTGGCTTCGATGTCAACAGTGGTGGTGGCGATGGTGGTGGTCAGGTTCTGGGGGGCGGGGTTGGTGTAGACGATGAGGGGTTTGGTGATGAGGAGGGTGGGGCCCGGGGGTTGGCGGGTTAGGCCGGAGCCGTCGGCGATGGCGGTGGCGACGTCACGGGCGGTGACGGTCAGGGGGCGGGGTGCTGGTGGTGCGGAGGCCGGTTCGGCGGGTGCGGGGTCGTCGGGCGCGGAATCGTCGGGCTGCGGGAGTGCGGTGCAGATGGCGACGGGGGGCTTGTCGTCTGTGAGGGGGTCCCAGACGGTGCATGCTCCGGGGGCCGGGGCCTGCTGGGTGGTCTCGTCGGCGTAGGCGACTGCGGGTGCGGAGTCGGTTGCTTCGTTCTCGGCCGGGGCGCCGGCTTGTCCGGGGGTGTCGGTTGTTCTGGGTGAATCCGCTGGCGGAGAAATCTCCTGGTACGTTTCAGATCCGATGAAAATTGTGTTGTTTTGCTCCCATCCAGACCATTCTGCATTATTGTTAGAGTCTCCGCCACCTTCGGTCGCAAAAACTTCTGCTGTGATTAAACATGATGCGAAAATTGCCGTTAGTGCTGCTTTTGCTGGGTGTTTTCTCATTGTGTTTTCACCTCTCGGATGATCCAGCGGGTTCCGTTGTGATACATGGCGAAGGTGAGGGTATGCTCGGGGTCGGCCGGTGAGATCGTCTCGGTTCCGTCCCCGCTGTGGTTTGTTGCTTCGCTGGTGGTGACAGTCGTGTCCAGGCGGACGTAGGGGAAGGCATCAGTGGGGTCGTGGTAGGTCGTTTTGTCCACGGTGATGTCCCAGTAGTCGACCCAGCCTCCTTCGTCGTGGAGCTTCTTCGCTCCGTCCATGAATGAGCGGCAGAAGACGCATTCGGTGTCGCTCATGGCGTTGATGTCGTCGGTGCTGCCGGTCATGAAGGCGTAGCGGTAGAGGAGGAGGAAGTAGTAGGCGCTCAGGGTGGCGCCCTCGGGGGAGTCGTCGTTGATTTGCTCGCCCTGGACGGGCGGGTCGGCGGCGCGGGCCTGGTCGCGTTTGGCGATCAGGTCGTCTCCCAGGGCTGTGTCCTGTGAGGCGCTGGCTGGGGCGGCCGCGGTGGTCATGAGGTCCTGGGAGTCCGGTGCGGGGTCCTGATCGGCGCGGTGGCCCGTGCAGGAGGTCGGGCCGGTTATCGCGGCCAGTGCCAGGGCGCAGGCGATGAGCGCGGCCAGTGGCCGCCCGCCGCGCCGCGGCCCGCTCCCGCGCGACCCACCCGGGCGCGGTGCGTTCTGGCGCTGGAGCGCATCGGTGGTCGAGGGCGCGGCGGTCGTGTGGTCGGTGGTCGGGGTTGTGCGGGAGCCGGGGGAGGGGCGTGTCATGGCGGGGGCTTTCAGGGATGGGTGTCGGAGTCGGGGCGGCGGTGCCTGTGATGGGTGCAACATAGCCTAGGCGACACGCCGTTGCCAACAGGGACCGCGCTGCCCTGTGGACAGCCCCGCTCCCATACGGGACACCGCCCCGCCCAGATACCATCCCTGCGCCGGGGCGGGTTCTGTTCCCGGTACGCCGACAACGCCCCGCTCGGGCGCCGCCGTCGGCGGGACCGTTCGCGCCTCCCCTCCCGCGCGGGGCCCGCCCGCGAGCAGCTGAGCGGCCTCCATCGACTTCCGTGCGAGGATGCGGCTATGGAATGGCCGCCCTTTCTGGCGACGACCTGGGTCGTCATCGAATACGCGATCAAGATCGTCGCGCTCGGAACCATTCCGGAGAATCGCCGTCCCGCATCATCCACGGCCTGGCTGCTGCTCATCTTCCTGCTGCCGATCGTCGGCCTGCCGCTCTACATCTTCCTGGGCAGCCCGTGGATCCACGGCAAGCGCCGCCGTCAGCAGGAGGAGGTCAATGAGATCGCCCTGGAGGCCACCAAGGACGTGCCCTACGCCCCTGACGGTCCGCAGCGCTCGCTGCAGCTGGATTCCATTCTGCGGATGAACCGCGCCCTGACCGGGCTGCCCTGCGTCACCGGTGATGTCGTCGCCCTGCACGCGGACTCCGCGGCGACATACGCGCAGATGGCTCGCGCCGTCGATGCGGCCACGCATCACGTCCACGTCGAGTTCTACATCCAGTCATGGGATCCGGTCACCGACGTCTTCTACCGCGCGCTCGAGCGGGCCGCGGCCCGGGGCGTCACCGTGCGCCTGCTCATCGATCACCTCGGGTCGCGCAAGTACCCGGGGTGGCGGGACCTGGGTCATCGCTTCACCGCCGCTGGCATCCGCTGGCGCCTTATGATGCCACTGCTGCCCCACAAGCGGCGCTTCCGGCGCCCCGACTTGCGCAACCACCGCAAGCTGCTCGTCATCGACGGCGAACGCGCCTTCATCGGATCTCACAACATCATCGACCCCACCTACCGCCTGCGCTCCAACGTCCGGGCCGGCCGCACCTGGGCGGACTTGAGCGTGGAGGTCGCCGGGGACATCGTCGTCGAGGCGGAGGCCGTCTTCGGCATGGACTGGTTCTTCGAGGCGGGCGAGGCCTTCGACATGGAGAGCATTCTCCCGCAGGCGGGCGGCTCACGGACCGTGGCCCAGGTGCTGGAGGACGCCGCGCCCGTCGGCACGCCCGCGCCCCAGCCGGGGCGGCCCGACGCCGTCGTCAACGCCATGCAGCTCGTCCCCTCCGGCCCCGGCTACCCCACCGAGCCGAACCTGCGAATGGTGCTGTCCCTCATTCAGAACGCCACTGAGCGCGTATCCATCACGAGCCCCTACTTCGTCCCCGACGAGGCACTGCTGTCGGCGATGACGACGGCGGCCTACCGCGGTGTCGAAGTCGAGTTGTTCGTAGGCCGGGAATCGGACCATCTCATCGTTAACCATGCGCAGCGCTCCTATTACCAGGCCCTGCTGGCTTCAGGCGTGCGGATCTACCGCTACCCGGCGCCGACCGTGCTGCACGCCAAGTACATGACGGTCGACGATGAGATCGCGATCATCGGCAGCGCCAACATGGACTTCCGCTCCTTCGCTCTGAATTACGAGGTCATGCTGCTGGCTTTCGGCGGCGATCTCGACGACCTGCTGCGCGCCAACGACGCCCACTACCGCAGCGTCTCGCTCGAGCTCACCGCCGAGGAGTGGGCGGCCGAACCCTGGTGGCGCCGCTACATCGACAACGTCTGCCGACTCCTGTCCGCTGTGCTGTGAGCGCGCGGCCCGCGAGATCGACATTATGGGCTGAGGCTGACGACGGCGCCGTCGAGCTCGTACCAGAATGTCGATCTCGAAGCCGCGGCCGGACGGACGCGCCGAGCCCCGTTTTGGCCGACGGCGCAGGCGCTGCCACGATGACACCATGGCACGACGTTGGCAGATCATCTCCGTTGAGCTCCTCTCCGGGCGTGGGAAGATCTTCGTGCCTCCTCCGGGTCGAGACCTCATCCTCCCGCCGTCAACCACCTTCGAGCAGCTCGGTGTGGCGATCGACCTCGCCCTGGCCCGGTGGGATCTGGGGCACTTGCGCGACTTCACGCTCGCCGACGGCACTCGCATCATCGATGATGTCACCAACCTCGAGATCGGCCTGGGAGGGTTCTCCGGCGGCGCTCTCATCGACAGCGTTCTGCGCCACGACGCCCGGGTTAAGGATCATGTCGGGGTCGGGGAAGCCTTCCGCTACGTCTTCGACTTCGGCGACGACTGGACCTGCCGGTGCACGGTGACCAGATTGGGCGATCCCGAACGGGAGCTGGGCGTTGTCGTGCAGGAGCCCACCGCGATCTGGGGGTGGGGCGCTCTACCCGACCAGTACGGGCGCACCCGCCACGACGACGAGGATTTCCTCGGCGATGACCCGGCCCTGACGAGCAAGCAGGTGCGCGCCGAGGAGAAGGAGGTGCGCGCCTTCCTCATGACCTTCGGCCAGGTCGAACCCGAGCGGATCGACTTGCGGGCGGTGCGGGCCGCCAGAGCCACGGGCGACCCCAGCGCGCTCATCGCGGCGCTGACCGGGGTCAACGCCGACCATGCGCTCCAGCAGATCGGCCAGGCCGTCCTCGAGGCATGGGACTCGATCCACTCGGCGGGGAGCCGGCACGGCCGGAACGCAGCTAGCGGCGAGCTCGCCTCGGTGATGGCGACCCTGAGCGATAGACTCCGCTGGCGCGACGAGGACGGCGATTCGATCCTCAGCGCCGAGCTCCTCGCCCGGATCCAGGGGACCGAGCCGATCGGGCGGCCGCTGCCGGTCGATCTGGAGGAACTCGCCGACGTCATGGCCTCCTACGGTGACGTCTCCGGCGGCTACCTCGACCTGGACACGGGACAGGTGCTGCTGGCCTCCATGGTTTCCGCCCGCGGGATCGATCTTGAGGACGGAGATGAGGAGCTGGGTATCGAGGCCGATCATCGGTGGGTCGAGGTCGACGACAGCGCCAAGGCGATCGCGACCGCGGACCGGCGCGGCTTCATCCGTCACCTCCAATCCAGCGGACGCCAGGAGGAGCGAGCCGCCGCGGGCACGCTGTCGGCGGCCATGAAATCGCAGTACTCCCGCGGCTTCCACGACGCCGTCGACGAGCTCGAACTCGTCCCGGTGTGGGTCGGATACCGCGACGACCGCCGTTGGGGCCGGGCCCGGGAGGCCCTCGCAGCCCGCGGAGTGCGCCCCGTCGGGGAGAGCGCGACCGCGGAGGCCGCCGGGTAGCGCGGCATCGCCCCCCCTCCCGCCGAGATCGACGTTTTCGCCCGAGCTCGACGGCGGCGTCGTCAACTTCAGTCGAAGACGTCGATCTCGGCGGTGTCAGATACCGGCGACGAGCCTGCTGATTCGCTTCAGGCTCACCTTGCAGCTCGTGCCCAGCGTCTGGGCGAACAGGCTCACTCGCAGTTCCTCGACCAGCCACCGCGCCCGGGTGAGCGCCGCCTCGCGCTCGGCGTCGGGCGGTTGCGCGGACGCCCGGTCCCGCGCCCCGTCAACCAGTGCGGTCGCCTCGGCCACCTGGTAGGCCAGGGCGGCGTCCTGGCTCGGGGAGGATTCCGCCTTCTCGACCCGCAGCGCCAGAGCCCTGAGGAAACGCGGCAGGTGGACCAGCTGGTCGGGCGGCGTCGCCGAGACGAAACCCGGGGCCACCAGGGCTGCGGCGTGCTCGCGCACCTCCTGCAGGGTGTTCAGCAGCGCCAGGGACGTGTGGGCCCCGACGACGCGCTCAACCTCCTGTCGGGCTGCGAGCACGCTGACGATCACCTGCGCCACTCGATAGACCTCGTCCTCGAGCTGATCGCGCATGAGCGCGACCAGCTCGGCGAAAACCGCCTTCGTGCGCACCGACGTCAGGGGCACGGTGCGCGAGCGCTCCCACCGCTGCGCCACCGTGCGCGCCGCCGCCAGCTCGATATCCTCCACGAGCGCCTCGGTGCTCGGGTAGGGGCTGGTGGCCAGCGCCAGGGACTCGGTCGCCTTCCACCGGCTCGTCACCCGCCCCGCGGGCAGGAAGGTCCGCGCCAGGGCGAGCGCCGTCACCCCCGCCGCGTGCTCACGGTCCTGAGCGGCGGCGTCGGGCAGGATGACCAGGTCCGCGCTGCGCGCACCGGCGGCCCGCAGCGTCGGGTAGCCGCGTACGACCAGGCCGGCCTCGCCCGTGGATTCCACGGTCTTCGGGATCGTGGACTGCTCGGGCCCCTCCAGTCCCGGTACGCCCGTGGGCCAGTCGGTCAGGCCCGCGCGTTCGGCCAGGCCGCGGCGGATCGAGCCGTGCCGGCCGCCCGCGTCCGGGCCGGCCCCGGGAACGGCCTCCGACGTCGGTTCCGGCGCCGACGCCGTGGTCCCTCTGCCGGGGGCCGGATCCCCCCGGCGGCCTGCGCGCCTCCCGCCCGCTCGCCGACCCCCGCGAGCGCCGGCCCGATCTTGCGCCTCGATCATGGCCTGCGCCAGCGCCCCGCGAACCGCCGAGCGCACCGCCTGCTCGGTGCGTCCCGACAGGCGCTGCTGCAGGGCGAGAAGGTCCTTGCTGCGGTCGACCTCGCGGCCGTGCGCGTCCAGGGCGACGAAGGCGATGCGCAGATGGTCGGGCAGGCGCTGCTCGGCCTCGGCCCAGTCGGCGTCGGTGATCTCGACGTCGCGCAACCGGTGCACGGCCGCGGCGAAGGCCTCCCGGAAGGGGACCGACGGCGCCGACGGGGCTCCGTCGGCGCTCCCGCCGTCGGCGTCCGGTACCCGCTCGCGCATCGTCGCCCACACCTGGGCGCCCACATCGGGGGCCGGTACGAGCCGTCGACGCACCCGCTTGGGCAGGGCCCGGATGCTCGCCACGCACAGCTCGGGCCGCATTCCGGGCACGAGCCAGTCGAAACCGTCCGGGCGCAGGCGCCCGAGCACCTCGAGGGGCACTTGCACGCTCACGCCGTCGTCGTCGGCGCCCGGTGAGAACACGTAGGCGAGCCCCAGGGTCAGATCCCCCTGAACCCAGGAGTCGGGGTAGCCGGACGCGTCGTCCCCGCCGGGCAGGAGCAGTTCGCGTGTGTAGTCCAGCAGGTCGGGACGGCGTCCCCTCTCCCGCTTCCACCAGGCGTCGAAGTCGTTCGCGCCGTGCACGTCGTCGGGCAGGCGGTCGTCGTAGAAGTCGAACAAGACCTCATCGCCGACCAGCAGACCGCGGACGCGGCGACGGCGCTCGACGTCGCCGATCTCCTCGACCAGTTCCCGGTTCCTGTCCACGAAATCGTACCGGGCGTGCCAGCCCCCCTCGATGAGCCCGTTGCGGATGAACATCTCCCGGGCCACCTCGCGGGCGGCGGGCGTGCCCACGCTCGCGAGCGTCACCGGACGGTCCGCCACCAGCGTCAGCCCGTACAGCAGGACCTTCTCGTGAACCATGGCGGCGCCCCGACGCGTCGACCAGTACGGCTGGCCGTACACGTGCCTGGTCAGGCCCGCCCGCTCGCCGATCTCCTCGACCCAGCGGGGGTCGATCTTCGCCACGGTGCGCGCGAACAGCCGGCTCGTCTCCACCAGCTCGGCGGTCATCACCCAGTCGTAGGTCTTGCGGCGCAGTCCCGAGCCGGGCCAGATGGTGAAGCGGGTGCCGCGGGTCCCGGCGTAGTCGCGCCGCCGCTGATCCCAGGTGCCGATATTCGACATCAAACCCACGAGCAGGGACCGGTGGATGGCGTCGGCGTCGGGCGTGTCCGCACTGCGCCCCAGGGCGACGACGGCGGCCGCCACATCCCCGTGGGCGATCCGGGCGGCGTGGCTCCCCGGTTCCAGAGATGCGCCGGTTGCCCGGATGGAGCGAGCGGTGGGCAGTTCGACCGGTGCGGCGTCCAGCCCCAGCGGACGGGCGAGCTGACGCAGCTGGGAGTGGACGTCGAACCACTCGCGCACTCGCAGGTAGTGGAGGAACTCGGCGCGGCACATGCGGCGCAGGGCGCTGCCCGACAGCTCGCGCTGCTGGGTGCGCAGGTAGCGCCACAGGTTGAGGTAGGTCAGGAAGTCGCTCGTGGGGTCGGCGAAGCGCCGGTGCATGGCGTCGGCCGCCTCCTTCCTGTCCGCGGGCCGCTCGCGCACGTCCTGAATGGACAGGGCGGCCACGATCACCATGACCTCCCCGGCGCAGCCCAGCTCGCCGGCGCGCAGCAGCATGCGGCCCAGACGCGGGTCGATGGGCAGGCGGGCCAGGCGTCGCCCGATGGCCGTCAGACGCGGCCCGCGGATCGCCGAGCCGGTCCCCCCGGGCTCTCGGGCGACCCGGCCGCCGCGGGCGCTGCGGCCGTTGGGCCCGCGGCGTGCGCCATCGGAGGGCCTGTCGATCGCCCCGATCTCGGTGAGCAGGGTGATGCCGTCGCGCACCGCCCGCGGATCGGGAGGATCCAGGAACGGGAAGTCTTCGACCGCGCCCAGCCCGAGCGCCGCCATCTGCAGGATGACGCTGGCCAGGGATGTGCGCAGGATTTCCGGTTCGGTGTACTCCGGGCGCGCCAGATAGTCGGCCTCGGAGTACAGGCGGATGGCGATGCCGTCGGCCACGCGCCCGCAGCGGCCCGCCCTCTGATCGGCGCTGGCCCGGCTGACCGGCTCGATCGGCAGGCGCTGGACCTTCGTCCGGTTGGAGTAGCGGGAGATGCGGGCCAGACCCGGGTCGATCACGTAGCGGATGCCGGGCACGGTCAGCGAGGTTTCGGCGACGTTCGTGGCCAGCACGATCCGACGGCACGAGTGCGCTTCGAAGACTCGATGCTGCTCGGCGGCGGACAGACGCGAGTACAGGGGGACGACCTCGACGGCCCCCGGCACCCGGGCCCGTCCGTCCGCGACGTGGCGCGGGCCCAGGTGGTCGACGAGGGCGGCCTCGGTGTCGCGGATGTCCCGCTCCCCGGGGAGGAAGACGAGGATGTCGCCCGGGCCCGCCGCCATGAGCTCGTCGACGGCGTCGATGATCCCGGTGACCTGGTCGCGGTCCTCCTGCGGGCCGGCCGACTCAGCCGACTCATCGGCCCGCGGCTTGGCGGCGCGGTCGGCGGCCGAGCGGATCGCCTCGCGGCGCTCGCGGGCGGCCGCCCGCACCGCCGGGTCGGGGGAGGTCAGGGCCTCCAGCTCGGCGTCGGTGAGCTCTCCCGCGGGGGCGGGGCCCGTCGGCGGGGCGGGGGAGGGTCCTTTCCCGCCCGGGGCGTGCGCGGGAGGCGCCTGGGCCGGCTCGGCGTCGTCGGCGAGCAGGGGGCGGTAGCGGACCTCGACGGGGTAGGTGCGTCCCGAGACCTCGATGACGGGGGCGGGGACGCGTGCGTCGGGGGAGCCGTTGCCGCCGGTGACGCCGTCGGAGCCCGCGTCCGGGTCGGCCGTGCGCCCGAAGTGGTCGGCGAAGCGCTCGGAGTCGATGGTGGCGGAGGTGATGATCACCTTGAGATCCGGGCGGGCGGGCAGAAGCCGGGCCAGGTAGCCGAGGATGAAATCGATGGTGAGGCTGCGCTCGTGGGCCTCGTCGACGATGATCGTGTCGTAGCGACGCAGCATCGGGTCGGACTGGATCTCGGCGAGCAGGATGCCGTCGGTCATGAGCTTGACCAGGGTGGCGGGGCCGGTCTCCTCGGTGAAGCGCACCTGGTAGCCGACGACGCCGTTGCGGCCGATGGGGGTGCCCAGTTCGCCGGCGATGCGCTCGGCGACGGAGCGGGCCGCGATGCGCCGCGGCTGGGTGTGGCCGATCATGCCGGTGACGCCGCGACCCAGCCCCAGGCAGATTTTGGGCAGCTGGGTGGTCTTGCCCGACCCAGTCTCGCCGGCGACGATGACGACCTGGTTATCGCGGATCGCCTCGGCGATCTCGTCACGACGGGTGGAGACCGGCAGCTCGTCGGGGTAGACGAGGGCGGGGACGCCGGCGGCGCGTGCGGCCAGCTGCTCGTCGGTGAAGCCCTCCCAAGCGCGACGGCGGCCGCGTCGTCCGTGGTTGCGGCGCCCGGAGCGCCTGGCGGGGCGGCGCCGGCTCGCATCGGAGCGGTCGGGATGGCGGTCGCCCGCGTCATCGTCGGGGCCGTCCGCGCCCGCGTCATCGTCGAGTTCTCCGACGGCCGCGGGCAGCGGCATGTCCTCAGGGCTCTCGGCAGTGTCGGCGGTCCTCATAGGCCGTCCATTGTCCCCCCACGCGTCTGTTCTGCGTGCGCCTGGCCGGTCGGGTCGGGGACGGTGGACGGGGTGGGCGGACTGCTGGGCGTGATCGGCCCGATGAGCGCCAGGAGCGCGGCGCGGGTGCGCGCGAGCCGCTGCTGGTGCTCGTCGATCGCCGCGATCTCCTCGCCGACTCGGCGGCGCAGCGCGTCGCAGGCGGCGGGGCGTCCGTCGTCGGCGACGCATTCCAGCAGCGGTCGCGCCGCCGCCACATTCATGCCGGCGTCGAGCAGGGTGCGGATGCGTCGGACCTGCTCGACCGCCTCGGGCGGGAAGTCCCGGTAGCCGTTGAGCAGCCGCCGCCCCGCCAGCAGACCGTGCCTCTCGTAGTGGCGGATCATCCGCGGTGTGCACCCCGTGCGCCGCGCCAGCTCGCCGACGAGCATCCAGTCCTCCTCCCTTTATGTTCCTCTATGTTCGCGCCCCGTGGCCGGGGAGGGAGCCGCCCGGTCTTTCACCCGCCAGTGCGCACCGGCGGACGGCCGGCGGCGCTTGCAACGGGCCCGCACGCCGAAGAATGATGGTGTTATGCTTGCCGGCTCTTCATCTAATTGTAGCGTGAGAGTTCGTCCTTGAAGTAGGTCGCAGTACGATAGCGACGTATCACCTCTATAGTGAGAGAACGGCAGATCATGCGTGAAAGCAGAGTTTTGTTCCAGGATATTATTGGAAAAGCTAGAAAAACGACCGAAAGAAGCCAGAATATTTCACATATCAGAAGGACGAAATGGCATTCAAAATATGTTTTTATCATAATAATTAGTGTTGCGGTGATAATTGGTGTCAGAAGAATGAGGTTCGAGCACACTAAATACAGTCGTGATCCTAGGCGTAGGCAGCGGTCCGCGCGGTAGTTCTTGTACCTGAGCTCACTTATTAGATGAACTGCGAAGAAAAAGAGAAAAAATAGCGCAAACGTGATGAGGGTGCGATAGCTCATGAACCCGCTCGAATGAGACGCGTGAGATACGCAACATAGGCCTGCCGCGGCTAGTAATATTACGATGAATGCTACTATAAAACTTAACAATAGAAGGCAGCCGTAGGTGCTCCGCCAACTCTGATAACCCTTTATTGTGGAACCCGACTCGGAGCCGCCGGACTCGATAAAGTCCTGTCGCTTCTCCGCCGCCTTTCTGGCCATGGAGCAGGCCTCTGATAACGAGGCCACCGTCTGCTTCTTCGGCAAGCGCGTTAATGATGCTAACATGCACTGAACAACGATGATTGTGATCAGAAACAGCGTAGTACCGACGTTCCCGCTCCCGCATGCGGCCGGGAAGATCGACCACGATATGGCCGCCCCGACGGTGTTCACACCCGTGGTGATGCTCAGAAGTAGTCTCTCCTCGTCATCGGGAATCGATTTCGACTCCTTGAATTGGATTCCGAAGAATAATGCGAATCCAATTGTCAAGAAGGAGGCTCCCATAGATGTTGCTTCAGAGACGGAATGGTATGAGTGGGCGAATCCCCGCCAGACGATGCCGATTAATGAAGCGACGAAGCCCCAGGAAGTCTCATCTGATAGATGATCGATACTATAGTGGAAGTTCGATACAATGCCGAGAGCTACCGCAAGCAAGGCGCTGACTGCGATGAAGTCGAATAGATTCAATGATGTTCGGGAGAATGAAAGACGTTGTTTTTTGAAGAAGTCCTCCGGAATGTGTTTTTTAAGATGCTCGACAAGCCTCTCGTATTCTTCAAGGTATTCACGAGCCTCGCTCAAGGCCGCGGATTCTTCGGTTCGTCTGTCACTATCGGCCTGAACGTGCTGGAGGCTGTGATCGTGGGTCCGTCGTGCACGAATAATCACGATAATCAATCCTTTTACACGATAAAGCTCGAATGGCCGTCAATTATTGCAGGATGACTCGCCGTCCGCAACTGTCGCCGCACTCGGGGACTTCAACCGCGGCGGGCTCCGCCGCATATCCGACGACACCCCGCCGTCCCCGTCGTCGTCCCCGCTCTCGGGCCCGACGGGACTCGATACCGACGTCTGCGGCCTGTCCGAGGTCCTGCCGACGCCGGGTCCGGCGAGTCGCGAGCCCGGTGACCGGTTCCTCACGCGTCCGCCGGGCCCCGCTCAGCCGCATTCTTGACCTTGACACTGGTGTGCACCTCTACGGTCATGGCGAATCACTCGGCGGGTCGCAATGCGCGGCACCTGCTGCGCACGCCCGCATCCGCGTAAGGAGCACCACCATGATCATCGACATTCACGCCCACCTGTGGGCCGACCCGGCGGCGCAGCGCGCTCGCGCCGCCGTCGCCGGCGTCGACACCACCGTCCTGCTATCGACCCGATTCCACCCCGAGTCCGCCGTCGCATTGGACGGGCTGCGACGTGAATTCGCCCGTCTACTCAGCGGTCTCGACGGCGGCGCGAACGGGCAGTCGGATCCTGCCGACTCGTACGTGCGCAGCACCGCCGAGCTGATCGCCGCGCTGGACGCCGCTCCCGCCGGAGCGGTCGGTTTCGCCGCCGGCCCCACGGCGGACCCCGCCGGTGCGCGTGAGCTCATCGAAAACCAGCTGCTCAACCCGAGCATCGTCGGGATCGGGGAGATCACCCCCGCAGGAGGACACGGCGCCGACCTCGAACCCTTTCTCCAGATCGCCTCCGACCATGCGGGCCTGCCCGTGCTCGCCCACGGCTTCGCGCCCAACACCGTCCAGGACATCAGGACCTACGCCGACCTGGCCGCCCGCTACCCGCGCGTGCCGCTCATCGTCGGCGCCTTCGGCGGCATGTCGGCCATGACCCTCGTCGAGCTCGCCGCGCAGCGCCCCAACCTGTACCTGGACCTGTCCAGCGCCCTGCAGGTCTTCATGGTCCGCGCCGCCGCGGCGACAGTGCCCGAGCAGTGCCTGTTCGGCTCGAACTCCCCCTACGGGGACCCTCTCGCCTCCAGGAGCACTGTTGAGGCCGCTGTGAGCGACCCCGCCGTTCGCGACCGCCTCCTCGGCCTCAATGCGGCGGGCCTCCTCGGCCTCACCGCCTCCTAGGCCGGCCGTGAGCTCGCGACCTCCCCGGGCCGGCCCGCCGAGCCCTACGAGACCCGCGACCGGCCCGCCGAGCCCTACGAGACCCGCGACCGGCCCACCTCGGCACGGGCCGCGACCGGTCGCGGAGCAGCGGCGCCGCCCGCCTACGACCGTGTCGGAGCGGAGCAGCGGCGCCCGCCTGCGCGCCTGGGAGTGCGCCTCCGAATGGCCGCTGACCGTCGCCGCCCTCGCTCGATCGGGAGAACTTGATGAGGCCTAGAACACACGCGGAGCGGGCACGTGTGCCATGCTCGACCGTATGACGGTTCCTGGTCAATCCCAACCGGTTCCCTACGGCAGAATGCCTCAGCCGGACCCCATGGGCCAGCCGGCCCCGCCGGGCCGGCCGGAGCGAACGAATCGGCCCGCCCAACCGGCCCCGACGTCATTCCCGGCGGAGCGGCACTCCACCGCCGGCGGCCAGGATGCGGCGGGCTACGGGCTGTCGCCCGGTTACGGCATCGTGCCCTCGGCCTACGGCGGTGACCCCTCCGCTCGCGGCGGTCCTGCGCCCGCAGGGAGGAAGAGACGGACAGTCCTCGTGATCGCGCTGGTGGCGGCGCTCGTCCTGGCCACCGGAGGCGGTCTCGCCGTCTGGGTGCTGCGCGATCGGGGCGACCGGAGCGCCGCGGACTCGCGCGATCGCTGGTCGAGCGCCTGGCTGGGCGGGGCCGAGGAGGTGTGGAGCCTGGACGCTCCGGCCGGCGCCGGCGGGATGAGCACCATCAAGGTCGTGAAAGATAAGCTCATCCGCGTGATGAACGGCAATGGTTCCGCCACCATCACGGTGTTCCGTCTGGGGGACGGGACGCCCGAGCAGCTCTGGGAGGAGGAGTTCGGGATTAACGAAACGTACTGGCTCAACATCTGGGAGGGGCAGATTGTTGTAGGGAACACCCTTGTCAATATCGACTCCCAGGAGCACGCCACAGCTCCGTGGAATCCGGACGCCTCGGTGGGCAGAGTGAAGGACGGCGTGGTCGCCCGCTCCGGCACGACGTGCGAGCTGTGGACGTCCATGACGGACAAGAAATGGGAAACAGAAATTCCGGCGAGCTCTTCTCTGATCCCTCAGACGAGCCAGGTCGTGGGCGATCACACCCTGGTCCGCACCTCGGAGAAGGAGCCGGATTATTTCTTCCTCGACCTCACCTCCGGGGAGACCGTACCGGTCGAGGGAGAAGAAGAAGTCAATCCCCCTTACGAGCTCGCCGACGGGTGGTTCAGCGCTGGCACCGACTATCGCGCGGGTAACGTCTACCACTACTACTACCTTTACGAGGCCGACGGCACCCTCAAGGAGTCGTTCAACACCGGCGTCGATGAGACCGTCACCACATACCCCTGGTCCCCCACTCCTTTCACCCTCGACCAGGCGCGCGCGTGGCTCCGGGACGGGGACCTGTCCTGGGCTCAGGGCACCTACTCCGTTTCGCAGTCGGATCCCTCATGCCAGTCCATTATCGTCGACGGCAACGAGATCGACCTCGGCAAGGATAACTCGGCGACCACAGATAGAGAGGAAGATAGAGGCGGTCAGTGCTCCATGAGGACCGAAATCCAGCCCATCCGCCTATCGGGGAGCGGTCAGATCGCCGAGTTCTCCGGGGGGACAGGAGATGAATCCTTCCTCCATCTCGTCGACATGACCACAGGCAGGGCCTCGGAGCCGATTCCTCTCGGAAAGTCCGCCGGGGGCAACTACATCGTCAAGGACGGCACGCTGTACGTCTACGACAGCAGGGGCGGGGGCATCACCGCCTACCGGCCGGCATGACGCCCGGCCCGCCGGGCGGGCTCCTCCGTCGTGCCCCGGGGTCGGATGGGGGAGTGAATGCTCTCCGATCGTCCGCCCGCCCCGTCGGCCTGTTCTGCGGCTTGACCGTCGTCGATGTCATCCAGCTCGTCGAGGCGCCGCCCGAACCCGACGAGAAGATCGTCGCCCTCGACCAGCTCGTCGCCGCCGGCGGTCCGGCCACCAACGCTGCCGTCGCCTTCTCCGCGTTGGGCGGGCGGGCCCTGTTAGCGGCGCCCGTCGGGGTCGGCCCTCTGGCCGACCTCGTGCGCGCCGACCTGGCCGCGGCCGGCGTCGAGCTCATCGACTGCGCTGCGCTCGGCCCCGCCGGGACCGACGCCCCCGATCCGACCGCATCCCCCGCCCCCGGCCTGTCGGTCTCCTCGTGCACCATCACCGCCTCCACCGGGGCGCGCTGCGTGGTCTCCACCAATGCCCGCACCGCCACCGACCCCGCTGCGCTGGACGTGTACGCCTCACGGGCGGGAGACGGCCGAGAGCCCCCGCCCGACGTCGTCCTCATCGACGGGCACAACCCCGCCCTGGCCGCGCTCGCCCTCGACCTGGCGGCGGGAGCGGACGCGTTCACCGTCATGGACGCCGGCTCCTGGAAGGACGACGCAGCCGACCTGCCCGGACGCTGCGATGTGGTCGCCGCATCGGCCCGCTTCTACCCTCCCGGACCCGCGGGCCCCCTCACGGGGCCTGCGGAGGCGGCTCGATGGCTGCGCGAGGCCGGAGCCGGCGGCGTCGTCATCACCCGCGGGGCGCGACCCGCCCTGTGGTGGTGCACCGCGGACCATGCTGATGGTCATGCTGAGAGTCGTACTGGCGGCCATGACGGGATCCACGGCTCCGTCATCCCGCCACAGGTCGAGGTGGCCGACACCCTCGGCGCGGGCGACGTCTTCCACGGGGCGCTCGCCCACGCCCTGGCCCATGTGACGCCCGGTCGGCTGACCGGCGCCGGACTCGCCGCGGCCGTGGAGCGCGCCTGCGTCATCGCCGCGACCTCCACCGAGGTCTTCGGGACACGCGCATGGCGTCAGCGGCTCGAGACGTAGGGCTTCCTCTACGCATCTTCTCCGTCATGCGTTGCGCGCCGGCCGGGCGGACGAGAACCGCGTGATGGCAGGGGCTGCTCGCGCCATGGGCGGGAGGGCGCCGGAAAGATGTGTGAGAGTCCCGCTCGACACCGCCGGACGCTTCCCCCGGAGGCGTCCCGTCGTAGGGCAACATGGGGCCATGGCCCCTCCGTCCGACGGCACCCCCCGGACCCCGAAGTCCGGTGCCCCGCACCGGGCTCGGCGCCGTGGGCGCTCTTTCCTCGGCTGGGTCATCGTCGTGTGCCTGTGCCTGGCGGTCATCCTGTCGCTGGTGCCCGACGCCCTCGGCCCTCTCAACGGCTCGCTGCGGCTCTCCCAGCGCCTTCCCTTCTCCCAGGTCATCGCCCTGCGCAGTCCGCTGGCCTTCGGGTTCGCCGTCCTCGGGCTCGTCGTCGGAGCGGCGGCCCTCGTACGCCGCGCACGCCGCACGGGCGGACGCCGCATGGCCGTGCTGGCCGTGGTCCTCCTGCTCGTCGCCGGCGCGCACACCGGTGCGCTCGCCCACCGCGGGCTCGATAGCGGCCAGGTCGTCACCGCCGCCGACCCGGCCGTGATCGACTCCGCCGCCTGGGACGGCACCGTCAGGATCCTGACCTTCAACACGCTTCAGGGCCGAGCCGACCGCTCCCGACTGGCCGCCGACATCGACGACGCCGGTGCGCAGGTGGTCGTACTTCCCGAGACCGGGGCCGACGAGGGCCGGGAACTGGCCGACCTCCTCAGCCGGGACGGCCTCCCCTACGCGGTTCACTCCTCGGCCAGCGGAGGCGGCCGAAGCGCCGGCGAGGAGGCCGCCGGCGACTCCGGGGCCGCCGAGAGCGAGGGGACCGACGACGCCGTCGCCCCGACCACCGTGCTGATCTCCCCCATTCTCGGTGAGTACGAGGAGGATCGCCCGGTTGACGACATCGGACACGGGGCCGTGCTGCTCAGACCCGCGGGGGATGTGACGACACCGGCCGGATACGTGCGACCCACGCTCCTGGGCGTGCACACGATCGCGCCGTTGCCCGGAACCATGGAGGACTGGTCGCGCACCGTCACCGCCGCCGCGCGGCAGTGCGCGCCGGAGACGCTCGTGCCCGGGACGATCGTCGCCGGTGACTTCAACGCGACCCTCGACCACGCACCACTGAAGGATCTCGGCGGATGCGCGGATGCCGGTACGCAGTCCGGTATCGGGGGGCTCGCCACCTGGCCGACAGCTTCTCGCACCGACCTGCTCGGCGCGACCCTCGACCACATCCTGGTCGATGAGTCCGTGTGGACGGCCTCGGCGGGGCGAGTGCTGAGCATTTCCGGCTCAGACCACCGCGGCGTGCTGGTCGAGCTGAGGCAAGCCCAATGATGGCCGGGTGCGCGGGCCGCGGCAGGCGCGGATGCGGGCGATCGTCCGTCGGGTCAGCGCAGCCGACGCGTGACCCACTCGATCGCCAGCCGCGCCACCTCGGCCTGCGCGGCGTCGGCGTCGTCGCCGTGCACCTGTTGGAGCCGGCTGCCGTCGGGCAGCAGGGCGAAGCCCTCGGCGGCGGCCTCGGCGGTATCCGGGAACTCGTCGGTCAGGGCGCCGTGGAGCATGAGGATCGGCCACGGCAGATCCGCCATGGTCGTGTTCGGCGACTGCAGCGACACGTCGGCCAGCGTCTCCCTGCTCAGCACATCCCACCGGCGGGGGTTGGGGTTGTCATCGGGCAGACGCGTCAGGCCGTGCCGGTCGAGCTCATCGAGCTGCTCGGAGGAGAAGACGTTCTCCCACAGGATGGACTGCGGGCCCACCACCGCGCCCACGACGACGACGGTGCGCACCAGCATCGGCCGGGCGAGCAGGGCCGCGGTCGCTCCGAAACCGTTGGCGTGGATGGCCTGCCGGGCGAAGCCCCGGTCCGCCAGCCAGCCGACGACGGCCCGGAGATCCTCGACCTCGCCGGCGAGGGTGATGACATCGTCGTCGGACTCACCCAGGCCGGAGAAGTCGAATTGCACGGTGGTCAGGCCCGCCCGCCGGTAGCGAGCGGCGATGCCGTCGAGGCGGTGCGCCAGGCCGTGCCGGTCGGTGAGGAAGTCGTGCGCCAGGATGACGACGCCCTCGGTGCGGATGGGGACCTCCTCGTCCTCCTCCAGAGCGGCGTCGAGAGCGGGGAGGTCCAGCGGATCCGCGGTCTCGGGAACGCACAGCGTCGCGGCCAGGTTGACGCCGCGGACCGTGGCGATGCCGATATCCGTCATGTGGCAAACCTAGGGCAGGGCCTTGCCAGGGTCACGACCCCGGGATGGGGAGCGCTCCGATTGCGCTGCCAGCGTGACGGGACAGAGGAATCAAACAACCCTTTGGTTGTTTTCCCGATCGCTGGACTTCGCTGCCTCGCACGTCGCGAGACGTTAGGGTACGGCTCGTCCCATCCAGAGCGGCTGAGAGACCTGGCTCGGCGATGCCGCAGCAACCCCTTTGCGGTGGGTGCTTCCGCCAGGACCGATGGAGACCGAATGATGACAACACCCACCACCCCCTCAGGCGACTCCGCGCGTGCCCCTGCGCCTGGCGCCGTGCCCGCCCCGGGCGCGCCGCACGCAGCGCGCCCTCCTGTGTCTGGCGCCGTGCCCGCCCCGGGCGCACCGCGCCCGACCGTGTCCCTCGAGCTGTTCCCGCCGCGGCCCGACCGGCACGCCACCCAGACCTGGGGCGCCCTCGACCGACTGCTGGCCGCCCGCCCCGACTTCGCCTCCGTCACCTACCGCCCCTCCTTCATCGTCGCCGATCCCGACGGATCCCGCCCGACCCGCCGGGATCGGGACGAGCCTGGCGCCGTGCCCGCCCCGGGCGCGCCGCACGCAGCGCGCCCCCCTGTGTCTGGCGCCGT
>NZ_GL985606.1:0-30618 GCF_000220835.1 Actinomyces sp. oral taxon 448 str. F0400 | reverse complement strand
TGGCGCCGTGCCCGCCCCGGGCGCGCCGCACGCAGCGCGCCCCCCTGTGTCTGGCGCCGTGCCCGCCCCGGGCGCGCCGCACGCAGCGCGCCCCCCTATCCACGTCAACCGCGGGCACAACCCCGCTGAGGACGTCATCACTCACGTCGCCACCCACTCCGACGTCCCGCTCATGACGCACCTGACCTGCATCGGCTACCGCAAGGACAACGTCATCGAGATCGTGCACCGCTTCCTCGACATGGGCGTGCGCCGCTTCCTGGCGCTGCGAGGCGACCCGCCGCCGGGTCTGGTCGCCGACGACGTCGTCGGCGACCTACCCCACGCCGACGACCTCGTGCGCGTCATCCGCGAAGTCGAGGCCGAGTACTTCGACGACGGCGCCCGGCACATCCAGATCGCCGTCGCCGCCTACCCGGCCGACATCGACCACGGCACCGGCATCGAGGTGCTGTCCGCCAAACAGGCCGCCGGGGCCGACCTGGCCATCACCCAGGTCTTCTACGACCCGGACGACTACCTGGCGCTGCGGCGCGCCGCCCTCTACTCCGGGGTCACCATGCCCATCCTCCCCGGAATCATCCCGCTGACCGACCTCAGGAGACTGACCCGCCTGGAGGCCCTGACCGGTGTGGCCGTCCCGCCCGACCTGGCGCGCACCCTGGGGCGCGCCGACGGCCCGGCCGCGGCCGCGGCCGGTATCGACGCCACCCTCAACCTCGCCTCCGCGGTGCTCGACGGCGGCGCCCCCGGCGTCCACCTCTACACCTTCAACCGCGTGCGCCCGGCGCTCGACGTCATCTCCCACCTGCGCCTGGGCGGGATCCTCACAGGATCCACTCCGGACACCGCAGTCCAGCGCGAAGTCCGCCGTGACTACCTCAACGCGACCCCCGGCGGGGACCGGGGACCGAGCGGCCGAATGCCCGGGGCGACGAGGCCGTAAGGCGCCGCTCCGCCACCTCGTCGCCCCCGAACCGGGCGCCCGCTCGCGGTCGCCTCCGCGCTCCTGCCAGTCAACTCCAAGGAAGAGAACACATGACCGTCCCCACAGCCCCCCTGCCGGCAGCCACGATCCTCGGCTATCCCCGCATCGGCCCCGACCGCGAACTCAAGCGCGCCGTCGAGTCGTACTGGAAGGGAGCCCTCGACGTCTCCGGGCTGCGCGAGCGCGCCGCCGACCTGCGCACCGGCACCCGCGCCCACCTGCGCGAGCTGGGCCTGGCCGGGGCCTCGGCCGTCCCGGCGGACTTCACCTACTACGACCAGGTCCTCCAGGTCACCACCGCCTTCGGCGCCCTGCCGCCGCGCTTCGCCGACCTGCGCGGAGGGGCCGGCGCCGCCTCCAACCCCTCCGCCGACGCCGAAAGCCACCCGGGCACCTCCCTGCCCGGCTTCTTCGCCGCCGCCCGCGGCGAGGACGACCGCGCCGCCCTGGAGATGACCAAGTGGCTCGACTCGAACTACCACTACCTCGTCCCCGAGCTCGACGAGGACACCCCCATCGATTACATCCCCGGCTTCGGTGCCGTCGATCCCACCGACGGTCCGGTCTCACAGGTTCTGGAAGCACTGGCCGCCGGTGAACCGGTGCCGCGACCCGTCGTCGTCGGCCCCGTCACCTACCTGCTGCTCGCCAAGGCCGCCGACGGCGCAGCCCCCGGCTTCCGGCCCCTCGACCGCCTGCACGACGTCCTGTCCGCCTACGGCCACCTTCTAGCCGACCTGTGGGCCGCCGGCGCCGAGTGGGTCCAGCTCGATGAGCCCGCCCTCGTCTGCGACGCCTGGGACACCCCGCGCGAGGACGTCCTGGCCGCCGTCGCCGACGCCTACACGTGGATCTCCGCCATCACCGAACGCCCTCGAGTGCTCGTGGCCGGCAGCTACGGGTCTTTGGGGGATGCCCTGCCGGTCCTCGCCAGCACCGGCATCGAGGGCCTCGCCATCGATCTCGTCGCAGGCGAGCTGCCCGACGCCGCCGACCTGGCGGGACTGGACGGCAAGAGCGTCGTCGCCGGCGTGGTTTGCGGACGCAACATCTGGCGCACCGACCTGGAGGTCGCCCTGGCCACGCTGGAGTCCCTGCGCGACGCGCTGCCCGAGACCGTCCCCATCGTCGTGGGCACCTCCACCTCGCTCCAGCACGTGCCGCACGACGCCGAGCGCGAGACCCGCATGCCCGACGACATCCGATCCTGGCTCGCCTTCGCCGATCAGAAGGTCGCCGAGGTCCGGGTTCTCGCCCGCGCTCTGGCCGAGGGACGCGAGGCCATCACCGGCGAACTCGCCGAGGACGCCCGACTGCGCGCCGAGCGCGCCGCCCACCCCGGCGTCAACCGCGGCGAGGTGCGCGCCGCCGTCCTGGCCGTCACCCGGGCCGACCGCACCCGCGCCCCTTACGCCGAGCGGAAGGCGGCCCAGGACTCCCGGCTCGGCCTGCCCGTCCTGCCGACGACGACCATCGGGTCCTTCCCGCAGACCGCCGAGATCCGCAGCGCCCGCGCCGCCCACCGCCGCGGCGAGCTCGACGACGCCGGCTACGAGGCGGCCATGCGGGCCGAGATCGCACGCGTCGTGCGCCTTCAGGAGGAGATCGGCCTGGACGTCCTCGTTCACGGTGAGGCCGAGCGCAACGACATGGTCCAGTACTTCGCCGAGCTCCTCGACGGCTTCGCCGTCACCGAGCACGGCTGGGTCCAGTCCTACGGGTCGCGCTGCACCCGGCCGTCCATCCTCTGGGGCGACATCTCCCGGCCCGAACCGATGACGGTCGCCTGGTCCGCCTACGCCCAGTCGTTGACCGACAGGCCCATGAAGGGCATGCTCACCGGTCCTGTGACCATCATGGCCTGGTCCTTCGTGCGCGACGACATCCCGCGCGCTCAGGTCGCCGACCAGCTGGGCCTCGCCCTGCGCGCCGAAGTAAGCGACCTGGAGGCGGCCGGCATCCCGGTGGTGCAGGTCGACGAGCCCGCCCTCCGCGAGACCCTGCCGCTGCGGCGCGCCGACCGGCCCGCCTACCTGGAGTGGTCGGTCGGCTCCTTCCGCCTGGCCACCGGGGGCGCGGCCCCGTCCACCCAGATCCACACCCACCTGTGCTACTCCGAATTCGACGTCGTCATCGACGCCGTCGACCACCTCGACGCCGACGTCACCTCCATCGAAGCCTCCCGCTCCCGCATGGACATCCTGCCGGCCGTCGCTGCTCGCGGCTTCGAACGTCAGCTCGGCCCGGGCGTGTGGGACATCCACTCCCCGCGCGTGCCCAGTGCGGCCGAGTGCACCGACCTGCTCGAGCGAGCCGCGGCGGCGCTGGGCATTGAGAAGCTGTGGGCCAACCCCGACTGCGGTCTCAAGACGCGCGCCTACGCCGAGACCGAGTCCAGTCTGCGCCACCTGGTCGAGGCAGCCCGCGCCGTGCGTGAGGCGGCGGACACCGACGAGGGTTGACGCCGCGGCGGGCACGGCGTACGCAGGACGGTACGCGCGAAGGCGGGGCGCACGCGCAGAGTCAATGCGGGTCGAGTGTGCGCGCAGCCTCGACGGCGCGTCGCACCTGAGCCTCCTCCGTGCGCTGCGGCTCCCGCCACGTCGCTCCGGGCATGGAGCAGCGCATGTGGACCTCCCGCACGCCGCTGGCCTCCACCACCTGCCTCACCGTTTCCGGGCGCACCGATCCGGCCGCGATGACCTTCGGGCCCGTGCTGCCGCGGCCGGCGGCGACCATGCCGCTGAGCACCTCGGCGCCGTCGAGGGCGGTCGTCGCACCGCCCGAAGTCAGGACATAATCCACGCCGAGCCCGCCCAGGTCCCCGTAGGCCTCGATCGGGTCGCGCGTCACGTCGATAGCCTTGGAGAAGGTCACCGGTGCGCCCTCAGCGAAGTCGACGAGCAGACGCAGCAGTCCGCGGTCAATCGCATGCTCGTCGGTCAGCGCCCCCATGACGAAACCGAGGTCGACCGCCGGCGGCAGCGCCTGCTTCGGCCCGCCGACCCGCTGCGGGCGCGTGAACTCACTCATCTGCCGTGCCAGAGCCGCTATCCGGCGCACGTCAGCCATCATGGCGCGGACCTCATCGGCGTCGAAGACGAAGGAGCCGCCTCTGGGGCGGATCATGATGCGCAGACCGAAGGGCGCGCTCGCCGGCCCGGTGGCCCAGTGGACGCCAGCCACCGCCCGACGGTGCGTCACCTCCTCGGCGGCCGCGAAGATCGCCGCCTCCACTGCGCCGATGGACGGCGTCGTCCCCCCGGCAGCGAGGTTGTCGCACAGCTCCGCACGGTCGGCGCCGGCGCGCGCGGACACGCGGACGCCCTCGATGTCCTCCACGCAGGTTTCGACGACGACGTGCCCGGGATCCCGCCACGGGTGCGCGGTTTCGATGGCCGATCGATAGCGGAGGGACGGTGCCGTCCCCGTGAGCCTCATTGCATTCATAACCCGAGTCTGGCACGGCTCGGGACCGGGCGGAACCGTCCGATCGGAAAGCGAGCTGTGCGGGCCTCAGAACTGACGGGACCGCGTCGCGGGCTCGCGCGGCTCGACCGTGGTGCCGGTGGCGGTGGTGACCGCCGGTTGGGAGACCAGCCCGCCGGAGTCGGCCGCCGCCACGTAGGCTCGTCCGCCGAGCAGGGCCCCGAGCAGGACGAGCAGGGTCGTGCCGATCAGGACGAGCAGTTGCAGGACGCTGAACCCCTCGACGGCGGTGCGGATGCGGGCGCTGCGAGTCAGCGATTCGGACGCGGGCGCGGTCGTGGACATGAAAGAGCCTTCCGGTCGTGGTCAGGCGGAGCGACGATACGCTCCTCGACAGGGCGAGCGCCCCGACGTGGCACTATCACAGCGGCGCATCCTGTCGAGTGCGGGAGATCGCCCTGAGTGTCGACTGTGAGTCGTGAGCGCCGTCCGCGGCCGCGGACGGGGAGGGCCGCGCTCGACCGCATCACGCGGGGGCGTGCGCGCGTCCGCCCCCGACCCGTCGGCGTCCTCGCCGAGTCGAGGCGAACGGCGGGATGGCCCACGGCCGGTCACACGTCCTCGACGTCCTCGTAGCTCTTGGGGTCCTCGATCGGCTCCAGGTGTGCGGAGACCCGCAGATTCGGGTCCACCGCGACCAGGTCGTCGATGACGCGTTCGGTGAAGTCGTGCCCCCTCTTCACGCTCCACTCGCCCGGGACGAGCACGTGCAGGTGCGCGAAGCGCCGGTTGCCCGCCTCGCGCAGGCGCACCGCGTGGAAGTCGATCCGCCCGGCGCGCCGGTGCTCGTCCAGCACCTCCTCGATCCGCGCCTGCGCCTGCCCGCCGGGCGCCGCGTCCATGAGCCCGCCCACGGATTCTCGGATGAGCTTGAAGCCGGTCCACATGATGTTCAGGCCCGCCCCCAGGGCGACAACGGCGTCGAGGACGGGCGAGCCGACGAGGGCCACGAGCCCGACGCCCACCAGAACCGCGGCGGAGGTGACGACGTCGGTGGCCAGGTGCTTGGCGTCCGCCAGCAGTGCCGCGGACCCCTCCCTCCTGCCCGCCCGGCGGAGCACCCAGGAGACCGCTCCGTTGACGGCTGAGGCGCCCACGGAGATGATCAGCCCCACGCTCAGCTGCTCGGGCATGACGGGGGTGATGAGTCGCTCGACGGCGGAGATGATGATGAACGCGGCCGCCACGAAGATCATGACGCCCTCGGTGATGGCCGAGAAGTACTCGGCCTTGGAGTGCCCGAACTGGTGGTCGTCGTCGGCCGGCCTGATCGCGATCTTCAGGACGATGAGCGCCACGACGGCGGCCACCAGGTTGACCACCGACTCCGCGGCGTCGGACAGCAGCCCGACCGAGCCGGTGAGCCACGCGGCGAACGCCTTGAGGGCGATGGTCGTCACCGCCGCGCCGATCGACAGCCAGGCGTAGGCGCTCAGGTCCTTGGGCGGGGTGTAGCGGGGCGAGGACGGCGTGGACACTGCTCGAGTCTTGCCGATGACGGCCGTCGGGTCCATTCGCAGCTTCGCCCGCCCGAACAGCGGCGGGGCGGGGATGCGTCGAGACGGCGCGTGGGCGGTGCCGGGCCGGCGGGGTGCGTCGCCATCGGGCGTCGTTCGGGCGGCGTCGTAGGGTTGCCGCGTGCTTCCCGCTCAGCTCGTCGTTCCGGACACGCTGCCCGAGACCTTCCGCGTCCTCGATTTGTCCGGCGTGCTCCTCAACGGCATCCTCGGCGGCCTGATCGCCCGGCGCAAGAACTACGACCTCGTCGGATTCGTCATCCTGGCGATCCTCACGGCGACCGGCGGCGGGATCTTGCGCGACGTCATGATCCAGGCCGGCCCGCCCTTCGCGCTGACCGACCCCTACTACCTGTACACCGCCTGCACGGGGGCGCTCATCGCCTGGTGGGCGCCCTTCACCTCTCGGCTCGCTCGCCGGTTCCTCGTCGTCGCCGATGCCGTGGTTCTGGGCACGTGGGCCGCCACCGGCGCCGCCAAGGCGTTGGACAGCGGGCTGGGCGTCATGCCCGCGCTGCTGCTGGGGTGCCTGACGGCGGTGGGCGGCTCCATGGTGCGCGACGTGTCCGTGGGCGAGACGCCGGCGGTCTTCGGCGGGAACAAGCTCTACGCCGTGCCCGCCCTGTGCGCGGCGGGCACGGCGGTGGCGTCCGTCCGGGTGGGCCTGCCGGAGGCGTACGCGATGGTGGCGGCCGCAGTGGTGGGGGCGGGGACCTGCCTGGTGGCCTACTGGCGCTCATGGCGGCTGCCCGTCGTGGGGGACCGGGAACGACGTCGCGCGGCGCGCCTGGCCGCCGCCGGTGGTCCGGCCGTCCGCGGCGGCTGGGCGCCGTACGGCGGCACGGCGTGGTCGGGCTGGCGCAGACTGCTGGTGCCGCGTCAGGTCCGCCGCCAGGCGTTGAGACCGCTGCGACGGCACGAGCCCCTCGACGTCGAGGATCTGTAGTCGAGCCGGCGCGACCGGCGTCGTCCGGCCGACCTCGGCGGGCTCGGCCGGCTTGCCGGTGGGGGAGGAAACCGGGTCAGCCGTTGACGGGGCGGACCTCGGCGTCGTCGACGTGAACGGCGGGGGAGGGGGCGGCGGCGCGGTTCGTCGGCCCGGCGAAGAAGCGCTCCTTGACGGCGTCGGCGACCTTGTTGGTGACGGCCTCGCCCTGCCGGCGGACGAACTGGCCCGCCCGATCGGAGGCGGCGTCGACCTTGTTCCGCACGAAGGGCTTCTCGGCGACCCGCGACGCTGCGGTCTTGATGCGCTCGTACTGGGCGCGACCGGCGCGCGTCCCCAGGACGTAGCCGGCGCCGAGGCCGATGACGAAAGGCAGCTTGCTGGTCATAGAGGTCTCCTCACAGTGGTGGTGTCGTGGCGCTGGGGGCGAGCCTAGCGGGCCGGGCGGTCCTCGGAGTCGGTCGGCGTCCCGATTGCGCGGTGGGCGGAGCCCCGGCTGGAGGCTTCGGCCGGCGGGGGTGACCCGAGGGTTCCGGTCGGCGGGGCGATGGATTCGTTTCTCACGATAGCGTCAAGAAGCCGGACCCCGGACCGCGATGTCCTCGGCTCCGTTGGGGAACCAGGAGGCGGGGTCGTCGGGTTCGCTCAGGTCGAGGATGGCGTGGGGCGTGCCGTCGGGCTTGGGTCCTTCAGCCAGTGCGCGTCTTTTGGAGCGGTAGCGTGCGCGGTCTCCACGAAGATGCCTTCACGTACGCGTGAATACATTTTCATGTAGTCGTCTTATCGCCTTTTGATGGTGCGTCCTGCTTTGAGGGCGTTTCCATCATGTCTGTTGGCCAGGTCTCGTAGAGTACGTCGATGATGTTCTCCAGTCTGATCGAACGTTCTGTCGGGATGTCCTTGCCGTCCCCCACGAATCTCATTTCCCTGCAGCATGCGGTGTCGATGCGGTCCACCTGTTCTCGGGTCAGTGTGGACTGTTCGTGCAGGGCTCGCGTCAGCTGCGGATCATTCTCATTCGGCACCTCCATAAGAAGGCTTCTCATGGACTCGTTCGGGAACCGGTCGTAGACGTTCATGGATACCTCCGTCCTCGACTGCTCGCAGGCCAGGCTGTGATTATTTTAGGTGTTCATTGACTTCATTGACGACGACAACAGCATCAGCTCCTATAACCCTCCAGGTGTTGTTCTCATGAATTCGCACAATTTTTTCCGGGCTTGCAGCGGCGTCCCGAATTGCGGCGTCGCTGACTCCATGATCATCTCAGGTGGTGATGCGATCATAGGCGTGACGCCCCACATCTGTGATTGCGCTCGGCATAGGAGTACCGTCATCGGCGACAATGCGAGCGTATCCAATCGGAAGCGATGCGGACTCCCCGCGGTCCACTCACCCGCCCACCGGCGCGGCGGAGAGCCCCGGCTGCCCCAATGACCCGCCGATCGCCCTGGCATCGGCCGCCGCGTCCTCATCGGCGCCCTCCAACCCGGCCGCCGCCCGCCTCAAACGCTGCGCGCTACCGCAGATGCCGCCCGCAGCCGCCTCCATCATCCCATCAGCAGCCGCCTTGACCGCCGTGTACGCCGGCACGCACAGAGGTGCCGGCTGGCTGTCTCATCCTCGGCCCGGGACGATCATGCTCGGCCCGCCACGTCGTCGCTTGCCTCCGGCCCGATCCGGTCCTGGCGCGCCTTCCTGCGGCTGCTGCGGCTGCTCGGGCGGAGGCGGACCCGCCACCTGCCGGTAGGCGTCCAGCATCCCCCGTCCCAGCGCCGTGTCCTCACCCGCGTACCGATGCACCACACTCTCCACCTCACCGGCCGCCCGACGCCGACCCGCCTCGATCGCCTCCATCACCACCCGCGACAACCCGGCCTCATCCGACTCCCGACACGCCGATCCGAACGACACATCCCGCACACGACCCGCAGCATCGACCACCGCCGACACCTCGCCGCCTCTGGAGGACCTCTTCACTTCCAGCTCGTCCGCCTCGCCGCACCCGCTGCGCAGTATCCGCATCCCGCTGCGCCCCCACCACCCGCTCAGCCACATGAGCCAACTGATCCTCAACCCCGTGATCCACCATGCCAACCGCATTACCCGCGCCCGTCGGCCGACGGGCGCGGCCCGGACCGGTCGGTCGAGAGCCGCTTCCCGTGGGACCGCGCCCTCTACTCGTCCTCCGGTCCGGCGAGCAGGCCGGGCGGCAACATGCGGGCCAGCTCGTAGCCGTCCGCCCCGACGACGAACGGGACATTCGCCTCGGCGAGCGTGCGCGACGCCGGCCCCACCCCCATGGGGTGCACCAGCTGGGCCCCGGCCAGGACGTGCTGGGCCGGCGTCAGGCGGCGGATCGCCACCGCCGCCACCCGATCGGAGTGCTCGCGCACCACCTCGGAGTAGATGAGCGGGTCGTGCTGGCCGTCGTCTCCCACCAGCAGCCAGACCACGTCGGGCAGGTCGATCATGAGGCGCCGAAGCCCCGTGCGCTTGTGCTCGATGCCCGAGCGGAACAGACCCGTGTTGGTCGGCCCCCAGTCGGTCATGAGCATCGGCCCGGAGGGGAAGCCGTGGCGCTCGAAGAAGGAGCGGTGGGTGGGCACGACATTCCACGCGCCGGTCGACAGATAGATGACCGGCGCTCCCGGGTGCGCCCGTTGGGCCCGGGTGAGCAGTTCGGCCATGCCCGGCACGGGCTCGCGCGAGGATGTGTATTTCACCAGCTGGTTCCAGGCGGCGACGAACATGCGCGGCACGTGGGAGACCATGGCCGTGTCGTCGATGTCGGAGACGACGCCCAGGCGGGGTCCGGGCGCTACCACCAGGATCCGGGTGACCGCCGTGCCGGCGCCGGTCGCCTCGATGCGGGCCTCGTGCCACCCGGGGCTCAGGCCGTGCCCGCGCACGACGACGTCGACGTAGCCCTCCCGGTCCGCTCGCGTGCGCACGCCCGCCGCCCCGACGCGGATGGTCACCGGCAGGTAGGGGACGGGGGCGTCCACGAACAGACGCCAACCGCGCTGAGCCTCCAGAAGATTCATGGCCGCCAGATCGCGCACGTCCCGCACGTCGCGCGCTGACGTCGGCAGCTCCTCGGGCACGGAGCGGAACAGCGGGCCCTCGGCCGGGGCGTTCGACGGGCGCAGCACCATGCGGGCGAGCACCCTCGCCATGTCCGACGGCGTCTTCCCGCTTCCGGCCCGTCCTCCCTCGGGGCGGCGGGAGGCTCCCGCGGGGGCGGCCGAGCCGTAGCCGTCGTAGGCGATGACGCGCGGGCGCCAGCCGCGCCGCTTGAGCACGGGGATCGTGTCGCGATGGAACTGGTCCGTCACGGCGCGGACGAGGTCGGAGAGTGGCACGGGCAGATCCTAAGGGGCGGCCGGCTCGCGCGGGCACGCGGCGGGGGAGAGGGCGCGGGCCCGGCTCCGTGCCGTGGAATCCCCCGCCGCCGTCCACAGGACCACCCCGGCGGCCAATGCCCACCAGGTGTATGAGGAGCCGACGACGGTGGCCCACAAGGGCCACTCCTGCTCCACATGGTTCTGACCGGGGAACCACCACTGCATGGCCAGCCCGAATACCGCCAGGCCCGCCACCGCACTGGCGGCCAGCGCCGGTGAGCGCCAGCGCCGCGCGGCCGCCGTCAGCGTCATGAGAGCGGGCAGGCACCACACCCAGTGGTGCGACCAGGTGATCGGCGAGACCAGCAGTCCCAGGACCATTGCGGTGGTCACCTGCAGCGCCAGGATGAGACCCTCCTGCGGGGCGCCCGTGGCGGGGGTCGGCGTCGTCCGCGCCGAGGACCCTGAGAATTCCGAGGGGGTCGAGGGCGCGGCCTGCGCCGACGTCGGCCCCCGCAGCGTCTCCAGGCGGCGCAGCAGGAGCCACGCCCCCAGGGCGACCACGACGACCGCCGCCGTCCATACGGGGATCCACAGCTGCTCGGGCAACCACCGGGCGACCGCCCCTTTGAGGTTCTGGTTGCCCGCGTAATCGGCGAAGCCCGCGCGGGAGGGATCGAGCATCGCGGAGAAGAAGAACCGGGAGGACTCCTCGGGCCGCACCAGCCAGCACAGAGCGGTGGCTCCGATCGCCGTGCCCGCCATCGTGGCCGCGGCCCGCCACTCGCGCCGCGCCAGCAGCAGGACGACTCCGATCGCCGGAGTCAGCTTGAACGCCGCGGCCAGCCCCGTGCCCACACCGCGCCAGCACGACCGGGCCGGCACGACCAGCAGATCGACGGCGACCAGAAGCATGAGGATCGCGTTGACCTGCCCGTACTCCATCGTCTTGTAGATCGGCTCGAGGAGAATCCCGCCCGCCAGGCCGAGCCATGGCGCCGCCGCGAGAGCCCGCCGCTGCCCGACCCCGAGGGCGCGCGCCGTCGCCCACGCGCTCATCGCGGCGCACACCGGTGTGGCCGCGGTCAGGAGCACCTGGGCGGTGCGGTCGCCGCCCCAGGTCAAAGGTGTCAGCGACCAGGCTGCGAAGGGCGGGTAGGTGAATGGCCACAGATGCTCGGCGGGGTTGGCGTACCAGTCGTACAGGCTTCCACCGTCGAACCATTGGGCGACGGCGTGGTAGTAGACCCACGCGTCGAGCTTGAACAGCCGACCCCCGTCCTTGTCCCACAGACGGGGGTAGACGCTGGCGATGAGGAGAATCCAGCCCATCGCCTGCACGGGAAGAGGGGTCAGAAGCCGGTCGATGCCGGGACGGGGGGCGGCCGGCCCGGCCGGCTCGATCCGCATGCTCTCATCCACTCGTCGCAGTCTACGGCCCCGTCCCGCCACTCCCTCACCGGCGCCGGGCGGGTCAGCGGGGCGGGCCAGGATGCGCGTGCGCCTGACGCAGGGCCCGCAGCCCGGCCAGGGCGGCCGCCACGGAGAGCCAGCCGCAGACGGCGACCACCAGGTACCCCCCGTGGCTTCCGGCGTCGTCGACCGCGCGGCCACCCGCCATCGAGCCCAGGGACACCCCGACGTTCAGCGCCGTGCTGATCCACGCCAGCCCCTCGGTGAGCTGCGCGGGCGCCACGGTGGCCTGGACGATGTTGTTGCCGGTGGTCACGGTGGGGGCGATCGTCGTGCCCGCGGCGGCCATGAGCGCGCCCAGCGCGAGGAGGCCGGGGGCGAACGGGAGAAGCGAGACGCCGACGGCCAGACCGGTGGTGCTGGCGAGGAAGTGCTTCCACAACGGCCACCTCCACGATCGCGACCCGTAGACGAGCGCGGCCGTGAGCGAGCCGATCGACCAGGCCGCCAGCACCAGTCCCGAAGCCGACGTGCGACCCGCCTCCGTGGCGAAGGCCACCGCGGCCACGTCGTTCGCACCGAACAGGGCCCCGGAGAACAGGAATGAGACCAGGACGGCGAGCACCGCACCGTGGCGCAGCACTGGTCGCTGCGGGTGCTGCGATCGGCCGCCCCCGGCATGTCCGCCGGTGCCCTGGGCCCGCCCCGCCGATCCGCCCGGCTCGGCCGGACCCGTCGGGGCCGGCGAAGGCCCGGCCGGGGCTCCGGCGTCGGCGCTCCCGGCGTGGCGGCGCGCGTGGGGAACCGGCTCACTGCCGCGCTGGGACAGGAACCACGCCCCGCCCCCGACCTGAAGGGCGAGCGTGGCCAGCCAGCCGCTTGTGACCGGCAGCGCCGACGAGGTGCACAGGCCCGTGGCCAGAACCGGTCCGACGATGAAGGCGACCTCGTCGAAGGCGGCCTCGAGGGAGAAGGCCGTGTGCACATCCTCCGGGCGGCTGACGACCGCCGTCCAGCGCGAACGCACGAGAGACCCCATCGACCCGGACAGGCCCCCCGCCAGCGCCGCCAGCACGACGAGCAGCCACAGGTCGGCCTGCCGCCCCGCGGCGACGATGAGCCCGAGCAGGCACGTCCCGGAGATCAGCAGCGCCGGCAGCATCACCCTGGACTGCCCGTGCTCGTCCACCAGCTTGGCCAGCATCGGCGCCCCCGCGGCGGTGGCCACGACGTTCGCCGCGGAGACGGCGCCCGCCGCGGAGTAGCTGCCGTACAGGCTCTGGACGGCCAGGATGGTGGAGATCCCCGTCATGGACATGGGGAACCGCGCCAGAAGGCCGGCGGCCGAGAACGCGGCGGCGCCGGGGATGCGCAGAATGCGCCCGTAGGTGGAGGACATGGGTGGTTGTTCGTCGGCCGTGGGCCGCGCCCGCGGGATGGTCGGGAAGGAGCCGGTGGCGCCACCGCGGGCGGCGGCGCCACCGGGCGCTGAAGAGGATCGGAATGATGGGGGAATGATGAGGGAATTCGGACGGCGCCGCGACCGGCCCGCATGACTCCGCGGCTCGCCGGCGTCGGCGGCTAGTGGCTGGCGAAGGTCGCGTTCTCGCGGGAGAGGGTGAAGTTCTGCCCACTGACCTGGCTCCAGCACTCGATGCCGGAATCCGACGAGGTGCAGGCGAAGGTGTCGTTCTTGGCGGAGCTGCCGTAGTTGAGGGTATTGCCGGAATTTGAGAACGGGGTGCCGCAGCTGCCGGTACCGGCGCCCTGGGCTCCGAGGCTCGCGGTGTAGGGCGAGCCGGAGGAGTTGTTGCACGAGCCGTCCTGGGGCACGAAGTCGTGCTTGTTGATGGTGCAGGTGACCGAGTCCGTTCCCAGGGTGCAGGTGATGTTGCCGCTGGGCGCGGTGAAGCCGTCCATCTCGGTGGCGCCGTCCGGGGCCGGGGCCTTGATCGTCTTGGAGGGGCTGGCCGAGGCGCTCGGGGTGGTTGAGGCGCTGGGCGACTTCGAGGGCTGCTGGGTCTGCTCGGCCGTGGTCTGCTCGGCCGCCGCGGAGCTGCTCGCGCCGGCGGGGCGATCGTCATCGCCGTGATCCGACATGACGAACCAGGCGATCAGGGCGACGACGACCACGATCGCAATCGCTCCGAGGACCTTCAGCCACGGGAATGAATGAGGAGAGCCCTCCGCCTCGGCCTCCTCTCCCACGCCGAGCAGACTGGGCGATGACGTCTGGGCCGCCTGCTGGTACTGAGCCTGCTGATACTGGGGCTGGGCGGGTTGGTACTGAGGCTGGGCGGCGGGCTGGTACTGAGTCGCCTGCTCGTACTGGGGCTGAGCGGGCTGGTACTGGGTCGCCTGCTCGTACTGGGGTTGGGCGGGCTGGTACTGGGTCGCCTGCTCGTACTGGGGTTGGGCGGGCTGGATCGGCTCCTGGCGCTGCGTCTCGGCGAGCGAACGCTGCTGATAGGAGCTTTCCGGTTCCTGGGTCGCGGGCTGCCCCGAGGCCGACGGGGGAATGACCTGAGTCGCGCTGTCTCCCGCTGCGCCCGCCGGCGACTGGGTCGGGGCGTTGCGGCGCGCCAGAGCGGCATCGACGGCGGGGTCGCCGAGCGTGCCCAGCCACTCCAGGAGCGCGGGGTAAGTGCGTGGGTTCTCCGCGATGTAGGGGCGCAACCCCGGGTAGTTGTTGGCGAGCTCATGCAGCGTCGTGAGCTCTGCGTTGGGGTTGCTCGCCGCAGCGACGAGGTCGTCCTGAGCCTGAGACATGAGGTGAGTCCTCCAGTTCGCGGTTCCCGCCGTGCACGCCACGGACCACACCATGTGCCGCACGTGCCATCACGTGCCATGTAGATCGCATATGGATATGGTTCGTCGAGGTCGATCGGGGGGCCGGTGGGTCCCGGTGCCGACGAGCCTACCCGAGGTGAGCCGGGGCGCGCCCGGACCGGTATCGTCGGCGCCGTCCGACCGCCCACAGTAGATCCTGCAGCGCTGACGGTCCAGCTGATGATCCGGCATCGAGGAGACGCCCAATGAGCGAGAACCCGGCCCCCTCCCGGCCGCAGGGCGGCATCCTCGTCCCCGTTGTCGGCGCGGCCACCGATGTCGGCCGCCATCGCACGGTCAACGAGGACGGCTACCTCGCCATGGCCCCCGCCTTCGTCGTCGTGGACGGCATGGGCGGGCACGCCGCCGGACGCGCCGCCACCCGGGCCGCCCTGGGAGCCCTCGCGCCGCTGGTGGGCACCGTCGTCACCGATGAGCGGACAGTCGCCGACTTCGTGATCGCCGCGGGGGAGGCCGTGGCCGCCATCCCCTCGCACGCCGCCCACAGGCCCGGGGCGACCGTCGCCGGCGTCGTCCTGGCGCGCCCGACCAAAGATGCTGCGACGTGGATCGTCTTCAACATCGGCGACTCGCGCGTCTACCTCCTGCGTGACGGGATCCTCACTCAGGTCTCGCACGACCACTCTCAGGTCCAGGTGCTCGTCGACGCCGGGCAGCTCACCCGCGCCCAGGCCCGCAGCGACCCGCGCAAGAACGTCGTCACCCGGGCGCTGGGGGCCGGCCTGGATCAGGAGGCCGTCCCCGAGATCCGGGCCGTGCCCGCTCAGGCGGGGGACCGTCTGCTCGTCTGCTCTGACGGCCTAAGCGACGAGCTCGACGACGAGGCCCTGATCACCGTGCTCGACGCCGGTATGCGATCCCAGCGCACCGCCGAGGAGGCGGTGGCGGCCGCGCTTGAGGCCGGCGGCCACGACAACATCACGGCCCTGGTCGTCGACCTGGTGCCGGAGGCGGTGCTGTGAGCGCTGCGGGCACTGCGCCGAACACGTCGGGCGGCGAGCGCGAGCGTCTCGTCGGCCGCTGGGGCGAGGCGGTTCTCGCGGCGGATGCTCCGCCCGGAGCGGCGCGGGCGGTACTCGCCGCCCTCGGCGGCCCGATCGCCGGACCACCGGGCGTCTGCGGGAGCACGGACGCCCCGCCCCCCGCGCTCGCCGCATCGTCCGCTACCGCCGCGACCGCCGCGGCTTCGACGGCGAACGAGCCGGCCTGGCCGGAGGAGGCCGAGGGCCCGGATCCCGCCGAAACCGGGGTATGGATCGACCCTGATGACCTGCCGGTGGACGCCGATGCGAGGGACGCCGAGGCGATCGCGAGCCGGCAGGACCCGCCGCCGGCCGCGTTCAGCGGAGCGGTACCGGACCTTCCGCCGGCGGGCTCCGCCCCGCGCTACTCCGATCCCGAGCCGGGATCCGGGCGCCGTCGCCGCCGCCTCCCGCCGCGGACCGGCGGAGCCGTGGCGGCGTCGCCCGACTCCCCCGACGATGATGACCCCGCCGCCCGGGCACTGGCGATGCCGACCGAAGCGCTGGACGCGTGTGCTGAGGCGGCCGGGTCCCCGGTCTCGACCGCTACGGCGGATCTCGACCAGGAGGTCGCGCCCATCCCTATGATCGCGGCGGCCATCTGCACGGCGGGCCACGCCAACCCGCCCGATGCGCGCACCTGCCAGTGCTGCCCCGCCCCCTTGAGCGGACGGCTGGCTCCCGTCCCGCGGCCGGTTCTGGCGGTGCTGGTCCTGTCGACCGGGTTGAGCGTGCCGGTGCGCGGCGACGTCGTCGTCGGACGCGCGCCTCGCGCCCAGCCCGGCGGTGAGCCCGCGGCCGTGCTGCTGGAAGTGCCCAGCCCCACCCGTCTGATCTCGCGCTCCCACCTGCTGGTCACGACGGCCGGCTGGAATGTGCTCGCCCGCGATCTGGGCTCGTACAACGGCACGGTGCTGCTGCGCCCCGGACTGCCCGCGGTCCTGCTCGCCACGGCCCTGCCGACGCCGCTGTACATGGGAGACTTGCTCGACGTGGGGGACGGCGTCGCGTTGCGGGTCGAGCCGCCCGTTTAGCCGTTCGCCGGTCCCGCGCGTCAGCCACACACCGACTCCGTCCTCAAGCCGCAAGGAGGCCTCACACATGAGCGATCTGACCTGGACCGAGCTGCCGGACATCGACCCCGATCGTCCCGATGAACTGGTCCTGGACTTCTCCGGCGAGGTGCACCGCGTCGGCGTCGATGACACCTTCGTCATCGGCCGCGGCGGGGACCTCGATATCGACGACAATCCCTACCTCCATCGCCGTTTCCTCGTCCTGGCTCACGAGGGCGGCCTGTGGTGGATCGCCAACGAGGGCTCGCGCCTGTCCGCGACGCTGACCGACGGGGACGGCCTGGTGCAGTCCCGCCTCGCTCCGGGCGCCCGCATGCCCCTGGTGTTCCAGCGCGTCATCCTCACCTTCTCAGCGGGACCCACGACCTATGAGATAGATCTCATTACCGCCGGGGAGGATCATTTCACCGGAATAGACGGACCCCGCCAGTCCAGCGGTCAGACCACCATCGGCGTGACCCCGATGACCAAGTCCCAGCTGCTGCTCGTCCTGGCCCTGTCCGAACCGGTGCTGCGGCGCGCCGGCACCGGGGCCGCCGAGATCCCCTCGTCGTCGGCGGCCGCAGCGCGCCTGGGCTGGCCTCTGACCAAGTTCAACCGCAAGCTCGACAACGTCTGCGAGAAGCTCGATCGCGTGGGCGTGCGCGGGCTGCGCGGCGGACGCGCCGGGGGCGCCGCTTCCAATCGCCGCACCGCGCTCGTGGAGCACGCCGTCGCCACCCTTATGGTGACGGCCGAGGATCTGCCCATGCTCGACCAGGAGCACGCCGACAACGAAGCCGCCCGCGAGGCCGAGGTGAGTACCGCCTCGGTCGGAGCCGTCGGCTCCCCCGGCGCTGTCAAGAACGCTCGCGCCGACGGCGGGCGGGGCTGAACATGACCGACGGCGAGTCCCACGCGACACGGGCTCCGGGCGCACCGGACGGCGAGGGCGTCGTCGACGCCGACAACCACGCCGGGGTCGACGGTGCGCGCCAGCAGGACCGCGAGCGTCGTCGGCGCCGTCGACCCCGGCGGATCGCCGCCGTCGCGGTGCTCGTCTCGGCTCTCGTGGTCGGGGGAGCCGGCGCGGGCGGCGAGCTCTACACGCGCTCGCGGGTCGAGGCTGCCGTCCATCAGGCACTGCCGGGTCTGTCCGCCGACGCCGAGGTGGGCACCGACGGGCTCTTGCTGCCGCAGGTTCTCGGCGGCGGGCTGGACTCCCTGACTCTGACCGCCAGCAGACTGGATCTGTCCGCCGGTGTCAGCGGGCGGGGCTCCAGCGGTGTCTCAAGGCCGGGCGGCTCGGAACCGGACGGACTGACGCTTCTCGACGTCGATGCCGATGTGAGGACCGTCGGCCTGTCCGCCCCCTTCCCGGCCGGCCGCGTCGACGTCGCGGCGTCGCTGGGGTGGGATCGGTTGACGGACATGGTGGCGGCCAGCGCCTCCGGCGCCCCGGCCCTGACCGTGCAGGCCGGCGCCCTCGGCTCCGGTGATGACCCGGGGACCGTGACGGCCTCCACGACCGTGCTCGGGGTCGACGCCCGTGTGACGATCGTTCCGTCGATCGCCGACGACGGCGGTCTGCTTCTGACTGTCACATCGATCACGGTTCGGGGCGCCGACGTCGACCTCGGCTCCACGTTCATGGGACGGCCGGTCCTGTCCTACCTCGGCCTGGAGTCCACCGAGATCTCCGTGGACGCCGACTCGTTGCCGCGGGGACTGAGCCTTTCCCGGGTGGCGGTGACCGATGGGGGGCTGCGTGTGACGCTGTCGGGCAGCGACGTCGAGCTGGCCGGCCTGTGAACGGTGGCGGGGCCGTCAGGTGGGCGCTCTCCCCATCACACCGCCTGGGCCCGGCCCGACGACTCGTATAGCCTTCCCGTGACGCCCTGTCCCCACTCCGGCGCACGAGGAGTTCCATGAGCAATCAGCCAGCGCAGCCCTACGGCACTACGGCCGCTTCCGCCGGGCGCTCTGCCGCGCCGTCGGCCCCCGCCGCGCCGTCGTTCCCGTCGGCGCCCGCCGGTGCGCCGTCACGCACCGGGCGCACAGCGCGCACGCCGCGCGGCGGCGGTCTTCCGGAGGCTCCGACCGCTCCCGCCGGCAGCTCCTATCCCTCTCCGACGGCCTCCCTGCCCAGCGCCAAGGAGCTCGAGCACGAGGCCGAGCGGGCATCCCGTTCCAATGCCACTCCCAAGGCCGATATCGAGCGCGCCTCCGAGCTCCTCGGGCGAGTTAACAAGACCTTCTCCCAGCGCGTGGTCGGTCAGGAGCGCCTGCGCCTGGCCCTGACCTCCACGCTCATCGCCAGCGGTCACATCCTGCTCGAGTCCGTCCCCGGCCTGGCCAAGACGACGGCGGCTCAGACTCTGGCCGCCGCCGTCTCCGGCTCCTTCCACCGCATCCAGTGCACCCCCGACCTCATGCCCAACGACATCGTCGGCACCCAGATCCTCAACTACGCCAACGGGCAGATGACGACCCAGCTCGGACCGGTGCACGCCAACATCGTTCTGCTCGACGAGATCAACCGCTCGTCCGCCAAGACTCAGTCGGCCATGCTCGAGGCCATGCAGGAGCGGCAGACCTCCATAGGCGGCGTCGTCTACCCGCTGCCGCAGCCCTTCATGGTGCTGGCCACCCAGAATCCGATCGAGGAGGAGGGAACCTATGTCCTGCCCGAGGCGCAGATGGACCGCTTCCTGATGAAGGAGGTGCTGACCTACCCCAAGCCGGCCGAGGAGGCCGACGTCCTGGACCGCATCTCGTCGGGGGCCTTCGAGCGGGCCATCACCTCCCGGCCTATCAGCACCGACGACGTCGAGTGGCTCCAGGGCGCCGTCGAGCGCGTCTACGTCGATCCGGTCATCAAGCAGTACCTCGTCGCTGTGGTCAACACCTCCCGCGGCGGCGGTCCGCGGCCGGTGCCCGGTCTGGAGCGGCATGTGCGCGTGGGCGCCTCTCCGCGCGGCGGGATCGCCCTGATGAAGATCGCTCAGGCCGTGGCCCTGCAGGCGGGGCGCACCTACGTCACCCCCGACGACGTCGGCCTGCTGCGTCACGCCGCGCTGCGCCACCGCCTGGTGCTGACCTACGACGCCCTGGCCGACGACATCGCCCCGGAGGCCATTATCGACGCGATCTTCGCGGCGGTCCCCACGCCCTGATCGGGCACGGTCCCCATGGTCATGGCATTGAAGACGTTCGACCGCTCGGACCCGCCATCGGCGTCGCCGACGGCGTCCTCGTCCCCGCGGGCCGCGGAGTCCGCGGAGCCTCCCGGGTCCGCGGCGCCGCCCGAGCCCTCGATGGGCCGCGGTTCCCGTTTGGCGCGCGTGCGCGGCCGCCTGACGCTGCCCACGCTGCGGCGCGCCACCGGTCTGCTCGACGGACGCCATCAATCGGTCTTCCTCGGGCACGGCCAGGACTTCGACGACCTGTCGTTGTATCGCCCCGGGGACGATGTGACCGACATCGACTGGAAGGCGTCGGCGCGCATCGGCCAGCCCGTCATCAAGCGCTACCAGCGCGAGGCCAACCTGCCGCTCGTGCTGGCGGTCGACACCGGGCGCACCATGGCGGCGCAGACGCCGGCCGGCCTGGACAAGCGCGAGCTGGCGCTGGCCGTGGCGGAGATCTTCGCCTACCTCGCCCGCCTGCGCGGCGATCCCGTCGCACTGGTGGCGACCGACGCCGCCCGGGTCGTCTCGCGCCCTCCGCGCGCCGGCTCCGAGCACGCCGAGACCCTGTTGAATCTGCTCGAGCGCCATTTCGCGGACCTCACCGGTTCCGCTCCCGGGGCCCCCGCGGACGGGCGGGCGGACGCCGACCCGCTCGCTTCCGGGGCCCCCGCCTCCGATCTGGCCACTTTGCTGGACCGCGTCTCGACCTGGCACCGCCGACGCAGCCTCGTAGTCCTCATCACCGATACCGCCCACCCCGACCCGGTCCTGGTTCCCGGTGTTGTCGACCTGCTGCGCCGTCTGTCCACCCAGCACGAGCTCATCGTCGTCCAGATCGAAGACGACGATCCTCTGGCGCCCGGTCGCGGGCGCGCTCGCGATGTGGAGATGCCCGCCGAGGTCCCCGCCTTCCTGCGCGAGGACGACGTGCTCGTCGCCCGCCTGGGCCAGCAGGTGCTGGCCAGGCGCGCCGCCGTGACCGGCGCGCTGGACGCACGGCGCATCGAGCACGTCGCCGTCGTCGACGACGATTCCCTGGTCGACCGAATCGCCGACCTGCTGGCCCGCCAGCGGCTGGCCTCGTCAAGACGAAGGAGGCGATGACCGTGTCCGTCAACGCCCCCGTGCTCATGCCCATGTGGATGATCGTCGTCGCCGTCGCGGGTCTCATCCTGGTTGCGGCGTGGCTGCTGCGCTCCCTGCTCGTGACCCGGCGCGATCAGAGCCGGGAGGTGGGGGACATTCCCATGGCGCCGTCCGAGCGCGGTCAGTGGGTCGAACGCGTCGAGACCGCCGCCCGGCGCTTCACCGCCGGTGAGACCGACCTGCGCGGTCTCCACCTCGAGCTCGCCTCGGCGGTGCGCGGCTTCGCCGCCGCTCGCAGCGGCGAGGACATCACCACCGTCACGGTGCGCGAAATCCTGGACATGTCTGCCACGACCGGCCCGGATGACGTCGAGGACCGCCTCCGGCTCGTGCGCCGCCACCGGCGTCCGCTTGACGCCAACCCGCTGGGACACGTCGGTGAGCTGCTGGCAGTATGGGAGCAGCCATCGTTCGACCGTGACCCCGAGGCCGCGGCCGAGGAGGCCGTCAGCGAGGCGAGGGAGGTTGTGACCCGATGGTGATGGCGTGGCTGATGTGGGTCCTGCTCGGACTCGGCGTCCTGGCCATCGTGCTCGCGACCACCGGTGCCCTGCCGCGATTCCGGGGCGCCGGCCGCGGGCGGGCACCCCGCCGCGTCGCCAACTCCGCGGTCCTCCTATCCAGCCCGCTTGTGCGCAACCGGGTGCGTCGACGTCGGGCTCTTCACGCCGCTCTGGGCGCTCTCGTCGTCGTCGGTCTGGTGGCCGCTTCCATGATGGCGGGTCGGCCGGTGAACCGCACCGTGCGCAATAACGCCATGGCCAGTCGTGACATCGTTCTGTGCCTGGACGTGTCCACCTCGATGCTCACCACCGACGTCGAGATCCTCGACACCTTCTCCAAGATGCTGGACACCTTCGAGGGGGAGCGGGTCGCCTTGGTCGCGTGGAACACGACGGCACAGACGATGGTGCCGCTCACCGATGACTACGACCTGCTGCGCGATCAGTTCGAGGTGGCGGCCGATGCGCTGAACTTCAAGCCCACCTATCTCAACCCCTACGAGGAGAAGTACTACCAGACGTTCGGCGGCACGCTGCTGACCGACGTCGACGCCTCCTCCCTCATCGGGGACGGGTTGGCCTCGTGCAGTCTCGCCTTCGACACCAAGGTCGAGGACCGCTCCCGCTCGATCGTCCTGGCCAGCGATAACCAGGTCGTCGACCCGAGCGGGCTGCAGGTCTACGGCCTGTCCCAGGCGGCGGACCTGGCGGGTCAGGAGGACATCCGCCTGTTCTCCCTGTTCGGCTCCGACCCCACCACCGTGGACCCGAGCCTGACCGGGATGACCCTGCCCGAGGCGCGCAATGACTTGAGAACGGTGACCGAGGAGCACGGCGGGTTCTTCTACGAGGTCAGCGACCCCGGCGCCGTCGACGGGATCGTCAAGGAGCTGGAGGCCGATCAGGCCACCGAGCTGGAGGGGGAGGCCGAGGTGCGGGTGACCGACGTGCCCCAGAGCCGCGCCGCCTGGCTCGTCGTGGCGGTGATCTCCCTTCTGGTCGTCACTGCTTGGAGGCGCGCATGAGCCTGTCGTTCGAACCGATGTTCGCCGGGGGGTGGCTCCTGGTCGTTCTCGTCGTCGTGCTGCTCGCGGCGGCGCTGGCCTGGTCGGGGCAGCGTCTCCTGCGGCGCGACGCCCGCCCCGGCGCGAGGCGGACCTGGTGGCGGCGCACGGCGCTGGCGGTGGTGACGGCGGTGATCATGGCCGGACCGAGCGTGCCCGCCACCCAGGCGCGTCCGGTGTCGAACATCGAGATCTACATGGTCGTCGACCGGACCGGGTCCATGGCCGCCGAGGACTGGAACGGCGGCCCCGACAACGGCGGCGGCATCAGGCTCGACGGCGTGCGCCAAGACATGGCCGCCATCCGGGACGCCTTCCCCGCAGCCCGCTTCTCCATCATCTCGCTGGACTCCGCCGCCGCGCGCGAGCTTCCGCTGACCAACGACATCAATGCCGTCAGCTCGTGGATCAACTCCCTCCAGCAGGAGCCGACGGACCGCTCCGACGGGTCCTCCCTGGAGCGGGCTCTGCCGCCGTTGACTCAGGATCTGAGAGCCAGCTCGGAGAACACCCCGGAAGCGGCCCGGCTCGTGTACATCTTCTCAGACGGCGAGCCCACCGACGGCGGCGGCGGCGCCTCCGACGCCAAAGCCGCCGGTCTGTCGTGGGAGAACCTGAGTTCCATGCTCAGCGGCGGCGCCGTCCTCGGCTACGGCACGCCCGAGGGCGCCCGGATGCGCGAGTTCACCGTCGGCCGGACCGCCGCCCCCGACGCCGAGCCCGCGTACATCACCGACCCCGACACCGGTGAGCCCGCGGTCTCCGTGCCCGACACCGACGAGCTGCAGTCCGTGGCCTCCGGGCTGGGGGTGCCCTACTTCCAGCGGACCGGCGGCGGTGATGACGCGCCGACGAAGGACTTCACCGACGTCGATGTCACGGAAGTGTTCTCCGAGGGGCGCGAGCACTTCAACCGTCGCACCTACCTCACCTGGCCCCTCGGGGCGGTGGCCTCACTGCTGCTCGTATGGGAGCTGATGGCGCTGATCGGCGCCGACCGCGCCGCCGCGCGGCTGACCCGCTCCGGGCCGGGCGGGGCCGTGCCGGGGCCGGCGATCCCCGCCTCCCGGCCCAGGGGGACCGTTCCCGCCTCGGGAGCGCCCATGGGGGGCGCCCGATGACGACGCCGGACGTCCCCTCCACCGGAAGCGGGGTCGAGTCCCCCGCCTCGCCGTCGACCGCCTCGCCGGCCGACGGCGCTGAGGACCCGCGTCGCAGGGCGGTCCGACTGCGTCACCGACGCCGTCTGCTCGCCTGGGGTGCGGTGCCCGCGCTCCTGGCGAGCGTCATATCGATCTGGCTGGGCTTCGTCTTCCTGATGACCCTGGCGGCCAATCGCTCGGTGATCGCCCAAGACTACCCTGCGGCGGTCAGCCGCTACGAGACGGTCGCACGGGTCAACCCGTGGCTCGACGAGTGGCGCGTCCACTACAACCTGGGCACGGCCAGGCTGCTGGCCGATGACACCGATGGCGCCGTCGACGAGTTGGAGGAGGCGCTGACGAGCGCGCCGTCGGCCGGAATGATCGATGCTCAGGGCCAAGACGGGACCACGACGCAGGTTCGGGACCCGCAGGCGCCCGAGTGCCTCGTGCGCGTCAACCTCTACATGACTCACCTCGCGCGCGCGCAGAAGGCGACCGACGCGGGGGACGAGGGGAGCGCCCGGGCGGCCGAGGACGAGGCGACGGCCGCCGCGGGGGAGTGCGAGGTTCCGCCACCACCGCAGAACTCGCAGGATCCATCGGCCAGCCCGAGCACCGACCCGTCAGCTACGCCCAGCGAGGACCCGTCGGCCACGCCCAGTGAGGACCCCTCGGCCACGCCGTCGGGCTCGGCGGAGCCGAGCTCCGAGCCGACGTCCGATGAGAGCGCCGACTCGACCCCCAGCGATTCTCCGACGGATGATTCCAGCAGCACGCCGTCGTCCTCGTCCTCTCCGTCGCCGGCCTCGGCCAGTCCGTCCCCGGCCGACCCGCAGCGCGACAAGCTGCAGGACCGCAATGACCGAGCCAATGGCACCGGCAACAAGGGCGGTAACGGCCGGAAGTGGTGACCGACCGGGGTCGCGGGCACACGGTCCGGCCTCGCCGCCCCGCCCTGCGTCCGCCCGCCCCGCCACCCAGCGGGGCCGTGTTGAAAGCCCGCTATTCATCCACCGTCCGTCGTCGTCCCTGGGCCCGGGTGCGTCGGACGCGATGGGGCCCGCCGACCGTGGTCGGTCGGCGGGCCCCCGTGAGCGAGTACTCGGCGAAGCGGGTGCCGGGTCTGAGACGCGCGGGCGGTCGTCAGGCCTTCGGCCGCGGTTGCCCGGCGGAGGCGTTCGGTCGCCCGGTGGCGAGCAGGTCGCGGATCTGCACGAGCAGTTCGGCCTCGGTCGGCTCGGCGGGCTTGTCGTCCTTTGCCTTCTTCATACGCTCCTTGAACTTGTTCATCGGCAGCACGATGCAGAAGTAGACGGCGAGGGCGATGAGCAGGAAGTTGATAATGGCGGTCAGGATCGTGCCGGGCTGAACCTGCGAGTCCTTGACGTAGAACTCGAAGACATTGTCGAACGAGGGCTCGCCGACCACGCCGCTGATGACGGCCATGATGACATTGGTGATGGCGTCGACGATCGGCTTGAATGCCGCACCGATAATGACGGCGACGGCGAGTTCGAGGGCGTTGCCCTGCGAGATGAACTCCTTGAATCCCTTGAGCATGGTAGGCCTTTCCGTGGTAGGAGAGATTGTTGTAAGACCGCTCGCGCCCGGGAATGAAATGATGAGAAGGAATCGGCGACCCGGACGGGCCGCCGCCGCGACGAACGGTGGCGCTGAACAAAGAGTCAGGGACTCAGCACGACGCCAAGAGCGCCGTTCGTAGCCGCACCAACGACCAGGCTAGCGTCCGCGGCGGGAACGGCAAGAGTCACAAGTGTGACTTTGCTCGCCGTCGTCCATCTATTCTCCTCCCCCTGAGTCGTCGTCAGGACCACGCGCGCGTTTCGGCACAGGACGGCCGTCCGGGGCCCGTAGGGCGCCGCAGCATCGCCGGGACCGGGCGATGAGTCCTCCGGCGAATCCGCGGCAGTGCCCGTCGAGGAGCCGGCCGAGGAATCCGCGGGGGCCTCACCCAGTCCGGCTGACGCCTCACCCACGACGTCGACGTGGGCCCCCGGTTCGGCCAGCTGCGCCCCGACCTCGACGGGGACCTGCACCAGCCGCTCGTCGCCCCTCAGGCCGCCCGCGAGCGCTGCGCTCGTCATCGAGACCGTGAGCACCGAGCCCTCCTCCAGGGCGATCGCGGCCCGCGATCCGATGATCTCCGGGCCGGCCAGTCCGTTGGCGGGCAGCGCGTCCGATGGAAGGGAGCGGGTGGTGACGTCCTGCTCGGCGATGACTTGCCCGGCGGCGACCGCGCGTGCAACGACGAGCGCTTCCCGCCCCTGCTCGGGGCCGGGTCGGAGCACGCTGAGCGCCAGTACCGCGGCAGCGCCCAGGCACAGGGCGACGACGAGGTGACGGTGGCGCCACAGGGTTAGTGAGGGGCGGCGCATCGGCCGGCGGGACGGGGCGCGGGGAGAGCGGGAGGGGGCATCGGAGGAGCGGCTGCGTTCGGACATACCCCCACAGTGGGGCCGTGGCGTCGACGGCGCACCCGCATGGCGCTCGACCTGTGGACGCTCTCCGCAGCCGCCCGCGCGAGCGGAGTCTGTGGAGCCCGGGCATGCCCCGGGTCCGCGACGGGCCCGTCCGAGGGGGAGCGTTCGAAGCGCCGAGCGCCCCCGCGCGCGGTCCGGCTCAGCGTCCGGAGGCGAAAGCCGATCCCTTCAGCAGGAACCAGGCCTCCGAGGTGATGACGGCGTCCACGGTCTCGTCGTGCGTCTGGGTCGGCAGCGGCCCGGGAACGAGCTCGTCGTCGTAAACCATGGCGAAGACGCGGACGCCGTCGCGGCGCAGCGGGAGCATTCTGTCGTACCAGCCTCCGCCCTGCCCCAGCCGTCGACCGCCGCGGTCCACGGCCAGGGCCGGGATGACGAGCGCATCCGCCCGGGCGACCGCCTCGGCGGGCAGGGCCGCCCCACCGGGTTCAGGAGGCCGACCCGGCGCTCGTTCAGCGAGGTCGTCCGCGCCGTGGAACATCCCCCACGAGCGCGACAGGCGGGGGCCCAGCACCGGCAGCAGCACCGTGACCCCCCGTTTCTCGAGCCGGTTCAGCAGCGGCCGGGTGCATGGCTCGCACCCCACCGAGACGTAGGCGGTGACGGTGCGCGCGCCGTCGAGAGCCTCCAGGGCGTGCTCCGTCAGCGACCCGCAGACGGGGTCGTGCCCGTTCTTGCGGTGACGGTGCCTGGAGCGCCGGTGGGAGCGCAGGACCGAGCGCAGTTCCTCCTTGGCGTCCTCGACGTCCAGCAGTGTGGTCTCGGGCAGGACGACGGGCTCGCTTGTCATGGGCCCATCCTTGCAGGCCGGGACCGCGGGTGGGCCCGGAACTCCGGAAATACTCCGGGGGGATCCGCACCGCCCGCGTCCGGGTCCGGCGCTGCCCGCGCCTCTCGTCGTGCTGCGCTGCGCCGGGGACGGGGGCGGGTAGCCTGGGCTCACACGCCCGGGGCTCGGCGCCTCGGGCGGGACACGGAGGGATCAGTCCCATGCGCACCGTTGCCGAGCACCTCGCCGCGTGCCTCGAGATCGCCCGACCGGCTCCGCCGCTCGACGTCGTCCTGCTGGACGCCGTCGGATCCGTGCTGACCGAGGACGTCGTGGCCGACCTCGACCTGCCCGCCCTCGATCTAGCAGACCTGGACGGCTACGCCGTCGTCGGCGCCGACCTGTCCGGGGCCAGCGGGGCGACGCCGGTGACTTTGGAGGTCAGGGACGCCGTCCGCGCCGGCGACATGCGCCCGACGCGGCTTGTGCCCGGGACCGCCATGCTCGTCGACTCCGGAGCGCCACTACCGCTGGGTGCCGACGCCGTCGTGCCGTGGATGGACACCGACCGCGGCAGGATCCGCGTGCGGGTGGAGGCGGCGGTGCGGGCGGGGGAGAACGTGCGGCGTCGTGCCGCCGACGTCGCCGCCGGCACGACGGTGCTGCCCCAAGGGGCGCGCGTCTCGGCTCGCCATGTGGCCCTGCTGGCCGGCATCGGGCGCTCCCGCGTCAACGTCCGCCCCGCCCCGCGGGTCGTCATCATCCCGGTCGGCGACGAGCTGGTCGAGCCCGGCCAGTCGCGCGACCCGGGCGACGTGTTCGACGCCAACGGCCACGCCATGGCGTCGGCCGTCGCCGACGCCGGCGGCCGGGCCTTCCGCGTGGCCGCCGTGCCCGACGAGCCGAGCGCCCTGGCCGAGACCGTCGAGGATCAGCTCGTGCGGGCCGACGTCCTGATCACCACCGGCGGGCTGTCGATCGGCCGGGGGGACGCCGTCGAGGACGTCCTGACCCCCCTGGGGCCGGTGCGCTTCGACGCCGTCGCCATGACCCCGGGCCGCTGGCTCGGCGTCGGCACCGTGGAGAGCACGCCGATCTTCTGCCTGCCGGGCGATCCGGTGAGTGCGCAGATCGCCTTCGAGACCTTCGTGCGTCCGGCCGTGCGTCAGATCGCCGGCCGGCGGGAACTGCACCGCTCCTGTCTGCCGGCGTCGATCAGCACGGGCTGGCATTCACCGCCGGAGAAGCGCGAGTTCGTCCCGGTCCGTCTGACCGGATCGCCCTCGCGCGGCTACACGGCAGAGCCGACGTCCCCGCCCGGCACGACCCGGCTGCTGGGCCTGGCGCGCGCCAATGCGATCGCGATCGTGCCCGAGACCACGTGCACGGTCGTGGCCGGCGACGTGCTGCGCTGCCTGCTGCTGGATGCCTGAGACGTGCTGCGCTGCGGGCGCCTGCGGGGCGCGGGCCGCGAAGTCGACGGCGCGCTCGCGGACCGGGTGATCGGGTGACGGTCGCGCCGATCCAACGGGGTGCGTCCTCGCGAGCGCGGGCCGATGGCGTTCGGGCTCCGACCTTCGCGGTCGTGGCGGAGGAGATTGCGGGCGGCCCGGTCTCGTGAGGCGCCTGGGGCGAACGTGACTGTTGAGAGACAGGTGGCGTCCGGGGCTAGCCGGGTTCGTGAAGTCGGCCGGCGTTGGGTCAACACGCCGTGCTTGTGGCTGCGCCGGAGCACCGGCCCGCATACCGTGGATGCGTGAGAATCGAGGTCTGGGTGCTGGTGGCGCTCGTGGCGATTCTCTCCGTGTACCTCCTGCCGTTCCTGGTCGGGCGTCGAGAGGTGATGCGAATGTCCAACGCCGATGACCGCTACTCCTCCGAGTTGCGGGTCCTGGCCACGGGCGACGCCCTCACCTCCGATGAGGCCTGCAGCAGCAGTGGGCACGCGCAGATCTTTCGACGGCGACCGGAGGTCAAGGCGATGAACAGGCCCGCAGTCAGGAACGTGCGAGCGCTGCGCACCGAACGCGAGCTGACCCGCGCCCGACGAGCCCACGGGGAGGCGCGCGAGCGTCGCCGTGTCGCCGCCTCCCACCGCGCCCGTGTCGCCGGCATCCTGACGGGTGTCCTGCTCGGGACCGTCGCCGTATGCCGTCTGACGACCCTGCCGTGGTTGATCGTCGCGGTCCCCGCGTTCCTCCTGTGCGTCTCGATGGGGGCCGGTCGTCGGGCCGCCCGCGAGTCGGTCGCGCTCGACCGGCGCGAGCGGCAGCGGATCACCGATCTTGAACGCGAGCTGACCGATCTGACCGGCGAGCGGCCGGCCGTGCCCGGTTCCGCGGAGGCGGAGACGGACGGGGCGGCACCGTGGGCCGTGCGGAGGGAGACGAGGGGGGCTGCGCCGTGGAGCGCCGAGCCCGCGGGGGCCGCCGGGTGGCGCGCGGCCGCCGCTTCGAATGCTGCGCCCGCCGCGAGGACGACGTCGGGGTCCGAGGCCGTCGAGGCCGTGCAGGAGGCCGCGTCGAATGCCGTGGACGAGCGGGGGAGGCGGAGATCCGCACCGATGGCCGCCGTCGGTGCGGACGAAACGGCGTCACCGGCGGGGGAGTCGGTCGAGCGCCGTGCGCGGGCCGCCGCCTCCGCGGCCGAGGCCGCTGGTCCGGTCTCCTCCGTCGACGGTGCGCATGCGGCCGGCGAGGGGGGCGAGGAGTCCGATGACGGGCGGGCGTCCGAGCCGATCGAGGAGAGTTCGGCGGCCGCGGCGCACCGTCCGGCCGGTCGGGAGAACCGCAGCGGTCGAAGGATGCGGGATGAGACCGTCCAGCACTCCCTCATGACGGTGGCCTGGCCTGTCACCGAGGTGGAGGTCGAGAGCGATGCCGGAGCGTCATCGCCGTCGCACGACCGGCCGGCGGCCGGCGGATCGACTGCGTCCGAGCGGGAGGCGACGGCGCCGGCCACACCTCCGCAGGGATGGCGGCCGGTCCACGTGCCGGCGCCCACGTACACGCTCGCGGCCCGTGCGCCGCGACGCTCCTACGACGAGCTGGAGCAGGAGACCCACCCCTCGGCGCCGGTGCCCTCCCGGCCGCGCAACGTGCGGAGCCTGCCCACCGAGGGCGTGGAGAGGGAGGAGATCGAATTCCACCCCATCGACCTCGATGCGGTGCTGGAGAAGCGCCGCACCGCTGCGGGGGCCTAGGGAGTAAGGAGAGGCTGGGGAGACAGGCGCCGGAGGCGCTCTGCAGGGGGCCAGGGCGAAGGGTGCGTGGTGTCGCGGTGCCGCGACTCACGAACCGTCGGGTTGCGTGCGCGGGGCGCGCGAGTGCTACGCTTGACTTGGTCTTCGGGGCTATGGCGCAGTTGGTAGCGCGTCTCGTTCGCAATGAGAAGGTCGGGGGTTCGAATCCCCCTAGCTCCACTGGTCAGTGGCCGCCGCCGTTGAGTGGTGGTCATTTTTCGTTGGAACGGACTCCGACGGTGACGATTGCCACTCAATGCGACGTTGACGTCCGCGGGATGTCGGTGGTTAATATACTCCTCGCTGCCGTTGCCAGATGGTTTCGCTTGACGACAGGGCAGCACCGGGATTCAATGGGACTCCGCGGGACTCGCACGAGTGCGAACTCGCTGTCAGGATCTAGGATCTGCGTTCCATGTGTGTCTCGGATC